>NZ_JCAXDQ010000001.1:0-2203288 GCF_059759115.1 Rummeliibacillus sp. GQ308 | reverse complement strand
AGCACTTGGTTTGGGACCAAGGGGTCGCAGGTTCGAATCCTGTCTTCCCGACCATTAAAAAAATTAATTTGGGGCCTTAGCTCAGCTGGGAGAGCGCCTGCCTTGCACGCAGGAGGTCAGCGGTTCGATCCCGCTAGGCTCCACCAAATTTTAAAATATAATATCATGGCGGCCTAGCTCAGCTGGCTAGAGCGTACGGTTCATACCCGTAAGGTCGGGGGTTCGATCCCCTCGGCCGCCATATTAAAGGACCTTTAGCTCAGTTGGTTAGAGCAGACGGCTCATAACCGTCCGGTCGCAGGTTCGAGTCCTGCAAGGTCCACCATTTAAATATCGGAGGAATACCCAAGTCTGGCTGAAGGGATCGGTCTTGAAAACCGACAGGCGGGTCAAACCGCGCGGGGGTTCGAATCCCTCTTCCTCCTCCATTATCACAAAATAATATATAACATTATCGCGGGGTGGAGCAGTTCGGTAGCTCGTCGGGCTCATAACCCGAAGGTCGCAGGTTCAAATCCTGCCCCCGCAACCAAATGGTCCGGTAGTTCAGCTGGTTAGAATGCCTGCCTGTCACGCAGGAGGTCGCGGGTTCGAGTCCCGTCCGGACCGCCATTTTTTTCAAAAGCATTATGGGTCGGTAGCTCAGTTGGTAGAGCATTAGATTGAAGCTCTAAGTGTCGGCAGTTCGATTCTGTCCCGACCCACCATGATGCGGGTGTAGTTTAGTGGTAAAACCACAGCCTTCCAAGCTGTTGTCGGGAGTTCGATTCTCCTCACCCGCTCCAAAATGGGCCTATAGCTCAGCTGGTTAGAGCGCACGCCTGATAAGCGTGAGGTCGATGGTTCGAGTCCATTTAGGCCCACCATTTATTATTCCGAAGTAGCTCAGTTGGTAGCAGCATCTGACTGTTAATCAGAGGGTCGCAGGTTCGAGTCCTGCCTTCGGAGCCATATGGGGAAGTACTCAAGTGGCTGAAGAGGCGCCCCTGCTAAGGGTGTAGGTCGGGCAACCGGCGCGAGGGTTCAAATCCCTCCTTCTCCGCCATACAATTGGCCCCTTGGTCAAGCGGTTAAGACACCGCCCTTTCACGGCGGTAACACGGGTTCGAATCCCGTAGGGGTCATACTAAGTCTTTAGAACAGTTTATGTTCTAAAGACTTTTTTATTTTTATGTTAATCCGTTCAATATTTCGAGAATTTCCATCTCATCTTTTTTCTTTTCTTAAAAATCGAAAAATGGCTTTGAAAAGTTGTTTTTGGGGAATAAATAAGAAAGAATGGGAGGCTAAGTATATGAACGAACAACAATTACAACATTTAAAGAATGAATTATTGGATGAGCTGAAACGTATTGAAGAAAGGCCTGATAATGACAGGGTTTTTGAATCAACGGAGCTCTCTAACTATGATAACCATCCTGCTGATCAGGCGACAGATCTGACAGACCAAGCAACAGAGCTTGCAATGGATAAATTCCATGACTTTCAAAAAGAAGAAATTAAAGAAGCGCTTCGGGCCATGGAGGCTGGTACGTATGGTACCTGTGTAGTGTGTGGTAAAGAAATTCCTTACGAACGCTTAGAAGCAATGCCTAGAACTTTGACTTGCATAGAGCATGCGGAGGATACACTAGATACAACGGAACGTTCAGTTGAAGAAGGAGTTCTGACAGGGAATACTTCACATCCGAGTAATTTGAAGGATTACCGTGTTGACGGCGAAGATAGCTTTCTGGTTGTCGAAGAATATGGCTCATCAGATTCACCATCTGATAAAGGAAGCGAATCTGATGGAACTTATGATACAGATTTATAAAAGACTGCATTTACGCAGTCTTTTTGTTTTGTCCAAATTCCATGATTAGTCATTAAAAAAGCAAATAAGTGCCGAAAATTAATGAAAGTTGTATGATAGAATATATAGAAGTATGTACTTAGTAGATAAATGATCTACTGACGGAGGTAATTTTCATGAATCATCAGTTGTCGTCAACAATCGGCGACCAAAAGGATACAGAAAAAACAACACTGCAGTTTTTCTCAGAAACAATCGAAGTTAGCTCTTTGTCTGCATTAGCCTTTTTTCATGCGGGTGAAGAAGAATTTACTGGACAACGTTTTTTCTGGCAAAATCCTGATCAAACTTTTACGTTAGTTGGCTTAGGCCATGCACATATAATCGAAAGCGGATTAAATGAGGGACGTTTTGAAGAGGTCGACCAGCAATGGAAGAAGCTCACGCAGCATGTACTCACAAATGAGGAGAATGTAAGACCCGTATTATTCGGAGGTTTTACATTTGATCCTGCCAACACACAGTCAGGCGAGTGGGATGATGTGCCAGAAGCATTTTTCGCAGCTGCTACCTACCAGTTAATTATCCGTAACGGACACAGCTATATTAGCACAAACTATATAGCAGAACGGGAAGAAGCAGGACTGTTTCAGAAGCTTTGCAAAAAAAGAGATGAACTTCTCCGTGCAAGCTACACATTTGAGAAAGTGGAATACGCTAAACCAATAGTGGTTGAAAGTACAGAGCCCAATAAAGCTGCTTACCTTACATCGATTGAACAAGTAACAAATCTTATTCAAAAGAAAGAAGCGGACAAGGTAGTCATTGCGCGTTCACATGTTTTGAAATTTCAAGAGCCAGTTGCTTCAGCAAATGTACTTGCACAGCTAATGAATGAACAACAAAATAGCTATCTGTTTGGCTTAGAATATAAAAACCATTTCTTTTTTGGCGCCTCTCCTGAACGTTTAGTAAAAGTGCAAGATGCTTACGCATATTCATCATGTATAGCGGGTTCTATTAAACGTGGGAGATCAAGCGATGAAGATGAACGTTTAGGGCTTGAATTATACAATGATGCGAAGAACCGTTCAGAGCATCAATACGTAGTGGATATGATCGGCAAGACATTTAAGGATAATTGTTCTTCTTATTCAATCCCTAGCCAACCTGAACTATTAAAAATCCGGGATATCCAACACTTATTTACACCTGTTGAGGGACATTTAAAGAATGGAGCTACGATTTTGCAATTGGCGAAAACCTTGCATCCGACTCCTGCTTTAGGTGGTGTGCCGCGAATGCGCGCTATGGAAGTGATACGCCAATATGAACCGATGAACAGAGGTTTATATGCAGCACCAATTGGTTGGCTGGATGATCGAAATAATGGTGAATTTGCGGTTGCAATACGATCAGCATTATTAAATTCGAATAAAGCCTTTTTATATGCGGGCGGAGGCATTGTAGCTGATTCAACGCCACAAAGTGAGTATGAAGAGACACTTGTAAAATTCCGCCCAATGGTTCGCGCTTTAGGGGGTCAATTAGATGACGAATAAAGAGATTTTAAATAACTATGTATATAAACTTGTGAGTGCATTGCATGCTACTGGCATAAAAGATGTTGTAGTGAGCCCTGGCTCTCGTTCTACGCCACTTGCTTATGCATTTGCCAACAGTAAAGAATTTACGCTATATCGACAAGTGGATGAGCGGTCAGCTGCTTTTCTTGCATTGGGACTTGCCAAGGCTAGTACAAAACCTGTTGTCCTTGTATGTACATCGGGTACGGCAGCAGCAAACTATTTCCCAGCGATTGTAGAAGCTAAAATAGCACGTGTGCCTTTAATTGTATTAACGGCAGATCGCCCGCATGAGTTACGTGAAGTAGGAGCACCCCAAGCGATTGCGCAAACTCATCTTTATGGAGATCAAGTAAAATGGGCAGTTGATTTTCCAATACCAGATGACTCACAACAGATATTGCCGTTTATTGAGCGCCATATCGCTCGTGCGGTGGCTATTGCAAGCACGCATCCATATGGACCAGTTCATGTCAATGTGCCGTTTAGAGAGCCATTATTGATTGATTTTCCGGAACATTTGCCAGTAGCTTCCTTTACAGAGAGCATATCCTCTCAATTGAAGCCAACTGAGCATGCAATGAATTTGTTTGAAACAGTCATTGAACAAGCGAAAAAAGGGTTTATTATTGTTGGGGAATTACCAGGTCGCACAGATATTACCTATATGTGGCAATTGGTTCGCCGGCTAAAATGGCCTGTTCTCGCTGATAGTCTATCCCAATTGCGAGCGAATGTGCCAGAAGACTGCGAGGCTTATATTATTGATCAATACGATGCATTGCTGAAAAATGATGCATTTAAACAGATGGCAGCAGCAGATACAGTGATCCGCTTCGGCGCTCAGCCTGTTTCTAAACCATTGATGCAATTTTTAACGTATTGTGAGCCAAGTACCTATTTGGTAGTAGATGAAGACCCGATGTTTCGTGATTCGCTTTCCCTCTCAACCATGCATATTCAGGCATCTATCGATCAGTGGCTAAATGATCTTATCATCAATCCAGCAAATATAGATTCAGCTTATGTAAATCTGTGGACACAATCAAATGAAGCTGCAGCAGCTAAAGTTGAAACATACAAGCTAGAAGAGACTGATGAAGGGGCAATGGCAGCCGTTTTATTTCAGTCATTGCCAGATGGAAGTAATTTATTTGCAAGTAGCAGCATGCCGATACGAGATGTCGATACTTTCTTTTCGAAAACCTCGCGTGATATTCATATTTACGCTAACCGAGGAGCAAATGGCATTGATGGGATTGTATCCACGGCAATAGGTACGCAATTGGCAACAAAGCGGGATACGTATTTGTTAATAGGCGATTTAGCGTTTCTACATGATAGCAATGGATTAATTGCTACACGATATCAAGCATGTGATATAACGATTGTCATTATGAATAATGATGGTGGTGGCATCTTCTCTTATTTATCGCAATCGACAGTTGAACAACATTATGAGGAACTATTTGGCACACCTTCAGGACTTCAATTTGCTGATTTGGCAAAAATGTATGATGCAGAGTACGAACCTGTCCATACAAAGGAAGAACTTAAGAAAGTAGTGCAACGGCCGAAAGCTAAAACGTTACGAATCATTGAAGTGTTCACCAATCGTGCGCAGAATTTAGAAGCACATCGTAATCTTTGGGATGCAATTGGCAAGGAGTTAGACAAGAAATGGCAAGTGTAATGACAAGTATTCGTGGCCAGAATATCCATTATCAAGTGGTTAATCCGGAAGCAAAAACGACCATAGTTTTTCTCCATGGCTTTACAGGCAGCACAAAGACTTGGGAATCCACTGAACAATGGATATCCAAAAAGTATCGTATGATTTCAATTGATTTAATGGGCCATGGTTTAACGGATTCTCCTTATAGCGTAGAGGCCTACTCGATGGATGAACAAGTGGAGTTGCTGCGTGAATTCTTCGAAGCCCGCCGAATCTATACGTGTACATTGGTTGGTTACTCCATGGGAGGTAGAGTGGCACTAGCTTTTGCCATCAGGTATCCTGATAAAGTGAAAAAGCTAGTTTTAGAAAGTGCCTCTCCAGGTTTAAAGACCGAAGAAGAACGTAGAACCCGGATAAAAAATGATCGGCAGTTGGCAGAGCGTATTGAAAAAGATGGCGTAGAAGCATTTGTGAATTATTGGGAGACCATTCCTTTATTTGAATCACAAAAACATTTGCCAGCTGATATTAAACAGCAAGTAAGAGATGAAAGGCTGAACCAATCACCTGTTGGACTTGCCAATAGCTTGAGAGGAATGGGGACGGGGAAGCAGTCGTCCTATTGGCATGAGCTTAAACATTTTCAAAAACCTGTTGTCATGCTGACTGGAGAACTCGATCGAAAATTTATTCAAAAAGCAATAGAGATGAAAGAAGAGTTTCCAATTTGCGAGCATCATATCGTGCCAGCTGTTGGCCATGCAATACATGTGGAAAATCCTCAAATCTTTGCTACAATAATAAAGGAACATTTAGAAGACGAATAGGAGGACTCATTAATGACTCGTGAATGGGTAACAGAACATGTCTACGAAGATATCAAATATGAATCTTATAATGGCATCGCAAAAATAACAATCAATCGTCCAGAAGTGCGCAATGCCTTCCGTCCGAAAACAGTAACGGAAATGATTGATGCATTTACACGTGCGCGCGACGACGCTAAAATCGGCGCAATTATTTTGACTGGCGAAGGCGAAAAAGCATTCTGCTCAGGTGGAGACCAAAAAGTACGCGGCAATGGCGGCTATGTTGGCGATGACAACATTCCACGTTTAAACGTGCTTGATCTTCAAACATTAATCCGCAAGATTCCAAAACCGGTTGTTGCTATGGTTGCAGGATTTGCTATCGGTGGTGGACATGTACTACATATCGTATGTGATCTAACAATCGCTGCTGACAATGCTATCTTTGGACAAACTGGTCCAAAAGTAGGTTCATTCGATGCTGGTTATGGTGCCGGCTATTTGGCACGTATCATTGGCCATAAAAAAGCACGCGAAATTTGGTACCTATGCCGCCAATACAATGCACAAGAAGCGTTGGATATGGGGCTAGTCAATACAGTCGTACCATACGAACGCTTAGAAGATGAAACTGTACAATGGTGCGAAGAGATGCTTGAAAAATCTCCAACTGCACTACGTTTCCTAAAAGCATCATTCAATGCTGATACAGATGGTTTAGCAGGATTACAACAATTCGGCGGAGATGCAACATTGCTTTATTACACAACGGATGAAGCGAAAGAAGGCCGTGATGCGTTCAAAGAAAAACGCAAGCCGGACTTTGGTCAATTCCCACGTTTCCCATAAACCGAAGAGTACTCATTTTCTAAGGAGTCAACGTAAACGTTGACTCTTTTTTTCTGTGGTAAAATAAAAATAATAGAACGGAGAAGGTGAATGAAATCATGGTTCCAAATTGGATCATCCAACGCGCAAGCTTGACGCCAAATCGTATAGCATTGCGTTTTCAAGACAAATCATGGACATATCAAGAGTTAAATGAACAATCTCTCCTCATTGCAAAACAATTAGTGTCCCTTGGCATCATGCGTGGAGACCGAATTGCCCTCTATGCTTCTTCCACAGCTGATTTAATCTTCATGATAGGCGGATGCATGCACTTACAATGTGAAATGGTCATGTTAAACTTACGCTTAAGCAAAACGGAGCTGGCTTATCAGATAGAGGATGCAAGAGTATCAGCTATATTAACGGAGGATAGTTTGGTTGATAAGCTGCCTTCTAGTGATACAAGAATTTATGCTTTCACAGATATTTTTGCTTCTGAAGGGAAGGTGTTTAGTCCTTCTAGTGAATGGAATGAGTCTGATACGATGACTATTATGTATACCTCAGGTACAACAGGCTTTCCGAAAGGTGTGCGTCAGACGGTAGGAAATCATCTTTCCAGCGCTACGTCATCGCTTTATAATACGGGGCTATTAAAAGAGGAAGCGTGGCTGTGTACAGTACCGCTATTCCATATCAGCGGATTTTCGATGTTTTGTAAATGCATATTACACGGTGTGGAACTTGTGCTTTATACAAAATTTGATGCTAAGAAGGTGGCTGATCAATTAGTAGAAGGCTCTGTGACGCGTATGTCTGTTGTCTCAGTAACACTTGCAAGGATTATCGAAGAATTAGAAAATCGTGGGGAGAGGGCTTCTGAACGCTTTCAAACGATGCTTGCGGGCGGAGGACCAGTACCGATTGATTATTTGGAGCGAGCAGCGGAGCTTGGAATTGAGATTGCCCAAACGTATGGGATGACAGAAACAGCCTCACAAACCACTACTCTTTCCAGTGAAGATGCTATGCGGAAAATTGGGTCAGCCGGGAAGCCGCTGTTCTTTAACCAAATTTCGATTGACGGTGCAAATGAGCCTTTCGAGGAAGGCGAAATACTGATTCGGGGACCTCATGTCACACCAGGTTATATTGGTCGATTTAAAGAAAAATCTGCCTTACAAGAAGGGTGGCTCCATAGCGGTGATATTGGCTACTTGGATGAGGAAGGCTACCTATTTGTTGTTGATCGTCGTGCGGATTTAATTATTTCAGGCGGGGAAAATATATATCCAGCTGAAATTGAAAATGCATTAATCTCGCATCCTGCTGTTAGAGAAGCAGGGGTCTGCGGAATTGAGAATGAAAAATGGGGTCAAGTGCCTTATGGCTTTGTCGTTACCAAAGGGAATATAGACGAAGAAGATTTGTTAATCTACTGTAAAGAACATTTAGCGGGCTATAAAGTGCCGAAGCGGATATTTATTGTCAAGGACTTACCGCGCAATGGGGCGAACAAGCTGTTGCGGAGAGAATTGCCAAAGCTTATATGATGTGAATAAGGAAGTGTTTTATAGCTTTTTCTCAGCCCAATTCCTTTCTGTCTTATCGCATAAAATAGGCAATACCTATCTATGCGAAGGAGAATGAGATGCACTGGATAACGATTATATTGATTGGCATTGCGGCTAATTTAGATAATTTAGGGATAGGACTGGCATATGGCATAAAAAAAACGAGAATTCCCTTGCTTTCTAATGTAACCATTGCCTTCTTATCTATGGCCGTTACGTATTTTTCCGTCAAGATTGGGAGTGCCATAGCCCATTATTTATCGCCTCATCTTGCAGATATGATTGGGAGCTTCTTATTGGTAGGGATAGGTATTTATATGATTGTCGATGATTTGTTGAAAACCAAAAAAGATTTCAACCTGGATAAAATAGATAAAGATCAAAATAATATAATATCATTCAAAGAGGCTGCATTGCTTGGGCTTATACTATCTATCAATTGTTTGGCTACGGGAATTGCGATAGGGGCCAATGGAATTTCGGCAATTTGGACAGTTTTATCCATCGGCTTTTTTTCTGTTGTGGCTTTTTCGATTGGCGGAGAATTTGGCTTGCGCATATCGAAGACGGTCATTGGCAGAAAGGCTACTATCCTTTCAGGTGTACTACTTATTTTTATCGGTATTTTTGAATTGTTTATATAATGGCAAAAAGCCTTCCAATCCGGAAGGCTTTTTATGTTTGATTTGTGACTCTAGTTTGATAAAGATTGAGTGCATCTTGAAGGTTTAAAATTTCTTTTTTTATTTTGCCGTAGCCCTTAATTAAAGGTACATTGTTTTTTGCTGTGATTTGCTGTTGCTCCATGTTTTTAGCCATGGATTCAAATAGATAGAGCAATTTTGATAAGTTTTCTTCCTCTAACACGACCGATTGGGATGTCTGGTTCAGTGAGCTTAAATGGAAGCTGAGCTGCTCCAACGAAGCGATAGCTGGCCATAAGAAATCTAAAGTCTTATTGCTAGGTAATTCTCCTAATGCAGTCGTGTAGACTGTCCGAAGATTTGTCATATTTATTTGCATCTTGCTCATTTTATTGGTACGGTCTGTTGCTGAGTATTGTGTTTGAGCTGAAAATAAATTAAACAGTAGCTCTGATTGACTACGAATCGTTTTGGCGATAATATTTGGCAGTCTGCTTGAAGCAGTTCGTCTGCCGATTAGGAGCACGCCTATTAACCCAATAATCGCTCCAATAATAATGTCTGTCACGCGTGTAGTTGCAAAGAAAGAAAGATTATTGATCTGTGTTGTATTCTCTGCAATTAAAATGGAGTTTGGCGTTAAAAATATAACCGCGAACGCATAGTTTTTCACGATAAATAATTCTGTAAAAAAGCTAAAGACAAGACTGCACAATGCCACTAAGATACCTGTTGGCTGATTGTAGAGAATAACGGATGCAATCAATACACCTAAGATTGTACCAAGTGATCGTTGGATGGCCCGGTGAAAAGTACTTATAATGGTAGAGCCCATCATAACAGCTGCACAGGAAGCAGGAATCCAATATGAACGTTGAAAGTCAAATGAGAATGCAATTAATGCAGCAATGATTAAGACAAAGCCGTATTTTATCGAATTGGTAAAGACAATGGAATCCTTGTCCAATGCATGGCTCAGCGATTTAAATGCAGAAGGCTTAGATATGTTTAATTCAGCATTTATATTTTTTAAAGTCTTATTCAAAATAGCATCAGCATCATATATTTTTGACAATAAAGCGCTGATCTTTTGAGTCGTTTCTTTAGGTTGTAAAATTGTTTTTACACCAGAGGAGGGATTATCAATCAAGTCAGCAAGAGCTTTGACAGACTGCCCGACTTCTTTAGGGAGTTTTGTATAGCCATCTGCAACAAGTTCCAGAATATCTGAGAAAATGAGGTTGGCTTGATTGTTTAGCAGATAAAGTCGCTTGTAACTAAGAGAGCTGTGCCAAGGAGAATAGCCGGCTAATAAAACGGTATCTGCATTATTTAAGATCTGAACCGTTTTTTCACAAGCTAAATCGAATTGATCTGTGCCCACTTTGTCGATTAATCTTGCAATTTCTGTATAAACTGCATGGACTGCTTTGGTTTCTGGGCCATATGGATGCCAGAACCAGCCAATCATAGCGACTATCCAAGAAAAAATGCCGCCTAACATTACAAGGCCACCGTATAGCCATGCAAGATGGGGATCAGGGTGTGTTGCAGAAGACATTGAAAATATCATCACGAAGAATATAGATGCAGGGCCAGGTATTTTAAGTGCACCAAATATGAAAGTCACTAATGCTCCTACAAGGCCTATTAATAAAGAAAATAATATAGTCGAAGAGGACGTCAATACACCTAACATCATAAGTACAGAAAAGCTGGCTGCAACAAGGAAAATTTTCTTCGCTCGTTGAAGATAAGGTTCATTCCATACATACAAGTAAGCAAAGCCGCCAATCGAGGCCATTAGTCCGTATGAAAAATGGTTAAATAAAATGCCTATTAAAGTTGGAGTTGCAGAGCAAATGCCGGCACATAGCGCCCGAGACAGTGGAAATGGTGTCTTGTTTATGGCAAATGCTCCTTTTACCCATTGGATTAAATGAAATCGAAACATATATTACATTACACCTCTATGTTGTTGAATTCGTAATAAAAAAGTTATCACTTACTTTAGTATATCAAATTTAAATTAGTTAAGACGAACAATTCATATGTTTAATTTGTTCAAAGAGAAGGAATACTAAACGCGAGAAGAAATTAATATTAGGAGAGTGTACGTTATGTCTAATTTACAACAACAATTAAATCAATTGGTATCTCAATGGTCAGTGTTATATACAAAGCTTCACAATTATCATTGGTATGTAAAAGGACCAACATTCTTCACATTGCATGCCAAGTTTGAAGAGCTATACAACGAAGCAGCAGAGCATCTGGATAATATTGCTGAACGTATTCTATCTCTAGGCGGTAAACCAGTAGCAACTATGAAAGAGCATCTAGAGATTTCGAATGTCCAAGAAGCTCAAGGCAGCGAAACAGCTGAACAAATGGTGGATACACTGATTAAAGATTTTAATCTAGTTATGGAAAGTTTGAAAGCTGGTATGACAGAAGCATCTAATGAAAATGATGATATGACAGAGGATTTACTTAACTCCATTTATCAAAGCTTAGAAAAGCATGTATGGATGTTAAATGCATTCTTAGGATAAAATAAAGATGGCCCATCCAATTTTGGATGAGGCCATCTTTTATTAATTCAGCGCTTTTTTAAATGTGTCTATGTTACGTTGCATTAATGTAAAGTAATCTTCTTTATGTTGAATATCCTCTTTTGTCAGTACACTTAAATTGTGGAGTGTTAGAGGTTGTGCTCCGATATCGTTCTGAATGACTTTAGCAAGGTTTGAAGAAACATTTTGCTCGAATAAAATGTAGCGTACATTGTCCTCTTTTGCTTGGTCCACAATATGAGCCAGTGTTTTTTGTGATGGTTCATCCTGGGAGTTAAGACCAGCGATGGCTACTTGATTCAATCCATATGTGCCTGCAATATAGCCAAAAGCAGCATGTGAGACAAAGAATGTTTTATGCTTTGCATTGTTTGCCATTGTTTTGTAATCGTTATTCAACTTGTTTAAATCTTTAACAAGTGATTCATAATTCGTCTCAAATTCAGATTTGTTCTTAGGTTGTGCTTTTACTAAAGCATTCTTAATAGATTTTGCTAAATCTTGGCTGATAACTGGCGAAAGCCAAACATGTGGGTCATACTGGCCATGCTCGTGACCGTCTTCATGATTTCCTTCATGTTCGTCTTCTTCCTTGCCGGTACTGACAGCAAGTTTGTCTTTTGATACCTGTGCGGCCGTCTCAACCATTTGGACTTGTTCATTTTGAAGAGATTTTTTTGACTTTTCAACGAATCCTTCAAGTCCTAAACCAACGTAAAAGAAATAATCTGCATCTGCTAAATTCATCATATCCCGCTGCGTTGGTTCGAATGTATGTTCATTTGAGCCAGGTGGATAAATAGATGAAACATTCACATGGCTTCCACCAATTCGTTTTGCGAAATATTGAAGTGGATAAACAGTTGTGTAAATATTAAGCGTCTTTTTATTGGCCGTGTCTTGTTTATTTTTAGTCGTTCCACAAGCAGCTGTAAATAAAGCTATGACCGTTACTAAAAAAATTATATAAAACTTTTTCATTATAGCACCTCATAAATAGTAATCATTACGATTTGTTTTTTAAACAATAACTACTATACAAGATATCTGTAGAAAATACAATAAAAAAAGCCCCGAAAATTAATTCTTTTTCGGAGGCCATTCTTCTGGCACTGGATCATAGCCGCCTTCACAAAATGGTTGGCAACGTAATATCCGTCGAATCGCCAAGTAGCTACCTTTAAATGCACCATGTTTTTCAATAGCTTCAATTCCGTAGTTAGAACAAGTAGGGTAAAAACGGCAGCTAGGTGGCTTTAATGGTGATAGCACTTTTTGATAAAAGCGAATAGGCAGTATGAGGATTTTTTTCAATATATGTCAACTTCCTTTATAATCTATTGATTAATCTACTTTATTTTACTGCAACTGCTCTAAAAAAAATAGTAATCTTCCTTTAAGAAAATAGTAAAAGCAAGCGCTTGGTATATAACTATTTTTAAAAAAGGAGTTTAATTTCATTCTATCGGGGAATATATAAGCAGAGCCAAACAAACAGAAAGAAAGAAAGGAAGTTGATATCATGTTAAGTTTTATTTGGTTTTTAATTATCGGAGGTATCCTAGGTTGGTTAGCAGGTCTAATCTTAGGTAAAGATATTCCAGGCGGTATTATCGGTAACATTATTGCTGGTATTATTGGTGCATGGATTGGTGGTAACTTATTAGGTGAATGGGGACCAAAAGTAAGTGATTTCTATATTATTCCGGCTCTATTAGGTGCAATCATTTTAATCTTTATTGTCAGCCTAATTATGAAAGCAATGAGAAGAAAATAACAGGTAAAAGCGCAAATCCTTTTGGATTTGCGCTTTTATTTTGTATAGAAGCCCGAGTTACGGCCATGATAAGCATAATTCGTTGCAATGCTTTAAGAGGTGAGAAAATGAAATTAAAGGAACTAATCTCATGCCTGGCTTGCGAAATAGATGAACAGCATGGGGAGATAGAGATTAAAGGGATTTCCACGAATTCCAAAGAAACTCTACCAAATGAACTCTTTGTGGCTATACAAGGATACCAAACGGATGGGCATCAATATATTGACAATGCAATTGCAGCTGGTGCCATAGCTGTTGTGGGGGAGAAAAAATTAGACCATGTTACGGTACCTTATTTTCAAATAGAAAATGGACGCTCAGCGTTGGCCCAATTAGCTTGTACTTTTTATAATCACCCATCAAAAAGGAAAACAATGATTGGGATTACCGGAACAAATGGTAAAACTACCACCTCTTATATGTTAAAGCATATCTTAGAGAGCACAGGAAATAAATGTGCTTTATTTGGTACTGTACAAAATGAAATCAACGGCAAAGTATGCAATTCTGCCAATACCACACCATGCCCGCTACAGCTGAATAAACAATTAAATGCAAGCCGGGATGAATATATCTTGATGGAAGTTTCTTCACATGGAATTGCCCAGCATCGTGTTACCGGTGTTGAATTTGATTATTGTTTATTTACAAACTTAGACCATGATCATTTAGATTTCCATAAAACCATTGATGATTATTTTTCTGTAAAAGCACGTTTATTTGACCAAATGAAACCTACTGGCAGAGCAATCATTAATCGGGGAGATCGATATGGCGAGATATTAGCAAACCGTTTATTAAAGAATAATTCCACATTCTATTCAATGGGGGATAAACCCCATCATGACCTTCACCTTACATCCATCCAAACCCGAAAAGGAACCTTCGCATTACAAAAGAATTCTATTCACACACTTCACCTTCAAATTGAGGGCAAACATAATATATTAAATGCTGCGCTAGCGTTTTTAACGGCAAGTGAGATCGGTATTCCTCCCCAAGAAATTATTCAAGCACTGGAGAGCTTTTCAGGAGTTCCAGGACGCTTTGAAAAAATCACCCACCCAAAAGGTACCACTATCGTCGTTGATTATGCACATACAGCAGATGCCTTCAATTATTGTTTAGAGACAGCGAAAGAAGAAGGGGCAAACCGTATATTCCATGTCTTTGGTTTCCGAGGAAATCGAGATACAACAAAACGTAAGGACATGATCCAAAACTCCAAAAGTAATAGCGATGTACAAATTCTTACCTTCGATGATTTAAATGATCTGAGCCAGGAAGAGATGAAAGAAGCATTAGAGCAAGTGAATGATGGATGCCTGATTATTCCTGACCGCACCCTTGCAATACAAAAAGCCATAGATGAAGCAGATGCAAATGATTGGGTATTTATTACTGGAAAGGGAGCTGAGATGTACCAGCAAGACTTTGAATTGCCGACGAGTTCAGATATTGATACTGTAAATTTTCTTGTTGAACAATAAGTGTACTCTCAAAACACATCTCCCCCAATTGTTGGAGATTTCATATAAATGCCCCACAATTGCCGGTTGTGGGGTTTTAAATATTTTTTATTTGGTACCACTTTTTATCTGAATAAAGAAAGAATAAACCAGCAGACGACGAATATGACTATCCCATAATAGGTTCTCATTCTCCATATCCTGCATATACCGAATAAGGCTAATAAAAGGGCTGTCGTATAAATACCAAGGCTTAAAAAGCCAATCATGGTTCCGAGCGTGCTGCTCATAAATAAACTTACAATAAAAAGAAAAATCGATATGATAAATAATACTGTCATTCGCACTGCATGTTTAGAACGAGGAGAGAATATAAGTGTGAGCGCATCAAGAAATAGACCAATAAGAAGACCAGCTAAGAAGACACCAGTGAATAGATGCATAGTCTCACCACTTTCTGAATTTTCCGTTTCCTTATATAATATGCAAGTTGAAAGACAAGAAACGTTTTAAATGCCTAATCCTCGTATAAAAAAATAAAACACAACCATGCTATAAAAAATGTGGCCAATCAAATAAAGGAGGATTACATCATGTCAGAACAAGTAGATGCCTATGTGTCAGTAATGCATAAATATTATAATTTTTCTCCAGACCTAGCACCTTGGGAATTCCAAATAAATACGAATACTGAAATGTTAAAGGTACTTGATTTACTTTTTAGACAAATGCAAGGATGGGAAGCAAGTGGTATGTGGCGTGCACACCTTCCAGCTGTTCCTTATCATCTTGATGCACAAAACAATGAAGTAGATAAACGGTTGGCTAAAGTTTATGCCATCATTCATGAATACGGCGATGAAGAGACTAAGAAATTTATTGAAGGAATGCCTTATTACAGTTGATGGATTGATTTACCTTCGTTACACTTATAAAAACAAGGAGTGAGCGAAGGTATGTTTACATATACAGATTTAAATGGCTTTGGTTGTGAACTCTCTTTTAAAAAGAATTCTTTTTCCATAAAACCTCAACATGTGTTGGTATTAGCGAAATATAAAGGGAAATGGTTGTTGACCGAGCACCCTCTTCGCGGTCTTGAATTTCCGGGCGGTAAGGTAGAGAAGGGGGAAATGTTAGAAGATGCGGCAAGAAGGGAAGTATATGAAGAAACAGGGGCCGTGCTCTCAGATATAGTTTGGTTTGCCACTTATATAGTTCACGCAGAAAGGCCTTTTACGAAGGCGGTATTTATAGCCTCTGTCCAAGCAATCGAACAAAATCACCAGTATAAAGAAACAGCTGGCACATGTCTGTTGGATGATGAAGAATTAGATCACTGTAACAATCTAAGTTTTTATATGAAAGATGCAGGGATGAAAAAAATGTTAGAGAAGGTGAGTGAACGTGAATATCAATGGTGATATCCATTACATGAGGGATTATCCATCGCCCAATCCAAATGTCAAACTTGCCGAGATTACATATTGGTCGGAAGGTTTAAAAGTGAAAGGGCTTCTTGCTACGCCTATACAAAATCCAAAGAGTGAAGGAATCCTATATTTGCGAGGTGGGATTCAAAATGTAGGGATGGTACGTCCTGCTCGCATTACACAGCTTGCGGCAAATGGCTTTGTCGTATTCGCGCCGTATTATAGAGGTGTACGCGGTGGTGAAGGAAAGGATATGTTTGCTGGCGAAGACCGCTTTGATGCAGTAAATGCTATCGAAGTGCTGAAGCGTTTCTGTGACAGTGAGAGAATTCATTTGTTCGCATTTTCTAGAGGTGGGCTTATGGCTCTTTGGACTGGTATTATTCGAAATGACATCACGTCCATTGTTACATGGGGAGGCGTCTCTAACATTGAGTACACATACGAAGAACGGGTTGATATGCGTCGGATGATGAAACGCGTATTCGGAGGTTCTCCTATGACCAATCCAGCTGCATATGAAGAGCGGACGCCGTTAGACCGAATAAAAGAAATTAATGCTTCTGTCTTAATTATTCATGGGATGAAAGATGACAATGTGAGTTTTAAGCATGCTGAACTACTTGAAGAGCGCTTAAAGGAATTAAATAAAAGAGTTGAAACCTGGTATTATCCCGAATTCACTCATTACTTCCCTGGTGTAGCCAATCGCAATGTCCTCCGAGGGGCATGCCAATGGATGAAACTACAATAAAATAAGTAGGTGAAAAGATGGGTTATCTTAAAGCGACAAATGATGTAAGGCATAAAAGTGATACCTTGCCGTTTAAAAAACGCTATCCTTTCTGGCAGGAATTATGGGAGGCTTATTCTGGACCCTATAATGAGCTGCAGGTGCAAAATTGGAAGGAAGAAAGCAAGGCAATTCAAGAACTGGAACAATTCAGTTTTAGTTCACAGGATGAAGGCTTAGTAAAAATTCAGCGTGTCACCTTAAATGATAAAATAAGAGATTATTTTATTCACCACTCAGCCGATTCAAAAGAACAGTTAAAATGGTTTTCTATTCTGTTCCATGATGATCATGGAATAGAAGGCATAGAAATAAGAAATTATGCAGAAGAGATTTTCTTTAATCAACTAACGAGAGAAGATGCCGAACCTATTCTTGAGATGTTTAAGAAATACGATACAGAAGCAGAATTTTTTCCAGATGACACAGATTAAAAAACCAAAAATCCCCGGCTAGCCTTTTGGCCTGTCGGGGATTTTTTTGCGATTTGGATTTACTTATAGGTTGTAAGCGATAAGTTGTAGCAATTAAACGATTGGCGCGCCTTTTTCAGAAATATCTTTTGAAATGACGCCGAATTTTTTAAAGTTTTCATGGAACATGCCAGCAAGTTCTTTAGCTTTTTGATCATAAGCATCTTTATCCGCCCATGCATTACGCGGATTTAAAACTTCTGTTGGCACGCCTTCGATTTGTGTAGGCATAGATAGACCAAAGAATGGATCTTGCTCTGTGAATACATTGTCTAGCTTGCCGTCGATTGCAGCGCGAACCATTGTACGAGTATAAGAAAGTTTCATACGGCTGCCTTCACCATAGCTGCCGCCAGTCCAGCCTGTATTAACTAAGAATACATTAGCTTCATGAGCATCGATTTTCTCACCCAACATTTCTGCGTATACAGAAGCATGTAGTGGGAAGAATGGAGCGCCAAAGCATGTAGAGAATACTGGTTCTGGTTCTACGACACCGCGTTCTGTTCCAGGAATTTTGGAAGTGAAGCCAGATAAGAAATGATACATCGCTTGCTCTTTCGTTAATTTACTGATTGGAGGCAATACGCCAAACGCATCAGCTGTTAAGAAAATAATTGTTTTAGGGTGACCACCAACAGATGGACTTGCAATATTTTCGATATTTTGGATTGGGTATGCAGCACGTGTATTTTGAGTTAATGTAGTATCATCATAGTCAGGTATGCGTGTTTCTGGATCGATTGTTACATTCTCAAGCACTGTGCCAAATTTGATAGCATTATAGATTTCTGGTTCTTTTTCAGCAGAAAGGTTGACTGTTTTCGCGTAGCAGCCTCCTTCTATATTGAATACTCCATTGTCTGACCAGCCGTGCTCATCATCACCAATTAATTTGCGATTGCTGTCAGCAGATAAAGTCGTTTTACCTGTACCGGATAGGCCGAAGAATAATGCTACATCGCCTGATTCACCAACATTTGCAGAGCAGTGCATAGACAGAATACCTTGTTGTGGTAATAGGTAATTCATAATGCCGAAGATTGATTTTTTCATTTCGCCAGCATATTCTGTGCCGCCGATTAAAATAATGCGTTTTTCTAGAGATACGAGAATGAATGTTTCAGAAGATGTTCCGTCTACTGCTGGATCAGCTTTAAAGGTAGGAGCAGAAACAATAGTGAAATCTGCTTCATGTTCTTCTAATTCTTCAGCTGTAGGGCGGATGAATAATTGATGTGCAAATAAATTATGCCATGCGAATTCGTTCACAACACGAATGCCAAGACGGGATGAAGGGTCAGCACCCGCAAATCCTTTGAAAACAAAAATTTCTTCTTTTTCTTTTAAATAGTCTACTACTTTCGTATATAATGAATCGAAAACTTCTGAAGAAATAGGTTGATTGATTTTACCCCAATCAATTTTGTCTTTAGAGGATTCTTCTTCTACCATAAATTTATCTTTAGGAGAACGTCCTGTATATTTGCCAGTTACTGCGCGAACAGCACCATCTACCGTTAAGATTGCTTCTCCACGTGAAGTTGCTTTTTCCACTAATTGTGGAACTGAAAGCTGTTCTAAAATATTGCGCCCTTGTAATAAATCATTCAGTTCATTCGCAATTTCTACTGAATTCATCTGTGTACGTACCATCCTTTTTATATTATTACCCTTGCTAAGTGGGTGAGTATTAATCATTTCGAGAATTAGTATAACACATTAAGCGTATTAGTCTATACTAATAACTCGTTATTTTTTAAAAGTTTTCTATATAAATTAATTCATTAATTTACTTTACGAAAACGCTTAACTACATCACACAACAAAATTCATCAAAAATCAACTTTTTTCTTTATTTTTTATCGAAAATTTGACTTTCTTGTTCAATTCGCTTACTATATGCTATAGAACGGATACTCTTATCCCGAGCTGGTGGAGGGTCAGGCCCTAAGAAACCCGGCAACCTGCATTTTATCAAGTGGTAAATGCGCTGGTGCTAATCTGATGCAAGGAATATTCCTTGAACGATAAGAGTGAAAGGTGCTTACGAAACATATCCTTTCCTCATTGTGCGAATGAGCGAAAGGTTTTTTTGTGTAAAAATTGAGGCAAATTGATTTTGTTTCATATTAATATATAGCATGTATGTAAGGGCACTTTCTATATCCTCGTGTTTAAAAAGCAGCTAAAGCTTGGCGTTTAATCCATTTAAACGGACATGGGTAATGAGTACCGTATCACTTTCGAGAGGATCTCGTTGATTTAGGAGGAAACCAACCAAATGACTAACAGAAGATTATTTACTTCAGAAAGCGTAACAGAAGGACATCCAGATAAAATTTGTGACCAAATTTCGGATGCCATTTTAGATGCCATTATTGCAAAAGACCCGAATGCGCGAGTTGCATGTGAAACAACTGTCACAACAGGCCTTGTCCTTGTTGCAGGAGAAGTGACGACCTCAACATACGTTGACATCAAAGGAATTGTAAGAGATACAGTAGCTGAAATTGGTTACACACGCGGTAAATACGGTTTCGATGCAGAAAACCTAGCAGTACTTGTAGCAATTGGCGAACAATCACCTGATATTGCACAAGGTGTAGACCAAGCACTGGAAGCTCGTGAAGGAAAAATGTCAGATGCAGATATCGAAGCAATTGGTGCAGGGGACCAAGGGTTGATGTTCGGCTATGCTTGCAATGAAACACCTGAGTTAATGCCGCTTCCAATCAGCTTAGCGCACAAATTGGCACGTCGTTTAACAGAGGTTCGCAAGACAGGTCAACTTGCATACTTGCGTCCGGATGGAAAAACACAAGTAACAATTGAGTATGATGAAAACAACCATCCAGTACGTGTGGATACAATTGTTATCTCAACTCAACATGATGAAGATGTAACATTAGAACAAATTCAACAAGATCTTAAATCAACAGTAATCAATAATGTAGTGCCAGCTGAATTACTGGATGAAAACACAAAATACTTCATTAACCCAACAGGCCGCTTTGTAATAGGTGGACCAAAAGGGGATGCAGGTCTTACAGGACGCAAAATCATCGTTGACACATACGGTGGATATGCGCGTCATGGCGGCGGTGCATTCTCAGGGAAAGATGCAACAAAAGTGGACCGATCTGGAGCATATGCAGCACGTTATGTAGCTAAAAATATTGTAGCTGCAGGCTTAGCAGAGCGCGCAGAAGTTCAATTAGCATATGCGATCGGTGTAGCTCAGCCAGTTTCTATCTCTGTAGACACATTTGGTACAGGAAAGGTCACAGAAAGCGAATTAGTAGAAGCCGTGCGTGAGACATTTGATTTGCGTCCTGCAGGCATTATTAAAATGCTTGATCTTCGCCGTCCAATCTATAAACAAACAGCGGCTTATGGGCACTTCGGTCGTGTTGATTTAAATGTACCTTGGGAAAATACAGATAAAGCTGAAGAATTGAAAGCTAAGTTTAAATAAATTGAATTTCATGCTATGGAGGTTTTTCCTCCTTGAAGCGATAAGCTGATTCTTATGAGAACCCTGTCACATTTGTGATAGGGTTTTTGGTTTTTATTCTCCATTATTCTTAATAGGGTGTGAACAAACCATTCTTTAAAAATAAAATGAAGACAAAATAAAAACCGTGCACACAGAGATGAATATAATTTCGGTTCATAACCTTTTCTCTCTTTGAATAAGTTAATAAGAAGTTCAAGGAGGAGAGATGGTTGAAAAAAAATGAATTCTTTTTTCTCACATGGGCTGCTTTTTTAACCGGCTTTGGTTTTGTCTTAGTTGCGATTTGGAATACAGATTGGCAACTTGTTGAGCGAGGATTCTATACTATTTTGTTGGGGTGGATTACTTTTTCTGCTTTTTCACTTGTAAAGACAATTCGCGATCGGCACGACGGAATTAAAGTAACAAATGAATATTTGCTCCTTTGTTATTTATCAACGATTGCTTCATTTGGAATAGGGATGATAAGTGTTTGGAATACAGAATGGGAGCTTGTCGAAAAGGGATACTATTGGTTAGGGATCATATTTGTCTTATACACCTCTTTCGCGCTATCAAAGGAAATTCGTGACAGACAATATGGTAAGTCACTCAAAGGCAACATCAATGGAGAGGAACAAGAAGAATAAAAGTAAAGAGATGGCCTCCCTTTTGAGAGAAGCCATCTTTTTATTATCTTTCTGAATTTTGTTGGACAGATTTATAGAATTGGCCCTTTTCATGATATTCGTTGATAATGCGGACCATGTCTTTTTTATCTTCATCAGTTAATTCCCGTACAACTTTAGCTGGTCGTCCGAAAGCCATCGTATTCGGAGGTATTACTTTGCCTTGTGTCACAAGGCTTCCTGCCCCGATGAATGCTCCCTCGCCAATTTCTGCGCCGTCTAAAACAATGGATGCCATACCTATAAGCGCACCTTTTTTTACATGACAGCTATGTAGTGTCACTTGATGGCCAATTGTTACCTCATCTTCAAGGACAAGCGGTCGGCCGGGACTTTGGTGTAAACAGCACAAATCTTGTACATTCACTTTACTTCCAATAATAGTAGGGGACACATCACCTCTAATCACTGTATTATAAAATACAGATGAGTCTGGTCCAATTGTCACATCGCCAGTGATAACGACATGATCTCCTATGAAAACAGAAGGATCGATATTAGGTTTTTTGTCGTGATAAGGGTAAATCATCGAAAATTCGCCTCATTTCAAGCTATGATGTTATTAATATCGTAACAAATGGTAGATTGGAAGGAAACTGAAATCTGTAAAATACGTTAAAATAGAGTGATACGACAATCAGTGAATTTTATCATCTCTGATTGTTACCTAACCTATCAGGTATTGATGGTCGAAATAAAGAAGTATATCATTCCAATTTTTGGTAGCTATTAATACTGGAAAAGTGAAGAATTGAGGAGCGGAATAGAATGTGGAAATGGGAAGCAGAGGGACAAGCGAAAGCTGTTGTTGTTTTTATACATAGTGCATATGAACATCATCGGAGATATCCATGGCTTATTGAAAAGCTACGTGTATCTGGCATGCATGTTATCACAGGTGATTTGCCTGGACATGGCGAAGTGAGCCGGAAAAAGAAAGCGCATGATGAAGGATTTAAAGAGTACCTAAAGTTCATTCGACAAATGATGGAGGTTGCTATAAATTATAATTTACCAATCTTTATAATGGGGCATGGCCTTGGCGCAAGCCTTGCAATGGAATTAATACAAATACGGAAATACGAATGCGCAGGCATGATACTAACATCTCCATGGCTGCACCTTACACATCAGCCATCAAAATTTTCTAATGCTCTTTCAGGGATTAGCAAATTAACAGGGAATTTAAAGATACAGCATGATATACCAATCAAAAATCTTTCACGCAGTTACGAATTTTATAAAGAACAAAAGGACGATCCCTACTATTTTTCAGGCATTACGGTGGGGTGGTATAAAGAACTGCAGCAGTTTATGAAATCATTGTGGACAAAGAGAGAAACAATTCCGGATATCCCGGTCTTGCTAATGAATGGGGGCAGCGACAAAATTGTGTCTCCAGCCTATAGTAAAAAATGGCTTTCACAACAAGAAACGTCTGAATTCCAATATAAAGAGTGGAAATCTTGCTATCACGATCTTTATCAAGAACCAGAACGGGAAGATATCTATCAATATATGGAATCCTTTATGTTTAATGCTTTACGCAATATCGGGTATATTATCTAATTTAAATTAAATGGAAGTGTGTTTTTAAGAGGTAAAATTCTTTTGAGCCACAGCAAAAAAAATATAAATCTTGGCATATGCTTTAAATTTGCATATGTCTTTTTTTTGTCACATATTCAGATTCTAGGTGGCATATCATGTGTAAATCTTACTACTAAATGAGTTGAGGAGGAGTCGAAATGAAATAGCAAAACAAATTATATATTTATATGGTAGAAAAGTAAAAAAAGATTATTTCGAAAATTTTGTTTGCAATCTATCAATATTTAAAATATATTGAATTATAAGAAAACTATAAAGGGGTTTTTTTATGGGGGATTTTGTTGCAGCAATAAATGACATTTTGTGGGGGCCGTGGATGATTTACGGCATATTGGTTGTTGGATTAGTCTTTTCAATCATTATGAAGTTTCCACAGGTAAGATTTATTAAAGACATGGTTTTATTAATGTTCAAAGGGGAAAAATCGGAAAAGGGGATTTCATCCTTCCAGGCATTATCTATTGCCTTATCAGGACGTGTAGGTACCGGTAATATCGCAGGTACAGCTACTGCCATAGCATTCGGTGGTCCTGGCGCTGTATTTTGGATGTGGATGATTGCTTTTATCGGAGCGGCTACTGCATATGTAGAGTCAACACTAGCACAAATTTATAAAGAAGAACGAGATGATCAATATCGTGGCGGTCCTGCTTACTATATTGAAAAGGGAACAGGGAAAAAATGGGCTGGTATTATTTTTGCCATTGCAGCATTGATGGCGATGGCCGTCCTAATGCCTGGTGTTCAGACAAACGCTATTTCAGATGCTATGCATAATGCTTTTGGTGTTAGCCAGTGGATAACTGGATTGATTGTGACTGTTCTATTAGCAGTTATTGTTATCGGTGGAGTTAAAGCCATTGCAACTGTAGCACAATATGTAGTGCCATTCATGGCCATTTTGTATATGATTATGGCTGTTGTTATTATTTGTATGCATATTGGTGAAATTCCACATGTATTAAAGCTTATCTTTGAAAACGCTTTCGGATTCGATTCAGCTTTTGGCGGTATGCTTGGAGCAGCGATTGCATGGGGAGTAAAACGTGGCGTCTTCTCTAATGAGGCTGGCCAAGGTACAGGAGCTCATGCGGCAGCTGCTGCGGAAGTTTCTCATCCGGCTAAACAAGGCCTAGTTCAAGCTGCTTCTGTTTATATCGATACATTATTGGTTTGTTCTGCTACAGCATTTATGGTTCTATTTTCTGGTACCTTTAATGTATTCGATGAAGCTAAAAAGAAATTTATCTTCTTAGGAGACTTCGGATCAGGTACTATCGCTGATCAAGTATCCGCAGGTTCTGCCTATACGCAATTTGCGGTAGACCAATCATTCCCTGGGTTCGGATCAGGTTTTGTAGCAATAGCCTTGTTCTTCTTTGCTTTTACTACTACAATGGCGTATTACTATATTGCTGAGACAAATATTGCGTACTTATTTAAAGGGAAAACTCAAGTCATAGCAATGTGGATTACACGTATTGTGTATTTAGCAGCCAACTTCTATGGCTCATACAAAGCGTCAACACTAGCATGGGCTCTTGGAGATGTAGGCCTTGGATTGATGGTTTGGATTAATGTGATTGGTATCCTGATTGTTGCGAAACCGGCCATTAGGGCTTTGAAAGATTATGAAAGACAGAAAAAAGAAGGCAAAGATCCAGTATTCGATCCTACTCCTTTAGGAATAAAAGATGCAGATTTTTGGGTTGAATATAATAAAGAAAAGAATGCAAAAGATAATAAAAAACGAGATGCCATTTAGGCTCTCGTTTTTTTCGTTTAATATTGTTCTTGTTTTTTATAAATGCTATTTAGCGCACGCTCTTCTTCAGGAATTCGTACATACATCATCAACATGTTTAAAAGGGTGAAGAAAATAGCCGTTAAATATGCTTGGAATATCAATGGAATGACAAGAATTTCTAGGGCGACGATGACATAGTTTGGATGAGGAATCCATTTATAGGGACCCTTTTTTACCAATTGAGCGTTAGGCAATACAATAATTTTTGTGTTCCAAAAGTGACCGAGCGATTTAATTGCCCAGATCCGACCTAATTGAAGGACGATAAATACTGCAAGTAGCCATGGCCATATGGGACTCAATGTAGATTCCTTTACCATGTACTCGATGAAGAATGAAGCCAAAAAAGCGACATGGAGCATCACGATATATTTATAGTGTGCCTGCCCAAATTCAATTGCTCCTTGGTTTTTCATATAACGCTCATTATTTCTTGCCACACGGAGTTCTACTAGCCGTTGAATGCAAATTAGTGCAAATACGATTATAAATAGCATACATTCACTCCCATTCCAATAAAACAAGTTCACCGCTAAAACCTGGTCCAAGTGATGCCATTAAACCTTTTTCGCCTTTTGATGGCTTGTTTTCCATAATATATTTCAAGACATATAAAACAGTTGGAGAAGACATATTGCCGTGATGTTTTAAAATATGAGAACTAGGTGCTAACAAGTCATTTGGCAGATTGAGAGCTTTTTCATAGGCTGTAAGAACCTTTTTGCCACCAGGATGCAAAATAAATTGTGTGAGATCTTGTGCCTTGGAATCATGAGTATTTAAAAAGTCATGCACAAAAGGGGCAAACCAATTTTCAACAATTGGCGGGATACTCTTAGAGAAAATAACATGCAAGCCGTTATCCTCGATTCGCCACCCCATTACATCTTCTGAATGAGGCATAAGACGGGAAGCATTTCCTTTAATTGAAGGTAAAGCTTCTTTTGACGAAAGTGATGCTTCGTCACCTGCAACGAGAGCGCATGCTACACCGTCACCGAATAAAGATGTCCCGATAAAATTGCTTTTATCCAAATCATCTGGCTGGAATGTAAGGCTGCATAGCTCCAGGCATACGACAAGCACTACTGCATCAGGGTGTGCAAGGCAATAATCATTTGCTCGGCTAATCCCCGCAGCTCCACCACCGCATCCAAGTCCCCAAATGGGAATGCGGACTATATCATTGGGAAGTGATAGCTGGTTCATAACGCGTGCTTCAATACTTGGTGTTGAAATGCCCGTGCTTGATATGAAGATCATGGCATCGACTGCTTCTTTTTCTACTGATGCGCTTTCTAAACAGTCCTCGATTACTTTCGCTGTATACTCTGTAGCAAGTTCTACGTATAATTCATTTCTTTCTGAAAAACTGTGTTCTTCTTTATACCATTCGATTGGCATAGCCAGTTGGCGGTTATGTATTTCGCCATTTTTGAATACTTTCAAATAACGATCAAGTTTGGCTATTTTCCCAGAAAAAAGTTCTTTTATAAATTCCTCTGCCATATTTTGAGGTAATGCGTGGGGAGGGCAGTGTGTACTAACTGCATGGATTTTGGGCATTTTAGGATCTCCTTTTTCTTCTCGTATCAAAATAGTGTACGATTTACTATTTGGAAAAATACGTATTCCCTAAAATTAATTCTATAAAACTATGCACACTGTCTAACAGAAACATAACAATATGCTACAATAATGTTAATTGAGAAGGTGTCACAATAGGTTAGGAGGGTTTTTGTGGCTCATACATATACAATGGCAAATTTTGCACAAATCGTTGGCATTAATAAATCGACGATTCGGCATTACATTTCAATATTAGAAGATTACGGTTACCAAGTAGAACGTGACGGACGAAATTATCGGAAGTTTTCAGATCAAGACGTAGCAATATTGCAAGCATATAGTTCACTGCATAAAAATAAAGGATTAACCCTTAAAGAAGCGGCAGAGGTAGTAGTAGCCCCGAATTTTAACATCCAAGAGGTAAGCATTACTGTAGCCAATCCTGATGTCATTGATCGAAAAGAGGAAATCCAGCGATATGAGGAATTGAGCCATGCGATGGAGCTATTGGCAGAGCATATCCATGGAGTAGAAGTCCAAAACGCTCAGCTAATTCAATTGATTCAAGAAGAGCGAAAACAAAATGTATTGTTGGCAGAGCAAAATGATTCCATGAAAAGGGAATTTAGGCAAGTCGTTGAATCGCTCGCGCCATTGACTGAAAAAAGGCAAAATGATAACCGCCAAATGGACCGTATTGAACAGCAAAACAGTGCAATTATGGCTGTGCTCAATAAACTGAATGTATGGCAGCATACACAGGAGATTGAACAAAATGAGGAAGATAAAAAACAAAGGGTACAAGAGAATAGTATTCTTTCTCGCTTTTTTGGAAAGTAAATGAAAAAAGAGTTGTCCATAGATTTACGGACAACTCTTTTTCTTATGCCATTTGCTTCACTTTTTCTAAAGCAATGATAAATGGCGGATCATTTTTTTGGTTGATAAACTCATATCTCAATACGTGGATATATTTTTGCGGCAATGTACTCACATATTCTATCAGCGCATCTCGTTCTTCTTTCCCACCGTGATGTCCATGATAAACAACTAGAATAATCATGCCGCCGACTTTTAAAAGCTGTAGTAAGTCTTGGATGGCTTTTAAGGTTGTGGAAGGCGTTGTAATAATTTCATGATCACTACCTGGCAAGTAGCCGAGATTGAAAATAGCTGCCTGAACCGGTTTTAAGACATGTTTTGCTACATGTTCATGTCCATCTAAAATGGCTGTAACTCGATTTTCAAGGCCTGCTTCCCGTACGCGCTCTTCTGTCGAAGAGATCGCTTGTTGCTGGACATCAAATGCATAGACATGGCCCTCATTGCCGGCTAACTGTGCTAGAAAGGCCGTATCATAGCCATTTCCTGCAGTTGCATCCACTACTATGTCACCAGGATGAACGGTCTCTTTCAAAAGAAATTGTGCGTATTGCAGTACACGTTGAAGTTTCATCGTGTTCCCACTTCTTCTTTTTGATAATGCTTTCCTTGATAACTTCCTCTACGTTCTAGTTCAGCATCGATGCCATTTAATACTTCCCATTTGTTCACAGACCACATAGGCCCAATCATTAAGTCAATCGGTCCATCACCAGTAATTCGCTGTACGACCATTTCTGGCGGAATGACTTCTAATTGATCTGCGACAAGATTGATATAGGCATCCTTGTCCATCAACTCAAGCATACCTTTTTCATATTGCTTTACAAGTGGTGTCCCCTTTAATAGGTGAAGTAAATGAATTTTGATTGCTTGTACATCTAGCTTCGCCACTGCACGGGCAGTTTCCATCATCATGTCATAATCTTCAAGAGGTAGGCCATTGATGATGTGTGTACATACACGAATGCCATGTTTGCGGAGTTTCTCCACACCTTCCACATATGTCGTATAATCATGTGCACGATTAATTAAATTGGCTGTCTTATCATGCACAGTCTGTAGTCCAAGCTCGACCCATAAGTATGTGCGTTGATTCAATTCTGCCAAGTATTCCACGACATCATCAGGTAAACAATCAGGACGTGTTGCAATGCTTAATCCCATAACACCTTCACATGCTAAAGCTGCTTCAAATTTTTCTTTTAGGACAGGAAGCGGTGCATGTGTGTTCGTATAAGCTTGGAAATAAGCCATAGTTTTGCCGTCTTTCCACTTATGCTGCATTTTCTCTTTAATTTTTTCAAATTGAACAGAAATAGGGTCCACACGAT
Source organism: Rummeliibacillus sp. GQ308 (assembly GCF_059759115.1). Taxonomy (NCBI): domain Bacteria; kingdom Bacillati; phylum Bacillota; class Bacilli; order Caryophanales; family Caryophanaceae; genus Rummeliibacillus; species Rummeliibacillus sp. GQ308. The sequence continues at coordinate 2,174,417 of NZ_JCAXDQ010000001.1, read as the reverse complement.
CGCCGGCAAAGTCACCAGAGCCTGCTGCACTGCAAAAAGTACATCCACCAAATGCAACAGTGCCGTCACGATTAGGACAATCAAAGCCTGCATCAAGCGCTACCTTGTATACCTTGCAGCCAAATTCATCACGCAAATAGCGATTCCATGTATAATAACGTTTCCCATCAGAGGGAAACGGGAAATCAGTATAATTAATATCAGTCATAGTATAATTTCACTCCTCAACTATCTATTTTAACATGACAACGTCAAAGGGGAAAAATTTCTTTTATCTCGCTTTAACTTTCAGTAAGACTTCTACTTCAAAACGTAAGCTTAGCAAAGAAGTTTAAGAGGGGGGTTTAACTGCCCATAAAATTTCAGTAAAGATGGGAAAAACCTTATCTCGCGTGAACTTTCACTTTATGTGAAATGCTATAGAATAGAAAAAACAATATTCTTCTATTTAGAGGGAGGAGATTGAATAGAGAAAAAACTCGAAAAAAAGTGGTTTGGGAATATCTTGGCAACTATAATTATTGACCTGCTAGAAGACAATGGAAACGGTCGTTTAATATTTGAGCTTAAATATGAAAAGATGGTTGTAAATAGGATCAAAGATTTGTTACTATTGCTTAGATATTCGAAATAAATGGGGGACTTGGAATGCCTAGAAGTGTTTGGTTATTAATCATCGGTATGCTGATTAATACTGTCGGCAGCTCATTTTTATGGCCGATGAATACGATTTATATGCATGATGAACTCGGACAGTCGCTTACAATAGCCGGGCTCGTTCTGATGGCCAATGCTGCAGCTGGTGTAGTAGGCAATCTTTTAGGCGGGTATGTCTTTGACAAATTTGGCGGCTTTAAGTCCATCATGATAGGAACAATCATATCCATTATTGGCCTTACGTGTCTTGTGTTTTGGCATGGCTGGCCGCATTATGTGTGGTTTTTGACATTGATAGGTTTTAGTGGTGGGATTGTATTTCCGAGTATGTTTGCTATGGTCGGAACAGCATGGCCAGAAGGCGGGAGAAAAGGATTTAATGCCATTTATCTCGCTCAAAATTTAGGGGTAGCATTTGGCCCAGCTCTTGCAGGTATTGTTGCAAAGCATAGCTTTGACTATTTATTTATTGCCAATCTAGCTATGTATATCGTCTTCTTCTTTGTGGCATTCACATATAAAGGGATTTCTACAGAATACGCCATTGCGCCTGCATCTGTAATAAGTGAAGGCTCAAAAGTAAAAGATCGTTCATCATTTTACGCATTGAGTATTTTGGGGATTGGTTTCTTACTTAGTTGGCTCGTCTATACCCAATGGACAACAACAATTTCATCTTATACACAAACATTGCATATTTCTCTGAACCAATACAGCTTGCTTTGGACAGCGAATGGTTTGCTAATCGTACTGGGCCAACCATTGATCAATCCGATTATTAAAAAAATGGGCGAACGGTTCAAGGAACAAATTTTTCTTGGTTTAGCTATTTTCGTCATTTCCTTTGTAGTGGTTAGCTTCGCGGGAACATTTAAAATGTTTTTAGTGGCGATTATCATTTTAACATTTGGTGAAATGTTTATTTGGCCGATTGTACCGACAATTGCCAGTACGTTAGCACCTAAGGGAAGAGAAGGGTTTTATCAAGGTATGGTCAATAGTTTCAGTGCTATAGGCAAAATGATTGGTCCATTCTTAGGCGGTGTTCTAGCAGACCAATATGGCATGAAGATTACGTTTTATGTATTAATCGGGATTCTGCTCATTGCTTTTATCCCATACATGCTTTATGATCGACCGTTAAAAAATAAAAACAAAGTGGAAAAAGAAACGGTATAATTCATTGAATTTGTTAAATCTCTTGTCAATTACAGTATATTGAATTAGAATAGGATTCAATATATGTAATGACAGCGAATGGGAATAGTAGGTTGCACTTGATTTTTTTAGAGAGTTGGCGGTAGGTGAAAGCCAGCAAATCATTCAACTGAACTCGCCCAGGAGTCGCTATGGTGAACCATTGATAGCCATTGCCGTTAATCCGCGTTAAGGAATCAAGTTGAGTGTTTTACACTAATTTGGGTGGTACCGCGGGAGATATAGGCTCTCGTCCCTTTTATAGGGACGAGAGTTTTTTTATTTTCAAGAATATGAGTATGGAGGGTCAAGAATGAATTTTAATCATCAAGAAATTGAAAAGAAATGGCAGAAGTATTGGGCTGACCACAAAACTTTTAAAACAACAAATGAAGAATCGAAGCCGAAGTTTTATGCATTGGATATGTTTCCATATCCCTCAGGTGCAGGCTTGCATGTAGGGCACCCAGAAGGTTACACAGCAACAGATATCCTTTCACGCTTTAAGCGTCTGCAGGGTTACAACGTGTTGCATCCAATGGGATGGGACGCATTTGGTCTTCCAGCAGAGCAATATGCTCTTGACACTGGAAATGACCCAGCTGAGTTCACACAAAAAAATATTGATACATTTAGACGCCAAATCCAAGAATTAGGCTTTAGTTATGACTGGGATCGCGAAATCAATACGACTGATCCAAACTATTATAAATGGACACAATGGATCTTTATTCAGCTATATAAAAAAGGTCTTGCTTATATCGATGAAGTAGCAGTCAACTGGTGTCCAGCACTTGGCACAGTACTTGCGAATGAAGAAGTAATTGATGGCAAGTCTGAGCGCGGCGGACACCCTGTAGAACGACGTCCAATGAAACAATGGATGTTGAAGATCACAGCCTATGCAGATCGTTTAATTGATGATTTGGAAGATGTGGATTGGCCAGAGAATATTAAAGATATGCAACGTCACTGGATCGGTCGTTCTGAGGGTGCTGAAGTAGACTTCTCTATTAAAAATTCAGATAAGCAGTTCCGTGTATTTACTACACGACCTGATACTCTATTTGGTGCAACTTATACAGTTCTTGCACCTGAACATGCACTTGTGGATGAAATTACAACTAAAGAACAGCGCGAGGCTGTAGAAGCATATCTAGAAAAAGTCAAAGTTAAGTCTGATTTAGAACGTACAGATTTAGCGAAAGAAAAAACAGGCGTATTTACAGGTGCCTATGCAATCAACCCAATCAATGGTCGAGAAATACCGATTTGGATTGCAGATTACGTTCTAGCAAGCTATGGTACAGGTGCGATTATGGCAGTACCAGCACATGATGAACGCGACTTTGAATTTGCGAAACAATTCAACCTACCAATCATTCCTGTATTAGAAGGTGGCGATGTTTCTAAAGAAGCCTTTACAGGTGATGGCCAACATATTAACTCTGATTTCTTGAATGGATTAGACAAAGAAGAAGGCATTCAAAAGGCAATTACATGGCTTGAAGAAAATAAAGTAGGCGAGAAAAAAGTTTCGTACCGTTTACGCGACTGGTTATTCTCCCGCCAACGTTATTGGGGAGAGCCGATTCCAATCATTCATTGGGAAGATGGCACCATTACAACAGTAAAAGAAGAAGATTTACCATTGGTGTTGCCGAAAACAAAGGATATCCATCCATCAGGTACCGGTGAATCGCCATTGGCCAATATTGATGAATGGGTAAATGTCGTAGATCCTGAGACAGGTAAAAAAGGCCGACGTGAAACGAATACAATGCCTCAATGGGCAGGTTCAAGCTGGTACTTCCTGCGTTATATCGACCCGCATAATAACGAACAATTGGCAGACCCAGAGTTATTGAAACGCTGGTTGCCTGTCGATATTTATATCGGCGGCCAAGAACATGCAGTGCTACACTTGTTGTATGCACGTTTCTGGCATAAAGTGCTTTACGATTTAGGGGTAGTACCAACAAAAGAACCTTTCCAAAAATTATTCAACCAAGGGATGATTCTTGGTGAAGGTAATGAAAAAATGTCTAAATCTAAAGGTAATGTTGTCAATCCGGATGATATTATTGAAAGCCATGGAGCTGATACACTAAGACTTTATGAAATGTTCATGGGACCACTAGAAGCATCTATTCCTTGGTCTACGAATGGCTTAGATGGAGCACGCCGCTTCCTAGATCGTATATGGAGACTCTTCATCAACGAAGAAACGAGCGAGCTTTCTGAAAAAATTAAAACATCGAATGATACAACTTTAGAAAAAGTGTATCATCAAACAGTTCAAAAAGTGACGGACAATAACGAGCATATTCGTTTTAATACTTCTATTTCTCAAATGATGGTATTCATTAACGAATGTTACAAAGCTGATGTGGTGCCTCGTGAGTATGCAGAAGGATTTGTTAAGATGCTTGCACCAATTGCACCGCATATAGCGGAAGAATTATGGGCAAAATTAGGTCATAGCGAAACCATCACATATGAAGAATGGCCAACATTCGATTCATCTAAATTAGAAGATGATGAGATTGAAGTGGTTGTACAAATCAATGGCAAAGTTCGTGCTAAATTGATGGTTTCTAAAGATGCAGGACGTGAAGAATTAGAGAAAACGGCGCTTGAAAATGATCAAGTCCAAGAACAATTGGCAGGCAAAGATATTAAGAAAGTGATTGCTGTGCCAGGCAAATTAGTCAATATTGTCGCGAAGTAATTGGCGAAATAAAAACCTTCTTCCTAGTTGGAAGAAGGTTTTTTGCTAAAATAATCCAACATAAAAACGAAACCTTCTGTGACTAAATACGTATAATTAAGGACGAAAAAAATTTGAGAAGAGGTCTATAAATGGAATCACAATTTCCAAAGGTCCTTCGTTTCTTCACTCTGTTATGGTTGTTTACAGCGATAGGATTATTTGCAGGGGTTTACGTACCACAACCGATGGTTTTGCCAATCAGCATAGTAACAGTCATCTTATTGATAATTGTTATGGTTAGCCGTGCTGCTCGGAAGGCGAGTAAATTCATATCTGTGCTGTTTGCGTTTCTAACTGGCATTACGCTGTATAGTTTGCTGAATTTCTATATTGGAGCGTTAGGCGGAAAGCTTGTTTTGCTTATATTTGGCTCTACTGCACTTATTTTTATCGTAGCAGGGCTCATCGGCTATAATACAAAACGAGATTTTTCTAACTGGTGGAAATTCTTATTCATCATACTCATCGGAATATTAATTTTTTCAGTGATTAATATCTTTGTAGGATTTAGCGATATGATGATGATCGTTCTTAGTGGAATTGGAGTGTTACTCTTCATCGGCTATACGCTATATGATATGAACCAAATTGCAAAAAGTGTCATATCGGATGAGGAAGTACCGCTAGTGGCATTAAATTTGTATTTGGACTTCATTAATTTATTTACCAATCTACTGCGACTCATCTACCATCTGAAACGAATTTTTGATGATGATTAGTAGATTAGTTTTCGGGTAAGGGATTACTATTGACGGAAAAGGGCTGTGGAATATGAAATTATTGTTAATTATTATACTTTGTCTAGTCATCTTGTTTTTATGTTACGGCCCACTCCCGACCGTTTTTATTCGCATAAGCAAGCTAGGGATTTACAAGACCATTCCTGGAAAACAGATTGCGTTAACATTTGACGATGGACCACACGGAGTTTATACACCGGAATTACTGGACTTATTAAAAAAATATCACGTAAAAGCTACATTCTTTGTAGTTGGAGACCATGTGAGAAGAAACCCTCAAATTGTTAAACGGATGGCAGATGAAGGGCATACTATAGGTATTCATCATAATCAACATGTTTCCAATTGGTTAACTGGTCCATTAGAACTGAAAAAGCAATTAACGTTGGCTAATCAGGCAATCGAAGAAGCGACAGGGGAACCGGTACAATTTTACCGTCCGCCATGGGGACATTTTAATTTGTTTACATTATTCGTCGGAAAAAAATATAAAAAAATCATGTGGTCCCATATTTTTGGTGACTGGAAAGTAGAAAAAGCACGGAATGGTTTGCTAGAAGAACTGAAGCAATATGCAAGTCCTGGTTCTATCTTTGTATTACATGATAATGGCGACACACAAGGCGCTGAAAAGGAGGCACCCTCATATATGCTGCGAAATTTGGAGCTTTTTTTAGAAGATTGTCACGAAAAAAATATAGAATTCATCACACTGAAAGATGTGTGGGAATAAGTTGCTATGAATATTGATCAATTAATGCAATATTTAAGTCTTTATGGATATGTTATTCTTTTCATTTGTTTATTTTTCGGAATTGTCGGTATTCCCGCTCCTGAAGAATCATTGTTATTTTTGACAGGAGTTCTAATAAGTTATGGAAAGCTGTCAATGGCTCATTCGCTCATTTTTATAGAATTAGGTGCCTTCATTGGTATGATAGTAGCTTATCTTTTGGGCAAATACCTAGGGGCTCCTTTCATCAATCGCTTTGGCAAATATATTGGACTCAATTCGGAGCGGTGGGCGAAGATTGAAAACAAATATAATAAGAATGCATATAGAACAATTACTTTCGGCTTTTACCTGCCGGGCATGCGTCAAATCAGCCCGTACTTTGCAGGAATAACCAAGACGCCACTTAAGCCATTTATTCTTTTTTCTCTCATTGGCAGTATTATCTGGACCATGCCTTTTGTTTTGTTGGGTTATTTTACTGCGAATACGATTTATATTAATCCGGATTATGTACCATATTTAGGAATTATATTATTTATACTATTTATTGTTTATTTTATTGTGAAAAAGATAATAGGACGATCTAAGAAAAATAAGTCAAGTAATGATTCTGATCAATGACTGTTTTTTAGTTAGAGAGAGCGGGTAATGACAGATAGTAAAGAAGGACAAATTCCCTTCAACCTTATCTTAAAAATCGTGCTATTTGAAAAGGGGTTCTTCGATATGAAAAAAATATTATTCTTTCCGCTATTGCGGATGCAATCCGGCCATCATCAAGTCGCAGATGCTTTAATGGACATGGTGAGGGGCCGCAATGAAGAATATGAGATAAAGAAGATTGATTTGATTAGTTATTGGCATCCAGGATTAGAGAAAATGCTCTCTCGAAGCTATTTGAATTGGATTCGCCTATTTCCTAACTCTTATAATTTTATTTATAGTAAAAGATACTGTACAGCAAACCAGCCAAAAAAATTCTATGAAAACCATTTTTTAAAGAAGATGGAGCAACTGATTGAACTAGAAAAACCTGATGCTATCGTTTGTACACATGGCTTTCCATCATGTCTGATCAGCCGATTGAAAATGCAAGGGAAATGTGAGGTCCCTGTTATCAATGCCTATACAGATTTTTTTATTAATGGTATTTGGGCAAAAGAAGGCATCGATTTACACTTTGTACCGAGCAAGGAAGTGAAAGAGCATCTAATTCATGAATTTGGTATCCCTAGAAAACATATTATTGTTACAGGCATACCCGTTCATGAGGAAATTAAAAAAGGGACAAGTAGAAATAAGAGAAATGATAGACCCCATATATTAGTAGCTGGCGGTAATAGCGGTCTTGGCGGGATATCAAGCCTGACTACTGAATTAAAAAAGCATCCTGAATTTCAATTTTATATTCTTTGCGGAAACAACAAAAAACTCTACGATGAAATTCATGGATGGAAAGAAGCACATATTAAGCCGCTGTCATATATTAGCTCAAGAACAGAAATGGACAAGCTATATGATAAAATGGATGCCATTATTACTAAACCTGGAGGTGTGACGATTAGCGAGGCTTTACGTAAAAAGCTACCAATCATCGTTCATTCGCATCTTCCGGGCCAAGAAAAAATTAATTTAGATTATTTAAAGAAACATAATCTTGTCGTAGAATTATCCAAAGAAATGCCTATTGAATCTCAATTAAATGCTATTTTGAATGATAGCCAAATATTGGAATCATGTGCACGTTCAATAGAATGTTATGAGGATGAAATAGAATTAGAGCTAACAAGCCAACTACATGAAGTCTTTAAATGGCTTCTTGGCAATGGCAGGACAATACAACCTGCATACGAATACAGCCCGACTCTTCAATGGGAGATGGTTAGAGGATAACCCAAATGAAAAGGCCTTAGCATGATACTCATTATGCTAGGGCCTTTTATGTTTGATGATCGGCTGAAGATGATAGAGAACTTCTTCGTCTTCCATTAATTTAAAGCCATTACGGCCAGCTTTTTTAATATCATAAAGGAGGGCGTCTGCTTTATGCATAAACTCTTCAATCTCATCGTTCGTCTTAATCTTTCCTCTATAGGCTCCTGCGCTGAATGTAAGTTGGTCTGATACCTTGGATGCTGCATTAGAAAGGTTGAATTGTTGAATATCCCTGAGCACTCGTTTATAAATAATCACGATTTCTTCCGGTCGTTGATCAGGTATCAGCATGATAAATTCCTCGCCTCCCATCCGCGCAGCAAAAGAGTTTGTAGAGAGAGCTATATGATTTAATACTGTTGCCACACGAGATAGCACCATATCCCCATAAGCATGTCCATAGTAATCGTTGTAAACCTTAAAATAATCAATATCGAGCATTAAAACGGTAAGTGTATAAGGATGAACCCGTTCCTCAAGAGCAGCTTTGTATTGATGAAAGCCTCTTCTGTTAGCGATTTTTGTCAGTTCATCAGTTGCAGATAACCGTTGCAATTCTGTATTGGCTGCAGCAAGTTCATTTGCTAATTGTCTTGAGCGAGTAGACTCCCTACATAAATATTTCTCTTGTTGAAAGGAAGTAATAAAGTTTTGATAATTAAAATGGGCAACAACAAGTAAAACAGGAGTAAGAAATATAGCCAGGTGCATCTCGAATGTATATCGAATGTATGGTTCGTCTAAAGTAAAGTAGTTTAATATATATGCGATTACTGCTACGATTAAAGGTGCTATAAAATAACGAAGACGCATGATAAAGAAACTAGCACAAATCACTAATGACATAATATAAGCAACTGTATGATGTTGATAATGAAAGTCTATTAGTGAGATACTTAAACTAAGGATCAAGAGCCAACAAATATAGTAAGCCGTAATTTCTTCGAGCTGTTTATAATAGTCAAGGCTGCCATTTTGATTGAACTTTTTTGGATTTGCTAATAGTAAGACCATGAAATTGGAAAGAAACATTAAGCCATAAGGAATTATATAAACACTATGGTAATGGGGGTAACTCTTGAAAAAGAAATGGCACCAAACTGTAGCAAGCACTAGACCTAAGCTTACCCACAGAAAGAATTTGGCCAGAGCGTACATGCGTTTGAAATTCTGCTGAGCTAATTGTTTATAGAAATTAGGATCATTTTCAAACTGAATAGAAGATGGCTCTTTTGGAGTCGTTTGCATGCAAATTATTCACCCCTTTAAAAATAATAATAATTTTGCATTCTTACTATAAGAATAGGCTTTAATATGAGAGAAATAAAGAGGTAATTAATGTATATTCATATATTTAGTCAAAAAATTGACAAACAAGTGAATTTATTCATTATCTATCGAAAAATCAATAACTAAATAAATCCGAACTAAATGTAAAATTACATTTGTTCGGTTTTATTTTAATTATTTTCTATTGCGAAAAGTATTTTGTAACATTGGTGTCCAAGCCTCATCTTTCATTTAATCGATGGATGAGGCTGCACTCATTCCAGCTATTCGGCCTGTTACAAGTGCAGATGTAATGTTATAGCCGCCTGTATAACCGTGAATATCTAAGACTTCTCCACAGAAGTAAAGCCCTGTTTTCTTTTTAGATGCCATTGTTTTTGGTTCAATCTCTTTCACAGAAACACCCCCGCCAGTAACAAAGGCTTTTTCTAAAGGCTGAGTGCCGTTGACCAACATTTCAAAACCAACCAACTCATTTGCTAGATGGCGTGCTGCTTCTGAGGAAAGTTCTGCTCCTGTTAGCGAATCGTCGATATTTGCCTTCTCCATTAAGAAGATCAGCCAGCGCTCAGGCACAATCCCTTTCCATATATTTTTTAATGCCTTTTTAGGCTCTTTTTTCGCCAAGCTTAATAGATACTGAAAAGCAGATTCTGCATTATAGCCAGTTAGCCCAGCAATCCGAATTCGGACAGGCTTGCCGCCATTTTTCTTCATTTCTTTTACAACAAATTGGCTGCAACGCAAAATAGCTGGTCCACTTAAACCAAAATGGGTGAACAACATGTCCATTTTGTGCGTTATAATAGTTTTGCCTTTTTTGTTTAAGACTGAAACTTCAGCGTCGCGAAGAGCTAGTCCTTGCAACTCTTTGCTTTTAATAAACGTCTCATTGGAGATTAAAGGGACTTCCGTCGGATATAGATCTGTTACAGTATGTCCCGCCTGCTCAGCCCAAGGATAGCCGTCACCAGTGGAACCCGTTTGTGGGACGGCTTTGCCGCCGACTGCAACTACAACCGCCTTTGCTTGCAGATCTGTACCATCTTTTAAGCGGACGCCTCTTATTCTTTCGGCATCCATCAATAATTTCGCAACGGTAGTATCTTGACGGATTTCGACTTTTAAGCGTGCTAATTCCCTAAGCATTGCCTCCACTACATCTTGGGCTCGATTGGAGACAGGGAACATGCGTCCATGGTCTTCCTCTTTCAAAGAAACACCTAGATTTTCAAAGAAAGAAATAATATTTTCATTGTTATAAACAGAGAAAGGACTATATAAAAAACGGCCATTGCCAGGAATATGTTTAATAATTTCATCAATCGGGAGTCGATTTGTGACATTACAGCGTCCACCGCCTGATATTGCAAGCTTTCTCCCTAATTTATGTCCTTTTTCTACTAAAAGAACTTTTTTATTCTCAGTGCCTGCAGCGATGGCAGCCATGAGACCTGAAGGGCCACCGCCAATTACGATTACATCATACATAAAATGGAACTCACTTTCTTTTTTTATATTTATTATACATGATAAAAGAAAACTATTTGAGTAATTGCATGGCGAGTTGTAAACTAACATTTAGGTTTATTATTTTAATGGGCAATAAAAGCCAATACGAAAAGTAGCGGCTCGAGAAATTGTCAATCAAAGCCCGGTTAAATTGGATGATTCCGAATTGGAAGGATTGTTGGGTAATATGTCTTCATTAATGAAAGGAACTGCCATTCTAACGATTGGTATGTTTTTATCGAAAGTCTTGGGCCTCGTTTATATTTTTCCGTTTTATGCGATTATTGGGCAGAAAAACGTGGCTTTATATTCGTATGCCTATGTTCCGTATACAATTATGCTATCTGTAGCCATCTCAGGCGCACCGATTGCAGTATCAAAGTTTGTAGCGAAGTATAATAGCCTTGGTGATTATGATTCAGGGCGTAAGCTTGTCCGCTCGGGCTTGCTTATTATGACCATTACAGGTTTTTTATCTTTTTTAGTTCTATATTTTATGGCTACTCCAATAGCACATATGGTCATCAAAGATGAAGAACAAATTTTTAATGTAGCTCAAATTGCCGGCGTTATTCGTTGGGTAAGTTTTGCATTGATTGTGGTTCCTTTCATGAGCTTAGTGCGAGGTTTCTTCCAAGGTTACGACCATATGGAACCAACTGCCATATCACAATTAATTGAACAAATTGTTCGTATTATTGTTCTCTTAATCGGATCTTTCTTAGTCATGAGGGTTTTTCATGGTACAGCGCAAACAGCTATTTCATTCGCTGTATTTTCTGCTTTTATAGGAGCTTTGGGTGGTTTGCTCGCCCTTTGGTATTACTGGCGAAAGTTTAAGCCAGAGTTTAATTTGAAGCTACAGAACAGCGTTTCAACAGGTCAGCTTTCTTATAAAAGTATCTATAAAGAAGTTGTGACTTATTCCATTCCATATGTATTTGTAGGTATTGCCAATCCTTTATTCCAGCTAGTGGATATGCTGACGTTTAATACAGCGATGTCTAATATCGGACTAGCAAAGGTATCGGATGATTATCTAGGAATGCTGAATTTTACAACACAAAAGATTGTGATTATACCTGTCATGCTTGCGACAGGGTTTTCTATGGCACTTGTGCCGGCAATCACCAATTACTTTACAAAGAATCAGCATAATGCCTTGATCAATACAATGGATAAAACCTATCAAATTCTTTTATTTATCACGTTGCCAGCAGTAGTGGGTATATCGATATTGTCTGCAGACATTTATCATCTGCTTTATTCAGAGAGCGCAGTTGCTTCAAGTATTTTAGCTGCTTATGCGCCGGTTGCCATTCTGTTTGCATTTTTCCAAGTGACGGCTGCGCTGTTACAAGGTATCGATTATCAAAAATGGATTGTCTTTAGTTTATTGACAGGTATTCTTGTGAAGCTATCTCTGAATATACCTCTGATTGAGGCGATGGAAACACAAGGCGCGATTCTTGCAACAGCTATTGGTTATATGGTGTCAATCGTTATTAACATCCTTGTATTGAAAAAAGCGTTACATTATAAGTCAAAAGTGGTTGTAAGAAGGTCAGTGCTTATTATTCTACTGACGCTCATTATGGCTGCCTCTGTCATCGTTACACATAAGCTACTTGTTCTGATGTTTGGTGTAGCGCATTCTAAAATTGCTGCGCTACTGTATCTCATTGTATGTATTACGGTGGGTGGTCTCGTGTATGCCTTTTTATCGCTCCGCACAAAGCTTGCACAAAAGTTGTTAGGTGATAAGATTGCAAAAATTGCACGTAAATTTGGAATGTAGGAGAGAGTTTTATGCGTTTAGATAAATTATTGTCAAACATGGGTTATGGTTCACGGAAAGATATAAAGAAATTACTAAAAACAAAGGCAGTCTCTATCGACGGGGAAGAGGCCAAAGATCCTTCATTACACGTGGATCCTGAAAAACAGAGCATAACGGTGCTTGGCGAGCGTGTCATCTATCAGGAGTTCATTTACCTAATGATGAATAAACCTGCAGGCGTCGTCTCTGCGACAGAGGATTTATATGATCAAACGGTTATTGATTTGATTGATCCTTTCTATGCGCATTTCGAACCGTTTCCTGTAGGTCGTTTGGACAAAGATACGGAAGGCTTCCTTCTTTTAACGAATGATGGATCTCTTGCACATCGATTGCTGTCACCAAAAAAACACGTGCCGAAAGTATACTATGCAACAATTGATGGCTGTGTAACTGAAGAAGATGTAGTGGCATTTCGCCAAGGTGTGGTATTGGAGGATGGTTACCAAACAAAACCAGGCGAATTAAAAATTATAAAATCAGGTGCGTCATCAGAAATCGAGTTAACGATATCAGAAGGAAAGTTCCATCAGGTCAAAAGAATGTTCGAAGCGGTGAGCAAAAAAGTAACCTATTTGAAACGACTATCGATGGGGAACTTAGAACTTGATGAGAGTTTAGAAACTGGAGAGTATAGAGAGTTAACGCCAGAAGAGATTGAACAGATCGATGGCTGGAACTAGTGAGTAATTTGTTTTTTATAAAAAAATAAGCACCAAAAAGAATGACCAAGCGACGCAGCATGGTCATTCTTTTTTTTACGTAAATTTAATTTCATTCATAACATAAGACGAATGGCCATCAGCATATTGGCTCGGTTCATCGTCTATTCAACGAAAAGCGTGAGATCCAACTCGTCGAATCTTTCTAAGATGTCATTTTCACTTTCTTACGCGTCGTTGTCCATCTGCCTCGACTTGGGCTTTCGACCAAATCATTAAAGGCTAACACATTCAAATCTCTCTGAATGGTGCGAGGAGTGATGCCGAATTCATCGACAAGGTCTTGTGTAGTCACAGTTCCCTTACTGTGTATATACATGTACACGTCCTTAATTCGATTGAGCATCCGATCAGTTGTGTGTTTCAATATTGAACACTCCTTCATCTTAATTCTAAAAGACTAGCGGACGACAATAATTGCGAGGTATTCAGGCTCCTAATTTAGTTTGCCTTAGACATCCCCTTTTCAAATTGGTTTGTCAAAAGTTATTTGACAATTTCATTATAACGAATCTTTTAGTTGATTTCCAACCTTTTGTTTGATTTAAGAAGTTTGGCACATACATAAATAGAGCCATAGACGAACGAAAATATTAGAAAATGGAAAAAGGTTCGATTTTTGGTTTGTCCTATGTGAATACTCTCAAAACAGTGTAAAATATAGTTGGAATGTAAAGGAGGAATAAAAACTATGGAATGGTTACAAAAAGCACAGGAAAGACAAGATGAACTAATTGCAGAGTTGCAAGAATTAGTGAGAATCGAAAGTGTCTTGGATGAGAGTATGGCTACAGAGGAGATGCCGTTCGGCGAAGGGCCGAGAAAAGCGTTGGATTGGATGCTTTCACAAGGTGAGAAGCAAGGATTAAAAACAAAAAATATTGATAATATGGTTGGCTACATAGAAATGGGAGAAGGCGATGAATTAGTCGGTATTCTCTGTCATGTTGATGTAGTGCCAGCAGGAAGTGATTGGGTGCACCCTCCATTTGGTGCTGTAGTAGAAGATGGCAAGTTATTTGGACGAGGCGCCATCGACGATAAAGGACCAACAATGGCTGCATGGCTTGCGATGAAGATGGTGAAAGATGCAGGTATAACATTAAACCGCAGAGTCCGGATGATTGTAGGATCAGACGAAGAGTCAGGCTTCCGTTGCGTTAAAAGATATGTAGAAAAAGAAGAAATGCCTACATTAGGCTTCGCGCCAGATGCAGACTTCCCGATTATTAATGCTGAAAAAGGAATCGCTGAGATTTCTTTCCGTCAACAAGCATCTTCAAAAGAAAACGAACAATTAATTTCATTCCATGCGGGGCATCGAATGAATATGGTGCCGGATTTTGCTGAAGCCATTGTACGCAATATGCCTGAAGAAGCTGAAGTTATTTTTAATGCCTATTTAGCTTCATCACAATTGGAAGGATCTATCGAAAAGACAGAAGAGGGACATAAATTAGCAGTAAAAGGTAAATCAGCTCATGCAATGGAGCCGAACGCTGGGATTAACGCTGCGGTAAAACTTGCTCAATATCTAAACACAGTGTTGACAACACCTCAATCTAAAGAATTTACAGGGTTCATCGTAACAGCTTTCGCAAATGAAACAAGAGGTCATGCGCTAGACCTTGCATTCACTGATGAAATGTCAGGCGATACAACGTTGAACGCAGGCATTGTGACATTTGAAGAAGGAAAAGGTGGAAGAATAGATGTCAGTATGCGCTATTCAGTAACATATCCTTATGAAGAGAAAATCGCTGCTGGTAAACAAGCGACTGCTAAACTTGGATTTGATCTAGTCGTGGATGATAATTCAGAACCACACTATGTAAAACCAGAAGAAGAATTAATTCAAAAGCTTTCTAAAGTATATGAACGAAATACGGGTGAGAAAGCGGAATTATTATCTATTGGCGGAGGCACATATGCACGTGAATTGCCAACAGGCGTAGCGTTCGGCATGTTGTTCCCAGGCGAACCAGACGTCGCTCACCAAGCAGATGAATTTGTAGTAATTGAAAATCTCGTAAAGGCTGCTGCCATCTATGCAGATGCAATCGTGGAGCTTGGAACGAAATAGTGATAGGAAACCTCCGTCTAATTTAGATGGAGGTTTTTTGGTTGTTGATGAAATAGTTGTTTTGTGAAGAGGAACCAAGACAGCATTTAAAGGAAATTAGTTCAGGAAGGATAATTGTATACCAGCAGTACATAATAAAGCCAAGTATGAAAATTAGTGTGTAAAGTAGGAGTGATCTTTCTATGTATTTTACTAAACGTTTTTTATACATAATTTTACTATCCTTTATCATGTCATTGCTTTTCTGCAAATTTGACCTTTTTGATGCCTCAGCGAAGCAAAAAGATTACACTATCTCACCAAATACGAAACCCCTCAATAAGAAAATGCAAGGCTATTCCACTTATACAAAAGAAACGAAAAACTACTACACCATTCGATCTTATTTAGAGGAGCTGGAAAAAAAGGGTGGAGGCAAGCTTGTATTAAAAAAGGGCAAATACTCTATTACCAATACATTATTCGTACCTTCAAACGTAACTATTCAACTAAATAGCGGAGTGATTTTGAAAAAGAGTATGAATACGGGAAGCGGGAATACATTAAAGCCTTCGTATTCCATGTTCCAATTGGTAGCACCTAGCGTGGTAAAGAAGATTGGCATGCAATATGATTATACCGGTTCTACTAATATCAGTATAATAAGTGATGGAAAGGCCACCATTGATTTGAATCATCAAAAAAATGTAAATGGAATAATCGCTGGACATAATGAGAACCTGCTTATTAAGAATATTCAATTCCTTAATGCGAATGAAGGGTATTTTATACAATTAGCCGGTACAAAACATGCGACCATTCAAAACAACACCTTCCTTCATCAACATTCTTCTTCCAAACCAGTCATCAGTTTGGATACAGCAGAAGAAAAGGATGGCAACTACCAGGTCAGCTGGAGTATGTACGATGGAACGCCGAATGTGCATACGACGATAGAACAAAACTATTTCTACGATATTTACCAAGCGATTAGTTCAAAAAATGCTACAGATGGAAAGCCTCAAAACAAAATCGTAATTCGAAAAAACAAAATAGCTCACGCAAGCTCGAATATGATTGTGATGAACAACTGGCGTCTTTCAACAGTTGAAGACAACACTCTAGAAGATGCAAAAGGCTATGGGGTTTATGTTTTAGGTTCCTACAAGCCTGTCATCCGTCTGAACCAATTGAAAAAAATGAAGATTCCCGTCAAGCTAGCAGAGTATACTTCGAATGGCACAGTGAGCGAAAACACGGTCACTCTTAGCAATAAAAAAGCACTTGCTTCGAATAAGGGTGAACAGCTTAAAGAATATGCCATCCCCATCGAACACGACCAGTTTTTAGAAAAAATTGAGATTACCAATCTAAAGGATCTTAATAAGGCTGTATATACTGTCACACCAAAGTCAGTTACCTTAAATAAGGAATACCTCTTACGTAATTCTTATACAGACAAGACAAAGCAGTATTACGCATTGCGCTCATACATGGAGCAGCTTGAGAAGCAAGGTGGCGGAAAGCTTGTTTTTAAAAAAGGAAAATATACAATTACCAATGTTTTATATGTGCCGTCCAATGTGACACTTGAGTTTGAAGATGGCGTCGAAATAATTAAAGGTGATCATACGGGGAGTACGACCATCAACCCTTCTAATTCCATCTTCCAGCTGATCCGGCCTTCTTTATCGAAGAAAGAGCGAGTTGTAGGTGGCCATAAAGGTGAAAAAAACATTCGCTTTATTGGCAAGGGGAAAGTGATTTTTGATCTGAAGTTCAAATTATTCAGCTTTGCGATTATCATGGGGCACAATAAAAATGTACAGATACAAAATATACAGTTCAAAAATATGAACGGCGGCCACTTTATTGAAATGGACGCCTCGGAAAATGTAATCATTCGAGATAACGAATTTTTCAATTCCATTCCATCAGCTCGACATGTGAAAGAAGCGATTAACCTAGATACGCCGGATAAAACGACTCTTGGGTGGAGTTCTGAATGGAGCAATTTTGATCGAACAGCCAATAAACGGATTCTAATTCTCAACAATCAGTTTAAGAATTTAGATCGAGCTATCGGAACTCATAAATATTCAGAGGGACATCCACATAAACAAATCGTTATTTATGGAAATATAATTGATACGACCAGAAATGATGCTATACGGATTATGAACTGGATGAACCCAACCATAGCAGAAAACGTAATAAAAAATGTGGCCAAAGGCGATCCAGAAAAACGTGGTATTCTATCTAGTGGAGCGATTCACCCCAAAATCCAATATAATACTTTTGAAAAAGTGGGCCGACCTATCCAATTTATTGCTTGGCAAAATACAGGGCCAGGGGAACAATATAAAGAAATTAAAGACAAGCTTTCAAATGCTGAAAAGGAATTACTTAAGACAAATGATTTGATAGATACAGAAGAAGTATTTGCCCGCATTAACAATGAGTATCTAGAGTACAACAATCCAGAAAAAATCTTGTTATTAAACTGGCGCTAATAATGGGTATATAAAAAACATGGTAAAATAAATTTGCGAGATACCCCCATTTTTATGGGGGGTACATAAAAAGAAAACTTCATATGGGAGGTGTTCATTTGGCACAGCTAGTAAAATTGCAAGATTATGTTTCTAGATATGAAAAAGACTTAAAGAGATACACAACCCAATTTGTCCGCCTTAAAAAGGTACAATGGATCCGTATGAAAAGCGATTGGGAGACAGGTAACATTCATGGTGAGCTTGAGGTAGAAGAAGCAGAAGAAAAACCAAAAAAGAGCTTTTTGCCACGTTTTTTCCGTAGAAAAAGTAAAAAAACACAGGATGATGAATACATCGAAGATGGTACAGAAGCTTTTTTTACAAAGAATGAAAAAGAATTAAATGGAGAGTTGGCTCCAGATATGCACGAAGAAGAAAACGCATATACATTTCAGCCGTCTTTCTATTTCGCACCGCAAACAATGGATGATTTAAAACGTATGTATATTGATCAGTTGTTTCAGTTTCAAATGAAATGGGCGAGCTCAACTTTGCGAGAGGAATCACATCTAAACCCGAGATACACACGAGATACGTTGCTGCGTGCATTTACACAACGTTTGCCAGATAGCTATTTATTATTATATCGACCTGTTTTTCAAATCAAACGGGCTCCTGTAGAAGCGGGTATTATCTTGTTAACTCCTACACAATGTCTTTGTATCGGAGTCCTGGAAGAGGAGGTCCAAGCAGCTTTTATTCCAGATGGTAGCCGCTTTTGGACGAAGAAAATTGGCAAGATTGACAAAAAGATTTTAAGTCCGCTAATTGGATTAAATCGAACAGAAAGTATTGTAAAGCAAATTTTTCGAGAAAATGGCATTGAGATGCCTATCAAAAAAATTGTGCTATCTAGAAATGGTTATATTAATGATACAAATACGAGCTTTGGTATCGAATATATCGATAAAAAAACATATCCAGATTGGTTTAGCTATTTGAAGAAAAATTCATCACCTATGAAGGCAATGCAATTAAAAGCAGCGCAATCACTTTTGCAAAACGTATTAACTACTTCGTACAATAAGATTGACCCAGGTGAAGATGCAGCTTCGCAATATTAGTAGGATTTGCAGAGATTAAAAGAAAAAAATACTGATCTTTGTCATCTTTTTGGCCGTAAAGCCCTTGACTCAACCTATAACTTCTTGAATAATTAAATGTTGATTATATGAATAAAAGAAATGAGGAAATATAATGAGAGTTCGTAATAAACCGTGGGCTGGAGATTTTATCAAAGCACACCCTGAAATCATTATACCAAATCCAGAAGAATATAAAGGAAATTGGCAAAAACTATTTGGTAATGACCATCCGCTTCATATTGAAGTAGGATCCGGCAAAGGTCAGTTTATCACCGGAATGGCACTTCAAAACCCAGACATTAATTATTTGGGAATTGAATTATTTGATAGCGTTATTGTAAAAGCTGCTGAAAAGGTGATCGCTGCGGGTACACCAGAAAATGTGCGTTTATTGCTTATTAATGGCGCTGACTTAGAGAAATACTTTACTAAAAACGATGTAGATCGCCTTTATCTAAACTTTTCGGATCCATGGCCTAAATCAAGACATGCCAAACGCCGTCTAACGCACGAAAGCTTCTTGAAAATATATGAATCCATCTTAGTTGATGAGGGAGAAATCCATTTTAAAACCGATAATAGAGGGTTGTTTGAGTATTCATTAGTCAGCCTGTCTCACTACGGCATGCTGCTAAATAAAGTCTCACTTGACTTACATGTGGAAATGCCTGAATATAACGTGATGACAGAGTATGAAGAGAAATTTTCTGCGAAGGGACAACCGATCTATCGTCTTGAAGCTCAATATCAGCTTAAAAAATAGCTAATATATTTTAACTTTCGCGAATATGAAATAGAAAAAGCGCATGGTAGATCAAGCCATGCGCTTTTTATTAGGAAGAATTTATTGGAAAACGTTTTCTACTAAAGAATAGAATAATGGCCCCTATCATAAGCAATAGATATACTCTAAGTTTTCTAAATTATGTTACAATTATAACGGTAGCTACTATCGGTGCTGTCTTAAGTTGAGACTACTAGAAGAAAAAATAAGAGATTATTATTGATTTCTTCATGAGCATAACCGATTTTTCAGTGGTCTTATTACACAAAGGGGGATTTTCAATGGATACATTTCAATTTCATGATATGACGTTAACGTGGTTAAAAGGGGGAGTAACCTATTTAGATGGCGGCGCGATGTTTGGCGTTGTGCCAAAGCCTTTATGGTCAAGAAAATATCCTAGCAATGAAAAAAATCAAATTGAACTTCGAACAGACCCGATTTTGATTCAGTATAAAGGGAAAAATTTATTGATTGATGCAGGTGTGGGCAATGGGAAATTTACAGAGAAGCAGCTGCGCAATTATGGTGTGGAAGAGCAATCGAAAATCGATGATAGTTTAAAAGAGTTAGGACTTACAACAGAAGATATTGATATTGTGCTCATGACTCATTTGCACTTTGATCATGCATGTGGATTGACCAAGTGGCAAAATGATGAATTGGTGTCTACGTTCCCTCATGCTAAAATTATGGCCTCACAAATTGAGTGGGATGAGATGAGAGAACCGAATATTCGTTCAGCAAATACGTATTGGAAAGAAAATTGGAAGCCAATTATAGGACAAGTTCAAACATTTGAGGAAGAATTGGAAGTAATGCCTGGCATTACAATGTTCCATACAGGTGGTCATAGTGAGGGACATGCTATTATCCGGCTAACACAAGCAGGAGAAACAATCATCCATATGGCGGACATAATGCCCACACATGCGCATCAAAATCCGCTATGGGTACTCGCGTATGATGATTATCCAATGACATCTGTCTTTGCAAAAGAAAAACTGGTAGACGAAATACTAAAGAACGGCTATTGGGTAAGTTTCTATCACGATGCCCATAAACGATTAATCAAATGGGATCAATCTGGAAAAGAGATTATTGCAGAATTGCCGCGTACGAGAGAGACACATACAACAGCATAACAAAAAATCCCTCATCTTATATGTAAGATGGGGGAATAGATTAATAAATTATACTTTTACTAAATCGACTACTGAACCTGTTCTTGCATCTGCTGAGAATTCAAAGTTCACGGTTTCTCCTTCTTGCACACGAGATATACCGCCTTTGTATACAGGAATTTCAATGTTTTCTTTGTAAACTGTTTCTGGTTGCATATAAATCCATGAACCATCAATAGGACCTTGTTCTTTAAAAGCTTCTTTTATATTGTTGAGAACATGGTCTGCATTTTCGTACGGACTTACTTTTTCGCCGACCCGTTTTACTACATAAGCAGCTGAAATACCAGTTGCAACGCCTAATAAGAAGTCTCCTAATTTCATTATAAATGCCCCCTTTTCATATATACAGTGTATCACAAATAGATTGAAATGAACATTCAGAGGGTAATAGGATAGGTGGTCATAAAACTTCGCAATTCGAAATATAGAAGTGGAATTTTCCTACTATTTTGTCTACAATAAAAGAGACTGTATAAAGGGAGGCTTCACTGTGAAACAAGATACATTAGAGATGTTTAAGACACTTACTGAATTGCCAGGAGCTCCAGGCAATGAACATGCTGTACGTGCATACATGCGAGCAGAATTATCTAAATACGCGGATGAAATTGTACAAGATAACTTAGGTGGCATATTTGGACTAAAAAAAGGTGACGAAAAAGGTCCACGCATTCTTGTAGCTGGACATATGGATGAAGTAGGATTCATGGTGACAGGCATTACGGATAATGGCATGATTCGCTTCCAAACACTTGGCGGCTGGTGGAACCAAGTTATGCTCGCACAACGTGTGGAGCTTTATACGAAAGACAGCAAGATCCCAGGTGTGATTGCTTCAGTACCGCCACACCTATTAACATCAGAAATGCGAGAGAAACCAATGGAGATTAGCAATATGCTGATAGATATCGGTGCTGACAACAAAGAAGAAGCTGAAAAGGCGGGTGTCCGTCCAGGTCAACCAATTCTTCCAATCTGCCCATTCACACCTATGGTCAATCCGAAAAAGATTATGGCCAAGGCTTGGGACAATCGCTATGGCTGCGGTCTTTCCATTGAATTATTAAAAGAATTAAAAGATGAGGTATTGCCGAATACGCTTTATTCAGGCGCAAATGTAATGGAAGAGGTCGGCCTGCGAGGTGCAAAAGTAGCGGCTAATATGATTAAACCTGATTTATTCTTCGCATTAGATGCAAGCCCTGCAAATGATGCCACAGGTGATAAAACACAATTTGGCCAACTAGGTAAGGGAACATTGCTTCGCATATTGGACAGAACGATGGTTACGCATAAGGGCATGCGAGAGTATGTTCTTGATACAGCAGAATCCAATAACATTCCTTATCAATATTTCGTTTCACAAGGCGGCACGGATGCAGGTGTAGTCCACACTTCAAATGATGGTATACCTAGTGCAGTAATTGGCGTTTGCTCACGCTACATTCATACGCATGCTTCTATTGTGCATACAGATGATATTGATGCAGCAAAAGAATTGCTCGTTCAATTAGTAAAAAATGCGGACCGTTCTACACTAGAATCAATCCGTCAGCAGTAGTCATAGATATATACCAGTGCTTGGATTGTGGAAACTATTCATGCCTATTTGATATAGTAAGGGGAGATTTCCTAATAAGGGGATCTCCCCTTAACTTATTGCGAGGAAGTGTTTATGATGAAAGTAGGAATTGGTACAGCAAATAAAGCAAAAGTATCAGCGGTAATTTCAGTGGTGACAAAGCATTTTCATGATATATTAACGTTCGAACATTTATCGGTTTCTTCTGATGTTTCTCCTCAGCCTATGTCTACTGAAGAGACAAGGAGGGGCGCTATCAACCGTGCGAAAAAAATGTTGGCAGAGTCAAATGCAGATCTAGCCTTCGGTTTAGAAGGCGGCGTTACGATAATAGAAGATATCATGTACCTATGCAATTGGGGAGCCTTAGCTTTGCCGAATGGCAAGGTGTTAACTGCTGCAGGAGCTCAAATTCCTTTACCGCAAGAAATTGCCAGCAAACTGACTGGCACACAAGAGCTTGGCCCAATAATGGACGAATACACAAAACAGCTGGATACTAGGCAAACTGCCGGTGCGATTGGCGTTTTTACAGATGGATTGATTGACCGCAAAGAGATGTTCGAACATATTCTTCAAGAGCTAGTCGGTCAATACTTTTTCTATCAAAAAAACTCGAAATAGCATGAAAAAACATGATAGTTGCATTGACCTATCGGGCATTCTACAATGAAATTAGTAAAAGTACGAATGGAGGAATGGACATGTTCCGTCAATGTACAAGACTAATGATTTGCAGTGCGTTTGTATTCACTGTAGCAGCATGTAGCAATAATGTGGATACAAAAATTTCAAAAGGCTTTGAAAGTGCAGACCAAGTTTTTGAGCAAAAACCAAAGACAAGTACTGCCTCAACAGAACATCTGCAATTTTATTTGCCAAAGGACTTTACGATTAAATCATCTTCGGATGAAACAAATATACTTCTTAAAAAAGGTGATGAAACTTTTTCATTATTCATTAACCCGCATGAGCCAAAGCAAAGCAAGCAGTTTTACAAGGCTATACAACAAAAGGAAAAGGATGCCATTGTAAAGGAACAGACTTATGAGAAAGACGGTCAATTTGGCTTTGCAAGTGTGTTAGAGGACGATAATCACAATTATCGGGTAGTCGCAGGTACTGGCGGAGTCAAAATTACTGGCGTATCAGGCCAACAAAATATTGACCATACGATTCCTGAGCTAATGGAAATTGCCCATTCTGTACAAATAAAAAATAAGTGAGGTAACGATTAAATGGAAACACTACAATCTGTCGAACAATTTCATGAATTAAAAGGACAAGGGAAGCATGTCTTCTTATTTACTGCTGGCTGGTGTCCGGACTGCCGCTTTATTGACCCATTTATGCCAGAGGTTGAAAAGAAATTTAGCGAATTCACATTTGTTTCAATCAACCGTGATGACTTTATTGATTTATGTGTGGAATTGAATGTATACGGCATCCCAAGTTTTATCGCTTATTCTAATGGGGAAGAAACTGGCCGTTTTGTTTCAAAGGACCGCAAAACTCAAGAGGAAATCGAAAAATTCCTGCAAGCACAATAAAATTCGCAGAGGGACAGTGAGCTATCTGGACTTTTGATAAACAGTAATTTTCCAAAAGGAGTGAGTACGATTAAAGCGAAAGAATTAGTAGCTATTTTAAAAGACCGTCTAGGGGAAACTCACTATGAATGGAAACTAGAAAATAAGACCAACAAATTGCGAATAGACCAACGTTCAACTGGCAAGGGGATGGATCTTTCTCTTGGTGATGTGCTAACTAAATATGATGAGCGCAAAGATAAAGCGATTGATGAAGTTGTCTATACCATTGAACAGACATTCGAGGCATTGAAAGCAGAAAAAGAGCAGGGATTCAAAGATCTCTCGAATGTCTATCCAGTCATTCGTTCTGGTTCTTTTCCTAAGAAGTCTAAAGAAGGACAACCGTTTCTCACCTCAGAACATACAGCTGAAACGGTTATCTACTATGCACTTGATTTAGGCACTACATATAGGCTTATAGATGAGTCAATGCTCAGTCAATTAGGTGTGCCTGCTGAAAGAGTAAAAGAATCTGCACGTTTTCAAGTTCGTAAACTTCCTACTCATGTAAAAAAAGATGAGGTAGGCGGCAATATCTTTTACTTTTTGAATGAAAATGATGGCTATGATGCAAGCCGAATTTTAAATGACGCTTTCTTAAAGGAAATGCAAAGCCAAGTAGAAGGGGATATGACGGTGTCTATCCCTCATCAAGATGTTCTCATTATAGGAGATATAAGAAATAATACTGGATATGATGTGCTTGCACAAATGACCATGCATTTCTTTTCGGTTGGGGCTGTGCCTATTACCTCATTGTCCTTCATATACGAAGATGGCAAACTAGAACCGATATTTATATTGGCTAAAAATAGAGTGAAGAAGGAGCAAGGAGAATCATGATCGTATCATACAACAAAGAATTTGTAGGGGATGTTTTACTCGTTCAGCTTTCAAGTGAACCTATTGTAAAAACAGAAATCGAAAAACATAACGACCTAGTATTTTTAAAAGAAAAGGCAACAGGTGAAGTCAAAGGCTTTAATCTATTCAATGCAAGCAACTATTTGAAAATTGAAGAAGCTGGGAATGTATCCATTACAGAGGAACTGATCTCTGAATTGAAAGATGCCGTCAATAAAAATGATGCTCATTTAGACTTTGATGTTGATCTGTCTCCTAAATTTGTTGTTGGCCATGTGAAAGAAGTATCTGAACATCCAAATGCAGACAAATTACATATTTGTAAGGTAGATGTTGGCGAAGAAGAACCTCTACAAATTGTATGCGGAGCACCAAATGTTGCGGAGGGGCAGCGCGTTGTAGTAGCAAAAGTAGGAGCAGTTATGCCTTCAGGAATGCTTATCAAAGCTTCAGCGTTACGAGGAGTAGATTCATACGGCATGCTTTGCTCAGCACGTGAATTAGCTATCCCTAATGCTCCTCAAGTTAAAGGAATTATGGTACTTGAGGAAGATGCAAAAGTGGGAGCAGCATTTGAAGTATAGTTATCCCGCCATTATAGCCTTATTGGTTGTTTAAAGTAGGGGATTTAAATAGAGCTTGAATTAAAATATATACAACCGTCTCCAATTCAATTTGGAGGCGGTTTTTTTCAAAGAGATCATCGTTAAGGAAATCTACTGTCCTAGGCTCTGGGTGTTGGATTGACCTAAAAATGAACAAGTAACTCTAGTAAAATATCCCCGCGATTTTTTTCGAATCACCAAATTCTACGTGAAAAAATAGGGAGTTGTGACAGATTCGTCTCAAACGCGTTGCATGAAGCTATTTGTTACTGCTAAAATGTAGTCAATGATTTAGAAAAGAGTGGTGCATATAATGAGTTGGTTTAAAAAAATCGTAACTCGAATTCTAGGCGACGAAGCAGAAGAAACGCCAGGAAAAAATCAGACCTACAATGAATATGAAGAAGATCAACCTTATCAATCATATGATCAATTTGAAGAAAACAATTCTGAAGATTACTATAATGAAAATGAATATGACTATACTGCTTATAGAGATGAAATGATAGAAACAGAACAATCTCAGGAACCGCATCCGTCATTTAACTTTCCAATGGTTTCAGATGAATATGTGAAAGAAAGTAATGAGGAAGATGCTGAGGACTATAATATTCCTCCAGCAGAGACGTCTGGACGCTTTGAACAGCCAAGGCAGCAGACGAAAATCCATTCAACTTGGCAAGATAGACAACAATCTACTGTAAGACCTAAAGACTATTCTCCATTTAGTCGAGAGCCTAGAGGATTAAAAGGTGTAGTGGAAAAGCAAAGTAGGGAAACCTATAACCCTTTTCGATCAAGTAACGCTAAGCCTATAAAACCAGCTCACGAGCCATACAAGCAAGAGATGAAGTATGAAAAGAAGGCATTCAAGCAAGAGACCAAGTATGAAAAAAAGGCAATTTATCCTTCTCAAGAAAAAGAGATAAACAAAGATAGAGAGAAAGAAAAAGCGGATGCGAAGCAAGTAGACTACCCAGTGAAAAAGAAGTTCGTCCCAACAGATGTGCCTTCACCAGTCTATGGTTTTAAGAGACCAAAGCCTCCAAAAGATATTCATAAACTAATAGATGAAAAGGAAAAAAAGGCAAAAGAGCCCCTTCCAAAGACAACAGAAGCTTTGATTGATAGTCATATGAACAAGCAAAAGACTATTAAAAATGAAACAACAAAAGCAGATTTACCTGCTAGCGGGTCCATAATAAAGCCTGAGTTGCCAAAAAATCTAGACAAGGGAATAGAAGAACAAGTAGGACAGGTTCCAAATAATACATCTCAACATATAGTTGAAGAAAAGACTAAAATTCAGCAATCGCCTACACTAGAAAAATTGCCTGCCAAATCAGAAAGTGAACACATGATTGTAGAAACAAATAGGAGTGGGAAAGAAGATCATAAGCATGAAGGCGAATGTAATGAAATTGTGCAAGGACCTGTACATGAAGAAAAAGCGCAGGTAATTGAAACCAACGTTGAAATTGCAGCTGATGCAATAGAAGAACAGGAAGTAATAGAAGAACAGGAAGTAATAGAAGAACAGGAAGTAATAGAAGAACAGGAAGTAATAGAAGAACAGGAAGTAATAGAAGAACAAGAAGTAATAGAAGAACAGGAAGTAATAGAAGAACAGGAAGTAATAGAAGAACAAGAAGTAATAGAAGAACAAGAAGTAATAGAAGAACAGGAAGTAATAGAAGAGCAAGAAGCAATAGAAGAACAGGAAGCAACAGCAGAACTAGAAGAACTAGAAGTAACAGAAATACCAGAAGAGATAGTACAAAACAAAAATTCAGGTAGCAAAATTCCATTTAATGTGGTCATGCTAAAAACAGATAAGAAAAAATTAGATCCATTTAGCAACATAGATATATCATGGTCAGGAAAGAAGTTGCCAATTAACCAGCCTGTTGTAGAAGGAATAACTAACCCTGTCAACGATGAGACTGTACAAGAAATAGAGACGTTGAATCGGGAAGAAGCAACAGAGGCAAATAGTGTAACTGTTGAAGAGCATGAATTACTAGAAGTACAGAAAGCTGAATTAGAAACAGTGCAAGCATTTGAAGGAGAAATACCTGTAAATGATGAAGATGAAATACCAAATGCAACAGAGCATTCAGGTAGCAGAGTTCCATTTAATGTGGTGATGTTAAAGACAGATAAGGAAAAGCTAAACCCTTACAGCAACATTGAGACACCATTGAGGAATAAAACATCTTTCAGTACTCCTTCAAAACAAGAAGCTGTACAGCCTAAAGAAGTGCCAGCAGCTTCAATGCCAAAGCAATCAGAAATAGAAGAAGAAATCCAAGAAGAGATTATCGAAAAGTCACCAGAGGTTTTGCAGGAATCTTATCCAGCTCAGATAGATACGGAAACAGCTTCTATCGAAGACAAAAAAGAGAAAGTCGAATACAAACCTTCTACAGTCAACGAGCATTTGGACGAAGCAATCGCTTATTTAAAGCCGCCTGAAGAGCAAACTGAGGATTTTGGTTGGATGGATGCACAAGGTGAAAAACTGATTGAAGCATTATCTTACTTCCAAATCGATGGGGAGATTGTTCAAATTGTGCAAGGGCCTGCAGTCACACAGTTTGAAATAACGGTAGGCCACGGTGTGAAGGTAAGTAAAATCCGGAATTTGGCGGATGACTTAAAGCTGGCACTTGCAGCAAGAGATATACGTATTCAAGCTCCAATACCTGGTAAAAGCTCAATAGGTATTGAAATACCAAATCGTGCATCACGTGCTGTCCGACTTACCGAAGTTGTAAAACATTCTTCTTTCATTAACTCAGATTCTCCTCTTGAAGCAGCACTCGGATTGGATTTGACAGGAGAACCGATGACGATTGATTTGCGGAAAATGCCGCACGGAATGATTGCAGGGGCAACAGGGTCTGGTAAATCCGTTTGCATTAATTCACTATTGGTTAGCTTATTATTAAAAGCAAGCCCACAGGATGTTAAATTAATGTTGATTGACCCTAAAATGGTGGAATTAGCGCCATTTAATCATATTCCGCATTTAGTAAGTCCTGTCATCACTGATGTGAAAGCAGCAACTGCTGCACTAAAGTGGGCTGTGGAAGAGATGGAGCGACGATACCAGCTATTTGCACATGCTGGAGCGAGAGATATTACCCGCTACAATAAAATGGTAGAAGCAGAACGTAAGTTTTCTCTAAAGATGCCTTATTTAGTCATTGTAATTGATGAATTGGCTGATTTAATGATGATGTCTCCTCAAGAAGTAGAAGAATCCATTTGCCGAATTGCACAGAAAGCTAGAGCTTGTGGTATTCATCTTGTACTTGCGACCCAAAGGCCGTCTGTTGATGTTATTACAGGATTGATTAAATCTAATATTCCTACACGAATTGCATTCTCTGTATCATCACATGTGGATTCACGTACGATTTTAGATAGCCAAGGCGCTGAACGATTATTAGGTAGAGGCGATATGCTTTATTTAGGTAACGGAATGTCTGCTCCGGTTCGTGTACAGGGAACATTTGTAACGGATGATGAGATTGAAGAGGTTACATCCTATGTAAGGTCGTTAGGCGAACCAGATTACTTATTCCAACAAGAAGAGCTACTAAAAAAAGTTGACTCTATTGAAGAACAAGATGAACTATTTGAAGAAGCCTGCCGATTCATTTGTAGGGAAGGAACTGTTTCTGTATCCTCATTGCAAAGAAAATATCGCATAGGTTATAACCGTGCAGCAAGATTAGTAGATATGATGGAGGCGCAAGGTTTTATTTCAGAATCCAAAGGCACTAAACCAAGAGATGTCTTTTTGACTGAACAAGATCTTGAAAACATATTCAACGGCTCCCATGTATAATATCACGCGTAATTCCCATACTTTATTTACTTTATAAGCATAATGTATACCGCAATAACAGGCGCTTGGCCCCACCGTTAAGTGAAAGTTTCATTTTATTGAAATATACGGATAGTTTAGAACCGCATAGTTTCATGTTATAATGGTAGTTGTTTTAATAAGGCATCGACATAAAAAGAGTTATATATAGAAGATGGCTGGTTGCTTATTTTAGACTAATCTGCCATCTCTTCATCCTTTATGCTTTTGAAAGGATTGTTGAATGACATGAAATTTATAGCGAGCCGTTACAAAGATTTGATTATTCAAGGGTAAGGAGACTTTCCCGGGAGGTTTCAACATGACAGTTTATCATTTTACAGGTATTAAAGGTTCAGGAATGAGTTCACTTGCACAAATATTATTCGATTCAGGTGAATCTGTGCAAGGGTCTGATATTGAAAAACATTTCTTTACTGAAGAACCGCTAAGAAAACGAAATATTACAATTTTGCCGTTTGACCCTGATAATATTAAGGAAGGGATGACTATTATTGCGGGAAATGCTTTTCCAGATAGCCATCCAGAAATTATACGGGCAAAGGAAATGAACTTGGAAGTAATACGCTACCACACATTTTTGGGCGAATATTTGGAAAAATTTACTTCCATTGCTATTACGGGAGCTCATGGTAAAACATCTACAACCGGTTTAATGGCTCATGTACTGGAAGGAGCTACTCCTACATCTTATCTTATAGGAGATGGTACTGGTGGAGGAATGAAAGATGCTAAGAACTTTGTTATGGAAGCCTGTGAATATAGGCGCCATTTCCTAGCTTATCATCCAGATTATGCAGTAATGACAAATATAGATTTCGATCATCCAGATTATTATAAGGATATTGATGATGTATTTAGTGCATTCCAATCAATGGCATTGCAAGTGAAAAAGGCGATTGTCGCTTGTGGTGACGATGAGTACTTACAAAAAATTCAAGCCAATGTTCCAGTTGTATATTATGGTTTTGGCTCACAAAATGACTTTGAAGCACGCAATGTAGAAAAAACAACAGAAGGTACATCTTTTGAGGTGTATGTTCGCAATGAATACTATAGTAAATTCTTCATTCCAATGTACGGAGATCATACAATCTTAAATACATTGGCTGTTATTTCGCTTTGCCATTATGAAGGTATTCCAGCAGCCCTTATTCAAGAGAGACTGCATACGTATCATGGAGTAAAACGCCGCTTTACTGAAACAGAACGAGGAAGCCGCATATTAATCGATGACTATGCGCATCATCCAACTGAGATTAGTGCGACCATAGAATCAGCCCGCCAGAAGTACCCTAATAAAGAGCTGATTGCAATTTTCCAACCTCATACGTTTACACGTACGCAAGCTTTCTTAAAGAATTTTGCTGACAGCTTAAGCGGGGCAGATTGTGTTTATTTGTGTGATATTTTTGGCTCAGCTCGTGAAAAGGGAGGCGCCTTATCAATCGAGGATTTGGCGAACTTAATTGAGGAAAGCCATTTGTTAAACAAAGAAAACATCAACGAATTGTTAAGCCATGAAAATGCGGTATTTTTATTTATGGGAGCTGGAGATATACATAAATTCCAGACCGCATTCGAAGAACTTTTACAAGAAGCATAGTAAAGAAAACTGCAGTACAGACTTTTCTGTTTCTGCGGTTTTTTTATGGTTAAAAGCGGTTATATATAAGGCAATTGGCTCTTTTATCAGCTTAGTTAGAGTTTTAACTGGCAGGAGTTCAAGAAAGTTTGTAGAATGTAATTAGGTAAGTGATGTTTAAATACACTTATTTTGTGGAAAAATCCAATATATACAGAAATGGAGGGTTTAAAAATGATTGTCATTTTATACATCGCTGCGTTGCTAGTGGGAATAGGAATTCTTATTTTGTGCATTAGTTTAGCTAAGACACTAGGCGCCTTGAAGAAAACAATGGATCATGTTGCTGGTACAATGGCTGGCATCGAAGGACAAATGCAAGGCATTACACGAGAAACTACAAACCTACTAGAAAAAACAAATCTACTTGCTGCTGATATTCAAGTGAAATCACAAGAATTGAATTCTGTTGTAACAGCAGTTAAAGGATTTGGAGATTCAGTGAAAGGATTAAGTGATTCAGTTAAACATGTCACTTCTTCTGTTAACACGAATGTCTCAAGAAATAGTGAGCAAATCGCACAAGTTATTCAATGGGGAAATGCTGTTTTAGGCATTCGTGCACAAATGAAAAAGCAAAAAGCTGCGAATACCATCTATGATGATGCAGCAACAAGTAATAATCGTAATATCTAAAAGGGGGCTACTTTTGATGGAACAAAAACCAAATTATGGCGACGTAAGAAAAATAGGTTATGAGAATCAGGATCAAACATATTTGCCAAAACCCTATGAATCACGTTCGGACGCTTTATACGCGGTAGATGAAGACAGCGTCAATATGAAAGACTTTGTCATCGGTGCTTTTGTCGGCGGTATTGTAGGGGCTGCAGCAGCTTTATTCTTAGCTCCAAAAGCAGGTAAAGAGCTTCGCAACGATGTAGTAGTACAAGCAGGCCAATTAAAAGAAAAAAGTGCTGGCATTACAAACTCTGCAAAAGAAAAAACAGCAGAGATTTCTAAAAAAGTCCAAGTGCAATCTGGCCAATTGGTTGATAAGGTGAAATCATTGAAACCAGCTGCTACTCCGCCGCTTGATGATGGAACTGTTTCTTCAGAAGGTGAAGAGCCGCTTGATATTATGGAAACAATGGAGAAAACAATTGCTGAGTATGAATCAGAAAACAATGAACCTACGGCAGTAAGCAATGCTGTAGAAGAAGCAATGTCAGCAATAGAAGAATCTCAGAAAAAATAAAAAATACGCCAGAGTTAATTACTCTGGCGTATTTTTTATGCTTCAGGTTTTTTAATTCACAGCAGGAACTAACTGAATAGATAATTGATCTCCCCCAAATATCTCTGCTTCTACAGTAGAAGGTTGGTTATTTCGAAGAAGTGTAAATGTGCCCTTGAATTGTTCGGGCATTTTCCAATCAGCATATCGAAACACATCACGGAATTTAAAGGAGTCAAGTTGGATTGCTTTTAACTCTACATGATCGTTTCTATTTAATTGTGTTGTAAAGGGAACAGGTTCACCATTAACGATAGCTTGATAGCATTCTTTTTCTAATCGTACCTCTCTCTGTTGAAAGGATACAGTTATCTGTTTAGCAGACAAAAGATTCATCTGCGCCATTACAGTTTGTACCGAGGGACACTCTCCCTTCTTAATATGAATCACATCGCCGTCTTTCACTTTAGACTGGATGGATGCAGGAAGATTGTTGACTAAAATTGAACCTTCAGCATTTTGGATAGTATAGGATTGTCCATCCAATGAAATAGGGAATGGCACTAGCCACTGGACGAGATGACTTTGTCCCGTTAGTCGTAAACACTCTTCTATGGTATGGGAATGGTCAAATACCAAAACATCTCCATCTGATAGGCTTGCAGCGACATCTGCGTTTTGTGTATTTAATCTAATGCTTGGCTCGATTTCATGCAAACTATCATTTATAGTTATTTTCGCTGGACCGTTATACTCAATAATATCTGCAATGGTAGCAGTACCGGCTTCTCCATCTTTACCTTCGATTAAATATATGCTATCACCATTTTTAATTGGTTTTTTGATACTCGCTTTTTCGTTATTTACAATGATCTCAGTCGGTTCGCCGTGACCGCCGGGTACAAATATATCCTGCCCATTTACATTGACACACATGGCTAGTCCAGGCTTTCCGTATAGTCGATTAATATTGATATTGGCAGATAGCAAGGCATCTGCAACGGTCATTTCTTTTAGCTCGAATAAGCGGACTGTTTGCTGATTCACTTCGACAGACATGTACCTGATCGGTGTATTTTTTGCAGCCATCGCAATACCAATAGGTGTCACTAGCTCAGGTGAAGCCGACACATGTTCTTCAAATGTCAATTTTTGAATCGCATCAATTCCACGAACAGCAGCACGATTAGAAGGAATCTGAAGGAATTTGCAGATTTCGGTCGTGATCTCGGGAGTCAGGCTTCCACCCCCTACCAGAAGTATTGCTTTTGGGGGAGTATGATTATTTAAATGAAAAATCTCTTGGCCAATAGCTTCCGCAAGCGATGTGACAGCAGGGCGCAAGACATCAACGATTTCTTCTTTCGGATAGCTTTGCTCAAAACCAAGAATATCAGCAATCAGCACTTCTTCCTGTGTTGATAAGGCTCTTTTCACTTCTTCTGCAACAGGGAAATCCAGTATATAATGATCGCTTAAGGCTTCTGTAATCTCATCTCCGGCAGTTGGTACCATGCCATATGCTACAACAGTTCCTTTATTTGTGATAGCGATATCAGAAGTGCCTGCTCCTATATCAACCAATGCAATATTTAATCGACGCATTGTAGAGGGGATTAGCGCATTGATTGCTGCAATCGGTTCTAACGTAAGGCCTTCCATTTCTAAATCTGCGCGCTTTAAAGCAGCAATTAACGATTCGACTACGACTCTAGGAAGGAAAGTCGCAATGACTTCTACCTCTGCCTCTTCTCCTTGCTGATCTAGCAGGCTACCAATTTCTTGGCCATCTAACCGATAGTATAAAACAGAGTAACCTACGCAATAATAATGACTGCCTTTCTTTTGTTCTTTATGCTCTAGTAACTGCTGGCTTGCTAATTGTACAGCTGCTAATTCAAGACGATGAATATCATCTTCTGTAAGAGGCTGACGGTTGATTAAATTAAGCTTTGTTGAGGCCTGCTCTGTTTTTAAGGCTCTTCCTGCTGCAGCTACACTTACTTTAAGAAGAGGACCATGTATTTCCTCTAATTCTTCTTTAATTTCTTTTATAACAGAAGAGACATGAATCACATTATGTATTTGGCCATCTACCATGGCACGTTCCTTATGCTCCTTTGAAATTAAATCAACAACATGGAACTGTTCGCCCTGTTGTTCAAGAATAATGCCGACAACGGAGCGGGTGCCGATATCTAACGCAAAAAATTTACTAAACACATACACACAACCTTTCCAAAAAATGAATATAAGTAAGAATAACTTTATCGCGTTGAAGCGTTAAAGAAAATATGCGTGACATTCATATTAAAAACGATTATAATAATCCTATTATCATAAAATGTATCATAGTTTTCAGACTTCTGAAAGGTCTGGATACACGGGAGAGAGGAGAAACGGCATGAGTCATCAAAATTTAGATCACCTGCGTAACCGCGTTGATGAATTAAACCTTGAGATATTACGTTTAATCAATGAACGTGCTGAAGTAGTTCAAGAGATTGGAAAAATTAAAGAGAAACAAGGTGTCAACCGTTATGATCCCCTTCGTGAACGGCATATGTTAAATCTATTAAAAGAACATCACGATGGTCCGCTGAGCCAAGGGACTGTTGAACATATCTTTAAGGAAATCTTCAAATCTGCATTGAAGCTTCAAGAGACTGATCATAAGAAAGAACTGTTAGTTTCACGGAAGCAGAAGAAAGAGGATACGATTGTAACGATTAATGGCGAAACAGTCGGCCAGGGCTCACCAACATTCGTATTTGGCCCTTGCGCAGTAGAGTCATATGAACAAACGGCCCTTGTGGCAGAGGCTATCAGTCATAAAGGATTAAAATTAATGCGAGGCGGGGCATATAAACCACGTACTTCTCCTTATGATTTCCAAGGGTTAGGCTTAGAAGGGCTAAAAATCCTAAAAGAAGTAGGGACTAAATATGGTCTAGGTGTGGTTTCTGAAATTGTTACGCCAGCACATTTGGATGAGGCGCTTGATTATATAGATGTTATTCAAATTGGTGCGCGTAATATGCAAAACTTTGAATTGTTAAAAGCCGCTGGTGAAACGAAGAAACCTGTGCTATTAAAACGCGGTCTTGCCGCTACGATCGATGAATTTATCAATGCAGCTGAATATATTATTTCTAAAGGGAACGACCAAATCATTCTTTGTGAACGCGGTATCCGCACATATGAAAAAGCAACTCGCAACACATTGGATATCTCAGCTGTTCCTATTCTGAAACAGGAAACACATTTGCCAGTATTAGTGGATGTTACGCATTCCACTGGACGTCGTGATTTGCTATTGCCTTGCGCAAAAGCTGCCATTGCGATTGGAGCAGACGGTGTTATGGCAGAAGTTCATCCAGATCCAGCTGTTGCTTTGTCAGATTCACAGCAGCAAATGAGTATT
Source organism: Rummeliibacillus sp. GQ308 (assembly GCF_059759115.1). Lineage (NCBI taxonomy): Bacteria > Bacillati > Bacillota > Bacilli > Caryophanales > Caryophanaceae > Rummeliibacillus > Rummeliibacillus sp. GQ308. Next base: position 2,138,558 of record NZ_JCAXDQ010000001.1, on the reverse strand, counting down.
CCGCAATTTGATGAATTCTACAATGAAATGCAACAGTTCATGAAAAATTATCAAATCGAAAAGTAATAAATAATGGAATGGCAAGCAGTGCCACTACTTAGATTGGATACAATCTTACCTATTTTTAAAGACAAGCGGCGATTCGTTAGTTGAGTCGTCGTTTTTAATTTCTTGAAAAACGTTTTCATTCTATCGTATTATAGAGGGTATAACAAAGTGTAGCATTACATAGCGGAAGAATATTCTGCTTTCACTGTGTATTGGAGGACCCAAACGGGCAGTGATGTGCAGTTGACTTTTTATCAAAGCGAAAGGTTATACTGTCTGTTAACACGACATAAAGAAGGAGGCAAAAAATTGACCGTTACAATATATGATGTAGCACGCGAAGCAAATGTTTCGATGGCTACGGTTTCACGCGTGGTCAATGGCAATCCAAATGTGAAACCCACAACAAGAAAAAAAGTCCTCGATGTAATCGAACGCTTAGAATATAGACCAAACGCAGTAGCGCGTGGATTAGCAAGCAAAAAGACGACAACTGTAGGCGTTATTATCCCTGATATTTCAAATGTTTTCTATGCTGAATTAGCGAGAGGAATAGAAGATATCGCGACTATGTATCGTTATAATATTATCTTATCTAACTCTGACCAAAGGGAAGAGAAGGAGTTGCAGCTGCTAGATAATATGTATGGCAAACAAGTTGATGGGATCGTGATGATGAGCGACCAAGTAAGCGAAGAGCTGCAAAATAAAATGAGCCATTCACCTGTCCCAATCGTACTTGCAGGTACATTAGACGAGATGAAGGAAATAGCATCTGTCAATATTGATTATTTGCAAGCGGCCTATGAAGCGGTGAAACATCTAATTGCCAATGGCCACCGCCGCATCGCCTATATATCTGGACCTTTCTCTTCAACCATTAATAAAAAATTTAAGTTTGAAGGTTATAAGAAGGCCTTAGAAGAAGAGGGCATTGCATTAGATGAAGATCTTGTTATTGCAACTGAGGATTCATACGATAGCGGTTTGGAGGATTTTGAAACACTTAGCCAACTAGCCGATCCACCAACTGCCTTTTTCGCTGGAAGCGATGAATTGGCCATTGGCATCATCCATGGAGCACAGGATCTAGGCAAGAGTGTGCCAGAGGACTATGAAGTCATCAGCTTTGAGAATTCAAAGCTTGCACGTATGGTAAGACCACAATTAACTAGCGTTGTTCTTCCTTTGTATGACATCGGAGCTGTATCGATGCGTTTATTAACAAAATACATGAACAAAGAAAATGTAGAAGATGGCCAAGTTATATTGCCATATCGCATGATTGAAAGAAATTCTACTAAATAGTGTGTAAAGAAAAAGACGTCATTCTCTAATAGGGAATGCGTCTTTTTTATATTAATGAGAGTTTTGTTTTGTGCGTATTTGATATAGTGCTTTATCTAATATTTGTTGGTTCTTTTCACTAATCTCAGCTTTGCGTGGAATCGAATCATACATATTTTCCGGATCATCCCAAGTTGGAATAAGGCGTACAGGGGATTCTTTTTGCCACTGGTCGAGCCAAGATTGAGGGATGTTGCCTATTGGTGTACCCTTGTCCGTCATTTCTGTCCAAACCATGGACCAAGCTCTTGGTACTACGCGCCAGATATCATATCCTCCACCGCCAACTGCAATCCATTTACCATCGCAGAATTCATGTGCCAGTTCATGGGCTAGCTTAGGTATTTCTCTATAGATATTCATTGTACCGCATAGATGTGTTAATGGGTCAAAATAATGAGCATCGGCTCCATTTTGAGAAAGAATGACATCAGGTTTAAAATACGCCGTAATTTCCTTTAATGCTGTTTGATAAACATCTAAGAAAGATTCATCCTCAGTGAAGGCGTCTATCGGAAAATTAAAGGATGTCCCATATCCAGATCCATTGCCACGTTCAGTTACAGCCCCGGTACCAGGGAACAGGTAGCGCCCCGTTTCATGGATAGAAACTGTACAAACGTTGGGGTCGTCATAAAAGCTCCATTGCACGCCATCACCATGGTGGGCATCGGTATCTATATATAAAACACGTGCGTTATACTTTTGCTGCATATATTTAATAGCGACTGTACTATCATTATAAATGCAAAATCCAGAAGCCCGCGCTTTAAAACCATGATGTAGTCCGCCACCGAGATTAAGGGCGTGCTGTGATTTGCCTTGCATGACAAAGTCGCAGGCTGTCAATGTAGCGCCGACAATTTTAGAACTGGCTTCATGCATATTTTGAAAAATCGGCGTATCTTCTGTTCCGATACCAAAAGGCTCTCCAAGCTTTGCTGTTAGATGACCATGCCCTGCCATTTTTACGGCTTCAATATAGCGCGAATCATGTCCAAGCAAAAGCTCCTCATCTGTTGCATCGCGAGGAGTTATGATATCCTCATCATCTAACGCATGAAAGCTTTTCAAAAGGTCTACTGTAAGTTCAAGCCTCTTCTGATTGAAAGGATGTGTTTCAGAGAATTTATAATCCAACTGTTCAGGTGAGTATACGAATACCGCTTTTTTCATTGGCGAGATTTGGTTGGAATATTGGGCCATAGCACATCAAATCCTTCCTTGCGTAGCTCATCAATAATTGGAAGCGGATTCATTATTTTTAGCCGAATAGACAATATTTTATTTTCATCGTCTTTCGAATCCGGATAGATTAAAACACTTAATATACTTGCGTGATGATTAGCAAAAATTTTGGTAACTTCGTGTAGCGCGCCGATTCGGTCTTGGACTCGTATCTCCATTTGTGAGCTTGGCTTAGTCGCACCCGTAATTTCAATATAAGTGTAAAGTAAATCTGTTCCTGTGATGATGCCAACCAGTTCTCCTTTGCTGACGATTGGCAAGCAGCCGATGCGATGCTCATAAAGAATAAGGGCTACCTCTTCAACAAGGTCTAGAGGATGCCCAATGATAGGGTTTGTTATCATTATTTGATCCAATGTTCGGTGATAAAGTGATGTGTCACCATCTTTTAATAGGGAAGAAGGTAATGCATTTTTTAAGTCTCTTTCTGTTACTAAGCCTAAGAGTTTTCCATTCTCATCTACAACTGGCACATGGCGAATCTTACTTTCTTTCATAAGCTTTGCAGCATCTGCCATCGTGTTAGTAGGCTGTAATGTCAGTACTTGTTTATTCATAATCTCTTCAATTAACATATGGTCACCCCTTTAGGTATCACTTGTTATAGCGATTGACTATGCGTAAGGAATTAAATCTATCAATCGATGTTTGGTCCACACGTTTGCCGATTCGAACCATCAAACAATTGGCAGGATGTGAGGCAATCTCAGGCTCATCCGTTGCAGCAACCTCTAGCCCGCCTGCCTGCATCATCTTAATCATCATGTCTCGGTATTGCCAGATTGTAAGCCCTGTACGCTTTAAATCCCAATGCCAATAATATTCCGTCGTAATGACTATATAATCTTCCATCATATCATCAAGCATCGACACCTGAAGCAGGCTTTTGCCGATCCGATTTCCTCGATATTCTGAGGCGACCTCTATGGCGCCTAATTCTATTAAGTTTTCTAAATTGCCTTCCGACCATCTTTCTAATGGATCTGGATGAAGGAATGTGGCGTATGCGATAATTGTATTATCCAACCGAGCAATCATCATTCGGCCCTCTGGTCGTTTCGCTATTTCTATAATAGCAGCAAATTGTTTTTCAGGTGTCCGAAAAGCCGTCAAATCTTGATGGAATGAAAGTTTTTGTAATTCCTCTGGCGGGACAGGGCCTTCAATTATAATCTTGCCATGCGCTGTGTCTAGTTCTCTCGCATGATAACGCCGGATGTGTTCCATTCATTCACCACCTTCAGTGAGTTATTATAAGTATTATACATGACTAAAGCAGAAAAAAACGGAGGAATTAAGAATATTGTATGGATGATTTCAGAAAGGGGAATTTGTGCAATCTACAAAAAAGAATTAATATTCTTGTAAAAATGTACTATAATAAAAGATGGTTGGAGGGAGAAAGTTCAACTAAAGGGGTATTTATAGAGCTGGTCTGCATCCGCTTTCTATGGATTCATGAACAGCAAAAAAGCATTTCACCGTATGGGAGCGGTTGAAATGCTTTTTTTTGCTTTTTAATCATCATCTGGCTCAGTTTTGTGGCCGTCATCTTTTTTGTCGTCTGATGCATTGTTTGAGTTATTTTGATTGTTATTTGACGCATTTTCGTCTTTATCTTTGTCTTTATCTTTATTTGGATTTGTTTGACCCGTTTGATTTGATTGGCTGCTGCCTTGGCCGATAGACTTATCCTCTGAATTGCTAGTAGAGGAATTGTTATTCTGTTGAGTATTTTGTTTGTTTCGTGTCGTAGACTGTGTTGATTGAGAATTGCTATTTGGCTTGTTTGCTGAGCGATTTTGCGTTTGTGATTTCTTTTCTTTCAATGGTTTAGGTCCATAGATTTTTGAAGGATCCCCGCCAAACGGAGCCAACATATTTTGGATAAATGTATCCGATAAGCGACCACCAGAAAAACCAGTTTCAGGTCCGGGTACCATCACATTTGCATTGAATAAATCGGTTCTTGAGTGTCCAGCACATGCAGATGTAAGAGCATTCCCTGTATAGCCACAGAATGTTCGGCTGACTACTCCAGTAGGTTGCTTAAATGTTTTTCCTCCTGCAGTTGCAAGACCTGGGTTTGTATCATACAAGGCATTCATTAGGCGAGCCCATAATAAGTTTACACGTGTACTTGGAATGCCATAAACAGCATTGCCTTGATTTAATGTTTGTGGTTGATCATACCCCATCCAAACACCTAAGGAAATGTCAGGATTATAACCTACAAACCAAACATCATTATAGTTTGTTGAAGTACCTGTTTTTGCTGCAAAGTCTGCTCTGAATTTCAAATTGCTATTGGCGGTTGTTCCGGTGCCTGATTTTAATACATCGCGAAGCATATCAGTTGTAATATAGGATGTTTGATCACTATAAACTCGTTTAGATTTTACTTTGTGTTTATACACTACTTTGCCTTCATTATTAACTATCTTGCTGACCATATATGCATCAACAAACTTTCCTCCATTAGCAAAAGTAGCATATGCATTTGTGTCTTCCTCAACAGATATACCATTAGCTATGCCCCCGAGTGCAGCTGCATAAGCCGTATAATCAGATGGTGCTATACTTGTAATCCCGTTTTTCTTTAATAGCTCCATAGGTTTCCGATTCATAATTTTTGCGTACAAACGGACAGCAGGCAAGTTTTGAGAGTCTTTTAATGCTTCCCGGGCAGATATCAAACCGCGTTCATCTGTCTCTGTATAGTTTGTAGGCTTATATGCATTTTCCCCAACACCAATTTGGAATTTCACGTCAGGAACCGGACTTCCAGCTCCAATCAAGCCATATTGAATGGCAGGTGCATAGACGAGCAAAGGTTTCATTGTCGAACCATTTGAGCGAGTAGTTCGAGATGCATGGTTGACCTCTTTAATATTATGATCCCGACCACCGACGAAGCTGAGAATCTTACCTGTTTTATTCTCTATCACAATACTACCTACTTGAACAGGATCTGGGGTAGTGCTAACCTTACCTGTTTCTTGGTCAGTTTTTTGGGTGCTAAGTGTTGGACCATAATACGGGAAATTATTTTTAACTTCTTGCATATGATCATACATTTTTTGGTCGATAGTTGAATAAATTTTATAGCCTTTTGACCTCAGTTCACGGTCAGCTAAAATGGTGTATTTCTCTTTTAGTTTGTCTTCATTCTTTAGTCGATTTGTATCGATACCATCTTTTTTAGCTAAAATTCGTGCCATAATTTCTTTGGCTCTATATTCAATTTCATACGTAACATAAGGATACTTTTCTTCTGCTTGTACTTCAGGCTTCCTAAAGTCTTTCACAATATTATATTTTAATGCTTTTTTGTACTGCTTATCAGTTATATAGCCTGTATCGTTCATTCTGTACAATACAGTTTTCATCCGATTAATACCTAGGCGTAGGTTTTCTTTATCTTTTAACACACCTTTTTGTGTGAATGGTGTATACGCGTAAGGTGATTGTGGAATCCCTGCGATATAAGCTGATTGAGCTAGGTTTAGTTTTTTAGCACTTTTATTAAAAATACCTTGTGCTGCTGTTTCAATGCCGGCAATATTCCGTCCACTGGCATTCCGACCATAAGGAATAACATTCAAATAGGCCTGTAATATTTCATCCTTTGACATAAAGTGTTCTAAACGCATAGCTAATAGTAATTCTTTCGCCTTCCGTTCATAGGACACTTCATTTGTAAGTATTTGGTTTTTGATTAATTGCTGTGTTAGAGTTGAACCGCCTGTTTGGGTAGACGAGTTGCTAACATCTTGAAAAACACCTCGTAATACTGCTTTCGGTACAATTCCATTGTGCTGATAGAAGTATTCATCTTCTGTTGCAAGCACTGCATCAATAACATAAGGAGATATTTTGTCTAGCGTTGTTCTTTGACGCTCAAGGTCAGTCCTCATTTTTCCTAAATATTTATTGCCAGCAAAATAGAGGGTACTCGTCTCCTCATAATTAAAGATTGCTTGTCGCATTTCGCTTTTTGGCATATTCGGCTCATGCTTTACAAGCGAAGCGAAGTAGCCAGCGCCAATCGAGCCGACAAATACCAGCCCCATCACAACAAACAGAATGAAGATCAAAAATAAATTCCAAATGACACTAGAAGTAATACGGAAATACTTCATCCCTGTTTTCTCGGCTAATTGATCAAGCTTTTGATTTATAGTGGCTATCCATTCTTTCATTTTTTCAATCACACGCGACCAATGCTAAAAAGTCATATCAATTGTTAGATGATTCACTTTTAGCAAGAGGCCTACCTCCTTTTATAGTATGAATTCCAAAAGAAATGCGCACTACTGCTATAATAGTGCCCATCCAAAGGCTACCTCGGTAGCATCTGTTGTACTAAGAAGTCCAGGTTATAGGCACAATTACTTGCTATGATTCTAATGTTTTTGTATAAAAAAGAACATAATAAAGAATACTATTCTTTGTACGTCTGCCTAATGCAGACTGGTGAAGTATCATTTTATATAGTCTATCTCTTTCTTTATGTATTTATACAAATATTTTAGTATACAAGCAATAATCAAAAGTGCTATTTTATAACCTTTTAAAATATTGTCTATTATACCATAAGTCGAATCAACGACAAGATTACTTATTGACAACAACTTAAAATGCAGTAAAATAGTCATTAATATATTCTTGCGATGAAGCATGCCTGAGTAATGGCCATATTTCCTGTTTAGAGAGCTAGCGGTTGGTGCAAGCTAGTCATAGTATGGACGTGAATTACACATGGGGAGCAAGAACGCAGCCGCTGCGATAAAGCGATTTAAGCGGAAGATGAAAATCTTCAAGCTGGGTGGTACCGCGTTAAATTAGTAATTAACGTCCCTGCATTTTTAAATGCAGGGGCGTTTTTATTTTTATTAGGAGGGAAAAAGATGACAAATGCACTACTAGAAGACTTACAATGGCGAGGATTGCTATATCAGCAAACAGATGAGGAAGGCATGGAAAAGTTATTGACTGAAGAGAGTGTTTCTTTATATGTAGGCGTTGATCCGACTGCTGACTCGATGCATATCGGCCATATTGTACCTATGTTAACTCTTCGTCGCTTCCAACAAGCTGGACATAGACCAATATTGGTAGTTGGCGGCGCAACTGGTATGATTGGCGACCCATCCGGAAGACAATCAGAACGTAGTCTTTTGACAGCTGAACAAATTGATAACAACGTAGCAGGGATTAAAAAACAATTAGAACAAATTTTTGACTTCTCTGAAGGTGAAAATGGCGCAAAACTTGTTAATAACTACGATTGGGTTGGAAAATTAAGTACAATTGAATTCTTACGCGACTACGGCAAGTTAATCAACATCAATTACATGCTAAGCAAAGATACTATTGCTTCTCGTTTAGAATCTGGATTGTCATTTACTGAATTTACGTATACCTTGATTCAAGGGCTGGATTTTAACCATTTATATGATCATTACAATGTTAAAATCCAAGTTGGTGGTTCTGATCAATGGGGTAATATTACAACAGGCCTTGAAGTAATTCGTAAAACGCATGACGAAGAAGCAAAAGCGTTCGGTTTTACAATTCCATTAGTAACCAAATCAGATGGGACGAAATTCGGTAAAACAGCAGGGGGAGCGATATGGCTTGATCCTGAAAAAACGTCTCCTTATGAATTTTATCAATTCTGGTTGAATACTGCGGATGCTGATGTGATTAAGTATTTAAAAATCTTTACGTTCCTAAGCAGGGAAGATATTGAATCGTTGGCGGAGAAAGTGGAATCAGAGCCGCATCTTCGCGAGGCTCAAAAAACATTGGCTGCGGAAATGACAAAGCTTATCCATGGAGAAGCAGGGTTAGACCAAGCACTTCGCATTACTGCTGCATTGTTCTCTGGTGATTTGAAATCACTTTCAGCAGACGAAATGAAAGTTGCTTTTTCAGGCGTACCATCAGTTGAATTGCAAAAAGAAGAAAAAAATATTGTCGATCTATTAGTTGAAGCAAACATTTCTTCTTCTAAACGCCAAGCACGTGAAGATGTTACAAATGGCGCTATTTCAATTAACGGGGAAAAAGTAAAGGATCTAGACTATGTAGTCGATGCAAAAGATCGTATGGAAGATGCGTTTGCTATCATTCGTAGAGGTAAAAAGAAATATCATATGGTGAAATTTAATTAAAAAAGAAACCGCAATGGGGAAAAGTTCAGTAATTCCCAACATTGCGGTTTTATAATTTTAGAAGTAATGTGTGTAGCTTGATTCAATACATTGTTTAAACTTATTTTTTTGCAAATCTATTTAAGAAAATCTTTTAAATCTGTTAATAACGCGGCTTGCTGTATTCGGATCATATCCTAGCACCCATTCACCATTTATAGAAGTCTGTGGTGCTCCTAGTCGACCGGTTTTTTGCATTAAAAATTGTGCCACGTCTGGATTGTTGCCAATGTGGACTTCTTTATAGGGTAAATTTTGATCCTGCAAAAAACTTTTCATCAATTCGCAATAACCACAATTCGATGTAGAGTATATCGTTATATCAAGTTTCATTATATCTTCCTCCTTGATTATACCCTAATAGGTATATAAACTATACAACATAGGGTATTATAATGCAAGAGGAATAAATCTGTTCTTCTTGATTTGATACCTCTCTGGGTATATTATAAAGCATATGAATAGAAGTTCCTGTGAGGTGAGTATATGGAATATAATGATCAAATTCGCAACCGTTTAAAAAGGATTGAAGGGCAGCTACGAGGTGTTCTGCGAATGATTGAGGAAGATAAGGATTGTAAGGATGTCATTACGCAACTCTCAGCCTCTCGTTCAGCTATAGACCGTACTATTGGTCTGATTGTGAGCACCAACTTAGTACATTGTATGAAAGAAGAAAAAAATTCAAACGGCAAGGATTCAGAAGCGTTGATTAAAGAAGCGGTTGAATTATTAGTAAAAAGTAGATAATAAAGGGGAGATAGTCATGAAAACAATTACACCAAGTGAAGTAGCAAAAAAATTAGCTGAAGGACAAGCACTTTCTCTTATTGATGTACGTGAACCTGAGGAAATAGCTTCTGGGAAAATTAGTACAGCAAAAGAGATTCCGCTAGGCACATTACCAGAAAATCTAAATGAATTAGACAAAAATAAGGAATATATTATGGTTTGCCGTTCAGGCAATCGAAGTGGACAAGCAACTCAATATTTGGAGGAACAGGGATTCCAAGCGGTCAATATGGAAGGCGGAATGTTGGCTTGGGACGGTCCTATTGAATAGCTAGCTATATAGATGGAAATAGGGTATGCAATCCGCGTGCCCTTTTTGGCTTGTAGTTAATATGAGAATAGGAGGGGAAGAATGGGGCTAATCGTTGTATTAATGATACTTGGGATTATCGGTTCCTTTTTTTCAGGGTTAGTAGGTGTCGGTGGGGCCATTGTGATGTACCCTTTATTATTTTTCGTACCACCCTTGCTTGGTTTCGAAAAATTTACTTCGTTAGAGGTATCCGGCTTAACGGCATTTCAAGTATTTTTCTCAACATTGAGCGGTATATTGACACATAAAAATGATGGTTCTCTGCGAGGTAATCTTATATGGCTAATAGGGCTTCCTGCGTTAGTCAGTGGTTTTATGGGCGGATTAGTCTCCAAGGAAGTACCTGATACATATTTAAATATGTTATATGGCATTCTAGCTATTGTTGCAGTATTGATGATGTTTCTTCCTAAGAAGGATGCAGGGGAAAATGGATGGGCGAAAAATGTGACAGGTGTATTAGCTGTTGCTACAGGTATTATCGTCGGCTTTGTTGCAGGTATGATAGGAGCAGGAGGAGCATTTCTCTTTGTCCCTCTAATGATTCAAGTCATCCGAATTCCAACACGTACAGCTATGGCGACATCTCTTGCCATAACCTTTTTATCTTCTATAGGCACCATCATTGGAAAAATATTATCACATAGCATTGATTATCGATTGGCAATTTGGCTGGCGATTGCTGGTTTAATTGGTGCGCCTATTGGTGTTCGAATTAGTAAAAAATTGTCTGTTCAAAAATTACAGTGGACGTTCGCTGGCCTTCTAATCATAACAGCAGCCAAAATATGGTGGGATGTATTTTGGGGTTAATAGAATAATAAAAGCTAAGACGTTATAAGCAAACGCCTTAGCTTTTTTCATTATTCAGTGACTAACAGCGACCTCTGTGATGCATTTGGTGTCTTGGATGAGGCATTGGCATTGGGCAAACTGTGTTATTTTCAACGCATTCTTCCACAACAGAATGTGTTTCTGGGAAGTAGTGTTGATTGTTGATTACATGCCGATTAACTGTTGTTACATGTGTTGGATGGATATGTGGTACGACAGTAGGAATAATATTAGTTCTTACAATTTGCCGTGTAGGAGATACCCGCGGCGGATCATACTGTGCTGGTAACATGTTTGGTGGGCAGCATATTGGCATATTGCAATGGTGAGGATGTCTTCTATTCATTCAAATGACCTCCTTTGTGTGTTAAGGTGTGTGTCCTTAATAAGATATGACACTTGTAAATAAACACAGCGGTCATTTGCCTATTGATGCTATGGGTTTTTCCGAACTGAAAACTAAATGGATAACTTTACATTGCAAAAAAACAACAATATATCTTAATGTGTATGTGATGATTCATTTATTTCTCTTTGCTTTTTTCCACGTGTTAGGATTTAAATAACTTTTGAACTTTGCGGCTGCTTCTTTCCCAACGAGCAAAGCACCAATCCAAAAGATAATTTCTGCAATTATGAGAACGCTAGTTATAATTCCTGCCTTTAACTTTGTTGAGATAGGGAAAAATGGAGTCATAACAGGTATTAGCCATAGAATCATAGAGAAGATTAATAGTCCAATTCCTAGTTTATAAACGAATTTTTTTTCTTTAGGCAATACGAGAATCCTCCTGTTGTTATAGTTTATGTATAAAACTATAGAGGAGTACCGGCGAAATCACAAGGTTTAATAGTGAAGCTATAAATGAAAGAAGGCTACCCAGTGGTAGCCTCAACTCTTTTTATTCATCTGGGTAGTTTAAATGCAATGGCGGCATAATAAGCCATCCTTTTTCTTTTTCCAATTTGAGCACTTTTCCTGCAAATTGTCCTTTTTTCATATGGAACTGAGCGTACATCATGGCGATGTCTTCTCTGATGGACATGCCGAGAGCTTGACTACAAGCCATTAATCCAGTAGCTGTGTCTGCAGCAAGCATTGCACAGATTTCCGGATCGTTAAATTTAGCACCGGCTGGAATATCCTCTAAATTAGCATTTGGTCGTTCAGGAGGTGCTGGTGGAAGGGCAATCCCATTCACTTTCAACAAAGTTTCTAATTGCTCATTTTCTTCTTTGCAGCATTGAATAGCTTCCTCAAGGAGTTTGCCTAATTCTTTATCACCTGTATGATTGTATAATGTTTGGTAAGCTGCAATTAAACCATTATTAGTGGCGAAATTCGTCCAAATAGTGATTGCTTCTCCATAATTTAATGGCTGATCTTTCGGATTTCCGCTTAACATACCCATTCTTAACACTCCACTCGTATTTTAATAATATGACTTAAATAGAATGTGCAAACAAATGGTATTTATACATTGATACTATTTTGGGAACAAAAAAAGCTTGTATCCGGAATAGGGGTACAAGTGAAAAAGAATTTTTTTCAGGTTGATAATTTATTAATAAAGTTTGAATTTAAATTGAATTTGGCAACTTGACAAGGGTTGTTTTATTAGTTTTAGATAACATATTTACATTAATGACATAACTTTTTCATGAACATTATTATGAGTATAGAGGGATTTTTATGAAACAATATATACTCAATAAGAAGTTATATAAACGTATATAGACTTATTTGTAAAGGTGAGAATGGAAAAAATAGAGTTTTTAAAAAATTTCCTAAAAGATGATATGATAACATACCTTTTATCAAAGGACTTATAACTATTTATCAACAAGTTATTTTGTTAAAACAGATAACTAAGGGTTGATTTTATGGAAATGGATAATGAAAGATTGCAACAAATCAAAATGAATTCAAAAACTTCATATCAATATATTAAGAAAGTAGAAAAAGAATACAAAGAACGAAGCTTTGGATACCAATATAACGTATAGTTTTGTTGTATCTAATCAAGATGAACCGATTATTGGGAAGGTCAAATATAAATTCATTAAGGCTCACTTCTTGGATATTTTAAAGTAGACTCATATGAAGGATAAACATAAAAGACCGCATTTCTGCGGTCAATTTTTGTGCTATTTTTTTAATTTGATAACTTCAGTTTCAGTACCGAAAACACCAGTTTGAACTTGAAGTTTTAAGTCTTTACTTTGTGCTACGGTGTTGGCAACATCAAAGACAACTTTTCCTGAGATTTGTGATTCTGGATTGACTTCTTGAAGGAAAAAGCTATTGTCAATATCACCACTTTCAGATTGATTTGCACTCATACTTCCTGCGCTATCAGCCTCAAAGGTTTTATTTTCTTTCAACAGTTTAAAGAAATTCGAATCGACAGTTACAGCTTTATCACCATTATTTTTTACAGATACTTCGATAACTACGAATTTCTCACTCGCTTTAGTTGGTAGAGCAGATGGTCCGACTTGGTCAGCCAAGCTAATAGAGTTTACTTTATATTGCATTTTACCAACTTTGACTGTATCACCAATTTTATATTCTTTTGCTTTTTTTGTTTCCTTTGATTTTTGCGTTGTATCTTTTGATACAGCTTTCTTACCTTCTTTTTTCTCAGTTGATGTAGCTGTTTTATTAGTATTATCAGCTTTATCATCAGAATCGTTGCTACAAGCGCCGATAATAACGCCTAGCACGATGAAAATTACTATGATGGTTAAACAACCACTAAAAATCTTCTTCATTGTGTAAATCCTCCTGTTTTGTAGTTTAAAAGTATTGCCGGCATTTAATATACCATACTACCTAGCATTTTGTTGATACTTTTTTGATAATTTTTTGGTTTTTTTTGCTAGAGTAAGTATTATAATGGAAATTCAAGGTCTTTTAGCTTGGAAATGTTGTTTCAATTACTCCACTAAAATAAAAACTCGGGATATAGAGTAATTTTTAGAAATCCTCCATTTAGAGGAGATAAATTTAAGATGGAACCTACGCCAGCAGTGGAGCAAGTACTTCAATTAGTAGAGGACCTGGAGCCGGATGAAAAAAAGAATTTCTAGAAGCTCTCACAACTAAGTATAGGTCTCTTAGGGAAGACAGAAAGTTATGTGTAAAATGGATTAATCTATAATCTTATAACCTGGTAAATACAATATGAGCGATAAAGTACATAAAGCCCTAAAGCTAGTAGTAGAATTAGAGTGTTGTATTTCTCAATATAGTTCTAGGAAAACATTTAATTTATAGAGAAGGATAAACTTGAAGAACTAGAGCGAGAAGAAAAAGAAAAAATTAATTAAGTAATATAAAAAACGGCACTTTTTAGACTTATCTAAGGAATGCCGTTTTTTCGCCTGCCTTTAATATTTATTAATGCTCCCCCAACAGTATTATCAAGGGTTTGAAGGTTCCCCCAGTGCTTTTGAAGCTGCATATTGATGATTAATCAAAGAGTTCCCCCAGTACATCCCCCAAAAAACGAGTGATTATGGGGAGAATTGGAGAACAGAGAAAAACAAAAAAACCTTGCAACCGTTGATATAACGGGAACAAGGCTTTTAAAAAGAGTTCTTTTGAAATCTTTAAAGACTATCTTGAGTAGTACTCAACGATAAACGCTTCATTGATTTCAGCAGATAATTCGCTGCGTTCTGGAAGACGTACAAATGTACCTTCTTTTTTGTCAGCATCGAATGAAAGATATTCTGGAACGAAGTTGTTTACTTCGATTGATTCGCTAACGATTGCTAGGTTTTGAGATTTTTCACGAAGAGAAATCACTTGACCTGGTTTAACGCTGTATGAAGGAATATCAACGCGTTTGCCATCAACTAATACGTGACCATGGTTTACTAATTGGCGAGCAGCACGACGAGTGCGAGCTAAACCAAGACGATAAACAAGGTTGTCTAAGCGAGTTTCAAGAAGGATCATGAAGTTTTCACCATGAACACCATTCATTTTACCAGCTTTAACAAATAGGTTGTGGAATTGACGTTCGTTCATACCGAACATATGACGAAGTTTTTGTTTTTCTTGTAATTGTAAGCCGTACTCAGACAATTTTTTGCGTTGAGTTGGGCCGTGTTGACCTGGAGCGTATGGACGCTTTTCGATTTCTTTACCTGTACCGCTTAAAGAAATACCTAAGCGACGTGATAGTTTCCAAGATGGACCTGTATAACGAGACATTAATAGTCTCCTCCTTTGGTTTTTTATTTAGCATAAAATAAAAACCAATTGTATTTAGCTCCATTGCCATTTTATTTTCATGTATCTTCGCTCATGCAGCCGAAGAGTTACCAATACACCGTCTATTAAATAGAGGAATAAAATGAACAACCAAACCATACAACCGCTGCGTTTATTTTACACAAAGAATATTGTAGTATTTGGACTGTTTTCTGTCAAGCAAATCAATTAAATATAGTTGAGAAATCCAGTGGCAAAAAATTACACAGTGATTTATAATTGAGATTATCGGAATAAATTATTAATTATTAATAGTTTAATATACTTATTTATTTTATTCGGAAATAGTCATAACTACTTAGATAATGGTCAAAGAAAAAGGTGATATAATATTGGGAAATCTCCAAATAATACAAAACATTAAAAGCTACCTATTGGATTTTTGGATTGCTCATGTAGATCAGTCGTTGACAGATACTGAATATTTTCATGAATTTCAAATGATCGCCAAACAAGAATTTAAAATGAAAAAAGTAGAATATTTAAAGCTAGAACACGGCTTATTATGTCCATTGCCAAATTCAACCTTACAAGCACTTCCGTTTAATTCGATTGCACCTTATGTGGAAGAAACACATCCTTTATCTGAAACAAGTGCAAAGCTGATAAATAAAGTACTTAAAATAGATAGTGACGTCATCATTCTAAAAGATGAAAAAGACCATATTTTTGCCTTAATTGTTGTTGAAAACACACCTGAGTGGCAATGTTTTGCCTCGACGCCTTACGTAAAAGAATTAGAAACGTTGTTATCTAGTCTAATATTGTCTCTAATAAGTAAAGAGAAAAACTTTTATGAAGCAAAATTAAATGGGGAATTATATGAAATGACGGCTATTTTTCATTCCACTATGAATATTAATACAATTTTAGAGGCGATGATTCAAAGCATTAAAAGGACATTTCCACAATTTAAATCAAAATTGATCTTATCGAATGACCAAGACCGACTACAAATTGAAGATGTAGAGGTATTTGATTATTTATTAGAAAGACCTTCTACGATTGAAGCTTATGTATCAGGAGAGATTACATCGGAGGAAGCCAAGGATATCAACAATTACTTGCTGAATGTGCCTATTATTGGAAAGCAAGGCATATATGGTGTGCTTCAGATTTTTGCTTCACCTAATTATCATTTTAGCTCAAAAGAAAAGAAATTCTTGTCTCATTTAGCACAGACATCTGGCAATGCTCTAGAAAATGCAAAACTTTATCACCAGTCGCATCGCCTAGTAGCAGATCTGCAGCTAATCAATGAAACATCGCAAAGGTTAAATATGAAGCTTAATAAGGAAGAAATCATTACTTTTTTGACAATGCAACTAAAGAAATCTTTTTTGCCATCAGAAATTTGCTTTGTCTTTAAATCTCATGATGGTTATCAATATATGGGAGATACAGCTGCTTTCTTTTGCGAGGAAAACGCTTCTGTGTACAAAGAATTTATAGCAACACACTTTGAGAAAAGTATGGAGCCTCTCTTTATAGCTGAGTTTAGCCAAGTGGTGGCAGAAAAGACAAAGTATAATTCAATGATCGTTGTCCCTATTATTATAAATGAGAAGGTACAAGGATATTGTGCAATATTCCATGTGGACTCTTACTATTTCTCATTTGATAGTTATAAACTAATGCAGTCTTTAATTCGACATTCTTCATTAGCAATTTCTAATATTCTACTTAGAGAGCAACTCCAGGAAATGATTGATAGAGACCACTTAACAACACTGTATGCTCGTAAATATTTAGAAAGATATATCGAACGTTCTATGGAAGTAGATGATTTCGGCGCATTTATTTTATGTGATATTGACGATTTTAAGAAGATAAATGATACGTACGGTCACCAGACAGGTGATGTTACTTTGCTTATGATAGCAAAACATCTACAGGGTTTGGTAGAGAACCAAGGTATTTGTGCACGTTGGGGAGGAGAAGAAATGGCCATTTATTTGCCAAACAAAGGACTTGATGAAACAATGGCTTTAGTTGGCAAGATTATTAATAGCATACCACAAGTGACTAGCCCTCCAGTTACTATTTCATCAGGTATCGCATTATGGAGAAGCGATGCACGGTTTACGTACCAACGTGTTTTTAAAAATGCTGATGTAGCTCTTTATGAAGCTAAAAATACAGGGAAAAATAAATATTGCATCTTTCAAGGACCGCCTATAAATGAAAAAGCTGATGCTTAAGCATCAGCTTTTTATTATAGGTGAATATGACGGACTAATACATTAACGAACTGTTCAAGACCAGCTTGATCGTCGTTACTGAATCTATTTTTTATAGGGCTATCAATATCTAACACCCCATAGAGCTCTCCATTAACGATTAGAGGGACAACAATCTCTGATTGTGAAGCACTGTCACAAGCAATATGACCAGGGAAAGCATTGACATCCTCTACAACTAACGTCTCTCGCGACGAGGCTGATGTACCACAAACGCCTTTTCCAAGCGGGATATGCACACATGCAGGGAGTCCTTGGAAAGGTCCTAGCAGCAATTCATTATTTTTCATAAGATAAAATCCGCACCAATTAATATTATCTAAAAATTGGTTAAGTAAAGCTGAAGCATTGCTTAAATTCGAGATGGAATCCATTTCTCCATCTAATAATGCATCCAATTGCTTAGCTAGTAATTGATATTGAGCTGTAATATCGCCGCTGTAATTTACTTTTTGAAACATTCCTATACCTCCCGTTGTTTAGCGATCAAATGGAAAAAGTCCTTCCTCATAAGGATGCAAATCATCTGGGTGATGGGCATCTGAACCATGAATAATAGGAATTCCTAATGATTTTGCGTATGATATATATGATACGGTTGGATGTGATCCATTGCAATAAAGTTTTGATAGAGTAGCATAATTTACACCCAATTCATAGTTGTGTTTTGCTATGAGTTTTAAAATATCTATTAATTGTTGTTTAGATAGTAGATTTTCTTGTAGCTCATCAGTAGGGAAAAGCAAAGGATTGCTGATTCTCTTTGGCTTATAATTCCCTAAGTTTGATTGGATAGATTTTGTTATGGTTTTATAATATAGGTTGTAAACGGATTGTAGCGTATCCTTTTTTCTTGCGAGACTTGTCAATTGATCAAAAGGATGGTCGACACATGTATAAGATTGACCACACTTGAGGAATCGGACAGTTAACATTGCATCATCGATATGTGGGCCTATAAGGTTTAGAAAACTTGTCGTTTCTCTTTCATAGTCTTCAAGATAATCTACCTCAAAGCCAATGCGAATATGAATGAGATCTTTATATTTTTCTTTAAGTCTTTGCATTTCATCCATGTAAACAAGTAAACGTCCAGGGCTCATTGTTCGGCCGTCTTTCGGGCAAAAGTCGACAAAATTTGAAGGCAATGGGGCATGTTCTGTAAAGGTTATATCCTCATAGCCTAATTTAATTGCTTTTTTGATATAATCTTCACAAGGAATTGTAGTGCCATTAGGACAAAAAGAGGTATGAATATGGGCGTCACGTTTCATAAAATCCCTCCATTTTTAAAAAATTAATCGAATTATAGATAAATTAATAAGAAATCATTCATATAGATAAACAAAAAAACAAAAAACATGGTAATATTAAGCTTAATTAGATGCTGAAAAACTGATTAGGGACAGGGGGCTTACGATGAGTTTTTTCATTGCCGCAATCATCGTATTATGTATAATTATAGCAATTGTCTTTATATTTCGTCGAAAACATCGAACTGAAATTCAAAGACTAGAACAAAATAAGCAACAAATTCAAAATAAGCCAGTGCTAGAAGAGTTGATGAAAGTAAAGGCACTCAACATGAATGGTCAAACAGAAGAAATGTTTGAACGTTGGCGAAATAAATGGACAGAGCTCATGGATGTTGAGATGCCGAAAATTGACGAACTACTCTTTGATGCGGAAGAGCAAGTAGACAAGTTTCGTTTTGGCAAGGCGACAGAAATAGAAAAAGATATCGATTCGCGCATAGCTGAGTATGACAATGAAATGGCCATCATTTTGAAAGAGTTGGATGAATTAGTTGGAAGCGAAGAGAAAAATAGAGTTGAGATTGAACAGTTGAAGGAACAATATCGTTCGGCTCGTAAGACTCTCCTTGCCCATCAATATTCATATGGTCCTGCTGCTGTTCCGCTTGAGAAAAGACTAGAAACATTTACTCCACAATTCGAAGAATACGAGGAATTAACGAGCTCAGGAAATTACCTGAAGGCAAGGGAATTAGTTGTGAATTTAAGTAATGAAGGACAACAAACCTTTAAATTGATTAATGAAATCCCAACGCTTCTTACAGAAATTCAACACAAAATTCCATCAGATATTCATGAAATTAGAAATGGGCACCGAGAGATGGAAGACCAATCCTACTTCCTTGTACATTTGGAGATTTTAGACAAGCTAGAGGAAATGGAAAAAAGTTTAGCTGAATTCAAACAAAAAGTAGCTGATTTGGATATTGATAATGTTCAACAGCAAGTGGAAGTAATAAAAGATGAAATTGAATCCTTCTACGATGCATTAGAAAAAGAAGTCATTGGGAAGAAATATGTTGATCTTCATTTTGTCTCTATCGGCGAGCAACTGGAATCAACTTTAAAAGCGACAGAAGAAATGGCTATAGAAGCGGAAGCAGTCCAAAAAAGCTATCGATTGCCTTCACGGGAAGCAGAAATTCCCAAAAACTGTAAACAACAACTGCTGGCTCTTCAACAACGCTATGACTTTTTAGCTGTAGAGGTACGAGAAGAACAATCTGCTTATTCAAGCATGGAAGAGGTTCTAAAAGAGCTGAAGGACTCAATAGAAAATCTATTCCAAGAACAAAAACAATTTGCTGAACGCATGAACAACCTTCGCATAGATGAAAATAA
Source organism: Rummeliibacillus sp. GQ308 (assembly GCF_059759115.1). Classification (NCBI taxonomy): domain Bacteria; kingdom Bacillati; phylum Bacillota; class Bacilli; order Caryophanales; family Caryophanaceae; genus Rummeliibacillus; species Rummeliibacillus sp. GQ308. The sequence goes on along the minus strand of NZ_JCAXDQ010000001.1, from coordinate 2,118,576 downwards.
AGCAAGAGCTACATTGAACAACTTAAGAAAAATGCTGTCTGATACTGAACGAATGATACATAAAGCAAATCTGCCAGGTATTCCGGAGGAAATGGATGCCAGATTAGAAGAAGCTACTGAAAGAATCTTTATTGTGGTCAACAATCTGCAAGAGATCCCTCTTAATATGGAAACGGTTTATAAGAACTTGGAAATTGCAGAAAAATGTATAGAAGAAGTTCGGCAAACAGCAGTTGAAATGCTTGAGAATGTTCAATTAATTGAATCAATTATTCAGTATGGAAACCGTTACCGCAAGACAAATCCAGCCATGCATCAACAATTATTAGAAGCTGAAGCAGCATTTCGTGATATGAGGTATGCCAAAGCTCTGGAGACGGCTGCAACTGCCGTAGAAGCGGCTGAGCCAGGGGCTATGAAAAAAATTCAAGTACTTGCCAAGGATTAGGTTTGGCGTTCATAATAGAAATGCATTAAGCCACCGCACAGGTTTTTGTGCAGGTGGTTTTCTTTTGGAAGGAAGGTACCAACAATGATTTATTTAGACCATAGTGCAACAACAGCGATAAACCCTTGTATACCGAGGTTTTGAAAGTGGCGATATATAAGAGGTGACCAAGAAGTGACTTTTTATAGAAACATATTTAAAAGGTCACTCGCTTTTTCTTTATCCTTTTCAGTTAAGTGACTATAAATATTAAGCGTTATTTTAATGTCACTATGGCCAAGTTGCTCCTGTATAATTTTAAAATTGACTCCCTTGCTGACCATAAAAGAAGCATAGGAATGTCTTAAATCATGAAAAGAAATTTTAGGGAGATTATACTTCTTTACAATTCGTGCCCACTCAGTTGATGTAGTTCTTGGATTCATTGGGTGACCGTCGTCTCTTGTGATTAAAAAATTGATTGGATTATTATCTTCATCTTTTAATGGTCGCCAAGCACTGCCGGATATTAATTGTAATTTGCGTTTTTCTTTTACATATAACTCTAATTCCTTCATAAATGTGGCCGGAACATTAACTGTTCTTGGCTTTTTATTTTTAGTGGGTCCTAAAACCAGTTTCTTTAATCTCTTATCGTATTGGAGCGTTTTATCAATCAAAATTGTATTGTTTTTAAAATTTATGTTTTCTAAACGTATTCCAGATAGCTCACCTAGTCTTAGACCAACTAATGCAGCTAGCTTAATTTTTATTCTCATTACAGGCTTTAATTCATCAGCGATTTTAAATAAATATTTTAGTTGGTCTTCATCATAAAAGTTTTTCTCTTTCCGAGTAACTCGAGGGGCTTTTATATTATTCATTGGGTTTTCTTTAATAACTCCCCATTCAATTGCTTTTGAAAAAACACTTTTCAATACTGTGAATTTTCCTGCTGTAGTGTTTCCTGTTGAATCATTTTCTTTCCACTCTTTAAAGCATTTAACTATATGGAAAGTTTTAATTTTATTCAACTTAAACTTTCCTAATTGTTCTAATATACCGTGTGAAAGATGGTACTCATAAATATCCCTTGTTTTTATAGATAGATCTACCTCAACGTAAGTATCCATCCATCTGTCTGTGAATTCTTTAAAGGTAATACTTTCTGTGTTATGAGCTTCAGTAGATGTAGCAACTTCTATTTCAAAATCCTTAATCGCTTTGCTAATTGTTCGTTCTGTCAATTTGTTAAGAGTAACATTCCTATGTTTTCTTAATCGTTCTCCAGTTTCTTCGTTATACCCTAGCTCAACAGTTATTTTGATTCTTGGTTTCCCACTTTTGGTTGGTGGTAGTTCTACATAACTTGCCATGTATATTCCTCCCATACTTTTGTAAAAAGAAAAGAGTAGCAATTGCCACCCATCAAATGATTGCGATCACCCCCTTAAAGTTTTTCGATATTCAATGAATCAAATGAAATTCTGTAGCCGTTATGAATTTTTGCAACACCATATTTTTGTGTGTAATAATTCAAAGCTTCTTGTAAATATTTTGGCGTGATATCTAAATAGAAACAGATATCATCAGGTAACCAATGTTCATTCTCATGACATTCAATCAATTTTTCTAGTGGAACTAGCTTTTCGTATCCCCACCTCCTTGCCACTATTTCTAATTTTCGACTTCGAATTTCGTCCAAATCAGTAATATTTCCATAAGTTGTTTCATGATGACCTATTTCCTCAGCTAAAACGCAATGCTTTTCAATACTGTTAAGCCGTTTGTTTAGGAATATAATATTGTCAAAATATAATCCAGATAACCCTCTAGGTAATTCAGCGAATTTAATTGTTATTTGTGGATATTCGGCAATTAAAGAATCTAACCCCATACAAACACCTCATTTTTTACGTTGTGATTTAATAAAGTCTATATACTTTTTTATATCCTCAAGTTCTTCTTCTGTAACATCATCATCGATATGAGCAGCTATAGTTTCAATTTTAGAATTATGTACTTCTGTTTGATCAACTATATCACTGAAGAAATACGAACCAGGTACACCAAAGTAGTCCGATAAAATTCGAACAGAATCTAATTTAGGCTCTGCATCGCCTGTTTCCCAACGACTAATAGAACTTTTACTTAGTTTTGTATTGTATTTTTTATTTAAATTCTCTGCTAGCTCTTCAAGTGTTAGTGAACGTGATGTTCGCAAATTTCTTAGTAAACTTCCGAAATTGGACATTTGTTATTCTCCTTTAAGTAATTAAATTAAATAAATTCTTTATATATGTTAGATACATCTAATATATTATAGGTATTATTCCGTAAATGCAACATATAATTCAATTTTTGTTCCGAAAACGGGAAAATATTTATTGACATATTATTTAATAGATTATAAGATTAAGTTGTTCCAGAAACGGAACGGAGGTGAAGAAATGGCAAATATGTCTATAGAGGCTACTAGGCGTAGAAACCCTTACAGAAAATTAAAAGCATTTATTGTTGAGAAAGGGTTGTCGCAAAAAGAAGTCGCTAATTACTTAGATAAAACACCTAGCGCACTCAATCAAAACCTAAATGGAACAGGCGGAGATTTTTCTTTATCAGAAGCAAGGTTGCTTATTGAAAAATATAATGTACCACCAGAATATTTTTTTGAAATTTAGTTCCGTTTATGGAACAAAAGGGGGTGAAAGTATATTGCGGAAAATTCGAGGTGTAGAAAAATTAGTCGAATATCTAAATGAAATAGGTTGTCCGATATCAAAGGCTACGATATACCGATTAATGCAAACTAAAGAAATACCTGTTCGTAGACCTGCACCAAGAGTAATCATTTTTGATTTAGATGAAATAGACGATTGGCTTGGAGGAAATGCTTAAACTGTTTTTTAATCCAAAGGAGGAACAAAAATGTACCAACAATTAAACGAAAACGCGTATTTAGACAAAGTAATCAACATGGTGGACAAGTTTCGTGAAGAGTTAGTGGCGATGAAGAAAGAAGTTGCTGCAACAACTGTGGAGGAAATTATCGAGCATGAAGGGTTGAAGCTTCGTAAGGTTAATAGAGATACAAAGAAAGGTGATTATGTTCGATTCTTTGAAGAAGAACATGAACATACAAAAGCGAATGTTTTTTATGAAGTTGTAGACGGCAATGACTTTTATAAAGATGATGATGGGTTTTGCGGATATACAACAAGCGGTTGGGGAGGAGCTGACTTAAGAGAAGTATTTGAAGTTGTGAAGGAAATTACACCTGAAGAATTACCGTTTCCAGAAGTTGAGCTTTCTGCAAATCAGAAACGTGCAGCATTGATTGAAAAGGCTAAGGCATTTGTGGAGGAACAAAAAACCACTATTGCTGGGATTGCGGTTTATGGGCCAAATAAAAATCAAAAGGTTGAATTTAAAGATGTATTTGTTCCGCGAAATAATCGTACAAATTTCAGACATTCAGCATGTAAAGCTGAATTTATTGTAAAGAAAAATAAATTAACTTGTTTATTAAAAGGTGTAGAAACAAGCAACGTTTATGGTGTTGGGCGTTCGAAGTGTGCACCAGGAGACGTATTCAACGAACATATTGGACGAGCTATTGCATTGGCTAGAGCGCTTGAAATTGATGTGCCAATAGATTTTATGTTAGCTATACAGCCAGATGAATTTGTCGTTGGTCAATTAGTAGGCAGTACTGATCCAACAAGCATTTATCATAAACCAGTTGAAACTGTAGAGGTCATAAAAGGTCACGCTTATGACAAAGATGAAGAACATTGGTCACTGCATGATTTAAAAAGAGGTTATTGTGTCATAACTGACGACACAAACGCCCTATATCACGAGGTGAATTAAATGGACCATACCACACTAGCACTAATCATATTCCCGCCAGTTTTAATGTTTTTACTTGGGATTATGATAGCTCACAAACCAGAGGAGGAGAAATAACATGCAACTATATGTAAATGTGGAAGGTAAATTGAACAAGGTTTTTAGCGCTTCAATAAGTGATGACAAATTTACAGGTGTTTGCTACACGACTGAAAACAATGAGTACAATTCTTTAAGCGATAGTAATGGAGATCTTCAAGGCAAAATTGTTATTAAGGACAGCAACACAGAAAAGCTGAAAGATAAGCTCGAACAACTTTTACAAGATGAAACGGATTTATTAGACGATTGGGCACATACAGTCGCACAAGAAGAAACATTTGAAGCCTGGAAGAAAAGTAAAAAGCACTATGATAATCAATCAACAAAAATTCAAGGTATTGAAAGCTCTTTGAAACTAGTAAAACGCACACTAGGTTACAAGGATTAGAGGTGAGCAAATGAGGGAGATTAAGTTTCGAGCTTGGTTTAAAAATGAAAGTGTAATAAAGAATGTCGCAATCAATAATATTTATGAAGGTAATAGTACACATTTACATTTATCGCCTATGCCTATGAGTGATTACAGACCGATTGAACTAATGCAATACACAGGCCTTAAAGATAAAAACGGCCGTGAGATTTATGAGGGAGATATAGTTGAACAATTAAGTGAGCGAACTTATGAATCAATAATAGGAGTAGTCAAGTTTATAGAGAGCAGTTTTGTCATTGAATGTATTGGTTTAGAAACGGGTGTATATCTATTTGACGAAGTTGCTTACAACGCTGTTCTAGGAAACATCTACGAAAATCCAGAACTATTGGAAGGAGTGTAGATAAGATGGGGAATCTTTGGGGTCAGCCATTCGGTGACGTGAAATTAAAACGTGCTAGACGTTCGGAATTAGTACAAGCAATTGCAGATTTAGAAGAACGCGGTTATGAACTAATCAGACAAGGCAGAACGCATAAATCATTTAAAAGCTACACGCACAAGCAGGAAACTAAGACCCATTTAAACCGCATTAAGTACGATGGCGACGAAGTATCAGAGTCATTTTACGCTGTAATGAGAAAAAAGCCCGCTAAAGATGGCAGTCTTTAACGAGCACTCAAATAAATATTTTACTAGTAACAATATATCACAAAATGAGGTGAAGTATACATGGCAAATTTATATGAGTTACAAGGTGCCTATGCTCGAATCCAATCCATGATCGAATCAGGCGAAGAAGGCTTAGAAGATACTCTCGAATCTATCGAAGGTGCACTAGAAGAAAAACTAGAAAGCTATGCAATGGTTATTCGTAATATCGAATCGGATGTTGAAGGTTTGAAATCAGAGGAACAGCGTTTGGCAGGACGTCGTAAAAGCATGGAATCAGATATCAAACGTATGAAAGCTCATATGCAAAATGCGATTTCTTCCACAGGAGAGAAGAAGATCCAAGGTGAAAAATTCACTTTCACAGTACAGAAAAATCCACCTTCTCTCAATATTGTGGACGATAAGGCGATTCCCGATGAATTTGTAACGGTTGAAACGGTTCGGAATATCGATAAAAAAGCTTTATTAGCAAAAGTGAAAATAGAAGAAGTTCCTGGTGTAGAAATCAAACAAGGTGAAAGCCTTCGGATTCGTTAAGGGAGGTGAGTAGAAATGAATGAATTTGAAGTACACGATGCCATAAGGGAAAAGCAAAAGGCCTTAATTGGAATCGTTGGACCTTCTGGCAGTGGTAAATCATTAAGCGCATTAAGGTTAGCATTTGGATTAATGAAAGAAGCCTATCCAGATTTACCAGAAGAAGAAGTGTGGAAGAAAATTGGCGCTGCAGATACAGAACATAAACGATTGTTAAATTATGTGGGTCAAACCTTTGGAAATTTAAAAATCGGATCGTTTAAGCATGTTAATTTTACACCGCCATATAATACAGACCGCTATCAGTCAGCAATACAAGCCTTACGTAGAACTGGTGTGGAAGTAATAATCGTGGATAGCCTTTCTCACCAATGGCAAGGCGAGGGAGGGGTTGTTGAAACACATGGAGGTATGCAAGGTAACTCGTTTCAAAACTGGGGTAAGCTTGCGCCTGAATCTAGTAAGTTGGTTAATAGCCTAACAACTTCAGACATCCACATGATTACAACTTTGCGAGTGAAAAGTGATTATGTAATTGAACAGATTGACGGTAAGAACGTGCCTAAGAAAGTCGGTTTGAAGCCCGTTCAAAAAGATGATATGGAGTATGAGTTCGATACTGTCTTTAGTTTAGGGATGGATCATTACGCTCGAATAAGTAAAGACATCACTAACTTATTTGAAGGTGAGTTTCAGATTACAGAAGAAATTGGCTCTAAATTATATCGCTATTTAGAACTTGGTGTCGATGTACAAGCAGAAGAACGTGCTAAACGTGAAGAGCAAGAAAAAGAACGTCAAATGTTGGTTAAGGGGATTAGAGCGAAAGCTTCAAAAAATGAAGCTACGCAAAAGGTTGTCACTAATTGCGAATTTAAAGCTAACCAATCAGTTGAACAAATGAATTATAGAGCAGTCACAAAAATAGTTGAACTAATAGGAGGAATTTAATATGGGATTCAAAATTAATCACGAAGAAGCAAAAGGGTTTGATTTAATTGCGGCAGGAGATTACGAAGTAACAGTTATCAATTACGAAATGGGTAAATCATCTAACGGTAATAACAAAATTACAGTTGATTATGAAATTCGTTCTGATGTACCTCAAGATCATCAAGGACAAAAAATTCTATATGACAACTTCACAATTACAGATAATGCTATGTGGCGGTTACAAGCTGTTGCTAAAGCTGCTGGTTTCCCTGACGGAATGGAATTTAACTCTTATAAAGAGTGGGCTGAAACATTACGCGGTAAAAATTTAGTTGTCACAGTTGGGCATCGTGAATATAACGGAAAGAAATATCCTCAAGTAAATGGTTTTAAAGAATCGCAAGTTGACACACCAACAAAAGTAGAAGTTTCAGAAGATGATATTCCGTTCTAAATAACAATTTCATAGAGAAGTCCTTTTGCTTGGGCTTCTCTTTTCTATTCTCAAAATAGTATTAATGAATGAAGGTGAAGAGTTGAATTACGAATTTAACGTGAAAGTTATTTTTCATGAAAATTGTATTGAATCTTATGAAAAATATTCTTTTATTGCTAACAGTTATCCTTCTTTCCGCACAGAGTTTTTGAAGCGTTTCGGTAACTTAACGACAACAAATAAATTGATGAAACAGAAAGAAAGGTTGAAACAACTTTCCTATATAGCAGAAAATACGAAACAATTTGTCGGATTTGTAAATGTTAATACAGATTTTGAAATTGAAATCGCTGCTAAAAAAGTGGAATGCATTGATTAGGAGGGCAACTATGATAGCCGAAAGACCTTACAACTTTAACGAAATACCTGCCGAACTCAAAGCCCTTCCACAATGGATCCTATGGCGGTTTGAAGAACGTGGTGGGAAGAAAACAAAAGTTCCATACCAACCAGATGGAGAAATGGCACAAGCAAACAATCGCCGTACCTGGTCTACCTTTGCAACAGCTGTGAAGTTTTATATGCAAGGTAACTATGATGGCATTGGCTTTGTATTCAGTCGCCAAGATAACTATATCGGGATTGATATTGATAAGTGTGTTGTGGACGAAAAGCCGAATACATTTGCTACTGAAATTATTGATACTTTGGACAGTTACACGGAGTTTTCGCCAAGTGGAACAGGGATTCACATCATCATCAAGGGTGGTCTTCCACAGTCTGTGATGGGGACGGGACGAAAAAATGTAAAACATGGATTAGAGATTTACTCTTACGGCCGTTACTTCACTTTTACAGGTAACCGTGAAAATTCGAATGAAGTAATTGAAAGAACAGATGAACTGGCCGAGGTTTTTGAAAAGTATTTTGATGATAGCGACATTCAAGGTCGCGTTAATTTAGCAGAGTTTGAAAAGGATGAAATCAAACATTCTAACGAACAGCTTTGGGAAATGATGTTTCGTTCGAAAAACGGTGATGAAATCCGCAGCTTATTCAATGGCAATTTAGTCAACGATGATCATTCAGCGAGCGACTTAGCTTTATGTAATCACTTGGCATTCTGGACAGGTAAGAGTGCTACTAGAATGGACACCATGTTTCGTGAAACTGCCCTCATGCGTGATAAATGGGATGTAATTCATTTTACAGATACAAATGAAACGTATGGAGAACGAACGATTGCAACGGCCATTTCAACAACTACTGCAACCATATTGGATAACATGCATGAGTATGAAGAGTTCTCATTCAATTTCACTGGTGAAGATGTGGACGACGAGGCAGCCGAAGAAAAGCCGAAAAAGAAATTTCGACTTACCGAACTTGGCAACGCTGAACGAATCGCATATGAATATGGCCATGTAATCAAATATGTAAGTGATATGGGCTGGCTTATATGGGACGGCAAACGGTGGAAGATTGATAACAAAAAAGAAATTGAACGTATCACTGCTAAAGTTTTACGCAGCTTGTACAAATCAGAAGATGAGATGGAAAACAAATGGGCGCGTATGTGTGAACGTAGGAACATTCGGATGAACAGCATTAAAGACTTGATGCCTTTAGTTCCAGGAGAGCGTGAAGACTTTGATAAGCATAAGTACCTTTTCAATGTTGATAACGGCATTCTCAATCTCAAAACAGGAAAGCTGCAGCCGCATAATCGTGAGTTAGGACTAACAAAAATCGCTAATATTTCATTTGATGAAAAGGCTACATGCCCGGAATGGTTAAGTTTTTTAGATTCAATATTCCAAGGCAATAAAGAATTAATCGAATATATGCAGCGATTGATTGGCTACAGCTTAACGGGTGAAATATCCGAACAAATAATGGTTTTCTTAATCGGAGGTGGCTCGAATGGTAAATCAACCTTTATCAACACGATTAAAGATCTTATGGGCGAATACGGCAAGCAAGCAAAATCCGATACGTTTATCAAAAAGAAAGAAACAGGAGCCAACAATGACATTGCACGATTGGTCGGCAGTCGCTTTGTCAGCGCGATTGAATCAGAAGATGGAGAACAACTATCTGAAGCATTTGTGAAGCAAATAACAGGCGGTGAGCCGGTATTAGCGAGATTCCTGCGACAAGAATACTTCGAGTTTATTCCAGAGTTTAAAGTATTCTTCACGACTAACCACAAGCCAGTTATTAAAGGCGTGGATGAAGGTATTTGGCGCCGAGTTAAGTTGGTCCCTTTTAATCTGCAACTACCAAAAGAAAAGCGTGACTTAAAGCTTCCTGAAAAGTTATCTCTCGAAATGCCAGGCATCTTGAATTGGGCGCTTGAGGGGTGCATGAAGTGGCAGAAGATGGGGTTGCCGGAGCCAGAAGTCGTTAAGAAGGCAACAGGCGATTACAAAGAAGATATGGATATATTAGGCCCATTCCTTTATGAATGTTGTTTCGCACCAATGATAGATGAAGTGAAAATTGAAGCAAAAGAACTTTTTGAAGTCTATCAAAACTGGTGTTTCAAAACAGGTGAATTTGCATTGAAGAATCGTGCGTTTTATCGAGCAATGGAAACAAAAGGATTTAAAAAGCAAAAAGGCGCTAAAAATAAAACATTCATTCATGGGGTTACTTTGAAGGAGCGAGAAGTTACGTTTAATCGCCAATTGTTAGCGGAAAACAATGAAAAAAGCGAAAAAGGTTATTTAAGTAACCCATACAAATTGTCTTAGAAAGCCAGTCATATCAAGGGTTTAAACCTATTTTTCTTCTTTTGGGTTACTTTTTGTTATCAATAAAATATATAAATAAAAAAATAATATAAATATATAAGTATATTAGGAGCGTGTTTGAACTTTCTCACTAACCTTCGGTAACAAAAATAGCAGAATCCTTGTGGCTCTAAGGTTGAAGAGGTTTTTGTTTAGTAACCCATAGCTGTTTTTTCGCTAATTTTAAATGTTTTTCACTAACCCTTAAATAATTTAGAGGTGAACAAAATGGTTGGAGATTTTATTAGAGATAACGTTATTCGTGAACAAGGTTGCAAAATTAGTCATAAAGCGTTGTATGAAAATTACGTTAGATATTGTTTTGATTTAGGTGTTAAACCTAATTCTAAAAATAAATTTGGAAGAATGATGAATGAATTTGGCTATGGTGCAAATGTAAATTATTGCGGTGTAAGAATGCATAAAGGAATTCGGTTGAGGAAGGAGTGAGTTTACTTCCATGCAAGTTTTAAAAATACTTTCAACCATCTGGAAATCCGGTGCTGAAATGAGCATGCTGCCATCTGGTGAAATTGAAATGAAAAATCATAAAGTTGTGCCACCTGAAACTATGAAGGCAGCTGAACAGGTATTTCCGCAAATTGAAGATTGGTTTAAATCATGGGCGAACGCAAAACCGATTGATATAACCATTCAAAAAACATTGCATCAATACTGTGGATGGACAAAGAACGAATCGATTATTAATTGGCTCAATAACGATATTGAATCAACTGAATTATTTCATGATTGGACGGTTGTTCTTGCTAAAAATGGTTGGATAGATATTTATGAGGATTATCGCCAATTTGAAAATGATGAATCAAAGAAGATGGCGCAGGAGATATATGAACGTGCTGTTGCATTTGCGAAGGGAGGAAATAATGATGAGGGAAATTAAGTTTCGTGCTTGGGAACCATTAAACAAAAAAATGCGAGTTTTAGATTTCTGCTTGTATCAATTTAACTATGGAAGTCTAAATTCACACAAGTTCGTTCTTCCGCCTAACCACCAGAGTATGCAAAACCCATATACTTTCATGAACTTAGATGCAGTGAAAGTAATGCAATACACTGGTCTTAAAGATAAAAATGGTCGTGAGATTTATGAAGGGGATATATTGCAATTTAGTGGGCGTGTGGTTGCTTGTGGAATTGTTAAATACAACGAAAATTTATGTTGCTTTCAAGCATGCCACCAAATGTCCTGCTGGTTGATTTGCAAGGAAAGTGGAGTGGAAGTTGAAATCATCGGCAATATTTACGAAAATCCAGAACTATTAGAAGGTGCTGCACATTGATTCATTACTCTTACACAGATACAGAAATCAATAAAATCCTAAAAACCATGACCATTGTGGTTGATACTCGTGAAAATGTAAACGGCCATATCCTGGACTACTTACATGCGAAGGATATTCCAGTAAAAATCAAAGCACTCAAAACAGGCGACTATTCTGCTATGATTCCCGCTAATCCTGAGTTTGGCATTCCGAGAGATTTATATCTTAATAGTTGCTTGGAGCGAAAAAACTCGATTGATGAGATTACAGGCAACTTGCAGAAAGATACACGCAAAGCATTTGAAAATGAATTAATTCGAGCAAGTCAAAATCCATTTGTTTTAGTTTGCGAGGATAAGGACGGGTACGAAAAAATCCTTACAGGCAAATACAGAAGTCGTTACGATCCAAAAGCATTGCTGGGTACACTCAAAACTTTTGAAGCACGATACGGATTCAGCATTGTGTTTCTTGATAAAAAATACAGCGGAAATTATATCTATTACCATTTCTATTATCAAGCTAAAGAATATCTAAAAAAGGGAGCGTTTTAACATGGCAAAAGTACAACTTAATCAAAAGGAGCAACACTATGCAGATACACGTATCGAGGCAGAAGAAATCGTTGAAACAGCAAAAGAAAATAAAAATTTAATGATGAACAAAATCACAGAGAAATTCAACAAGTATGGCCAGTATTTCCTTGTTGATTTAACGTACCAATACAGCACACCAAAAGAAGTTATGGAAAGTAAGCCGGAAGATGATACGCCAGAAGGTCAGCTAAGTATTGAAGATGTTGAAGAACCGCATGAGGGTGTGAAATACGAGGTTGATAACAATGGAGTTGTTTCAGTTCCTGAAGAACAATTGAAGACAGATGAAGTAGAGTTTGATGAATTTGCGGGTGCTACAGAATGACCACAGAGGAACTAATCTTAGCAAATCCAACATTGTTAGCAGTACGACAACTGTTAGATAACCAAACGGTTAAAGGCTATGCAAAGTACGGTACAACGGTCAATCCAGATGATTATTCTGTGGAAGAATGGATTGACCACGCGCAGGAAGAAGCAACGGATCTACTTGTTTATTTGGAAGTATTGAAAACAAAATTAAATGAATCGAGCAAGAAAACAGCCAATGAAATGGAACGATTAAGAGAAGCATTAGAAGCCATTGCAGCTGATACGAAAACCTGGACAAACCCAGATGAAACGATTCCATATGTAAATAAAATTGCTAGGGAGGCATTGGTGGAATGAAAGTAAAAGTAAAAAAGCTTGCTGAACATGCGGTAATGCCAGTTAGAGCATATACAACGGATAGTGGTTTTGATTTATTTGCACTTGATCAAGTAATCATCTCACCATTTCAAAAAGTGGCAGTCGGTACAGGGATTGCATTTGAGATTCCGGCAGGTTATGAAATTCAGATTCGCCCAAAAAGTGGAGTGTCATCTAAAACGCCATTAAATGTGATTGTAGGCACAGTGGACAGTGGATATATAGGAGAAGTTAGCATTATTGTTCAAAACGTTTCTAGCGAGCGTTACGAGATTCCTAGAGGATACAAACTGGCGCAGGCAGTGTTTCAAAAGCTACCAGACATTGAGCTTGTGGAAGCAACGGAATTGAGTAGTGGTGATCGTGGAGCAAACGGATTTGGGAGCACAGGGGTTTAGAAGAAATGAGGAGGCATGCTAAATGAGTGAATCTATACCATTTATGCTTGTTACTAATGAGAAAGTTAAAAAGGGTCAAATGATAAATTTTGAGGATAAAAAATGTCGTATAACTTCCATCAATGAAATTGAATGGTTTCAAAATGGCTATAAAGTTATCGGCAGATGTAAACAATCTGAATTAGATAAATGGATGAATGGGATAAAGAATCTGTAGCTTGATGCTAATAATTTTAAAACTAAGGAGGAGGACCAATGAATGTAAGAAACGGAATCTTAATTGAAAATCCACGTGCTCGCCTAAAAGTTGAACGAGTGAATGCTTATAACAAGCAAAGGGATAGCAAGCAATATGATGTGTATGTAGAAATGCAGCACAGAACAGAAAAAGACTGGACAGTCGTAACGCCATTTGAAGAACATTATATTCGCGCCTTAGAACAAGAAGGCTACAAGATTATAAAAAATTTCGAGATTAGAAGAATAGGAGGGTAACAACATGAATCCAACAGAAAGGCGGTTAAAGAATGAGTTAAAACTTAAACGCATTGAGATTATGTACCAGACTACTGAAATCTTTAAGAAGAATTGTGAGCCTTGCACAAAAAAGGATTACGATTCCTTGGAACCTTGCCGGAATTGTCAAACATACAAGCAATTACGAAAGCTTGGCACCGAATTGCTAAATTTGTCCGCTAAAGAAAAAGGTAGCGAGATTCACCATCTTAAAGAAAATTTGCTAGGTACGCTTACACTGAATAAATATAGAGAAATGAAAAAAGCTGGTCTAACTGATAAAAAAATTGCTACAAAGCTGAATACAACTGAGCATTACGTGAAGATATGGAAAAAAGAACATATTCCAAGAGAAAAGTATGGTAAGCTTGCTGATTTAACTGTGGAGGAATACAAAGATTTGAAAGCACAAAAATACACGGAAAAAGAAATTGCTGATATGAAGAAAGTGACAGTCGGTACTTTGTTTATTTGGCGGAAAGAACGGGATTTGGCGTAATCTATATATTTTTTACCCTTGAATAGAACGTCAGTTTGTATATTTAAGCTATACAAAGTTCGACATTTAGATTTAGCAAACCATTATACAATTAAAAGCCATAGAAGACTACTAGAGAGATTTTAGAACTATTTTAATAGTCTTAATCCTCTCGCTGTCTAAATGGCTGTAAGGGGCTTTAAATGAGTTATTTTTAGTTAGAAATAAAGAGGTGAGATTGTGGCAGCATTGACGCGTACAGATATAAAAAAGATAGAAGAATATTGGATTAATCATGAACAGAATAAAAAGCAATTGAAATACCGCGAATGGGAATTGCTTTATCCGTATCAGGAAGAAGAACGGATCGGTGGCATATCCAGCGGTAACATATCCAATTCGACACAGCAAAAGGCTATGGCACTTATGCAGGATGCGTTTTACCAAAATCTCAAGAAGATTGTGGAGGCAATCGAAGGATTGTATACAACATTGGACAGTGATTCTAAAACTATTGTAGACATGAGGTATTGGTGTAGGAATGACTTTTTCGAATGGGAAGATATTGCAGATAAACTATACATGTCGAGGCATAAGGTCTTACGTAAAAGAAATATGTTACTTGATAAGACAGCAAAAGCCATAGGATGGGTGTAAGGGATGCATAAACAATACTAAAGAACGAATAAAATATTCTATTGCTCTGTATGTACTCTTATAAGGAGGAACTTTGGCTTGAAGGATATAATGGATACGATTCAATTTTTTTATATTGACCGTTGGAAGTTTTATGCGTGGATGTTTTCAACAATGGCTTTGTGGTTGGTTATTCCTCACTGGAAAAGTAATCGATGGATAAAAAGAAAAATCGTTTGTTTGTTTATATTTACTATATTCGCATATTACTTCGCATTTAAATCTTTATTTGCTTGAACTTTCTAATACTAGCGAAGTTCACTAAAAAACCATGTAAAGTGATAGCATGGAGTTTTTGATAAGAAGCTTCATGATTCTTCCTTTGGATATGGGCCACTCGTAAAGAGTGGTTTTTTAAGTTCACATTCAATCGAGTGCGGCTTTTTTTTGAATGTATTAATGACAGCCTTACTTTATAAATGTAAAATGTGTAAAGGAGGTCGTTAAATGTTTAAAAATTGGACTAATAGAGACTGGTTATGGTTAACAAGTTATTTTATTTTTATAGTAATAATCCTTTTGGCGAATTACTATCTTGAATGGGAAACTAGTCTATCAATTATATCTAGTGCTACATCAATAGCTTTAGCAATTTTAGCCATTTTCTTGTCATTAAAACAAGATTCTGAAAACAAAATTTCTTCAGATTCCAAGCATTTAGAGTTATCAAAACAATTGAGAGAATTGTCACTTACGTTAATTAGTAAACAAAACGGGATAGCTGAGGTTGTAAATAATGTTGAAGAATCAGTAGACACAAATAGTGAATTGGATGAAAAACAAGATAGTTATACTCAAAAACAATTATTAGAGTATGGAGAAAAAGTCAAAAAAGAAACCATTCAAAAGTTTGAAAAAGAATTAAATAAACAAATATTTAATGAAATTGAAAATTTAAATAAGATTAAAGACAATATTAACGTTAGGAAAATAGATCGTAGGATACCGAAGAGTAAAGCAATTATTAAAGATTATATCGATAGTGTTGATAAATTTTCACTAAATGAGATAGTAAATCACTTAAGTGAATTGGGAATTAATATGACTACCAAAGAAGTTATCATTATGATCAAAGCGATTGAAGAGGAACGTGGAAAATAAAACTTTGAAATATTATTACAGTAGTCACATCAAAAACGATGTGGCTTTTTCTTATGCCTTGATAACGACACATGATAACAGTCCATTAAAGATCGTTACGATGTGGTGACTATGAATTATCGTGTGTTGTTGTGAGGGTGTAAGTCAGGTTCGCTATGGACCTAGATAATAGTTGTGGAGGGATAACATGCAAAAAACGGATGTCACTAAACTTAAACAACAATTAGAAACTGCTTCAGTACATGTAAATGCTTTATCTGTTGAGATAGATGCAATTCGAAATGTGATTGGAAATTTAATTAAATGTCCTCATTGTGGGAGCTTAGAGGTTTCAACCTACATGACTGACAATGCTAAACTTTATCAACTAAAGTGTGACAAGTGCAATCAACTGGTTGAATAGTGTGGAGGGATAGCAACAAATGAGATATAAAAAAGCCAATCCATTCTACTTATCAACCGCTTGGAAGCATAAGCGATTAGAAATCCTCAAGCGTGACAACTACGAGTGCCAATGGTGCAAGGAAGAAGGCAAAGTTCAAACCAATGAAGATACAATCCTTGAGGTTGATCACATACAAGAGCTTGAAGACTTTCCTGAATTAGCTTTAGACAATGACAATCTTCGAACACTTTGTAAAGACTGTCACAACAAAAGACACAATCGTTTTGGTTTCCGTCAGAAAAAGAAAAACAAATGGGCTGATGATGAACGATGGTGATACCCCCGGGTCAAAATTTTCCACTAATTAGGGAAAACTGGAAACCGGTGGGAAGGGTGTACTGTCCAAATTTTTTCGTTTTATCGCGTACGTTAGGGGGCTATAGGGGGGAGGGGGTGTAACTTATGGATTTAGAAAAAATGAAAGAGCAGCTATTGAGCCGCATTGATCAAGATGATTTATTGGAAATTAATAAAGTTGAGCGCATGATTGGCTTTATGAAAGATTTACAAAAGTGTGATGAAAAGATTGAAGCGGAAGGTATATCGCAGATAACCGAAAATGGTTCGCAGCGTTTCAATAAAAGTCATCCATTGCTAAATGAAAAAATTAAAATTAATGGCCAAATTATTGCGTTAGAAAAAACAATCAACTTTATTAATGAAGGTACTGCTGCATCTACCCCAGTTGTGGAAGACCCAGGAGATGGTTTAATTTGATTGTAAATAAATATGTACTTGAATATATCCAACTGTATCGAGATGGAAAAATAAAATTAAATGAAGAACGAATCATGCTGATTGATTATCTGGAGAAGTACATATTCAATCGGGATGATTTATTTTTTGATGATGAAATGATTGAAAATGCCATTAAGTTTACGGAGAAATGGTATTTCACATTAACACCTACAGATAAATTTCTATACGCGTTTGTTTTCTTGTTCTTTAAAGAAAATAGGCGCGTTTTTTATCGGAAAAGTTTATGGTTGGTGGCACGTGGTTTTGGTAAGAACGGTAAGATTTCAGCGCTTGTCAATTTCATGATTAGCCCGTTGCATGGCATTTCGGATTACAATATCTCACTCGTAGCCAATAGTGAAGAACAGGCTAAAACATCATTTGATGAAGTCTACAACGCTATTGGCCGCGGTGGTGCGCTAGGTAAGATGTTTAAGCGTACTAAGACACAGATTTTATCTAATAAAACAAATGCCATTTTGAAATATCGTACTTCCAATGGTGAAACAAAGGATGGTTTGCGAGATGGTGCTGTAGTATTTGATGAGATTCACCAATATGAGAGCAATAAAGACGTAGCTGTTCATATATCTGGTTTAGGTAAGAAAGCCAATCCGAGAGAGTTTTATATTGGTACAGATGGATATGTGCGCGATGGCTTTTTAGACAGCATGAAAGATCTAGCCATAAAAGTATTAAAAGGTGAAGCAAGGGTCAATGCAATCTTCCCCTTCATCTGCAAACTGGATAATGAAGATGAGATCAACAATCCAGAGACGTGGGAAAAAGCTAATCCGATGTTGTGCCAGCCTCGCGGTGAATATGCAGTAACCTTATATGACACGATTTATGAGGAATATGAGAACCTGCAAGATGATCCTTCCACATACGAAGAGTTTGTAACAAAACGTATGAACTTGCCAGTAGTTGATTTAGAAAAATCAGTGGCTAAATGGGAAGAAATCGAAGCGACGAACAGACCTTTACCTGATTATAAAAATAAAGAAGCTATTGGTTGTGTAGACTTTGCGAGCATACGTGACTTTGCTGCAAATGGTTTGTTATTCCGAGATGGTGAGAACTATTGCTTTGAAACACATTCATTTGTCCGTAAAGAGTTTGTGGACAAATATTATGGTTATTCAAGAAAGCCAGATGAACAAACGAGAGAAAAATTCGCGCCAATTCGTGAGTGGGAAGAAATGGGGCTCCTTACGGTTTTGGACGAGCCAACTATTGATGTGAAAAAAGTTGTTGGTTGGTTTGTTGAACAACGTAAACACTGCACTATCAAAAAGATTATTTCGGACAACTTCCGTCTCGAACTTTTACGCAAAGAATTTGAAGATAACGGTTTTGAAGTAGAGGTTATCCGAAACCCGCGGGCTATTCATTCGTTGTTGGCCCCGCGTATTGAAACTGCATTTGCTAATCGTCAAATCATCTTTGGTGACAATCCACTAATGCGTTGGTATACAAACAATGTCCTTGTGAAAATTGATAAGCAAGGAAATAAAACGTATGAAAAGAAAGAACCAATTAGGCGGAAAACAGATGGTTTCCAATGTTTTGTTCATGGAATGTACAGGGCGGATGAAATACTTGATACAGACATCGGAGGAGCATTAGACTTCCTTAATTCATTATCATTCTAATAGCTGTAATTGTGGAAGAAAGGAGGTGAGAAGTTGGGTATTTTGGAAAACTGGCTAAAGAGAAATAGTGAAGCAAAGGAAGCTCGTTGGTTAGCCGATTATGAATTCATCATCGAAAGTTCACAGCGTACTTATTTAAAGGAAATTGCTCTTGAAACCTGCATAAATTTTATTGGGCGTACAATGTCTCAAACGGATTTTCGCCACAAGAAAAATAAGAAACGGTTAAAAGATGATTGGGATTACATTTTAAATGTTCGGCCTAATACAGATACCTCTGCATCGGATTTTTGGCAAGCGGTTATTGGTAAGTTGATTAGAGATAATGAAGTTCTAATCATTCCTTATCAAGGGCAACTTTTGCTTGCTGATTCTTTTTATAGAAATGAATATGCATTGTATGCAGATACATTTAAGGATGTCACAGTTAAGAATTTCACTTTTAATAATCTTACTTGGAACATGGATGAAGTAATGTACCTTACTTACAACAATCAAAAGCTTACTGATTTCATGAATGGTTTAATTGAGGATTATGCGAATCTATTTGGCTCCCTTATAGATGCGAGTAGACGTAGTTATCAAATTCGCGGCTCAGTTGATTTCGATTCACAACAAAAGATGGATGATGAAGAAAATAAAAAAGCACAAACCTTTATTGATAACATCATGAAAGCAGTTAAAACTAGCGTAACTGCCATCTTCCCATTATTTAAAGGGATTACCTACACCGAATATTCTAATGGATCTGTACGTGGTCCAACTATAGAAGAGATTGAAAAAGTGAAACGGGCTTTGATTGATGATGTATCAGATATTTTAGGAATCCCAACAAACCTTGTTCATGGTGATGTTGCTGACTTAGAAAACGCAATGACTTCTTACATCGAATTTTGTATTAAACCATTAACTAAAAAGATTGTGGATGAATTAAATGCAAAGTGTGTTAAAAGAGAAGATTACATGAACGGAGAAAAGTTTGAAGGTCGTGGGGTAACTGATAAAGACATTATTAAATATGCAGAAGCAGTTGATAAATTAGTTGCAAGTGGCGGCTTTTCTCGAAATGATGTTCGTGAAGAATTTGGTCATGAACGTGTTGATGATCCAGAACTAGATAAGTATGTTCTAACTAAAAACTATCAAACAGTTGATTCAACTGTGGAAGGAGGTGAAAAGTGATGAAACATAAAATCAAAGGTGATATTGTAAGTTGGAATTCGAGCATTTGGGATTTTAACTATAAAATGAAGTCAATTAAAGAAGATGAAGATATTGAGCTACAAGTCAATTCCTATGGTGGTGACGTGTTCGCGGGTATTGACCTAATGAACACTTTAAGGAGCCATAAAGGTAATGTGACTGTAGAAATCACTGGTATTGCAGCTAGTGCAGCATCAATTATTGCGATGGGTGCTGATAACATCAAAATGTATTCAAATTCACAATTAATGATTCATAACGCTTGGACTATTGTTGCTGGCAATGCTAAAGAACTACGTAAAGCAGCGGATGATTTAGAGAGTATCGGAGAATCTGTTTTAGCTTCATATACTCATAGAGTTGAGGCTAGTACAGTTGAAAAGTTGCTAGATGAAGAAACTTATTTATCTGCAAGCAAAGCAAAAGAGCTTGGGTTTATCGATGAAATCCTTGATGCTGATCCAGAAACGGTTGAATCTGAACTGTTCCAGAATAAAGCAAAAGCATTCAACAACAACATTGTTGCTCATAAGCAAGAACCAAAAGGTAATGATGAAGCGCTTATGCAATTGATTGGTGAATTGAAAAATGATATCGAACAACTTAAAAACGAAAAGACTAATGAACCTACTCCAGTACCAGTTGCTGCGAAAAAACATGGGTTCATTTTTTAATGGAGGGAAACATTTATGGTAATCAAATTAAAAAATCATACTGAAGCGTATGACGAAGCAAAGAAAGCATATGCAGCTATTGCAAAGGACGAAAATGCAACACCTGAGCAAGTGGAAACAGCATGGAACACAATGCAAGACGAGTTAGTAAACTCTCTTACTACTCAAATTTCTAATCGTGTACAAGCAGAAAATAATGATCAAGCTGTGTTAGTTAATCGTGGTGTTAATGCATTAACTTCTGAAGAAAGTAAGTTCTTCAATCAAGTAGTGCATTCAAATGGCTTTGAAGATGATTTAATTCTTCCGGAAACAACAGTGGATCGTATTTTTGAAGATTTAACTTCTGAACATCCATTGTTATCTGAAATAAATACGGTCAACTCAGGGATTCGTACACGTGTAATTCGTTCTAATCCAGAGGGTGCTGCAGTATGGGGACCAATCTTCGGAGAAATCAAAGGTCAATTAGATGCAAACTTCTTCGAAGAAAACTTCGGTCAAAACAAATTAACAGCATTTGTTGTATTGGCGAAGGATTTAGAAGACGTTGGGCCGGCTTGGATTGAAGCTTACGTACGTACACAAATTCAAGAAACTTTTGCAGTGGCATTAGAAAATACAATTATCAACGGTGCTGGACCAAACAAATATGAACCAATTGGTTTAATTCGCGATTTAAAAGCTCCAGTTGATCCAACAACAGGCTACGCTAAAAAAGCTGTAGCTGGCACTTTAACATTTGCGGATTCTAAAACTACAATTACAGAATTGGCAGCACTTATGAAAGGCCTATCTACAAAAGAAAACGGTAAATCAATCAATATTTCTGGCCGTGTAGTCCTTTTAGTAAACCCAGCTGATGCATGGGGTATTAAAGCGCAATATACTATTCAAAATTCATTGGGGGCATTTATCACAGCATTACCATTTAGTTTGCGTGTAGTGGAATCAGAATTTGCTGCTGAAGGTGAAGTTGTAGCGTTTGTAAACAATCGTTATAACATGTACCGTGCAGGCGGTGTTCAAGTACGTAAGTTTGATCAAACACTTGCTTTAGAAGATTGCAATTTATATACTGCAAAAACTTTCGCTTTCGGGAAGCCAGATGACAATAATGTGGCTGCTGTGTACAAGCTAGAAACAGAAACTATTCCAGCAGGATAAAAATATTCTAGGAGGTATTCAGAATGGTTAAATATAAAGTGAAAAAATCTTTCCGCGATATTCATACGAATGAAGTATATAAAGCTAATACAGAAATCGAAATGACGGTTAAAAGAGCCGAAGAGGTAGAAAAAAACCTCGACGACTCTTTTTTAGTACGCGCAGATGAACCTGACAAAGATAAAAAGTAGGTGATTGAATGACAATCACAGATGAATTGCTTATCAAATTTAAGAAGCGTATGAAGATTTCACATAGCAGTGAGGATGATACCTTAAAAGACATCCTCTCGGCTTCTGTGGAGGACGTTAAAGCAAAGTGCGGTCAATTTGATGTCTATGAAAATGAACGTGCTAGAGAGCTAGTATTTGAGCGTTCACGCTATGTCTATAACGATGCAGTAGAATATTTCAATGATAACTTTGCTAGTCAAATTACATCATTAGCGTTGGAGCTATACACGCCAAGTGAGGTGTTAGTAGATGAAACCACAATTTAATGAAAAAAAGACTGGTAGTGGCGAACTACGGACACCAGTTATGTTTTTTGGTTATCTTCCACATGAAGGACCAGAGCCAGGTGAAGCGGAAAAGAATATTCTTTATGAGTGTTTTGCTGAAGTATACTCGGCTAGTGCTAAGGATATCGACATCTTAAATTCAGGACATGAAGATCAACAGCTGAAAGTCATAAATACAAAAAATGCAGTTACAATCAATATCCGCGATACATTCGGTGAGTATTATCCTGATACAAAGCATTATGTTGAATTGGATGATTATCGTTTCAAAGATATACGATTTAATGTTTTTGATGTTCGTCCACACATTTCTAAAAACGATTTAATAACCATTTTATTGGCGGTGATTACATGAGTGTGAAAATCACAGGAATAGACGCTATTCAAAGAAACTTAAAGAAGCAATTATCAGAGTCTGCATTAGAACGTGTTCAAAATTCAGCATTAAAGGCTGGAGCAACAGAAGTAGCAGAAGAACTCTCAAGCGAGCTAACAAAGTTTAAAGATACAGGCGCAACTGTGGAAGAAATCACAATTGGTAGAGTAAATTCACGTCATGGATATAAAAATATTATCGTTGGTTGGAATGGGCCTATGGAGCGTTATCGATTAGTACACTTAAACGAGTTTGGTTATACACGGGACGGAAAAAAACATAAGCCAGAGGGCTACGGAGCTGTACGTCGAGCAATCGATAATAGCAAAGTAGCCTTTTCTAATGCCGTAGAAAGTGAGTTTAAGAAAAAGCTATGACAGATGTATTGATGTTGATTTATAACCAACTCATGACGAATAGCGTTATCGCAGAAAACTGCAAAGATCGAATTAAATTCTATGAATATCCCGAAACAGGCGATGTCACAAAGCCATTTATTGTAATTGATCCCTTAGATGTGCCTGTTCCAACTGTATATGCAAGCAATGAAAATCATGCTTTCGAATATGTATATCAAATTGATGTAGAGACAACCAATCGATTGTTAACAAAAATGCTCCAAACAGAAATAAGAAATGAAATGAAAAAACTTGGTTTTGGTCAATTGCGCGATGGTTTAGACGAGTATTTCAAAGAAACTAAACGCTATGTAGACGCAAGGCGATACCAAGCCACTATAAAAGAAGAGGTGTTGTAAAGATGGGTATTAAAGTAGGTTTTAAACGTGCGACATTTGCTGTTTTAGATAAGACAGGTCAAATCGTGCCAGACAAGATGTTTATTGTGGAAGGTAAAGCTGGGAAAGGCGGTACAACAGAAGCAACTATTTCTGGTATTTCACCTGAATCTGTAAAGGTTCATGCATCCAATGTACCTTACTATATTTCCCAAAAAGGAACAGGGGACGTTAAAGCGGATATTAGTATTTTGGACATTCCAGAAGAAATGCTAGATGCAGTGCTTGGTCGTAAAAAACATACAGATGGTTTTACACTAATTGGTGAAGATACTGAACCTCCATATGTAGCTGCCATTTTAGAATCTTCTACAGCGAACGGAGATCCAGTACTGTTTTCTTTGTTAAAAGGAAAAATGGCGTTAGGTGATGTAACACTTAGAACTATCGAGGATACTCAACCAGAACCAGATGCTGAAACTTTAACCATGGACTGTGTCGCTAATGATGATGGACAAACAATTGCTCATGGTATTGGTTCAGAATTGAAAGCGAAATTAATGGCCTATGCATTCCCAGGTTATACACCTGAAGTGCCAGTAGGTTAAGCAGTAGCCTTCCGTTTTGGAGGGCTTTTATTTTTATTTAAAATTGGAGGAATGAAAATGTACACATTAGAACTAACGAATCCAAAAACGAAAGAAGTTAAAACTCATACGCAAGAATGGGTAAGTAGTAAAAATTTAATTGCTGCATTGAAACTAAATAATGAAGTTTATGAAGATGAAGTAGAACAAACATTAGCTTTAGTTAATTTTGTAGCAGGTTTATTTGATATTAATTCTGATGAAATTTTAGAAGGAATACAAGCTCATGAATTGATGCAAAGGATGTATGTAATTTATTACAAAGTGCTGGGTTACAGCGAAAAAAAGGCTCAACTTCTAATTCAGATGATGCAGGACGTGGAGACGGAGGCGGAACTGGATTAAGTGCTCAAGAATATCTAGATGATATCAATAGACTAGTCAAACAGCTTATGCAAGGCGGCATGAGTTATATGGATATTATGAATGCCGATTTTAATCATTTAATGGAAATTTTAAATACATCTGATAAGAAGAAAGAACGAACAATAGATTTAGCGGACTTTGTAAAGTCAATCTCATAAGAAAGGAGGTAAAACAAATTGTTAGGAAACCAACCACTTGGGAAAATGATAATTGAAATGGATCTCAACTCCGCGAAGTTCACCAAAGGGCTAACGGCAGTCAATCGTTCAATTAAGTCAGCAGAACGTGAAATGAAAGCAAACGTAGCTGTATTGAACAATTCTGATGATAAGTATGGGGCATTGGGCAAGCAAGTTGAAGGCTTGAATAAAGTCATGTCGTTAAACGAAAAGCGCATTGAGCAGTTAAATAAAAAGCGAAAAGAAGCACTGAAAACTGAAGACGAAAGTTCTAAAGCGATACAAGCTTTAAACAAAGAAATCAATACAGCTGTTCAACGTCAAAGTGCTTGGGAAAAGCAACTTAAAAATGCTAAAGCTGAAATGGTAAACTTTAAGGCTTCCACAAAGGATTTAGAAGATGAATTTTCTAAGCTGAAAAAATCAACCGATGATAATGTAGCGAGTCTGAAAAAGAGCGGACTAGCTTTTTCCGCGCAGAAAGAAAAACTCAAGGGGCTAAGTGAACAAAGCAATAAACACCGTCAAATAGTTGAGTTGCAGAAACAAAAAGTAGATGAGCTTACGAAAGAATTTGGTGAGCATGATCGTAGAGTTGTAGAAGCAACAAGTAAATATAAATCCCTTGTGGAAGAACAAAAGAAATTAGACAACTCCTTTAATTCACTTAATCGAAAAGTAGGCACTGTGGGTCCTCGAATGGGGAAATTAGCGGATAACTTAGGGAAAGCAGAAGCTAAACTGAAAGGTTTATCTGATCGTTCTATTGAAACAGGCAACAGAGTTAAAGATGCAGGAAGAGATATTACTTCTACCTTTGGAGCGATAGCTACTGCTGGGGGTTTAGGTCTAGGTTATACCATTAAGCAAGCTGCCGACTTTGAACAAGCAATGGCAGATATCAAAGCTTTAATGGCACCATATGAATGGACACAATATGGAAAAACTTTGACTAAGTTGGTTAAAGATTTAGGCGTAGAAACTAAATACAGCAATAAGGAAGTTGCTCTAGGTGCGCAAGAATTAATTAAAGCTGGTGTTGATTTAGAAGCTATTATGGGTGGTGGACTGCGTTCTGCCTTATCACTTGCAACAGCAGGTGAACTTGAATTAGGCGATGCAGCAGAAATCTCTTCCACAGTTTTGAACTCATTTAGAGATGATGGAATATCAATGGCTAAAGCTGCCGATTTATTAGCAGGATCAGCCAATGCCTCTGCCACATCTGTGGAGGAAATGCGTTATTCCCTTTCTATGGTGGCTAGTGTCGCTTCTAGTGTTGGGTTTAGCTTTGCAGATACTAATAATGCCTTAGCGGTTTTTGCTCAAAATGGACTTAAAGGTTCTGATGCGGGTACATCCTTAAAAACCATGATTATGAGGTTATCTCCACAAACCCAAGCAGCAGCAACAATCATGGAGGATTTAGGGATTTCAACAACTAATACCACAGCAGGTTATAAATACTTAGTTGAAAAAGGAATTAAACCTGCATCTCGTACTATACCGGATTTGGAAAAGGCTTTCCATGAGTTGGCAAAACAAGAATTAGGTTCCGGTGCTTCCAAAGCAGATTTGGCTAAAGAGACAGATAGGTTGAGA
The DNA here is from genome assembly GCF_059759115.1 of Rummeliibacillus sp. GQ308. Taxonomy (NCBI): domain Bacteria; kingdom Bacillati; phylum Bacillota; class Bacilli; order Caryophanales; family Caryophanaceae; genus Rummeliibacillus; species Rummeliibacillus sp. GQ308. The sequence continues at coordinate 2,092,380 of NZ_JCAXDQ010000001.1, read as the reverse complement.
GAGTCTAGTGGCTTTTTATCTTCTGCCTTTTATGATGAACAGGGCAATGTTAGATCCATGACCGAAATATTCGGCATCCTAGAAAAGTCTACAAAGAACTTATCCAAAGAACAAAAAATTAATGCGTTTAATATCATGTTCGGTTCGGATGCTATTCGTGCCGCAATGATTGCTTCTAAATCAGGTGCTAAAGCATTTGATGAGATGGGCGTAGCCATTAACAAAATTAAAGCAGATGACGTTGCTAAAACTAAAATGGATACCTTAAAAGGATCAATTGAACGCATGACAGGTGAAATTGATAGTGCGGCTTCAGCCTTCGGAGAAAACTTAATACCACTTGTGGTAAAAGGCGCAGAATCTGTAGAAAAACTTGCTGGTTGGTTTAACAAATTAGATGACAGTACAAAAGGATTTATTGCTAGAGGTGCTGCTGTCAGCGTAGGGATTACAACACTAGGTGTAGGCGTAGGGTTGCTTGGATTAGGATTAGGAGGATTATATACAGGCTTCGGTAAATTAGCAAAAGGTGGAGCAGGTATTCTTAAATTTTTATCTAATGGCGCAATTAACCTAGGTGGTTTTAAGAGTAAAACAGAAGCTAGTAGATTAGCATTAGATGCTGAAACAAATGCTTTAAATACAAATACTGCAGCCTTACAAAGGAACAATTCGGCAAGAGGTGGCGATGTTGCTACTATTGGTCGTAGGAGTAAAAAAGGTGTAAAAGGCGCTACAGTATTACCAAATGAGGTTGTAACTACTGGAAGTAGGACGGCTAAGAATGCTCAAAAGATCGGTAAAGGTGCAAAGGCTTTAAAGTTTGTAAAAGGTGCTGGAGCTATTGGTGCGGTTGCAGGGCTTGGCTCACTAGTCTATGAAGTAGCAAGCGGATCTGGAACTAAACAATCGATTGGAGGATCTCTTGGAGGTTCTGTAGGAGGTATAGCTGGAGGAGCGGCACTAGGAGCTGCTATTGGCTCCGTTGTTCCTGTTTTTGGTACTGCACTTGGAACAGTGGTTGGAGGTATAGCAGGAGGTATAGCTGGCGATAAACTCGGTTCATCTATCGGCCAAGCATTTGACAAGCGAGATAAAAAAGAAGAGGCCCTAAAAAAAGCAAGAAGAGATGCCGAGAAAGGTGCAAATTTATCTTTAAATATCAAAGGGATAAATAAATCTACTAAATCAGCTCTGAAGGAATATGACGCTTTATATCGTGGCGCTAAAGTTAAGTTAAATCAAATCATGATGTCTAATACGGTGATCAACGAGAAAATCAAAAATGATACCGTTAAGCAATTCACTGATATGAAAAATAGCGTGCTTTCCACAATTAAAGAGCGTCAACAAAAAGAGCGTGTAGAAGCACAAAAAGCCTTAGCTTCAAACAAATCATTATCTGATAAAGAAAAACAACAAGCTCTCGCTAACTTAGATAAAAAACATAAAGATGAGATTGATAAGATAAACAAAAGCAATGAACGTATCAATCAAATTATGAGTACAGCATCTAAGGAGAAAAGAGCCTTAAATAGCAAGGAAAAAGCAGATGTTACTCGTATCAATAAGCAAATGTATAACGCTAAGATTAGAAATACTGCTCATAGTGAGAAAGAATTGACTCTTATTAATAAACAGCGCAGTAAACAGCGTTATGATATTACGACTAAGGAAATGCATGATACTATCAATGCTGCTAAAAAAGAACACGACAAAACAGTAGAACAAGCTAAAAAGAAATTTAACAAAAAAGTTGCATATGCAAAGATTCAACGTGATCAGCTTGGCGTTATAACCGACAAAGAGTATAAAAAGATTGTGGACGATGCACGTAAAGAAAAAGAAAAGACCATTAATCAAGCGAAAGACAAGAGAAATGGTGTAATCAAACATGCCAAAGCACAAAAAAGAGAATCAACTAAGGCATCAAGAGAGCAAAAAGAAACCAATATTAGAAATGCTCAAAAAGAGACAAGTGGTATAGGTAAAGCATGGAGTAGTTTTACAGGGTTCTTCAAGCGCGCATGGGATTGGTTAACGGGTTTCTTTGGTGGCAAAAAAGCTTCTGAAGCACCTGCATATAACGCTAAATCTAAGGGACCATATGCTACTTATGCAAAAGGAACCTATCAAGGTAAGCATAAGGGTGGTACTGCATTAGTCGGTGAGGAAGGCGCGGAACTATCGTATATACCGAACCGAGGTTATTCGTTACTTGGTGTAGGTGGTCCTCAAGTATTAGATTTACCAAGCGGTTCAGCAGTTCTTCCACATGACAAAACAAAAGATATTCTTAGCAGATACAACTTCCCTGCCTTCAAAAATGGAACTGGTGATGACAATTGGTTTAAAAAATCACTTAAAGGTGCAGGTAACTTCGTAAAAGATGGTGTAGGGTATTTAAAAAACCAAGCACTAGATGCATTTGACTTTGTAATGAAGGGACCAAAATTTGCATGGGATAAGTTGACGAATGCTTTTAGCTTCGATAATAAATTCCCTAAAATTATGGATAAGTGGACTGCAGGTACAATGTCTGGCTGGGTTAAGAAGCAAACGTTAAAAGCATTTAAAGGCCTATTTGGAACAATGGGTGGCGATATTACACTAGGTAATACCGCTGTTACCAACCAATGGGGCGTTTATGATTCTTTGTATCAAATCGCTCAAAAAGTAATGAGCTCTCCACTTGGTAGAGGGTTAGTTGTGACAAGTGGACATAGACCAGGTGACACTTATGATCATGGTAGACATGCAGCCATTGACTTGAGTGGTTTCGGGTCTAATGGTGGTTATAAAGCTGTTGCGAAATGGGCTTCTATGTTGCCAGGAGTTGCTTATACAATCGGTGATAATACCGTGTTTGGTCGGAAATATGGTAATGGTTTAAAACCTTCTTGGGCAACCGGACACATGAATCATGTTCATATCTCTTCGTGGCCGGGTGCTAAGTATGAAGATGGCGGTATTATCAATAAGCAACATTTAGCTATGGTGGGCGAAGGAAATAAAAAAGAAGTAATGATTCCATTGCAACCTAGACCTGGTATGCGTAGTAGAGCCTTAGATTTATTGGCATATGCTGCACAGAACTTATTAGGAAACAATTCTTCTTCCTCATCATCAACTGTGGAGGAAAGTGGCATAGTTAAATTGCTTACCCAACAAATGAACATGATGCAACAACAGATTGATTTATTAACACAAATATTAGCTAAGAATACCGATTTAATTGTAGATGGTCGTGTCCTTGCTAAAATGGTTAATAGTTATAAAAACAAAGAAGAACAAAGGAAAAATAGAGCGAGGGGGATGCCTACAATATGAGTGCAATGTCAATAATATATGGTGGCGTATCGTTTAAATCGCTCGATATTTTTATCAACGATAGTATTCCACAAGCTCCACAATTATCGAGAGTAACACAGGACATTCCAGCCAGAAGGGGTGTCCTTTTTTATGGCAATACAATAGGCGAGCGAGTAATTGCAATAAGTATTACGATTATGGCTTCCACACGACGAGAACAAGAAGATAAACGCCGGGCTTTGGAAAACTATATCATTCAAGATACAAACGTCGAGAAAGAACTATATTTCGATGATATGCCTGATTGGGTGTATTATGGTTCATTCACTGAAATAGGTGACTATAGCAGGCTACAAGGCTATGACTTACAAACGACTTTAACATTCACCTGTAGTGATCCGTATCGGTATGGAGATCAAGAACAAATCGATGTTAAAGGTAGTACTTTACTTCTCACGCCAAAAGGCGAGCAAGAAATTTACCCTATATTTGGAGCGATAGCGAAACAAAACTTAACTGAAATTGGTGTGAGCACGAAAGACCAATATGTTTACTGTGGAGGAGAGGTCAATGTAGAAACTGGTGAGACGCCTATTAAGAAATATGAAACTATTCTGCATGATACCGCACAGAATTTAGGCTTATGGCAACGTGTTTCAAATGATACGGTTTCATGGGAAGTTGAAGGTGGGCATATCGGTAAAGGTTCTTATTTCAAACAAGGAAAAGATTCTTTTGAGGTTGATACATTTGGTACAAAACAAATTGCTAATGATTATTGGTATGGAGCAGGGCTTAAATACATGCTTACTGCAGCATTAACCAATTGGCGTGTTACTTTCCGTATTCAATCCATTTCTAAATACCATCGCTCTATGACTAAGCTTGAATTATATTTGCTTGATACAACAGGTAAGCGAATCGGCAAATTGAGTATAAAAGATACAAGTAAAGGTACAGAGCAGTCAGCATATGTGCAAGTTTTTCGTGCAGACGGTACCACTAAAACAGTTGGTGAATTTAAAGCAAAATCTATAAATGCAAAGAAGAAGAAAATAACCATTAAAGGTAAGAAAAAAGTAAAGCAAACCGACAAAAAAGGGAAAGTGACTTACACATACAAAACTATAACGGAAACTGTGAATGAGACGTCTGGAGAAAATAAATATAGTGATTTCTATGGATATATGATTCTTGAAAAGAATGGTCAGCGGCTTATCGCAACAATTGTTTCATTAGATCCAAAAACAAGGAATGAAATGTCGCGAAATGAAATGACTTGGGTAGATGATAAAGGTACCTTTACAGGTCAGCTTGCTGGATTTGGTTTAGTTGCGGCAAAGCATGATATTAGGGAAGACGCCATTGGACAATCCTATAGCAATAACTACTTAGCTTTTTGTGATTTAAAAGTTGAAAAAATAAATATTATCACTCAAACAGAAGTAATTAATACAGCTCCAGAAGTTATTATTTTCACTGGAGATGAAATTGTGATTGATTGTGAAAAGGGGCGTGTCTACAAGAACGGCATGTTGTGGATGGATACTTTGGCCATTGGAACGGATTGGATTAAACTTCATGGTAATTTAACCGAAGAAATAGCATTTAGCGAAGGATTAGATTGGTCGGTTACTTACAGGCCGACATCGTATTAGGAGGTGTATAAGTTGAATTTATTAGTTATGCATACAGATTCAAGAGGTTACGACAATCTAAATTATAAGGTTGTCGCGTCATTAAGTAACGACAATACGCAAAGCTGTCCGTTTTATAATGACTTGCGAATCGAAAAGATAGAAAACTTTGATGATACTTATACACTCTCCGTTCCTGAAGATCGCCAGGAGGCATCGTTGCTTGTGGATGGTGCCTTTATTTTATTTGAAGATGAAAGTGAAAAGTATAGGCTATTCCGCATTTATAGTGAAAGTAGTCAAGCTATCGGCAATGTTCATTCGAAAACAGTTGAATCTGAAAATGCCTTTATCAATGATTTGAACAAAACTATTGTTGCAAAGGCTAAATTGAAGGATGTTGATTTTTCAGAAGCTATGGCCCATATCTTGGCGCTTAGTGGTTGGGAAGTTGGGAATGTTGAATGGCTGGGTGAAATCATATCTCTAGAGTTTGATGGAACGACAAATGCCCAAGAAGAATTACAAAACTTAATCAATACATACCGCGGTGAAATCGATGCGTATGTAAAAGTGAGAAACGGTCGTATCGTCGGTAAATACTTTGATTTAGTTGAAAAACGAGGCAGAGATAATACAGGCAGACGTTTTGAATATCGTCGTGATATAAAAGGTGTTACGCGTACAAAAGTCGATACAGAGCTTTATACAGCTATTAAAGCATGTGGTAAAGATGGATTGACTTTTGCTTCAATCAACAACGGATTAGATACGGTTTATGATCCAGAAGCCAATGAAATTTACAATGATGGCCGTGAATATCTCGTTAAATACTTTGAATATGAAACTACATTTCCTTCTGCATTATTAGTAGCTGCATATGAAGAATTAAACAAGGTGAATCATCCAATTTACAATTACGAAGTTGAACCTGCTCTATTAGATGAAACGTCCGGCTATGATGAAGAACCTGTGTTGTTGGGCGATAGTGTACGAGTTGTTGACTTTTCTATGCAACCTGAAATGACTGTTAGTGCACGAGTAATTGAAAAACAAACATCCTATAGCAATGTTGGCGCAAATACTGTGATACTTGGTGAATATGTAGAGTTAGAAAACAATGTGCCAGGACTTATTAAAAAGTTACAGTCGAAACTTGATGATGTAAATAAGAATGTAAAACCTGTCTATCGTTTAGAAATCTTTAGTAGCAATGGGGTTGTTATCAAAAATGGAGTCGGTGATACTCAATTAACAGCACGTGTTTATAAGGATAATGAACGAGTATACGGACAACCTCATCAATACAAATGGGAGAAGATCTTACCTGATGGCAAGCACGATACTGAATGGGAAATGGCTAATGAAGGTGTAGGGCAGAGTGTATTTTGTGATGCCCTCGACTTTGTTAAAAACGTTTCTTACAAATGCAGCTACTTAACTGATGAATATAACTATGTAGCGACTGCGTATTTTAAAACGGAAGTAGATCGCGTAATTGACGAAGTAAATAAAATGCGTACTGCAAATAGCATTGTAATACCTTTTATCACAGATACACACTATGCGACAGATGCACTTGAGGACCAACAAGCAAAATTAAGGGCACTCTACCACATAAACAATGTTGTGGAAGTTACGCATCAGATTGACTGCGATGTTGTTGTGCATGGTGGTGACATTGTGGATGGAAAGACAAGCAATTATCTTAATAAAGCCAATTTGAAAACAGTTGTAGATGCACTGAACGAATCAGATTGCCCTGTCATGTTTGCTAAAGGAAATCATGATGATAATGGTCTTGGTGACGTTCGAACAGCAGGGAATCAAATGACAGCCTGTACAAAACCTGCAGAAATGAAACCAATATTAAGCAAAAAATACATTGAAAATAAGATTGCCTTTTCATCCACAGATAACGCGAATTATTGTTTTTACGATATTGAGGATAAAAAGGTAAGGGTGTTTGTACTTGACAGTTATGATCTTCGTTATGACTTACTAGGTAGCGACAAGAAAAATAAGTATCAATCTCGTAAATATGGTGCTTATCAATCCAAGCAAATCAATTGGCTTGTAGAACAGCTGAAAAGCACTCCTAAAGATTATAAAGTACTTACCTTCCATCATTACGCTATGTATGGTGCAGCGTCACAAGATGACACACCAATCATCAACAGTGAGATTGTAGCTGGAATATTAAATGCTTGGCAATATGGCAACAGTTATAGTGGGAGAGGTACAAATAATGATTATCCAGTAACGGTTAATGTTAATTTCTCTACTCGTGGTAAGGGTATGTGGTTAGCTGCATTTAATGGTCATTGGCATAGCGATAAAGCTAAACGAGAGGGATTAGGCAATGTCCCAACCATTATGAGCCTATGCAGTCTTGGCGCTCGTGATAACGACGGGAATAATCGTACTCTTGGTACTACTGTGGAAGATGGTTGGGATGTAATTGTAGTTGATTTAGATACCAACATGATAAATCTTATACGATTCGGAGCAAATGCCACGAATAGGCCTGTACGGTCTTATGCAGGAGGTGTTAGCTAATGAAAGCAGTCGCTAGTAGTGAGGTTACATTAAGTAGTACGAATGATATCTTTGTAGGGCCAAAACCTCCTCCATATCCGGTAAAAGGCCAATTATGGCTTGATACTTCGGTTAAGCCTCCTGTCTTACGCATGTGGGATGGAGAGAAGTGGGTAGCTTTACAGATAGATATAGATAAACTTGATCCAGATTTAATCAAGAATCTTCGAGACGAAAACCAAATAGCTTATGAAAATGCAATGAAATTTGCTACTGCCTTATCTGATCGGATGAAAGGGGAAGCTGCACGTTTAGATGGATTGTTTGCTAACGTTGATTCATTAAGTACCAAAGTGAATACGAATGGTACTGAAATCTCAACTATCAAGCAATCTTATTTTGGTTTAGAAACAAAAGTGAAAAACTTAGAAACCAATACTTCCTCCACATTCACGCAGTTAAGTGATCAGATTAATTTACGAGTGTTAAAAGGGAATGTAATTAGCCAAATCAACCTTGAAGCTGATAGTGCCTATATATCAAGTAAGGCCATTGTTTTGGATGGTGACACTACTATACTCGGTACTTTCTATGTTCCAAAGGTTTTGAGTGGATCAACGGTAAATGGAAATGCTTATACATTAATTGAAGGAGCATTTCTAAAAAGTCGAGGTTATTTTACTAAAACTTGGTTAGATAATACGAGATCAAGTTGGCATGAGGTCACGATTGATAAAGGTCATATCAAAATGAAAGATACTATATATGGCGGTGCTGTTTATTACACATCTAGAGGGATAAGTACTCAAATGGATGGAGATAACGATGGGCAAGCATCAGGTACAATCGAGTTTATGTCACGTAAATACCTAAATAGTGTTAACGGTTTGACCATTTCTTCATCTGGTCGATTAGCTTTAGAATCAACTAATGGATCTCGAATATATATTAACCCACGTGGAGCAGCTGTTCACATTGCTGATGAAAATGACAATTATTATGACTTATATGCAAGCAATGTTTTTGCTGCTAGAACAATGTTCATAGATGGTTGGGAAGTAGCAACAAAGAATTATATGAATACCTCACTTTCAAACGGATATAGAATAGGTTCTTGGATTGTAGGTACATCTAATCTTAATTCTGCATCCGACAAAATCAAAATGGGTAATGATACAGGAAATATAGTATGTAGCAATCTAACCCAAACGTCACAAAGAGAATTGAAGAAAAATATCAAACCATGGGAAGGCGACGGTTATGGAATTGTTAAGAGTGTTCCAGTTCGACAATTCCAATATATCGATGAACTAGATGAAGAATTTCCGCATGTTGGTTTTATCTTGGATGAAGTGAGTCCATGGATGGCAGACATTGAGGGATATGGCGTATCAGTAAATCAAACAGTTAATATTCTATGGAATGCTTTACAAACTGCAATTGCAAAAATCGAAAGGTTGGAAGGAGTGATAAGCAATGGATAAAGAAGAAATTTATCAGAGCATGATTCAAACATTAGGTCATAAAGTTTCCAACTTAGAAATAGAAAAGGCTGAATTAAATGCTCTTTTAGTACAAGCTCAAAAGCATATAAATGCACTAACTAAAGGAGGTGAAAACAAAGATGAAGCTCCTGTTGCTGAATGATGTTGATACGCTAAAAAGTAGTGATAACGCGACGAAGATTGAACTTGCTATTGTGGATGAAAATAATCAATTTGTTAACTTGCAACTCTTTAAATCTATAAACGTTGCTATTGGTTATCAAGGAAGTTTAATCAATACAGAAACACCGGTTATTGATTATGAGAAGAATTCAATTTCTTTTACTATGTCGCATAGTTTGCCAGCAGGAAAGTATGTAATTGAAGTCAATTTAATCAACCAAGATGATACTGTTAGTATAGCGCCCAATGCAGGCGTTTTTATTTTGACCATTGAGAAATCACTTGGAGAAGTCGGCGAAACCATTACTGTTATATCAGTTCAACAATTATTAAATGATATGGCAAACACTTTAGAAATTACTAAGGAAATAAGGACGATTGTGGAGGAAGCTAATAATAAATCGACTAATGCAGAATCGATGGCCAAAAATGCCGATGAGAATGCACGTATAGCAAATAAGAATTCAGAAGAAGCAAATACAAAATCTGATACAGCTTTAGCAACTGCAACGGATGCTAAAACAAACGCTGATCAATCAAAGATAATTGCTGAAGATGCAAATCAAAAGTCAGATACTGCAGTAAAGGCAGCAGATGAAGCATATGCTCAATCAAGTAAAGCAATTACTGATTCCTCCACAGCTATTGAAGATGCAACGAGTGCTGTTCAAACAGCTGAAAATGCTAAAACTACTGCCGATGGATTAGCCGTGAGTATTGCCGAAGCCAATAGTACAGCAAATGAAGCGAGAGCTACTGCTGAAAATGTAGAACGTCGTTTTGGCGAATTAATTGCCAGTGATACTAGTGCAGAGGTAATCGATTCACGAACTGATGAAGAAGGCGTTATTCATCCTCATCTAAAAGATAGATTGGCCAGTGATGCAAATAAGAGGTTTTTAGGTGATTCAGAAACATTACAAGCAGCTAAGGAATATACAGATCATGCAATCGGCAATGTAGATTTGACTGAATTAGATAACCATGTAGCTAATACAGGAATCCATGTTACACCAGAACAGAAGCAGATATGGACGGATGGAACTAACAAAGCTGAAACAGTTTCACAAGCTTTACTCAATAAGGTCGATAAGGTAGAGGGAAAAGATCTATCGACAAATGACTATACAACTGTCGATAAAAACAAATTGGCTGGAATCGCAACCGGAGCAAATAAAACAACATATACAGATAGTGTTACCAGCACATCTATCACAACTGCAGCAACTCCAAATGCAGTCAAGCAAGCCTATGATAAAGCTTCTACAGCACAACAGGAAGTGGATGCTTTGGAACAAGTTGTTGCTGAACATTCGGCAGATACAATGTATAAGTCTGGTGGAGAATTTACAGGTATAGCGAAGGCACACAGCAATACTTCTTTTACTATCCCGCAATTAAGAAATATCATCTTATCAAATTTAGATGCTGATATTAACATGATGGGGGAGGGCGATATATGGATAAAATTCAAATGATATTACCTACTAGGTTGAATCTTTATTCCGTTGAGACAAGGGAGTTGTTAGTTTAATTATGGCTGAGATAACACTTAAAACTGTACCACACGCTCTTGGAGTGGAAGCTGGTAGTGTCAAAGATAGTATCACAAGTAGTTATATTAGAATTGTTAAAGATACAGTTACAGGATTGATTTATTATAAGGCATCTGCAACGATGGGTTCGTTAGATTATTTATTTAAATTCCCAGGAGAAACTGGAGTTCCAATAAATTTTCAAACATCTTATCGTATTAGTTATAATGATGGTACAACATCAGAGGTATCAGAGCGTGGCACTCAAAAAATTAATGTTAGTGCTAATAGAAAGACTATGGAAGTTTATATACCAATTTCCTCTCAAGCGAAAACAATCACAGGAAACCGTTCAACGACCAATAACACCACTAGTACTGGTAGCTTTAGATTTGATGCTAACAGGTATAATGGGCAGTACTGGGAAACCAGCGTTTTATTGATTACTAAGGCGGTTGATATTATTGAACTAGATCCTAATTGGTTTAATACTGTCCCTGTCATTAGCTTGGACACAATTGACAACAGCACACTCTACGAAAACGACGACTTAGTTATTAATGGTCAGGTAACTGATGCAGACAGTGGAAACATTGTAAATGTGAAGTTTCAAGTGAATGGTGGTGCTACACGGGTATTAGCTACGGGAGTATCAGACGGTACGAATAAAATCCTATTTAATAAAGCGCTAATATTTAAGGCAAGTAAGTTGTTCGATGGTGAAATAGCAATAACTGAACCACTTGTAGAAGGTGCTGCCTATCAATTAAAGGTTTGGGCAGAAGATGATCGAGGAGGGAAATCAGCAGAACTTATAAGAACATTCAAGGTTATTCCCTTTCCAGGTTTGAGTATGAAAATCTATGACATTCAAAAGACCGCCATTTCAGGAAGCGTTAAAGTTAATGGTTCCTTAAGGGCTATTCAAAAGATTTACGTCAAGAATAATGGTATTTTGAGGGAGGCTTGATTATGTTACAAGTAATTGACTATGTAGAGAATGACTCAATCATTTCAGCAGGATTTAAAAAGGATAATTATGTGGTTTATGGATCAACGAGCAAAAAAGAAGGGCTGGTAAACATCGATTACCTACAGGATATTTACGAGAAATGTAAAAAGTCATTGGACTATGAAGCAAAGCGGAAAAAGGAGAATAAAACGAATTCTATAACTACAGACAAAATAGGCGAATCTTTTATTCCGGAGAAACCAAAACCATCAAGTTTGAATGTAGACTTTTCAAAGCTCACAGGTGTTGTGCTTGATCAATATGGAGATGTTTATTCTGATAATGTTCAGTTTCATGTTGAAGGTACTAACAATGCATATATAGAAGGAAACAATGTCGTGACAAAACCTGTTAAATCAGATGAAACCTATTTTCTCATAGCCTCATATGAAGGTTTGATTGAATCAAACGAGAGAATTATTATAGCGGTTAAGTCAGATGAAATAGAAATAATAAAACAGCAAATAAACGATGTACAAGAGTTTATTGTGAATCAGCAATATGATGAACTTATTAAGCAAGGGGGGATTTAACATGATTTATAACCTATTGAAGAATTTAATTATGGCTGGCAATTATGATAAAACTGATATGGAGAACAAGTTAGACGTGTTTTTTGCTTTTGATAGAATTACATTAGAACAGTACCAAGAGCTCTTAGGTTTAATAAACAGTCCATCTGTTACAGAATAGGAAGATGATACGACATAAACGCAGTCAATCGACTAGCGTTATTTTTATTGTCAAAAAGTAAAGGAAACCTCTTCCCCCATGTCGAAACATAATAGATAGAGAGGTGGGGGGTTCCGATGAATAAGGATTTTGAAAAGTTTTTAGAGAAACCGAAATATATCGAGCAAATCGAAAAGCAGGATAGATTAATGAAGAAGGTAGAAGATTTTAGCTTACCTCCAGAAATTTTGAAAACTATATCTGATTTTGAAGACAGCTTGAATGAAATTGAATATGATGAGTTGCCTGTTGACGGAGATATCTACTATCAAAGAGAATCCTTGGAGTTATTAAGGAAAATCGAGGAGAACACAGGGCAATTAACTACATTAGTTGAGCTAATGCAATTGAATGTAGAAAATCAAGCTGAAATAGCAGAGTGGATTAAAGAAATAAATGAAATTACAACTGCTAAATCAATTGAAGAGGCAGATAGCAAATATACAAAAGTTATGAAAGAATTAACTGATAAAGTTAATGATGCGGAAACACTCTCAAAATTATATGAGTACGGAAAAGGAGCTTGGAATGTAGTAAAAGTTTACCTTAATACTCATAATGGTACCGATTTTGAAATCAAGTAAAGTATTAAAAAGTTGAAGCCTTCCACAGTTATTGTGGAGGGTATTTTTATATAGAGAGATAAGCCCTGTTACGGCTTAGAAAGGGGGACGAGTCATGGAAGGGGGTTCGTCAATGTTTGAAACAGTACAGAATCATGAGGAAAGAATTGTGAACTTAGAACGTGCAGATCATCAGCATGAAGAAAGGTTAAAGCGACTTGAAGATAGCCATATCAAGCTAGAAAACACGATGATGGTAGAGAGCCGAGAAACAAGAACTGTGATGAAAGAACAAACTGATAAAGTATTTGAGCTAGTAGAAAATACAATGGGCTTTCAATCAACTAAAAACACACAGAATCATGAATTGAAAATGTTAAAGTGGAATACTTTAGCCACAGTTTTCTTAAAAATCTGTGGAGGAATAGTCGCACTGTTTACAACAGGTGGGGCTTTTTATTATGTATTAGAACACTATTTCAAATAGGAGGTCATTAAATTGACAACGGACAAGTTAAAAGAATATTTTGCGTTGTTTGGAGGATGGTTATCAACCGTCCTTTTATTATTGCAAACCTTAGGGCTTTATTTCGATTGGTTTAATCCTGAAAGTATAGATGCATTTGTTGCCGTTCTAATGGCAAGTATACCGTTTATCATTGCAGCTTATGGAATTTACAAGAACACATATGTAGTAACTAAAGTAGCGAAAATCCAAGAGTATGAACTCAAAAAGAAAGGGTTGAAATAATATGGGAAAACAATTTGTAATCAGCAGTGGACATGGTGACAAGGTTGCAGGGGCTATTGGTATTCTAAACGAGCATGATGAAGCTAAAAAGGTAGTTAATCGTGTATTTGATATTCTAACTAAGGAATATAACGGTGTCGGTTTTAAGTATCACGAAACAACGGGTACAACGCAAGATCAAAACTTATCTAATATTGTTTCCTTCCACAATGGCAAGACAAGAGAACTAGATGTTAGCATTCACTTTAACAGTGCTACACCTGCTGCAACAGGCACAGAATGCTTATACTACGATGCTTTAACCTTATCCGCTAAAATGAGTGCAGCTATGGCATCAGCTCTTGGCATTGTAGACAGGGGAGCAAAAGAACGTAAGGAATTGTATTTCCTACGTAACACTAATAAGCCAGCAATCCTTTTAGAAGTATGCTTTGTAACATCTGAAAAAGATGCGGCTGCTTATCGTAATAACTTTGAAGCATTGTGCCAAGCTATCGCAAAAGTTATGGCAGGGCATTTAGGATATACAAAAATCCAAGTTGCAGGAGTTTCTAAGCCTGCTAACGAAGGTTATTACACTAAGAAATTTGACCGTTTAGTCACTCTAACAGACATTGGTGTCTACGAAGACAAAGAATTTAAAGTGGAAAAGAAACGCCATAATAAAGATACAAAGCTTGATATCATTGACATTGCTCACTCTAAAAATGGCACTCCACGCTTCATTGTTTGTGGAGGATATTGCACAGCTAATCGAGAGTATGTAAAGGCATATACAGTTAATAAAGAGTAAAGCTTTCTCCCTCAGATTGACACATGATATAATCAAATTATCCCAAAAGAATAGCTAAATATTGTGTTTAATAAATAAAAACGCGGCCTCCCATGTTACTAAAAAGCATGAGACTAGCCGCGTTTTTTTGTTTTTATCTTTATACATAACTTAAAGTCCTGTTACACATAATGGTAATGGGACTTTTTTTGTCTTGAAACAAGAACGAACGTTCTTTATAATTAGATATAACAAACAGATGTTCTTATTTTAAAGGAGGAATCACGATGAAAGAACAGTTAATAAAAGCTATGCAGCATAACCAATTGGTTGATTTAATGTATATTTCACAAGAAGGAGAAATTACAAAGCGTCGAATAAAGCTAATCAATATTGTTGGTGACAGATTCCAAGCCTTTTGCTTCACTAAGCATGCAAAGCGTACTTTTATTACAGATAATGTTCTTGCAGTGATGCCAGTCCTTAGAAAAGAGCGAAACATCATATGAATAGTGAACAAGGCGATTTGGTTCATAAGCAAATCATTTTAGATTTAGCAATACGGACACTTGAAAGAGATCGAAAGCTTTTAGATAGTTTTAAATCATTTGGAGCTTTTGATATGTGGTTCGAAATTAAAATAAAAGAAACTAAACAAGAAAAGCTGAATGTAAAAAGAAAATTAGGTGCTATGGGTATACGTGTTGAAAACGAGGTAAGGGAAGATGATTTTATAACCGTGTACGAAGTGCTTTATAGAGGTGCGACTAAGATTCTTCGATATTCTAATATCGCGCTTAGAAACTGGACCAATGAAGAAATAAAGCGCCTACTAAATATGGAATATAACACAACAGCAAATGTTAATAAGAAGGTGTATCACAAGTAATTGTGGATGTACCACACCCCTCAAAAGAGGGGATTTTTATTGCGGTTGAACTGCTGTGCCAGCTGTTTTTAAGATGTTTAGAAGCATTGGCGACATCTGAATCAATACATAACCAATCGCACTATTGAAGAATATCGAGTAGGCTTTTTCCTTTTGTCCTAAAATTATAAAGAAACATGCACCGACCATCATAAGACTAGCTAGAGGCAATGCCAGGGCGACTAGGATATCAATAATGGGATTCATGATTGTTGTAAGTACATCTAATGAAGTGCCTGCTATATGGTCTGTGACAGCGCCTGTTGGTATTGCTGTAAAAGTATCTGGTGTTCCTTGTGGAATAGCTGGACCTGATACAGCAGCTACTTCTACAGGTGTTGAAACCTTAGTCAAACTATTCCATGCAACCATTCCTAAACTCGCCACAGTAGGCACACATGCAGCAATAGCTAAATCTTTTCTTGTAGCATGTTGGCTCCCAAAATCAGTCCATTCACTCTCGGGCACGACTTCCACTTTATTCTTTTTGAAAAACATTCCATCTCTCCTTTATTCTTTAATCTCGTCATATAGATACACTTGGCAAACAGGAAGGTCTTTACAAAGTTCCTTTAATTGCATTCGACGTAGTTCCGAGGTGGTTAGCCATACCAAAGTAGGGAAGTGATCAAGTTCTTCAGCAAGTAAACCGTTCTGAAATAATTCTAAATATCTTTTTGCTTTGATTCGGTTTTCAGACATTGGTTGTAAATTATCTACTTCAAGAAAGTGTGTTGTTTCTAACTTTGAATACATAGCATCCACAATAACTGTGGAATGACCATCTGAAACTTTGATTTCATTTTTCCAATCGCTAGGGCAACTATTATAAAAGTAGAACTCATTTCGCATGATGTAATGCTGAACGTTACTACTTTTCTTTCGTACTTTTTCACATCCAACATATTCCCGACCATTTTTATTAAGGTAGTAAACACTTTGACTAAAATCTCTAATGCTATTGAGATAATCAGACAAACCATTTAGCACTCTATTTGTATTCCGCTTTTTACCCAATCCAAAATAGAAACGTAATTGATCACGAGTAAGGAAATCAAATTTCTTCAAAAGTGACAGTATGCTTTCTTCCCTTTGTGACAACTGTCTTAGTTTCGGCAATGTTCTTCTGAACCTCCTCTTTAACTTCCTCAATGTACGGTTCAATTATTTTTTGAATTTTATCGTTGGCAATGAATGGTGATTGAACAACATAACGTTTAACGGTATTTTTATAAATGCCTCTCCCTGGGATATCCGGTAACTTATCAGCACCAGATTCATCTAAAACAACACGTGAAGCTGTATCAGTATCAACCACATAGCATAAACGAGCTATAATATTTCTTTTTGTTTGTGGAGGAATGACTTGCATTGTTGGATATTGAGTACAAAAGATTAAGTAATATCCTGCGGAACGTCCTCGTCTAGCTATGTCGGTAATTATCGTCATAGCTTTTTTATACTCTGTTAGATCAGCAGCTTCATCAATAATGACGAAATGTCTCTTTTTCACATTTGCTTCTTTCACATCTTCAAAGCCCTTATCGACAACATTCTCAAATGAATGATTCATCTTTTTTTGAATATCTATTAAAATCTTTTCGGCTTCTTCCGGATCTCTCGAATAGTTTTTTACTTGCTTGCAATTTCTGAATCTGTGGAAGGCTGAACCGCCTTTTAAATCAATCAAAGAAAGCTCTACATTGTCCGGCTGTTGGTTAATAAGACAAGTAGTAATAAGCTTCAATATAGCGCTTTTACCATAGCCAGTAGCTCCTGCAATAATTAAGTGTTTATCTTTATCAAAATCATGGCGTATGATATTTCCATTTCGCATATATCCAATTGGAACTGACCAGGATCCAGTTCTTAAAAGTTCTTCATTCCAATTAATTTGTTTACCTAAAGGTTTATCGAATACACGAATAATTAATAAGCCGTCAAAATCTAACTCGATTTCTTTTGATTCAGATAACCTTTCCTTCCACAGTGACTTTAGTGAGTTAATAATCCCATCATCAAAATTCAAAGCCTTTAAATCGTTGAATGTAATTTGCTTACTTTTGTTACTTAAACCATCGGAAATTATTTTTTGCTTAGTTAGATAATCATCAAAACTTCTGCCTAAAGGAATTCGATATTTGTATTCCCAACCCCAATTATGCTTCTTTTTATGGACGAGTTGAGTGGTTAAAGTTTCTTTTCCATCCTTCACATTTAATCCACTCAAAGAAATAATTCGTTGGATTTTGCCGCTATCATTTTCTTTCAAATCTTGTTTTTTCAAAAATGCTTTTACAGCAATTCCAGCAAAAATGCTTGTAGTCAAAAATTCGAAGATCATTGAATAACTCCTTTCTAATGGTTTGCGCCACGGCGGTTATCTTACGTAGTAAGAGTTGTAGTTAATGAGCATCTGAAAAGTGTTATGTACGCATTGAAAATAAAGGGTTTTGACGTTGCCCACTCGAAATAGTCAAGGAGCATTTGTATGAGTAGGTAGGTGGGTAGATGCCTTAGTAGTTATAGATTATGCGTTTAACGTATAAAAAGAATTTGTCCAAATAAATAATTTACGTTTAACGTATAAAAATTGTTTCGAAGGTGGGCATATGATGGAGCATAAAATCGAGATTAAGTTGAAGCAATTATTGAAGGAATCAAATATGACACAACAAGAATTAAGTAGTAAAACAGGACTTACTCAACGGACAATTTCTGTTTTGGTTAATAACAAAATTGAACGTGTACCAAAAACAGCATTATCTAAGATTGCCGATGTTTTTGAATTAGAAGATATACGAGATCTGATTGATTTCCAAAAAGAATAAGTACATAAAAAAAGACCGTTCTTCCACAGTTGATGGGAGAGCGGTTTTTTTGCTTGTTTTTAATTATCTTCATTAATCAAACTAAACAATTCGTTTAAATCATTGATCTGTAAAGCGACAATAATTTTTTCTAATGCTTCCTTGGGATACATCTTCACTTTGTTGTTTGCAATTTCACTAATTAATCGAGTAGTAAGTCCAGTCTTTTCTGCTAAATCCTTTTGGTTCATGTCACGTTCTGCAAGTAAAATTTTGAGTCTTGATTTCAAGTACAAAAACTCCACCTACTTTCATTCCTTTATTGTTAATTCAATTATAAATAAAAAAATAAAATTACGCAATTAGTAATTGTATTTCATTTTTAATGATGTTATTATATTGGTAATAAAATTACTAATAAGATAATTATATGTTGTTAAAGGTAACTATATTATGAATAGGAGGTGGAAATGATGGCAGCGTTCGATTACTTAAAACAATACATAAACTTTGCTTCTGTGGAAGAAATGGACCAAGAAGTTGAAAAACATATCCAATCACATTATTATGATTTAACTGCAAGCGAACGCGCCATCATTTTCAAACTCGCTGCACATGCTTTGGAATATCCAGGTGTAACACATCTAAAGGCTTCTACAATAGCGGCGGCATTGGAGATCAGCACTAAGACCGTTTACCGGGCTATAAAAAAATTAGAATTACTTGGGATTATTAAGAAGGAAAATACGGTTAAATCAAAAGGTGGGCAAGGTGCTAACATCTTTATTATTTTAAAACACAATGTCCCAGCGGAAATGTCCGAGCGTGAAAATGACGAAAAGTCTTGCGAGAGTAAGGGAGAAGAGGGGATTGTAGAAAACCAATCATCTAAATCTTTTAATCTTTTAAAACAAGCACTACAAAATAATAATATATACAGTAATGGGGCTAATGAGCCTGTAAGTGAGGAAAGCAAAGAGCAAAAGATAAAACAATATGGCAATGAGTATCAGCAATCGCTATACAATGTTATACGAATGATGCCTTTTGCTGAATCAATAGTGAATGCAGCATATGAGATCTCATTAGCTTTAACAATGAAAACAAAAGAAGATTTCATTCTGGCCAAAGATACAATAAAGAAAGTATCAATGGATATGCTTAGCCATTTACGTGTTTCTTCCACAGTTAGAGCAGTAGTAGAAGCTGCATATAATAAAGCTAGGAATCGACGTGACAGCCATTCTAACTTAGTTAGATATAATTGGCTTCGTATGCAGATAAAGCCTTCTGTTTTGGAAGAAAAGGCGAGTGTGAAGCCATCCTTTGATGTAACCAAATACAATTGGTTAGGGAATTAAAAAAGACCACCTTTTTTGGTGGTCTAAAATTAATCAATTATCGGATCTACCCAATAATCGTCTGAAATAGTTTCTAAATCTTCACTATCAAAATACTCATCGAAGTCAATTTCATTTATATCCTGTGCGTAGAAATCAAGTCCCATTACCTTTTCGTCACTTTCATCTCCGGAATCATCATTAAAAGAAGTGTACCAATTTATTTTAACAGATCCCATTTCTTCAGTAGTATCTTGTAAATTTCTGATTATACGTTCTGTAGCTTCTAAAAGTTGTTTTTTGTACTTATCTTCACTTATAGCTAGTGGTCCATTTAAGTTAAGTGTAGCATACCTTTTATCCTCTATTTCTATGCTTCGAATGCTTTTTTTACCTTCGGTAGCATCTTTACCAATAGCATCATGCACAGCTGCAGTTAATGATTGTTTAGAAAGTTTGGTCATATCAACTTTATCCATCTCACTTGAGCAACCGCTAATTAGCATAATAATTGTTAGTACTGCAGCAATGATATGAATTTTTTTAAATTTCATATTGCCCCTCCTTTACCACTAATATACTATACAAACAAATAATAAAAAAGACCGCCAATATGACGGTCTAATTGAACAAAAAAGAGTGACGAGAAGTGACTAAGAAGTGACCAAACAATAAGATTAACCTAGATTTTGATATACTTAATGCGACTAACCTATATTTTGCAGTATAATGAATAGCGTTAAATCAACATTTAGGAAGTAAGTGAAACGAAATGAATAGAGACCTTATTTATTTAGACCATAGTGCAACAACAAAACCGAATAAATCCGTTTTAGAAACATTTGTCCAAGCGAACGAACGTTATTATGCAAATCCAGCTTCTCTACACCAAATGGGTGTTGAAACAAACACGCTTTTGTCGAGAGCAAGAGAACAAATAGCGGCTATTATAAAAACAGAACCTGAACAAATTATTTTTACCTCTGGTGGAACTGAATCGAACAATTTTGCCATCAAAGGATTAGCAAGAGCTAATAAACACCGTGGAACAAAGATACTAATTTCTGCTATCGAACACGCGTCTGTTGAAGAAAGTGCCAAAGCGCTAGAAAAAGAAGGTTATACAGTAGAAAAAGTTCAAGTAAATGAATACGGTGTTATTTCAATAGAAGACTTAAAAAAGAAATTAACAAAAGATACGGTTATAGTCAGTATCATGCATGTAAATAATGAAATAGGAGCGCTTCAACCTATTTCAGAAATTGCTCGTATTGTGCATGAAAACAGCCGTGCCTTTTTCCATATGGATGCTGTGCAGAGTTTCGGGAAAATTCCTGTTCATTTTGCTGGAGAAGAAGGACCAGATGCTCTTACTGTTTCTGGCCACAAAATTAATGGTTTGAAGGGCACTGGTTTCCTAGCTCTTCGCAAACAAGTAAATATCGAAACAATAATTCATGGCGGCGGGCAAGAAATGGGATTGAGAAGCGGTACGGTGGCGGTACCACAGGCTGTCGCTTTAGCAAAAGCTGTAAGAATGGCGCATGAAACACAACCTGCACATGAAGAACAATTTAGCCAATGGCGTGATGATTTGCATGCCTTTTTACAACAGTTTCCGTATGTTCGCACTCTATCCTCTAACAACGGTGCACCACATATAGTAAGCTGTGCTGTACAAGGGCTTCGAGGCGAAATATTAGTCAATGCTATGCAGCATGAAGGGTTTATTATTTCTACATCAAGTGCATGTTCTTCTAAGGATCATAGCATCAGCCATGTAGTCAAAGCCATAGAAATTGATCCTTCCTATGAAAAAGGAGTAATTCGGATAAGCCTTGGTGAAGGTATTACTGAAAAAGATATACAAGCATTCAAAACTGCGTTTAAAAAAGTAATGATGCAAGTAAAGGAGTTTTAAATAGATGAAATGGCATGAAATATTAATAAGATACGGAGAAATCACAACAAAAGGCAAGAACAGAAAATTATTTATTAATCGTCTTAAAGAAAATTTGCGGTATACCTTTGCAGATATCCCAAACATGCGTATCCGTTCTGAAAGAGATCGTATGTATTTGAGCAGTGAGGTAGACACTGAGATGGAGGAAATTCTGAACCGTCTGCCTCATATCTTTGGGATTCACTCCTTTAGCCCTGTAGCAGAATGTGAACCAACAGTTGAAGCTATGAAGGAATTAGCTGTTGAAATCGTACAAGGGTTGGACTACGAAGGAAAAACATTCAAGGTAAATGCAAAACGTTCATTCAAAAACTTTCCTCTAGATACGTATGAATTGCAACAAACAATAGGTAGTCATGTATTAGGCACACTGCCAGGCATGACCGTTCAAATGAAAAAACCAGATATTGAACTGCGAGTAGAGGTACGTGAAAAAGCTGTTTACATGATGGTAGATGTTATTGCAGGTGCAGGTGGTTTGCCTATTGGCTCGAACGGAAAGGCGCTACTACTTCTTTCTGGTGGAATTGACAGCCCTGTTGCAGCTTATTATATGATGAAACGTGGCGTTCGAATTGAAGCCATCCATTTTTTCAGTCCGCCATTTACAAGTGATCAATCATTAACTAAAGTGAAAGAACTATGCGATAAGATTAGCCGTTTTGGCGGTAATATTCGCCTGCATATTATACCTTTTACTGAAACCCAACAAACTATTCAAAATAGTGTACCTGAAAACGTCACAATGACTTCTACACGCCGAATGATGATGAAAATTGCGGACGAGGTACGAAAAGAAATAGATGCAAAAGCGCTTGTTACAGGCGAAAATTTAGGACAAGTTGCTAGCCAAACGCTAGAAAGTTTAGCTGCCATTAATGATGTAACGACAACACCTATTTTGCGTCCATTAATCACATTTGATAAGTTAGAAATCATCGATGTAGCACAGAAAATCGGTACGTACGATATTTCAATTCGACCTTATGAAGATTGCTGTACAGTATTTACGCCAGCTAATCCAAAAACAAAGCCGAGAGTTGAAAAAATGAATTACTACGAAAGCTTTACTGATTTCGAAGAAATGATTCAACGTGCTGTGAAAAACCGTGAAATTCACTCATTCCCTAAAACAAAAAGTGATGATTTCTCTGAGTTGTTGTAAGAGGTTTTAATTTTTTTTAAAATACCTTGTATGTTTTTTCGCTTCTGAGACATTCTATATGCACAAGGAGGTGAACAACATGTCAAACAACAACTCAGGTTCAAGACAATTAGAAGTACGCGGCGCTCGTCAAGCGATTGACCAAATGAAATATGAAATCGCTCAAGAGTTCGGTGTAAACCTTGGTGCAGAAGCATCTTCTCGTGCAAACGGTTCAGTAGGCGGAGAGATTACTAAACGCTTAGTAGCAATGGCTGAACAACAAATGAACGGTTTACAAAAATAAGTTGGGTCATACCTTAGCATACCCAATTTTCACAAAGGATAGGATTTGAAATAAGCTTTATTAAAGTTTATTCACTTCAAAAAAGGGAGGGTAACAACATGTCAAACAACAATTCAGGTTCAAATCAATTAGAAGTACGCGGTGCTCGCCAAGCGATCGACCAAATGAAATACGAAATCGCACAAGAATTCGGTGTAAACCTTGGGGCAGAAGCATCAGCGCGTGCTAACGGATCCGTTGGCGGAGAAATTACTAAGCGTTTAGTTGCGATGGCTGAACAACAAATGAACGGTTATTCCCAAAACAAATAATTGAATATAGAAAAAGCTGAGGAAGAAATAATTCTTCCTTGGCTTTTTTAATGGAGTAAAAAGTTGGACAGTATTCTGAAAATTCTATATAATACTTCAACAAAGGGGAGTGATTTTCGATGAAACGAGAGGAATTAATTGCACCTGAAGTATATAATCTGGTCAGAGAAATAGAGAAATATGCAGCGGAACCTACGAAAACAGCTTTACGCTTTGAAAACGAGCATGGAAGTACAGATACCATCACGTATAAGGCATTAATCCAGAAAGCAAATCAAATGGCAAACGTATTTGCGAGCCATGGTTTGCAAAAAGGTGATGTTGTTCTTATTATGGTACCGCGTTTAATTGACGCTTATATTACATATATCGCAGCATTAAAAGCAGGGCTTGTTGTGATACCAAGTTCTGAAATGTTAAGGGCTAAGGAGATTGACTATCGTCTAGCACATAGCGGAGCTAAAGCTGTTATTGCCTATGAACCATTTATAGAACAATTTGAACAGGTAGAGAATCTTCAGGACGTCCAACAGTATGTGATTGGCCAAGCCCCTGCTCCATGGATTGAACTGATTCAAGAAACAGAGCAAGCGTCAGATGTGTATGAAATAGCTGATACGAAAAGCAGCGACATGGCATTTCTTTCTTACACCAGTGGCACAACTGGTAATCCAAAGGGTGTTGTGCACACGCATGGATGGGCATATGCCCATTTAAAAACAGCAGCTGCACATTGGCTTGGTATTCAAGAAGGTGATTTAGTTTGGGCAACAGCAAGCCCTGGCTGGCAAAAGTGGATTTGGAGTCCCTTCCTGTCAGTATTAGGAAGTGGAGCAACTGGTTTTGTTTATAATGGCCGCTTCCAGCCGGAAAAATATTTATCACTTCTTGAAAAATACAAGGTTCAAGTATTGTGCTGTACACCTACTGAATACAGGCTGATGGCAAAGGTAGACAATCTTGATGTATATGATTTAACGACATTGCGAAGCGCAGTTTCCGCCGGCGAACCACTAAATCAAGAAGTGATTAATCTCTTTAAAAAACACTTCGATTTAGATGTAAGGGATGGCTACGGACAAACTGAAAATACATTATTGATTGGCAATTTGAAGGGTGAACCATTTAAACCAGGTTCTATGGGCAAACCTACACCGGGCAATCTTGTAGAAGTGATTGATGATGAAGGTATTCCATGCCCAGCTGGTATAGTGGGCGATATAGCTGTCCATCGATCAACTCCAGCACTGTTTAAAGAATATTTGAATGATCCAGAAAGAACGACAAGACAGTTCAGAGGAGATTACTATGTTACAGGAGACCGTGCTAGAAAAGATGAAGACGGATACTTTTTCTTTGAAGGTAGAAACGATGACATCATTATTAGTTCAGGGTATACCATTGGTCCATTTGAAGTGGAAGATGCTCTCGTAAAGCATCCGTTAGTTCAGGAATGCGCAGTAGTTGCGAGTCCTGACGAGGTACGCGGCAGCATAGTAAAGGCATTTGTTGTATTGAAGGATCACTCAATGGCTTCAGACGAATTAGTGAAAGAGCTTCAAAATCATACAAAGGAACTGACAGCGCCTTATAAATATCCGCGTGAGATACAATTTGTTGAGGAACTTCCTAAAACGACATCCGGAAAAATAAGACGAATAGAGTTACGAGAACACGAGAATAGAAAACTGCATTCTTAAGTTATTGAAAAGACTACTTATTATTGGTAGTCTTTTAATTATGGCTAGAAGCCAAAAGGAGGCGAGTAGGATGGGAAATGAAAAAAAGGGGATAGTTGCATCAGTCTTTGCGTATATATTGTGGGGACTATTTCCTCTTTATTGGAAAGTGATTCAGCATGTTACAAGTGGTGAAATATTGGCTAGCCGCGTAATTTGGTCATTTATTCTTACACTTATTTTTGTCCTGCTGATTAAGCAAGGTAAAGTATTAGTTAAAGATTTTCGTGAATTATGGCAAAATCAAAAAGCATTTTGGAGTTTGTGTTTGGCAGCTTATTTAGTATCGGCAAACTGGTTTATTTACATATGGGCAGTAAATCATGATCATATTATCCAGACAAGCTTAGGTTATTATATGAATCCGATCTTTTCTATTTTGCTTGGCATTATTTTCTTGAAAGAACGAATGACTAAAGCACAGGTGCTAGCGCTATTGATGGCGGCTATTGGCGTTATTATTTTAATTGCATCTTATGGGCAGATTCCATGGATATCCATTGGTTTAGCTTTAAGTTTTGGATTTTATGGATTGTTGAAAAAGCAAATCGCTTTGGATGCAACAAGAGGGCTTGTTATTGAAACAATGTTTATCTTCCCAGTAGCGATTATCTATTATTGCTATCTTTATTTCCAGGGAAATATGTCGTTTCTTCATGTCGATATGAAAACAAATGTGTTTTTAATAGGAACAGGTATTGTAACAGCTCTACCGCTTGTTTTATTCGCGGTAGGGGCACAAAATATCCCTTTATATTTAGTGGGCTTTATACAATATATCGCTCCAACCATGACGTTAATTCTAGGCGTATTTCTTTATCATGAGTCATTTGGCCAAACAGAATTAATTTCATTCTCATTTATTTGGTTAGCCTTAATTATCTTCTCGATTTCGACCATCTTGGAAATGAGGAAAACATACAGACTTTCGCACAAGTCATAAAAATGATGAAACATTTAACGGTTTGGCTCGTATGTTTATAATGCAGGGTGAAAGGGAGGGTCATAAATGACAGTAAAAAGATGGGTGGCGCTTGGCATAGCAATCGTACTATTTGCCATGTCTGCCTTTGTAAGTATTGCTTTATCATTTGCTAAAATGGACTTCAAAAAAGGGTTAGAATCTATTGCTGATCTAGATAGTACATATGATTATAATGTGTTAAAAAATGGAAATCCATCGAAGCAAATTGCAGTCCTTACTGTGAATGGAACGATACAAGACACTGGTGAGAACACGTCTATTTTTAGTAGTGAAACATATAATCACCAGTATTTTATGGATCAGCTAGAAGATATCAGAAAGAATAAGAGCGTTAAAGGTGTGTTGCTTAAAGTAAATTCGCCTGGTGGAGGTACGAATGAATCTAAACAAATTTATGACAAAATAAAGGAAATAAAAAAAGAAAGAAACATACCTATTTATGTTTCAATGGGTTCCATGGCCGCTTCAGGCGGTTACTACATCTCTGCACCAGCAGATGTCATTTATGCTGATGAAGAGACATTAACTGGTTCCATTGGTGTCATTATGCAAGGGATGGATTATAGTAAATTAGCGAAAAAATTAGGGATTGAATTTAACACAATTAAGACAGGTCCGTATAAAGATATTATGAACGGTTCGCGTGAAATGACACCTGCAGAAAAGAAATTGCTTCAAAACATGGTGAATGATTCTTATGGACGTTTTGTTAAAGTAGTTGCAGATGGTCGCGGTATGTCTGAAAAAGAAGTTAGATCTATTGCTGATGGACGCATTATGAATGGTTCTCAAGCGGTGAAAGCAGGCTTAGTGGATCGTTTAGGTTATAGTGAGGATGCATTAAAAGCGTTGATGAAAGATAACAAACTTCAAGGAGCAGAGGTATTTGAATATAGCACTGACGAAGGATGGGGTTCCATTTTCTCTGCAAAGTTAAGCAGTAAACTTATGCCTTCTGCTGAAAAAGAAGCAATTAGCAAAATGCTGTCTACTAGCAGCGCACCAAGAATGATGTACTTATACGGTGAAGAATAAAGGGGGCGTTGAAATGTCAGAGACACTAAATGAATCTGCAACAAGTTTAAGCCCGCTCGAAATAAAGAAAGTACCAGAGTATCATTTAAAGGCAGCAGGTTTTTGGACTCGTTTTTGGGCTTATTTAATTGACTTGGTCGTGATCAGTTCGATTACAGCCTTAACTATCGGCCCACTTTTTGATTTGATGGGCTGGGATGATGCACGAATTCTTTATCTATCTCCCTATAAATTTGTTGCAGCCATTCTGTTTTATGGTTATTTTGTTTTAATGACGAAGTGGCGAGCTCAAACACTCGGAAAGATGGTTTTCGGTATTAAGGTAATAAGTGACAAAGGAATCCCATTAACATGGGGTACTATACTATTTAGAGAATGGATAGGGCGCTTTATATCTGTAAAGATTTTAATTTTATATATTGTGGCCGCATTTACGCCGAAGCATAAAGCTGTCCATGATTATATTGCAGATACTGTTGTCGTTCATGAGAAAAGCTATGAAAAGATAGAAAAAACGATTGCAATAGAGCAGAGTGCGCATACAGTTTAATTATCGTGACTGAATTGCGTTAACAGGATTGATTCCCCATGCTCAAAAATTGAGAAGCAAAGAATTTTTGGTTTGGGGATAATATAGTATGTAAATTCGTAAGAGCTCTTAATCTCAGTGGGTGTTACAGAAAACATACTGAGTCAAGTTTCATGATAAGAGTCTTCCTAGTTGCAACAAGCTAAAAGATTCAAGTAATATTAAGTCAAGGAGGCGTTGAAATGGTACAAGTAACATTTAAAAATAATCCCGTAACATTAGTAGGTCCAGAAATTAAAGTTGGTGACAAGGCACCTGAGTTCACTGCATTATCTACTGACATGCAAGAAAAACATTTATCAGACTTCGCAGGCAAGAAAGTTTTAATCAGTGTAGTTCCATCATTAGATACAGGTGTTTGCGATGCTCAAACTAGACGTTTCAATGAAGAGGCAACAGGCTTAGGTGAAGATGTTGTGGTTCTAACAATTTCTTGTGACCTTCCTTTTGCACAAAAACGTTGGTGTGGTGCAAACGGTATAGAAAATATTTATACTTTATCAGATCATCGCGATTTGTCATTTGGTGATGCATATGGCGTACATATGCAAGAGTTGCGTTTGCTAGCACGTTCTATTTTCGTTGTTGACCAAGATGGAAAGGTGGCATATGTAGAATATGTGCCTGAAGGAACAGACCATCCTGATTACGACCATGCGATTGATGCTATCAAATCACTTAGCAAATAAGTAAATTTCTAGCTGGGGACCCACTCTATCGTCGAGTGGGTTTCCGTTTTGAAGGAGAGCATTATGGAAACTATTGAAGTCCTTTTTTCATTTATAGATAAAGAAACAGAAAAACATGCAGAATCAGATCAATCAACCTATCTAGACGGTTTATTAATAACGTTAAACAGATGGCTAGATGCTGAAATAAAGCCTGAAGTTGAACCAACAAAAGAAGAAATTCGTAAAGCTATCCAGTTGGCGATTCTTAAAGGAATGAGACAAAGCTCTCAACCGAATCATCAGATGACGCCTGATTCGCTTGGCCTTTTGGTAGGTTACTTTGTGGAACAGTTTTTCGAGAAAGAAATCAAAGAAGATCAACAAATTACAATGCTTGATCCAGCGATCGGCACAGCGAATTTGCTGATGACGGTTATGAATCTCTTAGGCGACAAGATTGAGGGATTCGGTATTGAAATTGATGAGCTTTTAATTCAAATTGCGGCATCATCTGCAGAGTTAGAGGGACAGCCATTGTCGTTATATCTACAAGATGCTCTTGAAAACTTGATGATTGATCCAGTAGATGCTGTTATTTGTGATTTGCCAGTAGGCTATTATCCAAACGAAGAAATAGCTAAGCAATATGAAGTAAAAGCAGACGAGGGTATGACATATGCCCATCATTTGTTCATTGAGCAATCGTTGAGATATACAAAAGATGGCGGATATTTATTCTTCTTAGTGCCAGATCATCTATTCGAATCAGAGCAAGCACAGCTTTTAAATAAGATGATTGCTAAAACTGCTTGGATACAGGCAGTTGTCCAACTGCCGGATACTTTGTTCTCAAGTAAAGCACATGCAAAAAGTTTATTTGTTTTGCAAAAGAAAATGGATGGCGGAAAAGCCGTCAAAGAAGTGTTGCTTGCAAAAGTGCCGAATATGAAAAACATGCAAGCATTAGAGCTGTTCTTCGCTAAAGTGCGCAAATGGAAAAAAGAAAACAAAGCTAATTAAAAAGATAAAAGCCTGCATAGCAACTAAATGCTCTGCAGGCTTTTTATTATTTGCTTTCTTCTACTGAATCTGTGCGTACCACAAGCACATCACATTTTGCAGATCGTACAATGCTTTCAGATACACTACCGATTAAAAATCGTTCAACTGTATTGAGCCCTGTAGCACCGCAAATAATTAAATCTGCATTTACTTTTTTAGATACATCTCTAGTAATAATTGTTTTAGGTGAACCGTATTCGATTAAGATATTGACATTTTTTATGCCAGCAGCTTCTGCTTCTTTCTTGTAGCCAGCTAATAGCTCATCCGCGAATCCTTGCGCGCGTTCTTGAATGGAACGGTCATACGCTTCAATGGCTGCAAATGAACGTGTATCAATAATATTGACTAAATTAAGTGAAGACTCATTACGATTAGCTACTGCAACTGCCTTTTTGAATGCATACTCCGCTTCTTTTGAACCATCTACTGCCACAATAATGTTTTTATAATCTAATGCCATATTCGATTCCTCCTTTTTATAAATCTAGTATACCACCATTTCCCATCAATTTACGTTCACTTTTTTACATATTTAAGAAGATTATAAAAAGTATTGAACGAGCCGCTATTATTAATATTCAAAATTATTGACAAAAATAGAAGAATATTTGTTACAATAGACATGTTATTATGTGAACATTCAAATACATAACAAACAATGATCACTTTTTTATATTTAGGAGGATGGGATATGAAAATCGGTGTTCCAAAGGAAATTAAAAACAACGAAAACCGTGTAGCAATGACGCCAGCAGGTGTTGTGAACTTAACAATGCATGGTCACGAAGTTTTTATTGAGACGAATGCAGGTCTAGGCTCTGGCTTTACAGACGAAGACTACAAAGCTGCAGGTGCTCACATTGTAGAGACTGCTGCTGAAGCATGGAAACAAGAAATGGTGATGAAAGTAAAAGAACCGATCTCTTCTGAATTCGGTTATTTCTATGAAGGACAAATTCTCTTTACTTACCTACATTTAGCTCCTGAGCCAGAATTGACTCAAGCATTACTAGATAATAAAGTGGTTGCGATTGCTTATGAAACAGTTCAATTACCAAATCGCAGTTTACCGCTATTATCACCGATGAGCGAAGTAGCTGGACGTATGGCAACACAAATTGGGGCGCAATATTTAGAAAAACAAGAAGGCGGAAAAGGCATTTTACTTGGCGGTGTACCAGGGGTTACTCGCGGTAAAGTGACAATTATTGGTGGCGGTATGGCTGGAGCAAATGCAGCGAAAATCGCTATCGGCATGGGCGCAGAAGTAACAGTTATTGATCTTAGCCCTGAACGACTTCGTCAGTTAGATGATCAATTTGGCACAGATATACAAACATTAATGTCAAATCCATACAACATTGCAGAGTCTGTAAAAAATTCTGATTTAGTTATTGGTGCTGTGCTAATTCCTGGTGCAAAAGCTCCTAAATTGGTAACAGAAGAGATGATAAAATCAATGTCTCCTGGTTCTGTTGTTGTGGATATTGCAATTGACCAAGGCGGTATTTTTGAAACTTCTGACCGTATCACAACACATGATGAGCCAACTTACATCAAGCATGGCGTTGTACACTACGCAGTAGCGAATATGCCTGGTGCAGTTCCACGTACTTCAACTATGGCCTTAACAAACAACACAGTGCCATTTGCACTTGAAATTGCAAACAAAGGCTATAGCCGCGCATGCCTAACTAATGAAGCGTTGAAAAAAGGGGTTAATACTCTTGATGGAAATGTAACATTTGAGGCAGTTGCAGAAGCATTAAACTATCCATATGTATCTGTTGATTCATTATTATAAGTAAATAGATTAAAGGCAAACCAACTTCGGTTTGCCTTTTTTTGAGTTTCATGAGATTTGCACTAAAAAAAGAAGGATGAGTTGTGTTCATCCTTCTTTCATAGTAAACATTATTTTGGTTGAATGATATGCAATTCTTTCGGGAAGCTTGTAAGCACTTCTACGCCGTTCTCTGTTACATATACATCATCTTCAATGCGTACGCCAGCCGTGTCATTTTTATAAATTCCTGGTTCAATGGTAAAGACCATACCTTCTTGCATCGCCATTTCATTCGCGCCATGCACAGAAGGGAATTCATGCACTGAAATGCCAAGACCATGTCCTAGACGGTGTGTAAAATACTCGCCGAACCCAGCATCTTCAATTACTTTACGTGATGCATGGTCAAGTTCTTTTGCTAGTACACCTGGTTTAACCAGTTCGATAGCTGCCTCATTTGCTTTTTTCACTGTTTCATAAACTTCTTTTTGAGCATCTGAGATTTCGCCGAATGCAACCGTTCTCGTAATATCTGAACAATAGCCTTTGTAAACAACGCCTAAATCAAAAAGCACAAGATCGCCTTTTTGGATTTTTTGCGTTCCTGGTGTTCCGTGCGGAGAAGCTGCGTTTAATCCTGTCAGAACCATTGTGTCAAATGACATATAAACGCCTTTTGCCTTCATTGCTGCTTCAATGGCAGATAGTATTTCGATTTCAGTTTTGCCTTCGGCTATTTCATTGCAACCAACTTCAATCGCATAATCCGCTAATTTTGCTGCTTCACGCAATTTTTCCAATTCATCCTCAGATTTAATGAGGCGCATTTGGTTTAGTTGCTCATCTAGACCAACATATTTTGTGTCGTTAAAGAAATGTTGAAGAGCTTCTAAGCGTTCTACTGTTAAGTGTGATTTTTCAATTGCAAGTGTGTGTAATGGGACGTTTCGGGTATTAGTAGTATGGTGGAAGATTTCCCATGCGTTTTCTGTATCCTCATGGCCTACAGCTTCAAACGCCCACCCAGCAGCTTTTGCATCCGGCACTTCCATCTTAGGGCAAATCATAAATGGTTCTGCTTCTTTAAAAATCATAATACCCAACAAACGTTCATGTGGGTCACTACGGAAACCTGATAGGTAAAAGACATTGTCTGGCGTAGTAATGAATGCCGCGTCAATATTTTTTTCTTGTAAGTATTGTTGAATTAGCTGCACTTTATTCATAAAAAAATCCTCCCTTTAGAGACTAGAGACTATGAGTGTTATTTATTGAGTATAAATACTCTCCCTATACAGTCTATCATAAAAAGAGGGAAATGAAGTACCAAGCGAGAATACAACTATGAGAAACTTTTGAAAGGAAGATTACTTTATGAAAATTTCATTCCATGGGCATTCGATTGTTAAAATTCAAACCAACAACCATACTATTTTAATTGATCCTTTTATCACTGGAAATAGCCAAACCGATTTAAATGTAGATGATCAAAATCCAGACGTCATTTTACTGACTCACGGACATAATGACCATGTAGGAGATACAGTTGAAATTGCCAAAAAATCCAATGCACTTGTGGTAGCTCCGAATGAATTGGCAGATTATCTTTCATGGCAAGGATTAGAAACACATCCAATGCATATTGGGGGAGCACGTCAATTTGATTTTGGTAAGGTCAAGCTTACTCAAGCATTCCATGGCTCATCTTATGTAACAGAGGACAAGCAAATTATTTATACAGGTATGCCTGCGGGGCTCCTTTTATTTATCGAAGGAAAGACAATTTACCATGCAGGTGATACAGCTTTATTCAGTGATATGAAATTAATCGGAGATATGCATCCGATTGATATAGCATTTTTACCGATTGGAGATAATTTCACAATGGGGCCTGAAGATGCTGCAAAAGCTGTTGAATTTTTAAATCCAAAAGAAGTTGTACCTATTCATTACAATACTTTCCCTGTAATTGAACAGGATTCACAGGCTTTTTCTAACATGGTAGGCAATGGTACTGTGCGAATTATGAATGCCGGCGACCAATTTGAATTGTAACTATAACAGTTTGAAGTAAATATGGTACACTTAAGCCAAGAGACCGTTAAGAAATAGGTGATTTTTTGGCTACAAAACATGAAAAAATACTCCAATATATTGAATCATTGCCAGTGGGCGATAAAATTTCAGTCCGCCAAATCGCAAAAGAAATGTCTGTTAGCGAGGGTACTGCCTATCGCGCGATTAAAGAAGCTGAGTCAAGGCGTCTTGTCAGTACGATTGAACGTGTGGGCACCATCAGGATTGAGAAAAAGAAAAAAGAAAATATTGAGCGGCTTACATTTGCCGAGATTGTCAATATTGTGGATGGACAAGTATTAGGCGGCATTAACGGTTTGCATAAAACCCTTACGAAGTTTGTGATTGGCGCCATGAAACTGGAAGATATGATGCGCTATACAGAAGCAGGGAGCTTGCTTATCGTCGGCAACCGGGCGCGTACGCATGAGATGGCTCTTAAAGAAGGAGCTGCTGTCCTCATTACAGGTGGTTTTGACACCACTGATGAAGTGAAAAAACTGGCAGACCAGCTTGAGCTTCCTCTCATTTCAACAAGCTATGACACATTTACAGTTGCAGCGATGATTAACCGAGCCATTTATGACCAGTTAATCAAGAAAGAAATTTTATTAATTGAAGATATCGTGATTCCGTTAAAAAGAACATCCTACTTGAAGACAACAGATACAGTAAGAGAATATAACCTGTTGAATGCTGAAACTACTCATGGCGGATTCCCTGTAATTGATAAGCATGGCAAAATTGTAGGTATTGTAACATCACGTGATTTGATTGGTAAACATGAAAGTGATCATATTGATCGATTAATGACCAGAAATCCAATTACAGTATCATTAAAAACGAGTGTGGCAACAGCTGGCCATCAGATGATTTGGGAAGGGATTGATTTGCTTCCTGTAGCAGATGAACATGGCATTTTGCAGGGGGTTGTAAGCAGACAGGATGTCTTGAAAGCACTGCAAATGGCACAAAGGCAACCACAGCACGGAGAGACGATTGATGATTTGGTGAAGAAGGAAATGGAGATGGACGTGTCAAACGACGAGATGGTGATCAAATTTAACGTGACCCCTCAAATGACCAATCAATTTGGCGCGATTTCATACGGAGCTTTTACTACATTAATCGTCGAATCGGGTTCCTTCGCACTCAAAAAAGTTAAACGTGGGGAAAGTGTAATGGAGAATATCTCGATTTACTTTATTAAACCGATCCAAATCGAGTCAATAATTACAGTAAAACCACGAATTTTAGACATGAGCCGCAAATTCGCTAAGATGGACTTTGAGGTTTATAGTGAAGACTTGCTTGTCGGTAAGGCTTTAGCTACTTTCCAATTGCTTGAGCGATAAGGGGAAATCCCCTTGTGGATGAAAATATAGCGAAACGTATAGACGTAATCGGTTAAAGAAGTGAAAAAAGTGATGCACAGCTGTGCATCACTTTTTGTTCAATTTTTCTTCTTCAGCGATATATTGACCATAATGACGTACTCGTTTACTGAAGCTTATGAAAACAAAGAAGCCAAATACAATCAAAATAGCGCAAATCACATATGTAAGTACTGTATGATAAAGGATGATTTGGTTTATGCCAAACAAGACTAACAATACTCCAAGCGATACACCTGCACGGCCTGCATACCACTTTTTGCGAATCGGTAAGTTTGTTCGGAATTGTTTTGTTTTGAAATATAGGTAAAATACAACCGTTATCACGACTAATAATGCTAAAATAATATTTACTATATTACTCATCGTGTTCCTCCTAAATGCAAAGCTATCTTTATTCTACTGATATTGTGTAGAAAAAGATAGTAGAAAGTAGGAGACGAGAGTTTGTAATTAAATGTACAGACAGATAATTAATTGATTAGAGAAGAAAGCACAATTCAACTATTGGAGCTTCATTTATCGTTTAAAGGAGACAAAAAAATATGAAAAAAGAGATTATCGATACAATTGCTGAGTACGACACGATTATAATTCACCGACATGTTCGTCCAGATGCAGATGCATACGGCTCACAGTTAGGGTTAAAAGCTATTTTACAAGCAACTTATCCAGAGAAAACTATCTACGCGGTAGGAGAGCACGACCATGTCTTTAGCTACTTAGGTTTGCCGGATGAAGTATCGGATGAGGCCTATAACAAAGCTTTAGTCATTTGCACAGATACAGCCAACACGGAACGAGTTGATGATCAACGTTATCATACCGGTGACTTTTTAATAAAGATTGACCACCATCCCAATGATGATCAATATGGCGACCTACTATGGGTGAACACTGCTGCTAGTTCAGCGAGTGAAATGATTTATGAATTGTATAAGGAAGGTAGCGAAACAGCCGGTTGGAAGATGAATCAAAATGGTGCCAGATTATTATTTGCAGGTATCGTGGGGGACACCGGACGTTTTATTTATCCAAGTACAACAGAAACTACCTTCAAAGTAGTGGGTGACCTCATCTCTTATGGTTTTGATCGGACTGAGCTTTTTAATAGTATGTATGAATTGGATCCTAATCTGTTACAACTGCAAGGATATATTTATCAAAATTTCGCAATGGATGAAACAGGCGCGGCATATATAAAATTGTCAAAACAACTACTAGAAGAATATGGCGTGAGCGCAAGCGACACTTCAGCATTAGTAAGCACGCTTGGCGATATTAAAGGAATTAAAGCATGGGCCATGTTTGTAGAGGAAGATAGCCAGATTCGTGTTCGATTACGTTCAAAGGGTCCTATCATCAATGAATTGGCTAAAAAATACCGTGGTGGAGGTCATCCTATGGCATCTGGTGCAACAATCTATCAGTGGTCAGAGGCTGACGAAGTGATTCAACAATTAAAAGCACTTTGCCATTAAGGAATAAAAAGAAAGGTAGAGATGATAATGCAGCCTGTCTATTCACAAATCGTTACAGCGGCTGATATGCTCAAAAGTACCATACGCATTGATGAACTCCTTTCATTTTTAAAAAGGGAAGGGGCCAAGGCAGCAGCGATTACTGATTCTAAATTATATGGTCTATTGCCTTTTTGGCGAGCATTCAAGCAAAGTTCAATACACCCTGTCATTGGCTTAACGGTACAAGTTGAGTTCTCCGCTGGTATATGCAGGCCGCTTGTACTGTATGCCCAAAATAACGAAGGATATCATCACCTATTGAAAATCAGTTCGTCGACATCATTGCGAGAAAACGAAGCATTGCCGCTGCGATGGCTGCATGGGTATCGGACAGGTTGCATTGCTTTGCTTCCTATTAATGATGATAATTGGCAACAGGAAAAGGTATTTGAGGATATCGAGCAAATTGCGGAAATCTTTGATGCAGAGCACTTTGCTATTGGCATAGACCGACCAGGTGGAATTAAATCGCCTAGGGAAGACCAAATAGTTCACTATTGTACAGAACGTGCTATTACGATTTGCGCCACTCATTTGAGCACTTTTCTACAAGAAGATCATGCTGATGCATTTCAAGTGGCCAGGGCGATCGCATTAGGAACCAAAATGGCAGATCAGCAAAAACTGACATTACGAGAAAGACAGCAATATATACCTACTTCAGTTAATTGGAAAGAGTGGTTCCATGACAAAGAAGAGTGGTTAAAGGCAGCAGAAAATTTGCTTCTTTCTTGTCAGGTAGAACTAGATTACAAGAAAAGCTATATGCCCAAATTTCCTACACCCGCTGGAGTAGATGCAACCGATCTTTTGAAGGATAAATGTCTAACTGGATTACGCGAAAGAGTTCCGAATGCAAACGAAAAATATCATAGCCGCCTACAATATGAATTAAGTATTATCACCAAAATGGGGTTTGCAGATTACTTTTTGATAGTAGCCGATTATATTGAATACGCAAGGAGCAAAAATATATTGACAGGACCCGGCCGGGGATCTTCAGCCAGTTCATTAGTGGCGTATACAATGCGTATTACAGATGTCGATCCATTGCAATATGGCTTGCTTTTTGAGCGATTTCTAAACCCGGAACGTATTACACTTCCTGATATAGATGTCGACTTCGCCGATTATCGTAGAGAAGAAGTCATTCATTATGTAGCAGAGAAGTATGGGGCAAACTATACATCGCAAATTATTACATTTGGAACATTATCTGCGAAGGCAGTTGCAAGGGATGTGGCGAGAGTATTCGGCTTTAATACTGAAGAACTATCTTATATATCCTCACTCTTGCCAAATAGGCCTGGGCTGTCATTGCAAGAAGCTTGGCAGCAATCAGATGTCCTCAGAAACCATGTCAATTCTAGCAATCTGCATAAGAAATGGTTTCAAATAGCTCTTCAATTGGAAGGTTTACCGCGAAATGCATCAACACATGCGGCGGGCGTTGTGTTATCGCCAGAGCCGCTTGTCAACATTGTCCCAATAGAAAAAGGCAATGAAGGGCTCTATTTAACTCAATGGCCGATGGGAGATGTAGAATCTGTCGGATTATTAAAGATGGACTTTTTAGGACTTCGCAATTTAACAATCTTAGAGAGAATACGCTCTATGATTTTATATAATGAAGAACGCTTTTTACAGTTTGAGAAAATTCCATTACATGATTCGAAAACCTTTGAATTACTGAAAAATGGCGATACCAATGGCATTTTTCAATTAGAATCAGAAGGCATGAAGCAAGCCCTTAAAGAGATTAAGCCAACTTCCTTCAATGATATCGTTGCCGTGAATGCTTTATACCGACCAGGCCCTATGGAATTTATTCCTGTCTATAGTAAAAGGAAGCATGGGCTAGAAAAAGTCGAAATGCTGCACCCTGTGCTAGAGCCGATCTTAGGTGAAACGTATGGTGTCATCGTCTATCAAGAGCAAATATTGCAAATTGCCTCCCGTATGGCCGGATTCTCGATGGGAGAAGCTGATCTCTTACGCCGAGCTGTAAGTAAAAAAAAGAAGGAATTGCTCGATTCAGAACAAGAACACTTTGTCACAAGTAGTATTGAACAAGGGTTTGACAGAAAAGTAGCAGAGGAAGTTTATCAGCTCATTGTCAAATTTGCTAATTATGGATTTCCAAAGAGCCATGCAGTGGCGTATAGTATGATTTCATATCAAATGGCTTATTTGAAAGCTCATTTTCCGGCCTATTTTTATGCAGCCATGCTCACATCTGCTATGGGTAATCAAGAAAGATTCAATAAAATTCTGCAAGAGGCGAAGCAAAAAGGCATCGCTATTCTATCGCCATCCATCAATCGTAGTGGACGTTCATTTTACGTACAGAATGGATCCATTCGCTATGCTCTCTCAGCTATTAAAGGCGTGCCACATCCATTTTTAAACAAGCTAATAGAGCTGAGAAGGAATGGTCATGGAAATTGGCAGGATATTTTTGATTTAGCTTTAGACTTAACAGCTGTCCATTTTAATCGTAAAACCATAGAGCCACTTATTAAAGCTGGAGCGCTAGATGAATTCGGCAAGGATCGTGCTGTACTGTTGGCTACGATTGATGCGGCTGTCAAGCATGCGGAATTGTATCGACCAGATCAAGAAACAACATTATTAGATGATGACTCCTTCTTCTTTGGAAAGCCAAAGCACGCTAATGCAAGCCCAATCCCAGAAAAATTAAAGCTCCAGTACGAGAAAGAAGTGCTCGGTACATATATATCGATGCACCCGATTCAAAAGGTGAAGCAGGCTCAACATTTGGTAACACCAGCTTTTGATAACCTAAAAGGACTAAGAGGAAGACATTTTGTGAAAGTGGTTGGTTTAGTAACAGAGATAAAGCAAATTCGGACGAAAAAAGGCGAATTGATGGCTTTTGTACAACTAGAAGACGAAACGGGTATCCTTTCGCTTACCGTATTCCCGAAAGAATATCTTCACGCAATCGAATGGCTAAAGGAAGAACAGATTATAATGGCAGAGGGCAACTTGGAGCAAAGAAAAGGGCAAGTTCAGGTAATCTATAAAAAAGGGGCTGTCCTTTCATCGTAAAAAAAGGATATTGAGTTGATTAAAAAGAATACCCCCTAGAGAAGGAAAAAATTTGCTGGAGGGATTTTTATGATACTCGGATTGCATCACGCTCAAATTACGATACCTAAAGGAACTGAAGATCAAGGGAGAAAATTTTATTGTGGCATTCTCGGATTGTCAGAAAGGGAAAAGCCTGAATCACTAAAGGGAAGAGGTGGTTTTTGGTTGGAAGTCGGAGATCGAGAAGTTCATGTTGGAACAGAAGAAGGCTTTGACCGATTAACAACAAAAGCACATTTGGCCTATCAAGTGAAGAATCTATCAAACTGGAAAGAAAAATTAGAGCAGAATGGAATTCAGATTATTGAGGGCGTGCCAATCCCTGGTTTCAACCGTTTTGAGTTTAGAGATCCATTCGGAAATAGAGTTGAAATGATTGAGGCGCTATAGTATGTCTGCCTATCTTTTTAACTCTTTTACAAACTTTGCTGTAAAACCAAAAATCACTATGAAATCATAAAGAATTTGTCTAAACTGTGTGACTATCGCACAGTTTTTTTCTATAGCACTTTACTAAAATATATATTTTTTGCTATCATTATAAACAAAAGTGGTCTGACCACATTTTTCGACAATTTATTTATAGTAGGGAGATATAGCATGAGCGCTGAAAAGCCTGCTACAAAAATGTTTATCCAAATTGTGCGGGAATTGCGGGGGATTATTCAAGATGAAGAAATTCCACCCGGGGGCAAAATCCCATCAGAACGAGTGCTGGCTGAACGATTAAATGTTGGGCGTTCATCCATAAGAGAAGCGCTCCGTAGTCTAGAATTGCTGGGTTTAATTGAGACACGCAGAGGTGGAGGTACCTTTGTAGCTGATTTTAATAACCATCAATTAGTCGAAGTATTGGCTATGTTTATTCTGCAAGAAGAAAAAGATATTAGAAACGTGCAAGCGGCACGGATGATTATTGAGCGTGATGCCATTCGAATAGTGGCTGAGGATGAGGCGCTCAGAAGTCTGCCGGTTTGGGAAAGTCTGTTAACGAATGTGATTATGAATGGAAAGATTGAGCGTGAAGACGTCATGAGAGAAATTATGATTGCATCACAAAATAGGCTTGTCTTAAAAATTTGGATTCTCTTAAAACAATACAGTAATGAACCCTATAAAAATCAATCAACGGCCGAAGAACAGCCGATAATTAAAATGTTTTTGAGTGAACTGATGCTAGGCCATACACAAAAAGCGATTGTGGCTTTTGAAGAATGGGCAGCGCTACTACATAAAGGGAGAGAATGACATGAGTATTCGCGATATATTTAAGAAAAATAAACCTAATCGAAAAACGATGACAAGCAAGGGACAGCATGACGTACCTGAAGGAATTGTGACAAAATGTCCTGAATGTAATCATGTTATGCTGACAAAAGATTTGCAAAAAAATCAAAAAGTTTGTCCGAATTGCCAATATCATCACAAATTAACTTCCCAAGAACGTATAGAGGATTTCTTGGACGAAGGCACTTTCGAATCATTTGATGATCATTTGCAAACAGTCAATCCGTTAAATTTCCCCGGGTATGTTGAAAAAGTGAAATCTGATATGAAAAAGACAGGCTTAAATGAAGCTGTTTTAACGGGCACAGGCATGTTAGAAGGAAATAAAGTGGTTGTCGCTGTGATGGACTCTTTCTTCCGCATGGGTTCTATGGGATCTGTAGTCGGTGAAAAAATCACAAGAGCGATTGAAAAAGCGACAGAGCTTGGTGTACCATTTATTATCTTCACTGCTAGCGGCGGTGCGAGAATGCAAGAAGGTGTAATATCGCTCATGCAAATGGCTAAAACTAGCGTTGCATTAGAACGTCACGGAGCAAAAGGAAATTTGTTTATTTCCATCATGACTCACCCTACAACAGGGGGAGTATCTGCTAGCTTTGCATCCCTTGGTGATATTAACTTGGCGGAACCACAAGCGCTAATTGGTTTTGCAGGGCGCCGAGTAATCGAACAAACTGTAAGGGAAAAATTGCCGAATGATTTCCAAACAGCGGAATTCTTACTGGCACATGGTCAACTAGATGCTGTTGTCCCTCGCTCTGATATGCGTAAAACGGTTGGCACTTTAGTGAAATTGCACGTGAAGGAGGCAGTCTAATGGTAAAAACATTACCTTTTGAAGAACCACTTGTTCAATTGAAAACAAAAATTACTGAGTTGAAGGAATATACTTCTGACGCAGAAGTAGATTTAACAAAAGAAATTACACAATTAGAAGAACGATTCACCAATCTTGAAAAAGATATATATCATAATTTAAAACCGTGGGATCGTGTGCAAATCGCGCGTCATCCTGAACGTCCGACAACACTTGATTATGTGAAGGTTTTATTTGACGATTTTATCGAACTTCACGGTGACCGTAATTTCGGTGATGACGAAGCAATCGTAGGGGGAGTCGCTTCATTTGAAGGAACACCAATCACGATTATTGGCCATCAACGCGGGAAAGATACAAAAGAAAACATTCGTCGCAATTTTGGTATGCCTCATCCAGAAGGTTACCGAAAAGCGTTGCGCTTAATGAAGCAAGCTGAGAAATTTAAACGACCTATCATTTGCTTCATTGATACAAAAGGAGCTTATCCCGGAAAAGCAGCAGAAGAACGCGGGCAAAGTGAAGCGATTGCTCGGAATTTATTAGAAATGGCAGGATTGAAGGTGCCGATTATTAGTGTTGTTATCGGTGAAGGAGGAAGCGGCGGTGCACTTGCTTTAGGTGTTGCAAACCATGTGCATATGCTGGAAAACTCCACTTACTCTGTTATTTCGCCTGAAGGTGCCGCTTCTATTCTTTGGAAAGATGCAACGCTAGCTCAAAAAGCGGCAGAAGCGATGCGTATTACGGCTCCAAATTTAAAAGAAGAAGAGATAATTGAAGAAATTGTTCCAGAAGTTTTAGGAGGCGCACATAAGGATATAGATACACAAGCATCCTATTTGAAAGAAGTTCTTTCTAAATCATTGAGTGAGTTGAAAACACTAGATGAAGAACAATTAATCGACCAACGCTACAACAAATTTAGGAAAATTGGTGTTTTTTCCGAAGAATAGTACAAAAAGACGTCTGACAAGTGCAATTAATGGTATATTATAAAGTAAAAGGCTGTTTTAAACGAAGAAAAGTCGTTTGAATCAGCCTATTTCTTTC
The DNA here is from genome assembly GCF_059759115.1 of Rummeliibacillus sp. GQ308. Classification (NCBI taxonomy): domain Bacteria; kingdom Bacillati; phylum Bacillota; class Bacilli; order Caryophanales; family Caryophanaceae; genus Rummeliibacillus; species Rummeliibacillus sp. GQ308. Next base: position 2,049,921 of record NZ_JCAXDQ010000001.1, on the reverse strand, counting down.
ATTCTATAGGATCAATCCTATCAGCAGGAGGATTTATACAAATGAAAAAAATTGGTGTGTTAACAAGCGGTGGAGATGCGCCTGGTATGAATGCAGCTGTTCGGGCAGTTGTCAGAAAAGCAATTTTTCACGGCATGGAAGTCGCGGGCATTTATCACGGCTATCAAGGATTAATCAATGGTAATATTGAAAATCTAGACGTAGGTGATGTAGGTGATATCATCCAGCGGGGTGGCACGATGCTACATTCCGCCAGATGTCTAGAATTTAAAACAGAAGAAGGGCAAAGAAAAGCAATCAGCCAGCTTAAAGAGCATGGCATCGAGGGCTTAGTCGTTATCGGCGGAGATGGTTCTTATCGAGGAGCCTTAGCTTTGAGCAAATTAGGTTTCCCTAGCGTAGGTGTACCAGGAACGATTGATAATGATATTCCTGGCACTGATTACACCATCGGTTTTGATACAGCTTTAAATACCATTATTGAAAGCATAGACAAAATCAGGGATACAGCAACTTCCCATGAGCGCTCGTTCATTATAGAAGTAATGGGACGCGATGCAGGTGACTTAGCATTATGGGCTGGCCTTGCTGGCGGTGCTGAAACTATCCTTATTCCAGAAGTTCCATCAGATATTGATGGACTTGTCAGACGCTTAGAGCAAGGATATGAACGTGGCAAAAAACATAGTATTATTATCGTCGCAGAAGGTGTCATGTCTGCAGGCGAGTTAGCTACACTATTAAAAGAAAAAGCGGATATAGAAACAAGAGTATCAGTATTAGGGCATATTCAACGCGGCGGGTCGCCGACGGGTCGTGATCGTGTATTAGCCAGTCAGCTAGGTGCAAAGGCAGTGGAAGTTTTAATGGAAGACCGAGGCGGAGTGGCAATTGGCATTCGTAACCATCAGGTGGTAGACTATGAATTGAGTGAAGCGTTTAATAAAGCACATAAAGCGGAATTATCTATGTATACCCTTTCGCAAGAACTATCGATCTAAAATTGGAGTGGTACTATAATGAGAAAAACTAAAATTGTTTGTACGATTGGACCAGCTAGTGAATCTAAAGAAACACTGATTGCCTTAATTGAAGCTGGAATGAATGTGGCTCGATTAAACTTTTCACACGGAAGTCATGAAGAACATGGAGCGCGAATTAAAACGATTCGTGAAGCAGCTCAAGCAACGGGAAAAGTAGTAGCAATCTTGCTTGATACTAAAGGACCTGAAATACGTACACATAATATGGAGAATGGCGCTATTGAGCTTACTGCAGGCCAAACGATTGATATCTCTATGTCTGAAGTGCTTGGCAATGAAAAAATGTTCTCAATTACGTACGAAAAATTAATTGAAGATGTGAGAGAAGGTTCTGTCATTCTACTTGATGATGGATTAATTGAACTTCAAGTGACAGGCATAGATAATGAGGCAGGCATTATCCATACGCTTGTCGTGAACGCAGGAGTACTTAAAAATAAAAAAGGCGTGAATGTTCCAGGCGTTTCTGTTCAATTGCCAGGAATTACTGAAAAAGATGCAGAAGATATCTTATTTGGTATTCAGCAAAATGTAGACTTTATCGCAGCTTCTTTTGTACGTCGACCATCAGATGTAATGGAAATTCGTCATTTGCTAGAGGAAAACGAAGGCAGCCATATCCATATCATCCCTAAAATCGAAAACCAAGAAGGCGTTGATAACATTGATGAGATTATCCAAGTCTCTGACGGTTTAATGGTGGCTCGCGGTGACTTAGGTGTAGAAATACCAGCAGAAGAAGTACCTGTTGTCCAAAAAAGTTTGATTTCTAAATGTAATTGTGCTGGAAAACCGGTTATCACAGCTACTCAAATGTTGGATTCTATGCAACGCAACCCACGTCCAACACGTGCAGAAGCAAGTGACGTAGCCAACGCTATACTTGATGGTACAGATGCTATCATGCTTTCAGGAGAAACAGCAGCAGGCCTATATCCTGTAGAAGCTGTTAAAACGATGGACAAAATTGCCCACCGAATTGAGGAAACATTAGACCACCAACGTTTCGTTAATGAGCGCAGCAAAGAAAAAGGAACAAATCTGACAGAGTCGATTAGCCAAGCAGTAGCAGATACTTCATTGAACTTGCAAGTTGCGGCCATCTTAGCACCGACTGTAAGTGGAAACACAGCTAAAATGATTGCGAAATACCGTCCAGGTGTTCCAATTATCGCTATGACGTCTTCACAAGAAGTTTGCCGCAACCTGGCTTTAGTATGGGGCGTCGTACCAGTAGTAGGACCAAAAGTTACATCAACAGATGAAGTATTGGAACAAGCAGTCCATTCTAGTCTAGAAAAAGGTTACGTAAAACATGGGGACCTAGTTGTCATTACAGCGGGTGTACCAGTAGGTGAAGCTGGTACAACCAACTTAATGAAACTGCATGTAATTGGAGATATGATTACAAAAGGGCAGGGCATCGGCAAGACTACAGCAATCGGTAAAGCACTTGTAGCACGCAATGCTGAGGAAGCATTAGCACAAGATCCGACAGATCGCATTATAGTAACAATTGGTTCTGATCGGGATATGATGCCTGCCTTAAGTAAATGTGCTGGTTTGATTACAGAAGAAGGCGGTTTAACAAGCCATGCCGCAGTTGTTGGCCTGAACTTAGGCATACCAGTTATCGTAGGAGTTAAAGACGCCACAAAAATTATTTCAGAAGGGCAAGAAGTATCAATGGATGCCGTTTCTGGGGTAATCTATTACGGTTCTTCGCGTATACTGTAGTTTGACAGTTGCTAATTAGCCATGAGTATATTCAGTAATGGTGCTTCTCCAACAAAAAGAGGTGAAGGACATGAAAAAGTTTCTCCTACTATTAATCGCAATCCCGTTCATTGAACTGATTTTTGTGATGCTTTGTGGAAAGATGATAGGGGTTTTACCCACACTATTGTTGATCCTTTTCACAGGGATATTAGGTGTATATATGGCGAAAACAAAAGGATTAAAAGCCTTTGAACAGCTACAGAAGTCGATCAAAAACGGACAAGCTCCTGGTGATGCCATTATTGATGGAGTATTAACGTTGATAGGTGCTATTTTATTAGTCTTGCCTGGCTTTGTTTCGGATATTTTAGGTTTATTGCTTATGCTTCCATTCGTAAGGAAAATGGCGAAACCCGGAATTTATTACTGGCTACGTAAAAAAATGAAGAGTAAGCAAACTATCTTGATGCAAAGATAGGATGTTGCTTGAATTTAACGGCTATTAAAAGAACAAATGGACTGATGATAATGCCTGCTACTCCAAAAAGTAGTAAGCAAATGGCACTGATGATAAATGCATGGACTGAACGGATTTGCATGGTAGAAGCCCACATCATAGATTCTGCAAATTGCCTGATTAGTTGAATAGCCACATAAATCACGAGAAGTTGGATGCCTAGAGCAACTTTTCCTATAATGATGAATACGGCGCCTAAAGGAATTAGAAATAATCCTATTCCTAAAAAAGGCAGAAAGTCACAAACAGAAACTAAGAAGGCTTTACCGACAGGTTGTTCGAAACCCAATGCATAAAATGATATCGACAGTAATGCAAATGTTAATATAGCAAGCCGAATTTCGACACCAATGAAATAGCTGAATAATAAAGCAGCTTCTTCAAATATCCTTTGAATAGATTCTCTAAAACGAGCAGGAATATAGACAAAAAACCATTGTCTATTCCTGCTTGTTTCATATAGAGCAAAGTAGAAAGCAATGATAAATATCGTTACTTCCACTAGATTTTGCATAATATCTTGGATGGATTGAAAAATCTTCGATAACATAACATCGATAAGAGAAAGTAATTGATCTTGAATTTGAGCGATAATCCCTGATGGAATATGAATCAATGCAGACATTTCGGATAAGCGGCTTTTAAGCACAGGCAACGTATCGATTAGAACAGTTGCTATAAATAAAAAGACAGCAGCAATGCTCGCAATAATGAAGATTTCAGCCAGTAATGCTGCTAAAAAAGAGGGGACTTTCAAACGTTTATGTAAAAAATGAAGAATAGGCGATAGAAAGTATGCGAACACAATGGCGAGCGTAATTGGCAATATGGCCCAAGAAAATAGAGCTAAAAGCAGTACAAAGCCCCAAAATTTGAGCTTTGATTGCAATTTTTTATCAGAAATTTTTATAATTATTCCTCCAAATTCCACTAATTCCTTTAAGTTACATTTAATCGAAAATTCTATTAATTGCTTAATAAATGCATAGATAATCTCCAAAAATCCAATTTTTTAATGAATGAGTGTTTTTCATTCACAAATACGACAAAGTTTATTATAATATCATTGTAAGCGATTTACTTATAGGTTCATATGGATCACGTTCAATGTTGATATTATCAACATAATTTGGTACAAAAAGGAGCGAGATAAAATGGCAACAACTAAAGGTTTAGAAGGCGTTGTAGCAGCTGAAACAAAAATTAGCTCAATCATTGATGATACTCTTACATATGTAGGCTATAACATTGATGATTTAGCTGAAAACGCATCTTTTGAAGAGGTAGTGTACTTACTATGGCACACACGCTTGCCTAAAGCGGACGAACTAGCAGAAATGAAACAACAGCTAGCTGAGCAAATGGAAGTGCCACAAGCAGTGCTAGACCACTTCAAAACTTACGACATCAAAGCAGTACATCCTATGGCTGCCTTGCGTACAGTAGTTTCTTTACTAGCTTTATATGATGAAGATGCTGAAGTTATGTCAGACGAAGCGAACTATCGCAAAGCAATCAAATTGCAAGCTCGCATGGCAACAGTTGTAACAGCATTTGCTCGTATTCGTGCAGGCAAAGAACCGATTGCACCGAAAAAAGATTTATCTTATGCGGCGAACTTCTTGTACATGCTTTCTGGTAATATTCCAGAACCAATCGAAGAAGAAGCATTCAATAAAGCTTTAGTGCTTCATGCAGACCATGAACTAAATGCTTCTACATTCACTGCTCGTGTATGTGTAGCTACATTATCTGATATGTATTCAGGTGTTACTGCAGCGATTGGCGCTCTTAAGGGCCCTCTTCATGGTGGTGCCAATGAACAAGTGATGAAAATGTTATCAGAAATTGGTTCTATTGATAATGTTGAATCTTATATCCAAAATAAATTAGACAACAAAGAAAAAATCATGGGCTTCGGACACCGTGTATACCGCCAAGGCGATCCTCGCGCGAAGCACTTACGTGATATGTCTGAAAAATTAACAAAACTTAACGGCAATCCTGAACTTTACGAAATGTCAGTGAAAATTCACGATATGATCGTAGAGCAAAAACACCTTCCAGCAAATGTTGATTTCTTCTCTGCATCTGTTTATGACGCGTTAGGTATTGAACACGATCTATTTACACCAGTATTTGCGGTTTCACGCGTATCTGGTTGGGTAGCTCATATTCTTGAACAATATGCGAACAACCGTCTAATCCGTCCACGTGCAGAATACGTTGGACCAGGCATGCAAACTTATGTGCCAGTAGAAGAAAGATAGTTCGCAAGATTTGGTAAGTAAACGGCAAACATTGGAATATTCCTAATGTTTGAGCGTTGCACCCAGCATTACAGGCAGCGGCTGCCAAGAAGGTGTCGTGCACGTAAATGTAGGGTAAAATAAATAGGGCGACGCTTCTATAGCGCTTGCCCTATGTGTATGAATATAGGAGGCAAGGAACAAATGGCTAATGACAAAATCGTAGTAGAAAATGGTGTACTAAACGTACCAAACAATCCTGTAATTCCATTTATCGAAGGTGACGGTATCGGTCCTGATATCTGGGCAGCTGCTTCACGCGTTATCGATGCTGCAGTAGAAAAAGCGTACAATGGTGAAAAGAAAATTGAATGGCTTGAAGTTTTAGCTGGCCAAAAAGCATTCGACAAAACAGGTGAATGGCTGCCACAAGAAACTTTAGACAAAATCAATGAATATTTAATCGCTATTAAAGGTCCTCTTACAACACCAATCGGTGGAGGTATCCGCTCTCTAAACGTGGCGCTTCGCCAACAACTTGACCTTTATGTTTGCTTGCGTCCTGTACGTCATTTTGAAGGTGTTCCTTCTCCAGTTAAACGTCCAGAAGATGTTGACATGGTAATCTTCCGTGAAAACACTGAAGATATCTATGCTGGTATTGAATACAAAGAAGGTTCAGATGAAGTGAAAAAAGTCATCAACTTCCTTAAAACAGAAATGGGCGTAAACAAAATCCGCTTCCCAGAAACTTCTGGTATCGGTATTAAACCTGTTTCAAAAGAAGGTACAGAACGCTTAGTACGTGCTGCAATCAACTATGCAATCAAAGAGGGTCGCAAATCGGTTACTTTAGTTCATAAAGGTAACATCATGAAATTCACTGAAGGTGCTTTCAAATCATGGGGCTATGCAGTAGCTGAAAATGAATTTGCAGACAAGACTTTCACTTGGAACCAATATGATGCTATTAAAGAAGAAAAAGGCCAAGAAGCTGCTGATAAAGCTCAAGAAGAAGCATTATCTGCTGGTAAAATCCTAATTAAAGATTCTATCGCTGATATCTTCTTACAACAAATCTTGACTCGTCCAAAAGAATTTGATGTTGTTGCAACAATGAACTTAAACGGCGACTATATTTCTGATGCATTGGCTGCACAAGTTGGTGGTATCGGTATTGCTCCAGGAGCGAATATCAACTATGTATCTGGACACGCTATTTTCGAAGCTACACATGGTACAGCTCCTAAATATGCTGGTTTAGATAAAGTAAATCCATCATCAGTACTACTTTCAGGCGTATTAATGCTTGAACACTTAGGCTGGAAAGAAGCTGCTGATTTAATCACTGCTTCTGTGGAAAATACAATTGCTTCTAAAGTTGTAACTTATGACTTTGCGCGTCTAATGGACGGTGCGAAAGAAGTAAAAACATCTGAATTCGCAGATGAACTAATCAAAAATATGTAATTTAACAAAAAGGAAAAGGGAACAGTTTTGCTCCCTTTTCCTTTTTTTACACTATACGAAAAGGAGCGGGTATGAATGGCAACTAATCGAAAAAAAATTTCCGTTATCGGAGCAGGTTTTACTGGTGCAACAGCTGCATTTTTATTAGCGCAAAAAGAATTGGGTGATGTTGTTTTAGTTGATATTCCTCAAGCAGAAAATTCTACGAAGGGTAAGGCTTTAGATATGGCAGAAGCTGCACCTGTACTAGGATTTGACGCGAAAGTCATCGGCACAGCAAACTACGAAGATACCAAAGGTTCGGATATCGTCATTATTACCGCAGGTGTTGCTAGAAAGCCCGGTATGAGCCGAGATGATTTGGTGCAAATCAATCAATCTGTCATGAAATCTGTTACTGCAGAGATTGTAAAGCATGCGCCTAATTCTACTATTATCGTGTTGACCAATCCGGTCGATGCGATGACATACACCGTATATAAAGAGTCAGGCTTCCCGAAAAATCGTGTTATTGGCCAGTCAGGAGTTCTAGACACTGCACGCTTCCGCACGTTTGTCGCTGAGGAATTAAATCTTTCTGTTAAAGATATTACTGGCTTCGTGCTTGGTGGTCATGGCGATTCAATGGTGCCACTTACCCGCTATTCGTATGCTGGGGGAATACCGCTTGAAACATTAATTCCAAAGGAACGCCTAGATGAAATTGTGGCTCGCACACGGACAGGCGGAGGAGAAATCGTCAACTTGCTTGGTAATGGCTCTGCGTACTACGCGCCGGCTGCTGCTCTTGTAGAAATGGCTGAGGCCATCTTACGTGATCAACGTCGGATTTTACCTTCCATTGCCTACTTGGAAGGTGAATACGGCTACAATGGGATATATCTTGGAGTACCAACAATTCTCGGAGGCGATGGCATCGAGAAGATTATTGAGTTGAACTTAACCACAGATGAAAAAGCCTCTTTGGATAATTCGGCTGAAGCTGTAAAAAATGTGATGAATGTACTTTCCTAGCATCTAAAGCAGGGGGATAGGCAATAGTTGCCTATCCCTTTTAATTTTGGATAATAACTCGATTTTTCAGTCAATTGCTGATACTATGGAAATATAGAAAGCTCTAAAGGGGGGTTCTTGTGTTACTCGATAAAAAAAGAAAACTCGGAAAAAGTTTAGAAGAACTAGCCGTAGGCGATTCAATCTTGCTGACAGAGAAAATTGAAGATAAAGATCTCTTGTTGTATTTAGGTCTTACCAATGACAATAACCCATTATACATTCAACATGACTATGCTGCGGAAACATCTTTTGAAAAACCCGTAGTGCCTGCAATCATGCTTGCAGGTGTTGTTAGTTCTGCCGTTTCTAAGCATCTGCCAGGACCAGGCGCCTATATAAGAGAGCAACACTTCCAATACCCAAAACCCTTGTATCATTACGATACGATAAGTATTGAGTTAATATTGAAAGAAATCAAACGTGAGCAATCTGAAGTTATTATTTCAGTCGTAGGAAAAGACAGTAAAGAAGAGATTGTATTAAAAGGAACTATTGTCGCAGTTCCGCCTACACATCCATTATAAAGTTTTCTACTACTGCGGAGGCAAAAACATGAACCCAAAGGTTTTAATTATTGAAGATGAAATTTCGATATCAACATTATTAGAATACAATTTAAAACAAGCAGAATATGATGTAATCACAGCTTTAGATGGCCAAGAAGGCTTAAAGCGTGCTATAGAAGAACAACCAGATTTGATTTTGCTAGATCTGATGTTACCAAAATTAGACGGTATGGAAGTTTGTAAAGAACTTCGTGTACAGAAGATCAACACACCCATTATTATGCTGACAGCAAAAGACGATGAATTTGACAAAGTGCTAGGGCTCGAATTAGGCGCAGACGATTATATGACAAAGCCTTTTAGTCCCCGTGAGGTCATTGCCCGCGTTAAGGCAGTTTTAAGACGATCAAAAGTAGGCGAACGGCAAGCGAAAGAAGAGACAAGTGAGCTAGTTTATCATATGGGACATCTTAAGGTGCTTCCAACACGCTTTGAAGCCTATTTAGACGGAAAACCACTTGAATTTACACCAAAGGAATTTGAACTATTAATCTATCTATTACAAAATAAGAATAGAGTGCTTACCCGCGATCAATTATTAAGCTCTGTTTGGCATTATGATTTTGCTGGCGATACGCGGATTGTAGATGTCCATATCAGCCATTTGCGTGAACAGATTGAAGAAAATAGCCGAAAACCTAAGTACATAAAAACAATTCGTGGTTTAGGCTATAAATTTGAGGAGCCTAAAGTTTAATGCACTCATTGCGATTCCGTTTACTGTCTATATTTGGTACATTATTTCTTGTTACATTGGCTGGTCTGGGCTTTACACTAGGGCAGCTTTTTCCGCTTTTAGTAAAAGATTCGATGGCCACCAATACATTGGAGTCTAAAGAAAATGTGTCACAAGCCATTGAAAAGCTGCCTTATCCTATTACTCAAACAGAAAAAAATCAGGTTATAGATTCAATTGCCCACAATACAAAAGCGCAAGACTTAACAGATATCCGCTTACAGCTTTGGTTGTTAATCGGCATTATTTTTGTAGTGGCATTTATTTTGTTGTTATTTGTGACCGACCGTTTAATTAAAAATCTAGCAAGGCCTATTGATCATGCAAGAAAGACAGCCCTTCAATTAGCTGAGGGTAATTACCGTGCAAGAACATACGAAATAACAGGCTCACCTACGCTCCGATTAAGCAAGGCGATGAATGTCCTAGCAAGAAGTTTGCAGGAAATCATGACGACAAGAGAGATTGAACAAGAACGGTTAAAAACCTTAATTGAAAATATGGGAAGCGCACTGGTGATGATTGGCAGAAAAGGTGAAATTACCATTACCAACCGTATTTTTACGGAATTATTCCATCAGGAGTACGCAGAAATACAGCAACAGCAATTCCGCCATTTGGGTTTGCCGGAAGAGTTGGTCGATTTTGTAGACCATGTATTCATGACAGAAGTGCCATATAGAAAGCAGCTGCATTTAAAAATACAGCAAGAATTCCGCGATATAGAAGTATATGGAGCGCCGGTAGTTGGAGAACATGGCCTTTGGCTTGGCGTTGTAATCGTAATTCACGATATTACGGAAGTGGTCATGCTTGAACAGATACGCAAAGATTTTGTAGTGAATGTTTCGCATGAACTAAGGACCCCTGTTACGTCGATTAAAGGTTTTTCAGAAACACTCTTGGATGGTGCTTACAATGATCAAAGCACTTTACTGTATTTCTTAGATATAATCAACAAGGAGAGCAATCGGCTACAAATTCTTGTCAATGATCTTCTAGACTTATCGAAGATTGAGCGACTAGGATTTACGGTCAATATGGAAAAAACAAGCTTGCGTGATATTATTGTTCAAACAGTTGATATGATTCACTCAAAGTTAGAAGCGAAAGAGATGGAGTTTGAAGCAGAAATAGACCAAGATGTCATCATTAATGGAGACCCCCATCGGTTGGTCCAAATACTCTTGAACCTTATGGACAATGCCATCAATTATTCAGAAGAAAATTCAAAAATTACATTAAGGCTTTATAAAAAAGGACATGAGGGAATTATTGAAATTGAAGATGAAGGGGTAGGTATCCAAGAAGAGGAGATTCCTCGGGTATTCGAACGTTTTTATCGTGTGGACCGTGACCGTAGCCGTAAATCAGGTGGTACCGGTTTAGGCCTAGCAATCGTCAAGCATTTAGTAGAAGCACACCATGGCAAAATACAAGTTGACAGTGTTGAGGGAAAAGGAACAACCATGCGACTGTTTTTCAATCTAGCGTAAAACGAGGAATTAGTTTCCTCGTTTTTTTATTTGGTTAAAATGCATTTTGCTCTTTTTAAATGAAATATAAGGGTAAAGGTTACTACCTATAAATGCGTGTGTGCCGCTTACTCTCGATTAGATTAAGTAATTTCCACTGAGTTATAAATAGGGTCTGCGTCTTTTTTTCTTTCCAGAAGCATGCATGGTAAAATATGAAGAAGAGCAAAGTGTATCTATCAAAGTGGGCTATCGACAGAATGAAGAAAAGCCTCAATATATAATTTGTTGAATGATAACTATACGAAGAAAAACATATCTAGGAGAGTGCCAAAATGACAAAGGAAAAATTGCTGTTATTGGATGGAAATAGTCTGGCATACCGAGCATTTTTTGCGCTGCCGTTGTTAACGAACGACCAAGGTATTCATACCAATGCGGTGTATGGCTTTACCACCATGCTACAAAAGATTTTAGAAGAAGAAAAGCCAACAAAGATGCTAGTAGCATTTGATGCAGGGAAAACCACATTCCGCCACAGCACCTATTCAGATTATAAAGGTGGGAGACAAAAAACGCCGCCGGAACTATCGGAGCAATTCCCTTATTTAAGGAAATTACTAGATGCGTATCGTATTAAACAATATGAATTAGATCTCTATGAAGCAGATGATATCATCGGGACACTAAGTAAAGAAGCAGATGAGCAAAAACTCGAAGTGATTATTGTATCAGGTGACAAGGATTTAACGCAGCTCGCATCTGATAACACAACCGTGTATATTACACGCAAAGGAATTACAGATATCGAACATTACACACCAAGCCATATTGAAGAAAAGTATGGGCTAACACCTCATCAAATTATTGATATGAAAGGCTTAATGGGCGATTCATCCGATAATATTCCAGGAGTGCCAGGTGTCGGGGAAAAAACAGCCATCAAATTGCTTAAACAATACCCGACCATTGAAGAACTCTTTCAGCATATCGATGAAGTTAGTGGTGCCAAGCTGAAGGAAAAACTGGCAGCAAATGAAGAACAAGCAAAAATGAGTAAGGAGCTTGCAACCATCAATCGTCAAGCACCGATAGATATTAAGATTGAAGAGTTAAATTATGAAGGACCTGATGTCGATACGCTGTTCTCTTTATGGCAAGATCTATCCTTTAAGTCTCTGATTCAAAAGAGCGAATTTGAAACCGAGGAAAAGGAAATTGAAGCCATCGAACTGGATATCGTCGAAACAATAACAAAAGATCAATTGGCAAGTCCAATGGCGATTCATTTGGAACTTGAAAATGAGAGCTATCATACATGCAAACGTTTTGGTCTGGCCTTATCAAACGGAAACAAGACGTATTATATCCCATTTGAACAATTGCAAAATTCACCCGAGTTAATTGATTGGCTTCAGGATGAAAATCAGAAAAAATATGTTTTTGATTCCAAAGCGATACAATCAGCTCTTTATCGAAGCGATATCCATTTAAAAGGAGTAGAATTCGATTTAATACTGGCGGCTTATATCGTGAATCCAGCAATGTCTACAGATGATTTGGCAGCTGTAGCAAAAGAATTTGGTTATCGCGATGTCCAAACCAATGACATTATTTATGGTAAAGGTGCGAAGAAAGCGATCCCGAGCCAAGAAGTCATTGCAGAACATGCCAGCAGAAAAGCGAATGCTGTTTTCCACTTGCAGACAAAGCTTGAAGAACAATTAAAAGAGAATGAACAATTTGATTTATACCGAAATTTGGAATTGCCGCTCGCTTCGATTCTTAGTGAAATGGAAAGTGAAGGAATTACAGTAGATCGGGAACGACTTGTTGAGATGGGCCGAGAGCTTGCTGAAAAATTAAAGAGTATTGAAGAAGAAATATACCAAGCAGCTGGCGAAAAATTCAATATCAATTCACCTAAACAGTTGGGTGTTATTCTATTTGAAAAATTAGGCCTGCCGATAATTAAAAAGACCAAAACCGGCTATTCTACAGCTGCTGATGTGCTCGAAAAATTGGCACCGGAGCATGAGATTATCCAGCATATTTTAGAATACCGTCAACTAGGAAAGCTGCAATCCACTTATATTGAGGGCTTGTTAAAAGTGATTTTAGAAGATGGGAAAATCCATACACGCTATCAGCAAGCATTAACCTCTACTGGACGATTAAGCTCTATTGATCCTAATCTGCAAAATATCCCAGTGCGTTTGGAAGAGGGACGAAAAATCCGCCAAGCATTTGTGCCTTCTCATCCCGAATGGAAGCTATTTGCTGCCGATTATTCGCAAATTGAATTGAGAGTTCTCGCACATATGGCGAATGATGAAAATCTGAAAAGCGCTTTTGTGCATGATCAAGACATTCATACAAAAACGGCTATGACGGTATTCCATGTAGAAGCAGATGAAGTGACTTCCGATATGAGACGTGCCGCAAAAGCAGTAAACTTTGGGATTGTTTATGGTATTAGTGATTATGGGTTATCTCAAAACTTAAATATTACGCGAAAAGAAGCTGCAGACTTTATCGAACGCTATCTATCCAGTTTCCCAGGCGTTAAAAAATATATGGCAGAAAGTATTCAAGAAGCTAAAGAAAAAGGATTTGCAGCAACCATCTTAAATCGTCGCCGCTATCTACCTGATCTGCATAGTTCTAATTTTAATCTACGAAGCTTTGCAGAACGGACAGCAATGAATACACCAATCCAAGGCAGTGCAGCAGATATTATCAAAAAAGCGATGATAGATATGGCAAAAGCTTTAAAAGAGCATAACCTAAAAGCAAAAATGTTGTTACAGGTGCACGATGAATTGATTTTTGAAGCACCGAATGAAGAAATCGCCATACTAGAAAAATTAGTACCTGAAGTGATGGCGAATGCCATTAAACTCCAGGTGCCACTAAAAGCAGAATTCGCTTCAGGCGATACGTGGTATGAAACAAAGTAAGGAAGTGATAACATGCCTGAATTACCAGAAGTAGAAGGTGTTGTACGTTCGCTTCAACCTGTCGTGGCGGGAAAAACTATCCGTCACGTCGAGGTTTCAAATACGATCTGTACATCGATCAACAAAGGGAAGGCGTGTATTATAAAAGGAATGGACCCTGAGACCTTTTCTAACAGGTTGAAAGGGACAAAGATAATGGATGTTGAACGACGATCCAAATATATATATTTCTATTTGGAGGATGGGGCAGATGAAGCGATTCTCGTGAACCATTTAGGCATGACAGGCGCATGGTTTCATGTCCATTCACTCAACGAAATCAAAGAAGAAAAGTTTCGTAAGCATATCCATGTCATATTGGCTTTTGAAGAAGATGAATTTCTTGTTTATGCGGATATTAGGCGGTTTGGAGAGTTAAGGCTCCTTGATTCGATTGCGGATCATCCACCTTTGCTTGAGATTGCTCCTGAACCATTTTCACCGGGGGCACTGGAATATTTCCTAATGAAATCTGCCTTGCCTAAATATGCGAATAAACCTGTGAAGGAAGTAATCATGGACAGTCATGTCGTAGCTGGATGTGGCAACATATATGCAACAGAAGCGCTTTTTCGCATGAAAATTCATCCGAACAGGAAAATGGCGCGCATTAGTGAAAAGCGGAAAAAAGACTTATTCGCACACATTGTCGCTATCTTACAAGAAAGTATAGAAGCAGGTGGTTCTAGTATATCAGACTATCGGAATATAAATGGAGAAGCAGGGAGCATGCAAAATCGTCTTCAAATGTACGGTAGGAAAGCGTGTCCAATATGTCATACTAATACAAAACAAATGGTAATCGCGGGCAGGAATTCGGTCTATTGTCCGCATTGCCAACATTAAAGGTGAGTGAGTAATTTGATTATCGGCTTAACTGGGAGCATTGCCAGCGGAAAAAGTACAGTAGCGAAAATGCTGGAGGAAGTAGGACTGCCGATTGTAGATGCAGATCTTGTAGCGCGCATCGTTGTGGAACCAGGTACCCCCACATTGGAGAAAATAAGCGAAGTGTTTGGCAAAGAAGTACTACTAGAAAACGGTGAATTAAACCGTGAAAAATTGGGAGAGATCATCTTCCATAATCCCGCTAAAAGGGTAGAGTTAAATTCGATTATGCATCCAGCAATACGGCAAGAAATGCTGAGACAACGCGATGAACTAACTGAGGCAGGGGAGCCACATATCGTAATGGATATTCCTTTATTGTTTGAAAGCCATCTGCAGCATTTTGTTGAAAAAATCCTTGTTGTCTCTGTGACAGAAGAGAACCAATTAACTCGCCTGATGGAGAGAAATCATTTGTCAAAGGAAGAAGCGTTAGCACGAATTGCTACGCAGCTGCCTCTCTCTGAAAAAGAAAAAGGTGCAGATGCAGTCATTTATAACAATCGTGACTTAGAGAATACACGTACACAATTGTTAGCTATTCTAAAAGAGTGGGACATTATTTAATCAAAGTATACAATTGTCTGAAAATATACTGAAAATATAAACTTTAAGCTATAAGCACTATAATAGGTTTTCCTTTCTGTTTAATGTGTTATACTATTTGTGAGATAAGTAATTAAGTATAACGCGCTAAACAGGGAGGATTTTTTTCATGACAGTTTCTATCGCTATTAATGGTTTTGGTCGTATCGGCCGTATGGTTTTCCGCCAAGCGATTTTGCAAGATGATCTTAATATTGTGGCAATTAATGCTAGCTATCCTGCTGAGACATTGGCTCATTTGGTGAAATATGATACAACACACGGTAAATTTGAAGGTGAAATCGAAGCCACTGAGAATGCTTTGATTGTTAACGGCAAACACGTACAACTTGTAAGCGACCGTAATCCAGCAAATTTACCTTGGAAAGAGTTGGGTGTTGATCTTGTCATTGAAGCAACAGGTAAATTCAATGAGCGTAGCAAAGCAGCTTTGCACCTTGAAGCAGGCGCAAAAAAAGTTATTTTAACAGCGCCGGGTAAAAATGAAGACATTACAGTAGTAATGGGTGTAAACGATGATAAACTTGATCTTGCAAAACATGATGTCATTTCTAATGCTAGCTGTACAACAAACTGTCTAGCGCCTGTCGCGAAAGTACTAAACGACACATTCGGAATTGAGAACGGATTAATGACGACTGTCCATTCTTATACGAATGACCAAAAAAATATAGACAATCCACATAAAGATTTGCGTCGTGCAAGAGCATGTGCTGAATCTATTATTCCTACATCTACAGGTGCCGCGAAAGCGCTAACACTTGTATTGCCGGAATTACAAGGAAAATTGCACGGTATGGCATTACGTGTTCCAACACCAAACGTATCACTTGTTGACCTTGTTGTAGATTTGAAACGTGATGTTACAGCTGAAGAAGTGAATGAAGCATTCCAACAAGCAACTGAAGGTTCGCTAAAAGGAATCCTTGAATTTACAATGGAGCCTCTTGTATCAAGCGACTTCAACAGCAATCCATCTTCTGCAATTATTGACGGTCTGTCTACGATGACAATTGGTGACAATAAAGTTAAGGTGCTTGCTTGGTATGATAATGAATGGGGTTATTCTGCGAGAGTAGTAGACTTAACGAAAAAAGTAGTCGCAGGTTTAAAAGAAACTGTAAATGTATAGAATTTAATGTCAGATAGCCTTCTAACCTACTACTAGGTTAGAAGGTTTTTTATTTAGTTATGACCTATAAGTACTCAAAAAGAGGCACATGCATTCTATTTATACTCTTGTTCCGTTTTTGGTACACTTTTTTCGGCTATTTCGCACATTTTTTGATATAATAGATAAACTAATATGTTGCGTAATCAGGAGAGAAAAATTATGAAATGTCCAGCTTGTCAATATAATGGAACAAAAGTGATCGATAGCCGGCCTGTTGATGATAATAAAGCGATACGCCGCCGAAGAGAATGTGAATCTTGCAGTTATCGCTTTACTACATTTGAAAAAGTAGAAGAAATGCCGCTGATTGTCATCAAAAAAGACGGCTCACGCGAAGAATTTAGCCGTGAGAAAGTATTGCGGGGGCTCATCCGTGCATGTGAAAAACGACCAGTCGCTTTAAATGTGTTAGAGGAACTGGTTTTTAATATTGAACAATGTCTCCGTAGGATCGGCAATGCAGAAGTTCGTTCTGAGGATATTGGCGAGATGGTCATGGAGCGTCTCTCTAAAATAGATGAAGTTTCGTATGTCCGCTTTGCATCTGTTTACCGCCAATTTAAAGATATTAATGTGTTTATTGATGAATTAAGAGAGCTGATTGAAAGACAGTCAAAGGAAACCGAAAGTGGACACTAATCAAGGTGGAGATGTTGGCTAATGAACTTATTTAAAGAACTGCAACCAGTTGATCGCTTAACTATTCGTGTGCCTTTTCCCTTGTCCAGCTATGATCGAAAATTAATTACATTACTATATCAACCGTTGATCGGTGCAGAGCCGATCAGCCTTTATTTTTTATTATGGGCAGAAGGAGAGAATATAGAGGATTACTCCATGTCCCATTATCATTTAATGAATTCATTAGATTTGCCTATTGCGCGTATCTTTGAATCAAGGATTGCACTAGAAGCAATTGGTCTTTTACGCACATGGCGTAAAGACGAGCAAGAAACACGTTCTTTTATATATGATGTCATGCCGCCGCTTGATGCCGCTGCTTTCTTTGATGACCCGCTTCTTTCCATGTTTTTGTTTAGCAAGATTGGCGAAACGGCTTACCGTAATTTGCGCCAGCGTTTTGTGACAAAAGGGTTATCGAACTTTGGATATCAAGAGGTGTCACGTTCATTCACGGATGTGTATCGTCCCGTTTCGCATAATATCCCATCAGATGGTATCCAATTGACAGGATTACAGGAAAAGCCGAAAGAGCTTCCGTTCCACTATGAAGAATTCGATTTTCAATTGCTGCGGACGAGTCTGTCTGAACAGCTTGTCCCTTCTTCCATTCTGACTGCAGAAATTAAAGCTACGATTGCAAAGTTGGCCTTTTTATATCATTTGACTCCATTTGATATGCAAAAAGTGATTCTTCTAGCATTAGATGACGGGATGAATTTAAGTGATCTACGATTGAAGAAAGAAGCAGCTGATTATTATAAACTCACCGTTTCAAAAGAGCCACCGTCCATGCAGCCGATTGCCCAAAAACAAGAAGTATTTGAGCATACGCCAATTATAGAAGAAGACTTAAATCCGATGGAAATGGAATTAATCCGATGGTTTGAATCTTCTTCACCCATCGATGTCCTAAAAGATGTAGCGGGCGGTAGAGAACCGTTCCCAAATGATATTCAATTAGTGGAAGACTTGGTAATGCAATATGAGATGTCAACGCCTGTTGTTAATGTACTCATACATTATGTTTTTCTGCGTAACCACGGAAAGTTGAACCGCAAATACATTGAGACCATTGCCTCTCATTGGCGACATACAGGTGTAAAAACAGCGCGGGAAGCAATGAAATTAGCGAGGGAATTTGAAGAACAAAAAAGCAATGACCCAAAACAACAGCTTCCTAGCGAAAAGAAAGATTATACAAAAGAATATAAAGTTCTCAAAGCCTGCGCGGGCGCATTTTATCATTTAGCTCATTTTGTAGACAAGGATTTTCAAAATCCTGCTGCATTAAAAAAAGAGGCTATTACAATACTGGAGCAAGCCTCACCGAAGGAATTGCTAAGCATGCTTGTAAAAGGGAAAACGCCGTTTGAAAAGGATGTCAAGGTGGTAGAAGATTTTACAGCCAAATATGACGACATCAAGAAACCAGTTATGAATACATTAATTCATTATGCTTACTATGTCAGTAACGCTAATTTAAATAGTTCTTTTCTTCAGTCTATCGCAACAAATTGGCGAAAGAATAATGTTCAAAGTGCTGAAGGGGCGTTCAAATTTGCGGAGGATTATCAGCTCCAAAAGAATCGAAAGCAATATACCCCGAAAAATCAAACATACAACCAAAAGCAAAATGTACCTGACTGGTACTATGAAAATAAAATGAAACAACAGCAGAAAAAAGAGGAAAACAAAGAAACAACTCATACCGATTATGATAAGAAACGGCAAGAAGTAATGAAAAAATTAGGATTGAAAGAAGGAGAGGTGGATTCATAACATGCAGCCGATTAACAGAGAACTGAAAAAAATGATGGATTCACAATTTCAATCACGCTATAACGAAATGCAAAAAGAAATCTTAGAAAATCAAAATGTTCAAAAGTTTCTCGCTGAAAACGATCAAGTTGCCAATAGGGAAATGGTCGAAAGAGGTTTAGGCAAGCTTTATGAATATGTCAATCAGCATCATGACTGCAGTGCTTGCGAATCTGTCGCTCTCTGTAAAAATGCGATCAATGGCTTCATTCCAAAGCTCACAGTCATTAGAGGGCAAATCGATCTTGAATACATTCCATGCCAAACTAAGAGGATGGAAGATAACCGTCGTAGGGCAGCTTCGATGATTTCTAGTATGCATATGCCTAAGGATGTATTGAAAGCTCGTATTGATGACTTGGATAAAAGCAATCCTTCTAAGGAGACAATCAGTGATGTAGCAGAACTGTTTATTCAAAAAGTACGCAAAACAGGTGAATTACCGAAGACTGGCTATTATATTTATGGCAACTTTGGTGTTGGTAAATCATATGTACTTGGCGCCATTGCCAATGAACTGGCAACCATGGAAATTAAAACAGTTATGGTATATGTCCCAGATTTTCTAAGTGAATTAAAGAGTGCTATTGGTGATCAAACGCTGTCAGAAAAAGTGGATTTCGTCAAAAAAGCACCCGTCTTAATGCTGGATGATATAGGGGCAGAGAACTTGTCTGCTTGGACGAGAGATGAAATTATTGGTACCATTCTTCAATATCGGATGAATGAGGGTTTGCCAGTCTTCATTACCTCCAATTATGACTATGATCAATTGGAGAAACATTTCGCGACAACACAAAAAGGGGAAGTAGATGTCATGAAAGCAGCTCGTATCATGGAGCGCGTCAAGGCACTTACTACAGACTTCGAGATGATTGGTGAAAACAGAAGGCTTTATCAAGATTAAATGATTTCACTTGATTTTCAAAAAGATTCAGTTTATAATTTCAAACATAATCTAAATATTAAATGCTTAGAAAAGGACAACAATTGTCTGTACGGCTTAAAGAGAGAGAAGCAACTGGTGAGAGCTTCTTAGTAACGGCATTCAATTTACCCCCTTGGAGCAGCGTCAGTGAAAGAGAACAGTAATTGTCGCCGGAAGCGGTCCGTTAACCGATCTTGAGCTTCGTCTATACAAGGATTTTCTTGTTTAGAAGGAAGAAGGGTGGAACCACGAGCACAAACCTCGTCCCTTTGCGGATGAGGTTTTTTTGTGTATTTAAAAACAAATAGACAAAAAATCTCCTAGCTTGTGGCCTAGAGCTCTTGAAAAAATAAAAAGGAGAGATAAAAATGATTAAATTAACATTCCCAGATGGCTCAGTAAAAGAGTTTGAAAAAGGCATTACTACAGATGAAGTCGCTTTATCTATCAGTCCAGGACTACGTAAAAAAGCAATTGCCGGCAAATTCAATGGTGCTTTAGTAGACACAAAAACACCACTTGAAAGTGATGGTACTATTGCTATCTTAACACCGAATGATGAAGAATCATTAGAAGTTATGCGTCATTCAACTGCACATTTACTTGCACAAGCTGTAAAACGTTTATTCGATGGCGTGAAGCTTGGTGTTGGACCAGTCATTGAAGGTGGCTTCTACTATGATATCGATTCACCTGAACCAATCACTTCAGACGATTTCCCGCGCATTGAAAAAGAAATGAAAAAAATCATTTCAGAGAATCTTGAAATCGTTCGTCACGACGTATCACGTGCAGAAGCGCAAAAACGCTTTGCAGATGATGAATACAAAGTGGAACTTCTTGAAGCTATTCCTGAAGATGAACAAGTATCAATCTACGAACAAGGCGAATTCTTCGACCTTTGCCGTGGTGTCCATGTACCTTCAACAGGAAAAATTAAAGAATTCAAGCTGCTTTCTATCGCTGGTGCTTATTGGAGAGGAAACTCCGACAACAAAATGCTTCAACGTATTTACGGTACTGCCTTCTTTAACAAGGAAGATTTAAAAGCACACCTACAAATGCTAGAAGAAGCAAAGGAACGTGACCACCGTAGAATTGGGAAAGAGCTTGAATTATTCACTAATAACAAATTAGTCGGCATGGGCCTTCCATTATGGCTGCCAAATGGTGCGACAATCCGTCGTACAATCGAACGCTATATCGTTGATAAAGAAGTCTCTCTTGGCTACAAACATGTTTACACACCAGTTCTTGGCTCAAAAGACTTGTATGTAACTTCGGGCCACTGGGATCATTACCAAGAAGATATGTTCCCGCCAATGGAGATGGATAACGAAACTCTAGTGCTTCGTCCAATGAACTGTCCGCACCATATGATGGTGTACAAATCATCTATGCATTCTTATCGCGACCTTCCGCTACGTATTGCAGAGCTTGGCACTATGCATCGTTACGAAATGAGTGGCGCTGTATCTGGCCTTCAACGTGTCCGCGGCATGACTCTAAACGATGCACACTTATTCGTTCGTCCAGATCAAATCAAAGAAGAATTCAAAAAAGTAGTGGAACTTATCTTAGCTGTATATAAAGATTTCAACTTGGATGACTACGAATTCCGTCTGTCTTATAGAGACCCACAAGATACTGAAAAGTACTTTGATGATGATGAAATGTGGAATAAAGCGCAAAGCATGTTGAAAGAAGCAATGGATGAATTAGAATTGGATTACTATGAAGCTGAAGGGGAAGCGGCATTCTATGGCCCTAAACTAGATGTTCAAGTAAAAACTGCTATCGGCAAACAAGAAACATTGTCCACTGTACAGCTTGACTTCTTATTGCCAGAACGCTTCGACCTGAACTATGTAGGAGAAGACGGTAAACAACATCGTCCTGTTGTTATTCACCGCGGTGTCGTATCAACAATGGAACGCTTTGTTGCATTCTTGATTGAAGAATATAAAGGTGCATTCCCAACATGGTTAGCACCAGTGCAAGTTCAAGTAATCCCTGTTTCCAACGATGTGCACTTCGATTATGCGAAGAGCGTACAAGAAAAACTTCAAGCAAAAGGCTTGCGTGTGGAAATGGATTACCGAGACGAAAAACTGGGTTACAAAATCCGTGAATCACAAATGAAAAAGATTCCGTACATGCTTGTACTAGGCGACAAAGAAATGGCTGATGGCAGCGTCAATGTCCGCAAGTATGGCTCTAAGGATTCTGAAACAGTTCCATTTGATGAATTCCTAAACAAAATTTTAGAAGACGTACAACATTTGGGCTAGATGTATCAAAAGCGGCTTTTCGTTTATTAGACGAAAAGCCGCTTTTTGATTTTAAATAAATTTAGATAATTATTCTTAAGTAGTTTATTTTTATTTAAAAGTAAGTTACTATTTTTTTAGGCTATTTTATTAAAATTTTACTTTTAGAATTCAATCTCAAGAAGGTATCTTGCTGCTCTTCTTATGTCATCTATAAAGTATGGAGAATATTTATAGTTGATGGCAAAAGGAGGGATATAAAGTGCACATATTAATTGGTATTTTATTAGAATTGATAGTAGCAGTAAGTTTAATTTGGCTAATCAATTTGTTAATAAAAGATTATAAAGAGAGTAAATCGAGTTTACCTAAAACCATTATTTCGATAATACTTGAGGTTACTTTAGGGGTTCCTGGTTTTTATGTTATATTTGTGATCGCTTGTTTTCTATTTGGAATTATTCTTTTGTTTTATTATTAAACTCTAAGATTTATATGTGAATTTTAAATTATTCATTATGAGACAAATAAATTTAGGAATTTAGGGGACAACAAAGGTTAAAAGGGGACTTATATATTGAATTACTTTAAACTTTTTATCTTTATTTTTATATTTATATTTTCTGCTTTTTATTTGCAAGCTATTTGGGATATGCAAAAGGATTTAAGTATTAGTACGATCATTTTATCAATCGTATGTATTTATTACTCTATAGTAATGGCATCTAGATTAATGGAAACAACAAAAATTTTCGTATTACCTATCTTCGTAATCATTAGTCACTTTATTACAAATGGGATTTTAAAGATGGATCATCTTATTAAATAATATATAAAAAACGTAAAATTCAAAGGACTACTAACAAAAATCCTTTGAATTTTTTATTTAAGATAATCTTTTAAATTTCCTTCATCCCATTCGCTAAGTAATATTTCCGTACTAAAACCAAACAGATCAGGTTTCCTCGCTAAAGGTTTTAATACCTCTTTTGCTTTTTCCTCATTTACTGATAGAAAGTGAATAGCAGACTTGAACTTTACATAATCATTTGGATGATCAAGTAACTTCTCTAACTCATTAGTGTCTATTCTTTTTAGTTCTTTAAAGTTTTTGAAACATATATCATATAATCTATTTGTTTTCCTAGGTTTTTCAACAACTTCAAATGCAGAATTTCCATAATCAATAGCAGATTTAATACACTTTTCTATCAAGAGATTTATATTCATAGAACACTCCATTGATTAGGAATAAATTTTACTTTTAATATTAAATATAATACCGGTTGAATTCAAGTTTATCTATAGAGGTTATTAAACTTTTAGCAAAAAGGAGAGATAAGGAATGATTTATCAGAGAAGAGATTTGGATTTGTTAGAGGACCGGTATGAAAATGAATTTGTACTTTCTGTCCTAACAAATGAAGAACCAAGAGAACTAAATCATATGTTAGAAGCAAAACCAGAAACCATTTTTAAAGATTATTGGGAGAAACAATATAGTTTTGTAATTTTATTTTCTAATTTCATGTTAGCAAAATTAGGCCTAGAATATCTACTTCTTAAAAAGAACAACTCATTTTCTTTAATAAGTATCTCAAGAAAAAATAACTTTAATAAAATCCTAAGCATTCTTAGGGAATATGAATATGTGAATGGATTTTGTTTTTTCATGATTAAATCATTAGACGGTTTAAATTTTGAGTTACCAATAGATAGTCAGGAAAGAGTAAAAGTAACTCAGTTATCAAATAATGAAATTGTTATTTTTCAGTTTGATGTAGAAGAAGTAATTTTAATTAAGTATTAAATTCTTTGAGGTCCTAAAGTTAGAGAATTACTTATTCAGATGAAACATAACTATAGAGAGCTATAATAATAAACAAAAGAAAAGAAGCAAAGTAAGATATATAGTATGTAAAGGTGAGTTAAAGCTCTTAATTCCAACTATATCTAAGTCAACGCTTCTGTTAAATGCTAGTAGAAAATTATTAAGCTAGATGTCATTATAGGTATAAAGTATACTGGATTTAAAAATATACAGAGACAATTTTATGTGAAAAATATGTGAATAATGTGCCTTTGTATCCTCTTTTATCAAAAATGATTTTGCAACTTTATTATTAGTTTGTTAAAATGTTCTAGGGAAAAGGTAAAAACACCATATTTTCTTAAATATTTATATTAAAAGGGGAAAAGTAAGACTATGTCAGTATCCACTTATAAAATCACAAAAAATATTTCAGCTAAAAAAGTAGAAGTAACTGTGGGAGAACAAATGTCAATCCCAGAAGCACAACGTTTTGCTACCGAATTTCAACAAACAGTTGCTTCTGTTGATGCAAGTAATTTTGAGCTGGATGTAGATTGCACAGGCATGAAAGTCCTGAATCAAGAAATGGCTGAATCATTAGAAGGCGCTATGGGACTCTATCTTCAAGCAGGATTCAAAAAAGTTATCTTTGTAGTGCAAAATAACACAATATTAAAAATGCAATTATCACGTATTGCCCGTAAAGCGGGATTAACAAATGCTGATGTTATCAACAAATAAATAAAAACTGAAAAGGTTATAGTAATTTACTATAGC
Source organism: Rummeliibacillus sp. GQ308 (assembly GCF_059759115.1). Classification (NCBI taxonomy): domain Bacteria; kingdom Bacillati; phylum Bacillota; class Bacilli; order Caryophanales; family Caryophanaceae; genus Rummeliibacillus; species Rummeliibacillus sp. GQ308. The sequence goes on along the minus strand of NZ_JCAXDQ010000001.1, from coordinate 2,025,133 downwards.
CTTTTTGAACATCAAAGGAGAATTTTGCAGCATGAATAATATTAAAATTAAAGATGTGGCTATTTTTCATCCTCAAAACAGTGTAGATAATGATTATTATACAGAGCATTTTGATAAACAAGGAAAAGATGTTCGGGGTCTTTTAAAAGCAATGGGAAGAGAACGTCGATATATAATCGATGATCCAAATGAAACGCCCTTAACAATGGGAATTAAAGCGGTGAATGCTGTTTTAGAAAAAACAAAGCTTACTGCAAAAGATTTGGATATGATTATTTTTACCTCACAAACGCCAGAAACTACTTTACCTTCAAATGCTATTCGATTATTTGATGCTATTAAACCGAAAGCAGAAACAATTGTATACGATTTGAATGCGAATTGTGCAGGTATGACGGTAGCACTAGAACAAGTCAGTCATTATATGAAGTCTAATACGTCGTTACAGTATGCATTAATTGTCGGAGCGGATTATTGGTCCTTAATTAGTGACCCTGAAGATCCACTATGTTATACATGCTTCGCCGATGGTGCTGCGGCTATGATTATAGAAAGAACAACAGAAGATGTTGGTTTTATTGATTCTACATATCATGTAAATACAGTTTTTGCTGAGAAAATGATGTATCCAGCAGAAGGATTAACAAAGGGGATTAGGGAAACAGGTGACTTAAAGTATGCTAGAACCATTCCTTTTGATGGTGGCATAGTTTTAGATGCGACCTATGGCATGCTTGAGACCCTATTTAAAAGGAATAACGTAAATCCTAGTGAAGTAAAATACTGTTTTTCACAATTTGCATTAAGTAACATTAAGAAAATTAAAGAGCATTTTAGCTTAACTGATGAACAAGTGGTATACGTAGGGGATGAGTTTGGCTATACAGGTACAAGTAGTCCCTTTATAGCTTTACACGAAGGAGTAAAGTCTGGCCAAATAAAGCGAAATGATTATGTGATTTTCTGGACAATTGGTGCAGGGTTTGAACTCGTGGCAACACTTATAAAATATTAAACGTGTATATCTTACATTTATGTTAAGAATTTAAACGACAAAAGTAGACCTTAAGCTCTTATAGAGTTTAAGGTCTTTTATAGTATTATTAATAATAATGTGTATGTATGTAAATAAGAGTAAAATAGATTTAGATATTTCGAAAACGCCAATTTGTAGTATTTAAAAATATATTAAAGAGGTGATGTATGAAAATTTTAGAAAATATTATAATTCCTTTGTTTCTTAGTATTTTGCTAGTATACGATTTCTTTCCTAGTTTGCAAAACATCTTCTATATACCAAGATCACTTTTAATTGCCTTGATGTTAATTGCTATAGTTTTATTCGCTATTATAAATTATACCAACAAAAATAAAGAGAAGACCTCTGTGAAATTTAAGGTATTCATTACTGTTTATTTACTAGCGCTTACAGCTTTATTAACTGCACTAGGAGGCCATTCTTTATCAGGGATTTCTATAAAAAACCCTCTTATTTGGTTGATAGCAATTGTTACAGTTCTAGAAGGCTTTAAAACTAAAAAACAGCAAAATAATATTTTGGATTAGTTAATACAATAAGACACTGGAGTACTTCATCTTATCTTCCATTAACATGGAACTAATTATTTCTTATTTATTGTCAAGGCAATAAAAAACTAGAGTGATACAAATTATTAGGAGAAAAACATGAATACAATTGATTTTGAAAATATTGAAGTACTTTTTCATATGACATATGAAAAGAAATTATTTAAAAATTTATATGAACATACAATAGAATCTTACAAAAACAGTGAGAATTTTACTTCTTTAATAGAGGGAGAGAAATGTAAAAGTTTGAGGCGCTTTTATAAAGAATTTGCGAAAAAACTTGAATTCCCCCCTTACTTCAACAATAATTGGGATTCTCTTGATGAATGTCTTAATGATTTAGAATGGCTAAATAGCAAACAATACGTGTTGTTTTTCCAAGATTTCCACTTACTATTAAGTAAAAATGATAAAATACAAAAAAGAATTTTTATGGGTTTATTAGGTTCATCGGTTAAAGAGTGGAGAGAAGGAAGGAATTATGATTCGTTTCCTACTTTACCTAGTCCTTTCCATATTGTTATTCATGGGAATGATGCTGTATTGAATGAACTAAAATCCAATAAGGGAATAAATGGAATTCATTTATTCTAATTACAAATATAAAAGAGGTTAAGTATGGGGTATAAAAAAACTGTTTATCTTGCATTTTTCTTTTCAGAAATAAAATGTCATAGTAAAGCCATTTCAACTCTGAAAAACGGTTTGGATACATTGACTGATAAAAGAGAGAGATCAAGCGTTATGATTAATATAGGGATGGAGTTAACAAAAATTAAGAAGTATAAAGAGGCAGTTAAATACTTTCATAAAGGATTATCAATGGTAGAAAATGAAGTTTTAGAATACCATCCAACCTTTATATATATCCTTAAAGTTATCCATGATTATGAAGAAAATGGACTTTATCAAAAATGGTACTATAATTTTATTAATCGTGTATCCTATGATAAAAAATTTAAACGAATTATAAAAAAATGTGATGAACCAGTACCTAGATAAACTAATTCTAAATTAACTTGGTATCATTAGAAGACAATATAAAACGGCTTTCGTGTATTCGAACGAAAGCCGCTTTCTTATTTCTTCACAAGTGAATAAAAATGTTCCCAACCTTCTAATATACCTGCAGCAAATTCATGTTCTGCAAAGTGAATGTTTGGATAACCGCGTAGTTTTTCGAGTTCAGGCTGATGGTTAGCAACGACGACAGCTGGAAATCCTTGAGTTAGCATATCTTCGTCATTTCCTGAATCACCTGCTGCAAGTACTCTTGCTGTTTCGGATGCATATTGTTCTATTACATATTGCAGAGCAGAGCCTTTATTAGCCCCTTCTGGCAATATATCAAAGTCTTTCCCTGAACTATATATGCAATGGCAAGGGATCTCTGCATTTTTTAGTTGAAGTTTAGCTGCTTCTACTATATTTTCATCTTGAATGGTGTAGGATAGGCGATTTTCATTAGGTACAGGATGTTTTGCAATTGAAGGAAGGAAGGTCATGATGAATTTGATATGTTCCGGCTCCCAGTGTGCCTGTGTTTTCTGTTTCCAGCCAATATCTTGTTGGAAATCAGGCCCTGTGTAGATGGTAGCCCCGGCATCGCAAACCAAAATATCCGGCAGGGGAATCTCATGTGCTTCTAACAATTGTAGCGTAGATTGTTTGTGCCTACCTGTAATAAAAATAGTAGAGAATGTTCCTTCTATTATACGAAGCAGTGTACGAAGAGCTTCTTCGTCACCAACTAATGTATTATCTAAATCAGTTGCAATAATGTTATTTTTGAATGCATTCATGTTGTAACTCCTTATAGATAGTGCTGATTTGGCCAGCAATTTCGCACCAGTCAAATTGCTTTTCAGCATTTGTTTTAGCATTATACCCAAGCACTTTATTTAAAGCTTCATTGTTTAAGAGGATATTCATCGCCTCAGCGAATTTTTCAGCATCGCCTCTCGCTACATGAAGACCAGTGCGTCTAGGGAGAACGACATCTTGCAATCCGCCAACTTTAGAAGCAATAACTGGGCAACCGCATGCTTGTGCTTCAGCTGCCACCATGCCGAATGATTCGTAGAATGATGGAACAATAGTTGCAATGGCATTGCGATAATAATCGGCAAGTTCTTTTTCTGTTTTTGGCCCTAAGAATAGGATACGATCTTCAAATCCTTTAATTGCCTCGCGTAAATCTTTGTTTTTAGGATCGTTTGTCATGTGATCGATGGCATTTTTACTCCCACCTATGACAAATAATTTAATGTCATCTGGCACTTGATGGTTCTGTAATAATAATTTGAAGGCTTCAAGTAAGACATAAATGCCCTTTGGTTTTTCCAAACGGCCGACATATAAGTAGTATGGATCCTGATGAAGATTAAGCGGGGTCTCAATATACCTTGCAGAAACGCCAATGGAAACCACTTTGATAGGAGCAGGGGATGGAACTGTGCTCTCAATCAACTCTTTTTCATTTTGAGTGGTAGCAATAATTTCATCAGCTTCTGTAAGCACCTTGTTCTCCATTTGAAGACGAATTTGACTTGCTTCGCCAATACCATTTTTCTTAGCTATGCCGAGTGAATGATTAGTGTGCACCCATGGTATGTTAAATTCGTTCTTGAGCATGCTGCCTAAAATACCTGACATCCAGTAATGCGTGTGTACGAGTGAGTATTCTTCTATATGAATAAGCTGGAGCATCTCTTTATAAAAAGCAGGCAGTAAGTCAAAGATCTTTTCTTTTTCAATGGCTCCTATATGACCTGCAGCAATGCGTATTACGCGATTATTCTTTCCGAAGTGTTCTATTTGAGGCGACTGTGCATTTGACCAATGTGTAATCACATCTACTTCATAATCTTTTTCTTCTAAAGCCAGCGCCAGTTGTTTTACATAGTTGTTTTGCCCGCCTGCTTGTTTACTACCAAGTGGAACAAGCGGATCACCATGTTCTGAAATAAATAATATTTTTTGTTTCAACATTTTTCTCTCCCCCACTAAAGTAATTAATAAAATTTCTGAAAACCTAGCATATGTTGTTCTATAGCCTTTTAGACTGGAATTGAAACATTGCGAAGTAAGATAGCGAGAGTTTGTGTCGAGTAAAAGAAGATTTGTATTATTAATTGACAGTGTTTTGCGAGCATGTTATTATAGTTAAGGTTATGAATACAAGTTTGTGGTTGAAGTAGAGGCTGCCCGCTTCTCACCTGTTCGATTTTTGATGTTGACAGGTACTATGATAGAACGGATCACGCATTTTCGCGTGTACATATATCTCGCGGGCGGACATTTCGACTAATGTCCGCCTTTTTTTGTGGACATCGAAAGTACCGTACCGATCATCGGGCAACTAGCCCAAACCATGTATTCGCGACACTACTTGGAGGTGGATTGTTATTAGCAAAGACATGTATGTAAACGAAGGCATTCGCGCACGTGAACTTCGTGTAATCGACCATAATGGTGATCAGCTTGGAGTAAAAACACGCAATGAAGCCTTGACAATTGCAGAACGTGCAAATTTGGATCTTGTCCTTGTGGCTCCTCAAGCCAAGCCACCAGTAGCTCGTATCATGGATTATGGTAAATTCAAATTCGAGCAACAAAAGAAAGATCGCGAAGTACGCAAAAACCAAAAAGTCATCGTGATGAAAGAAGTAAGATTAAGTCCTACAATCGATGAACACGATTTCCAAACAAAATTGCGTAACGGAATTAAGTTCCTTGAAAAAGGGGACAAAGTAAAAGCTTCTATCCGCTTTAAAGGCCGTGCAATTACGCACAAAGAAATTGGCCAAAAAGTATTAGATCGCTTTGCAGAAGCTTGTGCCGACGTTGCAACGGTTGAACAAAAACCGAAAATGGAAGGCAGAAGTATGTTCTTAGTGCTTCAACCTAAGAACGAGAAAAAATAAGTTTTAGTCGAACAGTTTAGGAGGAATTCGAAATGCCAAAAATGAAAACTCACCGTGGCGCAGCTAAACGTTTCAAAAAAACGGGTACTGGTAAATTAAAATATGACCGTGCTTACGGCAGCCACTTATTCGCAAACAAATCTACAAAAGCTAAACGTCACCTACGTAAAGCTAACATCGTGTCACCTGGTGACTACAAACGCATTAAATCTTTACTTACAAACATTAAATAATAATATAATATATTCAGTAATGAATAGCAGGAGGTAATTTGTATGCCACGCGTAAAAGGCGGTACTGTAACACGCGCTCGTCGTAAAAAAGTTTTAAAATTAGCTAAAGGTTACTTTGGCTCTAAACATACATTATATAAAGTTGCTAACCAAGCAGTAATGAAATCTGGTCAATATGCTTATCGTGACCGTCGTCAAAAGAAACGTGATTTCCGTAAACTATGGATCACACGTATCAATGCTGCTGCTCGCATCAACGGTCTTTCTTACAGCCGTTTAATGCACGGTTTAAAAGTAGCTGAAATCGAAGTTAACCGCAAAATGTTAGCTGATCTTGCTGTAAACGATGCAGCTGCATTCGCTCAATTAGCAGACGCTGCTAAAAAAGCTGTTGCGAAATAATTATAAAAAAAGCCTATGATTAACTTCATAGGTTTTTTTGTGCTTTTTTTAATAATAAAAAACCTTCGTTCTTGAATAAACGAAAGGTTTTTTTATTATATATTGAGCTAATCATTAAACAATATAGCAGCAATTTCCTCTTTTGAATGAAGAAAATCGGATAATGTATATTCATCCAAGACAGACATATATGCATGGAGGGCTTTATTTAGCGCGCCCTTTAAGCTGCATACAGGTGAAATGATACACCCAACGGATTCCGGGTTGAAGCAATCGACTAAATAGAGATCTTCTTCTGTTTCCCGAATCACTTTGCCTAGTACAATTTCTTCTGGTTTTAATGCAAGACGAATACCGCCACCGCGGCCTCTTATTGTTTCTATATATCCAAGTTTGCCCAGCTCATGTGTCACTTTCATTAAGTGATTTTTCGATATGCCATAGGCTTCTGATATTTCTTTGATTGTGGCTAATTTTTCTGCATCCATCGCACCGAGGTAGAGGAGGACACGTAAAGAGTAATCAGTATACAAAGTTAATCGCATGAGGATCACCACCATTTCTATATATCCATTATACCATGTTAGACTGAATTCATCTTTTTTAAAAGATATATTTGAAATATGTCTTTTTTGTTAAAGATGTATTTATAATATTGCTTTAAGAATTAGATAGGTGTATCTTTGAGTTGTTAAAAGAAAAGGAGTGTTTGATATGTTATCACAACAAACTATGGATATTGTAAAATCAACTGCACCAGTATTAGAAGTACACGGAAATAATATTACAAAAACCTTCTATAAAAATATGTTCGCAGCACATCCTGAATTATTAAATATTTTCAACCATGCAAACCAAGCAAAAGGACGTCAACAAGCAGCACTAGCAAACACAGTGTATGCAGCTGCTGTACACATTGAAAATCTTGGTGCTATTATGCCGGTTGTTAAACAAATTGCACATAAACACAGAAGTTTAGGTATTAAACCAGAACATTATCCAATTGTTGGCGAACATTTACTAGGTGCAATTAAAGAAGTGTTAGGTGATGCAGCAACAGATGATATCATTAATGCGTGGGCAGAGGCATACGGCGTCATCGCAGATGCATTTATCTCTGTAGAAGAAGAAATGTACCAAGAAGCTGAAAAACAACAAGGTGGTTGGAGATTCTTTAAAGAATTCGAAATCGCTGATAAAGTAGTAGAGAATGAAGAAATTACATCATTCTACCTAAAACCAATAGATGGTAAAGTATTGCCAGAATATCAACCAGGTCAATATATCACAGTCCAAGTAACAATTCCTGGTGATGAATTTACTCACAATCGTCAATATAGCTTATCTAGAGCTGCAAATAACGAAGCATTCCGTATCTCAGTAAAACGTGAAGACATTAATGACCCAGAAGGTAAAGTGTCTCTATACTTACACAACCAAGCTAAAGTAGGAGACCGCATTCAAGTAAGCGCACCAGCTGGCGACTTCCAATTAGATTTAGCTTCTAAAGCGCCAGTAACATTTATCGCAGGCGGCGTGGGTATTACACCGCTAATGGCAATGTTCGACACATTAGCAGCACTTGACGCAAACAGAACAACAACATTGATTCATAGCGCTCGTACTTCTAAGTTGCATGTATTTGATAACGAGATCCAAGAAAATATTGCGAAAATGTCAAATGCAAGTTATATCGCATTAAATACAGATGAAGTAGGCTATATCACAAAAGAATTCTTACAAAAAAATGTGAGTCTTGAAAATGATGTATATGTGTGTGGTCCAGCTGTATTTATGGAAGCTATTATCAACCAGTTGTATGCATTAGGCTTCAAGGAATCACAAATTCACTTTGAATTCTTCGGACCTGCACAACAATTGAACGTTGCTGTTAAGGCATAATTAAATGCTATTCAATCAAGGGCTGATGCTTCGGTCCTTGATTTTTTAGTTTGAACAGTAAAGCTACTAACTGTTAAACAAACAAGTATTCCCCTGTTGGGTTTGATGATATAATGGAAGAAGATCATTTAAGGTCTGAAAATTAGCTTTATTAAGGAGAGTTAAGATGGATAAACAAGGTCAAGAAATGTTTTTGCGCTTTATTTTACAACGAGTTCAAGAGGGTAAAGAAGAGGAAGCAAGAGAAATTCTTTTAGAAAATATCAAAAAGCAAGATGAGGGAACGTTTTCACAAGAAGATATTCAAGAATTCATACCGAAAATGATTGCTCTATTAAAACCTGAAAAACTAGAAGAAGTTAAAGCTGCGGTAAAACAATTTTCAGGGAGCTTTGGCAAAAAATAAACTATAGCTATCTTAATAACGCCATGTAAAAGGCAAGATTTCGTTCTACGATATCTCGCTTTTTTATATTAAGAAATCATTCCTAATTTAAAATGAACGAAATATCGAACGATAGCATCATACATATGTAACACAACAACTACTAGATGAGATGTCCTATAATTGCAAAGTACTATTGTAAAAAAATATTGTAAACAAACATCCAGGTTAAATTTATCTAAAAAAAATACTATTACTAGTTCAAATTGTATTCTTATTTTACAAGATAAGCATAATTTTTATATTTAAATGAGACGTAATTGTAAGTTTTGTAACAATATTGATAAAAATATTACCTGTTAATTCTACTAAAATTTTGCTATCCTTAGTAAGGTCAATATTTAGTAATATTACTAATACTAGGAGGAATAGGAATGAGGAGTCTTAAAAATATAGTTATGCTAATGGCAGTAGCTATATTTTGTTTAGTAGGTACAAATGTCGCATTAGCTAAAGAACCTGTCATCGCAGATATATCGAAATGGCAAGGAAATATTAATTGGAGTCAAGCAAGTAAGGATTTGGATTTTGTCATTATCCGTACTCAAGACGGTAGTTTAGAAGATTCATATCATAAGAGCTATGAAAAGTCAGCACAAGAACACGGAATACCATTCGGCGTATATGGTTATGCGCGTTACACAAATAAAGCGCAAGCTGAAGAAGAAGCCGTTAATTTTTATACAAGAGCTAGCAAGCAAACAAAATTCTATGTAGTTGATGTAGAAGCTACTGATAGTGGTTTCACAAGAAGCGATATTGTCGCAAATACAACAGCTTTCATAAACAAACTAAAAGCTATTAGCAATAAACCTGTAGGTCTTTATACAGGTGACGCTTACTATAAACAATATGGATTGCAAAACGTAAAAAACAGAGATTTTCTATGGATTGCACGCTACGGTAACAATGATGATGTAGCTGAGAATTGGGAAAAGCCAACAGTGGAAGATTATGATCTTTGGCAGTATACTAGCCAAGGGAATGTTTTAGGTATTGCTGGAAATGTAGATTTGAATAAGCTAAAAGATGGTAAGACGCTAGAAACTTTCTTCAAACCTGATATCACTTTAGCAGGAACTTCAAGCTATTATCGTACAAACCCTAAAAAAATTGTAGTGAAAAAAAGCTCTGCAACCCTTTATAACAGTGTGAACTTTTCTTCATCTACAAAAGTTAAAACAGTAAAAGCAAACACAATTCTATCTACTAAAGCTGTAAAATATACGAAGGGTGGAACACCTCGCCTTCAAACAACAGATGGCAAGTATATTACTGCAAATCGAAAATATGTGTCAAAAGTAGTTTCAAATATTAGTGATTTTTATACAACTCCACCGGCAAAAATTGTTGTTTCTAAAGCTAGTGGCGCTAGTACTTATAGTACCACAAACTTTACTTCTTTAAACAAGTTGAGAACATTACCTAAAAATTCATTGCTTGATATTACAGGTGTTGAATATACAGCAGGCGGCACACCAAGATTAAGAACAGCTAATGATACGTATATTACAGCGAACAAACAGTATGTTAAAAAGGTTATATCTTCAATTGACAATTACTATACAGAAGCACCAGAAAAAGTAGTTATCCAAAAAGATAATGTAACAAACTATAATAGCACGACATTTAACAGTGACACAAAAACAGGTAGCTATGATAAAGGTGATGTTGTAAACATTACAGATGTTGAATATACAGCAGGCGGCACACCTAGATTAAAAACTAGCAAAGGCACATATATCACTGCAAATAAAGCATATGTGATAAAAACAATCTCAACAGTTGACAATTATTTCACTAAAGCACCTGAGAAAGTGATTGTAACAAAAGCCTCTGCAAGTTTATACAACAGTACAGTTTTCTCATCAGCTACAACTGTTAAAACTATCAAAAAAGGCACGGTCCTTGATATTGCCGGAATCGCATTTGATAAAAATGGTACACCACGATTGAAAACTACTTCAGGCCAATACTTAACAGCCAATAAATCGTATGTACAGGAAACAAAATAATTGATTCCAAAACACGCCATTCAGCAAAAGATTGAATGGCGTTTTTATTTTTATAAATATCACATAAGGAGAACTCTATTTTGAAATCTACCTATTATATAATCTATTTTATTATTATCTCATTCATTGGTTTTGTCACAATGGGGGTGGATAAAAGAAAGGCAATTTATAAACGATGGCGTATCCCTGAAAAAAGGTTATGGTTTATTGCCTTGATAGGTGGTGCTGTTGGAACATGGCTAGGCATGATGGTGTTTCATCACAAATCTAGAAGAATTCATTTTGTTATCGGTTTTACAGTGTTAGCAATTATCGATATTAGTATAATGTTATTTCTTTTCAATTGATTTCTTTTTCGATACGATGGAGAAGAAATATTTATAAAAGGCAGGTTAAAAAAGATGGATTATTCATTAACATTAAAAATACAACGCATACATAAAGATGCCAAAATACCATATCGCGCTAATCCGGGGGACGCAGGTTTAGATTTATTTGCTGTGGAAGATACCGTGATCAAAGCGGGTGAATCTGCGTTAATCCCAACTGGTATTATCATTGAATTGCCTATGGGGACAGAAGCACAAATCCGCCCTAGAAGCGGCTTAGCATTAAAGCATTCCGTAACGGTGCTAAATAGCCCTGGTACAATCGATGAAGGATATAGAGGGGAAATCAAAATTATATTAATTAATCATGGACAAGAAGATTTCTTGGTAGAAAAACATATGCGAATCGCTCAAATGGTAATTGCACCAGTATTAGCCGTGAACCTTGAAGAGGTAAACGAAGTTTCTCAGTCAGATCGTTCCCAAAAAGGATTTGGTTCTTCAGGTAAGTTTTAATTTTATTTTGAAAATTACCATTGTTAGCATTATAATGAATAAGTATTGATACTTAGGGGGGCGAAATAGTGGTTGTATTAGATGAAACTTTAACGATGTTTAAAGAATTAACAGATGCACGCGGTATTGCGGGTAACGAAAAAGAAGCACGCGATGTTATGACAAAGTACTTGAAGCCATATGCAGATAAAGTGGAGAATGACAATCTTGGCAGCGTGATTGGAGAAAAAGTCGGTAATCCAGATGGACCGAAAATTATGCTTGCAGGGCATTTAGATGAAATCGGCTTTATGATAACGCAAATTGATGACAAGGGATTTTTGAAATTCCAAACGGTTGGCGGCTGGTGGTCGCAAGTAATGCTTGCTCAGCGTGTCCAAATCGTAACGCGTAAAGGTGAAACAATTGTGGGTGTTATCGGTTCAAAACCTCCGCATATCTTGCCGGCATCAGCACGTAAGCAACCTTATGAAATTAAAGATATGTTTATTGATATTGGAGCAACTTCTAAGGAAGAAGCGGAATCATGGGGAGTACGTCCAGGTGATATGGTAACGCCATACTTTGAATTTACTGTCATGAAAAATGAAAAGCACTTACTTGCAAAAGCATGGGATAACCGCATTGGTTGTGCGATTGCCATTGAGGTATTAAAAGGATTAAAAGATGAACAACATCCAAACATCGTCTACAGCTGTGGCGTAGTGCAAGAAGAAGTAGGACTACGTGGTGCAAAAACAGCTACACATAAAATTAACCCGGATATCGGTTTTGCAGTTGATGTTGGCATTGCAGGAGATACACCAGGAGTAACGCCAAAAGAATCAAACAGCAAAATGGGTGACGGACCACAAATCATTATTTATGATGCATCTATGGTTGCTCATAGAGGTTTAAGAGACTTGGTTGTAGATACAGCGGAAGAAAATAATATTCCTTATCAATATGAAGCAATTCCTGGTGGAGGTACAGATGCAGGTTCTATACATTTAACAGCAAATGGTGTGCCTGCTTTATCTATTGGAATTGCTACACGCTATATCCACTCGCATGCAGGAATCTTACACCGTGATGATTTTGACAACACAGTAAAATTAATCATAGAAGTCATCAAAAAGCTAGATCGTGAGACTGTGAATAACATTATTTTTGAATAGTAATTCTGAAAAGGGAAGTCAAAACTTATTGGCTTCCCTTTTTTGTATGTTTAAAATATTATAAAAATACACTTAAATTTATAATTATACATATATACAATAGACAATAACCAAATAGTTGGAAGGGGATGTACAGATGAAATTGCTGGATAAGAGTCAATTGAGAACAGACACGTCGTTGAAAGGTAAAGATTTATTGGAGTTAGGGGAGTGCACAAGTTTAGAAGTAAGCCAGCTTATAGAGCTGGCCATTAAGCTGAAAAAGATAACAAAAGAAGGCGCTTGTCCTCCGTTATTAGAAGGCAAAACGCTAGGGATGATTTTCGAAAAAAGCTCGACGCGTACCCGTGTTTCCTTTGAAGTAGCAATGAATCAGCTTGGCGGAAAAAGTATGTATATGAATGCAAACGATCTTCAACTAGGTCGTGGTGAGTCGATTTTAGATACTGGTCATGTTCTCTCAGGATATTTAGAAGGCATCATGATTCGGGCAAATTCTCATGAGAAAGTAGTTGAACTTGCAAAACATGCATCCATTCCTGTTATTAATGGACTTACAGACCTAGCTCATCCTTGCCAAGCATTAGCTGATTTGGAGACAATTTATGAAGTGAAAGGGACATTCAAAGGACTTAAACTTGCCTACATAGGCGATGGCAATAATGTTGTCCACTCATTAATGAATGCCTGCGCACATGTTGGGATGGATTTAGCTATTGCTACACCAAAAGGATATGAACCTAACCAAGATATCATGAACGAGGCCAAAAACATTGCATCAGCAAATGATAGTACCATTCTGCATACGTTTGATCCGGTTGAAGCGGCATCAAATGCTGATATCATCTATACCGATGTTTGGACTTCGATGGGGCAAGAAGATGAATGCGAAAAACGCCTGCAAGATTTTAAGGAATTCCAAATAAATGATGCACTTGTCGCACATGCTAAATCCGATTATATATTTATGCATTGTTTGCCTGCACATCGCGAAGAAGAAGTGACTTCGTCTATTATTGATAGCAGCCATTCTGTTATCTACCAGCAAGCAGAAAATCGTCTTCATGCTCAAAAAGCACTGCTTGTCTCTATATTAGCCGATTAAGCAATAATAGAAAATCTTTCTCGTATGATAGAAAAAGTAGCAGCTTCTTATGGAAGAAGTGCTACTTTTTGGTTTAAGCGAAAGCTCTTGAAAGTTCGTTCATGAAAGAATCTTGTTCTTTTTTATCAGCTTGCTGCCACCATGTTTCAAAGAATACGCCAAGACCTGGAAGTAAATGTTCTTCACCGCGTTTAATCGCATCTTCCACAATATTTTTTAATTCGTCTGGGCTGTTTCCTGTCACATTATGCTTAATGGCATCGCGTATTTGAAAATTCATTCGGCATCCCTCCTGACAATATTTTTGCCATTTACTCGATTGTTATACATACTTTTGTTAAACTGAAAGAGAGTAATGATTACGAAGTATTAACAGAGGTAAAGGCGGAAAGAATGATGAAAAGAATAGAATCTCCCCAAAATTCACTTGTGAAGTATTGGAAGAAGCTAACGACAACACGTAAAGAGCGTGATCGTTCAGGTGAATTTATAATAGAAGGTTTCCATTTGATTGAAGAAGCTTTGAAAAGTAAAGTAGATATATTAAACCTAATCATCCGAGAAGATGTTGAAATTCCTTCCCATTGGAATCTGGATCAGCTTTTTATTGTGGAAGTAACTCCGCAGGTAGCAGCAGAATTTTCGGAAACGGAACATTCCCAAGGTATCTTCGCTCATCTGAAAAAACCGAGTACGCAAGATTCAGAAAAAGCTAGCTGTACCAAATTGTTGCTAATTGATGCCGTGCAAGATCCAGGCAATGTGGGCACTATGATCCGTACTGCGGACGCTGCTGGCATTGATGCTGTAATTTTAGGCAAGGGTACAGCAGATCCTTATAATCCAAAGACTGTCCGCTCTACACAAGGCTCCATTTTTCATATCCCTGTTATCACTGGTGATTTAACAGAATGGATTGATACCTCGAAAGAGAAAGGAATTCCGGTTTATGGAACTGCTTTACAAAATGCTGTTTTATATCATGAGGTAAAAAAAGAAGGCAAATTTGCTTTAATTATGGGCAATGAAGGTGCAGGCATACATGAAGATTTGTTGGCTAAAACAGATAAAAATGTCATAATCCCTATACTGGGTCAAGCTGAATCTTTAAATGTAGCTGTTGCGACGGGTATCGTCCTGTATTATTTCGCTACCTAAACGAATGGAAAATCCATAAATATGTGTGTGATTGTTCGCATAAAAAGAATTTCTTGATGTCATGTAGATGATTGATTATAATGAATTTGTATAAGGATTATAAAAAATGCAAAGATCGGGAAGAGTACATTTTACAAGCATTTTAGGGAGTGCATGCCTGTGACTGGAAGCATGTGCAATGCAAGTTAAATGGAAGTTCACCCCGTTAGCAGCCGCCAGGACCAGCAATATGCTGTAAAGGTGAGCCGGTGAATAACCGTTAAATCAATGAAGTGGTTGCATGGTGTCCCAACTGGCACATCTGCAATAACTAGGGTGGTATCGCGAAGTATTCCTCGTCCCTTTTTAGGGGCGGGGTTTTTTTATTTTTGGAAGGAGGAATTAATTTGGCAATGCTAGAACAATTAACTCAGCTAAAAGAAGAAGTATTAAGCAAGGTTTCGGCTGCTGAGGACATGAAACAATTAAATGAAGTGCGTGTAGCATTTCTAGGGAAAAAAGGTCCCATCACAGAGTTATCAAAAGGGATGGGGAAACTTCCTGCAGATGAACGTCCAAAAATGGGCGCTTTAGTCAATGAGGTGCATGCAGAAGTGCAGCAAGCGCTAGATGCTCGTAAAGTAGAACTAGAAGAAGTGGCAATCAATGAGCAGTTAGCGAAGGAAGCAATTGATATTACATTGCCAGGACGCCCAGTTAAAGTGGGTGGAGCTCATCCTTTAACACGTGTGATTGAAGAAATTGAAGATCTATTTATCTCTATGGGATATGAAGTGGCAGAAGGGCCAGAAGTAGAGAAAGACTACTATAACTTTGAAGCGCTCAACTTGCCAAAAGGACATCCAGCTAGAGATATGCAAGATACTTTCTATATATCTGAAGAAATCCTTCTTCGGACACATACATCACCTGTGCAAGCTCGTACAATGGAAGCGAAAAAAGGTGAATCGATTAAAATCATTTGTCCAGGGAAGGTTTTCCGACGCGATAATGATGATGCAACACATTCACACCAGTTTACTCAGATCGAAGGCCTAGTGGTTGGCGAAAATATACGGATGAGCGATTTAAAAGGTACATTAGATCTTTTCGCGAAGAAAATGTTTGGTGACGACCGTGAGATTCGTTTGCGTCCAAGTTTCTTCCCGTTCACAGAGCCGTCAGTTGAGATGGATATCTCTTGCTTCAAATGCGGAGGAGAAGGCTGTAATGTCTGCAAACATACGGGCTGGATTGAAATCCTTGGAGCAGGTATGGTCCATCCTAATGTATTAACTATGGCAGGTTATGATCCGAAAAAAGTATCTGGATTTGCTTTTGGTATGGGACCGGAGCGTATTGCCATGCTGAAATACGGTGTAGATGATATACGCCATTTCTATACAAATGATGTACGCTTTTTATCACAATTCCATCGCGTGGAAGAGTAAGGAGGAAGACGAGAGAGATGTATGTATCACTAAAATGGCTATCACAATATGTGAATCTTCAAGAGTTAAGTCCAGAAGAAATAGCAGAGAAAATTACCCGTTCAGGGATTGAAGTAGAAGGTGTCCACCATTTATCAGAGGGCTTAAAGAAACTGATGGTGGGAGAAATTAAAGAGAAAGTAAAACACCCAGATTCTGACCATTTGAATATTTGCCAAGTAGACTTCGGTGAGATTGAATTATCACAGATTGTCTGCGGGGCACCTAATGTAGAAGAAGGACAAAAAATTGTAGCAGTTCGTCCAAATGGCTATGTCGGCGGCAAGAAAATCAAAAAAGGTAAGCTTCGCGGTGAAGTGTCCAACGGCATGATTTGCTCATTGCAAGAGTTAGGGATGGACAGCAAAGTAGTACCGAAAAAATACGCAGATGGAATATTTGTATTGCCTGAAGACACGCCAGTTGGAATGGATGCAATCGAAGCGTTAAGCCTGGATGATGTCGTACTAGAATTAGGTCTTACACCAAACCGTTCTGATGCCATGAGCATGCTTGGGGTTGCTTATGAAGTGGCTGCTATCCTATCAGAAGAAATCAATCTGCCGGAGCCGACATACACAGCTTCTAATGAAAAAGCTTCTGATGTTTTAAAGGTAAGCGTTGAAGCGAAAGAACAAAATCCTATGTATACTGCAAAAGTAGTGAAGAACGTCAAAGTTGGTGAATCGCCATTATGGCTTCAAGAACGTTTAATGGCAGCAGGCGTACGTCCGTTAAATAATGTAGTGGATATTACAAACTATGTGTTAATGGAATATGGCCAACCACTTCACGCATTCGACTATGACGCACTTGGTACAGGTGAAATACTTGTTCGCTTAGCAAACGATGGTGAAAAAATTACAACACTTGATGGCCAAGAACGCGAATTAACAAAAGAGAACTTAGTCATTACAAATGGTAAAGAAGCTGTAGCAGTTGCAGGTGTTATGGGCGGTTTAGATTCTGAAGTAACCGATACTACAACAACTGTTGTTATTGAATCTGCATATTTTGAAGGTCAATCAATCCGTCAAACAGCAAAATCACTTGGATTAAGAAGTGAAGCAAGTGCTCGATATGAAAAAGGCATTGATCCAAATCGTGTCATCCCAGCAGCTGAACGTGCGGCACAATTGTTAGCAGAGCTAGCAGGTGGAGAGGTATTGGAAGGCACTGTAATGGTAGATGAATTAGAAAAAGAACCAACACGTGTCGTGGTGTCTCCTGACTTTGTGAATGCACGCTTAGGAATGAAAATTTCACTAAACGAAATGGTTTCTATTTTAAAACGTTTAAAATTCACTGTTGAAACAGCAAATGGACTTCTATTTATTGATGTGCCGACACGCCGTCAAGACGTTAAAATTGAAGAAGATGTTGTGGAAGAAATCGCTCGGTTATATGGGTACGATGAAATTCCAGCTACTCTTCCAGTTGATGAAGGAAAATCTGGCGGATTAACGCATTATCAAGCGAAAAGACGAATTGTCCACCATCTAATGCAAGGTATTGGCCTTGAGCAAGCATTAACTTATTCGTTAACATCTGATGATCTTTCACAAAAATATGCAATAGAAACGGCGCAAACTACACGTTTATTAATGCCAATGAGTGAGGAAAGAAGCACGCTGCGACAAAGTATCTTACCACATCTTATTGAGGCTGTGACGTATAATGTGTCGCGTCAACAAGATACCGTAGCATTGTATGAAATTGGTTCAGTCTTTTTAGGGCAAACGGAAGAAGGCCTGCCACATGAAGAGGAACATATCGCCATTGCTTTAACAGGCGATTGGCTTAACCATAAATGGCAAGGCGAAAACAAAAAAGTAGATTTCTTTGTACTAAAAGGAATTTTAGAAGCGATGTTTGTGAAATTGGATATTGAAGGAAGAATTTCTTTAGAAACTGCTGTTATCGATGGAATGCATCCTGGACGTACAGCAAAAGTGCTTTTAGATAACAAGTCTATCGGTTTCCTTGGACAAATGCATCCATCTGAGCAAAAAGCACAAGGCATTAAAGAAACTTATGTAGCTGAATTGAATATAGAGGCTCTTCTCCATACAATCATTGAGCCGTTAAAATATGTGCCAGTTCCACGTTTCCCATCCGTTTCACGCGACATTGCACTAGTTGTTAATTCAGCTGCAAAAGCGGGAGATTTGGAAGAGATTATTCGACGTGCAGGAGGAGATCTGTTAAAAGATATCCATGTGTTTGACTTGTACGAAGGAGATAAAATGGAGGCGGGTAAAAAATCACTTGCCTTTACATTGACGTACCAAACTCCTGAGCGTACATTAACAGACGAAGAAGTGGTAGGCGCACATGACCAAGTATTGAAAGAGCTAACTGAAGCAGGTGCAGAAATCCGCTAATTATTTAAACACAAGCAAAGTATTTCTTTGCTTGTGTTTTTTTAAAAAAGAAAATTTATCACTTTAAAGTAGAAGAGAGTATGGAAGAATTTTTAAAAAGTAGTTTTTAAAATAAAATCCCTATGCTATAATATTAAAAAAGTTATCTGACTAAATAAAAATTTTGGACTATTCAATTATAAGGGATATATGATTCTTGAATACATATTGAATTTCTGATTTTAGTTAGTTGTATTAAATAATATAGTTATATAAATCGGAGTGATGTTTGGACGAACTGAATTGAAAAGAAGTTGTTAGCATATGAATGTAATACGGGATAAATTTAACTTAAATTTAAAAAGTGTAAACGAATTGTAAAAATATATAGACAAATTAGAAATATATGATATATTAGTAAAAATAAGAAATTTAGAGTGTCGAAATATCTGAGTAGAAACCTAACGTTTTTTTAAATTAAATTATTAGAATTTTCATTCCTTACTTACTATTTAGAAAGGAGTATATATTATGAAATCGAAGAATGATATTTTAAATATAAAAAATTTACATACTAGTTTTAGAATCAAAGATCATTATTATCATGCGGTAGAAGATATATCGCTTACACTAAAGGAGAATGAAGTGTTAGCCATTGTAGGAGAATCAGGTTGCGGGAAAAGTACACTCGCTACTTCAATCGTTGGCCTTCACCCACCAGGTAATACAAAAGTGACTGGTGAAATTCTCTATAAAGGAAAAAACTTAGTAGAGTTTAAGGAAGATGAGCTTAATAAAATTAGAGGAAATGATATCGGTTTTATCTTCCAAGATCCTTTGGCAGCTTTAAATCCTTTAATGAAAATCGGTGAACAAATTGCTGAAACATTAAAATATCATACGAAGCTTGATGAAAATAAACGCAAAGAGCGTGTATTAGAATTGTTAGATCAGGTTGGTATTGTCAATCCAGCACGCGTAGCGAATCAATTTCCTCATCAGCTTTCAGGAGGAATGAGACAGCGTGTGGTAATTGCCATTGCGATTGCTTGCAAACCGAAAATTATGGTTGCGGATGAACCTACAACTGCATTAGATGTAACGATTCAAGCTCAGATTCTCGATTTGCTGAATGATTTACAAGAAGAGACAGATGCAGGGATTGTCCTCATCACGCATGACTTAGGGGTAGTCGCAGAGGTGGCAGATCGAGTAGCTGTTATGTATGCTGGCCAGATTGTTGAATTAGCAACAGTAACCGAGTTATTTAGAAATCCACTACATCCTTATACAAGGTCATTATTAAACTCGATACCGCAAGCAGACAGTGACAACGATCGTTTAGAAGTAATCCAAGGCATGGTGCCAACATTGACGAAAATGCCGCGTAAGGGTTGCCGATTTGCACCCCGTGTACCATGGATTGATGAAACAAAGCATGAAGAGAACCCAGCATTGCACGAAATTTCTAAGGATCACTTTGTAAGGTGCACTTGCTGGAAGGACTTCCATTTTGAACATCAAGAAGGAGGACTGCAACATGAGCTTCATGCAAATTAAAGATTTAAATGTACATTATCCAATTCGCGGAGGTTTTTTCAATACAGTGGTTGACCATGTATACGCGGTGGACGGTGTATCAATGGAATTTGAAAAGGGTAAAACATACGGCCTTGTTGGCGAATCTGGTTCTGGGAAATCGACAACAGGAAAGGCAATCATTGGTCTTGAAAAAATTACATCTGGTCAAATTATTTACGAGGGCCAAAATGTGACCAATCAACGTCGCAAAAGGAATAGCGCATACAATCGCGATATCCAGATGATTTTCCAAGATTCCACTTCTGCCATGAATCCGAGAAAAAGAATTCAAGAGATTTTGGCAGAGCCTATCCGGAATTTTATGAAAGTATCTCCACAAGAAGAAAAGCGCCGTATTATTGAATTGCTTGAAATTGTCGGCATGTCTGAAGAGGCCTTGCTTAAATATCCACATGAATTCTCAGGTGGTCAAAAACAACGTCTAGGCATTGCGCGAGCTGTCGCTTGCAATCCCAAAATGATAATTGCTGATGAACCGGTATCAGCACTGGACTTATCTGTACAAGCCCAAGTACTAAACTTTATGAAAGATATTCAAAATGAATTCGGGCTTAGCTACTTATTTATCTCTCATGATTTAGGTGTTGTCCGCCATATGTGCGACCATATCTCAATTATGTATAAAGGTAGATTCGTAGAAAGCGGCACGAGAAAAGAGATTTACTCTAACCCGCAACACGTCTATACAAATCGTCTACTTTCCGCTATTCCGAACATAGAACCAGAAACAAGAGACGAACGTAAAGTAAAACGCCGAGCAGTCGAAGCAGCTTATAAAGCAGATTCACATAAATATTTTGATGAAAACGGTAAAGTGTACCCATTAAAGGACCTCTCACAAACGCATAAGGTTGCCATGATGGGTGCAGAGAGAGGAGGAATGTAGTATGTGGAAAACAATTGTACGTCGCGTACTTGTCATGATTCCTCAACTATTTGTATTAAGTCTACTTATTTTTGGTTTAGCAAAATTAATGCCGGGTGATCCGTTCACTGGTATGATTACTCCGCAAACCGACCCTAATGTTATAGAAGAATTAAGAGAAAAGGCAGGGTTGAACGATCCCTGGTATGTTCAATATTATCATTGGATTGTCAATGCTTTCCACGGTGATTTTGGTGATAGTTACGCATTCAAAGATAGTGTATCAAGCTTAATTGGCGAACGTGCACTAAATACATTTTGGCTTTCATTATTTACTGTTCTCTTGGTGTATTTGATTGCAATTCCACTTGGTATTTATGCAGGACGCTTTCAAAATTCGCTTTTTGATAAAGGAACAGTCTTATACAGCTTTGTAACGTATGCGATTCCAACATTTGTGCTTGGATTGCTCATTCTTTTCTTCTTCGGGTACAAACTGGATTGGTTCCCAACAAGTGGATCAGTTGATGTGAAATATGACGCTGGCACATGGGGTTATTTCATGAGCAAGTTGTATCATCTCATCTTACCGGGCTTTACCGGAGCTATTTTAGGAACGACAAGTGTTATTCAATATCTCCGTTCAGAGGTCATTGATGCGAAAACACAAGATTATGTAAAAACAGCCCGTAGTAAAGGTGTGCCAATGAAGAAAATTTATTCAAAACATATTTTCCGAAACTCACTTTTACCGATTGCAGCATTTCTTGGCTTTACAATAACTGGTTTATTGGGTGGCTCTATCTTTATTGAAACAATTTTTGGTTATCCAGGTATGGGACAGCTCTTTATAGAATCGTTGGGACAACGTGATTACTCTGTAATTACAGCATTGGTTATGTTATTTGGTTTCCTTTCATTGTTAGGGAGTCTTTTATCGGACATTATTATGAGTATTGTTGATCCTCGAATTCGTATTGAGTAAAAAATTGTTGGAAGATAGGTGAAAAGATATGGTAAATGTACAAGACCACACAATAACTGAGGCTAAAGAAAGTATGCCTGCAACAGGTTTTCAAGTCGTATTTCGTGAGTTTTTAAAAGATAAACTAGCTACGATTTCTTTAGTATTTTTACTTATTATTATTTTCGGTGCATTTATTTGGGCACCATTTGTTGATAAAGAAGCATTAATGCAAATTAATTTAAGAACGATCTTTATGGAACCGGGCGAGGGAGGCTTCTTTCTTGGTACCGACCAAGGTGGAAGTGATGTTCTGGGACAATTGGTAATTGGGACTCGAAACTCATTATTTATCGCGTTTTCCATTACAGCTATTACAATGGTAATCGGTGTATTACTAGGACTGATAGCAGGATATTATGGTGGTTTAATCGATAATATTATCATGCGTGTTACAGACTTCGTTATCACATTGCCAATGCTAATGTTGATTATTGTTTTCGTTACAATTGTGCCAAAATACAATCAATTTACATTTGTACTTATACTGAGTGCCTTCTATTGGGTAGGTACTGCGAGGCTGATTCGGAGTAAGGTGCTTTCTGAAGCACGAAGAGACTATGTCAACGCATCAAAAACAATGGGTACGAGAGATTTTTCAATCATGCTCAAAGGGATATTGCCTAATATAAGCTCCCTTTTAATCGTTGAACTAGTCTTAAACTTAGCTGGAAATGTAGGGATTGAAACAGGTCTATCTTATTTAGGCTTTGGTTTGCCTCCAAATGTGCCGAGTTTAGGTACGCTAGTGGGGTATGCAAGTAATCCAGATGTCATTTCCAATAGATGGTGGGTATGGTTACCCGCATCATTATTAATTTTAATACTGATGCTGGCAATAAATTATGTTGGACAGGCATTCCGCCGTGCAGCAGATTCAAAACAAAGATTAGGTTAAGGGAGGAAATTAGATGAAGAAGAGAAGTAGATTGTTACTCACTGTTCTTGCAGCATTAATGCTTGTTTTAGCAGCGTGTAGCGGCAACGGTGACACGAGCAAAGACAATGGCAAGGATTCAGGTGGCAAAACACCAGAAAAAGTGGATACAAGCAAGTTCCCGCTTGCTCCTGAGAACAACGATGAAGCAATCAAAGGTGGTACATTAAAGGTTGGTTTACAATCTGATGGTCCGTTTAAAGGTATGTTCCTTTATGAATTATATGAAGATGCTTATGACGATGAAATCCTAAGATATACTTCCAATACTTTGTTCCCAACAAAAGAAGACTTTTTACTTGATGACGATGGTCTTGGAAAATTATCCGTTGATGAAAAAGCAAAAAAAGCAACGATTACAATCCAGAAGGATGTAAAATGGTCTGATGGTGAGCCATTCACTGCAGATGATGTCATTTATCCGTATTTAATTATCGGGAATAAAGATTATACTGGTGTACGTTATGATGCTAACTTCCAAAACATTGTAGGTGCAAAAGAATACCATGCTGGCAAAGCAAAAGATATCTCTGGTATCAAAAAAGTTGATGATCACACTGTTGAGATTTCATTCAACAAAATTTCTCCGGCAATCTACTCTGGTGGAGACGGACTATGGGGCTATGCAGCACCTAAGCACCAATTAAAAGATATAGCTATTAAAGATTTGCAAAAATCTGATGCTGTACGTAAAAACCCAGTTACACTAGGTGCATTTGTTATCAACAAAATCGTTAAAGGCGAATCTGTTGAGATGGTTGCGAATAAGAACTACTGGAAAGGTCAACCGAAGATTGACAAAGTAGTTATTTCTACTGTTTCTTCAGCAACTGCTGCTGAAGCACTTAAAACAGGTAAATTCGACGTGTTAGCGCCAAACTACCCTGCAAATGACTACAGTGCAATTAAGGATTTAAACAACATCACAGTATTAGGTCGTCCAGAGCTAGCATACTCTTACATTGGTTTTAAACAAGGTAAATGGGATTCTAAAAAAGGTGAAGTTGTAGTAGATGAAAACGCGAAACTTTCAGATCCTAACTTGCGTAAAGCAATCGCTTACGGCATGGACGTTGAAACAGTAGCAGATCAATATTATGAAGGCTTGCGTTCACGCGGAAACTCTTTAATTCCGCCAGTATTCTCAGCATACTATGATGATACTTTAGAAGGGTATAAATACGATCCTGAAAAAGCGAAAAAAATCTTAGATGATGCTGGCTACAAAGATAAGGATAATGACGGTTACCGCGAAGATAAAGACGGTAAACCATTAACAATCAACTTAGCAGGGATGGCTGGTTCTGATAAAGATAACAAAATCGTTCAGTACTATATTCAAAACTGGAAAGAAGTCGGCCTGAAAGTAGAATTAACAACTGGTCGTCTAATCGAATTCAACGCATTCTACGATAAAGTAAAAGCAGATGATAAAGATATCGATATGTATATGGCTGCATGGGGTACAGGTACAGATCCATCTCCAATCGGTCTTTACTCTAAAAAAGCTTCATTTAACTATGCTCGCTGGACTACACCTGAGCTAGAAAAACAATTAGAAGCAATCGATTCAAAAGAAGCATTGGATAATGATTATCGTGCAAAAGCATTCCGTAAATGGCAAGAAACAATGTATGAAGACGCTGTAACAGTACCAACTTACTTCAGAACTGAGCTAATTCCAGTAAATAAACGTGTGAAAAACTGGTCAATTGATTACTTGGATGATTATACTGATCGTTTAGCAGAAATTGAGTTAACTGCTGACGAACCAATTAAAAACCAATAATAAAAAAGAATGACCAGTCATTTAATGGCTGGTCATTCCTTTGTTTAAGACGAAGATATATTTACATTTTATATGGTTCATCCTTTAAATTTTCAATACTCGCAAAGTAGGTTGTAACTCCTGTTTTGTGAGCATTTCCTTACTATAGCCTTTTATAAATGGTTATTCAGTTATCACTTCAAAATATTGAATTCAATATTGTTCTATTTGTTGGTGAAACGTTCCATATCTATACGAAAGGTGTTTAAGAAGAATGAGATGAAGAAAGGTAAGAAAAGAATGTGGACCATAGATAAACCCAACGAATGATTATGTTTGGTCGACTTAATCATTCGCGGAGATTTATGTATGGTTTTTATTTGACTTTTGACCTTAATTTAAAGAGGACGCGATTTTGATGCAATTCGAGAGGCCTTGCCAGTATTAGCAAAATGCCATTTTGTAATATTATTCAGTGCTTCCTCACCTTGCGCGAGCAAAATTTGTGCTGCTACTTCATCAACCTTAGGTCCAGCACCTTTTGGTAAAGTAGTACCTACTAGCTTGCTCAATTTGTCCATTTCATTTAAAAAAGCACATCTAGCGAGAATAGAGGCGGCTGCTACTGCTACGTGTAGCTGTTCCGCTTTTGTGGCAAATAAAACCTGGTCTCTAACAACTTCTTTATCGCCATTTAAGTAATTATAGTAGGTATTTCTCTCTGCGAATTGGTCTATTAAAATATGATCTGGTTTATCAGGTGCTATTTTTTGAAGTAGCTTCAATAATGCTTGATTATGAAGTTTTGCCTTCATCTTTCCTTGAGACATGCCTGAAGCTTGCATGGCATTGTATTTTGGATTTCGAAGAATTAGGACGTGATGGTGCAGGCTTGCTTTTAAATCCGGCGCGATTTTTCGCATGTAGTCATCCGTCAGCATTTTGGAATCTTTTACACCAAGTTCTTTGACAAGTTGGATGCGTTCTTTTGGTACATACACAGCAGCCACAGTTATAGGTCCAAAATAGTCCCCTGTACCTGTTTCATCTGATCCTACTACCGATAAATCGGCAAAATTTGGAGGCAACAAATCACCTTTTGATGTCGTCTTCTTTACAGATGAGGCTGGATCTATGCCACCCTGGCTCCATTTTTCTGCTTCACGATCTCCGCCGTTGCCCTGAAACATTACTTTACCTGAGCGATAGACAGTAATCGCACAATCTGGCATCTTGGCTGCGAAAATAACGCCAGGGGCCTTTCGTTCGACCATATGGCGAGAGTAAGTGCTCATGACTTCTTTCTGTACTGTAGCGTTGAGGTTTAATACAATAGTAGACATTTTATCAAATTCCCTTCTTCTCTATGAATTCACAACATAGACACTTCATGGTATTATAAGAAATAGGACTAAAAAGGAGGTTTCGGCTTTGTCAGAGCAAAGTAAAAATCGAGTTTCAGTTGAAATATATGGCCATATCTATCACATGGCTGGAACAGAAACAAAAGAACATATGCGCTCTGTAGCGGATACTGTTGACCAAAAAATGCGCGAAATAAAGCAGGCAAACATCAGCCTCGACAGTGCCAAATTAGCCGTCCTCACTGCTTGCAATGCAGTCAATGATTATTTAAAATTAAAAAATCAAGTGGAATTGCTTGAAACAGAATTGAAAAAATTAAAGGATGACGTGAATGGTTGATTTAATCATAATTATATTATTGCTTGCTGGATTAATAAATGGAGCTAGAAAAGGCTTTGTGCTTCAGCTAATCCAAATGGCGGGCTTTTTGGTTGCTGTACTCGTTGCATACTTTTATTATAAACCGCTTGCGGAGAAATTGGTGCTATGGATTCCATATCCTTCCGTTAGTGAAAATAGTACATTAAAGTTTGCGGTAGAGCAATTAAACATAAGCCAAACTTTCTATCAGTTGTTAGCATTCGCCTTGATTTTCTTCGTGGTGAAATTTGCTATACAAATCATTGCATCACTGTTTGATTTCTTGCGATACATACCAGTACTTGGCGGATTGAATCGGTTATTAGGTGGTGTATTAGGCTTTATAGAAGCATATTTGCTAATCTTTATCGTGCTATATGTATTTGCATTGCTGCCACTCGACCGTATACAGAACTACATCGAAAAATCTATCTTAACAAAGTTAATCCTTGAGTACACACCGATCATATCGAAGGCATTTCAGCATATGTGGTTCGTTTATATGA
Organism: Rummeliibacillus sp. GQ308; assembly: GCF_059759115.1. Classification (NCBI taxonomy): domain Bacteria; kingdom Bacillati; phylum Bacillota; class Bacilli; order Caryophanales; family Caryophanaceae; genus Rummeliibacillus; species Rummeliibacillus sp. GQ308. The sequence continues at coordinate 1,998,096 of NZ_JCAXDQ010000001.1, read as the reverse complement.
AATAAAGGGTAGGAACTTTCCATGGGGAGCGCTCTTTATCCAACTGAATGTGAGTGTATCCATCGGGATAAATCAAATAAGGCTTCTCTCTGCAGCAAGGGAGAGGTCTTTTGTATATATCAGGAGGGATTATATGAATAAAAAAAATATTATCTATACATTAGAACAAATTGCGCTTTATCTTGAATTAAAAGGTGAAAATCCATTTAAAATTGCAGCATTTCGTAAAGCTGCACAAGCATTAGAGACCGATACAAGAAGTATGAGTGAGATCGATGACATAACTGCTATCAAGGGAATCGGCAAAGGAACTGCGGCTGTCATTACAGATTTGCTTGAAAATGGACGTTCCGCAGTACTGCTAGAATTGCAAAATGAAATTCCTAAAGGGTTGCCACCATTATTAAAGCTACCTGGGCTTGGTGGGAAAAAGATAGCGAAGTTATACAAAGAGCTTGGTGTTGATTCTGCGGAAAGTTTGCGGGTAGCATGTGAAGAAGGAAAAGTAGCTGCTCTTTCTGGCTTTGGTAAAAAAACGCAAGATAAAATAATGAAAGAACTAGAAAGTTTTGGCGAAAAAGCAGAAACGCATCCTATTTGGCTTTTGGATGAGCTAGTTACACAACTCAATGTATTGCTGGAGGAAATACAAGAAATTGATGAATTTTCTGTTGCAGGCAGTTTTCGTCGTGTGAAGGAACAAAGTAAAGATATTGATTTCATTATCGCTACTGAGAATCCGGCCGCTGTGAAAGAAGCGTTGCTTTCAAAGTTAAGCTATCAAGAAATCATAGCTTCTGGAGACACAAAAATCTCGGTAGAGCTACAAACTGAAGGAATACAAGTGGATTTCCGCCTTGTTTCCAATGAAGAATATGCAACAGCTCTTCATCATTTTACAGGATCCAAAGACCATAATGTTCGCATGCGCCAAATCGCCAAAGAGCATGGGGAGAAAATCAGTGAATACGGAATTGAACAGCAAGACGGGAGAGTCTTGACATTTGATTCCGAAACGGCGTTTTTCGCTCATTATAATCTTCCTTTTATTCCGCCAACAGTGCGTATGGGCGGCAAGGAATTTGACCGATTAGATCAAATACCTGATTTAATAAAGCTTAGTGATATACAAGCAGATTTGCATATGCATACAACTTGGTCAGACGGCGCTTATGCAGTTCATGAAATGGGACAAGCGTTGATTGATAAAGGCTACCAATATGGTGTGATAACAGACCATTCTCAATATTTAAAAGTGGCGAATGGTCTGACGCCAGAACGACTAAAATTGCAACGTAAAGAAATTCAACAATTCAATAGAGAACACCCTGAATTTACCCTATTAGCTGGGACGGAGATGGACATTTTGCCTGACGGGTCACTTGATTTTGATGACGAAGTAATGTCAGATCTTGATTTTGTGATAGCTTCCATCCACTCAAGCTTCAGCCAACCACAGGAAAAAATTATGGAGCGTCTTCATGCTGCGTTAAAAAATCCGCACGTCGATATGATTGCTCATCCTACAGGGCGAATCATCGGCAAAAGAGACGGTTATAACCCAGATGTGCCCCAATTGATTGCGTGGGCGAAAGAATATGGTAAAATTTTAGAGTTAAATGCTAATCCGTATCGATTGGATTTATGCATGGAGCATTTAGAAATGGCAGCTCGTGCTGGTGTACCGATTGCCATTAATACAGATGCTCATGCAATTGACCAATTACGCTTTATGGAAGTTGGCACAAAATACGCCCAAAAAGCTTGGCTGAAAAAAGAAAACATTGTTAATACATGGTCACTGAAAGACTTTATGACTTATTTACAGAAAAAATAGGAGGTGTACTTTTAGTGATAGGAACACGAGCACTAAAAACACTAGAGTTTGATAAAGTGCGGGCTCAAGTTGCGACTTACTGCACGTCATCTCTTGGAAATCATGCTATTAGCGAGCTGGCTCCAGAAACAGAGTTTGATCGTGTTAAAGCACTTTTAGATGAAATGGATGAGGGACTTTCCATTTTGCGTATCAAAGCGAACGTACCGCTTGGCGGCATTTTTGATATCCGTCCTCATGCTAAACGCGCTCAAATAGGCGGCATGCTGAGCCCTCAAGAATTAATGGAAATCTCAAGTACTATTCGTGCGAGCCGCATTTTCCGAGAATTTATTGAAGATATAGAGGAAGAGGGGGATATTCAAATCCCCCATTTTAGCCAAAAGAAAAGTGAAATTCCAATTTTGACTGGACTTCAACATGAAATCAATTCATGTATTGATGACAATGCGGCAGTCATGGATTCTGCAAGTTCTGAGCTTCGCAGCATTCGTCAACAGCTTCGTGCCCAAGAAGGCAGAGTTAGAGAAAAATTGGCAAGCTTGACGCGCGGGAGCAATGCATCAAAAATGCTGTCTGACTCGATCGTGACAATTCGAAACGATAGATTCGTTCTTCCTGTTAAGCAAGAATATCGCTCACATTATGGCGGCATTGTCCATGACCAATCTGCATCAGGGCAAACATTATATATCGAGCCAGAAGCAGTTGTTCAAGCCAATAATGAGATCCATCGCTTAAAAGCAAAAGAAAAAGTGGAAATTCAAAAAATCTTAATCCATCTTTCTGCTCTTGTACAAGAGGTAGCACATGAACTTTTCGGATTGGTTCGCCTTCTCGGCGAGATTGATGCTATCTTAGCTAAGGCAAAGTATGGACAAGCGAACAAATGTACCATGCCAGTGATGAATAATGATGGTTATATCAAATTAACAAAAGCTCGGCATCCTCTATTGCCAATCGAAAGTGCTGTTGCCAATGATATCGAATTTGGCAGTGATATAACAGCTATTGTTATAACAGGCCCAAATACAGGTGGTAAAACGGTTACATTAAAAACTGTGGGCTTATGCACATTAATGGCTCAAGCGGGTATCCCGGTCCCTGCTCTTGATGGTTCAGAGCTCGCTGTGTTTACACAATTATTTGCAGACATTGGTGATGAGCAATCAATTGAACAAAGTTTATCTACTTTTTCGAGTCATATGGTCAATATAGTTGAAATCTTAAAAGAGTTTGACGATCAATCGCTTGTACTATTTGACGAATTAGGAGCAGGAACAGATCCTCAAGAAGGAGCTGCCCTGGCTATTTCCATTTTAGATGAAGTTCATGGAAGAGGTGCTCGCGTTATGGCCACCACTCACTATCCTGAATTAAAGGCGTATGGTTACAATCGTCCTGGGGTTGTGAATGCTAGCGTCGAATTTAATGTAGAAACGCTTAGCCCAACATATAAATTGTTGATTGGTGTGCCTGGTCGTAGTAATGCCTTCGAAATTTCTACTAGGCTTGGTTTGCCTGAAAACATTATAGAGAACGCAAAAGCATATACAGGCACAGACCGCCATGAAGTGGATGCCATGATCGCCTCGTTGGAAGAAAGCCGTCGCAAAGCAGAGGCTGACGCTGAACGCTCTCACCACTTGATGGTAGAAGCGGAAGCATTGCAAAAAGATCTCGACGAAAAGCTAAGAGAGTATGAAGAAACAAAAGAAGAGCTAGTTAAAAAGGCGAAAGAAAAAGCACGCAAATTAGTAGAAGAGGCTAAAAGGGAAGCGGAAGAAGTCATCGGTGAGCTTCACAAAATGCAAATTAACGCGAATAAAGCGATTAAAGAGCATGAAATCATTGATGCCAGAAAACGCCTTGAAGAAGCAGCTCCTAAGGAAAACCGTGTCTTAAAGAAACAGCGTCAAGTAAATGCGCGCGCAGTTAATTTGCAAAAAGGTGATGAAGTAAAAGTAATTAGCTATGGCCAAAAAGGGACATTAATTGAACAGGTGTCAGACCATCAATGGATAGTCCAATTGGGTATTCTGAAGATGAAGATTGACACATCCGATTTAGAATATGTAAAACCTGAAAAAACGAAGGAATCCGTAAACGTATCTGCAGTCCGTAATCGAGATTCCAATGTCAAATTAGAACTTGACTTGCGTGGTGAGCGCTATGAAGACGCAATGATGCGCACTGAAAAATATTTAGATGATGCCATGTTGTCAAACTATCCTAGGGTATCTATCATTCATGGCAAGGGAACAGGGGCTTTACGGCAAGGGATCCAAGCTCTTTTAAAACGTCATAGAGGCGTCAAAAGCTACCGTTTTGGTGAAGCTGGCGAGGGTGGTTATGGCGTCACGGTTGTCGAATTAAAATAGCAAATGAGGGGAATTCATGCTACTGAATAGTTTTTGGCACCACCCAATGGTCCAAACTGCGGGTTACTTTAGTCTTGTTGTACTGTGCCTTGTCATCGCAATGGCCATTTTTGAACTTGTGACAAAATATAAGAATTGGCAAGAAATCAAAAACGGCAATATGGCGGTGGCATTAGCTACAGGAGGGAAAATATTGGGGGTTTGCAATATTTTCCGCTATTCCATCGAGCGGCACACATCGCTCCTTGCCATGATTGGCTGGGGAATGTTTGGTTTTGTTTTATTGATTTTCGCATATATTCTTTATGAATTTCTTACGCCTACGTTTAAAATCGACCATGAGATCGAACAGGACAATCGCTCAGTTGGCTTTATATCCTTTACCATCTCAGTAGGTTTATCATTCGTTATAGGCGCAAGCATTTCATAGTAGTTTAGGAGTCTGGAATGGAAAAATTAGCAAAAGTCTTAATGGTAGTCTGCCTATTATTTATTCTTACAGGGATTATTTATCTTTTCTTGCATTAAACGAAGTAGAACCAAGTATACAGAGCTTGGTTCTTTTTTTATAAACTATGTTCGATTTATATAATAATCTTCTATTCTCTAAAGAAAAAATGAATAATAATTGAAAGCGCTCTCGCATTAAATTATAATTAAAGTTAGAAATATTCTAATTAATAAGAATAGGGGGCATTTCGTGTGACGGAAAAGATTTGGCTAAAGAATTATCCTCCTGACATACCTGCAAGATTAGCGTATGAAGAAATTCCTTTACAAGAATATTTAACAAGAGCAGCTGAGAAATCGCCAACGAAGATTGCCATACATTTCTTAGGAAAAGAATTAACGTATCAAGAACTGTACGAATCATCCTTAAAATTTGCGAATTATTTACGAAAGATTGGCATTGAAAAAGGGGATAGGGTAGCAGTAATGCTCCCAAATTGCCCGCAAAACGTCATTTCTTATTTTGGTATTTTGTATGCAGGGGGTATTGTGGTACAGACGAATCCGCTCTATACAGAAAGAGAAATAGAATATCAATTAAAAGATTCAGGTGCCAAGGCTATTGTTTCACTGGATATCCTTTATCCACGCATTATGAAAGTGTGGAAAGAAACGGATTTAGAAAATATGATTATTACCGCTGTAAAAGACTATTTGCCGTTTCCTAAAAACATGATCTATCCATTTATTCAAAAAAGGGATACTGGCTTTACCGTGTCAGTACAGCATAGCGGCTCCAACCATCTTTTCGCTGAAATCATAAAAATCGGTGAATTGAATCCCGTTAAGTTGGATTTTGACTTTACAGAAGATGTAGCATTATTGCAATATACTGGGGGGACTACAGGATTTCCGAAAGGCGTGATGTTAACGCATCAGAATCTTGCATCAAATGTCCAAATGTGTAGGGCATGGATGACGAAAACTGTTCCGGGAGAAGAAATCATTATGGGTGTTTTGCCATTCTTCCATGTTTACGGTATGACAACTGTCTTGCTTTTAACAGTCATGAATGGCGATCGAATGGTCTTAATGCCAAAGTTTAATGCGAAAGATACATTGAAAACAATACAAAAACAAAAACCAACGCTCTTCCCAGGTGCGCCTACTCTCTATATTGGTTTGCTCAATCATCCTGAGCTAACCAAATTTGATTTATCATCCATTAAAGCTTGTATTAGCGGCTCTGCACCGCTGCCTGTAGAAGTTCAAGAAAAGTTTGAACATATAACGGGCGGCAAATTAGTGGAAGGCTATGGTTTAACCGAATCCTCACCGGTTACTCATGCTAATTTTATTTGGGGTGGCAAACGTGTAAAAGGATCGATCGGTGTACCTTGGCCAGATACAGATGCCATGATCTTTAAAATGGGAACGACAGAAGCTGCAGAAATAAGAGAAGTGGGTGAAATTGCAGTTAAAGGTCCTCAAGTAATGAAGGGCTATTGGAATCGGCCGGAAGATACTGATATGACGCTTATTGATGGATGGCTTCTTACGGGAGATATAGGCTATATGGATGAAGAAGGCTATTTCTATGTAGTAGACCGCAAGAAAGACATCATTATTGCTGGCGGCTTTAATATCTATCCTCGGGAAGTTGAGGAAGTACTATATGAGCATGAAGCTGTGCAAGAATGTGTGGTTCTTGGAGTACCGGATCCTTATCGTGGAGAGACGGTAAAGGCTTTTATTGTATTAAAGGATGGCTACAAAGCAACAGAAGAAGAGCTTAATAAGTATTGTCGAGCGAAGTTAGCTTCATTTAAGGTTCCAAGAATATATGAATTCCGTTCAGAATTGCCTAAAACAGCTGTAGGGAAAATTTTAAGAAGAACACTTTTGGATGAAGAAAAAACACAAGTTACGCAATGACTCTTTCTTGACAATCCGCGCGATTGAATATAATATGAAAATATGAATGAATAGTCATTCATATTTTTATAATTACGCGGTGGTGATTGATTTGAAGAAAGACAAACCAAAATACAGACAAATTATTGATGCTGCTGTCATAGTGATTGCGGAAAACGGTTATCACCAAGCGCAAGTTTCCAAGATTGCTAAGCAGGCAGGCGTTGCAGATGGAACAATTTATTTATACTTTAAGAACAAAGAAGATATCCTCATTTCTGTTTTCAGTGAAAAGATGTCTGTCTTTGTGGAAAATTTAAAAGTAATTATTCAAGAAAGCATAACAGCCCAGGAAATGTTGGCAAGGATGATAGAAGGGCATTTTAAGGTTTTATCGGAAGATCATCATTTGGCAGTAGTTACGCAATTAGAGCTACGCCAATCCAACAAAGACTTACGCCTCAAAATTAACCACATATTAAAAGAGTATCTAGACTTGCTGGATGATATATTGCAAAGGGGTATCCAAGCAGGTGAATTTATAGAAGATATGGATTTGCGGTTAGTTAGGCAAGTAATTTTCGGTACAGTTGATGAGGTGTCCACAACATGGGTCATGAAAGATCAAAAATATGACCTTGTTGAAATGGCGCCACGGGTACATGAAATTTTGTTAAAGGGCATTCAGACACAATAAACAGAGGCAAAATACACTATTTTGCCACATACATAGGGAAAACAAAGGAGGATTTGGAGAATGCAATATCTAAGTTATAAGGTGGAAGAAGGCGTTGCGGTTACCGCAATTAATCGACCGCCAGCAAACGCGCTCTCCCGGGGGTTAATTGAAGAGGTAGACGAGCTTCTCAATGCAGTTGAAAATGATGCAAGTGTACGTGTCATCTTGCTGCATGGAGAAGGTAGATTCTTTTCGGCTGGAGCTGATATTAAGGAATTTACAGAAGTATCTTCCGGCGAAGAATTTCAAACGATGTCAGCGAGAGGGCAAGAAGTCTTTGAAAGACTTGAAAATTTCTCGAAGCCTGTGATTGCAGCAATACATGGTGCAGCACTAGGCGGTGGTTTAGAGCTTGCGATGAGCTGTCATTTCCGCTATGTGAGCGATACGGCTAAGCTAGGATTGCCAGAGCTACAACTTGGGTTAATTCCTGGTTTTGGTGGTACGCAACGCTTGCCTAGATATGTAGGGGCAGCAAAAGCAGCTGAAATGATGTTCACTAGCAATCCAATTACTGGAGAAGAAGCAGTGAAATGGGGCTTAGCGAATCTGGCATTTTCAGAAGAGCAATTACTAGAAGAGTCGCTTAAAACTGCAAAGAAAATAGCGAAGAAGAGCCCAATTGCTTTAAAAGTGGCCATTGAAATGTTGCAATTTTCTAAAACCGCTCAATTTTATGAAGGCGTCCAAAAAGAGGCGGAAGGGTTTGCGCATATCTTCACCACACAAGACGCTAAAGAGGGAATCGCTGCATTCATCGAAAAAAGGGAACCTGTTTTTAAGGGACAATAAAAGTATTAGGGGGTAAGTACTATGAATATTTATGTATTAGTAAAAAGAACTTTTGACACAGAGGAAAAGATTGTTTTAAATGGTGGAGCAATTCAAGAAGATGGGGCAGAATTCATCATCAATCCGTATGATGAATATGCAATTGAAGAAGCAATCCAAGTACGCGATGCACAAGGCGGAGAAGTTACAGTCGTAACAATTGGTGGAGAAGATGCTGAAAAACAACTTCGTACAGCTCTTGCAATGGGTGCAGATAAAGCTGTGTTAATTAATACAGAGGATGACGTAGAAGATTTAGATCAATATTCTGTCGCACATATTTTAGCTGAATACTTAAAAGACAAAGACGCTGACCTTATTTTAGGTGGTAATGTAGCAATTGATGGTGGATCAGGACAAGTAGGGCCACGTCTAGCTGAACTTCTTGGCATTAACTATGTAACTACTATTACAAATCTTGAGATTGATAGCGACACAGTCAAAATTGTACGTGATGTTGAAGGAGATTCAGAAGTCATCGAAACATCATTGCCATTATTAGTTACAGCGCAACAAGGTTTGAACGAACCACGCTATCCTTCTTTGCCTGGAATTATGAAGGCAAAGAAAAAACCTCTAGAAGAATTAGAATTAGATGATTTAGATATTGATGAAGATGATGTAGAAGCAAAAACAGAAACAGTCGAAATCTTCTTACCTGCCGAAAAAGAAGCGGGTCGTGTCTTGCAAGGTGAATTAAAAGACCAAGTAAAAGAACTAGTTCAACTACTTCATACAGAAGCAAAAGTAATCTAAGCTACGATTTATTGCGGAGGAGGAAAACATATGTCAAAAAAAGTATTAGTATTAGGCGAAGTACGTGAAGGATCTTTAAGAAATGTTTCATTTGAAGCGATTGCAGCAGGGAAAACAATTGCGGATGGTGGAGAAGTTGTAGGCGTTTTAATCGGCGACTCAGTAGAAAACGTGAGTGCTGAAATGATTCAGTATGGCGCTGATCGTGTTATTACTGTGGAACACCCTCATCTAAAACAATATACTTCAGATGGTTTCAGCCAAGCGTTTATGGCTTGTGTAGATGCTGAACAACCGGAAGCGATTGTTTTTGGCCATACGGCACTAGGTAAGGATTTATCGCCAAAAATTGCAAGTAAATTACAAAGCGGCTTAATCTCTGATGTAACTAAAATCGAAGGAGAAGGCGAAGACGCTGTATTTATCCGCCCGATCTACTCTGGTAAAGCATTTGAGAAAGTAAAAGTTAAAGAAGGCGTCCTATTTATAACAATTCGTCCAAACAATATTGCTCCATTAGAAAAAGATGAATCTCGCACTGGGGAAGTTTCAAGCCAAGCAGTAGATATCACAAATTTGCGTACAGTAATCAAAGAAGTGGTACGCAAAGCATCTGAGGGCGTAGACTTATCGGAAGCGAAAGTCATTATTGCAGGCGGACGCGGTGTAAAGAGTGAAGAAGGCTTTAAGCCATTGCAGGAGCTTGCTACACTATTAGGAGGAGCAGTTGGTGCTTCACGTGGTGCTTGTGATGCTGATTACTGTGATTATTCATTGCAAATCGGCCAAACAGGTAAGGTTGTAACACCAGATTTATATATTGCATGCGGTATCTCAGGTGCAATTCAACATCTTGCTGGGATGTCAAACTCTAAAATTATCGTAGCAATCAATAAAGATCCAGAAGCAAATATCTTCAAAGTAGCAGATTACGGTATTGTAGGCGACTTGTTCGAAGTGGTGCCAATGCTAATTGAAGAATTTAAAACGATTTTAGTGAATGCATAATAAGTTGAAAGCTCTGCCACGAAGCAGAGCTTTTCTTTTAAAATGGAAGTGTAACAGAAATTAAATAAAGACCAAGTGAAATAAATGAGCAGAATTTTCGCTTTGTCTAGTTTCTTTATGCTACACTACCGATACATACCATTTAAGGAGGAAATGTAACATGGCAATTGTACATTCAACAGACGCAACATTCTCAAATGATATTTCAAAAGGTTTAGTTTTAGTAGACTTCTGGGCAACATGGTGCGGACCTTGTAAAATGATCGCTCCTGTTTTAGAAGAATTGGACCAAGAATTAAATGACAAAGCAACAATTGTAAAAGTGGATGTTGACCAAAACCAAGAAACTGCTAGCCAATTTGGTATTATGTCAATCCCAACACTTGTTTTATTTAAAGACGGTCAACCGGTTGATAAAACTGTTGGGTTCCAACCAAAAGAAGCATTAGCGGAATTAATCAACAAACACGCTTAATTCTTCTGTTCTATAAACAAACCCGGGTCCTACTCTTAGGCACCCGGTTTTTTTTAGAGGTGATACAATGAATGATTTAATTAAACAAAAACTAGCTATTTTACCTGACCAGCCAGGCTGTTATTTAATGAAGGACAGGCAAGGGACCATAATCTATGTAGGTAAGGCAAAAGTATTGAAAAATCGAGTTCGTTCGTACTTTACAGGTTCTCATAATGGTAAAACGCAACGACTTGTAAGTGAGATTGAAGACTTTGAGTATATTGTTACTTCCTCCAATAAAGAAGCTTTTATTTTAGAGTTAAATCTAATTAAATTGCACGATCCTAAATATAACATTATGTTAAAGGACGATAAAACCTATCCATATATTAAAATAACCAATGAAAAAAATCCGCGCTTGCTAATCGTAAGAAAGGTGAAAAAGGACAAGGGTAAGTATTTTGGCCCCTATCCTAATGCTTATGCAGCTACTGAGACAAAGAAGCTGCTGGATCGTCTTTATCCCTATCGAAAGTGCCAAAATATGCCTAACCGTGTTTGTCTGTACTATCACTTAGGACAATGCCTAGCACCTTGTGTAAAGGATATCGAAAAAGAGACATATCGGCAGATGACTGCTGAAATCACTAATTTTTTGAACGGTGGGCATAATGCAGTAAAAAAAGACCTAGAGCAAAAAATGATTGCTGCTTCTGAGAAATTGGATTTTGAGCGTGCGAAAGAATATCGAGATCAAATCGCCCATATTGAAGCGGTAATGGAAAAACAAAAAATCACAACTAATGATTTTACAAACCGTGATGTTTTTGGCTTTGCTGTTGATAAAGGCTGGATCTGTGTTCAAGTCTTCTTTGTAAGACAGGGCAAGCTGATAGAAAGAGATGTTTCCCTTTTTCCGACATATGGAGAGCCTGAGGAAGAATTCTTAACATTTGTAGGTCAATTCTATGAAAAGAATGAGCATATTCAACCGAAAGAAGTCTTACTGCCTAAGGGTGTGGATGGAGATATACTTCAAGAAGTGCTAGAGGCAAAAGTACTGATTCCTCAAAAAGGAAAGAAAAAAGAGTTGGTTGATTTGGCATCTAAGAATGCGCAAATTGCTATCAGTGAAAAATTCCAGCTGATTGAAAGGCAAGAACAACGAACAATTGGTGCATGTGAGGAACTTGGCAATGCAATGAATATCACAATCCCATTACGCATTGAAGCATTTGATAACTCTCATATTTTTGGAGCCGATACTGTATCCGCCATGGTTGTGTTTATTGATGGTAAGCCGAATAAAAAAGAATACCGCAAATTCAAGATTCAAAGTGCAAACGCCCATGATGATTATGGTGCAATGAAAGAAGTAATCCGTAGACGATACTCACGTGTTTTGAAAGAGGGTTTGCCGCTGCCGGATTTGCTTGTTACAGACGGAGGCAAAGGGCAAATGGAGATAGCCAGAAGCATATTAGAGGATGAGCTAGGTTTAGATATTCCAATTGCAGGTCTTGCAAAGGATGATAAACACCAAACTTCCCAATTGCTTTACGGCAATCCGCCTGAAATCATTCCGCTAAAGCGTACAAGCGAGGCTTTCTATCTATTGCAGCGTATCCAAGATGAAGTACACCGATTCGCTATTACCTTCCATCGGTCATTGCATGAGAAAAATGCCATTACTTCTATCTTAGATGAAATTCCTGGTGTCGGGCCCAAAAGGAAACAACAATTATTGAAACACTTTGGCTCGATTAAAAAGATTAAAGAAGCTGATATTGAAGCTTTTCGGGAAGCAAAGGTACCTGAGAAACTAGCACAGGTGATCGTAGACTTTTTTGCTGAGAAAGAGAAATCCTTAAATAACAAAAAGTAGATAAGCGAGCTTATCTACTTTTTTAATAGTACTTATTAATGTTAGAGATCTGTAATCATCCCTCAATAGGATCTTTTAAATCCCATTTAATGTGAAATTTAACATGGCTTTGTTTGGGTTTGATTTCTTCCGCACATTCTGTAAGGAAGCCACATGCTTGTTGTTGGCTTTGGGCTAAGAATCCTGCTTCAAGACGGAAACAACGTTGGTTGAACTTTAAGTGTTCATCTGTGCCTGCCAATGTACAAAATGCTTCATCCTTTGACAGCTTGTCGATTGTCAAGTCACCCCAGCCTGCTTCTTTAAAAAAGACCGGAACTTGGTCTAAATCTGTCGCTGGGAACTTACGGGCCAACTCTTTTCCGCACCAGTAAAGAATATCTTCTTCATTTTTCCCCAAAATAGAGGAAAGTACATGGTCACGGATGAGTTCATAGCCAAACTGAGTGACTTCTTCTTTATTTGTTTCGGTAGGCATGGCAATTCCTTCTTTCTTATATTTTTTAACGGTTTTTTGATTAAAAAGAAGCCTTGGTTATAGAAGAGAAATTATGTATCTTTTCTAGAATAATATGTCTTATCGCAACATTTGAAAATAGCTTTGTTACCTTGACGCTTATGAGGGATGAGAGTACAATAAACTTGTCATAATATTGTACCATTATGAAACAAGCAGTCAATAGAATGTCCGTTACAATCTAGTGGCGAAAAATTGACAGTCTTCGTTTCCAGTACTGAGGGGGGTAACAGTCTTGTCGAAAGATCGAGAGTTTTATTGGCGTCGTCTGCATTCTCTTCTTGGAATCATTCCAGTAGGGATTTTTGTGACGCAACACTTGTTAGTAAACTTCCAAGCTACAAACGGTGAAGAATCATTCAACAAAGCTAGTGATTTCATGGGGAATCTTCCATTCTTATGGTTCCTAGAGTGGTTCATAATTTACATTCCATTAATGTTCCATGCATTCTATGGTGTGTACATTGCGTTCACTGCTAAACCAAATAACCAACGTTTTGGCACATTCCGTAACTGGATGTTCATGTTACAACGTATTACAGGGGTTATCCTAGTAATCTTTATTGCATGGCATATCTTCCAAACACGTATTCAAAAGGCGCTTGGCACAGAAGTAGACTATGATATGATGGTAAAAGTACTATCTAACCCATTCATGGTAGCATTCTATGCATTAGGTATTATTTCAGCTACATTCCACTTAGCGAATGGTATTTGGTCATTCTTAGTAAGCTGGGGAATTACACAGTCTCCAAGATCTCAACGAATTGCAACTTATATCACAATGATTTTCTTTGTAGTGTTATCTGTAATCGGCATTTCAGCTCTATTTGCATTTGCATAAGATGATAGACTGATAGACGTGAAAGCGCTTGATTACTATTTGAACGAGGAGTGAGAAAAACATGGCTAAAAGCAAATTGATCGTCGTTGGTGGCGGTTTGGCCGGCTTAATGGCTACTATGAAAGCTGCCGAAATGGGCACTGAAGTTGAATTATTCTCGTTAGTTCCGGTAAAACGCTCACACTCTGTTTGTGCGCAAGGCGGAATTAATGGTGCCGTTAATACAAAAGGTGAAGGTGACTCACCTTGGATTCACTTTGATGATACAGTGTATGGTGGGGACTTCTTAGCAAACCAACCACCTGTAAAAGCAATGTGTGACGCTGCACCTGGCATTATCCACTTATTTGACCGTATGGGCGTTATGTTTAACCGTACCCCAGAAGGTTTACTAGATTTCCGACGTTTCGGCGGTACACAACATCACCGTACAGCATTTGCTGGTGCGACTACTGGTCAACAACTTCTTTACGCACTTGATGAACAAGTTCGTCGTTGGGAAGTAGAAGGACTAGTGACTAAGTATGAAGGCTGGGAATTCCTTGGCTTAGTTCTTGATGATGAAGGAGTTTGTAAAGGTATTAAAGCACAAGACCTTACTACACACGAAATCAGAGCATTCCGTTCTGACGCTGTAATCATGGCTAGTGGTGGTCCTGGTATCATCTTCGGTAAATCAACAAACTCAATGATCAACACAGGTTCTGCTGCATCTATCGTTTACCAACAAGGCGCAAAATACGCTAACGGTGAAATGATTCAAATTCACCCAACAGCAATCCCAGGCGATGACAAATTACGTCTAATGTCTGAATCTGCTCGTGGTGAAGGCGGTCGTATCTGGACTTATAAAGACGGTAAACCTTGGTACTTCTTAGAAGAAAAATATCCTGCATACGGAAACTTAGTACCACGTGATATTGCAACACGTGAAATCTTCGACGTATGTATTAATCAAAAATTAGGTGTTAACGGAGAAAATGTTGTATACCTTGACCTTTCTCACAAAGACCCTCATGAATTAGATGTTAAACTTGGCGGCATCATCGAAATTTATCAAAAATTCGTTGGTGATGACCCACATAAAGTACCGATGAAAATTTTCCCTGCTGTTCACTATTCAATGGGCGGATTATGGGTAGATTACGATCAACATACAACTATTCCTGGCGTATTTGCAGCTGGTGAATGTGATTACTCTCAACACGGTGCAAACCGTCTTGGCGCGAACTCACTATTATCTGCTATTTATGGCGGTAGCGTAGCTGGTCCAAATGCAGTTGAGTACATCCGTGGACTTGACAAACATGTTGAAGACCTACCATCTTCTCTATTTGATAGCGCAGTAAAAGAAGAACAAGAGAAATGGGATGAAGTACTTCGTCTAGATGGTACTGAAAATGCTTACTTACTTCACAAAGAACTTGGAGAAGTAATGACAGAAAACGTAACAGTTGTTCGTTACAACGACAAGCTTGAAAAAACTCTTGTGAAATTGCAAGAACTAAAAGAACGTTATAACAACATTAATATTAACGATACATCTAAATGGTCAAACCAAGGTGTTCAATTCACTCGCCAATTGAAAAACATGCTTGCACTTGCAAATGTTATTACAAAAGGTGCTTTGCTTCGTGACGAATCACGTGGGGCTCACTATAAACCTGATTTCCCTACTCGTGATGATGCAAACTTCCTTAAAACAACAATTGCTGAATTCACGCCTTCATTTGATCCAAAAATTAGCTACGAAGAAGTTGATGTTTCACTAATCAAACCTCGCGAACGTAACTATGCGAAAGGAAGTCACTAATAATGGGTAACGAAGCGCAAAAATTTGTTGAAGTTGAAGTTCAACGACAAGACAATGCGGACTCTAACCCTTACTGGGAAAAATTCCGTGTTCCTTATCGTCCAAACATGAATGTAATCTCTGTATTGATGGCAATTCGGGAAAATCCTGTAACGACTGACGGCAAACAAACAACACCTGTTTCTTGGGACATGAACTGTCTTGAAGAAGTATGTGGCGCTTGTTCAATGGTAATTAATGGACGTCCACGTCAATCATGTTCATCATTGGTTGATCAATTGACACAACCAATTAAATTACAACCAATGAGTACTTTCCCTATCATCCGCGACTTGCAAATTGACCGTAGCCGCATGTTTGATTCATTGAAAAAAGTCAAAGCATGGGTTCCAATTGATGGTTCTTATGATTTAGGCGAAGGTCCTCGTATGCCAGAACGTAAACGTGAATGGGCATATGAATTGTCTAAATGTATGACTTGCGGTGTCTGCTTAGAGTCTTGTCCGAATGTAAATAGCCATTCAGACTTTATCGGCCCTG
Organism: Rummeliibacillus sp. GQ308; assembly: GCF_059759115.1. Lineage (NCBI taxonomy): Bacteria > Bacillati > Bacillota > Bacilli > Caryophanales > Caryophanaceae > Rummeliibacillus > Rummeliibacillus sp. GQ308. The sequence goes on along the minus strand of NZ_JCAXDQ010000001.1, from coordinate 1,982,124 downwards.
CACCACTATCTCAAGTTCGTTTATTCAACTCACACCCAACTGGTGCGATGAATAAAGACGAACGCCTAAACGCAATCATGGGCGATGGTGGACTTGCTAGCTGTGGTAATGCTCAAAACTGTGTAGTTGCATGTCCAAAAGGTATTCCTTTGACTACATCAATTGCAGCACTTAACCGTGACACTACAGTTCAAATGTTCAGAAACTTCTTTGGTTCTGACCACATGGTGGACTAGTTTTTAAGAATGATAGAAGCTCCGTACAATATTCATTGTGCGGAGTTTTTTATCTTTATTTTGAGATTCATAATGCTACGCTATTTACTAAAAAGTTTACAACTATGGATAGTAATAGATTTTGAGTTACATGTTCTGTATAATTAATGAATAGCTATTCATTTTTTCTTTACAGAGGGGGAATTGCCATGTTAAAAAGCTACATAAACAATATCGAAAATTGGAAAGAAGATTTTACTTTTTATGTACCGATTGAGGTACGTTTTTCAGAGACAGATTTATATGGCCATATGAATAACACTGTCCCGTTCGTTTATTTCGAGCAAGCGAGGATTGATTACCTAAAATCGTTAGGGTTAATGCAAGAATGGTTAAATAATGGTGAAACGATACCTGTGGTAGCAGATTTGCAATGCGATTTTGTAAAGCAAGTTTATTTCGGAGAACAGTTGAAAGTCTATGCCAAAATTGCAGACATGGGCGCGTCTTCAATGGATATCCACTATTTAGCGGTAAATGAAAAAGACGAGATTTGTTTTGGGGGCCGCGGGGCAATGGTACAAATAAGTGCTAAAACAGGTAAATCTGTCCGTTGGCAGGAAGAACAATTGGCAAAGCTAACACGATAAAGTCAAATAGCCCCTGAAATGCCGTCACAGCTAACCATGTCCCTACATAAGTTACAATGTGAGGGGATTGGAGGGGCGCCCGGAATGAGTCGTTTTAATCATTCAATATTAACGAAAAGAGAACACGAAATTTTTCTTCTATTAATGAAGGACTATGCTACAAAGGAAATTGCCAAAGAGCTGGGCATCAGCGAGAAAACAGTACGAAACCATATTTCCAATACAATCCAAAAATTGGGTGTATCTAGTCGTGCTCAAGCAATGCTTGAACTCATAAGATTAGGAGAGTTTTCGCTAGACTAAAAAGGATACTTGCCATTTTCCTAAAAAAACTTCACAATAGGAATAAGTAATCCTTTTGAGGAGTGGATAAACTACATGTCGAACCAAGAGCCACAACAATTTCAAACAAACGAACAGATTGCATTATTAGAAAAGAATCTGCGCCACATTGCTGCTCTAATTAAGCAAAGAGGCAGAGAAATATTAAGTAATTATACAATTACCCCACCACAGTTTATCGCTCTACAATGGCTTCATGAGTTAGGTGACATGACAATCGGAGATCTTTCGAATAAAATGTATTTAGCGTTCAGTACAACGACCGATTTAGTAGATCGTATGGAAAAAAATGCGCTTGTGCAGCGTATTCGAGATACTCAAGATCGTCGTGTCGTTTGTATCCATTTGCTTGAAGAAGGAGAGCGCATTATTGAAGAAGTAATTGAACAACGCCAAAATTATTTGGCAGACCTAGTAAAAGACTTTTCTAGTGACCAGGTTCAATCTCTATCAATATTGTTAAGTAAATTATACGAAGAAATGAACCAGGATAGAGGCGGTTAAAGTGAATGCTCCCATCGGAGTTATTGATTCAGGAGTAGGTGGGCTAACCGTTGTCAAAGAAATGCTGCGCTATTTGCCAAATGAGTCGATTATTTATTTAGGCGACACTGCGCGCTGTCCTTATGGAACAAGATCTAAAGAGCAAGTCATCGAATTTACAAACCAAATTGTCGAGAAGCTTTCGAAAATGGATATCAAAATGCTTGTCATTGCTTGTAATACGATTACAGCTGTTGCTTTAGAAGGCTTACAAAAGCGTTGTCCCTTCCCTGTCATTGGTGTCATCAATGCAGGAGCTAAGGCGGCGATTAAAGCGACAAAGACACGCAGTATCGCGGTTATTGCTACACCTGGCACAGTAAAAAGTGGAGCATACGAAAATGCAATATATTCGTTGAATTCTTCTAGCTCTATCACAGCGCTTGCTTGTCCAAGGCTTGTGCCGCTTGTCGAAAGCGGCCAATATCAGGGTGAGTTTGCACGGAATCTAGTAGAAGAAACACTAGCTCCATTGAAAAATAGTAGGTTTGATACAATGATTTTAGGCTGTACACATTATCCAATTATTCAAGAATTGATTGAAGAAGTAGTTGGAGAAGAAGTGCATGTGGTATCTTCTGCAGAAGAAACTGCAAAGCATGTGAAAGAAACACTTGAGTTTCTGCATATTGAAAGAATGGATGAACACCCACCTAAGCATCTTTTCTATACAACAGGTTCGGTACCTATTTTTCAGTCCATCGCAAGCAGTTGGTTACCCTTAAAAGATTTGCAAGTCAAACGAATACAACTATAGTGCGAAGCCCGAGACATCATGTTTCGGGCTTTTCAATTGGAAACATGCTAAAATAACCTAGAGAAGAAAGGGGCGTACATAATGAAACAAATTATTATTGCAACGAAAAACAAAGGAAAAGCAAAAGACTTTGAAGCCATTTTTGAGCCATTAGGATTTGAAGTACTAACATTATTCGATGTGGCACCTGACATGGAAATCGAAGAAACAGGAAGTACATTCGAAGAAAACGCCGTATTAAAAGCTGAGACAGTCGCTAATCGATTACATACCTATGTTATAGCAGATGATAGCGGCCTTGAAATAGACGCTCTACATGGCGAACCAGGCGTTTATTCAGCACGTTATGCAGGAGACCATGATGACGAAGCAAATATGGATAAGGCCCTTCGGAATTTAGAAGGCGTTCCTACAGAAGATCGCACAGCCCGTTTTACATGCTGCCTAGCTATCGCAGGTCCAGATGTTCCGACAGAAACAGTGAAAGGTACATGTGAGGGCGTGATTTTGACTGAAAGACGAGGCGACCAAGGCTTTGGCTATGACCCTATTTTTTATGTGCCAGAAAAAGAAAAGACAATGGCAGAAATGACGCCGGCAGAAAAAGGTAGTTTATCACATCGCGGCAATGCAATCCGCAAGCTTGCAAGTGATTTGCCTACTTGGCTCCAATAGGGGAGGGAAGCACCTATGAAAATATTGGTTATGAGCGATACACATGGCGATGCAGCGATAATACAAGAAGTGAAGAAACAAAACTTAGATGTTGATGCCATCTTTCATTGCGGCGACAGTGAGCTTCCGTTTGATGCGTCAGAGCTGAAGGATGTGTATAAAGTCAGAGGCAACTGTGATTATGATATGAACTTTCCGACTGAAGTCATCAAGGAAATAAACGGTGAGACTATTTTTACGACACATGGCCATTTGTTTGGCGTCAAATCGAATTTAAACGCATTGTCATTCCGAGCGAGAGAAGTTGGAGCAGATGTAGTGCTGTTCGGTCATTCCCATATCCTAGGTGTAGAACTGGTTGATGAGATCCTTTATGTCAATCCAGGAAGCCTTTTACTGCCAAGAGGCCGTAAAGAAAAAAGCTATGCGATAATCGAAAAGACTGGCAATAGTTGGTCTGTTTCCTTTTATACAGAAGAAAAACAAATTATTGCAGAAAAAAATTTAGTAATTTAGCAAATTAACGTTGACTTATTCTCTAAACCTGCTATAATAAATATTGTCCTCATGATAATACTTCATGAAGACAACTTGTCCCAGTAGCTCAGCTGGATAGAGCATACGCCTTCTAAGCGTACGGTCGGGAGTTCGAATCTCTCCTGGGACGTAATTTAAGAATTATCGTCTGTAAAAGAATAATATTAAAAGCGTTCAAAGTGTTGATATATTAACACTTTGGGCGTTTTTTCTTTTTATTGAGATTCGAGTGAAAAAGATAGAAATATTTATTTTGGTATACAAAAGGTTTACGAGGTGATTTATTTTTTGTGTCAGTTTGGGTGGAGTAGTATCAATTCATAAGTGTATTAATATTGGTTTATAACCTACTTGCGCTTGGAATTTCGTTTATCTTGTTTTTTTATTTTGTAGATTTTAAGACACCTAGTACTTTAGATTCTGTCAATATGGCTGTTTATTCGGTCTGTGTCCTAGTTTGCTAAGAAGGTGTTTTTTATGCCACGTATTCAGATACTCTGTGAACTAAAATTTTTTAGAAGAGAAGAAAGAGCATAAGGGAAAAATGCCCTAATGCATTGTGGGGTTAGGCAAAGCCTAACTTTTTTACATGGGTACACGATTTTTCAATTGCTGTACAATTGCCATACCCTTTATCCAACAAAAAAGAAAATAAATATTGTTACAATGCATTTAAATTGTTTATCTTATCAAATTTAAAGATAAGAAACATAAAACGTGAATTTTTATTTTTTTAATTTTTTATTTTTTTTATCAATGATTAAGGCTAATATCAATAGGATTGTTATTAATATAAATTTATATATTGTATTACTCATAAAAGAAAAAATTAGTGCACTTATTCCACCTATAATGAAATAAATTAACATACTTTTTAAATTCATTTAAAAACCTCCTTTTGTTCAATGTATTAAAATGAATTATTCATAAAAACAAAAAAGATAGCTTATGCTGTCTTTCTTATATATACATTAGTACTTAACTATTTTTAACAATAATAGCTATTAAACTTATTGCAAAAATGCCTATTAATATGATTGTTGTTCCTACGACTGATTCGAATTGCATATTAAAATCTCTGAGTCCTAAATCTATATTGTCTGCCATATCTTCCAGATTATCTTTCACATCTATTAGATAGCCATTTCATCACCTTCGGTTTATAAAACGTAATTATACTTTATTATAAATGTAAAATTAGAATAAATTAGTGAAAAATAATTTTTGTGAGGAAAAAAATCTCCATAACTATAAAAAGGTTGAGGGGAAATTACCACTTCCTTAAAAACTGTATGTAGATTATTTAGGTCTTGCTTTCCACCCAACTTCTAAGGTAGTTTGTTTATGAGAATAATTTATCTATGGGTCAGTACAAGAGAGATATTCAGCTTACGCTAATTTGGTGAGATGAAATTTGGATTGAAAGAGGTTATGTACATCATGAAACAAGGAGTTACTGCCAAGGATGTAGCAAAGTTGGCTGGTGTTTCACAATCTTCAGTATCAAGAGTTTATTTTGAAGGTGCGTCAGTATCTGCAAAAACTAAAGAAAAGGTTTTAGCAGCAGCAGAAGAGCTTGGCTATAGACCAAATGAATTTGCACGAAGTTTGATTACAAACCAATCCAAAATAATTGGATTAGTGATGAAAGGCGTTCAAAATCCTTTCTATCCGCAGGTCTTGAAATTATTTACAACTTCCCTAAAAAAACATGGCTACAGTGTACTATTTGTTTATACCAATAATGATGAAATTCAAAAAGAAGATATTGAAATATTATTCAATTATAACGTGGCGGGTGTAGTCATAACTGATGCCTCTCTTTCTTTGTCGGTTACAGAAGATTTCATCAAGTATCAAATACCATTAGTGTTATTTAATCGAAAAATAGATAACAATAAATTTTATTCAGTATGCTGCAACAACTATGAGGCAAGTAAAAGGATTGCAGAATTTCTTTTAAGTATAGGTTGTACAAAGATGATTTATATTTCAGGGAATGAAAATACATCTACAAGTAGAGAACGTGAAAAAGGATTTAGTGCTATGTTAAAGGGAAGTAAAGTACACTATCAGAAGTACAGTTCTGATTATACGTATGAAGGCGGGTATAACATAGCCTGTGAAATTATTGAAGAAAAGCAATTGCCAGATGCGTTTTTTGTGGCCAATGATATTATGGCATTAGGGGTAGTAGATGCATTAAAGGATCATCAAATTGCTATTCCAAATGAAACGAAAGTGATTGGCTTTGATAATATTGAGATGGCAGCTTGGCCTACATACAATCTAACGACATGGGAGCAACCAATTACAGAAATGGTAGAAGAGACTGTAAAATACTTGCTTAATGAACTAGAAGAATATTCAGGTGAAGCTAAAAATCTCGAAATTGACGGATCTCTTATTTTACGAAAAACAACTTAATACTAGAAAATTGTAAAAAGGATTTTTTACTTAAGCATCTTGCTATTTGAAAGGCTTCATACAACGTTTTGTATGAGGGTCTTATGAGAATAGAAGGATGCTTTTATTATTGCTTAAAGCGTGAAGGTAAACTAGTAAAAATAAATACTTGTTGACAACCATTTGTTTTTAGAATAATCTTACTTATATATTTTCTGCATACGTATGCAAAAATGAATTTTAAACAAAAGGGGATATAAAAATGGTTAAAGTACTGAAAGAAGGAAAATCAAAAGAAGAAGTAATCATAAATGACTCAAAGGTATCTCAAATTGTATCGGAAGCCATTCAAGATATAGAAAAACGAGGAGATCAAGCAGTTTTTGAACTATCGGAAAAATTCGATAAGTGGACTCCTGAATCGTTTCGTTTAACTGATAAACAAATAAATGAAATCGTTTCCAAAGTTCCTAGTGATGTAATTGAGGATATTAAATTTGCTCAAAAAAATATCCGTGAATTTGCAGAAGCACAATTAGCTTCTTTAAATGATGTGGAAGTAGAAAATATCCCGGGTGTAATTTTGGGTCACAAAAATATTCCAGTTAACAGCGTTGGATGTTACATACCTGGTGGTCGCTATCCAATGGTTGCATCAGCACATATGAGTGTTTTAACAGCTAAAGTAGCAGGTGTAAAACGTGTAATTGCATGTACGCCACCTATTAACGGGGAAATCCCGCATGCTACCATTGCAGCGATGTCTTTAGCAGGTGCTGATGAGATCTACCTTCTAGGAGGTATTCAAGCAATGGCAGCAATGGCAATTGGTACAGAAACGATCCAATCAGTAGACATGATTGTTGGACCGGGGAATGCTTTCGTTGCTGAAGCAAAAAGACAGTTGTATGGTCGTGTAGGGATTGACTTATTTGCGGGTCCAACAGAAACATTAGTGGTTGCTGACCATACTGCTGATGCAGAAATGATAGCAACGGACCTTTTAGGACAAGGTGAGCATGGGCCTACTTCTCCTGGAGCGCTTATTACAACTTCTGAAGTATTAGCTGAAGAAACTGTTAAAGAAATTGAACGTCAATTGAAAACATTGCCTACTGCTGATGTTGCGCGTGTATCTTGGGAAGATTACGGTCAGATTCTTCTAGTAGATTCTATTGAGGAAGCTAGAATTGAAGCAGATCGTCTTGCTTTTGAGCATGTAGAGATATTAACTGAAGATCCAAATTACTTCCTTGAAAATATGACGAACTATGGTTGCTTGTTCTTAGGACCAGAGACAAACGTTGCTTATGGCGACAAAGTAATTGGTACTAATCATACATTACCGACTAAAGGTGCTGCTCGTTATACAGGTGGCTTATGGGTAGGAAAATTCATTAAGACTGTTACCTATCAAAAAGTAACACAAGAGGCAAGTGCTTATATTGGAGAATATGCAGCGCGTCTTTGTCAGTTAGAGAACTTTGCAGGACATGCAGAGCAAGCCCTTCTACGTGTGAGAAGATATGGAAATAAGAATGATTAACACTAAGCCTGACGGAAAGTGAGTGAAAACAAAAAAGCACAAAGGGGAATTGAGGGGAAAATATGTTAGGGATGATTGGATTATTTGGCGGATTGGCACTTTTAATATTTTTAACAATGAAGGGTATGAATTTACTCATTGTTGCACCTATAACTGCATTGATTGTAGGACTATTAAATGGGCTTCCGCTATTCCCACAGCTTACAGAGAATGAGGGGGCAAACTTTTTAACAAATTATATGTCAGGTTTCACAGGCTTTATTGCATCTTGGTATTTAATGTTCTTGACCGGTGCTATATTTGGTAAAGTCATGGAAGATAGTGGAGCAGCGGATAGTGTTTCGCAGTGGATTGTCAATATAATAGGCATGAAACAAGCAGCATTGGCAATTGTCGTTGCCTGTGCGGTTTTAACCTACGGTGGCGTGAGCTTGTTTGTTGTAGCCTTTTCCGTTTACCCTATGGCACTTAGCCTATTTAAACAGGCAGATTTGCCAAGGCGTTTTATTCCAGCGGCTCTTGGTTTTGGTTCAACAACATTTACTATGACATCTGCAGGCTCACCTGAAATTCAAAACTGGATTCCAATTCAATTTTTAGGGACGACTCCATACGCAGGGTGGGAAGTCAGTTTTATCGTAGCTGTGTTTATGATGGTATTCGGTTATTGGTGGCTTAAAAAGATGATCAACAAGGCTTTGGCGAATGGTGAACGATTCGTTAGCAGAGAGACGGATATACTTACAGAAACTCGGACAGATTTACCCAATCCTATTTTAAGTATTGTCCCACTACTGGTTGTATTGATTATTTCTTTTGCTTTCCATAAATCATTAGGAACGTCAGCTTTGATTATCGCATTAACTGGCGGTATTTTAGCAAGTTATCTTATCAACAGAAAGTTTTTCCGGAATTTTGGCGGGGCAGTAGGAGAAGGGGCAATGGGAGCTATTATTGCTATTGCAAATACAGCTGCAGTTGTCGGTTTCGGTGGTGTCGTCAAAGCAACTCCTGCTTTCGAATCAGCCGTGAAGATTATGACAGATATACCTGGAAGCCCACTAGTAGGTGGTGCTCTAGCAGTAGCTGTTATTGCAGGCTTAACGGGTTCTTCATCGGGTGGACAAGCTATTGCACTACCGTTATTAGCACCACATTATCTTGATTTAGGAGTCAATCCAGAGGCGTTACATCGAACAGTAGCTATTTCTTCTGGTTCACTTGACTCGCTTCCACAAGGTGGTTATGTTGTAACGACCATTCGTTCAATCTGTGGAGAAACTCATAAAGATGCTTATCCGGCATTTGGCGCACTAACTGTTATATTACCGATATTAGGAGTTATATTAGCCGTAATCTTATTCTCTTTCGGTATTGGCATTTAGAAATATATTAAAATAGATACCCAACAAATGATTGGAAAATTGTTTGTAGGGTATCTTTTTTTCTTGACCCAAATAGAGGACTACTTTATATAAAACGAGAATTTATGTAATAGAGGAAACTATTGTTTTGAGAGGAGAATGCATATTGAGTGAATGGAGGGAGCTTAATGAGGACTCAAAGACCATATGGGAACACAACGCAAAACATTGGGATGAGTACATGGGTAATGAAAGCAACAGATTTCACCAAGAACTTATTAGACCCTATACTGAAAAATTATTAAAAGTGAAAGATATTAATACAGGAAACATAAAATTTAATCCAATATTTTATACAGAGGTGAAGGAGTTACAACCCTTTATCGAAAATAATGAGACTACCAAAATAAAGCTGGGACTTAAAAGAAGAAATAGATCTTATAGACTCAGTAGATATAAATATTTTTAAATATCTATAATTAATGAGAAGCTAGTAAACAAAGAAACGTATTACTTTTTAAATAATACGTTTCTTTAATAATATCTAATTATTATTCTGTCTATTGCCAGCCTTGATTTTCACCTGATTATCATGCTGTTGAACCTTTAGTTGATGTTTTTTAGTTACCTGTGATTTGTTTATTGGAGTAATATTTCGTTTTCCGCCGCCACAGCCGCATCCCATAGTCATTTACCTCCTTGTTTAGAATTTCTCAAATGACTTTAGTGACATATTAAACACATGAAAACGCTACAGTGAAAGCAAAAGTCTGTACCGTAGCAAAACTAGGCATAGAATTTTTTGTTCATTTCAATATATACAAGAAGAAAAATTATGCTTGGTCAAATGTACTAATTATTTTAGATTTTGGTTAAGGAGTAAACGAAAATATTAAGGTATATACGACAATCATCTTTCAGTCAAAAGAATGATAGTCAGTAGAAGTACTGAATCATACAATAAAATTAGTCATTACCATTTTTATCTAAAATCAATGAAAGTGGAAGGTGAATTATGAGTTATTTTATTTGTAATACATGTGGCGTTCAGCATGATCAATCTACACAGGAACCGAACGAATGCAAGATTTGTACTGAAGCTAGACAATATGTAAGTGTGAATGGACAATCTTGGACTACTTTAGAACAACTTGTCCAATCTAAGCGATATATAAATGAATTTACTCCTGAAGAAAAAAGATTACATAGCATTAAGACAGCACCTTCTTTTGGAATTGGCCAAAATACTTACCTGATTCAACATGAGAAATTTAATGTACTTTGGGATTGCATTACATATATTGATAAGGAAACAATTACGAAAATTAATGAACTAGGTGGAATCCAAGCAATAGCCTTATCACATCCCCATTATTATTCTAGTCAAGTAGAATGGGCAGAAGTTTTTAATGCGCCCATTTATATTCATGAAGATGATAAAGAATGGGTAACGAGACCAAGTAAACAAATAGTCTTTTGGACAGGTGATCAATTAAAGCTGCGTGAAGGTATTGTGTTACATCGTTTAGGTGGCCATTTTAAAGGAGCTACCATTCTTGAATGGCAAAATAAAAAAGAAGGCGTTTTATTTGTTGGAGATATTGTCCGTGTAGTGGCAGATCGTCAATGGGTTACTTTCATGTATAGCTATCCAAATTTTATTCCGTTACCAGCAAACACTGTTGACCGTATGGCAAACCGTTTGAATTCTATTCAATTTAATAAGTTGTATGATGCATTCCATCGTGTTATTTCGGATGATGCACAAAATCGAGTTCAACTATCAGCAAAAAGATATATAGCAGCATTGGAAGGCAATCTATTCAACACTTAATAATAAAAAATTTTACTGTCAGGTGATAAGTAATGATATTAGAAGACGAAAAAGATATTGTAGAAGTTATAAAAAAGGATAGCTGGATGATGGATGTATTAAAGACTGCAAAAATATTAGATTTGCCTGATTGGTGGATTTGTGCAGGTTTTGTGAGATCAAAAGTATGGGATGTCTTACATAATTTTAATGCAAGAACCCCTTTACCTGATATAGATGTTATTTACTTTGATTCGTCTAATATAAATGAATTAGAGGAGAAGAATTTGGAAAGAAAGCTTAGATCTATCATGCCGAATATCCCTTGGTCTGTAAAAAATCAGGCAAGAATGCATGTTTTAAATAATATGAGCCCTTATACATCATCTATTGATGGTATTTCCAAATTCCCTGAAACTGCAACGGCATTAGGGGTTAAATTAGATGAAAAAGATAATGTACTTTTAGCGGCTCCATGGGGAGTTAAGGATGTAATCAATTTGAAGGTAAAACCTACTCCTTATTATTTAGAGACAGATGCGAGAATTAGCATTTATGAAAACAGGGTTACCAAGAAAGACTGGAAATCCATCTGGGGAAAAATAGAGGTTTTTGAAATTGGTATGATACTCCAAAATAAAGAGAATTCTCATTAACACAAAACACACGTCTTCTTTAGAGAAGTTGGCGTGTGTTTTTTATTCCCATGTTAACGCGTGTGATTATTTAATTTCTTCAAGTAAACCTTTAATCAACCCGACGAATTTTGTGTTGACTTGGCTAGCTACTTCAATTACTTCCTCGTGGTTTAATGGTTGGTCAAGAATGCCACATGCCATGTTTGTTAGACAAGAGATCCCAAGTACTTTCATACCAGCGTGTTTTGCAACAATTGCTTCTGGAACAGTAGACATGCCGACTGCATCAGCGCCAAGAGTTCGAATCATGCGAATTTCAGCAGGTGTTTCATAAGTTGGACCGCTCCACCAAGCATAGACACCTTGTTTAATTTTAACATCTTGTTTCTTAGACACGATGATTGCAAGTTTACGTAAATCTTTATCATACGCCTCGGATAGATCGGGGAAACGCGTGCCTAGCGTATCATTGTTTGGGCCGATTAACGGGTTAGTACCTGTCAAATTAATATGATCTGTTATTAGCATCAAATCACCAGGTGTGAAGCCCGTATTAACAGCTCCACAAGCATTTGTCACAATGATGCTTTCAATTCCAAGCGACTTCATTACGCGTACAGGGAAAGTGACTTCATCTAATGTAAAACCTTCATAATAATGGAATCGCCCTTTCATGGCTGCTACTATTTTGCCGCTTAGCTCTCCGACAACTAGCTCATTAGCATGGCCAATGGCTTCTGACTTCGCAAAATGTGGAATTTCACTGTATGGGATATGAACTGGATTTTCTATTTCATCAGCAAGATTTCCTAAGCCTGAGCCTAGAATCAAGCCGACTGTTGGTGTGCTGTTAATTTTATTTAAAATATAGTCTCTAGCTTCATTAATTGCGTCTAATTGATGCATTATATAGTCCTCCTTCAAATGAGCAACAGGCTCATTTGCACGTTATACTTTTAGCTTAAAGCAATAAAGGCTCAATGTACACTGAATCATTTCGCAAATTATCTCTTGAAATTTAAACTCAAAAGAGATCCTAACGGAAAAGATAAAAAACAAAAGAGTTTTACGGAAAAATTCTCTTTTCCGCAAAGTTACTTGATGACCGTCCTTGTTTTTTTGGGAAATACAATTGTATTTATAAGTGAAATTGAGTACACTTAGAGGGTGAAAATTATTTTAAGAAAGTTTGTTTTCTATGCTGAAATGCAGAGATAACTAGACATCTAGATGAACAGAGGGGGTAAAATTATGGCGAATGAAGAATTGAAAAGGGGACTTAAATCTCGGCACATACAAATGATTGCACTTGGTGGAACTATTGGTGTGGGGCTGTTTATGGGTTCATCAAGCACCATCGGTTGGACAGGTCCTTCTGTTATGCTTGCCTATGCGATTGCTGGTATATTCGTATTTTTTATTATGAGAGCTATGGGTGAGATGCTATATCTAGAGCCAATTACAGGTTCCTTTGCGACTTTCGCTCATCAATACATACATCCGCTTGCAGGCTATCTGACTGCATGGAGCAACTGGTTTCAATGGGTGATTGTAGGGATGTCAGAAGTAATTGCGGTCGGCTCATATATGCAGTATTGGTTTCCTAACTTGCCGCCGTGGATACCTGGCTTAATTGTCATTGTTATTTTAGGTTTGGCAAATTTAGTTTCAGTAAAGTCATTTGGCGAATTTGAATTTTGGTTTGCTCTAATTAAAATAGTAACGATCATATTAATGATAATAGCTGGATTTGGATTAATCTTCTTCGGTCTTGGCAATGGTGGACATGCAGTTGGGTTCTCAAATCTATGGTCAAATGGCGGGTTCTTTACAGGTGGATGGAAAGGTTTCTTCTTTGCCTTATCACTTGTGGTTGGTTCATACCAAGGTGTGGAATTAATCGGAATTACAGCTGGGGAAGCAGAAAATCCAAAGAAATCACTGACTAAAGCGATCAACTCTATAATATGGAGAATTCTAATTTTCTATATTGGTGCTATCTTTGTGATTGTAACAGTTTATCCATGGGATCAATTAAAAGAAGTGGGTAGCCCATTCGTTGTTACCTTTGCAAAAGTTGGTATTACAATGGCGGCTGGTTTCATTAACTTTGTGGTGATTACAGCAGCTATGTCAGGCTGTAATAGCGGGATTTTCAGTTCTGGCCGAATGATCTATACACTTGCAGAAAATGGTCAAGCACCAAAAATATTTGCTAAGGTTTCTAAAAATGGTGTGCCATACTGGAGTACAATCGCAGTATTAATCGGCTTAACAGTAGGGGTTGTGCTTAACTTTGTATCACAATCAAAAATATTCGTTTATGTATACAGTGCTAGTGTTCTACCTGGGATGATGCCGTGGTTTGCCTTATTGATTGCTCAAATTAGATTTAGAAAAGTGCATAGCGATCAAATGCCATCGCACCCATTCAAAATGCCATTTGCGCCAGTTTCTAACTACGTAACGATTTTATTCTTACTTACTGTATTGGTAGGTATGTGGTTCAATAAGGATACACAAATCTCCCTCATTGTCGGCATTATCTTCTTATGTATAATGACAGCATTATTCTTCTTATTAGGAATGAATAAAAAGCGTGTTAAAGAGTAATTTTCTGAAAAAATTAGACTGTAGACTAACTCATATGATTGGGTGTCTACAGTTTTTTTATTTTTTAAATCTTCCTCTCTCCTATTAGAGAGGTATTTATCTTTTATAACTCAAATTTGTTTATTTTATATCAAAAAAAAATATAGCTATAAAAACCTACATGAGCGAAATATAGACCAAATTGTCGAAGGAAATTATTTTGGGTCAAAATGTTTTTATGCTATGATGAATTTTAAGGGGAGTGAACACAATTGCGCAGAAAAAAAGGAAAACTTCAGAAGCATGAAAATGTTATTGTGTTCCCAGGAACGGTGGAGAGACTCGTTGCCGAGGGCCAGCAGTTCGCTGAAAAGTACCAATATGACCAGGCTGTTGAATGCTTAAAAGAAGCATTGCAATACACCGAGGGAGATGAGGCGTTACTCAGTGTTTATGCATTCTCTTTGTATGAAATAAGGAACTTTAAAGAAGCGAAAGCCGTTTGTGAAAAACTCCTCGCGATTGGGCCGCAATTATACATAGAAACGATGGAACTTTATTTAACTGTGCTAATGGAGTTGAAAGAATACAAACAAGTAGAAACCCTTATTGAGTCTTTACTTGAAGAAGATGTCATTCCGCCCGAATCGCAAGAACAATTTATCCGTATTAAAAACCTCAATGCTGCTATTGCAAAAGCAAAAATAGAAGACAGTCTAGATGATGTAGAGATAGAGCATGCCAGTGATGAGTTTGAAGTAGATACATTCTTTTCTAAAACAACAATTGAGCAGATGCAAAAGCTGCAAGCAGCTAAAGAAATGAATATACGACCGATTAAAGATTTATTAGTGGCGATTATTGAGGATGAAAGGTCTCATCCTTTGATCCAAAGCTTTATTCTCTACCTTCTTGTCGCACAAGAAATCCCTGCGATAGTAGAGGTAAAAAAATTGGGGCATTCAAAAGTAGTGAACACAGAGGAATTGCTGTTACCGGATGAATTACCAGTAGCAAAGAAAGTGTTTGAATTGGTAAGCGATGCGCTCGACCAAGAACCTTCTACTTTACAGATGGTCCAATATCTATTGGCCAGGCATATCTTTGCAGCCTATCCTTTTGAATGGTTTAATTATGGAGCAGAAGAGGTTGCAGAAGGGTATATTGACTTCGTACATGGTATGTTCGGCGTTGTCAAAGAGACAGATTATGACTTGATGGAGTTATTAAATACCCTTGAAGAGCAATCCGAATTGTTCGATACATGAAATCAGTTGAAAGTATAGCTATCTATGATATACTAAAAAAGTTGAGAAAGTCGTATTAACGAATAAATTGTCCAACATGTGAATTTAATTTTGGAGGTATTATACATGTCAGCAAAATGGGAAAAACAAGAAGGCAACACTGGAGTATTAACAGTAGAATTGCCTGCTGAAAAAGTAAACGCAGCTTTAGATAAAGCATTCAAAAAAGTTGTGAAACAAATTAACGTACCAGGCTTCCGTAAAGGTAAAATGCCTCGTCAAATGTTCGAAAAAAGATTCGGTGTAGAATCATTATACCAAGATGCACTAGAACTTTTAGTGAACGAAAACTATCCATTAGCAATCGATGAAACTGGTATTTCTCCAGTGGATCAACCAGAAATCGATTTCGAAATGGAAGACCTAGGCAAAAACAAAGACTTCAAATTTACAGCAACAGTTATTGTAAAACCAGAAGTTGAACTAGGTGATTACAAAGGCTTAGAAGTGAAAAAACAAGAAACAACTGTTACAGACGAAGAAATTGAACAACAATTGAAAGATCAACAAACTCGTCTTGCAGAACTTGTTGTTAAAGAAGATAGCGCTATCGAAAATGGCGATACAGCTGTAATCGACTTTGAAGGTTTCCAAGATGGCGAAGCTTTCGAAGGCGGCAAAGGCGACAACTACTCACTTGAAATCGGTTCAGGATCTTTCATTCCAGGATTCGAAGAACAATTAATTGGCGCAAAAGCTGGCGAAGAAAAAGAAGTAGTTGTAACTTTCCCAGAAGAGTACCACGCAGCAGAATTAGCTGGTAAAGAAGCTACTTTCAAAGTAAATGTTAAAGAAGTAAAAGGTAAAGAACTTCCTGAATTGGATGATGACTTTGCACAAGAAGTAGATTCAGAAGTGAAAACACTAGATGAACTACGCACAAAATTAAAAGAAAAAACAGCTACTGAAAAAGCTGCAGCAGCTGATACAGCACTACGTGATGAACTAGTAGAAAAAGCTGCTAATAACGCAAAAATCGATATTCCAAATGCAATGATTGAAACTGAAATCGATCGTATGATGCAAGAATATGATCAAAACTTGCAAATGCAAGGTTTAAACCTTGATCTTTTCTACCAATTCTCTGGTCAAGATGAAGCTGCATTGCGCGCTCAAATGAAAGAAGATGCAGAATCTCGCGTACGCGTAGCATTAGTTCTTGAAGCGATTGGCGAAGCAGAAAAAATCGAAGCAACAGAAGAAGACATCAATGCAGAATTAGAAAAAATGACTGAGCAATTCAAAATGGATGCAGATCAAATCAAATCAATCCTAGGTGGCACTTCCGTACTAGAACATGATGTGAAAATCCGCAAAACTGTAGAATTCTTAGTTGATAACGCAAAAGTAACTGAATAATACAGTTTCTATGTAAACTTGAACAAGGTACGGGTTCTGTATCCGTACCTTGTTTCTTCACATATATGAAATGTAACTTCAACCAGAACGGTACCCCACACTGATTGGTCATGTTCCAACTGGGCTTTTAGGGGTAAATACCCCCACATAAACTTCTCGCTTTTTCATTTCAAAAGTAGGGTTTTTACAACCCATCAAAGCGGAATAAATTTTATAAATCATAACGATACATACTATAAGTAATTTTTGTAGCAAGAATTCATTATATTTGATAATATAAATGGAATCTTGTAACATTGTTGCTTGAATAGGGGTGAAATAATTGTTCAAATTTAATGATGAAAAAGGCAATTTAAAATGCTCATTCTGTGGTAAACCACAAGAACAAGTTCGTAAACTTGTGGCAGGGCCAGGCGTCTATATTTGTGATGAATGTATTGACTTATGTTCTGAAATCGTTGTAGAGGAACTAGGCACTGAAGAAGAAGTAGAGCTTAAAGATATTCCAAAACCAAAAGAAATTCTTGAAACATTGGATGATTATGTCATCGGACAAGAACGTGCGAAAAAAGCATTATCTGTAGCTGTATATAATCATTACAAACGTATAAATACTCAAAGCAAAGTAGACGATGTTGAATTATCTAAATCAAATATCGTTTTAATCGGACCAACTGGTAGCGGTAAAACATTGCTTGCCCAAACGTTAGCACGTATTATTAATGTACCTTTCGCTATTGCCGATGCGACTTCATTAACTGAAGCAGGATATGTTGGGGAAGATGTAGAGAATATTCTTCTTAAATTAATCCAAGCTGCAGATTATGATGTAGAACGCGCTGAAAAAGGAATTATTTATATAGATGAGATTGATAAGGTAGCCCGCAAGTCGGAAAACCCATCAATCACTCGAGACGTATCTGGTGAAGGTGTTCAACAAGCATTGTTGAAAATCTTAGAAGGAACTACAGCTAGCGTACCACCACAAGGCGGCCGTAAACATCCGCACCAAGAGTTTATCCAAATCGATACAACTAATATCTTATTCATCGTAGGCGGAGCATTTGATGGAATTGAATCCATTATTAAACGCCGTATGGGTGAAAAGGTTATCGGTTTTGGCTCTAATCTTAAAAAAGATGCAGACGACAAAAATCTAATGAAACATTTAATTCCAGAGGATTTATTGAAATTTGGCTTGATCCCAGAATTTATTGGCCGTTTGCCTGTACTTGCGAGCCTAGAACTTTTAGATGAAGATGCACTTGTTCAAATTTTAACTGAGCCAAAGAACGCGTTAACAAAACAATATCAAAAAATGATGGAGTTAGATGACGTAGAACTTGAGTTTGAAAAAGATGCATTGTACGAAATCGCTAAAGAAGCAATCGAACGTAAAACAGGTGCACGTGGTTTGCGTTCCATTATTGAAAACATCATGCTAGATGTTATGTTTGAACTGCCATCACGTGATGATATAGCGAAATGTATCGTAACGAAAGAAACAATTACAGAAAAAGCAAGACCAAGACTTGTATTAAAAGACGGTACAGAGTTAGATCCAAATAACAAAAAAACGTCTGCGTAAGAACTGATCCAATAGCTGGTTCGATCAAGTGCCAATCAGCACTTGACCGACCAGTTTTTTGAGTTTTAGGCGAATTGACTAACTTGTAACAATATGAATGAAATAATTTAGATGAACCATACTTATAACGTGCTTTTATAGTTAGAACTTAAAGTCGGAGGTGATCGCTCGTATGGCAGAAGTAACTAGAACAAAAGACTTACCACTTTTACCGCTTAGAGGGTTGCTCGTGTATCCAACAATATTGTTACATATTGACGTAGGTCGCGTACGCTCAATTGAAGCATTGGAAAAAGCAATGGCGGATGATCATTTGATCTTCCTTGCTACCCAAAAAGCAATGGATATCGAAACACCAGAAGAAGAAGATTTATATAAAACAGGTACTGTAGCATATGTAAAGCAAATGCTTAAACTTCCTAATGGAACTTTACGTGTGTTGGTTGAAGGTCTTCATCGAGCAAAGATTGAAACAATAACTGACCATAAAAAATATATGACAGCGAATATTGAAAACTTTATTGATTCAAAGGAAGCAGATTTGGAAACTCAAGCACTAATGCGTACGCTACTTTCTTATTTTGAAAAGTATACGAAAGCATCAAGCAAGATTTCCCATGAGTCGTTTGCTACAGTTGCAGATATTGAAGAACCAGGTCGATTTGCTGATACTGTGGCATCTTATTTGCCGCTCAAAATGCACGGCAAACAAGAAATCCTCGATACAATTGATGTCAAGGAACGTTTAAGTATTTTGATTAATCGTTTGCATGATGAACAAGAAGTATTAAATTTAGAGCATAAGATTAACTCAAAAGTTAAGCGTGCCATGGAAAAAACTCAAAAAGAATTCTACTTGCGTGAGCAAATGAAAGCAATTCAAGAGGAACTTGGCGACCGTGAAGGGAAACAAGCAGAGGTAGCGGAGTTGCGTACGAAAATTGATGCAGCGAAAATGCCTGAAGAAATAAAATTGGTAGCTCTTAAAGAATTAAGCCGTTACGATAAGATCCCTGTAGCATCTGCTGAGAGTGGTGTAATTCGCAACTATTTAGATTGGCTTGTGGCCCTTCCTTGGAGTAAGGCTACAAAAGATAGAAGGGATATTCATGTCGCTGAAAAAATCCTTAATCGTGACCATGAAGGTCTAGAAGATGTTAAGGAAAGAATACTTGAGTATCTTTCAGTTCAACAGCTTACAAATTCATTGCGCGGACCGATCTTATGTTTAGCAGGTCCTCCAGGAGTCGGTAAAACGTCCTTGGCAAAATCAATTGCAGAGTCGTTAAATCGTAAATTTGTACGAATATCGCTTGGTGGAGTACGGGATGAATCAGAAATCCGCGGTCATAGAAGAACCTATGTCGGTGCTATGCCTGGACGTATAATTCAAGGTATGAAAAAAGCAGAAACAATCAATCCCGTATTTTTATTAGATGAGATCGATAAAATGTCTAATGATTTCCGTGGGGATCCATCAGCTGCATTGTTAGAAGTACTTGACCCAAATCAAAACAACACATTTAGTGACCACTATTTAGAAGAACCGTACGATTTATCGAATGTCATGTTCATTGCGACAGCTAATGACTTAAGTACAATACCTGGCCCGCTTCGGGATCGTATGGAAATAATCTCAATTGCAGGGTATACAGAGTTTGAGAAAGAGCAAATTGCTATTAACCACTTAATACCAAAGCAAATGAAAGAAAACGGCCTCTCTAAATCTCAGCTACAAATCCGTGATGATGCCATTCTTGACCTGATACGGTATTATACACGAGAAGCAGGTGTTCGAAGTCTTGAACGGGAAATTGCTTCTTTATGTAGGAAAGCTGCGAAACAAATCGTTTCAACAGAAAAGAAACGAGTTGTGATTACAGCGAAAAATTTAGAGGATATGCTTGGCAAACACCGCTTCCATCATGGTCAAGCGGAACAAGAGAACCAAGTCGGCGTTGCAACTGGGTTAGCATATACAGTAGTAGGCGGCGATACGCTTCAAATTGAGGTTTCGCTTACTCCAGGTAAAGGCAAAATTCAGCTTACTGGTAAACTTGGTGATGTAATGAAGGAATCAGCACAGACTGCATTGTCTTACGTGCGATCAAAAGCTGATCAACTCGGCATAGACCAAGATTTCTTCGATACACATGACCTTCATATTCATGTGCCAGAAGGAGCTGTTCCTAAGGATGGTCCTTCAGCTGGAGTAACAATGGTGACTGCAATTACATCTGCTATCACCAAAAAGCCGATTCGAAAAGAAGTAGGAATGACTGGGGAAGTCACTCTACGAGGAAGAGTATTGCCAATTGGGGGCTTAAAAGAAAAATCTCTTGGCGCCCACAGAGCAGGTTTAACAACCATCATTTTACCGAAAGATAATGAACGTGATATAGATGATATACCAGAAAGTGTGCGAAAAGGGCTTACGTTTAAGCTCGTGTCAAACGCGGATGAAGTATTAAACATCGCGCTCGACGGAGGGATTTCATGAAAGTCAATAATGTAGAAATGGTCATTAGTGCTGTAGGGCCAAAACAATATCCAGAGGATGGTCTGCCAGAGTTTGCTCTGGCAGGTCGTTCAAATGTTGGTAAATCTTCATTTATCAACAGAATGATTGGGCGCAAAAGTATGGCGCGCATATCATCTAAACCAGGTAAAACACAAACACTCAACTTTTATAAAATTGAAGAACAATTATTCTTTGTCGATGTTCCTGGCTATGGCTATGCCAAAGTTTCTAAAACAGAACGCGAAGCATGGGGCAAAATGATCGAGCAATATTTAACTGGACGAAGCATTCTGAAAGCAGTTGTCCAAATTATCGATATCCGCCATGAACCAACTGATGATGATTGTATGATGTACGACTTTTTAAAACACTACAACATTCCAACCATTGTTATTGCTACGAAAGCAGATAAGATTAAAAAGGGAAACTATGAAAAACATAAAAAAATTATAAAAGAAGTCCTAGACATGGATCCAAACGACCCGCTTATTTTATTCTCATCAGAAAAAGGAATGGGTATGGAACAAGCCTGGGCTGAAATTGAAAAAAGAATGTAATGATACATAATACGCTGCAATATGACAGTGTTGTCTATGTAATCGAAATTTGCTCTTGTAGAATCTACAGGAGCAAATTTTTTGTTTAGTTCTGTTTGTTTGAATTAATGAATTATGGGGATTATAAGTAATAGCAGGTTTTACACAGTGCAAAGGTATTAAAAAACTGAAAATTACGTTATAAAACAGGTTAATTGTACTTCGAAGTATAATTTGCTAAAATATAAATTATAATAATTCTAAACAACAAGATGTCAATACGTCATAGGGTGTTCACAATTTATAAACAAGAATGATGACGATTTATGATATAATAGACATCGTGAAAATGAACGTGTGAGGTGTAGAGATTCATGCATACCATCGTAGTAGGCTTGAATTATAAAACAGCGCCCGTCGAAATTCGGGAAAAATTTTCTTTTACTGAAAATGAAATACCAGAAGCGATGAGAGCATTACAAAGCCAAAAAAGCATATTAGAAAACGTGATTGTTTCTACATGTAACCGTACAGAGATTTATGCAGTAGTAGACCAGCTGCATACTGGCCGTTATTACGTCAAACAATTTCTTTCAACATGGTTTAAAGTTCCTGTTGAGTCGTTCGAAAGTCATTTATATATACGTGAAGAAGATGAAGCAATGATGCACTTATTCAAAGTTACTTCAGGTATAGACTCAATGGTTTTAGGTGAGACACAAATACTTGGACAGGTAAAGACAAGCTTTTTACAAGCGCAAGAACTTGGTGTAACAGGCACTGTTTATAATAAATTATTTAAACAAGCGGTTACATTTGCGAAACGTGCGCATGGCGAAACAGCCATCGGTGAAAATGCTGTGTCTGTATCGTATGCTGCAGTAGAACTGGCGAAAAAAATATTTGGTTCTCTTGAAAATAAACATGTAGCTATACTTGGTGCCGGCAAAATGGGTGAGCTTGCAGTCGAAAACCTTTATGGTAGCGGCGTAGGGAAAGTAACTGTTATAAATCGTACGTTCTCTAAAGCAGAAACTCTTGCAGAAAAATTCCATGGTACAGCTAAATCCATGCAAGAACTACAATGTGTATTGCTAGAGGCAGATATTCTAATTAGCTCGACAGGTGCAACAGAATATGTTATTGACCATGAATTAATGCAATTTGTTGAGAAACTTCGCAAAGGCAAACCTTTATTCATGGTAGATATTGCTGTGCCTCGTGATTTAGATCCGCGCATTGGTGATATTCCAAATGTATTCTTGTATGATATTGATGATTTGCATGGCATTGTTGAGGCAAACCTCGCAGAAAGAGAACGCGCAGCAAGCCAAATTGTTTCCATGATTGATACAGAAGTGAATGATTTTAAAGATTGGATGACAACTCTAGGCGTTGTGCCTGTTATTGCAGCCCTTCGTCAAAAAGCTGCTCGCATTCAATCTGAAACAATGCAAAGCATCGAAAATAAAATGCCAGATTTAACAGACCGTGAGAAAAAAGTATTAAATAAACATACAAAATCTATTATTAATCAATTGCTCAAGGATCCGATTCTACAAGCGAAAGAAATGGCCGGTTCACAAAAATCAAAAGAACAGTTAGCGCTGTTCCAACGTATTTTTGGTATTGAAGAGGATGTACAAGATGAAGTGAAAAAACAACAGCTTCAACAAAAAGAGCGAATGGATAAAACAGTATTAGAAGCACAAGCATCTGATGCAAAATGGTCATATTAAGAAACTTTAAGAAGAGCGTTTTCGTGTCTATGTGGTAAACTATAGGTGCGGAAACGCTTTTTTTAAGATTTATGTCGCAAAGGAGCATATTATGGCTGATTTGACGATGACAAGGCTGCATGAAGCAATGGTCGTCTTATATGCGATCAGTCTTGTCTTTTATTTTATCGATTATTTAAATAAAGACCCGAAAGCCCATCGCATTGCGTTTTGGTTAATTTCTGTAGTATGGGTACTTCAATCAGCATTTTTAGGACTTTATATTATACAGACGCATCGATTCCCAATACTTTCGCTATTTGAAGGAATTTACTTTTACGCGTGGCTTTTAATTACTATTTCGATTTTTTTACATTGTTTATACCGAGTCGATTTGCCTGTCTTCTTTTTAAATGTGATTGGTTTTATATTTATGACTATCCACACATTTGCACCAAATCAGTTGGCACTTTCGCCAGTCGGCAAGTCACTTATTTCTGAATTGCTCTTTTTCCATGTCACATTTGCCATCTTATCCTATGTAGCCTTTTCGCTATCCTTTGTTTTTTCAACATTGTATCTCATTCTTTACAATGTATTGAAGAAGAAAAAGTGGACAAAGCAATGGACGCGTTTACCATCATTAGATCAAGCACAAAAAGGCATGACGTGGGCTATATTGGTGGGTATTCCTATTTTGCTGATTAGTTTAATACTTGGACTTCAATGGGGTTATTCATCGTTAGAGCATTTCACTGTTTTAGATACAAAGATTATAGGGTCTTTTCTCTCTCTATTAATCTATTGTTTTATATTATATGGCTATCGAAAAGGAAAGCTTCATACGACGATGTATGCTTGGACAAATGTGTATGCCTTCCTTGTTATCATTGTAAATTTCTTTTTAGGAAGCCGTTTGTCAAGTTTTCATTTTTGGTATTAATAGAAAGGTTGGATGTACGTGCGTAAAATTACTGTTGGATCAAGACGAAGCAAACTAGCATTAACTCAAACAAATTGGTTTATTGACCAATTGAAGAAAGCTGGGGCGCCGTTTGAATTTGAAGTGAAAGAAATTGTGACAAAAGGCGATAAAATTGTGGATGTTCAATTGTCTAAAGTAGGCGGCAAAGGCTTATTTGTAAAAGAAATTGAGCAAGCTTTATTTGACAAAGAAATCGACTTTGCTGTCCACAGCATGAAAGATATGCCTGCAGTACTTCCAGAGGGGCTAGTTATTGGCTGCATTCCGAAACGTGAGGATCCACGCGATGCCTTCATTAGCAAAAATCATGTGAAATTTGCAGATTTACCAAAAGGAGCAGTTGTAGGTACGAGCAGTTTGCGCAGAAGCGCACAATTGTTGCTTGCACG
Organism: Rummeliibacillus sp. GQ308; assembly: GCF_059759115.1. NCBI lineage: Bacteria > Bacillati > Bacillota > Bacilli > Caryophanales > Caryophanaceae > Rummeliibacillus > Rummeliibacillus sp. GQ308. Next base: position 1,957,643 of record NZ_JCAXDQ010000001.1, on the reverse strand, counting down.
TCCAGATTTGGAGATCAAATGGATTCGCGGTAATGTAGATACTCGTTTAGCAAAACTAGAAAACGATGAGTACGATGCGATTATCCTAGCAGCTGCAGGGTTGAAACGTTTAGGCTGGAGTGATGAGGTTGTTACAGAATACCTATCAACTGAAGTATGTCTGCCAGCAGTAGGGCAAGGTTCGCTTGGAATTGAGTGTCGTGCTGATGACGAAGAGCTACTATCTGAGCTGGCGAAGTTAACAGACAAAGCAACGTGGGAAGAAGCTCATGCAGAGCGCGCGTTCCTTGCTGCAATGGATGGCGGCTGCCAAGTACCAATTGCTGGCTTTGCACGTTTTGAAAATGATGGCGTGAATTTCAAAGGCCTAGTAGCTGCTCCTGATGCCTCTGTTTTTTATAAAGAATCAGTTGCTTCAAAAGATGCAAAAGCTGCAGGAGAAGAAGTGGCAGAAAAACTAACAAGCCAAGGCGCATATGAGTTAATTCAAAAAGTAAAGGCTGAGCAAAATGCCAACTAATCTGCCATTGAGTGGACAAAATATTGTCCTGACTGGCACGAAGATGACGCATTCAGTATCTTCACATATTTTAGAAAGGGGCGGCAATGTATATCATTTGCCGCTCATTGCTGTACAAGAAGCCACTTCTTCGAATGATGGTGAAAAGCTAGCAAAAGCCTTAAACAGCGAATGGCTAATCTTTACTAGTCAAAATGCTGTAGAAGCATTTTCACAAAAGCTTGCCCGCGCTTCATTAAGCATAGAAAAAAGCAGAGCCAAGATTGCTGCAGTGGGTGAGAAAACTGCAAGTGCATTAGAAAAAATAGGTTGTCAGATTGATTTTATGCCGTCTACATACAGTGCGGATAAATTTGTTGTCGAATTTCCTAAAGTTGCTGGGAAGGTTGAAAGTTGTCTATTCTTGAAAGGTAGTTTAGCAAAGGCTACTATAAAGGAAGGGCTGCCGTTTCCAGTCGATGAATGGACGGTCTATGAAACCATTCAAAGTACAGAGCATATCAGTGAATTAACGACATTAATCCAAAAATCAAAGGACGCAACAATTATATTTGCGAGTCCTTCTGCTGTGGATGTATTTAATAAATATGTCGTACCGCAAACAAGCTGGAGAGGTTATCAAATCGCAGCTATTGGACATGTTACTGAGCAAGCTCTCATAAATGCCGGAGCAATGGTAGATGTTAAACCAGAAAAATATACGATGTTGGCCATTATAGAAGAATTGGCTAAAAAGAAAGGACGATCATCATGACAGATTTACATTTCAAAAGACATAGACGTTTACGCCAATCTAGTGCGATGCGTGCGATGGTAAAAGAAACTTACTTACACAAAGAAGACTTTATTTATCCAATCTTTGTTATCGATGGCGAAAATATTAAAAATGAAGTGTCATCAATGCCAGGTGTATTTCAATTCTCACTTGATCGTTTAGGAGAAGAAATGGATGAAGTTGTTTCTCTTGGTATTCCATCTGTTATTCTTTTTGGACTTCCAGCAGAAAAAGATGAAGTAGGGTCACAAGCATATCATGATCATGGCATCGTCCAAGAAGCTACTCGTTTTATTAAGAAAAATTACCCTGAAATCGTGGTAGTTGCTGATACTTGTCTATGTGAATTTACTTCTCACGGTCATTGTGGCGTTGTATCAGAAGATGAAAAAATCTTAAATGATCCATCATTAGATTTATTGGCTAAAACAGCGGTTTCACAAGCAGAAGCGGGAGCAGATATTATCGCACCTTCTAATATGATGGACGGGTTTGTAGCTGCTATTCGTAAAGGATTAGATGAAGCGGGTTATGAAGATGTTCCGATTATGTCTTACGCAGTAAAATATGCATCTGCTTATTACGGTCCATTCCGTGACGCAGCAGATGGTGCACCACAATTCGGCGACCGCAAAACGTATCAAATGGATCCATCAAACCGTATGGAAGCAATGCGTGAAGCTGAATCTGACGTAGAAGAGGGAGCGGACTTCTTAATTGTAAAACCAGCGTTGTCTTATTTGGATATTATGCGAGATGTTCGCAATAACTTTGATTTACCTGTTGTTGCCTACAATGTAAGTGGTGAATATGCGATGGTCAAAGCAGCTGCAATTAATGGCTGGATCGATGAAAAACAAGTCGTATTAGAAACATTACTTGGCATGAAACGTGCAGGCGCTGATTTAATCATTACTTATCATGCAAAAGATGCAGTTCGTTGGATGGAGGAGAAATAATGACACGTTCACATGAAAAATCAAAAGCAGCTTTTCAGGAAGCAATTCACTTAATGCCGGGTGGCGTCAATAGCCCTGTTCGTGCATTTAATGCGGTAAATATGGATCCGATCGTAATGGAAAAAGGGAAAGGTGCAATCATTACAGACGTAGATGGCAATGATTATATCGACTACGTATTATCATGGGGTCCTCTTATCTTAGGTCATACACATCCTGATGTGGTAGCTGCGGTTCAACGTGTGGCTGAATCAGGTACAAGCTTTGGCGCTTCTACTGTGATTGAAAATGATTTGGCTAAAGAAGTAATCAAACGTGTACCATCTATTGAAATGATTCGTATGGTTTCTTCTGGTACAGAGGCGACAATGAGTGCTATACGTGTAGCGCGCGGTTATACAGGTCGCGACAAGATCTTGAAATTTGAAGGCTCTTATCATGGTCATGGTGACTCTTTACTTATTAAGGCAGGCTCAGGTGTGGCAACACTTGGTTTACCGGATAGCCCTGGGGTGCCGTTAAGTATTGCTCAAAATACGATAACTGTTCCTTACAATGATTTAGAGTCTGTAAAACAGGTCTTTGAGATGCATGGAGAAGATATCGCAGCGATTATTGTTGAACCTGTAGCGGGAAATATGGGTTGCGTGCCACCGCTTCCAGACTTTTTAGAAGGATTGCGAGATATCTCTACAAAAGCAGGTTCATTATTAATTTTTGATGAAGTTATGACAGGTTTCCGTGTTGGGTTCAACAGTGCTCAAGGATATCTTGGGGTTACACCAGATTTGACTTGTCTTGGGAAAGTAATTGGTGGTGGTCTACCAGTTGGAGCTTTCGGTGGTTCTCGTGAAATCATGGAACACATTGCACCAGCTGGACCAATTTATCAAGCAGGAACATTATCAGGCAATCCGCTTGCTATGACAGCTGGCCTTGAAACGTTGAATCATTTAACGCCAGAGTCGTATAACTACTTCAAAAAGTTAGGTGACCAATTAGAAGCAGGGTTCCGTGAGGCAGCTGAAACATACAATATTCCACACACAGTAAATCGTGCAGGATCTATGATTGGTTACTTCCTAACAAATGAAAATGTTATTGATTTTGAAACTGCTAAAACATCTGATCTGCAATTATTTGCAGAGTACTATACACTAATGACAGAAGAAGGGATTTTCTTACCGCCATCTCAATTTGAGGGTGTTTTCCTTTCAACGGCGCATACGGAAGAACATATTGCACAAACAGTGAAAGCCTTCCAAAAAGTATTTAAACAATTAGCACGTTAAGACATACAGCAGAGCGCATATGCTCTGCTGTTTTTTTATTTCTTAATTCTATTTTAATATATTAATTAGATAACTAGCTGGTTCTATAAACTCAAAAGTGTACATATAGATAAAGATAGAGGAGGGAATGTAAATATGAAAAAGATTACCTGGGAAATAAATGAATCATTCGTTTTTCCTGAAATATATGGTAAACCAACAAGCATAAACAAAGTGAAAATTACACCTCGATGGGAACAGCAAGAGGACGAATTATCCGTATCACTTACTGGTATTTACCACATTGCCGCTAATGTGGAATTCGATGACACTCAAGAGGTGCTGCAGCAGTTAGAAAACGAGAGTACGCTTGTAGATGAAGTGGATGTTGAAGGTAATGAAGGCTATTTTGAGTATGCTATTCCTCTAAATGTAAGCTTGCCAAATGATAAGATTGACCAATCAACCGTTGTCCTAAACACAAAAAATCTTCAAACCAAAGTGTCCGATAATGGGATTTGCGTGATTAGCTGCCAGGTAGATTGCGAATATAAAAATGTTGAAGAAAAAGAAGTGGTTGAAACGCCAAGAGTGGAAGCCCAGTCAGAAGTAGTTCAAAATGAAGAGGTCCAAGTGGCGGAGACGGAAAAAGTTGTACAACTTACAACGAATGAATCGCCAATGGACCTTCTAGAAAAGCCAATCGTAGTTGATCAAGATGAATCTATCTTAAGTCAAATACTGTGGGATTTAGAGGAACATTATTCGGTTGAGGAAATACCATTAAATAATGTCAGAATGTAGTAAGTACCAAAGACCTATAAAGAGCAGTAGGATGATAATATCCCAGGTTGTCGGAAAAATAATGATTCGCACGAATTGGAAGCATGTGAATGGGATAATAATCCCTTTACAGTAGAAACGTGTTTTCCGCAACCAAGGCGGCAGCAAGTATGGATTATATCGTCTTCTCATGAAGAAGCTCCTTTCTATTTTAATGAAAAACCCATTCCTAGTATTTTATGTAGCTAGGGATGGGTTTTTGTAGGTCATTTAGAGAAAAGTAGCTTTGCGAAAAAACTTGAAAAATTAGGGACTATTCGCTACAATGTATACAGCTATATATATATGCTTTGAAGGGGAGGAGTAGAACGCTCCTACTTGTTAGAGAGGGAACGGTTGGTGAAAGTTCCTCAAGTAGACGTTTGAATGTAGCCCTGGAGCAGTTTTTGTGAACATTGAAGTAGCAAAAACCGGTGAAAAGCCGTTATACAATGAAGAGTCAGTTTTTTTATGCTGAAATTAAGGTGGTACCGCGAATATTCCTTCGCCCTTTTATAGGGTGAGGGATTTTTTTGTATAACGAGCATTTAAGGAGGAGATCTAATGGAAGAACAAAACACATCCATGTCGACTAAATATGAACCACAGACGATTGAAAAAGGCCGCTATGAATGGTGGTTGAAGGGCGATTATTTTAAAGCGCAGCCTGACAGCGAGAAAAAACCTTACTCAATTGTTATTCCGCCACCAAATGTAACAGGGAAATTGCATCTAGGCCATGCATGGGATACAACATTGCAAGATATTTTAATTCGTATGAAACGTATGCAAGGGTATGATGCGCTTTGGCTACCTGGAATGGACCATGCAGGTATCGCTACACAAGCAAAGGTGGAAGCGAAGCTAAGAGAACAAAATATCTCTCGCTATGATTTAGGACGTGAAAAATTCCTTGAAAAAACATGGGAATGGAAAGAAGAATATGCTGGCACCATTCGTGAACAATGGTCAAAACTAGGTTTATCTCTAGACTATTCACGCGAACGTTTTACATTGGATGAAGGTCTTTCAGATGCAGTAAAAGAAGTATTTGTTAAATTATATGAAAAAGATTTAATCTACCGTGGTGAACGAATCATAAACTGGGATCCACAAGCAAAAACAGCATTGTCAGATATCGAAGTAATTTACAAGGATGTTCAAGGTGCTTTCTATCATATGGAATACCCACTAGCAGATGGCTCAGGTAAACTTGAGATTGCGACAACACGTCCTGAAACTATGCTAGGTGACTCTGGTATTGCTGTTAACCCGAACGATGAACGTTATGCACACTTAGTTGGCAAAACAGCTATTCTTCCGATTGTCGGCCGTGAACTTCCAATTGTAGCAGATGATTATGTTGATATGGAATTCGGTACAGGCGTTGTTAAAATGACACCAGCACATGATCCGAATGATTTCGAAGTCGGCAACCGTCACAATTTAGAACGCATTAAAGTAATGAATGAAGATGGTACGATGAATGAATTGGCTGGCAAATACCAAGGTATGGACCGCTTCCAATGCCGCAAGCAGCTCGTGAAAGACTTACAAGAGCAAGGCGTCCTTATCAAGATTGTTGACCATATGCATTCTGTTGGCCATTCTGAACGTACAGGAGTAGTAGTAGAGCCTTATCTTTCAAAACAATGGTTTGTAAAAATGGCACCTCTTGCAAAAGAAGCGCTAGAATTACAAGAAAAAGAAAACGAAAAAGTAAACTTTGTACCAAATCGTTTTGAAAACACCTACACACGCTGGATGGAAAATGTCCACGATTGGTGTATTTCACGCCAACTATGGTGGGGCCATCAAATTCCGGCTTGGTACCACAAAGAAACAGGCGAAGTGTACGTAGGTAAAACTGCTCCTGCGGATGAAGAAAATTGGACGCGTGATGAGGATGTCCTTGATACATGGTTCTCATCTGCTTTATGGCCTTTCTCCACAATGGGCTGGCCAGATGTAAATAGTGAAGATTTTAAACGCTATTATCCAACAAGCGCATTAGTTACAGGCTATGACATCATCTTCTTCTGGGTATCACGCATGATCTTCCAAGGGCTTGAGTTTACTGGTGAGCGTCCATTCAAAGACGTTTTAATCCATGGTTTAGTACGCGATGGGGAAGGACGTAAAATGTCCAAATCACTAGGTAACGGGGTTGATCCAATGGATGTAATCAGTCAATATGGTGCTGACTCACTTCGTTATTTCCTAGCAACAGGATCATCACCTGGCCAAGATCTTCGTTATACAACTGAAAAAGTTGAAGCTGTTTGGAACTTTTCCAATAAAATTTGGAATGCCTCACGTTTTGCTTTGATGAACATGGATGGCATGACATATGAAGAGATCGACCTAACTGGTGAAAAATCAGTTGCGGATAAATGGATTTTGACACGATTAAATGAAACCATCGAAGAAGTAACAAGACTTGCTGATAAATACGAATTCGGTGAAGTTGGCCGCCATTTACACAGCTTTATCTGGGATGATTTCTGTGACTGGTATATTGAAATGGCTAAATTACCGCTTTATGGTGAAGATGAAGCCGCGAAGAAAATGACACGTTCAGTTCTAGCTTATGTTCTCGACAATACAATGCGTTTGCTTCATCCTTTCATGCCTTTCATCACTGAAGAAATTTGGCAAAATCTACCGCATGAAGGCGAGTCCATTACTGTTGCTTCTTGGCCTACAGTAAAGGATGATCTTCACTTTGCTAAACAATCTCAGGATATGAAATTGTTGATGGACATTATTCGTGCTGTTCGTAACATCAGAGCAGAAGTTAATACACCAATGAGCAAAAAAGTACCGATGTATATTTCTGCAAAAGATGCCCAAACACTGGCTGTCCTAGAAGAAAACAAAGCATATATTGAAAAGTTCTGTAATCCAGAAACACTTTCACTAGGTGAAAATCTACAAGTCGACATGAAAACCATGTCAGCTGTCGTGTCAGGCGCTGAAATTTTCTTACCGCTTGAAGGTCTAATCGATGTGAAAGCAGAAATCGAACGACTTACAAACGAATTGAAAAAATGGGAACAAGAAGTCAAACGTGTTCAAGGTAAGCTAAACAATGAACGCTTTGTATCCAAAGCCCCTGAAGATGTAGTTGCTGCAGAGCGTGAAAAAGAAGCAGACTACCTAGAGAAATTTAATACAGTAGAAAAACGTATTGCTGAATTAAAGAATATGTAAAGAAAAAGCCGCCCTTTTGGATAGGGCGGTTTTCTAGTGTGAATAAAAAGTATTGCAGCCGCAAAGACTTTATATACTGTCAACCAAATAATTCACCAAAATCTCTGCCAAATCATCGTTAAACAATTCATAAAAAGATCTTGCTCCGACAGGGTCCTCGATTTCATTTAACATCCAATCACCGTTCGGAAGAAGTAAGAAGTCGATGCCGATATAGTCACTTTGCAGAGCTTTTTGCAGAAGCAAAATTTGTTGCGTTTGAGTCTCTGATAAAGAATATTTTTCAATTGATCCGCCACGTGTGTAATTCGAACGGAAATCATCATTGCCAACGCGTTTGACGCAGCCAATGATTTGATCACCAACAACCCATGCTCGAAGGTCTGTGGCATATGTTTCGATATAGGGTTGTAATAGTGTTGCTCTATTATGCCATTTCTTTTCATAATGCGAAAGTTGTTCAGCGTTCTGGCATAGTGCAACTTCATCGCCGCCATGCCCATCTACTGTTTTGATGACAACAGGGAAGTCACGCGCTTCGTCTAATATTGGAACAGTCGGAATACCGAGGGAATTAGCAAACTCTATTGTTTTTCTTTTATTATTTGCCAGGTCATTCACAAATGATTTATTTACTATTCTAATTCCTGCTGATTGTATTTTTGATGCAATAGATGCTGAGCGTGTGCGGTTCCATACAAATAGAGGATTATCCAAGCGAGCTAGAAAACTGTCGATATCTAAATCATCCACAAAGACTAACTTCAAATCCACATCTTTTCTCTTAGCAGCTTCAACTATATCTTTAATAAAAAATCTATTATTGAAGGCATCCTGCTCCTCATATAAGATATATGATTTCATATGATCACCCAATTTTCTTCAAAATATATTGAATAAATGGCACACCGACATTGATGCCAGTCACTTCATATAAGTTGCGAATATGCGCTGCTGCGTTCACTTCACATACGAGTGGCACTTCGTTGGGTCCAAATAGAAGGTCAACACCTGCAAATTCGGCGCCAACTGCTTTTGCCGCACGGAGCGCAATATCTTTTTGCTCCTTTGTTAATGCAATTTTTTCTGCAACGCCACCGTTTGTGATATTCGCCCTGAAATCTGTTTCCGAATGGCGATACATAGCAGCTGCTACCTCATCGCCGATTATATTGACGCGAATATCTCTGCCACGGCTAGAGGAAATAAACTCTTGAAAGACAAAATCAACGCCTCTCAATTCATCTACTTTTTCATAGAAGTCCTTTTCGGTTGAAATAAGATACACTTTCATGCCGAATGAGCCGTGGCCTTCTTTTATAATCATAGGTAAGCCCAACGTTTTAAGTACATTTTCAAAATAACCGCTATCTCTTATGGTGAATTTAGGATATACCTTTGGTGCAATGATAGTTGTTGGCATTGGTATTCCTTTACTAGCAAGCTGTATGTATTGTTTTGCTTTGTTATCGCATGTTTCAATTACTTCTGGGTCATTGAATATAGGGATTCCTTTATTTTTTAGGTAAGTGGCTAATAAAATATCTTTATCTAAGAAAATCACAAAGTCAGGCTTTTTCTCTAGTTCCTCGTCAAGCTTCATCATAATCTCATAGTTTTTATATATCACTGGTCTCACATCAAGAGCTTCCGCCGCTTCCGCCATCAACCTTGCTTGATCTAAAAACTTATCATTTATTAAGCTACCATTATATATAATCCAACATGTTTTCATCATCAAAACCCTCTCACACAAGTGCTATAATATATTTTAAAGTGTAGCATGAAAAATGTAGAATACATAGAATGGAGTTTTTACCTTGATACCTAAATTAGACTATTATAAGGAACGTTTCCATATATCGAGCGATTCAGCAATTAAACCGGGATTAACTGCAATTCAAGAAGCGCTAGAGTTAGTAGGGCACCCGGAAAAAAACTTGCCGGTTATTCATTTAGCAGGCACTAACGGTAAGGGGTCTACGCTTACAATGATTGAGCGAATAGCTCAAAGCCATGACTTAAAAACAGCCTCTTTCATGTCACCATGCATGAAGGACGTACATGACCAAATCAAATTAAACGGGGAGCCAATTGCGCCTGATGAATTAGCTGCCATTTTTAGTATCATGAGAGATGCAGATTTAGACGGAAAATGTACTGATTTTGAATTACTAACAGTTGCAGCCTTTCTAGCATTCCAGCGTTTTCAAGCGGATATTGTGTTAATTGAATGCGGAATGGGTGGACTTTATGACAGCACAAATGTTGTGATGCCCATCGTTTCAGTTGTGCCGAGCATTGCGTTAGAGCATACAAACTTTTTGGGTGATACACTAGCCAGTATCGCGGGCCATAAGGCAGGCATTATAAAACAAGGTAGACCAATAATTACAGGCAATCTGCCAGAAGATGCAATGGCAGTTTTTATAGAAGAAGCCAAGCATTGTGAAGCTCCGCTTTTTGTATATGGAAAAGATTTCTCTGTTGAGGGAGAAGAGAAATCAGAAACCTATATCGCACTAAATTTTCGAATTAATAATCTAGACCGTAGCATGCTAGGAATGCACCAGCGTAGCAATATGGCGCTAGCAATCACAGCATTCCTTCAAGTTGCACAGCATCTACATATACAAGTTCACCCAGAGGCTATTCAAAATGGGATTAGCCATGCGGAACTTGCAGGCCGCTTTGAGAAAATTTCCAGCAAATTATACATTGATGGAGCTCATAATCCCGCAAGTGCAAGAACACTAGTAGATACCGTTAAAGAACAGTTCAGAGGTCAAAAGATACACTTTATTGTAGGCATGTTGAGAGACAAGGATGTAAAAGGCGTTTTGCGTATTTTAGAAGAAGTAGGGACTGGTTTTACATTTGTTGATGTAGATAATGAGCGTGCGATGCCTGCTGAAAACTTATATAACTTATCTAACAGTCATGTTAAAGAGGTCTCAAAGAAAAATATTCGTCATATAATAGAGGAAAAAAATGATGAAATAGTCATTATAACCGGCTCTTTATATTTGCTTGCAAGTTGGCGAGAGGAACTATTAAATGGGTAAAAATGTCTATTTTTGATAATTGAAACTATTTTAACTTGTGGTATAATTTACATTATCTATTTGCTGAATGGGAGGAAAGCAGGAGTGAAAAAGTCGTTTGCATTTCAACTTGTGGTCTTCATGATATGGATCGTTTGCATACCTCTCAGCATCTATACGGTATATCAATATTATCCGCCGAATGAAGCTACTAATTGGCCATTGTTAGCAGGTTTTACGGCATTAAGCCTTTTAACCTCGGCGTTTCCAGCATTCATTAATGGAACTCCCTTTTTCTTAACACAATGGGTAAGTCTCGCTTTGTTTTTGCGTTTTGGATTATTTATTGAAATAGTAGTTTTTCAGATTTCATTAGTTCCTTTACTTTATAATTTAAAATTAAATCGCAATATGTTATATCGGATTCCATGGAATTCTATTATGTTTTTCCTTGTATCTCTTCTCAGCGGATTAGCTTTTTTGTGGCTTGGTGGAGATATACATTCCATGAACACAGTGGACATTGTAGGATATGGTTTGCTCTATATTGTTGTAAACATCACAGCAAATCATGCTCTTATCAAAATCAGTGGGATACTATTAGGACAACGGATAAGATTCTTTACAATTGATGATACTTGGGATTATCTTATTTGTGCGTTTGCACTTCCGATGGGTCTTAGTCTTTATCTGCTTGGTCAGTATGTAGGTGTACTTTCAATAATCCTTCTTGGTATTCCATTTTATATGGCTACACGACTATTGCAGCTTTATACCACTACGAGTAAAGTTAATAAAGAACTTTCAGAAGCAGCCCATTTTGGTCACCAATTAGCAGATCAACTGGATTCGGAAGAAACGCTAGACTTATTTATTGAACGCGTACCGAAAATGGTTTCTATAGATGGACTTTATTTGATTGATCGCCGCCAGCAGACGGGTACATTATCTGTACTACGAGCTTATGAAAATGGAAAACAAATCTTAAAGAATGCAACACATAAAGAATTAAGCCATAGTTTGTTATCTGAAACGATAGAAAGTGCAGATAAAACTGTATTTTGTAAACGTGAAGAATGGTTGCCATACAGTGGCTCTTTTTTACTTCCGAATACGCAAAGCGCTCTTGTTTTGCCGTTTTGTCGAAATCATCAATTGGAAGGTGTACTACTGCTAACATCACGTAAGAAGAATAATTTCCAAGACTATCAGGTGAAAATGCTTGAATTAATTAGCTCCTACTTTATTGTTTCATTAGAAAAGGCTCGGTATGTAGAAAAAGCAAAACATAGCAGTGAACGATGTGGTTTGACAGGCTTATATAATTATCGTTATTTTGAAGATTATCTAAATTCCAAGATGAATGAATTGAAGGAACACACCATTTCCAACCTGTCTCTTATTATGCTCGATATCGACTATTTCAAAGGTATAAACGATCGATATGGTCATGAGAGCGGTAACGAAATACTTCGTGGTTTAGCCGCAGTCTTGAAACGAGAAGTCGGGGAAAGGGGTACACTTGCACGCTATGGCGGCGAGGAATTCGTCATCCTCTTGCCAAACTATACAAAACAACAAGCATTGCTACTAGCTGAAAAGCTACGCGAGCGAATTGAAATGCAACCGTTTGAAATCGTGCCGGATCTACTTGAAAACGTCAAGCACCTTATTGTTCACATCACCGCAAGCATCGGCGTATCTTCAGCTTATGAAGATACCGACAATGCTACAAACCTTCTCCGTAACGCTGACCATGCGATGTATAAGGGAGCGAAAGAGCAGGGGAGGAATAGGGTGGCGGGGTTTTAGTGTGAATTGAAAAATAGCTGCCAACGATTATGTTGGCAGCTATAAATATACTATTATCTATTAGCTAAACATTTTTCTCTATTACTGGTTCGCTTTCTATAGGGGCAGTATTAGAAGGAGATGAAGTATAATTGCCTCTAAAGTCTATATTAGCTCCTCCACTCATTTCAAAGGTATTACATATAATAGATCCTTTTATACTAGCTCCACCGGTAACTGTAAAATAATAATTAGGAACTACAAATTTAACTGTATCATTAAAAATACCTCCAGAAAGTTTAACAGTCCCTGTTCCGTTAGAATAGAATTCTCCATTCAGTCCTCCGCCTCCTGAATAATCCATATTTGCTTGTTTTATAAAAAAATTAGCTTTGACATGCACATTGTTATCAAAAGATAATTGTTTATTGCCAGCATAATAAATGTCAAGGTTATTTGAATCTCCATTTGTATTTAAAAATGTATTTCCAAAAGTAATACTGTCTTTAACAAAAATTTTCAATTTACCTTTACCTTTTATGTTGATTGTACCATTTAATTTTAAATTGGTTACATAGAGTATTGTATCTGATTTCTGAACGTCGATGTTAAAAGTAGCTCCGCCATTATTAGCATAAAAATTAGCCAATTTTAAGTTATTTGTTAAAGTCAGAGTTTGCCCATTAATATCCCAATCTTGTTCTATACTACCATTTTTAATTAAAGGTGAACTGTTATTGAGATAAACTGCATCTTCAAATATTTTTTCGTTAAATGTAAGCTTCTCTTTATAAACATTATCTATTAAATTAGAAAAAGAAGAGGGATCGTAAACTATTGGCAAATCTCCTTCGGGAGCATCTATATACTTTTCTGTTTTTGAAGCCAAGATACCATTAACATTATTTATTATTCCCCATTGTTTAAAGATATACTTCCCTTTAGAATACACAGCATAATTATCAGCACTATTAGAGAAAGAGTTATCTAATTTCACTACAATTTTTTGCGAAACTTTACGTATCCCGGAATTCCCAGAGGTAGAATTTACTTTTGATCTATCAATAAAACCCGTCGAGCTAATTGTATAAATTAACTGATTGTTAAGAAAATATACCTTAATATCAGGCTTTGCAATTGGAGAGTTAGAGAACTGTTTATCAAAATCCGTGACAGGTTGTTTCAGAGATTCAATATCAATCAAATCAAGTTCTTGTTTGAATATATTAGCGAAAGAAACTGTTTGGTTATTATTTTTATTTGTGGAGATTAGCTGTTTATACTTTTCTATAGAATTAGCATAAGCTTTATTAATTTTTGCGGTAAGGTCTATTTTTGTCTTTGTAAGCCCTGATTCTGCTATATAATATGCTGATTGATCATTACGCTCGTTCACAGATCTTTTTAGGGAAGAAGAAGAATAAGTTAATATACTCAGACCCAAGATGCTTATTACTGTTATTGCTAAAACTACAATAATTAATGTATAACCTTTTTGATTGTTCATATGGCGAAGTTCATTAAATAATTTTTTCATTTGTCACCTTTCCCTTGATATTATTGTAGTTTCAATTGATTCTCTTTGCAATTTTGTATTGGTAGGTACAATTTTGATTCGCCATTCATTGATTGTGGTCTGTTTAACTTCAAATATTTTAATTTTTGTTGCTATCTTTTCTGTCTGATTGTTAGTTATATTGTATTTGAAAATGGTGTTGCTTTTTTCATCTAATTGAAAATAAGTCCCTGAATTATTAAATTGAATACCATTATTAATAACTTTGATATGAGAAGATTCTGTTTTTCTGATTTCTTTTGTAATAATTTTAAAAGCAAAGGAAATATCGCTCAATTGATAGTTTTCATTCATTTGATTATTATATTGACTATAACTTTTATTAATTACATTAAATACTAGAATAGAAACAATGCTCGCTATTACAACAGCTGCAAGAATTTCAACTAATGTGAATCCCTTTTGAGATTGATAATAATTTTTCACGTTACTTTCCTTTCCACTGAAGATAATTTTCCATCTGCGCTTTATAGTTTGTCTGTGCATTTATTTTGCAAGTATCAGTTGAATTGGAGATATCATTTTTGTTATAAACGCTAATTATAACTTTTGAAAGGTTATCTCCAACTGTATCCTTTCTCAAAATTATTATGTAGTTGGGATATACACTAACATTTTTATAAAATGTATATTTTTCACATTTCGTACTAATATAATTTAACTCATTTGTTAATACCACTTCTTGATCAGTGAACTTTTTATTAATAATAACAGCATAAAGTCTCTCCATCTCCGTTTGAGCAACATAAGTAGCATCCACAATCTTCTCAGAACTCTTGGTAGTCTTAGCGGTTTGAATGAACAAAGTAAAGAAAGAAAAAAGAATAATAACTAAGAGTACGAAAGAAGCAATGACTTCTACAAGGGTGACACCATTTTCATTCACTACTATTTTTTTAATTTGACTAGTCATATTTGCTATCCTTTCTGCTGTCCAACTATTGCCTTTGAGAGATAAGTAATCATTTTTTCCTCGAAATATGGATCAGCTAATTGTTTATTTTTGTTAATTTTAAGGTATGATTAATATGAGGACAGACTTTAATAAAATGAATTAATAGAAAAAAATAGTAAAGTATAAATATTCTATAACATTCCGAGAAATTTGTATTTATAATATAAAATTTGGGGTTTTTTAAAAAGTATTCTAAGCCTTTAGTATATTTTACATTTAATTTAATAGGATTACTATGAGTTTTATCTTAATTTATATGTTCAAAATCTATCAAAAAGAAATATTTGAGTGAAAAAAGTCATATCTTTTATTATAATAACCATCTATAATGAAAATATATTAGAAATTTAAATTAAGCAACGAGATAGGTGATGAGATGAAAGTCACTCCAATATATAAAATTATTACAGGTTTGTTCTTACTCTCTATAATACTAGCATCCGCGAGTTATGTGAATTTGCATGTTTTTGCTACTTCTAGTGGTTCGACAATCGGATCTGTCGCTGTAGAGGACTTATCAGATGGCGAAATTAAAAAGCAATTAAACCGTGCGATAAATAAATGGAAGAATTCAGAGCTTTCAGTCCTAGTAGGTGGGGAAAAAGTCCTTTTGGAAGCAGAAGATTTCCAATTTAATAGTGATGAATCCATCAGTACATATAAAAATCGCACTGCAAAACCTTGGTATGCGTTTTGGAGAAAGACCCCAATTGTACATGAACCATTACAGGTTAGTGCTACTGATTCCTTAGTGGAAAAAATAAGTGAACATACAAAACAAAATAGCGATGAGATTGCATCACAAGTACTCGAAGCAGCTTCTTATTTAAGGAAATTCCCACTTAAGATAAAGGATGCTGATTTTTCAATCGAAGATGGTGAACGAATTTCTTTCCAAGCTGTTCCAGTCAAGGATGCTGATTTAAGTAACATCGTTGCATTAGCGAAGCAATTAGATGGTTATATTTTTGAACCTAACAAACCTTTCTCTTTCAATTCATTCATAGAGCAAGCAGAAATTAACAATGATCGCTCATTAAGCCTCATGGCATCTGCTTTATATAGTAATGTTTTACAAAGTTCATTCGAAATTACAGAGCGCCATCAAGCTGAAGAAATACCGACATACGTTAAGCCAGGTTATGAAGCGATAGTTAGCCCATTTTTAAATAAGGATTTGAAATTTATTTCTAAAGGAACAGTTCCTGCCAAGATAGCTGCAACGGTCAGTGGCAATGAATTAAAGGTATCGCTTTATACACTGTCTGGAAGCCCTGAAGTCTTAGTTTACGAGAAAGATAGAAGAGCCATTGAACCACGTACCATATACCGCTATATGTCCAATTTAGCGGAAGGGGATAGTAGGACTGTAGAGAAAGCGAAACCAGGTTTACAAGTTTACATTTATCGAACGATAACAGACGAGAATGGTAAAACAGAAAATCAATTAATTAGTCAAAATTATTATCATCCAATAAATCAAGTTATTGAAACATCGGCAAAACAAACGGCACCAATAGATAATAGTTCTGAGCCTACTACAGATGGATATGTGGAGAATCAGCAGGGGACGGATCAGGGATTAGGTGAACCACAGCAAGAGGAGTCAACAAGCCAACAACCTATGCCTAGTAAGGACAAGAATTCAAAAGATGATTCAGAGTTGAATTCTTCAAAAGAGCCTCAAGCAACCACAAGTAAAAATGGAGGTAGTGTTCCAAAAGGAAGCCATTACAATAAAACAGGTGATATTGTTACTCCGAATGATTCCAAATAAGGGGGATTCTCATGGTACTTTCAAAAAGAAAAAGGCTTGGTGATTTATTAGTTGAAGCAGGCGCCATAACCTCACAGCAACTTGACTACGCCCTTCAAAATAAATCGAAAGATGAGAAACTGGGCGACTTTTTGATTCGGGAAAATTTGCTTACAGAGCAACAGCTGATTGAGGTGCTGGAGATTCAACTAGGTATACCTCAGATTAGTATTAGTCAATTTGTGATTGATCCTGAGCTTGTGCACTTATTGCCTAAAGAAATTGCAAAACGTTCGCTCATTATGCCTTTAACTCGAGAAAAAAATAAGCTGTTGATTGCAATGGCCGATCCAATGGATTATTTCTCGATTGAAGAAGTTCGTATGGCAACAGGCTGTCAAATTGAGACAGCAATCGCATCAAAAGATGAGTTAAATAAAGCCATTAGTAAGTACTATGATTTGCAGGAGACTATGGATGCAGCTCTTAATGATTTAGTTCCAACTGAAACATTTGAAGAGCCGGAAATGTTTGACGATGATTCACCGATAGTCAAATTAGTCAATCAAATCATCTCTAATGCAGTAGTACAAAGAGCAAGTGATATACATTTTGATCCCCAAGAAACGGAGCTGCGGATTCGATATCGAATTGACGGAGTTTTGAGAACAGAGCGGTCATTGCCACGCAATATGCAAAATATGATCATCGCCCGTATTAAAATTATGGGTAATTTGAATATTACAGAAAACCGATTGCCCCAAGATGGACGAATAAAAGCGAATATTAATCTTCATCCTGTCGATATTCGGCTTTCTACTCTGCCAACAGTATATGGCGAAAAAGTAGTTATGCGGGTGTTAGACTTGAACAACTCGCATGGGGATTTGCAAAAGCTCGGTTTTTCACCAATGAACTTGTTGCATTTTAAAGAAGTGATTAGTAAGCCAAATGGTATTGTCTTAATTACAGGTCCTACTGGTTCAGGGAAATCTTCTACACTATCTACTACACTTAACTATTTAAATAGTGAGGAAGTGAACATTATTACCGTAGAAGACCCAGTGGAATATCAAATTGAAGGTGTGAATCAAATACAAGTCCGTGAAGAAATTGGCTTGACCTTTGCTGCAGGTTTACGTTCCATTCTGAGACAAGACCCTGACATCATCATGATAGGTGAAATTCGAGATACCGAAACGGCCCAAATAGCTACACGTGCGTCTTTGACAGGTCATCTAGTACTGAGTACGTTACATACAAATAGTGCAGCAGAATCTATTTCACGCCTATTCGATATGGGTATTGAACCATTCTTGCTATCATCTTCAGTAGTTGGCGTCGTGGCGCAGCGTCTTGTACGCCGAGTATGCAGGGATTGCGGAAAGTACGAAGACGTTTCATCTGAAGAAAAAGATATTTTTTCAAATCATGACATAACCATTTCACATGTTAAGCGTGGGGGCGGCTGTCCATCTTGCAATAACACAGGGTATAGAGGGCGTTTTGCTATACATGAATTATTAATCGTAGACGAAAAAGTGAAAGAATTAATTTTGAACAGAGCTAGTCTAGCGGAAATCAAAAAACATATGGCAACACATGGTTATCGTACATTGCTTGAAGACGGGCTTATAAAAGTGGCGGATGGCCTAACAACAACCGAAGAGATTCTTCGAGTAGCAACTGATGAATAAGGTGTGATGAAATGACAAAATCAATCGTTGAATTACTAACATATGCAGATGAAGCCAATGCATCCGACCTGCATGCCACTGTCGGCGTGCCACCATATTACAGAATCAATGGAGCATTGCAGCCATATGGGGAACAAATACTAACGCCGGATGATTTAAATAAGATGATTTTAGAAGTTTTGCCACCTCATCGAATGGAAGAATTCGAGACAAAAGGTGAAGTAGACTTTAACTATTCACTTCCAGGGCGATGCCGTTTTCGAATGAATGCCTATCATCAGCGAAATAGCTCCACATTGGCAGCGAGGAAAATCACAGCGGAAATTCCTACAATCGATGATTTGGGCATGCCTGCTGTATTAAAAGAATTGTGTCAAAAACCTCAGGGACTCATTCTTGTGACAGGGCCAACAGGATCAGGTAAATCAACGACACTAGCAGCAATGATTGATTATATTAACAAGCATCAAGCGAAACACATCATTACATTAGAGGACCCTATTGAATATTTGCATAAGCATGGACAATCAATTGTTAATCAGCGAGAAGTAGGATCTGATACTAAGAGCTTTGCCAATGGACTGCGAGCAGCTCTTCGCCAAGATCCAGATATTATTCTAGTAGGTGAAATGCGAGATTTGGAGACGATTTCAACAGCTATCACGGCTGCTGAGACGGGGCATCTTGTTATGGCGACATTGCATACAAGCAGTGCGCCGACAACAATTGACCGTATTATTGACGTCTTCCCGCCGCACCAGCAAGGCCAAATTCGTATACAGCTTGCCAATGTGTTGCAAGGCATTATTTCTCAACGCCTGTTTAAACGGATAGACAAACCAGGGCGAGTAGCTGCGACCGAAATCTTAATTCAAACACCTTCTGTCGCCAATCTAATTCGCAATGATAAAGTGCATCAGCTGACTAACATTATGCAGACTAACCGCGCACTCGGTATGCATACAATTGATAGTTCAATTCAACAGTTGCTCGCTAAGCGCTTAATCGACTTCGAAACAGCAAAGGTATACATGAATGCGGGTGATTTTGCATGACGGTCTACCGCTTTACAGGACGGAATATACAAGGTGTCATGGAAAAAGGCACGATAGAAGCTGATTCAAAGCAAATAGCGATAAAAAAATTACGTGACCGTGGCATTAATCCTCGGCAAATAGAAGAATCGAAAAGTATTCTGCATAGGGATTTGACACTTGGTAAAGCGATGAAAAATGAAGATTTCGTTATTTATTGCCGCCAATTCGCCACATTAATTCGTGCCGGAATTTCCATTGTAGAGGCAACCCATATTCTAGCGGATCAAACGTCAAGTAAGGGCTTGAAGAAAGCGTTGAAGGGTGTAGAAGAAGACCTACGTTCAGGGATTGCCTTTTCTACCGCTGCTGCTAAGTATCCGAAAATCTTCCCTGTTCTTTTCGTAAATATGATGAAAGCGGGAGAAGCAACAGGGAATCTTGATGAAACGTTGGACCGTATGGCGTTTAGTTATGAGAAGTCATTTAAATTGAAGAAGAAAATCCAATCAGCAATGAGTTATCCGATTGTACTTGTTGTTTTGATTATTCTGGTGTCTGCGTTTATGCTGCTATGGCTTGTGCCCCAATTCACGGCAAACTTTGCTAGCTTTGGAGCGGAATTGCCGGCTATCACGTTGATGGTACTTGGTTTCAGTAATGCGTTAAAAGCGTATTGGTGGATATTCTTGCTCGTAGGGGGTGCTATCATTGGCTCTTTCCTATATCTCTATAAAAAAAATCCCAAGTTTAACTTTTATGCACATTACTTTTTATTAAAAATGCCGATTTTTGGGAAAGTGCTGCAAAAGTCAGCCATCGCTCGGATGACGCGGACGCTCGCTTCACTTTTCAGCAGCTCAGTCCCAATTCTAAATGCATTAAGTATAGTCGAGAAAATTATCGGCGATCCAGTGATTGAAGAGGTTGTACATAAATCACGTACCTCACTTGAAAAAGGGAGCTCGTTAGCAGACCCATTAAAAGAAAGCTGGGTCTTCCCGCCACTCGTGACACAAATGGTCTCAATTGGTGAACAGACAGGCTCCCTCGACTACATGCTTGAAAAAATAGCTGAGTTTTACGAAGACGATGTGGATCGCACTGTCGATTCATTAAAAGCGTTAATCGAACCAATTATGATTATCCTCTTAGCAGGCATTGTTGGTTTTATTATGGCAGCCGTACTGTTGCCGATGTATAGCTTGTATGAACAAGTTGGTTAAACATAATTGATATTGAGAGGGGGTGAAAAGGAAATTGATGCACGAAAAGAAAGCGAATTTCCTAGGTAAGGAATCTACATACAAAAAAGGAGGAACCGAAATGTTTAATAAAATGAAGTTGAAAATGAAGAAAGTCATGAAAAATGAGAAAGGTGTAACATTAATAGAGTTATTAGCGGTTATTGTTATTATTGCGATTATTGCGTTGATAGCAGTCCCAGCTATCGGGAACATTATTCAAAACTCAAAAGATAAGGCAATTTTGGCTAATGCACAAACAGTTTTATCAGGTTCAAAGATTGCTATTTCAGAGGGAGTTTGTGGAGATCCTGTTGAAGCTCAAGATAAAAAAAGCACGAGTATTACTTGTGATAAAGGTACTTTACAACCATATGTTGATGGTGTGTCATTAGGTGCAAATGACCAAGTGGTAAAAAAAGTAGATGATGCTGGTAAGACAACATATTCTATTACCTATGCAGAATTAGGGAAAATTAAAAACTCAAAATTTAGCAATGGGGTTACAAGTAATGTAATCACTGATGATCAACTAGGTAAAAACATGGGGAATAAATAATAGACAAATATTCAACAGCAGCCATGGCTGCTGTTCTCCATCTTTAATCTTTCGCTGAAGAAAGCAACCCAAGCAAACTACCAACCGTTGCTTTCTCCACCGAAGCATTAAAGCTATAAAGCTTTTTCTTTTCTCCTAGGGGGTACTGATATGTTGTTTAAAAAGAAAAGACGCCATGTGGCGCTCGTATATAATGATTTTATGTTAAAGGCACTGGCATCAAACAGTGATGATTTGTCTCAAGCTAGATACTTTTCCGTTGCACTTGAGGAAGGAATGGTCGTAGAAGGCATCATTGAGGATGAATTTGCCTTTTTTGAGTTGTTAAAAGTACAGGTGAAGAGTTGGGGCATTAAAGGATATGATGCCCGTTTTTATGTACCTGAGAGCACGGTCATGATGAAGAGCATTGACCATCCTTCTGACCTAAAGGGCAAAAGTGAAATAAGAGCATTTGTTGAGATGGAGATAGGGCGGTCGATTCATTTGCCCTTTGAAAATCCATTGATTGATGTATATGATGCAGATGAAAATGATGGTAAGGCTACTATTTTCGCTACGAATGCGGATGAAGTAAGGAAAATTACAGGACTCTTGGATGATGCAGGCCTTCATCCGTCTGTTGCTGATATTAAGGTGATCTCACTGCTTCGCCTTGTAAATGAAGCGATTGATGGTTTGATTGAATCGACGACACTTCTTATTGATTGGAGCATCAATGAATTGTCACTCGCTATTTATTCTGGAGGAGAAGTGGAATTTTTGCGTTTCCAAACAGTCGAGACAGAGCGTGCGAAATGGAGAACACGCATGACAGAAGAAGGCTTTGATTATGTTTATGAAGATGATGTCATGAACTACCATGCTGCGCTTATGGAGCCTTTAGCTGAAATCGAACGGATTATTAATTTTTATAGATACTCGTTAAATAAAGGGGAAAAGGGTGTGGATCGGCTGTTATTGACAGGAGATAACCCTGAAATAGCATATATTGCCGACATGCTTGAAAGCCAATTAAGTTTACATGTTGATGTGTTTGATGATGAGTTAATGGCAAAGGTCACGCCTGATTTCCATGCACAGCAAGCAGGTTTGGTTAGCCTTGCATTGAAGGAGGCTCCCACAGCATGATTCCAAATATTAACCTCCTTCCGAAAGTTGAGCGTAGGACGTCCAATAGATCGTTATTATGGCTCTCTGGCACGATTTTGTTTTTGATCTTCCTTGGTGTAGGGTCTTATTACTATTCATTGCACAGTGAAGTTCAATCACTCACTCAACAGCACCAAAACCTAGCAAGCCAGATAGAAGCCTCGCAAAAAGAAATGGCCAGTCTGCAAACAGCAGGGCAAGGCTCATTTGACCAATCTGTACAGTATGTCGAATCGGTATCCTATCCGGTAACGCCTATTATTGACAGTGTGAAAGGCTATTTGGCCTCTTATGAGAAGCTGACTTCACTTACATACGGTGAAACAGGTGTGACCGTCATTATTGATTTTGAAACGCTACATGGCATCTCTACATATGTCCAAAATGTTTTGACAGACCCATTATTTAGCGATGTACAAGTAACTAGTGTCGAGTCCTTCGACCCAGCAAAAAAAGAGTACGATGAAGCTGTAGAAAGCGATCATTTAATCCCACGTTACAAGGCGACGATGGTGCTTTCTATTAACAGAGCAAAATTACTGGCAGAAGGTGATACTCAATGAACTCACTCGGACAAAATAAAAAAGTGACAACCATTCTAGTTATTACGCTCGTCTCCTTAATAGCATTTGCGATATACTACTATCTTCTTATGCCGAAAATGGAAGAGAGAGATGCACTGAATGCGCAGATAAAAGATGCACAAGTAGAAGCAGTAACTCTAAATAATCAAATTAAAACAATGAAAGACAATCAGCAAGCAACGAAAAAAAGCCCAACAGAATTGATAGCTAAGGTACCAACATCAATTGGATTAAGTGATTTAATTAAATCGATAGAACAAGTCGAATTGGCGAGTGATACGCAGATAGTGGATATGGCGTTTAACAACTATGATGCATCAGTAAAGGAAACTCTACAAATAACAATTGAAGATAATAATTTGGATAACGGCCAATCAACTAATGCTAACAATGCAACTAATGGCCAGGCCCAAGCTACAGGCGATATAACTACAGATGAAAATGCAAATGCTCAGACAACAACTGATGCTGCAACGAATAATAATACAAGAACTGAAAATGCAAACGAAGTGGTAGCAGACAAACAAAATAATGAAGAGACATTGCCTGTTTCTCCGATTTCGCTTGATAGTCTACCAGATTCATTAAAGTTGGTTACGATGAATGTGACGGTCGCATCGAAAGGCGAAAAAGAAATTAAAGAGTTTTTAAAGGAAATTGAGATATTGCCGCGAATTATGCGTATAGATGCAGTGACGTATGAATCCCCGAATAAAGACGTTGAAGCATCAACAGATTCAGAAGAAAATACAAAGGACGAGTTATTGCAAGCGACCATTCAACTTACAACTTTCTATTATGTCGGTCAAGTGGATGATCAAAACGTGAAATAGGAAGTGACTAATTTGGTTATTGTGTATGCGATGGTATGTATGATTTTTGGCTTTGTTTTTGGTTCTTTTTACAATGTGGTGGGATTAAGGGTGCCTCGGCATGAGTCTATCGTGTCGCCTCCTTCTCATTGTGAAGGGTGCGGCAGGCGTTTGTCAGCTTTAGACTTAGTGCCCGTCTTGTCCTATCTTTTTCTGGGAGGGAAATGTCGAACTTGTGATGCGAAAATTGGCTTTTTCCATCCTTTTATGGAATTGTTGACAGGCCTTTTTTTCGGGCTTGCTTATTTGCATTTCGGACCTTCTCGAGAGCTAATTGTCGCTCTTCTCTTTATATCATTATTGGTGATTATCACCGTTTCTGATATCGTCTATATGTTAATTCCTGATAAAGTTTTATTGCCTTTTGCGCTTATATTGATCATTTTACGAGTGGTATCGCCACTTGAACCCTGGTGGGACGCATTTGCGGGAGCGGTCATTGGCTTTAGTATTTTATTTTTGATTGCACTTGTTTCAAAAGGAGGAATGGGTGGCGGAGATATAAAGTTATTCTTTGTCATTGGCCTTGTACTTGGTATTCAGCTTACAATGCTGGCACTCTTTCTATCAGCACTCATTGGGCTTGTAGTAGGCCTTTTCGGTATAGTATGGCAGAAAAAAGGACGCAAACAGCCAATCCCTTTTGGTCCTTGGATTGCGTTAGCAAGTGTAATCGTCTATTTTTACGGGGAGAACTTGCTCGAATGGTACAGTAATTTGTTTTTTTAAAGAGAAAAGTTTTTAGGACAAGGCGACAGCAGTCTTGTCTTTTTTTATGCCATTTCTGATAGGGTAATAGGGAGGAGTGATGACATGAAATTTAATCGTGGCAAGAAACGAGAAAAGACACATTTTATGATGGCTGCAGTAGTACATGGCATTTTGATTGGAGTAGCAGGGGTATTGCTCTTCTTTTTCATCCTAAATGCTGCTGAAAAACGGACAATCGCTGAGGAAAAGGAATTACCGAAAAGCAGCGCATTACAAAAAGTAAAAAATACGAGTAGCGAATCAAAGTTCTATGCCATGCAATACGGCGTGTATTCATCTGAACAAGCTGCAAATGATTTTCTAGCAGGTCATCCTGAATTAGTGAACGTCGCAATTGTGCCGGCAGGAAAACAATATTACTTATGGGGCGGGATTGACCATAGAGAAAAGAATATCAAAAAAATTGTCAATAAAGATTCCTTCATCAAACCTTTCGCATTGTCAGGAGCTAGTTGTGATGAACAAGGATTAAAAATGTTACCACAGATGCTTAGAGCCGACAACTTGTCGAAATTAAATTTTAATAATTCTAAAAAAGCAACAGTATTACCAATGAATTGGAATACGAATGTGAAGGCAGTTACTAAAGGATCCAAAGAATTAGAAAGTGTAAAATTGCAGTTATTGGCTCATTATGCAGCCCAAAACGACTGCCTTAATATTAAATTTTAAACTGTTAAAGCATACAAAAAATAAATTTCACCTATTTTCCGTAATTTCCCTTATTTGTACTGTTCGATTATGATAGCAAAAAGGGGGAGAGCACATGTCTATCGTTTTAAAGAAAAATATCATTCTATTGAATCCTGAGGGAAATTGTGAAGAACTTTTTGAAGAGCTTCAACTGCCTTTTTCAACCACACATCAACACATCCCGGTGGGTGATCATTTGCCGGAAAATCCTTTCGAATATGCTAATACAACCGTTGTCATCAAATTGCTTCGTATGAAAGCACCTCATGAGTCGCTTTGTTATTTGCATGTGAAGCGCGTTATTAGCATAGAGGGCATTCTTTTGCCATTGCCCCAATCCAAAAATGAAGCAAGAAACTTTCTAAAACGTTTATCTAATAGGCAACACCGCGTGACGACAGCTGTAGGGATCCGATATGATCAACAGCTCTCGTCTTTTGTTGTTGCATCAGATGTGACGATGAAATGCTTGTCAGAGAAAATAATCCAACAATACATTGAAACAGGGGAACCTTTCGAACAAGATATTGGTTATAATATTATGGGAGTCGGACAGAACTTAGTCAGTAGGATAGATGGCTGCAAATATAATGTTGCAGGCCTTCCTACCAAAATATTAAAAGACTTTTTGAGCGAAAAAGGGATTATGTCGGCATCAGAGGAGGCGGAAGTGCATGGCCACTAATATGGACCTTCCCTTGATGATCCGCGATGTGCATGTTGATGATAGACCAAGAGAACGTCTTAAAAGGCAAGGAGCCGAAAGTTTATCGAATCAAGAACTCATCGCTATATTGCTGCGGACAGGCACAAAAAAAGAATCGGTGCTTCATCTTTCTAATCGTATATTGACGCACTTTGAACAGCTGCATGAGCTGAAAAATGCAACAATTGAAGAAATCACCGCAATTAAGGGGATTGGTGAGGCAAAGGCGATTCAACTTTTAGCTTCCATAGAACTTGGCAAAAGACTACATAAGCAGAGGACAGACGAACGCTATACGATTCGTTCTCCAAAGGACGCAGCGAATTATTTAATGCCGGATATGACATCGCTTTTGCAAGAAAACTTTGTGACGCTCTTTTTAAATGTCAAAAATCAAATTATTCATCAGCAAACGATTTTTATCGGTAGTTTAAATGCAAGTATTGTGCACCCACGGGAAGTATTTCGTGAAGCGGTAAAACGTTCGGCTGCTTCTATCATT
Source organism: Rummeliibacillus sp. GQ308 (assembly GCF_059759115.1). Taxonomy (NCBI): domain Bacteria; kingdom Bacillati; phylum Bacillota; class Bacilli; order Caryophanales; family Caryophanaceae; genus Rummeliibacillus; species Rummeliibacillus sp. GQ308. The sequence goes on along the minus strand of NZ_JCAXDQ010000001.1, from coordinate 1,931,147 downwards.
TGCGCACACAACCACCCAAGTGGTAACCCTGCTCCAAGTCCGGAAGATATAGACGTGACGAAGCGTTTGCAAGAAGCTGGTTTAATTATGGGGATTGAGCTTCTTGACCACGTAATTATAGGAGATCATCAATTTATAAGTTTAAAAGAGAAAGGTTATATGTAGTACTGTAATTTTTCCTACTTATCCGTTATAATGAAACGTATGATTTTCAAGACTTCTTAAAGTTTATGGCTAAAAATAGAAAGGAAGAACAAAACGTGTTTGGATTAGGTGGAAAAGATGTCGGGATTGACCTCGGCACAGCAAATACATTGGTATTTTTAAAAGGAAAAGGCATTGTGCTTCGTGAACCATCAGTAGTAGCGAAGAATACAAAAACAGGTGAAATTGTAGCAGTTGGTAATGATGCGAAAAATATGATCGGTCGTACACCAGGATCTATTGTAGCTATTCGTCCGATGAAAGACGGAGTTATTGCAGATTTCGACATTACTACAACAATGATTGAGTATTATATGAAAGAAGCAATGAAAGCTTCAGGCGGCAACTGGAAAAAACCAAATGTGATGATTTGTGTACCATATGGTATTACTTCAGTAGAACAGCGTGCTGTTATTGATGCCTCTCGCCAAGCTGGCGCAAAAGAAGCATACACAATTGAAGAACCATTTGCAGCTGCAATTGGCGCAAATCTACCAGTCTGGGAACCTACAGGTAGTATGGTAGTTGATATCGGTGGAGGTACATCTGAAGTAGCGGTAATTTCATTAGGTGGTATTGTAACAAGTGAATCTGTCCGTGTTGGCGGGGATGCGATGGATGCTGCTATAACAGCTTATATCCGTAAAACATACAACCTGACAATCGGTGAACGTACAGCTGAAACTATCAAGATGGAAATCGGTTCTGCTAGCCCAGAAGGTGAAGTAGAGACAATGGAAATTCGCGGTCGCGATCTTGTGACAGGACTTCCTAAAACTATTGAAATCACTTCTATTGAAATTGTAGATGCTTTAAAAGAGTCGATTGCGGCTATTATTGACGGCGTAAAGAAAACACTAGAACAAACGCCACCAGAATTATCTGCTGATGTAATGGAACGAGGAATTGTACTTACTGGCGGTGGCGCGCTGCTTAAAAACTTGGACAAAGTGATCAGCGACGAAACAAATATGCCTGTATTTATTGCAGAAAACCCATTAGACTGTGTAGCGATCGGAACTGGTATGGCACTTGACAATATCGATTTAATGCGTCGCCACCAATCAAAATAAGGGGGAAATAGGCAATGCCACAGTTTTTTTCGAATAAGCGATTAATATTGCTGCTTGTCGGCGTAATCCTCTTAGTGGCATTGATTAGCTTTACCTTACGTGATCGACAAGCCTCGCTTCCCGAGCAGATTATTAAAGATACGGTTGGTTTTGGACAATCGATTGTTGCTAAGCCTGCAAGCTATATTACAGGATTAGTCAATAATGTAGACGATTTAATGAATACGTATGAAGAGAATAAACGTTTAAAATCGCGCTTGGAGGAATTCGGCACATTACAAGCTAAAGTCAATGAATTAAAAGTAGAAAATGACAAGTTAAAAGATTTAGTTGATAAAAAAGATGATTTGCGCAACTTCAATCCGATTCAGGCTAATGTAATTGCGCGAAACCCCGACCAATGGGAAGAAAAGCTGATTTTAAATGAAGGTTCAATGAATGGCGTAAAAGTAAATATGGCAGTGCTTACATCTAAGGGATTGATTGGTAAGATAGTACAAACTACACCTTATACATCCCAAGTAGAACTTCTATCGACAAATAATACAAATTATCGTGTATCTGCTGTGATTGCGAATAAAAAAACAGAGGCATTTGGTTTAATAGAAGGGTTTGATCCGAAGCGCAGCGAATTAGTATTAAAACGGATTGATTCAAGCCTTGCTGTTAAAAAAGGTGATAAAGTAACGACATCCGGCCTTGGCGGTATATTTCCTAAAGGTATCTTAATTGGAGAGGTTACAAAGGTTTCTACAGATGACTATGGGTTGACAAAACTTGCTTATGTTAAACCGGCAGCTGATTTTTCTATGCTTGATCATGTGGTAATTGCCAAACGCCAGTCAATTGCTATTGACGGTTCAGATGGAGCTAATACAGACAAATCAACTAAAACAGACGGAGGAGATCAAAAGTAATGGCGCGATTTCTAATTCCGTTTGTTGCTGTTGTGCTCTTCTTTTTGGAACCTGGTTTTTCATTGTATTCACCCATCGAATGGCATGGCCATCTCTATTATTTAGTGCCGCGGTTTTTAATTCTGTATTTAATCTTTTTGTCAATTTATTATGATCGTAAGCGGGCAATGATGTATGGATTAATATTTGGGGTATTGTATGATATTTTCTATATTGATATTATTGGATTATATACATTCCTGTATCCGTTCATTTGTTTTGTGGCGGGTTCTACAGTGAAATATATACATCAACATCTTGCTATTACTACCATCCTTTCATTAGTGCTTGTAGCGCTTTTGGAAATTGTTTTGAACCAATTTTTCTTACTCATTTCTTTTACGTCTGTACCCTTTACAGAATTTTTAAATCAACGGTTGATTCCAACCATGATTGCCAATTCTATTTATCTCATCATGCTCGGATGGACGTTTAAGTATTTAATCGAAGCTCGTGTGTTATTAAAGGCAAATCAATCAACGTTATAGCAGAGAAGCGTGAGGTGAAGCATTTGACAACTAAGCAGCTAGTCTTAATTAAAGGAACGAAAGAAGGGCTCGTGCTTCAGCTAGATGATCAGTGCGCTTACTCTGATTTATTAGATGAATTAAAGCGCAAAGTCACAGAAGAAGGGCTCGAAGGACAAGCCGAAGTTACTATCCATGTAGGAAATCGATATTGCAACCAAGAGCAGCTGAAAGAAATTCTCCATATTGTTCAAGAATCAAAGTCATTAAAAGTGACAAAGATTAAGAGCGACGTAATTACGATGGAAGAATGCAATGAAAAGCTTTTGAGAAACCAATCATCTACTTACATAGGTATTGTACGTTCTGGACAAGAAATAAAGGCTGACGGTGACCTTGTTGTCATTGGGGATGTAAACCCGAATGGCAAAGTGGTTGCTGGCGGCAGTATTTATGTAATGGGTCGATTGAAGGGAATGGCGCATGCGGGGTTTAACGGCAATCGCGATAGTGTAATCGCAGCCTCATGGCTTGAAGCGACACACCTAATGATTGCTGATTTAATGGAATTAATGACCAATGAAATTACCATTCTCGCAAACAAACCTGAAATGGAATGTGCGTATATTCATACAAACGGCCGCATTGCGATTGATCGGTTGCAGGATTTACGAAATCTGAGACCAAATTTATCGACATTTAAGGGAGGAAGCTAATGTGGGTGAAGCTATTGTAATTACTTCGGGTAAAGGTGGAGTAGGTAAAACAACTACTACAGCTAATTTAGGTACTGCATTGGCACTTCAAAATAAAAAAGTTTGCTTGGTCGATACGGACATCGGTTTACGAAATCTAGATGTTATTCTAGGGTTAGAAAATCGGATTATTTACGACTTAGTAGATACGATTGAAGGACGTTGTAAGGTCCATCAAGCATTAGTGAAAGATAAGCGCTTTGATGAATTGCTTTATCTTTTGCCTGCTGCTCAAACGTCTGATAAAAACGCTGTGACGCCACAACAGATGAAAACGCTGATAGACGAATTAAAGCTTGAGTTCGACTATGTTTTAATAGACTGTCCAGCAGGGATTGAGCAAGGCTATAAAAACGCAATAGCAGGAGCTGATCGTGCAATTGTTGTGACAACTCCTGAAATTTCTGCTGTTCGTGATGCTGACCGCATTATTGGATTGCTTGAAAAAGAAGAGATTGAACCGCCGAAATTGATTATCAACCGAATTCGGCCGCAACTGATGAAAAGTGGTGATGCGCTAGATGTAAATGAAATCACTACACATCTTTCCATTGATTTACTTGGTATCATCCCAGATGATGAACATGTTATTCGTTCTTCTAACAAAGGTGAACCAATCGTTATGGAACCATCTACACAAGCAGCTATTGCTTACCGAAATATTGTTCGCCGTATTTTAGGTGAATCTGTGCCGCTTATGACATTAGAAAATGAACATAAAGGTGTCTTTGCCAAAATCAAAGCCTTGTTCTCAAGATAATTGTCTATAGCTACATAATGTAAAAGTCTTTTGGAAAAGAATTTCCGAAAGGCTTTTTATTTTATAGTCGTATGTCCTAGCCTAGTACAAGAAAATTAGTAATAGGTTTGATTGATTATAATTCTGTACTGTTTATTCATACTCCCTCATAAACTAATAGAAAAAGTCTTTTGGGGGTGTGGAGTTTTGAGAAAATGGAAGATTGCTGTATGGATTGCGATCATTTTATTTACCGTTCTTTTTTTAGAGAAAAAGCAAATAATAAAGAGTGATGTAACAGATTACGTTCTTTCAAATGATGACCTATTTATATTAACAAAGTGGACAAAGAGCGTATTCCATGAGGAGGAAAAGGTGCCTGTTATGGCTCCGGTGACAGATGCGTATATCAGTAACTATGATACAATGCAAACTTTTTCAAAGGGCGTTTTGCTCTCTTATGATAAACCAATGACTATTTACGCGAAGCATGACGGCTTTGTCACATTTACAGGCAACACAAAGTCTCTAGGCAAAACGATGACTGTTACATATGATACGGGAGAGAGGGTCACGTATGGCTTATTGAAGACATTAGATTATTTGCCGTATACCTCGCTTAGAGAAGGCGAAGCCCTATCATCAATGGAGCCAGGCACGTTTTACTTGCAGGTGGAACGCAAGGGTGCCGTTTTAGATCCTGGTTCATTAAAAGAATGGCTACAATAATGCTGAAAGTGAAGCTTCACCCAACACTTTTGCCTATCATCGTTTGGCTAGTTCTGACAGGACAGTTTGCAAACTATGCACTGTTATTTTTATCATTGTGCATTCATGAGTTAGGGCACCTGATAGTTGCATATCTTGTGGGGGCCAATATAAAATCCTGTGTGATCATGCCTTATGGAGGCGAAATACAATTCAGCAAGAGCTGGCAAATGACCAAACAGCAACAGTTGCTCATTACCATGGCAGGTCCGTTTGCCACTCTTCTCTTATTCCTCCTAGCACTCTTTTTTTTGCCACAAAATTTGAGCATGCCCTTGCAAACAATTCAGCTTTTATTACTCTTATTGAATTTATTGCCGATTTGGCCGTTAGATGGAGGACGGATCGTTGAAATCCTGTGGAGTGAAAAAAAATCAATTATCCAAACAAAAACGTCTTTTTTAGCTTTTTCTATGTCCTGTTGTTTCCTGTGCATGCTAATGGCATTATTATATATACCGGAATCTTTCTTTTTTATTTTGATACTTATTCTCTTATTCATTCAAAATATACAGGCATTTCGATACCGTCGATATGAACAAGCTTTCGAAAACATCGTATTAAATAGGTTGACGCCATAGTTTTGGTATGATAAAATTTCTAATGTTATGTAGCACCCGTGCTACAACCGCGCTGAAAAGGTTTAAGCATCAATTATGATCACCTATTGAAGGCGAGTCTGAGTTATCTAAGGAGGTGCAGTTATGTACGCAATTATTGAAACTGGTGGTAAACAAGTTAAAGTAGAAGCTGGCCAAGCAATCTACGTTGAAAAAATCAACGCACAAGCTGGTGAAACAGTTACTTTTGACAAAGTTCTTTTTGTTGGTGGCGATGACGTTAAAGTTGGTGCTCCATTCGTTGAAGGAGCAACAGTTACAGCTAAAGTTGAAAAACAAGGCCGTGCGAAAAAAATCGTTGTTTTCAAATTGAAAGCTAAAAAGAACTACCGTCGTAAACAAGGTCACCGTCAACCATACACAAAATTAGTTGTTGAAACAATCAACGCTTAATGATGGGGTGATATTGTGATCACTATTACAGTTCATAGCGATGAAAATCGAAAGTCATATGGCTTTGAAGTCTCAGGTCATGCCTATTCAGGCGATCCTGGTCATGATTTAGTATGCGCCGGCGTATCTGCCATTGCTTTCGGCAGTGTCAATGCGATTGGACAAATACTTCAATTACAACCGGGGATTGAGCAAGGCGAAAACGGGGGATATTTATCCTGTGTTATCGACCAAACGACTCTTGATGCTGAGCTTGATGCAAAACTGCAAATTATTCTCCAAACAATGGTAACGCAATTCTATACGATGGTTGCCAGTTACGGAGATTTTATCGAATTAAAATATAAGATGATCTAGGAGGTGGAACATATGTTACTAGTATCTTTAGATTTGCAATTCTTCGCTTCTAAAAAAGGTGTAGGTTCTACTAAGAACGGTCGTGACTCTGAGTCTAAACGTTTAGGCGCTAAACGTGCTGATGGTCAATTTGCTACTGCTGGTTCTATTTTATACCGTCAACGCGGTACTAAAATTTACCCAGGTGAAAACGTAGGTCGCGGTGGTGACGATACTTTATTCGCTAAAATCGATGGTGTTGTAAAATTCGAACGCCTAGGTCGCGATAAACGTAAAGTCAGCGTATACCCAGTTGCTCAAGAAGCTTAATAGCAGGGTATGAAGACTAGACGGCTGTCTCAAGAGTGTATCTGCACCTTGAGACAGCCTCTTTCTTTATAATAATCATACCTTATCAAAATCGGCTTTCGCTCTATTTTGCGAAAGTCGTTTTTTCAAATAGAAGAAAAATATTTCTGGAATTGGTATACTAATATTGCAATTGTTCAAGCAAAGGAGCGTGTAGTCTTGTCGAAGCATCAATCACTCAACGTAAATGAAGTGCTGCGCTTTGCGAACCATGATTTTATGAATCAACTTCAATTAATCAAAATGAACCTTGATTTGGGTCGCCTAGAAGAAGCGAAAAATGCTGTTGAACAAACAGCAGAGCAATGCAAAACCTTCTTTTCAATCAACAAAATGGGTTTGCCAAAGACAATCGACTGGATTCATACACTAGAATGGCGCTATCCAAGTATTCATGTGAACGTAGAAACTAACATTGATGAAAAGATTAACCAAGAAGCAGACAATGTGGTATGCGATTATTTAGAAGGCGCTATTTCACATATCTATGAAGCGCTTGATCCATTCGTAGACCAACAGCTATCGTTGCAAATATATGCTAGTAACCAACAATTTGAAATAGAATTTCATTTAATTGGCCATTGGAGCCAAAAAGAGCATTATCATATTCTAAAGCACCCATTCATCATGAATGAAGAAATTTCTTTTACACAAAATGAATGGCATATGATTATTACGAAAAAGGAGGGAATTTAATGTTTGTCGATCACGTAAAAGTTTATGTTAAAGGTGGAGATGGCGGCGATGGAATGGTAGCCTTCCGCCGTGAAAAATTTATTCCAAACGGTGGCCCGGCAGGCGGTGACGGAGGGAATGGCGGAGATGTTGTATTTATCGTAGATGAAGGTCTACGTACATTAATGGATTTCCGTTTTAAACGTCATTTTAAAGCAGACCGCGGCGAACATGGTATGAGCAAAAATATGCATGGCAAAAGGGCTGGAGCTATGTATGTATCTGTTCCTCCAGGAACTGTTGTGACGGACGAAGAGACAGGTCGCGTTATTGCAGATTTAGTAGAACATGGACAAAAAGCAGTCATTGCTAAAGGTGGCCGCGGTGGTCGCGGAAACTCTCGTTTTGCTACACCTGCAAATCCGGCTCCGGAACTTTCAGAAAAAGGTGAGCCTGGCCAAGAGCTAAATGTAGTTTTAGAACTAAAAGTATTAGCTGATGTTGGATTAGTTGGATTCCCAAGTGTGGGCAAGTCAACCTTATTATCTGTCGTGACCTCTGCTAAGCCTAAAATCGGCGCTTATCATTTTACTACAATAGTGCCTAACTTAGGAATGGTACGTGTAGAGGATGGACGAAGCTTCGCTATGGCAGATTTGCCAGGGTTAATTGAAGGCGCATCAGAAGGAGTTGGACTTGGACACCAATTTTTACGTCACATTGAGCGTACTCGTGTAATCGTCCATGTAATTGATATGTCTGGTATGGAAGGTCGAGATCCATATGAAGATTATTTGACAATCAACAAAGAGTTAGAACAATACAATATGCGATTGACTGAACGACCGCAAATTATTGTTGCCAATAAAATGGACATGCCGGAAGCGGAAGAAAACCTAGAAGAATTCCGTACTAAAGTAGGAAGCGATGCTAGAATATTCCCGATTTCTGCTGTTTCACGCCAAGGCTTGAAAGAAATGCTATTTGCTGTAGCAGATCTATTGGATGAAACGCCAGAATTCTCAATGAATGAAATCGAAGAGGAAGAAACAGAAGCAACGGTTCTTTACAAACATGAGGCAAAAGGCAAGGACTTTGTTATTACACGTGATGATGACGGAGCATTTGTGTTATCTGGGGATTCAATTGAACGCCTATTCAAGATGACAGACTTTAGCCGCGAAGAATCTGTTCGCCGCTTCTCACGCCAAATGCGAGGTATGGGTGTGGATGATGCTCTACGTGAACGTGGCGCGCAAAACGGCGATACGGTTCGTTTGTTGAAATTTGAATTTGATTTTGTTGAGTAGGATTCAGGGGGGAAAAGGATGAAAAATATAGCAGATCAACGCTATTATCTAGTACGCGAAGATGTGTTAACAGATGCCATGCAAAAAACATTGGAAGCCAAGCATTTATTGCAAACAGGTGCTGTTTCTTCCATATGGGATGCTGTGAAACAAGTCGATTTATCAAGAAGTGCGTTTTATAAGTATCGAGATGCTGTTTTCCCTTTTCACTCCATTGTACAAGAACGCATTTTAACTGTTTTTTTGCAGCTTGAAGACCGTAAAGGAACGTTAGCAAGGCTTTTAAACACTGTAACCGACGCGCATTGTAATATCTTAACAATCCATCAAACAATCCCTATCCAAGGCCGTGCAAATGTGACACTTTCACTTGATGTAACGGTAATGGAAGGGGAATTGGATGAGTTAATCCAACGTCTCAAAAAATTAGACTTTGTCGAATCGGCGGAGGTAATTAGCTCAGGCGCTTTATAGGAGGGAGTTTATTGTCACAGGATCAACGTGTAGCTTATTTAGGACCAGAAGGAACTTTTACACATTTAGCAGCACAGCAACTCTTTTTAGATGATCAGCTTTCTTCATTTCAAAGTATTCCTGCTTGTATCGAAGCAGTTGCGAGTAAGCGCGTGAGTTATGCAATCGTGCCGCTTGAAAATGCGCTAGAGGGTACTGTACCTCTAACAATAGATTACTTGTTTCATGAAGCGGAATTATATGTCGTAGGGGAAGTATTGACGCCGATTGAACAGCATCTTTTAGTGCATCCGCAGCAAGCTAAGAATTGGGAAACATTAACGGATATTTATTCGCACCCGCATGCACTAGCTCAGTGCCATAAATATTTGCACAACCATTTTCATGGAGTTCCGTTGCGTGAGACAGCTTCTACTGCTGCTGCAGCCAAGTATATTGCTGAGCATCCGAATGAGTGCATCGGAGCGATTGGCAACAAAGCGGCTGCTGAAACGTATAAGTTGAAAATTGTAGAACGTTATATTCATGATTTTCACTTTAACCATACACGATTTTTCATATTAGCGAATGAAAATCAACGCTTGTTGCAACAGGGCCATGAGGAACAGATAAAGACCACGTTAATGATTGAACTGCCTAGCGACCGTTCAGGAGCTTTACATCAAATATTATCTGTCTTCGCGTGGCGCCAAATTAATTTGAGCAAAATCGAATCACGTCCATTAAAAACAGGCTTAGGTGATTACTTCTTTACTTTAGATGTATTGGAAGACGAAAATGCGCCAATGATGAGAGGTGCAATGGAGGAACTGGCTGCGCTAGATTGCACTGTGAAAACTTTAGGCAGCTACTTTACATATAAAAAGTAACAAAAAAAGTGTCCAGACATGATGGACACTTTTTTGTATTTCTAATTATTACTTAGAAGATAATTTTTTTGTTGTAAAAGTCTTTCGGCCAGGTCTAATTGCTCTTCTGTAGGAGCAGATATTGTATGCAGATGTGAGCCGCCTGTTAATGCCGATAATGGTGTAGCATTGGTTTCACGTGATTTTTGAAGGAATTGTTGCACCTCAAAACGATTTTTAACCATTATAGCTGCAGTGATTTCTCCATATAATGGATGTTCAACTGTCACATCTTTCACAGTAATGCCTGCATCCACTAGCGTGTTCAACTCATCTTCTGTTTGGTCGGCTGTATGGTGAACTGCGATTTGGCGTTCAAATACTTGCTGCTTAGACTCTATGCTCATATAAAGATAGCCTTGGCTCGTAGCGATGATAGGCTCATTGCGGGCTTTTAATAAAGCAATGTCATTTACTATTACTTGCCGAGATACATTTGTTTTCTTGGCAAATTCTGTTCCAGTAATTGCTTGTCCGGTTGTTTTCAGTAAATCTAATAAATAAGCCCTGCGTTCTTCTCCTAATAATTTTTTCATACATAACACCTCAAAATAGCTTAAGTGTCTTTAGTGTACCATGAAATCAATTGTCGTATCTGTTTAATTGGCACTTGTTTGTAGCAAAACTTATGTCGTCTTGCTGTGCTAAGCTCTCCTAGACACGTACTATCATAATCTTTGGTATAATAAATTTAGGAAAAGATAAAATACCTTTATTAAACTGTTAAAGGAGAAAAATGTATGTATTCAAATATTCTAAGACATCCAGGTCCAACACCTATACCTAAGAAAGTGCAGCTTGCAATGAGCCAAGATATTATTAGCCATCGAAGCGAAGAATTCGTTAAGCTATTTCGTGAGACTACTAATCGCGTAAAACCTATCTTTGGAACAAAACAAGAAATCTTACTGCTCCCATCTGGTGGTACTGCCGCATTAGAAGCAGCTGTTGTTAACACTGTTTCCCCTGGTGAGGAAGTTGTCGTAGTTAGTATCGGTGCCTTTGGTGATTATTTCGTTTCTATTTGCGAAAAACATGGGTTCCATGCGCATGTATTAAGAAAACCTTGGGGCGAAGCATGTACCGCTGAAGATCTTGCTACATTTTTAGAACCTTTATCAAATATTAAAGCTGTATTTGTCACTTATAATGAAACTTCGACAGGTATCTTAAATCCGGTTAAAGAACTGGCGAAAGTTGTACGTGAGAAATCAGATGCATTGTTTATCGTAGACGGAGTAAGCTGTATTGGTGGGGTTCCTGTCAAAATGGATCAATGGGGCATTGATATATTGGTAACAGGATCACAAAAAGCAATGATGCTGCCGCCGGGTCTTGCCTTTGTTAGTGTCAGCGACAGAGCGTGGAAAGTAATTGAAGAGAATGAAACCTCTGCCTATTATTTGAATTTATTAAGCTACCGAGAATGGGCACAAAAAGGTATGACGCCAAATACACCAGCAATTACATTGATTTATGGTCTTTTTGCAGCATGCGATTTGATTGAAGCAGAAGGCTTTGATCAAACAGTTGCTCGCCACGAACTTATGAAGGATATGGTACGTGTAGCTATGAAAGCATTATCTATTGGGGTGTTAACTTCTGACGAATATGCTTCACCTACAATCACAGCTATTATGGCACCTGAAGGAATAAATCTTTCTCAATTCCTTGGACATTTAAAGAAACAATATCATCTTGATTTTGCTGGTGGACTAGGCGAACTACAAGGGAAAATCTTCCGTTTTGGTCATATGGGATACTGCTTCCCAAGTGATATTTTGCAAGCTATTTCTTTAATAGAAGCAGGTTTGCAAGATTTTAATTATTCTTTCGAACCGGCTGCAGGTATATCTGCAGCACAAAAGGTTTTTCTGGAAGCACAAAAAAAATAAAATAATCTTCAGCTATGAGATTATAAACCTGTTCCTGAATGTGGGAGCAGGTTTTTTTGTTGTACAGCTAATAACTAAACTCCCTTTTTTAAGAAATTTCTTCTAGTTTGTCGATTTGTTGCATAGTGTAACATGAAAGGCCAATCAAATGACGAATTAAGTGTCCAATTCCCGATGCTTTTCATATGGTAAGGAGACGGAAGGAGGAAAAACGTGCGCGTTCATACTGTCAAAAAGGGCGATACATTGTGGAAAATTGCGAGGCAATACGGCATTTCCTTTGAAGAATTAAAACGATTAAACGCCCATCTAGCGAATCCTGACTATATTGTTCCTGGTATGGAGCTATTCCTGCCTGAACCAAAAAAAGAGGTGCCAAAAGAGCACCACACACCGCCGGTGAAAGAAATGCCGAGAGTAAAAGAGGTGCCGCACCAACCAAAAGAGCTGCCGGTTGTCCCCCCGAAGGAGCAAACGGTGTTGCCGCCAAAAGAGCACCATGTACCAAGACCGAAGGAACAACCAAAAGAGCATCATGTTCCAAAGCCAAAAGAGCAACCGAAAGTAATGCCGCCAAAGCCGCCGATGCCTGTTAAAGAAAAAGAAGTTCCGGTTCCTATTCCAGTTCCGGTACCAGTACCTCCACCGGAGCCAGTGCCAATGCCTCATCCACACCCGTTTGAAGAAAGTCGACCTGTAAGAGCTAGAGTGGAGATCATTGAGCAACATGAAGAACAATTCATCATTCAACCGAAAAGAGAGGTAGTGGAGTACAAACCAAGCTTACCTCCAGTACCGCCTGTAATGCCATACTTACCTCAACCCCCACTGCCTCCAAAATATGAAGGATGTAAGGAAGAGGTATATCAACCTTGCTACCCTATAATGCCAATGCCAATGCCAAAACCGGTCCCACATTTCTGCAGCAGTTGTGGTTGCGGAGGTAGCCATCCAATGATGCCAATGCCGATACAGCCACTTTGGCATGCACCTGCACCCCATTGGATGGGCCCAATGCAGCCACAGTGGCAAATGCCGGAATCTACAAGAGAGTGTGAATCAACAACGTTTGATCAGCATGCAGTGCCACTGCCACCACAGAACATAAGTGGCTGTAGCAGCTGTGGCGGAGGACAACAAGTGATGCCATGGCCAATGCCTGCACCGCAGTGGGGACCGCCAATGGCACAACCAATGCCACAGTGGCAAATGCCTGAAAAAACTCAAGAATGTGAATCATCTTCATTAGATACACCAAAACACCATGACTTCCATGGGCATGATTATTATGGTCAATTCCCGCAGCAAATGGAGCAAAGTGGCATGCCGCAAAATATGGCTCCTCAATATGACCAGCAGTGGCAGTTCGATCCTTATGCTATGCCTCAAGCCATGCAGTATTATCCAATGCCACCTCACCAATGGCATGGAGCTTGCAACTGTCCAGCTTGCTTATCGGCTCAAGGATACTCCTACCATCCATACTATGCGCCACAATTCCCGCAAGCGGGTTATGAGACCTATTAGTTGAACAATTTTCAGATAAAAAAAAGAATCAAAAAAAATGTTTGGCAATGTCAAGCGGGCAATAAAGAAGTAATGGTCAAAAAATATGAGCATATACTGGTTGCGAAAAAAGTGAAAGCGGTTCATGATACGCTTGCTGACATGGAATTTCCACATACGTTACCTAATACAAAGTTAGAAAATAATATTCTGACTCAACCATGGGTGAAAAACGCACGGCGATTTAACTATAAATCAAAAATAGATCGCAAAAAATCTCTTGAGCTCATTCACCAATTGCACAAAACGGGGAAGAATAATAATTGGTCTAAGGCTGATTATTATTTGCCCGCTTATGATTTGCAATTGAAATGGCAAGAACGCCTTCAGAAATTCATTATGCATATTCCACAAATCTCAATATACTTAGGCAACGAAAAATGTGACCAACTTGTTCTTTATGCAAGAAAAGCGCTCAAAGAACTGCAAAATGTAGAGCCTTTGACAAGCAAAAAAACAATTTTGCATGGGGACGTCGTTCACCATAACTTTTTAAAAGATGCCAAAGGGAAAGACTACATGATCGATTTTGACCTTTGTGCGTACGGCCACCCAGAAGAAGAGCTCATCATGTGGATGCATCGCGTTTTGCCGCATGTCCAATACAATTTAAAATCGCTCCTAAAAGAGCAGCCGTTATTATCAGACTTTCCTAAAAGCAATTTGCAAGCATTGCGTTATCCGAATGAGTTGTTGCGTGAATGGTTGTATGTAAAAACAGTCGAAAATGAAAAGCAACAAACGTTTGTGGAGGATTTATTACGCTTTACGGAAGTGGCGCTCTCTTCTTGGCCAAAATTATGGTATGATTGTGGTAGGTAAAATAATGATATTATTATATTTTAAGATAGGTCTTTCATGGCCTATCTTTTTTAAGGCGAAGGCGAACATGCATCCGCCGTTTAAAAGTGCTATAATGAATATCGTTACGCAAAAAGGAGAATGTTATGTACGACTACATAATTGGCACGGCTACACGCATTACCCCCGAATATATTGTCGTTGAACAGCAAGGGATTGGCTGGCAGTTATTTACGCCGAATCCGTTTGCTTTTCAAATGGACAAGGCCGATGTAAAGTTCTATACACATTTGCATGTTCGGGAAGATGCGCAGCTATTATTTGCCTTTCAATCACTAGAGGAGCGAGAGTTATTTCGAAAGCTGATTCAAGTGTCCGGTATTGGACCAAAAGGAGCGCTTGCCATATTAGCTAGTGGCAATCCACAACAAGTTATTCAGGCGATAGAACAAGAGGATGAGAAGTTCCTTGTTAAATTCCCTGGCGTTGGGAAGAAAACTGCTCGCCAAATGATACTTGATCTAAAAGGAAAGCTTGGCAGCCTGCTTGATAATATAGAATTAGCAAGTGCCCAAGATGAACTGCCGCTATTTGGTGTTCATCATAATAAGGATGAGTTAGAGGATGCTTTGCTAGCACTTGCAGCATTAGGTTATTCTGAAAAAGAATTAGCCAAAATTCGCATACCGCTTGAAAATAATGAGGGCTTAAATACAACAGAAGATTATATGAAACAAGCTTTGAAGTTACTGTTAAAACAACAATAACGGATAGGAGGTAAATAAAATGGAAGAACGAGTCGTATCAAGCGAAGCTACTGCGTTTGATGAAGGTTTGGAGTTGTCATTGCGCCCACAAAATCTTGCGCAATATATTGGTCAGCAAAAGGTCAAAGACAACCTAAAAATCTTTATCGAAGCGGCAAAAATGCGAGAAGAAAGCTTAGACCATGTCTTGCTTTATGGACCTCCGGGGCTTGGGAAAACAACCTTAGCCGCTGTCATTGCGAATGAAATGGGTACAAATATCAAAATGACGAGCGGTCCAGCAATTGAACGTCCTGGCGACTTAGCAGCGATTTTGAGCTCCTTAGAACCTGGCGATGTGCTATTTATTGATGAGATTCATCGTTTGCCTCGAGCAATAGAAGAAGTTCTATATCCAGCAATGGAAGATTTTTGTTTGGATATTGTGGTCGGTAAAGGGCCAGAAGCAAGATCTATTAGGTTGGATTTGCCTCCTTTTACATTAGTTGGCGCTACCACTAGGGCAGGAGCGCTATCTGCTCCACTTAGAGACCGTTTTGGTGTATTATTACGATTAGACTACTATGATGAATATTCTTTAGCAGAAATAGTGTGCAGAAGTGCAGAGCTCTTCGATGTCGTGATTGACCAAAATGCTGCAGGTGAATTAGCAAGGCGCTCAAGGGGTACCCCGCGAATTGCCAATCGCTTGTTAAAAAGGGTACGCGATTATGCCCAAGTGATCGGAGACGGAGTAATCTCTCACTTCCTCTCACAAGATGCATTAGAACGTCTGCAAGTTGATCCACTGGGACTAGACCATATAGATCATAAATTGATTGTAACTATGATCGAACGATTCCGTGGCGGGCCGGTCGGATTAGATACGATTGCGGCAAGCATAGGTGAGGAATCAACGACCATTGAAGACGTTTATGAACCTTATTTAATGCAGATTGGTTTTATTCAGCGTACACCAAGAGGACGAATCGTTACAGCTCTAGCCTATAGTCATTTCGGTTACGAAAAAACACAAGAATCTTAATATAAAGAAGGAAAGACAAATGAAATTAGAAGACTTTGATTATGAATTACCAGAAGAATTAATTGCCCAAGTACCACTTGAAGACCGTACTTCTAGCCGGTTGATGGTATTAGATCGTGAAACAGGCGAGGTATCACATCATCATTTCAGAGATATTGTCAATGAACTCCAAGAAGGAGACTGCTTAATCTTAAATGATACACGCGTGCTTCCTGCCCGTTTGATTGGTGTGAAAGAAGAAACAGGTGCCCATATTGAGGTATTATTGTTAAAACAAACGAGCGATGATGAGTGGGAAACATTAGTCAAACCTGCAAAACGAGTAAAAGTAGGAACTGTTCTTACTTTTGGCGAGGGTCTGTTAAAAGCTACTTGTACTGGTGAGTTGGCGCATGGTGGTCGAATGTTTAAATTTGAATATGAAGGCATTTTTATTGAAATCTTAGAAAAACTAGGAACAATGCCACTGCCGCCGTATATCCATGAAAAATTAGAAGACCAAGAGCGCTACCAAACGGTTTATTCAAAAGAGCTTGGATCAGCAGCAGCACCAACAGCAGGACTTCACTTTACAGAGGAACTATTGGAGGAAATCCGACAAAAAGGTGTGAAAGTTGCATTTTTGACATTGCATGTCGGCATAGGAACATTCCGTCCAGTAAGCGTCGAGAATATTGAGGAACACGATATGCACGCTGAATTCTATCACTTAACTGAAGAAACAGCCAGCATTATTAAGGAAACACAGGCTAATGGTGGACGTGTAATCGCTGTGGGTACTACTTCTACTAGAACACTTGAAACAATCGCGCATCGCAATAATGGAAATATAGTCGCTGAGTCTGGCTGGACTACCATATTCATTTATCCAGGGTTTGAATATCTAGCTGTTGATGGTATGGTGACGAATTTTCATTTGCCAAAGTCTACATTGGTAATGATGATAAGTGCCCTTGCAGGGAGAGAAAATGTTCTGAACGCTTATAAAATTGCTGTAGAAAACAAATATCGTTTCTTCAGCTTTGGCGATGCCATGTTCATCCGACCTAAAAGAAAGAAAGGAAATTAAATTATGTCTCAAGCAATTCGATATGAGCTTATTAAAACAGATAAGCAAACAGGTGCACGTCTCGGCATCGTGCATACACCGCATGGTTCTTTTGAAACACCAGCATTTATGCCAGTAGGTACACAAGCGTCTGTCAAAACGATGGCGCCAGAAGAAGTAAAAGAAATGGGTGCCGGTATTATTTTGAGCAACACGTATCATTTATGGCTGCGTCCTGGCCATGAAATCATTCGTGAGGCTGGTGGCTTGCACAAATTTATGAATTGGGATCGCGCTATATTAACAGATTCTGGCGGCTTCCAAGTATTTAGCTTAAGCGATATCCGCCGCATTGAAGAAGAAGGCGTTCATTTCCGTAATCACTTAAATGGTGATAAGCTATTCCTAAGTCCAGAAAAAGCAATGGAAATCCAAAATGCTCTAGGTTCTGATATTATGATGGCATTTGATGAATGTCCTCCGTACCCTGCAACTTTTGAGTATATGAAGAAATCTGTTGAACGTACATCACGTTGGGCTGAAAGATGTTTAGAAGCGCATGCAAGACCACAAGATCAGGGTTTATTCGGTATTGTTCAAGGTGGGGAATTTGAAGAACTTCGTAAGCAGTCTGCAAAGGATCTTGTGTCGCTTGATTTCCCAGGCTATGCAATTGGTGGATTATCCGTTGGGGAGCCAAAGGATATTATGAACCGCATGTTGGAATATACAACTCCGCTCTTACCAACAAACAAGCCGCGTTACCTAATGGGCGTGGGTTCTCCTGACTCATTGATAGATGGAGCTATTCGTGGGATTGATATGTTTGACTGTGTACTGCCAACACGTATTGCCCGTAATGGTACATGCATGACAAGCCAAGGAAGACTGGTCATAAAAAATGCTAAATTTGCTCGTGATTTTGGACCGCTTGATCCTAACTGTGATTGCTATACTTGCAAAAACTACTCACGTGCATATATACGGCATCTAATTAAAGCGGATGAGACATTCGGCATTCGTTTGACAAGTTACCACAATCTGTATTTCTTGCAAGATTTAATGCGCCAAGTGCGCCAAGCAATCCGTGAAGATCGCTTAGGCGATTTCCGTGAAGAATTCTTCGAACAATATGGTTTTAATAAACCAAATGCGAAAAACTTCTAAACCTAGTATAATGAAACAGAGAGACAAAAGGGGGATTTTTGGACATGCAATTACAAGCTTTTCTACCAATGATTATCATCTTCGTGCTTATGTATTTAATGTTGATTCGTCCTGCTCAAAAGCAGCGTAAAAACACTCAAAACATGCAAAGCAACTTGGCAAAAGGAAACAAAGTTGTAACAATTGGTGGGCTTCATGGTATCGTTGAAGCCATCGATGATGCTTCAGTCGTTCTAAAAGTAGAGGATGGCACAAAAATGCGTTTTGAACGTGCGGCCATCGGCAAAGTTTTAGATGATGCAGCTGCTGTAAAGTAGTCTTGTGTATAAAACGCGTAGCTATTGGAATGCTAATAATGTAAAAAAAAAGCCTTTATTTCTTTAGAAATAAAGGCTTTTTTATTTTATACGTCGAATAATAAACATATTCATCTTTTTTAAAGGAAGCGATTATTTGCCTAAAAAACAATGGAATACTAAAAAGAAAGCACAGCAAATGGGCTATGATGATACAATTCACGAAAGATTAGCAGCTAAGCAACGAATGGCCCAAAATAGATTTGGCAATAGAAAGCCGAAAATGCCGACTAAGCCAAAGTGGGTTCGCTCTTTAGGATATATTATTTTTATTATCTTGATAGCCGCTCTCATAGTGATAGCCTTCTATATATTTTTGAATGAATAATTTTACGGGGAATGCAAAGTATAAAGAATAAAAGGGGTCATAAGATTGAACGATTTAATGGTTGTTTCTTTTCGTATGTTCCTTCTTTACTTTATTCTTATCATTATAATTAAGCTAATGGGAAAACGTGAAGTTGGCGAATTAAGTATGATTGATTTAGTCGTATTTATATTATTAACAGAAGTAGCTGCATTTGCAGTGGAGGATAAGAAGAGAAACTTTTTCGAGTCGTTGCTGCCTATGATCGTTTTGCTTGTGCTGCAGGTGGTCATTTCCTTTATCTCTCTGAAGTTTAAAAATGTCCGAGATATCATTGATGGAGATCCCACTCTCATTATTCGAGATGGGGTGCTTCAGGAAAAGGAAATGAAAAAGCAACGGTATAATTTAGATGATTTATTTCAGCAATTGCGAGAACAGCAAATAGGATCGATCCAGAGTGTGGCCTATGCCTTTTTAGAATCATCAGGAAATTTAGCTGTATTTAAAAAAGGTGAGATGCATCCTATATTGCCGCTCATCGTTGATGGCGAAATACAGACAAAGCACCTCATCCTTATACAGAAAGATAAATTATGGCTTATAAAAAAATTAGAGGAAGCTGGATATAAAAATCCAAAGGATATATTCTATTGCTGTTTTGAAGATGATTCCCTTCATGTTCAATTAAAATCATAGTCTTCTGCGTATTGTTTTTGTTAAGTAGCGGAAATCGTTGACGCGGATTTGGTCAGCGAGCATTAAGACAACAAAAACTAAGCCAAGCGTAATAGAACAATTCATCCAAAGATTCAATTGGTCTGTCGGCAGGATGTATTCTCGGAAAATAACTATCAACACAGATGCCCAATAAGGGATAATGACTAGCTTAAAACCTGTATCCACAAATTTCTTTTTTCGAATTGTTGCAATATGCAAAAATGAAGTAATGAGTACACCAAACCCAATGGCAATAATGGCGCCGGTTTCGGCTATTTGCGGCTGGGAAGCAAGCGCGAGCATGACAACCAGCTTTCCGATACCGCCATACACAGAGTTCATCATCGCTGCTTTAGCTTCATCTAAAGCCTGCAAGATAGAATTCAGTGGGCTTTGTATATAGTAAAAGAAAAAAATAGGTGCTAAAATTTTCATATAGCCTCTGTCTTCAGATAAATTAAAAAGTTTCACGGCTAAAGCATCTCCATAAAGATAAAAGAAAACAGCGCTAAAACAACCGACGATGGTCGACAACCTAAGCGCGATATGGACTCGTTCTCTCAATAGAGAATTCTTTCCTCTTGCTACAGCATCGCTGACAGCTGGAATCAGCACAACAGCTAAGGCTGCAGGAATAAAGGCAGGGAATAATAGTAAAGGTATATGAACACCTGAAATAATGCCATATTGCTTCGTGGCAGCAGCAGCTGTTAAACCAGCTATTGTAAGGGCCTTTAAAAAGACAATTGGTTCTAAAAACCAAGTAAATGAACCAAAAAGGCGACTGCCTGTAGAAGGCAATGCAATGCCAAGTATTGGTTTTGGAGAAGAGTAGCCTTTCGATCCAACAATAATTCCTTTTCTCTTCGCATGGAGGTATTTCCAGTATAAGTAAAGTAATGCTACCGCCTCAGCAAGTCCAGTAATGACCATTGCGTAAGTGGCTGTGAGCGCAGGAGATTCTTGGTTTACCCCGTAAGGCAAAAGCCATGTGATCATGGCGATGCGGATAATTTGCTCAAGTGTTTGGCTCCATGCAGTTTCACCTATGCGAGCAAGTCCTTGGAATAAACCTTTTAAAAGTGCAGACGCCATAGATAGCGGCACGGTAAATAAAGAGACATATAATAGCATGGCCACTTTTGGGTCATGCAATAAATCTTTAGCGATATAAGGTACTGCAAACATGATGATGGGGAAGAAAAGCAAAATAGATAAATAACTTAACAGCCTAGAAGTACGCATCAACTTGCTGATTTCCAAACGCTTTCCCTTTGCTTCTAATTCAGCGACAATTTTAGCGATGGCAATGGGGATGCCGAGCTGTACTAGGGATAAGAAAAAGATAAATGCGGGATAGGCGGTCATATAAACGCCGACAGCTTCTTCGCCTGCAACGCGCATAAATTGCATACGATACAAAAAACCTAATAGTTTAGATAGTAGTACGGCGCCCATCAATAAAAAGGTGCCATGAAAAAATGATGTCATAAGTTCCCTTCTTTCTATCAATACATTCTGCAAAATAGTAAATTTAAACTTGTACGTTCAAAACTTGAAAGGGCGTGAGTAGTTTGGTAGTTCAATATGAAAAACTATTTAATAAAGTAATGCCTGTGTTAGCTATGAGGAAAGCTGATTTTCGTATGGAAGGTTTAAAAAGTATTACAGAGCAAGATATATGGCGTTATTTAGTATTGAAAAAGTGGAAAAAATATAGCGAAGCAGATTTAGCTTTGCATAAGGTAATTGCAGATATTTTTTCTTTAACTGCTGCTCAGTATATGACCTTTAGCCAAGTGGAAGAACTAAAAACCTCAAATTGGTTTGCCCCAATTAATGAGGATGAATTAAAACTATTAATTGGAAGATAGATAAATGGGGTTTTATGGTTTTTATATTTCATTTTTAATGTAGAAACGAAAAATTTTATTGTTGATATTTTTCCTTTATCTGTATGTCAAAATAACATAGATATTGCTAAAACTCCTTCTAAAATGACAGAAAGTATCGAAGATTGATTTGACAGGTAGGCAATCGTGTTTCATAATAAACGTGTTATACATTCAAATTGAGAAAACGAAACAATAGAAGGAAAATTACAGAGAATGCTGCTTAAGTGGCGAATCAATCGCGTAATTGTGCATTTGTTTTGAACTAGGACAAACTTTTATACAAAGTAGTAATGAACAATTTACACAACCATACATAACTTATGATTCGTTTACTTTGGTCAGTAATTTTACTGCAAGTGTTTCCGCATGACTGGGTACTTTGTGCCTTTCTCAAAACAGTAAATATAAGAGTTTTGTCAAAGAAAGTGGCCCGCTCATGCCCGATTGGTTCAACTAATCAATCAGTAGAGATTAAACCTTTGCTGATTAAAGTTTCACTTTATTAGGAGGAAGTTTTAATGAAATTGAAAAGCCGAATCGTCGCGTTTCTACTGATTGTCGTTGTAATCGGCTCTCTTATGGGAACGACCGTAAAAGGCGTACTAAGTAACATTAACTTAGGCCTAGACTTGCAAGGTGGATTCGAGGTGCTTTATCAAGTTGAGCCGCTGAAAAAAGGACAAAAAATCACTGAAAGTGATGTAAAAGCAACTGCTGATGCGATCAGCAGACGTGTCAATGTCCTCGGCGTAAGTGAACCAAGCATCCAAATAGAAAGCGGCGACCGAATCCGCGTTCAATTAGCGGGCGTCAAGGACCAAGAGTCAGCGAGAGATGTTTTGTCAAATCAGGCAAATCTTACTTTCCGTGACGTGAATGACAAAGTATTGCTTGATGGGAATGACCTTCAACAAGGCGGAGCTAAGCCATCTTTTGATGAACAGGGCCGTCCAATGGTTACCCTAAAACTGAAAGATCCGGATAAATTCGGACAAGTGACAAGCAAAATTTCAGCAATGGGCACACCAAATAACTTATTAGTCATTTGGCTAGACTTTGAAGAAGGCAAATCTTCTTATAAGAAAGAAGCTGTCAAAGCAGATCCTCAATTCGTTTCTGCTCCACAAGTAACAAAGGAAATCAACTCTAAAGATGTCCAAATTACAGGGAGCTTTACTGTACAAGAAACGAAAGACTTAGCAGGTATTTTGAATGCCGGTGCTCTACCAGCGAAGCTGAAAGAAATGTACTCCACTTCTGTGGGAGCACAGTTCGGTGATGAAGCGCTAAAAAGCACGGTAATGGCTAGTATCATTGGTGTAGCAGTTATCTTTATCTTTATGCTATTAGTTTACCGTTTACCAGGTTTAGTAGCAGACATAACACTACTGATCTTTACATTTATCACATTAGTTATTTTTGATTGGATCAATGCTGTATTGACATTGCCGGGTATCGCAGCGTTAGTGCTCGGGATAGGTATGGCAGTTGATGCTAATATCCTTATGTATGAGCGGATTAAAGAAGAACTTCGTGTCGGCAAAACAGTCAAAGCCGCATTTAAATCAGGTTCTAAATCTTCGTTCACAGCTATTTTTGATGCCAATATTACGACATTGCTTGCGGCTGGTGTATTATTCGCCTTAGGTGTAAGCTCTGTAAAAGGTTTTGCGACAACATTAATCATTTCTATTCTAGTCAGCTTCTTGACTGCAGTGTGGGGCACACGTATCCTCTTAGGACTACTGGTGAATAGTGGCTACTTAGATGGAAAAGTTCGATGGTTCGGCGTTAATCCAAAACGCGTTCATAAAATTGAAGAAGGCGTGGATACACTTGATTTAACAACACGTTTTGACCGTTTCGATTTTGTACACAACCGCAATAAATTCTTTGCTTTGTCAGCGGTCTTGATCATTGCAGGAATGATTGTGTTAGGCATTTTTCGTTTGAATCTTGGTATTGACTTCTCTAGTGGTTCCCGTGTAGAAGTTCAATCAGAACATTCTCTCACAACGGAAGGTGTGGAGTCTTATCTTAAAAAAGCTGGTTTTGAATCAGACGATGTCGTAATTTCCGGTAACAAAGACCGGGCTGTCATCCGTTATAAAGATGACTTCACAAAAGATGAAGTGAAACAGATGAAAGCGGACTTCAAGAAAGAATTTGGCCATGAGCCAGCAATTAGTACCGTTTCGCCTACGATTGGACAAGAACTGATTAAAAATGCGATCAAAGCATTAATTTATGCAGCGATTGGCATAATAATCTACGTTGCATTCCGATTTGAATGGCGAATGGGTGTTGGTGCGATTGTCTCGCTATTGCATGATGTATTCTTTATGGTGGCGATCTTTAGTTTATTCCGTATAGAAGTAGATATTACATTTATCGCAGCTGTACTGACGATTGTCGGTTATTCGATTAATGACACCATCGTTACATTTGACCGGATTCGTGAAAACTTGCACCGTGTGAATAAAATTAAGAGTCCAGATGAGTTGGCGCATATTGTGAACAAATCACTTCGTCAAACATTAGGACGTTCTGTAAATACAGTATTAACGGTAATTATCGTTGTAGTTGCGTTAATGATTTTCGGCGCAAGCTCTATCACTACGTTCTCCATCGCTTTATTGATCGGTTTAATTACAGGTATCTACTCTTCCATCTACATCGCTGCACAAGTTTGGTATGTATTGAAAGTGCGTGAGATGAAGAAAAAAGGTAATGTAGATGTAGGCAAAAAGAAAAAACAATGGGGATCAGACGAGCCTGTTGTGTAAAATTTTAATCCATCCACTTGATGATGATCAGGTGGATGGATTTTTTTTATTTCTAAAAAATTTATATAACGTTTTTACTGGAGTTGATTTATAATCGAGCTTGACGCTATACCTAAAACAGGAGACTACATAATGAAGAATAATAGATTGCTCATCAGTTTATTGACTACAATTGCTCTTTTAATTCTATGCTTTCCTCATTTAGCAAAGGCAAGCAATCCTACAACTCAACAAGCTATGATTATTTATCGCAACTCTGTTGGAGAAAAACAGGTTTTAACTGCAGCAAAACATGTAGAACAAAATTATCATCACTTACAGACAATTGCTGGCACTTTTAATAAAGCAGATATTAGGAGACTCAAAAAGAGCTCCTCAATTGTAAAAGTTGAAACAATAAAAAAAGATACACATCTCTTTTCAATGCCTGAGAAAAAACAAGGCAGTGAGATACCATCAGCACTTAATTGGAATATGTCTTTAATCCATGCAAGCAATGCATGGACGAATGGGCTTAGTGGCAAAAGTGTAAAGGTTGCACTGATAGATACAGGAGTGACTTCCAAAGTCAATTGGCCAAATGTTTACCGCTATTCATTCGTTCAGGATGTACGTTCAACTTTAATAGACGAAAGTTCTCCTTATGATAACGATGGCCATGGTACCTTCATTGCAGGCATTCTATTAGGTAATGCAAGAAATAACTTATTAGGTGTTGCGCCGGATATGTCACTATACAGTTTAAAGGTTTTTAAACCTGATGGAGCGCCCATTCAGGCAATATTAAAAGCGCTTGATTGGTCAATTGCACATAAAATAGATATTGTAAATCTATCACTTGGTATGAAAATGGATGATGTTATTTTAAGGAATGCTATTGCAAAAACATCAAAAGCAGGTATCATCTTAGTGGCAGCAGCGGGGAATGATGGCAATGGGAAAAATGTTGAATATCCCGCTCGTTATAGCCAAGTTATTGCCGTCTCATCCATAGACAAGCAAAGCCTTATTTCATCTTTTTCGAACACGGGTACACAGATAGAATTTGCAGCACCTGGTAACAGTGTTTATTCTACTGATCTTCAAGGAAATAGAAGATTAGGTTCAGGCACATCATTTGCCACGCCACATGTGACTGGTTTTCTCGCATTACTGAAGCAACAATATCCCCGCGCGACCAGTAGTCAATTAAGGAAAGCTCTACGGGACTATACGATTGATTTGGGTGTAAAGGGGAAGGATCCTTTATATGGCTATGGATTGATTGATTTCAGTCATCCTCTGCCGAATGACGTACAGGATATACAGATAAGCAATATTACCAGCTCTTCTGCAGTAGCTGTAATTAAAGCACCTAAAAGTCTGAATAGCCAAAGTGGAAACTACCGTATTTACTTAAACGGAAGCTATGTAAAAACTATCAATACAGATCGCTATAAAATCACTAATTTAAAGAAAAAAACGACGTATAAAGTGGAAATCAAGACAAGAGGGAAAGATGGAAGGCTATCGCCTGGAGTTGAAAAGACATTCCGTACGCAATCCTAACAAGTAATTTTGGTATTGGTATAAGAGCGGTAACTCTAGCATATAGAGGTCTTATTTTGGCCATTCTGCTTTTAATCTATAAGCTTACTTCTGTATAATAGAATGATAGGGAGTGACGAAATGACAGCAACAGAGAAGAGATGGCGTATCAATCGCCCTGATGAACGACTTGTGGAAATGCTAGAAAAAGAGCTTCGCTTATCACCTATCTCAGCTAAAATATTAGTCGCACGCGGTTTTGACACTATTGAATCTGCGCGTGCTTTTTTAATGGTCGATGAACATTCAGTACACGATCCTTACGATTTGTATGGTATGCACGATGCAGTAGATCGTATAAAACAAGCGATACAAAATAAAGAAAAAGTTTTAATATACGGAGACTATGACGCCGATGGCATTACAAGCACTACTGTTCTAAAAACAGCTTTAGTAGATTTGGGAGCTGATGTCCATCACATTATTCCTAATCGTTTTATTGATGGATATGGACCAAGTGAGCGATTGTTTCGACAAGCATATGAAGATGGATTTCAGCTGATTATTACTGTCGATAATGGAATCGCTGGCAATCATGAAGTGCAAGTTGCTAAAGAGTTGGGGATGGATATCATAGTGACAGATCACCATGAGCCTGGTGAAGAGTTGCCTAATGCAGATGTGATTATCCATCCGAGACATCTGGATGGCCATTATCCTTTTGGAGAGCTTGCTGGTGTAGGGGTAGCATTTAAAGTAGCACATGCTCTCTACGGTGAGTTGCCGCAACATCTCCTACCCTTTGTCGCGATTGGTACAGTTGCCGATTTGGTGCCATTATTGGATGAAAATCGTTATTTAGTAAAAGCGGGAATAGAAGCGCTTCAACAATCTAAACAACCTGCTATTCAAGCACTTTGCCAAATTGCTGGTGTTAAAGCACAAGATATTGATGAAGAGACAATTGGTTTTGGTTTTGCACCACGGCTAAATGCATTAGGCAGACTCGGAGATGCTGCACCGGGGGTCGACTTCTTAATGACGCAGGATAAAGAAGAAGCGCAGTCTATGGCGAACTATTTAAATGAACAAAATAAAGAACGACAAGCAATCGTGGCGAACATTACCGAGCAGGCAATTGAAATGGTGGAGAATGATCCTGAGATTGGCGATGCAAAAGTACTAGTCCTAGCTGATGAAGGATGGAACCCAGGTGTTGTTGGTATAGTCGCATCAAGGCTTGTAGAAAGATACTATAAACCGGCAATCATACTCTCAATAGATCTCGAAAAAGGGACTGCTAAAGGTTCTGCCCGCAGTATTGAAGGCTTCCATATGTATAAGGAGCTTGCGAAAAATAGCGAAATATTGCTAGCATTTGGCGGTCATCCAATGGCAGCAGGAATGACACTTGCTGTAGAAGAAATTGACGAGCTCCGCATCCGCCTTGATGAACAAGCGAGGGCAGGTTTAACAGATGAAGACTTTACTCCAGTCCTAAATATTGATATTCCGCTTGCTGTAGAGGAAATTGACGTTACTTCTATTGAAGATGTACGTCGTTTGTCTCCATTTGGTACTAGTTTTGCAAAGCCTGTCTATGCGATTGAAAATGCGACAATCCAGTCAATGCGCAAAATTGGAGCAGACGAGAATCATATCAAACTCCAAATCGCATCCAGGAATGGCGATTTAGATGCAGTTGGTTTTCATAAAGGATATTTGGCCGATGAATTGACGTATGGCATTAAAATAAATTTTGCAGGCGATTTGCAGATCAACGAGTGGAACGGCCGGAAAAAACCCCAGCTTATGCTTGCAGATGTCCAAACAGATGAATGGCAATTATTTGATCTACGGGGCATCCGCCATGTTTCGAGATGGCTTCAAAGTATTCCTTTAGAAAAAGTTACATTTATCGCTTTTCAAAACAGAACCCTGCAGTATTTTGATTCCCTCATACCTGCTGAAATAATGATTTATGAAGAAAAAATGACTCCGCAGCAAATAGAAAGCTATGTTGTGCTGCTCGATTTACCAACAAACGCTTCACTGCTCGAAAAATTATTAGAAGAAGCAAATCCAAGACGTGTTTATGCCCATTTTTATATTCCAGAGTCACATTACTTTGATGCTATGCCAACAAGAGAACAATTTGTTTGGTACTATTCCTTCTTAAAGAAAAGGCGTACATTCCATCTGAGAGAGCATTTAATGGAATTGGCAAAACATAAAGGCTGGAGCCGTGATTCGTTAATTTTTATGACACAGGTGTTTTTTGAACTAGGATTTGTTACAATAGAAAATGGTCTCGCTCAAATTGTGGACAATCCACCGAAAAAGGATTTAACAAGCGCGAACATTTATCAAGAACGGCAGCAGCAAATGGAATTGGAACAAACTTTATTGTATGCGCCTTATAAGGATTTAAGAGAGTGGTTTGACTCGCGGATGAAGAGTCAAACAGTTTCTGAGGAGGAACATAGCAAATGGATTTAAAACAATATGTGACAATCGTAGAGAATTGGCCAAAAGAAGGCATCTCTTTTAAAGATATCACTACAATTATGGATAATGGTAAAGCATATAAATATGCAACTGACCAAATTGTCGACTATGCTAAAAAAGTGGGCGCTGAATTAATCGTAGGTCCAGAAGCTCGTGGCTTTATTACAGGATGCCCTGTTGCTTATGCACTTGAGATTGGTTTTGCTCCAGTTCGTAAACCGGGCAAATTGCCACGTGAAGTCATTTCAGCTGATTATGGCTTAGAGTATGGCAAGGATACTTTAACTATGCATAGCGATGCTGTAAAACCAGGCCAAAAAGTGCTGATTGTCGATGATTTATTAGCGACTGGCGGAACAGTGGAAGCTGCAATTCGCTTAGTAGAAGAATTAGGCGGCGTTGTGGTAGGCTGCGCGTTCCTTATTGAACTAGAAGAACTTCATGGTCGCGATAAAATTGAAGGTTATGACGTCTTCACTTTAATGCAATATTAATTTTTTATAATAGCGAGTCTGTGGTCAAGTAGATTATAGACTCGCGAAATTTGTCGAAATATCAATATTTCGGGAGTAATAGCCTTTACAAACAGGCTATTTTTTTTATACAATTAACTTCATACTCAATCGGCAAATTTATGAAATAAGGTGGGCAATCATGGCGAAAGATCAAGTGATGACAGTCGAAGAAGTTTTCGCAATACTCTCATCATATATGAATGATGAACATGTAGCATTTGTAAAAAAAGCATACGAAGTGGCAAAAGAAGCGCATAAAGAGCAATTTAGAAGCTCTGGTGAGCCATATATCCTGCACCCTGTGCAAGTTGCGGGCATTTTAGCTGATCTCCAAATGGATCCAGAGACAGTTGCAGCGGGCTTTTTACACGATGTCGTAGAAGATACATCTGTTACGCGCGAAAACCTTGTGGAAGAATTCAATGAAGAAGTCGCCATGCTTGTAGATGGCGTGACGAAACTAGGGAAAATCAAATATAAATCTAAAGCAGAACAGCAAGCTGAAAACCATCGCAAAATGTTTGTCGCTATGGCCCAAGATATCCGAGTAATTTTGATTAAATTAGCGGACAGACTACATAATATGAGAACGTTAAAACACTTACCTGTAGAGAAACAGCGCCGTATTTCAAAAGAAACACTCGAAATATTCGCTCCACTAGCACATCGCTTAGGAATTAGTGCGATTAAATGGGAGTTAGAGGATACAGCTTTACGCTACTTGAATCCTCAGCAATATTATCGAATTGTCAACTTGATGAAAAGAAAACGCGTAGAACGTGAGAATTATTTACAATCAGTCATGGATGAAATCAACGATCAGTTAGGTGAAATCCATATCCATGCAGAACTTTCGGGCAGACCAAAGCATATTTACAGTATTTACCGGAAAATGTCTATGCAAAATAAACAATTCAATGAAATATACGATCTTTTAGCCGTGAGGGTAATTGTAGATAGTATTAAAGATTGTTACGCTGTCCTTGGTACAGTCCATACTCTCTGGAAACCTATGCCAGGAAGATTTAAAGATTATATAGCTATGCCAAAACAAAATCTTTATCAGTCTTTGCATACCACTGTGATTGGTCCATATGGCGATCCGCTTGAAGTCCAAATTCGCACGAAAGAAATGCATAAGATCGCAGAATTTGGGGTAGCTGCACACTGGGCTTACAAAGAAGGTAAAAATGTTGATCAAAGCAAATCGAATATTGACAATAAATTAACATGGTTCAGAGAAATTCTTGAATTCCAAAATGAATCATCGAACGCTGAAGAATTTATGGAATCGCTAAAATTTGATTTGTTTTCTGACATGGTTTATGTATTCTCGCCTAAGGGTGATGTAATTGAATTGCCTGCAGGTTCTGTTCCTATCGACTTTGCTTACCGTGTCCATTCAGAGATCGGTAATAAAACCATTGGTTCAAAAGTGAATGGTAAGATGGTGCCCCTAGATACGAAGTTGAGTACAGGCGATATTGTTGAGATTATGACTTCAAAACAATCGTTTGGTCCAAGCCGTGACTGGTTGAACATAGCTCAATCATCTCAAGCGAAACATAAAATTAAGCAGTTCTTCAAAAAGCAATTACGCGAGGACAATGTGACTAAAGGGCGCGAAATGATTGAAAAAGAGATTGCTGAGCAAGACTATGATCCAAAAGAAATATTAACACCTGAAAACTTTAAACGCGTATGTGAAAGATTAAATTATGCCAGTGCAGAAGAGATATTTGCGGCAGTTGGATTCAATGGAATGACGGCTGTACAAGTAGTCAACCGCTTATCTGAACCATTGAGAAAGCAACGTAGTCAAGAAGAAACGCTGGAAAAAATCACAAAAGAAATGAAAGTGCCTCAAAAAGAAAAAGTAACCGAAACAGGTGTTGTGGTAAAAGGTTTGGAAAATTTATTGATCCGTTTGTCTCGATGCTGCAATCCGGTGCCGGGTGATGATATTGTCGGTTTTATTACTAAAGGGCGAGGTGTTTCTGTGCATCGTGCAGATTGTCCTAATATTAAAGCTGAGGATCAAGAACGGTTGATTGATGTTGAATGGAGCAAAAACCTAGAATCAGAACAAAAACTATTTGATGTAGATATTGAAATATCAGGTTTTGATCGTGAAGGTTTACTGAATACAGTGATTCAAGTAGTTACTGAAACCAAAACGCCAATTATTGCTATTAGCGCACGTACTGATCGGAATAAGATTGCAACAATCAATATGACGTTGAAAATTCGCCATATCCATAACCTGTATAAAGTGGTAGAACGCATTAAACAAATTCCAGATATTTATCTAGTGCAACGTGTCATACATTAAAATTGGAGTGACGATTACATGAGAGTAGTAGTTCAACGAAGCAAAGAAGCCTCTGTTACAGTGGACGGAAAAGTAACAGGAAGCATCGAACAGGGCTTTGTTTTGTTAGTCGGCATTACACATGGAGATACGAAAGAGGATGCAGACTTTATTGCTAAAAAAATCGCTAAAATGCGCATTTTTGAAGATGAAAACGGCAAAATGAATCTTTCGATAAAAGAGTATGGTGGAGCAATTCTTTCCATTTCGCAATTTACTTTATATGCGGATACAAAGAAAGGAAATCGTCCAAGCTTTACAGATGCTGCCCGGCCTGAAGAAGCTCATCTTTTATGGGAGTATTTCAACAGCACTCTATTTGCTCTTGGCCTACATGTCGAAACTGGCATCTTCGGTGCTATGATGGATGTGAAGCTGACCAACAGTGGACCAACAACTATAATTATTGATTCAAAAACCCGATGATTTAAAATCCTCGGGTTTTTTTCTCTCTTCGGATAATGGTAGGTAGAGGAGGTGTAAAATACTTATTTAAAGTAAAAATGATGTTGAGATAGAACAATATTAGCCCCTAATTGAACCTCATCGAATCGATTAACTTCATAAAATGGTGTTTCTTCCTGGACAGTGATTCCCACGGAAAACATCGTCTGAAGCATAAAAAACTAAATGTTGTAAGCAAGTTCTTCATTCATTTTTTCATTTACTAAAATACTACAATCCTAGCAACTACTTTTTTGCTAAAAATCAACGAATAAAACCTAACACCAGAGTCGGCTAAACTGGCTTAAATATGATAAAATCTTGTATATACCATTACGGAAAGTTGTGAAGAAGATTGGAAAGCCAAACGTATGCAATTGTAGATTTAGAAACAACAGGTCATTCCTCACAACAAGGGGACCGAATCATTCAAATTGCCATAGTCTTGATGAAAGACTGGGAAATACTATCAACCTATACGACCTTCATCAATCCTGAGCAAAGAATTCCTTATTTTATTCAGGATTTGACACATATATCTGAAAAAGAAGTGAAAAATGCCCCTACTTTCGAAGAAAAAGCAGAAGAAATATATGAAATACTACAGGATACAGTGTTTGTTGCTCATAACACCGATTTTGATTTGCCTTTTTTACAAGCTGAGTTTAAAAGAGCAGGATTGCCAAATTGGGTTGGAAAGCATTTAGATACAGTAGAGCTGGCTAAAATTTTATTCCCAACAGCCTATAGCTTTAAACTTCAAGATTTAGCACTAGAGCTCGGGATAAGGTTAGCTAATGCACATAGAGCGGATGATGATGCAGCCGCGACAGCATATTTATTAAAGGCATGTTGGCACAGGCTTTTAGCACTGCCTTTATTGACTCTTGAACAGCTTCATGAGCGTTCTTTTCAACTTAAATCTAATATTTCAAGATTGTTGTTAGATGCTATTCATATAAAAAGAACTCAACAGAGTGCTACTTCGGATCATCATTTTTATTATCGGCGTTTAGCGTTAAAGCAGCCGCCTAATGATGGAGAAGATAGACAGGAAATTATTGATTATCCAGTAACCTTTCAAGAAAAGAAGCAGCTTTTTGAAAAAGCATTTCAACACTTTGAAGTGAGAGAAGATCAGTTCAAAATGATGGATAAGGTGTGGGAAGCCCTCCTGAATAAAGAGGAAATTATGACAGAAGCCTCTACAGGAATTGGCAAAACACTCGCATATTTGATACCTTCCATTATTTATGCAAAAAAATATCATTGTACGATGGCAATTAGTACATACACATCTCATTTACTTGATCAATTATTGCAAGAAGAATTGCCGAAGGCCGAGTCAATATTACAGAATAAGGTGTCAGCTGTTATCGTAAAAGGGATGGATAATTATATTGATTTAGATCGTTTTTGCGATTTGCTTGAGGTAAAGGATGTTTCTTACGATGAGAATTTCACCAAATTACAATTGATTGTCTGGCTCCAAGACACAGAAACAGGAGATTTAGGTGAAGTAACACTAACAGGTGGCGGAAAATATTTCGTCGATAAAATAAGGCGTATGGAAACAACAGCGGAAAATAGGAGAAGAAAACCGACTTTTGATTTTTATTTGCAAACACTCCATGCGTGCAAAAAAGCAGATTTAATCATTACAAATCATGCTATGGTGCTTGCTGATTTAAATCGGCCTGACCCAGTTTTTAAAAATGTGAATGGATGGATTTTGGATGAAGGTCATCAATTTATCCAAGCGGCGACAAATCGTGCGGAAAAAGCCTTTTCATACTCTAAATGGAAGCATTTATTTGGCCAGTTAGGTTCATCCGAATCAAGCGGTATTGAACATCCATTCTATCTTAATTTAGTGAGTAGTCATACAATGTCAACAAGACAGCTAACAGCATTGGATGAGCAATTTAAGGATTTAACTTCGTTGTTTGATAAGTCGATTATGGCCTTGTTAAGAGGGCTACCTTCAGAAAAAACCAAAAAAAGCCATCATAAACAAAGCTACTTACTATCACAGCTTAATTTACAGACGACTGTATTTAAAGAGTATAGCTATCGGTTGAATCAATGGCTTTCACTTGCCAACTATATGACCAATGCTTATTTGCGTTATCCTGATGAATTATCGACAAAGCAAAAGGTACATCTTGCTGATTGGCAATACCAATTGAATGAACTGCAAGTCTATCTAGCTGAATGGGACTTTATTTTCTTGCAACAGATTGAAAATGATGCTGCTTGGATGGAGATAGACCTAAGAAACCTTCCCGGCAGTGTACATGTCTATAAAAGACCAGCAGAAGTGGAAGAGTCAGTAGCGGGAATTTTCCAATCCTTCCGCCAGACTGCTGGCATCATATGGGCATCAGGGACGTTAACGGTACCTAAAAATCCACGTTTTATTGCAGAGCAATTGGGTCTTGAAAAGACGGTTCCGCTACACCAATTCCAAGCTCCATCGTCTTATTATAGCGGTGCAAGTGTCTATGTTGTAGAGGATATGCCAGACATACAGAATGTATCTCAAACTGTTTATATTGAATCTGTAGCAGAAGCGATAGTCCAGACGGTGCTAGCAACAAATGGCAGATGTTTTGTATTATTTACATCACAAGACATGCTTCGAAAAACAGTTGACCTTATACAAGAAACTGGTACTCTGGATGATTATATGTTGTTTGCACAAGGTATGTCTTCGGGCAGCAGGATGCGACTTCTAAAGATGTTCCAGCGTTTCGAGCATTCAGTGCTGTTTGGAACTAATAGCTTCTGGGAAGGTGTAGATGTCCCTGGTGACGCACTTTCTGCTGTCATCGTTGTGCGGTTGCCTTTTTCTTCACCTGAAGATCCTTACTTTAAAGCGCGTGCCGCAAGAATTACCCAAAAAGGTGATAATTCGTTCTATAAATTATCACTCCCAGAAGCAATATTACGCTTCAAACAGGGCTTTGGAAGATTAATCCGATCATCTGAGGATAAAGGTGTTTTAATAGTGCTCGACAGGCGTATAGAAACCAAATCCTACGGTAAAGAATTTACAAATGCATTGCCAAATGTGCCTGTGAAAAAAGTAACGCTCGATGCTATGGTTTTAGAGTTGGAAAATTGGTATAATAGCTAGTTTGAAGTGGGTTTCTTGGAGCTGAAGGCTATGATTCATCTCCAAGAAGCAAGCTCGATATCCAAAATAAAATAAACAAAGAAATATAAGGTGATTGTATGAAAAATTGGATAAAATTCTTCGCTATATTTTTACCGCTATTAGCTCTCACAATTCTGGTGATTGTTGGATGGAAAGCATTTTCGCCTTTTTATCAAACAGAGAAAACTGCGAAAGCGGCAGTTTTGCATAAACAAGAACTGTCATCCGTCACGAAGTCGTATGTATACCATGGAAAAGAATCTTATGTGACGGTAATTGGTAAAGATAGCTCAGGAAAAAGAAAAGCACTGATTGTGTCACAAGAGAATAAGAAGGAAAAACCAACAGGAATTTATTTGAAAGATGGGATTTCCAAAAAAGACGCAATAGCTGAAGCATCTAAAAAAGGAGATGTGAAAGAAATTCTTCACGCCAAACTAGGTATCGAAAAGCCTGGAGTTGTTTGGGAAATTACTTACAAAAATAAGAAGGGTCAATTGAATTATGTGTATATCCTCTTTGAAGATGGTCGTTGGTGGAAACGTTTAACGAATCTATAGAAAAAATATAGATGATTAATATAATTGGACCTTTGATTGGGTGAAAAACAGGAGTTCTTAAAGAATTTATCCTTTTTACACGAAATTTGCTGAGAATTTGTATATAATGGTGTTATAGTATTGACGCTTCACATTTCCTTTGAGGATTCAAGGTGACAGAAACCGTAGGTAATGAATTAGTCCATTGTGATTACTAACTTAGGTAACGGCTGATTCATATCACCAATCGTTTCGGCTTAATGAATTGCGGCTCAGCCTTTACTTCAATTAGAATTGTGAGTGTAAGAATTTCGTCGCTTATGTGATGAGAAGTTCAATGAAGTTGCTTATTATGATTTTTAAAATTATCATAATAGATATTTAGCATGCTGGAGGACAATATGAAAAAAATTTCTATTCAAGACATGCCAAAACATGTCGGCGAAACAGTAAAAATCGGCGCTTGGCTAGCAAATAAAAGATCAAGCGGAAAAATCGCTTTCTTGCAATTGCGTGATGGCTCTGGCTTTGTGCAAGGAGTTGTTGTAAAAGCGAATGTGAGTGAAGAAACTTTTGCTGCGGCAAAATCTATTTCACAAGAAAGCTCTTTATATGTGATTGGTGAAGTAACTGAAGATACTCGTTCTTCTTTCGGTTATGAGCTACAAATACAAGAAATTCAAGTAGTTTCAGAAGCTCATGATTATCCTATTACACCTAAAGAACATGGTGTTGAATTTTTAATGGACCACCGTCATATTTGGTTGCGTTCAAAAAAACAACATGCCATTATGGTAGTGCGAAATGAAATCATTCGTGCAACGTACGAGTTCTTTAATGGAGAAGGATTTAAAAAAGTGGATCCGCCTATCCTAACAGGTTCTGCTCCTGAAGGAACTTCAGAATTATTCCATACAAAATATTTTGATCAAGATGCATTCCTTTCACAATCTGGGCAACTATACTTAGAAGCTGCAGCTATGGCGTTAGGGAAAGTATTCTCATTCGGCCCAACTTTCCGAGCTGAAAAATCAAAAACACGTCGCCATTTAATTGAGTTCTGGATGATTGAAGGCGAAATGGCATTCTATGAGCATGATGAATCGCTAGAAGTACAGGAACAATATGTTGCATATATCGTGCAATCTGTTCTTAAAAATTGCAAACTAGAATTAGAATTACTTGGACGCGATACAACCAAGTTAGAGAATATACAAGCTCCATTCCCACGTATCTCATACGATGAAGCAATTGAATTATTGCATGAAAAAGGATTTGACGATATTCAATGGGGTGAAGATTTTGGTGCTCCGCATGAAACAGCAATTGCTGAACACTATGATAAACCTGTATTTATCACATGTTACCCAGTAGGCATTAAGCCGTTCTATATGCAACCTCACCCAGAACGCAATGATGTTGTATTATGTGCTGACTTAATTGCCCCAGAGGGTTATGGAGAGATCATTGGCGGTTCAGAACGTATCTATGATTATGAACTAATGAAACAACGTATAGCGGAACATGGTTTGGATGAAGAAGCTTATGCATGGTATTTAGATTTAAGTAAGTACGGTGCTGTTCCTCACTCGGGCTTTGGATTAGGCTTAGAGCGCACAGTTGCTTGGATTACTGGCGTTGAGCATGTTCGTGAGACAATTCCGTTCCCACGTCTACTTAACCGTATTTATCCTTAATAAATTTTAATTTTCAAGGCATGGCAAGAAGAATCGCATTTGCGCTTCTTCTTGTTCTATTTAGTGACTAAAAGGGAGGAGTTCTTGAAATGAAAGAAACGGAACGGCTCCAAGTATGGATTGAGCAGGGAAATGTAACCATTTCTCAGCTTTTTTTTCAATTCTACAAATTGCTTCAGATTTCGGATGAAGAAGCCATGCTGATCATGCATTTAAATGCATTTCAAGAAAGCGGCAATTCATTTCCAACACCAGCTAATATTGCGGAACGTATGACTATGAGTGAAGATATGGTCGCTACAAATATGCAACGGCTTATGCAAAAAGGGTATATGGAAATACATCAAAAGTTGGACGAGCAAGGTGTTTTATATGAAGTAATAAGTCTGATGCCACTTTGGAAGAGAATACTTGATTATATGACCACTCAAAATCAAAAAGATGAAACTACAAATGAAAAGTTAAAAGAGGGACAATTATTTCAACTTTTTGAGCAGGAGTTTGGACGTTTTTTATCGCCAATGGAAACAGAAATGATTTCTATGTGGCTAGATCAAGATCGTCATACACCAGAGGTTATCCGAAAAGCTTTAATGGAAGCAGTACTTTCTCAAAAGCTAAGTCTACGCTATATCGATCGCATTTTATTTGAATGGAAGAAAAATCATGTTAAAACGATTGAAGATGCAGAGAAACATTCGAAGAACTTTCGTAAAAATACTGTAAAAACAACCAAGGATTATCAAGCCCCTAAAGAATCAGACATAAAGAAACCAAATAATAATATACCTTTTTACAATTGGCTTGATCAACAAAAGTAAAAGGGGAGGGTTAGAATGTTATCAAAAAAACAATGGACATACTGTTTAGAAGAAATGGATAAGATGTTTCCAGAAGCACATTGTGAACTAATTCATAGTAATCCTTTCGAGCTTACTATCGCTACGTTGCTTTCTGCTCAATGTACAGATGCTCTTGTCAATAAAGTCACACCATCTCTATTTCAAAAGTATAAAAGACCAGAGGATTATTTAGCGGTCCCAGTAGAAGAGCTTGAACAGGATATCCGTTCTATAGGTTTATTTCGCAGTAAAGCTAAAAATATCCAAAAGCTATGTCAAAGACTTTTAGAGGTCTATCAGGGAGAGATCCCAGATACACGCGAGGAATTAGTGACGTTACCTGGGGTAGGGAGAAAGACAGCAAATGTTGTATTGTCAGTTGCTTTTATGCAACCGGCATTTGCAGTTGATACACATGTAGAAAGAGTGACGAAACGTCTAGGATTGTGCAAATGGAAAGATAGTGTGCTACAAGTGGAAGAGACGGTCATGAAGAAGACCCCACCGGAAAGGTGGTCTAAAGCACATCATCAACTTATATTCTTTGGTCGTTATCATTGTAAAGCGCAAAGACCACAATGCCACATTTGTCCATTACTTGAGCTTTGCCGCGAAGGACAAAAGCGATTAAAGAAAGGTCTTGTCAAAAATGATTGAATGTAAGAAAGAAGCAATAGAGAAAGATCGTGTAGACGAATGGTTTCAGCAATGGCTGACATTAGAAAAAAAAATCCATGCAACACATTCAAAACGGGAAGACGCAAAAGCTTATATGTTAGAAGCAATTCTTTTGTATGAAGGATTCATCATTCAAGCTTCTAAAACATCGGAGCAACAATTGATCAATGAAACATATGAAGTATTGCCGATTAATGGGTTAGAAAGATTGGCCTTTATTAAAAATAGGCCAGGTCAATATGCTTGCTATCGTCAACTGGCTGAATTGTTTGGTGAAACGAAGAAAAGGTGTGCTAGGTTAAGGCTTAAACATGCTAAGTGAAAAGTGTATTATAATCCACTATTTTATATTTATGAACAATAAAAAAAGCGTGAGAGATTTGATCTCTCACGCTTTTTTTATTCATTTAATGATCTTGATCATTTTGAGAGTTACCCCTGTTACCTCTGTTATTGTTTGGATTATTCTCCTGCCCATTGTTGCTATTTTCATTCCTATTACCGTTACCATGACCATTTCCCACACTATTTGTATGAGCATTTACCTGTTCGTCATTTGCGTTACCATCATCTTGCCCATTGTTGTCACCGGGTTCCTGTTCCTGAGCTGGAGGCTCGTTTTCATTCCCATCTCCAGGCTGTTCTTCTTCAGTTGGTGGGGTAGGCTGTTCAACCTCCCCCGGTTGCTCTGGTGACTCATTTTCATCTGTCTTAGGTTCTTCCGGCTCTTTTTCAGGTGCTTTTATTTGAATCGATGTTGTAGCAGCATCACTTGTTTTGCCATCCATTATTGCGACTACAGAAAATACATAGGTTTTGCCATCTTCTGGACCACCATATGTGTAAGATGTATTCGATGTTTCTGTTAAAGACTGGCTGCCTCCGCCATCTACCGAAACAGATACCTTATACCTTACTGATTGATCTTCTGGATGATCATGTGACCAAGATAAATTAACTGCCTTTGCATTTTCATCATAAGTTGCTTTTAAACCAGAAGGTGCATGAAGCTCTTCGTCTTCTTTTTTCTCTTCTTCAGGGTCTTTATTCTCAGCAACCGGTTGTTGACCTTTTACATAAAGCTCATTGCCTACTCTTACGACAGAATTAGGCTGCTTGAAATTAGGCGTTTCTTTATTGGCTGATATCTGAGACATAATCGTTTTAAATAGTTTTTGAGGAAGCAATTTCTCCTCGTTTGTCGTAATTGGTGATTTATAGTCGGTATAACCGCCCCAAACAGCGATTGAATAATTGGTTGTATAACCTGCAAACCATGAATCTGGCACGGCGGAAGCAGGAAGTCCATATTCACTGAATTGAGCAGTACTATAGTTGGTTGTACCCGTTTTCCCCGCTACATCAAGGCCCGGGATTCCAGCTGCTGAACCACTCGCACCGTATTTAGAACTTACCACATCACGGAGCATGTCAGTTACCATGAATGCTGTATAGTCGCTCATAGCAGGCACAGGGTCAGGTGTATACGATTTGGATGTTTTGCCGTCTCTGTATACAATTTTCTTAATTGCATGCGGTGCTGTGTAAATACCATTATTACCAAATGCAGCGTAGGCACTTGCCATTTCAATAGGAGTTAAGCTAATCTTCCCACCGCCAATTGCATCTGCTTCATATAATTCGTTCGTGTTAATGCCAAGGTTTTTAACAAATGCTTTGGCTTTATCTGCACCAACTTCTTTGAAAGTTTTTACTGCAGGTATATTTCGAGAGTTATATAGTGCTTGTCGAATGGTTACAGATCCTTTATATTGATGGTCGAAGTTGTTAATTGGTTGGCTTGAGCCCGTATAATTCATTGGTTCATCCACAATTGTTTTGCCAGTTGACCATTTTAAATTCTCAATAGCAGGACCATAATCTACTAACGGCTTCATCGTAGAACCTGGTTGACGTTTGTTCAATGCCTCTGCATAGTTGAAGCCACGTTCAGGACCGTAGTTGCGACCGCCACCAACAGCGACAATTGCACCTGTTTTAGTATCAATAACAGATAGGCCAGCTTGAATATCTTTAGTAGGGAAGTTAGCACTATTATTCATTGTGCTTTCAACTACTTTTTGTGCGTTTGTATCAAGTGTCGTATAGACGCTTACACCTTCCTCTAACGCTTTTTCATCTTTATTTTCACTTAGTTCTTTTAGTACAACATCAATGAAGGCATCGTATTTAGACGCAGTAGTCTGTCTCTTGCTTTCAGGGAGAAGGCCTTTTTTGATGTCTACTTTTCGTGCTTTTTCCATCTGTTCTTTAGTAATGACTTTATGCTGATACATTAAGCCTAAAACAATATTACGACGTTTTTCTGCTCGATCCGGATTTTTAAACGGATTGTAGGCGTTTGGCGCTTGTGGCATGCCGGCAAGCAAGGCCTTCTCGTCTAATGTTAGATCTTTTAAATTTTTTCCATAAAATTTCTTGGCTGCTGTCCCAAAGCCAAATGTTTGCCCGGACATCAATACCTTATTGAAGTACATTTCAAAAATCTCTTCTTTTGAATACTCGCGTTCCAATTGGATTGCAAGGTAAGCTTCTTGGGCTTTACGTTTAAGTGTTTTGCCGTTATTTAAGAAAGAGTTTTTGATCACTTGTTGAGTTAAAGTACTGCCGCCTTGTGCGCCAAAACCAAACCTAAAGTTGGCAAGCACGGCCCCTCCAAGACGAACAAAGTCGATTCCGTGGTGTTTGAAGAATCGAGAATCCTCTGTTGCTAAAATGGCATCGCGCATATCTTTTGGAATATTGTCATAATCGACATGTTCGCGTTCTTGATTCCCCATTGTATAGAAGACCTTACCATTTGAATCAAAGAATTTAGTTGAAACAGGGTCTTTTAGCAACTCTTCATCTAATTTAGGCGCTTGCGCCGCATAAATGGCAAAAATAGATGCGCCAATTACAAATAATGCTATACCTAACGCTAAAACAGCGATTATAATCTTTTTGAACAAAGAACGATTTGGTTTTTTACCGTTGCTTTTTTGTTTGTTGCCCCTTCTTTTTTGTTCTTCTAGTTGCTTTCGCTGTTTCCGTGAATTAACTTGTTGATCCACAGTATTTCCTCACTTTCTCATAACTTAAATTCAAGCTATGGTAGCAATGTTGTGATTGCCTTTAAATAATCTAATCGAGGAGTAAGCCCAAGATGTATTTCGGTAGCTTGCTCCTCAAAATCAGATAACGGAATGGATTTTCTTCCGCCATCCAACATTCGTTTCCATGCTGCTAACAGCATGTCACATGGTACTATAAAATAACGATCTAAGGAAGTAAAGCGTACAATTAAGAAACTGATTCCTTGTTGATTCGCTATGCCCTCCATATGTTTGACCTGATGAGCATGGACGTTTTTTAAAGGGAAAGAAGTCTTATTTTCTGTCTCTTTTGCATCAAAGTCAATATAGGCCCCATTAAAAACACCATTATAATCCGTTGTAGATGGTGTGCGAAAATAGGCTTCGCGTATAACAGCAGCGCTTCTGGATGGATACTCTACTTTGACGATTTGGACAGGAACAGGTTTCTTATGAATTACCGCAATGTTTCTCTGCAGATAATACACGTTGGTTTCATCAATATAATCTTCCAATGATTTACCCCGGTTACTATAAGAGATGTTTTTCTCTTTCCTCGTTTTTTTGCTTTCGTCTGGCGTAGGAGCCGTGTATTTTTTTCCATTCGGATATCGAATTGCCATAATACCACCTCGTCTGCCATCTATCATACCACAAACACGAACATAAACATTTGACAAATACATTGTCGGAATTTAAAAAATTAAACTTTAATCGTCGAATGAACACTTGTTTTGTCCACTTCCCCGAATTTAGTAATCAACATGGTAATGTAATAGCAAGGGGGCGATAATATGCGGAAAATTGATCACTTATTGAATCTAATTGAAATGGTAGATGAACTTTTACGGAATAGGGTGAACCACGAAGAAGAGATGTATACCAAAACGCATGAAAAAAATATAGCACTTGTAGCAAACCGCCTTGATATGATAGAAGAACAGAAAGAATATTTGTTCGCTGTTAAGTAGTAAAAGACAAATATATTTGTTAAAATAAAAACAGCTTGAAAAGAAAACCTTGTTAAACAGGTTGAAGAAAATTAATAAATTAATTAGTTCATATAAATTAAACGGAGATGTGAATGATGATTGAAAAGATGACAGAAGAATTACTAAATGAATGTAAAGAAAGCTGGCAACGGTTTTTAAATATGCGAGAAACAAACACATCTCCGGACTTTTTTAAGGAAGTTAAGCCATATGCTGACGCATACCATGCAAAATTAGCCATTTGGCAAGCAGAAGTAGAGAAATGGCTTGATCTCCATAAACCAAAACATGTCCATAAAATTCAAATAAAAAATGCAGTCGATGCGATGGACCAATTTATTGTCCAATCTTTTTATCAGCAAACCAGCAGGAAAAGGCTCTATCAATCTATTCAATCTGTTACCTATACATTGGAAACATTGCAGCGAGCGTTAAAAAAGGATGATACAGATGCTTAATAAGAAAAAAAACATTCAGGAATTGCTTGAAGAATGGCAACGAAGTAAAGAAATGCAAAACCGAATTGAATATGTACACACAATTCCAGCAAAGCAAGCAGATTTAGTCAAATTGCCAAGCAATTTGCATCCATCATTGAAAAAAGCGTTAGAAAAAAGAGGAATAGACCAATTGTATGCTCATCAGCGGCAAGCATTTGATTATGCGATGAAGAACGAATCCTTTACTGCCGTAACGCCTACAGCTTCAGGAAAATCATTATGCTACCATTTACCCGTGCTGCAATCAATCATGGAAGATCGAACAGCAAGAGCCCTCTATTTATTCCCTACCAAAGCTTTGGCACAAGACCAAAAAAGCGATTTAAACAAGTTAATAGAAGACAGTGAAGAAGAAATATTAAGTTATACATACGATGGAGATACAGCGCCTGGTATCCGGCAAAAAGTCCGAAAAGCAGGCCATATTGTGATGACGAATCCAGATATGCTGCATTCAGGGATACTGCCGCATCATACAAAATGGGTTTCATTATTTGAGAATTTGCAGTATATCGTTGTAGACGAATTGCATACGTATAAAGGGGTCTTTGGTTCACATGTCGCTCATGTGCTAAGGCGCCTTTTACGTATTTGCCATTTCTATGGTAGCCATCCGACTTTTATTTGCACTTCGGCTACTATCAAAAATCCGCGAGAACTTGCTGAAAACCTAACCAATACAGACCATAAACTGATTGCAAAAAATGGTGCGCCTGCAGGTAAAAAAACATTTTTGTTTTATAACCCGCCCATTATCCATCCGACATTTGGTGTGAGAAGAAGCGCAATACTTGAAGTGCGAGACTTGGCAAGGGAATTATATAATGCAAGAATACAAACAATCATCTTTGCTAAGAGCAGAGTGCGTGTTGAGATGCTAGTCACCTATATGAAATCCTTAACTGTAAAAAAAATTCACGATGAAAGTATTAGGGGATATAGAGGGGGCTATTTGCCATCTGAACGTAGGGCGATAGAGAAAGGGCTTAGAGATGGTACCATCCAATGTGTTGTATCGACGAATGCTTTAGAGCTAGGTGTAGATATTGGTCAGTTGCAGGCATGTATCATGACTGGGTATCCAGGCAATATCGCCAGTGCTTGGCAACAAGCAGGCCGTGCTGGCAGACGACAGGATGATGCGTTAATCATTTATGTAGCGCAATCAACTGCCTTAGACCAATACATTATCAAAAATCCATCTTATTTATTTGAAAGCTCGCCAGAGGAAGCGCGCATCTATCCAGAGAATATACTTATATTAATGGACCATCTAAAATGTGCAGCATTCGAGTTACCTTTTCAAGAAGGTGAAAAATACGCTGAGTTCGAAATAGATGATTTTCTAGACTACCTTTGCGAAGAAGGCATTCTAGTGAAATCTTCGGATAAATGGCATTGGATGAGCGACAGTTTTCCCGCACATGATATTAGTTTGCGCTCTGCCTCTCAGGAAAATGTAGTCATTATTGACCAAACTATTCCTGCCCATACAAAAGTGATTGGAGAGATGGATAGATACAGTGCAATGACATTACTGCATGAAGA
This sequence comes from Rummeliibacillus sp. GQ308, assembly GCF_059759115.1. Classification (NCBI taxonomy): domain Bacteria; kingdom Bacillati; phylum Bacillota; class Bacilli; order Caryophanales; family Caryophanaceae; genus Rummeliibacillus; species Rummeliibacillus sp. GQ308. The sequence continues at coordinate 1,886,352 of NZ_JCAXDQ010000001.1, read as the reverse complement.
GGCGATATACCTTCACCAAGGCATTCAATATCAAGTTGAAAAATTGGATTGGGAAGAAAAGAAGGCTTACGTTACAGAAGTGGATGTAGATTATTTTACAGATGCAAATTTAGCGGTAGAATTAAAGGTAATAAGTGAAGATAAAGAACGAACAATAGGCCATCTACAAGTCGGTTTCGGGGATATAATGACACTTGCCACTGCAACCATCTTTAAAAAAATTCGTTTTGGTACACATGATAATATCGGTAGCGGTCCCATTCATTTACCTCCTGAAGAATTGCATACAAGCAGTACATGGCTGTCGTTTGACCAACCAGAAAGCTGGAAGGAAGATGACTTAACAAATGCTATGACTGGTGTTGCCTACGCAATGAATAGTTTTATTCCTTTATTTTTGCAAAGCGATATTAGCGATGTACATGTTGTTCCGCAAGTAAAAGCGACGCATATTGGCAAACCAGCATTCTTCGTCTATGATAGATATCCAGGCGGAATAGGGCTTAGTGAACGGGTTTTTGATTTATGGGAAGAGTTGATTGAACATGTTTACAGTCATGTCGCAAGCTGTCCTTGCAAAAATGGTTGTCCTTCGTGTATTGGAGCCCAAGACTTAGAAGGCGAAGGCAAGAAACAAGTACTCTCATTTTTACAAATGATCACACATGCAGAAATGGATGATTAATCTTGTCATACGAAAATAAAATACTCCAGATGAAAAAAATGATTAAAAAATCCTCTTCAAAAGCGGAAGAGAAAAAAACGCCATTCGCAAAACCAAGTGACCCTGCATATACAAAAGACTGGGAAATGGCAGGACTGAAAAGAATAGAAAATCAATTTGGAATGGTTTTTTTACTTGAAACCCATTATCCACTTGAGACGAAACATGGAGATTTTCTCCTGGGAGATCTATATAATGCATTCCGATTATGGAGCATGCCTGATAATTCACATCCAATAGAACTTACAAAAGACGATCAACTTATTTTTTATGATACTGAAACAACAGGATTGCGTGGCGTTGGAACACAGATCTTCCTCAACGGAATATTAGAAGTATCACAAGCCGGATTTATACTAAAGCAATATGTTTTAGCTGAACCAAGCCATGAAACAGCATTTTTATATGAATCTAAGCTTTGGGAACCCAATAAAACGCTTGTCACTTACAATGGCAAGAGCTTTGATTGGCCTCAACTCCAAACGCGTTTTACGTTGCATAAAAAAGATTTGCCGAACTTGCCTGAACAAAGGCATATTGATCTTTTACATGGTTCCAAAAGAATTTGGAAAAATGATCTTTCGCGTATGAAATTAACGCAAATAGAAGAGGAAAAATTAGGCTTCAAACGGGTTGGAGATATCCCTGGGTATCTGGCACCAATCATTTATTTAGATGCAATTAAAAGCGGTAATCCTGATGCCTTGCTGAAGGTGTTAGATCATAATAAATATGATTTATTATCATTGGTTACCCTATACATCCATGCAACAAATTTATTGTGTGAAAGTGAAGAGGATGAATCATCTACTACTATTACAAATATCGGTAAGTGGTATGGTGATCTTTCTGACTATGAAAAAGGTAGCAGAGTATTAGAAAAGGTAACAAATCAATTTAATAGTAATGAAGCAGGCTATGCCCATTATCATTTGGCATTTCAGAGAAAAAAACAACATCTCTATGAAGAGGCGTACCAATCTTTTATGACTGCAGTTCCTTTTCTCAAAGAAAGTGAACAGCTTATTGCATATATAGAGCTCGCAAAAATAGATGAGCATAGGCGTAAAGATTACCAATCAGCTCTCTATAACGCGTATAAAGCAGAGCGGACCCTAAATAATATGCAAAGTCTGGATAGAGATAAAAAATTGAAAAAGTTTAATGAAATTAGCCATAGGCAACTGCGGCTAAAAAAGAAGCAATCATTGCACGGGAAATAAAAGGAACGTCGAATGAATTATGCTATAATGTTGAGACAGACGTTTATATGGAAGGAAGATGAATATGGATATGAAACTATCTGCGAAAGCTATTTTAGATAAAGACTTTAAAACGGGAATCAGAGGATATAGCCAAGACGAAGTAGATCAATTTTTAGATATTATCATTCAAGATTATGAAAAATTTGAAAAAGCTTTGGCAAAAAAACAAGAAGAGGTGGATGCGTTAAAGGATGAGTTAAAAAATGCGCAGTCACAAGCTTCTACTGATGGAAGAAGACAAACTTCTTCATCTTCGTATGCAACAAACACTAATTTTGATATTTTAAAAAGAATTGCCAATTTAGAAAAACACGTTTTTGGCGATAAATTATATGATTAATCTTATTCAACTAAATAGGTCTTGAAAAATTATAACAATACCTGTATAATAGTTGACGTCATCATAAAAGAACAAGTAATCGCTGCAATGTTAAACATTGTTGAGGAAAGTCCATGCTCGCACGGCTCTGAGATGAACGTAGTGTTCGCGCTTAGCGAATCAATAAGCTAAGGCAGTCTATAGGCTGACGGCAGGAGGAAAACCTAAGTCCTTTATGGATATGGTTGAAACTCCTTGAAAGTGCCACAGTGACGAAGCTGCATCGGAAACGTTGCAGGTGGAACGAGGTAAACCCCGCGAGCGAGCAACCCAAATTATGGTAGGGGCATTCTCCAAAAAGAAATGAATGGATGGAGAGACGGAAATTTATTTCCGTAGATAGATGATTACTACCCATTAGTACAAGGCATAGCGCCGTTATAGTACTCGGGCACAAAACATGGCTTACGTTCTTTTAATGATGCTTTATATTTTATATGAATATTTGGCTCTCCAGTTATTGGAGAGCCTTTCTTTTAGGAGATGGTGTATAAAATGGATCAGCATATTGCAAAAAATACTATTCATACAGAACATCTCGCCAAACTTTGTCAATACATAACACCTAAAATTCTGGATTCTATATCAGAAGGAATCATGATTACAAATTTAAAATCTCAAATAATTGATGTAAACCCTGCTTTTGAGTTTGTAACGGGTTATAAAAAAGAAGAAGTTATAGGTAAAAAACCTGATGTACTTCAATCAGGAAACCATAAAAAAGACTTCTATCAAAAGATGTGGGCTAGTATCGCCAGTGAAGGCGAATGGCAGGGAGAAATATGGAATCGTCGCAAAACAGGAGACGTATATCCGGAATGGTTGAAAATCACTAAAATAACCAACGATGAAGATACTATCATTGGGTATTGCGGCATTTTCTCAGATTTATCAGATGAGAAAAATGTGGAGAGCGAGCTGAAAAAACGTGCTACAACTGATATGCTGACAGGCGTCTCAAACCGCTTCGCTTATACTGAACGTATGAATGTATTGCTAAGTACATCTAAAACGCATAATTATCAGCACGCTGTATTATTTTTAGATTTAGACCGTTTTAAACAAGTTAATGATACACTAGGCCATGCAATTGGAGACCAATTACTGGTTGAGGTTACAAGACGTATAAAGACATTACTTAAAAACAAAGATATTTTTGCGCGATATGGCGGTGATGAGTTTGTTCTAACATTTACAGACATTCACCATCCAAGAGAAGCGTTACATTTGGGCGAGAAGATCATTCAATTGCTCGAAAGTCCATTTTATATTCATACCCACGAATTATTTATCACAGCTAGCATCGGTATAAGTGTTTATCCGCATGATGGAGATGATACAGAAACATTGCTCAACAAAGCAGACATTGCCATGTACTATGCAAAAGATCATGGGAAAAATCAATTTTCTTTTTACTTTGATGATTTGAAAACAGACGCAAAGAGAACGTTTACCCTGGATAGTGAACTGAGAAAAGCGATTAGCAATAAAAATGAGTTTGAGATATATTACCAGCCTAAAGTCAATTATCAAAAACAGCAGATTATTGGAATGGAAGCATTGGTCCGTTGGCATAATGAGATATTAGGAAATGTGTCTCCAGGTGAATTTATCCCTTACGCAGAGGAGACAGGGCTGATTATTCCTCTTAGCGAAATTATTTTAGAAAAAGTATGCCTGGATGCTCATGAGCTAATAGGGTATGGCTACAAAATGCCAATTGCCATTAATATATCGAGTATCCATTTTCATCAACCGAATTTTATTACTTCGATACAGCAAATATTAGAAAGAAATAATTTGCCAGCAAACCATTTTGAATTAGAATTGACTGAAAGAACAATCATGAATAATGAAAAAGAAACAACGCGTAAATTAATTCTGCTAAAACATATGGGTTTTAAATTATCTCTTGATGATTTTGGTACAGGTTATTCTTCTCTAAGCTATCTAGTCGAATTTCCGCTTGATTGCTTAAAGATTGACCAAAGCTTTATCAAACAAATTTGCAGTGTCAGTGATAAGCAAGCGATTGTGCATGCGATAATCCAGATGGCGCACAGATTACAAATGAGCGTCATTGCAGAAGGTGTTGAGCAGCGTGATCAAGTTAAATTGCTCGGTGAAATGGATTGTGATATGATTCAAGGATATTATTATTCAAAACCGGTTCCATTAGATGAGATAATGGAGTTCCTTGAATTTTGGGAACTAGAAATAGAAGGGAAGTAAGTATGACTAAATATCAACTAGTAGCGACAGCAGCCATGGGGCTTGAGTCGATTGTGGCCGATGAACTAAAAGCCTTGGGCTATCATACAAGAACAGATAACGGGAAAGTTTATTTCGAAGGCGATGAGAGAGATATCGCTAAAACCAATTTATGGTTGCGCGTAGCGGACCGCGTAAAAATTGTAGCTGGAAGCTTCCCAGCTAAGACTTTTGAGCAATTGTTTGAGGGAGTAAAAGCGATTGAATGGGAAAAGTATTTGCCTGTCGATGCCGAATTTCCGGTTACAGGGAAATCTGTAAAGTCTAAATTATTCAGCGTTCCTGACTGCCAAGCGATTACAAAAAAAGCCATTGTGGAACGGTTGAAGGGCCACTACATGCGTTTAGGCTTTTTGGAAGAAACCGGCGCTAAGTTTAAAATTGAGATTTCTATACTAAAAGACATTGCAACATTGACAATAGATACTAGCGGAGCAGGGTTACATAAAAGAGGTTATCGTCTTGATCAAGGTGAAGCTCCTTTAAAAGAAACGCTTGCTGCTGCCTTAGTATATATATCAAAATGGAATCCGAATCGACCATTTGCAGACCCGTTTTGCGGTTCAGGAACGATTGCTCTTGAGGCTGCTATGATTGGACAAAACATGGCTCCTGGTTACAACCGTGACTTTATTAGTGAAGAATGGCCGTGGATAAAATCTAGTATATGGAACGATGTGCGTATGGAAGTTGAGGATGTAGCTAACTACGATCAACCACTTCAAATCTTTGGTTCTGATATTGATCATAGAATGGTTGAGATTGCACAATCAAATGCACGAGAAGCTGGCTTTGCTGACTTGGTATCATTTAAGCAAATGCAAGTAACGGATTTTACCACAACCTTATCGGATGGTGTAATGATTGGTAACCCGCCATATGGTGAACGTATCGGTGAAAAAGAGACTATTGAAAAAATGGTTCAGGATATGGGTAAGATGATGAATAAATATCCAACTTGGTCTGTTTATATGCTCTCTTCCATGGAGAATTTTGAAGAATTATACGGTAAGAGAGCTACAAAGAAACGTAAGCTCTTCAATGGTTTCATTAAGACGGATTACTACCAGTTTTGGGGTAAAAAATCTTGAAAACAGTGACTAAATAGTAGAGCTATAACATATTTTAAATTTAGATAAAGTTGTCTATAATAGGATTATTAAAGATTTAAGTGCGTATGTAGCGGATGGGGAAACCTATCCGTTTCGTTGTCTAGTCGAGAGGGGAATAAGAATGAGACAGTCAATACCATTTGCCTTATCCAAAGATAAGTCTTTCTTTGATTCATTAGGAGACTGGATAGGCGATATTTTGTATGACGAGCTTCCTGAAAAAGGATTCGAATGTCGTGATGAACAAATTTTTATGGCTTACCAAATTGAAAAAGTGCTTCGTGAGAAAGCGGTGCTCTTTGCTGAAGCAGGAGTGGGTACTGGTAAAACAATCGCTTATTTATTGCCTGCGATTGCCTATGCACGCTATACGGGAAAGCCTGCTTTAATTGCATGTGCAGATGAAACGTTAATCGATCAACTGGTTAAAGCTGGTGGCGATTTATATAAATTACAGGATACGCTTGATATGAAGATAGATGTTCGCCTGGCAAAGTCAAGAGATCAATATCTATGCATTAAACGCTTTGAAGAAGCTGAAAAGTATGCTGATGGCCCTTATCTGGACGACATTGCAGAAACAATGCCTGAAGGCGTTTTCGGCCAAGGAACATTAAATCTCTATGGCCAACACAGTGATTACCCAAATATAAGTGATGAAGAATGGAATCTTGTGAATTACAATTCTATTCAACAATGTTCTGTTTGCGAATTGCGCAATAGATGTGGTCAGACACTGCATCGGGCACATTACCGAGAATCTACAGATCTAATCATTTGTTCGCAAGACTTTTTAATGGAGCATATCGCTACAAAAGAATCCCGTGAACGAGAAGGGCAATTGTCGCTGTTACCTGAAGTATCGATGATTGTGCTTGATGAAGGGCATTTGCTTGAGTATGCTGCACAAAAAGCACTGACATATAAAGTGCAAGATTATACCATTGTTCAATTAATCGACCGTTTAATGGTTGACGGTCTACGCGAAAAAACGTTATACACAATGGAACAATTGCAAGAGGGGCATGAATTGTTTTTTGACCAATTGCGAGATGATGTTATTGAATCAGCCGATGAACGTAAAAGAATTAATAAATCTCCTCAATTATTAGCGTTAGGAAAAAAAGTAATCAATATTATTGAGGTGCTTTTAGAGGAATTTGTGTTTGAATCAGAACTATATGTTATTCCGGAATATGAATTAAGAATGGCTGAAGAATTTTTAGAACAATATCAATCAGCAATGAAGATTTTTGCAACTAGCAATGATGCGGTCAATTGGCTAGAAGAAACGGATGGCAAAGAAACACTAGTCATTATGCCGAGATTGATTACTGAAGTATTAGAAGAGAAATTATTCACCAAAAAAATTCCTTACGTCTTCTCTTCTGCCACTCTGTCAGTTAACAAGGATTTTAGTTATATAGCAGGAAGCTTAGGCATTAAGAATTATCACTCTTTCTCTGTACCTTCTCCATTTGATTATGAAGAAGTGATGAAAATTTTCTTGCACCAGAGCTCACAGCAGGAAAAAGCTCAAAAAGTAGAAGAACTATTAAAGGACAAACAGCAAACGCTTATACTATTTAAATCTCAAAAAGCTATGCTCGAATTCAAAGAAAAACTGCCGGATGAGTTCAAATCAACAATTGGCTTTGAAGGAGATCGTGAATTGTCCTCCATTGTTCGAGAATTCCAAGAAGGCAAGCTCAATGTTTTATGTTCTTATCATCTTTGGGAAGGGTTAGACTTGCCGAAACAAGCATTAACGCGAGTAATTATTTTTGATTTGCCATTCCCTCCACACGATCCATTATTTGACGCTAAACGGGCTTTTGCAAAAGATCCTTTCCAAGAAGTAGATTTACCTTTTATGCTACTTCGATTACAGCAGGGGATGGGACGCTTGATTAGAACATCAGAAGATTACGGTGAAATCCATCTGTTATTTAATGAAGAAGAAGTAAAATATCAAGATGAATTGATTCCAATCTTGCCGACTAAACCAGTAGAATACAAATAACCATGACCCTTAAAGTATGCTCTTAGCATACTTTTGGGGCTTTTTTCATTTTTTTCGCAATCCGGAACATTTTTTAGCATAATCTATCGAATAGTGATAGAATAAAGTATGTATACTATTCTTTACTACTAGGATTATTTACAAATTTCTATATAACATTAAAAAGAAAGGCGGGATTATATGGATTATAAGAAAAGGCAATGGATAGGCTTTGGATTAATTATTGTTTTTCTATTAATTCTGTTATCAACGATGATATCCAACTTAAATTCGTTGAGAAAAAATATGAGCGAGATTGTCGACGACCGTTATGAAAAGGTAAAAATAGTCTTAGATATGAGACAGCTCTTTTCCCAGTCAGACCGAGAAATCTTGTTTGCTGCGCTTAATGAAGGGAAAGGCAAAGCTGAAAAGAGCGTAGAAATATTAGAAAAAAACCAAACAGCTATTATGAAGGATATTTCTCAGTTAAGCTCGTTAGTTAATACTACAGATGGAAAAAGTTTGTCACAGCAACTAAATGATCAGTATCAATCTTATACTGCAACTGAAACTAAGATTATTCAAGCGGTGACTAATAAAGACAACAATGCAAATCTCGAGTCTCTGATGAATGACCAAATGGCTAAACGTAGTGAAGTAACGAAGACACTCAATGATTTTAAAACGTATCAAGAAAAGTTAATGGATTCAAAAGTCGATGAATCTCAAAAAAATTATGAGAGTACTTTATTCTTAAGTATTATTGGGTCAGTGATTGGAATTATATTCGTTTCAGCAATTCTTTTGTGGATGCTACGCAAACTTTCCCAAGATTTGTCATCTATTGCTGGTGTAATTAAAGATATTGATTACCATAATTTATCTAGTATCCCACGGATCCATATCAATACTAAAGATGAGATTGGTGATATTGCTCATTCATTCAATGCAATGGCAGAATCATTAGAGCAATATAATTTAAATGAGAAAAAATATACACAAGAAATGAATGATCAAAACTGGATTCAAACCGGTTTAGCAGAAATCGGTACAATGTATCAACGAATTGAAGATATTCAAGTTTTAGCAAATCGTCTTTTAACTAAATTGGCACCAATGATTAATGCTTCATTCGGAGTCTTTTACCTTCGAAAAGGTGATGGAAAAGATACTCGCTTTATCAAGCTTGCTGATATTGCGGGCGATGGAGAAAATATTGGCCGGGAAGCTTTCCGGGTCGGCGAAGGTATTATTGGTCAATGTGTGTCTGAACAAAAATCACAAGTTATCACACATATACCCGATAACTATCAATTGGTAACCACAGGGCTTGGTCAAGTTAGCCCAAAAAGTATTTTAATTGCACCAGTTATCTTTGAAGACCAAGTAGTAGCAGTCATTGAAATGGCAAGCTTAGAAACATTTACACCAGTTCAAGAAAAATTCATCCAAAAAGTGCTTGAAACATTAGGCATTACGATTAATAGCGTTGAAGGACGTATGGAAATTGAACGTCTCTTAAAAGAGTCACAAGCACAAACGGAAGAGCTTCAGGCACAATCAGAAGAGTTGCAAGCTCAATCAGAAGAATTACAAACACAAGCTGAAGAATTGCGAATGATTAATGAACAGCTATCAGAAAGAACATATGAAGCTGAAGAAAAATCACATCAGCTAGAAGAGACGAAAAAAGAGTTAGAAGAGCAAGCTTTAGAGTTGCAGCGCAGTTCGCAATATAAATCCGAATTTATGGCGAATATGTCTCATGAGCTTAGAACGCCTCTTAACAGCATTATTATTTTGTCTGAGATGCTTCAAGATCCTAAAGATAGCAGTACAGCCGAAGAAAAACGTGAATTCGCCCAAATTATTGGTTCATCAGGTCAAGATTTATTAACCTTGATCAACGATATATTAGACTTGTCAAAAGTTGAAGTCGGAAAATTAGTGGTTGAATTTGAAGAAATGAATGTTAGCGAGATACCTGATCTTCTTTACCAAAACTTTAAGCATATTGCGAAAAACAAAGGATTATCCTTTGAAGTGAAAATGGAGGACAATATTCCAGCGTTATTCTATACTGACCATCAACGATTCCAACAAATTATGAAGAATTTACTTTCAAATGCCTTTAAATTTACGGATGATGGTTCTGTAGATGTTCATTTCAAAAAAGCAGATATGGAACGAGTTTACAAACATGTTCAAGGTGCAAATCCAACTATTGATTGGATTGAAATCAATATATCAGATACAGGTATTGGTATTCCGAAAGATAAACAAGAATTAATTTTTGAGGCATTCCAACAAGCGGATGGCGCAACTATTCGCAGGTATGGGGGCACTGGATTAGGTTTATCTATTAGTAGAGAGTTTGCAAAATTGCTTGGCGGGAATATAATTTGTGAAAGCGTTGAAGGGCAAGGAAGTACCTTTACATTATTCCTTCCAAACTTGCCAGAAGGCGTAAATGTAATGGAAGAAAGCGACGTTACAGATCTTATTGCAGCTACAGTAGAAGCAGAACGATGCCAAGATCAAGATATAACATTTGACACTTTAGTAAGCTTCAGCGAAGAACAGCAGAAAGAACAAGCAAACTCAAATAAATTAACAGGGAAAAAGATACTAATCGTTGATGATGATAACCGAAACATCTTTGCTTTGCGTAAAGTATTAGAAGCAGAAGGAATGAATATAATCACTGCGCAAAATGGCTATGAATGCTTAGACATTCTTCATGAAGAAAATACAATTGACGCCGTCCTAATGGATATCATGATGCCAGGCATGGATGGTTATGAAACAATGCAGCTGATTCGCCAGCAAGAACAGTATCAAGAATTGCCAATCATTGCCCTGACAGCAAAAGCAATGAAGGGTGACCGAGCTAAATGTCTAAAAGCCGGTGCATCTGACTATGTAAGCAAACCATTAAAAGTAGATCAATTATTGTCTGTGCTTCGTGTATGGCTCACATCAACGGTGGTAACCAGATAGCGGTGAAAACTATGAAAGATTCTATTACACAAGAAGAAAGAGAAGAAATTGAAATAAAGTTATTGTTGCAGGCGATTTTTGATGTTTCGGGTTTTGATTACCGTGATTATATGCGCTCATCTATTAAGCGAAGAATAGAGAATCGAGCTCGCATAGAAAATGTTAGGACAATTAGCTATTTAATTGAAAAGGTTTTATATGAAAAAGGATTTGTAGAAAAATTAATTGATGATTTCTCCATCAATGTAACAGAGATGTTTCGAGATCCTGAGTTTTTTGAAGCGTTTCGTTTACAGGTAGTTCCGCATTTGAGAAATCTTCCTGAAATTAGGATTTGGCATGCAGGTTGTTCAACAGGCGAAGAAGCCTTTTCCATGGCTATCTTATTAGAAGAAGAAGGCCTATACGATCGAGCAAAGATCTATGCAACGGATATAAGTGAGAAAGTCTTATCTACTGCAAAAAAAGGCATTCTTCCGTTGAATCGCATGCAAACCTATACTCGGAATTATTTAAATGCTGGTGGTAAACATGAGTTTTCTAAATACTATACTACAGATTATGATTATGCTTATTTAGACGAAAGCATAAGAAAAAACATTGTTTTCTTTCAACATAATTTAGTAACAGATGGGTCATTTAACGAATTTCATATCATAATTTGCAGAAATGTAATGATTTATTTTACAAGTGATCTTCAACTAAACGTTAACCAATTATTCTATGAAAGCCTCTGTAAAGGGGGCTTTATGGGAATTGGCAGTAAGGAGTCTCTGCGGTCAACTCAGTTTTCAGATAAATATGCTGTTATTTCAGCCAAAGAGAATATATACAGAAAGATCTAACAGAAGGAGATGCTTATGCATTTCCTTTCCTTGTTTTATGTAGCGTGATACTTTACACTTTTTTATTTAATAATGTTTAATTTTTTACTATTAGGGAATTACATTATCAGTAAGGGGGAGAAGAATGACAATATTAATAGTAGATGATAATCAAATCAATCTCTTTTTAATAGAGAATATACTTAAACGTGCAGGTTATACAGACTATTCTTCTCTTACATCTGCCAAAGCCATGTTCGATTATTTAGAAACAGAAGTAAAAGAATCAACAAACACATCTGTTGATTTGATTCTTCTGGATATTATGATGCCTGAAATGGACGGAATTGAAGCATGTAAGATACTACAAGATAACCCTAAGTTTAAAGATATACCAATTATTTTTGTAACAGCTATTGAAGATTCAAAAAAAGTTGCTGAAGCGTTAGATGTCGGCGGCATTGACTATATTACAAAACCAATTAACAAAACAGATTTGCTAGCCAGAATTCGTGTAGGCCTTCGATTAAAATACGAAAAAGATTGGCATAAAAAACATGAAAAGAAAATACAAGATGAACTAGAATTATCTATGCAAGTTCAAAGAGGGCTGCTTAGTAAACCTTTATTAGAAGAAAGATTTAATGTCAATGCTTCCTATTTGCCTGCAAATCAATTAGCCGGAGATATGTACTATTGGCAAAAGATTGATGAAGATCGATATGGTGTAATCTTACTTGATGTAATGGGCCACGGCATTACATCATCTTTAGTGTGTATGTATATATCTTCTGCATTACGCGATGCTATTCGCAAAAATCCAGACCCTGTGGCACTAATTGAAGAACTAAATAGATGGATGAATATACTCAATCAAGAAAAAAATACATTTCACTATTATTTTACTGCCATATATTTAGTTATTGATACGAAGAATAATACTATTGAATATGTGAATGCTGGCCATCCACCAGGGTTTTTATTAGTCGAAGATCAAAGAATTATTACCTTATCGACCAATTGCTGCCCTGTAGGATTGTTTAGAGAAATGAAAGTGAAAAAAACAACAATTGAATTTAAAGAAAAAATTCAAGTTCTTATTTATACGGATGGGGTAATGGAGGCATTAGATGATATCAATCATGATGGGCTAGAAGAACTGAAGAAATTAGTGATTAACCAGAAGTTTGATATTCAAATGCAGAAACCTATTGAGTATGTATTACCTAAAGAACTGCAAATTGATCAACCTGATGATATGTGTGTAATTATGATTCAAGCGGGAAATATATCGTAGATACATATACAGGCAAATAAAAACGTTCTATTTCAATTAAGAAATAGAACGTTTTTTATTTGCTAGATTACCAAAGCTTATAGCCTTTAGAACCTAGTGGAGCATTTTGTATAATATCATAGATAGGGAATGTATAAGCAATCAATATTAATGCTGCTAGAATTACAAGCCATACTTTGAAATTTTCCAAAATAGCAGGTGTTTTCTCCGCTTGTGGAGAAATTTCAGCGATTGGGAATTCTTCTTCACCTTTAGGTGCAAACCAGCAAAGTTTTACAAAGATATACAAGAAGATAATAATGCCGATGAACAATAATGTGCCACCAACAGCTTGTGCAACTTGGTAAGATGCCCATGTCTTAGCAATTTCAGCACCGCCATAATCAGAGAAAGCTGAACGGCGAGGTGCACCCAGTAAACCTTCAATATGCATGGAGCTAGACATAATGGCCATACCAACAACCCAAACGATTGTTTGGATAATACCAAGGCGATTTAACTCTTTTGTAAACACTCTGCCTCTTAAGTGAGGAACCAGCCAATAAGCAGCACCGAAAAATGTTAGAATAACGGTAGTTGCCACTGTTAAGTGGAAATGTCCTGTTACCCAAATGGTATTATGGATAAGTTGGTTCATTTGGTTAGATGCATTGACAATACCACCAGCGCCTGCTGGGATAAAGATTAACATACCCATAAACGGAGCGAAAAATCTTGCATCTCCCCAAGGTAATTTTTTTAGCCAACCAAACAGTCCTTTAGCACCTTTTGAACGTCCGGCTAATTCAAACGTGGCAAACATTGAAAATGCTGTCAATAAAGAAGGAATAGATACCATCATAGTTAGAACTACTTGAACATATTTCCATGATGGGTCAATACCAGGTTCAGTCAATTGGTGATGAACTCCGACTGGGATTGAGAATAATACGAATAAGATAAATGCAAGGCGAGCAAGGGAATCTGAGAAAATTTTCCCGCCAATAATTTTTGGAATGATGGTATACCATACCATGTAAGCTGGTAATAACCAGAAATACACAAGTGCATGCCCGAAATACCAGAATAAAGTACGTGATAAAAGAATATCAACTCGTTCTACTAGGCCAAGTGACCAAGGTAACAATTGGAATAATACTTCAGCAGCTACGCCGAGAGTTGCAACAAACCACATTAAGTTATTGCAAACGACCATGAATGAAAGTAAAGGTGAAGTTTGTTTTGGATTTTCTTTGCGCCATTGTATCCAACGCATTGCTTGTGCAAGTCCTCCGATCCAAGAGCCAACAATAACAAGTGTTAGGCCTAAATAGTAAATCCAGTGTGCTTGTAATGGGGCATAGAAAGTATAGAGAACAGACGCTTCATTTAAAAGAACCATCGCAGCTGCCATTGCAGTACCAGCTGTCATGATCCAAAATCCGATCCAGCCTAGTAATCTTTGTTTATTTGATAGGGTACCAGATGTACGGCTAACCGCTGCAATTTGAAAACCATAGATAAAGAATGTAGTAAGTATTAAACCTAGCAAAACACCATGTACAGTTAAAACTTGATAATAGCCGATGCCAAAAGGTAATTCAAAATGCCCCGAACGAACTAAAACTTGCAATAGACCTGCAGTTCCACCCAAGAATAGAGCTATGAATGCAACATAAATATGAGCCATAGAAAGTTTAGCATCTTTAGGATTTACTTTAAGAAGCTCAGCTGTTTTTCTATTAACCTTACTTGCAACTGTTAGACTATCATTTTTGACTTTTGATTGATCGATGACTGTTTGACTCATTTTTTATCCACCACCTTAAGCATAGAATGCATTTGCGCATGGCCAACTCCGCAATATTCGTTACATACAATTAAATACTCGCCAGCTTTATCAACTGTTGTCACATATTCAGAAACATAGCCTGGTTCTAGCATCATGTTGACATTCGTACCGGATATTTCAAAGCCATGTACAACATCTTTAGAAGTAGCTATAAACTTAACCTTAGACCCTACAGGTACTTCTAGTTCTGGTGGGTTATAGTAAAAGGCAGAAGCGAGTACTACTATTTCATAATCCCAATCTTTACTTGAAACTTTGTGAACACCAGGTTTGTTAAATGGTGCAATTTGGTCTACCTTTTCATGATTTATTGTGTTTTTGGCACTTGGTGGATGACTGCCGTTATGAAATGCCATGATTCCTGTAATTAATAAAAATACGATTAAAGATCCGCCACCAAATAAAAGCCAATACTTTTCATATTTATGCAGATGCATTTTTTTCCCTTCTTTCCTTTATTTAAAAACGTTCTAAAAATAGGCCAAAGCATGCAGCCCACGTAATTACTATAAAAGCGCCTAATGCAAATACTAAATAGAGTGTTCCTTTTAGGTTTTCTTCTTCTTCATGTTTCTTGGGTGCCATCGAAATCGCTCCTTTCAATTAAATCAAAACATTTATTCTGCAATAGTTTGCAAGAGGGAAGCTTCTTCAATAAATAATCTAGAACGAGATGAATTAAGTTTTACTTCGTCCGATTATTGGGCTGTAAATAACCGAAGAAAGAAGACTTCTCTGAATGAAGTTTTGCTTTATTGTTTGAGTAAATGATATAAAAAAAATATAGGTTTAGATGTGATAAAAATCACACCTTTTGACTAAAAGTGTGAAAGAAGTGTGAAAAGGAATGTGTGTTTAAGAGGGTTAACGAGATGAGATGATAAAAATCTATGAAAAATAATGATATAAAGAGGGTTTTAAGTGAGGGTACCTTTAGAGGGTGATTAAAAACTCCCAAATATGTCTTTAACAAACTATGAGTAATCTGGATATAAAAAAAGAAGCTTTGAAAAAGCTTCTTTTTTCTAACTCGGATCCATCGCTAGCAATATGGTTAACTTTCCGATGGCATCTATATCAACAGGAAGTATGATTGCTTGATTATAGCCAAGCAGTTTTGTATGGCCCACCATAACAGTTGGTGGTGTAATATCTAATACTAATTGTTGTGCAGCAACATATGTACAAAGATTGCCAGCAATCATATTGCCAAACTCTCCTGTAAAAGATTCCAGCATTTCACCTTCAAGCTTCATTCCGAACATGGCTTCACTAATAGTACTGAAAGTTTCTGGAGAGGAATCTATAATAATTCTACCCTTTAAATCTCCCACCATGCCGATTAAAACTCCGATTTCGGATTGTTCGTAAGGTTCTTTAGAAATGGATGGAGCTGAGACATGGACGTCGTTCGGTAAAACAGTTTTGAGTGATTGAATCATGCTATTGAGTATAGTTTGTACTTGTATCGATGTGCTCATTGAAAACTCCTTATGTTATGACCTTTTTAATATAGTATCACGCAGCAAAAGAATTGAATAGTTGTTGACGTCACATAGTTTTTTTATTATGATGAAATTAACAAATGAGAATGATTTTCATATTCACTGATTAATTTCTTTAAAAGGAGCGTTTCAGATGGTTTATGCATTCGTTGGTGCGACACTTATTATTTATGGGGCAATAGGCAAATACATTTTTAATCAAACCTCCACGCATTTAAAATAATTTTTTTAATCCTTCTAATAATAGAAGGATTTTTTTATTATAGGCATGGTAAAATAGCGTTAAGGCAAAAAAGGAGGAAATGATTTTCATGAGTCATTTTGAAGAACAACTACATCTGCTGCTAAAACAGACTGCAATGCAATATTTAATCTATCAACATAACGAAGACCAGGAAAGGCTTCAAAAAACGAAATTATTTGCTGAAAAGCTTATTAATAAAGAATATATGATTGCCTTTGCAGGTCATTTCTCTGCAGGTAAATCTACTATGATTAATGCGCTGACAGGGGATGATCTCCTTCCTTCTTCTCCTATACCAACAAGCGCAAACGTTGTAAAAGTACATAAATCGGATGAGAATTATGCCATTGCATACCTAGTAGATCAAAATCCTATCAAATTTGATGACGGGTATGATATTAAAACAGTAAAAGAATTCGCTAAGAACGGTGCCTTGGTTTCTCAAATTGAAATTGGCCATAAAGATTCTGTTTTGCCAAAAGGCATAACAGTAATGGATACACCAGGTGTTGATTCGACAGATGATGCGCATCGTTTATCTACGGAAACGACACTGCATTTGGCTGATATTGTTTTTTATGTAATGGACTATAACCATGTCCAATCAGAATTAAACTTCCAATTTACAAAGAATTTAATGAAGCATAATCCTAATGTTTATCTAATTGTGAACCAAATTGATAAACATAAAGAGAGTGAACTAACCTTTCAGGAATTTTCCGATTCGGTGTATCAATCATTCTCAAATTGGGGGGTAGAGCCAAAAGGGATTTACTTTACCTCATTAAGAGACTTTAATCTTCCTTACAATGATTATAATAAAGTAAAAGAAATAGTCATGAATAGTATGGAAGGATGGCAAGATCATTTAATTGCTGGAGGTAAAGCAGCTCTTGAGCAGCTTCAAATAGAACATGCACAATATTTAGAAACTAATAAAAAGCAGCTATTAGAAAATAATGAAACCATTTTATCGCAAGAAGAGTGGGAAAATAACGAAGAGATTACAGCAGACTTTGAAGTAGTACTTCAACAGTTGAAGTTGTATTCAGCATCAAATTGGCAAAAGAATTTTGATCACAGCCGTGATGAATTATTAGAAAATGCTGCTATAATGCCTTTCGAATTACGAGAAAAGCTGAAATATTATTTGGAAAGTGTACAGCCAGATTTCAAAGTTGGAATGCTTTTTTCTGGTAAAAAAACACAAGTAGAAAAGGATCAGCGTAAGGAATCTCTGTATTCACTTTATAAAGAAATAGCGTTCTCCCAAATTTCCGGTCATATGCGCTCTTTAATGAAGAGCTCATTGAAATTAGTTAATGCTTTAACGGATGATTTTTCTCATGAAATCGATGATTTTGATATGCAGCCACCATTTTCCGTAATTGAAGAACAAGTGAAACTTGATTCTGGTATTACAGGGGATGCGCTTTTAAACTTCGCCAATCGTGTAGCAAGTGCCACAAAGAGGTGGTATAAGCAAGACACGGATCAATGGAAGTTTGAAAAAAGCGCTTATATAGAAGAGTTGTCCTTTACGACAGTAGAGCCCTTAAAGAAAAAATGTGCAGTATTGAAAAACAAAGTAGAAGTAATTGATGGCGCAAAAGCAATTGAAGAACAGGAAAAATATTTTGCTATCCAAAAAACGGTCTCGATTCAGACAATGAATCCTGAAGCAGATCAATGTGTATCTGAGTGGGAACAAGAACATGAAAAGGCAATGGGCAATATCCGACCGTTTGATCCATCTATGCTCGTAAAAAAAGAGGAGCAGGATCAAGAAGAGGAATTGGAGGACAAAATTTCATCTCCATCAATACACTCGACAACTGCTCTTCAAAACGCTGTAAGAACAGCAAGCGCTATTGAACCAATTCAAGGATTTTCAGAGGTTGCAAATTATTTAAAAAATAAAGTGAATCGCTTAAAGCAAAAAGATTTTACAATTGCACTTTTTGGAGCATTTAGTGCAGGGAAATCTTCTTTTTCAAATGCATTGATGGGGCAAAAAGTACTGCCAGTGTCTCCTAATCCTACAACAGCTGCTATCAATAAAATTCGTCCTATTTCAGAAGGCCATCCGCATGAAACGGCTGATGTCCACTTAAAAACTATTGGACAATTAGAAAATGACATTATTGCTAGTTATGAAGCAATTGGAATTACAATTCATTCACTAAATGAAGCATATGATCGGGCAGAAGAGGCTTTAGCTAAACCACTCGACGATGAAAGACTGCATGTTCATAAATCCTTTGTGCGTGCCTTCAAAGAAGGCTATCCTACATTTAAAGGAAAATTGGGCAATACTATCAGGACAAACCGCGAAGAGTTTGAAAAGTTCGTAGCTCAAGAAAGCAGAAGCTGCTTTGTCGATAGTATTGATTTTTATTACGATTGTGAATTAACCCGTTTAGGTGTGACATTAGTAGATACACCGGGAGCAGACTCTATAAATGCACGGCATACGGGGGTGGCGTTTGAGTATATTCGTAATGCAGATGCCATATTATTTATTACTTATTACAATCACGCGTTTGCAAAAGCCGATAGAGAATTCTTAATCCAACTTGGACGTGTGAAGGATGCATTTGAACTAGATAAGATGTTCTTTATCGTTAATGCAATTGATCTTGCAAAGGATGCAGAGGAAGCAGAAGACGTAAAAGATTATGTGAAACAAGAACTCCAACGTTTCGGCATTCGCCATCCAAGACTATTTGGTGTTTCGAGTTTATTAGCATTGCAAGAAAAATTAGAAAGTCAGGATTTACATTCTGGTTTGCCATTGTTTGAAGAGAATTTCCATCACTTCTTATCAGAAGAATTGACAGCACTAGCAGTTCAAGCACTAGCTGAAGAAACGGAAAAAGCCCAAGAAAGACTTCGAATACTGATCCAGCAAACCGAAGACAATATGAAGCGAAAAGATGAACGTCTTGCTGAGCTAGCTAAGTTAGAACAGTATATCCACACAAGATATATGCACTCTGCAGCTCAAACGATTACAAAAGATACAAAACAGGAACTGGATGAACTGCTCTACTTTGTATTACAGCGAGTTTATTATCGATACCCGGATTTCTTTAAAGAAGGCTATAACCCTACAACCTTCGCATCAAAATCTTCTTCAGTTGCATTAGCCATTGCTTTGAAAGAAGTCCTAGCAAGTTTAGGGTTTGATTTTGAACAAGAAATGCGTGTTACTAACTTTAGAATTGCGAAATTTATTATGAAAAAAATTCACGAACGAGACCTAGATGATATGAAACAGCTTAAAGACATCAATGCTAGTTTTTCATTTATGCCATTTGAGGCTGAAGAACCTAATATTTTAGAATTCGTGGGTCCTTTTTCTGATAGTAAACCATATGAATCCGTTAATAAATATTTTAAAAATAATAAGTCCTTTTTTGAAAAAGGCGATAATCTGAAGTTGCGTGAAGCACTTGAAGAGCTAACTAAGCCAGATGCCAAAAAGTATCTAGATGAACAATCAGCACGCATGAAAAAATGGCTTGAAGACATTATTGGAAAACTTGCTGAAGAATTGCGTCTACACATCTCAAGACAAGCTATTAACCAAATTGATATTGAAAAAACGTTGCTTCATGAAGGTACGAAGCTTGAAGAATGGAAACACATTTACAACACACTAATGAATGGGGTGGAGAAGTGATGGGTGAAGTTTTTCTTTCAGTAAAGGATATCTCTCTTGACTCTCAAGAAAATTATAAATGGATTGATGCTCGTTTTAATCTCCAGAATTCTGCCGAAGGTTCGACTGCTTATCAAAAACAGCACATTGCAGAAGCTGTTTACTGGGATTTGGAGAAGGACTTATCAGACATGGAGCAGCATGCGGGACGCCACCCAATGCCCACGAAAGATAAACTACAGTCTCTATTTGAAAGAAGTGGACTGCAAATGGACGATACTATACTAGTCTACGATCAAGGCGGAACACCATTTGCAGCAAGAGCGTGGTGGTTACTAAAGTATGGCGGGTTTCAGAAAGTACAGATTGTACAAGAAGGGTATCCTGCTTTAGTTAATGCAGGCTTCAAAACGTCGAATGAATTAACGGTTGTCCAACGATCAAACTTAAACTTAAAATGGCAGGAACACCTATATGCAGACCGCACAGCAGTAAAGGAAATCGTAGATGGTCATGTGGATAGAACATTGCTTGATGCCCGATCGAATGCTCGCTATAAAGGAGAGATAGAGCCGATAGATCAAGTTGCTGGCCATATTCCTGGAGCAATAAATTATGATTGGGAGCAATTATTACAAGATGGTAAACTTTGTCCTAATGAAACATTGTTGGAACTAGCATCTAAGAAAGAACCAATTACGGTTTATTGTGGAAGTGGTGTCACTGCTGCCCCGTTATTCGCAATGCTAAAGGAAATGGCATATGAAGATATACAATTATATACTGGAAGCTACAGCGACTGGATTCAACACTTTGAGATAGAGAAAGCTTAATAAAAACATCCGCATTTTAGGAATGCGGATGTTTTTTATTTCAAATTACAAGGAATTTCTTTTTTTATGTCGAATGTTCTCGTTAATGAGTGTTGGAAGCGGGGGATTAGTATAATTACTAGAGATCATGTATTAGAGATGATTACTGAAAATTTTAATGAGTTCTTTGATGAGTTAGAAAATATCACCCAATTAGAAACAGAAGCTTTAAAAAATGAAATTCAGGGACGAAATATGTATATTCAGAAGCTGAAAAGTGAAAAAGAACTGTTGTTAAAAGAAATAGGCATCATCAAGAAGGTAAATAACAATCTTTTAGAAGAAAGGAAGAAATTACGAAAGGAAATAGATGCCAAAAATAAAATTATGGACTTCACGGATGGCATTACCGTTCTACTTAATAAAGAATGTATCCTAGAGGAAAAGCAAAGAGTAATTGAACATCTATTTAGAATAGGCATTGACGATGAAAATTCAAAGATATATATAGAAGAATTTATTTACGTTCTTTCCAATTGTTTAAGTTTATTAGATGTGAATCAAAGCAAAAGAATAAAAAGTCTATTAAAGAAAAATATGGATTTTTATCATGAGCTTTTTTCAAATACAACTCCTCAAACTCAATTAAAAATCTTATACATGTATAAAGTGAAAAATTGGAGTGTGCTTCTAGAACATTTCTTAGAAAGAACTGTGCAATCTAATAGCTTAAAGCGCTTTTCTGATATAGAAGGTCTAAATCTACTTTTATACATAATTTATTATAAGAAATTAAGCCAACTTGAACAAAATAAAATGTTTAAACTTTTTTATCATGATCAGAATAAACCACTTTCTGCGAAGCTATATAAAAGTTATCATGACTATTCGTTAAGCAAAACTTTACGAGAGCTAAACAAATTTATTTCTATCATCAATGAAGAACAAAAAAATATAGACTTGTTGAAAGGAGAGATTATGCAATATTTCCTTGAGAAAGTTTTTACTGCAAAGGAAGTAGAAAATTTTAGAATGTTTAAAAAGTACAATATTCAAACTGCGGAGAAGAAAACTAAACAATTCGGGTTAAACTTTAGTGAATTAAGAAAATATGGTTATCAAATATCTGGTCGGACAGATGAACAACGTTGGCAAGCTTTAAATGATTTTGTAGAAGAATATGGTTTAGAGGTGACTGTAGCAGAGTTATCAAAGAGAATAAAACTCAAATCCAGAGAAGAAGACCAAAAAAAGTATTCCAATGCACTTTGTAAATGGAACAGCGATTTGGAAAAGTTAAAAATACAATATTATCGTGGAGATTTTCCCTGGCCGAATTTTGAATAAAAATTAATGTTATGGATGTGTGAAAATAGACTGTCTTACGCTATCCAACCCATTTATATTTATATTGATTTTTTGAAGCTTAGCTTGTAGACTTATTAAGGTAGTGCTTCTGAAAGAAATGGTATAAACAAGATTGTTTATAATTTTTTTAAGAAAAGTATTGCATTTATAAAAATGTCGGTATATAATTAATCTTGTCTTTAACGCGGAAGTAGTTCAGTGGTAGAACATCACCTTGCCAAGGTGGGGGTCGCGGGTTCGAACCCCGTCTTCCGCTTAATAGTAGAATGGTCTGGATTACTAGTAGGACATACATAATTTTCGGCTTTTAGCTTGAAATTCTATTTCTAACAAGCGCCCATAGCTCAATTGGATAGAGCGTCTGACTACGGATCAGAAGGTTGTGGATTCGACTTCTGCTGGGCGCACCATTTCCGGGAAGTAGCTCAGCTTGGTAGAGCACTTGGTTTGGGACCAAGGGGTCGCAGGTTCGAATCCTGTCTTCCCGACCATTTATATTCTATACACATTGGGGCCTTAGCTCAGCTGGGAGAGCGCCTGCCTTGCACGCAGGAGGTCAGCGGTTCGATCCCGCTAGGCTCCACCAATTTTAATATTTAATACTATGGCGGCCTAGCTCAGCTGGCTAGAGCGTACGGTTCATACCCGTAAGGTCGGGGGTTCGATCCCCTCGGCCGCCATATTTCCCTGGAGGAATACCCAAGTCTGGCTGAAGGGATCGGTCTTGAAAACCGACAGGCGGGTCAAACCGCGCGGGGGTTCGAATCCCTCTTCCTCCTCCATTTTCTCAAGAGCATACTCATATTATTATCGCGGGGTGGAGCAGTTCGGTAGCTCGTCGGGCTCATAACCCGAAGGTCGCAGGTTCAAATCCTGCCCCCGCAACCAAATGATCTGGTATTTTACGAAAGCATATTCGTATTATTATCGTGGGTGGAGCAAATTGCAATACGAAGGTTGCGATTAACATTGACGCAAGCGAAGCGTGGAAGATGTTATTATGCTTTGTTGATTGAAAAGATTATATTCTATACTATTATCGCGGGGTGGAGCAGTTCGGTAGCTCGTCGGGCTCATAACCCGAAGGTCGCAGGTTCAAATCCTGCCCCCGCAACCAAATGGTCCGGTAGTTCAGCTGGTTAGAATGCCTGCCTGTCACGCAGGAGGTCGCGGGTTCGAGTCCCGTCCGGACCGCCATTTTTTAGTTTAATATATTCTTATTTTGATGGGTCGGTAGCTCAGTTGGTAGAGCATTAGATTGAAGCTCTAAGTGTCGGCAGTTCGATTCTGTCCCGACCCACCATCAAATGCCGGTGTAGCTCAGTTGGTAGAGCAACTGACTTGTAATCAGTAGGTCGAGGGTTCGACTCCTTTCGCCGGCACCATATTTACTATTCCGAAGTAGCTCAGTTGGTAGTAGCATCTGACTGTTAATCAGAGGGTCGCAGGTTCGAGTCCTGCCTTCGGAGCCATATGGGGAAGTACTCAAGTGGCTGAAGAGGCGCCCCTGCTAAGGGTGTAGGTCGGGCAACCGGCGCGAGGGTTCAAATCCCTCCTTCTCCGCCATACAATAATGGCCCCTTGGTCAAGCGGTTAAGACACCGCCCTTTCACGGCGGTAACACGGGTTCGAATCCCGTAGGGGTCATTACATAACCTAACCTTCAGAGCATTCTGTATTGTTCTGAAGGTTTTTTTGTATGCAAAAAGATGTTTACCATAAATTTTGAAGTGTGCCAGCCTTTATTTATTAAAAAATATAATAGCTTTCCATAGACTGTTTGCTAATATGAGGTTTAAACCTATCTTGACAATTAAATTAGGTAAAATGGGTCGCTTTCTATTTAAAAGTTCTGTATGATATTTAGGATAACGAAATTTTCAGAAAGGACTTCATACATATGCTAAAACAGTTTTTTAGTTACTACAAACCACATAGGAAATTGTTTATAATTGATTTTTGTTCAGCCATTATTGTGGCTATTTTAGAGCTAGCGTTTCCTGTAGCTGTTCAAAAGTTTATTGATACGCTGCTTCCTACAAACAACTGGGGAATGATCACGAAAGTAGGAGGCCTTTTGCTTCTGGTGTATCTATTGAGTACCATCTTAAACTTTATTGTTAATTATCTTGGTCATAAACTTGGTATAAATATTGAAACTGATATGAGAGAAGAATTGTTTACACATGTTCAAAAGCAGTCTTTCCGGTTTTTTGATAATACTAAAACCGGCCATATCATGAGCCGAATAACGAATGATTTATTTGATATTGGCGAATTTGCACATCATGGGCCAGAGGATTTCTTTATCGCTATCATGACTTTTATTGGCGCTTTTTGGATCATGTTTACCGTGAATCCAACGCTTTCATGGATTGTGCTTGTAATGGTTCCAATTTTAATGGTTCTTGTTTATGTATCTAATGTAAAAATGAATAGGGCATGGACGGGTATGTACGGAGAAATAGCTGAAATCAACGGACGAGTAGAGGATAGCGTTTCAGGTGTTCGAGTAGTACAATCGTTTACAAATGAAACCTATGAAAAAAATCGTTTTAAAAAACAGAATGGATTATTTCGCCTTGTTAAATTAAGTGCTTATAAAGTCATGGGAGCGACAAACGCTAGTATCTATTTTATGACGAGGCTCTTGACTTTACTAGTCCTTGTAGTGGGAGCATGGCTAAGTTTTCATGACAAATTGTCATATGGTGAGCTGGTTAGCTTTATCTTGTATACAAATGTGTTAATTAAGCCGATTGATAAAATCACAGCATTACTGGAGTTGTATCCGAAAGGCATGGCGGGCTTTAAACGCTTTCAAGATTTACTCGCTCGTGATCCCGAGGTTCAAGATAAGCCGAATGCTTTAATTGCTCCACATTTAAAAGGTGCTATTTCCTTCAATAATGTAGATTTTAGTTATGATCATTCAAATGAAATTCTACAGAATTTATCTTTCGATTTAAAAGCAGGCGAAATGACAGCTTTTGTAGGGCCTTCAGGAGCGGGGAAGACAACAATTAGCTCGCTTATTCCACGTTTTTATGATGTTAATAGTGGTTCAATTACCATTGATGGAATAGATATTCGTGATATGACGAAGCATTCATTGCGCAAACAAATTGGTATAGTTCAGCAGGATGTATTTTTGTTCACTGGTACCATTCAGGAGAATATTGAATATGGCAAACTAGGAGCCTCATTTGAAGAAATTCAATATGCTGCAGAAAAAGCAAACCTTTCCGAACTAATAGAAAGTTTGCCAGATGGCTATCAAACAGAAATTGGTGAGAGGGGATTAAAATTATCAGGTGGGCAAAAGCAACGTTTAGCGATCGCTAGAATGTTCCTTAAAAATCCTCCTATATTAATCCTAGACGAAGCGACTTCTGCACTTGATACACAGACCGAAAAAATTATTCAAGATTCACTAATGGAATTGGCGAAAAACCGTACTACAATCGTTATTGCTCACAGACTTGCAACAATTCGGAATGCTAATCGTATAATGGTAGTAACAAAAGATGGTATAGCAGAAGATGGAACGTTCACTGAATTGATGGAAAAAGGCGGCATTTTTGCGAGATTAAACGCTTAGATATGTGAAAGTTATGCGCGATAGTTTAGCCTAATATAAAAGAGTATATGTACTATAAAGAGTTTCTAAAAAGAAAAAGGAGAGTATTATTTTCTATGAATCAACCTGACGACTATAAAATTCAGCCATTCTTTTCAATATGGCTCCACCCAAAGAAAACTGCCAGCTATGTGATCGAACATAAGAATTGGACATATGCTATTCTCTACGTCATACTTGGCGGAATGGCAAGCACAATGATAGGCTTGTCTGGACAAGAGTTATATCCTTCTTTTTCCATTTGGCTACTGTTGCTTGGTTGTATTTTAGCGGGACCATTCATAGGGGCAGTCAGCGTCATTATTTCTTCAGGTGTCATTTGGCTTGTAGGGAAATTATTTAAAGGAAAAGGAAGCTTTGAAGATATATTTAAAGTAATTAGTTTATCATCGATTCCTAATATTACTCTTGCTCCATTTATGCTAGTATGGATGGCCAATGCCCCTCAAAGTTTTTTTAATATGAACGATGAAGCATTAACAAATGGTGCTGCGATTATTAGTATTGTGCTGACATTAGCGGTCTTTATAGTTACTATTTGGACGTTTGTCATCCAAGTGGGAAGTGTCGCAACTGCACATCGCTTTTCGAACTGGCGATCATTTTTTACGCTCGTATTGCCAGGCATCGTAATTGGATTAATCCTTATAGGAATTGTTTTACTGCTTGTCATTACATTTGGTTTTATTGTGTACTAATCTTAAGCCGGATTTCCTCAAGTAAGGAAATTTCGGCTTTTTTGCATGCTTTTCTGATTATTAGGGAAGTAAATATTTGTTGGAAAAAGCGCGAAGGGAAAACTGAAAACAATAAAAATTTACATTGTAAAACCATTTCGGTATGATTAACTTTGTGTATTTAAAAAGTGGAGGATTTTTTGAATGAATCATGGCAACAAATGGGCATTATTGCCTTTTCTTATTTTTATACTCTTATTCATTGGTTCTGGCATATTGACAAAAGACTTTACAGCTATGCCACTTAATATGGCTGTTGGAATTGCCTGTATAGCTGCTTTTGTAATGAATCGCCGAGATGGAACAGAGAAAAAGCTAGAAGTATTTTTAAAAGGTGCGGGAAACAAAGATGTCATGCTAATGGTTTTAATTTTCCTTTTAGCAGGTGCATTTTCAAATGTGGCTAAAGAGATGGGCGCTGTGGAATCAACCGTAAATCTAGGGTTAACATACCTGCCACAGAATTTTTTATTAGTAGGGTTATTTATTATTGGCTGTTTAATTTCATTGTCGATGGGCACATCGATGGGGACTGTGGTGGCATTATCTCCTATTGGCGTTGGGATAGCAGATGCTACTGAAATCTCAGTAGCCTTAACCATGGCAACAGTGGTAGGAGGAGCCATGTTCGGCGATAATCTATCAGTTATATCAGATACCACTATTGCAGCTGTTCGAACACAAGGTACAGATATGCGTGATAAATTCAAGGTGAACTTTTGGATTGTGTTACCTGCAGCTGTGGTAACAGCTATTATTATAGGGATTTTGACAGCAGGAAACAGTCATGCACTCAAAAACTCCTATGATTATTCAATCCTTTCTATAGTTCCTTACATTTATGTGCTGGTTGCAGCCATAATTGGGGTGGATGTAATAAAAGTGTTGCTAGGAGGCATTATTGTTTCTTTTGCAATTGGTTTGATAAATGGCTCATTAAGTGTTCTCTCGTTTGTAGAAGCGGCGAGTAAAGGAATAGTTGGTATGGAGGATATTGCTATTATTGCAGTATTAATCAGCGGACTTGTAGCATTAATACAGCATGCTGGAGGTATTGACTTCCTTCTAACGTTTATATCCAAAAAAATTCGTTCGAAAAAAGGGGCAGAATTCGGCATTGCAAGTTTAGTGAGTGTGACTGATATCTCGACTGCTAATAATACAATTGCGATTTTAATGACAGGACCTCTAGCAAAAAAAATAGCGGATCAATATGAAGTCGATCCAAGAAAATCTGCAAGTTTATTAGATATATTTGCTAGTGTATGGCAAGGATTTGTTCCCTATTCACCGCAGTTATTAGCTGCAGCGAGTGTCGCAGGTATCTCAACGGTAAGCATAATGTTTTATTCGTTTTATCCTATTTTAATGGCTATTTGTGCGGTAGGGGCTATTTTAATCGGTTATCCGCGTTTAAAGAAAAAATAAGGATGTGCAATTATGAGCACATCCTTATTTTTTATTGAAAATATTGTCTTCTTGTAAAATTTCACGTGAAATTGCAATCGCACCTTTTTTTCTTAAGTGCATGATCGCTTCTTCATCAGCTGTTAGTATTTTTTCAATATATTCATCTTGCTTTTCGCTTGGTATATGCATACCTTTAAACTCATCTCTTAGAGCATATTCATAAATTTCCATTTCTTCGTTAGAAAGAAACGTGTTAGCTTTAGAATCCATATGTTATAACACCTTCAAAATAGAATTTGTAATTTAATTATACACCAATGAACAAGTTAAATAGCAACTGAAACATTATAAAAAAAGATTAAGCTTAATCGCTTAATCTTTTTATATTTCAGGTGTCTCCGTATCAATTGTCATGGATGGACCAAAGAATTCGTAGAAGATGTGGTCTTCCTGCAATCCCATAGCTAGCAAATGCTTAACCATGGCCACCATAAAAGGAATGGGTCCGCATATATAGACATCTGTAGAAGTGTCAATATGCTTTTCCAAAAACTCTTTTGATACAAAGCCATCAGTTTGAGTAATTAACTCATGGTAGTATAGCTGTGAATGATCATTCGCTAATTCCTTCAAGGCATCACTAAATGTTAATAAATCTTGGGTGCTAACACTTTGGATAAAATGGATTTTTTCCTTATTTTCTTTAACAGCTGATTGAACCATACTAAAAAGTGGAGTAATTCCAATGCCGCCAGCTAAAAAGGCGACAGAAGTACCAGCTTTTGTGTGGTAGAAAAATTCGCCTGCTGGTGCGCTGATTTGTATTTTGTCTCCTACATTTAATGAATCATGCAAATAGTTGGAAACAATGCCTGCTGGGTCAGTTATGATTTCGCGTTTAACAGAAATTCGATATGATTCTCCATCATAGGTTTTAGACAAACTATATTGCCTCTTATGTGCATACTTTTGCCCAGATATCGGCACATGTACTGTAATATATTGACCTGGCTTATAGTCAGGCAGTGGTGCATCATCAGCGGGTTTTAAGTAGAATGAAGTCACTAATCTATTTTCTGGAATTTTATCAACTAGGGTAAAGTCTTTAAAGAATCTCCATCCGCCAGGCTTATTTTCTGTTTCCTTGTACATCTCTTCTTCAGTATTGATGAAGACATCCGCTAACACCCCGTATGCCTCAGTCCACGCATCCATAATTTCTGGTGTTGCTGCATCGCCAAGTACTTCTTTAATGGCGATTAATAAATTTTCACCCACGATTGGATACTGCTCAGGTTTAATGCCAAGACTTCGATGTTTCTCAGAAATTTGTCTAACGACAGGCATAATTTCCGAAAGGTTTTCAATATGAACAGCTGCAGCATAGACGGCATTTGCTAACGCTAATTGCTGACGTCCTTGTTTTTGGTTTGTTTGGTTAAAAATATTTAATAGTTCTGGGTGTGTTTCGAAAAGCCGTTTGTAAAAGACCGTTGTAATCTCTTTACCGTGTGCCTCTAAGGCGGGGGCAGTAGATTTAATAATTTCCATTTTTTCTTTACTAAGCAATGCCACCATTCCTTCCATTATACATATAGGTTATATTTTCCTTAATACTTAAAAATATACCTTTTTTAATGTTCCTTAAACTTGGTTAGAAGTATGATTATACTCTCTCATTAGATGAGTAATAGAGGTTGAAATGGGGAATTACTTTATACCGAATTTTCTTGTTAAGAGTTATTGAGGGTTCTAGATGACGATGCATAGAAAGAATACCTCGTACATAAAAATATAATTATCGAAGTTTTTTGCTTTTTATTTTGAGGGAGTAATGTACAATAAACTAGAGAGCTTTTAGAAAGTAGGAGAATAAATGGAAGCAGAATTTATTGCAAAGATTGTATCAATTATTTTGCTAGATATTGTATTAAGTGGAGACAATGCAGTAGTCATAGCACTCGCTTGCCGCAACCTAGCAAAAAACCAACGAAAAAAAGCCATATTGATTGGAACAGGCGGTGCAATCGGTTTACGGATCGTCTTGACATTTATTGCTGTTTGGCTACTACAAATTCCATTCGTAAAAGTGGTAGGCGGCTTGCTCTTATTTTATATCGCGTATGATTTAATTCGTTCAAAAGAAGAAGATCCGGATATAAAAAGCGGCAATAACTTATTCGCTGCTGTACGTACCATCATAGTTGCGGATTTCGTTATGAGCCTTGATAATGTTTTGGCTATTGCAGGTGTTGCCAATGGACATAATGGCCTTGTTGCATTAGGCCTGCTTGTTAGTATACCTTTAATTATTTTTGGTAGCCAAATCATTATTAAATTAATGGAGAAATTCCCTATTTTAATATGGATTGGCGGTTTGCTCATTGCTTATACGGCAGGGCACATGATTGTCAATGACAAATATGGACATCGACTAGTTGAAGCTACAACACCACTTATGAATATAATTATCCCAATCATAAGTATGGTCTTACTTATACTCGTAGGACTATGGACAAAAAAAAGACAAGTTAGGAATATAAAATAAAGTGTATGCATCGGCTATGATTCATTCGTTAATTACACTATAAATGAGAAGAACTAAAAAACGTAACAATGCCAAAAACAGCATTGTTACGTTTTTTTCTATATTAGTTTGTTGTTTGATGAATTTCTGCAGTTAATTCTTCTAGTTGATCAATTAAAGAACCAATGAATGCGATGGTTTCTTGTAATGGTTTGTCTGTAGTGATATCTACATTGGCCATTTTTGCAAGTTCAACAGGCGATTTTGTACCACCTGCTTGCAATACTTTTAGCCAATCTTCCACAGCGGGCTGGCCTTCTTCTAGGATACGTTTTGATACCTGTGTAGAAATAGTAAGCCCTGCACTATATGTGTATGGATAAAGACCCATATAGTAATGTGGCTGGCGCATCCATGTCAACTCTGCTCCATCGTTAATTTCAACATCGTTACCCCAGAATTCTTCTAAAACCGAGCGCGTTATGTTGCTTAAGATAGCTGCATTTACACTTTCTCCTGCATCGATTAATTCATACACTTTACGCTGGTAAGCAGCTTCCAATAAGTGTGTCACAAAATTATGATAGTATGTGCGTGCAATAATGCTTGAGATAACCCATCGTTTAAAGCGGGGGTCCTCTGAATTCTTTAACAGATAATTCGCCATAAGCATTTCATTCAATGTAGACGGTGCTTCAACAAAGTATTTAGAAGAATCACTATTGAATAGAGTTTGATGCTTTTGAGCATTTCTAAAATGCCCTGCATGGCCAAGTTCGTGTGCTAAAACAAATACTTCATTCATGCGTTCAGTCCAAGAAATCAAGATATAGGAATGGAATCCATATGGACTTGAACAAAAGGCACCAGTTGATTTTCCTTCATTATTGGCGAAATCGATCCAGCGCTCATCAAAAGCAGCATCAATCATCGCAAGATAATCCTCACCCATGACGCCCAGCGCTTTCTTCATATAATCACGAGATTCTTCGATAGTCACTGAAGGTTCATAACTTGGATCCATTGGAATTTTTAAATCGGCAAATGTCATCTTGCCGATACCATGCTCTTTTTGGAGAAGCTTAGCATATCTTCTCATATGAGGCGCCAATTCTTTCATAATCAAATCGATTTGGCGGTGATATAAATCTTGCTCAACTTCTTGGTCAAATAATAAATAGTCCGTTACTGAATCATATCCACGCAAATCAGATAGAGTTTTTTCTGTTTGAACATGGGTATTATATGTTTTAGCAGTAGTATGTTGATAATCTGCCAGCTTTGTTGAGAAAGCTTTGAATGCTTCGCGACGAACTTCTGTATCTGATTCCAATTCCCAATCTCCTTCGAAAAGGTTATAGCTTAGTGGGTAGCTTTTACCGCCGACTGTAAAGTGATCAAACTTCATATCTACTAGTTTGGTTGTATTGTATAATCCGTACGGCGCATCTAATGTTGAGCTAAGTGCTGCCAGCGTTTTTTCTACTTCTGGGTGTAGCTGATGAGCTTTTTTGGCAATTAATCGATTAAGATAGTGTGCATATGTCGGCTCTATTTCTATCGCTTTTTCTAATTCTTCTGATGAAAGTTCCAATATTTCGCCATCTATAAATGATACTAGACTAGCAAACTGAGAAGAAACTGTGCTAAATTTACTTGCTCGAATTTGCGCTTCATTATTTGTTTGATCTTCTTCAAGCTGGAGAGAGACATATGTTGCATAGGGGATTAGTGATGTGACAAGTGCCTCGCAGTCACGTATGACTTCTATTACTTGTTGGGCGTTGTTAATATTTCCCTTATGTTTCGCATTAAATTCATTTGTGTCTTTTATAAGCTTTTTTACGCCTTCCTCATAAGCTTCCTCATTAGAAACCAGATGAGTCAAATCCCATGTTTCTTCTACAGGTACTTCATTACGCTTTAGTATATTTTCGACCATCTTTACCACTCCTTTATTTCGTAACACGAATCATCTCTATTATAAATCTTATATTCTATAAAGTAAAACATTTCTGACAAATTGGATTGGAAGTCAAGTTATTGCTTTTGATAATAACAAAACAATTAAAACTCTATGAATATAAAACTTCAATTTATCACTTACTATATAATCCCTTGAGCAATCATTGCATCTGCTACTTTTAGAAAACCAGCAATATTGGCGCCAATCAAAAGGTTTCCGTCATGTCCGAATTCTTTTGCTGCGTTTTTACTGTTTTCGTAGATTGATTTCATAATATCATGCAGTTTTTCATCTACTTCTTCAAAAGTCCAAAAAATTCGCATGCTATTTTGAGCCATTTCTAGCGCAGATACAGCTACTCCGCCAGCATTAGCGGCTTTAGCTGGAGCAAATAATATATCATTAGCCAAAAATGCTTGAATGGCTTGTAAGGTTGAGGGCATGTTAGCTCCTTCACCAACAGCTTTGAGACCATTTTCAATTAGCAATTTAGCTGATTCTTCGTCGATTTCATTTTGAGTAGCGCAGGGGAGGGCAATGTCACATGGAATACTCCAGATGCCTTTGCAGCTTTCTTTATAGGTTGCATTCGGACGGGAGTCTACATATTCTTTAATACGGCCGCTTCTCATCTCTTTGATGTCTTTGACAACTGATAAGTCTATGCCATCAGGATCAAAGATATATCCATCTGAATCCGAGCATGCAATTACCTTGGCGCCTAGCTGCTGCGCTTTTTCTATAGCATACGTGGAAACATTACCTGTTCCGGATACGACAACCGTAGCATCTTCGAATGTTAGACCCTTTTCTTTCAGCATTTCTTGCACAAAGTAAACAGTACCATATCCAGTAGCTTCTTTTCTTGCTAAAGATCCACCAAATCTAGGGAGTTTTCCTGTAATGACACCAGGTTCGTATGCACCTCGTATTCGATTATATTGGCCAAATAAAAATCCAATCTCACGTGAGCCAACTCCAATATCGCCAGCAGGCACATCGACATCGGGTCCAATATATTTATGTAATTCCGTCATAAATGCTTGGCAAAATCGCATGATTTCTGCATCAGATTTTCCTTTAGGATCAAAATCGGCACCGCCTTTTGCGCCGCCGATTGGCTGGCCGGTCAAAGAGTTTTTAAATATTTGCTCAAAGCCTAAAAATTTTACGATACTTTCATTGACAGAAGGATGAAAACGAAGGCCTCCTTTATAAGGGCCGATTGCGGAGCTGAATTGAACGCGGTAGCCACGGTTTACTTGGATTTTTCCACTGTCATCTTCCCACGAAACACGGAATTTCACTACACGCTCTGGTTCTACAATCCGTTCTAAGAGGCTTGCTTTCATATATTCTGGCTTCTTTTCAAATACGGGTGTTAATGAGAAGAGGATTTCTTTCGCTGCTTGAAGAAATTCGGGTTCATGACCGTGATGTTCTTTCAGGTTATTGAATACTTTATCAATATAGGAAGTTGCGATTTGCTTTGAATCTCTCATATTGGTAACCATTTAATACCCCCATATAATTAGACTTATCTCTCTATATTATACAAAATGATGTGAATTTTCAATCAATTATTATTATAAAAATACGAAAGCGTTAACATATGTGACAGATCAGTACTTTACTGTTAGCATGAAAAGTGAAAGTGTTGAGGAGTGAATGGAATGCCTAAAATTTGTATTGATGCAGATGGCTGTCCTGTCGTACCTGAAAGTATTCAGGTTGCAAAAGAGCTTGAACTTGAA
Organism: Rummeliibacillus sp. GQ308; assembly: GCF_059759115.1. Lineage (NCBI taxonomy): Bacteria > Bacillati > Bacillota > Bacilli > Caryophanales > Caryophanaceae > Rummeliibacillus > Rummeliibacillus sp. GQ308. The sequence continues at coordinate 1,852,017 of NZ_JCAXDQ010000001.1, read as the reverse complement.
GTAATTGTTTTCTGTGATACAGCGCACTTGATACAGATAGACGGAGTGCAGACCGTTATTGTTTCAAAAGGAGCCGATGCGGTTGACTTTGCTTTAGTAAATCAAATCCAAAAAGGGGATATAACCATTACCCAGGATTATGGTCTAGCAGCAATGGTGTTAGCTAAAGGAGGTTATGCTATAAACCAAAATGGCTTACAGTATACATCAGAGAATATTGACCAGCTTCTTTATGCAAGGCATTTTAATCAAAAGGTGCGTCAAGCAGGTGGAAGAACGAAAGGACCAAAGAAAAGAACTAAAGAAATGAATGGGCGCTTTATCGAGAAATTTAGAAGCCTTTGTCTATCTATTCTTGAAAATAAAGCTGGCGGCATTTATTAACCGCCAGCTTTATTTTTTTCTAGACAAATTTTGCTTGAGATTTAAATGGTGCGGAGAACTTTAATTTATATCTGAAGTTACTTCTTCTACAGTTTGTTCTACTTCGCTCCGCGTCATTTTAACATGGCCTTTTCTCATTGCATCGAGTGTTTTGTGAGCTAATGCTAAAGGAATTTTACAAAACATCAAGATACTGCGTTTTTTAATGCTTTTATTATATTCATCAGCTTTTGCCAGGTTTTCCTCTGCATATTTAAATAAATCATCGCGTGTCCAGCCTTCAGGCATGAAGCTTACGCCACGTTCACTGTCTTCATCCTGGTTCCGCAAAATATTAACAGCTTGTAGTCCTCGCCCATAACCAATAGCGAGATCACGATCAGTCTCAACTCCAGCTCCCCATAGCCATATATCTGATAACATGGTGCCTACCAAGCCAGCTACATAATAGGTATATTCATCGAGGTCTTCTTTCGTTTTAACAATCCATCCTTTTGCAGCCCATTTGGCCATACCTTCTGCCATTTCACTAGTAGAATCTGCAACTGTCTTGCGGATACCCTCTGGACAGAGTGATAGCCAATCAAAGAGGCGAAGAGAAACTTCTGGTAATTTGTCTTTATAAGGAGCGATCAGTGATTGATAGGCGTCCTCGTTAGCAGAAGATTTTAATAGTTGACTAATTTCATTTAACAAGTCTGTTTTTACAGTAGTCGGCAATTCTTCATGATCTTCGATTTCATCGATTGCCCGCATGCACAAATAGGCAGCAGCCACTGTTGTTTTCAAGTCCTTTTTCAAAAATGTAATAGGAATAAAAAACGTACGGCTTGTCTCCTTTAAAACAGTCATTGCTTCTTTATATATATCTTTGTGTGCTTCCAATTAAAACTTCCTCCGTTCACTTTCAAACATATTCTATAACTATCCTATATCAATTAATGAAAAATGAAAAATATAATCTATAGTTTTGCTAAAACAAAATTATTATGATATTATTTAGATGCTTAAATACTTGAAAATAAAAGGAGATTTTTTACATGGGACGTTTAGAGAATAAAATTGCAATCATTACAGGTGGAGCTTCTGGTATGGGTGCACAAATGGCAAAATTATTCGCATCAGAAGGCGCAACTGTTATTGCGGCTGATATCAGCGAACAAAATTTAGCTAATGTTTCAGAAATTGACGGCGTTGAAGGTATGAAACTAGATGTGACTTCAGATGAAAATTGGGCTGAATTGACTAAAAACATCGTAGATAAATATGGTCGCATTGATATTTTAATCAATAATGCTGGTATTTCATCTCAAAAATCACCTGATGATGTTACGGCAGATGACTGGGCTTTATTGCATAAAATCAACTCTTTTGGACCATTCCTTGGAATCAAACATGTAAAACCGTATATGATTGAAGCAGGCAAAGGTGCAATTGTAAATACTTGCTCATATACTGCATTAATCGGTTCAGGTACGAACCCATATACAGCATCTAAAGGTTCACTTCGTGCGATTGCACGTGCAGCAGCTGCTGAACTTGGAAAACATAACATCCGTGTTAACACTGTTTTCCCTGGTGTAATTGAAACACCAATGACTGCAAATATTGGCCAATTTAAAGAAGCAATGGATGGTTTAATCCGTGCTACTCCAATGGGCCGTCTAGGTAAACCAGAAGAAGTAGCGAATGCTTCTTTATTCTTAGCATCTGATGAAGCTTCTTATATTACAGGTGCAGAATTAGTTATTGACGGTGGATATTCAGCACAATAATGATTCGTAAATTTAGAAAAGAAGGTGATGCATATGACCGAAAATCCTTCCTTATTTGAATTGCTTCATGAAATGGATAAAGTAAATGGGAAAATGATTATCCGTTGGAAGAAATTATTTAAAGTAAATATCGGTATTTCTCATATTTTGGTTCTGAGTTATCTAAAAGAACACGGCCCAAGCAGACCTTCTGATATTGCAAAATATCTAGAATTTGCTCCTGCATCTTTGACGCATTTATCGGACAAGTTAATTGCCAATCACTACTGTGTCCGAAACGCAAGTTCTAAGGATCGTCGTATTACATTTTTAGAAATCACTGATGAGGGATTAAATGTACTCAAAGAGGCAACAATCCTAGGTCAAGATATGAAACGAGAATATTTTAAAGTTTTATCTGATGAAGATATTAATCATCTATTAGCTATTTATACAAAATTAAATGATCAATAACTAAAAGTCCCCATTTTTCGCCTACAAAATTTAGGTTTAAGATTATTGGCATTCGTTAAGAGTAGCCATTATCTTGCTTCTAAACACTCAAAAAGATCCATTCAGTTGGATTAACATAAGTACCCATAAGAAAGGTTTAACTCTTTCTTATGGGTACTTTACTTTTCTGTTTTTTTATAATAACGAGCTCGTAATGGGACTTTTTGGAGAAGCTAAAAAGCTATTTGCACAATTTCTTCATACAGAGTAAAGTAGGAGTGGGCGGAAAAAGGAGATTAATATATGTCACAAGCAATCGGTTTAGATGCAGGAGGAACTCTTACAAAACTTGCATATTTAGATGAAAACAACCAATTAAAATTAAAGCACTTTCCTTCTAATAACATGCCAGCTATTATAAATTGGATTAATTCGAAGCATAATATAAAGGAAATTGGAATTACTGGAGGCCGTGCCGAACAAGTAAAGACAATGCTTGACCAAGATACAAACTTACATTATATAGTTGAGTTTGAAGCTACACTAAAAGGTGTTCGGTATCAGCTGGAAAAAGAAAACCACAATTTCGACAAATGTATCATTACAAATATTGGTACAGGCACATCTATCCATTACATGAATCAAATAGAGCATATGAGAGTTGGGGGAACAGGAGTCGGAGGAGGCACCTTAATTGGCTTGTCAGCTCTTACTACAGGTATTATCAATTACCAAGAGATACTTCAACTTGCTAAAAAAGGAAGTAGAATGGGTATTGATCTTTTAGTACAAGATATTTATCAGGGGATGGAAACACCAATCTCTCCTACCTTGACTGCCAGCAATTTTGGCAAGGTTGGAATTAATGATGTTTTAGAATATAAGACAGAGGATATTTTAGCAACAATTCAAGGGTTGGTTGGTGAAGTAATTACTACGCTTAGTATTCAACTTGCAGAGCAAAATGAAGTAGAGCAAATTGTATATATCGGGACAACATTAGATAATAATGAAAAACTACGAGATATTATCGCCGACTATACGATATTAAAAAAGAAAACGCCTGTATTTTTAGAAGATCATGGTTTTAGCGGAGCAATTGGTGCGTTAATTAATGTTACACAATAGTTTTACTCGTTACTTTTGAATATGCAAATAATGCCAGTAGCAAGCTCAATACAGCGGTTGCTGCTGGCATATTCCTATGCATTATTTTTTTGTATACCTTCTCTCGCTAGGGCATCAGCAGCTTTATTTTGCGTATCAGGAACCCACTTGATAAAGAAAAAGTCAAACTCTTTTATTAAAACAAGTGCTTTTTCCAAGTATGGCTGATATTCTGCATTTTTCACAAATTCTTTTTCTACAGAAGCCACGACAATTTTGGAATCGGATCGAAATGATACCATCCCCTTCGTTAACTTTTTTGCTTCTTCTAAGCCACGTACAAGTGCCATAAATTCAGCTACATGGTTATTGGCCATACCTATAGGCTCGCTCAATTTTATGAAATGGTCTTCCCCTTTAATAAAGATCCCTATGGCACTAGGGCCTGGGTTTCCAGCACTTGCTCCATCAATGTAAACTTCTAGCATGTCTAAACTCCCTTCACTTGCATGTTATCGCTTATTTTTAGTAAAATGAAACGTATACGAAAAAGAGGTGATATATTTTGATCAACCAGGTCACCGTCGTTAAAGAAATCGATGAATTATTAGAAAATTATTGTGATGGCTGCCTCGCCAAACAACAACTGCGTACAGAACGCGGTAAAGCCGGTGCTCATAAATTTTGTATTGAATCCTGCACAGTTGGCGAACAATTGCACTTCTTAGGACAAGAATTATTAAAAGTCTATAGTAAATAGATTGTACTATAAATTAGAGTATTGAGAGTATTTTTCTCAATACTTTTTTTTGTACTAGGAATTCTCAATGGGATGAAGGAATATAGATAATTTTAACAAAGGTGAAGCCTACAAAAGGTTAAAATGAAAGGATAGATGTTTTTTTAGAGGATTATGTAAAGAAAATACTTGTCGAGCATTTTTTGATATATATTTTATAGAATAATGAAACAATGGTCATTGTAACAGCCTCTAGTTATAAATGGTAAAGCATTAGAAACAGCACATTTTATTTTTCCAGACGTTTAGATGAATAATTACGGTCATTGGAAATTAAAAAGAAGTTATATAGAAGCAGGGATACTGAATGCTGATATCAAATTCTAAAGAGAGTTGGTAAATAATCAAAAAAATTTCTTCATTATTGAACTCTGCCTACCTATAAGTATAAAAGGCCAGCTTACATATAAAATAAAATTTAAATTAATGTTGAGAAAAATTAGATAAATATTTTTATATTTATTGACTAAATATTGTATTATTTATACACTGTTTTAAAACATTATTCAAAATGTTGTACATAATTGGGAGATGATTTGATGAAAGTATGTAAATTTGGCGGTACTTCAGTAGCGAATGCGGAACAAATAAAAAAAGTTGCATCAATCGTTAAATCGGACAAAACAAGACGCTTAGTCGTTGTATCCGCTCCAGGAAAAAGGTTTCCGGAAGATATCAAAGTAACAGACTTGCTTATCGATTTGGTTAATGGTGTCATTGCCGGAGTTGATTATCAAGAGAGACTTGAAAAGGTTGTATCTCGTTTTCATGTGAATGCAGTTGACCTAGGGTTAGATGATACGATTATTGAAGATTTAAGAAGAGATTTGAATAATCGTATTCATCATAGTATACAGATCAGCGAGCAATATTTGTTTGATACAATAAAAGCATGCGGTGAGGATTATAGCGCCAGAATGATTGCAGCATATTTGAATAAAATAGGGGTAAAAGCAAGATATATTAGCCCAAAGGAAGCGGGGCTTATTGTAAACGAAGCCCCATCTAGAACGATGGCAATAGATGAAGCGTATAAGAATCTAGCAGCTTTGAAAAATTCAGAAGATATTGTTATTTTTCCGGGTTTTTTTGGATTCACAAAAGCGGGTAGGCTACGGACATTTGACCGAGGGGGTTCAGATATTACAGGCTCTATTTTAGCAGCGGCTGTTCAGGCAGATGTATATGAAAATTTTACGGATGTAGATTGTGTATTTACTGCCAATCCTAAAGTTGTCAACCACCCTTCAGAGATTCAGGAGATTACATATAGAGAAATGCGAGAATTGTCTTACGCAGGTTTCTCAGTGTTTCATGATGAAGCACTGATGCCAGTGGTGAAATTGGGTATACCGGTTCATATAAAAAATACAAATAATCCAGAAGCAAAGGGAACAAAAATAGTTGAAAAAAGGAACGTAAACCCACATGCTATTACAGGTATTTCAGCTGATGCTGGATTTTCAATCTTATATATCAGCAAATACTTAATGAATAGAGAGATTGGTTTTGGCCGTAAACTACTCCAAATTCTTGAAGAGGAATATATCTCTTATGAACATACACCTTCTGGTCTTGATGATATTTCTGTTATTATAAGGAGCCATCAATTAACACCTGAAAAGGAAGAAAGGATTATTAAGAGGGCATACAATGAATTGCATGCAGATGATGTTTATTTCCGGCATGGATTTTCAATGGTAGTTCTTGTAGGAGAAGGAATGAATAACAGTACGGGGCTAGCCGCAAGAGCAGCGACTGCCATTTCAAGAACAGGGGCTAATATAGAAATGATCAATCAAGGATCATCTGAGGTTAGTTTAGCGTTTGGTATACTTGAAAAATACGAAGATACGATTCTTAGATCACTATATGAAGAATTTTTCGCAATGGCAGCGTATGCCAATTAAAAAATAAACTTATATTAAAAGGCAGTTGCCTAAAGATAAATCAAAATGCATCATTTCTATTAATAACATACATTCAGCTGCACAACATAGACAAAAGAGCATTGAATGACAAAATATTAAAATTTTTCGTTAAACAATGGTTAGCATTTGCATTTTTGAATGTTTAACCTTTTAATAAGAAGTAGTTGAAAAAACAGGAGGTGAACTCTCTGCGTTAAAACAAATAACGTAGAGAAATCATATTTGGACAGTGAGATAGCCAGTAATTTAGTTCTGTTTGTGCTTTTAATTGCAATGACAGGGTTTTTTGTCGCCACAGAATTTGCGATTGTAAAAGTAAGGCAAACGCGAATCGATCAACTTATTACGGAAGGTAATAGAAAAGCTATAAAAGCCAAGAAAGTATTAAGTCATTTGGACGAATACTTATCAGCTTGTCAATTAGGTATTACGATTACAGCCCTCGGCTTAGGCTGGATTGGAGAACCAACAGCCCATAAAGTCTTTACACCCCTAATGGAGATGGCTGGTATTGATGGAAGCTTAGCTAAATGGCTTTCTTTCGCCTTTGCCTTTGCGGTTGTCACGTTTGCGCATGTGGTTATTGGGGAATTGGCGCCAAAAACTTTTGCAATCGAACAGGCAGAAAAGATTACATTAAGGTTTGCAGGTCCTTTAATTATTTTTCACATTGTAACTTATCCACTCATCAAAATATTAAATGGTTCAGCAAGAGTGTTAACAAGTCTCTTTGGCTTGAAGTTGTCAACAGAGCATGAAGAGGCACATAGCGAGGAAGAATTGCGCATGATTTTATCAGACAGCTATAAAAGTGGAGAAATAAATCCATCTGAATATAAATTGGTTAATCGCATTTTTGAATTTGATGAACGAATTGCAAAAGAAATCATGATTCCTCGTACTGAAATGATTGGCTTTAATAAAGAAACCACATTAAATAATGTATTTGAATTAATGAATGAAGAACAATACACTCGTTATCCGGTCATGGATGGTGATAAAGACCATGTCATTGGCATTGTTAATATGAAGCATCTCTTATCAGCTATTGTGATGGATGCCGCAAATGGTCAAAAAACCGTTGAAGAGTATATGCAGCCTGTCATCCGTATTATTGATACGGTACCAATCAATAGCCTTTTACTAAAATTTCAAAGGGAAAGCATTCATATGGCCATTTTGTTAGATGAATACGGAGGTACGTCAGGTCTCGTAACTATAGAGGATGTTATAGAAGAAATTGTTGGAGATATTCGAGACGAATTTGATGAGGATGAAGAGCCTGAAATTCAAAAGGTAGCTGATGGCCATTTTAAATTTAATGGAAAAGTGCTATTAGAACAAGTTAATTCTATGTTAGGTGTTCAAATAGATGAAGAAGATATAGATACAATTGGCGGATGGTTTATGTCACAACATGATAATATCAAGGAAGGCGTATTTTTTGAGAAAAACGGTTTCCAATTTATTGTAAAAGAAGTGAATAAACATCAAATCATTCGTGTCGAAGCAAAAAAAGTAAGTATTTAAAAGGATTATTAGCCATTAAATTAGACTAAAACCAGTAGGAGGATATTATGTTCAAAATATGAGCATAAATCCTCTATTTTTTTATATATTAGATTTGTTAAGGTGAAATATAAAGTATTTAGATAGGGTAGGAAAAAGCCCTAAATATGTGGCTATTAATTACTTATTACTATAGAGTGTAACATATTGAAAAGCATGCTATAATTCAAAGAAATATTTTTTGATAATACAAAACTTTTGATGAATCTAAATCCCCCAGATTTATCTCATATATGAAAGGAGTCGAAATTTAATGAATAGTCCAATATAATATTCCCCGATTAAGCCAAAATCCAAATGAAATATCGGGGGATATATAATGAAATTGAATAGAAATTTTTCTTTATTACTATTGGGTCAATCACTCGCAAATATAGGCGATGTTTTATATATAGTCAGTGTAATAAGTACAATTTTTGTATTAACAGGTTCAGCAATTGCAGCATCGTTCGTGCCTTTTACAATTGCATCTTCCATGTTTATATCCAGTCTGCTGACACCTCTCTTGGTTGAGAAATTAAATCTTAAATGGTTACTTGCTGGGTCACAAATTGCAAAAACTATTTTACTCTTTATTCTTGGGTTTATGTTAATAGGTCTAACAGCAACCAATTATTATTTTATCTTTTTAATAATAGGATGGATTGCTTTTTTTGACGGTTGTGCAAATCCAATAAGACAGACATTGACTCCTTACTATGTTAAACCTGAGCATCTAATTCAAGCTAATGGAATTTCTGAAACTGTTACGCAAGTAATACAAGCAGGTATGTGGTTCGTAGGAAGTTCATTGTTGATTATTGTGAGCTCTCAACAACTTATTTGGTTAGTTGGTTGTTTATTTATAATTGCAAGCATATTACTTTGCCTTTTAGAAAGTGTTAGCAATCATGAAACAACCGAGATAAAAGGGAAATTAGAAAAGATTAAAGAGGGTTGGAAAACTTTATCTAATACTCCAGTGTTAAGAAGGATTGCTTGGATAGAATTTTTGGAAACAATTGCAGCCACAGTTTGGATAGCTGCTATTTTATATGTGTTTGTCAGCGATGCATTAAACGTTGAAGAAAAATGGTGGGGATTTATCAATGGAGCTAACTTTTTAGGTTTGATTTTAGGAAGTGCTTATTGTATTAAATTTTCTTCTTTTGTAGAAAAGAAAATAGGAACCTTTATTTTTGTTGGTTCATTCTCAAGTTTCTTATTCACAATATTATTTAGCCTAAACAGCATTCCTATTATATCCTTACTTTTATCACTCTGTGTGGGACTCTTTGGACAAATTAAAAAAATTCCTCAACAAACGGTTATACAAACTAGTGTATCAAAAGAACAGTTGTCAACTGTTTATACCTCCTTAGGGGCTATCGGAACTGGGATTTTTGGTGTTGGCTCTCTTGTTATGGGAATATTAGCAGATTTTTTAGGAATCAGAATGGTATTCGTTATATCGGGCCTATTACTTGCGATTGTAAGTACAATTGCTCACAATAATAAGCAATTGTTTGTTAGAAATGTTATGGAACGATAAAATTAAAGATGAAGTATTTTATTAACTAAAACTTCCTTATTTTTAACGACTGTATGATAATTTGTGAATTAGGACCATCACTTTTGATGGTCTTTTCTGTTGAACTTATTGTACGAGGCTTTAGTAAAAGAAGAAAGGGTGCTACATATTAGATATGTAGCACCCTTAAATTTTTTTATCTTATTTATTAAGCCTTGATAAGTAATTAGTTGATAGCTCCATTTTTATATACAGCAACATTAAACGCTAACTATAAAACTGATAGAAACTTTATCTTAACTTACAAAAATTTCGCAAATAGCATTGTTGATTTATAATTTAACAACATTTGCTGCTTGGGGACCGCGATTTCCTTCAATGATATCAAACATTACTTCTTGTCCGTCATCTAAAGTACGAAAGCCTTCTTGTTGAATGCCGGTGAAATGGACAAAAACGTCATCGCCGTCATATTCTATAAAACCATAGCCTTTATCGTTATCGAACCATTTTACCTTTCCTTGATGCATTCATGATCCTCCTCACAACAGTCCATATTTAATTAAATTCATTGCTGAACACTGATTAAACTCTGAATAAAATCTTCAAACGAGCAAGTTAAGGCTCATTCTAGTATTCATCAGTGATGGGTAAACTATACATGATTATATAAAAAATGTCAAATAACTCTCACAATAGATGAGCTAAGAGCTTTTTAGGCGAGATTTGAGCCTAAGAGAAGTATACTAAATAGATCATGTCTATTAAGCGGAATCAAAGCTTTCAAATGGCTGAAGAAAGGCTTTAAAATATGGTAGACTTTATATATCAACTCCATTAGAAAGAGAAGGAAAATTATGAGTCACTTAATTGTATCTAATTTTACTAAAACAGTAGGAGATAAAACACTGTTTAGAAATATTGATTTTACTATAACAGAAGGTGAAAGAGCAGGACTTATCGGTATTAATGGTACGGGGAAATCCACATTGCTGTCTATTTTAGCAGGCGATTTGGAAGCTGATACGATAGAACTTGACCATCCAAATAAATATAGGATTGCATACTTGCCACAAAATCCCACTTTTAAAGAAGGAGAAACCGTTTTACAGGCGGTCTTTTCTGGCGATTCCCCAATACTCGCTCTTAATAGAGAATATGAGGAAACAGTTTTTGCTTTAAGCAGCCAGCCCGATTCAACATCGCTGCAAGAAAAGCTATTTCGGCTTCAACAGCAAATGGAACAACAACAGGCATGGGATATTAATGCATTAGCTAAATCATCATTGACAAGGTTGGGCATCGATCAATTTGAAGAACAAGTGAGTCACTTATCTGGTGGCCAGCAAAAACGTGTAGCCTTAGCCAAAACTCTTATAGAGCCGGCAGATCTCTATTTATTGGATGAACCAACGAACCATTTAGATGTTCAGTCAACGGAGTGGCTTCAAGATATGGTTTCTCGTTTAAAGGGAGCAGTCATTTTTATTACACATGATCGTTACTTCCTTGACGCTGTGTCAACACATATTTATGAGTTGTCAAACCAAACACTATATAAACATACAGGGAATTATGCAGCCTTTTTAGAAGCGAAGGCACTAAGGGAAGAGATAGAGAAAGCAACAAATGCGAAGATGCATAATCGTTACCGTTCCGAGCTTAAATGGATTCGTAGAGGAGCAAAGGCACGATCTACAAAACAGAAGGCTCGTATTCAACGCTTTGATGAATTATCCAAGAACTTGGACAAAATAGAAGAGGAAGACTCATTAGAAATTGGTCTTGCAACAGCACGATTAGGAAAAAAAGTGATCGAAGGTAATGAAGTTTCAAAAGCTTATAACGAAAAACAATTAATAAGCCGCTTCTCCTTCCTTTTACAACAAGGTGATCGTATTGGTATTATAGGCCCAAATGGTGCTGGGAAAAGTACATTATTGAATATCCTGGCAGGCAATATTCAGCCGGATGAAGGAACTATTGAATTCGGCTCGACTGTTCGAATTGCACATTTTACACAGCAGCTTCCTAAAATGGACGGCAATATGCGTATGATTGAATACATTAGAGAAACAGCAAATGATATTGAAGATGCTTCAGGTGAACACCATTCTGCAGCTGCAATGCTAGAGCGCTTTTTATTTCCAATGCACTCTCATGGTACCATCATTCAAAAGTTATCTGGTGGCGAAAGAAAAAGGTTGCACCTGTTAAAATTACTAATGGAACAACCGAACGTTTTATTGCTTGATGAACCGACAAATGATTTGGATATTGAAACTCTATCGATATTAGAAGACTTCATTGAACAATTTCCGGGTGTGGTTGTAACAATATCACATGATCGCTTCTTCCTTGACCGAATTGCGAAGAAGTTATGGATTCTAAAAGATGGAACAGTAGAACAAAGTCTGGAGGCATATAGCGATTACTTAGCAATTGAGCAAATACAAGAACAGCAATCAGAAAAAATTGCTCAAACTCCAAAGGCTAAACCAAAAGAAAAAACACAAAAGAAAAAGGTAACTTATAAAGAAAGATTAGAGTGGGAATCGATAGAAGGGGAAATTGCAAAAGTGGAAGAAGCCATTATGGCATTAGAAGAGGAAATTGCTAAAGCCGGCTCAGATTTTACTTTGCTTCAAAATTTAACTTCTGACTTAGAGCATCAAAATGCAAAATATGAAGAGCTCATAGAAAGATGGGAGTATTTACAAGGGATTATGAACGAATAGGAAGGAATGAAAGAAAATATGAATATTAAAAGTATAGAACCTACACCAAGCCCAAATACAATGAAAGTCATATTAGACCAAGAGCTTCCTTTTGGGACAGCCCATAATTATTCTGAGAACAATAAAGAAGACGCACCACAAGTAATCCAAGAAATATTGAAAATCGAGGGTGTGAAAGGCGTTTATCATGTTGCAGACTTTTTGGCAGTCGAACGAAATGCTAAGTATGATTGGGCTCAGCTATTGGCCGCAGTGCGCAATGCTTTTGGAGAAAATAACGAGCTTTCAGAGGCTCAAAAAGTGGACGAACATTATGGCGAAGTATATGTACATGTCCAAATGTTTAAAGGTATGCCATTGCAAGTAAAAGTGTTCGATAGTCTATCTGAACAACGTTTTGGTCTTTCAAAAAGATTTGTTGATGCATTTAACGATATGCTGAAAAAAGATGAAAACTATATTATGGAGCGTAAATGGGTAGATTATGGTGTCCGTTACGGTGATAAGGATCAAATTGGACAGAGCATGGTGGATGAACTGGAGGCCGCATATCCTGAAAAACGTATCCAAGAAATAATCGAAGCAAGTAAAGAAGAAAAAAACATAGTAACAAGAGAAAAACGAAAAATTACTATTCAGGAGTTTGAAGCAGATGATTGGGAGACGCGTTTCCAATTGCTTGATCAAATGGCTGACCCGGATACAAGTGACCTTCCATTATTGGAACTTGCGTTAAATGACGAAAAAATGTCAATACGCCGCTTGGCAACAGTATATTTAGGAATGATTGAGGACAAAGCAGTCGTACCATTTTTAAGTAAAGCATTAAAAGATAAAAGTGCTTCTGTTCGTCGCACAGCTGGAGATTGCATGAGCGATCTAGGATTTGTTGAATTTGAACCAGCAATAATAGAAGCTCTGCAAGACAAAAATAAGCTTGTTCGCTGGAGGGCTGCCATGTTCTTATATGAAACAGGTACCCCAGCAAGCCTTGAAGCATTAGAAAAAGCGAACAACGATCCTGAATTCGAAGTGAAACTGCAAGTGGAAATGGCCATTGCCCGTATTTCTAAAGGGGAAGAGGCCATGGGATCTGTCTGGAAACAGATGACTGAAGCTCGAGCAAATAATGATGTAAAATAAGTAGATTGAATCGAACCTATTTTAAAAGAAAAATGCCAGCATAATCAACTTCGATATGCTGGCATTTCTATATTATATTAAGAGCTGATTATATCTTCTCTCCTTCGTCCTTTTGAAAAGTACATGGAATAACTGTTATAAAATGATACAACACTAAACATAGCTAGCAGAAGTCGGATGACTATACTATAAATGGGTGCAAAAATGCTTGCAGTTAGTAATAAAAGTCCTAATACGCAGAGGAAAATGGCTGTATTCAAATCCTTCATGTAAACAACAACTCCTTACTTTTGTATGCTTATAAATTCGCTATGAAGGATGGATTAACCTCTTTTTTTTGAAAATTTTCATATTAATTGTGTGTTTATAAAAATTGCTTAAATATCCATCGTTAACACTTTTAATCTATTTTCAAGTAATTTTGAACATTTTAGAGTTCTCTTTAAAATAAGTAATAATAAAGTCTCTAAATTCTTTTGCTGATGGGGATAATAAACCATCTTTTACCCATGACAGGCCGACAGTGTAGGTAGGGCGGATATCAGCTATCTTTACGTAATGTAAATGGTATTTTCTGCATACCGAAATGGGAAGTAACGCCACACCTTGTCCAAGTTTAATGATTTCTGCCAATAGGCTAGAATCTACTTCAAAATTATTTATTGGTGTAAAACCTTCTTTTTCGCACAGCTCGTTTGTAAATCTACTGTATTCTTCATTACCGGCTAGAGATATAAAAGGTTCATTTGCAATATCTCTTAAAGAAATCTCCGAATGATCTGCCAACTTGTGACTAATAGGTAATACAAGGACAATATCCTCATCTACCAAAACGCAACTTGTTATTTCTTCATCCACTATAGGCGGACCTGCAATACCTAAATCTATATCCCCCTTTTTCAAGCTTGTTATAATGCCACGTTTAACTCCAATACCCTGTTGAATTTTTGTATCAGGATTGAGTGCGATATATTCACTAATTAGTCCTGTGAGAAAACGAGGATTGGAAATAGATATTTTAATTGTGCTTGTATTTTCTTGATCCTTTGACTGAATCTCCATTTTTGCATTTTCAATTTCTGTAAAAATTTTATTCACATGTTTCAAAAGAATTTTTCCTGACGAACTTAAATGAATATTTCTTCCTTTCCGGTCAAATAACTTTGTCCCTAATTCATCCTCGAGTCTCTTAATAGTAAGGCTTAACGAAGGCTGAGCAATATTTAATTGTTTGGCAGCCTTAGAAATATGCTCAGTGTAGGCGACTGTCTGAAAATAGTGTAACTGAAGCAACTCCATGTTTTGAATACCACCTATTTATTATAATAAATACATTTATATATTATTATGTATTAGATTAAATGTAAAATACGTTTTAAAATGATGAGTGTTAGGAACAAAAAGAAGAAAATATAAAGTATCTAATTTCAAAGGGAGTGTTTATTAGATGAGGAAGGAAGAAGTAGTTAGACAGTTTACTACTCCGTTAGATGCAGGGGCGTTCCCGGTTGGACCATATCATTTTTATAACCGAGAATATTTAAATATTTTATATAGAACTGACCTTGAAAGTTTAAAGAAAATCGTACCCGAACCTTTAGAGATTAAAGACCCACTCGTGAGATTTGAAATAATGAAAATGCCAGATGTAACTGGTCTTGGATCCTACACGGAATGCGGGCAGGTCATACCTGTAAGCTTTGAAGGAGAAGAGGGTGATTATCTACATGCCATGTATGTAGACAGCTTTCCGGCAATTGCATCCGGTAGGGAGATAGCGGCATACCCAAAAAAACTAGGCAAGCCTAATCTATATATAGATTCAGACGCCTTGGTTGGAACATTAGATTATGGTTCTTTGAGAGTAGCAACAGCTACTATGGGTTACAAACATTATCCTCTCGACCATTCAGAGGCACTAAAAGAAATTGTTAAACCAAACTATATGCTTAAAAAGATGCCTGGATATGATGGGTATCCAAGAATTTGTGAATTGGTCCGAAGCCAAATTACAGATGTGAAAATTCTTGGAGCCTGGTCAGGACCTGCGAGGTTGGAGCTGTTTGCCCATGCATTGGCTCCAATGGCGGATTTGCCTGTACTTGAGGTAGTGTCAGCTTCACACATCCTGACCGAGCTTTCATTAGCGTCGCCAACTGTTATTTTCGATTATCTAGCGGATAAATAGGCAGGCATTAATAATTGGTCAGAAAAAAATAGGTGTTCTAAAATGAAAAAGATAAGGGGAATTTAAAATGCGAATTGCAGTGTTAGGAGCAGGTTCTTTAGGAACTATTGCCGGTGCTTATATTGCTGCCGGCGGACAAGATATAGAATTGATTGATGTTTATCAAGCACATGTAGAGGCCTTAAACGAGACTGGAGCAAAAATAACTGGTACTACAGATTTTCATGCAGAGGTAAAAGCGATTACACCAGAGAATATGTCAGGGGTATATGATTTAGTGCTACTTTTAACAAAGCAGCTTTATAACCATTCAATCTTACAAGACTTGTTGCCATTTTTGAATGACCAAAGCACAGTACTTTCATTGCAAAATGGTATACCTGAAGAACAGGTAGCATCTATTGTTGGGAGAGAACGAGTAGTTGCAGGTTCTGTAGAATTTGGTGCGACTTTTATTAAACCAGGTGTATCAGAGCTAACAACGGAGTTTAATCGCTTTAAAGAATATGCCTTTCAGATTGGTGAATTAACTGGCGAAGTAACAGAAAGAATAGAGCAAATCAAAAAAATCTTAGATCTTGTAGGTGGTACTCATATTTCTACTAACCTAGTTGGAACAAAATGGTCCAAACTGTTAATTAACAATGCATTTAGCGGCTTATCTGCAGCTCTTAATACAGAGTTTGGTGGAGTACTTGATCATGAAATTAGTGTAGAAAGTGCAGTGCATATTGCAGATGAAACAATTAAAGTGGCACATGCAAATGGTGTGGAATTTGCTGATATGGGTGGTTTTGATATAGCTTCATTAGAAGTGAAAAGTGGAAAAGATATTCCTGAACGTATTCAAACACTGCGTGATATTATGAGATCGTCACGACTGTTAAAGGCAAGTATGCTGCAAGATTTGGAAAAGAACAGAAAAACTGAAATTGATTATATAAATGGGGTTATTCCTCGTTTAGCACTAGAAAAGGGAATACCGACTCCATATAATGATTTGGTTGTCAGTTTGGTGAAACAAGCTGAAGAAACCAAAGAATTGCCGATATTCGATTCTAATATTAAATTTTTTGAGGAATTAAATAACTAATAAATAATTTAAAAAAGAGTGTAAATCAATCCGGTTTACACTCTTTTTCTTATAATACTGGGAATCACTCATATAGATAGAAATTTGGGGTTATAATAAAATTGCAAGTACTCAATAATATTATTCTAAAAAAGTAATAGGTATATATGTAAAAAATTCTAAAACCAAATTTATCATTTTAATATTAATTAATTTTTCAAAATTGAGGTTATTTAAGTAGTTAATATAGGTGAAAATTAATATTTTCATTAAAAAGAGGAGGTATCGTTTACGTTTAGCAATTTAGGCAATAGAAGAGAGGGGAATATTATTATTTGAATTGTGTCTAACTTGTGTCTATAATGTATATATTCTATTGTAAAATAAATTCAGGGAGGTTATTCAAGTGGTATCTATTACATTAGTTCCGCATGATATAAGCTTTGCTGAAGAGATGTCTAATATGACAAGCGATCCAGCAATTCGGCAAGCTCTTGGTATGACAGATGCCCAATGCTCATTGGAAGGGACACGTGATTTTATACGCCTTGTTCAGCTAGAAGAAAGAATGGGCCAACAAGTTTCACGTATGATTTTTAATGAAAGAAATCAATTAATAGGTGTTATTTCATTAAAGTTGATTGATGAATTACAAAAAACCTGCCATATTGGTACGTGGATAGGCAAAGCTCACTGGGGAAAAGGATATAATGAATTGGCTAAGGCAGAGATATTAAAAATTGCCTTTTTGCAATTAGATTTGGAATATGTATTTGCGGGAGCGCGTTTAGAAAATATACGTTCTCAAAAAGCACAAGCCAAACTACCTTATATAACATTGCATGTTGAACGCCAATTTGAACATGAATGGAAGAAACTTGAACAGCAGGAACGAACCCCATGTATCTTAAATATGATTCGAAGAGAGGATTTCTTAAACTGGTATGAGCAATATAAGGCTGTCAGCTAAAATCTTGCTGAGAATATAAAAGTTATCTAATTCACCTTTTTTGGTATTAGATAACTTTTTTCCATTGTATGCTTTTTTCTCCTGCTATCTATGGTAAATTAATAGAGAGAATGAAAATGAATCAGGAGGCATATATGAGCTTCAAGAAAATCACCGTGTTTATCGGCATAGTGTTAGTCCTTTTAGGAGGAATATTTGGTTTTCGTCATTTCAAAACAACTAAAACAAGTGCTAAAACGAACCTCACATTTCA
Organism: Rummeliibacillus sp. GQ308; assembly: GCF_059759115.1. Classification (NCBI taxonomy): domain Bacteria; kingdom Bacillati; phylum Bacillota; class Bacilli; order Caryophanales; family Caryophanaceae; genus Rummeliibacillus; species Rummeliibacillus sp. GQ308. The sequence goes on along the minus strand of NZ_JCAXDQ010000001.1, from coordinate 1,834,146 downwards.
GGATATAAAGAAAAAAGATTTTTTACATAAACAGCAGGCTGTTTTATATGCTTCTCACACAACAGAACTACTCCAAGAGGGAAAAGGGAGCGGCCAAGCTATTTTTATAGATGAGGATGGCAATGCACAACGCTTACGGTTAGATGGACTGGAAAGCGGAAGTACATACTATCATAAAAAGAAGCTTTATATAGAAGACGCTAATCAAATTTTTTTAATCGGAAAGAATACAAAAAAGCAAAAGATGCCTAGCGAATTGAGAGGTATAAAATCGGGTTATCTGCCAGCAACGGATCAGTTTTATAGCTTGTATAATACAGGTTTCAGCACGAAATATGATTACAAAACATCTATTCGTTTCGGCAATAGTAAAGAGAAACGATTCCACGTATCACAAGTCCCTAGCTTTATCTCTGGTGTAGGGGAATTATCAGACCGTTTAGTTGTACTCACCCAAAATTTAATTAATGATCATTTTTCATTGCAAGAAGTATTTCTTCGAGAAAAAGAGGCCAAAGTTATAAAACTAACAGAACTTCCATTAAAACATCCATCTAATCTAGATATAATAAGTCCGATTATGGCAGATAAAAACAGCTACTATTTTGTAATGACGGATTATCAATCAGAAAAACGAGAAGACCTATCGTTAATTATTTATAATAGACAAACAAAAGAAACTGAAATTAAACCATTTATCAGCTATCGTTCAGAAGAACAAGTAGATAATGGATTGCCTAATAACTTTAACCATTCTTCTTATCTATACAAAAATCATTTTTATTATGTAAACGGTTTAGGAGAAGTGTATCGGTATAATTGTAGGGATGGGAAAATACAGAAATATTTGAACTTAGAATTTGAGTCAACGGCGAATCACAGGCTTGAGCAAGTTAGATTCCAAAATGGCCGAATCCACCATCTTTATTCAGATGAGGAAGGGAACTTTTTTATAGAAACATATAATTTGTCTTCGAAAAAAAGAGAAAAACTTCAAAAAATCAAAATGAATGGTTTAATCCCTCAAAATGATAAAGATTACTTTTTAACTAGTATTGAAATATTAAACTAGAAAACGATTCTCTAAGGAGAATCGTTTTTTTATGAAGAAATTAAGATATGCCGTATTTGCGGTTCACTTGAATGGTCTTCGTCTTCGAAGAGGACTTATGAAGAATCAAATCACGAATGACTTTAGAGCCCATCATGCTATACACTGTTCCATTGCCTCCATATCCTAATAGGTAATATTGATGCTTATTCGTAGGGTGTTCTCCAACAAAAGGTAAATCATCTTTCGATTCTCCAAATGTCGCAACATAGGAATATTCAATCTCTAAAGGCAGCGTTGGAAATAACTTCTGTGCTTCCTCAAGCAGTTTTTGAGATTGCTTTTTTAGTAATTCATCGCTTATATCACTATTAGGATTCTCTTCATCTAAACCGCCGACAATAATTGAACCATCAATTGTAGTTCTCAAATAGAGATAAGGTCGTTTTGTTTCCCATATGAGGGCTTTTTTATACCAACTTGTTAAGTCCTTGATTGGTTTTGTTACAATGACGTACGAACGGTTGAGGATAGCTCCTTTTCTCTTACCTACTGGTGTTGGCTCATAGCCGGTTGTATAGACAATATGCTTTGTACTGAAAACACCATCTGATGTTTTAACGGATAGAAGTTCGCCGTTTTCTTCGACATTTAATACAGAAGTAAACGGTAATAGGTGACCACCAAGATCTTCAAATTTTCGTAATACACCAAATACTAGTTTTAAAGGATTCACTTCTGCATCATGATATGTTAAAAGGGCGGCAGATTTTTTAAATGGCATCTTACTGCCTATTTCATCCTCATTCCAATAGTCACAATCAAATCCATTCTTTTGTAATGTTTTATATTCGCGCTGTATTTTAGCAATATCCTCTTCTGTACTTGCATAGCAGATACTAGGTCTGCGTATAAAATCTGCTCCATCAGGCAATTGGGCAGTCAAAGACTCTAGATCCGACATGGCCATATCACAAGATTTATAAAAAGATATAGCTGCCTTTTCACCGACTTTATCAATTAATTCACAGAGCATAATGTCATTTTCATATTGAAGCAATCCTGTATTGGCGCTCGTACTACCTTCTCCGAAGGCTCTTTTCTCTAATATAGCAACCTGTAAACCTTCTTTTGCAAGCGCATAAGCAGTTAAGCAGCCAGACATGCCCCCGCCTACTATGATAGCATCATAAATTTCAGATGGTGTTACTTCTTTCGGTTCAAAAGAAGGGACTGTATTTGGCCAATAAAGTTTTCCGTCATGTATTTCCATTTTATTCACTCACTTTCTATAGGAGTTTTTACCCTCTTTTGCTTAAAGTCTAACGTGCTATGATATAGTTATATATAGAATAAGATACAGCTAACAGGTTGTTAAAAAGTGCATGTATAGAGTTGAACAACATAGATGCACTAATATAGCTACTTTTCACCTACAGTGCTTGAAGTATGCTCTAATTAATGACATTTTCATAAAATAAAAAATAACTGGGGGTGTAGTGGATGGAAATGTTGGAATCTTTAAAAAATATGAAGTCAATTTCAATTTTTAACGAGAACATTGAACGTGGGGAATTTCATAAAACTATGCGGGATATTGCTTCACTTTCCGGTGTATTAAATGAACTATCTGCCAAACAAATGTATCAATCACCTTTGGAAATTATTCAGTTTTTACGTATGCTCGAATTGCTAAAACTACAAGCAGTTGGTTTAGCGGAAGCTATGGATGATGAAGATATGTTACTCTCTCGCTACTGCGAGTATTATCAGGAGGGGGTAGTGCCATCAAATGAGCGAGTTAAACAGATTATCAATACGCTTTCAAAGCACAGCTGGATTTCTAAGGAGTCAACTCAGCTAAAATTACTTGACCGAGGCAAAAGGATGATCGACTCATTAATCAGGCTAGCTAATGATTCACTTGCTTACCATATGCAAGATGATATCTCACGTTTGCTATATCAAGCTAAGCGAGATACAGAGATTAGCGAAGCATACGATTCTCATGGGATATCTGGTGGTCATACGTTAGCTTCAATGATTCAAAATTTAGAAGATGCTATAGACCAAATCGAATCAAGGCAATTAGAGTTCTTGGCAGATAAAAACGCATTGCCTCAGTTAGAAAAAATTCATTTTCTGATGGTGGAACTTGATAAAAAGTTATCCGAACGCTTATTAGAAGAAAATGTATTAAATCAATGCCCACTTATAAGCAGAGGGAAATCTTCCCTCAAAAAGGGAACAGCCCTAAGTAGTGGTCTGTTAAATAAATATAATCGTTTTACTTTGATGAATGATACACCTTTGACAGGAAACATTTCACTTGAGAAAGTACGTCAATTTATCATTGCTATGTATGAGCCTTCTAACGACACTAATATTCCGAATGCTCACGAAATTCTGAGCTTTATGGAGCAGGGGCTTTATGAAGATGAAGTAATTGATGGTATATGGTTGCCCATAAAATTTACAGCACCCATCAGTCCTTTAGATATTGAGGAAAGTATAGACTATTTGGAGAACTATGAACCTCAAATCTCAGATGAAGATATAAAGCAAAGTGAAATATTATTCGAAGAGTTATTAATCAATCAAGATGAAATAGATGAAGCTTTTCAAGAAGCATCATGGCAAATGACCAAAGCCATGATTTCAACGGATAATGTAGAACAGTATTTAGAAAATACGGAAGAAGCTGAAGTAGAACAACTAATAATAGAATCAGCATCTCCAGGTTGGGGAGACAGCATCCGGACAATGCTCGCGCTGTCTGCATTAGTAGACAATCACAAAATAACAGAGGAATCAAAAAAGGCAGTCCAAACATATGACAAGGAATGGGAGTGGATTAATGATGACGATAGAAAATATACACTCAAGCAATATAACCCAGAATCTAAATCCGTTATCAATGTTGCAAAATCTTAGAGCGTTTTTAACAACGGAAGAGGAGCTTGTGTTTATGCAGCTATTGTTCTCTTCTTCCTCTGCCATTCGAGGTCAAAATTATGGTTTGAAGAAAAAAGAAGCTGAAAAAATGCTAGGTATTAAGAATGATGATCATGCATTTTACTCATTTATCAATCGCTTGAATCAAGCAATCGCTAGATATTTTAAAGTGATTTATGATGAAAAAAGAGACCAGCTGATTATCATGATGCGAGTACCAGCTAAACAAGCAAAAACTACTTTAAATAAAGAGGCGCTTGCCATATTACTTTATATGTTTTATCAACAAGAGGTCTTAAGCCATGAATTTACCCTACTCCAGCAATTACTGACAGATTTTGGTCACGAAATGCAGCATGCAAGCCGTAAACTACAGAATAATATAGATATTTTAAAAAAGATTGGTGCTGTAGAAGAAGTACATCGAGCACAACAGGAACAGGCATATAAGGTAACGGCGATCGGTGTACATATGTTTTCCAACTCTTTCTTAAGAAGAGCGACAGAGTTTGCTCAATCATCACAGTTAAGCAAGGAAGAAGTGGTTAAATTCTTTAGACGCTATAATTTATATGAGCAGGAGGAGAACCAATGATTCCATACAGTTTGCAATTTAGTGGCATCCGAGATTATAGACCAACGAAAATCTCTTTTGGAAGTGAAAGTGAACATGTATTGATTGCTGGTCCAAATGGTGCAGGGAAATCAACTATTACATTCGCAATAGGAGCTGCTTTGTACTCTTCTCAAGTTGACATTGAAGGTCTCCGTTCTGCCAACTTGCCTCCTGATCAACCATGGCATGCAGAGGTATTTCTAACATTCCATAATACAGGGCTTTCACAGATTGACGCTCCGTCATATGTGGGTTTTCAGCTTTTGATACAACAAAAACCAGGAAATGTGATCCAACGGCAATACGCTGTGTATACAGGGGAATTTCCTGAAGAGATGGAGTTGACAACGACATATCGATCAGGCGATATCCAAAAAAGTAATCTATCCAAGTATAGGGAAGATTTGCAATATAAGTACCAAATACATCCAGATGTATTTTATCTTATATGGTATCAAAACGAAGTCAATCAATTTGCGGCTATGTCACCTGAAGAGCGTTTTCGGCGGTTCAGCGAAATGTACCATTTAGAAGAAATGCAAAGGGAATGGGAAGCAAGCGTTGAAAGCTTTAAGCAGATCGAAGCAGATTTCAAGTTAACAATTGGCAATCTGAAGTTAATCGAAAGCCAATTAAAAATGGCAGAGGATGCCTATAAACACTTTAGTAATAATAAAAAAACGCTAAAAAAAAATGGTGAGAAAAATGTATGGTTAATGCACTGTATTCGAGAAAAATTACGAGTTGAAAAAAATAGACATGAAGAAGATATAGCCATAAAGGAAAGATATATAAATGGGCTAGTAGAAAAACGAGAGATCATGCAACAGCAGTTGGCAGAATTAAAGGATAGAAAGACACTAAAACAACAGCAACTGAACGAAGCGGAGCAATACATTCAACAATTGAAGAACAGTGAAAAAAAGCTAAATCAAAAAAATGAAGTTATAAAAAAACAAATTCAACGATTGCAAGAAAAATTGAAAGACACAGAACAACTCCGAAAAAAAATGATGTATACCGAAGAAGAAATAGTCGTAGAAATGGACAAGTGTAAAATACGAGAGAAACAGCTGACTAAAGATATCGATTCATTCGTACATGAAAAAAGGCTTCATTCCAGGATAATCAACGACTTACAGTATAGAAAAGTACAAGAAGAATTATCGATACAGTCTCTTGATGAGCGAGAAGACGACTATCAAAATATATTATCTCTTTACATAAGCAGCCATCAAGTAGAAGTAAAGCTGTTGGAGAATAAAAAGGAATATAATGACTTAGCAAAAGAATTGCCAAGAATTGAAGAAGCAGAAACAATGTTGACTGAAGAAATTAAATTGCTAAAACAAGATAAAATGCTATCCCGTCGCCAATTAGATGCAATATCAACCCTTAGGAAGCAAGGAATCACTGCCTATACATTGAGAGATTTAGTTGAGTTGGATGAACGTGCAACTTTGAAAGATGAAATAGTACTTGACCCTATTAAATACACTATATTTTACATGGCAAGGACATGTCAGCCCGCGAATGATTTATACCATGTGCCTTTGCCATCCATCATACCAACTAAGTTTATAGACAGTTTGCCGACAATAAAATTAAAAATAAAAAAGGGACTCAAAGAGCAAGAAGTGATTTTAGCATCAAAAGTACTTTTTTGGGTGGATCAATTTTTACAAACCACCCCTCTCTTGAAGAAGAATGGTATTGAAGATGCACGAGGCGTCAGAGGGAGTCAGGAAAAGAATACATTCATTCTTAGTACGAGATCTTCAGAAGAAAGATTGATTTTATTACAAAAAAGATTCGAAAATAATCAACAAAAAAAATTCGAGATCAAAGTCAATTTAGCCAAATATGAAAAAGAAATTGGTGACTTGCAAAGTGTATTAAAAGATGTAAAAAAAGCAGAAGCATTCAATTTAGAGCTAGACCAACGAAACGATAAAGTAAAGCTTATTGCAGAAATAAACAAGCAGCTGGAAGAACAGCAAAAACAATCAGAGGATGTACAAGAGAAAATAATACATCTACATCAAGAGTTCGCATTTATAGTGCATCGCATGCAATTTCTAGAGCAACAACTTGATATTTATTCGCGGATTGGTGAATTAAAAGAAGAACAGCAGCAATTAACCAACCTAGAACAAGAAGAAAGAGATATACTAGACAAATTACATCTTATTCGAGCGAGTAAAGAAGAGTATTACGTTAAAGTGCAATCATTGCATGATTTTACAAGAGATTTTAACCGCAATATAAGAGATTTAGGGTTTGATATAGATGACAATAAACGGGAAATGACTAATGTGGAGAAGGATAGAACACATTTAGAAGAAAAAATAGAAGCTAATCAAGCGGAAATTACCCGCTACGAAATTCTTCTGCAGCAGCTAAAACACCTCATTCCTGATTTATACGAAATAGCAATGCAGAAGCAAATTGATACTAGCCTGTCGATGCCAATACTGCTCTCGGAAAATGAAAAAGCGCGAGTTGCCTTTGAAAATGCACGTAAGGGAGAAGTTGATCCACAAGCCGAAGAAAACTATAAAAAACGGAAAGAAGAGTACGAGAAAAAACAATCTGATGCCGCTTTGATGGAAGAATTAGTAGAAGAAAAAAGGCTATTGTTAGTAGATAAAGAAGATAAGTTGGATACAACGGTCCATGGACTTGTTGAAGCTTTGAACAAGAAATTCCAAACCTATATGAGCCTATTTAACTTTGAAAGCGAAATCATTTGGGAACGATATGAAGACAAACGAGGACGAGCTATTTTTAAATTATATGTAAAGGCGCATAAAGCGGGTCATGGCAGAAGGCTACAAGATGTGAGTGTAAAAGCGAGAAATGGAAAATATGGAAAGGGTGTATCGGGCGGGGAAGAATCATTAAGCTCACTCCTATTTGCACTCACCTTATTGCAACATTTAGATACAACACCAGGTTATATAATACTAGATGAATTTGATAGTGCATTAGATGAAAACCGAAAAGAAAAGGTTTTTGAATTGTATGCTAGAGAACTAGAGCGCAAGCTTATTATCTTGTCACCTAAAGCACATGATGACAGGTACTATGAAAAGTATAGCAAGGTTTTCATCGTCCAGCATAACGCTGTAAAAGTGGAAAGTGCAATCAAAGGTATACAGCTTGTAAAATAAGACTAATTCTTTTACAGATGGCATGGAGTATAGTATACTAGGTGTATAAATTAATATTTAAATGTAACACATGGTGGAGTCAGTCAATCTGGCACCGCCATGTGTTTTTTTATTTTCAAGGAGGGAAAATGTGTTTATTTTACAAATTGTGCTTGTATTACTAGCGACTAAATTGGCCGGCCATTTGAGTGTTAGGCTAGGGCAGCCATCTGTATTAGGGAAGATTATTATTGGTATTGTTATTGGACCTGCTTTATTAGGATGGATTGACGATACGGATATTGTGAAACAGTTCAGTGAAATCGGTGTTATCCTCCTTATGTTTTTGGCGGGGCTTGAAACAAATTTATCGGATCTAAATCGAAACAAAAAGGCTGCGTTACTAGTTGCAGTAGGTGGTATCATTGTTCCTATTTTATTGGGATATGCAGGATCCATTTATTATGGCTTATCAACAGCGCAAGCTATATTTATAGGATTGCTTTTATCCGCTACTTCCGTCAGCATTTCGGTACAAACATTAAAAGAACTTGGTTGGTTAAATAGTAAAGAAGGTTCTACTTTGCTAGGTGCAGCAGTTTTAGATGATATTATTGTCGTCGTCTTGTTGGCAGTAGCAATGAGTTTCTTTGGGGACTCTGATGTTAGCATTACTTGGTTGATCGGTAAAAAAGTCATCTTCTTTGCTATCATTATTTTAGTATCAATCTGGGTTGTACCTGCGTTTTTGAGACTGTTTTCAAAATTAAAAGTAACAGTGCCATTGCTTAGTGGAGCGTTAATTATTTGCTTTGGCTTTGCCTATTTCGCAGATTCTTTAGGTATTGCAGCGATTATTGGATCGTTTTTCGCAGGGATTGCGATATCTCAAACCAAATTTAAAGAGGAAATTGAGGAAAAGGTTGAGCCGATTGCAAATGGCTTATTTGTACCATTTTTCTTCGTAAGCATTGGCTTATCCGTTAGTTTTGCAGGTATCGGAAATCAAATATGGCTTATCTTTGTATTTTCATTGATTGCGCTTCTTTCGAAATTCATCGGGTCTGGTCTTGGCGCAAAAATGTCAGGCTTTTCTATGCGATCATCAATGGGTATAGGAGCAGGTATGATATCTCGTGGGGAGGTAGCATTAATTATTGCAGCAATGGGACTAGACTCAAAACTATTGCCAACAGAGTATTATACGCCAATGATTATTGTTGTCGTTATTACAACATTAGCTACACCTCCACTCCTAAAAGGAATATTTGGGAAATCACAAGAAAATTAGAATTCAAAAAAACGCTCAATCATAAGATTGGGCGTTTTGACTATAGATGCAATATGACTAACTGATAACAAGTTAATATTCTCTTGTTCGAAACATAGAGAATAAGCTATAATAAATTTATAAAAATGGGGGCATTAGCTCAGCTGGGAGAGCGCTTGCATGGCATGCAAGAGGTCAGCGGTTCGATCCCGCTATGCTCCATATAGAATTACTCAAACCCTACCAATCTATAATTAATTATCTGTAAATTTTAAATAGTCATTATTAGTGCTGTTTGATGAGAAAAAACCAAATTAAGGATTATTACAGGTCGTGTTCAAAAAGGAGTTTCTTTCAATGAATAAGATGGAAGTAAATAAAGTCTTTATAGTATCAGGACCAGCAGGAGTGGGTAAATCAACAACTTCTAAGGAACTCGTCAAAATCTTAAAGCAAAGTGCTTATATTTCTGGTGACTACATTAGCCATATGCACATTAACGGGAGAAAAAAACCATGGGAAAGTCCAGAAGAGGTATCTTTAATTTGGGACAATATTCTAGCCCTTACAAAGAATTTTTTGAATTATGGAAATGATGTAGTTGTCGATTATGTAACTTTTCCTCAAGAAGCAGAATGGCTTAGTGAAAACCTGAAAAGTTTAAGTGTAGAGGTTTATTATGCGGTTTTATGGACTGATAAAGAGACTTTGGTTAGCAGAGATCATATGCGAATTCCAGAACATCGAATGGGTGAACGATGCTTAATTTTACTAGATGAGTTTTTAGAGACAGATTTAGATGAAAAATACCTTTTAAATACAAGCAAAAATACATCCACTACATATGTATTAAATGAAATTCTAAACAATCTAAAATATAAAATGACATAGAGACATGCTTCTAACAAGACGTCGTTAGTTTTAGCTGTAAAAAGTTAGGAATAACAAAATTATCCTTTCTAAACTATATATGAATGAATTAAAAAAATAATAAAAAGAAAAACCGAACTATGTGTGAAAATTAATTTCACATGTGTTTGGTTTTTTAAATTAGTTAAAATATTTTTGACTAAGCCTCATTTTTTGTTAGGGGATAGAGGATCATTAAATATATTAGGATGAGTTTGAACACTTCAAATTGTCAAAACTCTATACTTCTCAATCTATATTAAAATAAATTGGGTAATGGTTTACACAACCGTCATTAAACTTTGCATTGCAAGAAGGACAGTGATTTGTATTCATATACTGATGAATGGTGAGTTCAGTTTTACAAACCCCACATAATATGGCTTCTACATCAAATTTTTCTTTTGGCCATTTTTGGATCGGATGATCAGCATTTTCTTCATGGCATTTATAACAAGGATAATATTCGCCGCAGCAAGCAAATTTGATAGCAATGACATCGAGAACTGTATGATAGTGAGTACACCGTGTTTCTTGATCAATAACATTTCCTAAGACGCGCAATTTACAATCTCCTTCAAGTTTTTCTACAATTGTAACATATCCCTTTCCAACAACTTGAATAAAATGAAGCTTATATCCATATATTTAACAGAATGTGGAGGTGGATATATGGGGATAGGAATTATTGGCTTTTTGGCAACTGCCAGCGGTCTTGGTGTTGGAGGTATACTTGCAACTATTTTTAAAGGAACAATACGAAAAGCGGCTGCTATTAATGGCATTTGCGCAGGTATTCTCCTAGGGCTGCTTTTTATCGAAATTATTCCAGAAAGCTTAAAGCTAAGTGGTGCGATGATTTTTGGTATAGGCGTATTTTGGGGTATTTTTGCGTTTAGCGTATTGCATGGATTCATGCACGGTGAGATGGAATCAAAGAATTTTCAAAGGGAGCAACATGGTAGGGCAGGAGCTATTTTAGCCTTAAGTATAGCAATTCACAATCTACCTCTAGGTTTGTCATTAGGATTCGGCGAAACAACTGGAATGAGTAGTTCATTACTGTTTCCTATTGTTTTACATAATATTCCTGAAGGGCTGGCAATATTTATTCCTATATCACTTGCAAAGATATCATTTAAACGACACATATTCATTCTGCTAGCAGTGTCATTTCCAGTAGGACTTGGAGCAATTCTTGGAAGTGTCATTGGAGCGTCCTATCCAATTTTTTGGGCTATTCTTCTTAGTTTCTCTATAGGAATGATTATAAGCGTAGTTTGGAAGGAAATTATAATGGAAGCAGCAGGACGCACTTCATTTTTATATGTTTTGAAATATCTTATTTTGGGTATGTTCGTCATGGCGAGTTTTCTTTTCTTTTTTCCACCAATATGATAATTGTAATAGTCAATCAGTGACATTGGGCAGTTGGAAATATACCTAAGAACTTTCATAATAATTATACAAGCAACAACAAAGGGGGAAAAGTTATGAGCGAATCAATAAATATGGCAGAACACGATAATCATAACGAGGAGTTTTGGAATGTCATCACACATGGTATAGGGTTTTTGCTTTCCATTCCCGCTTTAATTTTGTTAATGCACAAAGCAAATGTTGTTTCATCATCAATATATATGGCAAGCTTTATAGTATTTGGATTAACAATGATGATTCTTTATCTGTCTTCCACTTTATTTCACGGATTCAAGAAATATAAGCATATTTTTTCAAAGTTAGATCACTTTTCTATTTATCTTTTCATAGCAGGTACATATACGCCAATCGCATTAATTGGGGTTGGGGGCAAGCTAGGCATAACCATTTGCCTAATTGAATGGATTCTGACATGTATTGGAATTGTCTGTAAATGCTTCTTCATCTATCGCTACAAAAAGCTATCCTTATTATTCTATATAAGTATGGGATGGCTTGTAGTTATTGCTATTAACCCATTAGTTGCACATATTACATGGACGGGATTTTTGATTTTGCTAGCAGGTGGCATTTTTTATACAGTCGGTGCTTATTTTTACCAAAACAATAAAATTCCCTACAACCATGCAATTTGGCATTTATTTGTCTTAGCAGGTAGTGCATCGATGTATTGGTGTATTATTGATTATTTATAAACTTCAAAAGCGCAAGAGGCTGGGACATAAAAAATTAACTCCTTCCAATGTTGAATAATTGAACTTTATATAATAATTTTAAATGGAACGGAACACGGTTGATCGTAATTTTATGTAAGTTTTTCATTATGACTACATTCAAGAGAAAAATTATTAAAAAAAACCGGCAAATGTGAAATTGATTTCACATAGAGTTCGGTTTTTTTAATACCTAAAATACTCTTGTCTCAGTATCTTTTCTTGTGGCAAATATCAAGATACTGCATAACATAGACAATACGTTGGATAGAGTGGCAAAATATGCTTCTTTCAATTTAGTGATTTTGTATTATAGTTAATATATAGATTCACTTAAAATGATATGTTTTTGATAGATTATTAATATTGAAAGAAGGAAAGCATATGAAGAAATTTCTTGCCGTATTGCTTGGAATCTTCATTTTTTTAGGTGCTGCCATTTATTATATCCATTTAAATGTATATGCATCAGGTGGTACGCCGAAAGTTGAGTCTCAGCAGCAATTAAAGCACGAAATCTTAAAAAACTTGAATGAAGTAAAACCACACTTCACCATTCAAACAAAATACCCCATTTATAAGGCTAAAGAAGCAGAACAACAGCTGAAAAGCGTTTTCAAAGAAATAAGCTCTGTCGGCAATTATGGTTTTGGTAATTTAGATGGTTACTCTTACTATATATCTTCCACTATGGGTTTTACTAAAATCGAAATAAAAACATTCTATTTAACTACTGCAGATCAAGAGAAAAAGATACACCACAAAGTAAAAAAAATAATTCAAAATAATCATGTTCAGAAGATGACGGATTTTGAAAAGGTATTTTTCATCAATGGCTATTTGGCCTCACATATTGAGTATAGCGAAAATGCAACTCATGGTGGTCATTCTGCATATGCTGCATTATTTGACCATAAAGCAGTATGCCAGGGATACGCATTAGCTGCAGATTTGCTTTTAAGAGAATCAGGACTGCAAACCAAATACATTACAGGTAAAGTTAAAGGTGAAAACCATGCCTGGAATAAAGTAAAGCTGGATGGTAAATGGTACAACCTTGATATCACTTGGAATGACCCTATGCCTGACCGAGGTGAACGATACAGACTTAACTACTTTTTGATTAGTGATAATCAACTTGCAAAAGATCATATGTGGAATTATGACTCGCTCTTTCAAGCGAAAAGCAAAAAATACGAAGGTTTGATGAATGCTCAAGCATTTACAGTAGACAACAATAATGTTTTTTATACATTACCAAATGATTCAAATCTATATAAGTGGAATACAACTACAAGACAAAAATCAGTTCTTCTTCAGCACGTGATGCCTCTACAAAACATAGAGGCAAAGGACCACTGGTTACTATTAAAAGACTACACAGGCAATATGTCCAAAGTGAAAGAAGATGGAACAAAATATAGCGGAACGATTTTCGCTAGCATTAACCAATATACAGAGTCAGCCAGCAAATGAATAGCAAAATGGTTAAATGTATTAAAAAGTCTAATATATATGTAGATTAACTTTTATTCAATCTCAAACCTTTCGAACTGCTTACAGTTTGAAAGGTTTTTTACTAGTTCTATAAAGTTTGGTTACGACTAGAGTTTCGAAAATTGTGATATTATTATAGAAAAATATCCAAAAGGAGTGCGAGTGATGCACTTACAAGGAATTACGCCTCTACATGATTATGAGAATATTTTGATCGTTAATGAAGAAGGAAAAACAATCTTTTATGATATGGCTGATCTATCTATACTTCAACATTTAGGATTTAAACCTGAGAACTTTATTGGGGAACAAGTGACCCATCTATATAAAGATTTACCTAACGAAGAAAGTACCATATTAAGCGTGCTTCAATCAGGGGAGCCGTTGTGTGGTGTAACCCAGCGATTAACCGCACAGAATGGTTTTTCATATTCTTCCTTTAATTCTACGTTTCCGATTAAAGTGAATGGGAAGACAATGGGAGCAATAGAGTTTTCCAAAATTTATTATGGAAATGGAAATATACAAACTCTTGAAAGTTATTCATCTCACAAAATTTATCGAAAAAATAATACCATTTACACGATTGATGATTTATTAACTTGCAGTCCATCTATGCAACATATTAAAGATATCATTAATAAAATTTCTAAAACCGATTCACCAATATGGATAGAGGGTCCACAAGGCACGGGAAAAGAAATCATTGCTCAGTCTTTACATAATTTAAGTGATCGATTTACAAAGCCATATATATATTTTAATTGTAGTGCCATCGAACAAGAGAATATTGATGCTGTTTTATTTGGTCATTCTGAACATACAAAACCTAGTATTCTTAAAGAGGCCCAGGGTGGAACTTTGTATATTGATGATGCTCATAAGCTGCCATTAACTACACAAGTGAGACTATACAGAGTTATTGAAGAACAAGTTTTTAATGTAAATAGTAATGACCCAACAAAAGTAAGTGTTCGTTTGGTTTTTGCCACACCAATAAAAGGGGAAGAATTAATTAAAGAACAAACACTTAGAGAAGATTTTTTCTATCGTATGAGTGTAGTGTCGATTCAAATGCCTCCCTTAGTAGAAAGAAAAGAAGATATTAGTGTATTGGTACATTATTTTATTCATTTCTTTAATCAACATATGCATGTCCAAATTACTCATATAGATGAGAAGGTGCTTGAGCTTTTTGAGCAATATCCATGGCCAGGGAATGTTAGGGAACTAAAAAATGCAATTGAAACAGCATATAACCATACAGAAGATTCTTCTATAAAAATAGAAGAAAATTAGGGATTTCAAAACAATTATTAAAGTACAAGATGCAAAAATATCATTTAAGGTAAAAAAATTTTTACGGAGGAGGGGAAATTTTTCCCTTCTTTTTTTATCTGAATATTTAATTTAAGATAAAAAAGTCAACAAAGTTTGACACTTAATGTTCTTGGGGAAGGACAAATGTTTACTTGAAAACGGAGGTTTTTCAATGTCTAAAATGTTTCAACACAGTATAATTGTCGGGCTCGCTTTGTTTGCGATATATTTCGGTGCTGGGAATTTGATTTTTCCACCTTCCATTGGTAATGTATCTGGCACCAGTTGGATACCTGCTCTTATTGGGTTTTGTATAACAGGTATTGCATTACCGCTCATGGCGGTCATTGCCATCCTAAATGTAGGCGGAAAATTTGAAAACTTAACAAAACCTATTAGCCCATGGTTTCATAAAGTGTTTAATTTATTGCTCATGGTAGGAATCGGTATGTTTGTTACTATTCCACGTATGGCAGCTACTACGCATGAGTTAGGAGTATCTAAAATTTTTCCTTATATACCTTCTTTCTTTACGATTGTTTTATTTTTTGCCGTTAGCTTCTATTTCGTAATGGATCGGTCGAATGTAATTGATCGTATAGGGAAATGGCTTACACCTGTTCTTGTTGTTGTTTTAGTCATCATCGTTTTTAAAGGTATGTTTAGTCCAATTGGTATGCCGGCTCCTCCTTCAGTGAAAGATGCTTTTTCAAATGCATTTATTCATGCATACCAAACTGGAGATGTCGTAACAGGCATTTTCTGTGCACCCATCTTTATCGCTGCCATAGTGGGGTATGGTTATAAAGGTGCTTCTATGAAAAAGATAGCATGGCGAGGAGTAGCAATTGCTGGGGCAGGGTTATTCATTGTCTATGGAGGTTTGTTATATCTTGGGGCAACAGGGAGCAGTATATTTCCAAAAGATTTGGCTGATACAGCGCTTGTATCGGAGCTAATTCACGCGATCTTGGGGGACTTTGGAGGTGTACTCTTAGCGATCGCCATTGCTTTGGCATGTCTGACATCGGCTATAGGTGTCATTGTAGTAATAGCGGAATTCTTAGATGATTTAACTAAAAAAGTGTTGAGCTATAAAGTATGGGCTGCGATTGTTTGCATTACTGGTATTTGTATGGGGTCGTTAGGTGTAGCTAGAATAGTTGATTATACTATGCCGATTTTCACAGCTCTTTATCCGGTCGCCATTGTATTAATCTTGCTTGGTACATTCAATCGTTTTGTACCTAATTCAGGTTCCTATAGAGGAGCGATACTTTTGACGTTTATTGTTAGTCTTGTTGAGACCTTTGGAGGGATAGGTATTAAAGTGCCATTACTATTTAACGGCTTAAAGTATTTACCACTCAGTGAGAATGGATTTGCTTGGTTGGTTCCCGCTATTTTAGGATTTGTAGCAGGCGGTCTGTTATATAGAAAGAAGTCATCTCATCATGAATTAAATCAAGCTATTGAAGATAGGGAAAAAGAAGAATTAAAATTAGAGAAGATTCAATAGGTAGAATAAACTTAGAGTTGAGTATTATTTCTATTGAGGTTAAGAAATCAGCAATTTATAGATAAAGTAATGTTTTCCCTCTTTAAAAGTTTTGTTAGGCAGTCACCTATAGGCCCTTCTTAGCATATGCTAATTAAGTAATACATCTACTATGAGAGGGGCAATACATCATTGAAAGGAAATGAATTTCATTATTTTGCAGGGGGCAATACCTCAAAGGGTTTTTATAGTTTATTTGAATCTGCACTTAACAAGTTAGATAAGTTATATATCTTAAAGGGAGGACCAGGAAACGGCAAGTCGACTTTAATGAAGAAGATTGCTGGGTCAATGGTGGCAGCAGGCTTTGATACAGAATATCTTCACTGTTCATCAGATGCTGATTCATTGGATGGTATAGTCATCCCTTCTTTAAAAATTGGAATAGTTGATGGAACAGCTCCCCATGTAATTGAGCCAAAGATTCCAGGTGCTGTTGAGGAATACGTTAATCTAAGTGAAGCATGGGATACCAAACAGCTTGCAGAAAATAAGGATGTCATTCAACAATTATCTGCTGAAAAACAAAAAGCTTATACTACTGCGTATGAAAACTATAACAAGGCGCTTGCAATCCATGATGAATGGGAAGCTATATTTATCAGCAATACAGACTACGATCAGTTAGATGAATTAGCAGAAGATCTTCAAAAACAATTTTTTGGCGATCTAACTTTAAATAAAGATTCAGCAATCTTTCATAGATTCTTAGGTGCTGCCACACCTATCGGAGCAGTTGATTTTGTACCAAACCTTACAGAAGGTGTGCGCAAGCGCTATTTCTTAAAAGGAAGACCAGGTACTGGTAAATCTACACTACTCAAAAGATTAGCTAAAACGGCGAAAGCAAAGGGCTTTGACGTAGAAATATACCATTGTGGTTTTGATCCAAACAGTCTAGATATGTTGATTTTTAGAGAATTAGGTATAGCAATCTTTGATAGCACAGCGCCTCATGAATATTTTCCTACCCGGGAAGGTGATGAAATCATTGATCTATATAACCTAGCCATCACTTCGGGTACGGATGAAAAATATGAAAGCGAACTTCAAGAGATTCAAGAGGCCTATAAAAGTTCAATGGATGAAGCGACAGTCTACTTGGCAAAAGCAAAAGCTGCACATGAAAAACTAGAAAACATTTATGTAAATGCTACTGATTTTAAGATTGTCGATCAAATTACAACTCAATTAGAGGAAGCTATTCAAAATAAAGCTGAAGTGTTCAATAGATTGTAAGGAATCCTCAGCCCTTAATAACAAAATTAGGATAAGAAATATTATAAAAAGAGGAAAAAGCAATTGCGTTTGCAACACCAACTCGATGAGACTTTACAACTGCTGACATTACAGTTAGAAAATTAGAAAATAAAATGCTTTCTATTAAAGAAACACAGGAAAAGGTTATTCAACTTATTACTGAGAAGCTTAAATAACGATTAGTTGGGTTATCTTTATTAAGCTCCAATTTGATGCTTTAAGCATTAAGTTGGAGCTTTTATTTTTGATAACAAATGGTGGTTCACAAGCTGAAATTTAATAGTTTACATAATTATTATGAATGAAACTCAATGTCGAATAACCGTTGTCGAAATTTGGTTGGTAGTTAAAGTGATACTTAATTAAAAAGTAAACAATTCCTGTACTTCATTCGACATGATTCACCAGAATGAGATAAAAGGGCAAGTAAAAAGGTTTTCTGTCGAACTATAAAAATTTCTTTTGTTGAGCGACTTTTCTAACAGGCTTAAAGAAAGATTTATACTGAAGCAATGTATACATCATCACTATTACAGTCCAAACAACAAAAAGAGTGCCGAAAAGATTAAAGAAGGAATGAGAAGCGAGAAAAAATGTATACCAACTCAATAGACAAAAAACAATCATTCCAATATATGCCCACTTCTTTAATTGCATATAGCCGTATGCTATACCCAATACAATGCTGGCTAGCAATATACGAAGCAAATCCTCTGGAAAGTCAGAAATGCCGAGAATAGGTGCGTGTTCAATTGAAAGAGGCAACTGCTGGGTAAAAAAAGTAATGAATATTAAGAAAGTGCTTCCTAAGATGAATAAAAAGCTAATATAAGTAACTCCCGCTGGCCTTTCCACTTTAAACCTCACTTTCTTAGAACAGATTTCTTTAATATATAATGAAAGTACTCTAAGTATGTCTTTAGAATTAAACCTTTTAAGGCATCTTGAAATCGACTTAATAAGGAAATGCTAAAAGACCTTCAGAATTATCTCTGAAGGCCGTTAACTTAAGAAGTTTTTTCTTTCAAAGTTTTGCGTTTACGTGTTGTTTTCTTCGGCTTTGTTTTATCAAGGGATGCTTGTAATGCTGACATTAAATCCGTGACATTATCAGGCAAAGGCCGCTTAGCTTCAGATGCAGTAACCGTACTGTCTGCTTTTTTTTCTTCAATTAAATCCATCAAACGTAGACGATATTCATCCTGATATTTATTAGGGTCAAATGCTGTTGTGAGTTGATCCACTAATAGCAAAGCAGTGTCCAATTCTTTTTGAACAACAGCTTGTTCACTTGGAATGTTTGGTACTTCACCGATGCTTCTTACTTCGTCTGGAAAGTGAATGGTTTCCATTACAAGTGCATCTTTAAACACTCTTACGATGGCTAATTGTTCTTTTGAACGAATAATTATCTTGGCCACTCCGATTTTACCTGATTCTTCTAGCGTTTTTCTTAATAAAGTGTATGCTTTACTGCCATTAGCATCTGGTGACATATAGTAACTTCTTTCAAAATAGATTGGATCAATTTCTTGAAGTTTTACAAAATCGATTATTTCGACTGCCTTGTCTTCATTTTCTTTTCGTAAATTCTCAAGGTCTTCTTGATCTAATACCACAAACTTATTTTTTGCATACTCATAAGCTTTAACAATTTCATCCTCTGTGACCTCTTGATCACACCCCTCACACACCTTTTTATAGCTGATTGGAGTATTGCATTTTTTATGAAGCTGGCGTAGCTTCACATCTTTGTTTTCTGTTGCAGCATGCAATTTGATTGGAATATTTACCAATCCAAAGCTGATACTTCCTTTCCAAACGGTATGCATAATCATCACCCTCTTTTCCTTTAGTATTGAATGGATGTTAGGTTTTATGTATGCCAAATTAAATTAAGTGAAAACTACTGAGCGTATAAGTTTTTCATATCTAACAAAATGGGGAAGTAATTAATGCTAGTTGATTCAGGATAAATGGAAAAAGAAAGAAGGTGCACTTTTTTGAAACCAATGCTTTTAACAGCTACAGAGACTATTCCTTCTGGTGCTGACTGGCTATTTGAAACAAAATATGATGGGTTTCGCTGCATTCTTGAATGGAATAAGGATATAGAGCTATATAGCAGGAATGAAGGGAATCTAAGTAAGCAATTTCCTGAGATTTTAGATTTTTTAGCATCTATTAAAGAGAAAATGAAAAGTTATTTACCATTAGCTCTGGATGGCGAGCTAGTTTATTTAGCCAATGATTACAAAAGTGAATTTTCCATCGTACAAAGCAGAGCGCGTCTTCGTAGCAAGGAAAAAATTAATGATCAACGCAATCATTTTCCATGTCAATTTGTTGTTTTCGATATATTACAAATAAAGGGGAAAGATATCACGAATCTTTCTTTCTTAAAGCGAAAAGAAAAGCTAAAGGAACTATTTGAAAAAGTATCATTACCAGTTACGGTGATGCAGAATAATTTAGCATCAGTGCAAATGGTAGAACCTTTTGACGATCCCAATCAATTGTGGAAACAACTAGTTATATATAATGGGGAAGGATTGGTTGCGAAAGAAATATCAAGCCAGTGGATAGAAAATACTCGTACCAATAGCTGGCTAAAAATAAAAAACTGGCGATATGTAAATGTTATGGTTACCGCATATGAACAGGAAAATAACTTTTTTATAGGAAGTGTTCTTAGTGAAAAAGAATTTGTAGAAGTTGTAACATTTAAACATGGCATGAAAGAAGAGGAGATAAAAATTCTTTCCCAGTTATTCAAACAAAATGGAGTCAAAATAAACCAAAACCGGTGGGAGCTATCTCCATCGATTGGTGTTAAAATTGCCTGTATCGATTTTGTTGGAGGGAAATTGAGAGAGCCTAGATTTGAAGCATTTCAGTTCAATATAGAGCCAGAAGATTGTACATGGCATAAACTAGAAAAAGATCTATACCCCTTACCTTCCTCTGTTGAAATAACTCATCCCGACAAACCAATTTTCCCATTGGTAAGGATTAAAAAGGATGATTATTTGTACTACTTGCAAGTTATTTCCCCCTATCTATTGGCATTTTTATTCAATCGTCCACTCACATTAATTCGTTACCCACATGGTGTGCCGGGAGAAAGCTTTTACCAAAAAAGTGCCCCAGTCCATGTACCTTCATTTGTGACAGTAAAAGATGATCAGCTATATTGCAATAATGTTGAAACGCTTCTTTGGCTTGGAAATCAACTAGCAATTGAATATCATATTCCTTTTCAGGCAGTGAATTCAAGTGGTCCCACGGAAATTGTCTTTGATCTCGATCCTCCCTCTGTTGAAGCATTTCATTTAACCCTTGAGGCTGCAAAACAAATGAAAGTAATTTTTGATGGGCTAGGTTTCTTATCTTTTATAAAAACATCGGGAGGTAAAGGAATGCAGATCTATATCCCATTACCTGCAAATTCTTTTACCTATGAAGACACAGGATTGTTTACAAAGTTTATCTGCGACTTTTTAATCGAACAAGCTCCATCACTTTATACAATTGAGCGGCTCAAAAAAAATAGGAGGAAAAAACTCTACTTGGATTATGTCCAACACCGTGAAGGAAAAACCATTATCGCTCCTTATTCACCAAGGGGGAACGAAAGCGGGTTTATTGCAACCCCTCTTGAATGGGAAGAAGTGAAACCAGGCTTAACACCGGACCAATTTACAATACCAGTCATGATCGAAAGGGTACGCGCTAAGGGAGATTTATTCCGTCATTTTCGGAAGAATGTGAACAACAACGAGGAAGCGCTAACGCGATTTTTGAGAGAATTAAAAGGGGAGTAAAGAGAACGTCTTTTTTAAAGTCATACCAAACATTACTAATTGAAGTAAGTACGTTTGTTCGGTATAATTAATAAGAACATATATTCTTATTTTTGGAGGCAATGAAATGAAAGAGCAGCTGATAAAAGCCATGCAGTATAACCAATTGATCGAGGTGGTATATATGGCTAAGGGTGGTAAAATGACTAAGAGGCGAGTTCGAGTAATTAAGATTGTAGGCAACAAGTTTCAAGTGTATTGTTTCAGTAAGGGTAGTATTCGCACGTTTATCATTGAGAATGTTCTCGCTATGTTTCCAATAGTCTGTCAAAAGAAAAATGTGAGTTGAAAAAGAAAACTCCTCAAGGATTTCTAATATAGATTATATCCTTCAAAGCAAAAACGTCAGTATACTTGCTTGGAGGTTTTTTTGTAAAATAATACAACCTATTTAATTATTTTAATATAATTTTATATCCATTATTATGCTGTATTTATATGTAATTGGATAAATAAGAGAAAAGAAAGAGAAGCTCAGTTAGTTTATGGAGCAAATGTACTTGGAGTATTATATAGCTTGGAAAGGTATTTTCTATTATTTAAGATAGTTTTAAGTATTTTTGCCTATTTAATTTTAAAAAATTGTCCGATAGTTAGCCCTCTAAAGAGGGAGTTGAGAAAAAAAGGTACTTTTGGATTAATGTGATTATCATTTACCATTATGGAAAAAAACTCTTGATATAGCTGGTTTCATACATAAGGAATATGTTATCTCATATTCGAGATTATAAGTATATTAATATAATTTATGTTGACCATAGTGACCTTGTCAAATAAAATTTTTATAGTAATCAATTTTCCATTTGCTAAGTATGGAGGAAATTTTAAGAAATAAGGAGCTGTTGAGAATGTCAGGACAAATTCGTATGACCCCCCAAGAATTAAAAAGTAAAGCTACAAAATATGGGTCAAGCAGTGATCAAATTAGAACAATATTAGATGAGTTATCAAACCTTCAAGAACAATTACGTTCTGAATGGGAAGGTAAAGCATTTGAACGATTTGACGACCAATTCGAACAACTGAAACCAAAGGTTAAGAACTTTGCACAACTACTTAATCAAATCAAAGATCAACTTGACCAAACAGCAGATGCTGTAGAACAACATGATGTACAACTTTCTAAAAACTTCGGATTACAATAAAAATTCGTTATCCAGCATTTTGCAGTCTTACCTTCACCTCTAACGAAACAACAAAAGTGAGGGTTAACTGCCCGGAGAACAAATATTTAGCAAGATCGGAATGTTTGCGAACGGAATAATGCTCAGCTGTGTAGAAACGACTGCTGAGTGAGGTGTCATTTTATTCAACGATGGTTCACTGGTGTAAACGAAATAAATTAGTAGTAAACCTACTAGCTTGAGGACCGTTGAAAACTTTCGACGGTCCTATTGCTCTTTAGATGAAAAATAATGAGGTGTAGAAATGAAGAAATATCGGTTGCCATTTTTTATTGTTTTAGCTCTCCTTTTAGCGGCAATCATTGCATACATACCATTTCAATCGGCAACAAAAGAAAGAACAGAAAAAGCAGATTTTAAAATGGATGTCGCAATTGTTAATCTGGATGAACCTGTAGACTATAATGGGAAGAAATATAACTTTGGAGAAGAATTTAAAAAGAGTTTGGAAAATGACGATTCACATCGTTTCCATTTAGTAGATACAGCAGAAGCAGAGGATGGCATTGCAGATAAACGTTATAATATGGCAATTACCATTCCAAATGATTTTACAAAAAGAGCACTTTCAATCGATAAGGTAAGCCCTGAGCCAATAGAGCTTTCCTACAAATTAAACGAATCAGATAATGAAATTACAAAAGCACAGGCTCAAAAAATATCAGGTGACTTATTAAACTCATTTAATCAAAAAGTAATTGATGTCTTTTTTGCAAGCGTGATAGGGAACCTGCAATCTGCTCAAAATAATGTAAAAGGCATTGTGAAAAAGCAAGACCAACTAGCAGCAACTTACACCTCAGATATCCATGATCCATTAAGAGACTATTCTTCTACCTTAACGCAAATTGAAGACAGCACGAATGGAACAAGAAACTCATTTGTAAAACTGAACAAAGGGTTAAACAACTTTGCACAAGAAGCTCAAAAAAGTGTCAATGGTACTTCAGGATTATCGAATACGATGACAATGATGCAACAGTATATAACGGATGGAAATGATGGACTTAATTCGCTTATAAGCAAAATTACCGAAAACAATGATTCTTTAATGGCCGGCAATACTGAGGAATCATTAGAATATATCAAAGACCAACAAAAACAATTAAACGAATCATTTGAAGCAGATACAGGTTTACTAACAGAGATTCAAACATCTTTAAATTCTACAAGAGATGAAATATCTCGCTCTACCGTAACTTTAAAGGAACGAATTTATAATGATTTATCGAAAGAAGCTTCAGATTTAATTAATGAATCATTAAACGATTCTTTATCAGATCCTAAAAATGAAGCAAAATTGAATGCTCTTTTCTCTGTTCCTAAGGGCACGATCGAAAAAAATATTTTAAACAGCATTGATCAACTACCTTCCCTAGACGAAGAGCAATTAAAAGATTTAGATGTATCTGATACAACGAAAGATCAATTACGTAAGATTATGGCTGCAGCTAAACAATATGCTGTTGAAAACAAGCATCCTATTATTTCAAATGGCCAGTTATCTATTAATGATTATATGCAACAAATGAAACAAAAGCTTGCGACCGAAGGGGCAGTAATCGCTGATGAAGTAAATATTCCTGCGCAAGAAGCTGGCAGCCGAACATTCGCTATTAGTGCTCCAAATGGATTTGTAACAAAGAATATTGTATTAATGCTGCCAAATGGCGTTGTTTTAAATAATATTCAACCAGGTAAAATTGATTTGCCCACCGTACCGCAAGGAAAAATGAAAGTATATGCAACGTTTGTCTTAGCTGATTACGCTACAGATATTCTGGCTCCAGTTCATTGGTCTTGGTCAATTAATAGCCATAGCGAAGAGACAAATACAGCATTGATGAAGAATATGGTGACACGTGTGTCACTGCCAGCTAATTCACTAAATACAAACGAGGCACCTGTTCCCTCGCAAGATGCACCTATTATTGAAGAGGAGGCCCAAGAAACAACTATCGAAAAACCAGAAGACAATAAAGATACTGGCAAGACAAATGAATCTAATCAAACAACTGATAAAAATGAAGAGTCAACGAACGAACCAAAGGAATCAGAGGAAAAGAATCCAAATGTACAATCAAACTCTTCTAAAAATGCAACGATTAAGGAGAAACAATCCACAAAAACAGGCGATTCAGACGAAAAAGAGTCACCTGAAAAACCAAAGAGTACCGAAACAAAAACTATTACCGATAATGCGATACACCATGAGGTTACAACAATACTTGCATCGCAGGAGGATATTCCGACTCAACTAGTCATGTCCATTTGGAATTATCAGCGATTACAAGCATTATTGAACCTTTATTATAGTATCGATGTAACGAATCCGGAGCAATTTGCACAATTAAGCCACTCCTCATTTGAGCAAGTAGGTAGTGCGAATGCTGATTCCCTTTATTATGCTCTTTCGAATAAAGGGATGAAGGAATTCATCATTTCTACTCTTAAACAAACATTAATAGACCGTACTACTGCAAAACTAACGAATGATATGGAATCTCTTAATAAACAAGTCATTTCTTATAATGATGCACTGAATGGTATTGCAGAGAAGATACCTAACCTATCGCAACAACTAAATGATTCGAAAGAAGTCGCAGAACAACAAGTAGCTGATATTGATGCACTAATACCAACTGCTGCAGAATGGAAAGAAGCAAGTGGTCATCTAGCTGATACTGGCTCGAAGTTAACTGAGCAAAATGAAAAAGGAGGAAAAATAAGCATAGAATTGGAGGATGGTCTTAGTGATTTATTAACCGCAAGCGACACGGTAGCTAGTCGAGCAGAGGCAGCATCTCTTCAAGCTGGCACTGTTTATGATACATTTGATGGCATAAATCAAAAAGCAGAGCAAATTAAAATAGGCGGAACAAACATTGCTCACAAAGCTGATCAGTTAGCTGATAATCTTATTCAAAAGGTATCAAATGATAATGATTATGCATCAAACTTTAGCAATGTCCTTGCGAATAGCAAAATTGGTAATAAATCAAATGAAGCACTCTATGCATTCTTATCAAGCCCTATTGATATGTCAAAATCATCGATAAAAAATGCACGAGATACTCGTTCAACATTCTATTTACTTATAATTTCTTCATTCTTAGCTTTGTTTACAGCATATGTAATTGCTGGATTTAAACGATTCAGCTTTAAGAAATCAGATTTTGAAGACGCTGCACAACAAAGTATAATGGCAACCAATTTGCCAATCACTTTATTTACGACAGTTATTGCTACTATAGAAGGGTTAATTGTTGGTGCGATTTCCCTAAGCATTAATAAGTCAGCCATTGTTTCACCGTCGATATGGATGGCGCTTACAGCATTATGTATGGTTTTATTCGTACTTGCAGCAACATACTTACTTCGCCAATGGAAAATGGTTGGTATGTTTATTATCTTATTGGTGATTAGTATGTACCTATTCTTTACTGAAGCGCTTGGTTTTGACTTTGAAAGATCCCATATTATTCAACAATTTTCTCGTCTATCACCATTGCATTATTTAGAAAAAGCAATTTCAACTATTTTAAATACAAATAGTAGCAGTCTTTTAACCATATCTATAATCGTTATTTTAGGTTTGATTTTCTTTGTATTAAACCTATTTGTTTTTAAATTTATACGTTCGAAAGAAGAAGTGATGTATGAAGCGTAAGGGGATTATATTACTGTTAATTGTTATCGCTTGGATCATGCAAGCAGTGTCTGTCCAAGCTGATGAAAAGAATGGACAGTTAGACATTGATATCCATCGCATTAATCAAAACAAAACAAAAGTCGACAGAACCGATCATTCTGTTGAAGGGACGGAAGATTTATTTACTGATGAAAGTCTTCAACTGGATAAAGAGATCAGACAAAAAGAGACAGATAAGAAATCAGAGACGCTACATTCCCTTTTTCGAAATGACTTTATGGAACAACAAACACCTTCAACAGATCAATTATTCAAGCAGCCAATTAGTCTGAGTAATATACAACGAGAAGAAACTGCAGAGAGTCCAGCGATTAGCTGGCTCTTTGTCACTATTATTGCTCTGATTATCAGTCTTTTTTGTACAGGACTGTTCCTTTTACTTAAAAAGCTAAGTGTAGGTGAAACATATGATGAATCATAAACGCGTCACAATTGATTTTATGCAGAGCGGTGGCGGCAGCTACGATATTGCCATTTCTCAAAAAATGACTGTCAAACAATTATTGCAGGCTCTTGCCGCAAGTTTGCATACTTCAATCGATTTGAATAGCGTTATTAAATTACCTTTAAAACAAAAAACAATGATGCCTGAAGACAGATTCATGGATTATTCAATATCGAATGGAGAACTACTGGTCGTCTACATCGAACAAGACAAAAAAGGGGAGTCATAATGGAAGACAAATTAATATTAGGAGCGGTCGAATTATCTGCAAAAAAGAAAGATGACCGACTAATTCTATCTTTGCCACAAGCTGATACCTCTCTTCGCAATACACAGGAATTACAGCTTTTAAATCAAGACAAAAATTACTTTATACAAGCTGATGCTCAGGTGCAAGACGAGAACTTAGAGTTTCATTACTTATTAACAGATATGCGTTTTTTTGAACAGATAAAACAATTAGACCGAGAGCACAAATTACGCATGCTCTTTAATATAGGGCGTTTCAGCTCTATGTTAAACGGGCGTACAACTCTCGTTTTACATCCGGATAATCTAGTCTTTGATATCAACTTAATGCCTTATATGCTTTATCGTGGCATAAAAAATATTCTTCCGCCATTCCAGCATGAAGAAGGAGTGTTTTTAAAGGCTTATAAATGTCTAGCGATTGCTACGTTTTCTAAGGAATTTAAATTTGATGATCTTATGAACGGTGCTTATGAACGAGCAAAGCAGACATCCTTCGAAAAAGCTGTCCATCAGTCACAGAACGTAGAAGAGCTGCAAGCATTATTAAAAATATATTATGAGGAAGAACATAAGAAAGCAGCTCTAAAGTTTGAAAAAGTATCAAAAGCTCAATTTAAAGGTTTTAAAATTGCAACGATTGCTTTAGGTGTTGTTAGTATTGTGTTAATTTCTCTTGTTTTATATGCTTTTAGCTCTAAAATCCCAACAGAAGAGCTGTACAACCAAGCAAATGCATCCTATATCAATGAAAATTATATAGATGTAAAAGAATCTTTGAAAGATCAAAAAATAGAGGATATACCCAAAAGTATAAAAAAGATTTATGCGATTTCTAGTATCAAAACTAGTTTGCAAGAGGAAGAAAAACAAACAAACGCAATAAATTCTATATCGTCTATTTCAGATGAGCGTCTTTTAAATTATTGGATTGATATTGCAAGAAACGATTTTAATGGAAGCTTAAAGATTGCAAAAAGCCTAGATGTAAACGATTTGAAAAAGTTCAGCATCATCTTGTATGAAAATCAGTTGAAAAAAAATACAAAGATGAATCAACAAGAAAAAGAGGATAAATTAAAAGATCTTGAAGTTCAATTAAATGAAATAACTGAAGAAGAAGCAGCTGCACAAGAAGCTCAAGAATCTGAAACGCAAAAAGCAGCTGAAGAAAAACAAAAACAAATAGAGGCACAAGAAAAACAGAAAGTAGAAAAGCGAAAGAAGCAAAGCAAGGATAAACAAGATAAAAAAACAGACAAAGAATAGGAGGTGAAGGAAATGAAATATATATTGACGGTATCTAATGGAGACTCCTTCCATCGATATGAATTCCTCGCATCTCAACCAGAGGAAATCACGATTGGTGGAAATACAAAAGCAACGATTACGATGTCTTCTGCAAAGAGCGAGATTATTTGCAAGTGGGATGGCCGAGAGTTAACTGCAGATGATAGATTACTAAACTTTAACCAAGTCGAAACGATTGGATCCCTCTCACTTATTGTCTATGAAATGGAAGAAATGTGTTTTGATTTACTAGATATAACACAATGGACAATCGGAAATGAGGAAGATGATTCAATTTATTTACATAAGGAGAATCCAGGAAGAATATTTATCCAAAAAACAGGGCAGCAGGAATATTCCTTCTTTGCTGTTAATAGCAAGCTTATTGTCAATATGTACGCTAAAGAAGAAGGACAATTTTTTGATGGTGATCTGTTAGCAATTGCCGATATTTTATTCACTATTCAGGATTCACAGTTATTCGTGTATACTCCGAAAAACAGCTGTAAGATTCATTTGCCAAGCCTGGCCATTAAACATCCAGTAGTAAAACATACGTATCATCGTTCACCGCGTGTCCGATACCACCAACCTGATGAGGAAAAAATTATTGCCAATCCGCCAACAAGGCCATCTAAACCAAGCGAACAGCTGGGAAGATTGATTGTGCCGCCATTAGTGATGTTGGCTGCCATGATTTTGGTATCCATCTTTAGGCCTTATGGTATTTATATTGTTGTTATGCTTTCAGCGACCATTGTGACTGTCATTTTCTCGGTTACCTCTTATGTACGAAATGTGAAAAAATACAAAAAAAATATGAAAGAACGAGATGAAAAATTCAAAGCATATCTTCGAGAGAAATCGAAGGAATTATATCTTGCACAAAAAGAGCAGGCGGATGCATTAACCTATCATTTTCCACAGATACCTGAGCTATTACAGCTGTTGCAGGAGCAATCTGCAAGAATGTATGAAAAAACGCCATTTCATAATGATTTCTTATCCTATCGCTTAGGTAAGGGACCAGTGGATGGTAGCTTTCCCATCAAAATTAATGTAGAAGAATTCACTTTAGAAGAAGATCCGCTGATGGAAAAAGCCATTGAATTAGAACGTCAGTATAATCATGTTGACGATGCACCGGTTATAGCTGATTTAAGAAGCGGTGCAGTAGGTTATATCGGAAAACGTCCACTTGTCTTGCAGCAACTGAAACAAATGATCGCACAACTAGCATTCTTTCATAGCTATCATGAATTGCAGTTTGTGATGGTCTTCAAAGAGCAAGAGAGGAAAGAATGGGATTGGATGCGTTGGCTTCCACATGCGAGCTTACAAAATATAAACGTCCGTACATTTGTTTATCACGAACGTTCTAGAGAGCAAGTAATGAACTCACTTTATCAAATGTTAAAAGAACGCAAATTGGAAACGGAAAAGAAGAATACCCGAGAAGCAAAAGTTTTCATTCCACAAATCGTTTTAGTGATTACAGATGAAACCATTATTATGGATCATACCATAATGGAAATTCTTCAAGATGATTGCCGTCAGCTGGGTGTTTCTGTTGTATACGTGCAAGATGTTGTAGAATCGCTACCTGAGCATGTATCAACAATTGTACGAGTTAAAGATTCAACGACAGGGGAATTATTTATTCAAAATAATGAATTGAAAAAGCAATCATTTGAATTGGATTCTGTTGTTTCAGATAGTCTGCTTGAAGAGTTGACGAGAAGGTTAGCAGGCTATGAACATCTGCAAAGTCTAGAAAATCGTATTCCTGAGAGTATAACGTACATGGAAATGTACGGTGTGCAAACAGTTCAAGATTTGCAAGTATTAGAACGCTGGCAAAAACATAAACCGTATAAAAGTCTAGCTGTACCGCTTGGACTTAGAGGAAAGGATGATGTGGTTTATCTTAACCTTCATGAAAAAGCACATGGACCGCATGGTTTAGTAGCAGGTACTACAGGTTCTGGTAAATCGGAAATCATCCAGTCATATATCTTATCTTTAGCAACTAACTTTCATCCTTATGATATCGGTTTCTTATTAATCGACTATAAAGGAGGGGGTATGGCAAATTTATTCAAAGATTTGCCGCATTTACTTGGCGTGATTACTAACCTAGATGGTGCTCAATCTATGCGAGCGTTAGCATCGATTAAAGCCGAGCTTCGAAAACGCCAGCATATTTTTGGTCAACATGAGATTAACCATATTCATCAGTATCAAAAATTGTATGAAGAAAATAAGGTACAGGATCCAATGCCTGAACTCTTCATTATTTCGGACGAATTTGCAGAATTAAAAGCCGAACAGCCTGATTTTATGAAAGAACTAGTATCAACAGCGAGGATTGGACGGTCTCTTGGTATTCATTTAATATTAGCAACTCAAAAGCCAAGCGGCGTTGTAGATGATCAAATTTGGTCAAACTCGAAATTTAAACTCGCTCTTAAAGTACAAAATGAAAGCGACTCAAACGAAGTCCTCAAAACGAAAGATGCAGCTGAGATTACACAGCCAGGGCGAGCTTACTTGCAGGTAGGGAACAATGAAATCTACGAGCTTTTCCAAAGTGCATGGAGTGGAGCTACCTACAAAGGCAACCAGACAGCAGAGGATGTTGAAGATTTTACTATCTATACAATTAACGAGCTAGGTCAGTATGAGGTGTTAACAGAGGATTTAAGTGGCTTATCACAACAGGACGTACCAAAACGGCAATCCACAGAATTAGAGGCAGTAGTTGAAGAAATTCATCAAGCTGCAATAGTACAGAGCATTCAAGCACTGCCAAGACCTTGGCTGCCACCGCTAGAAGATAGAATTAGCCGACATGAATTAGGCGATGTAGTGAAAGAAAAGCAACGTTTAACAGCAAAAATTGGCATGATTGACTTGCCTCATGAACAATCGCAAATACCATTTGCACTGGACTTTGCACGAGATGGTCATGTCGCTATTTTTGCAAGCCCAGGCTATGGGAAGAGCACTATGCTTCAAACACTAGCCATGCAAATAGCGGAGAATTATACACCAGAAGAAGCCCATTTTTATTTACTCGATTTTGGAACAAATGGTTTACTGCCACTTCGTAAACTACCGCATACAGCAGATATGATTCGTTTAGATGAAGAATTAAAGCTACAAAAATGGATGAAACGCATGTCAGAGCTTATCAAGGCACGTAAAAAGCTTTTAAGTCAAATCGGTGTCTCAAACGCTGCGATGTATAAGGAATTAACGCATGAAGAACTACCTGATATTCTGATTTTCGTAGATGTAATGGATGCTGCAAATGAATCGCCATTAAAAGATGATTTTGATAGTTTGATGACTATCATTGCACGAGATGGGGCAGGCCTAGGCATCTTCCTTATTCTAACTGCAAGTAGACAACTGGCTATTCGAACACCAATCTTGATTAATATCAAAACTCAAATCGTACTGTATATGATTGATCAGTCTGAAAGCAGAGGAATTATGGGGAAAGCAGATGTATCCATTGAAGAGATGCCAGGCCGTGCGTTGATTAAATTAGATGAGGTCACACTCATGCAAGTAGCACTACCTGCAGAAGGTTTGGATGATGTACAAATTGCTGAAAACCTACGTAAGGCAATTGATGAGATTCAAAATCAGTGGCATGGTAAAAAGCCTGCACCAATTCCAATGGTACCAGAAATCGTAACAGAAGATTTCTTCTGTGCACTGCCGTCTGTTAAGGATGCTTTAGCAAATAATAAATGGCCAATTGCTGTGGATATGGAAAAGGTAGAAGCGGTGTCAATTGACTTTAACTCACATCAGCATTTACTAGTTATTGCGGATACTGAAAGAAGATTTATGCAAGCATTTGAAACCATTTTATATGCAATGGATCAATCGAATATTGTTACTCAGCTACTAATAGTCGACCAAGTAACAGCCGTCTATAGTTCCTTGCATAGTGGCCAATCGCAGTATGTCCAAAACAATGATGATGTAGCTGCATTAATTGAACAATTACTTGAAGCACAGCAGGCGAGACAACAATCTTATATCGAACAAAGAGAAAAGGGCATTACTTCTTTAAGAGCGTTTGTACAACAACTAAGTCCTATTGTTGTGTTGTTTACTGATATGGAGGCAATTATTAATCAACTGTCATCCACATCGCAGTCTCAATTAGCGAAGGTTATCTCAGAAGGGGCTACTTACGGCCTGCATCTAATTTTCGGTATGAATAGCCAAATGACAAGAAGCTATGATGAAGCCTCAACGGCTTTGAAGAAATTAAGTACAGCATTATCAATGGTCCGATTAAATGATCAATCCGTTTTAGAAGTACAAAGACCATATCGTGAAAAAGAGTTGAATGCTTCAGAAGGCTATATGATAAAAGGTAATCATGTTGAGAAAGTGAAACTATTATCCACAATGAAAGTAGGGGTGTAGATATGGCGTGGGAAGATTTAAATTTCTTTAATTGGTTCTTAAATGGAAATGAAATCAAAGCTAAACAATATCGTCAATTATCCCGTGCTCTAACTAATGATAAGGAAAGGTTGGAAAGCCGCATAGATGATATAGAAGATTCTACAGATGCATATCAGCAAGAACATCCATCGTTAAAGAGCGAAGGATTTCCTGCAAATTTATATAAGACAAAACAATCACTCGTTGACCAGAAGATGCTAAAGCTAATGGAAGAGTTAAAAGGTGAAAAAAAATCCTATACCTCAGCGATTAATATTGCCAATGAACGAGCTGGACATTATCAAAGGTTGGGAGAGGAAGAGAGAGAAAGAGAAAGAGAACGAGAAAAAAGAGAAAGAGAAAGAGAACTAGAAAAACAAAAAAAGTAATAGGAGGGTCAATATGTCTCAAGATGTTGAAATTAATGGCAGCCAATTAAATGAAGCTATTGCTCAAGCAAAAGTAATCAAAAGAGCACTTTACGACGCAAAAGCAAGTGCTGAAGGTTTTTCCAGTACATTAAGCGGTTCAGAATGGTCGGGGCGTGCCAAAGATGAATTCACAGCTTTTTTGGATATCATCATCCAATATCATGATGACATTTGTGGGGCAGCTCAAAAAAATCTGGAATCCCTAGAGAAATTAAAAAAACATATGGATGAGTTGATGCAAGAGGACATTGTTGTTGAAGTGGAGGGGATTGGATGACAGCAAAATTTACTGCAGAGGAATTACTACTCCTTGCCTCTGCATTTGATTGCCGCATGCTTTTTGGCTTGCCGGATAGGCAATTGCTAGTAATGAAAAATCAACAAGGCTTTGATGAGGCAAAACAAGGCCTTGTTGATAAAAATATTATGGATGTTGAAGGTAAGTTAACGAAGGATGGCTTCACTCTTGTACAGTTTTTAGAGCAATATGCTTCAAGCGACCGTTATATAAGGCTTGATAACCTGATGACAGGCTTTGGCAAGGATGAGCACCTCATTACTATCAAATGGCTCGAAGAGGGGAAATTCCAGTTGTTTGTTCACCAGGATATTGCCTTTCTAAAGAGAATTATGGAAGGCTACCCAATCTTTAATCGCGAACCCTTACAGGAGGATACGAGCTATTTAAAGAGGCAAATTCAAATGGAAGAGACTGAAGAATACTTTGAATCAGGGAACCCGACTGTTCAATTAGAATGCTTTACTATCAATTATGAAGAACAATCCTCAACTGCTGAGCAATGGATGTTTTTTGAAAATAATGGGCAGCTGCAAGGTATTGATATCGAACATAATATAGCCTATCAGCTAAGCCAATATTTTCTTGTGAAGAAAATTTACGATTTTTATCGTTTTCCTTATAAGGAGGCCCACATCCAATGAGTCAAGAAATAAAGATGAGTGTAGACGAAATGGTGTCTTTTCTGAAATATATTGAAAAAATTATTACAGAATTAGAGGTCAATATGAAACCTGCTATCGAAAATTTAAATAATATTCAATTCTACCTAGATGGCAAGGCAAAAAAGAATATGGGTTCCTATACGGATGCGAATAATCGGATGCTGGAGTTAAACAATTTATACAGCCGTGCTTTCTCTGTAGTCAACGGCATTATGAATAGCATGATAGAAGAAGATGAAGCCCTTGCCACAGAAATAGCGAAAGGACTGGGGCTGATCGAATAGTGAAGCTATTATACGAAGCGGACAAGTGGACAAAAGTTGCTAGCGCTTTAGAAAAGGTTAATGAAGCCCACAAATACGATAATAAATATGAAAAGTCAGATGATCTATTCAAAGACTCCAAAGCTGAAATATCAGAAAAGGATATAGATCATGCCATTTCTTTTAAACCCAAAACCTATGAACCAGAGGCGAAACCCATTCGCCAAGATTATAAAAAGTTATATGATTATGCTAAGGGAATTGGCAAAGTAATTGATGAAAAAGTAGATGATCCCTTCTATAAATCGATAGACGGGTATATTCAATCAATGGCTGATCTAAATATTTCTTCTTATAATACAACCAACACGATACATGTTGAAGAAGGCTGGTTGTTCAAAACCGATAAAGCAAGCATTACAATAGATGATTTATATGGAGCAGACACCACTTATTCAGAAAATCTTAAAGAAGAATACAATCAATGGAAACTGCAAAATAAAGATCAAGAAGATGTTTCAGAAGAAGATTATCGTACTGCGGCGCTTAATACAGGAGCCTTCGAATACGAAGGCTTACGAGCAGGCCAAGAGAAGAAGGAATTTTGGTTTAACCTTATTGCTGCAGGACTTGTTATAGGTTTGACGATTGTCTGTCCGCCAGCAGGACTAGTAGCCGGTGGTATTTACACTGCTGTTGATGTGGGAGGAGCCATAAAAGGGGAAGATCTGATTTCGGGAAGAAAGCTCTCGGACGATGAACGAATCATGCGAGGCGTTTTTGCCATTGCTCCCGCAGCAGGCGGACTGGCTATACGTACGACTCTCAAAAATGTTCCCGCTCTTGCTAATGTGGTGGTTAAAACATCGGAAGCTCTGGATAAAGCTGCCAAGCCTATCAAAAATTCTGTAGACAATCTTGCATTAAAAACAAAACAAACTGTAGCAAACGCCATTCGAAATGCAAATCATCTGGGAAGACAACATGCCAACCAGCTAAAATATATGCTGAAACATCCAGTGAACGCAGCAGTAACATCCAAAGCAGGAGAAACGACCATCAAGAAATCAGCTAAATTCATCGACGAAGCATTGCGGCCAGTACATATCAAGACAGTACAGACAACAACAGGTGAGAAAGTAGTCGCAGGACTTCAGCGGGGTGAAAATGCAGGGAAAGTTTCGAAGAAGGCTGATGATTATGTTGCTAGGATGAAAGCGGATAAAGAAATAATCTCAGTTAAAAATGAAAATCTTAAATTTGAACATGTTGGAGAATATTTTGATCATATAAATGAAATTGGAAAAAGAAATGATCTAACTACAGAGGAAAAGCTTCAGAGAATTCATAAGGCTTATGATGCTTTAGGAGATGCAAAAGGTGATATTACTGTAGTATCAAACACAAAATATTTAATGAACGAAGCATTTGATAGTGATACAGGTAGAATGATTATTGATTGGCCGCCTAAAATGGGCTTTATCGAAGACTCAATACAACCTATAAATAGAAATAATCCACTTCCAGAGCAATGGGATAGGATTGGTGGGAAAGGAGGCGAAAATTTTACCACACTGCCTGATAAAGGTAATCCATATTCATATGATCAAAGGGCAATACCATATTTAGAGAATCCATTTGCAAGACATACAGGAAACTTTGATAATGAAATTTACTTTAATGCAATAGATGCAATTAGGAGTAATGATCTTATAGAATTAAATGAAATTATTGGTGCTAATGGAAAAAAGGCGATAGACCAAATGGACTTTGATAGATTAACGGCTCAATACAAACAATTCCAAAAAAATATTAATATGAACATTGGAAACGTTGATGCGACATATGGGTTAAAAGGTGTTGCAGCCCCATGGCTTAATAGTAAAACTGGTGAAGTGTTAATGAAGGGTGGAGCTGAACAGATTGTAACACCAATAAATGGATTGGCATTAGAAAATTTGGGGATTATATCAAAATACTAAGAGGTGAAGGTTTTGACAAAAGAAGAATTCGTTGATCGTGTCAATAAAGAAAATATAAGACCTGGAGATTACGTAATAACTCTAAACAGAATAACGGATGCACCTTTAGTGATGGGTTGTGTACTTGTAAATGGTAGTTGGAAAATATTTGAAACATTTGAACGTGGAGGACACTATATAATTAAGGAATTTGACAATGAGAATGATGCATTTGAATATTTTTACGAACTAGTACGCAGAACATCTGAAAAATTTAATAGATAGGATACATGATTTTAAAGGAGTTAAAACTATTGAATATAAAAATAAAGAGAGATACTGGCATAATGGGTGGAGCAACACCGGTTTCTTTAAAAGTAAACAGTCAAGTAGTTAAAAAGTTGAAAAACAATGAAGAGTATTCAATATCTTCAGCTGAAGGGAAAGTAAAAGTTAAAGCAAATCAATGGTTTTTCGGGAGTGAAGAAAAACAAGTAGAGAGTGGCAACAGAGTAAACATTAAAATAAATAATACAGCTTTATTATTATATGTTATTTCACTAATTATTGTATTTGCAGGTGGCTTTACGAGTATAATTGCTTTTACTTTTATAGGATTGATTGGAATTGTAATTACAGTTATTTTTTCTACAAAACGCTGGTTTAAACTTGAAATTGAAAACATTGCTAATTAAAACTAAACAATGTAGTAAATAATTCATCTTGCGCCAAAAGACACTTCATTGTTCTTTGGCGCTTCTTTGTAATTCAATATCATAATTAAAAGTGTGAAGTTACTTTAATAGAAGAAAAAACCTATAATTTCAAGTAAGATCTTTGAGACTTTATTAACAAAAGACTGGTATGAAAGGAGTTTTTTAGATGAAATATGGAGTATACGGAAAGTATATGAATATTGAATATGAGATAAATAAAGATGAAGATAATAATATAATCATTATAACTGAAGATAAAACTTAAATAGATGGTACGTTTAAAGACACTTATAACAGTGGGGTTTTTAGTAAAATAGTAAAACCTGATGAACTTACAGAGTGTATCAATATAAAACCTTATGGCATCATAATGGATAAAAAATTAGAAATATCAAATGAGAGAGAAAATGAATTTCAAATCGTGACAAGCGATATACTAATTGGTACACAATTGAATTTACAGAGAGTAGATAGAGATGAATGGAAAGGTTGGGCTTCAAAGCTTGATGTAACCTTTGTTGAAGAAGAGAAACCGTTTAATCCTTTTGATTTAGCGTAATTATCTCATCTATAATCTAGTATTAATGTTAAAGCAATAGCGCAGTCTCCCTAAGGTGTGTAAATCATAAGGTAAAAGAAATAATTAAATATGATAGTAATAGTGAAACGAATGCTATTGACCATATTGTAATTCCTCTAATTGAATTGACGATAAGGGGATGGGGGTGAATAAGTTGACTAAGGAAGAATTTATTGAGCGAATCCATAAGGAAAATATTAGACCCGGGGATTATCTAATGATGTTAACTAAAATAACGGATGTGCCTTTAGTGTTAGGATGTGTACATGATAATGGCAAATGGAAAGGTCAATTTTTTTCGTCATTCTGCTAAATAACCAGCAAGTTGAACGTTTATGGGACTCAATTTTATATTATCGGTTTAAAAGGGTATATCATATGTCAGGAGGATAAAAGTGACAAAATTCGAATTTATTGAACGATTAAAAAAAGAAAGTATCAGACTAGGTGAATATTGTATAGTACTTGATAAAATAACGGATGCGCCTTTAGTGTTAGGGTGTGTATGGGAAAGTAATTTATGGAAGATATGTCAAACAAAAGAACGGAGCGGGCATTTTATAATTGAAGAATTTAATGATGAAAATGAAGCATTTGATTTTTTTTATGAAACAATATTATTCTATGCTTAAATTCTTTGAAAGCACCTCTAAAATATGAACCTAACTTAGTAAATAAGTAAGTTATTTCTACCACTATAAGAGTAACAAAAATACTAGGAGGAAATCATGACAAAAGCTGAGTTTTTTAAAAAAATAAAAACACAAAAAATACAAACAGGTGAATACTTACTCGTACTAGATCATATCTCGGATGCTCAGTATATTATTGGTTGTGTCTTCGATCAAGGTGTTTGGAAAATATATAAATCAAATGAGCGAGGAGGTCATTATGTAATAAGAGATTTTGAAAAAGAAAACCAAGCATTTGATTATTTTTATGAATTTATAATAAAAGACCAAAAATTAAAAATAACTTTTTTTTGAAGAGCCTAACTATGAACCAAATCATGTAGGAATATTAAAAAAAGATAATATCTATGAAGTATTTGCTACCTCTGAGAGAGGTGCTATATCAGGTATTAGAACCTTTAATTTGGAAGAAGAAGCGCTTGAAAATTTTATTTCAAGACTTGAATCTTTAAACCGGTTAATCCAAAAAAATTATTCATAGGTTATTAAAGTTAATCTTTCGTATTATCTGAGCTTTAGCCCGTAACGGATATCTATATAGCTAATATCTACGAGGAGTTGAATGCCTATATCCAGATATTAGACAGTGCGTGGCTCTTTCTAAGTCGGAAAGGGAATCAACCAATCAGCCGAATCCAGGCGTATCGCCAGTTGAACAAGGCCGCCGACATAGTAGAAATGCCAGACGGCATTGGCACCCATACTATGCGTAAAACGAAGGTGAACTTATGGAAAGAAAAAATGATTATAAAAATATTATGTGGTTTGGTTTGTTATTTATTGTTATTCCCGTTGTCTATGTTGGTAGTTGGATATTATATTATCAATTCAATGAGAGATGGAGTAACGTAGAAGCATCAATGAATTCTATGTTTGTTTATTATTTATTTGTATCTATATGGTGGTTTATTTACTCCTTAAGAAGAAAAAAGTAATAAACCTCACCTTTTATGTAAAAATATTCTAATGTGATTAAAGATTTGAAGTTTGGTTGGTACTGCAAAAACTTAGTTAAAGAATATAAACTATTTGCCAACAAAGATGGCTCTTACCATGTGACGTAGATAACAAGTAATATTACAATACAAGTAGAGAGAAAAATACTTAATTTCTAAAATTATAAGTATCATTTAGTAAAGTATTTGATTTGGGGGAAGGAATATTGAAAAGAGGCATATATGGAAAATACAATAATAAGGAATATAAAATAATAGCTGATATGAATGACAACATTCTAATAATGACTGAAGATAAAGCTAAAATTGACCAAACATTTAAGGAAACTAACCGAGGTGGAATTTTTAAGAAAATTGTTGAACCACAGGAACTATCAGAATGTGTATCTATATTCTCTTATTGCTTAATTGATGATGTGAAAGTAAACCTGATCCAAGAACGAGAATATCAATATCAAATTGAAACTAGTGATTTATTAATCGGTATAAAGCTGAATTTGCCTAGAATAGATAGAGATACATGGCTTGGATGGATTCCTAAAAGTAATGTAACATTGATTGAAGAAAGGAAACCGTTTAATCCTCTTGATTTAATGTGATGAGTATCTAATTTTGTTTAAGTTAATAATTAAGTGAGTAGTGATAAAATGATTTGGATTATATGGAGTTTATAATGGATTTGAATATGAGTTAGATGTTGATATGGCAGAAAATATTTATATTATAACTATGGACACAAGTAAAATTGATAATTCTTTTGAAGTTAATGAAAGCGGTAACAACTTTGAAAAAATTGCGATCCTGATGCACTGTCAAACTGTGATAGTATTACTTCTTTTGGCTTAAAAAATGGTGAAAAAATTCAAATTCTACAAGAACAAGAAAATACATATCAGGTAGGTAAGTTTTATTATTAAGAATTATTAATAAACAGATAGGAGAATTAGTTACATGTTAGAAAGCAAAAGGACAATTCTAGTTAAATATACAGAAGATGAGATAGGATATTTAGAGAAATTACTTAGTAATCCCAAAATGGTCAGATATATTGGAAATGGAAAAGTACGTAGTAGGGAACAAACAATAAATTTTTATAATTGGATTATTGAGCAGTATAAGGAGAATGAGAATTACGGCCTTAAAATCATAAAAGATAAAACTTCTAATAAAAATATAGGTCACGCAGGTCTAGTCCCACAAATTGTTGAAGGGAAGGAATTTGTAGAGGTGGGTTATTGGATTGAAGAAAATTATTGGGAAAAGGGATATGCATCGGAAATTGCTCAAACTTTGATAACTTATGGTTTACAAAACTTGAAACTCCCCGAATTAATTGCTCTCATTCAGAAAGGGAATGCTGCTTCTGAGAAAGTAGCCCTTAAAAATGGCATGAAAAAAGAAAAAGAGATAATGGTAAATGGGAAAATTGTTAATTTATATAAAATCTCGTTGAAAAAATAAAAAGAAAAAAACACGCTTGAAGGTTTTCAAACGTGTAAGTAAATGGAGGTAATTAGGCAGTTGGCAGACCGTCTAGTTCAATTATTATCCTTTTTTTACTTAATTATTCACAGATCAATTTTTTCTTTTACTTTAATTTGTTCCCACGTTTTTAATGACATTTTTTCAAATGCCTCCTTGAAGTTTAATCTAAGAGGTGATATACATTCCAGGCTATTTCCATCTGGGTCTTCAAAATATATAGCTGCATGAGCTTGTGGATTATTATTTAACACTAGTGGTTGCTCCTCATCAGAAAACCCAAAAGCTGATTTTATAGCTATGCCTCTTTCTTCTAACCAATTTTTAATATCATTCATATTTGGTCTGTCAATTCGAAATGCAACATGTCTTAGTGATGGGTGATAAGGAGTTCTCACTTTTTCTGTTTCCCATAAACCTAACCAGCTTTTTCCTTTATCAATCCAAAAAAATACGACTTTTTCTGATTGATAGGCAATCTCTAGATCTAATTTTAGATAAAATTCAACTGATCTTTTGAGATTACTTACTGGTAAATGTGCTTCATACAGTCCTTTAATCATTAATTTCCCCCGCCTGCATTTATATAATTTTATTTTTAATATAAAGAAAAATCGAGTTATGCGACATACAACTTTAGATTGAACTTATACTATAGCCAGATTTCTTATTCTACAAGCCGCAAAATTGTAAAAATATTTTCAAAGGATTGCATGGAGCAGTCCTTTTTATTTTGAATTGAGCAAGGCAGATAATGATTGTATATACATGATACATTGCAGTTGTCCTGTATGGTGTTTAAGTAAAAACATATATTGTTAATAAAAGTAAGAGATTGCATGCACAAGCTTAATGAGAGGAGGTGGTTATAATCGCAGGTGCAATCGTAGATATTTCTCATCATCAAGGTACTATAAATTGGTCGAAATTTTCAAAAGCGGTCGATATGGTAATTATACGAACACAGGATGGATCTAGCGTTGAAGATACAATGCACACTTATAATGAACAGCAAGCTATAAAGTATAAGGTGCCATTTGGCGTTTATGCATTTAATCGTGCTTCATCTGCCGCTGCTGCTAGGATAGAAGCTAAGAATTTCTATCAACGTGCTAATAAAAATACAAAGTTTTATGTAATAGATGTTGAAACATTTTCAAGTTCAGGATCAATTGGTGGTAGCGGGGAGAGTATGCGTTCTGTTATTAATGCATACGTTGCACAATTACGTGCTCTGACCAAGAAAAAGATTGGCTTATATATCGCAAATCATTTATACGACGACCTACATTTAGATGTTACTAAATTTGATTTTGTCTGGATACCTAGATATGGAGTAACACCCCCTAGTCATCCATTTGATATGTGGCAATATACAGAGACTGGTACTGTAGAAGGTGTTAGTGGAAAAGTAGATTTAAATCGATTAGCTGGCAAAAAAACGTTAGCTTGGTATATAGGAGATGATCCTAAGAAAGAAGAAGGTACAGAAAACATTAAGAAAGGAGAGTTGACTATCACACAGTATGAGGAATTAAAAAAGAGAATTGAAGAACTAGAAAAGGCTTTAGGCAAAAAAGATAGCAAAGTGAGCGAGGTTCATAAAGAGGGTTGGGCTTGGGCAAAAAAAGAAGGCATTATGGATGGGCAAAACCCTAAAAAGTTCGTTTCGCGCGAAATGCTGTCCAGTGTATTGTTCAAGAAATTTAATAAAAAGAAATAAATACTAGCCCCTATGACTGAGATCTAAAATCTCTTAGGGGCTTTCTTAGAGATGCTACTAAACTTTTAAATGTAAAATATGCTGCGGACCTTTAGGGCCTTCATAAAATTCATTCTTATCTTCAAACCCTGTCTTCAAGTAAAGGTTGTAAGCAGGAATGTTTTTCTTATTAACACCAAGCACTATTTCATTAATTTCTGGTAAATTTTCTTTCACAAATTTAGGCAATAGCTTGAGCCCCATTTTTGCTAAACCCTTTCCTTGATTTCTCGAATCAATTGAAAAAGCAGTGAGTAAACGGGCATTAGAATTGTTGCTGTACTTCAAAAGCTTAGCCCCATCTTCTAAAGCAAAATAACCAACAGGTAAATGGTTCTCCATAATTAATAAATGTTTAGTACTATTAGAAACTTGGGGGTTTTGAATCTTATCTAATGGCATACTTGTGAATTCCAATTGTTCTGTTGATAAATGGTAAGCTGATAACTGCTTCTCATATGTATTTTTGTATTCAACCAATTCAATTGAATTTTTTAAGGTTTCTGTTTGCATCCAGTCGACCTCCTAATATTTAGTTATTTCAGTATAATCTAATAATAGGTTATATACAATAAATATAGAGGATGGATAAAACTCTAATAACCAAATCTCTCTAAAGTAATGAGACGAAACTTAATTAGGCGAAAGCATAGTTAGCTTTTTGAGACGAGTTTACGTCTTCTTTTTTTCTTTGCTTTTTTCTGTTTGTAAGTTATATAAGAAGTTTTTAATGATGCGTAACTTCCGATGGCAGAATAACCATAAAACCATCCCATAAATAGGCCAGCAAGTAAATCGCCTCTATGACTAATAAATACTGAAATAAATAATCCTAGCACGAGAGCAACTGTTGGAACCCAGAAAGGCTTTATATGAAAAAATCTTTTTAAAATCTGTGTAATAATCATAACAACAGGGACTGCAATCACTGCATCCCAAAAGTTTGTATGTATCGTTGGAAAATGTTCCATTGTGCACCTCACTGTATAAATATATTTGTTTACAATATTTCCATCTAGGCAGGGGATTATACTAGAGAATTAATCTGCCTCGAACTTAGGCGAGCTAAAAGGGAGCTTTTCGGAGTCTACTTACACACTTGAATTAAATATTTGTCCAAAGTCAAAGCCTATACTAGAAGAGAGATAATATGATTGATACAGATAACTTGTATAAAAGCCTTTATTATCCACTATTTAAAGGAACACCAAATAAAAAGGGATTTAAACGTTTTCTATAGAAGTTATTAGTAATTTTAAAAAAGGTGGTCTTTGTTATGAATATAAATACAAATGCATCTCCAA
Source organism: Rummeliibacillus sp. GQ308 (assembly GCF_059759115.1). Taxonomy (NCBI): domain Bacteria; kingdom Bacillati; phylum Bacillota; class Bacilli; order Caryophanales; family Caryophanaceae; genus Rummeliibacillus; species Rummeliibacillus sp. GQ308. The sequence continues at coordinate 1,790,079 of NZ_JCAXDQ010000001.1, read as the reverse complement.
TTGCCTGTAAAATAAACAATGTTTTCATTCATGTTAGTGACCTGAAAAAATCTTCAGAATGGTACTGTAACTTACTTGGTATTCCATTTATTGAAGATCGTATTGAATCACCTGTATTCAATATTCCTCTTCCTTCAGAGACTGGACTTACACTGGATGATCATAGTTTTGACCCTGGATTTAAATTAAATCCCTCAGATCATGTATTATTTAATTTTTTCGTAGAGGATATTGATGAAGCGTACGATTTTATTGTGGGCAAACAGATTACCATTACAAAAGAAATTGAGCGTATTGGTGATTTCGCTTATTTTAACTTTAGCGATTTAGATGGCAATATATTAATGATTTGTAATAACTAAATATCAAAGAGTCATGGTTTTTGCACATGGCTCTTTAACTAAAATAATAAAGGAGACCAAATTTGATGAGAACAAATAATTTTCCATTAATAGAAACGGATAGATTGATCTTAAGAGAGGTTAGCAAGGATGATGCGGATGATCTGCTAATATATTTATCTGATAAGGAAGTAATGAAGTATATGGGGCTAGAGCCATTTCATTCTGTTGAGGATGCATTAGATGAAATTGCGTGGTATAAGTTAATATTTGAAAAGGGAACAGGAATGAGATGGGTAATTTCGTTAAAAGGGCAGGATAAGGTAATCGGTAGTTGCGGTTTTCTAAATAGGGCTACACAGCATTACCGCGCTGAAATCGGATATGAATTAAGTAAAGAACACTGGGGAAAAGGAATAGCCAGTGAGGCCATAGAGGCAGTTATTAGTTATGGATTTAAAGAGTTAAATTTACATAGAATAGAAGCATTAATTGAACCACTTAATTTACCTTCTCAAAAAGTATTGGAAAGAAAGGGGTTTATAAGAGAAGGACTTCTGAGGGGCTACGAGTTTACTTGCGGGAAATTCGATGATGTTTATATGTATTCGTTACTGAACCAGGATTTTAAAAGAAAAGAAGAAATAGGTAATCACTCTACTTCTGTTTAAGTATTTATTTTTGTAGGAAAAGTTTAGGTTAGCTCATTTTTAGCGATTTACCACATTGGAGGTCAAAGCTAGGAGGGATTGAATGGATATTGGAAATGAATATCTGAAAGTTATAAAAGAGAGATTTAAAAGAGTAAAAGATTTAGCAGATAAAACGATAAGTCAATTATCAGAAGAAGACCTTCATTGGAAAGTAAACGAAGCTTCCAATAGTATTGCCATAATAGTTAAACATGTGAGTGGAAATATGATATCTAGATGGTCCGATTTTTTAACGTCAGATGGTGAAAAACCTAACAGAAATCGTGATCAAGAATTTAAAGAAGATATGCCATCTAAACAAGAAATGATCTTAATTTGGGAAAAAGGATGGGATACCCTACTAAATACATTAAAAGAATTAGAGAGCCCAGATTTATTAATAAATATAACCATTCGCGGAGAAAAACACACTGTGTTAGAAGCAATTGAGAGACAAATGGCTCATTATTCTTATCATGTGGGACAGATTGTTTATATTGGTAAACAAATAAAAAGTGAAAATTGGAAAACTCTAAGCATCCCGGTAGGTAAATCAGAAGATTATCTTCAACAGATGCTAAATAAACATCAGTCTTCTAAACAGAAGAGCATAGACAGTGAATTATTATTAAAAGAGAGTAGCCTAAAGTTGCTCTCTTTGTTCCTAGTTTACGACATATTTCCACCTTCACTATAGTAAGTCACGATATTAAGAGAGTTGTCACTACAGGGGAGAAAGTTGAGAGCAAAATAAAAAAGACAGGTTTACCTGTCTAATCATTTTTCTTATCAATCTTGTTAATAATAACACGCAGTAAATCATTCTTTTCTTGTTGAACTTTAAGTAATTTAACTAAAAACCAAATAATAAATGCAACTGGAATTAAGTAAAAAATGATTGGTAGGATAAAAATAAATAAGTTGAACACAGCTACTCCAGTTCCCATCCCCATTAAAAACCCCCCTTTTTTTCTCATACTATATCCTTAGCTCGTTAAGAATACTTTTCCTCTAGATATATTAGTAGTCTCAACAATATCAATAGCCTTTTGTACATCTAATAAGTCAAATGTAGAATCTACCTCCATCAAACGCAATTTATTTTCAGCTAATAATGATATTAAAAGTTTAAAAGTATCTTGCCACTTATCTACTGATACATCTTTATTCCAATTTCTCAAATGAAATAAATTTGCATTCACTTTTGCTTTTTTTAGAATATCTGCCCAGTTTACCTGTTCACCTGATAAAAGACCAATGGTAATGAAATCTCCATTAGGACGTACACTAAAAGCTAGGTCGTTTCCCGATGAACCTCCTATAGAATCTATAGCAGCATCAGCCCCCAGTCCGTTTGTTAATTCCATAACTGTTCCATATAGGGGAACCTTAGAAGTATCTATTACATAAGAGGCACCGAGACGAAGTAACTCATCTGTATATTTATTGTTTCGAGTTACTGCAATCAACCGAAAACCTAAAATCTTTGATAATTGAGCAAAAATATGACCAATTGCTGAACCACAAGCATTAACCAATAAAACATCATGTGGTTTTAATTTTAAAGCCTCTGTACAAACCAACCATGCAGTAATGGGATTAATGTACATTTGTGAGGCAGTAAAATCATCTATGAAATGAGGTATAGGGACGGCAAATTCCGATGACGTCTTTACAAACTCTTGCCATGTACCTTCCCCGCGTAAAGGTAGCACACGTTTACCAATGAGATTGGTAGAAACTAAAGAGCCTACCTCTTCTACAATGCCCACTCCTTCATAGCCTGGAATATTAGGTAAAGATATACGGTGAGAATATGACCCTCTAATTGGTATTAAGTCAGAAGGATTGATAGGCCGGGCTAACATTCGAACAAGGACTTCATGATCCTTGGGTGGTTCGATATTTTTAGACTCAACTTTTAATACATTTTTAGGACTACCAAAATCATAGAATTTAATACATTTTCCTTCCAATATTAATGTCTCCTTGAGATAAATTAGTTTTGTTTAATTATATCATTGTAAAAATAGTCTATTATCATAAAAAATTATTCCACAAAATGAAGATTGTGGGGTTTATTTTTTGTTTGATTGGGTAAATACCCATTAGGTACTTTTTAAATCATTATTTTTATAGAACTGTAGGAGGGGCGAATGGAAAATCATATTGAACAACTTAAGATGGAATTTCAGGCACTAAGTGTAGATTTGAATAATTTAAAACGAGAAATCTATGAGGTACTTGAAAGTTTTAATACATAACAGTCCATGTTTTCTACCTATTTTTTACTTAGTATATTCAGTAGAAAATATTATCTTTTAAAGGAGCTTATTTAGCTCTTTTTCTTTTTGCTTTTTTCTTTATTTTTTGTGTTTATGTATGGTCTAGGATTCACCTATTCATTGCTATATAAATTCTCTGTTAAAAAAACAAATACGATGATAAAGGTAATTATTTCTTTCTGTCGAATCTATAACAAAGCTTTATAAATGAACTGAAGAGGAGATGGACTAAATAATTATCGAGAGGAATTTACACTTTGAAACTTTCACCATGGAAACAGTATGACACTTGGTCATGGAGGGAATTTACATTACTTCTTTTGCTCGAATTTTTTTTTGTAATAGTAGTTGTTAAATATGGAATTCAATCACTTTATCAATTGTTGTTTAGCAATACATTATACTTAGGAACATTGACAGGTTTGACGATTGCCATTGTACTTTTAACGGGATTAACAAAAGCATCATCGTTAAGGTTTTTAAATACTTTTAAAAGGGGCAAATTATGAGCAAATGTGAAAAAGAAATACTATTGAAAGAGTTTGGAAGCTGGCTTGATTTTGTGGAACAAATTGATGAATCTATCTGGGATAAACTCCTGGGTGAAGGTAAATGGGCAGTCTGTGATGTAGTTAGCCATATCTTACTTTGGGATAAATACTTTTATGAAGAAGCTATTAAGCCAATTGCTGAAGAAAAGCCAGTAACGGTTGAACACCTAGATTTTGATCTCTTTAATCAAGAGGCACGTGAGTTTGCTAAAACAAAAACCAACCATGAGTTGGCCGAGCTAGCAAAAGAATATCGTAAATGTATTATAAACTCCATTCAAGAGCAACCGGCAGAAAAGTTTACAACGCAGTATAAAGATGCTCAAGGAAATAATTTCGTTATCGAAAACTACTTAAAAGATTTTATTTGGCACGATCAACATCATATGAAGCAAATAGCTGAGAAAGGAAAGAAAAGCAGGATAGGTTTATAACCTTTCAAGGTATTATTTCATAATTAAAGCTCCTTCCCATATTTGGGGAGGAGCGAAGTTTTTCTTTCGCTTAGTATTTTTATTAGCATCCGTTAAATATCATTGTCCTTAATCAACAATTATTAAACTTGAAGCGCTTCTAATGATTTGGACGAGTAAATAGCAACTTTGCACCGAATCCGATTAAAACGATACCTGTTATTTTATCAATCGTACTCTGAACTTTAGTAGACATGAGCCATTGCTTTATATAACCTAATAAGAACACTATTGCAGTAAACCATAGGATTGATAAAAGTGCGTAACCACAGCCCATAATTATAAATTGGAGGCTTGTATTGAGACCTGGTGATACAAATTGAGGTAAGAATGTTAAAAAGAAAATAGCAACCTTAGGGTTTAATGTATTAGAGATTAAACCTTGTTTAAAGGCAGATTTTTTTTGAGGAATCACATTCGTTACACTTTCGGAAGCATTTCCTTTTTTCTTTTTAATAAACGATGTTGCTCCTAGGTAAATCAAATAAAAAGCCCCTAGAAATTTAATAATCTCGAATGTAATTGCTGATTTCATTAAAATAATAGAAAGTCCAAAAGCCGCAGCCAAGGTATGGATTATTGAACCACTCGTTAAACCAAGAGCCATCTTTAGTCCATCATTCTTTCCGGTACTAATTGTTCTTTTTGTGATTAATGCAAAGTCTACACCTGGAGACATAACAATAAAGATCGTTAGTAGTAAATATCCGAGAAAGTCGTTCATACTTGATCTCCCCTTGAAAAGTAATAGTTTATACTAACGTATATATATTCTTATTTCAACCAGCCTAGGGGATAAATAAGACAAGATTAATGACATGTTATTTTAAGAATGGTGTAAGAATTTGGTATGATTAACTAGTAGGAAGATTGTAAATGCTATTGAGTGCAAAGGTACACAAATATGGACGAAAAAGACCAGAGAACAGTAAATGTTAGCTGGACTTTTTGTTTGAAATTATTTCGATGTTTCACTATGTTTTTTCGTCTTCTCAGTCCTCGCAAATAACCAATAAATAATAGCAACTATACCGATTAGTGCCAAGGCAAGCCCTCCAAGCATCGCCATTGCTAAAATAAATCCAATATCCCCAAAATTCATTTTAAGTCTCCTTTTTATAGGTAGTATTAGTTTTGTATCTCATCATTATTACTGTTCATTAATGGCAAGATTCCCCTTTAGCAAGCGGATGTTTTTTGGGCGAGCTGACTCGATTAAAGAAAAGTAATGCGTATAGTCTATTGGTTAGTACGAATAGATGTTGTATAAACATTCGATATTAAAGAATTAGAACCATTTAATGATGCTATTTCGAAGGAAATAGAATCAACATTAGATGTAAAGCTGCCATCTACATATGTAGAATTAATAAGAAATAAAAACAGTGGAACTTCAGCTTTTAATACAGACTTTAAATGGAATTGCTATAGATGATGGAATTGGTGAAAATAATTATTTACTTAAAGAATGGGAACTACCGAAAGGACTAATTCTATTAGGCGTTGATGGTCACTCTTGGGTAGCTTTAGATTATCGTAATTATGATGGTGATAACCCGCCCGGTTGAAGTCTTCATCGTCATCCTCATATTCATCATTGTCTTCCAAAGGTTCTGGCTCTTTGTATTCCGAAAAGCCTTATGAGTGCATGTTAAAAGCCTACAGTTCAATCTATGTAGGCTTGAAAAAGTTAATCTGTAACTAATTTTGAATATAGGCTTAAATCAATAAATTTCCCATTTGATTTTTCACACTTTCTCATTGTTCCTTCAAATGTAAAGTTCAATTTTCGTAAGACTTTTATAGAGTTAATATTTTCTGGTTCTATCTTTGCTTCTATCCTGTTTATATTTAATGAATTAAATGCGTACTCTATTAAAGAAGAAATGGCTTCAGGTGCGTACCCTTTGCCCCAATATGCTTTACTAATATCGTAACCGATTTCTACTTTTGCGTTTTCAAAATCAATAGAATTATAACCACATGAACCGATAATTTGATTTGATTCCAATTCAATTATTGAATAACGAATAGCTCTCTTTTCTTGAGATAGCTTATCAAGTAAATTAATCATTTCTTTCGCTTGGCTTATATTATTGAAACTATTGATATTCATAAACTTCGTCACTTCTGGATCTGACCAAATTTTAAATAAGCTTTCTGAATCTGAAGTTGTCATTTTCCTTAAAAATAATCTTTCTGTGTATAGTTCTTTAATCAATATTTTTACCTCCGATTTTATTTTATTATGGGGAAAAGATATTGATATCTGCGCATAGTCCAGTCCCTTCTTTGTAATATCAATTTTATTGTAATAGTTCACATATATTGACACAAGTATGTTGATAAAATCACCAAGTAATTTAGAGTTCTAGCAATTATTTTTGTGTTGTACTTTAGGTCTTAATAGGTAATGTGTTAGGAGTTATTTATGTTGAATGACTTTAATGCGGCGTAACGGCATTAGTAGTAAATGACATATTAGGCGGAGAAATAAATAAAACTAAATTGCCTGGTGGCTGGCATTTTTATAACATTATTAATAGAAAGCGATATGATTTTACTGATTCTCAATTTAAAGAAGATATCCTGTATATGGATACTCCTTCAAATAGAGAAGAAGCCTATAAAGATACCAATGAAAAACAGTATAAGTATTTAAAACAACAGGTTTTCCTTAATTTAAGTAAATAAAATAAATATCAAGATATTATCATAAATAAATAGACGGCCTCTCATGTACTAAAAAAACAGGAGACTAGCCGCTTTTTTTATTTTATTTTGGTTCGGGTCCATACTATTTTTTCATAGCTTTAACCGAGATTATCCAAGTTGTACTTTTTCCTTCAGGTTATGTATCTCCATAGCGCCTAGTTTTCTTTTGAAAATCAATTTTTCTTCTTTAGCTTCTTTTATTTAATTTCAAACCACATTCTGAAGGGTTTCATATCTGGCTATTTTACACGTGAAAATCGTACGTCGTATAAGTATTAGATAAATATAAAAAGGGAGTTACTGGGGTCTTTGACTACACTCCCTTTTAATTTATTAGAATTTCTGCGTATACTTAATTTCTGAATGCCTCGGCTCACCATTATGCTAACTAATCTCCTGCTTGCCATATCCACTTGGCGATGCATCCACTTGGATAATTCAGCCTCCAGCAGCAATATTTACAACATTATCATGTAAAAACAATAAGAAACTAACAAGGAAAAAGAACTATTTTACATATTTATCTCTTCTTTTATTGTTCCAGATAATAAATAAGGGTAATAATACAGTGACCGGAATATATAAATACTGGAAATGATCTCTAAGAAATTCTACAACACGGATATTTATAAAGCCTATGCTTCCGAAAAAAAGAATAATATGCACTAAAGCCATCGCCAATTTTGGATGCTTCCGCTCTTTTTGAAAATATATTATTCGTATATTTAAAATAATTAAGCTGCATGAAATAATGCTCCAGGCGAGCCACATATATAGAAAGAAAACATCTAGCCTTTTGACAAAAGTAACTTCAATTGATTTCAAAATGTATAATACTGGCTCAGTAATATATGGCAAGGATGCTTTGGCGAAGTACATTTCTACAATAAGAATTATAAAAGCGACAAATAGTGTAATAATAAGTTGGTAAATTAAGATATCTTTAAAACGCACCTTATCTTCGGTCAATACAAATTTTCGTAATATTAAATAACTCTCTAAACCTGTAAATGAAGATAAGCCAAAAAGGGTCCCCTTTATCCATTGGTGACCAGTAATTGTTCCAATAGGAAATATTTGGGAAAAAGATAACTGTGGTAAAGTATAAAATAAAAAAAATACAAATATAAAGACAAAAGGTATTAAAAAAACGGGCATGTTTACAACAGTTGAGGGTCTACTGACGCTGATATAATAAGAAATAAACAACATTATTACCAATGTAATCGAATTAGGTGTTTTCTGTTCTACCCATATATTCAAGGTATATTGCATATAAATGAAAGAGAAGATCAGTAAAAATATCCAAATTAAAATAAAAATCCACCTTGTTATTTTCCCAGGTTCAAAGTATTTATAGAATTTTTCATATAGGCATAACTGAATAAAAATAATTACTGCAGAGATTAAGAACATTATCCAACTATCACGACCGCCAGCATTAATAATTATTTCTGGATATGCAATAAATATAATACCTGTTGTTCTAAAAAAGAGCATGAGAAACAGCTGAACTTTTGTAATGGTAAAATTCATGTTTTCTTTCCTTTCGGATCAAAACTGCTTGGTTGTGAAGTTGATCTTGAATGCTTCTTGCGGTATACAATTTGTGGAATTTTCTTAGGCTCAAAAGGCACAATTGGCGAAAAATATGGTGATTTTAAAGAGCTTAAATTACATAAATGTATCGTAAGAATTAGGAAGCCAGCCATTATGCCGAAGAAACCAAAGAGCGCAGCTGCGAACATAAATGGGAAACGCAACACTCGCACAGAGGTATTTAACTCTACCGATGGTACGACATAGCTAGATATTGCAGTCAATGCTACAACTATTACTACCATGTTGGAAACTAATCCAGCGTTGATTATGACATCTCCAACCACTAATCCACCGACAATACCTATGGTTTGAACCAAAGATTTTGGTAACCGAATACTAGCCTCTCGAATTAACTCAATGATCATTTCAACAATTAATGCTTCAACTATTGGCTTAAAAGGAATTTCACTTATATTTATTTTGAGTTTCTTGCTTAATTCGATAGGGAGAATTTCATAATGATAACTGACTATAGCAATATACAAGGCAGGTAGATAAACAGCTGTAAGGAAGCTAGCGATTCGAACCATTCGATAAAAGGACCCTACAATAACACGGCTATTAAAATCATCAGGCGATTGGTAAAATGAAAATAATGTGACAGGTGCAATATAAGCAGTAGGCGAATAATCGGTCATTATAACAATCTTTCCTTCAGAGAGATTAGCAAATACTCGGTCTGGTCTTTCGGTATTCATAATTTGAGGGAAAGGTGAATAGGGAGAATCCTCAATGAAATCATTCAACTGTCCAGATGTATATAATCCATCCGCTTGTTCTTTTATTCCTTCTAACTTTCTTTCTAAAGCAGAGAGATTGTCTTGGTTAGCAAAACGGGCTAAATACATATAATAAATATCTGCTTTGTTATCTATTCCAACAGTCACTTTTTTTACGATTAAATCAGGCACACGCATTCTTTTTCTAATGAGCGCCAAATTTGTGTCCTGATCTTCAACAAAACCTTCATGAGCACCTCGTAGGATAGCTTCGTTTATTGGCTCATCTGGAGATCTATGAGGTAAATTTGGCATTGTGAAACATACCATTTCTTGAGATCTCAATAAAAGTAGCACCGCGTATCCTTGACAGACATATTCTACTAACTTTTCGAGGTTATAACTTTCTTTATGAGTGGCGGTTGTCGCATCCCAGTCTTTTTCATTAAATGTTGTTTGCACTTTCAACGTATTCACTATATCTTGTACATCTTTTACATTGGCCATTGAACTATAGTAGCAAAGAATGGCATATTGATCTTTGGGGAACGAGATTTCTCTAGCTACAAAATCAACTGAATTATAAAAAGTGGCTTTTAATTTTTCAATCATCGATTCTAGTTGGAGCATAACTTCCTCCTCTTAGTCTTTTGCTTTTGAATACAATAAGACCATTACTTTCTCTTACACATCTTATTTTTTCATTATGTGATAACTTATTCTGTTTCAAACAAATAAAAGCTTTTGTAAATATATAAGAAATGCAAATATGAGAAAGAAAAAGTATTGGGTTTTTATATACAAAAAAACACAACATGCTAAATATACTTAGTTTAATAAATGGCTTATCGAACAACCGGGAGCATCGAATTTACGCACTTACTGCGTTTATTTGGTGTTCCTTTTTTATTGCTTTAATAAGGGGGGCTAGTAATGGAAGAATGGGCAGTTAACTTGCTTGCAAGAATATAAAAAGAACCGCACAGCGTTATATCAGATAAAAGGTATATTTAAGACGGTATCTTTTAAATGTAGAAAATCAACTTTTAATAAAACTAACCAAAAAGTAACCGAAAACTAACATTTAAAATGAAAATCCGCTTCTTTTTTTGTTTTTCCTCGCAATGATACTTGTTTTCTTTTCCCTGTCACAGGGTGCTTGGAAGCTTCTCCTACACATCGCCAAGTTGTTTTGTCTAATTGCTTATAATACATATGCGTTCACCTCTCTTAAAAAATAACATTTTCTATATATTTGCGACGGTCGGTTAATGAGTCTACAAATGAATAATTGTGATGGTTTGTAAGATAATCATTTAATCGTTTAAGTGCGAAGTCATGCAAAACATTGAACGTATCTTGCACTTGAAGGACAGCAGCTTATAATGAATCAGCAAGCTTTAAACTATCTAGCATAAAAGTTGGAATGACAAAATGATAAGCAAAACTATTGTCCATTCCTGATATTCTCGAAATGGGGGATATAAGCCTAATTGATTTCCAGTATGCCAAAGTACGTGGCATAATTAATGGGCGAATTGTTGCCATAGCTCTTCTTTTGAGACTCGGTTATCTATGTAAATATTGTTTTTAAAACACCTTGATTTATGGGGTCCAAATAAGACAATAATTTTTAATTTGTATGCAATGTACTTTATATTGAGTTGAGCTGGCGAAGTTATCTTTTTGCTTAAATATAGATTTTTTTTTCTATAAAAAGGTATTTTGTTGAAGAATTATGTTAAAGTAAAAAAGGTTTTTAAATTAACAACTTCGAGGAAAAAAATGCTTAAACTATTATCGATTAATATAATACCAGTAATAATAATACGTGTTTTATTATTTTTCTTAACACAAACTACGTGGCCTATTATTTATTTAGTCAAAATTTTCTTTGAACTATTTACCCCCATCCTACTACTGAGATTGAATTACAAAGTGGCCGTAAAAAAAGAGAAAACTTATTTTATATCCAATTCTTTTCTTATTCTTTTTAGTAGTTTGCTTGGAGTAGCGTTAGGCTACTTATTCTGGGGATTAGATGCTAGTGGATTTTCACTCCAAGACGATTTGGGGCAAAATATATTAAAAAACCCTGATAACGAAACAGCCGGAATTGTTAAGTTAGAGGCAATAATCAACGTGACACTTAGTATTTTGGGGAGTCTACTTTGTTCTATCATTTTAATTATGAGAAATCGCAAAAAATCTACTATTCTTTAATCAGCAAATATATGGAGTTATGATGGGTAACTAAGCACACCTAAAAGGTGTGCTTTTTATTTTGGGGAAAATGGGGTGTTGCAGTGGACGTGACAACAATTGAACAAATCGCCGGGAGCCAATTTATTTGGACTATATGCAGCATTCTATTGTGTGTAGCTACATTGTTGTACTTAAAAAGCGAAAACAAAAAGAGAGAAAAAAAGTTAGAAGAAACTCAAAAAGAGCAGAAAGTGAATCAGAACGCCGATACCTAGAACTGAAAGAAGAGTCACGCAAACGAGAAAAAAACTTATGGCCAACTTAAAAAGTCTTACTGAATTTCAAGAGAAAGTGTAAAAGCGATTGAAGGATTAAGCCAGTCTTATACCGGTCTTAAAAGTGACTTTTTGCATTTAGCAAAAAGAGTAGAACTGAAAGAAGAAAAAAGGTATTGGAGGAACTACCATGTTAGCAGTATTAGTTTTAGCGACCATTAATGCGCCAACTGTGATAGCTTTAGAGAATTAGTTAAAAGATCCTTACCAACTAAAAAGAATTACATCCCGCTCATCGCATTCATGATGGGTATTTTTATTGGAATAGTTTCATTTCCGTTTACAGAACTTGAAGTCACATTACGACTTTGGGCAGGTGGGATTGCTGGTCTAGCAAACACAGGTTTGTTTGAAATCACAAATTATCGAGAAGGTTTAAGTAAGGAGGGTAAGTAATTATGGGTAAAATCGTAGACATTTCTAAATGGCAACCAGAAGTGAACTATAAAACTTTTGCAACAGAGATAGACTTGGCTATCTTACGAGTACAAGATGGCTCTACAACAAAAGATAAGGTCTATCAAACGGATGCTGCAGGATGTGAGCAATATAAAGTTCCGTATGGTGTATATGCATTTACACGCTTTATTTCTGTAGGAGATGCCAAGGTTGAAGCAAGAGATTTTTATAGCCGTGCAACAGCTAATGGGCGTAAACCATTATTCTTTGTTGCTGATGTTGAAGATAAAACAATGAGCGATATGAAAGCAGGAACCAATGCCTTCATAGCAGAGTTACGTCGCCTTGGAGCTAAAAAGGTGGGTGTTTATGTAGCACATCATCTATACAGTGAATTTAATTTGGACTATTCAAAAGCTGATTTCGTGTGGATTCCTCGCTATGCTAATGATGGTGTTTCAGTGATTAAACCTAATTATCCATGTGATTTACAACAATACACAGATAAAGGTAAGATTGCGGGCATTGCTGGCAATGTTGATTTAAACCGTTTAAATGGAACAAAAACTTTAGATTGGTTTTTGGGAAAAGAAGGTGTGAAGGCAGTTTCAAAGCCAGTAAACCAAGGTTATTACCCCAAGAAATATGACAGGTTAGTTTCTCTAACAGACTTTGGTATCTATGAAGATAAAGAGTTTAAGAAAGAACTGAAACGCCATAAAAAGGACACTAAACTTGATATCATCGACATTGCTCGTACAAAAAATGGTACACCACGTTTTATAGTATGCGGTGGCTATTGCACGGCTAATCTGTAAAGGCGTATACAGTTAAGTAATATCATACTGTCCATACAGTTATAGATACGTTAAAAGACCAGGGCTATTAACACCTGGTCTAATTTTATTTCTTCCTAATCGAAATCTTTTACCCTTTCAATAAATGGTTTACCATCCACTATACCGTTGTTAAATAATTCTTGAGCAGTTTTAAATCTTTGGGTGTAGGAATCTTTAGAACGCGTGAGTAAAAAACTTAACTCTTCACTATAAAGTCTACTAATCCACCATTCTTCACCATTGTAATCTAAGCTTACTTCTTGATTCTCATCTTCAATAGCTCTTCTAACATCTTCTCATTCCTTTGAATCCATTTTTTTACCTCCTATTTAAACTAATACCCATCTCCAGGTGCTAATTTCCCATTTTTATAATGCCAATTATGTCTATGGGGAACCTTTGGATGTGATTTTTCATTCCCATGATTTGTATAATGTATATCCATATCTGCTTTTCCAGTTTTACCATAGTATCTTCGAATGCTAAGTTTCCCATCTTTATAAAAATCTCTTGATGAATAATTTTTTTAACTTCTTTTGGCAAACTTCTTAGTTATTTTGACTTTTGATAAGTAGTATGTCTACCCTTAACTTTAGTGCCTTTACTTCTAGAGTTTCGGATAATTAGACACGGATTAGACAAATCAATTAAGAAGGAAATATCCTAATAATGAATAAATTTACATATAAAAGGAGGGGGAGTCTATGTATAAATATCTAGTGGAAATCCGAATGACTGATGGACAAAGTCTTAAATTGAGAACTAATAGCGATGTAAGAGAGATCAATCCAGTGAAGATTGACGATAATAATGGCTACTCAACTATCACAAGCAAAATAACTTTAGATGGTTTAAAAAAATACGCACGTGTTTATTAAGAGTTTAAATGGAAAAACTAAATTAGCTAGTATTAATTTAAAAACTGAAAGGAGAATAATAACATGGAAGTAAGTGTGTCATCTTCATATCTAATATTTGGAGTAATAAAAATAATCTTAATGGTTGGTGCAATACCAGCTATAATATATGCTTTATATCTATTAAGAAAGATTTCAAAAAAATAATAAAAGAGTAAGAGTCTTTTCATCTTTATGTCCGAGAAGAAAAATTTAGAAATTAATAAGCTAATAAGCTAAATATCCTAAACTACAGATAAATGGTCTGGAAAAGTTGCTTCTAATATCCGTACTGATTGAAAAAAAGTAAAAAATATTCAAGAGGGGTAACAGATACAATTAGAAAGCATTATGAAAAAATACAAAGTTAAACCTAATTGGAAAAAGGATAAAATTGATTTGCATCATATAAAACCAGTAGCTTATAGGTAGTTCAAAATTAGCAAATTATAGGCAGTTCCTCGAGAAAAACATAAAAAAATCACCTCATGGTTTAATAATTATTAAAAACGAATTGTGGAGGGAAAAATGTCAGAAGTAAAAAAGGTATTAGAGAGGCTTAAAAATCAATTAGATGAAAATCTTACTCGATTAGACCCAGGAGGTTTAGTTGGACGTGATGGTACTATAATACGTGAAGAGTGCATTTTTAACCCACCTTCAAATATAGAAGAAATTTCTTCACTTGAAAAAGAGTTGGTGATAACTATTCCACAGGATTACAAAGATTTCCTTTTATATCATGATGGAATGACACTTTTTAAAAGCTATCTTGCTGAATTCAAATTCTTTAGCTTAAATGAGATTCGAGAAAATTTTTTGATTGTTCAAGAAGATTGCAAAGAATTTGACCTTGAACTAACAAAAAACTACCCAATAGGTGAATTTCCAGATGTCGGATATATTATGATTGAGAATGACAAGGCTAAAAAAGAAACATCAAAGGGTGCTATATATGTGAATCATATATCGCCAGAAGAAACAAACGAGTCATTTGTATCTTTTGTGGAAAAAATTGTAGATAAAACAGGTGAATTCTTCTGGGAAGATGCAAACCTTCCAGAATATTAATCTTTCTATGTAAGCAATAAACCTGGTTTTGCTCTTGTTGCATATCAAGATATTTTATACATTTAGTGAAATGCTAATTATTGATGAAGAATTAATGCTTGTTGTGCAGCAAATCGAAAAAATCATAGTAAAAGAATTACCGATGTTTCCTATAAAATAGAAAATTAATGAGCTATATAAAACAACACGGCCTTCCATGTTACTAAACCATGAGATAGTCGTGTTTTTATAATAAGAAAAAGTTTGTTTTAAAAGCACTATTGAATAACATTAAATATACCCAAAAATAAAAATCACCAAAAAATCACGTAAAAAATGAAAATTGGTGAAAAAATATGTAATTCGAGATAAAATAGAAGAGCACAAACCTTATAATTCAAGGGATTATGAAGGAATATGAAAGGGGACGAAATTATGAACCCATACGAAGAATATATGCAAGGCATTGTACAACCAATGCGAGATGAATTAGTGAACGCCGGTTTTACGGAATTAAGAACGCCGGATGAAGTGGCTGAACATATGCAAGAATCGAAAGGTACCTCATTGATTGTTATTAACTCTGTATGCGGATGTGCGGCCGGTCTTGCACGTCCAGCAGTTATTGAAGCTATACAGCAAGCTGAGTATAAGCCGGACCACTTAAGGACAGTGTTTGCTGGTCAAGATGCTGAAGCGACAATGCAAATGAGGGGCTTCTTTGAGGAAGTGCCACCAAGCTCTCCTTCTATTGCTATTTGGAAAGATGGACAGTTGGCTTACTTTATTCCGCGTGAACAAATTGAAGATCATGCAATGGAACAGGTGCGCGATCATTTAGTAGGCGTGCTTGATCAAATATGTGCGGAATAAAAACTATAGTAACAACAGTGGGAAGGCCCAACCAGCATTCATTTGAATTAGCGGAAAAAGCCTGTAAAGTACTTGAACTACCATTCATCGAAAGAAAGAAGAAGTCTCTTCAAAAAATAGCGGAAGAACACCATGCAAATTTAATTGTTGCGGGTAAACTCTCATATGAGTATCTTCCATTTGAATCTGAGGAACCTTTTTTCTTTCATCCTAGCTCAGCTGCCTTTCGCTTGAAACGGATAGCGAGGGGTGAGCATGAGCCTTTCTTGGATGTAGCCAAACTGCAAAAAGGAGATACCTTTTTAGATTGTACGTTAGGGCTTGGCTCGGATAGTATTGTGGCCGCTTATGCAGTAGGTGATATAGGATTAGTCATTGGCTGTGAAGGCAATCCGAATGTAGCGTTTATTGTACGTGAAGGCATGCGGTCGTATGACAGAGCGCAATTGCCTCTACTTTCTTGTATGGATTACATACAAGTTGTTAGTAGTTTAGCGATTGACTATCTTAAACAGCAACAGGATAATGCATTCGATGTCGTTTATATGGACCCTATGTTTGAAGAGACAATAGAGGAGTCAAAAAACTTTTCACCGTTGCGTGTTGCAGGACTGCAAAATTCATTAACAGATGAATGGGTAGAAGAGGCAAAAAGGGTAGCAAAGAAGCGAGTTGTGTTAAAAGCTCATTTCCGTTCTCCTTTGTTTGATCAATATCATTTCAAACGAGACATTCGCTATAATGCAAAATTTCATTATGGTGTGATTGAACTATAGGCCTGTGATTATTCGCAGGCTTTTGTTATACAAAAAAAACAGTGGATAGTATCCACTGTTTTCTCCTGAATTTCAGGTTTGTAGTTTGTTTTAAAAATTAGGGTACTCTAAACTAATGACCAAAACAAGCACTCAGTAAGGGTTTACATCCCTTACTGAGTGCGTTTGTTTTATAATCGCATTAGTCTGTAATACAAAGAGACATTAAATAGAATAATAGCAATAAAAATCCGATACCCATTGCGATTGACATAAAATTTGCCCTCCTTTTGTACAAAAACGAACGCTTTATTTTGCATTAAGGGCAGTGAATAATTAAAAATGAAGCCCGTAAATGCCGAATGGTTCTACTACCAATCTGATAGTCCCAGATTGCAGTGTCACTTTATTTCTACTATATTGTACAATGATTTAGAAAAAGATGAAACCTTTACTTCTGATTTTCGTATATACTAATAAGTGAAAAGACAATATTTGTTCAACGGCAGGTGAAAAGTATGAGAAATAAACTTCAAAAACTCCTTGTATCAACAGTCGCCGTTCTGACTTTAGGTGTTATCACATCTAATCACTCCATTTGGGAAAACTTATTAGAACACGGCGAAAGTCATAAAACGCCTTATACAAAAGATGTTTCAAAAGAATACATACAACATGCTCAGCCAGAAGTAGACCAATTCACAATGTCTGGTCAGCTAATAGATCAAGCAAAAGAACAATCTTATTTAAAATTTGGGAATCGTATTGGTCCTAAGATAAGCAATGAATTTGATCATATTATATTTCCCAAGATTGAGGAAGCTATTCATATGACAGTGGATCATCTGAATGTCAACGAGATGCGTGACTTGGCGATGACTGAAAAACCAAGTGGCGACTATTCTGAAAAGATTTTTCATATTTATCAAGCATCATCAGGACAAGATATGATTCGTTTCCATGTACGTACGGAACGCAGACCAGTAGATGGCTATTACTATAATTTTCATTATCACACCTATAAAGACAAATTTGCTTCTCATAACAATCTAGGTGAGATTTATTGGTCTAAAGATACACCACCAAAATGGTTAAGTTAAATTCTGAATATTAAAGAAAATATTTATGAACTCAATAGAAATATACGTTATCTATATTTCTACCAATTACTTTAAAACATCTTATCTTTTGTAATAACAGTTAGTCAGTAAAGATAAGTTTGTGAATGGCTTCTTTTTTAAAAGGAAACAAGTACTTTAACACAGATATGCTTGTGAAGATTTGGCGTTAATAGAAAAAACAAAAAGCTAAATTGTTAAATAAAAGCCAGATGCAAAGTAAAAATGCATCTGGCTTTTAATATTATTTATAATAGATATCTTTTAGTAAATGTATGTACATAGAGTGCTAACTAAAGAATTGAAAGTTAATACTATCTGTCTTTTTGTTTTATTTTACGTCATTTCTCGTCAATGTTATCATGAAATAGATAAATAAATTGGAGGCTATACTTAATGAAACAATACCAAGACCTTTGCCGCCATATTCTAGAAAATGGAATCGAAAAGGGTGACCGTACAGGGACTGGCACAATTAGCGTGTTTGGCTATCAAATGAGATACGATTTGCAAGAGGGTTTCCCCTTAAT
Source organism: Rummeliibacillus sp. GQ308 (assembly GCF_059759115.1). Lineage (NCBI taxonomy): Bacteria > Bacillati > Bacillota > Bacilli > Caryophanales > Caryophanaceae > Rummeliibacillus > Rummeliibacillus sp. GQ308. Next base: position 1,771,701 of record NZ_JCAXDQ010000001.1, on the reverse strand, counting down.
GACAACTAAGAAAACCTCTTTCCGATTAATTGCAACCGAGTTGTTATGGTTTTTAAAAGGGGATACGAATGTACGTACACTAATCGAAGAAAACAATCATATTTGGGATGAATGGGCTTTTGAAAAATGGATTAAAAGTGATGCATATGAGGGGCCTGATATGACAGACTTTGGCCATCGTGTATTAACAGATGAGACGTTTAAAAAACAATATGAAGAACAGATGGCCACTTTTCAACTGAGAATATTAGAAGATGAAGCATTTGCAAAGGAATTCGGCGATCTTGGTCCCGTTTATGGCAAACAGTGGCGCTCATGGCCTGACGGTATGGGTGGAACGATAGACCAAATACAAAATGTCATTGAATCAATTAAGAAGAATCCTGATTCCAGACGGCATATTGTAACAGCTTGGAATCCTGCAGAAGTAGAGGACATGGCGCTGCCTCCATGCCATTCATTCTTTCAATTTTACGTAGCGGAAGGTAAACTCTCTTGCCAGCTATATCAACGAAGTGCAGATGTTTTTCTAGGTGTTCCTTTCAACATTGCTTCGTATGCACTTCTTACCCATTTAATCGCTAAAGAATGTGGTCTAGAAGCTGGGGATTTTGTTCATACGCTGGGTGATGCTCATTTATATAAAAACCACTTGGATCAAGTGAAGGAACAACTTTCACGCAAACCCAAGACATTGCCAAAGCTTGTTATTAAAACGGACAAGAATTCAATTTTTGATTATGAAACTAAAGATTTGGCTATAGAAGGATATGACCCTTACCCGCGCATAGCAGCGCCTATTTCTGTCTAAGGAGATGAGTTTATGATTTCATTAATTGTAGCGCATGATGAAAATCGAGTGATTGGTTATCAAAATAAAATTCCTTGGTATTTGCCAGAGGATCTTGCATTTTTCAAAAAAACAACAATGGGTAAACCAATGATTATGGGGCGTAAAACATTTGAATCTATCGGCAAGCCATTGCCTGGAAGAACAAGCATTGTTGTGACAAGAGATCCATTATATCAAGTAGAAGGTGCAACGGTGGTACATTCTTTTGAAGAAGCTTTGAAAGAAGCAGAAAAAGAAAACAAAGAAATTATGGTAATCGGTGGAGAGCAATTATTTAAAATGGCGCTTCCAGTTGCAGATATCTTGTATATAACGAAAATACAACATGCCTTTAAAGGGGATACATACTTCCCGGTCTATGGTGATGAATGGAAGAAAGCTTCTGAGTCAGAGATACATGAAACAGAAGACCATATCAAATATTCTTATATTGTCTATAAAAAATCATAACTTAAAATAACGTAGAATATCTATAGTGGATATGGGTAATCATTTAATTATGGTGTTATTAAACTTTCAAGGTATCTCTGCATATTGTATAGATAAATACTTCACAAAAAGTTCTTATTCTCCCCCAAACAATTGACAAATGTCACATGTTTGAACAGCTGTAGACGGGTAAAATAAAGTATAAATACTTAAAACAGTGGATGGAATAAAAGGAAGTGTCATTATGGGACGAATTCAAATTGTAACAGATTCGACTGGAGAATTAACTAAAAGTGAAATTGAACTATACAATATTCATGTTGTACCACTATCAATTCAAATAAATAATGAAACATATATAGATGGTGTTAATTTAAATCCGATTGAATTTTTAGAGAAAATGGCAGAGTCTACTGAATTGCCTAAAAGCTCTCAGCCAGCAGTAGGGGTGTTTAAAGAGTTATTTGATGAGATTGGAAAGAATGGCGATGAAGTATTAGTTATTACTATGACAGGAAGTATGAGCGGCACCGTGAAGTCTGCGGAAGCTGCAGCTACCATGACTGATACAAATGTAGTCGTTATTGATTCTCGATTTACTTCATTTGGGCTTGGCTTTCAGGTGTTAGAAGCAGCACAGATGGCTAAAGAAGGCAAAAGCATGGATGAGATTCTACAAAGAATCGACTATGTGCGAGAGCATACCCACCTTTTTGTTGTAGTTGATACACTCGAAAACCTGGTTAAAGGCGGACGTATCGGAAAAGGGATGGGCATGATCGGTTCTTTATTAAACATTAAACCGATTGCCAACTTAGAGACAGGCGACTATAATCCTGTTGCGAAAGTGCGAAGTCATAAACAAGTAGTCAAATATCTAACCAATCAATACATCCAAGACACAGAGGGACGTGTTGTTCGAGGTGTTGGCATTGCACATGCGAATGGTTTAGAGATGGCAAACCCTCTAAAAACTAGGATTGAAGAGACAGGCTATCATGATGTAAAATTTGGCTATACGTCGCCAATTATTAGTACACATACAGGGCCAGGTGCAATTGGCTTTTCTTACTATACTGATTAATTTAGGCGGCAGGGAAGTTCCCTGCCTTCTTTCATTTTGAGCGACAGAGCCGATGTGAAAGGAGGGCAAAATAATGAAAAAGTGGATAGTTTATTTGCTGTCTGTTGTAATGCTCGCTGGCTGTGAAACACAGGACGCCGTGCATAATATAAAAGAAGAAACCAAAAAAATATTGGTGACACAAATGTTTAAACCCAAGGATGTCCAGTACGTAGCACTCGGGGATTCGCTAACCGAGGGAGTAGGCGACGAAGCGGAAAATGAAGGATATGTCGGTCGTTTAAAAACCGATATGGAAACATGGCAAGGCGTAAGATCTGTGACAATCCATAATGAAGCTAAAAAAGGTAGAAGAAGCGATCAACTCATTGACCAATTACAATCTGGGAAGCTTGACGATACACTGAGGAAGGCTAATATAATCACGTTGACTATTGGCGGCAATGATTTAATGAAGATTGTACGTGAACATATCACAGAATTAAAAAAGAAAGACTTTGATAAAGGAAGACCCAAATTTCAGCAGCGTTATGAGACCATAATGCAAATGATTAGGGAACGTAATCCAATAGCCCCTATCATCTTGATCGGTGTATATAATCCGTTGACGATCTTTACTAAAGAAGAGTCGGAAATGAACACGATCATGGATGAATGGAATTCTGATATTAGAGGCTTTGCGGATGATGATCCATATGCTGTTTTTGTAAATGTAGAGGATTTATTTGATACAAACGCGAATTTGGTTTATCATACTGATTTCTTTCATCCCAATGCTAGAGGGTATGATCAAATGACTGCTCGCATTATTGAAACACTTGAAGAAGAAAATCTAAAAAAACTATCACAAGGACAATTTGATTTTCAGGAGGATAGTATAGATGAATAAATGGAAAATAGCCTTTCTATTGCTTTTTACACTTGTGATTGTAGCTATTGTATCATTCTTCTATTTAATTACAAGACCGATTGATACAACGCCTAATCCAACTGTTAAGCAATTACCCAATGGCAGTCATTTAGAAGTACAAACGACCAAAAAAGATTTTGAAAATATGGCAAATCGATTGATTGAAAGTTCGATGAAAACGTCTAAAATTCCAGTCACAATGGAAGTTGATCAAGACGTCACATTAAACAGTACATTGACCGTATTTGAAATGGAATTGCCTATTACCATGACGTTTGAACCTTCATTAGAAGAGGGTAACTTACTCTTGAAACAAAAAACTGTTGAAGTCGGCATGCTTGATATACCGCCAAATACAGCTCTCAAACTATTGAAGGACTCCGTTGATTTGCCTAGCTGGATGGTGATTCAGCCGAAAGAAGAACAAATTTATTTTAATCTTACGGATATTGATATCCCTCTTGGTGAAAACTTAATAGGGCATGTACAAGCAAAAGAATTCAATTTAGATAAGAATCGCATTATACTTGATGTAATCATTCCTACTAAATAGGGAGGGCGTAATATATGTCAACATCTATTGCAACATTTGCAGGAGGCTGTTTCTGGTGTATGGTAAAACCATTTGATGAACAGTCAGGTATTGAATCCGTCATATCAGGCTATACAGGAGGTTATGTTGAAAACCCAAGCTATGAGCAGGTATGCACAGATTTAACTGGTCACTATGAAGCAGTACAAATTACATTTGATCCAGAAGTTTATCCATATGAAAAGTTAGTTGAAACATTCTGGACGCTTATCGATCCAACCGATGCAGGCGGCCAGTTTCATGATCGAGGCAAATCCTATATGACAGCGATATTTTATCATGATGAAGATCAAAAGAGAATTGCAGAAGAGTCTAGAAAGAGACTAGAGGAATCAGGGAGATTTAATAAACCCATTGCGACGAAAATATTAGAAGCTAAAAAATTCTATCCAGCCGAGGATTATCATCAACATTATTATAAAAAAAACCCGACTCATTACGAGCTTTATTCCATTGGGTCAGGAAGAACAGCATTTCAACAGCAAAATTGGGGGTCTCATAATGAATAAAGAGGACAAATTGAAAGAGTTAACACCGCTGCAATACCATGTTACTCAAGAAAGAGGGACAGAAGCTCCTTTCACAAATGAATATGATGAGCATTTTGAAGAAGGGATTTATGTAGACATTGTTTCTGGAGAACCGCTCTTTACGTCGAAAGATAAATATAACTCTGGGTGTGGTTGGCCTGCATTTACTAAACCTATAAAAGAGGAACAAGTTTCCGAGCATAAAGATACAAGCTTTGGTATGCAGCGTGTAGAAGTACGTAGTAAAGAGGGAGATTCTCATCTTGGTCACGTATTCCCAGATGGGCCACAAGAAACAGGTGGACTTCGTTATTGTATTAACTCAGCAGCTCTTCGTTTCATCCCAAAAGAAGATTTAGCTTCTGAAGGCTATAGCGAATATGAAAAGCTGTTTGATTTATAAGCACGATAAAAGAAGGCAACAGCGCAATACAGCGTTGTTGCCTTTTTGTTACTTAAAAATAGAAAAGAATTCTACCGGGCTTGTCCAGATAAAATCTGTGTCTGGGATCTGTTTACTGGATTCATTTAATTTGTTTAATAGATGTATCGTAGAAGCAAGAGATGTTTCATTCTCTTCCTCTAGCAGAAATGCAACACCGTATGCAAAAAGAGAGCCTTTTACTTCATTTTGCCATTTGAGCACACCGTTTAAAATGAACTTTTTATTTAAAAGGCTAAAACAAAATTGATATTTCATCTGGGATTGTATGGCCAAATTCATCGAAGAGATAATTTTCATACCGCCAAAGCTGATATTTTCGATGAGAATCTTGTTGGAACCTACTTCGACTTTTTCGTTTTGCATTTCTATTAAGGTCATATCTGCTTGAACGTAAGTAGGTAATTGAAAACGTATAAATGCACGCCGTTCCTGGTCAATAATAGTGAGTTTACAGGCACTACTAGGAGAAAGAGAGCCTGTTTTAAGAATTTGATAGAAATCTTTTTTTTGTAGAGGCTTTGAAAAAAGATAGCCCTGTATATAATGGCAGCCATTATGGAGTAAGAATTGTAACTGTTCATATTCTTCTACACCTTCAGCCACAACAGTCATTCCCAGCTCTTTCGCTAAATGGATAATCGAAAGTATGATGCCTTTATCCACACTACCCTCACTGGTTATATGCCGTGTGAAAATTTGATCGATCTTGATAATATCCGGTTTGAAAGTCCGAATTGACATAAGAGAAGAATAACCTGTCCCAAAGTCATCTATTGCTATTTTAATCCCTAAATCTCTTAATTGTTGAAGTGAAGACAACACATTTTTCTCGTTCTGCAATAGCGTACTTTCAGTGATTTCTAATTCAATAAATGTTGCTGAAATATCATATCGTGAAAGTAGAATTTTTACATATTCGGCTAATCCTTTTTTCATAAAGCGTGTTGGTGAGATATTAATAGCAATTGGCTTTAAATCAATTCCCTCGTCTTTCCAGTTTTTAAGCTGGACGCATACTTTTTCAATCACCCAATCTGTAATAGCATTTATAAGGTGGTTTTCTTCCGCCAAAGGTATAAACTCACCGGGCGAAACATAACCCCATTCAGGATGATTCCAACGTAATAGTGCCTCTGCTCCGTATACAGCACCACTGATCGGTTCAACTTGAGGCTGATAAAAAATTTCAAATTCCTCATTGTTAATCGCTTTCCGCATATCTTGATCTAAATTATATTTTTTATAGGAATGGATACTGTCTGTATATGAATATACTTGATAGTTTGCTTTACCTTGCCGTTTTGCATGATATAATGCTGAGTGCGCATTTTCCAATAATGTTTGCTTATCCGTACCATCTATACCATAAAAGCTAATGCCAATACTTGTTGATAGATGCATTTCAAATTCCTGTATGGTTAATGGTTTCTTACTTACAGTAATAAGCATTTCTGCTAATGAGTATACATCTTCCTTATCGTGGATTTTCCAAAGTAATACGATGAAATCATTGCTATTGAGCCTTCCGAAATAACTGTTTGGAGGCATTCGTTTACTAAAACGATTTGCAAGAGTTTTCAATGCCTCATCACCGATATGATAGCCTAAAGAATCATTTATTATATTTAGCCGATCAATATCTAAATAAAGCAAAGCGAATGGGTGGTTTCTGTTACATAAGCTTTCCATCACTTCGTAAATACTATGCTGATTTGGTAAATTTGTAAGAGCGTCATAACGTGCCAGATGGTTGATTTTCTCTTCTAGTAACTTTTCATGAGTGATATCAGTTACAAATCCAAAAAGAATTGTTGCATCTCTCTTTTCATTCGTGGTGGGGATTGTTTGCTCGAACAGCCATTTAACATCACCTGCACCATCAATTAATCGATAGGTAAACTTTGCACTTTCTCCTTTCGAGCTTTTCTCTAAGTAAGGACCGATTTCATGGTGATGACAAGGGTGAACCATATTTATCCAGATATCTTTATCTGTATATAAAGTTTCTAACGGAATTTTTAAGATATCTTCCATTCCTTTGGAGGCAAAAATCATTTTCCCAGTTTCAGCATCCCTCATCCAAATGCCAGCTGTTAGATTGTCAAAAATAAAGGCATAACGTGCAATAGTATCCTTCAGTTCCGATTCTAGCAGTTTCTCTGCTGTCTCATCTTTAATGACGCCATTTAGTTTATAAGGCTTACCATTCTTCCATAGAACGACTGCTTTCACTTTTATGTAGCGGAGATTGCCCGTTAAACCATGATAAATACGAAATTCAGCTGAGTAATCTTTCCCTTTGATAGCCTTTTGCACTTGATCATAAATTAATCTATAATCATCTGGATGAACTAATTTAAAGGGTTCTTCCATTTTCATGCTGGGTGTTTGAGGCAACCCAAAGAGTTTAAAAAAGTGCTTTGAGCATTTAAGACGGTCTTCAGCTATCCAATATTCAAAACTTCCAATATCGGCTATTTGCTGAGCGTTGTTTAAATGCTTTTGACTGGAAAGTAAGATGTCTTTTAATTTCACTTGTTCAGTCATATCACTCATCACCAAATATACAGCCTCTACCTTCTCTTCGTAAATTAATGGGATAAATGTAAATAACACATGAAGTGTACCATATTTATAATTACTAACTTCGATCTCATATCTTTGGGTATTGCCTGAGACAGCGTGTAAAAATGCTGTATGGATATTTCTGTAGGATTTCTTTGCAATAGATTCAAAATCTTGTATTTCATTTATTTCCTCACCCAGGATAGGGAAAGTTTCTTTATTCTGTATTATCACCTTCCCACTGGACGAAAGAATTAGAAAAGTATCTGGATGGTTTTCTGCTAGTGATGTAAGCATATTTAATAGAGCAAAAGTGATTGGACTTTCTTCTTGAGAAAAAGGGTTACTATTAGATATTAACGGTGAGTTTAAATGAATTAAATTTTCGAAATTTTTATCTGCCAATTCAATCACTTCCTTCTATTTTTTATTAAATATATAAAATAGTTGATAATTATGAATTATAAGTGCAAAGAACTAGAAAGTGAATAGGTTTAAAGGCTAAAAAAAGATATTTTTCATGCTATATTAGTAAAAATGGCATTGCTAGCATGATATGATAGACTAGTGAAATTAGATTCCCTTATTTCCTTAATTAGAAACGCAGAGTGTATTACTTCGCACTTGAAAATTAAACTTTCTGTGTAAATTAGAGACGAACGGGTACAATTATGATAAATATTCTTACTGAAACGGAGGGAATCATGTGAAACCTTCATTTTACCAATATGTATTAACATTTAGAGGCGGAAAAAATGACCCAAAGGCAGACTTTGCGGAAGCAGCATTTGATGATCATAGTTTTCCTAAAGCAGAGGAGGATTTCTCCGCTCTGTCGAAATATATAGAGGAGAACGATAGTGACCAATTAAAAGCCACAGTATTTGATGAATTATGGCAATTATATGAAGAAAAATTTTCAGAATAATATTTGTCAGATGTCAGACGTTCTTGCTACAATAAGGGTGTATGTATTATAAATATTGATTATAATAAATGTGTTATAGTCAAAAGAAAAGGGGATACAAAATGAGTATTCATATTAATGCAAAACAAGGCGATATCGCAGAGATCGTATTACTTCCAGGAGATCCACTTCGTGCAAAATATATTGCAGAAACTTTCTTAGAAGATGTTACTCAATACAACGAAGTTCGTAATATGTTCGGCTATACAGGTACATATAAAGGCAAACGTGTTTCTGTACAAGGTACAGGCATGGGCGTACCTTCCATTTCAATTTACACAACAGAGTTAATGCAAGAGTACGGATGCCAAAAACTGATCCGTGTTGGTACTTGCGGCGCTCTAAAACGCGATGTAAAGGTTCGTGATGTGATTCTTGCTCAATCTGCTACTACAGACTCTAAAATGAATGAAATTATCTTTAAAGGCATTGATTATGCGCCAACAGCTGATTTCGATTTATTGAAAAAAGCTTACAAAGCAGGCGAAGAAGCAGGTTTACACTTGCGTGTCGGTAACGTTTATACTGCTGATCTTTTCTACGGAGAAGACAATCAAAACGAAAAATTAGCGGATTATGGCGTATTGGCAGTCGAAATGGAAACAGCTGCACTTTACACACTAGCAGCTAAATTCAACCGTCAAGCATTATCTGTTCTAACAGTATCTGACCACCTTCTAACAGGTGAAGCTACTTCATCGGAAGAACGTCAAACTACTTTCAACGATATGATGGTAGTTGCTCTTGAAGCAGCTATTCAAGACTAGTTGTAGCAAGGGTTTGTGAACTGGTAAATTTTTACGGGTGACCATTGGTGACCAAATGTACTTTTAAAGGTTACTAAATAGGTCACTCGCTTTTTGTTTTTGTGACGTATCAATATGAGAATAGGTGTCTAATGTTTCACGAATATTTGCGTGACCGAGTTGTTCTTGAATGACCTTAATATTCACATTTTTGGAGAGCATATAACTAGCAAATGTGTGTCTTAAGCCATGAAATGTGATATAAGGTAAGTTGTATTTTTTTACAATATCTCGCCATTGAATGGACATTCTGTCAGGATGATTTGGAAAGCCACTATCCTTTGAGAAAACTAAATAAATGGGTTTATTATGCTTAGTATAGATTGGATTGCACTTTTCTTCTAATTTCCCCAACTTAATTTTCTTCTTATCAATATAATCTTTTAACTCGCTCATTAAATTTTGAGGAGCATATACCACACGACTTTCTCCAGTTTTCGTTGTATCCAGAAAAAATTGTTTGTTAGTTTTATCATATTGTAAGGTCTTCTCAACGTAGATTGAGTTGTTTTGAAAATCTAGTGATTCAAATTGTAAGCCGGCTATTTCTGCCATTCTTAATCCACAAAACAATGCAATTTTTATTTGTAATTGATGTTTAATGTGGAGTTTAGGAATTACTTGTAATAGTTGCTTTATTTGTTCCTCTGTATAATAGTTAATACGTCGTGTTTTCGTACGTTTTGGTTTAGTAGCCCTAGCACAAGGATTGACCTCGATATATCCCCATTCTATTGCTTTATTGAACATTGTATTAAGCATCACAAATTTTTCATAAACAGAACCGGCTTTCATCTTTTTCTGTTCAACACTAAATAAGTTAATTTGTGTTGCTGTAATTTTATGCAGTTTCATCATACCAAAAAAACCAAGTAACCCATTATTTAAATAATTTTCATATGTGTTGCGAGATTTTACTTTTAATTCTATCCCAACATAATCACTCATAAATTTTTCAGAAAACTGACTAAAAGTAATTTTCTTGGTATTACCAAACGTTTGTTGCTCCTTGCCTAATGACTTTTCAAACTGAGCAATAGCATTGATAATGTTACTCTCATTCAATTTCTTTAGTGTAGCAATTTTAATCTTTCGTAATCTTTTTCCATTTTCATCATATCCATATTCAACAATTATTTTAATTCTTGGTTGTCCTTTCTTATTTGGTTCAAGGATTCGATAACTTGCCAATTTAAATTCTCCTTAGAGTTGTATAGCAATTTTCTAAAATGAAATTATAAACCAAATTTTTCATTAATTATTATGTCACTTCTATTTTAGATATACAAATTTCTTTTAACTAGAAGAACAATATTAGCAAGGTGAGTGAAATCACTACTCTTTAGATGGCGAAATATACATATAGTTATAGTGTAATTCTTCCTTCTTTCCATTATGTTCCTTCTCATTTTTTTCGTGTAATTAGTACAGCTTTGTTGATGGAGGATGAATTTGAGAGTACTATATTAGATGTAAGAGAGATAAAGAAAGAGTTTAAGAACTCTCTAATCTAACTTAGTAGCAGTAAGGCGTCGGTAGTCGCTGCTACAGAGAGTGAGGTTAGTAACCTCATTCCTAGAGAAGAACTTTTAAAGCATTGACGCGGATTGAAATGAAAAAGAAATTCAATATATTGAGATTAATGTTAGTATCATTAAGACAAATGTCAAAAATGACTATATTATATAGATATAGCGATAAAATTGTGAAGGAACACATGGCTCTTATAAGAGAGTTGTGTGTTTCTTCTCTTTTTATATAGTAATTTGTTCCTTCTTTTATTTAAGGAAGAGGCTCAAAATAAGCTTCTCCTTAATTTTTTAAAAAAATTTGAAAGTCCTACAAAGTCAGTTATACCAAGGTTTCTAAAGCAATAATTTGTTTAGTGAAGCGTGAGAGAAAATCCAAAGTAGGATAGAAAAGTGGATGGACCTGCCATTATTGTGCTACCTTAGATATATATAGGGGGCATAAAGAAATAAGAAAAGGAAATTGTAATTAGAAAGATATCTGAAATTGAATGCAATGCCAGAATAATTATTTAGATGTATTGCTATAAAAATTATTGAGAGGAGAATGGAATTGATTAAACTAAGAAAGCCAGCAGAAGAAGACGTAAAACGTATTTTTGGAGAAACAATAAAAGTAGAGGATTATGAATACATAGTAGTATCAGATGAATGGTGTACATATACCGAATATAACAATTATGACTCGGAGTCTAATTTGTATAGCGATGTAAGTATTAATAATACAGCTATATGGGTAGGCGATGTAGTAAGTATATTCGAGGAAAACTTAGAAAGTTATACACGGGATTTGGATGATGATGAATATACATATTTCAACGAATTAAATGGAACAGAAGAAGAAAAATAAATATCCTTATTAAAGGAATTAACTGTAGGTAACATGGATGAAGAATATAGATATATGGTTGATATCATTGTAAAGGCGATTACTACGGATTATACAAGAATCTTGATTATGATTCCTTATACGTATTCAGTGACGAGGAAGATGAAGAGGAAGATGACGAGAATGAAAAATATAAAGGACTCGCTGAAGCGGTAAGTAACTATAACTGCGCGTGTAATGCAGATGTATTCTTGTATTTGAGCGATAATGAAGTTTGGACGATAACGTATGCTGGTTGCAGCGAGAGCACTACATACCAAAGTGATGACATTATTAATATACTAAGTAAATCTGTGTTCGTACCTTATGATAAATTGATAACCAAAGATGAATTGCGTGAAATATGTAGTGAGAATACTATTTAAAAAGAGATTAATAAAGATAACTAGTAACTATATGCTATTAATTGATTGAATATTAAGAATTATTAAAATAATAATGTATTTATAATATCTAAATTCATTCTTTATCTAAAAAGAAGAGTAATCCACTAAATTAGAGTGATTAAGTTTTTTTATGCTTCTAATGTACAGTGTAGTAACAGATGTGACAATAAATGAAAGGGAGTAGATAAATAATATGACAAATAAGAGCAACACAGATAGAGCGATTGAAATGGTTGACGAACTAAAGGAAAGGTTTTTAATATCTCACACGGAAGCTTGCCGTAGATTGGGCATTGCACGGATTAATTATTGTCGGTGGTCTAAGGGAGAATATCCGATTTCAGATAGGGTATTTAATCGTATGTTAGTTAAATACAACTCATTTAAAAATATCGACGACAATTCGATGTTAATCAATAAGTTGCAACTGCAAGTTACTGATATACAAAGACAGTTGGATTCAATCGCGGGAAAGTAAAGAGAGGAGATAAAAATGAATAGAAAAAATGATGAAGTGATATATGAGGCATACGTACACTATGCCCCCGACATGATAGAACATTGGACCAAAATCTACTTAGAGGAAGATTATGAAATACATAAGGGTTATATTTTTTATACATATTATAACGAGTATGAAGAGAAGACAGAGGAATATTTAATTCGTATAGATGATATTGTGGATAAGATGATATGTTACGCAAGTATAGGATATGACGAATTTAGCAAAGAGTTAATCAGAGAAGCAATCGAAGAATGTCCATGGTATAAATTTGAGATTGTGCCATTGCAATAATAAGCATAAAAAAGAGTTTATTAAACTCTGTAATTAAAAATAAAACCATTACAATTGCATGTTTGGTAGCAGTAGTTGTAATAGTTCTTTTATGAGACGGAAATTCATCAATATTAATATATTAATAGTATATCATTATTTGGTATACATATACCAGTGTACTTGAGTGGTATTATTAATCCTTCTAATTGAGAGGAGAAGAATAGAATGACTTTAATGAAACGGAATGAAGAACAACTAATTGATATTACTACAACAGTTAAAAAATACGGTAGTTTGAAGCCTTTAAAAGAGGTTTCGGATGCTGAGTATAATAAAAAAATGGCAGCAATACAGAGAGAGATTAATCAGAAAGGTATTCGGGGGAATTATAGGGTAGATGAACTTTTTGAAAAAATTGAAGAAAGACTATTTGTGCCGTCACAATACTATGTTACGGATAAATACAAAAGAAGTTATGTAAGTAGTAATCTCATTATGATTGATGTAGATGATTATACCGGGGATATGGATAAAGCTTATGAAAGCGGTCTTAGCAATTTATCGATAGGTTATGTACATACACCGTCAGGACAAGATAGATTTCGCTTAGCCTTTATACTAGACGATTATATTACAGATTATAAGCATTATAGTTATATGCATAAGACTATATGCAGCATGTTGCAAGGGTATGATTTCTACAGTTGTATTGATTTTGGTGCAAAATCGCCTATTAATTCTATAAGAGTAGGGCGAGGTTATAAATATTATAATGTAGATGCTCGAGTGCGATATACATTATATAAAAATAAAATAGCGCGAGAAATTGAAGAAGATTACGAAAAGAGATATGCAAGAGAAAACTATACTAATGATAGTGGCAGCGCTAGTGGGATTATTCTGACGGATGCTGAAATATATGAGAGGATTACGTACATGGGTGGCGTTGAAACTGAGTATGAGGATTGGTGGCCACTTGTTTTTGCCATAAGGGCAGAATTTGGCGACGGTGCAGAAGCATACGAATTAGCAAGAGCAGCATCATTTGACAGAGACAAAGATGATTTTAAAGAGAGATTAGATTCGCTTTTTAAGCAAGATATTGGATTATATACATTTGGTCCTTTTATAACTATCGCTAACAGGTATGGATATTCACCTTCTCTCGCCGTAACGGAGGCGAGAAGAGAAGCAGCAAAAGAAGCTGGAATATTAAGAGAAGAATATAGTTATAATATTAAAAATGTAAAACCCGAAAAGATGGAAGAGAAATACATAAATGCAAAAATAATAAAAAATTTATTAAAAGGTAATGATACAACTCTGATTGCTGCACCAACTAATAGTGGTAAAAGTACAGCAGTGATTGATGCATTCAAAGAAATAGCAAAGGAGTCACCTAAAAATATATGTATTCTGACGGTTCCACTTACTCCAATAATTGACAATTTAGCGAGCGAGGATGAAGAAGTTGTAGGTTATTATGCAACGCAAGAAGACTGCGAATTCCGAGACGCTATTGGAAATGCTCTAATTTATGAGAAGAAACAAATCTTTATTACTACTTATAACGCTACTCATAAGCTAGTCACATACATAAATAGTCTAATGCCGGATGCAAATATACGAATCGTAGCAGATGAGGTGCATCAGTGGGTACAAGCTTACAACTATAGAGATAAAGCTATAAGAGACTTGGCTATTACTTTACCATTAATACGATTGGGATTATCAGGGACAGACTATCCCATCGATGCTTCTTCTATTTTTAATAAAAAAATTAAATTTGTTAGAGAAGATGAAAAGATTAATGCGGATGAATACAATGTCTATACATATCAGAATGATAATGCAGATGTTTTTGCTGCTACGGTTAATGCAATTAAAAGTAATTTGACTAGTGGTGATAAGGTTCTTCTCTTTCTCGATAATACGGAAAAAAGTAAAGAATTAAAAGATAAAGTAAGAGAAGAATTGCCAATGGTTAGAGTAGCTACTGTAGATGCACCAACTAAGAAAGATAACGATGTCTATCACACTTTAGTCAAGGAGAAGCGTTGGCCTGATAATATTGATTTGATAATTTCAACTCGTCTTCTATCGGATGGAATCTCCATTATTAATAATTATGATAGCCATATCGCTATTTTATCTAGTCGATATTCGCAACTGAGAGATACAGTTGTACTACGGCAATCAGCATCAAGATTCCGTAATCAATATAAGAGTATCAATCTAATTGTGCAGGAACCAAGCAATAACATAGAAACTCCCTACAATTTCGAAGGGGCTATATCTCATGCGATGTATTATGCGGAAAAACAGTATGAGCGAGTGCAAGAGTTTGAAATCCCCGATAATTTATATGGGATTGTTGAAAATACATATCATGTGACCCCATTAGGAGTGGACGAACTAGCTATACGGCACGATGCGATGTTTTATCAATCTCGCTATTATGGTAAAAATCGGAAAGCTTTGTGGCTGGCATTCGGCAAAACATTAGGTTTACCAGTTAGTAAGATTGTTGATGTAACGCCTGCTCCTTCTCAGAAAGATGAATCAGTAAGTAGTAAAAAGAGAAGTGAAACGAAGGAAGAACGAGAAGAAAGAATGACTCAATTTAAGGATAGATGTACTCAAAAACATATTGATAGAGCTAGGATAGGGGACGTACATAGTCAAGAAAAACTTAAAAATTATTTGAATGACAACGAATACCGAACATTGAGTGATATTTTGCTTATTGTAAAGAGAGCGGAAGATATTTTTAAGATAGTAAGTCGGACGACTAGACGCAACAGTAATTATCAATACACTACATATCTGGATGAACTTTTAAAATTAGAAAGAGTGTCCGAACATAGTAATGATTTATACATAATCAAAGAGTTAACTTCTAAGCTAGAGCAGTATGATGGGCTAGTAACTAAAGAAGAATTTGAAAGTATTTTAAATTCAGTTGCACGAAAAGTTTCGGTGGCATTGCCTGTAGCAAGAGAAATTCCAAAGAAATATTTTATCAGTGAGAAGAAAAATAAGAATCAACAACGTGCAACGAAATACATACCAATTACTAGTCAGTCAGTTGGAGCAGTTTATGGAATAGAAAGTAGTGAAGTTCAAGAACATTTAGAAGAGTATAAATATTTGGTGGATAGTGGGAAAAGGGAGAAGAAAAAAATAGAGTGAGGTTAATAACCTCTTTAATGGAGGGTGGCAAGAACAGAGGTGCCCGTGGGCAGCGGAACGGCATCCACATACCCTGTCCCCCTATCCACATGAATTATTAAGCGTAAGCGTTGTTAGTGTTGGAGTATCTATTTTACTAACGTAAAACAGATACTTCTTGCTAAAAAAATCTAATTCTTCTTTATACTACTCTTCTCTTTTTTATATTATCAATTTAATTTATTTATCTAGATAAGACAGTTGATTATTAAATATATCTATATAAATAAGATTATCAACTGTCTTAATTAAAATTGAGATAGAAAGAAAAATAAAGAAGAGAATGAAAGGTTTTAATGAGGGAACTATCATGATGCGTTAGCATTATGGTAGTCCAACATTAACAACGGGTAAACCCGTGTAGTAATCTATGTGGATAGGGGGACACTCCTATGGGGGATGTCGGTCGGCGGTTCGGCCGTAAACTTTGGGGAAACAAAATTATTTCTTAGGAAATTCCAACTTTGATTTTTTAGTAGTAGAAAATATCAAACTGCATAGCATGAAATAAAGCAAATTTCGACATTGCTAAATAGATTCTATACGAAGGTGATATTATGAAGAAACTTAAAATGATACTAGCTGTTATCGAGCTATTAATACAAATTATTACATTAATACTAACATTACTTCCTAAGAGAAGAAAATAGAAGAGGAGCAGAACCATAACAGAGAAACTACTCAACTGCTACAACTGCAAGTTAATAACACTTTACAATCAGAGAGATATGCACGTCAAAACTGGCGTTGATATCCACTGTTCCCCTTCTTTTTGGATTTATCGATATATTACTTAATGTATATATCAATACTCCTAAATATTTAGTGAAATTAATATTTTATATGGTACAATAAACTCACTATTAAATATAAATGGTACAGTCCCCAAGCGTATTTAGAAGTAATTATACTAGTTTTTTAGGAGGATTATAGTGAGTTTTTTAGATATTGCAGCTTCAGCAGTTAGTAATTCATTGACTTTGTTTGTTGGAACGGGATTGAGTAAACATTTAACAGATGGTAAAGCCCCAAGTTGGCTAGAATTAATTATAGAGTGTGTTGAGAGATTAGATAACAAAGAAAAATTAAGTGATGAACTATTTGTAAAAAATGATAATGGAAAAATAGTAGATTCTAAATTGGAGCTTACAGTATGTGCTCAAATTATAGAATTAGAATATGAAAAAGTAAATAAAGATATTCGTGTTGAAATCTCACTTATTATAAAAGAATTAATTAATGATGAATCTATTAATCAAGAAAAAGTAGTTGAGTTTAAGAATTTAGTTAATGATAGGAAGGTAAACATAATTACAACTAATTATGACTCTATTTTGTCAGACTATATTATAAATAATAATAGAAGATTAGTCATTGAAGGAATGCCCATTTCAAGGGTAAATGGTGAGGTGAGTATATACCATATTCATGGGTCAATTCTCAAACCCAATTCAATTGTATTAACAATTAACGATTATTTTAATTTTCAACATAAAGAAAATTATTTTTCCAGAAAACTATTCACCCTATTGAGAGAAACTCAAGTTGTAATTCTAGGTTATTCTTTATCGGATTTTAATCTAAACAGAATACTTAATGAAGCAAAAAATACTGAGGGAGTTTCATTAAAACAATCAAATATATATTACATATCCAGACATAAAGTGGATGATGTACTGAAACGTTACTATTTAAGTTCCTATGGAGTAGAAATTATAGAAGAATGTACTATTTCTGAATTTGTTAATAATGTAGTGTCTTTATTAGAACGTGCTAAAACAGTCATAGTAAATAAAGCCCCGAAATTAAATAGTATGCTACAAGGTAATGGAATGTACGTAAAAGAGGCAATAGAGACAAAAGGATTACTAGATAGGATAATCATGAGGGCATCTTTAATTGGTACTAGCACAGACGACGAACATTTTCAGCGTTTTTTAATAAGACTTTTGGAAAAGAAACAAAGCCTAACGATGGATAGTGGAGCTTGGAGCCAGTATACACATTTTGCAGAATGGTTAGTAAATATAGCGTCTTATATTCCAATAGAAGATAGTTGTTTCGAAAAAGACTTTCTTGGTTTAATAGATTATTCTTTTTCTAAAATGAGCAGAGAACTTTATTATGGAAAATCTTGGGCTTCTTTTGAAGTGTGGGATTCCCAGTGGGATAACTTACTACCAGAAAATAAAGAGTTGCTATTAAAAATGATGGAGGAAAATCTTTATTCTCCAATGACTGGAGTTCCGTATTTATTGGATAAATATAAATAATTGTTAAATCTCATTTATAATGGAAAACATAATTAAAATTAAAAATTAAAATATAGTAATTAAATTTTGCTTAGCTTTCTATCATACTCTTCAGTAATTGGGCGCCTATCTTTAATAGAAGGCGCCCTTTTCTTTTCAATGATGTTCCGGAGCAACGAATTTATGGATTGTATTAAGGTATAGAAAGAATTTTAAGGGAGCAGCAACAAATTGGAGGTAGGTTGCTGATATTATAGAGTTATTTCTCTTTTTTAAACTTCACCACTTTAGATTTTTCAACCCAGCCTTCAATATATTCGTTATCCTGAACAAGCTGGATTTTAAGCCACTTTCCTTTTTTCTCGTGTACACTAACAGCGGAATTAGTTTTTAATTTATTTGGGTATGCAATTGGTGCATTTTTAGATTTACCCTCCCTTATAAATGTCTCTGCTCTTATCAACCCTATATGATTAATATAATTGTATTCATCAATTCCTTTTTCTTTTATATATTTTTTTATTTCGAGTTTATCAACAGCATATTCCTTTGTTGTTGCTATGTACTCTTGGATAGCGTCTCGAATTTGGAAATGATTCTCCTGTTGGAGATTAACAACTGTAATATATAGGGGAATAAGCAACATACTTAAAATTGTATAAACTACACTTGCACTTAAACCGTTCAACATATCTTTAATTAATTTCTTGAAAAAGCCTTGTTGTTTTGTATCATTTTGTTTTAATTTTGTATCTACAATTTCAAAAAATTCATCAACTGTTAAGTCTTTTAAATGAACAGAGGAATTTACTGTAAGCGTAGCATTGACTTCGCTTATTCCGCTTTGTTTAGTGTTATATGAATCTTCCTTATTACTCACTTCATCAAAAATTTCAATAAGCTCTGTAATTTTAATTGTATCAAGTTGATTATAAATACTAGATAGGTGTTCCATTGATTTCAAATTGTTAAATTGACTATGAATCTTAGAAGTATTTTTGCTTAAAGCAATTTGATTTCGTCTAAGAATATTAGTAAATGAAGAGTCTAACATTCTTTGTATTTGCGTTTGCTGTTTAACAATATCATCAAAAGGGGACCTCAACAATTCTTGCATTTTGTTTTGTTGTTCAATGATATCATCCAATGGGGACCTCATTATTTCCTGCATATAATTTTGGCGCTCAATTATAGCATCTAATGGGGACTTCATCATTTCTTGCATTTTGTTTTGGCGCTCAATAATATCATTGAATGGCGATTTCAACAATTTATTTAAACCTTCTTGGTATTTTAAATACCTATCTAATTGGGGAACTATATAATTATTCACAGGCTGAAAGACCTCCTTGAAGTAATTTATTATAATACTATTTAAAGAACATTGGAGAAGCTTGTATAATCATAGCATACTAAGGATAAATGAATTCAATTATTAATACCGGTTATAATAAATATTATAATGGACATTCCATCAATCTCATTGTCGTAAAACCAACCTCTATCATTTAAGTAGCAACAATTGATTTTCCAAATCATCTCATACTCAACTACATCGATAATCCCACTGTAATCCGGTATGGATTCTTCTACTTCTTTCTTGCTGAGTACACACGCACTGTAATAAAGACGCACCTTATCCGCACTTATGCTTAGATATAAACGGTAAGAAACAACTTATCAAAGTAGAGGATTCATGTGATTGGGATAATCCATTAATTGTTCGGGGAGGTGGTACAGGGTGTATTTAAAATCAGCAGATAGGGCACTCGGTAAGATATACTACCACTTATTGCAGATTGGTAATGTAGCTGGATTCAAATTGGGTGAGGAAGAAGTAGAAGATAGAGAATGCGAATTTAGAGCAAATCAATTATCTAAAATCACAGGAAAATTAGGAGAAGTAGCTTCTCTTTATGAATACCTCGACCGAGAAATCCTAAGCGAAGGAAAACTAATAAAAGGTGAAAGAGGTATTTACAAGATAGACGGTACTAGCATCTATTACAAATTTGGCAGACGCATCGAATACTACGACAAACGTATATCTAACTATAATATAAGCACCATTGGCTAGAATGGTAATGATTACTATATAGTAGGTTATCCATTACAATTAAATGGTACTAAGGTTCGCACACGAGGATATAATAAAAGAGAGAAGGAACAGAATGAGTCTAAATGCTAGACGATTCATTTTGTTCCTTCTCTTTTTGTTTTCTTTTTACAGTATTCCATTTTTCTTTTTTAGTAAATAGAATGTCGACTTTTTTTGAGGTTAAGTATGTGGTTTATGAAAAAGACTTAACTCGCGAAAACATACAACATATTATTTATACGCTCTACGCGATGGGGATGTTGATACCTTATATTGATGCCAATAGTGAGAAGGCTAGTTAATTCTAGTACTTCTCTTTTTAATGTGTTCCAAAAATGAGAAGTAATCCAATAAAATAAGTGTACAAGTTTGGTGAAGTTTCTAAAGTACAGTAGATATAAAAGAAAGATTCAAGGGAGGTGTAATAATTGCAAAGTAATGAATCACTAACAGATAAAGTCAACCGTCAAATCGATTACCTATTGTATTGCTATACGGTTGATGAGGTGGCAAGACTACTGGGTGTGTCTAGGGTATCGATTTACAATTGGCGACATAAACACTATAACATCAGCAAAATACGCTACAGAGTAATACAAGATAAGATGGACCAGATTTTAGAGGCGGAAAAGGAAAAAGAAGTTGAACATGCAAACATATATAAGTAATTAGTAAGTAAGTAATTTTATTAGGAAATACTGGTAAAATAATGAGTAATATAGTACACTAATAATAAGTTAGATAACTGCTACTAATATATCATTCGGGAGGTTTTAAAATAATGAATAAACTAAAAAATATAATTAAAAATACAATAGTAGGTGCATTATTAGTTAGTGGCTCATATGCTTTTTTCAATCCAGTAGATGCTAAGGCTGCTACAAATAATAATAATTTCGAATTGAGTGAAAAGGCAAAACAAGAATTAGCTGAGAATGCTAAAGTCGAAGCAATGATGGACAAGCTTGAAGAAGAACATCCGATTGTAGAGGGTGCAAAGATTACTAAATATACTTACGTTAGTGGTAATGACTATGTTAAAAATGGTAAATTTTATAAAGTTTATAGAGTTAATTGGACCAAGACTGATAAAGTTAGTTATGCCGGTGTAGCCGTACGTGTGGCTAGTAGCTACGAAAAAGTAATGTACACAACAAGCGGAAACCATGTTGATAGCCGTGCAAAATTGACAAGCGAACAGAAGAAAATTATTACTACATTAACTAAGAGTAAGACCTATAGTAAAAAGTTTCGCTATGTGGCAGTTTATAGGGATGACCTAAAGATAACATCACTATATATTATTCCAGATAATGGTGAAAAGGTAATTGATACATTAGAACCAGAAACTTATTATTATTTAGATAACAAAGGGACTCTGGGATTAGCCGCACCTAGCAAAAGTTCACCGCTTAAAGCCAAAGTAAAGATAGCTTATGCCTTAAATGTGTTACCGCATGTAGACACCGAAAAAGCTTGGTACAAAGCATTTACTGGTGGCTTTTACAATAAAAGTTCATTCCATGGATACGCTGTAGATTGTTATTATTTATTTGCTTATATATTACCTAAAAAGTTTCAATAAAAAATGATGAGAAGGAGAGGATAACTGATGAATAAAAAAAGAGTAGCGATAGTCATTTCTGCTCTTTTTATTTTGATTGCGTTTTTAATTTTTGGAATTATCGCCATTTTCAAAGCTATTAATCATGATAATAAAACCAAAAATCACGTTAGCGTAAACACTTCACAAATCAAAGG
This sequence comes from Rummeliibacillus sp. GQ308, assembly GCF_059759115.1. Classification (NCBI taxonomy): domain Bacteria; kingdom Bacillati; phylum Bacillota; class Bacilli; order Caryophanales; family Caryophanaceae; genus Rummeliibacillus; species Rummeliibacillus sp. GQ308. The sequence continues at coordinate 1,749,596 of NZ_JCAXDQ010000001.1, read as the reverse complement.
AGGCACTAACTACCATCACAACGATACAGATAGTGAGTACGATAAGATGTTAGCAGAAGAAGCTAAAGAAGCACAAGACGCACAAGATGAAAGAGTAAAAAAAGCAGAAGAGAAGAAAAAGAAGAAAGAAAAATACGCTTATGATGTAAGCAAAGAAAAAGGAAAGGAATACGTATTAGATGACGTAGGTGGTAAAATTCCTAAAGGAGCCATTGGCACCAAACCAATAAATAGTAAGAGAAGTACCAAAGATTTAAATAAGAACATAAAACCAATCTACAGTAAGTATGCAAAAGATTCGCCTAAGCTGACACAAAATAAAATTACAAAAGAAACCGATGTATTACATAAATATATAAAAGGTAATAATATTCTGATTGTTAATAGCCCTACAGATTTACAAGGTGATTCTGTTGCATTTGCATATAAAACAAATAATAAAGGTACTATTAAAGGTACAGTAGTAACTGTAATGCGTTTAACTGGTACGGCGAAAGAAGTTAAAAATAAAAATTTGCATTACATAATCAATTTTAATACTAATTACATAGACAAACATACTACTAATTGTTATAGCATAGCAAAAGCATTCGGCATGCCAATAAGTAAAAATGAATACTTTAATATGTACGAGAAGTACAAAAACGGAAAAATGACCGAGAACGATTACAAAAAGCCATACTCTATTGGTTACAACGGTATGGAGGTGGCTGTAGGATGGTAAAATTTAAAGATTTATTTAAGCTGTCAGTAGGATTATTATTCATTGGGATTTCATTCTCCTCCTTCTCTTTTTCGGTCGTTCACGCAGCCAATGATTATGAGACGTTTGAAGATGGTACTGTTATAGACAAAAATACATATAACAAAGGCAGTATGGTAGAAAACGGATTTAACTTTAATGATGACGAATTGAATGGAAAGAATGCTTTTAAATACTTACAAAAAAAATATCAAGGGGTATTCACACAAACTAAAAATTTGAAGGGACATAACAATACATCTGTGCAATTCAATCAGTATGATGCAGATAATTTCAGGACGATTTTTTATGGAGATGTAACAGATGCTGCTCAGTTGCAAATTAACGATTATGTGGGAAAACAAAGAAGATACATAGGAGTAGAGTACACAGCAACAGAACCTACACATAACCCAAAGGTATCATACGATATTTGTACTGATGGTACGCTACTTGCAAGAAAGGTTTTAGACAGACCGACTGACAATCCAGGTAGTATCCCAACAGCTAATAATTTAGTAAAAAACGGTTCAGCACAATTTAATTACAATATTGGAGTAAAAACTTATTATACTGGATTAGCATCTGCAAAATCGGGTAAAGTAAAAGAATTGCAAAATAAAAGTGGGCAAGAAATCCGAAAAGAATGGGCCGACCTTATTTATGACAAATATGCTGATGATGAAGTCATCGCACTAAATAAGCAACAAAAACATAGAGGTTGCTATTTAAGACCTAAGTACGGAATAAGTAACATGCACGCGAACCATATTCAGCTCAAGTATAAAGACCCTATAGATAGGATTGACCATTTCCACGTAACTGTTCCACCCACTGAACTCACTGACGGACAAGTTTACGAATGGCATAACGGCAGTAACTATGATGGTTTCCGACTCTCATACAAATCCAATGCCAATTTTAAAGCAATAGAAATCAAAACCAAAAAGATAGGTAAAATCATCGAAGCTACTCTGTTAGTTAAAAATACGATGTCACATTACGTCGACACAGGGACTGGGATACCAGCTGAATTTGTCGTTAGTGAGGGTAGTGGACACGTAATGTATTCAGGGTTATCACTCAAGGCACTTCCAAAATGGAGACCGGGAGAAATTAGAGAAATCCCATTATTTGATAGTTATATGATAGACGACAAATACGTGGGTCAGGATTTAGAAATTTATGCTAACTTTAATCCAGAGCAAGGAGACGCGTTTTACGAAAACACCTATAGTGATAATTCAGTCACTACTAAAATAAAAGTAGATGGCGACCCAGCAAACGATTGTGACGGAACTTGTATCAAATCATTTTTCGGAACGACAAAAAGTTATGGACGATTAGAAATGCAAGACGATAGCGATACATTAGTGTGTAATACATATACAGTTACACTAAATAATGCGACCGAGGTAGCGACACACAAAGCTAAATATACTACTTTAACTGGTTTATGGTCATCAAACTTCCATGGGCATGATAAGTACAAGAGTGATATCGATTCAATAGATGTTGGAAAAAAAGATACCCTACGAGCAACAGGTACTCCACAATTTTCCGGTGACCATGTAATTAACACACGGATTACTAACCATAAAGTACCCGGTATTAAAAAGTTGGGGAGAGTAATACGTTCCGGAAGAAGTATAGAGATGTACAGTGGTATTCATATTCGCATAACTGCTGAGAGCTTTGCAAGTTACGCAAAAGCGGAATCCACTGTTGATAAAATGTATAACTACATGACAGGTAAAAGTGACAAAAATAAATTTGTGGCACGAGGTAGCCGTACAAAAGGCGGGGAACTAAAAAATAATCTAGGTAAAATTGAAACTCCCGCTCAGATTGATAAAAATAGAGAAGAACGTGTTGTTAATACAAGTAAGAGCAAGACGCAATATGGAGATTGCAATAATACATTGACAAAATACAATGTATCGAAAGAATTTTTTGTTCCACTCGCCACTAAAAATGCAGGTGGCAAGCAGAAAACTCAGAATGGTGATTCCGCGCCAACGAAAGAGTATGCAGTAGGGAAAGACCCATATCAGTTATATACCAGTATTAATACTCCGGATGGAATTTATAAAATATTCTTCCGCAATTATGTTGACCCTAAAATTTTCGAGGGAGCTAGTGGAGAAGAAGAATACTGTAATACATCCTATGAAAAAGTGGCAATACAAGGTAACCTATACGATGATGTTCGCACTGTGGACGTGACCCCAGAAGGACCACCACCGGATTATGGATGGTAAAGAGAAGAGAAGTACACCATTAAATTAATATATTGACCTATCTAACTAATAATAGTTGGATAGGTTCTTTTTGTTCCTTCTCACCAATACAAAAAGATTATTTTATTGGGATATTATGTTATCCTAATCATAGAAAAAATTCTCTGGCATGTTTTTGTTTTATAGAAGTAATATAGCAAAAGGAGATGGATGATTTTTGAAAAGAGAAACCGAATATGGATTATGTAAATTTGTAGCGACTAAAGATGAAATTGGATACCAAGAGGTATTAGATGATTTTGAACATGCACAATTTATATATGTTTTAACATATAATATCTCTCCTAAAGATGAAACACTATTGGATAAATTGAATGAAGCTGATTTAGATACTGAAATTAAGTTTTTCACTAACATTCCTTCAAGATTCGATTCATATTATGCTAGTTGGGCTAAAAATAAAGCATCTAATGCAATAGTAAATTACTTAGAGAAGTTAAATTTTGATAATTTTAATAGTAAATTTGAAGCTAGGTTCATGTTTGAAAATCATTCAAAAATAATAATGACTAATAATATAGCATATATTGGTTCTGCTAATTTTTCTATAGAGTCAAATAAGAATTTTGAAGCGGGTATGATTACACAAGATATGAATATGATAAACTCAATTAAAGCTATAATTGACGAAGAAACTCCTGATATAGCTACTCCGTATTATGAAGCAAATATTATTCCAATTATTATTTTAGCGAGAGACCTAGAAATATTTATAACTCAAGTTAGTGAGGATATTTGGGGTATATGGGAAATTCATGGGAATACGATAGAAGATATATATATGGGAGCAGAAATGAAATTCGATATTAAAAGTATCGAACTTTTTGAAGAATTAAAAGAAGAAATTTTAGATGCTATTACTAATTTAATAAGTGAATTAAGTGAAAATGACGATGATTACGAGACCGTCAATATAATAGATAATTTAGAAGAGTTGAAGGAAGAATTTGAAGAATATACGATTGATGATGAAGTTATTGAACTTGTGGAGTTTGATGAACAAAGATATATAGACCATGAAATATCAGATAATGCTATATATATTAATGAAGACACATTAGATGATATAGTAACAGAGATTGCTCAAAAGGCACGGGAAATCATAGATGAACTAGCAAGAGATGCACAAGATAGTCTATACAATTTTAAATTAACCCTAAGCGATTTTTTAAAGAGACTATTAGAAATAATTACAGATTTAAAACACCTTATTAATAGTGAAATAGATAATACCAAGGTTAACAATAAGTAAATTTCACTTATTCAATTATCTATTGGCTGGATAATACAATATCAAAATTTTAGGAAATGTTCCTTATAATAGAAGAAACTCAATATAAAAGGTTATTAAAGAGAAAAGGAATAGTGTACGTAAATCTATTTCAAATAACAGAAATAATATCCATTTAGAACGATAGCTTTGCTATCGTTCTTTTTCTTTTTTGTTTCCTTCTCGAAGTGTTTTCTGGCATCAATTTCTTCTTTTGCTCAAAACTTATGAGTTCTGCACCTTTCTATTAGGCTTGATATTATTGACTTACAAGTTGCTCAAAACTTATTTTTAAAAATAGTCGGCCTTTTACAAAGTAGTCCAATATTCATTTCCTCATTCTTATTAATAAAACTTTGATTTCATTCACAGCAACATTCCTTTTCACCCCCACTGATTTAATCGAAGTTTACTGAAAAAAATAATAGTCTTAACAAGGAGATAAAGCCGCGATACCGGATTGTGGCTTTATCTCTCTGCATTTATCTATGGCTTTTATTAATTAAATTCGCTACCACAATAGAGGAAATATAACCATTGTTTTCCACGAATAGGCCATAGTGATTGTGAAAGAATATTCTATGAGGGGAGAGGGAATGATTCTATGATTGATGAATATGTAAAAGAATTGAAAAGATTAGCTATTAATAAAGATAAAGCAAAAATAAAATCATTACTTCAACAGATTCCAAATAATAAAAAGGGGTTAGTTTTTGAAGAGTTTCTTAAAGAATTATATATCGGTAATGGTTGGCTAGCTTTTAGAAACGGTTCTAAAGGTGACACAGGAGCAGATATTTTACTATCTCATCCCAGAACCCCAGACACCATTTCTATTATAGTTCAAGCAAAGAACCATGCAAGACGTTTAACGTTTGATGATACGAGAAATGAGTTATTAAAGTTTGAAGAGAAATCTAAAATAAAGTATAAGTGTAATAGTTATATATTGGTATCTATGGAAGGGTTTGTTAAAAATGCGAATAAATTAGAAGAATGTAATTTGCGTTTAGAAAATTGGGGCTATATAGAAGGTTTAATTGATAAATATTATAGTAAGCATAGAAGAAGCGAACCAGAGATTGAGTTATTAGCTCATAATAAAAGAGCATATAATAAATCTAAGGAACTTTTTAAACATTCCAATAAGGTGGCAGTTGTCCAGGCCACAGGAACAGGAAAGAGTTATATTATAAGGAAATTTTTGTGTGATTTTATTGATAAAAAATGTTTAGTTTTAGCACCATCAAAATATATTCTTAAGCAAATAAAGTCAAAAAGTATGTGGTTATTCCAAAATACAAAAATGATGACATATGCAAAACTTGCAAGATTTTCAGAAGGAAAAATTGAAAACTTTAAATTTGATTTTATAGTCTTAGATGAATATCACAGGTGTGGTGCTAAAGAATGGGGTAAAGGTGTTCAAAAATTATTAAATAATAATTATGATTCGTTACTATTAGGAACAACAGCTACTCCGATAAGGTATTTAGATGGGAATAAAGATATGTCTGATGAATTATTTGCTGGTAATGTTTCGTCCAGATTAAGTTTAGCTGATTCAATAGCAAAAAATATACTACCAATGCCTAGATATGTTTCTGCACTTTATACAATTGATAATGAACTAAATAAACTAAATGATAAGATTACATCCAGTGATGATTTAGAAAAAGATAATCTTTTATTGAAGTTGTCTGGGCTTAAGGGAAATTGGGAGAAATGTAAAGGTATTCCAATTATTATCAACAAATATATTAAGAAGGATGATAATAAATTTATTGTTTTTTGTGAAAGTAAAAAGCATCTAAGCAATATAGAATGGTTAGTAAAAAAGTGGTTTACGGTGGCAAAACCTAATAAAAGGGTAAAAGAGTATCGAGTAGTAAGTGGCGATAAACAAAATGAAGATGAATTAAATAACTTTAGGTTAGCAAGTAATAAAAATGAAATACACATATTATTTGCTATTGATATGTTAAATGAGGGTCTGCATATAGATGATATATCTGGTGTAATATTACTTCGTAGTACTACTTCCCCAAGGGTGTTTTATCAGCAAATAGGTAGAGCAATTCAAACAGGAAATGGTGATAAAAAACCGCTTATATTGGATTTAGTTAATAACTTTAATAACATTTGTGCGGGAGACTTTATTTCCGATTTAAATAAATCAAAAGAAAATGAAAGAAGAAAGAGATTTGAACTAGGTTTAGAAGAAAACTGTCCAGAGTTTACAATATTTGACGAAACAAAAGAGGAATTAGAATTTTTCAAAGACATTGAGTTAATGTTAAAAAATGCGTGGGAATACAGATATGAACAGCTTAAAGAGTTTTATAAAATAAATGGTCACTGTATGGTAAAACGTGACTATGATAATAAACAGCTTGCATTTTGGGTTGTTACTCAAAGAAAATTTTATAAAAAAGGAATTCTTGAAAAAGGAAGAGTAGATAAGTTAAATGAAATAAGCTTTGAATGGGGACGCGAGGAACAATGGTTACTTAGGTTTAAGGAATTAGAAAAATATCACAAAAAATCCGGAACAACAAATGTTCCTAAAGGTTTTAATGAAGTAAAAGAATTTAGTTTGTATGAATGGGTTCTTAATATGAGGAAGCTATATAAAGATGGGGAATTATCAAAAAAACAAATTGAGTTATTAGAGGGTATTGGATTTAATTGGGATAATCTTAAAAATCAAAGATGGAATATGATGTATGAACAGTTGATAGAATTTAGAAAACAGTATGGTCATTGTAATGTGAGAAGAAACCCAAGGAAAAAAAATGATTCGTCACTTGCAATCTGGGTTTCGAATCAGAGAAAGTTTTATAGGAAAGGTAAGTTATCAGATGAGAGAATAAATAAACTAAATGAAATAGGATTCAATTTTGAAATTAATTATAAAAACCGAGGTGCAAAAAAATCGAGGAACGTAAATCCGAATTTATTGAAGGAGGTATAGAAGAACCTCGTATGCAAGCGGTAATTGTAGCATACCAACAAGGAGAATTTAAAAAGGGTTCGTTCTATTTATGAAGTTCTTGCAACTTGGGAGCAATTGTAGTGAGGATTTCTCTTTTTCAAAAGTTATTTCTTCTTAAAGGATAGGGTAGCTTTTCTGTAATAAACAGGAACCTCGCTTTTTCTGGTGTGCTAGTGGAAGGGTTAGATTGCTTGGTGATAATGGAAACCACACACTTACATTAAGCAAACATTCGATTTTTCCGATACAACTCAAATATTAGGCGTGTATTAGCACGATAAAGAATAATATAGATAAAGAAATAATATTTGAATTACTTTCACTAAAAATGTACCTCGTCTAAAGCTTAAATTGGAGTTATTCGAGGATGGAGAAATGATAAAAATTTCGTTTACTCCTAGAAGTGATGCAATGGCTCAGGTTATCTTAAGCGTATTAAAGTAGTGAACGTATTAATTATCAAATACAAGATAATCAAAATGGAAAGAATCAGAGTATAGTTTTTATAACGATTAAAGGAAATATAAAAATAATGCAATTGCTAATGATTAGCAGTTGTTTTTTTATTCTATTGGATTTTTCGCTATTCTCGATGATACTCTATTTTTATGTTTGAAAAGGTAAACTTGTAACAAACGCTTGAGGTACTCTAAAATTAATAATGCCCGTATACTCCCCTTCAAGTTCTTCCAATAGCAATTATTCATATTCAATTAATATATTCACGAATAAGAAAAAGTTGGAGTATTACGATAGGTAAACAATGTTACCTAAGTTTAAGTAAATAACATATTATTTATTTTTCTTTGGCTGTAACAAAACTATTATTTAAATTAGAATTTATTGATGATTTGTTCATTTTCCTTCAATCCCTTCATATTTAATTATACATTTTTTTACACTGGAATATATACTATGCGAAGTTTGATAGTAATTTTATTGCTGCTTTTTTCTTCTCCTTCTGAATATGACACAATGTCATTTTGTCATATGCTAATTGTTGATATATCAACGTTTCCAAAAAATCATTATAAACACTGGAGACTGAATATGACATAGTGTATTGTATATTTATAATATGTCATATTATTGGAGTGAGAAGAAAATGAACGTTGTAAGCCCAATAAAAGATAAAAAGCAGCTAGAACTATTGAAAATGTATTTAAGAGAAAAAAGTAAAAGAGACTACCTAATGTTTATGGTTGGCATTTCAAGTGCATTAAGAATCAGTGATATTTTAAAATTAAAGGTTAAAGATGTTTGGGATGGCAAAAAGCCAAAGGAATTCATTTACTTAAATGAAAAGAAAACTGGTAAGTATAAACGGTTTCCAATAACCGAGAATTTAAGTAAGGCAATCAAGGAATATGTTAAAGAATACAAAGCAGAAGAAGATGACTATCTATTTTGCAGCAGAAAAGGAGATAAACCAATTACCCGACAACACGCAGCTCTAATTTTATCTCGTGGAGGTGATTTTGTTGGAATTAAAGAACCAATCAGTACTCATAGTATGAGGAAGACATGGGGATATTGGGCATACAAAAGTGGGGTTTCTCTAGCTTTAATTATGTCCGCGCTCAACCATAATAGTATTTCAAGCACTAGAAATTATCTGGGCATCACCCAAGAAAATTTGGACAACGTTTACATGAATCTAAACTTATAATTAATGAATTATATATAATAGAAGAAACTCAAAAATACTAATAGAAGATTATATTTGATTTATAGAAGCAATTATTTCTACTAAGAGTAATTGCTTTTTATATTTCTGATTAATTTGGTTTAATAAAAATCCAATTATTCCAAGTAACTGCTATAATTATAAGTGAAAATATTTCAAGTGTGATGAATCATGAACAACTTGGAGGTGTTCTAATTGGAATTTGAAAGTTTAGTGCCCAATATTGATGAGAATGATGATAATAAGAAACCCTTTTTAGACGCTATGCATTGGGCAATTACTAATGAAAATAATAAAAACATAGCTATCACTGGCCCTTATGGAGCTGGTAAAAGTAGTCTAATTGACACGTTTATTAAAAAAGAAGGAATTGAAGATAAGACCGTAAAAATATCGATAGCGACTTTTAATAAAGATAACATAGAAGATGATAGCAAAAATCAAGAAAGTCAAGATAAAGCTATTCCTCTTGAAAATATCCTTGAGCAGCAGGTACTCCAACAGTTGTTCTATAAAATTGAACCAAATAAAATACCGTTTTCTAAATTTACAAGAATATTTGATTTAGATAAGTATAAAACACTTGCTACTGTCCTTTTTACACTCATTATGAGTTTAATAACTTATTCTATGTTTAAATTTAATTGGTTACCTAAAGCATATAGTAAGTTTACTTCGGGTGACCTAAACTATACAGCAATAATAGTGCTTATAGTAATAACTCTAGCTGCATCATATACATATTTCATATATATTATTATTTTGATTTTCCAAAAGTTAGGATTAAGTAAGTTTGGATTTGGAAGTACATCAATCGAGGTAGTTACAAAGGATAATAACACTGTTTTTAATAGATATTTGGATGAAATTATCTACTTTTTTAAACAATCTAATTACAAGTACGTTATATTTGAAGATTTAGATAGGTTTGAAAATATTGGAATATACGAAAGGCTAAAAAGCTTAAACATTATTTTGAATAATACTAAGCAGCTATCAGGCCAAGATATTGTATTTATATATGCTTTGAAAGATGATTTGTTTACTAATAGTGATGGTTCTCACGAAATTTACAATAGAACAAAGTTTTTCGATTTTATTATTCCTACTATTAAAGTGGTACACACTTCTAATGCTGAAAGTATTTTATTAGATAAATTAAAATCTGAACTAAGAAGTGAAGAAAACCTTACAGGTTTAACAAGAGATTTTCTCGAAGATATAGCACTTTTCATTAACGATATGAGAATTTTGAAAAATATTTGTAATGAATTTAAAGTTTATAAAGACGCATTGGTGAATAATGGAATTACATTAGATAAATTATTAGCTTTCGTTGTTTATAAGAATATTTATCCAGGGGATTATTCAGAGCTATTAAATAATAAAGGAAAAGTTTATAGTATCCTAAATATTAAGGATTCTATCAAAGAAGAAATAAATAAAAATATCGAAATACTACAAAAAAATATTGATAATGTGAATATTACAGAAACTTATAACTCTAATGAAATTGAAATTTTATTTAATCAAGAAACATTTATAGAGAATAAATCGAGCTCTCATATAAATAAAATTGAAGTTATTAAAAATGGGGAAATTGTTAACACTATCGAACGTTCTTCTGATACAGCTATCATTTTCCAAGGTTTATTTGAAACTTGTTCAAGAATCAATGGGGATTTTAGTATTGCTGAATACAGTTTTTATGGGAGAAGTGATATATCGAACGGAATAAAATATTTTGATGCACCCTTAAAAATGAATTATTTAGAACGTTATAAATTTATTAAAGAAATGGAATCACAAAATAGTTTGAAAGTGAAACAAAAGGAACTAGAGAAAAAGTTGAAGGTAATAGAAAACTTATCAATATCAATATTAATTAAAAATAATGAGATTAACTCAGAAGTTTTAACTTCTATTAAATATGAAGACCAATTAATATATTTCTTAATTCGAAATGGTTGGATAGATGAGAATTATGAGGATTATCTATCATATTTTTATGAAGGTAGTTTATCAAGAAATGATAATAAATTCTTAAAGACCATTCGAAATGGCTTAGTAGGAGAAGAATATTTAAGATTAACAAATATAAGAAGGGTATTGGAAAGAATAAAACTGGAAGAGATGTCTTCTCAAAGTGTGATTAATTATGATTTGTTAGAATTTTTAATTGAAAATAGATTAATGAATTCGGAAAAGTATATTGCCATCGTGAAACTTCTTTTTGATTCTAATATTGATAAAGAATATTACTTAAGATTCGTAGAATCTATGATTGATAAAGTTAAATTTAATGTAGTGGGAGCTCTTATTTCTAAAGCGAATGAATTAGAGTTTAAAGTTTGGGAAGATATAGCTATTAATATAGATGCTGAAAGAAAAGAAAATTATGCTTATGCTATTATTAATAGTTGGTTATTTATTGATAGAGATATTGATATTCCTTACACAGAGAATATGAAAGAATTTATTGAACAGATGGAACCACAGAAAATTTATGACAACTGTAATTTAGAAGCAATTCAACAAATGTTAGCGGACTTAAATATTAGATTTAATAATATTACTTCTCTTGATGGTGAAAGAAAAGATTATGTAGCTAAACATAAATACTTCGAAATAAGCTTAATAAATATTCAACATCTGATAGAAAAGGTTAATATAAAAAACGTATTTGATAGTGATTTAATTAATGAATATATAAAAGCGAATATTGAAGAGTTTATTGAAAGTGTAATTTTGAAATTAGATAGCTACACTGAAGACGAAGAAACTCTAATCAGTTTTCTTAATAGTGAGGAATTAGATGAAAAGCTGAAATATGGACTAATTAAAAAAAGTTACAATAGAATTGAAGATATTTCAAAATTAGAATCTGTTAAAGATTTAATTGATTTAGATAGGATGAAATGTAATATCAATAATGTAATTTCTCTAATTAACCATGATGAATACGAAGAAGAAAAGGTAAGTTTAGATTCAGTATTTAGTAATAAATTGAACTGGAATGAATTGTTAGAACATAAGAATGAAATAAATCAAATTTCAGATGATACTTTCAATCTGATTACAAAAGAGTTCTTTAATTCTGTAATTGTGAATGGTAAAGCGATGGAAATTATATTCAAAGATACAGGAAGATACATTACAGTACCACACGAATTATTAGAAAATCCAGTTAAAAATTTATATGATAAACTTTCATCTCTTATAAATGTATTAGTTTGGGATATAGAGGTTTATCGATTTATTAGTCAATTTGAAGATGATGAATTATTATTAAAGTATTTATTTGAAGCCACAAAAGTTTATGGATACTATGAAATCAAGGATGATTTACTACAATTAAACTCAGAAGGTCTATTACCTTGGTCTGAGGAATTAATTAGTAAATTAGAATTTAATGATGAAGAAAGAATAACATACTTTAAACATATTTCTCCTAAAGTACCAGAACAATTTGTATTGGATGAGACTTGTGCGACAATCCCTCTAAGCTCTGAATTAAACCTAGAATGGAGTGATAGAGAAGCTAATACCTCATATTTCCTTACTTTAATGGATGAGGAAATTGAAGACTCTATTGTTGAAAATGCAATTGAAGAATTAGACTATTGGGATATTCAGATTTTTAGAGGGTTATTACAAATTTCAGAGAGCTTTGCTTTTTCGTATGTTGAGAAAAATGAGAAAGAAATATTTAATAATAGTGACTTTTCTCAAGAAGAATTTAACATGTTAACAAAAAGTAATTTAAGAAATGATTCAATTAAAAAACTATATAATAAAAATAAATTTGAGCCAAGTGCTGAATTTCTTAACTGGTTAATAAAAGAAGAAAGATATACTTCTTTGTTGGAACTATACAATGAAAGAGATATTATAAAGGCATATCAAAAAGAACAAAATATATCAATGATTTTGTATTGGTATATCAATGCTAAAAAGCTAAAGAGAGAAGGAATCTATGAATTACTTAGTAATTTAATACCTCCATTTAATGAGATTAAAATTGGTAATGGAAATAATAAGAAGTTTGAATACAATGAACAGACTAAAAAGCTAATGAAGTATTTAGAGGAAAAGAATGTTACGGCTACTGTTTATTGTAATGAGAATGCAGGGATTTATGTTAATAATAAGAGAAAATAAATTTTAATAGAAGTGCATAATTAAGAACATTACCAATCACTGGGCAATGTTCTTTTGTGTATCGAATCATGATAATTGATTTATTTTTTCATGTTGAACACATCCATCGGTGGTGTGTTTTTTATTTCTTCTCAATTCTTAATAATATTCACCCTATTTTTCTCACTTATTGAGAAAAACAACACTCTCTAATTTTTCATCAGCCTTTTCTCATCCTTTTTCATCATGTTTTTCTCAAGTCAAGTTTTAGGAAATATCTGTTACCAAATCAGATTTTAAAATGATATAATCATCAACTTTCTAAATAATTCAATTATCAAATCAAGTTTCTAGAATCCATTAAAAATGAATCAAGTTTTAGAAAATTGGAAAGATGAACATATTAAAGAGGGGGCTGTTGAAGAGATAAAAATCAACAATAGTAAGTAGTTGAAGAGGGATTCAGGTAGCTAAATACGAAAATTTACTTTACTTTTTTATATTGAAATCTTTAGATATTGGTGAGATTATTATCTAGGACATAGGACACATTTATCCATTATTATGAAAGTAAGGTAGACGTAATGAATATCTTGAATATCCCACCTTTTATGAGGACCATCTTTTTTAAATCTCTTATTGTGTATTTACTCGCTATATCAAATCCTTTGTATTCAATAAACAAGATACTGTTTGTTTTTGAATTAATTCTTTTTTTTATTATTATTTTAAGTATATTAATTTATTCTGATTATTCTAGTTCCAAGAAAAACTATAATAGTTTGCCAGATTGGGCTTTTTACAGATTACTCATACCGTGGTTGCAAGCTCTTTTAATCCTTGTAGTCATTTTTATATTGATGATATGGCTAAGTACCACAAAATATAACAATTCTATAATTTTAATAGTTTGTTCTTGTTGGCTATTTTCTTTAATAACTGTTGTTTATGTTTTTAGAAATATCTATTCGCTTTTAAAAAAGATTAAAGAAGTAGTTCAAGAACAAAGTTTATTTAATAAAGGAATTTTATCTCTATCATTCTTAACTCTTCTTTTTACCTTTGTCGCTCCAGACATAGCTTTTGCTTTTGGGTATAATTTATTTTTATCTGTATTTAAAGGTGTCAAACTAGGGTTTTTAGATAGTTATTATTTAAGTCTAATTATTTCAAATACTTTACCTGTAGGAACAACTTTTACTAATTATATTTCTGATATAGGAGATAATCCTTATATTTACACTTTTCAAATTTTTCATGTCTTTACGAATAAAATTATTAATTGGGTTATTATAGGTATGATTTTTAATTATCTATTTTTGGCATTTGACGGAAAACGCTTGAAGAGATAATCAACGGAAAGGCAAAGGCATACTATATTTAATCGTATGCCTAAAGAATCACTAAATTTATTTCACATTTTCAAAAATGCTTTTAACGCTTTCAATAAATAATTCCTTATTGTCATGAGCTAGTGTAAATAAAATTCCCGAATAGATAAATGCTTGAGTATATAATCCAATGCCAATATATAGCTCTTTAAACATTATATCAGCAGGTATTCTATCAATCTTTATCTTACCATTAGATTTTTTCTTTAAGAGATACTCGTTATCCTTTGTATTGAATCTTAAGCTAAGATGGGCTTCAGAATTTCTTAAATTTCTATTTATTATAGAAACCAAAACTTTGTGTTTAGGATTTTCGTCTTTAGTAAATTCTTTAACCTTATCAAATAGAGTCAAATTATAAATTTTGTAGTAGTTGTAAGGTTCTTTATTAGCTATCTTCTTAAGTACAATACAAGTAGTCAAAGTTTTACCTATAAATTCAACTCCTTTTGAATATGTATTTGATATTGCGTTAGCAAAGCGTTTTTTGTCTGCTATTTTTGAAGAATCAATAGTTCCAATCATTTGTTTGTCATTTGTAAAAAGTATAGAAAGTTCGGTATAAGCTGACATACACTCAATTTCAGGATTTTCAATTGTCCCCATAAAAAATGCTGTCATAATATCAATTGATTCTTGTCTTCCAACTTTATATGATTCAATATACAATTTCAAAAAGATTAAAATAAGTTCTTTAACTCGCTCTTTGTTAAACTGATTCTTATCCTCGTACCAGGATTTTAATATTTCAAAAAGATATTCATCAGTTTGTATGGAATCCCTTTTATTAACTAACAATTTTATTTCTTCACCAAAATATCCGTCAGCAGTCAATTCATCTAATTCATTTGATGCATCGATGAATTCTTGAAATATATTATTCAAGTTATTTTCCCTCCTCTAAGAAAAACTAAGTAAGTGTTACGTGATTTAAGTATATACTAATGGACTTTACTTTGAAATTTAGAGTAACAGAGAAGAAAGTCGTGTTTAGTCAAGTCGTATTATTATAGAAAACCCTGAAACCCTTGGTATTCATGGGATAAATATAATTGGCTCCATTTTGATGACAATAGCAACAGTAGCTTAAATAATAAACAAAGAGAATCCTAATATTAAAGGATTCTCTTTTTATATGAAACTCTATAACGTTGAAAGTATTAGTTTTATTGTCATCCCAATAATGTAAAAAGGATATATAAATAGGATATAATTTAGCTTAGAAAGTTAATTGTACAAAGTACAACGATTTGTAATACTCCTTTGTATTTAAATTGTGCAAATGTTTGGAGTGAAGAATTGGCGCAAACCCTTCGTACGCTTTGTCTTATCAGAAATCACTTTTTCATCGGTTAATTGAGTACCATCTAAATCTAAAACAATCAAATACTCTCCTTTCTTAAATTCAATATTGTTTAAGTTGCTTCAAAAAATACTTTGAGTAAAGAAAAATATAGGAAAAAGTGGATTGAAAACAGGTGACCATAAGTGACCAAAATGTCACCTGTTTTTAGTTTCAATTGCTATACAACAACGTTTTATTAAATCGAAAAATTTGATTTTGAAAGTGGCATAAACCCAGTCATATCAAGCTTTATTCGTATTAACAGTATCTGACCACCTTCTAACAGGTGAAGCTACTTCATCTGAGGAACGTCAAACTACTTTCAACGATATGATGGTAGTTGCTCTTGAAGCAGCTATTCAAGACTAATTGTAGCAATCGTTTATAGCCATACATTTTTAATAAGTGACCAAAAGTAACCATTTAAAAAAAGTGGTTAACATTGGTCGCTTTTTTACTGCTAATAAAGTATCAAGGTTTACTTCAACAAAAAAAGCATATTATATTTGTTGAATAGATTCTCTTTAAAGACAAAGAAAGTAGGTGATCAAAGTGGGGAAATATCAATTGGATACCAAAGGTCAGGTAGCTGTTACTAAGTATCACGAAAAAAATAAACCTGCCAAATTTGATAAAAAGCAGCAACTTGAAAAAATACGTGCGGAGTATTTGAAAAAGAAGCAACAACAAACTGAAAAATAATGCGAATGAAAACATAGGAGTCTACATTCTTCCTATGTTTTTGTTTTTGAGCATTAGAATAAAGTTAATATTTTTGATAATGATTTTTTACATACTGCTGAAACTATTGTGATTAAATTACGTAGATATAGTAATTATTTGTTGATAGGAGCGCTTATTATTTTATCTTATTATTTTTTATGTGGTTTAGGGGCATTTTTAGTAATAGTTTCATTGTCTTATTTTATCCTTATGTATAGCTTTAGAGAATTTGAATGGACAATTTTAAAATTTTTTGGACTCCTTCTAATTGGCATTTTTCTTTTATGGATTACTATTCCAAGTTTAAAATCTGTATTAACGAGAGATTTTGAAGTTGTTAAAGGAAAATGTAGTATAGAAATAACATCATCAACATTTGGAAGACACACTAATGATACAACCATCAATGTGCTTGATACAGATGAACAATTTGAGTTTCAAGGGATTTCTGATCTTGATGCTTATGGCACATCCATACCTTATTATTGTAAGGTTACAGTGACCAAAGACCATATGTGGGGAATGAAATATAAAATTTATGATTTAAAAACGAGAAAGCTATTGGAATCTCGCTTAGGTGAGTAGATTATAAAAGGTTTTGCACAAAAATAGTTAATATACCAAACTTTAGCAGGTTAATGCTTAAACATATCAAGCAGGCGGCCAAAAAGCGACCAATTCGTGATATGAATAGTAATTTAATGATTTTACATGAAATTTAATGATAATATGTTTAGGAATAAACTTTAATGATAATATGTTTAGGAATAAACTTTATTAAATAATTGATCGTTGTTTAAAATAGGAGGAACAAAATGGCTAAAATTTATCTTGCAAGTCCATTCTTTGATGTAGATGGTAGAGAGGAAATTGTACATGTAGAAAAAGCAGAACAGGTATTGAGAGCATTAGGGCACACTGTCTTCTCACCAAGAGAAAGTCAATTACCTGAATTCGAATTTGGTTCTTTTGAATGGAGAACATTCGTATTTAAAAACGATATGGAACACATTAAATGGGCGGATATGATATTTGGGATTATCGGAGAAAACTATGATGATACCGGAACGGCATGGGAATTAGGCTATGCTTATGCTATGGGTAAACCTGTTTTACTGTTTAATCCAAAAGGGGAAATCATTAATTTGATGATTACCGATAGTTTACATGCTTATTTTGAAGATTGGAATGAAGTTGAAAGTTATGACTTTGACACTCTTCCAAGTAAACCTTATTTAAAAGAAGTGAAATAAAAAAGGTGAGGGCTAATGCCCTTACCTTTTTTATTGTGGCAAAACTTGCTGTTTTAAATTTTATTGCAATCTATATGAATCATTTTTCTATGATTTATGTGATCTTGACTTGCATAACAAAGTATTACAGGTGCTGTACTCTAAGAAGGAAAAGGATCTTAAAATGTAGAAATTAAAGAATATAGGATGTTACGGTAGGTATTATAATATTCTATCCTACACTTACAGTCTATAAGGAGGGATTAGTGCATTGAAAACAATAGGTTTAATTGGCGGTATGAGTTGGGAATCATCAAATGAATATTACCGTTTAATAAATGAAGAAATAAAGAAAAAATTAGGTGGATTACATTCAGCCAAATGTATTTTATATAGCGTTGATTTTGAAGAGATTGAACGTTATCAAGCTAATGGAGATTGGGAAAGTGCCGGACACACTTTGGGGAATGTGGCATTCTCTTTAGAAAAGGCTGGAGCAGATTTTATTGTTATTTGTACAAACACAATGCATAAGGTAATAAATTATATTGAAGAAAAAATAAATATCCCGATTCTACATATTGCTGATGCAACAGCAAATGAAATAAAGAAAACTAAATTGAATTCAGTAGGATTACTTGGAACTAAATATACAATGATCCAAGATTTTTACAAATCAAGAATTGAAGCCAATGATATAAAGGTATTAATTCCAGTTCATGAGGATATAGAACTTATAAATAAAGTGATTTATGAAGAATTATGTTTAGGGAAAATCAATCATGCGTCAAAAGAATATTTTAAAAAAGTTATCAAGAATTTAATTGACAGAGGAGCCGAAGGGATTATATTAGGATGTACAGAGATTGGATTATTAATAAAAGAAGAGGATTCCGAAGTTCCAATATTTGATACAACAGTAATTCATGCTTTTGAATCAGTTAATAAGGCAATTGAAAATTAAGAGTTTCTTCTTTACCTATCGAATATCTTGAAAGTAGGATCGGAAAGGTACAAAAAGAATAAAACCTTTAGAAAAATCAGGTAACAATATGAGGAAAATAGAACTTGGTGATTTTCAGTTGCTTATTAATAGTGCAGGGGTCTCTCCAGGCAAATATGCACTAATTGCTTGTATACTTAATCTTCATAACAAAGAATTTCTCGATGTACATTATGGTAATTCGCTAATGTATTTCACAATTTTCATTCTATTTTTGGTTACTTATATTACATCTGCTTGGTGCTTCTTTCGGTGAGTCATAACTCTAATATTTTTATTTTTCAATACAAAATCAAGAAACTTATATACCCCATAGGATTGCTCCTATGGGGTATATTTTTTAAAACTATAATCGGTTTATTGATACATATTTTTAAAATACACTACGAACTAACCCACCGTCTATTCGCAAGGCAGAGCCATTAATGGCTGAGGCTAGGGGACTGCTTAAGAAAGTGACAAGATGGGCAATTTCTTCTGGTCGGATTAATCTTTGAATGATAGAGGTTGGACGATTTTCTTTCATAAATCGAGTTTCCGCTTCTTCCATTGTCAAATTTTTGTTAGGATAAAGCGTGTTTAACATTGTTTCTACTCCTTCAGTTAGAGTGGAGCCCGGCATAACCGTATTAACTGTCACGCTCGTACCTTTCGTTAGCTCAGCTAAACTACGAGAGAGTGAGAGCTGCATTGTTTTCGTTGCACTATAATGAGCCATTTCAAGAGATGGCATGATCGCTGCTTCACTGGCAATAAAGATGACTCTTCCTGCTTTCTTTTGAATCATTTGATTTAAGTACCAACGGGTAAGTCGAACACCACTCATGATATTCGTTTCAAAGAATTTAAACCATTCTTCATCAGAGATATCAAAGTATTCGGCAGGTTCAAAAATTCCTAGGTTATTAATAAGGATATCTATCTCCGCATAATCCTCAATCATTTTTTGGCAGCCTTGTTCTGTTCCTAAATCAGCTACTGCTGAATGAAGAATTGCATCTGGATATTTTGATTTAATTTCTTCAATAGTTTCATTCACTTTTTCTTCACGACGTCCATTAATCAGTACAGTAGCACCTTCTTCTACTAGCGACATAGCGATCGCTTTCCCAATGCCTGAAGTAGATCCTGTAACTAATGCCGTTTTTCCTTTTAAATTCAGTTGCATGTAGTTCCCTCCCAGATTGTTTTCTTAGACATTAACTTATCTATTATAGAATAAATTTTGTTTAAATTTTTCTTCTTATGGAACACTCCACATACTTTAAATACCTTAGAAAAAAGATATAGACGAATAGTAACGTCTATATCTCCTTATTTCTTATTAAAAGTCAAAATTGTCCGGATCTGGACCAACGCGATGATCTTGATTCAATCTGTCAATTTGTTCCATATCTTCTGCTGTTAGCTCAAAATCAAATATTGATGCATTTTCAACAATACGATGTTCTTTAGTCGATTTTGGAATTGTCACGATGCCATTTTGCAAGTCCCAACGTAGAATAATTTGTGCAATAGATTTATCATGTTTATTGGCAATTTCTTTAAGCTCTGGGTTATCCAATAATTGACCTTGCATCAATGGAGACCAGGCTTCCAGCTGAATACCATGTTCTTGACAGAATGACTTAAGATCTTTTTGAGTCAATCGTGGGTGGCATTCCACTTGGTTGATCATCGGTTTAACCTCTGCATCCTTCATTAAATCTTCAAGGTGATGAATTTGGAAATTACTCATTCCAATTGCTTTAACTCGTCCATCTTTGTAAAGAGATTCTAAAGCTCTCCATGCATCTTTATATTTACCTTCTACAGGCCAATGAATCAAATATAGGTCTAGATAATCCAATCCGAGTTTCTTAAGGCTCGTTTCGTACGCTGCTAAAGTAGATTCATACCCTAAGTCGTCGTTCCAAACTTTCGATGTTACAAATAATTCTTCTCTAGATATGCCGGCTTCTTTAAGTCCTTCACGGATTCCTTGGCCAACTCCTTCTTCATTACCATAAATAGCTGCAGTATCAATGCTGCGGTAACCATGTTTAATGGCTGTTTTAACAGCATTAACTAAATCTGGTCCTTCCTCTACTTTAAAAACGCCTAGACCAAACCATGGCATTTTTACGCCGTTATGCAAAGTTGTTGTATCTTGTAAGTTTTTCGCTACCATAAATAAACCTCCTGATTGTTATAAACTGAAATGGACTTAATTATATTTCGTCATACAGGAACCAACTCTGTCTTGTCGAATAACGCTTATTTATCCTGTTAAAGAGGAGAAATGTCCGGATTATATCTATTACCTTTAAATTAGAAAAATACCTTATTATTCCACATATTGCATGTTTAAATATGTTTTCAAAAGAGCATTTATAGAACCTGTACGAACTAATATTATTACCAACAATAAAGTTAACCATTACTCAAAATGTTCGATGGTCACACATGATTTGAACATCAAGATGATCCATAACGAATTGATAATGGTTAAAGCTTTCTGTACAAAAGTTATTATGAAATATATTCACCATAAAGAAAAGTACGTACTTATAAGTGCTATAGATACTTTCAGGTTCCAAAGGTACATTTTAGTGCCTATAAATTGGAGCAAGATATAAGAAGTGGCGTTTCAGTTTGAGGACAATAATTTTTTAGACTATGTGAGTAAACAAAATGGATAAATGGATTAATACGTATATCATCACCCAAAAAATTCATACTAACCTATGATTGATCTAATCAATCATCTCATTTAATCATTTATATGTTGTGTCAGCGAAAGGGGGATAGAATGATGAAATATGTGAGTGCATTCATACTAAAGCTAATTATGACTGCGGCAATACTATTAATCATCAATACAGGCATTTATGGAGGGGATGTTTCTACGACTCTCTGGATTAGCCTTGTCCTTGCTATTTTTGCTTTTGTTTTGGGAGACATTCTTATCTTCACCGTCTTTAGTAAGCGCTATGCCTATGTAATGGGCAATACTATTGCCACCTTCTCGGATGCTGTTTTAGCATTCGTCATTATTTATTTCATGGGTTCAGCTTTATATGTAGAAACGGTGGATACTCTTGCCGCATCATTGTTATCTTCTATTGTGCTTGGGATAGGAGAATGGTTATTCCACAAGTATATGGAAACAAAGGTGCTTGAACCAAAACCAGTGAGTTGCAATGTATCTTTTGATTAAGTGAGGCGAAAAGACTGCCAAGGAATTTTTGGCAGTCTTTTTCTTTTCGTTCGCTTTAATTCCTGCTATTATGATAGAAGGTGTGTTTTATACACTCTTAGATTGAAAGTGGTGAACGAATATGGATGATAAAACAAAGCAAGACCAAGAACAAAATGAACGACAATCAGAACAAGATGCTAATCATGGGAAAGTCACAGGAAAATACATACGTATGAAGCCATTTGCTTTCATCATGATGATCATGGTTTTGGTTCTTGGTACATCAGGTATAACGATTTTTGCATTAACAGTTGGCGAAGATAAAGTAGTGGAAGTTCGCACACCAGCACATGGCGAATTTCAAAAGTTGTTTAATGCATACGATCAGCTATCAAAAGGTTATTACAAGAAAATTGATACAGACAAGCTAGTAAACGGTGCGGTAGATGGTATGATCAGCGCATTAGGAGATCCATATTCTGATTATATGAATAAAAAGGAAGCTTCTGCGTTTAATGAAAGCATTTCTTCTAGTTTCCAAGGCATAGGTGCTGAGGTGCAAGAGAAGGATGGCCATATTGTGGTCGTATCACCGATTAAAAACTCGCCTGCAGAGAAATCAGGCATCAAAACTAATGATATTATTAAAAAAGTAGATGGCAAATCTATTGATGGAATGACAGCATCACAAGCCGTATTATTAATTCGCGGTAAGAAGGGGACTGAGGTCACACTTGAAATCCAGCGTGGAAGTTCTAGTAAGCTAACCACTTTTAAAATCACTCGTGCAGACATTCCTGTTGAAACTGTATATGCTGAAATGATGAAAAATAAAATTGCTCATATCCAAATCACAAGCTTCTCAGATGGTACTTATAAAGAGTTGCTTAGTGCATTAGATGATATGGAAGCAAAAGGCATGAAAGGTTTGGTTCTGGATGTTCGTCAAAATCCAGGTGGGTTGGTTGAATCCGTAGAGAATATTGCAAATCTATTTGTACCAAAAGGACAACCAATCGTACAATTCGAAGACCGTTCAGGCAATAAACAAGTCTATAAAGCAGAAGATGGCCGCAAGGTAAAAGTGCCAACAACTGTTCTTATCGATGGAGGAAGTGCATCAGCTTCTGAAATTTTAGCAGGAGCATTAAATGAGTCCTCCCATATCAAATTAGTAGGTGAAACTTCATTTGGTAAAGGGACGATGCAAACAGCTGAGAATCTACCGGACGGATCTAATCTTAAATTCACAATGGCGAAATGGTTAACACCAAAAGGTAACTGGATTCATGAAAAAGGCATAAAGCCTAATGTAAAAGTGAACTATCCAAGCTATGCATCACTTCCTTATCTGGACCCAGACAAAACCTTCAAGGAAGGTGCATTATCTGATAGCGTTAAAGTTGCTGAAAAATTACTTCAAGCTGCAGGCTATAACCCTGGTAAAATTGATGGCTTATACGATGCCTCAACGAAGTTAGCAGTGGAACAATTCCAAAAAGACAACAAGTTAAAGGAAACAGGTATTCTGAAAGGCGATACAACATACGCATTAATGAATAAAATTCGCTTGAAAATCAAAAAAGAAGATCCACAGCTGAAAAAAGCAGCAAGCATTGTAAAAGCTGAAATGAAATAGAGTAGTTAAGGAGCTGGCATTCATTTGTCAGCTCTTTTTTGAAAAGACACTATCACTATTTAGTAAACTAATCTACGATACAATTACGAACTGTTTGCCCCTTTTAGGGAGGGAAATACTATCTCTGCTGAAAGAGCAGTTAAATAGAAGGAGATTTAA
The DNA here is from genome assembly GCF_059759115.1 of Rummeliibacillus sp. GQ308. Taxonomy (NCBI): domain Bacteria; kingdom Bacillati; phylum Bacillota; class Bacilli; order Caryophanales; family Caryophanaceae; genus Rummeliibacillus; species Rummeliibacillus sp. GQ308. The sequence goes on along the minus strand of NZ_JCAXDQ010000001.1, from coordinate 1,725,789 downwards.
AATGAAAGATGTATATTTATTCAGCGGTTTCTTAGGAAGCGGCAAAACAACCTTATTAATGAATACCATTCGCCAATTGAAAGAACAGAATTTAAAACCAGCCATTATCATGAATGAGCTAGGGGCTTTAAATTTTGATTCACAAGCAATCGAGGAAAATATACCTTTAAAAGAAATGCTAAATGGATGCATTTGTTGTACAGGTGCCGAAAAAACGGAGGCACAAATTCAATCACTGTTAGCAGATTCTGAGTTTGATGTGCTTATTATAGAAACCACTGGAGCGGCTCATCCAGTAGAAGCATTAGATGCAGTCTATTCACCGCTATTTGCAAATGAGTTAAATATTAAAGGTATCGTCACTGTCGCTGATAGTAAACGTTGGTTGGAAAGAGAAGGTATGTCAATCCAAACACGTTCCTTATTTTTAGAGCAGATTCGCCATGCACATTTGATTTTGGCAAATAAGATGGATTTACTGACAGAATCAGAAAGGGCAAAAGTTACTTTTGAGATGCAGAGCATTAATTCACATGCGCTGATCATTCAAACAACCAATGCCTCTCTACCGATTAAGTATCTTCAAAGACTACAAGCTACAGCTAGGCCGGCTTCTATTCAACAAGCAACCATTGGGGAGCATCTGCATTTAGGTTCTCGTCTTGTTACTTTCAATTCTGAGGAAAGTTTCACACAAGAAAAATTTGAAGAATGGATTAAAACGCTTCCTAATTCTGTTTATCGAATGAAGGGCTTTGTACCAATCGAGGGAATTAGAAATCCTATGCTGTTTCAGTATGCATATGGATTAACACAATGGCTTCCTGAGTATGTGAAAATGGAACCAAATCTAGTGATTATCGGAGAAAATGTGAATGAATTAGACCTGCCTAAAGCCTAAAATATTGAGATGTCAACCCTCTTAGAATAGCAATAAGGTGATAGACTTCAACTATCTTCCAAATAAAACCCTATAACTCTGCGGTCTCAGCTCCTTGCTGGAGAAAGTGGCAATCCTTGGCGACTTTTTTGCTTGATTCTTCGTTTAAGCTTGGAACACGACAAGGAGGAATGCAAGATGAACAAACTAACAAAATGGGCAATCCCATTCAGCTTACTTTTAACAGCAGGAGTGCACAGCGGAGCAATAGATGCTTCAGCTAAAACCGTTACGAAAGAACATACGAAGCAAACTTCAATGTCAAATCATACATGGCATTATCAATCAACTAAATATAATACACATAGTTATATTATGTTGAATAACTGCTTTACAAATGGTACAAATGCGAATACGCATCAACCTACAACTAAGCCGAATACAGATACATCAAAACCAAATACAGATACATCAAAACCAAATACAGATACATCAAAACCAAATACAGATACATCAAAACCAAATACAGATACATCAAAACCAAATACAGATACATCAAAACCAAATACAAACACAACAACACCGTCAAAACCAAATACTGATGCACCAAGCAAACCATCTACTGACTCTAATGCAACATCTGCTTCTCAATTTGAAAAACAAGTCATCACTTTGACTAATGCAGAACGTGCAAAAGAAGGTCTGCCTGCTTTACAAGCAGATACAAAATTGATGGGCTCTGCGAAAGCTAAATCTAAGGATATGGCAGACAAGAATTATTTCGATCATACAAGCCCAACTTACGGTTCACCTTTTGACCAAATGAAATCTCTTGGTATTACTTATAAATCAGCAGGCGAAAATATTGCCAAAGGTCAAAAAACACCAGAAGAAGTAGTGAAAGCTTGGATGAATTCAGAAGGTCACCGCGCTAACATTATGAACAAAAACTATACACATATTGGTGTAGGTTATGATGCAAAAGAAAATGTCTGGACACAACAATTTATTCAAAAATAGAATAAAGTATTTGAACTGAGATCAAAGCATCCTGATTTCAAAGATAAGAGGCTCTCGGAATATTTATTATTCTGAGAGCTTTTTTTATGTCTTCATAATTCTAAAGCCAGCCTAATATGCAACCTATATATGAATTAATTGGAAATAGGTATCAGTCATTTGATGGCTGGTTTATGTTTGAAATGTAATTTTATGTTCCATAATGAAAAGAGAAAGAATGACTAGGTAACTTGAAGGTGCCCAACCATATTCATCAAGAATGAAAGAGGAGGTATGAAATGCTCCAGCTAGAATCGATGGTTGAAAAATTAAAAGCCACTTTTTATAATTCAGTTGATTTTATAGCAAGAGAAATCTCGTTTCCAAAAGATCAATATGCAATTCTTTGCTACTATAGCTCGATGGCTAATAAAAAAGATGTACAAGATATATTGAATGTGTTAAAAGTGCAAACAACGTTTAATGAAAAAAGCTGGGATGCAACCACCTCTTCACGAAAAGAAGCCTACAATCTAGAAACATTAGTGGATTATGTTTGTCAGGGTTATACAGTACTTCTTTTATTGAATACTCAGCAAATGGTTCGTTTCTCTATACCTAACTTGCCCCATCGTTCTCCAGATGAGCCAACAAATGAAGCTATTTTACGAGGTGCCCATGAAGGATTTGTGGAAGATACAGACGTAAACTTAGGGCTAATTCGAAAAAGAATGCGAGTACCTGATTTAATTGTAAAAAAAGTAACTGTTGGAAAAGACAACAAAGCAGATATATATTATATGTATTTAGCCCGTTTTGCTAATCAAGAAAATCTTAATGATTTAGAGCAAAAACTCAATAATATGAAAGAAAAAGCCGATGGATTATATGCTTCAGGACAATTGAATGATTTCGTAGAAGATAATCCTCTATCACCTTTCCCTCAAATTATGAATACTGAAAGGCCAGACAGGGTATTTGCTAATCTTTCTGAGGGGAAAATTGTTATGATGTCGGACTTTTCGCCAACTGCTTATGTAGCACCTGTCACGTTATTTTCATTTTATCAATCGCCAGATGACTTTAATAGTCGTGTGATCGTCGGCTCATTTTATAGAATGGTTAGGGTATTTAGTTTTATTACTGCTATATTTTTACCTGCTTTTTATATAGCCATTGTCAGCTTTCATTATGAGGTTCTTCCGATTGAATTAAGTAAAAAATTAAAGTTAGACATTAGTGAAATACCTTATCGGCCAATTTTTGAAGCCTTAATTGTCGAAATAATTATTGAGTTAATTCGAGAGGCTAGTATTCGCTTGCCACAGGCTTTGGTCCAAACAATTGGTATTGTTGGTGGTTTGGTTGTAGGAGATGTCATTATAAGTGCTGGTTTAGTCTCCAATATGGTTGTTATTGTAGTTGCATTAACTGCAATTTCTAGCTATGTTGCACCATCAGTAGAGCTTAATACGTCAGTCCGTGTATTGCGTTTTCCGTTTATGTTTGCGGCTGCATTACTAGGTTTCTTTGGGATTTTAATCGGCGCACTTATTCTAGGCGTACATTTATGCAACTTAAAATCTCTGAAATCACCATACATTTATCCGATTGTTCCATTTGATCCAAAGAAAACGAAACAAATACTATTTCGTGGAAAACATACAACTTCAGGTACTCAACCTACCAGTTTTGATCCGAAAGGGAAGAAACCATGAATTTTACCATAACAAAAGTCCAATTATTTGTAATGCTCTTTTTTAGAACAACGGGAATTATTTTTATTGCTTATTCAGAGGCTCTTTTGAATGCTGGCGGAAGAGATGCATGGATTATGTTCTTTATTGCAGCTGCTTTTGTTTTTCTTCAATTATGTTTATACGAAAGATATTATAAATACTTCGAACTAGGGAAGATAACACGTTGGATTTATATTCTTAGCTGGCTTGCTTTACTTATATTATCTTTAGTATATATTCAATATACTTTAAATATTTGGGTGCTTGGAAATACTCCAAATTATGTTACGTTGCTACTGATGCTTTTAGTTTCTTATTATATTAGTGTCAGTCGGCCATCAACTGCTGTAAATATGCCAGTTTTCATTATTCCTTTCGTCTTTGTATTTGTATTCTTTCTATTGTTTGCCGTACCTGAATTAAGGGTGAGTCAACTTTTCCCAATTGGTAAAAGCTCAGGCCATCAATGGATCATGGGAACGCTGTATGGGTTAGCTTCGTTTACTGGTTTAGAAGGCTATTTAGTTTTAAGGAAATATGTATTGACTGAAGATAAAATGCGCTTCAAAGATATACTCATTTATCAAACCATCATAACTTTGTTTTCTGGCTTTTTAATGTTAGTAGTGAAGATGTATTTTGCGCCAGGTTCATTGCCATATATTACAGAACCCACCTTATATATTTTAAAGTCCATTGAAGTTACATTTGTTAAGAGACTAGATATTTTCTTTCTTTATATGTGGCTAGGCTGGAGTCTTATCTCATTCAGCTTGATTGTATTTAACATTCGCGTAGTTTATTTTCAAAAGGATCGTAAACATCAAAAAATTCCTATGGCGGTATTACACATCATAATATTTTTCAGCAGTTTAGCTTTTTTGAATATACGCTCTGTAGAATTTATTAGAGCTCATTTTCAATATATCTATATTCCTTTTACTATTATTTTACCGGTATTCATCATTTGGAAAAATAAAAGGAGGGAAACAAAATGCGCAAAATAATTGTTTTTCTCCTTTTAAGCTCTGTATTCCTTAGTGGTTGTTGGGATCAGCGATTGTATAAGGAGCTCTCTGTAATTTCTGTAGTCGGCGTAGATGGAACCATTGGAGATTTAAAAGCATTCTATGCCTATCCTAGCTCGAGCGATGATCCAACTAAATATATAGTGCTTGAGGGTGAGGGCAAAACAGCGAGAGAAGTAAGGATGAATGCCAATAAAAAAACTGAGCAAACAATGGACATAGCTGAATTGACTACCATATTAGTTAGTGAAGAAACCGCTAAGAAGGACCTATATTCTTTATTGGATGTCTATTATCGATCTGCTGAGAGTCCTATGACAGCTAAAGTTGTAATTACCGATGGCTCTACGAAAAGGTTCTTGGAACTTAAAGAAAACTTACCCAAAGAGATTGGGGAGTATTATTTAGACTTTATTCAGTCTTTTGAAAAATCCTCAATATATCCTGTAACTAATTTAGAAATCTCAGCAAATCAGATGTTTAGTGAAGGAAGAGATCTTGCATTACCGTATTTAAAAACTAGTGGAGATAAAGGGCTGCCTGAAGGTGAAGGTATTGCATTATTTAATGGTAAAGATTATACGGGTGAGCATCTTACATTACGAGAATCCACTTTTGCGACATTATTAGGCTATAAGAAATCAGATATTGTTGAGTTAGCATATCTGATGCATAAAAATGGAAAAGACATTTCTGTTGGATTTAATGCTATTCGCTTTAAGAAGAAAATGAAAGTAACACAGGATGGAAGTAATATAAAGGTAAAATATAATATTTACATGCCGATTGTTATGACGGAATATCCTCCAGACCATTTAGATCAAAAGCAAAAAAGGGAAGAGTTAGAGACGTTTATTGAAGGCAGAGTTGAGAAAGATGTAGCTAGGATGTTTAAAAGAAGCCAAGAAGCATCTTCAGATGTAGTAGGAATAGGCGAAGATATCAGAGCATATCATCCGAACTTATGGAGAGAAGGCAAATGGAAGGAAATATATAAAGACATTAAGATAGAAGCTAAAGTAAAGGTTAAAATCGTGCGTAGTGGAAGTATTAGATAATTGTAGTGGGAGTTACCGTCGTGGTGGATGGAACTCCCTTTTTAAATGTGTAATTGTTATAAACTTTATGCGTTCTCCATCTTGCGCTGTACAAACCGAAGTCGAATACTTAATGTGACAGCACCCATTGCCAGCCCTGCAATTAAACCAATCCAGTAACCATAAGGGCCAAGGTTCGTCATATTTGCTAATAATATACCGACAGGCAAGCCAATGATCCAATAAGAGACGAGTGCCATAATGAATGTAATGGTGACATCTTTATATCCTCGCAGTGCTCCTTGGATAGGTGCTTGGATGGCGTCTGAAAGCTGGAAGAAAGCAGCATATGTTAAGAAATGGCCAGCGAGTCTTATTACTTGCACATCATTGCTGTACACGCTAGCTATATGACCTTTGAATATAAGTAAAACAGTAAGAGAAATCATACAAAAAGTAACCGCAGTAATTGTACATAAACGACTATATGTTTTGGCATCTTGAAATCTCTTGGCGCCTGCTTCAAATCCAACCAAGATCGTCGCACCCATCGAGATACTGAGCGGAATCATATAAAGAAGACTGGCGAAGTTCATTGCAATTTGGTGTGCGCCGATTACTTCTGTACTATATTTGCTCATCATCATTGTAACGACAGAAAAAATACTGCTTTCTGCAAATATAGCTAAACCTATCGGCAAGCCAAGCTTAATAATTTCAAATGCTTTGGTTGGATTTGGCCTAGGTATTTTTGAAAAAAGTGAAAAACCTACAAACGGTGTCTTTTTCATTGTAATAATGATGGCAGCACCACAGATTAGCCAATAGGTAATGGCAGATGCTACACCCGAGCCAACGCCACCCAATTCGGGGAATCCTAAATGTCCGAATATGAATAAATAGTTAAAAACAATATTGATGGGTGCTGCCATCAATGTAATTAACATGCTGACTCTCGTTTGTCCAAGTGCATCAATGAAGCATCGCAATACACTGTATATGAATAATGGCAATAAACCAAAGCACATGGCTATTAAATAATGGTAGGCCACACGGTATACATCTGGCTCAAGAGACATGCCTTTCAATAACGGTTTTAAGCTAAGCGTTAATCCAGTAAAGATAATGATGGCTAACAGAATCGCTACATAAAAACCTTGTTTAACAGTAGCAGATGCTTCTTTCTCTCTTTTTGCACCTACAAATTGTGCTACAATAGGTGTGATTGATGTTAAGATGCCTGATAAACCAGTATAAACAGGAAGCCAAATAGAAGAGCCAATTGATACGCCAGCTAAATCTTGTGTACTGTATTTACCAGACATCAATACATCGAAAAATGACATGAGGTATAATGCCACTTGGGTAATTAAAATTGGCAGCACGATGGTCGACATTTTCTTCCACTTCGTGCCTACTTTTGTTGTTTCATGCATTTTGTTCAACTCCATTGAATATGAATGTTTCTAAAAGGGATAATAAGACGTTGATTTACTTTAAGGAGATTTAATATGACAAATCAGACAGTAATTTTAACGGGCGGGGGCACAGCAGGCCACGTCTCGCTCAATCAAGCAATCATACCATCTTTTCTAGAAAAAGGCTATGAGGTTCACTATATAGGTTCAAAAGAAGGGATAGAAAAAGAGATTATCGGTCAGGCATTTCCCAATTTGCCTTATCATCCGATATCGAGCGGTAAATTAAGACGCTATTTCTCTATGAAAAACTTTACGGATCCTTTCCGTGTATTAGCAGGGATTTCGCAGGCATTGTCTATTATGAGGCGCGTAAAGCCAGTAGTAGTATTTTCAAAAGGCGGCTTCGTTTCGGTGCCGGTTGTGATGGCGGCTAAAATGTCAGGCATTCCAGTTATCGCACATGAATCTGACGTAACACCAGGCCTTGCCAATAAATTGGCTTTGCCATTCGCTTCACATATCTTCACTGTTTTCAAACAAACATTAAAACATTTACCTGCAGAGAAATCGGCATGTACAGGTTCTACCATACGTCCTGCTTTATTTGAAGGAAGCAAGGAGAGGGGCCTACAATTATGTGGGTTTGGGGCAGATAAAGAGACCATTATGATCATGGGGGGTAGCCAAGGCTCTAAGTTCATTAATGATGCGGTTCGTGCCAATTTAGTGGAACTTCTAAAGAAGTACAATATCATCCATCTATGTGGTAAGGGGCATGTCGATACAGCACTAGTTGACTTGCCATCTTATAAACAGTTTGAATATGTAACAACTGAACTGCCAGATTTACTGCATGCAACTGATTATGTAGTATCTAGAGCAGGGTCTAACTCTATCTTTGAATTTTTGGCACTTCAAAAACCGATGCTATTAATTCCTCTTTCTTTAGAAAAATCTCGCGGTGATCAGATTTTAAATGCCAAACTGTTCTTTGAACAAGGATTAGCCGAAGTACTGCAAGAAGAAGAGGTCAATCAACAAAGCTTCTTAAAAGCGCTTCAATTGTTAGAAAAACATAGTGATTCGCTAATCAAAAATATGCAGGAAGCAGAATCTCCAAAAACACCAGATGAAATGGTGGAACTGATACTTCAATATGCAAAAACGAAATAAGATACTCAGGCAAGGCAGTTCAAAGGAATAATTTCTGTAGTAATATTAAAAGCCCCTCATTCTATATAGAATAGAGGGGCTTTTATTGGCAATACCGGTAATTTACATGGCTTGTTCTGTAGACTCGCCATTTCGGGTAGCCATATATAAATAAAAGGTATCTTTTTGGATTTTGAATAACTCAAATTGTTTCTCACCTTGATTAATTTCCTTATATAGAGATGGGTGGCTTTCTTTAGCATCTACAGCATAACCTAACTTTAATGCAGCACGAATTGATTTAGTATTTTCTTTGCGGATTTTTAAGAACACACATTGAAAATCGAGTTCAAAAAATAACTCTTCTAAAAACAATTCTTTCGCCTTTTGATTATAGCCTTTACCCTGATAAGGTACGCCTATCCATGTTCCTAAGAAGCCTGCGCCGTCTTGCACATCATACAAGGTAATGCTGCCAATCGGTTGGCCCCAATCGTCTAAAATCGTGCGAGAAACTACTTTACCGTTTTCTTCATCTTCCATAAGCTGGTTTGTCATAAACCAGAATTCATCGGCTGTCTTAGCCTTTTGACGAACAAAAGGGAAGACAGATGGGTGACTTAACAACTCAAAAAGCTCATTACATTCTTGTAATTCACGTCGCTTAATCATATTGAACGCCTCCTTTTGGGGGTGAACATCGAAAACCCAGTTCTAGCCCCAACGAAATTTTTCATTTAATGTTGCATAAAAAATTTCGGGGTGGGAATCGAACCCACTAGAACCAGCGATCACTGGTGGCGCACCATTTGCCTTCCCTATTGATTCTATATATTATAGACTCATTTATGAAATTATTTTGCTCTTTAACTATACTAAGATTTGCGCAAATTGCAAAGAAAAAAATACAGTTTTTAATAAAAAATTTGAACAAAGAATGATAATTGTGAACACCGTTTTTTTGCTGGAGGGAAACATAATATTGGATGAAAAGTATAGTGTTATTCCCTTATTTTCTTTAATATTCACTTAATTATGGAAAATTAATATAAATTGCGTATAATATAGAGTTAAGAATAGATAGTTTTTACTATAATGCCCTATGTTTTTACTGATTATTTGTATAATGTAGCTCTTGCTTAAGGATTTTTGCAAGAATTATTCATTGAAATTTGGGCATTCAATTATGTTTATAAAAGTACAAATAATGATGTATTAGTGTCCTATGGCTGCTTGTACAATTACATATTAGACTTACACGAAAAGAGGGGACCAAATATGATTTTAGACATTCAAAAAGTCCACGGTTCAGGAAATACTTTTTATTTATATGAAACTAAAAATGAGAAAGAACTGGATTGGGCAAATTTAGCCATATGGCTTTGCGACAAAGATATAGAAGATGGCGCAGATGGACTGCTCGTTGTGTCGCCATCTTCTATCGCATTAGCCAAAATGAGAGTATTTAACGCAGATGGCACAGAAGCATCGATGTGCGGCAATGGACTTCGATGTGTTGCACGCTATGTATTAGAAAAACATAATCTCTTGGAAGCCCAAATTGAAACGATGAAAGCTATTTTACATGTTGCAAAAGAACAGCCTTTAGCGGAAGGTATTCCTACTTACAGTGTTGAAATTTCACCTGTTTCCTTCGAACTCACTTCACTTCCAATGAAATATGAAAATAAAACAACTCTTATTAATGAGATCAATGTTGAACTTGATGAGCAGCTACAATTTACTGCCATTTCAGTGCCGAATCCACATTTAATTTCTTTTGTTCCAAAAGATTTAATAGCCACTTCGTCACATCAAGAGAAAGTGGCATCCTTTTTAAATGGCCCAAATAGTATTTGTCCAGATGGCGTAAATGTGAGTTATGTATATACAATGGGACCTGACGAGATATATGTACGCACTTTTGAAAGGGGAGTAGGCTTTACAAATGCTTGCGGCACGGCTATGACTGCTTCTGCATTAGTATCTCGCCTACTGAATTATACATCCAAAGAAAAAATTACTGTCATGAATCCAGGTGGGTTCGTCAAATGTATGGTCGGTATAAAACAAGATGAGCAATATAATTTGAGATTAATAGGTAACGCAACGATTACTGCATTATATACGTTAAAGTCTGAGGGCGCTCAATATTCATTTGAAAGCAAAGAAGAGACAGTAGAACAGCTCGCCTACCAAAAACTTAGTCATGAAGCGAAGGAAAAACACAAGACATTATTTGGCGATTGATGTTTGATGAGGAGGGAAAATGCATGATGCAAGAAGCATTTATTACAAGAGAACAATTTTATGCAATGTATCAGTTAGACCAGTCTCTTGTTTTTCTCATGAAAAAGAATGTTAACGGTTATCAATACGTTTATACGAACCAAGCAGCTAAGGATTTTTTTTCAGATAATCTGGAAGGTAAATATTTAACAGAAATAGTTAATCGAGTATCTGTGCCATTAATAGAGAAAAATTATGAAGAGGCCATCGCTAATCATAATCAAGTGACTTATCATGATTTCTATTTGGAAAATGACAGAATTCAAACAAATAAAACAGTTTGTACCCCCATAAAATACAATAAAGATACATATCTATTAGCTTCAACTTCAAAAATTGAAGAACTAAAAATCGGAACTTCAGAAGGAAATGCCAGTAATACAGCAGCTTTTAATAGCTTGAAAATAAGCCCATCAATGATGAAGCACCTCTTTGATACGTTCAACGTTGCAGTAAATATATGTATTACTGACACGCAGGGGGTCATTGAATATGTCAATGCCAGTTTCGAACAAACAACAGAGTATTCTGCTTCGGAGTTGATCGGGAATACCAATGCCATGTTGAACTCGAGAAAACAATCTCGCGCATTTTATAAAGAATTATGGTCCCAAATATCGAGCGGTTTTATATGGCGCGGAGAAATGTGTAATCGAACCAAGTACGGCAGAAACTATTGGCTAGATACAACGATTGTGCCTATCACAGATGAACAAGGGGAAATTAAGCATTATTTAGGTATAAGTTTTGATGTATCTAATAAAAAAATGCAAATGACGAAATTAAAAAATACTGAAAAGCTTTTTCAGCTTATTACAGAACATACCAAAGACTTTATCGTCATAACAAGCGATGAGGGTATTATTCAGTATGTTTCACCTAATCATGAGGCAAAACTAGGCTATGGGAAAGATGAGTTAATAGGAAAGTTTTATATGGATCTACTGTCAAAAGATAGTGCTGAAAAAATGCAAAAAGAGCTGGCGCAACATGGAGAATTCGATAGTATAAAATTAGAATTAGAAATTTGTTCAAAGGATCGCCGTACCTTTTGGACTGAAGCACAATTGACAAAAGTAAGAGATTCAAAACGTAAGGGTATATATCAAACTGTTCTAGTAGCTCGTGAAGTAACAGAACGAAAAGAAATGGAAGAACAACTGCGATATTTAGCTTATCATGATGCCCTGACGAAGCTTCCTAATAGAAGATATTTAATCGAGAAAGTTACCGAATACATCCGGATTGCAGACAGTTCAGGAAGCTCTTTAGCTCTATTATTTATTGATGGCGACAATTTTAAAGAAATTAATGATACGTATGGACATGAAATAGGTGATGAATTTATAAAAAGCTTTGGAGAAGCACTTTCTTCAAGTGTAAGAAACAGTGACCTTGTGGCAAGGATAGGTGGAGATGAGTTTATTATCGTCTTAACTGATTTATCGATAGATGAGATGAAAAGGAAAGAGCAAATTGGTCAAACAATCAGACGTATACAAGACATTTTGCATACTGGTTGGATGATAGGACCACATACCTTTTCCCCTACTTCATCTATTGGGGTTGCCTGCTATCCAGAGCATGGTTCTACTGTAGCTATGTTACTAGACCAGGCAGACCAGGCATTATACTATGCTAAAAGAGTAGCAGGAAAAGACTCTTATCATTATGTGGAGAGTATACAAGAAACCAGAGATTCAACCTTAGTACGTTAGCTTGTCCACCATCTATAATAAGCACTTTTACAAACAGTTTTGTTGTTGATTATAGAACGTACCAATCGAAACAGCGTTTAAACGTACAATTCGTGTCATAAATTATGTGACACCTCAAACTAGTAAGAATGGTGGCAGTATGTATGAATAAACGAATTTTATTAATTGAAGATGAAAAGAATATCGCAAGATTTATAGAACTGGAGCTTTCTCATGAAGGTTTTAGTGTATCAACATGCTTTGATGGTCGTGAAGGTTTACGAAAGGCGCTAGAAGAAAATATGAAAATCGATGTGATTCTCCTTGATGTCATGCTCCCTGGTTTAAATGGCATTGAAGTATGTAGAAGAATTCGAAGCCATTCCCAGGTGCCTATAATACTTATTACTGCGAGAGACGCAGTAATGGACCGGGTGGCTGGTCTCGATGCAGGTGCAGACGACTATATTGTAAAACCATTTGCCATCGAAGAGTTGCTTGCTCGTATACGTTCTATTTTAAGGAGAACAGCAGCAGCCCCAGAAAGTAGAGACTTGCTAAAATATAAAAATATCACAATAGACCAAGCTGCCTATACAGCATATGTAGATGAAAAAATGATTGAGCTCACCAAAACAGAGTTTGATTTATTGCGCCTTCTTATTGAAAACAAAAATCGAGTTTGTACAAGAGACCATATACTGGAGCGCGTTTGGGGTTATCAAAGTGATGTGGAGACAAATGTCGTAGACGTTTACATACGACATTTAAGAGCGAAACTTCCTGACAGTGCCAGCACATATATTGAAACAGTGCGGGGCGTAGGGTATGTGATGCGTGAATGAACAGAAAAAATTTATTCTCTTTCCGTAGATCATCGTTGAAAACTAAGTGGGCACTTACCTCGGCGGTTGTGATTTTCATTAGCTTTGCCATTATTTGTTCCGTGTTGTACTGGTCCATGCACACATGGTTATTATCGCAAGAACATCAATCAGTCAATCGGACAATGGATGATTTACAAGTCTTCTTTGAATCTCAAGGAAGTGGCATGACAATTGATGAAATTCGCTCGAATCGTGGATTAATGAATTCAATTATCGATAAAAATCAAACAGTACGTATTTTAAATAAAGATGGCATTGAAATTTTGCGGATTAACGATACCATCAATCAAATACCAGAAATCGAGAAACAAGTACCCTCACAAGGCTATATTGTAGAAAAGGAAAAATTAGAAGGAATAGATTGTTTTGTGGCTACAAGTAAATTGCAAATGTCGCCTTTTTTGGGGTATATACAATTGACACACCCTTTAGACTCTTTTCATTCATTGATGAATTATCTTTTAATGGCGATGTGCATACTCGGTTTAGGGGCATTAATTATTTCCTTTTACATTGGTCATTTTCTTGCGAACTTTCTTTTAAGACCGCTTCATGAGCTAAGATTAGAAATGCTGAATGTCGCGGAGGAAGGGTTTGGTACGCCTATACTAATGGAATATAGCTATGAAGATGAGATTGGTGATTTGCTTCAAGTTTTTCGCAAGATGATGGCAGAATTAGAGCAAACATTTCTATTACAACAGCAATTTGTCCAAGACGCTTCCCACGAACTTCGAACACCTATTCAAGTAGTAGAAGGGCATCTTTCATTAATCAAAAGATGGGGGAAAGATGATCCAGACGTTTTACAGGAATCTTTAGAAACCTCTTTAATAGAAATTAAGCGAATGAAAGATTTAGTAGAAGAAATGTTAGAACTAGCTAGAGGTGAGGGTGTTGCCCAAGATTCTCATTGCAACGTGGAAGAGACAATAATAGAGATAGTTGAAGAACAGCTACATTTATATCCATCAGTGAAGATTGAAATAGTGAAGCATCACTTTACAAATGTCTATGCAGCGATATCCCAACATGCATTGGGCCAAATCGTCCGAAATCTGCTTCAAAATGCCATTCGTTATAGCAACCTTGATGCCAAAATTTTTGTCTGCTTGACAATTGAAGGGAAAAATTGCAAAATCGAAGTCGAAGACCATGGTATTGGTATAGCTGAGTCTGATTTACCTTATATCTTTGAGCGATTTTATCGTGTAGATCAAGCAAGATCTCGAGAAGAGGGCGGCACAGGTTTAGGATTGAGTATCGTTCATATGCTCGTCAATAAATATGGCGGCAAAATTTTTGTTTCCAGTAAATTAGGGGAGGGAACTAAATTTCAGATAACATTCCCGTTAGAAAACAACCAAATTTGATGTCTTTTATGTAATTATTACATCATTCAAGAAAAAAAATGCTCAATTCTCTCAAAAACATTGAATTTTTTGTGAAGAGTAGTAAGATTGAAAGGAAAATTGTTCTTTTAAACCAATCTAACTTGCTGTACCGAATTGGCTGGAAGAATGATAAAATATACAGTGGATTTTCTGAAATTAAAACTTTAATTAATGGAACTGCCACTTGGCAAAAAGTTGGAGGTAATTCTCATGTCAAACAACGATTCACTTGCAAGTTCGCCGTGGGCTGCGTTTTCTGGTCCTAACCTTGGCTATGTAATGGATATGTATGATCTTTATCTGACAAATCCTGAAGAAGTAGACCAAGACCTTGTAGCACTTTTCAAACAATATGGTGCACCTTCTGTAAATACTTCAAATTCAACTGCAACTTCAACTGTTGATGCAGGCAATATTGAAAAAGTATTGGCTGCCGTACAGTATGCAGAAGCCATCCGTGAAATCGGTCACTTAGCAGCTGATCTTTACCCATTAAACAACCAACCAAAAGATTTTTCTCGCATTGAAGCAAATGCATATGGATTGACAGATGCAGACCTAATTAATATGCCTGCTTCTATCTTATTAAAAGACGTTCCTGCAAGCGTTCACAATGCGCTAGATGCAATAAATTATTTGAAATCAATCTATACAGAAAAGATTGCCTATGAATTTAGCCAAGTAGTAAATAAAGAAGAAAAGAATTGGATTCAATCAAAAGTTGAAAATGGCGCTTTAAAAACCAATCTTTCAGCTGATGAGAAAAAAGAAATTCTAAATATGTTAAATAAAGTAGAAGGATTCGAACAATTCCTTCATAAAACTTTTGTCGGCGTTAAACGTTTTTCTATTGAAGGAGTAGACTCATTAGTTGTACTAATAGATGAACTCATTCGTCGCTCTGAAAATCGCGGTACGAAAGATGTAGTAATCGGTATGGCACACCGTGGTCGCCTAAATGTGTTAACACATAATGTGCATAAACCTTATCAAATGATGCTTGCAGACTTTGCACATGTACCAAGCGAGTTATTCTTGCCAAAAGACGGCTCATTAGAAGCCACAAGAGGCTGGTCTAACGACGTGAAGTATCATCTTGGTGCAACATATAAAGCACCAAACGGATCTACTATTAAAATGGCTTACAATCCTTCTCACTTAGAAGTAGTGAGTCCTGTGGTTACTGGTCAAGCACGAGCAGCACAAGATGCTACAGAAAAACCAGGCCTTCCTGAACAAGATAAATCTAAATCTCTTGCTATCTTAGTGCACGGTGATGCAGCATTTGCGGGGCAAGGCATTGTGACAGAAACGTTAAACTACTCTCGTACATTAGAATTTAATACTGGCGGTTCTGTGCATATTATTGCAAATAATATGATTGGTTTTACAACTGAACGCCAAGATTCACGTTCTACTGTTTATGCATCAGATCCTGCAAAAGGTTATGAAGTACCAGTTATTCATGTCAATGCTGATGCGCCAGAAGCAGTCGTGCAAGTGGCTCGTTTTGCAGTTGAGTACCGTGCAATGTTCGGCAAGGATATTGTCATTGATTTGATTGGTTATCGCCGTTATGGCCATAACGAAATGGATGAACCAATGATCACCAATCCAACAATGTACAATATTGTTCATAATCATGAGACTGTTCGTGCTTTATACGGCAAACAACTTGTTTCTGAAAATATTGTGACAGAAGAAGATGTTACAAAACTTCAAAAAGATATTAAAGATGAGCTACAAACAGCGCTAGATTATGTCAAAGAAGTGGGCAAAGGCCACGAAACAAGCCTTGAAATGCCAGAAGCTGTGAAAAATGGCGCACCAAAAGACATTGCAACTGCTGTTGAAAAAGAGCGCCTTGAAAAAATGAACGAAGAACTTCTGACATTCCCAGAAGACTTCCATGTGTTTAAAAAACTAGGGAAAATTTTAAACCGTCGCCGTGATCCATTCCAAGGAAAAGGTAAAATTGACTGGGGTCATGCTGAAACACTTGCTTTTGGTACAATTCTGCAAGAAGGCACACCAGTACGCATTTCTGGTCAAGATGTACAACGCGGTACGTTCTCTCAACGTCATCTTGTGTTACATGACGAGCAAAACGGCAATGAATATGTGCCATTGCACCATATTTCAGGTTCACAAGCATCATTCGCACCAATCAATAGTCCATTATCTGAAGCGGCAATGGTTGCTTATGAATATGGCTACAATTTAGAAAATGAAAAAGCGCTTGCTATTTGGGAAGCACAATATGGTGACTTTGCGAATATGGCACAAGTCATGTTTGATAACTTTATTTCAAGCACTCGCTCAAAATGGGGTGTTAAATCAGGCGTTGTTATTTCACTACCGCATTCAGCTGAAGGCCAAGGGGCAGAGCATACAAGTGCTCGTCTAGAACGTTTCTTGCAATCGTCAGCTGAAAATAACTGGACTGTAGTAATGCTTTCAAGTGCAGCAAACTACTTCCACTTATTGCGACGCCAAGCTAAAACATTAGGCACAGATGCTGTTCGTCCACTCATCATGATGAGTCCGAAGTCACTTCTGCGCAATCAGCTTGTTGGAGCAGATGTAGAAGAATTAACAAACGGCGAATACCGCCCAGTAATTGAACACAATACAATAGGCCAAGATGCAGAGAAAGTGAAAAAAATCGTATTTGCATCTGGTAAAATGGCAATTGATCTTGCTGAAAAAATTGGTAGTGGAGAAGGTTATGAGCACTTGCACTTAGTACGTGTAGAACAATTATATCCATTCCCAGAAGAAGAAATCGCAGAAATTCTAGCGAAATTCCCGAAAGTCAAAACGCTTGCTTGGACGCAAGAAGAGCCAAAAAATATGGGTTCTTGGTCATTTGCAGATCCATACATGCGCGAATTAGCTGGTAAAGGCCAAAAAGTGGTGTATGTTGGTCGTGACGCGCATTCAAGTCCTGCAGAAGGCGATGCGGATTCTTATAAAGAAGCGCAAGCAAAAGTTATTGATGAAGCATTATCAAGTAAGTAAGCAACGTTAAAAGACAAAGGAGGAAATGAAAGTGGCAGACATTATTGTTCCAGAATTAGCAGAATCAATTACAGAGGGTGAAATCGTACGTTGGGTTAAGCAAGTAGGGGACCAGGTAGATAAAGGTGAATTTATCGTTGAGTTAGAAACAGATAAAGTCAATGCAGAAATCATCTCTGAAGAAGCAGGCGTTTTAACTGAAATTCTGGCTCAAGAAGGAGATGTAGTAGAAGTAGGAGCTGTTATTGCTAAAGTAGAAGCAGGCGGAGCAGCTGCAGCACCTGCACCAAAAGAAGAACCAAAACAAGAAGAAGCTCCAAAAGCGGAAGAGCCAAAACAAGAAGCTCCTCAAGCCGCAGCACCTGTAGTGGAAGAAACAACTTCAAATGACCGTGTAATCGCTAGCCCAGCCGCTCGCAAATTAGCACGTGAAAAAGGTATTAATCTTAGCGAAATTTCACCAGTAGATCCGCAAGGCCGCGTACGTGTTCAAGACGTAGCAGCTCATGGAACTGCACCAGCTGCTGCTCCTAAAGCAGCTGAAGCACCAAAAGCAGCACCAGCTAAAAATGTTGACGATTCTCGCGTAGAAGTTGTGAAAATGACTCGTCGTCAACAAACTGCTGCAAAACGTTTACTAGAAGTTTCTCAAAGCACTGCAATGCTAACAACATTTAACGAAATTGATATGACAAATGTTATGGCGCTTCGCAAACGTAAAAAAGATGCTTTCCAAGAAGCACATGACGGCACACGCCTAGGCTTCATGTCTTTCTTCACAAAAGCTGTAACAGCTGCTCTTAAAAAATATCCAGCTGTAAATGCTAAAATTGTCGGCGACGAATTGCACTACAATAAATTCTATGATATCGGCGTAGCTGTAGCGACTCCAGATGGATTAGTTGTTCCAAACGTTCGTGATACAGACCGTAAAAACTTTGCAGAAATTGAAGCAACAATCGCTGAACTAGCAACAAAAGCGCGTAACAAAAAGTTAGCTCTTTCTGACCTAGAAGGTGGTTCATTTACTATCACAAACGGTGGTGTATTCGGTTCATTAATGTCTACACCAATCATCAACGGCGAACAAGCTGCAATCCTTGGTATGCACAACATTGTCAGCCGCCCAATTGCTGTTGGCAATGAAGTACAAATCCGTCCAATGATGTATGTAGCACTTTCTTACGATCACCGCATCATCAACGGTCAAGAATCAGTTGGCTTCTTGAAAACAGTAAAAGACTTGATCGAAAACCCAGAAGATTTATTGTTAGAATCTTAATAAAACCTTTAGTATCAAAGGTATGAAAGGTTTTAAGAATTAAATGAATAAAGAAAGCTCCTGAGAAATCAGGGGCTTTTTTAATGCTTAAAATTCTTTTTGACCACATTTTGACCACCAGAATTTTTTTGAGTAGTTTTTTGTAAGTAATTTATGAGTAAGTCTGTTGTTTTTTCAATAGCTTCAGTGGTCACATGCGTGTAAATATTCATCGTAGTTTCGATATGTGCGTGACCTAATAATTTTTGAACTACTTTGATATCTACCCCAGCAGCAAACAACAAAGAAGCACATGAATGTCTTAGACCATGAACTGTTATACGCGTTAAATCATATCGTTTACACAGTTTATTTAAAACCTCATTAACATAAGAATTGCGATAGGGTTCAAATGAAGTTTCTTTTGTGAAAATAAATCGGGAGCTAACTTTTTCGCCTGTTATTAATCTTAGCTTTTTATTTTGTCTAATTAGGTCTTTCAAAACGTTATATGTTTCTGCATCTAGATGGATATCTCGCAGGGATGAAGGGGTTTTAGGTTTTAGTATCTGATAATTACCCTCAGCATCATAGAACAGTGTTTTAGTAATGCTGTTGTTTGTGTATCATCTTTCAAGTCCTTCTCCTGTAGAGCTAAAAGTTCTCCTTTACGCATTCCTAAGCAGCAATGTGCGAAAGAGGGCGTACTTTTTTAATGACTCATTTTTCTTTACTTGCTCTAAAAAATAGATAGATTGATCTTTGTTCCAAAAGTTCTCTAACTTTTCTTTTTCCTCGAATAAAGTGACTCTTGGATATACAGTATTATTAAAAGGCGACATCTCGATATATTCCATTCAGGAAGCAAAATCAAATACATTTCGCGCCTGAATAATAATAGGCTTATAAGATTTTAACTGAGTCGACATAAAGTCAATGAATTTCTGACACTCTTTCTTGGTAATATCTTTTAAACGTTTATCACCAATATGGGGGAGGATCCATTTATTAAAATCTATTGACTTGCGATAGACAGTTGAGGGTTTTAGATGTTTGGAGTACTCTTCCTCGTACTATAAAAATATCTCTTTGAAGAAATAATGTGACTTTAGATTTCTTGATTGTTTTTTCTCTTCGACCTCTAGTTTTTGGGCAGCTAATTTTGCTTCACTTAGCTTTTTAAATCCTCTTCTAGTGGTTCTTACCTTTTTCTTAGTTATAGGGTCAGTTAAAGAAAGTTTAATTAACCATCGGTCACCCTTAGCGGTGCTATATTTTGAATATGATGCCATTATTAATTCCTCCTTAACTTATTACATAAATCATTGCATCAAGAATCAGTTTACGTTGTGCTATTTTGCCACATGAGCTATCAATATTGTGAAGTAGGAATATGATTATAAACATAATGATTTAGCCTACGAGCTGCGAATGAGGCGCTAACTCGAAACTTCTTTTAAATTAATCTTACGGCTTCATCAAAGACCTCTGGTAAATTCAGTTCCTGAAGCATAAAAGTAGGCACTGCTACATGTAAAGAGAAGTTGTTAGCTTTGAATTCTTGATACTGGATAAAAGAGGGGGTAGGGGCAGTTTAGTCTGAGAAGGAGTTTACTTCAATTTGTAGAATTATTATCAAGGTATGCAAAAGTAAGGGGGAATAAAGATGACGAAGAGGAATATCCAAGTATCCCTTAGAAAAGGGAACATAAATGATGCGGAAAAAGTGTTAGAGCTTCAAAAAGAAGTTCTTTTAGAAAGTGAATTTATGATTTCGGTAATAGAAGAGTATGAAGAAACATCGGAGCAAATAAGAAACTGGATTGAAAAAATCTTAGAGAATGAAAGAGAAAAGCTAATCGTGGCGGAAAGCAAAGGGCAGATTGTTGGTTTGATTGTTTTTCGCTCAAAAAGTAATAAAAGACTTTCTCACACTGGTTCTTTTACGGCAATGGTGAAAAAAGAGTACCGCAATCAAGGCATTGGTAAACTGTTGATTAAAGAACTTTTAAAATGGGCGGAACATAACCCTTTAATAGAGAAAGTTAGTTTAGGGGTTTTATCAACAAATCAACGAGCTATCGAATTGTACAAAAGTATGGGATTTGTTGAAGAAGGACGTAAAATTAAAGAAGTTAAATTTAGTGATGACTTATATGTAGATGATATACTTATGTATAAACAGGTTTAATCCTGTTATCGTCCAACCTCTTTTTCAAACGGAGTGCTGCTATATAAAGGTAGTGCACTTATACTAATGGGTAGTTTTAGTTTAATTAGTAAAATAATAAGTCGACAGTAAATCTGGCTTTTTTGTGTCCCAGCCGGAAGATGAGTGTGCCTTTATCACAGCTAATCGTGAGTATGTAAAAGCTTATTCTGTAGATAAATAATATGGTAAACAACTTGAGAACGCTCAAAGCCTTGTCTTCTTGTGAAGGACAGGGCTTTTTTATTTACTTGAATAAGAAAGAACCATTGGATTAGGGATGATGTTTATATTTATTAATTTAAATAATAGACAAAGATGTATTATTAGTATATCTTTAATGTGATATAAGTTCAGAAAGGAAGGGTTAATTTTGTATTATCTCATTGCCGTTTATTTAGAACAAAACAAAACTGATATGTATTATTCTGAGTATGATTTTAGACGCTGTGAGAGAATTGAAGATGGAGGAAAGAAATTTTTGATTTCAAAGGATAAAGGTATGATTGATTTAACTAATGCTTATTATATATTAATAGGAGAGGGGAAACCTGAACATAATGTATAATTATTTTTTTAAATATTTTTATTAAATGCGGCCTCCCATGTTACTAAAAAACATGAGACTAGCCGTGTTTTTTTGTTTTTATATTGCTGTTCCAAACTTCATACATAACTGAAGTCCTGTTTGTGGTCATTTAATAAAGATGGGTAATTCTTATTGAACTAATGAAGTATGTTATGGATAATATATCCATTTTGTAGTATTGTGAAGAAAGATAACTTAACTAATAAAATATAAGGTAAAGAAGGAGATTATAATGAAAATAAATTTAATGATTTTTATATCATCCATAAAAAAGCAAAAAGAAAACAATATCGGAGAAATAGTTATGAAAACATTTGAATCTAACATTCGACCTGTAAAAGGGGACATTTTAGAAGATCCAGGATTCCATCCAGGATTTCATAATGGATATGAAGTTGTTAAGGTTACAATGAATTATGCTTTAAATGAATGCTGGGTTTCACTATGCCCTCTTGAGTTAGAAAGGGAAGAAATCGAGATAGAGAACTATATAGAGAGACTTAAAGAAAACGGTTGGTGTGTCGTCTCAAAAGAAGAGAGGAATCTCTTGTCAGAGTAGACTTCATTGAATCAACCGCCTGAAATGACTTGACTACCATAGGGTATAAAACAGTATAAAAACATATAGTTTGCGCTCTTCAAAAACGAGAGTTTTCTGAAGCTTTCCCTACTTTATAAGAAGAAAATAAACAATATAAATGCAGTTTAATCAACGGTCAAGAATCAGTTGGCTTCTTGAAAATAGTAAAAGACTTGATCGAAAACCCAGAAGATTTATTGTTAGAATCTTAATAAAACCTTTAGTATCTAGGGTTTGAAAGGTTTTAAGAATTGAATGGATAAAGAAAGCTCCTGAGAGATCAGGAGATTTTTTTGTTAACTTTTTTAGTGAGAGCACCTATTGGGCACATGAACTTTTGTTTGATTGCTCAAATAATTTATGGGTAAATCGGTTGTATTTTTTGATTTTTTCGGCAGTCACGTGAGTATAGATATTCATTGTAGTTTCAAAATGAGCATGGCCTAGTGATATTTGAAATACTTTCATAAATCCTGCAGCGAATAAAAGTGAAGCACATGAATGTCTTATGCCATGTACAATGATGCGAGGGAGTTTATATCGCTTACATAGTTTATTTAATACTTCATTTACTTAGAATTTCAATAAGGCTCAAAAGAGGTTTCTTTCGTAAAAGCTATTGCCCAATTTGTTGGAGAGTGGCGGAGACTAATCATTTTCTATCCAATTCTTAAATGCGAATTGTGTGAAGAAGCATAACAAGCTTGTTAAAGAATCGATTATTCAAGATAACGCAATAAAATTAGTGACGTTTGATAAATTCCATTCTACGAATACAGAAGAAAAAGAAATAAAGAACATGCGATGAAAGTGGCCATAAGTTATAGCGAAGGTGTTGTATTTAATACTTCTATCCAGTCTACAGAAACGGAAGTAGGAAAATCACATTTAGCTATGAGCATCTTAAAGTCAGTCAATCAGTTTGGCAATCAAGAAATATCAAGCCTATCTATTGATGTAGTTCGAACGATGGAACTTATAAAAGGTTCATTCAACAATAATGAAAGCATCTACAAGAGAATATTTCATAACTCTTTGTGGAGAAGTGGATTTGCTTTCCTAGATAATTTAGGCGCTGAAAAAGGAGATATTTACTCAACTAATCATATATCTGAATACATCAGTAAGTGCATAGAAGCATTTTCAATGCAAAAGAATATAAAACTACCATTGTCACTACAAACATCTCAGGTAAGAGATTATCAAACATCCCCCTATAAGAGGGATGTTTCACTAATATAACGGCTGCTGGTTTTGACAAGGCGGAAATCCATTTATATCCTGAATCATATGAATATCATACTGCTTTAATGCAAATTGTGATTGATACAAATATTCAATTATAAGTAACTTTCCGCCAGATGTACCACATAAAACACCTGAAGTCCCTTGGCCGTTGGCTAATGAAATGCCAACAGGCTGACCAATCAAAAAACGAATTTTTTGTTGCCATGGCATATTCTTCACTCCTTTAAATACATCATATTAAAATTTAAAAAATAGGTGCCGGTATTGTTATAAATGATGTGGGTGAAATGATAGGAAGTTGCTGCTTAGTTCGAATAAAGAGCGACATATCAGGAAGGAGGAGCAAAAACATTGTGAAAGTGGAGCATCAACAAATCTGATTACTATATCAGTAGATTCGAGCACAAGGGCGCTTATTTTGGAGTGTTTGAAAGAAACTATTTGATGTCTTTATAGAATGTGCTCCAAGTAAATGGCCGCTGGAACCACTTTGTATCAAAGTTTCATTAGACAATGTTTATATTATATATGGCGCGTAGAAGCATACAGTGACAAGCCTATAGGCATCTATTACATCTGGTGTTGAAACCACATTGCTGGTTTTACATGGATTCAAATGAAAAAGCCAGGGAGTTGTTTCCATCCTGACGAAAAATGAATGGGAGCAAATGCGACTTTTCTAAACAAGCTGGAGGCCAAATAATCCAAGTAGATCAACCACCAAGTGGTTATGACAAGCAGGAGAAGTCAGTATAAAGGTGAACTGACACATTCAGAAATTAGTACACACAGAAGTTTTAAAAATATCCAATAGAATGTTTGTAAAATAAAAAGAAAATAAAAGGGAGTTCCATCAAAATTGATGGTAACTCCTTCTTTAAATTATCTTATACTTCCACTACGGATGATTTTCACGTTTAATTTTGCTTCAATTTTGATGTTTTTATATATTTCCTTCCATTTTCCTTCTTTCCATAACTGTGGATGATAGGCCCTGATATCTTCTCCAATTCCTAATACATCAGTGACATTTTTTAAACATACTAGTTATGTCCTTTTCTACTCTTTCTTTAATAAAATTTTCTAAATGTTTTCTTTCATTTTTTCGGTCTAATTGGTTTGGTGGATATTCTGTTATAAGTATTGGCATGTCGATATTATATTGGACGTTGATATTTTCCCCATCCTGCATTACTTTCTTTTTTTTCTTGAAGTTAACGATATTAAAAGCAACCTGCACCTTCTTATCGTTTTTGTTCCAAAAATACGCTAACTCAACAAAATGCGCTTTCCTATCTCCTAACAATGTCGCAAAAATAGATTCTCTTAGGTTTAGATGCTCGCCCGTAAATTTTTTTCCATCAAATAAAGCCATCCCTTCACCTTCAGGCAGGCCATGGTCACCACTAATTATTAAGTAAGGTAAGCCTAGGTCTCTTCCTTCGCTAAACATTAGGTTAGCGGCAATCTCCAAATCTGTTTTAGGATATATTGTTGCTGCCTCAAAAGCCGTAATCAAATCATAATAGTATTCACCGATTTCCTTAGACGAAGTTTCTTTTATATCCAAGAATTTTTTTGGTGAACCCTTAGTAATGACCACTTTAGCATTCATCGGACTCTGAGCTGAGCGGTAATAAACATCTAATAGAGCATATAAATCCTTCTGAGCGCTTTCTTCATTAACTAATAAAGTAGTCAATTCAGCATTATCCATCGTTTGCTCAGTTTTTTTATTAGCATCTATTCTTGTTTCTCTCAATGTTTTACCAGTTCCTTCAAGTACTATATATTTAGTAGGGTCACTATTTGAACTAGGGTATGCAAAGTAGCTTTTTATATCTCCAATATGTCCTTCTATTCCTATCACGGATATCACTGAAAGTTCTTTATACAAACGTTGATCCCAACATCCACTAAGTAAAAAAGTGCTTATAAGAAGAAAAACAGTCACTTTGCGCATATAGTTTCTCTCCTTTTAAAAACTTCATTATAAATAACTCTTATTTTTCAGTATGTAACAAATTACAAAATTTCAATCAAAGAATAGTCATAATGAGATTTTTATACACTCAATATTTGAAACTAATCCAGCATTATTCATCATGGTAAACTAAGCTACTTTTAGATTCTCATCTTGAATAGATGTTCTAACATCCTCCCATTCCTTTTGACATTTATGTTCACTCCTTTTTAACTTGATGATGAAATGCTACTGGATGCGAGTAAGGGGTGTTGTTTAAGAGCTAAATATTAGACAAATGTGTATTTATGGTATATTGTTAAGGTAATAAAAGTACTTTATAGAAATAAGTTGAATTTGCATATTACAAAGAGTAATCGTGTATGTTCGGTACTTTTTGTAATATGTGAATTTTTTCTTTAAAAAGCTTATATATTAATAATTTTTTAATGGAGGTCATTTAAATGACACAAGGTACAGTAAAATGGTTTAACGCAGAAAAAGGTTTCGGATTCATCGAAGTTGAAGGCGGAGCAGACGTATTCGCTCACTTCTCAGCAATCCAAGGCGACGGATTCAAATCTTTAGACGAAGGTCAAAAAGTTGAATTTGAAGTTGAAGAAGGACAACGCGGACCACAAGCTACAAATATTGTTAAACTTTAATTAGCGTGTTATAAACTAGAGGGACCTTTTCAATAAGGTTCCTCTTTTTTATTTGACTTGGCTCAGTTATATTAAAATCGAGGTCTCTCAAGCTGTGAAAGGAGAAGGGGGAATCCGAGTAATAGATGAAATGAAAATAAAGTTATTTAGCATAATATGGACGAACAAAAATGCCCCGTACGAATTTAGAACGGGGTTAAAAATATAACAATGAAGCCCTCAAAATGGTTTTAACGGCGGTTTAATACAACTGTTTACATTACTCTTGTGATTCTTTTCCGCTAAATTCTAATATATTAAGACCCTCGGATGCTTCTGGTGCTTCAAAATATTTAGAAACATGAATAAAAGTCTCTTCTGTGTCAAAAGTTGCTCTTTCAGGTTGTTCGAGACGTCTTTGAGCAATTTGACGTAAGCATTGCTCATTATTTAAATTCAAAAAGATTAATTGATGGTTTGCATTGACTTCTGACGCTATATCTAAAAACCATTTTCGCTGTTTTTGAGTGTTACCTGGAAAATCCATTACTACATTTGTCCCAACACTTAATATGTTTTGGACATGCTTTTTCACCAACGGCTTCATTTGCGCTGAGAATTTTAGATAGTCATCAAATGATGTGATTTGATTGGGATAAAGAGAAGCAAGCCATTCATCCTCAGATAACAGTACTGCATGTTTTTCATTAGCTATTTGTTTTGATTTAGTGGATTTTCCTGCTCCCATTTTTCCAGTGAAAAAATATAAAGTACCCAATTTTTCCATTATGTTTATCCTCCAAGCTAATTTTAATGTTAGTTGTTCTACATTATTTACAAACTAAGTTATTAGTAATTACTTTTTCTTCTTTAAGTATGATTAATCCTTTTCAAATATTCAATATTTACATTTAGTTGGTAAAGACTTCTTTTAGGGCAAATAATAAAATATTCGATTACTGATTTAATGAGAATTTGCTAATATTTCCCTATGTTAATTAAAACCTAAAAAACAGTGGGGTCGGGAGGTTTTAAGGATTGAATGTATAAAGAAAACTCCTGAGAAATCAGGAGCTTTTAGTGCTTAAAATGCTTCTACAGAAAACTACTGGTTCGGTATGATTCTATATATCATTACTAATAGAATGAAACCTACTGGAACAATGAACTTTTGGTAAAAGCATATTATATAAGAGTGAAAACACCTGTTAGAAAAATTAATCCCAAATATTTGCTCGTGGAATATTTGCAGTTCTTAAATAATCTAGCAATTGCCCAGTATGGACTGACTCATGATATGCAACTCTTAGTAACATATCGCCAAGACTTCTTATGTAACCTGCATCAGAACGATCAATTTTGATATTTGTTAAATCTTCTTCCGAAAATGATTTAATAGTCTCTAAGAATTCATTTCTAAAAGGTTCTGCAAAGTTTATCTCCATTTTTACAGTGGAAAAAGGTTGTTTCTCGAAAGGGGAATCAAATGCTGCAAGACTTCCTTGATTTTTGATAGCCAAATGGTAATAATGTTCACTCTCTAAAACATGCCTTATCATTTCGATAATGGTCATAGCCTCATTATCAGGTTTCCAATGTAAAAAATCTTGGGGAATAGATGTCCAAATCTTAATACTTCTTCTTCGTATTTCCTTGAAATTTAAAAGAATTAAATCGATTGAATTCATAAATTATCCTCCATTTATTGGTGTATCTATAATATACACAAATGAACGTTCGAACAAAAGAGTGAATTTTTTTAAAAGTAATGCAACACTATCATAAATAACTCCAAGTCTTAAAGATACTTACCAAAGCTTCAAAGTAAAGGATATGAATTTGTAACGATTTAGGAGATTTTAAAAGCACAGAAAATATTAAAAAATTAAACAAGCGAAATATTATGAAAGAAAATCAAGTATATTTTTTAACGAAATAAAAGCCATCTCATTTTAATATCAATGAGATGACTATTGGTTGTTTAATGTTTTTAATATAGTTATTTAGATTTAATAATATGATCATTAACAAATGCTTTTATAAAAAAGAATTCATTGTCATTAGGATCTCTTTTATATTCTGCCTTAAAGCACTCTAAAGAATTTTCTAATGAGGAAGACTTTACAACTCGGCTTGCTGTTGTTAACTCTTCCCAATATATATTCATTTCTTCGGCATCACAGATGGATTCATGTCCAAGTAGGAACCAGTCAGCATCGTATTTTTGAATGTCTTGAATCATTGGTGTTAACAATGATTGCTTAAAATGAAATAGAGAATTTGTGGTTGTACCATAGGCGCAGTCTCCTAAAAAAATGACTTTTTCATCGGGAATGTAAATAATTGTTGAGTCGTCTGTATGGGTACTTTGGATTCTTTCAAGTATGCAAACTTTATTTCCTAAATCAATAGTTAATGTATTTTCAAAGATTACATCTGGAGAATTCAATTTAAAAGTATTTCTGCTTGGAATTTCGGTTTGTATAATCTTCATACATTGCGTACTCATTTGATTATTATTCACATACTTTTGGAGTGAATTATCATCATAAGCATAACTTTGCCATTCTTTTATTAATTCGTTTGTCTGGTTATTTACTATAATAGTTGCATCGAATTCATTCATTCCCAAAATATGGTCCCAATGTGCATGAGTAATAACCAAATATTTAATGGGAGGTGCATTTAGTTTCTCTATTTCTTGTAAAAATTCTTTTGCGTGCTGAGTAGCGTTTCCAGAATCTATTATTAGACTCCATTGATCACCATATATCAATCCTAAAGTTGGTCGATCTCGATTATCTTCATTAGGTAAATAATATATTCCATCAGTTAATTTATTTAGCATGATATTTCTCCTCTACATAAGATATTAATTATATGAAAGAGAAAATCTTCGTGTGAATTCTAAAATGAATAAGGTAAGATTCTCTCAGTTATATTTTTACCATTGGACTTGTACCTCCTTTTTCACTTAAGAAAAATAATCGTTGACTGAGTATTAAATGGACGAATGGTATTTGTTGCTTGGTAGTGAGAGTATCGAGAATGCAAAGATAACAGGCTAATATTAAAGTTGAGATGAGATTTATCTCACTAAGATTACTCAGCAACCACTTTTGATTCTTCTCTAGTTATATTATTATTCTTTTGTAACTGATTTTCTTGCTTAACAATATAATTTTGAACTGGGATGTTTATATAAAAGAACAGCCCGATAATTAATCCTGAAAAAATCCAATTTGCAATCTGTTTAAATACCAACATTTCTCCATAGCCATCAAGCCCATAATTTTTAAGTAGAAATACAGTTAAACCTGACATAAACAGACCTCTGATAATATAAATTACTTGAATGTATTGAAACCATTTAAAAATTCCTTTTTGAAAAAACAATGTTTTACTTGCCTTTCGTTCATGCCCTTGTAAATATACAAAATCAATTGCGAAGTATAATGAGACAGGGCGTTTCATTACTAGTAAAACAAAATAAAAAGAGGAATAAAAAAGACTTAGGTAAACACCATTCCAAATCATTTGCTCTGCTGAACCAGATAGAAGATCGACTGTCGTACCAATTGCTAGTGTCCCTAAAATAAATATACCTGTAAAGTTAAACTGTTTATCAATAACAAAACTATAAATGGTATATACAAATCCCGGAATAGTTGTAATTAGCATTGCTATGTAGTCACCAAAAGGTTCCCTACCGAATTTCCAAATAAAATATGGTAAAGCTGCATAAAAAATAAGGTCCATTAAAATAGACTTTTTGTTTGACTGCTGTTTTTTAACCATATTCCCTCCAAATCTTCAAATTAATTTTCTAATACACATTAAAAACATATTAACATAAATATCCAAAAGTGTTTATCACATAATAAAAAATTTTCAGTTTTTTGTTAAAAAAATTTTTATTTTAGATCATTTGATGTACCGGAACGAAAGTATTACAGGATAAAGAAGGGCATTATCGGCATTAACAAACAAAGTATGTTATAATATAAATTGTAATTACTACTATTTAGGGGAGATAAACATGCTAACTAAAATTAAAAAAGTTAAGTTTCAACCCGAATTTAAAAATCCAGTTTATGAGGTAATTCTTGATTGCCCAGAAGAAAATAAACTCTACATTAAATTTGACTATAAATATAAAAATAAGACTTTTATGCCTTCTCGTGTAAATTATAATAAAGAAGATAAGGGTGTAAAGCTTGCTTGGTATACTCAAAAAGTTGAGAAAATGACTGTCCAAGAGTTTTTAGGTCAAATTGCTCGAAAGGTAAATAAAAAGTACAATTTCCAATTTAAATAAAACAATAAAGTGTTACTATAACTACTGAATTAATGCTTAAATTTATTTTGATAAAAATAATGTTAGACAAATGAAGATTTAAAGTATATAATTAAGCTAATAGGAAAAAAGTTGAATTCGCATATTACAAAAAGTAATCGTGTCTGTTCGGTACTTTTTGTAATATGTGAATTTTTTCTTTTAAAAGCTTATATATTAATAATTTATAATGGAGGTCATTTAAATGACACAAGGTACAGTAAAATGGTTTAACTCAGAAAAAGGTTTCGGTTTCATCGAAGTTGAAGGCGGAGCAGACGTATTCGCTCACTTCTCAGCAATCCAAGGTGAAGGATTCAAATCTTTAGAAGAAGGCCAAAAAGTTGAATTTGAAGTTGAAGAAGGCCAACGCGGACCACAAGCAGCAAACATTGTAAAACTTTAATCTTTAATTTAGATTAAATTACAAAAATTAGAGAAATCCTTTCGAGGGTTTCTCTTTTTTTGTTTTCTTCCCTTATAACTACTGCTGTCATTGCTATTAGCTAGAAGTTGATCTAACAATAGGGTGCTAGCATCAATCATTCACTTTTCCTCTACCTAGAATTAATTATTCTGCATAATATATCATCTTAGTCGACAATTCATGAGTTATAGAAAAATATTAAAACCAATTTTACAAATCCAAAGGGTAAATAAAAACCAAATTAGAATGAAAAGAATACCAACTAGCCAGTTTTTTTGTTTTCCGTACCTTTTTAATTCATCGGCAGCTTTTGAATTCTCCTGTATAATTATAGAAGGTATTAATTTTAAAGCTAATAAAATTCCAAGAGGAACAATAACTAGGTCATCAAGATAACCTAAAATCGGAATAAAATCAGGGATTAAGTCAATGGGGCTGAAGGCATAAGCCACTACACAGATTGCTACAGCTTTAGCGTAACATGGGGTTCTAGGGTCTTTATAAGATAAATAAAGTACAAATAAATTCTGCTTTAACTTTTTAGCATAACTCTTTAAATGTGATATTACCTTTTTATTTTTCAAATGAGTGCTCCTTAATTTATTGCCTATTATGGATTGACTTTGATTGAAGTGAGTACATAATATTTTACTAATTTAAAATCATTTCCTAGTTCAATTTTAATATCTCATTTATAATTATCTAAAGTAGAGTAATATTTTAATTAAAAAGAGCGATTTTGAGTTTAATTATAACCGCACACAATTAGAATGGATAGACCCTTGGAGAATTAGAACCTTTCACATGAAATAATAATGAGTTATTAGAAGCTAAATATATCGTAAAACTTCTAAAGAACTTAATAAATAGTTTCAAGGCTTACAAAGTTAGGTAAGTGAAGAGTTGAGGGAGAAAACATATAAATTAAACTTTACCAGTGTGCTCTTGTGCTCACAAGCTGCCTTGTTTCATAAAAAGCGAAGGTAGATTAATGTTTTAAAACGCGAAATGCTTCTGCCACTTTATTAGCAAACGATAAGGGATTTTCTACAGATTGGAAATGAACATATAAAATAGTCGGATTTGTAAAAATCCAATGATTATGAATAGCGCTTATGGTTAAATTGTTTCGAACCAATAAATTAACAAAGGCAGGGAGTTCTTCCTCTAAAACTACAACTTCTCCAAGGTTCAGTGCATTGTCATTTTGGTCTAATGCCTCAAACGTTATCCCTGCGTGGAGTACACTCTTACTGGGACGGCCTTGAATCGTCACAAGAAGATTTCGGGCAATTTCTACTGAACAAACTCCATGATTCATGTTTGCTTGCCCATCAACAATTTGAGCATATTGTTGGCATAAATATTGAAAGTTCGCCATACTAAACACCTCATTTCTCCTAAATATTATGAAGCATCATTAAAGGCTAGAACACCTAGGCCAACGATTAATCTGACGAATTGAAATATCTATTATTTTAAAAATTTTCAAAGTAAAAGCAATTCCGATTTTACTGTTTTTACTTTATCATGAGAGAAGGGGGAGATTATATTGAGTCAAACACTATACCTACTTCGACATGGAGAAACAGAATATAACACACAAGGTCGTTATCAAGGAGAATTGGATTCTCCGTTAACCGACGATGGTAAATTTCAAGTAAAGCAAAATGCAAAAATGCTAAAAAGTATTATGGGAGATCCAAACGAGTGGAGGATTATTTCTAGTCCACTTGGGAGGGCAATTCAAAGTACAGAAATTATCTGTGAAACAATCGGTTTTGATGTTAGTAAAGTAGAGAATGATCATCGCTTAAGCGAAGTTGCTGTAGGGTCATGGGCTGGTTTAACAACAAAGGAAATTGAAAAGACTTGGCCACATCTTATTAATAATAACGATTTATATAGTTGGTTTTTTAATTCACCAGATGGAGAGAGTTATGATTCAGTTGTAAATCGTTTAACGGATTGGCTTGAATCTATCAAAAACGAACCTAAAGTAATTGCGGTGTCACACGGATTAACCGGGAGAATATTGCGTGGAATATATGCGGGGATGTTAAAAGAGGATGCTTTAAAACTAGAAGTATCTCAGTCAGTATTCTTTAAATTATCGAATAAAGAAATACATAAAATAAGTCTAGAATTCGATGACTTTTATTAGATTTCTAAGCTCATTTTAATATTCTATAAACAATCTAATTGGTGGTGGCATAATATTTGGAACTTAAATGGCTAGATTGGGCGAAGCAGCTTCAATCCATTGCACAGGCAGGGCTAACCTATTCTAAAGATGCTTATGACATGGAAAGATTTGAATTGATCAGAAATATTAGCGTTGAAATTTTAGCAAAGCATACAAATCTTGAAAACGAATTGATAAGAGAGCTTTTTGCCAATGAAACGGGTTATCAAACGCCCAAAGTTGATATAAGAGCAGTAGTGTTTAGGGAAAACAAAATATTAATGGTGAGAGAAAACACCGATGGACATTGGGCATTACCTGGCGGCTGGGGTGATATCGGGTTAACGCCAAGTGAAGTTGCGATAAAAGAAGTAAAAGAAGAATCGGGGTTCGATGTTAAAGCAACAAAATTAATAGCTGTACTAGACAAGAAGTGTCATCCACATCCTCCTTCGCTATATCATGTTTACAAAATGTTTATTCAATGCGAAATTATTGGAGGAGAGCCCCAAGATGGTATGGAAACAAGTGCAGTTGAGTTTTTTGAAGAAGATGAATTGCCATCTTTATCAACAGCAAGGAATACAGAAACCCAGATTCAATTAGCATTCAAGCATTTGCACAATCCTCTAGAACCTGTTTCTTTTGATTAAAAATTATTTAGAATATTGAGGTGAGAGAATATGAATATTGAGCTGACTAGATTTAAGGTAAAGGAAGGAAAAACAGAAGTAGTAGATGAATGGTTAAAATTTTTGAATGAAAATATGAAAGATGTACTAGTTACACTAGAAGGCGAAAGAATGTATGTTGAAACGATTTTCAGAGAAACACTTAATGGAGATGAATACTTGTATTGGTATTCAGTTCAAGGTGAGGGTGGCCAAGATGTCGATGAGTCAGAGCATTGGATTGACAAAAAGCATTTACAGTACTGGGATGAATGTATAGATACAAATTTCAAACCTGTTGACCTTACTACAGAGGTTGTTATGATACCTGAGAAAATTAGAAGTGTTATGACCGTTTGAAATGTTGATGTGAACTTTCATATGAAAATAGATAATTAACATGGAGGGACCATCCATGTCTATTAAAGAACTGGCAGAAAAGGTATCATCTCAATTTCTAACACGTTTGAACAAAGATCGTCCTTTCATAATTGGGATAGACGGACTGAGTGGGGCAGGGAAAACTACATTAGTGAAAGAACTTGCACAAGAATTGGATAATCAAAAGTATAACCTTACTACTTTTCATCTAGATGACCATATTGTTGAAAAAAATAAGCGTTACCAAACAGGGCAAGAAGAATGGTATGAATATTATTATTTACAATGGGATATAGAATGTTTGAGGATCAATTTATTTGAACAACTACATGAGGATAGTGAAATATTATCTTTATCGTTCTATGACAAATATACTGATCATTCTTCAATTAAACAGATTAGATTATTAACTAACAGTATTGTCTTAATTGAAGGAATATTTTTGCAAAGAGCAGAGTGGAGAAGCTACTTTGACTTTATTTTATACTTGGACTGCCCTCGTGAATTAAGATACAAAAGAGTATTAAATCGTGATTCATATATTGGAGATTACCAGGCACGACTCAATAAATATAAAAAAAGATATTGGTTAGGTGAAAACCATTATCTCGATAAAATAGATCCCATTATAAAAGCAGATATAGTTATAAAGGGGTAAATAAAAATGGTAGTACGATTCCTTAAAGGTTAAAAGAGGGTGGCAGTATGCCACCCTCTTTTAAGTTATCTAATTCTATGATAATTTAATCGTTGGTCTAACTATGTTCTTAATAAAAATCATTAATCCTTTCAATAAAAGGCTTACCATCAACAATCCCATTGTTAAATAGTTCTTGTGCTGTTGCAAACATTTGTGTGTAAGAGTCTTTAGAACGTGTAAGTAGGAAGCTTTTTTCTTCTCCGTATAATCTACTTACCCACCACTCCTCTTCATCTTTATAATATAATAAAATCTCCTGATGTTCATCTTCAATCGCTTTTCTAACTTCTTCCCATGATTTCAAATCCATTTTCCTTCCCCTTTTCTAAATTAACTATTTTCCTAAGTTTCTTGTGATATAGCATTGTTCATAACCAATTTACTAAAAACGGATGCTAAGACTTGTTGAAATAACATGCCAAATACAACGGGCATGGCTACCTTGCTTGGAAAGTATGTGGTGGCAACAATAACGCCAACTGCAATGTTTCTCATTCCTCCCGTAAATACTAAAGTAGTCATTTGAGGATGATTTTTTAAAATATAACGTCCGATCAGTAAAGCAAACATATATCCAGAAACAGCAATAAATAGGACTAGAAGCAGGACAGAAACGAGATGAGAATCAAAGTTTTTCAGGTAAGGAGCGATTGCACCACTATTAATCATGACAACAGAAAATAAACACAGCTTAGATAAAGGAGCAAGTTTCTGGCCAAATTTCTTAGGTATTTCCCCCTTAGAAAGTTCATTCGCTAAGATTCCCAAGATTGTAGGCAATACAATCATTAAAAGTAAATTAATGATCAGTGATACAACATCTAATTGAATCTTTTCACCTGAAACAATGCGAAGAATAGATGGAATGATAAAGGGAGAAAGTAACGTATCAATTAATATGATGGATAACCCTAAAGGTAAATTACCCCTACATATATTGATCCAAATAACGCTTGTTACACCAGTTGGAACTGCAACAGAGAGTACAAAGCCGACAGTCAATAAATGATCATCGAATATGACAGTTGATAATAGATAAGCCCATAAAGGCATCAAAATGTGTAGAAATACAATAGAGAATAAGATAATGACGGGATGCTTAACAAAAATTTTTACATCTTTAAATTTCATATTTAAGCTTCCTGCGAATGTCATAAAAGCAAACAGCCATGAGACAAGGAATAATAGATGATGTCCAATATGCTCTAGCAGAACACCTAGGACTAAACTTAATGGTGTCAAAATAGCAATGTATTTTTGAAGAAATACATTTAGTTTTTCTAACATGCAAAGACCTTCTTTTTTTATAATATATTATTATTTTAACTTAATTAACTCACCAAGGGAAAAATCTGTAGAAAGGGGGACAGACTATTCAAGTATTCAAGTTTCTCTTTTTTGATTAGCAGATGCAGAACAGTAAGATAAGCTTTACTATTATCAATTACTAGATTTACCGTATGGTATGATGAACTCTGGGACAATTGAAGAAGAGGATGTGAGTACCATTTCAATTTTACTATTTATTTTAGCGGGGCTTGCTGAAATTGGAGGAGGATATTTAATATGGCAATGGTTAAGAGAGGGTAGGCCTTTGTCGTTTGGCATAATCGGTGGAGTTATTTTATTCTTATATGGAGTTCTTGCTACTTTCCAATCCTTTTCAAGCTTCGGAAGAGTATACGCTGCTTATGGTGGAATTTTTATTTTTCTTTCCGTTTTATGGGGATGGGGAGTTGATCATAAGACACCAGACTTGTATGACTGGATAGGTGCGGGGATTTGTTTAGTTGGAGTAGCAGTGATGCTCTTTGCACCGAGACATTAAAAAGCAGATATTAAATTTTGCCTCTAAAATACGTTTAACCTACCTAGAGTGAGTGAGCATCTTAGATCGACTGGAATGGGCCATTGCACCGATTTTAGCATATACTATAAGTAGTGAGTTTATAGCCATAACTGGAGTTTGAGGAGTGAATTTATGGAGCTTAGAGAGTTAAAGTATTTTATTGCGGTTGTGAAAAATAAAAGTTTTACTAAAGCGGCTGAAGATTTGCATGTGACACAACCGACACTTAGCAAAGTAGTGAAGTCGCTCGAAAGTGAATTTGATGCGGCTTTATTTTATCGCTATCCAAGGCATATCGAATTGACGGATGTTGGTGAAATTGTCTATGCTCAAGCATTAAAAATGCTAAGCATAGTTGAGGAATTGGATACTGCATTGGAAGATGTATTACAAATGAAGAAAGGTACGATTAAAATTGGTATGCCACCGCTAATTGGCATTCTTTATTTGCCGAAGCTTTTAAAAGGATTTCAGGAACGATATCCTCATATTAGCATTGAACTTGTGGAACGTGGGGCAAATATTATTAAAGAATTGGTAGCAGATGGTGTTTTAGATATTGGCTTTGTAATGCTACCGGCGGATGAAAATGACTTTCAGGTGATTCCCTTTGCATCACAGGATCTTATGCTAATTATCAATAAGTCGCATCATTTGGCAGGAAGTAAGGAGATTAGCCTTAGAGAATTGGCTAATGAAAGAATGCTTTTATTTAGCCAAGATTTCACGCTCCACGATCGTATAAAGCAAGAATGTGAGCAGGCGGGTTTTACTCCTCAAATTGCTTATGAAAGTTCACAGTGGGATATCATAAGCCAGATGGTAGAATACAATTTAGGCGTTGCAATGTTCCCAAAATCATTTGCTGAGAAAATTAATCAAGAAAAAGTGAAAGCCATCCCAATTGTTAAGCCTCAAATACCTTGGGAGCTTGTATTGATTGCAAAGAAAGATCGTTATATGTCGCATGCAACAAGAGGATTAATTGGCTTTATTACATCCAACCATTCCAATTTGGAATAGCAAACATAAAAAAACGATATTTTACGAATGGCCATTTGTGAGGTAAAGTGTTCTTATAAGTTGAGCTTAGAAAAGGTGAGCAAAGTGAAAAAAATAAGTAAAATAATTATTCAAATAGTGTTCCTTTATGGGATTCTTTTGATAGGAGAGGGCATTTCAGCTGTACTACATTTGCCAATTCCGGGAAGCATCATAGGCCTCATACTATTATTTTTAGCACTTAAATTTAATATTATTAAATTAGAGTGGGTTGACCTTGGAGCTGGATTATTGACTGGGGAACTTGCACTATTCTTTATTCCTTCTGCCGTAGGTGTCATCCAATATGATCAAATTTTTGGGGTTGTCGGCATTAAATTGGTGACTGTAATTATTTTAAGCACCATTCTTGTTATGATCTGTACGGGAGCAGTGGCAGATTATTTACATAAAAAGGATGTGAAAGAATAATGAATATTTTTATTGCGTTCATCAGCCTTATTGCCACGATTGCTATCTTTCTAGTAAGTAAGAAAGCATATCAGAAAACGCATCGGCTCTTGCTGTCTCCACTAATTGTCAGCCCCTTGTTCCTTGTTATTCTTTTACTTTTAACAAGAACTTCATATGAACAATATAATCTAGGGGGTTCAGTGCTAACAAAATTATTAGGTCCTGCAACAGTTGCATTTGCTGTGCCAATATATAAAAATCTAGAATTGATAAAGAAACATGCGAAGATTATCGTAGCAAGTCTATTTACAGGTTCATTGGTTGCTATTCTTTCATCCTTCTTTTTTGCAGTATGGATTGGATTGTCAGCAGATATGATAACTAGCTTAGTTCCTCGTTCCATTACAACACCGATTGCCATGGATATTTCTAAAATGATCGGTGGCGAACCATCTATGACGGCCGTATTTGTTATTGTCACAGGTTTGACAGGCAGCATTACAGGTGCGATCATCATTCGATTATTCCGTATCAAAACAACTGCTGCAAAAGGGTTGATGCTCGGAATGGGAGCGCATGGTTTAGGAACTTCAAAAGCCTTCGAAATGGGGGAATTAGAAGGGACTTTTTCAAGTGTAGCAATGGTAATAGCTGCATTGATAAGTATCCTTTTGTCTGAAACCTTTTTTCCACTACTCCGCTTGTGTTTTGCTATGTAAAAAAACTCACTTTTTACTTCTGTGAAAAGTGAGTTTTTTTGTAATATCTAATTTTATTGGTAAATCTTTAACTTTTGACCATTGTCCAAATCATTGGTGTCCAATTGATTCCATTGTTTAATAGAGGTAACTGCAACACCATATTTATTGGAAAGAGAACGTAATGTTTCTCCATTTTTAACGATAACCTGTGTTTTGTTTTTTGGTGAATGATCATACTGCGTAAGATGGAATTCCTTAATCAATGCATTTAATTTTTGGTGATATCGTGTATCTGTTGCATAGGTACCAGTTAGATACTTTGTTGCATCTTTATAGGATTTCGTTTTACTTTTAAATGTTTTTTGATAGTATTTAGTGTTCCAAGAAGTCCCGTTGTGCAGTAGCTCAGCGTAGTCTTCTAAAGACGCTTTATAGCTTGGGTATTTTCGGAATTTTGCTTTAATCTGATGCATTTCGCCTTTGCCATTATCTTCTGATGTTGTCATCTTTACTGCTTGTCTTTGATATGTTCCTTTTATGCCAAAGAGATTATGATTTGGTGGAGAGCTTAAACCACTTTTACCACCGTTGCTTTCGAGTACCGCTTGGGCAATCATAACAGACGCATATAAATCATGTTCTTTTGCAATATCACGAGCATCATCAGAGATTAATCCGATAAAACTTTCAATACTTTGTTCTTTTGGAGTAGGCTTTGGCGTCTCTTCAATTGAATTATTGTACTGAGAAATGATAATGAAGATTGAAGTCGCAAATAGAATGGTCGCAAATAAAGTGAATAAGAAAGTTTTTTTCATTATTTAACGGTTCTCTAACAACCTTCCTCCTTTTTATAGGATGCTATCTATTAGTTTAACAAAAGTATAGAAAGTTTTCTATTAGATTGTTTATCGAGATAGTTTCTGATTGAATTATATTGTCATAATCTTTTGTATACGGTAGATTAATGGTAACTAAGAAAGAAAAGAGGGTGTATGAATGTTTAAAAAAACAGATGATGCAATTTGGGATGGACGTCTGGATGATTCGGAAAACAGAGAAAGCTTCCGTTATCATCAAGTGGTGAAGTGCCAGGTTTTAGATGGAACTGAAGAAAATGTAGAGGATATGGTAACGCTTATTGGATTTGCGTGTGATGAAGGGGTAAGAAGGAATCAGGGAAGAGTAGGGGCGAAGAAAGCGCCAGATACAATTCGTGGACAATTAGCCAGCATGCCGTTCAGAGGTCCTTTTAATGCAACTGTAATAGATGCTGGCACGATTGTTTGTGAAAAAAATGAATTGGAAGCAGCGCAAGAAGACCTTGGGAAAACAGTTGCCAAAGCATTAAATAGGGATGTGCCTTGTATTGTACTAGGAGGAGGTCATGAAACCCTTTACGGTCAATATCTTGGGGTAAGAGAACACGTAGGTAGGGAAGCCAAAATTGGATTACTTAACATCGATGCTCATTTTGATATGAGGCCTTATGACGAACAACCATCCTCTGGCACAATGTTTAAACAGATATTGGATCAAGATCCACATGCGAAATATTTTGTCTGTGGTATTCAACGTTATGGTAATACGACAGAGCTTTTCCGACGTGCCGATGAGCTAGGTGTTACTTATTTGTTTGAAGATGAGATGACAGACGAAGCGACGAAAGCTTCAATCAAAGCTTTCGTCAATGACTGTGATGTAGTCTTGCTAACCTTATGTATGGACGCTATCAGTGCTGCACATGCACCAGGTGTGAGCGCGCCTGCTCCTTTTGGGTTGGAGCCTCTAACCGTACGCACACTGATCCGTGAGATATGCAAAGAAAAGAAAGTGACTAGTTTTAGCTTATGTGAAGTAAATCCAGTAGTTGATGAAAATAATCGTACGTCAAAATTGGCTGCCCATATAATAAATGAAGCAACGATGTCTTTTTGGGGGAGATAGGGCATCTTAGGTGTAGGAAAGGTTCGTTAAATTGGGGTTTTTACTTTGTTAGGAGGTAATACTATGGCAACATGTCTTGTATTTGGTGGTACACAATTTGTAGGGAAAGCTATGGCAAAACGTTTGATTAGTGACGGACATGAAGTCTATGTCTTAAATCGCGGAACGAGAGAAGCTCCTCAGGGTAGTAAAGCTTTAATAGCAGACCGTAATAATATAAACGAATTATCAGCAGTTCTATATAATAAAACGTTTGATTACGTATATGATATCTCTGCTTATACACCTGAGCAAACAAGGAACGCCATCCAACTCCTAAAGGGAAAAACAAAGCACTTTATTCATATAAGTAGTGCATCGGTTTATTTAGCTACAAATGATTATCCACTTGATGAAACGAGTAAGACAGGTATTAACCCAATTTGGGGTGATTACGGGGCAAATAAATATCTTTGTGAGCAAGAGTTAATGAAAGAATACAACCAAAGTAAATTTCCTTACACAATCGTACGGCCTTTTTATATCTATGGACCTGGAAATAACCTGGATCGTGAAACATATATCTTTAAACGTCTATTAAATAATTCTCCTATTATCATTCCGGGCAAAGGTGAAAACGTAATACAATTTGGTCATATAGACGACTTGGTGGAGACTTTAATTCGAATATCTGGAAACAGTGAAAGTTTCGGGCAAATATACAATGTTGGAGATGGAAGCTCTATTTCGCTAGAGGGTTGGGTAAAAATGTGTGCCCAAATCATTGGGGTGGAGCCTACCATTGTTTTAGTGGATGCAAAAGAAACAGGTTACTTGTCAAGGGAGTGGTTTCCATTCAGAGATGTCTCTCTTTACGGATCTACTGAGAAGCTGTTGAATGATTTCAGTGCAATCCAAAAATATTCATTGTTTGAAGGATTAAAACAAACATTCACTCACTTAAAAGAGGAATTAATAGATTCTTACACTATGTCAAATGTTGAAAAAGATATCCTTGAAAGAAGAGGATACAGTATTAATGTTAGATAAGAGGAATTGCATAAATAATGAAATATTGATATCAGTATAATAATGTACTTATAAAAGTGAGGAGGATTTTTACCATAAAAAAAGTAAGTACTTTCGTTGCTTTATTTTTGCTGATAATCGCTTTATTTGGCTGCAGTAACAAGAATGAAACTAGTCAACAATGGAAAGAGAGTAATATTTTCGAGTCAGGCAATTATAAAATGATTGGTATAAAGGGTCGAGTAGGTTTTATATATGATAAAAAGAACATGCCTATCGTGGAAGGGCAGCAAAACAAATATATGTGGCATTTATGGGGAGAAAAAAATCAACTAGAAAAGAAGTTTAAAGTGCTAGGAACGCATGAAGGAAGTAAAAAAGACGTAATCATTGTTCCTGAGACAATAAATAACTTACAAATAAGTCCTAATAATAGTGCTGACGTTAGTATTCCAACCAGCATGGAATTCAAGAAAAGTGGAATGTGGAAACTTGATGTTCTCTTGGACGGTAAACTCTTCGATACTATTTATGTAAAGGTGAATAATAAATAAACCATCAAACTTAGAAGCTATTCACCTTAAGTGAAAATAATATTAGAATAATTTATAATGAGGAAAATAGATGGAAAATGAATTTTTTAAAATATTTGATGAGGAAAGAAATATAATAGGGGTTGCTTCGCGTAAGGATGTCCATGAGCTTGGGTATTGGCACGAAACCTTTCATTGTTGGTTTGTCACGAATATTGAGGGAAAGGACTATATCTATCTGCAGTTACGCAGTGATACTAAACAAGACTATCCGAACCTATTGGACATTACTGTAGCCGGGCATTTAATGGCTGATGAAACTGCCCGTGAAGGTGTTAGAGAGATAAAAGAGGAAGTAGGTATTGATATACCCTTTCATGATTTAGTGCCATTAGGACTCATTAAATATTGTGTTATAAATGAAAATTTCATTGATAAAGAATTAGCACACCTCTTTTTGTATAAAAGTGCGCATCATCTTAATGACTTTACTATTCAACCGGAGGAAGTTTCAGGTATGGTCTTAGTGGAATTTAATGATTTTAGTAAGCTTTGGTTAGACGAAAAACAGGAAATTAAAGCTAGCGGTTTTAAAATTAATAAAGAAAATAATAGAGCTGATTTCGTTGAGTATATCGGTAAGAATCAATTTGTCCCTCACCAAATTTCGTACTATATAGAAGTTATAAATAAAATAAAAGACCAAATTTGATGGTCGCAAGAGAATATATCTACAGGCAACATAGTTCTAATTTCTGAGCAAATGAAGTCTATTAATTAAGCCTGTGATAGTCCTTAGAAAAATAAGGATAAAGGAAATGGGATATTCCCTTTCCTTTATCCAAAAATCTGGCCGCCGTTGACATGCAATGTTTGGCCTGTGACAAATCGAGAATCATTCGAAGCCAGGTAAACAAACGTTGGTGCCACTTCAAACGGCTGCCCTTGACGATCCATTGGATTTCCTGCAAGCACCACCTGATCTGGGGAGAAGCTTGATGGAATAAGTGGCGTCC
Organism: Rummeliibacillus sp. GQ308; assembly: GCF_059759115.1. Taxonomy (NCBI): domain Bacteria; kingdom Bacillati; phylum Bacillota; class Bacilli; order Caryophanales; family Caryophanaceae; genus Rummeliibacillus; species Rummeliibacillus sp. GQ308. The sequence continues at coordinate 1,682,542 of NZ_JCAXDQ010000001.1, read as the reverse complement.
AAATTCGTCCTGGAGCAATAGCATTTACACGAATGCCTTTTGTAACTAAGTTTTTGGCTAATGAGCGAGTAAAGCCAATGATAGCTCCTTTTGTCGCACTATAATCAATTAATTGTTCATGCCCATCAAATGCTACGACTGAAGATGTATTAATAATCGATGCGCCAGGTTGTAAATAAGCAAGCGCTGCACGGGTTGTGTAAAAAAAGGAATATATATTTACTTTAAATGTATCTTCGAACTGTTCATCTGATATATCCTCTAGATGGTTTTGTTGAAATTGAATACCAACATGATTACAAAGAATATCTAGTTTTCCAAATGTGCTTACTGTTTTTTCGACAATAAGACGGCATTGTTCTTTTTGACGGAGATCACCCGGCAATAACAGCACTTGACGGCCTAATTCTTCTATTCTTTTTTTCGTGCGTTCAGCATCCTCATGTTCATTTAAATAGGAAATAGCAACATTTGCTCCTTCTTTTGCAAAAGCTATAGCCGCTGCTGCACCCATACCACTGTCGCCGCCAGTAATTAATGCTACATTTCCTTCTAATTTTCCGCTCCCTTTATCATTAGGATTTTCAATGATGGGTTGTGGTACCATTAGCTTTTCGACGCCTGGCTGCCGAAATTGCCGTTGCTCTGGTACCGTAATGGCAACATCTTGATACTGCGTGATCTTACCGAAATTTGGATTCATTGGATATGTTGACTCATTTGTTTCACGGTGGTTCAATTAACATTTCCTCCTCTAATTCACAAACTAACTATTCAAAGTACAGTATGAGAGAATTATTCAAAAGGTGCTTACTGTGAGGCACCAATATACAGAGACTTTGAATAAGATAGAATGAAAACAATAGGGAGATGATGGATTGGAGAATTATTATTTTAATGAGCATGTAAAATTCTTATTAATTAATGAATCGGATGAAAAGGTAGAAGTAGCATATGAAGAGTCCGTTTTTGAATTACCTTTAATTGGTCCAAGACCACCATTTTATGCTCATCCACGCTATACGGAAGAATATCCGTTGCTCTAAAGGGATTAATAAGAGCTGTACACAATTTGTGCAGCTCTTTCATACGTAACTGTGGAACGAGTGGATGGAGTCTCTGCAAGGGGGAGGAAAGAGAAGAGCAAAAGCATACGAGCTATTACTCTGCTTGAGGGAGAGTGTTTTTTCCATATTCCATTGAATCAATTGCTTTGATTAGTTTGTCAGTGAAATGCTCTGTTTTAAGCTGATAGCGGTGAAGCTTTTGATTTAATTGTAAAATCTTTTCAGTAGATGCATACAGATTAGATTCAGTATCATCAAAGTAGGATGTGATTGCATCTAAATCAAAAATTGCTTCCTGATCAGCTACAAAACCTGCATTTTCAATGAGCTGTTGATAAATCTCTCTTGTTTGCTCTTGTTCGACTGAAATAAAATCAACTAAGTTTTTACGGATGGACGAGATCATTTCTGATGTGTTTTGGAATTTATATATAATTTGTTTCATTTCATTTAATTGGTTAGTATAATTATTTGTTACTTTTTGAGTCATTTTATCGTTTCCTTTCGTGGTCTAAATTTACTATATAATATTTTATACCCATTCTGCAAAAGAATACACAAATGTAACACAAATGTAATAATGAGAATTTGTATGTAAGCGTTTCAATTAAATAAACATCTAAAAATAATTGAAAAACCCTTATTTTATAGGCTTTCAAGGTATTTATATCTAGACAGAATATTTGATGGATTACAAAAAGATATATATTAAATAAATGTTAAATTAATTAAGTCTTTTTGCTCATAAATGATTATTTTTTTCTTTATGTAAAAGATAAAAGGAGATTACAAGATGGCTAAAAATTTTTCTTTACCACCAGAATTAAAGGATTCGTTAATAGCTGCAAGTCCTGTTGTATGGCTTAATCCCCAAAAAAGTGAATCCTATTCAATTGATCACGCAATGATCGAAGAAGCCGAAAAGAGATTGATTCGTTTTGCTCCGTACATTCAAAGAGAATTTCCAGAAACATTATTTCTAAACGGGTTCATTGAATCACCATTGCAGCCAATGCTACAACTAAAAAAAGAAACGCTTATAAAAGGTAATATCTTTATTAAAAGAGATGATGGATTGCCAATCAGCGGCTCAATTAAAGCCAGAGGTGGTATACATGAAGTGTTATATTTAGCTGAAAAAGTCGCTTTAGAACATCATTTAATAAGTATGGAGGATGACTACTCTATCTTTGCTCAGCAAAGAATGAAAAACATACTGAGCAAATACAAGATCGTCGTGGCATCAACAGGAAATCTAGGCTTGAGCATTGGCATTATGAGCCGGAAACTTGGCTTTAATGTGATTGTACATATGTCGCATGATGCAAAAGAATGGAAAAAAAGCATGTTAAGAGCGGTTGGAGCGCAAGTTATAGAACATGCTGGGGATTATAGTTTAGCTGTTGCTAGGGGCAGAGAAGAAGCAGAGCGAGAAGCGAACAGTTATTTTATTGATGATGAAAACTCAAAACACCTATTTGCAGGCTATGCTGTAGCAGGACGCCGACTAAAAAAACAGCTAGACGAGCAAGGCATTAAAGTGGACGCCAACCATCCGTTATGTGTTTACATCCCTTGTGGAGTAGGTGGGGGACCAGGAGGCGTATGCTACGGCTTAAAAGAGAACTTTGGAGAACATGTATATTGTTATTTCGTAGAGCCAACTCAATCACCTTGCATGCTGCTAGGTATGGCTACAGGTCAGCATGATCAGATATCTGTATATGATCTAGGCTTGACCAATAAAACTATTGCCGATGGTCTTGCGGTTGGGCGGCCTTCTTCTTTTGCAGGGAAATTATTAGAGCCCTTATTGGATGGGATACTCACTGTAAGCGATGAAGAGTTAATTACCTATTTAAAAAAACTTTATCAAACAGAAGGTATTATAATTGAACCTTCAGCAGCAGCGAGTATAAAGGGCCTATTTGTTTCGTTGCCAACCTCTGCTAATAAAGAAGCAACACATATTATATGGTCAACAGGTGGAAGTATGGTGCCTAAAGAGGAACAGAAAAGCTATATTGAGTAACAAAAAATAAACCTAGCCAAAGCAGCTAGGTTTTTTATTTTTCTGTAAAATGGACAAGAGGCATGTTTTTGAATAAAAATTTGAAATGTTTATGATAATTTTAGTATTTTGAATGTATTCATAGATATTGATTTATGATATCGCGAATAGTAATATCATTTTTATGATTAACCAGTAAATAAATTATCAGAAATGTTTAAGAATATTGCCTGTAGAAATTTATGAAAACGTTTTGATTAGATGGATAGTAGTTTGGGCATGACTATTTAATATATTTGTGATGGTTTGATTGCTGATCTTTATGCTAGGAGTTGCCTATATGTTTTTCATGTTAAATATTTTAGGAGTCATTATTGTAATGGGCATTGTTTATTTATGTTCGCCCCGCAAAAAAGAAGTAGCATGGAGAGCGATCGCTACCTTGTTAGTGCTTGAAATACTAATTACGTGGTTTATGTTAAAAACCACTATCGGCGGCTGGATTATTAATAAAATTGCCTCATTCTTTACATGGCTGATTGATTGTGCAAATGAGGGGATTGCATTTGTCTTCCCGAGTGCCTTGGCAAATGATACAGTCGACTTTTTCTTCAGCGCGTTATTGCCAATTATCTTTATAGTTACCTTCTTTGATATTTTATCTTACTTTGGAATTCTGCCTTGGATCATTGATAAAGTCGGCTGGCTAATATCGAAAGCATCAGGATTGCCAAAGTTGGAAAGTTTCTACTCTATTCAAATGATGTTTTTAGGCAATACGGAGGCGCTTGCAGTAATTCGTGGACAATTGGCGAATTTAAAAGAGCACCGTTTACTAACTTTTGGAATTATGAGTATGAGTTGTATTAGCGGATCGATTGTAGGGGCATATCTGTCTCTCGTGCCTGCTGAATATGTATTTTGTGCTATACCGCTAAACTGCCTGAACGCTTTGCTTGTTGTGAATATGTTGAATCCTGTGAAGATTTCTAAAGAAGAAGACATTATTTATCAACCAGCAAAAGAAGAGAAAAAGGACTTCTTTTCAACTATTTCGAATAGTATGCTAATCGGCATGAATATGGTCATTGTTATTGCTGCTATGCTAGTTGGTTATGTAGCTTTAACAGCTGCAGTGAATGGTTTATTAGGAATCTTCGTTCACGGGCTGACCATTCAGAAGATTTTCTCTTATATTTTCAGTCCTTTTGCTTATTTACTTGGTTTACCGACTAAAGATGCGCTTTATGTTGCTCAGTTGATGGGTACGAAGCTAGCTACGAATGAATTTGTGGCTATGATGGATCTTAAGAAACATTTGAGTTCATTAGCTCCTCATACAGTTGCAGTAGCCGCTACCTTCTTAACATCATTTGCAAACTTTAGTACAATCGGAATGATTTATGGTGCCTTCAGCTCTCTTTTATCTGAAGAAAAATCAGCGATTATCGGTAAAAATGTTTGGAAATTATTAATAAGTGGTATTGCTGTCTCACTTTTGAGCGCTATGCTTGTAGGTTTATTTGTTTGGTAATAGATGAGTTCCTATTCCTTTGGGGTAGGGACTTTTTTGATAGATCAATGATGGATAAAAAAAGATGGATTCAGATTAAATAATCTGTCCATCTACAATGATTTGACCTGTTTTTTGGTCATATTCCACTTCGCCCATAGCACCAAGATTAATGCCCTTTGGCAACTCTCTAGTTTCTACCATTTGTCTTTCGTTAATAATTGCTAAGTATTCACCATTTACCAGAACTACTTTCGTCATATTAATCCAACTCCTTAAATGTTTTGTTAATTAAGAATACCCGTTCGATAGAAAGTTAAACATGCAAATATAAAAGAGAGACACTATAATGAAAAATAACAGGAGGAATGAATGATGCAAAAACTAAAACTAGAAGATATAGAATTTATGCTACAAGAAGCGAAGGGAAGCTTAAAAGAATTACAAGAAATTGATTTGATTGATGAACAAACAAAAGAATTAATTTTGCTTACAAAGGAACAAATTGAAGACTTAGAAGAAATGAAAAAAGAAGCTTCAGAATAAGGTAGCTAAGTTAAGGTTTCGTATTGTAACTCAATAAAGAAAGTTAGTGAAAAATGAAACGCGGAGTTTTTTAGTTTTTTAACATACTTTTAAAACTCAGAATAAATGAATACAATTTTTTTATTAGGAATAGTCTACCTCCTCCTACATATATATTATAAATAGGTCTTGCTGGAGGAGGAATATTCTTGAATGAACAATTAACAAAACGTGCAAAGCGCTTTTTTAAATATGTTGAAGAATTTACGGCTTTGGAAAATCCTGCTGTCCGTTCGATAAAAGATTACAAACAGATTTGGAATATCAATGATTTATACTTGTACGAATTGCTAGATTCTAAAGTGCAGCTAAAGCAGCGAGCAGAGATACATAAACCTATTCTAGAGCAAACATTTCTGGTCGCACCCAAGCCATATCCCGAAATATCCCCAAAAATTGCCCTTATTTATAAAAAGGAACATACCGCACCTGTGTATAAACACGCTTTCCAACTAGAAGAGAATTTATTACAAAAAGAAGGAGCTAACTGGAATCGTCATTCTAAAACTATAGAATGGACAAAGTGGGTTGTAAGAAAGAAGAATTACGATAAAGCCTGCAGCCTTTATAATGAGCTTTGTGAATGGGTTGAAAAACTCAACGGAGATAGCGATTTAGAGGTTGTATTGGCAAAAGGCTTATTTAATTGGCAGGATGGAGAGCATGTGATCGAGTTGCCTGTATTCACACAATCACTTGCTTTAAATAAGAATAAAGATACCATTACAATTAATACGAAAGACGACACTTATTCCTTTGATCAGCATTTATTGGAGAATTTTTCAGAAGAGCAACAAACACAGGTTACAGCTTTGTTAGATAATATAGTACCAGACAAATTCTTTAATGATGAGTCTGAAATTCTAAATAAAATTGCCCCCTATTGTCATCCTGAAGCAGAGGTAGGGGATCAAGCACATGAGAAGAAACCAATATTAATCGATGAATCTTTCATTATTATCCGCCACAAAAATCAGATTCGTTTAAAAAAGGACTTACAGAACTTAGTACAAGACCTTGAACATGAAAATAGTGCGCCCACTGAAGCACTTTATTCAGTATTAGGCTTACCACAGAAAAAAAGAGAAAGTAGCAGCGTAGCCAAAGGACAACTATTTTTGCCGCTAGATGTACCAGAGGAACAAAAGCAAGTAGTAAAAAAGTTAGAACACATGAGTGCTATCAGTGTCCGAACGAGCAATAATTCTGCTAAGTCAGAAGCTATTAAGAACATAGTCGCCCATTACTTAGCTAACGGAAAAAAAGTGTTGGTAGCTACAAATCGAGAAGAGCTAGCTGCAATTAAGAATGATTTGCCAAAGCATCTTCATCCGTTATGCGTTCACATAACAAGCGACGTAAAAAACTCAAAAGAACAAATTGAGCAATCAATTCAAGTAGTAGGGGAACGGCTTGATAATACCAATATGCGAAAAGGGCTTGAAAAGGTAAAACAAAAGCAACTAAGACTTCAAATGAGTGTCGAGCAAGAGCAAGCAAGCTTAAATGAGCTACGGCAATATCATTTGTCTGAAGGAAAGCCTTTCCTATTCGAGAATAAAGAGTGGTATAAACATGACGTAGCCAAATATTTATCAACTGACTCAAAACCATTTGATTGGATTCGAGATGATTTGCCGCTTGTTATGAAATTCCCGCTTTCTCATGAAGAATGGAAAGAATTCGGTCGCATTCATAATTCTCTTACAAAAGAGGATACCATTTTGCTCCATACGACTGTTCCATCCCCTGGTGAAATGATGAATGAAGCGACCTTTAAAATATTGTTAGAAGAAGAACAAAAACTAGAAGAATCAATTGACGCACGCCATATCCTGCCGATTGAGTTAGAATCCTCAAAAAAATCAGCATTGCTTATTATGCAAGCTTATGTGGATGATATTCTAACAAATTATGAAATAGTGGAGGATGAAAGTGTTCATGGTTTCTTGGAGGATGTGTTAGGAGACGAAAAAAAGAAAGAGGATTGGAAGAATGTAATTGATCAAATTAAAGCATTAAATAATAAGGCGTTAGAGATGTATCATGAAATAAGTCATCATCAAATACGACTACCGAAGAAATTGACGGTTGATATTAAAAAAGATTTAAGAATGGTTAGAGACCGTATGCTTGCCGGAAAGAAGCCAAATGCACTTTTTATGTTGGGTAAAGGCAAAGCTACGCGATACTTATTTGAAACGCCTGTATTGAATGGAAAACCACTTCGCAATTTTGAGGATGTAGCAATTATGCTACGGTATATTGAATACCGCACGTTAATTACACAGCTATCTAGAATGTATAATGGCAAAATCAGTGAAGTTAGATTCCCGCAAATTGATATAAGGCACCCTCAATTCCCTCTAATTTTGCATGAAAAAATAGAATTGCTTGAACATCTTATAAATATTGCTGATACAGATATGGCCTTATCACAAAAATTGGTGTCAGAAAAGTTGGAGAAAACTAATCTATTTAATCAACTGTGTTATGAAAAATTAAAAATAGAAATCTCACATACACTAGCGTATTTAAAATATGAAAAATGGCAAGAAAATTTCTTTGATAGAACCCAACAGCTTCGTGCAATAGCTCAACTTAAACATATGCATCCAATTTATAATGCTTTTCTTAATGCAATGGTAAAAAAGGATCCTTCGAAATGGAAAGAACTTTTAACAGAGTTGAAAATACAACGAAAATTGCAGCAAGATATTCATAAATGGAAGCACTATATAGATTTATTATCTCACAGTCTGCCACTAACCGCAGGTGATTTAATTGATCTCCTAGGTGAAGCGAAGGTGCCAGAAGACGATGCTATTGAATCATTTGTGCTGAAAAAGATGGCGACATGGCTATCAGGTAGCAGACACTTGCAGCCGAATATATTACATGCAAAGTTGAAACAGGAAAGAGTACTTCAAAAGAAATTAACGGAAGAATTAATTCAGCCAGTCTCTTGGCTATCGACGCTGAAACAAATTACTCCAGCAGAAAAAACAGCAATCACAAATTGGCGTTTTTACAATAAAAAAATGAAAAAAGACAGAGCCAAATTTGCACCACATTTTAAACAGGAAGCGGACAATATTCTTAAACAAGCGCAGTCAGCTATTCCAGTATGGTTAATGCCACTATCAGAGGTAACTAAATATTGGTCTGTTCCAGGGAATTATTTTGATGTTGTGATTGTCGACGGAATGGGAAGCCTTTCAGATCTCCAAGTATTATTGCGAGGAGAAAAAGCAATTATCTTTGGAGATGAGGCTACTACTAATAAATTGTCATCCAAATTAAGCCAAGAGGAAATTGCGGTACTAATGAACAATTACATTACAGATTTCCCGAATTACTCGTTGTATGATGGAACAATGTCTATGTTTGAAATTGCTCAACATCAATTACCAGACAAAGCAAAAATAGAATTACCGAATACTACATCCTTCATTCTAACGACCGAGGACCATGCGACATCATCTACCTTTGTAGCAGACTTGCAGAATGAACTGATGACGAGAGGGTATCGTTTCATGCCTACTATTAAAACAGGACCATTGACAATTGACTTGGCATTAGAGAGTTCTCATGGGCGCTTAGCGATCATATGTGGAGGAAGAAAGTGGACTAATCATTCAGAAATTGATGAGTTAGAATGTTGCCAACATCAGATGGAGCAGGCTGGTTGGACATTCTGGCATATAAGCGGTAGAGAATACTACTTAGATCATTCAAAAACAATGGAGAAATTGCTTAGTCTTATAAACTTCATGAAAATCAAACCGCAGAATCTGGTTCAAAATCAACCAACTCCCAGTCTCCACTTTCAAATTAATCAAAAGCCTACTTCAGTGGACCAAAATTAAATGGTGAACTGATGATAATAGCTTTAAAGGAATATAGCATTTTGACTAGGGGGGTTCTCTTAGTCAAAGTGCTTTTTTTGACCGCTTAACGTGTATGCTTTAATTAGATATTGCATAATAATGAATTTTACAGCTAAATGGAAGTCTTATCAGTCTTGTAAAAGGGGTGCTGTTTACATATATATTTATTTAGGACATTATAAGAATGTGAGAGAAGGTTGAACAGGTTAAAGTCAAACAACATTGTGTAGCTGTTCTTTTTGGATATTATTTGCGCGTCCAAATTTATATAAGAGAGGAGTAGATAAATGTCGCATGCGTTGATTGTTGGAGGAACAGGGATGTTATCAAACACATCTCTTTGGTTAGTGAGTAAAGGATATCATGTATCTGTAATTGGACGGGATGCTAAACGAATGGAAAGCTTAATTAGCAAATCAATCGATTCATCACTCATGACACCTGTATTAGTGGACTATAATGACGAAACTCTTTTAACAGCGAAACTAAGAGAAACTATAGAATGTAATGGGCCAATTGATTTAGTCATAGCCTGGATACATTCGTATGCTGAAAGTGCATTAGAAGTAATTGCAAATGAAATCTCAAATCAAAGCCACCGATACTGGCAACTATTTCATATACTAGGGAGTAGTAAAAACCTAAGTGAAGTAAAAGGGAAATTTAGTTTGCCTCACCCCACTCGTTATCACCAGATACAGCTTGGATTCATCCTTGAAAATGATCAATCGAGATGGCTTACAAATGATGAGATTTCACAAGGAGTAATTGATTCTATAAAAAGCGGTAAATCTATTAATATCATAGGAACGGTTGAACCTTGGGGTAAACGCCCTATTTAGCATTGTTGACATGATATTCTGTTTTTAAAGACAACTATCTAAAGAGCTTATAAGTTCAAGGATAAATATGAATCAAAACATCATGTTATTCATATTTAAAGGAGCATATTTGTGATTAACTGGAAGTTAAATGATGTAGATACATTAGAAAATCAAGGGAAATGGAATGAAGCTAAATCAATATTAATAAAATTGTGTAAAGATAACCCTTTAGAACCGAAATACTTTATTAGACTAGGTTTCTTATGCTGGTATCTATTAGTAGAAGGTCATACGCTAGATGGAGAAAGGGTCAATTCAAAAGAATTGGTTATTACTTTAGAGGAAGTTACTAATTTCGGATTAGAAAATTTTAATGATAATGAAAATTTTCTTTGGTGTTTTGGTTATATGATTTTTCAGTTTCCTTATTATTTTGGTGACTATGACTCTTGGGAGAAGAAAGGATGTAAAATGTTGGAGCGTGCTTACAGATTATGCCCTAATGATCCAATTTTTAAATATTCTTATTTAGGCTCTTTTCCTAATACTTATAAGAAGTTTACCGTTGAACTTTTAAACGTACAAGCTGCATTAGATTATAGATTTCAAGGAACAGGATTGTTATCACAGTATTTTAAAGATATATGGAGTTAGTACAAATACAAATATTGCTTATAAATGTTGATACATAAAACGAATTCAATGTAATAACATTTAGATAACAAAGTAGTTAAAGAAAGGAATAGCATGGCATTAGCTACATGCTAGGAAATTATAAAAAGTGATAGTTAATCTTTTCTTTTTAATTTTATTCTTAATAAGTATAGGATATATTTTTTATAGTATTAAATTGACAGAGAGGAAATTAAACAAACGGGGTTCGAACTATGTAAGCGGTGCTGATTTTTGGATTAACTTTATTTGCGGAATAATTGAGCTATTACCCTTTAAATACCGAAAATATTTTTTTATTACTCAATCAGTCCTTATATTAATCTTATTAATATTTCTATATTATACCTATCTTTCACGTTGAACGACTCTGGTATCCAATTGGTTGCTTAAGGATTGTATATCACACTTACATATTTACACTGGTCTAAAATAATGAAATTAAATAAAGGTAGGTAAAAATGAAATGAATATTATTCTAAAAGTCGATAAAGAAGTAGAAATAGCATATATAAATATTTTATCTTCAAGTTTAACTGGTAGAATTATTAAAACTGAAGAACTTGAAGAAAACACAGATTTTCAATTCGATTTAGATGAACAAGACAGGGTAAGAGGGATTGAAATATTTGGAGACACATTTGAAATTTTAAAAGATATGTTGGAAATAAAAAAATTTGAATTAAAAGGTGAGAAATGTTATTGGGGTAAAGAAAAATCAAGCGTAACGCATGATATCTTTTATAACGGAATTGAATTACATTTCGGAAATAATGATTACACTAATTTTATTGGTTTAACCATCATTGATATGGAAAAATATCCATTTACTTACCTAAATGAGGAAAATAATAATTATGCTTAATTTGGAATTTTTTTAAGAGGATTAGGTGTTGCAGTTTTTTGATATACAGTATCTATATTAGTTCTCAGGAGAAATCTATTCTATGGAAAACTATTATGTATGTTGGTATTTTCTTTTTACTAGGCACACATTTATAGTATATTGCCTTGGTAAGTAGTTAAAAGTCTATTTATAATATTAGGTGTTTGTCTTTTTGTAAGTTGTATAGTACATATCTAAGTTTTATAATAGTATTCCTTGAAAAAGCCGGACTTTTATTGTAAGGCTAATTTAGCCTTCCATAGTAGTTTGGCTTTCTCAATTTTAAAAGATATTTATCACACACTTCTAAAAGTTTGGAGATAGCGGGAAGAGAGAGTAACCTCAATTATTGAAAGTAGATTTGTACTAATATTACAAATCTCTTTTCATTATCCAAGATCCCCCGGCATCTTCATAAACTTTGATAAATCCGCTCTTTTCATAAAGTCTTAAAGCATTTTGATTTAGAGGATCGACGCTTAACGATATAGCCGGATAACCAATGGAATGAGCAAACTGAATCATATTAAATAACAAATTTTTCCCGATTCCTTTCCCTCTATATTGATTCTTTATTGCCATTCCAAGCTCAGGTGTATTCTCATCCACAAAGCCATAGCCAGCATTATCTTGGTCTAATAACCTTATCCATACTGCTCCTACAGCATTATTTTCTTTATCTATAGCAACTAGTGCATGGTCATTTTCTTTGCCCCAATTTATCAAGTATTTTTCTATATTGGGTTCTTTCAATATATCTAGACTAGGTGCAGGTTGACCTTCAGAAACAAATATAGACTGGTGCAGCATTTCCCATAAGAATGGAATATCTTTTTCCGTAGATGGTTTAATTGAATAATTCATGCTAGTCACTCCTTAAAAATCTAAAAAAGTAAGTTAAATATTTTTAATTCTTTGTTTAAAAACCTAGATTCGTCAAAAACTATTTTGTAGAGTTTATTTCATATAGATAGAAAACATAATCAGTAGGTACACCTGAGAAACCTTGTTGGCGTATCATAGCAGAAAGATTTCCGCGGTGATATGTTCCATGGTTGACTACATGTTGAACCAATTCGGAAAGATGAGTATTTAATCGTCCGAATTGAGGATGTTCAGGGGAAATTTCTTTATCCAAATCACTTTCACTATTAAGAAATCCTTGATATTCCTTTGCTAATTGATAAAACAACTTTTCCATTTCCTGTAGACCTTTATTCTTTGTATGCTCTTGTACTTGAGCGATTGAAGCTTGAATCTCACCCATAGTTTTTTGACGCATTACACCTAGCCAAATGGTATCGACCATATAAATATGATTAAAAGCCGCTGCAAGCGAAGGAAAAATACTTTGAACTTCCTGATTAAAAATTTCCTCAGGCAATTCCTTTAACCTTTCGAATAATTTGTTATTAGCCCAAACGTGATAATCATATAACTGTAATGCATGATGTTTTTTCATTTATATTCCTCCTACAATTTTTCAATATGGTAAAAATCTTGTCTTTTCATATCAGATGTGTAAATGGATAGGCATATCCATTATATTCTACTAATTTATTGAAATTCCTTCATGTTCAGAAATTAACAGTAGTATAGAAAGTAATATGTATTTAACCTTAACTTCATTTAATTCCTAATCAATCTAATCAAGCTATACATAAAATAGATTTAATATACTCCAAATTTGAAATAAACTGTAGTATTAAATTATGGTGGACTTAAGTATTACTGTACGGGTGGGAATCCAATTGCAAAAGAAAAAACAACTAACTGGCGTTCTAAAGGTTTAGACAGTGATTAAAAGAACATTGTAGATATGCGTTATTGGTGCAAGAATGACTTCTACGAATGGGAAAATATAGCGGACGAGTTATTCATGTCATGACAGAAAGTATTGCGAAAACGGAATATGCTGCTGGATAAGACAGCCAAGGCTATTGGGTGGGTTTAGTGAACTGGAAAACAATATTGAGTTATAAGGGAGGTTTGAAAGTTGGAGTCTTGTTGCTTAATAGAGTTTAAAGATGGCTATATTTGAATGAATAGTCATTCATAATGTGATATTCTACTAGTAAATGAAACGAGTGACGACAAGGGGTGAAGTACTTGTTCTTGAAAACGAAATCAAATCAAGATGAAGTGAGCAATGTTCGATTTGTAAATGGAGTCGTTCAGTTGAACAGCGTTAAGTTGAATGTGTATTGTTTTGAGACAGATGGAGTGCTGGTTGACACCGGCTCACAAACATTAGAGAAGGAATTCAAACCTTTTTTTGCACAAGCGGACGTTGATCAAGTAGTCATCACACATGCACATGAAGATCACAGCGGGGGCGCACAGTATTTACAAACCGAATTTGGACTGCCTATTTTCATGAATGACATGTCGATTGAGGAAAGTGCACGAAAAGCGGATTATCCGTTCTACCGGAAAGTGTTTTGGGGAAGAAGGCGCCCTTTCGATGCACAGCCAATCGGGGAAACATTCCGTTCGAGGAACGCTGATTGGACGGTCATTGAAACACCGGGACATGCAAAAGACCATTTAGCATTTCTGAATAACGAGACGGGACAGCTTTTTTCCGGAGATTTGTATGTCCATCCAAAAACAAAAGTCATTTTACGGGAAGAAAGCATTCCTACGATTATAAATTCTATTGAAAAGGTGTTGCAGTATGATTTCGGAGAATTGTTTTGCTGTCATGCTGGATTCGTAAAGGAGGGGCGCATGGCGTTGCAGGAGAAACTTGCTCATTTACTGGAACTTCGGGAGAATACGCTTAATCTTCATAAGAAAGGATATGACGAGCACGAAATCCACGCGCGACTATTCACAAAGAAATACCCAATCACCTTTTTCTCATTCGGCGAATGGAACTCAATCCATATTATCCGGTCGATTGTCAATGAAAGTATAGAGTGACAGGCGGCGGGCATCCAGTTGCGTTGGGTGTCCGCCGATCTATACGGATAAAGGTAAAATTGCTGCATTACAAGAAACGTTGATCTTAACCGTTTAAATGGTATAAAATCTTTAGATTGGTTTCTTGGAAAAGAGGAAGTTAAGGCAGTTTCAAAGCCTATACTAAAGCCTGGATAAAGAAAGCTCCTATTATAGTGAAAAGTATGATCGGTTGGTTTCTTTAACGTCTGTTAGAGTGTATGCTGATGTAGAGTTTAAAATAGAACTTAATAGGTACAAAAAAGATACCAAGATTGATATTGAAGCTATTGTATATACAAAGAACGGTAGACCTCGCTTCTTAGTTAAAGAAAAAGACAAGTGTGCTTTTATAACAACCAATCGTGAGTATGTAAAAGCCTATACTGTAGATAAATAATATGGTATAAACAACTTGTGAAAATTCATTGATACGCTAAAAGCCCTGTCTTCTTGTGGAGGACAGGGCTTTTTTTATTTACTTAAATTAAGAACGAACCAATGAATTAGGGATGATATTTATATTTATTATAATAGACAAAGATGTATTTATAGTATATCTTTAAGAAAATAGAAGTCCTGAAAGGAAGAGTTAATTTTGTATTATCTCATTGCCGTTTATTTAGAACAAAACAAAACTGACATGTATTATTCGAAGTATGATTTTAGGGGCTGTGAGAGAATTGAAGATGGAGGGAAGAAATTTTTGATATCAAAGGATAAAGGTATGATTGATTTAACGAATGCTTATTACATATTAATGGGAGAGGGGAAACCTAAACATAATGTATGGTGATTTTTTGGAACATTTAAAATTTTTTGTTATAAAATGCGGCCTCCCATGGTACTAAAAAGCATGAGACTAGCCGCGTTTTTTTGTTTTTATACATAACATAAAGTTCAGTTACACATAATGGCAATATGGCTTTTTTTGTCTTGAAACAAGAACGAACGTTCTTTATAATTTGGATATAACAAACAAATGTTCTTATTTTAAAGGAGGAATCACGATGAAAGAACAGTTAATAAAAGCTATGCAGCATAATCAATTGGTTGACTTAATGTACATTTCTCAAACAGGAGAGATTACGAAGCGTCGAGTAAAACTAATCAAAATTGTTGGTGACAGATTCCAAGCGTTTTGTTTCACTAAGCATGCTAAACGTACTTTTATTACCGATAATGTTCTTGCAGTGATGCCAGTCCTTAGAAAAGAACGTGTAGTTATATGAATAGTGAACAAGACGATTATAATGCAAAAAAACGTCGTGACAGCCATTCTAATTTAGTTAGATGTAATTGGCTTACTATGAAGAGAAGGACCACTGTTGTGGAGGAAAAGGCGAGTATAAAGCCTTCCTTTGATGTAACCAAATTTAATTGCTTAGAAAATAATTAAAAAGGACCACCGCATTGGTGGCCCTACAATTATTTAGGCATAGATGGGTGTTGCCAATAGAAATCAGCAATGTTTGGATAGTTTTTTGATAAGAAGTTATCCCAATTAATTTTCTTTAATGTTTCATTTGATAAATCAAGTTTCATTACAACATCATCAGATTCATTACCATAGGTATCTACCAATGGGTAATACCACCATACACGATAAATAGAGGTATTCTTAAATTTACTTAGAGCTTTTAAAGCATCACTAGTATCTTCAAACATTCCGCCTTTGGTCATCTTATTAGTTAGATTCTCATTTGCATTCAACTTAACAAGAATAATTTTTCTTTTAAAGTCGTCTGCAGCATTTTCAATTACATCAACACCGACAATACGCTTTTTGTCCATATTAGTTTTAGTGCCAAGAGCTTTAGTTATTACAGTTTTTACATTACTCTTAGTTACTTTCTGGTAGTCAACAGCTTTTTTTGCAGGCTTTTTAGTTTCTTCTTTCTTATGGTGTGTAACTGGCGTCTTAGCTTTTTTTTCTGATGAATCATAATCATTACCTAAAGCTGAACAAGCGCCAATAACAATTCCTAATATGAAATTATTCCAAAACAACCAAGACAACCACTCAGAAAACTCTTTGATGCCTTCTTTTCATTTTTTGCCATATGTAATCCCTCCTGTGATAAAAATACTATAAATGTCAAATAATTTAAATATAAAAAAGACCGCCAATATGACGGTCTGAGCTGATTTTGAATTTGTAAAACCTACTACAAAACCAAATACTACACATTAAAAATCAAGAATGCAGATATATCAAGGGGGTTGAAGAGTATCTTAATGCCCTTAACAGGATTCGAACCTGCGACCTAAAGTTTAGGAAACTTTTGCTCTATCCTACTGAGCTATAAGGGCGTAGCGATATATTAACAATCACTATTCTACTATAAAAACTGTAAACGAAAAAGTATTTTTTTCGAAAATCGAAAAAAGCATTGGATTATTGCCTATCCAATGCCTTATTAAATTATTTTTTCTTTATTTCGACTCCGTGTTTTGTGATGGCAACTTTTTCATCATCACTTAAATTAGTGAAAACTACAGAAGAGATAATGGAAGGAACCTTCTTTTTGATTGTATCAAAGTCGACATCCATTAAACGATCACCTTTTTTGACTTTTTGTCCGTCTTTAACAAAGGGAGTAAAGCCAAGTCCGTTTAAAGAGACAGTTTCAAGACCTATATGGAGCAGGATTTCTCTTCCTTGATCGTCAAATAAGTTGATAGCGTGCTTTGTTGGAAAGACACTGATGACCTTCCCATTTACAGGTGATACTACTGTAGAATTTGTAGGAACTATGGCAAAACCATCTCCCATCATTTTTTGTGAGAAAACTGGATCTGGCACTTCTTCTATGGGAATAATTCTTCCTTCCAATGGCATTGTCAATGATGGATCTTCAATGGTATCCTTTTTAAAAAACCCTTTAAACATATTTAAACCGCCTTTCATCTTTTTAACGTCTATATTCCCATTTCTGTTAAAAAGTAAAAGTGTTTTGTAGGAGGAAACAATACGTGACAATTAATGAAATTGCCAAACGAGCGAATGTCTCAAGGACAACCGTCTCTCGTGTTATTAATGGGACTGGTTATGTTCGGGATGAGTTAAAGAAGCGGGTGTTACAGGTAATAGAAGAAACAGGCTATATTCCAAGTGAAAATGCTAAATCATTACGTACAAAAAAGACCAATATTATAGGTGTGATTCTACCAAAAATCAGTACAGAAACATCGAGCCGTTTGATGAATGGTATCGATCAAGTATTGGCACCAAAGGGTTATCAAATACTATTGACTATTACGAATCAAGAACCTGCAAAAGAAATTGATTTTTTGCATTTGTTGAAGGGAAGAAATGTTGATGGCATTATTCTTTCGGCAACTCATATCGATGAAGCTTTGCGTGAAGAAATAAAAAAATTAAAAATACCCTTTGTTATGGTTGGTCAAGCAATGGAGGGAACAGCGGGCGTTGTTTTAGACGACTTTCAAGCAACATACGATTTGGTAAAACTATTCATTGAGAGAGGTCATAAAGAAATTGGTTTTATTGGAGTTACGGAAGAGGATCGAGCAGTGGGTTACCTCCGCAAATTGGGCTACCTGAAAGCTTTGAAAGATAATGGGCTGGAAATAAAACACCATTGGATGCAAGAAGGGAATTTTGATGCTGATTCTGGTTTTCAAGCGACCGAAAACATGGCTGAAGAAGGAGAGCTTCCATCGGCTATTATAGCAGTAACGGATCGTTTGGCTATTGGTGCAATTCAATATGCGAAGGGACAGGGGCTATCAATCCCAAGCCAATTGGCAATAGCTGGTATGGGTGCTTCTGAAATCTCTACTTTTATAGAGCCACAATTAACAACAGTAGATTTCTCACAAGTTGATGCTGGGGTAGAGGCTGCTAGCATTTTATTGGAGCAACTTAGTGGCCAGAAAACAGACACAGTAACAGTCAAAAATAATTATAGAATTCTTGTAAGAGAAAGTATATAATGTGGGGGTAATTGTACAAGCCCTCTTTTTTTCATTTATAAGGAATCGATTCCATAACTAACAACATAAGATGGAAATGAAAGCGTTGACCTCGTTACAGAGATGACAATATAAGATGTTTAATATTGTAAAAAGAGTGGAATCGTTTTCAATAAGAAAAAAGGGGTGGGTATATGTCTGAAAATCGGCAAATTGCTGAGGAAGTAATAGAAGCAGTTGGGGGAAAGGATAATATTGAATCTGTTGCTCACTGTGCAACTCGGTTGCGCTTAATGGTGGCAGACAAAAGTAAAATTGACCAAGAAAAAGTGGAGTCAATTGAAAAAGTAAAGGGTGCATTTTTTAATTCTGGCCAGTATCAAATTATTTTTGGGACTGGTACAGTCAATCGTATTTATGATGAAGTTACTCAGTTTGGGTTTACGACACGATCTGCTTCTGAGCAGAAAAAAGAAGCAAGGAAAAAAGGATCTCGACTACAACGTATGATTCGAACATTTGGTGATGTTTTTGTCCCTATTATTCCAGTACTTGTAGCTACAGGATTGTTTATGGGTGTGCGTGGACTTGTCATGCAAGAGCAAATATTGGGGCTCTTTGGCATGAAGCCTGACGATGTTTCGGAGAATTTCATTTTATATACACAGGTTTTAACGGATACTGCATTTATATTTTTACCTGCATTGGTTGCATGGTCTACATTCAAAGTATTTGGCGGTACACCGATCATTGGACTTGTGCTAGGGTTAATGCTTGTCAGCCCTTCATTACCGAATGCCTGGGATGTTGCAGGTGGCGATGTAAAGCCGATACACTTTTTCGGATTTATTCCAGTAGTTGGCTACCAAGCATCTGTAATTCCTGCATTTATAGCTGGGCTCATCGGTGCAAAGCTTGAAAAGTTTTTGCGTAAGCGCATACCTGAGATTCTAGACCTTATTTTAACGCCGTTCTTAACTTTGCTTGTAATGAGTGTTTTATCACTGCTCATTATCGGCCCAATTTTCCACTCTGTTGAGCAATGGATTTTATCAGCAGCGACTGTTATATTATCTTGGCCATATGGAATTAGTGGAATTTTGCTTGGTGGGCTCAATCAGTTAATCGTTATAACTGGTGTACACCATATATTCAATATGCTTGAAATTCAACTATTATCGAAGTATCATGATAATCCCTACAATGCAATCGTGACCTGCGCCGCTGCTGCTCAAGCTGGCGCAACATTAGCAGTTGCTTTAAAAACCAAATCGGCTAAATTAAAGGCTCTTGCTTTTCCTTCGTCACTATCTGCTTTTTTAGGGATTACGGAACCTGCTATTTTTGGCGTCAACTTGCGTTACGGTAAGCCTTTCCTTATGGGATTAATCGGCGGAGCGGTAGGAGGATTTTTCTCATCCTTACTCGGCTTAAAGGGAACAGGGATGGCTATTACAGTATTGCCTGGAACGCTGCTGTATTTAAATGGTCAGGTATTCCAATATATCTTTGTAAACTTACTGGCCGTTGCGGTAGCCTTCATCTTGACATGGTGGTTCGGCTATTCCGATGATGCCAAAGAAGAAAGTAATGAATAGATTAGTAGTGAGGCAAGGTTTCTTTTGTTCTCACTTTAAAAATATATCGTAGTACGGAGGTTCGTTTTGCCATGTCAGAACAATTTGGCCACCTGATTAATCGAGCTTATGACGAAGTAAAAAAATATAAAGAATTAGTGCTAAGTGATCCTTATCGTTTATCCTATCATTTAATGCCATCTGTCGGATTTTTAAATGATCCTAATGGGTTAATACAATACAAAGGTTTTTACCACGTTTTTTACCAATGGAATCCATTCGGTACTATGCATGGTTCAAAGTTTTGGGGACATTTCTCATCACCAGACCTAGTGCATTGGCAAGAGGAGCCTATAGCTCTTGCGCCTACAGAATGGTATGACAAAGACGGCTGCTATTCAGGAAGCGCTGTTTGTGATAATGGCCAACTTTACCTCATTTATACTGGTAATGTTAAAGGCGAAAATGGTGAAAGGGAAACGTACCAATGCTTAGCAGTTTCGACAGATGGCGTGAATTTTGAAAAAAAAGGTCCCATTCTTCGAGTGCCTGAGGGATATACAGCACATTTCAGAGATCCAAAAGTTTGGAAACATGAAGGACAATGGTATATGATACTAGGTGCTCAAAATCTGGAGGAAAAGGGCTCTGCTGTATTATTTATTTCACCTGATCTTTATCAATGGGAAATGATTGGTGGCATAGCAGGTGCTGGTATAAATGGTTTGGAGGAGTTGGGATATATGTGGGAATGTCCGGATTTATTCCCACTCAATGACCAGCATATTCTATTGATTTCTCCACAGTCTCTAATAAAAAATGGAGAAATGGCTCAAGAGTTGTTCCAATCAGGCTATTTTAATGGTGAGTTTTTGTATGAAACTCATCAATTCAAGCATGGTCCCTTTAAGTTATTGGACTATGGATTTGATTTTTATGCTCCGCAAACCTTTAAAGATATACACGGAAGAACAATCCTTTTTGGTTGGATGGGTATTACCAATGAGATAGAACAGCTCCAGCCAACTATAACCAATAAGTGGCTGCATGCTTTAACAATGCCAAGGGAGCTTCAGTGGAGAAATGGACGCATATTCCAAAGACCACTGGAGGAGTTGCAACTGTTGCGTAACAATGAAGTGTTGTATAAGGATATACAGATGAAACAGCAAGCTATTCAATTCGAGGGGATTCAAGGCACTTCTGCTGAGCTATTTATAGAGTTCTCCCCAAGAGACTGCCACGATTTCCAGATTGACCTACGCCATGAAGCAAGGTTGACCTATGATGATCAAACAAAAGAAGTAACGCTATATAGAAGGAATATTGATAATAGTGGAGAGCAATCTAGAAAGTGTAAAATTGAAGGTCTGTCCAATCTTCATTTCTTTATGGATGAGTCGTCTATAGAAATATTTATTAACGATGGCGGTGAAGTGATGACAGCCCGCTATTTCCCAAAACCTGAGGATCACTCTATTACTTTTGAAGGTGATGCTACATTTAGTATTACTAAATGGGATCTTCTCCAACATAAGAATGAAGAGTCCTCACCTCAACAGGAGTTGATATTTGCATGAATGGTGTTCTATGTTTCGGCGAAGCGCTTATCGATTTTATACCGTTAAATGAAGATAATATAACCTACCACAAAGCTCCAGGAGGTGCCCCTGCCAATGTTTCAGTAGGTATTGCTAAACTTGGCGGGCATGCTACATTCTTAGGTAAGGTAGGGGAGGATGTATTAGGTCGATTTTTGCAAGAGACATTAACAGACTACAAAGTGAATACGAAATCCTTAATGTTTTCAGCAGAAGCTAGGACAGGATTGACTTTCGTGACATTAGAACCTTCCGGTGAGCGACATTTTAGTTTTTATATTCAACCAAGCGCAGATCAGCTGATTACAAAAGATGAAATTAGTGCAGAGCTCTTTGTAAATCATAATATTTTCCACTTTGGATCTATTTCACAAATCAATGAACCATCCAAATCAGCCACAATGCAAGCAATACAGTTAGCTAAAGATAATAATATGACTATTTCTTATGATCCTAATTATCGTGAAAGTCTATGGCTACATGAAAATGATGCAAGAGAAATAATCTTATCTACAATCCCATTGGTGGATGTGTTGAAAGTATCCGACGAGGAGCTAACATTTTTAACTGGCTGCAAGACAATTGAAGAAGGGATAAAACGGTTACCGAATATCCCTTTGGTCTTGATAACAATGGGGAGCAATGGTTGTATGTATTCTTTTAAAGAACAATTAGGCCATATATCTGCGATAAAAGCGAAGGCGATTGATACGACTGGTGCTGGAGATGCATTTGTATCGGGCATACTCTATTCCTTATATACCTCACAACAGCCGCTACAGCAATTAGCTGTAGAAGAATTGGAAGCAATGATTCGTTTTGCAAGTATATCTGGTGGCTTGGCTACAATGAAAAAAGGGGCGATGTCTGGATTGCCCACATTAGAAGAGATTCAATCCTATCAATTAGATGTTGATTAGTACTACCCCCATTAGAGTATTCAACAACCAAATATGTGTGAATTGCGAATGAAAGGAATGCCCACTGGCCAATCTAACCAGTGGGCAGTTTTTTTATTGAAGTGTTTTGGCTTCTTTTAACTCAGCGATATCAACCTCTGAACGCTCTTCTAATGAACGTCTTAAATGGACTGTTGCTGTTTTTTCATTTACTAATTTGTCTATCCAGACAGAAACACCGTTATATGTTACTTCAAATTCCTGCGGAGAGGCGACTATTTCTTGTGCTCGTTGATAATCCAAAGTAATATCCCCCTAGTCTATAATGTAGGTTTTGTTGCATTTTTTGTTTTGTGTTTATAGGCTTTCTCAAGCTCCAATAATTCTTCTGCCGTTTCTTCTTTGACTTGTCTAGGTGCAATAAGTTGATTTTTAGGCGTTTGAGCCATACGTCCTGAATTGTGGCTTCTTCCTTGCTTATTGTCTCTTCCCATTTTGGCATTCTCCTTCCTTTTATAAAAGCATTCTTAATATGGCATGTTGTTTTTGCTTTTATCCATAAAGGCTACGGGGAATAGAAAAACCGCAGCAAATAAATGCCGCGGCGATAAGATTAACGATTTAAATTTAGTTGGAAAATGCCAAATCCTCTTACATCAGTTTTACCTGTATAAGTGAATAAGCTTCCTTCTTTAATATAATCCACAGCTTGCGGTGAAGTTGTGAATGTTACATTTACTTTTTGAGCAATTGGCGCGATGGACCAGTTATTGTCTGCTGTAGGTGTAATTTCTTTAACTTCAGAAATATAGTCCATTAGAATTTGACGGTTTTCATCTGCTGAGTCTACTACTAATTCACTCTCTGAAATGCCAGGGAAATGACCGCCGCCACTTGCACGATAGTTGTTTGTTACCACGATGAATTCTTGATTTGGATCAATTGGTTTTCCATCATACGTTAAGTTGACGATACGGCTTGAAGTAGGATTTTCCAACTGTCCAGTAGTTGAGTACTTCGCAGGCTTTGTAACATCGATTTGATATTGTACGCCATCGATTACATCAAAGTTATATACTGGGAAGGTTGGATTTAATAATGATTGTTCTGTTGTTTTAGATGTATCAATCGTATTGAATGCACCTGCAACCATTTCTAGCCATTCTTTTACATTAGAGCCTTTCACTTTTAAAGCTTTAAGCGTATTATCATATAAATACAAATCGCCGGCACTACGTATTGTTAAGTCGCCTTTTTTGATATCTGTGTATTCGTCTTTACCATTACGACCTGCTTTAAATGGTGCGCCAACAGATAAAATTGGCAAATCTTTTAACTCTGGTTTATTTAAAGCAACATATTTTTCAACAAACCATTTTTGTGCACTTGTTACAACTTGGATAGATGGATCATCTTGGACTAGTGCGAAATAGCTGTAGATATCATCAGTTGTTTTGCCGATTGGTGTGTTGATATATTTAAGTGTTGCTTCATGGTCTTTTAAGATAGCTTTTTTAATCTTTTCATCTGCTTTTTCTTCAAGGACTGATCGTGTTTGCGCTTGTGATTTAGATTTTGTAATCGCCCATTTTCCTTTGATCTTCTTCAAAGTTAAGTCGATAATTCCTAATGCGCCGCCACCAAAGCCAGCTTGTACTGCAGGTACACCGTTAATTGTTCCTTTTTTGTTATCTACACCTTTCGCAGCATTGCCTTGTTCATCCTTAAAGATAGAGTCCAAACTAGCAATATCCTTTGCTGGGAAGACTTTATGCGTATGTGAGAAAGTTATAGCATCGATTCCTTTTACTTTGCTTAATGCATAGATTGTATCTTCTGTATTTGTCACATCTTTGTTAAAGCCGGAGTGAGGCATTGCGATGACTACATCTGCGCCTTTCTTTTTCATGATCGGTACATATTTCTTTGCAGTCTCAACAATTCCCTTTACAATTACTTTGTTATTTAGATTAGCTTTATCCCATTCGCTGATTTGAGGCGGTACAAAGCCGATATAACCAACTTTGATGGTTTGTGTTTTCCCTGATTCGTCTTTTACTTTTTTGTTGACGATTTTGTATGGTGTAAATTGATTTTTATCATTATTCGGATTATTATCGTGATCATCTTTGTATACATTTGCATTTACAAAACCAAATGTGGCATCATTATAAACTTCTTTTAGGAAATTTAGACCGAAGTTGAATTCATGATTTCCAAGTGAAGCCATGTCATATTTCATAATGTTCATTGCTTTTATCATTGGATGGACTTCATTCTTTTTCAATGGATCGATTGTTGCTTTGTATGTTCCAAGCGGTGTTCCTTGAATAAGGTCTCCATTATCTACCAATACAGAGTTCTTCACTTCTTTACGAGCTTTATTGACAAGCGTTGCTGTTTTCGCTAATCCTAATTGAGGAGCTACGCTATTTTTGTAATAGTCAAAGTCTAATAAGTTCGTATGCACATCCGTTGTTTCCATGATCCGTAGTTTTACCTGTGATTGTACCTTTGTTTTTGCCGTTTTAGCTTGCGCTTCTGTTTCCATTATCGGTGTTAAAGAAGATGCAATTAGGCTTAGAGCAAGTGCGCTTGATAAAACTTTAAGGCCTTGGAACTTTTTTGTTGATTTCATACATTTCACCCATCCCTTTTAATTTTTTAAACCCCTTCAAAATATACCATAGAAAATATACTGATAAATTAGCATTTTTCCTCCAAAACAAAAACAGTAAAATATACATAATAAGCGTTTCTGACTAAACAAGTAAATAGTATCGGAGGACTAAAGTGGGATGTTCGTTTTAAAGAAAAAATAGTTAAAAAAGGTTTAATCAACAGAATATCTTCATTTGAGTTAGGAAGAATTCATAGGAATTATTTTATTTATTAGACAAGCTCCTTCTTATTCTTAATCTTGTGGTAAGTAAAAATAAAACTCATATGACCATTCTATTGGTATTTTATTCTTTGCTAGAAATTTGTATAATTAGTAGGTATAATGTATCTGAAAGAAGAACTGTTTTTAAAAAAGTATTTTGTAATCTTCCTAACGGACAACTTTTTTCCTATAAAAATTGCTTTAAGAGGAGGGATTTCTATAACAAACTTTGATTATGGAGGCTTCTTGAAAAAATTTCGGTGGCCGATTGGATTGCCTATTTTTTTGCTTGTAATCTCGTTTTTATTTAATAAGCAACTCTACGGTGTATTTGGTGCAGAAAATTATTTATCCATTCATTTAATGGTTGAGATATTTATTATTGTTTTTTCCTTTTCGATTGCTATTCAAGCATGGCTGATCGTACCATATGTTTTATCGAATAAAAGATTATATATTGGAGCCCTTTTTTTATCTTTAGGTTTAACGGAGTTGTTCCATACTTTAACTTATCAAGGGATGCCGTTTTTTCTAGAGAAAAGCTCTAATTACTCAGCTACATGGTTTTATATCATTGGACGCCTGTCATTAGCTGTTGGTTTGTTAAGTATATACCTGTTAAAGCCGAAAAATTCTGTGCTCAAAAATCGCTATATAGTATATGGTTTATCATTAGCCTATACCGTTTGTTGGTTGGGAATTATATACTCTCCCAAAGCATTGTTGCCAAATCTATTTATTGATGGAGTAGGGACTTCTCAGATAAAAAATGGGCTACAATATGCTGCTGCTTTTATACAACTTTTCTTTGTGGCTTATATTTTTAAAAGCAAAAATAATGTACAGAAAAAAGAAGTTGAAATGCTGGTACTTGGTTCTTTTTATTTAATATTAGGAGACCTAGTGTTCACCACCTATATCAATGTCTATGATTTCAGAGCTATGATTGGCCATTTATTTCAACTAACAAGCTATTACTTTTTTATGAAAGCACTTCATCATACTTCAGTTGAAGAACCATTTGAGTTGTTAATGGAAACTCAGGAGGAGCTGGAAAGTTCTCAGGATTCTTTAAGATACACGATGGATCATGATGAGCTCACGGGTTTGCCTAAACTGCACTATATAGAAACTAAACTAGCAGAAATGTTAAATATTCATAAAAAAGCTGCTGTTTTAATGATGGAAGTAGATCGTATAAAGGTTATAAATGAATCGTTTGGTAGTAGGTTTGCTGATCAAATTATTCAAGGAGTTTCTAAAAGATTGAATTGTGTAGAATCGCAGAAGAGGGTACTAGGCAAAGGAAATAACGGTGAATTTATTCTTATTGTTCCAACTGTGTCAAATAGAGAAGAAGTCACCGCCATTTGTGAAAAAATTACACAATTAATGGAAGTTCATTTTCCCGTCCAGCATCATCAAGTGAAAGTAGATTTAAATATCGGAATTGCTATTTATCCAGAGCATGGCAGAAATGCAAGCGATCTATTTAGACATGCTCAAGTTGCTATGCATCAAGCAAAACATCAAATAAACCGAGTACTTTTTTACGAAAAAAATATGGAAAAATGTTCAGAACAAAAAATGTTGCTAGAGCATGATTTACACAAAGCACTTGAAAATCAAGAACTCTTCCTTGATTATCAGCCACAGATTGATGTAAGAACAGGAGAAATAGTATCTGTTGAGGCATTACTCAGATGGAAGCATCCAACAAAGGGGATTATTTCTCCTGCTGATTTTATTCCGATAGCAGAAGAATCAGGGCTAATTGTGCCAATAGGTGAATGGGTGCTTCAACAAGCATGTAGCCAAGTGAAAAAATGCCAGGAGGATTGCCAGCTAACGATTGGTGTATCGGTAAATTTATCGATCCGCCAATTCTTCCAGCATAATTTAGCTCATACAGTCAAAAGGGTTCTGGCAGAGACACAGCTTCATCCTGCTTGTCTAGAACTTGAAATTACTGAAAGTATGACGATGGATAGAAAACATGCAGTCGAAACGTTATGCGAGTTAAAAGAATTAGGAATTAAAATTGCGATTGATGATTTTGGAACAGGATACTCATCTATCGCCTATCTGAAAGATTTGCCAATTGATACATTGAAAATAGATCGTTCATTTGTTATGCAAATACCAACAGGGGATACTGTTCTTATTTCGATGATTATTTCTCTGGCAAAACATCTACATTTAACAATTATTGCAGAAGGAGTGGAAGAAGAGCTCCAGTGGGAATTTCTTTCAAGAGAAGGATGCAATCTTATTCAAGGTTACTTATGTGGAAGGCCGATGCCGCTCCATCAAATTATAGAAACAATTCATTTTCAACAAGCTGCCCAAATTTAAGTAAGCAGCTTGTTTATTTTTTTGAAAAGAAGGTATTATGTTTGAGGGAAAAATATGATTTGAGAACTCGGTTTGTAAAACCATCCGACTATCAGGTAAATTCCATATTAGAGATAAAATATCAATTTTTGCAACGATTCTTTTTTAATGGGGTATTTATGCTACGATTAATAAAACAACTTGGAGGTTATAGTATGAAAAATTTAGTCAAAAAATTTGTAAAAGGTACGATCGCGACTAGTGTACTTGCATCTGGTTTATTAATTGGTACAGCGTCTTTCGAAACGAGTGAATTAGCAGGTACTCAGACTGTTCAAGCAGCTAGCAAAAAAGTTTCGAAAAAAGGGGTTTTTACACTTTCAAAGGGATTTACACTAAAAGAAGCCCAAAATGAATTAAGACCTGAAGCTGCAAGATTAATCCGTATTTACGGCGAATCAAACAGAACAGGAAAAACAACAACATTTAATAAATATGCAAAGAATCATATAGCACCTAAAACTGATACAAACTATTTACTAGGCTATAAATATTCAACGGATAGATACAAAGAAAGAATAAAGCTCAATCGTAAATCTAATAGCAAAAAAATCATTCATCTTTACGGCAAAAATTTAAAGCTGGCAACAACCTCAAAAGTAAAAAACTATGACTCAAGAAAAGGGACAGGTTGGGCAAATATTCGATATCAATTCCAGCCTAAAGATTTTAACGCAATGGGTAACGTATCGGTAACTCTTAAGTTTACCAAAGTGAAGAGCGGTAAATATGTACTTGAAGATATTCATTTCTATTAAGCCTTATAAATGATTATGGCTTGGGCATGCTAATCCAGAGCAATAAAAATTGTTCACTTCATAAATATGAGGAGGATAGCCCATGCCAAATGTACAAGTGAATTGTTCTGTTTCCGATTGTTTTTTCCATAAGGTTGGTAATGTTTGTAGTGCATCAGCGATTAATGTCGATATGGATTACCACTCCAGAGATAAGGATACAGAGTTTGCAACAGAGTTTGATTTTGACAAGATTTCCGAAAAAGCTAACACTTCTAAGGATACTTGCTGTAAAACTTTTAAACCAAAAGAAAAGTAAAAGATAACTCATGAACAATTGGCAGCTATGCGATTCATAGCATTAGGGATTCCACTATAACGTGGGTCCCTTTTTTAGTCATTTGATTTCCATAATATAATCTCGTATACTTTTTTCTGTATAACTAAAGAGTAAAGGAGACGCGTCATGACATTTGAAGAAATACTACCGCGTATGAAAGCAGGAGAAAAAGTAATAAGAAAAGGATTTAATGGAGCTGAATTATACATAAAATTAGTAGGGGAAAGCACGCATGATGGTGAAAAGCTAAATCCGTATTTTTTAATTAATGTATCTGGTGAAGGCTACACTATGTTCACGCCGACAGTTTGTGATTTATTAGCTGAAGACTGGGAAATTGTCGAATAAGACACTTCTCACTAGATGAGTGGAAATGTATTATATATGAATATAATTGAGAGTCCATGGATTGCCATGGGCTTTTGTAATGAGGTGCAAAAATGAAATTTGATTTTAAAGGCAAAACCGTTTTTGTTACGGGAGCAGCGTCTGGAATTGGGCACGCACAAGCAAGGGCGTTTCTTGAAAGTGGAGCGATGGTATTTGCGATGGATTTAGACGAAGAGGGATTGAATTCTATAGCGAATGAATATAAGCAAAATTTTGCTTATTCAGTAGGTAGCGTAGCGGATAATAGTCAGGTAGTGAAAGCTGTCCAAAAGGCCAATTCGCTTTTTTCTAAAATTGATATCTTGCTAAATACAGCTGGCATTTTAGATGGCTATGCAAAGACATTAGATACAGATGAGGCTTTGTGGGATGCTATTTTAAATACAAACCTTAAAGGAACATATTTAGTAACGAATGCAATTCTACCACAAATGATTGAGATAAAATCAGGGGTCATTATCAATATGGCTTCCATTGCAGGCCTTGTAGCAGGGGGAGGCGGAGCAGCATATACAGCTTCTAAACATGCAATTGTCGGTTACACTAAACAGCTAGATTTAGATTATAGTAAAATGGGTATTCGTGCTAATGCGATTGCACCAGGTGCTATTCAAACACCTATGAACAAAGCGGATTTCCAAGGCGATGGAGAGATGGCAAAATGGGTGGCAAGAGAGACACCTGCAGGTAGATGGGCCCAACCAAGTGAAGTGGCAAACCTTACACTGTTTTTAGCACATGACGCCTCAGACTATATACATGCTGCAGTCGTCCCAATTGATGGAGGTTGGATTGCAAAATAATGTTTTCTATTTAACAACTATTTGATATACTTTTCAAGTAAGCAAATTTGCTTGCACTGCGGCACTTTTGGTTAGGCATAGTCTAATCTCCTTTGGTCGCAGTTATGACTAAAATAGCTTTTGGCTATTTTACAAAGGAGAATGAAAATGAATAAAACGTTTTACAATGTATCTACACGTACCTCTGTTACAGAGATCACCAAAACAGCCCTCGTTGCCGCCCTTTATGTTGCGGTCACCACCGTTTTAGCTGTCGTCAGTTTTGGCGCCATCCAATTTCGTTTAGCTGAAATGTTTAACTATCTAGCACTTTATCATAAACGTTACATAGTAGCCGTCACTCTCGGTGTTATTATTGCTAATTTTATGTCTCCGACATGGCCAATCGATGTGCCAGTTGGTGGGCTTGCTACATTTTTAGTCATTCTTTTATGCCGAGCGGTAACGAAAAAAATCAAGAATGATATTGTAAAAATGACAGTCACAGCTTTAATTTTTGCTTTTTCTATGTTTACGGTTGCCGGGCAATTGTCTATTCTTTATCATCTACCTTTTTTCTATACATGGTATACAGTTGCGCTTGGTGAGCTGCTCTCGATGGCAGTAGGTGGCGTAATTATGAATATATTAAAAAAGAAAATTGATTTTACAAAATAAAAGCTTCACTAAAAATGCTCTTCTCAATTTAATGAGAAGAGCATTTTTTTATAGTAAATGTTTTCTTTTTAATGTCCTAACAAGTTATTCTTCTTCACTATCCTTCATTTTCCATCTATGCCCTGGCCAGTATGCATAACGGCCAAGCACAGCAGTGATAGCAGGAACAAGGAGAGGACGAACAACAAATGTGTCTAATAATACGCCGATTGCTGTCACGATCCCAAATTGCAGGAGTACTTGAATAGGCAAGGTAGCCAAGACTGCAAAAGTTCCAGCTAGAATTAAACCTGCAGAAGTAATCACGCTGCTTGTTTCACTGACCCCATTTGCGATGGCTAATCGATTACTTTGTTTATTTTTGTTTTTCCAAATACTTGATATCATAAAAATATTATAATCTTCACCTAATGCAACTAAGAAAACGAATGAGTATAAAGGAATTAAGCCCTGAATTGCTGAAATGCCTAATACATCGTGTACCAGTATCCAACCAGCGCCCAACGCAGATAAATAAGAAAGCAAGACTGTTAGGATCAGGTATACCATCGCCACAATAGATCGCAAGTACATTAACAACAATGCAGCTATAATAACGATTACTG
Organism: Rummeliibacillus sp. GQ308; assembly: GCF_059759115.1. Classification (NCBI taxonomy): domain Bacteria; kingdom Bacillati; phylum Bacillota; class Bacilli; order Caryophanales; family Caryophanaceae; genus Rummeliibacillus; species Rummeliibacillus sp. GQ308. The sequence goes on along the minus strand of NZ_JCAXDQ010000001.1, from coordinate 1,651,325 downwards.
TTGGTACAATTACTTTCATATCTCGTTCGGTTGTCTTCACTGTGTCATATTGCTTAGAAGTTTCGCCACCTATCCAGAGATGATCCTGTGGTTGCACACCTGAGTCTTTTAGTATGGTAGAAACCTTCTTGTTTAATTTTGGTATAGTATCAACAGCTTCCATACTGTAAGGGTCTTCTTTTAAAGTAATATCATAAGAATGATATTCTTTGTTTTTAACCCCTTCTTTTTTCTCTGAAACTTCTTCTATATAGGATAGCTTGCTCAGCTGATCTTTAATCTCAACTTTTTTACCTTCTGTATTGATGATTAATTGTAAAGGTGCTAGCTTTCCTTGTGAAAAATGTTCGGACATTAAATCAAAACCTTCTCTAGAAGGCATATCTTTTGGAAACGATTCTATTAAATCCTGTGTATATTGAATACGTGGAACGAAGGATGCTAATGCGCCTAATAGGACAACACTTAAAATAATGACAGTCCACGGTTTTCTTGTCACCCAATTGCCAATTTTTCTGCTGAACTTTCCGTGGGGAGCGATTCTTCTGACTTTTTTTCCTTTCTTTTCTTCTAGTTTCTTCGACATTTCCTCTGTTCTTGGGATGAAAGGATAAAATGCTGCACGCCCAAGAATACCTAACAAAGCAGGTAACAGTGTTAATGCCGCCATACCCATAATGAGGATAACTAAACTAAATGGAACTGCGAAGCGATGGAAGGATCCATATTGTGCAAGCAGCAAAGTGCTTAGGCTAAGCACGACGGTTAATGCACTTACTAAGATAGCTCCGCCTGAATGTTTAATGGCATGTTCTAGGGCTGTAAATTTATCCTCTTCCTCTAATAAACATTCTCTGTATTTGGACACTAAGAATAAACAATAATCTGTTCCTGCGCCGAATAATAATACGGTCATAATGGATACGGCTTGTGAATCAACTGTAATAAAGCCTTCTTTAGCGAGAAATCCTAAAAGAGGATTCGTCACACCATAAGCAAATCCTACACCTATCAATGGCACTAACGCTAAGAGTGGGGAGCGATATAACAGCACAAGCAATATTAATACTAATAAAACCGTACCAATCAGTAGCGTTACATCTGCTTTACTGAATAAGGCAGTAGCATCTGTAGAAATTCCTACAGGACCAGTAAAACGAACATGTAAGCCTGAGTCACTAATTTTACGATCAAATAAAGATTTAGAGTCTACTTTAGATAAATGTTTTTTTAATGTAGACAAATTACTATCTAATTCCTCGGTTGCTGCTTTTTTATCCATGAATATAGGCGTTACAATTGTTTGGCCATCTTCAGATGCAGATGCTTGTAAACCTTGCGGTGGAAGCTTTCCAAGCGGAGGAAGAAAATTTTGAGCTGATAAAGGATGTTTTTCTAGATGTTGATATAATGATGAAATCTTTTGGTAATCTTGGGTGGTCAACCCGTCTGTCCGATGCCATACAATTAACAATGGTGTACCTGTATTATCAGGGTATTGTTCTTTTGCAATTTTTTCTGCTTTTACTGACATAGCATTGTCAGGCAAATTAGCGGCACCATTATCTGTTTCTTTGTTAACGCTTGGAAAAACGGCTGTAAGTATGGCTACTAAAAGAACCCAAACTGCCAAAGTAATCCATCTTCCTTTTTTACTTGAGACAGCCGTTACAAATTCGATAAAAAACTTTTTCATTAAGAAGAGCCCCTTTCGGAAGGATTTAATTTAATTATATATACTGGTCAGTTAATTATCAAATCTATTTTCTTATTAATATATGATGACCTAATATCCTAGTATGTAAACATACGTTAAGATAAAAAATTCCCGCTATAAAAACTAGCGGGATAAGCCTATATTAATTTTTAAAGAAGCCATTCCAAAAAACATCTAATATTTGAACAGCGGATGTCTCAGTTGACTCGAATATGGAAAGCCCATCTGCTTGCTTATAATTCCCCACCCGAATAAGTGCAAGATAAGCATGCGCTGCAAATTTTGTATTTACATGAGGTATTTCTCCCGAGTCTATCGCTTTTTTAAATTCATTTTCAATCCCTTCGTACATTTTTTCTTCTGCTTTTTTCATTTCACTCATTTGCTCTTCTGATAAGGATTGTTTAGATTCTCTCATAAACCCATCCAAGTCAAGGGTGGTGGTTGCTTTTAAGTGTGCCGTTGTCACATCTAATAAACGATCATACAAGGGCTTATCTGAAGTGAGCAAAAATAGAATTCGTTCTTGAATTCTTTCCATTAGTGCAACCATTGTTTCTTTAAACAATTCAGCTTTGGTTTCAAAATAGTAATATACGGTTGCTTTAGTCGTTTCAGAATTTCGAGCAATGTCATCCATCGAGACCCTTTGATAGCCATTCTCCAAGAATAACCGTGTAGCAACTTGTAGGATTACTTCCCTTGTCGATATATTATTATCTTTTTGTTTCGGCCTTCCAACAGGGCGACCTCGTTTTTTAGAAGCCATAATCCTTCTCCTTATCTATTTCTACATAGTTTTGAAATCCATCACAAGAATGGCGTTCAAATTTATTTTTCGTAATTTATGTCCACTGATATTTTACCATTGAATTAGCAAGAATTCTAAAGAATAAGTGTAATTAACATTAAGATGACTGCGCCAGTTTTAAGCTTCAATTGTTTAACAGGAGAATTCTTTTTTGAATTGTAATGACAAATCTATTCATACAATAAGATTGCTAGGAATACGATAGTAGAAGTTAAAGGTGGAGATGGAGGTTGAGATCATCACAAGTTTAATAGATTTTATTCACCTGGATTCTCGTTTTTAAAAACACCCAAACGTTTAAAACTCTATTCATTCGCTAAATAAGCTAAAACAATACAAAAAAAGGAGAAAAATATGAAGGAATTCCACCAACAAACATCTGCACAAGTAATGGATTTGCTTTCTGTGACAAAGGAAGGCTTGAATGAACTAGATGTTCAGCAAAGATTAGAAGAATATGGACCGAATGAATTAGAAGAAAGCCAGAAGGTTAGTACAGTAGCTGTGTTCTTTGGCCAGTTCAAGGATTTGCTTGTCATTATTTTAATGGTTGCTGCGTCCATCTCTTTTCTATTAGGTGAGGTGGAAAGTACAATTGTTATCATGATAGTGGTTATACTGAATGCAGTTTTAGGCACCGTCCAGCATGTCAAAGCTGAACAATCACTAGATAATCTGAAAGCCTTAACTTCGCCTGTGGCAAAGGTATTGAGGAATAATGAAATCATCGAAATATTGTCTGAGGAAATAGTAGTCGGCGATTTGTTATATTTAGAAGCAGGCGATTATATTAGTGCAGACGGTAGGTTAATAGAAAGCTTTAATCTTTTAATTAACGAAAGCTCTCTCACTGGTGAATCGTTGGCTGTAGAAAAAACTACCGATCCTATACTCGATGAAGGTGTGACAACAGCAGATAAAAGAAATATGGTATTCACCGGTAGCTTTGTGACGAATGGACGCGGGACGGTTGTTGTCACATCAACAGGAATGAATACAGAGATTGGCAAGATTGCTAATCTCCTTGGAACAGCAAAAGAGAAGAAGACCCCACTTCAAATTAGTCTTGATCATTTTGGCGAGAAGCTTGCATTAGGCATCACACTCATCTGTTTAGCTATCTTTACGATTGACCTTATACGCGGTCGTGCCTTGGTGGAATCTTTTATGTTTGCTGTTTCGCTGGCAGTAGCTGCTATTCCAGAAGCATTAAGTTCTATTGTGACGATCGTTCTTGCCTTTGGTACTCAAAAAATGGCCAAAGAGAATGCGATTATACGAAAGCTTTTTGCAGTAGAAAGCCTTGGTAGTGTATCTGTCATTTGTTCGGACAAGACCGGTACCTTAACGAAAAATAAAATGATGGTTCAACAAGTTTATATTGATAAAGAAGTACAAGCATTTAATGAACTGAATATGAAAAACAAATTGCATAAACAATTTATTACTCAATCGCTCCTATGCAACGACTCCTTCGTAAGGGAAGAGAAGGAGATTGGGGATCCTACTGAGATTGCACTTGTAAAATTAGGTAAACACTATAAATTGGACGAGCTTATGCTTCGTAAACAACACCCAAGAATGGCCGAAATCCCTTTTGATTCTGACCGAAAATTAATGTCAACTGTTAATGAAGTTAATGGTAAAAGAATGCTTACGACAAAGGGTGCTTTAGATGTCCTTTTACAACGGATGAATAAGATAGAGACGTCGAATGGCATCGTTGAAATGACAAGCGAGGACAGACAAAGAATTGAAAAAGCCAATCACAACTTTTCAACTAAAGGGCTGCGCGTTTTGGCGATTGCTTATAAAAACGTGAGGCCAAAACAAACAATTGATTTCGAAGATGAACATGATTTAATCTTTCTAGGATTAGTAGCCATGATGGACCCACCAAGAGACGAATCAAAAGCTGCAGTAGAGAGCTGTATTCAAGCAGGTATAAAACCTGTAATGATTACAGGAGATCATAAAATTACTGCAACAGCCATTGCTTCTCAAATTGGCATTTTAAAAGATCCAAGTGAAGCTATTGAAGGGCATGAAATTGAAACATTAACAGATAAGGAACTACAAGATTATGTGGAGGATTATTCTGTTTATGCCCGTGTGACACCTGAACATAAAATTCGGATCGTTAGAGCATGGCAGGAAAAAGGCAAAGTAGTTGCAATGACCGGGGATGGAGTGAATGATGGTCCCGCTTTAAAGCAAGCAGACATTGGAGTTGCAATGGGCATTACCGGAACAGAAGTGGCGAAAGACGCTTCCTCAATGATTTTAACTGATGACAACTTTTCAACCATTGTCAAAGCAGTCGCGAATGGTAGGAGCCTTTACACCAATATCAAGAATGCTATTCTTTTCTTACTTTCTGGAAATGCCGGTGCTATCTTTGTTGTTTTGTATGCCACCGTCTTTGGGTTATCTGTCCCATTTGCCCCTGTTCATCTTTTATTTATCAACTTGTTGACAGACAGTTTGCCCGCAATAGCCATTGGTCTTGAACCAAATAATAAAAAGCTGATGAAGGATAAGCCGCGAAACATACACGAACCATTGTTAAATAAAAGGTTTACGACACAAGTAGTGCTTGAGGGCTTACTCATCGCTATATCTACTATCATCGCATTTCGGTTAGGTCTTTCAACGGGAAGTACTTTGACTGCCAGTACCATGGCATTTGCTACACTTTGCTTATCTCGTTTGATTCATGGCTTCAACTCACGATCAAAAGAATCTATATTTGCCATTGGAATCTTTTCAAACAAATATACATGGGTTGCCTTCTTAATTGGGGTGATTAGTTTACACCTTGTTTTATTCCTACCATCCCTAACTACTGTTTTTAAAGTAGCACCATTAAGCGGCTTGCAATTGGGCTATATTTACACGCTATCGAGTCTACCCTTCATAGTGAATCAGTGGTTTAAGGTTTTGTTTGTAAGAAGGAAATAAGTAAATTAACCGATCCTTTGCGGAAAGGGTCGGTTTTATTTGTGAAAATATAGTAAATGGTGTAACAAATATTAAATTTAAATGCCATCGATGGAACTTTTAGAAAGTTTAATATATTATTGTTATATACCTATTTAAAAAGGAGATTTAACAATGCAAAAAAAAGCATATACAGCAAAAAGTGCAACCTCATCAGGGCCATATTCACACGCAATAGACGCGGGAGATTATGTATTTTTCTCGGGTCAGACAGCAAAGAATACACCAACTGCTAAAGATCTAACTGGAGATATTGCTGCACAAACAAAACAATGCTTTGCCAACTTATTAGAAGTCATGGAAGAAGCAGGACTTTCCCATGAAGATGTGGTAAAGGTAAATGTTTATTTAACAGACATGAACAATTTTAATGCCATGAATGAAGTGTATAAAACTTATTTCATCGAACCTTATCCTGCAAGAACTTGTGTAGCAGTAGTTGCATTGCCACTAGGCGCAGAAGTAGAAATTGAACTGATCGCTAAAAGATCAAATTAAGAAGAAATGGCCAACAAGCAGCTTAAGCTGTTAGTTGGCTATTTTAATTGGGATAAGTCTTAATTAGAGTTTGAAATGCTCTAAATAGAAAGTCTTGGTGACCTAAATTTAGAATGAGTGACCTAAAAGAGAGTCCGAGTGTCCTTATCGAATAATGCGAAATATTTACATACCAATTAAAGTACACATCCATCCGCAATGCGCCCTAAAGATCCAAAAAGCGCCAAATGAGAAATATCCATTTGGCGCTTCTGCTATTTAACTATAAAAATAAAATACAAAATGAACAATAGTGCAAGAACATACATTATCGGATGGAGCTCTTTACCACGTTTTTGCATAAGCAAAGCTAATGGATAGAGAATAAAGCCGAACGCTAATCCAAGTGCAACACTAGAAGTGAGTGGCATCATAATAATGGTTAAAAATGATGGAATCGCTACTTCTGCACGTGACCAATTAATGTTTTGTAGATTCATAGCCATTAATCCGCCCACAATAATTAAAGCAGGTGCTGTTACCTCGTTTGTGATAACGGAAAGGATAGGTGAGAAGAATAATGCAATCGCAAAGCATACGGCAGTAATGACAGAAGTAAAACCTGTTCTTCCACCTACTGCAATACCAGCAGATGATTCAACACTGGTTGCAGGTGTTGAGGTACCGAGTATTGCACCAATTGCTCCAGCAGAAGAATCGGCTAGCAGTGCACGTCCGATTTTCGGAATTTTGTTGTCTTTCATAATGCCTGCTTGGCTAGTTAAAGCAATTAAAGCACCAGCAGTATCGAAAAACGCAACAAAAAGGAAAGTGAAAATCACGGCTAATACTTCAGGAGAGAAAATATCATGCAGGTGAGGAAATACCACACCAAAAGTTGGTTTAAGACTTGGGATTGTCCCCATAATATGCGTTGGGATTTTTACTAAGCCAGTCAACATACCTATAATAGTAGAAATAATCATCCCGTAAAAAATAGCACCCTTCACATTGCGGACTAACATAAGGATGGTGATGACTAAACCAAAAACGGCAAGGCCAGTTGTCGGAGAAGTTAAGTGACCTATGGATACAAAAGTATCTTTATTCGGGATAATAATTTTTGCATTTTTAAAACCGATAAATGCGATGAAAAACCCAATGCCCGCTGCTATGGCATGTTTCAAATCTTCTGGTATCGCATTAATTATTTTCTCCCGTATTTTTAATAAACTTAAAATGATGAAAATGAAGCCTGCTACAAAAACCCCAGTCAAAGCAACTTCCCATTTAATTCCCATACCTATACAAACAGAGAACGTAAAAAACGAATTCAACCCCATACTTGGTGCAATAGCTATCGGATAGTTTGCTAGAAGTCCAATAAGTAATGATCCTATGATAGCAGTTAGCGCAGTTGCGGTGAAAATAGCCCCCTTGTCCATTCCAGTTTGGCTAAGGATTAAAGGATTGACTACCAAAATATAAGCAATTGAAAGGAATGTGGTAACCCCAGCCAATGTTTCTTGCTTATAGCTGGTATTCCTCTCAGTAAATTGAAAAAAGTGTTTCATGATGTCTATCTCCTATTCTTTTATATAAAAAAACTTTGGCTACCAAGTGCCAAAGTCATCTACAAAGGAATAAAAAATAATTATTTCATTTATTTGATATTCCTTGTAGACAAGCTATTTATGGTAGCTGGTAGAAACGATCAAGCCTTATTCTTGAACTTATACAAGGATATTTAGGTTTTAAAAGTAATAGAAAGATAATATCAAGATTTAATGTATACGTCAATATAAGCTACAAAATTTATCGAATAATGTCGAAGTTGAATAATGTATAAATGATGAAAATAAATACAAGATAAGCTTTGATAGGAGGTTTTTTAATGGTAAATAAAAAAGGCAACAAGCAACATAACAAGGGGAAAGAAGAATACAGTAATGAATTTATAGAGGAAGAAAAAGTGCCAAAAAAGATGACGTTTAAGGAAAAAAAGGAAAAGGCCATTGAAGTTGCAAGCCAAAATTTGCAATAATATTTAGAAGCCTTAATGAAAATCATTAAGGCTTCTAGTATTACTTGTTTACTCTCTCATCCGATTGCTTATTGATTTCAGCAATGGCTTTTTCTCTCCATTCAGCCGCAAATTCTTCACGGAAATTGTCAGGACTATTATACGGAGAATTAGTATTTCGGTAATCTTTAGCATTAGGCAGTTGGCTATTATTGTTTTTATTCTTTGCTTTATAACCACACTTTTTTGGCATGTTAGATCACCTCCTACATAAAATAAGTTGCTCTTTTTCCTTCATTTTATGCTAAGCCTTTTGCCGCTCTCTTTTCACATATTAGCCAGTATTGCATATGCTAAATGGTATATGAAGAGGGAAGGGGACAGAAAATGAGTTATAAATACAAAGAAGCAGAATATGATAATCTAAATTTGATTAAGAAATTAGTGAGCGATTACGAAATATGCCCAGAGTGCGGAAGTGTAGGAAGCAACGGGAGAGATGGAACAATGAAATACAATAACAAACAGGGTAAATTTGAAAGAACATGCAAGTGTGGATGGGAAGCCAAAGTTGAGATAGAAAAGTTATAAATAATCAAAACGATCAAGCCAAAGTAAATGCGTTAAATCTAGTAATAATTAAAAAATACATAAAATGTTTTTTCTAAATTAAATAATGGCAGAAAACTCAGTAATCAATTTTAAAAGTTTAGTTGTAAATTAGCTTCTCAAAAGGAATTTATTTTCATTTGGGAAGCTATAAGATATGTACATGCAAATAATTATTTTCTAAAAGAGGTAGTTATTATTGTTAACATTCAGGTGGAATGAGATTGTTTGATCCAAAAGTATTTTCGAGAGAAGTGAAAAATGGTGATAGTATAGGGGATGATATTATAAGGAAACAATTGAAACAATATTTAGGAATTGAATTACATATCTAATAGTAGTAAACCGCTTAATGTATAACATATGAGCGGCTTTTTTATGGTTAAAAGCGATAAAAAGAATAAGTAAAATGGGATATTTGTAATTAAAATAAATAAATTATTTTCAATAATACGATTTTATAGCAAAAAGAACGTATGTTTGGTATAATGTTGATAGATAGTACGGTACTCAAGGGTGGTTGGCTTGCTCCTAAATAGATCAGACTAATTTGTCCATAACGTGTGGCATCGTCTGTACAAGGAGGTGATGCCATGACGGTATATGAATCATTAACGTTTGCGATTGCATTCGCTACCTTAATCATTACAATTCTGTCATTCAACCATAAAAAATAACCCATCCTTGAGTTAACGGCTCTGATGGGTTGTTATATCCTAAATGAGCTAATCCCCCTACCGGGAACCAACTATCATCTATTTAACCGTCCGATGCTCCAACATCGGCGGTCTTTTTAATATATGCAGTTCTACTTTTAGTATACGAGTATACTGACTATATTTCAAGTTTTGTGTCCGGACATTCACAATAGTAGATGTCTTGTTGGTCGATTGGTAGTTTCGTTTTTAACTAAAGATGGTATGAAAAGGAGAAAGACATGAAATTTGAAAAGTGATTTTAACTCGACCATAGATAAAAGATAGGATGTGTATGTCTTGTGATGTTAGAACGTATAGAGGAATACAATGATAAAGAAAATGAAGCAGATTCTTATTTTTATGCATTTTTAGAACCGATTTCACCTAAAATGGCTCAATTGGCTAAAGAACTAGAAAATACAATTTTCAATAGTCCACGCATGATGTTGACTCATTCTAGGGTGTTATCGGAGTACATCTTGAAGCAAGTCATTAAAATTAAAAAGTTTGAAGAACCAGCAGATAATCTGCTAGACAGAATTAATTTATTACAGCATAAAGGGTGCTTGGCAGAAGACATTTGCAATGCCTTACACCATGTGAGAAAAATGGGCAACCAAGCAGCACATGAAACCCGAGCATTCCGATTCTCTGAAGCCTTATTATCATGGGAAGCACTATATAAAATTATCAAATGGTATGTGGACACATATGTAGATGCAAAATTTAAAGTCCCCCCTTATCAAGATCCGCTACCGACAAATCAAAACCAATCTGCAACAGAAGTAATTGAAGATAGATTACAATCACTTGAAGAACTTCTTATGTCGCTAAAAGAAAGAGAAGAAGGAAAAGAAGAAGAGGAAGAAGAAGTACAAGGAGACGAGGATCGAGTTATTCGAGCAATATCCTATCAGGGTCAGCAAATTGATATACCTTATTTTCTTAGAGATATTTATTTGTTGCCACAGCGATTTCCTCATGCAGAGAAATTCTTAATCCGCTTAGGTGCAGAGCAACAGGTCCGTGTGATGAGTGAACTGCCTAGTAATTTAAATGATTTAAAGCAACATTTAAAAAGAAACCAAGAGCAGAATATAGAAAACCTTTTTAAGGATTTAAAAGTATTTGTTGAAGAAGAAGTAGAGCATAGAAGAGTCCAAATGGAAAACGAGGGAAAATTATTTTTATTTTTTAAGGACCAGTACATTGTTATTACTGACGAACTTTCTATTATCAAGCTTTCAAACAACGAATTTCGAGGAATTCCTCAACTTATCAGGCAGTTAAATGAGGATGATATTTGTACAGTAGGTCAGCTCCCAAAGGAATTAGTGATCTTAACTAAATATGATAAGGTTGGTAAGGGGACGGTTGAAAAATTATTTAATCAATTGATTGAAAAGCAAAAAAACATTCAGAAAGCAACACTGTAATAAAAGTTTTAAGTTTGATAACCCAATTGTTTGAGAAAAGAACATTGGGCTATCTTTTTTAATGCTAGTTTAATTACCAATGATAAGTGAAAATGATATACTACTTATACTTACAATTTTTTGTTTTAAGTAGGGAGGCAATATGAAGAAGGTTGCAATCATACAAGATCTATCATCTTTCGGCAAATGCTCACTAACTGCTGCTGTTCCAGTACTTTCTGTAATGGGCGTACAGGCTTGTCCTTTGCCAACAGCTATATTGTCAGCACAAACAGATTATCCTAGTTTTTTCTTTGAAGATTTTACAGATAAGATTCCTCACTTTATTGAAGAGTGGAGCAGTATGGATGCGAAATTTGATGGTATACATACAGGATTTGTCACCGGAAGAAAACAAATAGATCATATTTTTAAATTCTTGGAAAAATTTCAAACCGAAAATACACATCTATTGGTAGATCCAGTGATGGGAGATGGGGGAACAGCCTACAAACTTTATACCGATAATTTACTATCTAGAATGAGAGAGCTCGTAAAATCAGCGTATGTTATCACACCAAATGTTACAGAGTGCTGTTTATTAACAGGTTTATCCTATGAAAAATTATATAGTTATCAAAATGATGATTTTATACAAGCGTTAGAAGAAGCAGGTAAGAACCTACAACTAGTAACCGGAGCTAAAGTAATTATTACTGGAGTTACTCCGCCTAAGTACGAGGGGACAGGCCGCTTCATTGGGAATATGTACATAGATAGAGAAGCAATAAACTATAAAGCTATGCCGTTCAATGGATTAAGTTATTCGGGTACTGGTGATTTGTTTGCTTCGGTCATTATGGGTGGGTTAATGCGAGGAGATCATCTTAGTGATTCAGTACATCTTGCAGAATCGTTTCTAGCTGCTGCCATACAAGATACTTCAAGAGAAGACGTCCCCAAAATAGCTGGAGTTAACTTTGAAAAATTTTTAGGTATGCTTGTTAAAAAAAACACACCTCTCTAGTGCTAGAGGTGTGTTTTTTTGTTCTCATTTAAATGTTGGTATTTTTTTTAAGAACATACAGACCGGAATGGATACAAGTAGTCCAATAGCATTTTGAACAATGTCTCCAGGAATAGATGCGGCTGGTGCAATCCAATTTCCATAAAGGAAGCCTTCACCAATAAAGTAAACAGCAATCATTGGAGGCATGGAAATAATCGTTGCAATAAGGTTGAGCATTAAGCTGTTACCACTTCGTCCTCTTGACCAAGCGATCTTGCCTACAATAAAACCTTGTAAGCCACGTGCAACAAAGGAAATTGGTGCCCAAAGCGTCCATCCTGAAAGCAAATCAAACAGTCCCATCCCAAAAGCGCCGGCAATTGCTCCTTTTTTTGGGCCAAATAAAATGGAAATAATAAATAGCATGCCTGTACCGAGATGAACCAACCCGCCATTTGCTGTAATCGGCAACTTTATATTTAGTAGCATGGTGGCTACGAAAACTAAAGCTATTGACATGGCACTGGTAATTAAATCAAACGTTCGAATTCTATTTGTGGAATGCCCCATTGTTTTTTGCATACTTTTCCCCCTAATAAATCCTCAGCTATCACCTTAAATATAAAAAAGCTGAATTCTTTAAATTATTTAATAAACTGAACTGTAAATAAGATTATCAAATGGTTGATCTTTTTAAAAGTATCAATTTTCATAAATTTAAAGGGGCCAGCACGATATGAAAACCTCTAAAAATAAACAGCTATATAATAATTTTTTAAAATTATAAATACTATAAACCTCGATAGTCTACTTATGTTAATAAAAAGTTCGACACTAACACGAAACTATATATCCTACTAAATTGTCGTAATTCCTTTTTTAAATTAACTAAAAATGAGTTACTTGGTATAAATTTTGGGGAGAAGGGGTAGAAAAGAAGTAGAAGTAAAAGGAGGTAATAGGTTTGTCTGAGAATAAAAAACAAAATAAAAAGCAAGAAGTAGAGCGCGAAACATTAACGACTCGGCAAGGTCATCCTGTAACGGATAATCAAAATATCCGAACAGTTGGTAACAGAGGTCCAGCAACACTTGAAAATTACCACTTCATTGAAAAAATATCACATTTCGATCGTGAGGAAGTCCCAGAACGTGTTGTACATGCCAGAGGAAGCGGTGCATTCGGCTATTTTGAGACATATGGTAAAGTAGGGAATGAGCCAGTTGAGAAATATACACGAGCAAAGGTATTCTCGGGTAAAGGTAAAAGAACACCTTTGATGGTTCGCTTTTCGACAGTAGCAGGTGCTAAGGACTCACCTGAAACTGAACGCGATCCTCGTGGTTTTGCTGTGAAAATGTATACAGAAGATGGAAACTGGGATTTGGTCGGCAATAATTTAAAGATCTTTTTTATTCGTGATGCGATGAAGTTTCCGGATATGATTCACGCCTTTAAAGCAGATCCAGCTTCAAATGTGCCAAACCCACAAAGAATGTTTGATTTTGTAGCGAGAACACCTGAAGCTACACATATGATTACTTTCTTGTTCTCTCCTTGGGGAATTCCAGCAACATATCGCCATATGCAAGGTTCTGGTGTTAATACGTATAAATGGGTGAATGAAAAAGGCGAAGCAGTATTAGTAAAATATCATTGGGAACCGAAGCAAGGTATTCGAAATCTAACACAAGAAGAAGCACATCAAATTCAAAGTAAAAATGTAGGGCATGCAACGCAGGATTTATATGAGGCAATTGAGCGTGGAGATTATCCAGAATGGGAATTATATGTTCAAATTATGGTGGATGATTATCATCCAGAACTTGATTTTGATCCTTTAGATGATACAAAGCTTTGGCCGGAAGACAAATTCCCATGGCAACCAGTTGGGCGCATGGTATTAGATCGAAATCCGGTTAATTTCCATGAAGAAATTGAACAAGCTGCATTTGGTACAGGTGTTCTAGTAGATGGCATGGATTTCTCTGATGATAAAATGCTTCAAGGCAGAACATTTTCTTATTCAGACACACAACGTTACCGTATCGGGTCGAATTATCTTAAATTAGATGTCAATGCACCAAAAGTTCCTGTGCATACAAACCAGCAACGTGGCCAAATGGATACTAGAGATCCTCAAGAGTCTGGTGAAAATCCTCACATTAATTATGAGCCATCAGTACTTGGTGGTTTTAAAGAGGCAAGCAAAGAGGAACGTATACAACATCGTCCATCTTATAATGCTCAAGTTATGAGCGAGCCAATTGACCGACCAAATAACTATGGACAAGCAGGCGAAACTTACCGAAGTTTTAAAGATTGGGAACGTGATGAGCTCATCAACAACTTATCTAATGCGCTTGCTATTTGTGACAAAAGAATTCAAGATGCTATGATTGAACATTTTTCACAAGCCGATGAAGATTATGGTCGTCGTGTTAAAGAAGGTATTCAAGAAAAAATGAAAGAGTTAAAACAAACTGAAACAAAACTTCCTGGCCGAGAAGCGGGAATTTCTAAATATGGGGAAGGCACTAGAGCTGCTAATGAAGCTACAAAAGAAGCTGTAGATAAGAGCCATAAAGCTGATCCATATTAAATAAAAGTGATAAAGCCTCCCTACACCAATTATGGTGTAGGGAAGCTTTATTTAGGAATTATTAAGGGGTAGAAAAATAAACTTTTCAAAACAAACGCACTCATGAATCCGCTTATTATCTTTAAATTGTTCGATATTTTCCCCTACATAATGAGCGAAAGTATTTACTAAGTATAAATCAGGTATGCTGCTTTTAATGTGGGGATGCAACTCATCTTCTTCCAAATAAACGTGATAATAGGAATCTACAATATTAAATTGCATTTTTTTATACCAGTTTTGTACCCAAAGATCATTGCGAGTCCATGCCTCCAAACGATTTAACCCTAATTTCATCGCTCTAGTTTCTGCTGCAACGAGTAGTTGCTGTCCAATCCCTTGTCGGTAAAAATCAGGATGGACGGCGATATGCCAAATCATTCCCCCTAAACCTTCACCGCGAGAACATACCGTTTGCTCTTCTGCATATTCAACATCAATCAAACCAACAATTTGCCCATCATGCTCTGCAACTAGCTCAATAGATGGATTTTGATAGTGTACTTTCTTCGCTAAAACATTATCAAAATAAGCCGTCTGTAAAAATGCAAGCGCACGACATCTTACCCAACCAGTTTCATCTCGCTTGTTATAGTCTCTAATTATCAATTTTTCCTCCATTTTTAAGGACCACGCAGTTTATAGGGCAGTTATACGTGAACCCTTACAAGTAATGTACCCCGCATATTGTATTTAAGTTTGTCATTATATAACGCCCCCTTTACTTATAGTTATTTTAATTATATCAGAATATTAAGATTTTATAAGGTATTAATCTAAAATCCATTTATTATCACAAATTAAAGGATTTAGTGCATAAGCAAACGAATGTTATAAAGAATACATGTAAATTAACTTGGAGGCTTAGTTATGCTGAACGATAAATGGTTTACTGTGCAACAGATTGATACACATACATATGCAATTAGCGAATATGGACACTGGGAGAAAGTACATTCATTTTTATTGTTAGGTAATGATAAAGCTGTACTTATTGATACAGGACTAGGAATTGATAATATAAAAAGAATTACAAACCAATTAACAGATTTACCAATTGAAGTTCTTACAACACATGTCCATGCTGACCATATAGGAAGCCATGGAGAGTTTGAACATATTTTTGTCCATGAAGGGGATAAAGATTGGTTAGTGAATGGTATTAAAGGCTTGTCTATTGAGCAGATACGAAAAGATATAAGCAGAGGTATAACATTACCTACCCCTAAAACATTTGATGCAGCAACATATAAACCATACCAAGGAGAACCAACAGGCTTATTACATCATGGAGATGTAATCGAGTTAGGGAATAGAAGGCTGGTTATCTACCATACGCCTGGGCATTCACCGGGTCACCTTTCGATTTTTGATGAAACTAATGGATATTTGTTTACAGGAGATTTATTATATGATGAAACACCAATATATGCATTTTATCCATCGACCAACCCTGTAGATTTAGTCAACTCGTTAGATAAAATATCAAAGATTCCAAATGTCACGATCGTTTTCGGATCACATAACACATTAGGACTCAAACCTAAAATTTTAGAAGAAGTAAAATTGGCAGTTGAGTATTTGTGGGCAAATAAGCTTGTTAAATTTGGTACAGGTATCCACCAATTTAACGGGTTCAGTATTCATTTTTAATTCTAAAAACTTATAGGGGCATTTTAAATGGACAATAGTATGGATTACGGTTTGGCTATTTTAAAACCGGATGGAGTAATTAAGCCAAAGGTATACGACAGTTTTAAAAGAGAATTAGAAAAAAACAACCTGGAGATTGTTTTTGAAAAAAGGGCTCAACTACAAAAAAAAGATATTCAATCTCATTTTTCCTCTCCATTTAATATGGATGAGTATGCTGATTATTTATCTAGTGGTGAAATTATTTCCTTTCTGGTAAGAGGTCATGGAGCTTCACACAAATTAAGAGAAATTAAGTTGGAATTCCGTAAAGAATATGGTTTTACATCAAATGATATGAGAAATCTTTTGCATACTGCTGATCATGGTAACGAATATAATTTGCAGTTTAAGTTGTTATTTCCATCCTGCAACATTGTTGTATATTCGCAGTATGCTGATTTAACTGTGAAATTAAATGGTTCTAATAATGAAATACTTAATCAATTACTAAAAATAGATCAGGAATCTAATTTAAAGCATATTGGGTTGTTATGTGAAGATTATTCTATAATTGAAGTAATAAGGGAATTTAATAAACTAAAAAGCGGAAAACTAGAAGTGATTATGGTTTATGTCTATAAAACTAATTTTAAAGATATCAATATTGAATTACTAGGATACTTACCACTGAAAAAGACTCCAACAGTTAGTGCTAGACCTATGCATGGATCCATAACTGAATTTTTCGAATGGATACGAGATAATGAAGGTTTAGTTATCCTTAATTATCTGCCTTTAAAGAACATAAGCTCTGAGATGTTAAATTATTTGAAGGCTTTAAATTTATGTGGAGTTCAAGTTTACGATCCTAGGCGTACTTTGACAGAAGCTGAAATTCTTGAAGATATAGTAGAGGATGATTTTGGCCTTTTTGTAAGTGGAGGTACTAATGGATTTGATGTAGCTGGTGCAATCTCAATAGGAAAATACGAATTTAATCAATTAACCAATTTATATTTGCCAGAAGAAAAAGTAAAACCTCAAAAATTGCATTAAAGCAGGGAAGAACGCTATTCAGTGCATAAGAAGACATACGATAAAAAAGATGGTAGGGTCAAAAGCGGTTTGGTTTGCTAAATCGTTTGAAGATAGGAAAAAGGTGTTTACAATAATTATATGTGAGGCAAGATAAGAATTTCAAATGTATAATTTTAAAAAGATTGATAACGAGAATTTACTTGAAACATTCCCATTAATAACTCAACTCCGTACAGATATAAGCGAAAAGGACTGTGTAAGTCTATTTAAAGTAATGCAAAGTGAGGGGTATCAAATGATAGCTCTTACTGATCACGGAGTTATTAAAGCTATAGCTGGCTTTAAAATCCAAACAAATTTTTATAACAAAAAACATTTGTTTTTATATGATTTAGTAACAGAATCCTCAGATAGATCAAAGGGATACGGAAATGCAATGATGACATATCTAGAAGAAATAGCTCTAAAAAATCAATGCATATATATTGCATTAGAATCGGGATTAGCTCGATTAGACGCACATAGATTTTATGAAGATAAAAATAACTTTGATAAATTTTGCTATTCGTTTAGAAAACCTCTAAATACATAGAAGGGAGCGTATAAGATGAAGGAGCTAGACACAGAAAGAGTAAGGATTGTACCATTAGACGCTGAAAGCTTAAGATTATTTATTGATGATATATGTAAGCTACAGGATGTTTTCCATTTGGAAAAAAGTGAATTACTTTTGGATGAAGAAATAAAAGATGCGATGAAATATAGATTATCTAAAGTATTGATAGATTCCTCAAACTATTATTGGCATACAAATTGGCTCATAATATCCAAGGAGCTAAATTCTATTATAGGAGGAATTATGTTAAAAGGGTTACCCGATGAAAATGGTGAGGTTATTATTGGGTATTTCACCTTCCCTTGTTACCAAGGGAAGGGATATATGACAGAGACAATTAAGATATTAGCGTCTTGGATTTTAGATCAGCCTCTCGTTAAACGTGTAATTGCTGATACGGAAAAGAAAAATAAAGCTTCACACAAAGTATTAGAAAAAAATGGGGCGAGATTATATAAAGAAACTGAGGACTTATATTTCTGGGAGTTATCTAAGAAAACTATGAATCTTCACATAGAGTGATTTCCTAACTAAATTATAGTTTAACAATAACGAGCCTTGATCAATTATTGCCCAGACTTTTTTCCCTATTCTGCAGTGATTTAATAATCGCAGGAATTACAACAAATACAACTATCCCGACTATTATTGCTATAAAAGTACGTGGGCTAATAACATTTGTTAAGAAAAGCAACAGTAGAGTAACAAGAAAAAATATTCGACAATAGAATAGAAAGTTCTTCAAGACTATTCACCTCCTAATGAACATGTTAATTCCCTATTCAATAAGTATTTTCTTTGCTATGTATGTTCCTAGGTTTAAATTAAACATTTTTAATATTAACAAAATAGATTGTAATATATCCCTTGACTAAGAAGTATACCATTTTAATTATGCTATATTAAAAGATATGTTGAATGAATATTGAAGTGATTTATTGACAATATTTGAAGGGGTTTATTGGTAATGATCATACTAGATACAAATGAATATAAAAATGTAAAAATAAATTTAAATGGCACTAGATGTCCAACGTTCGTTTATTCAATATTGGATGGATACATTCCAGGGAAAGTTTATGCAGATTCTCATTTGCATCAAACAGTCCTTTTTGAAACAACAATAGGTATCTATTCTATAGTAGGTGCAACAGAAAACGTAGAATTTAATAATTTTCTTTTTAATCTTTATAGAAGAAGGAAAGAAGAAGGCTTACGATTCACCCTCTTTACTTCTTCGGAAATATGGGATTCAGTAATAATGGGGGAGTTTGAAAAAGAAATAAGACATTTGGTCAGATTTTCATTTAATTATGATGCTAACAAGGAAGTAGCCAATGTAATCAAATTACCTATTAACTATTCTCTAAAAAAGATAAACTCAGCAGTAATAGAGAATAGCCAGGAATTTGATAAGAATTATTATGAGGCGTACTGGGGATCTATTGGCAATTATGAAGAGAAGGGCTTTGGGTTTGCTATTCTCCATGATGCAAAAGTAATTAGCGAATGCACGTCAATTTTTGCTTCTGAACAATTTGCGGAAATTGATATTGCTACTCATAACGACTATAGAGGACAAGGGTTAGCGAAAATTATCGCTAAGATTTTTATTAACCATAGTTTGAAAAATAATATAATTCCTCGATGGGATTGTGATATATCCAATACAACATCTATAAAATTAGCAATGAAGTTAGGATTTACTAACCCTATAAAATATTCAATTTTTACATAGAATTTAACAGGTTTAAAGGAGCGATTAACATGTACGAAGTAAAAAATGCTTACTTTTTTCTTTATGATACTTCCACTCTCATTCTAGCTGGTTGTTTTATTCTTGCATTTTTTTTAACAATATTTTGGATTAGCCGAAAGAAAAAAGTGAAAAATAGTAACGATTAAGCTATTCAGCTGAAAGAGGAATTGCTTTAGAAGGTTATGGTATCTTGGCATTAGCGGGAAATTTAATTAGTGTGCTGTATTTAACATACAAGAAAAAATATTTAGATAAAAGCGAAGGGTAGAGATACTATGGTTAAACATAAAATATATACAATGAGCGTTGCCAGTGTTTATCCTCATTATGTTAATAAAGCAGAGAAAAAGGGTCGGACAAAGAAAGAAGTTGACGAAATCATTTGCTGGTTGACAGGTTATAACGAGGGAGAGCTAAAAGGACAATTGGATCAAGGCTCGGATTTTGAGACATTCTTTGCAAAAGCCCCTCATTTGAATCCAGCACGAAGATTAATTAAAGGGGTAGTTTGCGGTATCAGAGTAGAAGATATTGAAGAACCATTGATGCAAGAAATCCGTTATTTAGATAAGATGATTGATGAGCTAGCTAAAGGGAAAGCGTTGGGGAAAATTTTACGCGGATGAGTTCTCATAAGGATGAAAAGACCGCCAATTTGGTGGTTTTTTATTTGTTTTAATATTAAAGCAACGATATTTATTTAATGTAATATAATATTTATTTATTGTTTTTCAATAAATAATGTGTTAGTTTTTTAGAGAGGAATAAAAAAGTGAGGTGCTCTTTTTGAAAACAGGATCAACATTATTTTTGAAAATTGCTATTTTCTTGATGGGAATTCCAGTTCTTGCTCTCTGTATTTATTTAGTGTCTTGGTTACCAAATAATCCAGTGAATCCCGATTACAGCGGTATGTTATATCCTGTTTTGGTAGTGATTTTTGTATCAGCTATTCCATTTTATCTGGCTCTGTTTAAATCATATTGTCTGTTAAATTATATTGATAAGAATCAATCTTTTTCTCAGATATCTATTAATGCTTTAAAGAGTATAAAGTATTGTGCCGTTACTATCAGTTTTCTATATGTAGTCATCATGCCATTCGTTTATCTTATTGCAGAAAAGGATGACGCTCCAGGTTTGATTATCATGGGGATGGTACCAATTTTTGCTTCTTTAGTAATTGCAGTCTTTGCAGCAGTTTTGCAAAAGCTTTTACAAGAAGCCGTATATTTTAAATCAGAAAACGATTTAACAGTCTGAGGTGAAAGTAATGGGCATAATAGTAAATGTTGATGTGATGTTAGCTAAAAGGAAAATGAGTGTTACTGAACTTTCAGAGAAAGTAGGCATTACGATGGCGAATCTTTCAATACTGAAAAATGGAAAAGCAAAAGCAATCAGGTTTTCAACCTTAGACGCAATTTGTAAGGCATTGGAATGTCAACCTGGCGATATTCTTGAATATAAAAGTGATCAAGAAGTTTAAATCGATAAAGTTACATTTAATTAATATTCAAACATAAATAAATATTAGATACCTGAGGTAGGTTTAATCAAAATGAATAAAAAAGTTATTCTATTCTTTGGGGCTATGTTTTTAGTTAGTGGTTGTGCAGGCTTAGCTGATTATGATGTTTATTTGCCAGGGAATTACTCCATCATTAGAACTTCTGGACATGAAATCACCATTGCTCACAAAACTGATATTGGGTGGGGGCCAGCCGTAGTTCCTACTGAAATAATTAAAGCGGGTTGGAACAAAAACTATGTAATTGCTAAACAGAAAGATTTAGAAGATAACGAGATATATTTTTGGATAATCAATATAAAGACAGGAAATAAAGAAAAATTTCTAAATAAGAATGAGTTTAAAATTAAGTTAAAAAAATATAATATACACGTAAAAATGAAAGATGTGGATTCTTTGAGATGAAAAGCCAGTATTCTCTCAGCGATAGCGACACAATTCACCCAAAAAATCAAAAACCCAAGGATCTGAAATTAAATGATTCTTGGGTTTTGATATGTAAGAGCTTTAAGCTTCTACTAGGTGATGGTTAAATGCATAAACAACAGCTTGGGTGCGATCTTGTACTTCTAATTTGGAGAGAATATTACTAACGTGTGTTTTAACAGTTTTTAAGGCAATAAAAAGTTCATCAGCAATATCTTGATTTGTTTTACCCTGTGCTATTAACAATAATACTTCATGTTCACGTTCAGTCAATTCTTCATGAAGTGGACGATCATGTTTTTGACGCATTCTTGCCATCATTTTACTCGTAACCTCTGGTTCTAAGATGGGCGTACCATTGAAAGTACTTCGAATGGCATCAGCGATTTGCTTGGCGTTAGTTGTTTTCAATAAATAGCTAATTGCGCCGGCTTCTAATGCTGGGTAAACCTTGTCATCATCCAAGAAACTGGTGACAATCATAATTTTAACGTCAGGCCACTCATTCACTATAGCTTTAGTGGCCTCAGCCCCTGATAAGATTGGCATCACCATATCCATCAAAATAATATCTGGTCGATGCTTCAAAGCTAATTGAACTGCTTCTTCTCCATTAGCAGCTTCAGCAATGACTTCCATATCAGGTTGTGCTTGCAAATATGCTGATACTCCAATTCGTACCATCTCGTGATCATCGGCTAGCAGTATCTTGATCATTGGAGATAACCTCCTTTTCCACTGGAATTTGAATTTCAATCACCGTACCTTGCGATGGTACTGAGACAATTTTATATGTTCCACCGATTTCGACTGCACGCTCTTCAATATTGTGAAGGCCATATGAGCCGGCTTTTTCATCAGTTGTTTTGAAGCCGATTCCATTGTCTTGAACACGGAAAATAACACGCTGATCTCGTTCGACAAGAAGCAGCTCCATTTCGGTTGCTTTTGCATGACGTAAAGTATTGGAAAGTGTCTCCTGAGCAATCCTGAAAAGATGATCTTCTGCACCTTTAGAGAGGGACACTTCCTCTAATCGTTTGTGCATTTTGAACGTAACTTTTTGCTGTAACTCGGCTAGCAATTCCTCTAGCCCTTGTTTTAACGATTTGTTTTTTAATGCAACAGGACGAAGGTGAAGTAATAGTGCCCGCATTTCAAGCTGGGCTTGCTGAACAATTTCTTCCGATTGCTTTAATAATTTTTTAGTTGACGGTGTTGCATCTCCTGCTGTTTCATTAATGGTCGAAAGTAGCATAGAAGCTGCAAAAAGTTGTTGAGAAACAGAGTCATGAAGTTCCCGGGCAAGTCGGTGCCTTTCCTGTACAATACGTTCTTGAATGAGCTGATCTTGGTTAACTGCCTTATCATTTGTCAGCTTTTGCAAGCTTTTACGCTGAGTAGCTATCAATTCACTTATCTCATTTAATGACTTTTGAATTGAAAGCGGGCCACTCCAATTAGGCGGGATAGGATCACTTTTTTCAATATTATGAAGTGCATTTTCAAACGTTTTACTCTGCTGGCGAAGGATGAATATACCCCCTATTGAGATGCTTAGGCTAATCGCAAAAAGCAGAATAAGGAATAGAATAGCGACCGGCAAATTCCAATACTTTTCTTCCCAAAGTGTTTTCCATTGATTGAAATGGCCATCAAAAAGAATAAAGAAAATAAGCGAGAAAATAAATATTTCTCCGAAAAACAAGCTCATTGTTCGGGCCAAAAATTTCGTCATTGGCGAATCACCTCGACATTCCCAAATAATGTGGAAACCGTGATGATGAGTTCAGCCGAAGAATCCTCTGCATTCTCATAACCATTTCTAACGGCAATCGTATCGTTCCAAACTCTCGGATAACTTTGACCGAAACAATGCGCATCGCCGATAAACGTAGAATAATGCAGGCGTACAGGTATTTCATAAGGCACAAGTACTTTCACTTTTCCAAAGCCTTGCCGTACAGATATCAATGACGACCCTTTAGGTAAAACAGTCTGAGTCACATCAATCAGCAGATCACCGGCAAGGCTTTGTATATGTACATCTTGCCATTCGTATGACTCAATAGGTGTACCTTGAAATGAAAATAATTTATTCTGAATAAATGAGTTCGCTTGTTCTGCCGGTTGTTTAGATACAGATATGTGAAATTCTTCACCTTTTCGAAGTTTCCATAGAAGGTATAATAACACTCCGATGATAACTAGGCGTAAGCTCCACATAGATAGTAGGGCAATCCCCAGAAAAATGACACCTAACCAAAACAGCCATTTGCGCTTTCTGCGTATGCTGACATACATAAAAAAAGCACCTATAATGGCAAACATTATACTGCCATTTCCAAAGAAAGTAGCTTCAATAAAAATTAGCAAAAAGGCCGTAATACCAAGCATTGTAAGTGTTTTAGTTGAAAGGTGGGTCATTGGTTGCCTCCTTTCCAGTTAATTAAATAAGAAAAAAGAGAAGTCCCAGCTTCTCTTTTTTAGTATAACGATAGTCCAGAAGAAGTCCAATCATTATAGGGATTGGGTTGCCTCATTTTTTGAGTTATTTGCTTCCAGTCGCGCTAAGCGTTCTTCCATAGATGTGATTTCATGTTGACTGTCAATTTTTTGGCCAAGGTGATCGATATAACTCTCCATAGCTTCAAAAGTTTCAAGTCGACCATTTATTTTGTTTGAAGATTCTGGTTGGAGAAACTGGTTCATTTGATTATGTGCACGAACGACATTTTCTTTACCCATCAATTGTAATTGACGCACTTTCATATCTTTGATTTTATGCTTCATTTCTTCATACTTACGTTCCAAGCCAATGAGTTCTTCGGTAGATTTATCGATACTGTCCTGAAGAACGATGCTACGTTGTGAATACGCATCAAATTCTTGTTGGGCAAATGCGATTAAGTCTTGTTCACCGCTTTTATTAGCCAAATCCAGTTGCATGCTTCGTTTATTTTTCATTTCATTTGTATCTGCTAATTCTTTTTCGAGTTTTTGTTGCAATGTACCTTGTCGCTCTAATAATTTGCCTGTTTCCTCTGTTTGCTTTTCTGCTTCACGGATATACTGATTTAACATCTTAATTGGATTTTTATCCTCTTTTTTATCAAACATTTCATTTAAATCTGCTTCAACTGTATATTTTAGGCGTTGCCATAAGTTAGCCATATTTTTTCCTCCTCTTATTTTGTGATTTCATTCCATTGTTTTTCAAAGTTTGTAAATGGATCATCTGATGCAGTGAAAGTTTCGTTTTCAGAATGTTTCCACTTACGATAAACCACCCAAATAACAGCTAGTGCTGCGATTCCGATGAATCCAGGAATATTAGCTGCAGCTGTTAATAAACCTGAGATGGCAACAAGTGCCCAAATAATTTTTGAAAAAGTGGAACTGCTTTGTAAATAGAAATGCACCCCCGTAAAAAGAATAGCGGCCGAGATAGCCAATCCTGTTAATGGACCTAATGAACAGAGAATTGTAATGGCTGCGATACTGCCAATGACGAATAAACCAATTTTTTTCATTGTTTTTTCCTCCTTCGTTTGTACCTTTATGTTACGCTGAATTTCGTTTTGTCCAAACGGCCGGAGTATTGATTTTACTCTAGGTCTTGAGGCTGAGATGTTCTAAGACTATTTTGACCGCAACTTCTAACTTCGATAGAATATAAAAGAAAATACAAAAGGAGATATACATATGACTATTCGTAATGAATTGATGGCATATTGCCCATACAATGAGCAAGAAAAAAAAGATAAAGAGCTTATGCTTCGCTATATAGATCAATTTTCAGATGTTTTGACAAGAGAAAATGAATTTGCACATTTTACTGCATCAGCTTGGATTGTGAATAAAGAGCGAACAAAGGTATTAATGGCTTTCCATAATCAATATCAATCGTGGGCGTGGATGGGTGGACATGCAGATGGAAATGCAGACCTTTTACATGTTGCCTTAAAAGAAACAGAGGAAGAAACAGGGCTAAAAAATATTAAGCCTTTAATGTCGGATTATTATTCAATTGAAATTTTAGGTGTGGGAGGACATATGAAGAAAGGGAAGTATGTTGGTACACATGTGCATTTGAATGTTACCTTTTTAATAGAAGCAGATGAAGGCGAAGGTACAACTATAGCGCCTGATGAAAATAGTGCGATTGAATGGATGAATTTAGATGAAGCAATTGAAAGAAGCTCTGAACGATATATGAAACAAGTCTATACAAAACTAAATGAAAAACTTAGTAATGTGCAGGATTAATAATATTCAAATGACTTGTTATAGAAAATAAAGAAAACTCCACACTAAGTGGAGTTTTCCTTTATTTTTTAAAGCTTTTGCCAATCATTGAAGGCACAAATGACTTTTTGAAAAGCATATCCTTTGTTTGTTAGCGTATACGAAACCTTTTTTAGCGATGCTTCAATATAATCTTTCTCGACTAAATGGGCATCTATTAATTCTTGGAGGCGCTGTGATAATAGTTTGTCCGATATACCAGGGATGGCAGAATAGATTTCATGATATCTTTTCGGGCCATCTAATAAAACGTGAATAATCCGCACCATCCAGCGTTTTCCTAAAAATTCAATTGTTTCATGGCAACAGTCCAAATCAAATCCCTCCCTATAAACTAATTGTAGCATACAGGCACGAAATATTGACAAATTAACTTACTTAAAGTAATATATTTTCGAATACAATAACTAACTTAAAGTAAGTTTTGGAGGATACTATAATGACAAATTCAGTATATAAAGTAATGCAAGAACGTAAATCTGTACGTAAGTACGACCCTGATTTTAAAATTTCAGCAGATGAGTTAAGATCAATTTTATTGGAAGCTACTTCAGCACCTTCTTCTAGTAATCTTCAACCATGGCGTTTTTTAGTCATTCAAGATGAAGCGAAAAAGAAAGACTTGCGCAAAATTGCTAATAACCAAGAACAAATTGAAACTGCATCTGCGGTAATCGCTGTTTTAGGCGATATTAAAATGTATAAAAAAACAGAAGAAATTTACATGAAAAACGTAGCAGAAGGGCATATGGAGCATGAACGTGCATCACTATTAATCCAAAATGCGCAAAACCTTTACCCTCAATTGCCAGAAGAAATCTTAACAAATATTGCTACATTTGATGCTGGCCTAATTTCTATGCAAATCATGCTATTAGCAAAAGAGCATGGTTATGATACAGTGCCAATGGGCGGTTTTGATAAAGTGAAGTTTGCAGAATACTTCAATCTTGAAGAGAATGTAAAACCTATGCTATTAATCTCAATTGGGAAAGGGTCTGCACCTGCTTACGGATCATCTCGATTAGACATTGATGATATTACTACATTTATTTAATAAGTATGATAATGCTCATCCACCTGTTTGGATGGGCATTTTTCATACAATTATAGCTATGCCTAATATGAAATTTGGAGTATGAGCTACTTTAAAAAGAATTTTCTTTTGCTTTCATTTTAGGTATGATAGGACAAGGAGTGATATTATGAACTTTACGACAGAAAAATCATTCATTTTGGCTTCAGCTTCCCCGAGGCGAAAGGAACTTTTCGAACGTTTGAATGTACCATTTAAGATTTTAGTGGCAACTGTAGAGGAAACGAGTATAAAAGATGAT
The DNA here is from genome assembly GCF_059759115.1 of Rummeliibacillus sp. GQ308. Lineage (NCBI taxonomy): Bacteria > Bacillati > Bacillota > Bacilli > Caryophanales > Caryophanaceae > Rummeliibacillus > Rummeliibacillus sp. GQ308. Next base: position 1,624,275 of record NZ_JCAXDQ010000001.1, on the reverse strand, counting down.
AACCCAGATGAATATGTGAAGAAAGTGGCGCTACTTAAAGCAACTGATGTAGCGAAGAGAAACCCAGGGCATGTAGTGATTGGAGCGGATACTATCGTAGTAAAAGGACAAGAATTGCTACATAAGCCAAAAGATGCAAATGAGGCCATCAAGCATCTCAAACAGCTCCGCGGAAATGTGCATGAAGTGATGACAGCGGTTGCTATTATAGATGATGTTGGAAATAAAACAGCCTTTGTAGAAAAGACAGAGGTATATTTTAAACAAGTGCCCGATACCCTTATTGAGGCCTATGTAGCAACAGGAGATTGTTTTGATAAGGCTGGAGGTTACGGTATTCAGACAGATGGCGTGTTTTTGGTTGAAGGAATAAAAGGAGATTATTTAAATGTAGTGGGATTGCCCTTAGCTCGGCTTACAGAATTGCTAGTGGATACAAAGTTGATTTCTATTTAAAAAAGAAAGAGGATGAAGCATGACAGGAAAGACACACATCATTGGCGGTATTGCAGCATGTCTTGCTTTTGGTCAAACAAGTGTAGATTCACCATTACTTTTGGGAACGGCTGGCGCAATCGGCGCATTAATTCCTGATATTTGCCATGGAGGAAGTATGATTGGCCGTACATTTCCCGCATTGTCCAAATTGATAAATGGATTATTTGGGCACCGTTCATTTACACACAGTTTACTATTTTTATTGATTGTGGCTTGGATATTACATACATACGTAACCAATGATGCAATTAAAATGGGCCTTCTAATCGGCATGGCGAGCCATTTTGTGCTTGATATGTGTACAAAGCAGGGGATCCAGCTATTTTTCCCAATAAAAGTGAAAGTTCGTTTTCCTTTAACAACACGAACAGGGAGCAAAATAGAAGGAGCAGTAGCGCTTTGCTTACTCATTGCATGTCTTTATTTCAGTTTTGAAATAATGCATTTGCACTAATAGATAGAACAAACCTGCGAAACCATGCATGTTTGTTCTTTTTTTCTTCAAATAAACCGAGCCTTTTCCTATATACAAGTAGCAGCACCAATCTGCAAATATCGACAAAATTTAATGAGGTATGGTAAATTGAAGATGTATGAACGGATAATCAAAAAGTTCTATATACAAATTGAAGGAGTGGTACAAATGGAATTTCAACACATTACAGTTGCAGGCAGTGGTGTATTAGGTAGCCAGATTGCCTTTCAATCTGCTTTTCATGGTTTTCAAGTAAGTGTCTATGATATTAATGAAGCTGCGATTGTTAAAGCGAAAGAACGTTTGTTAAAATTGCAAGATGTGTATGCAGATTATTTTAAAGATGAAGAAAATGCAAAAGCTGCATTAAGTCGAATAACATATAGTACAAGCCTACAGGAAGCAGTAAAGGATGCAGATTTACTTATTGAAGCAATTCCTGAGTTGACTGAAATTAAAATCAGCTTCTATCAAGAATTGGCATCTGTAGCTCCGCAAAAAACAATCTTTGCCACGAACTCTTCCACTTTGCTTCCAAGTCAATTTGCTGAATATACTGGAAGACCAGAGAAGTTTCTAGCACTACATTTTGCAAATGAAGTATGGAAGAACAATACAGCAGAAGTTATGGGACATAGTGGAACAGACGAACAGTATGTAGATCAACTAGTCGAATTTGCCGGAGAAATCGGCATGGTGCCACTTCGTATTCTGAAAGAACAGCCTGGCTATATTTTAAATTCGCTTTTAGTTCCATTATTAAATGCAGCCCAAGGCTTATGGGCAAAAGGTGTAGCGGATCCTGAGACAATCGATAAAACATGGATGCTTGCTACAGGAGCTCCTATGGGACCGTTTGCAATCTTAGATGTTGTTGGTATTGAAACGGCTTATAATATTGTATCCACATCAGCAAAAGCACACCCAGAACTTCAACCAATTGCCGACCGGTTGAAGAAAGAATTTATTGATCAAGGGAAACTAGGAAAAGGGTCCGGCGAGGGGTATTATAAATATCCAAACCCTGCTTATTTAGATCCGAATTTCTTGAAAGCATAAAAATAAGAGAGGCAATCAATGATATGATTGCTTCTCTTATTTTGTTTAAAGAAGTATTTCTCGGGAAATTTTTTCTCATTTTTCTAATAATTTATTTCGTATAGCGATTAGCATAACAAGAAGCAACAAAAGCATCTGGTTTTATTTTGGGTTCTACTCCAATTGATTCGATTCGATTTACCATTTCATGTACAAATTCACGGGTTTTGTTGCGTTGGCCTGAACCGATATCGATATGGCCCTCCATTGTAAAGGTAGCACCATTATAAATATTCGGTAAAATAATCTCGATCAGCTGCTTCTTTCTTTCCTCTGTAAAAAGGGACACGATTTCTTCTGTAAAAGAGAGTTCTAAAGATATGCGTTCATGCAGATGTACCATTTTACGAGGCACAAGTACACGCCTCATGCATGCCCAGACTCGTTTACCTTCATCCACCACCACGATTCCAGTAATGAAAATGGTATCTACTTTATGAACTTGAGAATCTGTCCCGACAATTAATCTATAGTTTCCTAAGGGGTTACGATTCATAAAGTATGCAATTTCACGAAATACGTCTTCAAAATCCATATTCTTTTCTTGAAGATTTTGAAAAGGGTCGGCTTGAAACAGATCCATTTAATCACGCTCTTTTCAATAGGTATATGATAGTATATACAGAAGCAGTGAGGTTGTGATTAATCTACTTCGCATAATACGCTAATTTTCTACAAGAATACCCAAAGAAAAGGCAAACCATACTTCATGTTTTGCCTTTATATTTACTTTGCTTAGTCAATTATTCTTTCCCAAAATCGGGCTTGTGCTATACCTTCAATAAACTGTTCAAATTCCGTGAATGTTAAATCATATACGCCTTGTTCTTCCATCTTTATACGCGTATATAATAGTGATTCTGGACTTAAAACGGCTAATGCAAGCGGCTTGTGGTGTACATAAGTCATTTCGACAAGTTCAAGCACTTTAGATGGAATAGTTGGATTTGGACTTATTAATATTGATGAATCGTATTGTGCTGAATCAACGGTGCTATAAGTTTCAGACGCCTTTAGCACCTCATTTATACGATGTGCTTTTTTATCAATAATACTGTAATTAATTTTATGTTCTACAAGTTGTTGGACCCATTCTGTTAATTGCTGCGTATTAGGAGTACCATTTAAAATAATGGCGACACTTCTAGTATCAGGTTTGCATACTGTATCTGCCATTGTTAGGGCAGGAGACAACTTGGTTGATTTTACTTCTAGGTTTTTGATAGGAATCTTAGCCCCTACATTATCAGCTACTTTTTTAGCTAAATAATGATCGATATGATTAATAAAATCCACCGCATTATTTTTGACTTCCTGAGATTTACATTTGCCGATTTCATAAGTAAAAGCTTCTAATAGGTGTTGTTGTTCATAAGGCATTAAACTATTCAAAAACTGCTTTGCTTGTGAGTAGTGATCCTGAAAACTTTCTGTTTGCTCTCCACGCTTGTTACCACCCATGTTTTCTTGACTTTCTTCAAAAAAGCCTTGATTTTTGGGTGTGGGAGCATTTTGCTCATTGGTAGCCTCTGGGATAAGAAAGTCATTATTTTTGTTGTTTTTGTTTTGGAAAGGACATATCGGCTGGTTAATGGGTATTTGAAGAAATTTAGGCCCCCTTAGCCGTTCTACCTGTGCATCAGTATAGGAGAGTATCCTGCCTTGTAAGAGCGGATCTTCAGAGATTTCGATACCTGGGACTAGGTGCCCTGGATGAAAGGCGGCATGTTCAGTCTCTAGAAAGCCGTTGTCGACATTCCGGTTTAACGTCATTTTTCCAATAATTTTAACAGGCACGTCTTCTTCAGGCCAAAGTTTAGTGGGATCAAGAATATCAAAATCATAAGAAAATTGATCTTCTTCCGGAATCAATTGCAAACCTAATTCCCATTCTGGATAATCACCTTTTTTGATTGCTTCCAATAAATCTTGGCTAAGAAAATTGGGATTTTTGCCACCAATTTTTTGTGCTTCATCCCAGACCAATGAATGGACGCCAAGTGAAGGTTTCCAGTGAAATTTCACAAATTGAGTCTTTCCTTTCCTATTTACCAAGCGGAATGTATGAACGCCAAATCCCTCCATCATACGATAAGAGCGGGGAATTGTGCGATCGCTCATCTGCCACATGACCATATGTGCAGTTTCGGGATTTTTAGCGGCGAAGGTCCAAAATTGATCATGTGGGTTTGTACCATTTACAAATTCTTGATTGAGATCCGGCTTTACGGCACGTACAAGTTCGTGGAATTTCCTTGTATTGTGTATATAGAAAATAGGTACATTATTTCCGACTAAATCAAAATTGCCTTCTTCCGTATAAAACTTTGTTGCAAAGCCTTTGACATCTCTTTGAGTATCATTAGTTCCTCGTGAACTCTGCATGGAAGAAAAACGAACGAATACAGGTGTTATATTAGATGGATTTGTAAGGAAACTCGCTTTTGTATATTCCTCTAGGGACTCATATAATTCGAACTGACCGTATGCTCCAATTCCGTTGGCATAAAGAACACGTTCAGGGATTTGTTCTGAGTCAAAGTTTACTTTTTCACGCAAATAAAGTTCTTGCTTAATTGTATTTCTTTCCTGTTTCTTTTTAGTTTTTTTATTTATGCTACTATTGATTTTTTTATCTGCTAAAATACTTCTTTCATAATCATCATCTCTTTTTTGCATACATATGCCTCCCATGTCAATCTACCTTTGTAAATAGCCCAAACATATATCCCTAAAACATATTAGACAAAAGAATTATTGGACAACTGGTAAAGCATGATGTATAATAAAGACAATAATTAAATCGGCTCATCGTAAACAATACATTCACCTAGTAAAAAAAGTGATCGTGTTAACTCGATACTTCTTTGCTAGGTGAATTTTTTTGCAGGGGATATGTATTAATTATTAATATATTTTTTAGGAGGTCATTACACATGACACAAGGTACAGTAAAATGGTTTAACTCTGAAAAAGGTTTTGGATTCATCGAAGTAGAAGGCGGCAACGATGTATTCGTACACTTCTCTGCAATCCAAGGCGAAGGCTTCAAAACTCTTGACGAAGGCCAAAAAGTTGAATTCGAAGTAGAAGAAGGCAACCGCGGACCACAAGCAACTAACGTTGTAAAACTTTAATATTTATAAAAGCATCCTCTTAGAGGGTGCTTTTTTTGTTTCAAAAATTGAACGCACCCCTTGGTGGTCATTCCCATATGTATAGAATGAGGAGGGAATATGATGGTTTCAACTGAAACGTATATTATTGAGGGCCATTCTTTTATTGCTGTTTCTGTTTTTTTGCCTAAAACTACTTTGCTGACAGTATCAAATGATAAAGGCTATATCATGTGTGGAGCATTGGATGTAGGTTTATTAAATCAAAAGCTGGCGGACAGGAAAATTGTTGCTGGCAGGGCGGTAGGTGTGAAAACTATTGATCAGCTATTAAACGCACCGCTTGAATCAGTTACCTTTGAAGCAGAGGCATTAGGAATTACAAAAGGGATGATTGGCAAGGATGCATTATTAAAAATGGTATAATGAAGGAAATAAACATAGGTTTCTTTTTCTTTTCAATACATCTATTACAAGCGTATTCCTAAATGGAGTGCGCTTTTATTGTGTGTAAATATTTTCAAGCATCGCTTTAAATTCTATTATCATTTAATTATTATCTTTAAATACTTTCTAAAAGATAAAAATCCTATTGAGTATAAGACTTAGGAATTAGCTATAGAAAATATCAACATTGATAAAAATTGAATTTTAAGTTAATAATTAATCGCTTGGTTGCTTACTTATATGCCGTTAATTTGTAAAAATATTTTGTTTTGTTAGAATAGTTTTATGGGTATAGGGTATAGAAGTTAAATAGATAGAAAGCAGAGGGGATTTAGATGTTGAAGATTGAGCATTTAACAAAGAAATATCGGGGAGGAAAAAAAGCAGTAAATGATTTAAATCTTGAAATAAAAGAAGGGGAATTTATTGCGTTTATTGGCACAAGCGGCAGTGGGAAAACGACAGCTCTTCGCATGATTAATCGAATGATCGAACCTTCTAGTGGAACGATTACATTAAACGGAAAAGATTTATCAAAAATGAATCCTGTCACTTTGAGAAGAAGCATTGGCTATGTCATACAGCAAATCGGTCTAATGCCACATATGACCATTCGCGAGAATATAACACTAGTTCCAAAACTACTAAAGTGGTCGAAAGATAAAAAAGATGAAACAGCAGAGAAATTAATCGGCCTTGTCAATTTGCCGGAGAATTATTTAGATTTATATCCTGTACAGCTCTCAGGGGGACAACAGCAACGTATTGGCGTGCTACGGGCACTTGCTGCAAATCAAGATATCATCTTAATGGATGAGCCCTTTGGAGCGCTTGACCCTATAACACGGGATACACTGCAGGATTTGATGAAAGATTTACAGCAACGTTTAGGTAAGACTGTCATCTTTGTCACGCATGATATGGATGAAGCCATTAAACTTGCTGACCGAATTTGCATTATGCACAATGGTGAGATGGTTCAATTTGACACACCGGATGAAATTCTTACACACCCAGCAAATGATTTTGTTAAAGAGTTCATTGGTTCGCACAGGCTTATCCAGGAGAAACCAAGCGCAAAAATAGTAGATGATGTGATGATTAAGCCTGTCTCTATTACTCTTGAAAAGAGTTTAGATGAAGCCATTAAATTAATGGTATCAAAAAGGGTTGATACACTGTTCGTAACAGATGGTCATGGACGTTTATTAGGCTATTTGAATGTAGAGATGATCACATCAGCTAGACATACGACCCAAAGTATTGCTGACACAATGAACCGGGAAGTAGAGTTTGTAAAAACAGGAACAAAGCTGCAAGATTCAGTGCGTCGTATTCTAATCCGAAATTTAAAGAATATTACAGTGATTGATGAAGAGAAACGATTAATTGGTTTGATAACACGCGCCAATATAGTAGATATGGTGTACGACACTATTTGGGGAGAAGAGAATACAGAACAATAGTTAACAGTAGAAAGGACTGGATATTATGATTGATTTTTTAACGGAAAATAGTGGCGCGATTATTCAAAAGACTTTTGAGCATTTCTATATTTCAATTATTGCTCTGTTGCTAGGCATTATTGTGGCGGTCCCTCTTGGTATAATCCTGTCTAAAACTGAAAAAGTGGCCAAAGTAGTACTTGGCATTACTAGTATTCTTCAAACGCTACCCTCATTAGCTATTTTAGCTATGATGATTCCATTTATTGGCGTTGGTAAGGTACCCGCAATTATCGCCCTCTTTATTTATACTCTGCTTCCCATCCTAAATAACACATACATAGGTATGCGCTCAGTCAATAAAGATTTAGTTGCTGCAGGCATTAGTATGGGAATGACTACAATTCAGACCATCCGCTTAGTAGAATTGCCCATTGCCATCCCTGTTATTATGGCAGGTATTCGTTTATCAGCTGTGTATGTGATTTCATGGGCTACGCTTGCTTCTTATATTGGTGCTGGGGGTCTCGGCGACTTTATCTTCAATGGGCTAAACCTCTATCAGCCTGATTTCATCATAGGCGGTGCAGTGCTTGTTACATTGCTTGCGCTCATTAGTGACTTTATTTTATCGAAAGTTGAAAAATGGGCTACGCCTAAGGGATTAAGGATTGTAAGATAGGAGGAAATGAATATGAAACAATGGTTAAAAGGAATTGTAGCTATCTTGCTTGTGTTCACAATTACTGCATGTAATAAGTCAAACCAAGATGTGGATGAGATCAAAGTAGCTTCTATGGTAACAACCGAAAGTCAAATTATGGGTAATATGTTGAAGCAATTAATCGAGCATGATACGAATGAAAAAGTAGAGCTTATTAATAATTTAGGATCAAGTGTTGTAGCGCATCAAGCCATGCAAAATGGGGATGCCAACATTTCTGCCGTTAGATATACAGGGACGGATTTGACGGGGGTACTTCAAGCAGAACCGCTTAAGAATCCTCAAAAAGCATTAACGTTTGTACAAGATAGGTTTGATAAAAAATATAATCAAACGTTCTTTGATTCGTATGGATTTGCCAATACGTATGCATTTATGGTGACTCGTAAAACAGCAAAGCAATATCATTTGAAAAAGGTAAGCGATTTAAAGAAGGTTGCTAGCAAGCTCCAAGCTGGGGTTGATACCTCTTGGATGAACAGGCCAGGGGACGGTTATAAGGCTTTTGTAAAAGAATACGGTTTTGATTTTAAAGATGTTTTCCCTATGCAAATCGGCCTTGTCTATGATGCCGTTTCAGCCGGAAAAATGGACGTTGTGCTGGGCTACACAACAGATGGCCGTATAGCAAGTTATGATTTAGTTATTTTAGAGGATGATTTACACTTTTTTCCTCCATATGATGCCAGTCCTTTTGCAACAAATGAGCTACTAGAAAAAAAACCAAAAGTAAGAAAATCCATTGAAAAATTAATAGGAAAGATTTCGACTAAACAAATGCAAAAGTTAAATTATGAAGCTGATAATAATTTAATCGAGCCAGCAGTTGTCGCCGAAAAATTCTTAGAAGAGCATAATTATTTCGATGAGAAAGGGGGAGATGGGCAATGAAGGATATGACAAAGTTGAATACATTTGAGCAATTTATGTACTACTTCCAAGAAAACGGTATGTATGTGTTAACCCAGTTTACGACCCACTTTTTAATATCTGTTTACGGTGTACTGCTAGCGGCGTTGTTTGGTATTCCGATTGGGATACTAATAGCAAAATATAAAAAGCTCGCAAGTCCTTTGATTACATTAGCAAACATAATCCAGACTATCCCAGCCCTAGCTTTGCTCGCTATTCTTATGCTCGGTATGGGGCTGGGAAAAACAACGGTTATTGTTGCCGTATTTCTATATTCTTTGTTACCGATTATTAAAAACACATATACTGGCATCACAACAATAGATAATAACTTAATTGATTCCGGTAAAGGCATGGGTATGACGCGTTTGCAAGTGCTTTATATGATTGAATTACCTCTATCCTTGAAGGTAATTATTGCGGGAATTCGTATTGCTTTAGTAATTGCCATCGGGATTACAGCTATAGGGGCATTTATTGGAGCAGGTGGTCTTGGCGATATTATCATTCGCGGTACAAATGCGACCGACGGAACAGCCATCATTTTAGCAGGAGCTATTCCTACCGCATTTATGGCAATAATAGTTGATGTTTTGCTAAGTGTTGTGGAAAGGCGAATGGACCCCATGAGAAGACGTAAGGGAGATCAACTTAAGGTACAGTCTTTACAAGAATAAAAACTTCGGTTTTTAAAAGAGGGATTGGCTTATGCCAATCCCTCTTTATTAATGTGCGTTCGATTTTGATTCCAATTTTAGCTTTTCATTTAACAACAAAGCTTCTGCAACTGCTTGTTCGTCTTTCACAACGTCACCTGGTCTTCTGCCTTGACCGATAATGTAAGTAGAAAAGTTAATGGAGAGAAAATCAAATGTGTATTTAAATTGCTGGATTAGCGGCAATGCTTTAATGCGTGGAATGTCGCCACCCACTGTTACTACAATTGCGTTAACAGTCTTTAAGTGTTCCTTCAAATCTGGATAACGCTCGTCACGGATGGCTTGGCTGAGGCGGTCAATCATGTTTTTCATTAATCCAGTCATGCTATACCAATAAACAGGTGTAGAGAAAATCAATACATCACTTTCTAGGATGGCTTCAATGATTTGATCATAATCGTCAGCAACTGGTCTAAAACCTTTCATATCATGTCTCAAATCATGGATAGGTTTAATCATAATATCTTTTAAATAGATGCGTCTGTGAGTTACATTTTTTGTTACGATATCAGTGAGAATTTCTGTATTACCATTAGCGCGAGAACTTCCTATAAAGGTAGTGATTTTCATACAATTTCTCCTTTCTATCGTTCTTATTCTCTATTATAACTTAATAAAGTTTTAAATTGTTAGAAATTTCAAAAAGTGAATAAAAAGAATCACAAACATATCGAATAAAAAAAGGCTTAGCTGGCCACTCTGAGAGAAAGGAGTGTTTTAAATGAAATTATTAAAAAATACTTGGCCTATGTTAGTCGTGCTTCTCATTCTAACCGGGTGTTCGACAAACAAACAAAAAGTAGACAACTTAAAACCAGTAAGTGGAGAAAAAAATACAACCATTCACGCAACGGCTAAGTTTATTAATACAGAAGGTAAAGAGTTAGGGAAAGCGAATTTGACAGAAAATGAAAAGGGCGTACAAATCGATTTGAAGTTACAGGGTTTACCACCAGGAGACCATGGGATCCATATTCATGAAAAAGGGATATGTGAGAAACCAACATTCGAATCTGCAGGAAGTCATTTTAATCCAACTCACAAAGTTCACGGATACTACAACGCAAAAGGTTATCATTTAGGCGATCTTCCAAATATACAAGTGGAAGAGGATGGAACAGTAGATGTAGGTTTTGCGACCAAGGCCTTCACCTTAAAAGAGGGAGCGCATAATACATTGTTTGACAAGGATGGAAGTGCGTTTGTTATTCACGAAAAAGCAGATGACTATAAAACTGATCCGAGCGGTAATTCAGGCGCACGAATTGCTTGCGGAGTAATTGAAAAAAATAATTAACATCTTAAAAAAGCTAAGGCCATATCATTTTGACTACCAGACGAGAGAGCGACAAAGCCACCTCCAAGCTGTCGCTCATTATTCTCAATAAGTAAAGACGATTAAGTATGTTGTTTCAACAACGGAGACCATGATAAGCTGTCGGTTGGTTGCGTCTTGATGTCGAAGAAAATGTGTAGTTACTTATATCTAGTGTTATCCGTTAAGGATTAGAACTTTTTCTAGAAAATATGGGTGATAACAATAAAAAAAATCAGTAATAGTCTTCTGCGTAAAGAAGAATATTTATTTAACCAAAATAAAAACCGCTTGAATCTTACCATTCAAGCGGTTTTTTTTATTTAATAAGTCTGTAATACGAATGCTTTAAGCAAATCATCGTATTCGCTATTCATATCTTGGTCTGTCTTTTGAATTGTCCATTTACCATCTGTTTCTTTTAAAATGAGTGCATATTCACGACTATCATCTTTCAAACTCGTATTGTTCATAATTTGATCAATACGGCTAAATGTGTAATTTAAAGCATCTTCTTGTGCTTTTTTATATTCTTTATAGCTATATTTATTTTGGTTTTTCTTAGCAAATTGTTCGCTTACTTTTCGAGATTGTTTATAAAGATCTGATGTGTCGAAATTTTTAAAGCTAACATTTACTTTAGCCTGTTTTGAATCACCATAAGCAATTTTATAAGTAGGCTCAATTTTTTTATTTAAAGCGTTTCGGTATTTTTCAATAAACATTTTTTCTAAACGCATGGATGGTGTAAACTCACCAAAGCCTTCCTTCAATTGATTGGCAAGTTCTTCATCAAACTTTTGGCTGTCTGCTAAGACATCATTTGTGAGTAAGGATTTAAAATCTGGATTGTCATTGCTTAAGAAAACTTGATCAACATAAGCTGCTACAGCTTTCTTGGCATTCTCTGAATCATTTTTATACTTCGACGGATCCACTGATACTACTAACTCTTTATGTTTCTCACCTTTGTCATCATAAATGCGCGGTTGATAATGAAGCTCATACTTTTCTTCTTTATTGACAGGGTAAAAGAGGTCACCACTCGCTTTTTTCTCAGGAGAGATACTTCCTGATAGTTCTTTAAAAGATTCTTCATCCGGTGGATTTACATAGACAGAGTCAATTTTTTCATCATCTTTGCTACCATATAAACTAAAGTTTGAAGAATTTACTGGGATTTCATTTTTAGATTTATTTTGGACTGTCACATTTAATTTGAGATATGTTTTTTCATCGGTTTCATCATACTTGGTAATTGTTACATATTCTCCAGAATTAACTTTAAACGCAATATCACTCGCTTCGCTTCCAGATTTGTTTGTTTTTTTGCTGCTTCCACATGCCGCTAAGGCAAAGGTAAGAATAGCCAATAGGCTTAGCAGCCACAAATTCTTTCTGTTAATAGGAAACCCCTCCGTTTTCTTTTTAATTTGCTGAACCAAATGGTAACCAATCTTTCACAATAGAATCATCATTCTAAGGTATTCAACTGCAAAATTTTTGTGAAATGCTTATAAATAAGCAGTGAAAGGGTATGGATTCTTCTAGTTGCCGTATGTATTTGTTCGTATTCCGCCCCTTGAGAAAAGAGACTTTCACTCTCATGAAAGTCTCTTATACATGTCTTGCACGGATGTATGTGAGTAATAGAGAAGCACTAGCCTAGCCAGGATAGCGCTCTTCACTTGAAGAGGTATCCTTTGTATGATGGTTGTGTTTTTCATCTTCAACTTGTTGATTTAACTCCTCCATTGGGATGGGATCAACCGTTTGCATTTCAGGGTCTTTGTCGTAGATACTTTCTTTATCAGACTTTACTTCATCTGGTGTATCCAATGGTCCTTCTTTTAAATTTTCGGCTTTGTCATTTTCTTTCATTTTCATCATCCTTTCTTACTTTACATATAGCCTCAATTCAAAAAGTTAAACCATTTTTTAAACAGAATTCGGCAATTTTTGTGTGTAATCGGTAATAGTGGTGATCAGCTGATGGTTTCCTATAAAGGATAAAATGTATTACTTCTAAATTCTAGTTTTTCTTATAAAATAGTGTAAAATAGAGAAAAAGGAAACAGTACTAAAAACTCTATTTATACTAAAATACTCAGAGGTAGGTGAGTACAAATTGCCAATTTACAATAAATTAGTCCGAGATTTTATCCCGCAAATCATCGAAGGAAAAGGGAAAAAATGTATAGTTGAACAATTGAGTGAACAAGAGTTACTACAGAAAATGAAGCAAAAATTCATAGAGGAAGCCTATGAAGTACAAGAAGCAAAAAATAAGGAAGAGATGAAGGAAGAATTGGCAGACCTTTTGGAACTTATACATACAGCATTAGAAGTTTATAATATTTCATTGAAAGAATTGGAAGAATCACGTTTAGCTAAAGCTGAAAAAAGTGGACGTTTTTCAAAAGGTATTTATTTGGTTGAGGTGCAAGATGAGGAGAATATATAGTTGATTTAAAATCAAATTTAAAAATTTTTAAAAAACATTGACAATTCTGTTTATTGCGTTATTATATATTTATACAAACTTAATATGTTGATTTTCTTATCCAGAGAGGTGGAGGGACTGGCCCTTTGAAGCCTCGGCAGCGGACTATTAAAGTACTGTGCCAATTCCAGTAGCGTAAAGCTAGCAGATAAGAGGAGCGTTTTTTTCGTATGGTATTTCAACCCTCTTCTTATTCATTGAGAAGAGGGTTTTTTCTATTTAGAGGATAGAAGAGTTGGAGTCAATTAGTCAATTAACTAAATGAAACTAAGGGAGAGATTTTGATGACAAAGACGTTAGTAAAAGCACCATTTAGAGCTGATCATGTAGGTAGTTTATTAAGACCAGAAAGCATTCACCAAGCACGTAAGGACTATCAAGAAGGTAACATATCCGCAGAACAATTACATCAGATTGAGACGGAAGAGATCAAAAAAGCGGTGGATAAACAGATTGATGTTGGTTTACAAGCAGTAACTGATGGTGAGTTTCGACGTAGATTTTGGCATACAGATTTTCTTGAACATTTAAACGGTGTTGAAGGATATATCCCAGAACACGGCTTCAAATTTAAAGGAGAAGAAACAGAAAAATATGATGTTCGTAATAACGGAAAGATTTCTTTCAACTCAAATCATCCGCATATTCAAGATTTTCTAGAGTTCAAAGAAATTGTAGGAGATCGGGCAATTCCAAAACAAACGATACCTAGCCCAAACCAATTATTCAATGCTGGCATAAGAAACCTTGACATCTATCCAGATATCGAGGAATATGCGAGTGATATTATCCAAACTTACCGGGATGCAATCCAGGCCTTCTATGAAGCAGGTTGTCGTTATTTGCAGTTGGATGATGTCTATATTGCGGGACTGAATGCTGAGAATATCCCATTTAACGACAGTGGATATTCACGTGAAGAATTGATTAACCTTGCGCTTCGGGTAGCAAATGGAGTGTTAGAAGGCAAACCGGAAGATTTAATAGTAACTACACATTTATGCCGCGGGAATTATCGTTCAAAATGGGCTTTTGAAGGAAGTTATGCTAAAATTGCTCCAACTTTGTTCGCAAATGAAATAGTGGACGGATTTTTCTTAGAATATGATGACAATCGGTCTGGCGACTTCACACCACTATCCTATATTCCAAAGGGCGGGCCGCAGGTAGTTCTGGGAGTATTTACTTCAAAATTCGGCGAGTTGGAAGACAAGGAAAACATCAAAGCTCGTGTAGAAGAGGCAACACAATTTGTACCACTCGAGCAGCTATGTATCAGCCCACAGTGTGGATTCGCTTCAACTCATCATGGTAATATTCTAACGGAAGAAGAACAATGGGCAAAATTAAAGTTTATTGTTGATATATCAAAAGAGATTTGGGGATAAGAGAGTGGGAACAGCTAGTAAAGCTGTTCCTTATTTTGATTAATAGATGATTTACTGATCTAGCTTGGAGTCTAATTCAATTTTAGGGTTAATACTTTTTAAAGTAGCTAAAAATTGCAGCTGCTCCTTTGGAGATACAAGTGCCATTTTATTGTCTGCGTCAAAAATGATCTCCAATCGATCTATTGAAAGGGCAGGGGCAGCAAGCAAATTTTTGGTTTTAGCAATTGATTTAATCTCTTTGATAGGAACTTTCTTTTTGAAGGGGCCACTTCGAATAATCAGGTAGCTTTGATTAACTTTATATCCTGTACAAAACCAGCCCCATATGAGCAAAATTGCTAACGGAACAGTAAAAACAAGGACTACATAATCTCTTACTGCAACAATAGGTGCGAAACAAGCAATGATTGTACCCCAATATAAAGGGTATTGCCATAAATCTTTTTTTGATGGGTAATACATCTTGTTAAATCCTTTCGCTAATTTATTTTTAAAACATTCATATATGGAAATTAATTCTTTATATTACTTTATCAAATGCAGACCCGCATTTCATTCTGTTTTAGTTCCAATAATATGAAAATTCTTTGCATTCCCTTATACTAATAGAAAGAAAGGTATATACAATACATGGGGGTGTCCAAATTGAAAACACGTGTTACAGAGATTCTTGGAATTAAGTATCCCATTGTCCAAGGTGGTCTTGCTTATTTGGCTTACGCTGATTTATGCGCTGCGGTTTCAAATGCTGGCGGGCTAGGACAGATTACAGCCGCTACTTTGGGATCTAAGGAAAAGCTTCGAGATGAAATCCGAAAAGTGCGCACATTAACAGATCGTCCTTTTGGCGTCAACTTCGCTATTTCAAAACATCAAAATGCATATGAAGAGCTTTTAGAAACCGCAATTGAAGAGAAAGTACCTGCTATTTCTATTACAGGTGGTAATCCAGCTCCAGTGTTAAAACGCGTTAAAAATGAAGATATTCGCACTCTAGTCTTGGTTTCAGGAGTAAGGCAAGCTCAGAAAGCGGAAGAACTAGGAGCAGATATATTGATGGCAGTTGGTCAAGAAGGTGGCGGCCATTTAGGACGCGAAGATATTGGCACAATAGTTCTTGTACCGCGCGTTGTTGAATCCGTATCTATTCCTGTTCTTGCTAGCGGTGGTATTGGCGATGGTAGAGGATTGCTTGCAGGCCTCTCGCTTGGTGCGGAAGGTATTGAAATGGGTACACGTTTTATCGCCACTAAAGAATGCGTCCATGCAAGTGAAGAGTATAAACAAGCGATTATTCATGGAAAAGAAACAGATACTGTCGTAATCAAGCGGTCACTTGGTGCTCCTGCCCGCACCATTAAATCTCCTTTCACAGAAAAAATACTTCAAAAAGAAGAAAGCGGAGCAACTTATGAAGATTTGAAAGATATGATTAGTGGTGAAGCGAATTGCAAATATATTTATGATGGCGAGCAAGAAAGTGGTTTTGGTTGGGCTGGCCAAGTAATTGGTTTGATTGATCATGTGCCGTCTGTCGCTCAACTATTTGACGAGGTGATAGAAACAGCAGTAAACGGGCAAAATCGATTAGCTCAAATTTTAGGCGAGTAGCCTATTGTAGCCTCTTTATTAGAGGCTTTTTGTGTTAGGTGAGCTACTATATCATAATTAATCTGTATATTGGTGACAATAAGCTAAAAAGATAAAATGACGGAGGTTACAATGAAAATTACAATCAAATGGACTTACAAAATTCCACGTGGTGGTATGGAGACAGTCTTTCGCTCTGATCAAATGGAAGCTGGAAAAGCACTTAAAATGGCGGAAGATATTGAGAAAACAGGACGTATTAAAAATTTACTGTTGATAGACCCACATGGTAGTACATGGACAATGAAAGAGTTAAAACGCTATTTGAAAGAAATTGAAGAGGAGCCACACAATATTACAGTTTATTTTGACGGCGGATATGATTTAAAGACTGCGGTTTCGGGACTTGGTTGTGCTATCTACTTTGAACAAAATGGTAAACAAAAACGACTGCGAAGAAACGTACAGGCGGTTGGTCATAAATCAAACAATGAGGCAGAGTATGCAGCGCTGCATTTGAGTATTATCGAATTGGAGCTTTTAAATGTACATCATATGAATGTACGCTTTTTGGGAGATTCACAAGTCGTAATCAATCAAATGAGTGGTGAATGGGCGGTGCTAGAGCCAAATTTACTAAGTTTTGCAGATCGTATAGATACTGCGCTAAAAAAACTAGGCATTGAAGCAGAGTATGAACATATATCACGTAAAATGAATGGTGAAGCAGATCGCCTTGCTTCACAAGCATTGCAAGGCATCGAAATTGCCGCACAAGTAGAATACGTATTAGAAAGTGACTAATTATTGAAAACAGACATTAAGAAAAAGAGTGAGTAGCTTGAAAGTGTTAATAATAGATGATGAACAAAAAATAACAGATGTCTTAACATCTTATTTTGAGAGAAATGGAGATCAAACCTGTGTAGCAAATACAGGGGAAAAGGCTATTGAGATGATGGACAATATACCGCTTGATATGATTATTTTGGATTTAATGCTACCGGATATGGATGGGGAGGAAATCTGTCGGTATGCCAAATTGAACTATCAAATACCCGTCATCATGCTGACAGCCAAAATATCAATTGAAGATAAGGTGAACGGCTTTAACAGTGGTGCAGATGACTATGTGGTCAAACCATTTCATCCAAAAGAGATACTGATTCGGGCTGAAAGACTCCTTCCCTTAAAAACACAGCAAGATGTGATTAGATTTGGAGACCTAACTATTCTTAAAGAATTGAATACAGTTAAAAGACAGGAGGAAACGATACAACTAACACAGCATGAAGCAACGATTTTATGCTTGCTTGCTGAAAATCCTAAAAGGGTATACAGCCGGGAAGATTTACTGTACAAAATGGTTGGTGGTGTACAAGAGAATAATCCTCGTGTTGTTGACCAGCATATAAAAAATCTGCGTAAAAAGCTGAACTATGACTATATACAAACAGTTTTTGGTATTGGGTATAAAATGAACGAAATGGCGGATGAAGATGAAATTTAAAGTTAGAATCGCCTTTATTATTGCTGCATTTTCTTTAACAATGCTTCTTATAATCACTGCAATCCTGTTATATAAAGGGCATGAACATTTAATGATGTTACAACTTAAAGATGCGGAAGAAATTATTCATCATTTTGACATGGCGCTTGCTGAAACAGCTATCTGGTCAATCGGTTTGTTGTTTATCATTATTTTAGTGTCCAGTTTTTTCATAGCTCGGACTTTGACTAAGCCAATTCAAGAGTTGAATCATTTTGCTTTACAGTTAGTCAAAGGGAAAAGAGATTTGAATATTGCCTATACAATTGATGATCAGATTGGCCAATTAGGACAGTCCTTGAAAACATTAGATAAAACATTGAGTGTTTATGAGGTTCGGCGAAAAGAAATGACACAAGATTTAGCCCACGAAATTCGTAATCCTTTAGCATCTGTGAAGAGTTATTTGAGCGCTTTTGAGGATGGCGTATGGAAGGCAACTCCGAAAAGGCTTGAAGCGTGTATTGAAGAAATTGATCGTCTTATTTTGCTGGTAGGTGAGCTGGATACATTAAATGATATTAATAGTCCAACTTTTAAAATCAACAAGCAACTTCATCAGGTTGCTCCCATTATAGAGAGTGCTGTCATATCTCTTGCAAGTGAACTGCTTGAAAGAAAAATAGAAGTAAATTTGGCGCTGGACCAGAGTATTTTTGCTTCTGTCGATTCATTACGCTTAAATCAAATTCTGCATAATATCATTAAGAATGCACTTTTCCATCTTCCGGTAAAAGGGACTCTGGAAATTCAATTGATGAATAAATCACAAGAGGAACTTCAAATAATTATCTCAGATAACGGATGTGGTATGGACGAAGAAACATCCAGCAAATTATTTGAACGAAATTATAGAGGGCAAAATAATTATAAAGGTTCTGGAATTGGCATGACGATTACGAAAAAGCTAGTCGAAGCACATGGTGGACAAGTTTTTGTCAAAAGTCTTCTAGACAAAGGTACTACATTTACGATTTCTCTACCTATTTCTTCATAATTTCTACATATGTTTACGATATCTTTGACATGTTAATAGAAGTAGATAGAGGAGGAGTTTAAATTGAATAAAAAATGGACCATGGGATTCTTATCCATTACAACTGCATTTGCATTAGTAGCATGCAATGATCAACAAGGCGACCAAAAGAAAGGAGAGCAAGCAAAGACAACTGAACAACAGAATACGAATTCCGATCATATGAATATGGATCACTCTAGTTCAGGAGAAGTACCAACTGGATTGCAAGAAGCTAAAAATCCAACCTTTAAAATAGGCTCCAAAGCAATTATGCATACCGACCATATGCCTGGAATGGAGGGAGCCAAAGCAACAATTGTTGGGGCATATGACACAACAGTTTATTCAGTATCTTATAAGCCAACAGATGGTGGTAAAGAAGTGAAAAATCATAAATGGGTCATCCAGCAAGAAATCAAAGATGCGGACAATAAAAAGTTCGCAAATGGTGACGAAGTGACATTAGAAGCAGATCATATGAAAGGAATGAAGGGTGCAAAAGGCATCATTGATTCCTCGAAAGATACGACCGTTTATATGGTTAACTATACGCCGACAAATGGCGACAAAGAAGTGAAAAATCATAAATGGGTTACAGAAGATGAACTAACTAAAGAATAAACACAAAACCCTCCAATCGAAATTCAGGTTGGAGGATTTTGTGTTTATGAAATTTATAGGTGGGAATAATAAAAAAGAGAGCAAATTAACAGGAGGTATTATTATGAATTATGAAGAGTGTATTCAAGCTTGTATAGACTGTATGGAGGCGTGCAATCGTTGTTATGATGCATGTTTGAAAGAAGAAAATGTAAAAATGATGGTAGAGTGTATTCGAATGGACCGCGAATGTGCTGACATTTGTGCGCTAGCTATTAAATCAATGCAATCTAACAGTCCATTTGCTTCATTAATCTGTAAACTATGTGCGGAAATTTGTGAAGCATGCGGAAATAAATGTAAAAAGCATGACCATCAACACTGTCAAGAATGTGCAGAAGCCTGCTATCGATGCGCAGAAGCTTGCCGTAGTATGGCAAAATAACTATCCATTTCGTGAGAGCTAGAGTACCTCTAGCTCTTCTTGTTGTTTGTGTATCAAAACAAATGGATTAAACGTTGTTTAATCCTCGCCGTCTTTTTAAATTGTTTTTTATTGAAAGAAATAAAATATAGATGAATGTACATACTACCCATATCAAAATTATGGGAGGAAAAAATGATTAAGAAACCAGTTACGCTAGTGTATATTTTACTGACAATTTTAGTGCTTGCTGCTTGCGGCAATAGCGATACAAAAAAAGTTAACAAAAATATAAATTTAGCTCCAGATGATCATTTAAATATGGAAACTAAACATTCCGTTACGGATAATACTGATGTGGAAGATTACAACTCAGGGATTGTCCCTCCAAACATAAAAAAAGCTTCGACACCAGCATATCCTGTCGGTAGTCGAGTAGCCGTATTGGCCACCCATAAAGAAGGGATGAAAGGAGCAAAAGGGACTATTGTGGGTGCTTATGATTCAACAGCATACCAGGTAGATTATGCAAAAACATCAGATGTTCGAGAAGTAATGGGCTACAAATGGATTGTGCAAGAAGAGATACAAAAATCGAAAGATAAACTGTTGCAACCAGGAGAACATATTACGTTAGAAGCGGATCATTTACCAGGAATGAAGGGAGCAAGAGCAAGGATTATTACGGGCAAAAAAACAAACGTCTACATGATTAATTATCAACCGACTACAGGAGAAGCGAAAGAAAGAAACTATAAATGGGTAATAGAAAGCGAATTAACGAAAGAGCAATAACTATTTTTAATTTTTATTAATTGATGACCACAGAATTACAATTTTATAGTTTACTAATATTAAATGAAAAAGTTAAACAAATGAAAAAGCGAGAAATGATTGCTCATCCCTCGCTTTTCCTTATGATATATATTTACTTACATTATGTACTTTTATGATATCATATATTTTGCTGAAAAAACAATTATATTCTGTTATTCTTGAAAGAATAGTCGTATTGGGAAAGTGGAAGGACGTATGATCCATCATCATGTTTTTGAATATACGCCCAAAGCCATTCAACTTTAATAATCATTCTTCAAATAATTCGTCCGCCAAATTATCAATTTCTATTTTTAAATGTTTAGTTCCGTCGGCATCTATGGAAATAGTGTCATTCTCGATTATCAATAAATCACCTACTTGTACTTCCTTTGGTATTATTTTTTTAGGGTAATCCACAGTTACTCCATCTATTTCAATGACAGCTAATTCTCCCTTAAATCGTTCCACAACCCCTTTTTGCACTTATTTCACCTTCTTTACACCTTTATTCTTCTCATTAATTCTGTATGTAATTGTGCCTTGTTCGTCTGTTCTGTAAATTTTAGCATGAGCTTTTTTAAGCGGTTGAGTGTGCCTCTGCTGTTGAATGATGATAACGGTTATCTAAGCCCACGCTAATGGCAGCATATGTTGGATTTGCTTGTGATAAGATATTAGCATTTGTTGATTCTTTAGCACCGTGATGGCTAACTTTTAACACATCCACTATAGGAATCAAATGAGCAGCCAACATATCTTTTTCAGCTCTTGTTTCCGCATCTCCTGTAAATAAAAATTTATTTGCGCCATATTGCATTAGTAGTACTGCACTCCAATCGTTTAGATCACTCTGTGCATATTCTTTTGTAGGACCAATGAATTGAAGCTTAGCATATTTTCTTCAACTGGTATTGATATACCTTCTTTTGCTACATGTATTTTTAGTTGTTTTGCATTTACGGATTGTAGAAAGTTCCGATAAGCAATGGTTGTATGTGTTAAGCGAGGAGCAAAGACGGATTTAACAGGAAAAGCTTCTATCACATCTGCTAAACCGCCATTATGGTCAGCGTCCGGGTGAGTTGAGATGACTGCATTCAATTGTTTAACATTAAATTTTTTAAGATATTGTATAACATTTTTACCTTGTCCTTTATTCTTGCCGTCAATTAGTATGTTTTCCTTTGTTGATTGAATTAGAATAGCATCTCCTTGACCAATATCTAAAATAGATACCTTTACTTGTTCAGCAGAATCAAATTGATTGGGAGTTAGGTTACCGTTTATTGGTTTTTTTGTTAATTCTGATCACCCGGTAAGGACTAATAACCCTACTAGTAGATAGTAGAGTTTGCGTTAATATTTTTTTGTCATGTTTTTATTTCCTTCTTCCTTTTTTCTTTAATGAAACAACTAAAAAAGAGCAAAACATAAGTTTGCTCTTTATAACTTAATTGAGTTTATTTTCATCGTCTGTTTTTTTGGTGACAGTAACTTCATCTCGCAAATCTTGGGTTGAATTTTTAAATTCTCGAATAGTATCACCAGCTGCTTTGCCGATTTGAGGTAATTTGGAAGGTCCGAATACAATCAATGCAATAATAAGAATAACGATTAATCCGGGCACACCGATACTAGCTAGTCCCATAAGAAACCCTCCTATTAATATAAAATTGCTATTGCTTGCTTTTAGTATACCCTCAAACGACAGATATGAAACACACAGCTAGAAAAATGTTTTATTGAATTTGTTGTAACTCTTGTTCAATTCTTTTTTTCTCTTCTATTAATGCGTCTGCAGGCAACATAGCTTCATAACGCATATCCACATACTTTTGCTGGATTGCCATATATTCTGATTGTATCTTCTCGATTGCTATATGAATGTCATTAATTAATGGAGCTATTTTTTCTTTGTCTTCTTCAAGCATAATATATTCATCATTATTTAACATCACTTCTACTTTAAAGCGTTCATTTTCAATAGAAAGGTTAAAAAACAATTCAGCAAGATGATGTTTAAAATGTTTTTGATACGCTTTTTTTATTGGACTGCTTTCAGGCAAATCCTGAAATAACTTTCCGATAGTTGCCCTGTTTTCAAATATCTCATCATAATCAATTAAACCAATCTTCTTTAGAAAACGAGTGAATTCAATATCAAACTTAGATTGAATAACCCTTAATTCTGCATCTAAATACTTTAACTTGTCTTCATTGCGCAGCATTCTTTTACGCAGTTCACTTTGTTTCATAGATATGCCTCCTTTTCCCAACAATACTATCATATCAGATATAGCCATATGCACCGAAGGTTTTGAAAAAAAGAATATCGGAAAAATACTCATAAGAATAATGAAAGATGGAAATAGCTGATAAAAAGCTAAGAAGAAGGTGATGTGATGAAGTGGCTAAAATGGAGCAGTATGTGTTTTATTTTGATGCTTTTTGGTTGCATGGCGCCCAATCATTCCGTCCAAACAGGCGCCGTTGACAAAACTGGAACATTACAATTAGTAAAATCTATACGCGATGAGGAACTATATCAAAAAGGGAAAGAACTATTTGATAATGGGGGAAGTATAAAGATATCAGAAAAGGAATTGGCAAATTTAAAACCATACTACATTCAATTTAGAGATGATAATCAAAATGCAGTAGTGAGTAATTACTCCGTATGGATAGATAGAAAAAAAGACCGCGTATTTTTTACAGACTATCAGCGTCCATATTCTTATTATCAGGTAGAAGATGAAGATAAAGAATTTCTTGCAAAGCTACTCTCAAAAACTGATCTAGCTAAGGAATGATATACTAGTAAGAAAAAATGGAGTGTAGAAAATGATGTGGATTTGGTATGTGGTTAGTTTAGTAATCAGTTTATTTGTGACTTTTATTATTTTCAAAATAACGCATGTCGTATTGTTTGTTTTCCCCCCGTTGGCTGTCATTCTTGTTCACTTATACTACAAGAGAAAACCTAACAAAGGTAATTAGATAACACAATTTATACTATTTATTAAGGCTCAAATAAAAATTTGAGCCTATTTATGTGAAAAGAAATCGAAGTAATACTTGATAATAATTTAAATAGAAAAAATATTTATATTTATTAAAAAATAGCTAATTAATCTGTTAAAATTATATAAGTAAATACAATATATGGAGGAAAAAAGTGAAACAGAAGAGTTGGTTAATTATAGCTATCACTATCGCCATTGAGGCAGCCATTACATTCTTTGCAGCTACGAGATTTTCTGTACGTTTCATCGAAGTGATGTTTTTTATAGGCTTGGCATGTACTATTATCATTTACTATTTTTCTAGCAGTGGGGGTAGGGCTTCTGAAATTCGTTCTACTCAACTGCGAGGTGAGACGGGCTATATTCAAAAAAGTGAGCCTTTTGTGTTCAAAAGAGGTCCCGTTTTTAATGCTTCTATTTTATATTTATTGATTGGGTTACTATTATTTATTTTGCTTGTTTCGGGTGTAATTCCTCCAGCTGGGAATTAATAATCTAGGAAGAACCGAAACATAGTTAAGGAGAGTTTAAAGTGAATGAAGAGAACGAATATACGAAAATAAATTCGGAAATGTGGAATGATTGGGCTTCTTCGGGGGGCGAGTGGTCATTGTCAATTAGCCACGATGATTATGTAAAAGCAACTAAAGGGATATTCGAAATGTATCTCACTCCATGTCAACCTGTTCCTAAAGAGTGGTTTATCCCTTTAGAGGGTGCTAAAGTCTTGGGGCTTGCAAGGGGAGGAGGTCAACAATGTCCTATTTTCGCTGCTCAGAAAGCAGATATTACAGTTTTTGATTATTCGGATAATCAGCTTGAGTTAGATAAAGAAGTTGCGAAAAGAGAAGAGTATACAATAAATATTATCAAAGGAGACATGGCTAAACATCTACCGTTTGAAGATGAGTCTTTCGATATGATATTTCACCCCGTCTCTAATTGTTTCGTTCAAGATGTGGAACACGTGTGGCGAGAGTGCTATAGAATTCTAAAAAAAGGTGGTGTTCTACTCTCTGGTTTTGCAAACCCTGCCCTCTATTTATTTGGTGAGGGAGTGGATGAACTGAAAGTAGTACATAAACTACCTTATAATGGGTTAGAAAATAATGAAGAGAATCATGAGGATTTAAGAAAAAATGGCGGTATACAATTTAGTCATTCATTAGAATCTCAAATCGGTGGTCAAATCAAAGCTGGATTTCAGTTGAAAGATCTTTATGAGGATTATCATCATAAAGGAACATTAACACAATATATGCCGTGTTATATTGCTACTAAAGCTATTAAGTAATATATCATAAGGATAGGGCGCTCGTTTGATGGCGTATTGAAAACAATGATGGTATTGATCAGATTGTAGAGGGAGGGGAGAGGGCTTTGATTAAAAATCAAATTGAATATTATGAAGAGGCATCAAGGTGTTTTAATCCACTAAAACACTTTCAAATGCGTACTCAGGAAATGGAGAATAAATCGAATTATGGAGTGAGAACTGCTTCAAAGTGGAATGAAATTGTAGGGCAGTATCTAAAGGATGAGATTTACCCGGTAGTCCATCCAATTGGACAAGAGACATTCTCATTGTATGCAGTGTTTCCAACAGAAATATTTGAATATGCCTTAGATATAGATGGTGCTACTGCGCTTATAAAAAAAGAAGGTATCAACCCAACAATTTTTAATCCAACTCAAATTATTGCCTCGGTTGACGAAGGGAATATAAATAAAGATTTGAATAACATAAAAACGAATCATAAAAATCCTGTCATGATACTTCAAAGTCAGCGTTTAATGGGGAATATGCCTCATTGTATCAATGGTAATCATCGTATTTTTGAAGCTCATCGAAATAATGAAAAGTCCATTGAAGTGTACCATTTTAAAGAACTAGAATTTGTCCCATTTTTCTATGATGATCTAAGCAAGGCGATGTACTATTTGGAAATGGATTTTAATAATGTAATCAATGATAAAAGAGATTTTTTGAAAGATCCCTATGGTGCTTTTGCAGATGCTTTTTAAGATTAGATTTGGTGGATTTCAGAAGTATTAAGCAAATGAGTAATTGATATAAAAAAATATAAGAAATGGTGTTGAACAATGTTTTTTATTCAAATGTCTGGCTTCCCTGGCTCGGGAAAGTCCACACTATCTCGACAAATTGCTAAGAGAACAGGTGCAGTTATAATAGACCATGACATTGTAAAATCTGCATTATTACATTCGATAGAGAATATTCCGGTTGATGTCAAAACAGGTAAGATATCATACAATATTGATTGGTCTTTAATTGAATTTCATTTATCTCAAGGCCAAAATGTAATATTTGATAGTCCCTGCCTTTATAAAGAAATAGTTGATAAAGGAATAGGTTTGTCTAAAAAGTATAGTGTGAAATATAAATACATTGAGTGCTACCTTAATAACTTTAATGAAATAAATTATAGATTAATAAAACGAGAAAGCATGACAAGTCAAATAAGAGAGATACATTCTGAAGAGGCTTTTAAAAAAACCTTAGAAAGTAGCAAAAAGCCAACTGATTATGAATACTTGGTTGTTGATACTGGTAAAACTATGGACAGCTATATGGATAAGGTTATGAATTATATTAACGAATGAATTATATTCTTTCTTTGTATAATAGAAGTGATAATTTATTCAAAAAGTTCTAGAGCATATTTATTATGAAGAAGATATTTTTTGGGCTGTCAATGTAATGATACAAAAGTGTAATAGAAAACAGAAAAGCATTCATATGAATGCTCTTTTAACAGATATTTTCTTTATCATTGATATCCTTCACTACATCCTCTAAAGTAAGACTATTTAATACCTTCTCCATTGCTGATTGGGCTGTTATAAATAAAGGTTCAATTGTACTCTGGATGTTCTTTCCTACTGGACATTCGGGATTTGGATTGTCATGTATAGAAAACAGCTCTTTTTCCTGAACCACATTCACTGCTTTATAAACATCAAACAGTGTAATGGCAGATAGATCCTTTGCGAGTTGGGCTCCTGCTATGCCAGGTTGGACATTTACCAACCCTGCGGTTTTAAGCATGCCCATAATTTTTCGGATGACAGCTGGATTTGTATTTACACTACCTGCTAAGAATTCTGAAGTACTTCTCTCATTTTTATTGATTGCAATAAGAGCTAATATATGAATGCCTACTGAAAATCGACTACTAATGGACAATATTTTCACCCTTTACTTATAGATGTACCACAATAATACACCTGTAATTCTTTTTATTACAAGTATATTAAAAATAAATGAACGGTTAGAAAGAAAATAAAAGTGTTGACATACGTTTTAAATGTAATTATTATGGTTACAAGTAACTGTGGTGGTTACATTTTATATATGGAGGTACTTAAAATGAAAATTGGTATTATTGGTGCAAATGGTAAAGCTGGAAGCCTTATTTTAAAAGAAGCTATTAGTCGTGGACATGAAGTGACTGCTATTATAAGAAACGCTTCAAAAATTGGTGACAAGAACATTGAGGTTCTGGAGAAAACTATATTTGACCTTACATCTAATGATTTAAAAAACTTTGAAGTAGTTGTTAACGCATTCGGTGCGGCTCTTGGAGAAGAACAAGCCCATGTGGATGCTGGACATGCATTAATTGAGGCACTAAAAGGCACTGATACAAGAGCAATTATTGTAGGGGGAGCTGGTAGTCTTTATGTAGACGAAAACAAAACAGTTACAGTAATGGAAACACCTGATTTTCCTGAGATATTTAAACCAACTGCAAAAGGACAAGGACGAAATTTACAAGAATTAAAGGAAACTTCTAATATTAAATGGACATTTATTAGTCCTTCTGCAGTGTTTGATGCGGAAGGAAAAAGAACTGGTTCATATAAATCTGGAGAAGATCATCTCTTAGTTAATTCAAAAGGGGAAAGCTATATCAGCTATGCTGACTATGCTATAGCAGTATTGGATGAGATTGAAGACCCTCAACATGTAAATGAACGGTGTACAGTTGTTGGAGAAGCAGAATAATATCGACAAATGGATTTATCTACACCCTCTAGCTTCTATTAAAAAGAGCATTGAATTTGCTTCAATGCTCTTCTTTAATGTAATAAAGCTATTAAATTATTATTAAAAACAGTAGCATCTCTTTGTACTAAGCCTCATCCGCATCAGCAATACCAAGAATAATAATACCAATCATTACAATAGCAATTACAAAGTAATGCTTTGGTGTTAACTTCTCTTTTAAGAAGATACGAGACAAAATGACAGAGAAAATACTGTAAGAAGCAATAAGAGGTGCGGCGATGATTGCGTATGATCCCATTGCATAGACATAGAAGAATTGACCGGTTGTTTCTAAAATGGCAGCTAATCCTTTATCTCGTTCCTTAAATACATTGAAAGAAACTTTTTTGAATAATTTTAAATAGATAAACACGAAAACAGCGCAAATAAAGAATGTATATTCATATGCTAACAATGCAGTATCCTCAGACATTAATTTTAATTCATCCAGATAAATACCATCCGCAAATGTGCCGGCCCCATCTAATAGCGCATAAATAATTGGGAATGATACAGCCATAAAACCAAGCTGATATTTTTTATCTACTTTCACTTGATTTAGGCGCATCATTTTATCTTCCTCATGTTTTTCGACAACTGCAATTCCAATAACACCTACAGTAATAACAATAACCCCTAAAATATGAATCCAGTCAATGTCTTGTTGGAAAAATATAAATAGTAAAATAGCTGTAATGGCACCAGAGGAGTTTTGAACTGGTGATGAAATCGATAGCTCAAGATAACGTAAACCTACATAGCCCACAGTCATAGAGACGATATAGAAGAAAGAGACAGGCAAATATTTAACCATATCAAAAAGGTGGAAGTCTATATCTTTATAAAGATAAAAGATGGTTGCATGGATACCCATAACAAGACCGACCATTACAACAATTTTCAAATGGCTGAATCGATCTTCGCTATTGGATCCTTTTTTATAAAATAAATCTGCTCCTCCCCATGCTAGAGCAGTCAAGATTGAAAATAAAAACCACATATACAATTGGCTCCTTCTTTTTTTATATATAACTTTAATATTATACGGGGAATTATAGAATCTGAAAAGAATTTTTTGTTTCGTAAGGCTAAATGATTGGAATTATTCATTTTACGAAACCTCCAAGCTAAACGCTAGACATGTTACAATAGGGGTAATATTAAGTATAAAAAGGAGCCGACATGATGATAGAAAAGGCAATAGAATATCTAAAACATTACTACGGCTACAACCAATTTCGGTCAGGGCAGGAAAAAGTAATAGAAACCATTTTATCGAATGAACCATGCCTATGCGTTATGCCAACAGGTGGTGGGAAATCGGTTTGTTACCAAATACCAGCGCTGATAATGGAAGGAACGACGATTGTCATCTCTCCTTTAATCTCATTAATGCAGGATCAAGTGGATACATTGAGAGAAATGGGCATTGAAGCTGCCTATATTAATTCTTCTCTAAATGATTATGAATACAGTGAGACAATGATGAAACTTAAAGAGGGGCGATATAAGCTTCTATACATAGCGCCAGAACGATTAGAGTCTGAGAGTTTTAGAAACTTGATTGCCTCTCTTTCAGTGCCACTTATTGCCATTGATGAAGCACATTGTATTTCACAATGGGGACATGATTTTCGGCCAAGCTACCGTGCAATTGGACGACTTATACATTTATTTAAAGAAAAACCAGCTCTTGCTGCGCTCACGGCTACTGCTACTCCTGCAGTAAGAGCAGATATTTGCGCTCAATTGGACATACCTGAAGACAATACGGTACTGACAGGATTTGAGCGAGACAATTTAAGTTTTTCAGTCATGATCGGACAGAATAAAGAGCGTTATCTTAAAGACTTTTTGAAAAAGAATCACTCAGAAAATGGTATTATTTACGGTGCTACTCGAAAAACAGTAGATCATTTATATGAAGTTCTGAAAAAAGCGGGTATTCCTGTTGCAAAATACCACGCTGGTTTATCTGAACAATTACGCCAAACAGAACAAAACCGATTCTTGCATGAAGAAGCATCTGTTATGGTGGCAACAAATGCTTTCGGAATGGGTATCGATAAATCGAATGTCCGATTTGTTATTCACTATCAAATGCCGAAAAATATGGAAAGCTATTACCAAGAGGCAGGAAGAGCAGGTCGGGATGGTTTGCCAAGTGAATGTATTTTGCTATATTCTTCGCAAGATGTCCAAACACAGCGTTTTTTAATTGATCAAAGTGAGGACCGTGAGCGAATAGCGAGTGAACTGCAGAAACTTCAGAGCATGGTAGATTATTGTCATACAGAAAGCTGTCTTCAGCATTATATCGTCCATTATTTCGGTGATTCTTCTGCAGAAGCTTGCGGGAAGTGCAGCAACTGTACAGACGAACGAGAACGAACAGATGTTACAGTGGATTGCCAAAAAATCTTGTCTTGTGTCATCCGAATGGGACAGAAATTCGGAAAAACAATGGTAGCTCAAGTTCTAGTCGGCTCGAAGAATCAGAAGATGCGGCAATTTGGCTTTGACAAACTCTCGACATATGGTTTGTTAAGTGACATGAGTATTAAAGACGCAACTAATTTTATTGAATTTATGATTGCAGAAGAGCTGTTGGCAGTAAATCAAGGTAGCATGCCAACCATTTTCGTTACAGAAAAAGGGAAAAATGTATTGCTTGGAGAGTGTAAAGTTACAAGAAAAGCAGTAATTGTATCCAAGGCCATTTCAGTAGATGATCCTTTATTTGAAGATTTAAGGATATTTCGGAAACAGTTGGCTGATGAAGCACACGTTCCGCCGTTTGTTATTTTTTCTGATAAAACACTGCGTGACATGTGTGCGAAAATGCCTAGCAATGAGCAAGAATTTTTAGAGGTAACCGGTGTAGGGGAGAATAAGCTTGAGAAATACGGTGAGTTGTTTTTGAATAGAATCGCCGCATTCCAGGTTAACCAATGAGGAATCTAAATGATATAGCGTTTTGAAGAATCAAATTCTTTTTTTAGGCGTAAAAACGCATGCAAAAAGCCCAAAGCAAATTGGTGACTTGAGAATTTGCTTTGGGCTTTTTTAATTACGTTTAATTCGTTGTCAAATGCGCATGCTCTTCATCTAATAAAACAATACCGGTCACACCATTAACCGTTTCAGAATGAATAATTTTATCTTTCAGTATCGGCAGTAGCTTGGGGGAAAGTGCTACATGGATGCCTTCTACCTCCATGATAATATCCGTGTGAATAGGCGTATCAATATCCGCTGCATATTGTAGCCCATCCCTGTTTGCAACTGCGTAAAAACGTAGCAAATGATATTTGTTGTCTTTTGTTAGGTTTGTAATGAACTTTTTTCCTTGAACGGTTAGTTTCATCGTGAAATCATCCTTTTCGCAAATTCAGAAGTCCTCCTGCATCATGCCGAGCTCTATGACTCCATTATTCCACGGCACCATCCAATTTAAACAACGGAAATTTATTTTCTAGTCATCCATTCGGCGACAATAAAGAAAATAATAAAAAAAGCAAATGCGCCTGCAAAGAACCACATAGGTAACCCAGCTACCATGATTTACACCCCCGATTATATGCTGTCCTTATAGTAGCATATAGAGAGGGCTTGTATCATCAATCTGAATAAACGATAAGCTTTATAAGACAAATAGTAAAAAATCGTTTAAAATGGAGGAGCAGTATAGCTGACAATCTCAGTTATGAATTATAGAAGTTTTAAATTTTTAAAAGGGGCTAATAAATAGTATGATTCATTTAAATTGGAAAGATGCACCAACTATCAAAACAATTCGTTGTACCAACACAGATGCAAAAAAATACTTAGTATCAAATGTTTTAACAGTTGGTAAAGAGTATGAAGTGAAAAATGAAACAGAAGAGTTCTACTTCATTATTGATAATACAGGTCTTGTTGGCGGTTACTATAAAGACTACTTTGCATAATGAAAACACTTCACATTCTTACAATGAACGGTGTGAAGCATCAGTTCAAACCATTAATTCATAGATATGAGAAATGGTTTTGAGAACATAAATGCGGATCACTATATGACTCTGCTTTTCGCATCCTTCTAGGAAGCGAAAAGTTTTTTTATATCATTTAAGACAATATTGAAAGGGGTTTTTGAGATGCAGCAACTAATACAAAAGGAAAGAAAAAAACGAAAAACCAGAGAGTATAATGAAGAGCAACTACTTTTAATTGGTGAGGGAGGATATATTTCACCTAATGACCATCTGTGGCTTGATGTGTTATTTACAGTGACGTTAAAAAAGCCAGTTTTGCTGAAAGGACCAGCAGGTGCTGGAAAAACTAAAATGGCCGAATCCATTTCAGATTTTTTCCATCAGCCCATGCATAGCATTAACTGTTCTGTAGATTTGGATGCTGAAAGCTTGCTTGGTTTTAAAACAATAGTGCAAAAAGATGGTGAAACGTTTATCGAATTTATAGAAGGTCCTGTCATTAAAGCGATGAAGGAAGGACATCTTCTTTATATCGACGAAATTAATATGGCAAAGGCAGAGACACTTCCAATCTTGCATAGTGTTTTGGACTATCGGAGAATGCTGACAAATCCTTTTACTGGTGAAGTGATTGTTGCACACCCAGACTTTAGTGTAATTGCAGCTATCAATGAAGGTTATATTGGTACTGCGCCGATGAATGAGGCACTGAAGAATCGATTTGTATCATTTAGCATTCCTTATTTAAACGGGGAACAGCTAGAGGAATTATGGAAAGAAAGATTTCCTGATTTATCAGAAAACCTACGTATTTTGATGTTGCAATTGGCGGAAGACTTAAAGCAACAAGTCATTAATGGATTGTTGAGCGAAGAAGCAGCTTCTGTAAGAAGCTTGCTCGATGCAACAGAACTAGCACAGTATATGGATCCGCTTCGAGCTATTCGCTACGCAATAGCTGAAAAACTTGATGATCCAAGCGAGAAAGAATTAGTGTTAGAATTAGCGAAAACATGGATGAAGTGAGGGGTCAATTGTGGCTGAGCTAAGTCGGTTTATACAATTTAATAACGAACAGATCAATCCCCGTCAGATGCTTCAGTATGAACAGCTCTCAAAAGCTTTATCTAATACACCCTCATTACAATTAACTGAACGTCAATTGATTGAGTTAAAGCCGCAGGAGCAACAAATTGCTATGAGTGTTTTTTGGCGACATCGTAGCAAGCAAATCACACATCTAGGTCGACTTTCAGATATTTATTTGCTTTCGATTGGTTTTTGGAGAGAGTTTAATGTACGAGTGTGGTTGGAGATGGAAGAAGAATTCAAGGATCATCCTTATAAAAAGCTAATAAAGCAACTTGCTTTAATGATTGAAGAATTTCGATTAATGGATGTGGTTGAAAAGAAGCGTCCGGGGACCAAACAAGCCTTTGAGACTCGTCGGAAGGCTTATATTGAATCACATAAACACCGTTTTGAAGTTAACAGCCAAAAAGGCTTTATAGCAGATAGTTTTCTTTCTTACTTATTTTTAGCAGCGCACGAAGGTATGATCCGTTTGCCTCAATCTGAAGTGGCAGATCAATTTGAGCCTGTTTTAATGCTCTTCCAAGAAATCTATGACGTCAGAAGCACAACACAAAGTATAGCATTAGCAGTAAGAACTGTTTTTGCTATTGAAGAATATTTGGCAAGGGACCTTGTCCTGGATTACTATGCATTAATGGATGCCATTCCTGAGGCTTCTAAGTTCCATGAACATAAAGGTGTGAAAGAACAAGCATGCGGTGATAAAGACAATGCCAAGGAAACGATTGAGCAGCTTTTTAGAACGTGGCACAGAGAGACACAGGAAGAGAATGGCGTA
The DNA here is from genome assembly GCF_059759115.1 of Rummeliibacillus sp. GQ308. Classification (NCBI taxonomy): domain Bacteria; kingdom Bacillati; phylum Bacillota; class Bacilli; order Caryophanales; family Caryophanaceae; genus Rummeliibacillus; species Rummeliibacillus sp. GQ308. Next base: position 1,590,690 of record NZ_JCAXDQ010000001.1, on the reverse strand, counting down.
CATCTACGATATGAATTAGAGCGCGGTAATGCAGGCAAGGCATTGAGTATAGAAGCTGAAGAAGGACAAGAAGGTAATCAGATTTCTGAAGAAGGGGTAGGGAGCGCGTCCGATTCATCGGGCAAGGTATTTGAAAACGATCCTAATGATATAAAAAAACTTCCGCGAACAACAAAGAAAGCAAAGAAAGAGTACGGAGAACAAAATGCCAATGTTATTTTTGAAGAAAAACGCATACAGCCTGCTAAAGACTTTCAAAGCTTAGAAATGTTAAGTGTATGGAGAAAGGAACAATCGCCAAGTGTAAAAGCACTGACTGCTGAATTTCGCAAAAGAATGGCACAAAAAGAAATCGCAAAGAGAGATCACTTAACAAAGGGAAGACTAAATGCCTCTAAATTAATGTCACTTGTATTAGATGAACATCCAAAGCCCTTCTATCAAAAAAATGCCAAGTCAAAAGAGCTCGATGCTGTATTCGGATTGTTAATTGATGGATCAGCTTCCATGATGGATAAAATGGATGAAACGAAAAAAGCTGTATTGTTATTTCATGATGTTCTAAGACAAATGAAAATTACGCATGAAATTGTTTCGTTTTATGAAGATGCGTATGAAGCAACAGCGGAGGTACAGCCAAATACATTTGAATGGTTGCATAAGCTACAGGATGGGCAGAAGGACAATGGTCTTTCTATAATGGCTTTAGAACCTCATGAAGACAACCGTGATGGCTTTGCAATCCGTTGGATGATGAAGCAGTTAAAAAATAGAGATGAAAAGCACCGCTTCTTGCTGATCTTCTCAGATGGTGAGCCTTCTGCATTCGATTATGCACAAAATGGGATTAAAGATACGGCAGAGGCCGTACTGGAGGCTGAAAAGCATGGTATCCAAGTACTGCATCTCTTTTTAAACACAGAGATGCCTAGCGAGGAGCAGCTCCATCTTTTCCACACAATTTATGGTACGCACACAGTTTCAGCTAATAGTGTAGAAAAGTTTACTGAAGTAACTATCAGGCTGCTTCGTAAATTAATTTCGCTTGTTATTTCGGCTGAGTAGAAGAGTGTAAATTTTCTTTAAACCTATTTATAAATAAATATGCTCTAGCGATAGAATGCTAGTCAGTGAAAAAAACAGGAGTACATCCTAAAAAAATTGATATTAGAGAAATTCCTTTTTCTTCATTCATAATAATCAACTATGTTAGATATTAGAAAATCAACAGACTTGCCTTTATTATTTGAAAAGAGGTGAAGCTGATTTGAAAAAAATAGATCACTTAATAAGGTACAATGACTGCAGTTATAAAAATTAATATACCTAGTAACAAGATAAGTATTTTAACTATATACCATGGAGACTTTTCTAGAATAAAGTCAAGTATAAAATATATAATGAAGCTAATAATTCCTACATCACCAAAACCTGGATTACTTGTAGCATCACCGACATCATTCATTGTTTTTTTCAGATACTTATCTTGAGTGGCTTTACTAAACTTGAAACCACCATAAATAATAAAAAGTCCAATGAGACCTAAAATAATTTTGAAAATCATTTTTTCACCTGTAGTTATCATTATTGTTAGTAAGAGTAGCGCTTTTTAGATTTTTAGATAATCAAAATCTTATTTTACATCTTTCAATTAATGTTTTAATTAAATAAAAAAGGGCTATTCATTAGAATAACCCTTTTTTATTACATAATTTTAGCAGTGGTGGAGACAAAATTCATTTTTTCATTCTGCATTAAAATGAAATGTAACGTAAAGGATTTACTAGTCCCACTTTTTGCCCTTGCCAAGATGTGTTATGCATTTCAAAATGTAAGTGGCTACCAGTTGAACGGCCAGTAGAACCCATATAACCAATTACTTGTCCTTTTTTAACAGATTGTCCAACGCTTGTATTATAACCGCTTAAATGCCCGTATACGGTTGTCCAAATATGCCCGTCAATTGAGTGAGTAATCATTATTACATTCCCATAAGTAGATAATGGGCTTGCGCGGAAGACAACGCCATCTGCAGCAGCAACGATTGGTGTACCTTGTACATTTGCAATATCTGTTCCGTAGTGGACTTCAGCACCTGCACCAATATCACGGACACCAGAGTTAGAAGTTATAGTGCCAGTTGTTGGTCTAGTCCAAGTACCGCTTGATACATTAGATGTAATTGCTGGTTCACTGTGCTTGGAAACCGAAGCTGTTTTTGCAATACTTGGTTTTTTTACATGTGAATTTGTTTGTCGGGCTGATTTAACTTGACGAGCTCTTTCAGCTTCTTGACGAGCTCTTTCAGCTTCCTGACGAGCTACTTTTGCTAAACGTGCTTGTTCTTTTACGATGCTTGCTTGTACTTTCTTGCTAATTGTTAGTGCCTCTGAATATTCCTTTTCAGCTAACCGTTTACCAGCTAATAATTTAGCTTGTTCTGCTTCTAAACGATCTATCACTTTATTTTTATTTTTCTTTTGACTTTCTAATGAATTTCGTAATGCTTTTAATTGATCGCGATTATTTTGTTGTTCAACAAGTTTTTGTTTGAGTTCTTTTTTTTGTTCTTCAAGTTTCTTTTTATCATTTTTTTGTTCATTTATAATATCACGATCAGCGGCTACTAATGTATTGACAGCTGATATTCTGTCTATAAAGTCAACAAAACTATCAGAACCTAGTAATACATCTACGTAACTAACAGAGCCACCATTTTCTTGAATAGAGCGAGCTCTATCCTTCAATAAAGCATCACGTTCTTTTATGTTTTTTTCTAATTTCGTAATTGATGCATTTAGTTTTTCTATGTAACTTGTTGTAGATTCAATTTCTGCGAGGACTTTATTGATTTTTTGGTCCATATTATTTATTTTTGAATTTAGCTTGTTAATCTGGTTCATGAATACATCAATTTTAGATTTCGTTTGATTTATTTTTGAAGATTTTCGTTTAATATTTGAAGATAAGTCCGATTTTTTTTGATTTAATTCTTGTTGTTGTGTTTTTAAATCATTCAACGATTCCGCGCTAGCGCTAACCGATGGAATTGCTACAGTTAATGCTAATGTTGCTGCAATGAATTTGTTTAAATTTTGTGATTGTGCTTTCAATTAGTAACCCACCTCTAGTTAAATTAAATAATATCTCTTTTAATAAATATCTATTTACCCACAGCAAAAATCCAAGATATAGTCTACTCTCGTTGGGCATTTCGAAATTTAACGCTTTATGTACAACGATCTCATCCTGTTATTCTTAAAATGTAATCCGTACTATCAATTTTCACCTCTATTCTCTGATCCTCTTTTTTCAATAAATCCATTATATCTGTTATATTCCATTTCTTTCATTACAGTTTTTTTAAATATATGGTCAGATCAATCCTTAAATTGTATTATCTGTCATATATGAAGTCGGGGTTAAATATTTTGTTCATCTATTTATGTTTTTATGTAGAAAGTGATAGAAGGTAAAGGAGAAATAAAGGAGCCTAAGTTTTGTTAAGAAGCTGGGTAGACAAGTAAATTTAAAGGCTGAAAAAATTTTAGAAAGAGTAGAACTAAAGAGAGTACTTAAGAATCCTAAAGCAACAAATGTTTATATGGAGTATGTTGGAATCAGAGACGGTTCATTCCGGTTATATGTATCAGACAAAGGTTTTGTATGGATTGATGTGGATGGGAGATATTATAAATTTGTAAATATAAAAATTATTAACGATTTATTATGCGAAATAAAAAAGCAATGGCCTAACGAGCATTGTTTTTTAATTTACTTTAGTATGAATGAAAAAAAGACCAGATTCTAAATGAAGCTGGTCTTTAGTATTTAGTTTTCTCTTTTTTGTTGTTGATTTGTATGGATTGCTAATAAACGCTGTTTTAAATCTTCTTCCATTCGGGCAATTTCAATTTCGGCCGCTTTCCGTTTTTGGCGTCCGTCCTGTTGGATTTGCAGCGTTTCTTCTATAGTGGAGATAAGATTTTCTTGTGTTTTCTTGAGTGTATCGATTTCAACTAATCCACGCTCGTTTTCTTTGGCTGTTTCGATAGTGTTTATTTTTAGCATTTCAGAATTTTTGAGAAGCAAATCGTTAGTTGTTTTTGTTACTTCTTTTTGTGCTTCCACAGCTTTGCGCTGGTTATTAAGCGTTAAAGCGATGGCTATTTGATTTTTCCAAAGCGGGATTGCTGTCATAATGGATGATTGTATTTTTTCAGCAAGCGTTTGGTTTGTTTGCTGAATCATTCTAATTTGAGGCGCAGTTTGAATAGTGATTTGGCGTGACAGTTGCAAATCATAAATTCTTTTTTCAAGACGATCTACAAATTGAGTAAGATCGTTGTATTCTTGTACATCCATTTGGTCTTGTGATTTTTCAGCTTTTTGTCTTAATTGTGGAAGAAGGTCAGTCATAATTTCTTCCTTTTTAAGTTCAGCAGCTGCAATATAAACATTCAGCGCTTTAAAATAGGTTTTGTTTTGCTCATATAATCCGTCAAGCATATGAACATCTTCCACTAAACCAGCCTTAGAATGTTCGAGTTGAATGCCTATGCGATCGATTTGAGTGCTCAGTTTTTGATATTTTGTCATGAGTTCTTGAATTGAGTGCGAAACGCGACTAAAGAATTTTCTAAGTCCTGTTTTCTTTTCTTGGTGCAAAGCTTCAGGCTCTAATTCATTTAGTTTATCCATTAAACTTTTCAAAACATCTCCGACAGGACCTATATCTTTTCCTTGGACATGATCAAGCATTTGATGAGAGAAACGTGACAATTCAGTTTGTGCGTTAGCCCCATAAGTTAAAATCGCTTCATAATTTCCAACTGGAATTTGTTCGGCTAGTTGCTTTGCTTTTTCTTGCTCTTCTTTTGGCAATGTATCGAGCATTGTCTTTTTAGTTTCATTTGAAATTGCCTTTGTTTGAGCGGGCTCCGGCTGCAAATCAAAGGGATTGCTAAGTAAATCATCTATTGAATGTGAAGTATTGGAAGGTGAATCCTTCATGCTAATTCTCCTCTCGATGCATCAATTTTTCTTTTGGCGTTGTGTTCAGTTTTGCAAAATCCAGCTCCATTTTGAGCTCTTCAATATCGGATGCCAGAACTGTCTGTAAATCCTCTTGCATCACGTTATTCAAGCTTTCTAATGTATCTCGTGTCTCTTGTAATGTTAAATGTACATCTGCACTTTTGATTGGCTGCGTGGAGAGAAGAGCATACTTTTCAGTTAATTCGCTTGCAGAGTGAATATGTGCATAAAAAAATTGTTCTGCCTGGTAAAACTTCCTTGGGTTTTTACGTACTATATTAATGATTCTTTTTGCCATCCGATTCATTTCTAACAATTGCTTAAATATAGAAATGGAACGAATCTTCGTATAACAGCGATTAATATTTCGAAGCTCAGTGTTCGCTTCACTCAATTGCATTTCGATATGTTTATATTCTGAATGGGTCAGACCCCATTTTTTTAAAAATCGAAACTGCTGTACATATTTTATTGCAATATTTGATATCCCATAACCAACGACACCTAACAACGTACTGATTCCAAAATTCACGTCAAACCATAAGCTAATTGACCATGTCGCAACCATCACGAGGATATTAAGTATATGTCGAATTGTTATTTGTTTAAGGTTAAGCATTATTTTATCTCCTCCTGCCATAATATTAAATACGAATGATTGATTAGAAAGTTTCATTATTCACCGAAGGATTTGTTTTATAATTTAGTTGTTTCTTTTATTTTAATCTATTCGTTGGATAAATGCGAAAGGGAATGCTTAGGCAAATATTTTGGCATCCAACGATTCACGTAATACAATGAAGTAAATTCCTAAGGAAGAGAATAAAGCTTTTAGACAACTGTTATGTATACGAATTGTTGAAAAGTAAAAATGAAGGATTGACAAGCATGTACAAGATAATTTATATGAAAGCAGACTATGAACCATGGTGGCAATTTGACGGTTGGGAGCAAACAATACAATCAGTAAAAGAGTTTGATGATTTAGCAGAGGCAAGGAAATATTTAGAAAATATATTAACAAATTTTGAGAACAAATTTCCATTTAAAGCGATGAAAAAAGAGCGTTTTTGGGCATTTTGGTCTGAAGATGAAATTGAATTTTGCGAGGCCTGTGATGAAGATATCCAGACGTACCATGGGGTCGTGTGGGAAGAAATAGGGCAACACACTAAAAAGTTATAAACTTTTTGAAAAATCACCAAAATTGTTGACATTGGAAATTAACGTGTTATACTTAATTTAACAAATGAAATTGATTTACCGCAAACTTCCATTCACATATTACAAAAAGTGATCGGCTTGTCTCGGTACTTTCTGTAATATGTGAATTTTTGTTTTAGGTAATGATTTTTATTTGTTCACTTTATTTTTGGAGGTTTTCTCACATGAAACAAGGTACAGTAAAATGGTTTAACTCAGAAAAAGGCTTCGGTTTTATCGAAGTAGATGGCGAAAACGATGTTTTCGTACACTTCTCAGCTATCCAAGGTGATGGCTTCAAAACACTTGACGAAGGTCAAAAAGTAGAATTTGAAGTTGTTGAAGGTAACCGCGGACCACAAGCTGCAAACGTTGTAAAACTTTAATTCACAACTAACAGGGGTAACTTGTTTACCCCTTTCCTTTAAATAGATAGTTTTATATTTATATATTACAAAGAGTAGCTTATAAAAGATGCTTTTTGTAATATGTAAAATTTTAATTTCGATTGAAACTTGCGTATTAAATTTATTTTTGGAGGTTTTCTCACATGAAACAAGGTACAGTAAAATGGTTTAACTCAGAAAAAGGCTTCGGTTTCTTAGAAGTTCAAGGTGAAGATGACGTATTCGTACACTTCTCAGCAATTCAAGGCGAAGGCTTCAAAACTCTTGAAGAAGGCCAAAAAGTAGAATTCGAAGTTGTTGAAGGCAACCGCGGACCACAAGCTGCAAACGTTGTAAAACTTTAATTCTTTCAAAAGCATCCTTTATGGATGCTTTTTTTATTTAGTTTTTAATAGGAACAGAAGAGAGAGTAGGAAAGTGTAAAAACCACAATAAAAAGTGTGTTCATTTAAGAACACACTTTTTATTTAATCTAATTTATTTGCTTCTTTCCATTCAAGGAATTCATCATACGAAAGTTGTTTATCTAAAATAGAGCCATCTTGACGAATTTCAATAACACGATTTGCAATCGTTTGGATAAATTGATGGTCATGAGAAGTGAAAATCATAGCACCTTTAAAGTTGATTAATCCTTCATTTAGCGCTTGAATGGATTCAAGGTCCAAATGGTTAGTTGGTTCATCTAATAAAAGTACGTTGGAATGAGAAAGCATCATTTTAGACAGCATACAACGAACTTTCTCGCCACCTGAAAGAACAGCAGGGGATTTCTTTACTTCTTCTCCAGAGAAGAGCATACGTCCTAAGAAGCCACGTAGAAATGTTTCTGTTTCGTCTTCTGGTGAAAATTGACGTAACCAATCAACCAATGTTTTTTCATTACCTTGGAAGAAATCTTCATTATCAAGCGGGAAGTAGCTTTGAGAAGTAGTTACACCCCATTTGAATGATCCTTCGTAGTTTTCGTCTTCTCCAGCAAGAATTTTAAGAAGTGCTGTTTTTGCAAGAGCATCGCCGATTAAGATAATTTTATCTTCTTTATTCATTGAGAAACGTACATCTTTAAATTGTACTTCATCCTCAATTGATTTACCGAGGCCTTCAACAGTTAATACATCATTTCCAATTTCGCGTTCCACTTGGAAGTTGATATACGGATATTTTCGGCTAGATGGTTTGATATCATCCAGTTGAATTTTTTCAAGCATTTTCTTACGGGAAGTAGCTTGTTTTGATTTGGATGCATTGGCAGAGAAACGTGCAACGAATTCTTGAAGCTCTTTTATTTTTTCTTCTTTTTTCTTGTTTTGATCATTTAGCATTCTTTGAGCAAGTTGGCTTGATTCATACCAGAAATCATAGTTCCCAACATAAATTTGGATTTTGCTATAATCCAAATCAGCAATATGCGTACATACTTTATTCAAGAAATGACGGTCATGGGAAACAACGATTACTGTATTTTCAAAGTTGATAAGGAACTCCTCTAACCATTGAATAGCTTTTAAATCAAGATGGTTTGTCGGCTCATCCAATAGAAGAACATCAGGTTTACCAAATAGGGCTTGCGCTAACAAAACTTTTACTTTTTCGGATCCTGTTAAATCACGCATTGTCATATAATGCATCGATTCAGGAACACCTAATCCTTGTAAAAGAATAGCTGCATCAGATTCAGCTTCCCAGCCATTCATATCTGCAAATTCACCTTCTAACTCAGCGGCACGAATACCGTCTTCATCAGTAAAAGGATCTTTCATATAGATGGCATTCTTCTCTTGCATCACATCATATAATCGTTTGTGACCCATCATTACTGTTTCTAAAACTTGGTAGTCCTCATATTCAAAGTGGTTTTGTTTTAAAACAGCAAGACGTTCATCAGGATTCATGCTGACATGGCCATCTTGTGGTTCAATATCACCTGATAATATTTTTAAAAATGTTGATTTACCTGCACCATTGGCACCGATTAAACCGTAGCAATTTCCTGGTGTAAATTTAATATTTACATCCTCAAACAATTTACGGTCGCCATAGCGAAGTCCTACGTTACTTACTTGAATCATGTATGTAAGTACCTCCTTATTCACAATGTATCTATTATATCACGGAAAATAAGAAAGCCAAACCCTCAAGTAAAAACTGTGTTTCAGAATCTAATACATTCGGTTGAGATAGGGAAAAGCAGCTAAATATTAAAAACCAGCTTCTAAATTCGCTCCTTTATTAGTAATTCAAAAATATATTTCAAAAGAATAGAAAAATAATTAATTTGAAGAAGCTGCTAATTGTTACCTCTTTAATTTTCTCTTACGATTGCTTCTAAAACTACTCATCTTAAAATAAAAAAAGAAGAGAGTAGTCTACTCTCTTCAAAAAACTTATTTTTTCATTGAACCTGTTTTTTCTAGACGTTCATACATTTCAAATGCTCGACTTAAAATATGTGGTGTTTGTGCATTGCCAGTTGCTTCAACAGCTGCATTATAATATTCCCATAATTGTTCTTTAAAGTCAGGGTGTACGCAGTTATTAATGATTAGCGGCACACGTTCTTTTGGTGCTAATCCACGAAGATCCGCAACACCTTGTTCTGTAACAAGTACATCAACATCATGTTCTGTATGATCTACATGGGTAACCATTGGTACGATAGAAGAAATGCTTCCACCTTTAGCATAAGATTTTGTTATAAAGATACCGAGGCGCGCGTTACGAGCGAAATCGCCTGAACCGCCAATTCCGTTCATCATTTTGCTACCTGATACATGTGTAGAGTTAACGTTTCCATAAATATCAGCTTCTAGGGCAGTATTGATTGAAATAAGGCCTAAACGACGGATTAATTCAGGTTGGTTTGAAATTTCTTGTGGACGTAATACTAATTTGTCTGCATATTTGTCAAGGTTACCGTACACTTCTTTTCCTTTTTCAGCGGAAAGAGTAATAGATGTTGCTGAAGCAAAATCTACTTTACCAGCATCAATCAGATTGAATACAGCATCTTGCAATACTTCTGAATAAACTTCTAAATGTTCAAATTCAGATTCTTTGAAGCCATCTAGAACAGCATTTGCGACAGATCCTATACCTGATTGGATTGGTGCTAAAGTGTTTGTTAAACGGCCAGCTTTAATCTCAGAACGTAAGAAATCTAAAATATGGTTAGCCATAATTTGAGTTTCTTCGTCTGGTGGAACAATTGTAGATGGTGCATCAAGGTTTTCAGAGATTACAATTGCTTTTACTTTAGATGGATCGAGCTTAATGCCTTTTACACCTAGGCGGTCAGAAGTTTTTGTCAATGGGATTGGTTCACGGTTGCCTTGTTCTCCTGGTACATAAATATCATGCACACCAATTAAAGATTCGGGCTGTGCTACATTCAGTTCAATAATAATATTTTCAGCAACTTCCGCAAGAATAGGGTTGTTACCGACAGAAGTAGTAGGGATTAAATAGCCATCTTCTGTGATTGCAGTAGCCTCAATAATAGCATATTTGAATGTACCAAAAATATTTTGACGATATTGCTCAGCGCCATGAGATAAGTGCATATCAGCAAAAAGAATTTCACCATTGTTGATTAAAGTTCGAATACCCTTATCCGCTTGGAATGGTCCGCGTTTGCGAATCCCACCAGCTATAGCTAAGTCGTGGTCAACTTCTGGTCCCAATGAAGCGCCAGTGTATACATCAATTTTGAATTTCTCATTTTTAGCGCGTTCAACTAAGGCAGCTGGTACTACTTTCGCATCGCCTGCACGAGTGAAACCGCTCATGCCTACTACATCGCCATCTGAAATGAGAGCAGCAGCTTCTTTTGCTGACATAACTTTGCCAGCTAATTCTTTCATTCCAATACGATTTTCAAATGTTGCTTCCATTTTTCATTACCTCCTAAGTGTATTGTTCTTCCAACTTGTTATGATAATATATTAATTTAAGTTGAGAATGAATGCTAATATGATATATATGAGTCTATGTAAATTGAAATGTAGGCTGAATCATTTATAACATTCTGAACAATAAATGAAATCGGTTTCTGTATATATTTTTACATATGCTCATCTTTTTATCCACTATTTTTTTCTAAAATTTTTTTAGACAATAAAAATTATTTATAAAATTCAGTTATTTAAATTCATTTGATCATCTTTTTTTCTTTTAAATTTGCATTTTAATTTCCAATTTTATAATCTCAAAAAAAGAATAAAACCTTTGTAAATAAAGAGATTAAACTAATAAATGATATTAGAATAATGGAATAATTTTATTTTTTATTTAAAAAAGGAATTTATTACAAAATGTGAATTTTAAAGTAATATATTTTATACTATATTAATTTGATTGAATTAGAAGATTAAAGTGCTTTTTAGAATTTTGTTGCAAAAAATAGAAAATCCATGGAAATTAGAAGCTTATATTTGTGTGTATTATCGAAAGGCGTCTAAAATTAGCAAATGATAAGATTTGTATAAAATTATATTAAAATTATTTTTAAAAATATTTTCCTGGGTGACATGAAATTTTAGAAATAGATTATTTTGTTGAGTTTTTAATTTTTAAGTGCAAAAAAATTAAAGCCCTCCTTAAACATTCGCAATGCTAAAGAGGGCAGGATGATATAGGATTATTTATCGTTCTGAATTAGCTTTTAATACAGCTTGTAAAAAATCAATGCCTAATTCTGAAAGGTCACAGCCAGAGGCATTTGGATGGCCACCGCCTTGATAAGCTTTGGCGATGTTTGAAAGATTGACTTTATTGCCGATTGAACGTAAAGATACCCGATTTTTAACAAGACTGATGATAAAAACAGCATCAATTTCTTCGCAATATTTTTCTGCCAAAAAGTTTCCTAATTCACTATAATAGGAATCCGTTTCCACAACCCCAATATTTAGTGTTCCTTCATGGCCTTTCAAATTATACTCTTTTACGATCACCATTTGTTTTGACTTTTTCTTCAAAACTTTTTGAAGCTCTTCCTTAGAAAATTCTAAATAAGCTGAGTCCTCAGGTGTAAACAATTCGCCGTGTATAATATAATCTAAACGGGCTTTAATAAATTCATGTCTCCGCCTTGCGTAAAAAATTGTATTTAAGTCTGCTGCTTCTTGTATTGATAAAATATGCCAGTCCCATGTATCATATAAACGGATTTTTTCAACTAATTGAACTAACCGGTTATAGTATGTTTCTTTTTCTTTAACGGTATATTCGTTAGTACTAATTGAGCTTTCAAGAGATTCATCTTCTTCCATTTGAAGGAGAGGAGATACTTCATAATCAGCTTGGTGCAAGGCCTTGAAAATGAGAGTAGTAGCAGACATTTTTACATCATTTAATGTAGGAATTACCGAAGCCCATTCATAATCATTTAAAGCAATCGCTGATTGGTGATGATCAATTAACACAATATACCGTCCATCTGGATGTTTGTTTATTTGATCAATCATTTGCGCAGTTTCATCATTTACGCTGAGGTCTGTAATAATCAGTAATTCCTGATCATTCAGTTCATTTAATTTAACTTGTACAGTTTCATCAACTTTTCGGGTTTCTACATAATAAGGGGTATGTGGGATTCCATAGGCACGGAGGACAATGGATGGACCTACTCCATCTAAATCTGTATGAGTGATAAGATGAATATGTTCATAATTATGCAGCTTTTTAGGCAATTTTTTAAAATTCAATACTTTCCACGCCTTTCTTTCAAAACATAGCTCTCATTATAGCATTATTTGAAGCAGAAAAAAAAGTCGGTCATTCTCTAAAAGAATGACCGACCGTCTTTTACTTGAAAGCAGAAATTTCGGTGATTGTTTTTCCGTTTGCTACCTCTTTTATAAGACCAATATTAGGAGCATAGTAAGAATAATTCTTTCCTTTTCCGTTTTTCACCATCACGACGTGTTTGAAGCTGCCGTCTTTCGTTTTAACTGTTTGGTTGGTACCAAGAACTTTCATTACTTGGCCATCGGAACCTTGCCATGTTTGTTGTTTTTTTATAGGGTATTTAATAGCCAATGTTGCAATACCATCTTCTTTATAGCCTGTAAATAGCCCTTTTGTTGTTTCATATTCCATTATGCCATAGTTGTCCGGTTCAGCTTTATGTAGCCAAAAGTTTGTAACTGTACGATTGTCGGCATACACTTTTTGGAATGTTGATTTATGTGTTTCTTTGAATTCCGATCCTTTATTAAAAGGTGTTCTATATTCATATGTCTTGTTAATATTTCTTGCATAGTGCGTGTTTTTATGGGGAGCTAATGAATGGAGATCACTTGTTTTAACATAGCCTTTACCAAAATAAAGAGAAACCTTTGTCCATCCATTTTTGGTTCCTTTTAATACCGCAATACCTTGCCCTTTTTTTAATTTCTGAATGACAGAGCTTTTGGCTGAAGGCTTTTCGTAGATCTTTGTATTTGTTGTTGCTATTTTAAACGATTTGAGAGAAGCGGTTGTATATGAATCCTTAGTTGTTTTAGAGACAGCAGATGCATTGGATTGTGCTGGCTGCGCTGCAATAGAATATGTCCCAAATGTAAATGTAGAGAATAGAGCCATCGATAATAGTATTTTTCTTTTCATGTTCATTCCTCCTCAATCATCTATATGTATTTATTCCACAAATCATGTCGTAAGATTTAGGTTAATACTTTTCTATAACCTATTGAGAAGTTTCTAAACGTAAAATTAAAGGATTTATCGGATTAAGAGAGAATAAATAGGGGAAGTCTTATAAAATGCTTACTATGTAACTAAAATAAAAAAGGCCTACATTAAAGTAGAACCTTTCCTTGTGTTTATTCGTTTATATAGGGGTATTTCCAGTTGGATTTAATAAATTCATCTCGACCCGATTCTGCGCGATCTTGTTGATAATGATCTGGATTCTTTTTATAAAAATCTTGATGGTAATCTTCAGCAGGATAGAATGTCTCAGCTGCCCTTATTTCAGTAACAATCGGTTTTTGGAAGCGGCCGCTGTTTGCTAAATCCATTTTTGATTTTTCGGCTGATTGTTTATGTTCTGGCTTATGATAAAAGATTGCTGTACGGTAACTGCTTCCGCGATCTTGAAATTGGCCTCCATCGTCAGTGGGATCAATCTGTTGCCAATAAATTTCAAGTAATTTTTCATACGGGAAGATGCTTTCGTCAAATACAATTTGCACAACTTCTAGATGACCAGAAGTGCCTTTTTTTACGTCCTCGTATGTTGGATTTTCTAAATGGCCGCCCATATAGCCTGAAACAACACTTTCTATGCCATCCCATTCAACAAAAGGTTTTACCATACACCAGAAACAGCCCCCAGCAAAAGTTGCAGTGGAAAGTTTTGTAGTTGTCATAATTGTGGCCCCCTATAATTGATAGTATTCATACTTGATTGTTTTCTATCTTTAGTATGTAGTTAATATAATAACTTTTTCAAAAGTAAGTAGCAATGGAAGGAGAAGCATTATGAAAGAAACAAGACATAAGCACATACGCAAGAAACGGAAATTAAGAAAAGGTAGAGTCTTTTTCTTACTTATCGTTGTAGTACTCATAGCAATAGGAGCATTTGCGTTTACTCAATATAAAGCAGGATTGAATCTAGCGAAAACATCAGGGGATATACAGAAAATCGCTAAATTTAACGGAGATCCACAGACTAAAAAAAATGTAGAAAATATATTATTGCTTGGCGTCGACTCAAGAGGCGAGGCTAACTCAAGAACCGATTCAATGATATTGGTTTCAGTGAATAAAGATACAAACAAAATTAAAATGGTCTCATTTATGCGTGATATTTATGCAAACATCCCAGGATATCAATCGTACAAGTTAAATACAGCATACTATCTAGGAAAAGTAGATTTATTAAAAAAGACGATTCAAAATATGTTCGACGTAGAGATTAACCATTATGCATTAATTGACTTTAAGAGTTTTGAAAAGTTAGTGGATATCGTCGCTCCGAATGGTGTAAACGTATATGTTGATCATGATATGTCTGAAAACATTGGTGTTTCATTAAAGAAAGGTGAACAAACGCTAAATGGTAAGGAATTACTAGGGTTTTCTCGTTTCCGTCATGATAATAAAGGTGATTTCGGTCGTGTTGATCGCCAGCAAAAAGCATTAGAAGCACTAAAAAAAGAAGCTATGTCACCAAGAAACTTTAAAAATTACCCAAAATTACTAGGCGCTATTCAAGGATATGTGCAGTCAGATTTAACAGATCAGCAAGAACTTGCATTAATGCTTTCTATCATAAAAGGAGGCAATCCAGATATTACGCGATTAACTATTCCAGTACAGCATAGTTATGAGTATGGTTATTATCCTCAAGCAGGCTCAGTCCTCAATATTAATATTGAGCAAAACCAGCAAGCCTTAGATAAATTTCTTGATTCTTAGTAATTAGAAAGGGTTATAATGGTTGTAGACATTGTAAGCTCGCAAAGAGGGGGATCTTGATTGCAGACAGAGAAAAAATCATTTTTTACCACTCGCTTCATCCAATTTATGGGTGGTAAAAATTTGTTATTTGGTTTGATTACTTTATTATTAGCAGGTTGTATTATTTGGATTTATGATAGAATATCCTTCATCTTTTATCCGATCGTTGTTTTTCTAAGAACAGTCGTCCTGCCGGTTATATTAGCGGTGATTGCTTACTATTTATTGAGGCCGATTCTTAAAATTCTCGTAAAGTGGAAGGTTCCAAAAGTGGGCGGTATCTTCTTGATTTATATTGTAGGAATTGGATTAATCTCTCTCTTTGTAACACTCATCTTTCCATTTTTAAAAGAACAATTTATGAATTTGATTCAAGAATTCCCGAGCTACTTTATGCAGGTAGTACATTCTGTACAACACCTTTTGGAAGACTCAAGATTAAGTGAAACACTTGCAAAATATAATTTTGATTTAAATTCTGTGTTGAATAATATCTCGAATCAGCTCAATGAAATGGTAAAAGATGCGAGTAGCGAGATTGGGACAGGTCTAGCTAGCGGAGTCACCGGATTTATATCAACCTTAACAGGAATTATCTTGGCAATTGTTACTGTTCCATTTATTTTGTTCTATCTTTTAAAGGATGGCGAAAATTTACCGAATTATCTTTTGAAGCTTTTGCCTCCACGCATGAGAAAAGATACTGCTCATGTTTTGCATGAAGCTGACCATCAAATTAGTAGCTATATACAAGGACAAATCCTAGTGGCCATTTGCATCGGTATAATGGTGACTATTGGATTTCTAATCATTGGCTTACCGTATGCAGTTATATTAGGGGTATTAGCGATGATGACAAGCGTAGTGCCATATTTAGGTCCTGTTATTGCCATTACGCCTGCAGCAATCATTGCAGTCGTCAATGCTCCTATCATGTTACTGAAGTTGGCTGTTGTATGGACGATTGTCCAATTAGTGGAAGGGAAATTTATTTCACCGCAAATAATGGGGAAATCCCTACATGTGCATCCAATAACAATTATCTTTGTATTACTGACATCTGGATCGCTATTTGGCGTTCCAGGAGTGGTTTTGGGAATCCCTGGGTATGCAGTCCTCAAGGTACTCGTATCGCATCTATTCTATCTATTCAAAAGACGTTACAATAAATATAACGATCAGCCTTCACTAAATTATGAACTGGATGATTGGGCAAAACATAGAGAAGATGAGAAATGAAGTAAAAAATAAAAATATCCTGCTGATGAAAACGTATCATCTGCAGGATGTTTTTTTATGCGTGCACTTTATTGAGTGTTGCAAGCCGTCCAATTGCATCTTGAAGCAATGATTCATCTTGCACAAGTGCAATTCGAACATAATTCTTACCAGCTTCTCCAAAGACAGAGCCAGGTACTAGAACAACCCCAGTTTGCTCTATCGTATCAAATACAAAGTCAATATCATTTAGCTCTTGATTAGGATATTTAGCCCAAATAAACATCCCACCATTTGAAGGCGTAACATTCCATCCAAGCCCTTCTAGTCCTTCAACTAGGATTTGATGACGTTTTTTAAAGATACGGCGTAATCTTTCAGTAATCTCTTCAGCATGATCTAATGCTACACATGCTGCATCTTGTATTGGTTGGAAGGTGCCAAAATCGAGATTTGACTTTAACTCATGGAAAATAGAGATAATCTCAGCATTCCCTACGATATATGCAATTCGCGCACCTGCAAGGCTAAAGCTTTTGGATAGCGAGTTAATTTCAATACCTACTTCTTTTGCACCCTGCGTAGCCAAAAAGCTTATCGGACGATCTCCCTCAAAGTAAAACTCAGAGTAAGCAGCATCATGAATAACTATAATATTATACTTTTTGGCAAATTCAACCACTTCCAAGAAAAATTCTTTCGAAGGATTTGCTGGGACAGGATTACCTGGCAAGTTTAAAATAAGCAATTTGGCCTTAGATGCGATTTCCTCTGGTACTGCAGAGAAATCCGGCAGGAACTGATTTTCTTCTAAAAGAGGCATATAATAGGGGATTGCTCCAGCCAAATGTATTCCTGCATCATATGCTACATATGCAGGGTTTGTTGTGAGTACATAATCTCCTGGGTTGCAAAATGCTATCGGTAGATGGATTAAGCCTTCTTGCGATCCCATTGTTTGAAGAATCTCCGTTTGAGGATTCAATTCCACATTTGATCTGCGTTTATAATAATCAGCAACAGATTGTGTAAACTTCGCTGTGCCGCTTAAAGTATAGCCATACGAATCAGATTTAGCTGCTTGTTTTGATAGCTCTTGGCGAATTCTTTCGTCAGGTGGCAGGTCTGGACTGCCGATGCTTAAATCGATTAAAGACGTTCCCATCGCTGCCTTTTTATTTGCGGCAGCTTTTAAATCTCCGAATATGGCTCTTTTAAACATAGCCATTTTTGATGAACGTTCGATTTTCATTGAATTCACTCCTAATCTTATTAACACTCTATGAGCTTACTATATTTACACTCATAAAGAGTATAGAACGAAGCTAAACTAGAGAGAAAAAATAGAACTCTCATTAGTTAAACTCCGTTTAATTTTTATATAATTTTATCACGATAAGCTGCTATAATACAGATGAAATTAGTATGATACAGATGAATGAAGTTTTATTATTTTTAGTAAATTTAATTTATTCGAAAAGTTTTAACAAATAACGAGATATATTTGCATAATTTTTGATATACTAATGGGGAAGTTAGTCTATGTGTCTAAATAACTATCATTTAGTTTTGTTAGTGAAGTTAAGGGTGTTTTTGATAGTGCAGCTTTTGTTTATTCGGCCCTATAAAAACTATATACTCTTAACGCATAGAGGTTAATTTCAAGCTTTATAAAAAGAAGCCTTTGCTCTAATTAATAAGTATGAAAGGAGTTAGTGTGATGGGAAAGACGATAAAGTGGAAAATTATTAGTGCAGTTATGGTATTGGTACTAATTAGTCTAGTGGTTTTAAATCTATTTAGTACATATATTGTTAATGAGAAAACTAACAACAATCTTATTTCACAAAGCAAAGCAATAGTAACAGAGATGTCGGCATCTATTGATTACTTTTTACAAGGATATGAAAAAGGTGTTGTTCAATTTTCAGCAAATCAAGAGCTTGAGGGAACTGCGAAACAAATCAACCTAAAACTTTCAGAATTTTTAGATAATTATGACGGAGCTACCTCTGTTTATTTCGCAAAACCTGATAAGCAACTTGAAATCCAGCCTTCTGTAGAATTAGGAGATGATTTTGATCCTACAACTAGAGAATGGTATACAAATGCTGTGAATGACCCCAAAAATGTTTTTTGGACAAAGCCTTATTTAGATGAAGCCACCAAAACATATACCATTACTGCAGCTAAAGCAATAGAGAAGAACGGTAAGTTAATTGGTGTTGTAGGTGCAGATATCCTACTCTCAGATTTATCGAAAGAATTGTCAAAAAGAAAACTTGGTTTTGACGGTTATCCAGTATTAATTGCAGAGGATGGGACAGCTATTGTTCACCCTTCAAAAGAAGGAAAAAGCTTAAGCCGATACAGCTATGTGAAAAAAATGATGGTAAACAAAGAAAAGGTTGGTGTGGTGGAAGCATCAAATCAAGGCAAAAAAATGATTACGGTGTATAACACATTACCTAACTTGAATTGGAAGGTCGCTGCTGTTTATGAAAAGGAAAAAGTAGAACAGGCAGCACACGATATAAGAAACTTCTTTCTTATTTTTTCTATTATATTATTAGCCCTTTTATTTATTGTCTTAATTCTTATTATTTCTTCAATTACTAGACCTATTGCTGTTTTAAGAAAGTTAATGGACAAGGCATCTGGCGGAGATTTAAATGTTGCTGCAACCTATAATGGTTCTAATGAAGTAGGACAGCTATCGAATGATTTTAACTCCATGATAAACAGCATGAAATCCATTGTTCAAGTGGTAAATGGAACATCGCAAGAAGTAGGCCACCACTCTCAGCAACTTAACAAGCTTGTCGAAGAAACAACAGCTTCGAGCGAAGAAGTGACGGCTGCAATCGGAGAGATTGCTAAAGGAGTGAGTAACTCAGCTGAAAAGTCAGATCTTGCATTTGAACATGCTAATGCTTTAAGTAATCAAATTAACCAAATAAAGAATAAGACAATATCAATGCAAGACATTGCTGAACAAGCACAAGGAGTTAACAAAGAAGGTCAATCTCAAATGGAACAATTTCAGGCTGCCTTTTCTAGTTGGGAAAGTAATCTAATTAGTATGGCGGAAAAAATTGCATCTTTGGAAAAACAAATACTCTCTATTGATACAGTAATGGAAACCATACGAAATATTTCAAATCAAACGAATTTGTTGGCTTTAAATGCAAGCATCGAAGCGGCTCGAGCTGGTGATCAAGGGAAAGGGTTTGCAGTTGTAGCAGAAGAAGTAAGAAAATTAGCTGAGCAAACAGCTAAAGCCACAGAAGAAGTAAGAGAAACAGTACAGGCTCTGCAAAGAGAATCCAAAATAGTCACTGAACAAATGCATTCTACGAAAGACAAATTTCAAGATCAGTTGGTTGTGGTAGATTCTACTAGTGAATTGTTTAACAATATCTCTTCTTTAGTTTTACAGTTAGAAGAGGCTATTGATAATATTTCAAATGACACATTTAAGATCACAAGCTATAAAGATGAAGTAATAGACATGATTCAAGAGATGACAGCCACTTCTGAAGAATCAGCTGCAGCTTGTGAGGAAGTAAGTGCCTCTTCTTCCGAACAATTGGCAGCAATTGAAGCAGTTTTAAATTCGGCAGAGAAGCTTTCACACTTGAATAACAAACTTTCTGAATCAATCCAAAAGTTTAATTTATAGTTTTTAATTATTTGAATTTTTATAATAATCATGTTACGATCAATATAATTTTATATTTCTTATCAAGAGAAGCTGAGGGGAAGGCCCTATGACGCTTCAGCAACCTCTGTGTATGCAGAAAGGTGCTACATCCTGCAAGATTAAATCTTGGAAGATAAGAGTGCACGCATATCAATGCCCCTTTTCTTCTTGTAAGGAAAAGGGGTTTTTGTTTTATAAAGAAAAGGGGGTTATTTGATGCCAATTAATATTCCGAAAGATTTGCCGGCAACGGAATTATTAAAAAAAGAAAAGATTTTTGTCATGGATGAAAGTAGATCAAATCAACAGGATATCCGACCACTTAACATTGCTATTTTAAACCTAATGCCCGAGAAAGAAAAAACCGAACTGCAGCTTCTTCGACTTTTAGGCAATACACCATTACAGGTTACTGTTACATTTTTACATACCGCTACGCATATCTCTAAAAATGTTAGCAAATCTCATTTAGATACATTCTATAAAACATTTAATGAAGTAAAAGAGTTTCGTTTTGACGGATTAATTATTACAGGTGCTCCAGTTGAGACGTTGGCCTTTGAAGAGGTGGATTACTGGGAAGAGATGAAAGAAATTCTTGAGTGGTCCAAAACTAATGTCACGACAACACTTCATATATGCTGGGGAGCGCAAGCAGCGCTTTATTATCATTATGGAATTGATAAATACTCATTAGATCAAAAATGTTTTGGTGTTTTTCAGCATACTGTTCAGGAGTCAACAGCAAAACTAATACGAGGGTTTAATGATGTGTTTGTAGCACCACATTCACGCCATACTTCTGTTTCGGTACACGCAGTGGAGGAACATCCTAATTTATCTGTACTCTCTAAATCAGAAAAAGCAGGTTTGTTTATTGCTATATCAAACGACGAAAAAATGATTATGGTAACAGGTCATTTAGAATATGATGCTGAAACTTTAAGTGAAGAATTCAAACGCGATTTGGCTAGGGGTAATGACATAGCTATACCGAGTAATTACTATCCAGACGATAACCCTAATAATCAGCCGTTAAATACCTGGCGTTCGCATACACATCTTTTGTTCTCAAACTGGCTTAACTACTATGTTTATCAAGAAACACCTTATGAATGGGCATAGGTTAACTCTCATTCTCTATTGCTTATCTTTCTATTTGTTATAATAGACGAAAGAAGATACAAGAAAAGAGGATTATATGTGTTTGTGACTATTGGTATTTTAGCGCATGTGGATGCTGGAAAAACCACCTTATCCGAAAATTTATTATATCAATTTAATAGCATAAAAGAACGAGGTCGGGTGGACCACCAAAATGCTTTTCTAGATCATCATGCCATTGAAAGAGAACGGGGCATTACGATTTTTGCAGAACAAGGAAGGCTTGAAATGGGAGACGATACATATACCATTATCGATACGCCAGGGCACGTCGATTTTTCTCCAGAAATGGAGAGAGCAATCGCTGTAATGGATTATGCCATACTTGTTGTTAGCGCTTTAGATGGTGTACAGGGACATACAGAAACAGTTTGGTCTTTACTTAGAAAACATGAAGTCCCCACCTTTATTTTTATTAATAAAATGGATGCAGATACAGCAAATGGTGAGGCAGTTTTACATGAGTTGCGGCAAAACTTGTCAAAGAACTTTGTTCCAATAACAAACGAATTTACAAATGGTAGAGTATCAGATCAACTGATTGAATGGGTAGCAGAGAGAGATGAAGAAATACTTGAAAAATATTTCAACCAATCTCTGCTTGAAGGGGATGTAAAGAAAGCTTTTCAAAAGATGATGATAGAAGGAAAGGCTTTTCCCTGTGCTTTTGGCTCTGCCTTAAAAGATGAAGGAATTACCGAATTCTTTGAGCAAATTATGCTTTTAGCGAGAACCAGCTATGATGAGGCACTGCCATTTTCAGCGAATGTGTTTAAAATCCGCCATGATGATAAAAAGCAAAGAATTACATTTATGAAAACACAAGCAGGAAAGTTATCGGTTCGAGATGTACTTGAACTAGGTGGAACCCCTGAAAAAGTAACCGAAATTAGGCTTTACAATGGGAATGATTATAAGGTAGTTAAAGAAGTGCAAGCAGGAGAAATATTTGCAGTGACTGGCATTTCAAATGCAAATATTGGAGATGTCGTTGGAACAAAGAGCATTGCGCAAATGCCTTTTGAACTCATACCAACATTGCAATCTACTGTTGTGAATGATGGGACTGATCATATTAAGGACGTATTAGCATGCTTTAGATTATTAGAAGCAGAAGATCCTTCTTTAGAAGTCAGATGGATAGAGAGATTTCAAGAAATCCGTGTTCATGTCATGGGAGCTATTCAACTTGAAGTACTGAAAGAAGTAGCAAAACAGCGTTTTTCTCTCGATATCCATTTTGAAAGCCCCCAAGTTTTATACATGGAAACCATCAGTAATACTGTAACTGGGTACGGTCATTTTGAGCCGTTAAAACATTATGCAGAAGTACATCTTCTGATGGAGGCAGCCGAGAGAGGTGCAGGCATATTATTTGAAAATAGATGCCATGATGATGATTTATCTACCGGGCATCAGCGTTTAATCGAACACCATATTTTTGAGAGGCCGCATAATGGACTTTTAACAGGCTTCCCTCTAACAGATGTCAAATTTACATTACTGACGGGGCGTGCACATGAAAAACATACAGAGGGTGGGGATTTTCGTGAGGCCACTTTTCGTGCAATACGGCAAGGACTCGAAAAAGCGAGTATTCAATTATTAGAACCATACTATTTCTTTAAAATGAAGACAGACCAAGTTCATATCGGACGAATGATGACAGATGTTCAGCAGGCAAGCGGTACTTTTGAAGCGCCGATTATGAATGGTAATCAAGCTATTTTGGAAGGAAGGGTACCTGTCTCTACGTTTATGGATTATAGTACTGTATTTGCTGCATATACAAATGGCAAAGGTGCAATAACATTGAATTTTTACGGGTTTGATCAATGTCATAATCCTGAAGACACCATTGAAAGAATTAATTATCGAAAAGACGCTGATCCGGAATATTCATCATCCAGCATATTTTGCGCGAGAGGCAAGGGGTATGCTGTTCCTTGGGAAGAAGCAGAGCAAAACATGCATTGCTTGAAAAAATGATCGATGAAATCGTCAAGCATAGATTAAAGTAAAACACAAAGTTATAATTGAAAAGGAAACCTTAGCTAAGGTTTCCTTGTTTTTTCTCAAAATAGAAATACATAATACTTTTTATAATAGTATATGATAATATACAAATTATAATATTCAGTATATTTTAAAAACGTTTGTTGGAATTGTTTTTTGGAGGTGAAATATGACAACTACCTATGCAGAGTGGGGAGAAGCTAGAGTTAAATTAACTTGGAAAAAAGACTGCTTACTTCCCTTAATTAATGAAATTACAAGTGTACATGGTTTTTGCTTTTACGATGATAATTTTTTGTTGGTTGATTTAAAACATAGAGGATGGGATATTCCTGGTGGACATATTGAAGCTGGTGAAACACCAGAGGAATGCTTTAAGCGGGAGGCGAGGGAAGAAGCTTATATTGAAGGGGAGTGTACTTTGTTAGGATACATTATTGTTGACCATAGTGAAAATCCTGCATGGACAGATGACAGCCATATCCCCAAATAGGATTTCAGGTATTTTACAAAATGGAAATAACACGTCTACTTCCGTTTGAAGGAAAGTATGAATCTACACAACGAATATTTATAAATCCTGAGGAGGTTTCAGCGTATCATAGCGAATGGAATATTCTTTTTCAAGAAATATTAGATCATGCTACATCTATACAATAGAAGAAATTCTATTAGGAAGGTAATAAGTAATAATTCATTCATTCATAAAAAAAGACTGCAGACAAACACAAACTAGTGTCTATCTACAGTTTAGATATCATGAAAATTTTTATGGGCGTAGTGGGAGTCGAACCCACAACCCCCTGATTAAGAGTCAGGTGCGCTGCCAATTGCGCCATACGCCCGTTTGCCTTAATGACATATATAGTGTAACGCCGAATTCTTATAAAGTCAAGAGGCAAACTTGGTTATATTGATACTGTACTAGTGATGCTCAATCTTATCTTTTTTAAATACCTCAACATCTACAAGGCGGGCACCAGCTTTATGCAATATCCCCTCAATTTCCTTGACTGTTTGATCTGTTGCTCCTTTGGCGAGTGTCACGATAACTCTCCTTAAGTACCAATCATCATCATCAATAGAGAACACGCAATGGACAGGCCATTTTTTGCGGATCACTGATAAAGTTTTTGCAAGGATACCTTCTTGATCTGGCAAAGCAATCGTTAACGCACAGCTTCCTGTCTTATACCCCCATGCTTCTTCTAATAGTTCAAAGACACGAGAATGTGTAAGAATACCAGCAAAATTATCGTTTTCATCTAGTACCGTTAAATATGGTAATCGCTTGATTGTAAAAAACACTTCATAAAATGAGCTTTCCATTCCGATAGTACCATCAGGATCCGCCGCTAAATCACGGATAGGAATATCTTCATCATTACCATGTTCTAACTTATACTCTAAAATTGCGACCTTAAAGGCATTACCAACAAACTTTTCTTCTTTATCATCTAAAATTGGAATGCAACGATAACCCGAGGAGTAAAGCTTTTTTAACACAGATGAAATTGAATCACTTTCCTTGCAAAAAATAACATCATGCTTATTTACATATTTTTGTTTGACAATCATTGTATGACCTCCAAATTCTGTTTAAACATTTTTATTTGTAAAAGAAGCATCACGGCTAATAAGCCTAGAGAGTAATTAACCTCTTTTAAAAGCATACTCGCTATCATATGCATGAGCTTTTTAAACTATTCCCTTATAATTGGTTTTACAATCCTCATTATGATAATTAAATAGTTTTCTGTACAAAAATTCAGAATTGTGTAATATTATAGTAGAGTAAAATTGGATAAAGGAGGCTATTAAGTAAAATGTCGTATAATCATAATAGTGTAAAGGAACGCCTGAATTCTATGGAATTGCCTGTCATTGCTGCACCTATGTTTTTAGTGTCGGGAATTGAGTTAGTTGTTGAAGGATGCAAATCGGGTATAGCGACCACTTTTCCTTTATTAAATGCAAGAACGAATGAAGAGCTAGAGAAGTGGATGAAAGAAATCACTTCACAGTTAGAGGATGCAGAAAACAAAGGAAGTCTTGTTGCACCGTGGGGAGTCAATTTGATTGTACATCATACAAATACACGTTATCACGAAGATGTGGAACTGGTAAAAAAATATCAGCCTCCGCTGGTTATTACATCTTTGGGAAAACCAACAGATATTGCAACCACCGTACATGAGTATGGAGGACTTGTTTTTTCGGATGTCATCAGCATAGAACATGCGAAAAAGGCAATGGAAGCAGGAGTTGACGGACTTATATTAGTATGTGCTGGAGCAGGTGGTCACGGAGGTACATTACATCCTATGGCCTTCGTGCATGAAGTGAAAAAATTCTTTAACGGCATTATTATTTTAGCGGGATCTATATCATGTGGTGAAGATATACTTGCTGCTCAAGTGATAGGTGCTGATTTTGCCTATATGGGGACAAGGCTAATTGCTACTGCTGAATCGATGGCAAGCGGAAAATATAAAGAAATGACTGTTGAAGCAAGCGCCAGCGATATCATTTACACGGATAAAATTAGTGGGGTAAATGCAAACTTTATTGTACAGAGTATTGTCAATGCTGGGTTAGAACCAACTGATTTACAAAAGCCTCAACAACTAGAGATTGTACACAAAGCTGATGAGGCAAAAGCCTGGAAGGATATTTGGAGTGCGGGCCAGGGAGTTGGAAGCATAAAAGAAATTTTGCCAGTTTCAGAGCTAGTTGCTCAATTAATAGATGAATATCAAACAAGCATAAAAAAAATAGTTAAAAAGCAACTGGTAAAGATAAACGAAGCTTAATAGTGAGAGAAGCTTTTATGTCAAAAAGACATAAAAAGCTTCTTTTTTTGTTCTTTTTAATAATTATTAGTTTACATAATATTAATTAAGGTTTAAAAAAACGAATTTACTATATTTTTATTAATTTTATATACCTCGCTAGTCTATATAATAAAAACAAAACAAAGCACTAAAGAGCAAAATCCAACAAAACCGTATATAACCTAAAAAAATGATAAGAATAGACGTGAAAAAGTAAATGAAATTTTTACTAAACTTCCTATTTACATATAACATAAGAGTAAAAGGACACAGCTATTTCAAATTCAAAGGAGAGTCGATAAAATTGAAGGCATACTACTATGCACTTCTTCTATTGCCCATTATGATTATTATTAGTTTGCTTATTTTAATTTTTTATCCCAAGCTTTTCACATCAATTCATCAGCAGGAAGAAAAATCATACACTTATTTAGGGAAGAATGCGCCCCTTCCAACGGAACTAAACCCAATTGTAGAAGAAAAGAAAAATACATTAATTAATCAGGCAGCAAAAAAGAAAATCGATATAGTTATCACAGAAGGAATTCGATCATTTGCAAAGCAAGATCAAATCTATCAACAAGGACGCTCTAGACCAGGGCGAATTGTTACTTATACAAAAGCCGGGGAGTCATATCATAATTATGGACTTGCATTTGATTTTGCGTTGGTTGATCATTCTGGCAATATTATATGGAATACGCAATATGACGGTAACCAAAACGGCAAAGCAGATTGGTACGAAGTAGCTGATCTTGGAAAAAAATTAGGCTTGGAATGGGGCGGTGATTGGCCGAGCTTTAAAGATGATCCACATTTTCAGATGACATTTGGTATAAGTATTGAACAGCTAAAAGAAGGGTACCGGGTAAAAACAGTAGAAAAAGGAAAAAAGTAAGCAACCTTTCTCGGGAAGAGAGCAATGAACATTAATAGCATATTTTTTATACATTCGACATATTTAATAGGAACAGTGCATAGGAATAATGTGTAAGCAATAGACAACCTTTGCTTAATAAAATAAAAAGGGGTCAGCATATGAAATTTATACTACTATTTCTAACCAGTATTGCCGCTTTTGTTTTCACTTTCATTGTTCCTACACTTGAAGCGAAATTTCTATGTTTAATTGGTTCATTGTTATTATTTAGATTAGGAATTTATATGATAAATCAATCTGAAAAAGAAAGAACTGCCGAATTAGAACAGGAAGTAGAGGATTTATTACAACATCTTCCTTTTACACATAAAACGATATCAGATGATTATCTGCAAGCATTATTTATAGATGAGGCTTCCCAAACCCTTTTCACTGCCATAAGAAAGGATACGGGGGAATCTTTTGATGTGAAAGAATATCTATTTCCTGAAGTGTATGAAGCGGCGATTGAAGAAGATGGGAACCAACTTGCTTTTATAGCAAGAGGTGGAATACTTGGGGGCTCTTTATTGAAGAACGTAGACCATGTCGAAGTTTTCGATATCCAGAAAGAAGACGATGATTTAAATGATGAAGAATTTAGTGAAGAAGAGCAAGATGATATAGAAGATGGCATTTCGAAAGTAAGCCTAAAATTAGTATTGGACAACCTAGCACATCCTATTTTTGAATTTATCTTTTTTGAAAGTGAAGAACCTGTTGACCCTGATTCAGACGAATATAAAGATGCTTTTAAAGCATGTAATCAATGGTATCAAATGATAAGTATTCTAATAAAACGCCAAGATCATCAAAAGCAAGTACTTGTTACGAGATATGAAGAAGCACAAAAGGTTATTTAATGATTAAAATAACCTTAAAAATCCTATTTGAATAAATAATTTAACCAAAGATAAACTAAATTTTTTCGAAATAAAATTAAATAATTGGTTTAAAAAAATGTACAGAAGGTATACTATTAATGATTTCACTTATAAATCCTTTTCTGGTAGGAGGGGTTAACCAATGGGTGAACCAAGTCCAGGTGAGTAGTAAAGCTCGACCGCAGATTAAAATGTACCATGCCAAAGAAAGGAAACGGAGTGAAGACCCGTGGAGTAGTCTTGGGCAACATAGCGATTCTTTAACCATTTAATCGTCATTTCGATGATGAGGAGGAAGAATTCCATGAGTATGCCGCCAAAAAAGCGCTAACAAACAAGAATTCAAAATCTCTAGACCAGATTAAATAGTAATGATCAAGTTGAAACGGAGTGAAGACTCGTGGTGTAGACTTATCAGTTATTTTTAATCATCGTAAACCATATGATCAGGAGAGTGAAGTCCGATGAGCATGTAGAACGATTGTTCCACTGTTTGCGGAAGTTCAGCTACTGTGGGCTAGATTAAAAGGTCAAAAATGAAGCTTGCATAATTTAATCGCCGAAGAGGATAAGTGAAATCAAGCTCGGGGAATTTATTTCCCGGGCTTTTTTATGTACTTTTTTGAATAAAATCATGAGAGTTATCAATACTATCTAGGATTCACAATTATAAAACTACAAGTCGGGAGGAAGAACATAATGAGTAAACAACAACAGCTTGATCCAAAATCTCAAAAAGTTCATCAGCTCTGGAGTAGGATTAAACATCAAAAATCTCAAGTTAACGGTCAGACAGAAGTAACCTTGTCTAATCGAATTTTGAGAACCCTTGCAAAGGCAAGACATTTTTAATCCATGTAGATATTGTGCAATCACCACCAAAAAACATGATCAGTTTATACTGATCATGTTTTTTCTTTTTATAGGCTAGCGACACACTTTTTTAAATAGTGACATATCCTTTAAGTGAAGAGGTGGTGAAGGATGAGACCAGGAGAAAATATGAAAATTTCTCATAAAGCGGTTGAAGTTGAACAACAAGAATGGAAGAAGAGACGGTTAAAAGAACGCATGAAGCAGATGCTTACGATTGCTTCACCAATTATTCTCTTGTTGGTGTGGGAATGCCTTTCCCGAACCAATTTAATTGATGTTCGATTTTTTCCGCCTCCAACTAAGATTATTGGAACTCTTTTTTCTATGATTTATAGCGGTGAATTATTTCACCATATGTGGGTTTCTCTCTACAGGATATTCTGTGGCTTCTTACTCGGGGCAATACCAGGTATTGTCATTGGCTTATTAATGGGCCTATACTCTCCCATTCGACATTTTATATCACCAATTGTCATGGCGTTGATGCCAATACCAACATTGGCGCTTTTGCCAATTATTATTATTCTTTTTGGAATTGGCGATTTCTCCAAAGTGGTGACGATTGCAGGTAGTGTATTCTTCCCAGTAGTAATCAACACGACTGCAGGAGTTATAAACATTGACTCCATTTACTTAGATGTTGCAAAAAATTATGGCGCGAGCTCTAAGGACTTCTTCTTTAAGATTGCGCTTCCTGGATCGCTCCCGGTTATGATGGAAGGTATTCAGATGGGGCAGGCAATTGCGTTATTAACAATCGTAGCAGCTGAAATGATGGGTGCCACATCTGGCATAGGCTATTTGATATGGACTTCTTACAAAGCATTTATGCTACAGGAAATGTTTGTAGGGCTTATTCTCATCTCATTTTTTGGCTATTTATTTTCTTTGCTGCTTCGTTTTATCCAAAAGAAAATATTACCTTGGAGGTGAGTAAGTGGACACCAAAATTTCAATCGAAAATTTGACTAAAGTATTTTATAAAAAAAATGCAAGTGTTACAGCTTTAGATGAGGTATCTATGGATATCGCAGAGGGAGAGTTTGTTTGTATTGTAGGGCCAAGCGGTTGTGGGAAAACAACTTTGCTTCGAATACTGGCAGATTTGGAAACATTAAGCGCAGGAAAAATTGAAATTAAACAAGATAAGAAAGAACGTCCTCTTCAATCAATGGTTTTTCAAGAAAGAGGTATTATCCCATGGCTGACAGTAGAAGAGAATGTTTCCTTTGGTTTAAAAATGCGGCATCTGCCCATACAGCAAGTTAGAGAAAGAACAGATTATTATTTACAAAAAGTGGGGCTGGATCAGTTTAAAAAGCTCTATCCAAAAGAACTGTCTGGTGGTATGAAGCAAAGAGTTAGTATAGCTCGAGCCTTTGCCAATGATCCGGAAATTTTACTAATGGATGAACCCTTCGCGGCTCTTGATGAACAGAATAAATTTATCTTACAGGAAGAGTTACTTTCGATTTGGGAAGAGACAAAGAAGACAGTTATTTTTATTACACATAGTATAGATGAAGCACTGCTGCTGAGTGACAGAATTCTATTAATGAGTGCACAACCCGGTAAGATTATAAAAGAAATAAAAAATGATAGCCCGAGACCGAGGAAGATGGAACAGATGCGCGCAAATCAAAAAACTGCAGAACATTTTATAGAGATATTAAACCATCTACATGAGGAAGTTCAAAAGTCTAGAAGCTAGGATGGAGGGAATATGATGAAGAAATGGCTTAAAAGAGGGCTGGTACTACCACTTCTACTTCTAGCAATATTGATTGCAGGTTGCACGGAAAAAGGAAGTGATACAAAAAAACCAGTGGATAATACTGTGAGTAAAGAAAATCCATCAGGCGATCTTGCACCTTTAAAGAAAAAGGTGAAAGTAAAAATAGCTGAAGATGGAGCGGCATCTGGTGCAGGTTTTTATATTGCCAATGAAAAAGGGTACTTCAAAGATTACAATATTGAGGTAGAATTTGCTCAATTTGCAAATAGTGATGATATGTTGCCAGCACTTGCTGCTGGAGAAGTTGAAATGGCAGGCGGCATTTCGACAGCATCATTCTTTAATGCTATTGCTCAAGGAATTGATGTAAAAATAGTAGGGGATAAGGGTCATAATATGCCAGGTAAATCCTATTTTACATTCGTTATAAGCGATAAAATGAAAAATGTAATTAAGGATTATACAGATATGAAAGGTAAAAAAATTGCCATTTCTTCTAGAAACTCAATTGATGGTTATATCTATGAATTAATGCTTCGCCATGCGGGACTTACCGAGAAAGATGTAGAAACAGTAATTATGTCTGACTTTGGTAGTATGCTAGGAGCGTTACAAAACGGTTCTATTGATGCTGCGCTTAGCATAGAGCCCCTGATTGCACAAGGTGTTGAAAAAGGGATTATACATCGTTTTAAGGATGCAACTGATTTTGCTCCAGATTCGCAAATTGCTTTAGTTTTGGCTTCACCGAAATTCGTGAGTACAGACCGTGATGTGTCACTTCGCTTTATGCTTGCTTATCTAAAAGGTGTCCGAGATTATAATGATGCCTTTACGAAAGGAAAAGGAAAAGCGGAGATTGTCAGTATTATGACAAAATACACAGCTCTAAAAGATCCAGCCATATGGGATAAGGTAAATGTAACGGGATTAGATCCGAATGGTGAAATGCGTATGGAGGATATTCAGAATCAATATAATATGTATAAAGAAAATGGGGCAACAAAGGGAACATTTGAATTTGATAAGGCAATTGATACTTCACTAACAGAAGAAGCAGTAAAGATAATAGGGAGTTATAAGTAATAAAAAAAGGAGTAAGCAAATGCTTACTCCTTTTAAAATTTAGTTTCTTTTAAATCGGAAATTTTGAAGAAGCTGTTATTTTCATCGCCATCCACATAATCGTAATATACAGAATATGTTCTGTCATAGGCGTTAAGAGATTTATTTCCATTTTTCGTTTCGTTAATATATTCTTTGGTTTTCACAACAAAATCTGTATCGCTTTTACGGTCAATTGAAACAATCTCTACTTTATTGACTTCTTCTAGATCGCCTTGCTTATGTTTTGTGGGAATTTGTTTTGATAAATTTTCATATAACTTTGTGTCATGCATGATTGCTTCGTTTGCAAGTGGTTCAAAATTACCTGAGGCAATAGCTTCGGAACGCATAACAGGATAGTCAGAAATAAACTGAGTTAATTTTTCTTGTTCTGCTTTTGACATTTTTTGACCTGTTACTTTGGTTTCAATTATATCTTTAGTTTGGTGCTTATCAGCTTTCGATATAGCATCCTTCGATTTTTCTGTTAAGAAAGCATCTTCTTTTTGATCCTGATTTTTTTGATTTGCATCGTTACCACAAGCTGTAAGAACTGATGCAGCTAAGAATAACGAACATAACACTGGCCATTTCTTCATTTTATTGGTCCTTCTTTCAACAATTATTTCTATTATCATACCCTATTTTATACTGCAATAACACTGTAGTATGAAATGGTCTAAAAGTGTTGAAGCTTTCATTTTTTCTTTCTTCCTTTATTAGTTACAATTCAGTCTAAATGATTAAAAAAGAATGAATAGGGGTACTATTGAAGGTCGTCCGACTATGCTTGCTAAATTGTTAATTCACTTTAATATATGCAAGGAGACGTGAGCAGGAAATTTGGTTTATGGTTAATTTAATATCTAACTTTTCCTATACATATTGCTTTGTACAACTAAAACATACAAATTATGAATTAAGAAAGGATCTTATTTATTACATTTAGATGTCAGTATAGCTAGATTTTTAAAATTCCTGTAATGCTAAATGCTTTTTTTTCTACGTAAGATGTATAGCAAACAAAAAAAGCATACTAGACTACAGATTTAGAAGTCTTCTTCATAGGTACATTATAAAAAAAGAAGGGTGATGTATGATGATTAGAAAATCGTTGAGTTACTTACGTTTAATGGGTATGTGTTTAGGGATTGCCATAGTAGGATCAATAGCAGCTGGATGTTCGAGCGCTAAATTGATAGAAGGGAAAAAAGTACAAGCGGGAGT
The DNA here is from genome assembly GCF_059759115.1 of Rummeliibacillus sp. GQ308. Lineage (NCBI taxonomy): Bacteria > Bacillati > Bacillota > Bacilli > Caryophanales > Caryophanaceae > Rummeliibacillus > Rummeliibacillus sp. GQ308. The sequence goes on along the minus strand of NZ_JCAXDQ010000001.1, from coordinate 1,557,888 downwards.
TATGGTAGAAGAAAATGAGAACATCGTCGATAAAAATGTACAATCAATAAAGCATGTACTAAAAACAGAATTTACAAGCCCTAAGCAGGAGTATAATAAAATTCTTCATAATCCTGAAAACTTTACAATAATAGAAGGAAAGAAAATACTGAAAGCTTCATACGGTAGTGAACTGCATAATTATGTTGAGGGATTATACAAGCCATACTTCACAAAAACTGGATTCTCTTCTTTTTTTGTTACATCAGCATTTAATTATACGCTGAAATCTAAAGATATAAAAATAAATGTGAAAGATATGGAGATAGAAAAAACGGATAAAAATCACAACTATCATTTTGTTGTGAGTGTTAACTATAAGAAGGGAGATCATGCAACAAAGAAGTATCAAATTAAAGGGATTGCTACTTTACCTGAAGAAGGTAAGATTGCTCAAATTACTTATAAGGATGATGGAGGATTGCTTAAAAATATAAAAAAGAATAGCTAAAAATTAGGGATTTGAATATAGAGGAAGTTTTTAACTTCCTCTATATTTTGATTTAAAATCATAAAGTAAATCGTCTAAGGTCTTTAGTCCCTAAACTAAGTAGGCGTAAGATTAAAATTTAGGTATAATAGCTATAGGGTTCATTAAAATATAGATATCTCTTGAGTAGATATAGAAAGTTTAGGTAAAATGTGGCTAGTATTAATTGGTTTTTTGACTTCTTTCTTCATATGAATGAAAAGATTTTAGAGGTTTAAATATTCTGATAAGTGCATTGGCAACATTAAGATTTTCTTATTATAATATATAAAGTACATATATATAGTACATATACAAAAAAGGGAAGAAGTGATTTTCATGTACATAGGCGGTCGGCAAGATTTAGCTGCGCTTGACCAATTTACAATAGAACAGGTCGGGCTTCCAGGTGCTGTATTAATGGAGAATGCAGGTTCTGCTATCGTGTCTGCAGTTTTGTCAACATACCATGATCTAGACGCGCGCATTCTTGTGTTAGCAGGTAATGGTAACAACGGCGGCGATGGATTTGTAGCTGCCAGAAAGTTATGTGATCATGGATATAATGTGGATTTGTGCCTTCTGCCTAAAGAGGAGACATTAAAGGGAGATGCACTTACCCACTTTTTAGTTTATAAAAATAGAGGTCTTCCCTATTTAACAATGGCAACAATGGATAAGGATAAGCTTCAGTCAAAAATAAACTGTGCTACTATTATTATAGATGCAATGATAGGTTCAGGGATGCAGGGCATAATTAAAGACCCATTTCGTTCAGTCATTGAAATGGTAAATGAGTCTACTGCTTATGTTTTAGCAGTAGATATTCCTTCAGGCTTGGAGGCTGATACCGGACTAGTTACAGAAATGGCCATCAAGGCTGATCGTACTGTTACTTTTGTGATGCCCAAAAAAGGATTCTTCTTGCAAGACGGACCAATGTATATTGGTGAATGGGAAATTGCAGATATCTCAGTACCTTATCAGCTTGCAGAAAAATCCACTCAATCTCTGCCAAGGCTAATTACAAACGGAGATGTCTATGCACAATTGCCAAAGAGACCATCAAACAGTCATAAAGGAACATTTGGCCATGGTATTGTTATAGGAGGCTCTAGTTCATATGTAGGAGCACCTATTTATTCCGCCAAAGCTGCATTTCACTCAGGAATTGGGCTTGTGACATTAGCTGTGCCGGAAGAAAATTATGCAATCTCAGCATCTCAGTTGCCAGAAGCATTATATATAAAGCTTTCAAATATAGAAGACCACATATCTCCAGCATCGCTTTCTGAAATTTCATTTTCTACATATAAGGCAATTGCCATAGGTCCTGGACTTAGTCGTTTTAAACATGGCGGAAAAATATTGGAGATCTTGTTTAGTAAATGCCACGATCAGCCTATTATTATAGACGCGGATGGCCTATTCTATCTTAAGGATTACCTCCATTTATTGAAGGAATACAAGGGCCCTGTTATTATTACACCCCATCCGGGTGAAATGGCAGCACTTTTAGATTGCAGTGTAGAAGAAATTGAAAGTAATCGATTAGAGGTAGCAAAGAAATTTGCAAAAGAGCATGGTGTATACGTATTATTGAAAGGTCATCGCTCTATTGTTGAAGTTCCAGATGGTAATACATGGGTAAATCCCCATGGACATGATGCGCTAGCACGGGGAGGTAGCGGTGATGTTTTAACCGGCCTTATTCTGTCCTTTATATGTCAACATGCAAGCCCTGAACAAGCGTTAGTATGCGCTACATTTTTACATGCTAGAGCTGCGGAAGTGAAAGCAGAGAAATTATCCCATTACAGTGTAACTCCAAATGCTATAATAGAAGGGATTCCTGAAATTCTAAATGAAATGCGATAAAAAATATAAAGAATAGAAAGGAAGATGGCAGTGCGCAATTTAGCCTGGTATATTTCACTGGCCATCTCGTTTTTTGGCTGTCTTGCCATCGAGTTTTTCTTCACAGGAAAGCCTACACAGTCAATCAACCATGCCAATACAGCAATTGTACCAATCGTATTATTAATTCCTTTTTTGTTTTTAAGTTTATTTATAACCTGGACAGTCGGAAGAAAGTACTTTGCTATTAGACCGTTGCGAAGACCAGGGATATTACTACTTGCTATAATCATTATTTTGGTTATTGCCATTACAGGTGAATATCAGACAATTCAAGAGACAATCAATGGATTTGAAAAAAAAGGGAAGACAATGATGTCTGTTTTGAAACATCAAAGCTATTTTAATTATTTTACTGTGAATTGGTATTTTAATGAAAATTCCTTTTTGCTAGTTCATCTTATCTCATTTTGTCTAGGTTTCGTTGGCCGCAATAGAGAATGGCAGCTAGAGCTAGAGGAAAAAAATATAAAGTGAACAATGAGTAGCGTGGCAAACATAGCCACGCTATTTTTAATTCCTTATACGTCGTTTCAGAAGCTATCTGGTGAAATCGATAGAAATTCTATTAGGATATAGTCAAAAGTCCAGTTTAAAAATTATGCTATGATAGTGTATATAATCCTTGAAAGGAAGATGATTATGAAATCACCATTTACATTTATTTATTCTGCTCCAACAAATATTGTAGAAGGAAAGAAATATCCTGCAATATTTTTACTGCACGGAATGGGAAGCAATGAAGAAGACTTGCCACAGCTAGTGCAAGAATTAAAAGAAGATTACTTTATATTTAGCTTGCAGGGCCCCATCCTTCAAGAACCTGGATATGCTTTCTATCATGACAAAGAGTTCGGAAAACCGGATCGCCATGTATTTGATCAAGTTGTTATCCATATTGCAAAATTTATAGAAGAAGCAGCTACTGAGTTCCCGCTTAACTTAAAAGAGTTGTATATTTTGGGCTTTAGCCAAGGTGCCGTGCTGGCCAATTCTTTAGCATTTGTAATGGGAAATCAAAAACTAGCGGGAGTTGTAGCATTAAGCGGCTATATTCCAGACTTTGTTAAGACAGATTATAAAAAGAAATCCGTTGATAGCCTTCCTATTTATATTGCACATGGCACTATGGATTACGTTCTTCCTTATCAATGGGCGGAAGAAAGCAAAGGCTTCTTCTTAAGCTATGATGCAGAAGTAACTTTTAAGGGATTCGAAGATGGTCATGGAGTACCCCCATATATCCAAGAAGAAGTGATACAATTTTTTAAAAAGAAATCTTCAAATCAATAACGTTTAAACACTATGATAATAGGGAATATTATTAAAATTTAAAACTTTTAAAAAAGAGGAAAAAAGAACCAAAGAAATTTTTTCTTCTTTTTTAATGTCTATTTACCTTATGGTTAATAAAGGTTTTATATTCATAAGAACTATTAGAGGAAATGTAGTTCATACTTTTGATACAAATTAGTCGTAATAAAAATAACTTTTTACCTATGGAAGAAAATCAGAAAATACTTCTCAACGTCACCTCATGTTGATTTTTGTAATTTTTTAGGTTAAAGTTTGGTTAACGTTAAAAAACCAAAATGAGGTGAGGAATATGAAAAAGTTTAGATGCCCTGTATGTGGTTTTATGGGTTTAGCAAAGAAACCGTATGATAGTAACCTTAGTGGATCTGGTGAAATTTGCCAGTGCTGTGGATTTCAATTTGGTTATGATGATCAATCTAGCCAAGCAAGAAAAAGGATCCAGGAATTCCATGATAGTTATCGAATTAAATGGTTATTTGAAGGTGCAAAAGTATTTCATCCCTCAAGTTTTCCGGTTGAATATATCCAAAAAAACAGTACACGTATGACAGAGACGCAATTGATCAGACAGCTAAATACAATTGGCTTTAAACATAATGTACCGAATAAAAAGTTGATGAAGACCACCATGAATTGAAAAATAAGGATTGTATAAATAAGATTTTTAATGATTTGCTTAAATTAAAATATTTCTAAGCGAGAGTATGAAGATCCGTTCAGTGAAAACACATTGGGCGGATGTTTTTTTTTATTGGCTTTGGTTTTTAGGTCTAGCATATAGATAAATTAGGGGGTGTATTTTTATCAAAAAAGGATTGATATTGGTTTGTATTTTATTGAGCTGTATCCTTAGCAGCTGCACTACATCAAATAAGAAGGGATTACCAGGTGACCGTCCTCCGTCTGTTTTTGTAGAATTGAATGGGGAAAAGTATAGCACGACTCAAGGTTCATACTGCTGGACAAATATGTGTGTTGACAAGGTAGGACCTCCAGAATTATTACAAAATAAAAAGCCAATCAGGCTTACATCTAAGGCAATAGCCCAGATTAAGATGGATTATAAGCCACAGCCTACAGAAGTTCATTTATCTTTAATGGAAGGTAATGAGGAAAAGAAAATACAGTTAAAAGGTGACGGACAATTCAAAACCCCAACAAAAAAGGGTGTGTATTATTATGTATATAGTGTATGGTGGGATACCGATGAAAAAGGGAAACAATACCATGGAGATGCGGCTTATGTTTTTTCATTAGAGATAGAATAATGACTACGTAATAGAGAGAATAAAAAAGAGATCAGGAGAATCAACCCCCAATCTCTTTTTTATTAGCTAGCTATTTTTAAGTCCAGTATTCGCTTTCACAGTTACTTCTGCATACTTGCGAACATCTGATTTTTGACCTACTAGTGAACCAATCCAACCTGCTAAGAAACCACACGGAACTGAAATGATTGCTGGATTAGTAAGAGGGAACAATGCTGTCCCTTTTAGAATAGCCGTACCTTCTGGACTCCAAATATTAGGGCTTAATGCTACAAGAATCAATGCTACAACTAGTCCAGTTACCATCGCTGAAACAGCACCTGTTGTGTTGAATTTCTTGTAATAGATAGTGTAAATAATAACTGGCAAGTTTGCGCTTGCTGCAATACAAAATGCTAGCGATACTAAAAAAGCTACATTTAATGTTTGAGCACCTAATGCAAGAAGGATAGAAATTACCGCAACCCCTATAGAAGCATAACGTGCAGCTTTCATTTGTTCTTTTTCTGTTGCTTTGCCTTTACGAATAATTTGGCCATAAATATCATGAGCGAAAGCAGAAGCACCTGATAATACCAATCCAGCAACAACAGCTAAAATAGTCGCGAAAGCAACTGCACAAACAAATGACATTAACAAGTCTCCGCCTAATGCTTGAGCAAGAAGTGGTGCGGCCATATTTCCGGCTGCGTTGGCTGAAACGATTTTTTCAGACCCTACAAATGCAGCTGCTCCAAAACCAAGGAAAATAGTGAGGACATAAAAGATACCAACAATCCATGTTGCGCTTACAACTGAGCTCCGGGCTGTTTTTGCATCTTTTACAGTAAAGAAGCGCATTAATATGTGAGGTAAACCCGCTGTACCTAAAACCAAAGCAATCATCACAGATAATGTATCAAAGCCGTTAGTATATTTTACGCCAGCATTGAGATAAGCTTCACCATGAGATGTTGATGTTTTAACAGTTTGGAACATTTCAAGAATATTAAAATTGAATTTTAAGAGTACAAGGAATGAGATAATAACAGTACCGATCATTAAAAGAACAGCTTTAATAATTTGTACCCAACTTGTAGCGGCCATCCCGCCCCATAGAACGTAAATTGTCATCATTACGCCCACTAACAATACAGCTATCCAATAGTCTATTCCTAGCAAAAGCTGTATTAGTGCACCAGCCCCAACTAATTGTGCAATCATGTAAAATAACACAATTACTATTGTACTTATAGCAGCAGTCCCACGAACTTTCTTTTGATTAAAACGTGCAGTAATCATATCTGCCAATGTGTAGCGTCCAAGATTTCGTAAAGGTTCAGCTACAATATATAAAACAACTAAATAGGCGACCAAATAGCCAATACTATAGAAGAAACCATCAAAACCAAATAAAGCAATAGCACCTGCTATTCCTAAAAATGAAGCAGCAGATAAATAGTCACCAGCAATCGCAATGCCGTTTTGCCAACCTGTTAGGCCACCGCCGGCAGTGTAGAACTCGCTAGCTGAATTTGTTCTTTTCGATGCAATATACGTAACAATCAAAGTGAGCACTACAATTGCCACGAAGAATAAGATCCCAATAGCCCCCATTAATAGCCACCATCCTTCGCTTTTTCAATAATTTTTTCGCTGTCTTGATCAAATACATTTGCTTTTTTGACATAAAGCATACAGAGTACCCACGTCATAATAAATAATCCTAAAGAATAAATCCATACCCAGGTAATATCGCCAAAGGCTTTTCCATCCAAAATTGTTGTGAAAGAGGTTAAGATAGGCAATAGAATGTAGAGACCTAAAAATAGAATTGAAATAGATCCAATAAAACTGTTTTTCTTTTTTACAAGCGCTTTAAATTCAGAACTTTCTGAAATTGATACATACTTTTCTTCTGTCAGGCCATTCAAAACATTTGGTTCTTGCCCCAAATGATCGCTCACAACTTGTTTTTCTTCTAACGAGTGAGCTAAATTTTGACTCATACAAAATCCCCCTTTAAAAATATGAAGTTGGAAGTGCTTCCAATCCCTTGAAATAATCATATGCAAATTTGACAAAAATAGCAACATTTTTTAGAAAATTAATTATTTTTGGGAAATAAGAAAAAACCACTATTTCTAAAGAGGAAATAGTGGCTACCTATATAATAGAAGAAACTTATTCATGTACCGTTCAGCTTTGATTATTTTTTAACTGATATAACAGTATACCAATAGCAGTCATTCCTTCTGCAATAGGAAAGGCTAACCAAAGTACTTTGCCCGAAAACGCTGCAGGCAATAAATAGAGCAATGGGAGAAATAGTACAAGGGAACGCATAAGAATGATAATCATCGATAAGCGTATTTTCTTAATCGATTGATAAAATTCTGCATATAGCAAGTTATAACTAAGAAACAAATAGCCAATAAAGAAAAGATGTATGCCATGCTTTGTAAATTCAATGATAGCAGGGTCATGCACGCTAAATGCTTGGATCAACTGATCATCAAGGAGCCATCCCACAAGAATAATGAGTATACCTGCAATAATGCCAGCAAGAAGTCCCAATTTCAAGACAGCCTTGAGTCGCTCTGTTAATTTTGCTCCATAGCTAAAGCTTACAATTGGTTGTATGGCTGCACTAATACCAAAGAAAAGCATGATAAATACGGCATGTAAATAATTGATTACAGCATAAGAAGTAACGCCAATTTCACCGACGAAATGACTGAAGGCAATATTATAGCCTACGACTACAATAGCAGTAGAACCTTCTGTAATAAAGCTTGGTGAGCCAATTTTTAAAATTTCTTTCATATTACTTAAGTTAAAGTGGAATGTTTTCAAATTAAAACGTAAATGGCTATCGCTTCGTAAAAAATGCAAAAGAAGTACACATAAACCTACGACTGTTGAAAGGGCTGTTGCATATGCAGCTCCACTAACACCCATATTCATCTGAAAGATAAAGATATAGTTCAGGATGATATTTAAGACTGATGTTGTGATTAAACCAATCATAGCTAGTTTCGGATTTCCATCGTTTCGTATAAAAATGCTTAAAACATTTTCTAATACATATATGAGACCGAAAAGAAGAATGACGTGAAGATAGTCTTCAACATAGGGAAGAACTTTAGTACTTGCGCCGAATAGCAGAGCTATCTCTTTTTGTTTCCAAAGACAAATGATAACGAGAACACCAACAATGCTCACGGTCATTAATAAGCTCTGCATAAAAATGGAGCGAGCTTGCTTTATGTTATCCTTGCCCATTTCTATAGAGTAAAGAGTTGCACCTCCCATTCCAATCCATAGAGAAATGGATAACAATATAGAGAAAATAGGCACTGCTATATTGACTCCCGCTAAGGCAAGCGGTCCGACTCCGTTGCTGACAAAAATGCCATCTACAAGAATATTGACAGACATTAAAATCATACCGAGTAGTGAGGGGAATAAATACGATAAAAATAGTTTGTGAATTGGGGTTTGCGTTAATTTGATTGATGTATCACTCATAGATGCCTCCGTAAAATGGAGCACTTCCTTTCTAGATAGAACGTTTCTTTTCCTTTTCTAATATGATTTTAAAGTATATAGTTACTATATAGTCAATACGTATGCACTTAATAGAGAGGCGGAATGTTATGTCAGAACAATCACATAAATATTTTACTACTGGGGAGTTTGCTAAACTTTGCCATATATCCAAACAAACCTTATTTTATTACGATGAAATCGGTTTACTTTCACCCTATATTAAAGAGGACAATGGATATCGTTATTATACCTATTCACAGTACGAAGTTTATATAGTAATTGAACTGCTGAAAGATTTAGGTATGCCTCTTAAAGAAATTCGAAATTTTTTAAATAACAAAACGCCGATTGAAGCTATTCAATTACTTACTAGCCAATTGGACGAAATTGACAATAAAATTAGTAAGCTTCAGCATATTAGAACAATAGCCGAAACGACTATCAAAATTATCAAAGAAGCATTAGAAGTGGATTGGGATAGTATTACCATTGAAGATCTTCCTGAGAGAACATTGCTCATAAGCCAGCATCTACGTCATGCAACAAATCGTCAATACTTGAATGCTGTGACTGATTTTATTGATTTGTGCAATAAGCATGAATTATATACGGGGCATCCAATCGGAGCCATTTTAGCAGAGGAAGAAATATTGGCTGAAAACTTTGGAAATTATAGTTATCTTTATACCGAAATGCCTTCGAGTATCGAAAAGGTCTCCACAATTGTTCGGCCAGCAGGACAGTATATTATTGCCTATCATAAAGGAAACGATAAGGAAATTGCTCCATCCTATCACCGAATATTTGAATTTGTAAAAGAGCATCAATTAGTGATTAAAAATTTTGCGTATGAAGAATATATTTTAGATGAGGTTGCTGTCAATGGTGCGGAGAATTATGTGACTAAGATTATGATTCCAATTAAATAGTCCATTTATTCTCGTTTGCGCTTATAATTTCTATTTAACCTTTCATTTATTCTTAATTGTTATAATTTATCTTTCTAAGAGAAATAATTTTTATTAGTAGAATAGTTAATCATTACATTTCGACAAAGTTGAGTCTTCTAAGTAGAGGATTCGACTTTTTATTATCTTCTTTTATTAAAAAGGTTCCCAAATGTATATTTGGGAAAGTTATTTATGATAGAATAGAAGAAATTGAGGTGACGTGAGATGGATCAAAAAAAGCCAAAAATACTTAGAGATTTTTTAATTTATTTAACAGCTATTAAAGGAAAGTCAAAACGCACACGAGATGAGTATGAATACGATTTGACCTTATTTCTGCGATTTACGCTTAGCGTACAACAAGATAAATTAGAGCAAATTGATACAATTGATATACATTCAATTGATGCCTCGTTCTTAAAGGAAATAACACTCGAAGATATGTATCTTTTTTTAGAATACTGCGAGGAGAGACGAAAAAATAGCGCACACACCCGTGCAAGGAAGGTAGCGACATTGCGCTCATTCTTTAAATACTTGAAATCCAAGCGCCATATTATAGAAGAAAACCCGGCAGATGATTTGGAAACACCAAAAATAGGAAAAAAGCAGCCGATTTATCTCAGTTTAGATGAAGCGAAGACATTTATGGGCGGCATCCAGTACAGCGCACATTATGATAGAGATTATTGCATGATGACATTCTTTTTGAATTTGGGTATTCGTGTATCTGAATTATGTAATCTAAATATGGACTCTATCCATGAGCGTACACTGACTGTGAGAGGGAAAGGCGATAAAGAAAGGTCTGTTTATCTCAATGATGCATGCCTTAAAGCGCTGAAAACTTATTTAGAGCATGAAAGGAACAAAATGAAGAATGCTGATAAAAATGAGGCTTTATTTCTTTCTCAAAAAGGAACACGTTTAACAAGGCAGCGAATTGCAAAGATTGTGAAAGCAATCAATTTATCATCAGGGTTAGAAAAAAAGAAGCTGTCGCCACATAAATTACGCCACACATCTGCTACGATGATGTATAAAAGTGGAGCAGATATTAGAAGCCTGCAACAAATTCTAGGCCATTCTAACGTATCAACAACTCAAATTTATACACATGTGGAGAATAAAGAGATCCAACGAGTAATTGAAAACAATCCTCTAAACATTTTATAAATAATAATATTATGTAAACAAATAAACAGAGACTTTATATAAAGTGTTGAGGTATGGCTACCGATGCAAAAGGGTATTAAAGGTAATACTAAATCAAAAATGTACTTAAACTAATGGGTCAGTATAGTTTAAGTACAAGTGAATTAGAATATTAATTCTTTTATAAGAAGTCCAATATATTTTATTTTAAAACAATGAGGAGGCGTCAATCCAAAAGTGTGATGGACGTCTTATTCGTGTGATTAGAATTGTATTTTAAAAATCAAAGTAATCTACAATCATTTGTACGACTAAAAGAACTGTTACTAATCTAAGAAGCGGTTTTACATGTTCTGTTTTTAATTTGCGAGCTAATCTTACTCCTAACTGTGCACCAACAATGGATCCAAGCATTAATGCTATGGTAAGTGGCCATAAAATTTTACCCGTTGATATGTAAGTGATGGCTGATCCAAAACAACTTGCAAAAACCCCAACTCTTGCTAAGCCGATTGCTCGGATATAAGAGATTTTTTGGCTTGCATATAAATATAATGCAAGTGTACTGCTTCCTGGCCCAAACATTCCGTCATACATTCCTATACCAATTAGTGCAGTTCCTGATTTTTTACTTGCATGAAATTGTTCAGTTCCATCAAAATTACCTGTATTAATGAAGGAAGTTACAAAAGCAAAGCTTAATAAAATGATTGCAATAAGCGTTAGGGCACTTCCGCTTAAAAAGGAAGCAATGAGTCCACCTAAAATACCTCCTCCAAGACAAAATAGTAGGACTATTAATGCTTCTTTTGTGGAAACTTCTTTTTTCTTTAATATGACAAGAAAGCTTGAGAGTGAACTGATAGTATTGGAAACCTTGTTTGCACCAATTGCTGAATGTACGGGTAACCCCATAAGTAACATAGTAGGTAAGCTAATAAGTCCCCCTCCTCCGACCAATGTACCGACTACATTACCTATTATTCCAATTAATAAAAAGATAATAAATTCCATTAAATAACCCACTTTCAAAATTGCACCATAGATTCAGTTTACCACGTATAATCAACTTTAAAAACATGATGAATGGAACGATGAGGTAGAAGAATTTGAATTAATGATAAGTAAATGATATGAGTATAATTTTTGATATTGTTTTTTAATTCATCTAAAGGTTTTTTATTAAACCAAAATGAAAAATACTAAAAAAGCATCCATTTTGATTATCTTTTTTCAAAATGGATGCTTCTTTTTAATTTTAAACAAGTAAGGTTAAATGGTGTTTTTGTTTAACTTTTTTTCGGCTCACCATTATCTCAAAGATTGATTTAATGGATGTATTTTTATCACTCAATTCCCTAAAAAGTTTTCGGTAAAAAAGGGCCTAGATGCTTGATCAAATGCAACTCCTACACCAAGCGCGTCAAATTTATCATTTAAAATGTTTTTACGATGCCCAAGTGAATTCATTAATCCTTCGTGAGCATATACACTGCTGATTTGCCCTTCAGCTATATTTTCTCCGGCTGTCATAAAAGCAATCCCATCATTCTTCATCCGATCAAAGGGTGATCCCCCGTTTAAATCTGTATGACTGAAATATTGATGAGAAGCCATATCATCACTATGTTTTTGAGCGGTCGCTTTGACCTGAACATTCCAAGAGAGTGGAGGTAGGTCATTTTTTACGCGTGCTGCATTTGTAAGGTCAAATAATTGATATTCAAAGCCTTTTGTAAGGCGTTTACTGCTTCGAGGGTAAAAGTTTTTCTTGTTCGCCTCTAAATTTTTACTAATAATTTGTACTGCGGTTAACGTATTATTATTATGCTTATCGAAAAATACTGTCACGTAGCTCCTGTCCATTTCGTATATGTCATACTCTCCGTTATTTTGCATTTGATAAAGGACAAAGCCTTTTTTAATACCTTTTAAGGGAGTGCCAAGTTTCTTTTCGACAGAGTGTTTAGAATTACCGATTTGTATCCCCTGTTTTGAAGATACCAAATTTTGATTTGTGTATAATCCAGCCACAAGTTGATTGGAATCATAGGTAACCATAAAAAAGTTGTGATAGTTTTTATGATACGTGTACCATTTAGCGCCATATTCATTATAGGTAGAACGCTGCGCTTTTCCCATCTGTTTTTCGACGCTTTCTTTTGTGTTCCCAATTTCTATATTGTGTACAGAGAGGGCTTGATGATTAGGTATTTTTAGGTCGGGCTTTTCAACGTTCTCAAGCGTATCCTGCTTTTTTGAAGTTAATTTTAAGTCGTGTACCTTTGCTGTTATAAAATCAACACCTTCTCTGAAGGTATTTGAAACAGATGACAGATCCTTAGTATTAATTTGATCCTTTTGAATAATGAAATATACTCCGAGGAGAATCAAGCAAAAGAAGGTTATCCTTAATAATTTCACACGGAACCACTCCTAATAATTTACTTTTTTTATGCCTAGCATATTATTGATTTTATAATGCCTTAGGAATGATAGCAAAAAAGACAAGAATGATTTCTATGTACGATTTAGAATTTCATCAATCGTAATAGCGGTTCTTATACTTCTATTGAGGTAAATGCTCAGATGAAAATTGTTCAAAACTAACAGGATTTATACCAATTGTTTGTCTCCTAGAAAAAAGACATTATTCTTAGGAAAGATACAAAACGCTTCCATGACGAGTTTTGCATATCGGACGATAGTAAAGCGTCAGAACGGGTGTTAGTTTGAACATGTAGGGGTGAAACCACCCAATTTGTAAAGCGCCCTTAAATAATGGCTATAGAACGCAAAATGAAAGAAATATGATAAAATAAATTACTAGGTGACATAATGAAAAAATGATAAATAACTCTTTATGAGGTTCAGGTGATAATATTGAAATTTAAACTTAAAAGAAACAGAAGTAAATCACCAAAAGTGAAGAATAAACAGTCTCTTTCCATTGTGCAAAGTGGACAAGAAATAGTATTTGAAGGTGTTTTTGCAAATAGTGAATATAAAGTAAAAGAACTTTGGGCGAAAGCAAGATACCACGAAGATTTTATTATTAAATTAGCAGAAGTTGAACCTTCAGCCAATTTCAAATTGACGATACAACTCGATCAAATTTTAGAACAAATCAAATTTGAAGACGATAACAATCAAGATGTATTAGATTTTTATTTAAAAGTTCGCAATTCAGCAGAAAATATCTCAGAAAAAAATCGAGAACGATTTCTCGAAAATAATGCAAAATTTATTACGATTAATGATCAAGAGTACATGGAATATTTTATCCGGTTTGGACGCTTTCAAAATACACAAATAAGTGGAATGGAAATGTACAAGTTGGATAATAATTTTGGTGTATTGGGGTTGACAACTAAGGGAAACATCTCGTTTTATTACAATAATCTTATTCAGCCAAATATTAAATTACAAACAGAAAAGATTGTGATGGATGAAGATATTATACGAATCGAAGGATTAATTTTCACAAAAAATGCTAAAATTAACAGCGGACTTGGTATTTTAAGAAACCGTACCACTAATGAAGAATTGCATACAACAATGTCATTTTCAGATATTCCGGAAGCAATTAACACGCATTTTGGTTTAAATAGATACCGTTTCCAAATGACCTTCAATACTGCTTCATTAATCAATAAAGAATTAAAAGATGGTATATTGGATGCTTATATGGATTTAGATTTAGACACCTATGGATACCAAGAGATGTACCGGGCAAGGGTTGGTCGACCAACGAAAAGGGTTAAGCTCTTTATGAAAGATCTCTATGCAAAACATGGGGACTATGCAATAGTCATACGTCCATATCTCACATTTAAAGCATCCAATTTATCGTTCGAAACATGGAATTTCCCAAATCGAGACTTTGACGTCCTAGTTAATTCTATGAAAAATGCAAGACAAATTTACAAAAAAAATCAAAACCGCGATATCTGGTTGGTAGGCGAAAGAATTTATAAGGCTCAAGATACTGGCTATCGATTCTTCGAATACATGAGGAAGGAACATCCTGAAAAAGAAGTCTACTATGTAATTGAAAAAGATTCGCCTGAAGCAGCGAATGTAGAGCCACTCGGCAATGTCCTCTATTATAAATCGGTAGAGCATATTGAAAAAACGATGATGGCAACTAGAATTATCTCATCTCATCATCCTGACTATTTGTATCCAATTCGTACGAAAAAGTACAAAAATCAGGTGCAAGGGGTAAAAGTTTTCCTTCAACATGGCGTAATGGGAACTAAGAATATGGTTGCAAACTATGGCAAAAATGGTGCAGCTGCCTTTGAAACAGATTTATTCTTAGTAAGCTCTGAATTTGAAAAAGACATGATTGTGGGAGATTTCGGTTGGGCTGAAGAACAAGTAGCGGTAACAGGCTTATCTCGATTTGATTCTTTATTTGCAAAAGATGTGGCCTTAAAACGACAACTGCTTATTATTCCAACTTGGCGCGACTGGATTACTTCAGATGAGGTATTTTTGGAAAGTGCTTATTTCGAACGTTATAAAGAACTTGTGAACCACCCAGCTTTACATATGCTGGCTGAAAAATATGATTTCGAAGTGGTGTTCTGCTTACATCCTAATATGCAACATTTTACGCATTATTTTAAAGAATTTGTATCTGTCAAAGTGATTAGCCAAGGGGAGGTTGATGTCCAAAGGCTAATCAAAGAAAGTGCGATCATGATTACGGACTATTCAAGTGTAGCTTTTGACTTTAGCTTCTTACATAAGCCAATCATATATTATCAATTTGACCAAAAACGATTTTTAGGTAAACGCCCCTCCCATTTAAATATTGAAGAAGATCTGCCAGGTACCATTGCCTATGAGGTAGAGAATGTGCTGGAGGAACTTGAAGGATATGCACAAAACAATTTTACGATGGAGGATAAGTACGTAAACCGGGCTTCTAAATTTATTCAATATCGTGATCAATTTTCTAATGAACGGATTTATACGACTATTCAACAAGCGAAAAAGCATAAAGAGACTTCTGATGAGTGGAAGATGGTACAAAAATATCTACAAAGACGTTTCAGAAAAAGTAAACCTTACTTCCCGACAATGAAAAAATTGTATAAATACTTAATAAAATTCACTAAAATAGATAAGAATTTAATCCTTTTTGAAAGCGGAGTTGGAAAACAGTATTCAGACAGTCCCAAATATATTTATGAGGAAATAATAAGACGTAAATTGCCTTATAAAAAGGTATGGGTGTATGACGATATCCTGCCTGTTAAAGACCGCAATACAATTCGAATAAAAAGATTAAGCCCGCAATATTATTATTATTTGGCGAAAGCGGGATACTGGGTGAACAATCAAAACTTCCCAAGCTATTTGAATAAACGGAAAGAGACCACCTATATTCAAACTTGGCATGGTACACCATTAAAAAAAATGCAATTTGATATTGAAAACGTTCAAGGACGAGATGATGGCTATTTGGACCGAGTTTATCATGCATCACGTCAATGGAGCACTCTATTATCGCCGAGCGCTTTTGCAACAAAAGCATTCCGATCAGCTTTCCGTTATGATGGGGACATCATGGAAAGTGGTTATCCGCGTAATGATATTTTCTATCGTTCAGACGTAGGAGTAATTACCGAACGTATAAGACAAAAATTAGGTTTATCGAAAGATAAAAAAGTCATTCTTTATGCACCGACATTTAGAGATAACCAAACAACTAAGAATAACAAGTTTACCTTTGAGTTGAACTTCGACTTAGAAAAAATGAAAGAAGCATTAGGGAATGAATACATCCTGCTTCTACGCATGCATGTGGTGGTTAGTAATAATATTAATATTCCTACAGAGTACCGTGACTTTGTAATGGACGTCTCTAAATACTCTGATATTCAGGAACTATACCTAGTCAGTGATATTCTGATGACAGATTATTCATCTGTTATGTTTGATTTTGCGAATACAGGCCGCCCCATTTTGTATTACACATATGATTTGGAAGATTACCGAGATAATCTTCGCGGCTTTTATCTAGACTTTGAAGAAGAAGCGCCCGGACCATTTATAAAAACAACGGAAGAGATTATTAATACGGTGATCAATATAGATCAAGTGATGGATCAATATAAAGTGAAATATGATAAATTCTATAAAAAATTCTGCGGCTTAGAAGATGGATATGCATCTGCAAGAGTAGTCGACCGATTTTTTGATAAGTAAATAATAGGTTATACAGAAATTATCCTTTTTGTTTTCAGCAAAGAGGGTAATTTTTTCTCCATAAATAGATGTTTACTTATAGAGGTGTGTTAATAATTACTTAGAGATTTAGTGTTGGATTAATAAACCCCATATTTATACAATAATTTTATTATGTAAACTAATAAATCACTTCACATTCTATATCGTTTATTTTACTTAAAAAAGGGAATAGATAAGCTGTACAGCAAACATAACCAGAAGTGGAGTGAAAGAAATGGCTTCTGAAAAACAGAACAATCAACAAGAAGATGAGTCATTAGTAGATGAAGGAGTTACAATTGGCCAACCGGAATCTGAAACAGGCCCTAATCCGCCGGAAAGACAACCAAAAGCAATACGGACAATCGGATTCGTTGTTTTAGGAATTGTCTTAATTGTCCTTGGATATACGCTAATCTACCATTTAATGTATTAACATGACGAAGTTATTAGAAAAGATTGAACCTCTGTATAGGGGTTCAATCTTTTTGTTTTTGTTGAAGCAAAAAAATTAATATTTCCATCTGGACAAGCCTCCTTTTTAAAGGAGTTTTATGGCAGTGTAAACGTCTTGGTTCCGAATGGCGGAAAATTTTGATCAAAGCAATAGGCAAGAAAGCTATTCTTGCAGGAGGAGCAGAATTATCATTCACCGGTAAAACTGATTTAGAGTATTGTTCTATGTTAAGGCAATCTTATGTGATGATGTTGCCTTTTAGTTTGGTAAGAAACATATACTTTTAGAAGGCTACCTTCCATCAGATAAATGTGCATCTTTTCATGTTAGCATAACCTATGATAAACTATTTTAACAGAATCTTCTAAATGAGAATATACTTATTGCTCTGTGATTTAATAGCTAAGAGGGAAATACAAGAAGCAGGACCAGCGAAACATAGAAGATTTTATTCGATTTTACTATCAATCTAGTTTTAAGCGGATAACGAAAATGTGCAGTTGTATAGGATATTCCTTCCTAAATTTAATTAATTACATAGAAAAGAAGGTTATTATGAAAAAAGAAGATATAAAAAACAAAGTTCATTTTGAAAAAACAAAGAAAGAAAGCAATGATGTATTTAATCGATCTTTTATAGGTACTCCTGCCATTGGCGGAATGATAATTATGGGAATATTAATTCTCTATGTTATATATAATATGTATTTCAGTGACTAATGTTATAGTTGCATACTTGGTTTAATACCGTTAGGGTAGAATTATAAAGTGCGTAACTAGTAATGCGCAATCTCCTACTTGGTACTAGGAAAAACATATATGAAAAGTGTCCTAAAGATAATTCTTTCCTAATTACAATTGATTTTTTGCAGGTGATATCATAGCAGAACTACGATATTATTTGGAAAATATATAAATAAGAAAAGAAGAATGCCTGTCTAAAAGGAAATGCGTATGTTTCACTAATTCCAAGTAAATAATGAAACGTGAAAGAGATGTCCTTTTTTAGAACATCTCCTTCTTGCTATAGATAGAGAAAGAGGTAGAAGTGATGTTAGAACAAATTATAAACGAAGCCAAATTACATACTAAAGAAGGAAAGCCGGCATCTTATATTCCAGCCCTAGCGCACCAATCTGTAGATCAATTTGGTATATCTTTAATAGACGAATATGGAAATTATTTTGAAAGCGGAGGAACAGATACTCTTTTTACATTGCAAAGTATTTCAAAAGTAATCAATTTTATGGTTGCTTGTGAGTATCATGGTTTAGATTTTGTTCTGGATAAAGTTGATGTAGAGCCAACTGGTGACCCTTTTAATTCGATAATGCGATTAGAGAGCTCTATTCCTGGAAAGCCTTTCAATCCGATGATTAATGCAGGTGCTATTACAATCGCTTCCATGTTACCCGGGAAAAAGCCTGAGGAACGTGTTGCACATGTTGCAGACTTTTTAGGCCGGACTACTGGCAGTATTCATAAAGTAAATGAAGAAATATATAGTTCCGAAATTGAAACAAGCCACCGAAATCGTGCAATTGCTTACTATCTAAAGGCAAATAATTATTTACTTGATGATGTAGAAAAAGCGCTAGAGACCTATATCTACTTATGCTCATTGGAAGTGACAACTAGAGATCTAGCAAAAATAGGATTAATGCTAGCAGGAAACGGTATTTATCCAATAACAAAAGAAGAAATAATCACTCGCCAAACTGCTAAAGTCACTAAAGCATTAATGACAACTTGTGGACTGTATAATGCTTCAGGCAAGTATGCTGCTTCTATTGGAATTCCAATGAAAAGCGGTGTATCTGGCGGAGTCTTATGTTCAGTACCCGATGGAAAAGTGGAGCAACTTAAAGGGAAAATAGGGATTGGTGTTTTTAGTCCTGGAATTGATGAGATAGGGAATAGTGTAGCAGGGATGAAATGTATTGAAAAACTTTCAAAGACATATGATTTGAGTATTTTTTAAATAACCCCATGAGGAAATCATGTAGCAGGTCGATATCCATTGACCGTTATGAGGCGTTGAATTATAACAGTTTCAGTGGTATTGGAGTCATGGAATAGCAATTCTCATGGTATACATACTATGTCTTTCTAGTATTTACTGTACTGCTAAATTGCTTGATCTTAGACCTATTTAAGTTTTAGTGAATAAAATGCTGAATTTTTAAAATATTATGTTATAATTGAACTCTATTAATAGAAAGGTGTGATTGATATGAAATGTGCTAACTTCTATAAACAAATTTGTATGGATAAGGTGAACTGCGAGTAATTCAACATTCAATTAGAATGCTCGCAAATTTTTAAATTACTGGAGGAGCATTCATGTTAAATAAAAAAGGTTTTGATCTGTGGGCAGACCATTATGATGGAACAGTACAAGTAAGTGAGGAAAATAACTTGTATCCGTTTGCAGGCTACAAAGAGATTCTAAATGGCATTTATAATGAAGTGATGCAAAAAGAGAATTCAAAAGTGCTAGATATCGGTTTTGGAACAGGCACTCTGACAAATAAATTGTATGTGAATGGTCATCAAATAAATGGCATTGATTTTTCAACCGAAATGCTTTCTATTGCCCAAGTTAAGATGCCTAAAGCAAACCTCATGGAATGGGATATATCGAAAGGCTTGCCCGCTGAAATCTTAACAAACCAGTACGATTATATTATTAGTACGTATACGCTGCACCATTTGACAGATGAAGAAAAGGTAACATTCATCAATAGTTTGCTACCTCTTTTAAAAAAAGGTGGTAAAGTTTTAATTGGTGATATTGCCTTTGAAACGAGAGAGCAATTGGAGAAATGTCGCCAAGAAAGCTTAGCTTATTGGGATCCTGATGAATATTATTTTGTATATGAGGAATTAAAACATTCCTTTAAAAATCTCTTTGAATTTTATCCGATTTCTCATTGTGGAGGCATTTTTATCCTCTCAAACTAAATGGGTTTAAAGATAAATGTTATAAAGATCCGATTTATTTTCCTTTTCGCTTTGTTTCAGCTATAATATAGGCATAGATGCATATATTAAAAATACCGTTAGTGCGGGTACACTAACGGTATAACAATAGCAGGCTCCATCAAAGGGGTCAGCTAGTAGAGGAAATAATCCACCGAGCTGCTAACTCAAGGGTGGATTATTTTTTTTGGTTAAATGACAGCATTGCAACAATTAAGCTAGAAAAAGCTACAGCAAACATAAGCGCTTCGAAAACTGTCATACGGCACCACCCCCTTTCTAACGGGGAGTGAGCCGACCACCCTTGAGAAATCCTATACTATTGTCTCTCTATTATAACATTATTTGTCCTCTAAACTTTCATTTTTCACTTTAAAAAAGTAAAATAGTAAGGAATTCTATTGATATAAAAGGGGAGTTTCTATGAATGATCCGCGTTTTAAGATTGCTCACCGAGAAGCAGTAATTGGGGTCTTGCTCGTGCTCATCAATTTTGCAATATGGTTTGGCTTTGCCTATGGGCTTGGATCAGCGGACCCGAAAGAATATACATATGTTTTCGGTTTTCCGGCTTGGTTTTTCTATAGTTGCATTGCAGGAACAATCTTTATGATTTTACTAATTATTTTTGTCATCAAGGTATTTTTCAGAGATATGCTTTTTGACGATGAAGGCGGTGATAAGTCATGATGCACTGGCAGGTAATTTTCCCGCTCTTTATTTTTCTGGTTATCATCTTTTTAATAGGTATATGGGCAAATAAACATGTAATGAATTCGAATTCTTTCTTGCAGGAATATTTCTTAGGCGGGAGAGATATGGGTGGTTTCTTACTGGCGATGACCATGATGGCTACTTACGGTAGTGCTTCTAGTTTTATAGGTGGTCCAGGTGTCGCTTATAATACCGGTCTTGGATGGGTATTACTTTCAATGGCTCAACTGCCTGCAGGCTACTTTGTATTGATGATTTTAGGGAAAAAGTTTGCTATTATCGCAAGGAAATACAAAGCGATTACGCTGATTGACTTTTTGCGTGAACGCTACCAAAGCAATTTTGTTGTAGTGGTATCTGCATTAAGTATTATTATCTTTTTATTTTCTTCTATGGCGGCCCAATGGGTGGGTGGTGCACGGCTTATTGAATCGTTGACTGGCTTGCATTATACAACTGCACTCTTTATTTTTGCCGCTGTGGTTCTCGTATACGTCATTATCGGAGGTTTCCGTGCTGTGGCATTGACAGATGCTGTCCAAGGGTCTGTCATGCTGGTTGGTAGTATCATTTTACTTGTAGGAACGATTATAGCAGGCGGTGGTGTTTCTAATATCATGCATGATTTAGTTGCTGAAAATCCGAAATTGGTATCACCATTCGGTGCAGATAACAGTCTTACCCCCCTATATGTTTCAACATTTTGGATTTTAATTGGGATTGGTGTTATCGGTTTACCACAGATTGCTGTTCGGGCTATGTCATATCGTGATACAAAAAGCATGCATGCGGCAATCATCATTGGAACTATTGCTCTTGGTACTGTTATGTTCGGTATGCACTTAACAGGCGTTTTAGCTCGTCCAGTCCTACCTGGCATTGAAATAGGTGATAAAGTAATGCCTCTTTTAACATTAAAAGTTCTTCCGCCATATTTAGCAGGTATCGTGCTGGCTGCGCCAATGGCAGCGATCATGTCGACGGTCAATGCATTGCTTATGCTTGTGAGCTCAACAATTGTAAAAGATATATATCTGAATTTTATTAAACCAAAGGCGACTGATCCTGAAATTAAAAGAATCAGTTTCCTAGTAACAGCTGTCATCGGGGTTGCTGTTATATTTGTTGCGTTAAAGCCTCCAAGTTTACTGGTATGGCTAAACTTATTCTCATTCGGTGGTTTAGAAGCTGTCTTTGTATGGCCAGTTGTATTCGGACTATATTGGAAGACGGGAAATAAATACGGTGCTATAGCCTCTATGATTGTCGGTTTAATAAGTTACATTACGCTTTACGAGATTACACTGAAGAAAAATATTCCAGACATATTGGGCATGCATCCTGTTACATTGCCAATTTTGTTTGCTTTGATTACCTATGTCGTCATTAGTATATTCACACGTCATAAAGTGAATCAAAAACAGCATATCATTTAATATTTTGCCAAGCTTCTTCTTAGAAGCTTGGTTTTTTTGTGGAAATAGGTTCTAAATTCTCTTGAAACGGGCATAGTATAATATACTTTTAATTTTTTTAGTATAATTACAGCATCCGAATGGAGAGGATACATATGAAATTTAAACAAAAATTGTTATCAGCTGCTTGTGCCACTGGCTGCTGTTTCTTAATACAAACAGCTACTACCCAAGCAAAAGAAACGTCAACACATCTACAGGATGTACTTATTTCTTATAAAGATTACCAAGGTAAACAGTATGCGGAACAACATGTAGAGCATGTAGAGAAACGGTTAGGCGACATGAAAATGGTTAGAGCTAATATAAATGCAAAACAATATCGTCTATTAAAAAATAATCCCCATATAGAATGGGTCAAAACCAGTACAGATAAGATGCACATTGCTTCCACTTCAACCATTAAATCAGTAGCGCCGAATTACAAACCAAAATGGAATATGAATTATGTCAAAGCACCTACCTACTGGAAAAAGGGATATCTCGGAAAAGGTGTTAAAGTGGCCATTATTGATACTGGAGTAAATGAAGTAGAGGGATTAGGAAATGTGGTTAAGCGCATATCCTTTGCGAAAGATAACCCAGCAACAAAAGATATAGATGAATCAGACCCATATGACCGTGGAAATTATGGGGATGGACATGGAACAAGCGTAGCGGCTATTCTTGGTTCACAGCTCGATAAAAAAACACAAAGTTCTAGTCATCTGAATGTAGCAGGAGTTGCTCCTAATATACGAATCTATTCTTTAAAATATGCAGACGGAACATCCAATGGACAAATCGGCGATATGATTGAAGCTATTCAATGGTCCATAAAGCACCATATGCAGATTATTAATATTTCATCTAGTATCTATACAGACCATCCAGGCCTAAAAAAGGCAATTAACCAAGCTGCTAAAAAAGGAATTATTATTGTAGCATCCGCCGGTAATGATGGCCCGCACGATGCTCCTACCTATCCGGCTCGTTATGAAAATGTGATAGGGGTTGCATCTATTGGTAAAGATAAAAAAAGCAGTCCTTTCTCAAACAGAGGTGCTTCAGTGGACTTCGCGGCACCAGGCGATGATGTCGCAACGTTGAACGTGGTTGGAGAAAAAATTGTCACATCAGGCACCTCATTTGCTGCACCTCATGTGACGGGACTCGTGGCACTTTTAATAGAAAGATATCCAAATAGCTCATCAACCACTATTATCAGCAAATTAAAGAAAAGCGCATTGGATTTAGGAGCAAAAGGGAAAGACAGCAAATATGGTTATGGATTGGCACAATTGCCGAAAATTCCAACAAAAAAGTAAGACCTCGTAAGCCTTAAATATTACCACTATTTAGAAAAATATTGGTATAATATTGTTAAAGGCCCAAAAGGAGGTTCCTTTATGAAAGAAAAGAATTTTCAACAAACAGTGGGCTTTAGTGTGAAAGACACATTGGCACTTTATTGGCTCTATGCCACACAAACTAAAGCAAAATATTCAGTTGAAATCCATCAAGAATTTGAAAATGAGTTCCCTGGTCGCAAAGTAGGGTATGAATATGTAGCTCGTATTGCTAAAAGGCTCGAAGCAGAAGGGGCTTTGTCATCAAGGCAAGAACATAAAAAAATTCTTTATAGTATTACAGAGCTTGGTCGAAAACGTTTAACACGTTATAACGAATTATATTACGGACGTTTCCATGAAATTGTTTTAGTCCTAGATCGCTTTTATTATGAATTAACCCGAAATGGCGAAAAGCCTCCAAAGCCAGCTCATCCATTACCTGAAGAATTTCGAAGCTACTTTTCAAAGCTGATTTCGGTGAAAGATGCTGTACGTTATTTAGCCTTAAAGTTAAGCCAAACACGTTCGAGTTTTTATATGGCGGAGGTAGGTCAGCAATTAGAAGACCTCTTTGGCTGGTGTCCTTCCAATGGATACCTCTACCAAATTGCCTGGGAACTAGAAGAAAAGGGATACTTGGTTGGTTCTTGGCCAGATGAGAAGCGAACAGTACGCAACCTAAGGAGTACAGATGAAGGGGCATCATTTTACAAAACGATCGCTATGAATTTGCAAGAACGTATTACAACTATTAGAAGATATCTGCATTATATGTTGAAATTCTTCACTGACCTGAAAGTAGAACAGCTTTAATAGAGACCTCTTTAGAGAAATCTAGAGAGGTTTTTATATTGTTTCAAATAATTATATTATGTAAGCTAATCTAGAAAAAATGAAGCTATCATTTTAAAGACAGCCACATTCATTCCTAACTAAAAATATAAATGTCCCACATCGAGACTACCAAGTCGATCCCACTTAATCCATGCAAGAGCTAATTCCTTACCAATTTGAATATAAAAAGTAGATTCTTGCTCAGTATATTCACTTTCTGTGCGGTTATAAATAGATAAAATTTCTTGCAGATCTTGCCCTTTTAAATGAGCTGTGTAGATTTCTTTATAAGCCAATAGCTCAGGTTCCTGACTTAGTGCTGCTTCATCGAAATCTGCTATGGCATGTGCTAAGTGGCGGAGTGTATTTGTATCGTAATAGAGTATAAACGCTCCTTTTACCGGTAAATCTTTTACCAATGATTCTGGGAGTGAATCGTACATTTTTTGCGTTTCCTCATTAAGGCCAAAATGCTCAATCTTTGCTATTTCAATATGTAATGCAGATAAATACGCTGCAACAGCTAACTTATTCTGCTCCATTAAATAGGCAACTTTTCCAATGCCTCGGTATAAGTCGCTGTTTGAAGGATGTTCTTTGATGGCTGCTGTATACATATTCAATGCCTGATCGTATTGACCCTCGTTTCGCAACTTTAACGCATGCTCTACCATCTTCTCAACATTGCCCAATTTCATCAACCTTTCCTTATGTAGATAGCTTCATTATAAAGGTTGGAGTAAGAATAGGGAATGGCAAAGAAGTTCAATTACTAATAGAGGTTAATTTAGAGGAGATATTTACTAATATGTTGAATTAGATTTCGTATTAATACTCCTAAAGAGAGGTTTAAACATGTATAAAATAATTCAAGTTGACAAAATAGAAGCTCAGTATTTAAATCAAAGAATAATTGAAGGCCTACAAAAGATGAATGGGCGAATTAACTCTAATAATTACGAAGAGCTCTTTGTAGCGTTAAAAGACTCAAGTATTGAAGGTATTGGTATTAGTTGGACTAACTCAAACCATCCCACTGCAAAATATATAGATTTCTGTTTTGCTATTCCTATACCTCAGCTTATGGAAAGATTATTGAAATATACAGCACCGCATAATAAAGTTATACTTTCATGTTGGGAAGATGAGATAGATAAAATTGGAATCGCAAAGGAATCTGGTTTTTCAGTTTTTAGGAAAACTTATATGGAAAGGTATTCAATCAAGTATATTATGAATAGACTACAAGCCACTCCAATACCGCATACAGGTTATTCATTACGAGAAGTATTGAAAGACGCCCGATTAACTGTAGATTTATTTCGTTTATTGAAACATAATTACGAACAAACACATTTGGCTAATGAGGCAAAGGATGTTTCATGGGAGCTTTGGCGAGAAAAACTTTTAAACGATAATCCAGATCTTGATTTAAGTTATATTATTGTGAACGATAATCAAATATCAGCTTATATGTTCTTACATAAAACGGAAGATTATCATTATGAAGTTGGTTGGATGGGAAAACGAAGGCATGTTGATATTTTGCCTGGATTATTGAAGAAACAATTAATAGATCTAGAAGCAGAAGGGATTCAAACCGTAGAATTTGAAATTGATACCACTGATTATTTCGCCTATGAATTTTGTGAAATACTCGATTTAAAATACAAGAAAAGTTGGGATTCTTTTTTATGGAAAACTAATAGATGAAGTTATAAAAAGAACATTTGTTCCATGTACTATAAAAGAGCATTTTTATTAAAAAAATGCTCTTTTAATATTTAAATAACAATAATATTATCATTTTAAACTATTATCCAATGTCCAATTTGGCAAAAATAATCTCCAAAGAACAAATGTTCTCGTTTGATTGGTGGCAATATATTAAGTTTTTTGTAACATGTCAATAAAATTCTCTGCTGCCTGCGATAAGCTATGATCCTTGAGCCATATTAATCCAACTGATCCTGTTAACTCTGGAGTATGTGATATTCGGTAAGCATTAACCGGATATCCGTCATATCTTTCAAGAAGGGTTTCTGGAACAATAGAGGCTGCAAAGTCAGATGCGATGAGATCCATCAACAAACTAATATCTGAACATTCACCAACAATATGCGGCTGTAGCTTCGCGCGAGAAAAAGCTTCTACAATTAAGTAGTGTACACCTAATCCCTCTGTACTTGGAAATAGAAGATGATATTGTTCTATTTCAACAAGTGATACTTCTTGATCTGTTAAAGTTTGCTTCTTGGATGTGATGAAATAAAATGGCTCATTACATAAATGAAGTACAGAAAAACCGTCCAGATTTAGGGGCAATCGAATAATAGCTAGCTCCACCACCCTGTCTCTGACTAACTGACAAAGGTGGGACGATTCATTCTGTTGAATTTTATATGTAATCTTTGGGAACTGGTTCTGAAATTGTTCCAGCAGCTTGGGCAACCCACTAACAGAAAATGTGTTAACACCTATAGTAAGCCTTCCATTTACCCCCTCACCTACTTCTTTTACCTCGGTTTTGTTTTCCTCCATTAATTGAGTTATTTGCAAAGCATTTTTATATAATGCTTTTCCTGCCTCAGTCATTTCTAAAAATTTCCCGCTTCTCTCGAATAATTTTGAGCCCAGCTCATCTTCCATTGCTTTCAATTGCTGGCTTAATGGGGGTTGAGACATATGAAGCCTTTTAGCAGCAGCAGAAATTTTCCTTTCCTCTACCATGGCAATAAAATAGCGCAATTGTCTTATATCAATCAATGATATTCCCTCCTTGTAGTTAAATGATATATGAAAAACATAAGTAAAACTAATTTTATTAATATTTTTCATATATTTAAGCGCGTGATAACATATTTATATCGGCGAAGGCACTCCTAAAACAGAATCATTACTGCCGTTAATGGTTAGACAATTTAAGATGAGGTGAATTCAAATGGATTTTGTACAACGAACAATCGATTTAGCGCGTGAAAATGTGGAAGCAGGTGGACGCCCATTCGCTACAGTAATAGTTCGAGACGGTGAGATTATTGCTGAGAGTCCAAACTTAGTGGCGCAAACGAATGATCCGACTGCACATGCTGAAATAGTCGCTATTAGAGAAGCGTGTAAAAAGCTGCAAACTGAACATTTAACAGATTGTGATATTTACATCCTAACTACACCATGTCCTATGTGTTTAGGTGCAATGTATTATTGCAGCCCTAGAAAAGTAATCTATATAACGACTCGTGAGGATTACGCTCCATATTATAAGGATGATCGCAAGTACTTTGAATTGGAAACATTTTATGATGAATATAGTAAACCTATTGAAGAACGCCGATTACCTATGTTTCAACAGGCGAATGAAGATAGTATTAAAGTGTATCAACGTTGGAACGAGTTAAACTCATAATAAAGGGTGAAAGGATCGGTGTCTGTGAATTCTACTTATTGGTTAACAAATACACGTCTAGAGACAAGTTATCTAGTCAATGAAGGTAAGGTAACAGGAACAAATTCAGAAAATTTCAATTTATTGATTAAAGATAAGAAAATAACAAAGATAATTGCTGCTTCTGAAGAGATCACAGATAATCTACCGCAAAAAGATGCGAAACAACTACTTGCTCTACCTTCTTTTATTGAAAAACATTGTCATTTGGACAAAACCTTACTTGGCGACCGTTGGCGACCTGTGAGATCAGTTCGAAATATTTTTGAACGTTTGGAAATTGAAAAAGAAGTTCTTCCTTCTCTAGAGACTACTACACAAGAACGCGCAGAAATGTTGCTTAAAAAATATGTGGAATTTGGCATTACTCATGTGCGTACACATGTAGATATCTATCCTGAGGTAGGTTTAAAGAATTTAGAAAATGTCCAAAAGGCATTACGGAAATTTGAGGGGAAATTAACATATGAAATTGTAGCCTTTCCTCAGCATGGACTGCTACGTACAGATTCAAGAGACTTAATTAGAGAAGCATTAAAAAACGGAGCGAGTTTTGTAGGTGGTGTTGACCCGGCTACAGTGGATGGGGATATAGATACTTCCCTAAAAGCCATGGTGGAGTTAGCCGTAGATGGTAACGCTGGAATCGACTTACATTTGCATGACCCAGATCACTTGGGGATTTACACAATGAAAAAACTAGCTCAGTTAACAAAAGAAGCAGGTTTGCAAGGGAAAGTAGCGATTAGCCATGCGTTTGGTCTCGGAGATATTCCGATATCACAAGCAGAAGAAATGGCCGGATTACTAGCTGATGCCGGAATCACCATTATCTCTAGTGTACCGATTGATCGCAAATTCCCTCCGATGGGCTTATTGCGCGAGCATGGCGTACCGGTTGCAGTAGGGTGTGATAACATTTTTGATGTTTGGTCACCTTTCGGCAATGGAGATATATTAGAACGGGTTGGACGTTTGGCTGAGATTTCTCATTGGGTGGATGAACGTTCACTTTCACAAGCACTTTATTATATTACGGGCGGTAAGACACCTTTGAATCAAGAAGGTAAACAAGTATGGCCGATGGTTGGCGATGAGGCAAATCTTGTTTTGGTCGAAGCATCGTGTTCTGCAGAAGCTGTCGCTCGCAGATCTAAACGAGTAGCTACGTTTTTTAATGGTGAAATGACTTCAGGTTCACTCGAAGCATACTAAGAGCATAAGGGGTGTAATGTTCTAAGTTTGTTAAGGATTTTTTTGTCTATGAATACTTGGCAACATACAAGTATTCATAGGCAAACTTTTATTTATTTTTAACCGGAAAGATAATCTATACATAGACAGCATGAATACTAGGGGAATTTATAGGGATTAATTTGATGCTTTATGCCACTAAAAGTGAAGTAAAGTGTTGAGGGCTTGCAATAGCCTTTATTTGATTTAACACAAACTTACTGAGAAATAAAGGGGAGTGGTTTTTTGCGATTATTATTAAAAAATGTACGTTTGGAAACAGGATATCTCTATGACCAAACATTTATCACAGCGACAAAAACGAATATATTTGATGTTTTGATTGAAAATGGAGTATTTAATGAAATTGCTCCCAAGATTGAAGAAAGCAATGCAGTTGTAATAGATACCAAGAAGCAGCTACTAGTCCCATCGTTTAAAGAAATGCATACACATATTGATAAAACCTACTTCAGTGGCGAATGGAAGGCACCCACTGTACCTACAGAAGGGATTTTTTCTCGTTTAAAGGAAGAAGCATTATTATTACCGAAGCAATTGCATGTAGCAGAAGATAGGGCACACGCGATGGTCCAGCACTATATTAAAAAAGGACATACACATATTCGAACACATGTGAATGTTGATCCACAAATTGAGACGAAACATATAGAGATAGTTAAGCATGTATTAGAAAGCTATCAAGATC
This sequence comes from Rummeliibacillus sp. GQ308, assembly GCF_059759115.1. Lineage (NCBI taxonomy): Bacteria > Bacillati > Bacillota > Bacilli > Caryophanales > Caryophanaceae > Rummeliibacillus > Rummeliibacillus sp. GQ308. The sequence continues at coordinate 1,527,819 of NZ_JCAXDQ010000001.1, read as the reverse complement.
AAATTACGTATGAAATAGTGGCATTCCCACAGCATGGTCTATTACGTAATGGTTCTTACTTTTTATCAATTCTCGAGAAAGCATTACAATTGGGGGCGACTCATATCGGAGGGGTAGACCCAGCTTTAGTAGATCGGAATAGTAGAGAAGTGATAAAAACAACTTTTGATTTAGCTGAAAAATATGAGGTAGGCATCGACATTCATTTACATGAGCAAAATACATTAGGTGAATTTGACATTCAACAAATTCTAAATGAAATGGAACAACGCTCTTTTAAAAAAGATGTAACAATTAGTCATGCGTTCGCTTTTGCAGACTTACCTGAAAAATCTTTAGATCAGTTAATAAGCCGAATGGCTGCTAATCAAGTTGGCTTAACGACAACCATTCCAATTGGTTCAGGTCCCATTACAATCCCTGTGAAATATTTGTATGATCAAGGCGTAAAAGTATCATTTGGCCATGATAGTCTTGTGGATCATTGGTCGCCTTTCGGAAGTGGAGATACTATTCAAAAATTAAATCAATTTATAGAGCGCTTTGGTTATATAGATGAAAAGCATATAGGTCAATCCTTTAAATATGCGACAGGAGGCATCACACCTTTAAATCATGCTGGAGAACAGCAATGGCCTAAAGTTGGAGATACAGCGAATGCGTTACTTGTGGATGCAGTTAGTTCCGCACATCTAATTGCTAGACAATGTCCTATTTCCACAGTGATCTCAAACGGGAAGGTCATTCATGAAGAAGAGATAGATTTAAGGGGGGAATTTCGATGAGCATATGGGTACGGAATGTTCGATTGGAAACAGGGGAAACAACATATGAAGATGGCAGTATTAAAACCGAGACTAGTTTGTTTCATATTAGAGTATCAGCAGAAAGATTGATTCAAGAAATCATGCCTGCTTCTTCGAATGTATCTGAAACAAATTCAATCGATATGAAAGGGAAACTGGCCCTTCCTGCATTTAAAGAAATGCACAATCATTTGGATAAAACATATCTTTCTGTAGGATGGAAAGCTTGTCGTCCGGTGAATAGTTTGTCCGAAAGATTAGAGCTGGAAGCGGCAGAATTAGAAGTCCTTTCTGAGACAGTGATGCAAAGAGCTTCTGCTATGATTGAATTACATTTGAATAATGGTGTTAATCATATTCGAACACATGTCAATATCGACCCTTTTATAAAGCTTAAAAATCTAGAGGGCATTAAAAATGCACTGGAAGACTATGAACAATATTTAACCTATGAAATCGTTGCATTCCCGCAACATGGCTTGCTAGCTCATGAGGAAATGCCTGACTTATTGAGACAAGCGCTAGATTCTGGCGCCACAATCTTGGGAGCGCTTGATCCAGCTGGTATTGATCAAGATATTGAAAAATCACTACAAGTCACCATGGATATTGCTAAGGACTGCAATGTAGATGTGGATATGCATCTACACGATAGAGGACAAGTAGGTTTTTATACGATGGATAAATGGCTGGATATGGTGAATGAACAAAATTATAAAGGGCATACAGCTTTCAGTCATGCGTTTGGCTTAAGTAAATTATCGTCACCTTTACAAAAGAAATTCGCGAAAAAGTTAAGTGAATATGATGTGGAAGTAATGTCTACAGTCCCTATATCCCTTAACCATCAGTTAATACCTATAGATATTTTGAAAACAGAGGGTGTTAAAGTTGCTTTAGGCTGTGATGGCTTTTATGATTCATGGAGTCCGTATTTTTCAGGCGATATATTAGAGAAGGTGCATAATTTTTGCCAATATACGGGTAAATCCAGTGAACGTGCATTACGCGATAGTTTAAGCTTGATTACACAAGGTGTGACTCCTTTAAGCACCGAAGGCCAACAACAGTGGCCCAAAGTAGGTACAGAAGCAAGTTTCGTTTTTGTTGATGCAAGCTGCAGTGCTGAAGCAATAGCTCGACTCCCGAAAAACAGAATGTTAATGCATAAAGGTAAGTTATATCAATCGAAAAATTAGAGGCAAGTATGTAAATTTAACAAGAGGTTATGAACTATAATTTTAAAAATCATAAAACAAAAAATCTGCGACAGAGCGAGAAAAAGTTCTATCGTAGATTTTTTAGCATGAAGGATTTTAAGTATATGATTTATTTACCTCATTTAGATACTGTTACACAGAGTCAAACCCCTTAAATGGGTATAATAAGAGGGCTGGGAATTAGTTCGAAATTTCTTTTTAATACTCAAAAGGAGGAGAGATAAATGGAAGAAACAAGGATGGAAACATATTTTAATACAAAGGATATTGCCAAACGAAATGCCCTTTTAAAGCAAATTGTATTTGACTTGCCAGAGCAGGGAAAGGACTTTTTTCTAAAAGCATACAAAAAAGAACGATATTTGGATATGCGGCTTACGGCCATTAGAGGATACGCAGCCTTCGCAAGCGAAGAAGAAGTGGCCGTTTTAATGAACAAGATGTTAGAAATCTTAAAAAAGCGTTCTGAAACTACACCATATAATTATGAGGAATATGAAATCTTACGATCAGATTTTTTAATGCCTTACCTTCTGGAAAAGTATTCTTATGACTGTTTCAAAAATTTTAATGCACTGCTGGAGAAACAGTACGATACCATGCCTGATGTTTTTAAAGGGATTTTCACCTGCAATGATAAAGGTGAACATATCCAACTGATACCTCCCGCAATAGTACGGAAACAGATGGAAGGTTTCTGGCGAAAGTGAGAAAGGGTAAAGATAAAGAGATACTTAGATAAGAGGGTTTTTAATGATTAACCAGCTTACCCTAACTGGTTTAAAAGAATTTTGTACATAATGTCTTAAGAAAGAAGGTAGTATTATGGAGACATCTGGAAATTTCTCAGGCAAGGCTGATATATATGCGAAATATCGCCCAAGATATCCTAAAGAATACATTGATTATTTGTTTTCAACTAACCATCTGAAAGATGATCGGATAGTGGCTGATATTGGTTCAGGTACGGGGATATTTAGCCGCCAGTTGCTTGAAAGAGGTTTACATGTTATTGGAGTAGAGCCAAATGATGAAATGAGAAATGTGGCAGAGCAATCCTTAAACCAATATTCTCGTTTTAGTTCAGTAAAAGCAACTGCAGAAAATACCACGCTGAAAGGGAACAGTATAGATTTAATAACGGTTGCCCAGGCCTTTCATTGGTTTGATAAAAAAGCCTTTAAAATTGAATGTCAACAGATATTGAAACAAAAGGAAAATGTCGCTCTTGTTTGGAACAGCAGAGATTTAACTAGCCCGGTTATTAAAGAAAATGAAGAGATTTGCCAAAAGACATGTTCAAATTTCAAAGGATTTAGCGGTGGAATAGAGGAAACGCCAGAAGTATTTAGCGACTTTTTTAAAGAAGGAAAATATGAGTTTAAAAAGTATTCAAGTGAGATGCTTTTTGATTATGAAGGTTTTTTGGGAAGGAATTTATCCGCATCCTATGCACCGAAAAAAGATGATGAAGAGTATGAAAGATTTGTTTATCTACTGACAGAGTTATTCGAAAAATATAGTAAAAAAGGAAAGATTGCTCTCCAAAACATAACGCGAAGCTATCTAGGCAATGTCTAATGGGCGAACATTTTATAGTGTAATGTCTATTTAAATTTAATAAGTTAGTTAAGATAAATATTCTAATTTGAATAGATAGAAAAAAAAGAAAGAATTATATTTCCTAATGGATTTTATCTAAAAAGTGTTAACATCTCATTTATTTTAAACAAATGACCAGGCTTTCACTGTTAGTGAGCCTGGTCATCTGGAATCTCTTAAACTAGATATTAATACTGCAAGGTAGATTGATTCTTATTTAAAGAAACTATCTTTTATACAATATTAATACCAGCACTTGCATTACCAGTAAGTGTCGTAGCAACTGCAAGACCTGTAGTAGTTACTGAGTACACCATTAATAAACGATCACCAGCCGCAACTGAGACTGGAGCTACGTTTGCTGTTCCAGATGCAATTGTACCTACTGCAATTGTTGAAAGAGCTGGAGTTAAATCAACAAATGCTGTTGTAGGACTGAAGACATTGCTTCCTGCTGGAGCACGGTAAATTTGCGCTCTAACTTGAGCTGTTCCCAATAAATCTAATGCTACTGTTGCAGTGAAAGAAGCAGAAATAGATGTTATAGTTCCTGCACGTGGAACTGAGAATGCTTCTGTTCCAGTAACAGCTGTTAAGTCAATATTTGTCCCAGCTAATGTCACTCCTGGAATAGCCGTACCGAATCCAATCAAACTTACTGTACCAACTAAACCACCTACAAGCGTTGTTAGGACAACAGGTGTAATACCTGAAGAAAATGGAATAATCGAGCCTGTCGCTACTGGTGTAGTAATACATGCTGCGTCAATAGCTTCGAATGGACCAAGTTGTGCAGTACATTCCATATTATTATTTGAAGAACAGCCACACATTGAATTATTTATACACATTTTTTCACCCCCTTTCTTCGTTATTCTATTCAGCTAGGATTATCTGGCAAGGGCAGTTATCTACTTTCTAGATTTTATATAGGAGAATATTAGAACTTTTATTTTGTAATTTTAATTGTTTGGGTTGATAACTATCAGCGATCGTACTTTCATTCCAACATAAATAAAGTCCAATATGTATTTTCATACTTATTGGACTAATTAGCATATGCACTTGTAGTTTTATTGAAGGTTAACTACGACCTCTTAGATTTAAATTAACTCCATTTTCGAAAGAAATTAAAAAGCGACGCATTCTTCTCTTTTTTAGTCTCTTCACCAATGGGGTCAACAATTATTTCAAACTGCTGATTGATTTCTTGTCGAGATTCATTTTCAAATTCTTCAATCTTAGGCTCGTAGATATCAACACCAGTATCTTGTAAAGAGGATGATATATCTAATTCAGACTCTTCAGAGGACTTTTCAAAAAATTCAACACCAACATTATTATTTAATGTCTCAATGTTACTTTTTTCGTCAGTAATGACTTTGTTATCTATATTTATGATGTCTATTTGTTCATCTTCATTTAGATTATTCGTATCGAGTTCGTTTTTTGTAGTTTGCTGAATTTCATCTTGTGACAAAGAATTCGGTTCATAAACATCCGTTGGTAATTCCTGCGAATTCGATGTGTTCTTAAAATGGATCGTGTATTCATTGGTGGTGTTTCTATATAAACCATTGTATATTTCGCTAGGGTAACTGTTGAACGATTGAAAATATTGTTGATTAAAATGTCGTTCATCAGAGCGAATAAATTGATTTTCATTCTGAGAAGAAGACGTTCCTTTGTTTACATCTAGTTGGTTCTTTATTGCTTTACCTGCTAGGCTTTGTAGCATTTTATAAGAAGGCTGTTTGGAATTCATTGTAGATTGATCAGATGTAGATTTACTATTTGAATAATTATGGGAGGAGGTATCCTTATAAGTTGCTTTCGGTCTTTTATTATTCTTGTCAGCTAATAATTTATTTAAAATTGTTAGTATTTCCTGATTCATTTCCACAATTGTTTGATTCAGTGATTCTATTTGGGTGGAAACATGTTTTACAAGCTCTTCGTTACCTTTTATTCGAGCATTCTTATTTCCATCCGTTTCTTCTGTAATACCTTTTAATTCTCCTATTTGAGTTTTTAGGTCATCAAACTCTTTTTTCATATATAAGTAATCTTCTACTGGCTTGCCAACTTTTAATGAAGTTAATGTCTCTCTATAAGATTGAATGCTTTGTTTTAACTTTTCAATATCTTGATTAGAGTATAATTTTGAATCTTCCATACCGTTTCACCCCCTTCATTTCATATTTTATTTAAATCACTTGATTTCTGTTACTAATAGAGAAATACCTATAAATTTATTCCATTTTTTATGTAAACAGCCGTCAACATAAATTAAAACCTACTAATTTTTATAAATATTAAGCTGAACTATTTTTTTGCCTATGCACTTAAAGCTTGAAAACATATGCTACAAACGAAAGACAAATAAATCTACGGAGGTGACAAAATGAAGCATGTGATTCCAAACCAGTTGCAGGAGCAAATTTGTATTAACGTTGATAAGGTTTATGACTGGATCGTAAAAGAAATGTCATTTGATATTTCTCCTACGGGTACAATTACCTTCCCAGGCGTAACACCAACAACTGATCTAACAGGTGCAATTGTTAGATGTAATGTAGTTCCAGCCGCAACTAATCCAATTGTTATTTTGAGCCGTGAAAATCGTGAATTCTCTATCGACGGTTCAACGGTATGTCTTCAACAATTAAACATTCAAAAGAACTTTGTTTTGACAATTGTTGTTACATTACCGAATGGCACGAGATTCACAAGTAACACAATTCCAGTTTCACGTTGCGAACAAGTTACACTATGCGCACCGAATGGAACAGATGTAGAGATTTTATTCACTGATCTAGACTGTTTCGTATGTACTACTGGAACTCTAACAGCTGCAGCAGGTACAATTACGTTCTCTGCATTAACGATTACTGTATCTGTTTGCCAAAGTATTCAATCTACTTTCCCGGTTACAGTTGAGTTCTTAGCAACTTTCTGCGAACCAAGAGCAGATTTGCCATTTGCATGTCCTGGACCGGTTCGTCCGGCGCAGTGCCCACTTATTTTCCCAGAAGTTTAAAAGTGCTAATAGAGAGAGAATAATAGTGCTAACCAATAGAAGTAAATCATATTGTAAAGAGAGGATAATCCTCTCTTTTTTTTGTTTTAAATGAGCAATCAATTTTTGCAAGGGGGTACTCATAAATGAATCATGTCGAAGAGAAGATTAATGAGTTGAAAAAACAAACAGATTTTTATATTCAGGAAATCAAACAAAAGGTAGAAAAGATTATGGTTTCTGATCAAGTAAGCGTCATTAGTTATTTTACAGCCTCATTCAATATTTCTTATATTCTCGATGATGAGAGTATATGCTTGGGAACTTATCATATTCGCAATTTAGGTAATCAGCCTATAACTAACCCCTCTATACTAATTAAGCTCCCTGAAAATTCTCCATTCTCTTTCTCAGGAAGGTATGTTAATGAACATTTCGCCACAGAATTAAAAGCGACCGGTAGCTGGGAGCGATTCAATGATCAATCAAGTAAAGATGAATTTTGGCTTAAACCTGTAGGGAAAACAGCGATTGAGCCTAATGAAACACTGTCATTCTCAAACTTTCAGATAAAATGGGCACATAATTTATCCTATTCAGGAAGTATTGTGGGTGTTACATATTGTGATCAGTTTAAAGAAGGTATAACGGTATTAAATCCTATTAATCTCAATGGAATTAGTCCAGCACAGGAGGATATTTATGAGTGAGTTTGAAAAAATGAATTACGTCAATGATCTTATGAGGGAACACCTTACTAATATTTCTCAGGAGAATAATAATAGCTTTGCTTATCTTGAAAAAAGCACATTGAATCTATTGATTGCCTATTTAATATCAGATGAGAAGAAAAAACCTCTAAGTATTAATCATAAAAAAATAGATAGCAAGATTATTAAGCAACTGGATAAAGCTATAGGGGATAGTAAGGAGCAGTTTGAAGAAGTGATTAGGTTACTTGAAAAGTTATCGTGAATGGAGATGCAAGAATGGATAATGAGGCAGTGAAAAATAAAGATCCTATTCAATTGCAGCAAATGATAATCTTTTTAAAAGCCGAATTAGCGAAATATAAAAATGAAGCTAATAGACTCAGGAATAGTGATTATAACTCATTAGTACTAAGATTAGAAAGAGAAAATATGCAATTAGTAAAACAAAAAAAGGAACTTTCTCTAGAAATTTTAAAGCTAAAAAGAGAAAATGAAAGAAAATTAAAATCCTATCATGAAAATATTCAAGCAATGGACACTCAAAAGAGAAAACAAATTTCTTCAATCGAACGTTTATTAAAACAAGTAGATAAACTTCGTGCAGAAAATAAACTAATAAAAGAGACATTAAAATTAACAATAAATCAATTCTTTACCATTAAATCTGATGCTAATTATAAAATAACAGCAGATTACTTTGAAAATAAGTGGAACTCTTTTACTAGAGAAATGAACTTACAAATGACTACAATAAATGAGGCTTTTGAAAGATTTTCTATGGATCAAGCCAATTCAGAGAAACATAATAAATATTTATTAAAAGAAATAGAGAAAAAAAGCTATGAGATAGAAAATTTAACGGAGGAGTTAGCAGAGGAGAAAAAAAATAAATCTATGATCCAACCGGACTCTCTTTCACAAATGGACTTCCAGGTAAAAAAGGTATTGGCTGAATCAATTTCATTTGAAAAGCAGTTGGATCAAAAACTACGCCTTCTTGATGACTTGGATGAAAAATTGAATATGTTAAGCATAGAAATAAATAAAGAAAAAAATGTATAAAATTATTATGTATACTAAAAGTACCCTAAAATAGACGCTCATATTGTCTATCTGTTAGGGTACAATTTAGGCATCTATTCCATGTGGTTTCGGTTTTGGGTCTTTACCATTATACCAACCCTAGGAAAGCTGCCTTTTTTTAGGGTATAGGAGAGCATTTAGTTATGAAGTTAGACAAATAGTTCCAGTATCTATACCCGTAGGCCCATTAAATCCAGGTATTGTATCAATTACTGTATTTGTCGCGATATCTATAACAGAGACAGTATTGTCAAGCTGATTTGTAACATAAGCTAATGTTCCATCCGGCAAGATGGTTACTTGGTCAGGGGATGCACCTACCGAGATTGTATCAATTACTATGTTTGTTGAGGTGCTTATGACAGATACTGTATTACTGCCTTTATTCACGATATAAACAAGTGAACCGTCAGGCGTTATTGCTGTTCCGACTGGACCAGTTCCAACAGGAATGGTCGCAACAACAGTATTTGTCACTGAGTTAATAACTGATACAGTATTACTGCTCTCATTTGTAACGTAAGCTAATTGACCGTTTGGTGTAAAAACAATTGATCTTGGGCGAGTGCCGACAGGAATTGTAGCAACCACAGTATTTGTCGCTGTGTTAATAACTGATACCGAGTTGGAGTTTTCATTCGCAACGTATGCATAAGCGCTATCAGGAGTAAAAGCTATACCTTGAGGTTGCAACCCCACTGTAATAGTTGCGATTACGGTATTTGTGGTAGTATCAATAACAGATACAGTGTTGGTTCCGTGATTCGATACATAAGCAAGCAATCCATTAGGGGAAATTGCCACTCCAAGAGGTTCAGGACCTACAGGTATAGTAGAAACTACAGTGTTTGTGGCTGTATTAAATACCGTTACATTATTCGAGAAGAGGGCAGGGACATAGCCAAATGCCCCGTTTGGTGTAATAGCTACTTCTAGAGGTGCTGTTCCGACAGGTATAGTAGCAACTATGGTATTTGTCGATGTATCAATAACAGATACCATATTATCAGGTGTTTCTAGCTGACCCGCGTCTGTCACATACACTAGAAAATGGCACACTGGTGTTGGTGGCTCAGGTATAAAGGGATTCTCACATATACAAGGACAACAAAAACCACAACAATGGCAATGACAATTTGGATTAGATTTAAACTTAAACCTTTCAAAATTTTCTCTATGCATATGTTTATGTCTCCTTTCTATAATTTAGTTTTGAGAGGACTTAACATAATTACAGCTGAAGTGGTTGCATTATAGAAGACAAAACAGGTCATTTTCATTTTATGTATAATTTATCTGTTCAAATAGGCATTAGCAATTATTTTTAAGCATCTATACCTAATTGACGTAAAGAATAGTTATGATAAATATAAACGAGAGATCGTTAATGAAGTTAAATTGAAAATAGGTTATCTAGGTATAATATGTCGTGAAAAATAAATACTTAATGCGCAAGTTATGCCTTACATAAGAAATGTAACGTTTACGTATAAGAATTTTCATCTTAATTAAAAGTAGTTATGAATCAAAATTATATATCTGATGTAAATAAGCATAAAAAATTCATTTATAAAATTTTATAAAATAAAAAGAAATCGGATTCCCAATATAGATTGCAGGGAATCACGTATTTCTCTTTTTTAAATTTTTAGTTTACATAATATAAATTATAGGAAGTTATATTTCATAATAAAGTATACTTATAATAGTGAGATATTTGAGATTTTTTATAACAAAAAAACCCAGCATTTCAGCCAGGCTTTTTGTTTATGGATTTTTATGACGTGCTTTAACATGTTCTTTTTTAGAATGAATCATTGAGTTGGCTGTCTTCCAAATTTTTTCTTTAATCTTTACTCCAAATTTATACCATTTGAACGATTGGATATGTTGCAGCCATTTTTGATGCTTTTCATGGCGCTTTGAAATCTCTTCATCTGGCATTTCTAATCTTTGGATAGCTTTTGTATATTGATTCATTTCCAACTTGAATTTAATGTCAAGCAATAAAAAAGGAATAAGTGCTAGAATAAAAATTGCTCCAAGATATACCAAAACCACTGATCAACCTCCTATATCTTTTCTATTCCCACTATTTCCTATGTATATGCATTCCATTCATTTATAAATCAAAAAAATTTAAATAAAACTTAAAATTGTTTTAATTATTTTGTAACACTTGATTTCACTTTTCATCTGAACTGTAAGTTAAAAGATAAGAGTTGGAATATACGCTTCGAGCCTATGCCCTTTTACGTTAAGGAATGCATATTATCGAAAAAACGCTCTGGTTTGTCCACTAACACGCTTTTGCAATACCTATATAGATATAGACACTTTTTTAATTGGTTGCTGTCTGAAGGGATTGTGGCTGCATATGCAACTTCAATTGACTATAGAAACAATTTAATTTTACTTGGATTATTTGAGAGGAAAATATAGCTGAAGGAGATCAAGTTGAGCATCGTGGACCTGCAATTGTAGAGTTATCTATCCATGCTTTAATATCCTTGTTTAATTACTTAACGAAGGAATCAGAAATGGAAAACGAAGATTGTTACTTCTATAGGAATGCTATGAATAAAATAGTTATCCATAAGAAGCCTGAAACAGCTAATAGACGAGCAAGAAATATCAGCTCAATCATCTTAAATAAAGAAGAAATTTTCGAGTTCCTAAAATTCATTAAAAATGATTATGGTAATTTACTCGACTCTTCCCTTGCTCAAAGACGTTATGAAAGAGATAAGTAATGGAATTGAGGATAGATGAACAGCTGAAAGGTCTGTATTCATCTATCCTATTTGTACATCAAATGAGCTCATTTACCACAACAACAAAGTATGGTGTTATTACGAACTAACTAAACGCTGACTCACCTTCATCATCCAAGTGGTGTTAGCCCCCATAGGTTTTTTAAATAAATTCAAGTGCATCTATACATATAATTGATCAGATAATTAGCAAACATGTATACGGAAATATCTAATACTAAGTTAGAATATAATTTTTTTGGCAGGAGAATCTTTTTTTAGTCTAAAGTCATATTTGTTTGCATTTTGATATTTTGGATCTATATAACTTGATTTCTTATCACTTTTTGAAGCTTTTAGAAATTCGGGAAAAGATTTATGTTCTCTCTCTTTCCATATCCAAATACCGATTTTTCCTTTTTCTTTATGATAAATATTCTTATCTAGTTTATTTTTTTGATTGGTTGTAAAATAGTTAGAGATGAAAATCCGTGAAGGGCCAGCAGATAAAATATTCTTCTCAATTACATTGTTTTTTGTATCATATTGTAATAATAGCTGTCCTCCATTTAACCCCTTTGTATCATTCCGATAAAGAATATTTTGAGAGATAGTAGAATTGGTTGTACCTCCCCGATGTTTATCATAGCCACCAATTGATATCCCAGTGTAAAAATTTTCATATATAGTATTGTTTATTATATTAATATGACTAGCGTATTTTTTAGCATGCTCAGAGGTTGCTTCAATTCCAATATCACTTTTATAAATAGTATTCTGTTCAATGGTTATATTCTTTCCACCATCTACATAAATACCACCAGCAGAATAATCCTCTCCATATGCTGGATTGCCGTAAGAGGATATTTCATAAATTATATTGTTCTTTACTATTCCATTTCGCACATAGTCCACTTTTTCGTCATTGGAAGTTCCTTCATAACCAATCAGATCAATCCCGATATTATTACTCCGCCGAACTATATTATTCTCCACTTTAAAATCATAAATATTTCCGTTTAGAACAAGAGATTCACTTAATCCCAGTTTCAAATCCTGCAACGTATTATTAAAAATATTTATATCTTTTATTTTGCCTGTTCCATATATAGCAATCCCATGGGCATTCCCATCATCTGTATGAGTTTCAATGCGTTGGACTGTATTATTTGTTAATTTAATATGGCTACTAGTCCCCGTTACATAAATCCCCATTACTGTTTTGTCTTCTAAATCAGTAGATAGATCCTGGATAGTTAGCCCACTGATGGTAACATAATTTTTGTTATTAATCGTCACTAAAGCGGTATCCTCTTCACCATCTTTCATGTTCTTTCCACTTAAAATAACCTTCTCCTTATTGTAGGCCTTAAATAAAATTGGCTTTGTATTAGTACCACTATGTTTTACGATAAGTTTTTCATGATAAATTCCTTTACGTATAAGAATAGTAGTACCTGCATTTGCTTCTGATGCAGCTTTTTTGAGTGTGCGAAATGGCTTTGATTTTGTACCAATATTTTGATCACTTCCATTTGTCGCAACGTATATAGCCTTAGTATTAGCCTTGGCCTGCTTCTCTTCTTTATTGGTTATAACAAAAACAACAGCCATAGAAACTGCAGCCAAGAGAATAAAATAAATTTTTTTCATTAAATCATTCCTTATTTAATATATTTCTAACTTTCATACTAATTTAAGATATATTAAATATAGCAAAAAAACTTAAAGAGTGGAACGGGATGGCTAAGGCTTCCTTTATTCATTGCCTATCCTCAGCTCCGCATAGATACGGCCATAAAAAATAAAAAGAAATGTTAATAACTTTATTACAGGATTAGCATATATGCTCGGCAATTTAATTAGCCTCCAATTTCTAGGTGCTTATTCCCCTACCATACCATCATTATCTCGGTCATCCATATATGGGTATACTATAACCTGCTGCTATTGCTTCTTTAATTGTCACTTGTCCATCCCCATTTATATCGATTTGTTTACTTTATCACTGAAACTCCTGCATTCATCTATCTTTTTTATATAACAAATGAACTCATTACTATAAAATAAAGTTTTTGTATGTTCAACTAAAACGCCAATGAACTAACGCCTCCAATTGTTTAAGTATACTTATTGACAAATATTAGATATCAACTATATTCTCTGACTTGAATAGATTTTCTTTAAAATAGTTAACAAAAGAATGCTCATTTTCATCCATTTTTCTTGCTGCTCCACAAATACTCGACTTAGTCTATTTTGGTTAAGATCCCAATTCTTTAAGATAAGGAGGCCTTGAATTGATTCGTTATAAAAGAAGATTACGATTGAAGGATTTAGAAATTTTTATGCTTTTTAAAGAGGGTACTTCGATGGGATATTTAATCATTGAAGATACGAAAAGAACGTTAAATTCAGCTGAATAACAACTTCTACCTTTTAAAATTATGGATGAAGATGAATTAGAAGAGTACAAGAATTTGATTAAGATTTATATTTTAGGTGATGAAGAATTATCAAAAGATGATAAATCAATATTCGAAGCATTTGCGATGGATTTAGTTGATGAAAAAGATTATTGTGCCTACATACTAGAATCATATGTAGATGAGCAATTCTTCTACGTTTCTCCAGTTGATTTAGAAGTAGAAGATTATGAAAAAATGCTTAAAATTGTTAACTCTTCTTACGATATTTCAAATTTAGATTTAAAAAACTTGAGTTATTTATCACAAGAATAATAATATTTAAGTAAAAGAAGAAAAGGTAAAGGCATCATGAGGATGTTTTTACCTTTTCTATGATTAGGGGAAAAATTTTATTTAGTCAATCCACAACTTAATCAATAATTGAACCATTGGATAAAGGGATTAACTTGACAGTTAAATGTGGAATAAAACTTCTGTTGGTTGAATGAGTAATCAACGATTAATATCAATTTCATTATTCTTTATTGTGCCTCCAATAAAAGCTTTGCCAGTGGGAGGGATATCTAAAGGAGATAAAGCGGGAATTACATTATTGTCTATTATTTATAGTAGCAGTATGTTTCTCTTGTACCAAATGGGATTTAATACAATATAGGATCTAGTTATTTTGCCCCTGCTTTTAATAAAATTTTTTCAATCTCTAAAAAGCCTTTTTTACGTGCATGTTGTAAAGGTGTCACCTTTTTGGTGTCTGGAATGTTCACATCTGCTCCATGTTCTATCAGCAATTGAACCGTTTGTTGCCGCTTTTCGTCCCCTTCATTCAAAATAATCGCTTCTAATAAAGCCGTCCATCCAAGATTATTGACATGATTTACATCAATATCCGTATGGGTGAGTATTTCTTTTATTACATCTATATATCCATGTTCTGAAGCAGGGATTAAAGCAGTTCCTCCATACCGATTTGTAATAGTCGGATCGGCCCCTGCTTCAATTGTAAGTTTTAAAATATCTATATATCCTTCTGCACCAGCATACAGGAAAGGGTTGTTTTTCATATCATCCCTAATATTCACATCTGCTCCAGCTTTGATGAGAACTTTTGCGGTTTCTACATCATTGTTATAGGTCGAAATCATAGTAGCAGTCCTATCTTTTGAGTCTTGTGCATTGATATTCGCCCCTTTCTTGTTGAGTTTGCTTACTGTATCTACCTCTCTATGTTCCGCTGCTTGAAGCAACTGCTCATTTAATCCTTTGTGCACGATTCTCATCTCCTTTTCTTGTTTTTTTGGTTCGCCACTAATATTTGAAATACAACCTTGAAGCAAGAGAATACAACCTATAAACGCTATCATCCACTTCCACATAAAAATTCCTCTCAATTCTAATTTTATTGTTACCCTGCCCTTTTTACATGATGGCGAAAATTTTTTATATCTAGCGACTTATCTCGGAAAACGCGTACGTTAAATATATAATTCATTTATTCTTTTCTTTCCAAAGAACAAGGCATCCTTGTATAAGTTAGCTAATGCCTACCACAAAGAATGTTCGTTGCATTAAAATGGATACTTATGCTATCGATAATTGAAATAATCCCTTGACCACAATAGCTAGCCAGCATACCAACCTTTTTCTCTTTAAGGGTTTTATAAGTTGCGATAAGTTTGATTTAAAATAATGATATCTTAATAGGTAGTATATGAAAAATATTAAAAAAATTAATTTTACTTATATTTTTCATATAGAAAGTGGAACTTTCCTTTAAGGGATATTATCCAAACACCATATTTTAGAGCAATTGTAGAAGAAAGATCTCTGGAGCTGTTTAAAGAACTCATAAGTCATATCTTCTGCCTCCGTTATACCTAATAATCTCAATCCATTTCTATACTTTATCATCGCTGTATAATCTTCTATTTCGGTGCCTCTTCAGAATTACAACAAATATTTGGCCATCTTACAATCTTGGCTGAATATGAAGATAAAAGCCTTATGTGTAGGTGTGATTGTGGTAATCTTGTGACTCGAAGCAGATTACTACTTTGTAATGGTACAGCAAGTTCTTCGTGTGGCTGTTTAAAAGGAGAAACATTGCATAAGGCATATCAAGAAAATGATTATATAAAAAGACAAAATTCACTTGAATTTGAAAGTGAATTTTGTCTTTTTTCTAGTTTAAAATAATGTTATCTTCTTTGTGAAGTAATGTTATCGCGATAATTATGGAAGTTCGTTCTTATTCTAAGATGCTGCTTTTTACAGTATAAGTGTTATATTGACAAAACTTTTATCTAATGAATATCATTCTTTCTAAAATTACCGCCCTTTACTTCTGATACCTCATAAACAGTAACAAAAGATTTTGGGTCAATTTCATTTATAATTTCCTTTAGTTTGGTTTCTTCTAAGCGATTAATGACACAGCTGATTTCTTTAAACTTTTCGTGGGAAAACCCGCCATAAACCTCGTTAAACGTTGCACTTCTACCTAAGCGGTCGCGTATAGTTTCTACCATTAATTCAGGTTGACTTGTGATAATTTTAAAGGTTTTAGAACCACTCAAACCTTCCTCCACAATGTGAACCACTTTAGAAGCTATAAAGTATGCAATTGCCGAAAGAATTGCTCCTTGTAAACCAAATACGGTTGAAACAACTATAAATACAAACACGTTTAAGAAGAGAATGAAATCACTTGTCCCAAATGGTAATTTTCGCGATAGAAGTACGGCAAGCATGTCAATTCCATCTAATGCACCGCCATTACGTAAGGCTAGTCCCATCCCAAAACCAAGAATAATACCACCAACAACCGTAATCAACAAAGTATCCCCTTGAATAATTGCCGGCGTATGGTGAAATAAGATGGTGCCAAACGATAATGAAACAATGCCGATAATTGAAAATAGGGCAAAAGTTTTTCCGATTTGTTTATAACCCAACCAAATAAAAGGGATATTTATGATGGCAATGAGAGCTCCCAATGGTAGTCCAAAAAGTTCAGAACCCACAATGCTTAGCCCAGTCACCCCTCCATCGGATACATGATTTGGAATTAATACTGTTTCTAGTCCATAGGCAGCTATAAATCCCCCTAAAATGACTAATAATCCTCGAATAATTATTTTTAGTTTATTGGTCTTTTGTTTTTTGCTTTTCTCCATAAATTCCTCACTTCTAGTCTTTTTTAAAGTATAACACATTTTATTCTCTGCATTGTAGCCATTCCTCAAACTCAAAGTAGGGATCTTAAGCAATATTGTTTCCCTTCTAATAAAATTCCTTCAAAGGATTTTAAGTAGCTGTTTAGTGAATATCTTCTTATATGATTTACCAGAACGTCATATCAGTTTCAATCCGTTTTAAAGTTTGAATTTGAATGATCCTTGCAACTAGACTTATGCGAGACAAACAAATTTAAACGAAGATTGTTAGGAGATACTATGGATTGCATACACTCGCGTTTTGGCTCTGGAGCAGTTCTACATGCAGTTTCCTATACAGAAACAGGTACCGTTTAGTTTTAGTATATTTATACTCAAATTCTTGCTAATCGAATGAGTTAATTTGTAAATATCCTTGATTTATTCTATGAATTATTTTTAAAAATCCACCTATACTATCCTTGTTTAAAAAATGGCGAAAAACAAGAAAAGGACGTGTAGAAAGTAAGGGTTTACTTAGCGGAAATCCAAAAATGCATTAAGATGAAGTATTTAGTGTTTGGACCGGTTTAACTACAAGCTACGGCATGATTTCTGGCTTTCAAACTTTTTCTAATAGTGTATATGACGAAGATGTAAAAAAATAATTGAAGAAATTACATGTAGATTATTTTAAAACCTATTAATCCGAATCGAGGGATGTAAATGTATTATTACAAAAATGAATTAATTAATATTATTAAACCTGGCAAACCAGATCCACAAGCAGCACGGGTCATGCAAGAAATATTAGGTGGTCATTATGGTGAAATGAGAACCATGATGCAATACTTTTTCCAAAGCTCTAATTTTAGAGGCAAGGAAACACAATATCGTGATTTACTTCGTGGCGTTTTCTTAGAAGAAATAGCTCACGTAGAACTTGTTCAGAATACAATTAATCAATTACTTAATGATTCTGGGGAATCTTCTGCACCGGGCAACAATGGTTTGGATCAAGCACCATTAGATGATGCTGTTAGACATGCAAATCCACACCATTATATTATGGCAGCTCAATCATCTTTACCTGTCGATGCTTCAGGTAATCCGTGGAATGGCTCATGGGTGTATGCACATGGAAACCTTATTGCAGATTTATTGGACAATTTAGTTCTTGAATCAACTGGTGTCCTTCAAAAGACACGTATTTATGAAATGAGTTCTAATCAGACTTTTAGAGAAACACTTGCATTCCTAATAGTTCGTGACAATGCTCACCAAAATGCATTTGCCAAAGCATTAGAAACTTTAGGTGTAGATTGGGGTAAACTATTCCCTGTTCCGAACTATGATATCAACAAATATCCTGAATGTAGAAAGTATGTTGAAATGGGCTATCATAATGCTCAATTTAATTTCAGATTAGACCCGACACGTATCGGTGAAATCTTTCAAGGGCAATCTCCAAGTAGAAATGGCGGAGAATTAAATGTAACTCCTCCACCAGAAGGATTCCCTGTGCCGGTTTTGCCAGAAATGCCAAATGAGCATAGCCCAGGTCTCAATGATATGAATAATTAATTCACCTATTTTCTGCTGTAGCGTGTGACAACGTTACAGCTTTTTATTATTGAGAAGTTGACTTTTAATGACAAATAACAATCAAAATTACATTAAGAGTGGTTCCATAATGGTAATTTGTTGAAAAATACCTTAAGAGGATTCTTCAATTGTTAGTTGAAGAGAGAATGAAAAAGATTCCCTTTGAGTGTTGCTTAAGCTCAATAGCTTTAATAAAAATATCTTGTTAATATGCTGCGCCATGGAACATGAAAATGTATTTAATGAACCATCAATTTCTAGATGACTATTCCCCTACCATCCCATCGTTATCTCGATCATCCTTATATCGGTATAATTAGACTATAAACAAAAACAAATATAGCTATGCCCTAATTTCAATCAGTAATCAAAAAATTGCATTAAAAAATAAAGCCTTCTCCTATTTAGTGGAGAGTCGCTTTATTTTTTATCTACTCTACCCTTAATACCACTAAGTGGACATGTGTTACAGCTCCTGCTTCCGTTCTTTAACCTATAAGATAAACAACATGTTTTTCTTTGTCTGATGTTGGCATTGTCATTAACAAAAACGTAACCATACTTTTCAAAAACATTTGAGTTAGAAATACCTAAAACATTTTCAGGTACTTCATGAATAAGGTAATGGATATCTTCCTTAGCACGAATTCTGATTTCTAAGTTGTCATGAGTCGAAAGTGTCTCATAAAGCCAATAAATATAAATCACAATATTCTCCCAGAGAATATCTTTAGAGACTTTAGTTTCTTTTTTTAGATGGTTCACTATAAGAAATAAATGTTCTGCAAAGAGTTCCTTGATGCATTCTTTTCTCCATTCATCTCTATCTTCAGTTGAAGCAAAAGTTGTTGTGTGGTTAAAATAAATCTTGGGAAGCCATTGTTCCTGATTTTCGATACTCTCTAAAGAAATATTTTGAAATGAAATATCAAGCTTTTTATTATAAACAGTCATTGAATAAAGAAAGATAACAGCTAAAAATGCGTATCTCTTCATAAAAATAGATGCTGTTGTTTGGAGATTTGGTGCTACAATCAAATTCGATAGTTTCTCCAAATAAATAGAGAGCATATCCCTGTCCATTAATTGCGCTAACTCAATCGAAAGCTCTGATCGGCTCTTTGTTGAAGTAAATCGAAATTCTCGTAATTGTTGTTTCTCCTGCTCAGTAAGATGCGACTCCATTTAATACCGCTTCCCCTTTTAAGATGCTTCGTCCTTTTCCGTATGGGATACACATGGGTGTACCAAAAATCGGATCATTGATGATTTCACTCTCTAAATCAAAGACATTTTTCACGAGTGACTTTGTTATAATATCTTCAGGTTTCCCTTTTTTATATACAGTTTGATTACGAACAGTAATAATATAGTCAGCATATCTGCAGGCTATATTAATATCATGTAACACCATGATAATTGTTCGCTTTTGTTGTTTATTTAGTTTATATAATAAATCTAATATTTCTATTTGATGAGTTAAATCTAAGTAAGTAGTTGGCTCGTCTAATAAAATAATATCCGTATTTTGAGCTAGTGTCATAGCAATCCAAGCCCGTTGCCTTTGACCGCCAGATAATTCTTCGATAGGTTTATCCTTCAAGTGTTCAACACCCGTAGATTTTAAAGCATTCATAACGATTTCTTCATCTTCTTGTGACCATTGACTATGCCAACTTTGATGAGGGTATCTCCCCTGTTTAACAAGCTGTAAAACGGTTAGCCCTTCTGGTGCAACCGGTGACTGTGGTAAAATAGAAAGTTCTTTAGCAACTTGTTTATTTGTAAGTTTGAAGACGTTTTTCCCATCTAATAATATGGAGCCTTCACTAGGTTTTAATAGTCTAGCGATGGAACGTAGAAGTGTCGATTTACCACAACCATTAGAACCAATTAAAATTGTCACTTCGCCTACTGGAATAGATAGGTCGAGGTTTTTTATAATGATAGAATTTCCGTAGCTAAGCGTTAGAGATTTTGCTTCAATTGTTTCTGTCATATTTTCTTCGGACTCCTTTACTTTTTGGGGTTTCTAAATAATAAATAAATAAAGTAAGGCGCACCAATAGCGGCAGTGAAAACGCCTGCTGGTACTTCAAGTGGACTGAAGGCAGTACGACCTATAACATCTGCAATCATTACTAGAAGTGCACCAATTGAAGCGGCAGTAGGGATTAAAACACCAAAAGATGAACCTACTAGTCGACGTGCTATATGAGGTGCCATTAATCCAACAAAGCCTATAGCTCCAGCAAAAGCAATGGCCCCTGCAACTAAGGCAGTACTCAAAAATAAAAGTAAGAAACGCATTTTTTGAACGGAGTGTCCAAGGCTAGATGCAGTGTCATCTCCAAATTCTTGAACATTTAAATGTCTCGATATAAAGAAAGTAATAAGCAACAAAAGAATTGTCCATGGAATAAGCATTTTTACTTGATCCCAATTAGCTCCACTAACGCTCCCTGTAATCCACATATTCGCTTCAGTTGCTTTATAGATTGGTCCAAGTAACATTAGCATCGTCGTCATCGCCTGCATAAATGCAGATACTCCAATACCGATTAAAACTAGTCGAATTGGTGTAATACCATCTTTCCAAGCGAAAATATATACTAAAAAGCCAATACTAGTAGCACCGATAAATCCTGCAACAGGAAGCCATTGAATACTTACCGTTAATGAATGGTTCGAATCACTGAAAATAGCTAAAAAGGCAACAACAGCTGCTCCACCGCCAGCCGAAATCCCAATAATATCTGGAGACGCCAGTGGATTTTTTATCATTCCTTGTAATATCGCACCAGCTACTGCTAAAGCCATTCCTGCAAAAACAGCAATAAAAATTCGAGGTAATCTAAAATCTATCACGACTAATTGATCAAAATCATTACCTCCACCAAATAAGATTTGTAACACGTTCAAAGGATTAATATAGGAATCCCCAACTGAAGCACTAAAAATGAATATCGCTATCGTTAGAAATACTAAAAGTATGATTTTCTTATATGCTTTTATATCAAGCAAAAAAGATAGTCGATCTTTAAGGAGTCTAATTGTTTTGAAGTGATTCATGCTTTTTTGAACCCCTTTCTTGCAATGTAAATAAAGAATGGTGTTCCAATGAATGCTGTCATAACTCCGACAGGTACCTCTTGAGGCATGATTATATAACGGGCAGCCACATCTGATATTAATAACAAAATACTCCCGAATAAAGCTGCCATAGGTATTAGCCACTTATGGTCATTACCAACACATTTTCTAGCAATATGTGGAATAACAATTCCGATAAAACCGATTGGACCAGCAACTGCAACAGAGCCTCCAGCAAGTAAGATAACGATTATACCAACAATTACTTTGATAAAACCTAAATTCAAGCCCAATCCTTTTGCTATATCGTCACCTAATGCTAGTACATTCATTTTAGGAGAAATGAATAAAGCAGCAATCCAACCCAAAGCCAGGTAAGGAAAAACAGAGGTTAATATCTCTAGTTTTCTTCCTTGCACAGAACCGGCAAGCCAAAATAATACCTGGTCAAGTTCTGCTTCGTTGGTTGCTAGTAAACCTTGAGTGAAAGATGAAAATAGTGCACTTATAGCGGCTCCAGCTAAAGTGATTTTAATAGGAGTTATTGCGTCCCTTCCGGAAGAACTAATTCCTAATACTGCAATTGCAGCTATAGTAGCTCCTAAAAAGGCCATCCAAGCAAATGACTGTAAACCAGAAATTTTAAAGAAAACCATAGAGAAAACGACTGCAAATCCCGCACCTGCATTGATACCTAAAATACCAGGCGAGGCTAGCGGATTTTTTGTTAGCGTTTGCATAAGAACGCCTGTTATAGCTAAAGAAGCTCCAACGCTTGCAGCGATTAATGCTCTAGGAATGCGTAAATTTCTAATAATAATATGCTCATTTGAGTGGTCAAATTGCGTAAAAGCATGTAATGCAGTTTCAATAGAGGTATCTGCGTAACCATATACAATGCTAATTCCTATACATAGTATCAGGATGATAACGCTAATCAATAAAGCTATTGTCTTCGAAATAGTATTCTTAAATATCATATGTAGTTAAATCTCTTTCCTAAATTTAATATTCAAAGCGTATGAAATAATTTCCTAAATAGTTATTGACATCGAAAATATCGTGCCATATGATTATTACAACGCAAGTGATAATGATTATCATTATCGAATTCAGTTATTATCTTATCATATACATTGGAGGAAGAAAAGAGATGCCAAGTACATTTCGTAAAATGATTGCACTGTTAGCAATCATTGCTGTATTTACACTAGCTGCTTGTGGAAATACAAAAGAAAAAAATAAAGACCATGCTGCTTCAAAAGAAAAAATAGTATCATATTCAGTTAAACATGCAATGGGATCAACAGAAGTAAAAGGTATGCCAAAACGTATTGTTGTATTGACAAATGAAGGAACAGAAGCTTTACTAGCAATGGGTGTAAAACCAGTAGGAGCAGTAAAATCATGGGCAGGAAACCCTTGGTATGATCATATTAAAGGTAAAATGGATAATGTGGAAGTAGTTGGCGAAGAGGGCGCAATTAATATTGAAAAAATTGCTTCATTAAGACCCGATTTGATCATTGGTAATAAAATGAGACAAGAAAAGGATTATGAAAAACTAAGTAAAATTGCCCCAACTGTTTTCTCAGAAACATTACGCGGTGATTGGAAAGAAAACTTTGAACTTTATGCCAAAGCCGTAAATAAAGAATCTGAGGGTAAAGACGTTTTACAAAAATACGACGATAAAGTAAAAGCTTTAAAAGCTAAACTGGGAGATAAAACAAATCAACAAGTATCAGTTGTTCGCTTTTTGGCCGATAAATCTCGAATTTACTATACTGACTCATTTTCTGGTGTCATTTTTAATGAGCTTGGATTTAAACGAGTGCCTGAACAAGACAAAATGTTTAAAGCTGACAGTAAGCTAGGTAATCTTGCTATTGAAGTAGGTAAAGAAGCTATTCCTAAAATGGATGGTGATCTAATTTTCTATTTTACATACCTTCCAACTGGTGATGATTCAGCATTAGCAACTGAAAAAGAATGGACACATGATCCACTATGGAAAAATCTATCAGCAGTAAAAAAAGGTCATGCATATAGAGTAGATGATTCTATTTGGAATACAGCAGGTGGCGTTCTTGCTGCGAATTTAATGCTAAATCAAATTGATAAGATTTTCTCAAAATAACACTACTAAAAATAATACCCGGATGGAAAATAGAGTATTTTCTATCCGGGTTTCTTTATGGGTAAAAGTAAATTATTTAGACTAGCTTATTTACCTTAAATACAGGTATTACTTCACTATAACTCCCCGAAGAGATGCCAGATAAAAAAATCTCCTACAGCTATTTCCGTTTGTAATTTCATGATGCATAAATCGTTTCTTCAGGCTTTAATGTATAAAGCTTAACATTTTTAAAAACATTTATCCTTTGCTAAAGATACTGTTCTAAAATTTATTTGTAAATTTTAATCTTTAATAAATGAATAAATATCATCCTCGGAAAGATCAAATAAATTCATTCTAATTGTGTCGTAATGTGAAGTTGAAATCTCTAATACCTCTCTAAGGGAAATACTGATTAGATAGTAATTTCCATCTTCAATAGCCAAGAAATCTCCATCAGATAAATCTCTTAAATGTAACATTCTACGGTCTTTTACTTTTACTTCAAATACATCACTCGGATTAAATTTTTTAATTCCTAAAGATAACATAGTTTCTTTTAAATTTTGATCCATTTCCTTTTCTTTCACTTTAATAAAATCAATGTTAATTTTATGTAGATTTAAATCAGATAGAATTAATTCATTATTGGATGAAACACCAGCAATTACTCCGGAGCTAAAAAAAATCTCAAGTTGGGTTTCGTTGCTTGTTTTTTCATTAAATATTTTTATACCAGTAATAGAATAATCTTTCTCGTCTTTTTTTTCATATTTTCTTATAACTTCCCTTTTATATGAAACGCCAAAAAAATAATCCGAATCTCCAATTACAGGAACTATATCTTGCAAAATTCCTTCCTTAATTTGTTTCAGATAAATCGAATATTCGCTTGGTAGTTTTTCTAAAACGGCTATCAGCATTGCATTAAACCTGTTTACATCAATTTCAATACATTCTTTTTTACGAAAAAAATTGAACAATTTCAGCCCTCCTTGTAACTTCGTCATCGTACTTTCTGTAGAATAAATTTAACATATTGCTATTTCAAATAGAGTTTGCGGTGATTCAGCATATACATCCGTTGTCGGGTATGTCTATATTATTCTGTGCTTTTTTTCAACTTGTACAGTGGGATACGTCTTTTTTATCCTAATGTTTTAGCGAAGTTCATCTATTTAATTTTCCTTTCTATCAGTATTTATATTATTCTTCCTCTTTTCATAAAAACCTCTAATATAAAGTATTATTAGTTGGTTTAGTTCATTAGCTAGAAAATAAAAAAGGAAATATAAAAAGATGATGCCCGAAATTGCAGACATCATCTTTTAACTTATAAAATTAACGTATTACGTTAGTAAAGCACGCTATCTGAAGGTATTAAGGCATTTATCTAAAGCCACGTTCATATTGTTTGGGTTCATTTATTTCCTTTTTAAGCTTTGCGGCTGCATCTAATGCCCAATATGGATTACGCAACATACCACGACCAACAGCAACTAAATCAGCTTCTTCGTTCCCAATTACAGCATTGGCTAGAATAGGATCATCTAATCTTCCCACTGCAATAACTGGAACATTCAGAGCTTCCTTGATTTTACGAGCTAACGGTACTTGATAAGCTGCCTGCGTACCAGGTCTACCCCCTGCACCAATAGGCCCTTCTCCACCTGAAGAGATATGGAAGATGTCTACGCCTGCTTTTTGATATTCTTTCGCAAACTGAATACTTTCATTAATGCTGTATCCCCCATCCACATATTCACTCGCAGATATTCGCATAATTAATGGCATATTTTCAGGTATCTCTTTTTTAGCTGCTTCAATAACTTCCCGGCCAAACTTAGTCAGATCTTTTCCATATTCGTCCTCTCTCTTATTTGTTAAAGGAGAATGGAATTGATGAATTAAATAGCCATGAGCACCGTGAATTTCAATGGCATCAACTCCGGCTTTTACTGCACGTTCTACAGCCTTACGGAATTTTTCGACCATTTCTTTTACTTCATCAGTTGAAAGGGCTCTTGGTGTCTTAGAATTTTCATCGAATGGAATTGCAGAAGCAGAAACCGGTACTTCAGCATCTTCTGCTTTACGTCCAGCGTGAGCAATCTGGATACCTACTTTGGCTCCATGTTGATGGCAAGCTTCTACAATGCGTGCTAATGGAGCAATTTGTTCATCTGACCATAAACCTAAGTCAAAGTCAGTAATTCGTCCATCAGGTTCTACATCTGTCATTTCAATAATAATAAAACTTGTTCCCCCAATTGCTCGAGATACATAGTGTATATAATGCCAATCTGTAGCAATGCCGTCTTTCTTTTCAACTGAATATTGACACATAGGAGGCATGACAACACGGTTCTTTAACTCTAAACCTTTGAACTTATAAGGACTAAATAAATGTTCCATTTGAAAACTCCTTTATCTTTAAATTTAATCGATTTAATAAACGAAAAAGATTCTTTCGGAAATTAAATGCATGACGCATGCATTTAATTTAAGGCTAAACAATACTTCATGTCAAGTCAAAGTACTTCATCTAAAATGTGGTACTTTGACTTCATTAGATTTTCTTATAACCCCTCTGTTAACTGTTTCATTACAGCTTCAACATTAACAGTAGAGAGATTTGATTTTAGTATTTTATGGAAAGAGGCTAAACTTCCTTGAAGTTTTTGCTCTCCTATATTAGTTAGACGTGTATAAGTACCCCTACGATCATCCGTGCAAACTTGTTTTTCTAATGCCCCACAGCTATTCGCTTCCATATTGCCTACAAGCCTAGACATTGCACTTTGACTCAATCCTACCATCTCTTGTAGTTGTTGTAATCTGAGCTTTTTTTCTGGCGCTTTAGAAAGGTGGTAGAGTACGTAGAAAGCTTTTAATGACAAATTATAATCTATTTGTAGGACATCCTCTAATTCTTTCTTTAATTTACTTTGTATAGAATCTATGACCAACCAGTACTCCATAAAATCATTATTATTCTTCATTCTATTCCACCTATTCAGCATTATATTATGGCTTTCAGATTATAATTTATACATAACCTAATATATCTCTAAAAAACATGTTACATAATAATTTCTTTAACATAAAATTCTACTATGTATTCGCATAGATAGTCAAATTGACATTAGGTGTATGAAATTAAGAATAATGTTGATCAAATTAATAAGCTATTTCTATTTATTCCGTTCTTATCAATAGCTTCTTTTAATGTTACCTATACTCAATTGAAAAATTCCATATGAGGTTTCTTTTCTTTGTAATAATCTAATCTGTCCTGCAGTGCACCAGTATGAAATTCGAACTTATGGCCATCTGGATCTGTAAAATATATAGATTTTTTATCCTTTTCGTCTCTAGGGCGACCCGAAAGTATGTTTACTCCTAATTTCTCTAATTTGCTATAGATATCATCGATTTCCGCTTCTTCTACGGAAAAAGCTATATGAGTGTATGATTGATTTATTTCATTACGAGGAATATTCTGTTCCTCATTTAGAGCAAGCCACATGCCATTTAAATCAAAGTAAGCAGTACTTCTTCCTTTAACCAATAGTTTCGCTTCACAGACATCCTGATAAAATGCTATAGATTGTTCCAAATTAGACACAGAAAATAAAAAGTGATTTAATCCTTTAATAAACAATATAGTCACCCCTATTTATTAGTATATACACTGTTATGAAGATTGCTTAGTATGCGAAGAAGAATCTTTATTCAAAGCCACCGATAATATCATCGCAATAATACAGGCAGTGCCGACCCATTGAAAAAAACCAAAAGATTCTTTTAACCAAAAAACTGTTGTTAATACGGCCGCTAACGGTTCCAAGCTCCCTAAGAGGCTTGGTTCTTTAGGTGAAAGACTTTGCAAACTTTCTATATAAAACCAGAATGCCATCATTGTACCAAAAATTATTACAAAAACTAAATATATATAAGATTCCATTGTTAAGTTAGTAAAGTCCATTTGCCAAGGAGGGTGGATAAAACTTAATGTAAACCCACCAATAACCATCGCCCAACCAACAATGACAAGAGATTCGAATTGTGCAAGAAGAGGAACTGCATATAATGTGTAAAATGCAAGAGCTAATCCAGACAAGACCCCCCACACAATTGCGGGTATTGGTACAGATAGACTTGAGATTGAACCATTCGTTAATAAGAAAAAGCAACCCCCTAATGCAAGAAAAACAGTTAACACATCTTGTCTTGTAAATACAGCCTTCTTACGTGAAACCAAATAAATAATAATCATTACAGGTGCTAAGTATTGTAATAGTGTTGCAACGGCAGCATTCCCATATTTAATCGATGCCATATATGTATATTGGACCGAAAGCATACCTAGTAATCCAAATATAATGAGTTGAACAGCTGTTCTTTTATTTTTCCAGATGCCAAAAACTTGGGAACGGCTTTTTCCAAAAAACTGTATGCTTAAAAGCAAGAATCCGGATATGAGCAATCGTGTCGTAACGAGCCAATTTACATCAATTTTACTTTGGTGAAATAGTTTCTGTGCAACTGTACCTCCCACACCCCAAAATATAGCCCCCATAATTACGAGTAACAATCCTTTTCTTCTGATAGTTCTATGCATGTTCATACTCCACCTCTAATATAATAATAGTGTTATAATAAGTGGAAAATAATTATAATAATACATAAAAAGAATGAAAAAATATAAATTTATTGAGGTGATGATGTGCAGGTGAACAATTTTGAAGTAAATAAAAGTTTAAAAGAACTCACCCAACATCGTACTGTTGAATTACCAATTGCATGTTATGAGACAAAGATAAACCAAAACATTCATGGTTATATACCGCTCCATTGGCATGAGGAAATTCAATTTGTGTTGGTTGTGAGCGGTGAAGCAACTTTTCAAATAAACGAAGAGAAATTAATAGTACGAGAAGGAGAAGGTGTATTTATAAATAGTGGCTGCTTGCATATGGCAGAAGATAAGAAAAAAACAGACTGTGTCTACATTTGTTTAAATGTATCACCTCATTTCGTCCTCCCACAAGAACTCTATACGACTTATGTTCTTCCTTTTATTCAAGCAACTAACTTATCTTACATCCCTGTTGATTCGAATACGCAATGGGGTAAAAACATAGTAGAAGCAATTCTTAAAATCAAAGAGTTGATGGAACAAAAAGTGCAGTTCTTTGAAATGGATATAAACATGCAACTAACGGTGATTTGGAAAAACCTAATCTGTAATGGTTTTCAACCAGAATATATTCAGACAGAAAAGTTAAAAAGTCAACGAATGAAACAAATGTTAAGTTGGATCCAAGTTCATTATACTGAGAAAATCAAATTAGAGGATATTGCTAAAGCCGGTCAATTGAGCCGCTCTGAATGCTGTAGGTACTTCAAGCGAACTTTAAAAACGACACCATTAAATTATGTAATTGATTATCGAATTCAAAAAAGCCTTCTCCTTTTACAACAAGAAGAGACTAGTGTGACAGAAGTTGCTTATGAAGTAGGTTTTAATAGTACCAGCTATTTTATTGAAAAATTTAAGAGTTCAATGAACATGACTCCGTTAGCATATAAAAAATACTTTATGGAGGATTGAAGCATCTATTTCGGGGACTCTCTCAAAATAAGCAAAAGAAAAAGACCTATCATATCCACTATGCTAGGCTTTTTTCTTAATATTTTGGTTGCTTGCCGTAAAAACAAAACAGGTAATACATGCAACGAATGATACAACCATGCCGAACAATAATCCAAAACCCTTCATAAATATGTCTTCCCCTTGATAAGAAGGCTTGATGGTAACAAACCAATAGATGAATAGTATTAAAAGGAAAAAGTAAAAACTGCTCCCAACTACGCTCATTTTTATACGATTTCGTTTTGATCCTTGCCAAGCTTTATTTATAGCTATCCATAGAAGAATGCTAGTCAATACAGCAGCAAACATTAAAATTATGTGAAGATAAGGGATGGGAAAGAAAATCAATAGGTAAAGAATTAAGCCAGTTGAGAAGAACAAAACAGCATTCATACAAAATAAAAATAGGCCAGAGAGCCAATGGTTTTGGAACCAGTTTGCGTTTTTTAACTTATGTACAAGATTATTTTTTTTACCAAGGTGTTCAATGAATATCTTTCTAAAATAAATGATGAGTAAAACTCCGATACATCCAATCATTAATATAGATGTCATAATACTACTCCCCTTTAATCAGCTATTCAGTTGGATAATTGCTTGTGGCAGGCTTAAAAGACATACTTCAATCTATAGATCGGCATTCGGTCTTCTCAGACAGTCAAATCATATTCTGTTTTTATGTGAATAGCTCTTTCTAATATTTCTTGTAAGACTGCTGCAAATAAAGAAATGACAACAGTAGCGAAAATGATAGCAGCAGCAATAATTGCGAGGCCTGGGTGAAGAGCATTTTGTTGGAGAAGGATGAGCATGCCGATTGTATAGATGGAAATAATCGTTAACGCACTCTTCTTTATACGTCCTAATGCCTCGACAGCTACCTTTGTAAAAGCGGTTTCCTCCTGAATGAAATTTAGTAATCGATAGGCTTGATATAAAGCGATATAAAAAGGTATTGCAGTGATATAAATGCCTATTAGAAGAGGTAATGCCAAGTAAGCATATGTTGGATTAGCTTCTGCAGCTTGACTGGCCATGCTCGGTAACCAAAAAACGCCACATATTAAGAGAAGTAGACCAATCATAAAAATAGAAAACCTCAAAAAAATTAACGATCCCCTTTTCATAAAGAACCTCCATATTTTGTTATTACAGCTATCATACTAATTTATTTATCGTTTTTCAATAAAAATATATTCCTTTTCATTATTAATATTTAATTATGTTTTTAGAAACGTATAAATGATTCATATTTTGATGCCTTTACAGAAAAACACGCAGGCCCTTAAGAAAAGGCCCGCGTGTTTTATTTCGTGAAAGTATAATGTCTTTCTACATTATCCTCAAATTTAATTTCTAATTCAATTTTCTTGTAATCTGAACCTAAATGGAAGACAGAGATAACTTCATTTAATACCTCTTGGTCTGGGGTTTTTGAATCGAATGTTAATTTTTTAAAGAGTTTTTGCACATGTTCGTACGCCGCGTTACCTTCTAACAATTGATTTTTACGATTATTTTCTACTTTTACTTCTGCCCCGTCACGTTCATTTTCATATTCAATATTGTAAAATTGATTAGCCCCATAATCTACTTCTAGATCAAATTCGGAGAAGCTAAAAGGAGCACCGTTGACTTTTTTATTGGTAGTATCGTTGCTATTTGGTGGCGCAGTTGTGACAGGTTCGTTTTCACCGCTGTTAGAGACTGGTGCATTCTTGTGTACATTTGATGCTTTATCTTTATCGCCGCAGCCCATTAGCGAAGCGGCTAAAAGAGGAATTGCAAGAATAGCAGACCATTTAGACATGTTCTTCATCTCCTTTATAGTATTAGCAATAGTATTTGCAGATAAAGGGATGAATAAACATATAACTACCATTTCCTTATAAATAAACAAGGTTTGTTCATTTTATACCTTTAAATTGTTGTGTATAGCAAACCGGTCCATCATTTTTTGACTGGATGAAGATAACCCTCTAAGCGTTACTGTATTACCATTAACATGATACTTCTGAATTACTTTATCAATGGCCAATACCGCTGAATCATCCCATATTTGAGCATTGGAAAAATCAATTATCACTTCTTTATGCTCTACATTGTAATGAAAAGAATCAATGAAACGGTCTGATGAAGCAAAGAATAGTTGCCCTTTGACTATACAAATAATTTCTTCATTCACTTGTTGTTCTTTTACTTGTAAACGGGATATCTTCGCTACGAAAAATAATGCACTTAAAATGACGCCTGCAAAAACACCTTTTGATAAATCATGGGTAGCTATCACAATAACAACCGTGACAAGCATTACTATCGCATCCATCTTAGGAGCTTTTCTTATATATGAAAAGGACGACCAATCAAAGGTTCCTATTGAGACCATAATCATAATGCCTGCTAAAACAGACATCGGAATTTGAACAACCAAATCGCCAAGAACAACAATCAAGAACATAAGGAAAATGCCTGCTACAAATGTTGACAATCTACTTCTCCCACCGGAGCTTACATTTATGACCGATTGGCCAATCATTGCACATCCTGCCATACCGCCAAAGAAGCCATTCACAATGTTGGCAATACCTTGACCTCTCGCTTCTTTATTCTTATTGCTTTCGGTCTTAGTCATATCATCTATAATGGATGCTGTTAGTAAAGACTCTAATAAACCAACGATCGCTAAGGCGAATGAATAAGGGAAAATAATTTTCAATGTTTCAAACGAAAAAGGAACATCAGGAATAAAGAAATTAGGTAATGATTTAGTAATTTCACCTAGATCACCAACTGTACGTAGATCCATATGTGTATTCATCGCTATCGCTGTTAAGATAACTATAGCAATTAAGGGTGCAGGAATTGCCTTGAAAAATCTAGGTACTATATAGACAATTAACAATGTGATACCTATAAAGACATATGTCATATTAGGGACATGAATAAAGTTCGGTACTTGAGCCATGAAAATTAAGATGGAAAGCGAGTTAACAAAACCAATCATGACAGCACGAGGAATGAATTTCATCAGCTTTGCTATTTTAAATATGCCAAATAGTACTTGGATAACCCCTGTTAAAATGGTGGCTGCCAACAAATAGTTAAGTCCGTGCTCTTTTACTAATGGGCCCATCAACAATGCCATAGAACCAGTAGCAGCAGAAATCATTGCTGGTCTTCCTCCGACAAAAGAAATAATAACTGCGATGCTGAAAGAAGCATACAACCCCACCATTGGGTCAACGCCAGCAATGATTGAAAAAGCAAGTGCTTCAGGAATTAAAGCTAAAGCTACCACCATACCTGCAAGAATATCCGCTCTTACATTAGAAAACCATTGTTTCTGGATACTTTCTAACATATATTCACCTCATTTCGATAATATCTGTTTAAGAGTTATATAGCTTGAAGCTTTTTAACTTTTTCAGACAACAAAATGAAGTATAACACCTTACTTCCCAAAATAGAACCATTTTGGAACTATTTTTTGATGACTTATAGTATGTTATAATAGAAAAAACGACTTTTATATAGGAGAGCCAATATGTTAATAGGATATATGAGGCCTTATATTGAGGATCAAAACTGTGAAAAACAAATCCAAACACTTCAAAGCTTTCAATGTGATCAGTTGATTCAAGAAGAACATTCGTCTGCAAAGAAAAGGATACATTTGCAAAAGATGATGGAAAACATTCAATCTGGAGATAAAATACTTGTAAACAGATTGTTTATCTTAGCAGATTCGACGCGCCATTTAGTTGAACTATTAGAGATTGCCCATGCTAAAGGTGCTTTCTTCTATTCGATTCACGAGGGTATCGATACAAGTAGCGAAGGCGGCTATTCATTTGAGGAGATTGTAAAACATTTACTTGATTTTCAAAGTGACGTCATTAGTGAAAGAACAAGAAAGGGTTTAGATAGAGCAAAACAAAAAGGAGTATCAGCTGGGCGTCCAAAAAAACCGGATGAAAATGTGAAGCGCGCCATCCAAATGTATCAAAGTAAGCAACATAGTCTTACAGAAATAAAAAATGAAACAGGTATCAGCAAATCAACCTTATATAGGTATCTTGAACGTTAAATATAATTTAAAAACACCAGCGACTCCCCAAATATTTCGGGAATGCACTGGTGTTTTATATTATCCTTCTGTTAAAGCATAGTACTTCTTTTCTATTCCGTTAATTTCAACGATTAAAACATCATTTCTTTCTTTCGTTGAGTATATCTTAGTTCCTACTGGAATATTGTTAGCCATCTTATTCTTAAAGGTTTGGCCAGAGCCATATTTACTTTCCACTTTGCCAATTTCTTTATCTTTGGTTACTTCCAATTGATTAACCCAATCAATATTTGTTTGATAAAGAGTATCATGGACCATTAACAGATCGGCATTATTATCTTCTTTTAATACTTCCGCTGCTGTAGGCGGTGCACTCACATTCTGTGTTTCCTTTACCTTGGTACCGCACGCTGTCACGAAAATAGATACTACAACAAGAAGTACGATGAGTGTTCTATAGCTCATCGCTAATTCCCCCCTGAAACTAAATTAATAGCTTAGTTTACATTTCCAGCTTGCATCGCGTAATTTCTTACTATCATACCATTGGTTTGTTTCATGTCGAGCTGTTCATAATAAGCTACTAAATCATCATCACAACATAAATCTACCATATAGATATCTTCTAATTCATGCAACATGCGCTTTACCAATTCTTTGCCGATACCTTTACATTTATACTCAGGCAACACTTCTAGAAGTGGAATATACGCGGACAACACACCATCGCTAATCGCCGTTATAAAACCTACTACCTTATTTTTCTCTTTATCAAGTGCAAGCACCACTTTATTGCTATTTTTTAGTAATTGTAGATGTGTTTTCAGACTAGGCGGGTTTGGCCAATCCACGAAAAAGCCTTGTAGCATATCTGAAGAAATGTTATCTAGAGAATTTGTATAAATCATCATCAGTCAACTCCTGAATTGTATTTTTCAACATCATAGAAGCAGATGATTAATCAAAAGTATAATAACAATATAGCGACCCCCACATTTTAGTTCACACTATAAAGTTCGATAAAGTAACAGCAAACCCCTGCCATTATTCGAAAACTTTTATAAAACTTCTTTAATGCCAAGACTGATTGAAAGGTTTAAAACGGAGCAATACTTTTCCTCTGATCTCTTTCCTATAATCGATCGGCCCAAAGTCTCTAGAATCCATAGAATGATTGCGATTATCTCCCATAACAAAGACTTTACGTTTTGGAATCACGATATCAATTGACGGACTATCCATTGTTTCTTTTATGTATGGCTCTTTAACCATTTTTCCATTGCGATAGAGTGTTTTTCCTCTAATTTGAATATGGTCTCCCGGCAAACCAATGACACGTTTTATATATAAGTCATGGCCCGCTATAATGTCAGCATCAAAACTGACAATATCATTATATTTTGGTGCATGAAATTCGTAGGAAACTTTGCTGGAAAGCAGGTAATCCCCTTCATGTAAACTGTTTTCCATACTATCTCCTACGACGACCTCGGGCGTAAAAAAAGTCCGAAAGAGCATCACCAAAAGAATCATTACTACAAGAGTAAAAATAAAATATTTAAAGTCCTCTATTAATGCAGCATATTTTTTCACTAAAATCGCCTAATTTCTATTAAGAATATGGTTGTGGTTAATTCTATTATTATCTATACTACCTTCCTTACGCAATGCTATAAAAGGAGAGATGTCTCAAGCTCTCCTAATACCTGATAAAGACATAATGGTCGGAATAGCAATCATGAGAATGACAAAAACCCACAGCATTCCCTCTAAATTTGAATCGTTTCCTATTGCCATTTGTATAGATTGCCAAATATAAACCGATTGAAAGAGAAATAGCATTGTTCTAATAAAAACTAAAAGGCACACCATTTGTTTCGTTTCTCTTTGCTGTTCGCTAGTAAGCTGGATGTGCGGGTTCTTATGATAGCTTGGTGATTTTTCTAAACAATATAGTCCCACAGCCAGAATGCCAATTAATAATGGAAGGAAAAGCAAGAAAACGCGTGAGCCGAGTTCTATAGGCTCTCCTCTTATCCCAAAATCAATAGGTACTTTCAATGGAATGCTTGAGAACATAAACCATACATAAGAAGCAGAAACTACAAATAGTCCAAACCCACTTAAATTGACGAGTTGCAACAACAAAAGGCTTCTTCCTTGAAAAGTTGTATGGTGTTTCATGCTAAATCTCCCCGCTTCTTTTTATAAAAGTTATGGTTAGATTGGACAATTATACAATTATTATGTATGTTTCTAAACCTGATAAGATGAAAATTTGGTAAAATGATTACAATTAAGATAAAATAGATAATGGTAAAAGAAGGAGTGAATAATATGGTAAAACAAACAGTTACTTTAAATAATGGCAATGAAATGCCTGCAGTAGGCTACGGTACATTTCGTGTAAAAGATAGCAATGAACTTTCAGATATGGTTGTAGTAGCTATCAAAGAAGGTTACCGCCACATTGATACAGCACACATCTATCAAAATGAAGAGAGTGTTGGTTTAGGTATTAAAAAAGCAATCGATGAAGGACTTGTTACGCGTGAGGAGTTATTTGTAACCTCAAAAGTTTGGAATGACGGGCTTACATATGATGAAACAATCGCAGCTTATGAAGAAAGCCTTCGTAAATTAGGATTGGATTATTTAGATCTTTATATTATTCACTGGCCAGGACTAGATGAAAATTATGTAGAAGTTTATAAGGCGCTTGAAGAACTTTATAATAATAAAAGAGTCAAAAACATTGGTGTCAGCAATTTCCATGTTCATCACCTAGAAACTTTGCTTTCAAAAACATCAGTAGTTCCTACAGTAAATCAAATCGAATTCCAACCTAAATTAACACAAGTGGAAGTACGAGAATACTGCAAAAAACACGGCATTCAAGTTGAAGCTTGGTCTCCTCTTATGAATGGCGAAATTTTAAACCATGAAGTTCTTGTTGATATCGCAAAAAAATATAATAAATCAACAGCTCAAATTGTATTAAAATGGGACTTAGATAATGATGTCATTACGATTCCCAAATCAATGACACCATCTAGAATCCGTGAAAATCTTGAGTTATTTGATTTTGAATTAACACAAGATGAAATCGACAAAATTTCTTCATTGAACGAAGGATTCCATTTCGGTCCGAATCCTGACGAATATAATTTCAATAATTAATCATAAAAAGGCAAAAGCTCTAGGAGCTTTTGCCTTTTGTTTTTTTATTGAGGTAAACTGTCGTTCACAATTTTACGATAGTATTTTGTTGAAAGGATAGCGAAGATAGAGTAAAGAACAATATAGATGCCAATCGTTACAACTAGTGGAATTACTAATTCTGTTCCAAATAACATCCAACCTGATTTAACTGCAAAGTAGCTATGACAAACACCAACAACTAGTGGGATGCCAAAACTAAAGAGTTGCTTGCGGCGTATTCCTTTCATGATTTCGTCTGTCGTAAAACCAATTTTACGAAGAGTTTTAAAGGATTCCCGCTCTTCTTCAGCTTCTGTCATCTGTTTAAAGTAGAGGATGCTGCCCGTCGCAAGCAAGAAAGCTAGTCCTAAGAAGCCAGTCACAAAAATGAGTAATCCAATGTTTTCTAGAGAATGCTTGTATGTTTCGCTCTTGATGGAAAATTGTTCTTCCGGAGAAAAATCTCCTTTACTATGTGATGTGAAAATACCACCTTTTGTTGACTTTTTATAAATTGAAATGGCTTTATCCATCTGTTCACTATTAGTAATCGTGTAGCCAGTATAGGTACGCCAGCCTGTTTGTTTAAGAATTTGTTTGTTAGTCTTAATTTGATTAAACAACTGATCTGACAGTACAATTGTTTTTTTTCCGCCATATGTTATTTCTGAAGGAATACTATTCTTTGCTTCAACCCCTATTAACTTCAAATGTTTAATCGAATTATTTACTCTTAATTTCATTTGGTTACCGATTTCTAATGGCATTATTTTTTGGAATATGGAGTTGTAACCCAGTATATAAGCTTCGTTTTTATTTAAGCTAATAGAAGGTAATTTTTTCTTTACATCACTTTCTTTTAGAACAATTGTATCAGAGTACTGATTACCTTTGCTCGCTTGTTTTGCCTCTTCATTTTTCATCACTGGTGTGAAATCGATAGGGACATTTAATAATTCATAATGATCTGTTTTATAATTGATTTCTTTTGCTTGTAGTGATTTTTCAAAAGCACTACCTTCATCATTAGCAACACTCATATCATAGGGAGTATATTGCTCTATTTGTGCCCCTATCGAATAGTAGGTAATGGACGATAGAGAAAGAACTGTAAGCGCGAGTGCCGTCAAAACCGTAATAATTGATAATGACAATGCATTACTTTTCATTCTATGCATAATGGGCGATACGGCCAGGACATCTTTTAATGAGAGATGTCCATTTTTAGAGCTGCGAATTGCATTCATAATTAAAGCAATAGAAAAACGGAAGACGAAATAAGTACCAATAATGACACTAGCCAATACGACTCCCATTTTGATAAATAATGTGTTTTCGTTTGCACTCTCATTTATATTAAAAATTGTAGTTGATAAATAGTACCCATACACAATAGCTGCTAGGCCTACTGCACCTAAAATGAGTTGAATTGGATTCATCTTTTTCATTTTTTGCTCAATGTTACTTGTTGTATGGAATAACTGTAACAACGTTGAACGATTTACAACCCATGTTGTTTGAATCAATACAATAATAAATAATCCAGCAAAAACAATCAGTGTTTGGACTAGTGCTATGAATGAAAAATCTAGCATTACTAATCCATCAACATGTATAATCTTCAAGAAAATTAGCGCAAAGAAACGTGAAAATAGGAACCCGATTAGAATGCCTGCTACTAAGGCAGCCACCCAAAGCAATAAGTTTTCAAGTGCAAGAATATAAGAGATTGTTGACTTTGGCATTCCAACAATTTGGTATAATCCAATTTCCTTACTTCGTCTTTTTAAAAATAACTGATTTGCATAGAAGACGAAGAAAAAGACAATAATCACAAGCATAACAGCGCCTACTTTAAAGCCGGCTCCTGCCTTTATGCTTGACTGAGTTAATTGATCAATCGCATCATTATGCTGCAATGTCACAAATGAAAAATAAAGGGCTGCACTGAAAATCAATGCGAAAAAATAGAGATAGTAGTGTTTAATGTTCTTTCGCATGCTGCGAAGAATTAATGTACTAATCTTCATAGCCATCACCGCCTAGAACACCTTGCGTATGCATGATGTCTTGGAAAAATTGCGTGCGTTTTTTGTCGCCTTTATATAATTGTGTGTAAATCTGTCCATCTTTTAAGAAAAGAACGCGGCTGCAGTAACTAGCAGCGACCGGATCATGAGTGACCATCATAATAGTTGCACCATTTGTTTTATTTAAAGAGGCTAAGTTCTCTAATAGAGACGAAGCAGCTTTTGAATCAAGTGCGCCTGTGGGCTCATCTGCGAATACAATACTCGGTTTAATAATTAGCGCACGAGCTGCTGCTGTACGTTGTTTTTGGCCGCCTGATAATTCATTTGGGTATTTCTTTAATAAATCTACAATCCCCAATTGCTTAGCTAATTCTTGGCACCGGTTTTCTGCTTCTTTTTCATTTGTTTTACCAACCGCGAGTGGAAGTAAGATATTTTCCTTAACTGTTAGCGTATCTAGAAGGTTGTAATCTTGAAAGATAAAACCCATCTCAGTACGGCGAAATGAAGCAAGTTGTTTTGATTTCATTTTTTGTAACATTTGCCCATTAATCTCTATTGTCCCCTGTGTAGGATTATCAATTGAACAGAGTACATTTAAAAGCGTTGTTTTCCCAGAACCTGATGGCCCCATGATCCCAACATATTCCCCTGCTTCTACATCTAAGTCAATCCCCTTTAATACTTCTTGTGCAGACTGTTTTTTTCCATATATCTTTTTGATTTTACGTCCTTTTAATATTTCCATATTATCTCCTCCTGATTAACTATTTATATTTTATAAAACTCTTGATCAATAATCGTTCGATTGACGTGACATTTAAAAAAGCAAAGTGACAAAAATGTCACTTTGCTATGGTTTCCAAGTAAGGATTGGATGTAGGGAAAGTAAGTGTGAACGTACTCCCTTCATTTATTGAAGATTGTACAGTAAGATTAATCCCTAATTTAACAGCCGCATTCCTTGCGAGGTAAAGGCCCATTCCTGTTGATGCGCTCTGCTTTCGTCCTGTCGTTCCTGTAAAGGATTTATCAAAAATTCTAGGTAAATCAGAAGGAGCAATCCCTTCTCCAGTATCTTCAATGGACAGTATTTTATGTCCTTTATCATCAGTAGACATACGGATTGTTATAACATCTCCATTATGGCTATATTTCACCGCATTGGTTAGTATTTGTCTTAGCAAAAAGGATAACCATTTTTGATCTGTTAAAACCTTTTCTTCATTATCCTCTACTTCAATAGCCAAATTTTTCGCAAGGCACCAGGATTGTAGCTCCTTTACTTCAAGCATAATAACAGATGAAAGGTTTATCTGCTGCATCATAGTATCCTGCTCGATTTCAGCCAGTCGCAAAGTATGAAGCGTTTGATCTAGAAGTAAATGAATTCTGAGCCATTCAACTTGAAGTGGTTTTTGATATTCTCTTGGCAAATCTTCAATCATAAGTTTCATTGCTGTGAGAGGCGTTTTCACCTCATGGATCCATGCTAAATGCTCATCGCGCTCTTGCAATCTTCTTATATTCAGTTCATTTTGATAATGCTCAAACTCCCGTTCCATTCCCTTGATTCTAGCGAGAAATATATCATTCATACACTGATACTCGCTAAGATCTTCATCCATTTCCTTAATGGCAATAGATTCTCTAAAGTAACGCCACAACAAAAACACTAGGAAAAGGAAGATTGTCGTTAAATTTATATACATGATGGAAATCAGTTTAAAGCCTGTATCTAGGTAGATTAAAAAATTAATCCATACTAAGCAGCCGATAAAAAATAGAATCCAAGGAAGCCGATCTTTTAGATAAAATAAAAACAATTAGGACACATCCCTTGTAATCGCCATATAACCAAGTCCTTTTTTTGTAACAATCACATCAACCAAGTTCAATTGTTCTAGTTTGCCTCTTAATCGGTTAATATTAACTGTCAGTGTGTTGTCATTGACAAATCGTTCGTCATCCCAAAGCTCACGCATTAAATCATCTCTAGAGACAATTTGGTTTTTATACTTCAATAGAATTCGCAATATCGATTGCTCATTCTTGGTTAAATCAACGGTTTGGTTTTGGTATGTAACAGTGCTAGAAGCGTAATCGATTGATGCTCCATTCCATATTACATACTCATCTTTTTCTCCTTCCTCTGCATAAGCGTAGGTCCTTCGTAAAATAGCTTGTACCTTTGCTAATAGAACGTCCATATGGAATGGCTTCTGAATATAATCATCTGCTCCCATGCCCATTGCCATCACCATATCCATGGGCTGATCGCGAGATGACAAGAAGAGAATTGGCACATTAGAAATGGCACGAATTTCTCTGCACCAATGAAATCCATCGTATGCAGGAAGCTGAATATCTATCAAAACAAGATGGGGATTTATTTCATGGTATGAATGCATGACATCCTTGAAACTTTCAGGCTGTTTCACGTTTAAATCCCACTTTGTAAATTGCTGTTTTATTAGTTGAAATATTGACGTATCATCTTCGATTAATAAAATAGTAAATGCCATATGTAAGCTCCTTATTAAGTCCTTTAAACTTTATTTATCATACCACTTCTTTTTAAATATTATCATCCTCATTCTAAATCTTTAATAGTTGAGTAGGACAACAATAATTAATAATAAAAGGCACAAGCCCTTAAAGCTTATGCCTTTTAGAGAAACAATTAAAAGGTTATATTTTAATTTCAATCGATGTGCCGGAGTCAATCTCACTTTGAATGGTGATTTGTCCGTCATGGGCTTTTATTATATCATGTGCAATCGCCATTCCTAGTCCAGACCCCTTATGTGCAGCTCCAGTATTTGTACCCCGATAGTAGCGATCAAAAATCCTTTCTAGCTCCTGCTTTTTAATACCCTTTCCATTATCTTTAATCAAAATATGTGTATGGTCTTTCTTATCAATGCTTATTTCTATTTTCACATGATCATTGTTATGAACGATAGCATTATAAATTAGATTATTAATTGCCCTTCGGAAAAGAATTTCATCCACTTCTTCCATTATGACCTCTTGATTAACATAAAATTGTATTTGTCGGTTCCCGTATATGGGGTCATTCAATATATCAATCACAATTGTCCGCAAAAGAGCAACAATATTCATTTCTTTTTTGTTCAAGGAAAGTTCTTTGTTCTTTAATCTAGTTGATAAATTTAAATCTTCCATAACGTCTTTAATGTATCTTGACTTTTCCTCAATTATTCCTGCATATTCCCTTATTTCATCAGTAGAAAAAGTATAATCTTTATCTTTCATCATTTCTGCATAGCCTTGAATGGAGGAGAGTGGAGTTTTAATATCATGAGAAATGTTGGAAATCCATTCCTCTCTCATTAAATCGAGTCTTTTCCTTTCTTTCTCACTTAACTTTAACTGGTCAGCTAAATGATTTAAATTATAAAAAACATTTTTATATAATCCTCTTGGCTTAGCGTGGTGATTAAATTCATGATTAGCGAGTTTTTTGATACCTTCAATTAAGGTATATAATGGCTGTGTTAACCTTTTGCTGAAGAAATAGCCGATCATTAACGCAATTAAGATATCTACAAGGAAAATAATTGTCCCAATATTAAATAATCTAATGATATCTTGATTGTTGTAAGAGATAAATTGGCGATCTAAGTGTTGATTTTCAATTCCTATCAAATAGCTAAACTGGCGTCCATTTATATTCTTTTCCCCTACATAAACGACTGTTTTTCCATTTATTTCTTTATATTTATACATTTGAATAATATCCGCAGGTATATACTTTCTCTTACTATTCGGAGGATTTCTAAACCCATATACCTCTTTGCCGTTTTCATCTAAGATTTGAATCCAGGCATTCTTTTTTTCTAATTTCTTTTGTCCATCTTTAGAAATTGTAGCTGCTTGCTTATGAGTGATGATTTCTTTATTAAAGGTTCTTGTGAATTGTTCGGGTGATATTTCATGATTTTGAAAAATTGGAACACCAAAAGCTTTCTGTGCTATTAGCATACCAATCCCAAGGAATAGATTAATGAAAATAATTAAAATAACTACCAATACAATAGATAATAAATATCTTCCTGTCAGCTTCCACTTCATCTATGCTTCCTCTATAACCAGCTTATAACCTAAGCCTTTAACGGTCATCAGAAATTGTGGTTGAGAAGGGTTTTCTTCGATTTTTTCACGAAGCCTACGTATATGAACCATGACTGTATTATCCATCCCGAAAAAATCTTCTCCCCATACTGAATCATAAAGCTGTTCTTTGCTAATTACCTTGTTTTTGTTTTGTAGGAAAACCTTTATTAATCCAAGTTCTTTTGGTTTCAATTCAATCACTTGCCCATTCTTTTTCAACTCTGCCTTTTCTTCGTTTAATTCAAATGGACCTGCCTTGAATGTTCTCTCTACTATTGCTTCAGACTTCATGTATTCTGTGCGACGTAAATGAGCCTTAACGCGATACGCAAGCTCTTTAGGGCTAAATGGCTTTGTAATATAATCATCCCCACCAATGGCAAAGCCCAATATCTTATCTATTTCTTCCGTTTTAGCTGATAAGAATAGAATAGGTACCTTGGAAATATTTCTGATTTGTTTACAGACATCATAGCCTTCACCATCTGGTAGCATAATGTCCAATATAACAAGATCTGGATTATTGTTTTGGAATTGTTCCAACCCTTCTTTAGAAGTAGTTGCCGTTATGACGTTTTCAATTCCTTCTTTTTTTAGTACGGTTTTGATGAGGCGTAAAATATCTTCCTCATCATCAATGATTAGAACCTTATTATTTGTTGCCACGTTGTATGACCTCCAGACTTGTCTTCTGCTTATTATATTATAGTAAAAAGGAATCCTTTTTCATAAGGATTCCTTCATAATAATTATTTTACCAACTTCTCATTAGCTTTTTTGGGAATATCGCCTTTTTTTACTTCCTGATATGAAGTGACTCCTTTATCAGCTTTTTCAAATAAAGTTAAATAAGCATTTTTCCGAAGCTGCTTTTGAGCAGTAAATGTTAATGTTTTAGCTTTACCATCCTTGTCAAAAGCGGGGAGTTTGTACTCATAAGATACATATGTTTTACCATTATCATCTTTATCTTTTAACATCGTTCCTTCTCCAATAATTTGAGTGTAGTACTGTTCTGCTCCTACCCTATTGAAGTTAACATTCTGAAGAATAACTAATCCGCCGACTATAATGACAATTGCTACAATAAATCCAATTAATTTTTTCATGATTTTTCCTCTTTTCTATTTAATGATTATTTTGTAGTAGTTCCTTACTGTTAAGAAATAATAGACAATGTAAATACAAACATAAGCGCCTATACAGATGCTGACAGGGATCATCAAATTTGTTTGCATTAACTTTGATAGCATGGTTAATGCCACGATAGAGTGAGCAATACCTGCTATTAATGGCAATGCAAAAATGAATAAGATTTGTTTTGAAATGGACCTTTTCACTTCTTTTTTGTTTACACCAATTTTGTGTAAAATTGCAAAACGATCTTTATCTAAGGTAGCCTCCGTTAATTGTTTAAAGTAGATAATGCTTCCTGTTGCTGCTAGGAATACTAATCCTAAAAATCCTGCAATGAAAATGATTAAACCTGTTGATTCCAACCCTTGGGCATAATTTGAATAAAAACTAGAGAAATTTGCTTCCTCTGGTAACAAGTTTTCTATTTTTTTTGTTAAAACTTTGGCATCCTCTTCATTACTTATCTTGTAAACTTCCATATTAACTAGTTTTGTGTTACTTGCAAATTTTGAAAATAGTTCATCACTAA
Organism: Rummeliibacillus sp. GQ308; assembly: GCF_059759115.1. Taxonomy (NCBI): domain Bacteria; kingdom Bacillati; phylum Bacillota; class Bacilli; order Caryophanales; family Caryophanaceae; genus Rummeliibacillus; species Rummeliibacillus sp. GQ308. The sequence continues at coordinate 1,483,454 of NZ_JCAXDQ010000001.1, read as the reverse complement.
TTACAATTGTCATACCTGCTGTAGGTGTATTCAACACATTATATTTCTTCAAGTTTTTGAAGGTAATCTTCTCATTTTCATCATTCACTTTTAAAGGAATCGATGCTCCAACATACTTGGGTGAGAAACCTTCTGAATAGCCAGCTTCTAGTGCAGCTGCTTCATTTCCCTGTAATGATAAAGTTTCATCTCTTTTTTGTAATTTAGCTAATTGGTTAAAGGTTTTGTTGTTGATAATGCTGTATTCCATTTCATCTGGTAAATTGTTGTTATGGAGATTTGTTATATTGACATCCAACATGATTGTAGGCAACGTCTCATGATAGACAATTTTATGATTTCTAGCTCCCGATACCTGCCCTTCGATCTGCTGAGATACATTCTTGTTTTTAGCGATAAACATCATGCTATTAGGATTAACTATTTCTGCATTACTACGATTGTTATAATATAAACTATAAGCAGCTCCAACCGCAGTTAATGTAGTTGCACTTAGAACAGCAATAATTGTTAATGTACGTGCATTTCCCTTTATTCTGTATAGTAGTTGTGATGTACTGATTAAATTGATACCATTCCAAAAATGGGTTTTATTTTTTCTTAATAGTTTTAATAAATAAACTGTTAATGTACTAAACAACAAATACGTACCCAAAATAACTGTGACTAAGATGATAACTGGTGTTACCAAAAAACCAACTTTTCTCCATACTTCAGACACTAAAATATTTTGTAGTGCAAGCCAATATCCAATCCCAACTAAGAGAACTGCAATTAATGCGGTGGTAATAGAAGACTTTGGTTCTTTTTCGCCTTCTTGCTCTGCTTTAAACAGCTCAATTAATTTAAACCGGTAAATTAATCGATATCCATGTATTGAAGTAATGGCAGTAATCAGAATAAATACGATAACTGTATTTACAATTGCTTGAGAAGAAATAGCTAGACTTCCAATGGCTTTAAAACCCATTACTTTCATTAAAATGATGACAAAAACCTTTGAAAGGAACAAACCAAGGATAATGCCGATCACTAAAGCGATAAGCCCCATTATAAAATTTTCGTAAAATAGCATTCGGCCGATTTGCTTCTTGCGAACTCCAAGTAAAGAGTAGAGACCGACTTCTTTCTTACGTTTCTTCAACGAGTTTGAATACCAAATAAATACAGCAACAAATATAATTAGCACAATGGAAGCACCATTAAAAACTGAGCTAATTTTATCGGATGTTTCCGTTGTTTCTTGTATTGATTGGTCATACTTTAAAGAAACAAAGGTAAAGTAAATGATAATACTAAAAATCATTGATCCTATATATAAAGAATAGTTAGCAAAGTTTTTTCGTATATTCTTTCTGGCGATGCTAAATAGCGTCATTTTATTGTCCACCTCCAAGAGAAGCAAGGACATTTAGTATTTTTTGAAAGAATTCTTCACGGGAAAGTTGCATTTTTTGAATTTCCGCATAGATTCCTCCATCTTTGATAAATAAAATACGTTTACAAAAGCTTGCTGCGAAGGCATCATGTGTGACCATCATTATGGTTGAATGATTTTGCTCATTAAGTACTGTTAAACTTTCCAATAAATCAGTAGCAGATTTGGAATCCAAGGCCCCTGTTGGCTCATCCGCCAAAATAAGACTTGGTTTTGTCACCATCGCTCTTGAAGCGGCTGTTCTCTGCTTTTGCCCGCCAGAGATTTGATATGGATATTTATCAAGTATTCCTTGAATACCAAATGTTTCGGCTATTTCTTTTACACGTGTTTCTATTACATTTGGAGATACTTTGGACAATGCTAGAGGCAATAAGATATTTTCCCTTACTGTTAAAGTATCTAGTAAATTATAATCTTGAAAAATAAAACCAAGGTTATTACGGCGAAAATCTGATAACTGGTCTTCCTTCATGGTTACAATATTTTGACCAGCTATGATTACTTCACCTGAAGAGGGAGTATCAATAGTAGAAAATATATTAAGTAATGTAGATTTTCCTGCACCTGAAGGACCCATGATACCAATAAATTCACCTTCGTTTATTTTAAAGTCAATATCCTCCAATGCTTTATATTGATTTCCTTTTGTCCCATACACTTTTTGAACATTTTTTGCGGATAAGATGGTTTTCATTGAAATGTCCTCCTTTAATGACTACATTTCAGATTATATTGGACCGACCTTACACTGTTTTAATCTAAACCTTACATAAACCTTAAATATAGAGAAATCATCAAGAATGAAGTTAAAAAGTTGTAATTTCAAATGTAGTTTCGTAGAAACTCATTGTAAAATATCATAATGTTTCTTGTTGTGGATTTTTGATTTATTAATATAGACTAACGAGGTATATAAATTTAGAATATAACGATAAATAAAAAGAGATGGCTGAATGCCCATCCCTTATTTTTTGTGTAAGATTTCTTTTATTTGATTGAAGTGATGCTGATCATGTTCTGCAAGACCTTCAAAGTAGTCATATAAATTTAGCGTTGTTTGTCCAATAGTTATCTCTTCTTTCCAACGAATATCTGGAATTCCCTCTATTTTTTGAAGAAGTTCACTTCTTACTAAAATAAAGTCGGTTATAATTACCTTTTTTTCTTGTTCTCTAGCATTACGAGCAGATGTAGCATTTAATGTTTTTACATCAGGCCCTATTGGAAGTTCCTGAACTGAAAATAGGTAAGGTAAACGGTTATTTATGACAAATTCATCCCAAGGAATTAAATGTCCAATGATTTCAGCTACAGTCCATTTCCCTTCTTCTATTTTCCTCCTCCATTGCTCTTCTCTTAAATTATTCAATGATCGCACAAATTCTATAGCATATTGATGATGTTTAATTATCTTATTTCGTCCATTTATATTCATATAATCGTCTCTCTTCTTATATTATTTACTATGTAAGGTTCCAAACAAATAGAGTGGTTTTCCAAATGAATTAGCTATAGTTTATCATCCTTAATAATTATTTTCTGTATCAAGATAAAATAAAGCCCCTCAGCTAATTGCTGAGAGGTTTTATAGTTTTATTCTGCTTCGTCTGCTTTTTTCTGGTTAAATTCAGTTTTGATCGCATCTAACAAGTCAGGTTCAGTTATTAAGCGCAAAGCAGTAAGAGCAAGTGCTTTAGCACCTTTAATTAACGCTTCATCACCCTTTTCAGATTTTGCAGCTTCTCTAAATGCAATCGTGTGAGGTACAAGATCATCTGGACCAATTTTAATATATGGATGTATAGTAGGGACTACCTGGCTGATATTACCTGCATCTGTAGAGCCGATTCCATCACGTCCGCCAGCAACCTTCTCCCCTAACTCTTCTATTATGTCTTTAAACACTCCATTGAATGTATCATTAAGCAACAGATTATCTACTTCATTTTGGAAGGCAATAATATTAAGTTTTGTCCCAGTTGCGAGTGCTGCTCCTTCAGCGATAGCTTTTACTCGTTTGGTTACTTCGTTCAAACCTTTTCTTGTTGCTGCTCGAATGAAGAATCTAGCTTTTGCATATTCAGGCACAATATTCGGTGCATCTCCACCATGTGTAATAATTCCGTGAATACGAACATCACTTGTCACATGTTGGCGTAGGGCATTAATGCCATTAAACAATTGAATAACAGCATCCAGTGCATTGATACCTTTTTCAGGGGTTGCTGCTGCATGCGCCGCTGCGCCGATAAACTCGAAATCAAGCGGATCTACTGCAAGCGAAGGCGATGTTAGATTGGTTACACCTTGAGGATGTATCATCATTGCCGCATCGATTCCTTCTACTAATCCGTGTTTCACAAAGCTACCTTTCGCGCTTCCATTTGGTCCTCCCTCTTCTGCAGGTGTACCAAAGACAACCGCTTCTCCACCAACCTCATCCACAACTTTGCTTAAACTGATAGCAGCAGCAACACTCATGGTTCCAATAATATTATGCCCGCATGCATGACCGATTCCAGGAAGAGCATCATATTCAGCTAAAAAAGCAATTGATGGACCTGGTTTAGTAGATTTATAGCGAGCAACAAATGCTGTTTTGTGACCAGCCACATCTCTCTCTACTGCAAAACCTTCTTCTTGGAGAAGGTTTGTTAATTCTTCAGAAGCAAAAAATTCCTCATTTCCGATCTCTGGATTATTATGAATCCTGTGGCTTATTTCAATATACCTTCCTTGACTAATATTAACATTTGCTGTTATTGCCTCACTTAAATGTGTAAGTACTTGTGTCATATTAATTCCTCCTCATTTATTAAACTTTTAGCAACAATCTTTTTACCAACCTATTTTCTTTAATGGTACAAATGTTGGGATCAGTGTGCCGCCATATTCTTTATTGATGAATTTCGCTGTATCTTCCTCTTGGTATAACTCTGCAATTCGTTTTAAGGTTTTGTTGTTTTTATCTTTGTCATTCACTGCGATAATGTTCAGATAATCAATTGCTGTCTCGCTCTCATGGAAAATTGAATCTTTGATTGGATTAAGACTTGCATCTCGGGCAATACCGTTATTAATAACGCCTGCATCCACATCTTCTAATGCTCTCGGTATTTGAGCAGGAGCAGTAGGAATAAGTTCAATATTTTTAGGGTTTTCAATGACACTATCTTTAATAGAGCCTAAGCCATCATAACCATCTACTAATTTTATAAGGCCAGCCTCCTGCAATAATAATAGGGCTCTCCCTTGATTTGAAACATCATTTGGCAAAGCAATCTTTGCACCTTTTTTGATATCTTTAATGTCCTTCAATTTGTTTGAGTAAACAGCCATAGGTGCTAAACATGTTGTAGCAATTGGAACAAGTTTAAGATTATGTTCTTTAATAAATTGGTCAAAATAAGCAACAGTTTGGAATGAATTGGCATCCAACTCACCATCTGCTAACGCTGTATTTGGAAGTACGTAATCATTAAAAGATACAAGCTTAATTTTGATTCCTTCTTTAGCTGCTTTTTTCGCTACATAATCCCAAATTTGCGTATCTGTCCCCGTAATGCCGATTTTATATGTTTTTGATTTTCCATCTGCCTCCTTACCGCTGGATTCGCTTGAACAGGCTCCCGTAAAAATAACTAGTGACAGCACCAGAATGGATAGTAAACATTTTTTCATTTTAATTGCCTCCTTAGATTAACCTCTTCTTATTTTTTTCGATAAAATGTTGCCAAATGACTGTAGCCCCTGAACCAAAACAATTAGTATAGCTACGGTAATTAGCATGGTGGTCGTATCAAAACGTTGATAGCCGAACGTTATGGCTAAGTCGCCAATACCACCGCCGCCTACGGTTCCTGCCATAGCCGATGCTCCAATCAGACCAATTGTCGCGATGGTAAAATTCACAATAAGTGAACTAAGAGCCTCAGGCAGTAAAAACCTGAAAATTGTCTGAAATGGAGTAGCCCCCATAGCATCTGCCGCCTCTAAAACACCTTTATCAACCTCTAGTAGCGAGCTTTCAACTAATCGAGCAATGTAAGGGCCTGCGTAGAAGACTAGTGGAACAATAGCTGCAGATGTTCCAATAGATGTTCCGACAATGAGCCGGGTAACTGGGATGATGGCTACGAGCAAAATAATAAAGGGCACAGATCGGAAAACATTGATCACTGCATTTAAAACCGTGAATACTGGAAGGTTCTCAATGATCTGTCCTTTACGAGTGACAAATAACAGGATGCCTAGCGGAAGGCCGATAATGATTGAAAAGATAAATGAAAAACCAACCATTTGAATAGTTTGAATTAGCGCTTCAATAATTTGTTCAGAATTAACTAGCATGTGCTACCACTTCCTTGTAAAGAATTTGTTGAGCTTGCATATATGATAATGCTCGTTTCACTTCCGTATCGGCTCCTTGGATTTCAACAATCAGTTTGCCAAAAGGAATACCTTGCAGTTCGGTAATATTGCCGAATAGCACATTGATTTCCACATCGAGAATTTTAGATAACTGTGATAAAAAAGGACTTCCTGTAGACTCGCCGACAAACGTAATATGGAAAATATGATTTAGTGCTTGCTTGCGTTCCATCATATTGAGTATTGATGGTGGAATTTGATCATGCATTACGGTACTAACAAAGTTTTGAGCAGTGTTAGTTTTCGGCGCGGAAAAGATATCAAATACTGTTCCTTCTTCTATCACTTTCCCCGCTTCCATCACTGCCACTCTGTCGCATATTTCTCGAATGACAGCCATTTCATGCGTGATCATTAAAATCGTAATCCCATACTCTTTGTTAATCTTCTTCAAGAGTTCCAATATGGAACCAGTTGTCTGTGGATCTAGAGCAGAGGTCGCTTCATCACAAAGTAGAATTGAAGGCTGTGTTGCTAAAGCGCGCGCTATGCCTACGCGTTGTTTCTGGCCGCCGGATAGTTGATCAGGATAGACTTGAGCTTTGTCACCTAAACCAACGAATTCAAGTAATTCTGAAACCCTTTGTTTGATTTGATCCTTAGGAACTTTACTTAAAATGAGCGGCATCGCTACATTTGCATATACTGTTTTGGAATTGAGCAAATTAAAGTGTTGAAATACCATACCAATGCTTTTCTTTACTTCGCGAATTCGCTTTTTGCTAATGGTTGTTAAGTCATGACCGTCTACTATGACTTTTCCGGAAGTAGGTTTTTCTAGTGAATTTACACAACGAATTAAGGAGCTTTTTCCTGCACCACTGAAGCCGACTACGCCAAATATTTCACCTTTATTAACTTTTAAATTAATCGAATTTAATGCACGTATCTCCTTTCCTCCGCTGTTATACACTTTAGAAACATTTTGGAATTCTATCATCCGTTCAATCTCCTTCCGATTTTTTCAACAAAAAAGTCCTTCTCCATGGAAGAAGAAGGACAGTAAGACATATGACTTCATATGTACGGTAACGTCTTCTTATCTTCCAAGCTTAATCGCTTGCTGGAATTGGCACGGTGCAAAAATGTCCGCTGCCGAGGTTTCAAAGGGCCAGTCCCTCCACCTCTCTTGATAAGAGCAATATTTAATTAAGTATAAGTGGTACATCTGCTAAACTGTGTTTTTAATTCCCCCTTTCAAATTAATTTTGCCATAAAAAAATCCTTCTCCATGGAAGAAGAAGGACACAAAGACATATGGCTTCATATGTACAAATACGTGTTCTTATCTTCCAAGCTTAATCGCTTGCTGGAATTGGCACGGTGCATATGTCCGTTGCCGAAGCTTCACAGGGCCAGTCCCTCCGCTTCTCTGGATAAGAAAAATGATTATTTGATTGATTTTTACTATACATGGTCATTTTTGAATTGTCAATATAAAATAATATTTTAAAAGATTTTTATTTTTCTTATTGCTGTTTCTTTTATTATTAACATAGATTAACGAGGTTTATATATTTATTATTTTTATCTATTTTCAATGATTATTTATCTAATAAACATTATATATTTTAGAAAATTTTGATAAAATGTTATTACCCATATTTTACAAAGGAGTAATTCTATGAAAAAAATACTGACTGTTTTTTTGCTTGTAAGCTTTGTATTTCTTCTTAACTTTTTTATTTTAGGTCCTACTCGTACCTTGCTACCTTATTGGACTTCTTTCTTTATCATTTGTTTAGTCATTACCTTATTTAATTTCTTCCGATCAATGAATAAAAATTTTCCAGTAACATTTATTTTTATGGGTGTTGCATTGGGTTGTTTAGGTTTATGTTTATTTTCTTTTTTGATTACTAGTGGATATGAAATTTACAAATAAAAGAGGAAAAATACTCTTTCCAATTTAAAAGCCGATGAAATTTTACAGCTAAGTAGAATTTCATCGGCTTTTATAGATAGTTTATAGTAAACAAAGTACAAGAAAGAGACTTTAGTAGTTTCGTTTATTAATTATTTTCCAAGCTTATAATCATACTGATACACTACTTTCCCTGTTTCTTTGTTGATTTTATATTGATAACGTCCCGTCCAAGCATAGACAAACTTTGTGTCAGCGAATACTTCTAATGAAGTGGTGGCATTTTCAAGTGGAGCATCTAAAAGTTGCTCCCAAATCAAGTCTCGTTTTGTAAGATCAAGCAAGGCTAAGGTCTGCCGATTATCGTTGCGCTTTTTCTGATAAACAATGAGCTGCTTTTCAACAGGCTTACTTTCAACTAGCCTTACGCCCATTAGCTCGGGGTAAAGTTTTTTTATTTTCTCGCTTCGTTTTTCAACACCTGCTACACTCTCATCCCATCCTACTGGTAAAGTACGTATTTTATCAGCATAACTCGGATCTTCTTTTATTTCGTTCGTAGCTAAATTTAACTTAAAATAACGACCATCTAAGCCGTAAAGATAGACTTTATTTAGACCTTTAATAGAATAGTCAGTATACATGTAGCTTAAATTATCTTCTAATACAGGGAATTTATTCAGAAAGTCTTTTTCGTCTGCTTGCTTTTTCCCTGTTTTTGGATCTATAAAATAAAGGGTTTTCTTTTTATTATTTAACACCAACAGTCCCTCGCTAGTCTCTCCTACTAAGTATTCTTGCCAAGTAGAGATCCTACTCCACAGCTTTTTACCAGTATGAAGATCAATAGCACTCATTAAGAAGCCTTTGAAGTTGGTGGTTATTCCATTTTCTGTTCCATTGGGTGTAGTTTTACTTATTTTAACGACGGATATTGGCTTTTCTTTTAAATCGAAGAGTACAACAGGTGATTCTAGTTCAATTCTTTTGGGTGCGAAAAGTCCATTAAACCCCCATAACAGGCATGAAAAAACGAAAAACACCGTTATTAAAAACGAGCTGAATTTCAAGAACATTTTACCTAGGGATTGTTCTTTTTTCTTCAATTGATAAATTTGGCGAGGTATAAAAATAAATAATGATAGGATAACTAAGGCAGCAATCACTGTTAACAGAATGTAATCAGACCGCCAACCTGTTGGTATCCAATTGGCTAGATAATTTGGCTGCAGGAACTTGAGTAAGGCCGAACCAAGTAGAAAATTAAAGAACAGTACAATAATTAATTTTTTAAAAATCTTAATTATTGAAAAAGGCTCAGTTTCTTCGTTTCTCTTCTTCGCTACTATATAAATCATCTTGATAGGCAAATATAATAAACGGAGGTAGAGTAAGATTAGAGCCGTATTATGTATTATATTAGAATTAAAGTTTAGCAGCATTAGCCACTTTTCAAAAAAATTTGTTATTATATCCATTTTTCAATCCTTTTAATTAATATTTTACTTAATTATATCATTCTCTTCCTATTTCTCACAGTTTTCACATGTTCAAGGCTCAAGATTTGCCTCACCATCCTCTAACATTTCCAGAAGCCCTAGTTTCAACATCCTGTCCTCACAAAAATCGTTCAGCAATTAATTAAATGTCACCTATAAATCGCCTAAGAACATCTTATTAATCGCGATTTGAATAACTTATTATTCATATACTTAATTAAACCCTCTAACTCAAATAAACTTCTATATTTTTCAGTCAATACTTAAGTTACTTTTTTATAGCGTTAAAAATTATTTAGTCTGGATCTCTATTAAAATAGACCTTCGCAACAATTTTTTAACCAAAATACCCCTTCTTTACAATATCTTATCTTTCTATCAATATCTGCTTAATAATAGTTGATTAAAGTATAGTTAGACCAAATAAAGGAGGAAATGTTATTGATGAAATCATTCTTATCAAAAAAGCTAATCTCGATTGCAGCCGTATCTACTCTAGCACTTAGCAGCTTTACTATTGCTGGTTCAGAGGCAGAGGCAAAAAGTTCTTCCAAGAAAACAACGCCTAAAAATGTCATTTTCCTAATCGGTGATGGTATGGGGAACTCATATACTTCCGCGTACCGGTATTTGAAAAATTCTTCAAACTCAAAGTTTAAAAACCAAACATCATTTGACAGGTACTTAGTTGGTCAACAAATGACTTACCCAGAAGATCCGTTACAAAATGTAACCGACTCTGCTTCTGCAGCAACGGCTATGTCAGCAGGGGTAAAAACGTACAATAATGCAATAGCAGTCGATAATAATAAGAAAGATGTGAAAACAGTCCTCGAATCAGCAAAAGAAATGGGTAAGGCAACTGGTTTAGTTGCTACTTCTGAAATTACACATGCTACTCCCGCTGCTTTCGGAGCCCATGATGAAAGCCGTAAGAATATGAACGGTATTGCAGATGATTACTTTGATGAATTAGTAAAAGGAAAACATAAAATTGATGTATTACTCGGCGGAGGCAAATCTAATTTCGTACGTGAAGATCGTGATTTGACAAAAGAATTTAAAAAAGATGGCTATAATTATGTTACCTCGAAAGCTGAATTACAAAAGAATAAGAATAATCAATTACTCGGATTATTTGCTGATGGCGGTATGGACAAGATGATTGATAGAAATGCCGAAACCCCTTCTCTCGCAGATATGACCAATTCAGCAATAAAACAGCTCAGCAAAGATAAAGACGGCTTCTTCTTAATGATTGAAGGAAGCCAAATTGATTGGGCAGGCCATGACAACGACATCGTTGGCGCTATGAGTGAAATGAAGGATTTTGAAAAAGCATTTCAAGCTGCTATCAATTACGCTAAAAAAGACAAAAACACATTAGTTGTGGCAACTGCCGATCACTCTACTGGCGGATTTTCGTTAGCAGCAAATGATGACTATAATTGGTTCCCTGAAGCCATTAAAGCTGCAAAAAAAACCCCTGATTTTATGGCAGCACAAATTGCTGGTGGAGCCGATGTTGAAGGTACCTTAAAGAAATATAGCGGTTTGTCTTTAACGGAAGATGAAATCAATTCTGTAAAAGAAGCCAACACAGGTAAAGTAACAGATATCGATAATGCTATCGAGAAAATTTACAATAAGCGTTCAAACACAGGCTGGACTACTGGCGGGCATACTGGAGAAGATGTAAATGTTTATGCATTTGGTCCAGAATCAACAAAATTTGCAGGCCAAATCGATAATACAGATCAAGCGAAAATTATCTTTAATCTAATTGAGAAAAATAAAAAGAATAAAACAAAGATTAAAGATAAATAATACTCAGCTTTTAATATCTTTTCATCCCAAAATAGGTATATTTCTATTAAATCTGTGAGAAAGCAGGCGTCTAAATGGCGCCTCTTTTCATAAGTTGGAGGGTTTTCTTTGAAGAAATTGTTATCTATGACCTTGATATGTCTCTGCGTTGCCACATTAACTGCGGGCTGCTCATTCCAATCAAACTCTTCAACTGATACACATGTTGAAGCTGCAAGTAATAAGGATTACCTAAAAACTTATCAACCTAATACTCAAGTAACAGACGATCGTACACTTTTAAAAACCGGGGACGATATAACGGACAAACGTGGATATGCAAAATTAGAGAGTCTTAATCTAGCTCAAAAAAACTATAAACTTGGAGACATCACATTAACCATTCGTGATGTTAAAAAAATTCATCTTGAACCAACGTATAGCATGATGGATTATTTTCATGTTTTAACACAAGATGAAACATTTAGCGTAGTAAAAGCATTCGTAGATATTACGAATAATAGCGATAAAATTTTACTTTTCTCCCCTGTTGGATCACTGACTGCTAATACCGGACAAAAGTGGACGTTTGAACATGATATATACCTGGACGATATAACAGGAGAAATCAAGCCGCATGAAACGAAAAAAGGTAATATTGGATATGTTTTAGAAAATGGTAGCAACCCTAGGGAATTCACCCTTCAAACGAGTGATATTTTTGATAATAATGAGCAAAAAGTAGCAGCTGGCACAAAAATTATACTTACTTTGCCAAAGTAAGAGTTTATGCCAGAAAGACAAAAAGAGGAAAAATAAGGTGATTCTCTTTTGTCCATTTACATATTCGATATACGAACCAGCTAGCAATTCTATATTGTTTGCTGGCTTTTTTACAATAATATGCTTAAGGATTATCAGGCAACCCATGTTTAATGATTACTATTCAATTCCCAAAATTGAAAGAATCAATAATAGTATCATAAAAAAAATAAAGCAACTCAGTATATGAATTTTAATCGACTTTTGTTGTTTTTTACTTTTTCCTAATCCCGACGCAGCAATAATAATAAGTGATCCAAAAAATAAGAACATGATTGTTTGTGCAAATATCACTGACCAATACATTATAACAACTATAATCGTTAAATAGTTTAATAACATCAGTAACTTCAATACCTTAAAGGGATTCTTAAAGTTTAATTTTTTCTTCATATTAAGTATGAATATAACAAAAGATACTAAATATAAAATACAAAAAGTAATGCTAATAACAGACATAGCCAAAATTAATTACCTTCTCTTTCCAAAATTAATATATTCAACTACCCTGCTCCTGAGGAACGTTTGTAAATGATTATCTTATTCTATTAGTTTAGATTTATATATTACTATTTGGAGTATGATTGTATTGTTACTTTCACATGGTGCCGTCGTCCTCAATTGACGGTTTGCTTATTTATCCTCATATAAACGTCTATCTTACAACCTTTTATAGCATCACCTATATCCCCTGCAATAGCTAACCCATAACATTTTAACATAAACAATTATATGAAGAGGAATCACCTTAGTGTCAACTGCAATGACCTTTTTATATGGGTTTATTCTTAGATTGATACCAATCTTTGTGATTCCTGTACAGCCTACACATGTATCAGTATAAGTGGTTGTTGTAACATACATAGACTTTGGCTTTGCTTTCGCTTGACCATTAGTCGGCAACATACAAAACGAATTAAAAAAAGATTTTCACCAATAGTATTAGAGCATCCTAATGTATTCGTTTCTTAAACTATATACAATATTTGAAATAGAAAAAAGTTAAAAAATAGTCGGGACCATTCCCCCATCCATGCGGATTGGAGAACCTTTAAATGCGGATGCATAAGGACTACACACAAATGTAGTTAGTCTACCAATTTCCATTGGCTTGATAAATCGTTGTATTTCAGATTGGGGTAAGTTTTTAGACATAAAATCTTTCTCTTTTTCTGAAAAAGTTAAATCTTCATTAGGGTATATACCATCAATTATTTGATGAACATTTTCAGAGAGTGTTGGTCCTGGCATGATCGTATTAACTGTAACTTCTTTTCCGATTGTTAATTTAGATAAGCTTTTTGATAATGATAATAGCATTGATTTTGTCATACAGTACTGAGGCATTTGTCCTGAAGGCATTATTGCTTCCTCACTCGCAATAAAGATAACGCGACCATAATTATTTTTTAACATTTTAGGTAAATAAAAATTAGATAACCCATTTGCAGCAAGAACATTAGTACGGAAGTATTTTTCCCATACTTCGTCGTCAATGTCCTCGAATTGCATAATTTCATAGATACCCATACTGTTAACTAAAATATCAATAGTGGGGTACTTTTTAAATAAAGCTTCTCTTTGTTGAATATCGACAATATCGCCTGTAGCATTTTGAGGAGAGGTTGCAGGGAACTCCGTTTTAATTTCATTTACAATTCGTTCTACCTCTTCATAATTTCGTCCATTAATTAGTACATTGACACCTTCTTTGGCAAGTTCAATGGCAATTGCTTTACCTATACCTTTCGTTGATCCTGTAACTAAAGCTATTTTATTGTTTAATCCCATATCCATAACACATTTCTCCATTTCATTTACCTTTTAGTTAATAATAAAAAATGCTCTTATCCTTTAAGATATTAATTAGGTTAATATTTTCTAATATAATGTAAAAAATTGTACATATAAGAAAAAGTTAATTTATCGAGTTTGTATTTAAATGTTCAGTCCGCCAATTTGCGGGAGTATCACCTTCCCAAATGCGGAATGCGCGGTAGAACGAGTTTTGGTCTTCGTATCCAACCATAAATGCCACTTCTTTAATTTCGAACGAGGGGTCTGCCAAGTACTCTCGAGCCAAACCATATCGGACTTGTGTCAAAAGCTGTTTGAAACTCGTGCCTTCATCAGTAAGACGTCGCTGCAAGGTGCGACCGCTCATCACCAGCTCGCTAGCGACAGTCTTAATGTCAGGGCACCCTCCTGGTAGGCTACGTTTCATGATCCACTTGACCATTTCAATGATTGAGCGACTGTGTTGCTGCTTATCCAACGATTTATCCAATACGGGAGTTAAAATCTCGAGCAACTCTTCGTTATACGAGACAAAAGGGAGGTCCAGATCTCCTCGATGTAGCGTCAACCTGTTACAATTTCCTCCAATCCGGATATGGCAGCCAAAGTAAGCTTCAAGTACCTCTTTGTCCCCCATTGATTGTGAAAATTCGACAGATCTCGCCATCACTGGTTTACCTGTGCCGCGACGTCCAAGCTCCAAAAGAAATGCCAGCGTGATTCCAACCAGCATAGATGGTCCCGATTGCTCGGTATACAACCAATCTAGTTCAATTGTACAGACCTCACCTTCCTCAGTGATACGAAGGCTTTCAGGAGGACACAGTTGTTTATACCGTGCCATACGTTTTAAAGCGTCACGGTAGTCACGAGCATGGTAAGTCGCTAAGACTGCGGGTGGGTAATGCGCTGTTTCAAAGACGGTCGTAAGCTTAATAATTCCTTCGGCAGTGTCCTCAATGAGATCCGAGTATGCCTGCCAAATCGCAAAATACTGTTGGTTGGTGACAGTTGGGTCAGCAATAATGGTGAGCGGTAGTTGTGCTTTTCGAGCCACGTCGTGGGGAGCAATTCCTAATTGGTGTACGCCTGCCCAGAATCCTGCTGGGAATTTAATACGATTATGAGACTTCATAATGGGTCCTCCTTAGCTATCTATAAATTCATTAGTTCTGATTGTGTTTGCGTTCTACCTAGTTTTCAGGATAGATATTATAATACCTATTTAATGTCGCCTTGTAACTAGTGGAAGGCGACATTTCGTTAGCCAACTGCGTCAACCAAATCCGTTAGTATTAGTACGATTAACGAAATGAAGCTGCCGATTAAATAGGCAGCTTCATTAAAAGATATGATTCTTTCTTTTAGTAAATAATTTATAGTAATCTTAGCTTAAAGGCTTTCATGCTTGATAATTATAGAGGGCTTTTTAAAGATTATGGGGCTGGTCATCATATTTTTCCAATCCGAAATCATTAACATGTCTGCGTCAGCTTTGATAAGAGATTTGACGGTAACTTCTATTATTTCATTTTTAAAGGTAATATTTAGTTTAATCATTTTTAATATATCATTAAGAATGTCTCAACATAGGTAGTAAAGACATTTACTTGAAATTCATTTTCAAACCATTCAATAGAATGAACTAACTATTGTTTAATCTTTATTAATTTGTAACCAATGTAAAGAATCAAGAACCAAATCGGTGCAACAAACAATGCAACCCGCATACCAGGAATGAACGCCATTAAGACAACGACCATTAATAAGAATGTTAGGGCAATATATGAAGAAATTGGATGCCAAGGCATTTTGAATTTCAGCGCTGCAACTTCTTCTTTTGATTTTGCTTTACGGAATTTAATTTGTGTACATAAAATAATTGTCCAGCTCGTCACAACGGCAACTGTTGCCACTGCAGAGATGTATGTAAATACTTGCTCTGGTACGACATAATTTAAGACAACGGCTATTAACAACATCGTAGAAGAGAATAAAATACCACGGACAGGTGTACCATTTTTGCTTACTCGCTTGAACACTTTTGATCCCTGATTTTGTAATGCTAAGTTGTATAACATACGGCCTGAACCATATAGTCCACTGTTGAATGCTGAAACCGCTGCTGTAATGACAACGAAGTTAATAATATGTGCTGCTGCGGGAATACCGATTGCATCGAATATTTGAACGAATGGGCTGCCACTTGAACCAACTTCATCCCAAGGATAAATGGCCATCATAACACCTAAAGCGCCAATGTAGAAAATTAAAATACGCCAAACGATATTGTTAATTGCCTTTGGCACTGATTTACTGGGATTTTTTGCTTCTCCAGCTGTGATACCAACTAGTTCTACGCCCCCAAATGAAAACATTACTAAGACGAAACACATTAACAATCCTTCAAGACCATTTGGCATGAAACCGCCATGTTCCCAAAGATTACTTAAGCCCATTGGCTCGCCATTGTTACCGACACCGAAAATAATAATACATAAACCTACAATAATCATTGCAACAATTGCCACAACTTTGATCATCGCGAACCAGAATTCGAATTCACCGTACATTTTTACATTCGCTAAGTTAACAAGTGTCATGACGACAAGAACGACAAGTGCTGTTACCCATTGTGGTATATCTGGGAACCAGTAGTTAATATACACGCCTACCACTGTTAATTCTGCCATCCCAACGACAATCCACATGAACCAATATGTCCATCCTGTTAAGAAGCCCGCGAATTTCCCTACATATTTATCGGCATACTTGCTGAATGAGCCAGAGACAGGTTCAGCGACAGCCATTTCACCCAATGCACGCATGATCGTAAAGATGACTAATCCTCCAATTAAATACGCTAGCAATACAGCAGGACCTGCTAATTGAATCGTTGAACTTGAACCATAGAATAAGCCGACGCCAATCGACCCACCCAGAGCAATTAATTGCATATGACGGTTACTTAAACCACGTTTTAACTGTGAATCTTGATGATTTTCTTTCATACTTCCTTACTCCTCATCCTGTGAAATTTTCAAAATGTTTTGTGCAAAAAGGATAAAAAAAAACGCCCTTTTGGATTAACCAAAAGGACGATTCAACTCGTGTTACCACCTTTAATTTATAAGCAACTCACATTGCTTACCTTAGAAAGTACGGCCAGTCATTTACTGACGATACTCTTGCACATGATTACGGATGCTTACCGGTATAGCCTACTAAGAAAAATCTTTTCGGTACACAGCTCCAAGATGAATTCTCAATCGTTTTACATGCACCTCTCAACAACCGGTAACTTTCTGTTTGTAAAAATGAATTGATACTATTTCTTTTCATAGCCTTTATTTTATACAAATGTTTTTGAATTGTTTTTAATTTTATATTAAAAAAATTTTTTGTCAATATATAATTATTAAATTTTCTTAAATTATTTATGCTATTTAACTATATAAATCCTTCACTAAAAAAGGTATTCCCTACTTATAATAATGAGAGGGGCCTACATGTTTAATGAAAAAAATACCGTCGTAATGGTTTCTGATGATCATCCGGTCTTCCCAATATCCTTGATTTAATGCAGTGATTGGTTCGAACATCCACTCATTATATTTCTCTTTTTTCTGATACTTTAAATCAATGAATGAGTAGTCATAAGGTATCTCATTGAGGATAAATTCAAGACTATTCTTGCTATACTTTTTATCAAAATTCACTTGATTAGAGACTGTAGCATATCTTTCTGCTATAGTTCCATCATGCATATAAAAACCCATTATATAACTTTTCTTTTTATAATCGCTTGGTAGATTCTCATACATAGATTGTATTTTCCACTTCTGAAAAGTATTTCTATCAATATCTTTTCCTGCAATTTCGATTTGACGGTTTCGGACATGAATGTTGTGCCCCCACACGATTATTTTTTTGTCTGGGTAAACCTGAGTTGATAACCATAGCAAGTTTTCTCCCATCATTTTGTCTCTAATTATACTACTGGTTTCCTCTGTTGTGGTTTCCTCTGCTTTTTTAGCCTTATAATATCTTTCCAACATCACAAATCGGTTTTCTAATGTTTTCTCTAATACTTTTGCAAGATTTTTTTCGTTCGGATATTCACGCTTTAATTCTTCTGAATGGGTATGTATGAATGCTATTATCTCTTGATAGGAATTCTTAACGTTACTTAATTCTTCTCTTGAAAGGCTATTTCCCTCGATCATTGTATTATTGTATGTTTCAAGCCAGTTCAATTCTATTTCTTTATATCGTTGCGCAAGCTTATCATTATAAATTTTAATCCAATTACTTAGAAATTGAAAAAAATAACCTGTCCCCCTCATATCAAATCCTCCGAAAGATAGGTCATTTGTGTTTCGTTGTTGTATTAAATAATCAATTAAGGGTTTTGTTTCTTGATTATTCCACGGAGAAAGAAATGCAGATAATATTTCATTTGAATTCATATACTGGTTGATTGAACTTTCTGCAGAAACAGCAGCTCCCTCACCAATATTTCCTTCGAATAACACAACATCAAATCCTAATTCTTCGTGCAAGTATTTTATTAATCTTACTTTGGACTGGCTATATTCAGAGATGCCATGTGAACTTTCACCGAGAAAAACATACTGTTTGTCCTTTAATATTGGCGACAAAAATTTCAAGTCTGAATAATCATTGGATGTCAACGAGTTAATTTTATGGCTATGGGTTATTAACCATGATTTTTCAGCATTTTTATGAGTATAAATGACATATATTACTACGATAATAAGGAGAACTATAATCGTAAACGAGTATTTATAGAAGTTCTTAATGACTGTTCACCCCTCCGAATTTAGCATTATTTGTAATTCCTTCTTTTATATAGGTTCGATAAGAAAGAGCCTATATCCTTCATGAGACTATATAAATAATCATCCGAAATTTCAAAGACTAATTTTAAAGGGAGCAATGATATGAAAACAATTTTATTAATCCAATTCGCTCTTTTTTCAACGTTTATTGGTGATATTTCACATAATGATTTAGATCAAAATACGAATAATAAATATACGATCTCTACTTATTACAAATGGGGACAAGTTGCTATTCAAAAAACAAAAGAGCAATATCCTCAAGCTAAAATTATTGATTATTTTCATATTGGAAAAGTTTCCATCACAGATTACTCTATAGAAAAGTTTAGATTTTGGATAAAAGATAGTAATAAAGAATTTGGAGTGTATGTTGATCTTAAAATTAATAATTCAACTGGAGAATTAATTGAAATTCAGTTTAAAGAAACAAAAACCGAACTGACCCAAGGCACTTTATCAGCACCGTGAACAGTTCGGCTATTTTTATGGATGAATAAGTACTTATCAAGTTTTGTATGTGATTTCAGTAAAATATAGGTGGTCAACATCGTAAAGAAACGTTTTCTTTCATTTTCATTGCATGTTTCCCTTTCTTCTAAACGTTCCTCCCTTTTTTACTATTATAAAAACTACAGGAACTAATATAGGTATCATTGAAATAATAGCTAGAGACACCGCTAAATGGTTTTCAACCCACTTAACATTGCCCAAAATATAGCCTAAAATAATCCAAAAGAACGTCCATAGAACTGCGCCTATACTATTGAATTTTAAAAAAGTATAAAATGAATAATTTGTATATGCACTTACACAAGGAATGGTTGTTCGCATAAACGGAATAAACCGTGAAAAGATTATAGAAATATTTCTATAACGTTGGATAAATGCTTCTGCTGATTGAACTTGGTTCTCCTTTAAGAAATTCAGCCTCGGCTTTTTATGCTGCCATTTTCTTATTAAAGTACCTATATAATAGTTCTGACTATCTCCACTTATTGTTGCAAATATAAAGAGAGCTAATAAAATCCATAGATTCAATTCCCCTACTGTAGCTAGTGCAGCGCTTGCAAATACTATAGAGTCCCCCGGCAAAAATGTTAAAACAATAAACGCCGTTTTTAAATAAACAACTAGAAATAAGAAAATGTAAATTTGCACACCATATATATCTGTTAAATTATCTAAGTTTTTATCTAAATTAGAAATAATATTCCCTATGTTCATTATTCCTTCTCACATCCTTGTTATTTAAGTATAGTATATGATAAAGAAACTTATTAAATCCTTAAGTTTACTCCTTTACACCTCATAATAAAATAAGTCAATTTAGATACATATTTAATTGCGTATAGACTTTATTATCTGATAATATAAATTTAGAATATTAAACATCTATAGTAGTCCACCCTGTTTTAAATTGAGTGGATTTTATTTTAACTATAATCCTAGTAAACCTCTAAGTCTTATTTATTTTAATTGTGGGGTGTATATATGAAAGAGTTATTTATAAGAACAGATCTACAGCGTAATTGGCTGCACAAAATTGAAACATTACGAGCCGAGCTTTCCGCAGATTCTTTAGAAATTGATAAAAATGCTCTTTTTCCAATAAGAAACTTTGAAACTCTCAGAAAAGCGGGTTATCCCAAAATTACTTTACCTAAAGAATATGGCGGAGAAGGTTTTTCTGTGTATGACATGATTCTTCTTCAAGAAACGTTAGCAAGCTATGACACAAATACTTCGTTAGCAATTGGCTGGACACTAGGCATTATCGGCGAGCTTTATGAACATAAGCTATGGGATCCAGCACTATTAGAATCATTTTCAAAAGAAGTACAGAAAAATATCTTTATTAATCGGGCCGTAAGTGAAGCTCATACCGGTAGCCCAACGCGGGGCGGCCGTCCTGCTACACATGCTGTACGTGCAAAGAATGGTTGGACTATAAACGGCCGTAAAATTTTCACAACTGCTTCACCAATTTTAGACTATTTCCTAGTAAGCGCTTGGATTGAGGAACAACAAGTAATCGGCTTTTTCCTCATCAATAAGGATGTTCCCGGGTTATCAATCGAAGAAACTTGGGATGTAATGTCCATGCGAGGTACGGGCAGCCATGATTTAGTGCTTGAAAATGTCCAGGTGGAAGCTTCAGCACTTGTTGAATATCCGCAAAGTCCCTTTGGAGGCACGCATATCAATGGCTGGATTTTGCAAATCCCTGCCACATATCTTGGGATTGCCCAGGCTGCACGTGACTATGTAATAAACTTTGCCAATCATCATCAACCTAATAGCTTGAATGCGCCGATTGCTACTCTTCCTAACGTACAGCAGCATATAGGAAATATTGAATTAAAGCTGGATCAAGCACGCTTTACTTTATATGGGGCTGCCGAGGCATACGATGATTTAGAAAGGCGTCCATATTTAACAAATGAACTGGCAGTGGCGAAACACACTGTTACTAACGCAGCAATTGAAATTGTAGATATTGCTATGCGAATTGCAGGCGCAAAAAGTCTTCAGAATTCAAATCCTTTACAACGCTATTACCGGGATGTCCGGGCTGGTCTTCACAATCCACCAATGGATGACATGACGATTACGAAGCTGGCACAAACCGCGATTGAACAGGATAAACAATCATAAACGTAAATCATAAGGTATAAGTCTTTTTGATAGGTAAAATGAGATATTAAACGAGTATTGCCCGAAGGTTTTACGTACAAATCTAAATAAAAATAAAAAAAGCCTATAAAATCTTGCTAAAAGATTTTATAGGCTTTTTATCAACTTTTGTCTTATTCATCTATCTATTATTTCATCTTGATTAGAATAACAGCTCATTTATAAAGATCTCTTTGGCCAAATAAAATAAGATATCGATATTACAAAGTCAATACCTAGTATCAAAGTCCATAACTGAAGAATTTCATAAAAAGGCGCATCTTGTACGTGATTATTTGTTATAAAAATCATACCAATTAATAATACTGCTCCGATTATATAAGCAAAAACATGTTGTCCAAATGATTTCAAACCATGACGCGCAAATTCCATTCCATACCGTTTCACAGGTTTAGGGCCATCTTTCATAAGATAATAACGAAATTTCTCATCAAGCCAAGCAATCATGCTTTTGCCAAAAGCAATAGAACTGCCAATATAAACAGCGGCGATAGCATGTGCGACTGTAGGGATGGAACCAAAGTAAATATCAGTTCCCGCTACCACCAGTAATATTAAATCGATTAATGGGACAGATGCAAAAAACAATAGACCTAATTTTTTTTGCTTAAATACATACCTTAATACCAATCCAAATAATATAACTACCCAAAATGCAACTTCACAGGCAACGATCAACCAGGCGATCAAGTTCAAATTTACACCTCCTCTTTTTCTCTTGTACTTCGTTCGGTGTTACAAGCAATTTTTCATGTACTCTTTTACTCTTATAAATTTTCATTGGAAATTATTCCTGTTTATTCCCTATTACTACTGTATTTTACAAATAGTAATTTGACAATCAGTTATTAAGAAAGTTATACATTATTCTCTTATTGTCATTTTTTTATTTTATATATAGACTAGCGAGGTTTATAATAATAAAAATTGTTTTCTATCTAGAACAATCAGATATGGATGATTGAAATTTAGCAAGCAATCGGAAGGATTCAATCAGCTTTTTAACAAAACTAAAAAATGGTGCCTATCCATTTTTAAGAAAAATGAGACAGACACCATTAAATAATTATTTTTTTTTTTTCTTAATGCAATACTCCTATTAACTTTACGCAGCTACATCTCGTTTCGTAAATACGCCAAATGCAAGCAGCATAAAGACAATGAAGTAAATTAATAACATTGTAATAGAGAATCCTAACGTCATCCCATTGACCATTGGAATTCCATCAAAGTATTGAGATAGATCTGTATTAGCAAATAAGATGTATTTAGCCCAATTATACTGAGCGGCAATAATCGCTGTGACAGTACTACCCATAAATAAAAGGAAAATCGATAAACCTGTAGCTAATGAACTATTTCTAAATACAGCTGAAATCATAAATGCCATAGTAGTAATCATGATGACATCAACTGAAGCCAACAAATATCTTTTGATTAAATATAGAAGCATATTCTGCTCTACAACTGTTCCATTGGCATATGCAAGATGTGCATTATTCCCATCACCTGTACCGAATAATGCAAATCCTAAAATGGCAGCGCTAATAAATAAGATAGCTAATAAAAATACATCAAATATAATAACAGTTAAATATTTGGATAACAGAATTTTCGTTCGTTTAATAGGACGAATAAGCAACAGCTTGATTGTTCCCCATCCAAACTCGCTTGCCACAATTCCGGCTGCGACAATAATCGTAAACAATCCAGCAAATGAAATGAATGACGCACTGTCATAAATAAATGACCAACCTGTTTCAGCTTGCTCAGGAGGTAAATTATGATCTAAACGATATTGATTAATAGCTATATCTCTTTCTAAGCTTTGCTTATAGGTATTTGCTGATTTTGGAAGACCTTTCATTTCCTTCTTATACTCTTTTGTTTCCTGTTGTAATTCCTGCTTCCATTGCGGATTTGTACTCTGGCCTGAATCTCCATACACCTTTGTCAGAATGCCAGTCCCTAACACCGCAAGGACTAGTAGCCCAATCATTACGTAAGTTCCAGGTCGTTTAAATATTTTAATCCATTCATTTTTTATAAGATTAAGCATGCTTCTCCCCCCCTGTCGTAACTTCCATAAAGCGATCTTCTAGCGTTTTTGCTATTGGTTTTACTTCGTAAATTGAAATGCCTGCTTCAGTGAATTTTTGAATCATTTTTGGTACTTCTTCTTTTTCAAGCTCAATTTCATATCCTTTGTCCACTTTTTCATATGGAATGTTATCTAGTATACCAACATTCTCCAAATTGACCTCGAAGAAGTATTTTTGTTTTGTGTCATTTACATAATCGTGAACTTTTTGTATGTCTACGAGCTTCCCATTTTGGATAATTGCTATACGATCACACATCATTTCCATTTCAGATAATAGATGGCTCGAAACAATTACCGACATTCCTTTTTCTTTCGTCAGCTTTTTCAAATGATCTCGAATTTCTCTTATTCCCGCTGGGTCAAGACCATTTGTAGGTTCGTCTAAAATCATTACTTTTGGGTCATGAAGCAAACTTTGGGCCAGGCCTAATCGTTGTCTCATACCAAGTGAATACGTTTTAACTTTATCGTGAATGCGTTCTTTTAAACCGACAAATTCGACTACTTCGTCGATCTTTTGCTTTGATATACCTTTTATCATACGAGCATATTGCATAAGATTCTGATAACCAGTTAAAAATTTGTACATCTCTGGATTCTCTACGATTCCTCCAATATTCATCAGAGCCGCTTCGAATTCTTTTTCTACATTTTTGCCGCAAATTAAGATTTCGCCTGATGTAATTCCCATCAATCCTACCATCATACGAATAGTTGTTGTTTTTCCCGCTCCATTAGGTCCAAGAAAGCCAAATACTTCTCCCTCTTCAATAGTGAAGCTCAAATCATCAATAATTTTCTTCCCTTTGATTACTTTCGTTACATGGTTCAATTGTACAACCGGACTAGCCATTCATCTTCGCCTCCATATTCTTTGCAGTATCCTTAAACCATTCTAATACCGATAGTCCTTCTTCTTCTCTTAACTCCTCTACATTTTTCTGACCAATTATGTTCCCGTGGAAAATGACAATCGCTTCATCAAGTAGAGGTTCGATTTCATCGATTTCATGTGTCGCAATAATCACTGTTTGTAAATCAAAATTAATGTAGGACAATAAGCTCTTCACGATGGAATCGCGAACCATTGGATCAAGACCTGAAAATGGCTCATCTAAAAGAAGTACAGGTGCATTTCTTGAGAGCGCCAAAACAAGTTTTAACCGGCCCCTAGTTCCCTTTGATAATTGTTTTATCTTTTTTTCTCGTTCCAGCTTCATTTCTTTCAATAATTCTTCGGCTTTTACAGGATCAAAATCAGTAAATTGGGTTGCATAATAATCTACCATATTCGCTACTGTAAAGCCTGGATAAAACATATCAAGTTCAGTTAAATAAGCCACATTTTTAGAAATTTTTCTTGATACTTCTTCATTTCCAACTTCCACTTTGCCGCTATTTGGATAAACAAGACCAGCAATCATTTTTAGAGTAGTGGACTTCCCACTGCCATTAGGTCCCAGTAGCCCATAAATTTTGCCTGTTTCGAATGTAAGAGAAACATTCTTTAAAGAAAATTCTTTTCCATACTTTTTCGAAACATTACTTAGTTTAACGGCCATCCTGCTCCCCCCTTAAATATTGCTTTAATCCTTCCGTTATATCTTCTTCCGAGAGCCCAAGTCCTCTCATGCTTTGGACAAAACGATCAATAATTTCTCGTTGTAACTGAGTTTTTAATGAATCCACAATCTCTTCATTTTGTGTGACAAATGTTCCTTGGCCACGCTTCGTTTCCACAATTCCCATCCTTTCCATCTCACTATACGTTCTTTGGACTGTGTTAGGGTTAACACCTGATACGATCGCCATTTCTCGTACAGACGGAAGTTTCTCGCCTGGTCTGATCTCTCCTCTTACGATTTGGGATGACAAATGATCGGCTATTTGGATATAGATGGGCTTTGATGCTTGAAATTCTTTTGTCATCTTCTACACCTCAACTTTCCCGTCGAGAAGCAGGCAGGATATTACAAATAATCCAACAGAAATAGCCACATACAAAACAAGAGTTAAAACCGGTAAATTCATTGTATTTAATCCAAGCGTATAACCCGCATGACTGTATTTAAAACTCGCACCCATTATAACGGGGATCTTCCATTTAGTTAATATGTCTTGTAAAATATCGATACTTTCTAAAAAAGAAGAAATCAGGCTCAGCAGTATGAACAAAACAAACACGAAGAGCCAGCGCCAATTTTTCATTTTCGGATATTTACCTAATGAGTGATAAACCGTCCAATAAAACAAACACCAGAGAGAAAAATATAAGCTTATCAATACTAAACCGGCGTTTAGCGTGGTCAATTCGATAAATAAATCTGCTTTATCCAAAATAAATAAATCTTTGAAGAACAGATAGATCACTAACCCAACACAAGTTATAAATAATTGAGCGACCAGCTGATATGCAATGGAAATAACTATCTTTGACAGAATCAATAATTTGCTGTTTTGAGGGTTATAAAGCCATAATTGGGTTTTCCCTTCTAAACGAAGCATAGATAGTAGCATCCCCGGCAAGAAAAATACATGAAAACCAAGTAGCATGATTACGGCTATCGGTAGAAAAGATAATGGCTGGTGAAAATAAACTTCTAAGGCGAATGGTAAAATCAAAAACAACGCAAGAAATCCAATCCATAAAAAGAACCAGTTTTTCGAAATATGAAAGTCCTTTTTCAATAGCCCTTGAAAAGCTAACATGTAATACACATCCTTCTGTCACTCTGTCTTAGTGTCCTAATTAAATAGTACACTAAGACAGAAATAAAAATCAACAGAAATTTGAAGAAAAATTATATAACTGTAAAATAAAGTATTAATCTATAGCATGCTATAATTCTTTTCTAATTCTCTTTAATAAATTCAGTGCATCTTGAGTCGATTGAATTAAAGCTGGTCTACCCTTCTTGACCCTTAACTTCATAGCTTCTATAAAACAGGTTTCTGCTTCATCTAATCTCTTTAACTCTAAGAGACATTTCCCTTTGTGCTGCAAAACAAAGTCCAGATATTCATCGGTTTTATTTTCTTTGCCTAATTTCATCGCAAAATTAAAATGCTCTATAGCTATTCCATGTTCATTATCATACTTATACGCCTCGCCAAGTCGAATGGAAGTAATAATTTCTTTTGTTGTGCTTTTTTCTTTCTGAGCATACAAAAGACAGTACTTTAAACAAGCAATGGCCTTCTTTTGCTTTCCATTAATTCTATATAAATTGCCTAATGCTCCATTTAAAATATATAATTCCTCCTCTTTCAAATCCTGTTTCAATAAGCATTGAGCTTGAATAATCAAATCTTTTACTTTAGAACCGTCAGTAGGTTTTTCTCTTAAATAATCTGTTGAATCAAAATATGTTAGATTATTTATCTCATTCATTTTTTCCCTAAAACTTTGTATCGTCAACTTAAAGTCCCCCTTGGAAACTCGTTCAGTCTATATATTAATACAATAACTCCCAATTAAAAACCTTGTTTTTTCAGAAAATAAAATAATTTCTCCACTAGTATGTTTTACAAAGTAGTTAACATATGATACAGTACTATTATGTTATACAAAGTAGTGAGGCGAGCAAATGAAAGAAACCCAATTGTTAAAGGGCGTACTGGAGGGCTGTGTCTTAGCCATCATTAAGCGACAACAAGTTTATGGCTATGAGCTGGTACAAATTATGAGGGATTATGGATTTACTACAATTGTCGGCGGGACCATCTATCCTTTGCTACAGAAATTAGAAAAACAGGGGCTTATTAAGAGCAAGGAGTTAACTTCACCAGATGGGCCTAATAGGAAATACTTTTTTATCACAGCTTATGGTGAAGAGCAATTAATGAGTTTTGAAGAACAATGGAATTCATTAATAATAAAGGTTAACCGAATAGTAGAAAATGAGGAGAGTGAATAAAGTGGCAAATTCTTCAGCCGAACAATTGGTTGAGCAAAATAATCATCTTAGAGAACTTTTGTCCAAAGAAAATAAGGCGTACTACGAAGATATTTTAATGTACATGCGTACTCTTGGTCTTTTCTATAATGAATTGGAAACAGAAAAGCAATTAATGATGATATTACAAGATATATTAGAAGCACAGAAAAATGGTGAATCTGCAGAAAGCTTTTTTGGAAAACACCCAAAAGAAATGGTAGACCAAATAACAAAACAGTATGATAGACCCTCTTGGAAATCCATCTTTAAAATGAGTGGCTGGCTATTCTTAATTAGTTCTTTGTTTGTAGTCATAGGAAGTTTTACAGCTCCCCTTTTACAAATAAACATCTTTGTTCTTTTAATGAATGGGGTGTTTTCAATTGCTTTGATTTATGGTTTGTTTAAATTAATTCATGTGAGTATTTATATGAAGGCGAAATTACCGAAGTTTATACAATTTTTCATATTATGGTTGATACTTATGCTATCATTCGGCGTCTTTTTCCTCATTCAGTTTTATGCACCTAAGCAAGGTATCGTTAAAATTGGTCCTCCAATAGATTGGATTCTGATCATTGGTGTCGTTTTGACTGCTGTCTTGTATATCTCTACCAAAAAGAAACGAGAATTCTATGGTGCCCTGGCTTTTATCTTAACCTTAGGAATCTTTGGTCTATTATTAAGAATTCCTCAAACAAGAGAGTATCTGCAAAATGATCAAAATCATATTTATATGATACTTGGCGTTATTCTCCCATTTGCTTTATTTATATTGATTAATTTGTTTACACTCTGGAAAATGAAGGATGATCAAAAGGTTTAATTCTTTTTAAAATTTGGTTGAAAGGCAGAAAATCTTTTGAAATCTTTTTATATTCTTTGTAGAATAAGAAGAGAAAGATTTAACGAGGAAACGAGGTTATCTCATGTCATTACAACATCCAGATAAAAAAACTTATTCACCT
This sequence comes from Rummeliibacillus sp. GQ308, assembly GCF_059759115.1. Classification (NCBI taxonomy): domain Bacteria; kingdom Bacillati; phylum Bacillota; class Bacilli; order Caryophanales; family Caryophanaceae; genus Rummeliibacillus; species Rummeliibacillus sp. GQ308. Next base: position 1,455,225 of record NZ_JCAXDQ010000001.1, on the reverse strand, counting down.
GAGGAACTACTAAAGGAAATACAGCGATTAGCAGAACTCTTACAAAAAGAGGATTTGACAGAAGAAGAGTATCTCAAAGAAAAAGAGAAACTCATGGAAAAATTAAATAAATAATTAAACAGGCTATTCTTAAGTTCTTCGGACTTAAGAATAGCCTGTTTTCTTTTCTACTACAATACTTTTTCTAAGAAATCCTTTGCACGCTGTGTGGAAGGATTGTTAAAGAAGTCTGTTGGTGAAGCATCTTCAATGAGTTGGCCACCGTCCAAGAAGAATATCCTGTCTGCCACTTCACGAGCAAATCCCATTTCATGCGTGACGATCAACATGGTCATCCCTGTTTTAGTCAACGATTTCATTACATCTAGCACTTCTTTAACCATCTCTGGATCTAGCGCTGATGTAGGTTCATCAAATAACATAAGGTCAGGTTCCATCGCCAATGCTCTTGCTATGGCTACGCGCTGTTTTTGGCCGCCAGATAACCGATTTGGGTATTCATCTTTTTTCTCCAAAAGACCTACTTGCTTTAACAGCTCTTCTCCCCTTTTTTCAGCATTCTCCTTTGAGATTTTCAATACTTTCATGGGAGCATACGTCAAATTCTCCATTACCGTTTTATGGGGAAAAAGATGAAAATGCTGGAATACCATGCCTACTTTTTCACGGATTTTCATTAAGTCTGTTTTTTTCTCAGTGATCAACTGATCGTTAATTTGGATATCACCGCTAGTTGGTGTTTCTAGCATGTTGATACAGCGTAAAAATGTTGATTTACCTGAGCCGGATGGGCCGATGATCGCAATTATTTCTCCATCTTGAACAGTTGTTGAGATTCCTTTTAGCACTTCATTATTGCCAAATGTTTTGTGCAAGTCTTGTACTTTAATCACCTATTCTCATCCTTTTCTCAACCAATTTTCCTGCATATGATAGTATCAGTACAATAATATAATAGATTAAACCTGCTACTAGCAATGGCTCGATATAGTGGAATGTAGCTCCACCCACAATATAAGCGCGTCTCATAATATCGAGTGCTCCAATTACTGTAACGATAGCGGATTCTTTTGTTAGCGAGATAAACTCGTTCATTAAAGCAGGAATAATATTTTTTAATGCTTGTGGCAAGATAATGTCTTTCATCATGCTCGTATAGGATACGCCAAGCGCTTGGGCAGCTTCACTCTGCCCTTTATCTACGGCCATAATACCGCCACGAATAATTTCTGAAATATAAGCAGCTGAATTAAGTGAGAAAGCTAATATTGCTGCTGGCATAGGGCTTATGTCAATGCTTGGGAACATTTGCGGTATTCCCATATAAATAATGATTAATTGCAAAACAAGCGGTGTACCGCGGAATACAGATGTATAAAAATCTGCAAGCCATTGTAACGGTTTTATTCCGCTTAACTTAATGAGTGATAATAATACACCCAAAATAAAGCCAAAAACACACGCGAACGCGGCTATCTCTAGCGTCACGCCAATCCCTTTTAAGATATAAGGGATGGAGTCTGCAATGGCTGAAAAATCTAGATTCATCTAAACTACCTACTTCCCTTAATTAATCAACTTTGAACCATTTGGCTTTCATCTTATCGATTTCGCCAGAGTCATTTAATTCTTTTACAGCTTTATTGAAATCTTTCACTAATTTGCTACCTTTAGGGAAAGCTGCTGCTTTTTTCTGGTTATCGACACCATCAATCGTCGAGAATTTTAGATCTTTATTTTGTTTAACATAATTTTTAGCTACAATATCTTCTAATACAATGGCGTCTAGTCTTCCTAATTTCACTTCTTGAATCAATTCTGGTACTCTGTCACGCGTTTCTACTTTTACGCTTGGCACTTTATCTGCAATTTCGTTGGCTGTATCTTCTTCAATGGATGAAACCTGCGCACCGACTTTTTTACCTTTCAAATCCTCAAGTTTGTCGTATGTCACATCTTTTTTAGTAATGAGATAATCTTCTGTATCATAGTAGGAATCCGTAAAGTCCACCACTTTAGCACGTTTTTCATCTGGTGTGATGCCCGCCATCGCAAAATCAATTTTTTTTGCTTGTACGGATGGAATTAAACTATTAAACTCCATATCTTGTATTTTCAATTGATAACCCATTTTTTTAGTTACTGCATTGGCGAAATCAACGTCAAATCCAATAATTTCATCTGACTTTGCTGCATCGATGTATTCAAATGGTGCGAAGTCTGCTGATGTGCCCATCACTAAAATCCTTTTTTGATTGTTATCGGAAGATGAACCATCCTTGCTGGAATCTGATCCGCACCCTGCTAGAGTTAATGATAATACTGCTGCTGCTGTAAATAACCATTTCTTTTTCATTGTCCAAATCTCCTATCTCGTCATTGTTTCAATAAAACCACCCTATGTAACGTCGTGTTTTATTATGAATTCATATGAATAATTATAGATTTTAATTTATAATTATAATAACATATTAATAAAAAAATAAAAGCATTTTTTGCATAAAAATAAATATAATCTATTAAAAATATATTAACAGAATCTTTAAATAATTACAATTACATTTGTATAATTTTGTCTAATTACCTTATTCCTCAGGCAATAATCATTTCGGATTCAATTGATAATGTTATGAAGGCAGTCTAAAGCAAGATTCCGCCAGGTTTCTATCAGAAAACTCATTTAGTCGTGATACTCTACATTTCCAATCTGTATTTTATGCTGTCAACGAGTTTATTACGTTAATTTATTGCCATCCCATGCATTGGCGTATTCTTCATTATCCTGTATGAAATTTATTTTATACAGCTAGCCAAATTAAATATACCTACATTTGAAAACCCTTCTTCAAACTAACCACCATTCGGACACTCATTAAAACGATAGCTTATGCATTCCATCAATGAATGTTTTTTGTATGAGAATAGTCAGATTAATACAAACTGATATTAACATTTACTTCGCAAAACCTGATTATGAGGAAATTGAAAGGAGTATTCATCAATGCCACTTGTCACAGTACTTGGAGGAGAAACATTTGAAGTTGAAGCTGGTAAAAAATTAGTTTTAGCCCTTGAAGATAATGGAATAGAAATCTTTCACCAGTGTGGTGGAAAAGCTAAATGTACTACTTGTAGAGTGGAAGTCTTAGCTGGAGAATACAAAGATATTTCGAAAGTAGAAAAAAACGCCTTTGCTATTAAGAATATTGACGAGAATTTATATGAAGACTGTTTACGTTTATCTTGTCAAATTCGTGTCATTGAAGACATAACTGTTAAGCCAATTATAACTTCAGAAAATAAAAAAGGCTCTAGAGGACCTAGACCTGCAGATTAACTATGCTTAGATAAAAAACGCGGTGTTTAAGGCAATACCGCGTTTTTTTATAATTGAATTATATGATTATTGTAACCTTTCTTAGCTTTTTTAAAGCTAACAAAGGCACTTCTATATCTATTGTTTTTTATGCATAAAAAACCAGTTCCATTTAGATACTGGTTAAATGCTTTATATTACCTCTATCGTAATTTGTAAATTTTTACCTTTAATAAAAAACTTACCATTAGTATGGCTTCAAACAAAAAGAAACCTATGACCACATATTTCCCTATATCGATAATGTAATATCTAATTGAACTTAATGGACCCGTCGGCAAATGCATCGTAAAGCTTATGTACATACCAAATGTAAAGTTTCTTGCCCATTGTGAAGTTTGGTATTGAAGTATGCCCTCTTTTATTCCATATGCCTTCAACCGTTCAATTAAACGTAATATTTCAATGCTCTCTACTATAAGAAATATAAGTGAGACAATAATCCAAAGTACAAATAAGCTTTTGCCGTCTGATATTTTCGTAATACATAACGATAATCCAGTGATTGAAAGAGCTCCGTGAATAATACAATTTGTGCTTTTCCACTCTTTTATCTGTTCACGAAATGATTGTGAACGCATCGCTCTTATAAAAAGCCATATGCTCAGGCAGTAAAAGATCAGATCTATAAGCAAAATGAATGAAATACTCCCTTTATTAAATAGGTCCGGGAATAATGTAAAACCTGCAATCACTAACGATTGGGTCGCTACGCTTGGCAATAGTGCTACACCATTTATCTTATTTGCAAAAGATTTATTTTTAAATAAAAATAAGTAATTCCGAACTACTATGACAATATATCCTACATACAGAAGAATAGCCATAGAATAGAGAAATATTTGATCCCATTTCATCTGAGATAAGTGATTGTCCATATTCAATAAAACAATGGATGTAGCAGCAATCCATGTCCCTATTCCAAAACTGTTGATTGGGTCTATAATATGTTTCTTTGCAAAATCTCCTCTCTTTAGATTGAGAAGCAATAAAACAAATAGTAAAGTATAGATGATGAATAAAACACAAGCATATATCAAACCAATCACTTCATGATAATGGGGAAATAACTGAATAATACCGATTGATAAAATCCCCATTGCCATCACCACAGCTCCTGCAGGGGTAGGAATAGAAACTTCACTTACTTTAAAAAATAAATTCAAGAGAATAAATATACAGACTATCGTAGTTAGTACCATCATAATAACACAACCCTTAACAGAAAATACGTCTTCTAGTATACCTCCATTCTTAATTAGATACAAAAAAGCCCCGCTCTCGTTAAGAAAACAGGGCATACGATTACTTTACTTTAAACCATTTATTCTTCAATTCTTCTACTTTGCCTTCCTTTTCTAGCTCTTCCATAGCACGGTCAAATTTCTCTGTTAGTTTACTACCTTCAGGAAAAGCAGCTGATTTGGATTGATCTTCTTGCTCCTCAATAACATAATAGGTTAAATCCTTATTATCTTTTAGATAATTGTCTGCTACTATATCTTCTGTGATGATGGCATCTATTCTCCCTAACTTTACTTCCTGCACAAGTTCAGGAATACGATCTCGGCTTACTAATTTAACACCTTTGTACTTTTTCGCTAATGTTTTCGCTAATTTCTCTTGAATAGATGCAGTTTGAGATCCCAACACTTTCCCTGCAAGATCTGAGTCTTTTTCTATACCGCTTCCTTTCTTCGTAAGAATGTATTCCTTTGTATCATAGTAGGAACTTGAGAAATCTACTACCTTATCACGTTCTTCATTTGGCGTCATACCAGCAAGTACAAAATCTACTTTGTTCGCTTGAAGCGCAGGAATAAGGCTACTAAACTCCATATCCTTCACTTGAACTTGATAACCTAATTTCTTCATAACCGCTTTGGCTAGATCAATATCGAAACCTATTATTTCATCAGAAACTTTCGCATCAATGTATTCGAAAGGTGCATAGTCTGCTGCTGTGCCCATAACAAGAACTTTTTCTTTATTTTCTGCTTGTGCATCCGAATTTTTCTCCGTATCTTTTGTTCCACAGCCTACCAACAATACCGCTAGCAAGGCTATTACAGCAAATAACCATTTTTTCATTCTACTCACTCCGTTTATCCATATATTTTTGTATTGCATGATCAAGCATTGTTAAGCCCTCATCTATTTGTTCTTTCGTTACTGTTAAAGGAGGTATCATTCGTATCACATCATTGTCATTACCACAAAGATAAAAGAGGACGCCTTCTTCTAGTGCATTATCCAATATCTCCTTTAATGCTATCCCATCCCCTAACCCTGTTTTTGGATCGATTATGTTAATACCAATCATTAAGCCAATTGCTCGAACTTCCCCGACCACGTCATATTTTTCTTGAATGCCTTTTAAAAAATCGACTGCATAAGCCCCTACTTGTTTTGTATTCTCGAGCAAGTTTTCTTCTTTCATTACTTCAAGCGTTGTTAATGCAACTGAGCATGAAATTGGATTACCACCGAATGTCGTCCCATGTGAGCCCATTGGCCACTTCTCCATAAGTTCTCGGCTTGCAACAGTTGCACTTAGAGGAAGACCTGAAGCAATCCCTTTCGCTATTGCCATAATATCTGGTGTGACACCGAATGTTTGTGCAGCAAACCATTCTCCTGTGCGCCCAAAACCAGTTTGAACTTCATCAAATATAAGCAAAATACCATACTCATTGCAAAGTTCCCGGAGTTTTTGTAGCCATTCTTTCGGCGGTATAATATAGCCCCCTTCACCTAGCACAGGCTCTACGATAAATGCCGCCACTTCTTCCGGTGTAACCTGATGCTTAAAGAGTGTCTTTACATTTTTCTCAAGCAGATCCACCGTATATTGAACTGAAGCAAAGCCTGTTGGAGCTTCATTTACATTGGCATACGGTATCGAATAGACATTAGATGGGTTCAAAAATTTACGGTATTTACTTTTGGATGTTGTCACACTTAATGCACCTAGAGAACGGCCATGAAAACAACCTGTGAAAGAAATTATATAAGGTCGCCCTGTAGTAAATTTCGCTAATTTGATTGCTCCTTCAATTGCTTCAGTGCCACTATTTCCATAGAAAAAACAATCTAAATTTCCCGGTGTGATTTCCGCAAGATTCTTCGATAACTGTAATATAGATTCATACATAATAACGCCAGATGGACCATGGACTAATTGATCTGCTGCATCTTTTATACTTTGAACAATTTTCGGATGACGATGACCAGTATTTGCTACAGCAATACCTGCAGTGAAATCAAGATATGTCTTGCCGTCTGCTCCAAAATAGTAACACCCTTCTTCCTTTATCACTGGTAAATTTGGATGATCCTTTGCCATACTAGGAGCTAGATAATCGCCCATCTGTTCATATAATTCTAACCAACTCTCCATGATGTCCTCCTTATTAACTGAATTGACTTTATATTATATTTATAAACATAATAGCATAAATATTCATTTAGTAAAGAGTTTTTTAAATTGTTAGAAACAGTATATAAAAAAACGCATCTCTTTTTTTGAAATGCGTCCTTGTTACTTTATGTTAAATATCTAAAAGTGTGCCTAATTGTCCTTTTTCTTAGATGATTTAAAAAGTGTAATAATATTACTTATGAAGAGTTGCAGTTATAGGAGCTAAATTCTTAGCACTAATAAAACTCGTAAAATCAAATTGCAAAATTGTATTTTTGAAATTGAAATTTTCTATTTTCTCTTCTCCAGCAATATTAAATGTAGATTGGTAGCTTATTGTTTTTCCGTCGATTATCTTAACTTTATTATGAGAAACACTATGATTAGTAAGACCAGGTGAATAAGCATCCTCTTTTCCATTTAAGTATCTGTTATCTATCAATCTAAATGAATATTGTAGGTTGTTTGCTATTATATCTAACCGATGCTTATTCAATTTTCCTCTAAAACCCATTAGATGATAATCAATAATAATTTGATTGTTCACTCTTCTTATTTGCTGTACTTTCATAGCAAGTTTTGATCTTTTACTTTTAATCATGAATGGATGGTCAGCAAATTGATGATTCACATATGGCTCACTAATAGTTAATTGCGGATAAAAAGTAAGTTTTGTACTATCAGCACGGAGTTTATCCATTCCAACCCGGATGGTACTATGTGAAATATTACCTTTCATTTTTTCAAAGAGGGTTGTTCCATTTTCAAAATGATATATATTTTGATTGTTATCTACTGCTTTCATTATATAAATATCATCGTTTTTATATATCTTTTCGGTTTGATAGATCAGAGAAGATGTAGCTTTTCCTGTAAGAATTTTATTTGTATTAATTTTTAAATTATACTTTGGATAGTTTTTATTTTTAATTAATAAATCAGTTCTGTATTTTTCTTGCTGAATTGGAATATTAAATTTCCATTCACCCTTAATCCCATTGATAGAATGAATAGTAATAGGTAAATTAAATCTCTTTTTGATCTTCTTATATGGATAGTCTACTTTCCACTGAAAATTATATCCCTTATTTACTTTCGAAAGTCTAGTTGTCATTCCATTTGTCCAAGAGTCATGATCGCCTTTACTATGATTAAAATTGACATCAAAGCTAACTTCTCCTTTTTCATTATGACCACTATCCACTTTATTATTTACAAAACCCGTAATAGAAACCATATTTCCATCAAAGTAAGCACTAGTTAACTTTACGGTCACTCCATTCTTTTTGGTAGACTGATTTAGTTCTGTCACAGCATTTTTATTCGCTAATATTACTCCTATAGAATCGTTAAAACCTTTAAAAATTTGACTTATTAATGGTGTGTTTGCTAAAACTTTATTCATCGTTGGATTATACAGTCCTAAAATAAAAGAAATGAAGAGAATAACAGCTATAGCTGCAGTATGTCGAAGTACTTTTCTTCTTTTAATTTTTTGGGTGTTTATCCCTTTTTCTATCGACTTAAAGACTTTATCCTTTGGGACTTCTATATTCTCTATTGCTCTTATGATTTTCTTTTTATCCATAATATCCCTCCTCATTTTTATAGATTTTTTTTAACTCTGCTTTACCTCTTCTTAAAAAAGTTTTTGCTGTGCCTTCAGGTAGTTCCATGAGCTCGCTAATCGTTTTGATAGAGTAATCAAAATAATAAAATAATATTATGGCAATTTTATAATCGTGCTTTAGCTGATGTATAGCTTGTAACAAGCTCATTGACTCGTCTTGGTCAAAACGCTCTCTTTCGGGAAAATTTGATATTACTTCATCTGTTACAAAAACATTATTGTTGTTTCTTTTTAAAATCCGACTAGAACATCGGATTATAATTCTTGTAAACCAAGTTAAAAAGTATTCTGGATGCTTAAGCGAATGAATACTTTTAAAAGCTTGAAATGTCGCCTCCTGCACGACATCTAGAGCATCTTCCTCGTTATGTACATAAAGGAAAGCAGTCCTATAAATACGCTCATAATGCTGCTTTATCAGTTTTTCAAAGGCATTCTTATTTCCTTTTATCGCCTTTTTTATAAGTTTTTCATTATGTAAATCCATACCTCATTCAATTCCTTTCACATATTAGTGCTATTACATTGAATAAAAGTTTCACTAGTTTTAAATGTTTTTTGAAGAGCTCCTATATTATACTGCTAAGTATGCAAATCACTGAACCAATAAAAAAGCCACACTTATAATAAGTGTGGCAGTGTTCTTAATCTATTTTCCTACGATTAATAATAATTCACGAATCGTTTTACATGCAATAGCAGTGGATGCGCCTGTTGGGTCATAAGGAGGGGATAACTCCACAACATCTGCTCCTACCACATGATTCAGATCATCAAGTACCTTTAATCCAGCTAACAATTCTTTATACGTAATACCACCTGGTTCAGGTGTTCCAGTGCCTGGGAAAGTGCCCGGATCTAATACATCGAGATCGATAGTTATATATATAGGAAGATTCTCTAATTTTTTTACGATTTCAGGTAAAGTTTCTATTGAAAAACGTTCCATATAGGTATGGTCTTTCGCCCATTCGAATTCTTCTTTAAGGCCTGAACGAATGCCAAATTGAAAGATGCGTCCGTCGCCTAAGAATTCATGGCAACGTCTAATAACAGAAGCATGTGATAGTTTTTCACCCATATAGTCTTCTCGAAGATCTGTGTGTGCATCAATATGAATAACATGTAAATCCGGGTATTTTTCGTATGCGGCTTGGATGGTTGGGTAGCTTACCAAGTGCTCTCCACCGACCATTACAAACTTTTTCCCGTCATTAACAAGGCCTCTTGTAAATAGTAGAATTTCATTCATTGTTTTTTCAGTATTACCAAGTGGTAAATCAAGATCGCCAGAATCATGCACAGCAATATCTTCTAAGTCTCGATCAAGGTAAGGAGAATACGTTTCTAACCCATATGAGTCAGGGCGAATAGCTTGCATTGCAAAACGGGTACCTGGACGAAAACTAGTTGTCCCATCAAATGGAATCCCAAATAGAGCCAGTTCAGACTCCTCATAGCTGTTGTCACAGCCAATAAATGTTGATATATTCATTGTTTTACTTTGCAATCTTCAATGCCTCCCTTACATAGCTAGGCAATGCAAAAGCCCCAAGGTGTAAATCTGTATTATAATATTTCGTTTTCAACCCGAATGCATTCCACTTTTGTGCATCTAAATTAGTAATTGGGTGTTTTGTTTTTGATGCAAATCCGAATAGCCAATGGCCTGAAGGGTATGTTGGCATATGATATTGGTAAACTTCTGCAATTGGGAAAATGGTTGATAGTTTATGCCTTGCTTTTTTCATATTGTCCGCATACTCTGCAAAATAAGGTGATTCATGTTGATTGATTAAGATTCCATCAGTATTTAAAACTCTGTAGCATTCTTGATAAAAGGCAGTTGTAAACAAACCTTCTCCCACAGAAATTGGATCTGTTGAGTCCACAATAATCAAGTCAAATGATGCATCAGCAGCTTCTTTTACATAAGCTAGGCCATCTTCAAATTTTAGAGACATGCGCGGATCTTCTTCTACCCCTTCAGCAGTGACAGGTAAATATTCTTGGCACAAGCGAAACACCCGCTCATCAATTTCCACCATAACTACTTCTTCGACTGTAGGATAACGCAATACTTCACGCGCTGTACCGCCATCCCCTCCCCCAATGATCAGAACCTTCTTGATATTTGGGTTTGTAGCAAAAGCAGGATGGACAATCATATCGTGGTAGATGAATTGGTCTTTTTCATTTACCATCATTAGTCCATCAAGTGTGAAAAATGTGCCAAACTCTTTACCTTTATAGAAATCGATTTTTTGAAAGGGTGATTGCTCACTATGCAAATGCTCATCATAGGAAATTGAAAACTTACAGTCTTCGCTCCATTGTTCTGTATACCAATTCATTATTTTGCACCTTCTAATTCATATTCTTCTGGTTTCACTTGAATTTTGCCTAATTCACGATTAGCAAACTGGCGAATTTTTTCAACGGTTCCTCGAGGAAAATCAAAGGATTCCACTTTTTTTGCTTTAAGCTTTTCAGCTAAGTAATCTCCGGCTTTCCATGGGCTAACTGACTCCCCGCACGTATAAACATCTACAGATGCAAAACCATACTCAGGCCATGTGTGAATGGTTAAATGAGATTCAGAAATAATCACAGCTCCCGAAACTCCATACGGATTGAAATGATGAAAAACAGATTCAACAATCGTTGCACCAGAATAGTCTGCTGCTTCACACATATATTGTTCAATTAATGCGTTATTCTCTATTATTTCACTTGGACACCCGTATAACTCAATTAATACATGTCTTCCTAAAGTATTTAATTCTAAACCCATTTACTTTTTCTCCTTTACGACCGTAATATGATTTTTTCTAGGTGAATCTGATAAAATATTACCAAAATTCTGGATATAATAATGATACTGTTCGATAACTTCTTTTGAAACGTATTCTCCAGGTATAACAAGAGGTATTCCTGGTGGGTAAATCATGAGAGAATCAGCACTTATTCTTCCTATTGCTTCGTGAATGGGTATTTCTTCATGTTCTGCATAGTAAGCCTCTCTCGGTGTTAAAAGTAAAGTGTTTGCACTAAAAGGCGTAACATGCGGGTATCGGATACTTTTCCCTTTGCCATATTTGTGCTCAATATCAACCAAAGCAGTCACTAGCTTTTCTAGAGATTCTTTTGTATCAGCTGGAGTGATTACAGCCATAACAACATAACCTTCTGCTAATTCCATTTGAATATTATATTTTTCTTTTAGAAGCGTGTACACTTCAAAACCTGATAGTCCGCTTTCATTCACTCTGATGACAAGCTTTGTATAATCATGCAATTGACTAAATCTATGTTTTACATAGCTATTCTTTAATACTTCAAAGGAAGTATGTTCTTCTATTTCAATGATTGTTTGTTCAATGATTTCTTTTAAAGAATGATAACGAATGGCACCATATAATGCTAATTCGTGCCTAGCAACATCCAAGGAACTCATTAAAAGATAGCTAGCACTTGTCGATTGGAGCATATTCAATGATTTTTGAATTTGTTCTCTCGAAATTCGATCGCTGTTTAAAAGCAAGATAGAACTTTGCGTAAGCGAACCACCAGTTTTATGCATACTCATTGTGACCAAGTCTGCTCCTGCTTGGATGGGGTCGGGCAAAGAGTCAACAAATGATAAATGCGTTCCATGGGCGCTATCCACAATCACTGCTATATTTTGTTTATGTGCAAGTGTGCAAATTTTCTCCAAATCATTCATCGTCCCAAAATAAGTTGGATACGTAACGAGCAAAGCTTTTGCGTTTGGATGTAATGTTAATGCCTTTTCAATCGTTCTTACAGAGACACCATGGGAAATTCCAAAGTGTTGATCCACTTCAGGCTCTAAAAATACTGGACAGGCGCCGCTCAAAATTATGCCATTCATTACTGATTTATGACAGTTTCTTGGAACCAGTATATGATCCCCTGGCTTACACGCCGATAGAATCATAGCTAAGATACCAATCGATGTTCCATTGACTAAAAAATACGCCGCTTTTGCCCTAAAAGCTTCTGCTGCTAACTGTTGTGCCTCTTGAATGACTGATGACGGATGGCTTAATAAATCCAATTCTTTCATCGAATTGACATCCATTTTCATCGTAAAGTCACTAAAGACATCGTTTAATGGGCTTTTTAAAGCTCCCATTTTATGCCCCGGCACATCAAAAGGGGTTGTATTTTTCTTTGCATAGTTAACGAGCGCTTCAAACAACGGCATTCTTTCTTGGGAACAAATATCATATTTTTCGTTAAGGATTTCTTGCAGCACTTGTGCCATTAACGAGTTGCTCCTGCTAAATCGCCTGCAACGGCTTCCCTTAAAGCACTTACTTTATCAAGCTGTTCCCATGGCAAATTTAAATCATGTCGCCCAAAGTGTCCATATGCTGCTACCTGTTTGAACTGAGGATTCCGAAGATTAAGCATATTGATAATTCCTCCAGGTGTTAAATCGAATGTCTTGCGAATAGCTTGCAGTAGTTGATCTTTGTCTACGGTTTCTGTTCCGAAGGTATCAATTGCGATACTTATTGGCTCACTAACCCCTATTGCATAAGAAAGTTGGATTTCACAACGTTTGGCAAATTTAGCAGCTACAATATTTTTAGCAACATAACGAGCTGCATAAGCTGCTGAGCGGTCTACTTTTGTACAATCTTTCCCTGAAAATGCGCCGCCTCCGTGTTTTGCTGCTCCTCCATAAGTATCAACAATAATCTTACGGCCGGTAAGACCTGCATCGCCATGTGGACCTCCAATAACGAAACGTCCTGTTGGATTAATTAATGTATTTATATCTTCATTCATTCCAAATGTGCGAATTGTTTCTTGTACAATCTGTTCGTTTATATAATTCTTGAATTCAGCCATATTTACATCTTCATCATGCTGAATAGAGAGTAATATTGTTTCTATTCTTGGTTTAGTCGGATTTGTATAGTCGATCGTCACTTGAGATTTCATATCTGGGCGTGCCCATTTAAAGTCTCCAATTTTTCTTAAGAAAGAAGCTTTTTTCATCAAGGTATGAGCGATTTCAATTGCAAGCGGCATATATGTTTCTGTTTCATCCGTTGCATAACCAAACATAATCCCTTGGTCTCCTGCTCCAATCTCCTTTAGATCACTTGAAGAATCGACACCCATTGCAATATCTGGTGATTGTGTATGAACAAGTACTTGAATGTTGCAAGTATGTCCGTCAATACCGAATTGTGCATCACTGTAACCAATCTCAAGTAATGTGTCACGAGCAATTCTCTCAATATCTAATATGGCAGAAGTTGTGATTTCTCCCCCGATAATAACCATATTTGTTGTCGTAAACACTTCACATGCAACTCTTGAAAATGGATCTTGAGCTAAAGCTGCATCTAATACAGCATCCGAGATTTGGTCTGCGATTTTATCGGGATGTCCTTCTGACACCGATTCCGAAGTAAATAAAATTTTTTCAGTCAATATAATCCTCTCCTACTAAAAAATGTAAATATTAGCATACAAAAAAGCTCTCCAACCATTAGAAGGAAAGCTTCGATTAATATCAACTGCTTATCCTCTTATCGTTCACAAAACTTTGTACATTTTGTGCTCAGGTTGAGCCCCATGAACTGATAAATATCAGTTTGGTTTGCCACCGTATCTTAGACCCCTCGTCTCAACGGTTTTTAATAAGAGCAACTTTATTTTGCTAAGGCTTATAGTAATTGAATTTTTTTTGACTGTCAATCTATTTTTAAAACTTTTTTTATTTTGTTGAATTAAAAATCTACTAAAAAAGCCCTCATTAATGATAAATAAAACCCCAAAACTCTTTTAACACTTAGAGTTTTGGGGTTCTCACGATAGAAAATTAGCGGTTCGGTACTCGAAGGACACGCATGGCATTTAACACAGCTAGCAATGTAACCCCAACGTCAGAGAATACTGCTTCCCACATAGTGGCAATGCCAAAGGCACCTAATAGCAGGAATATACCTTTCACACCTAATGCAAAGAGAATATTTTGCCACACAATCACTCGTGTCCGTTTTGCAATACCTATAGCTGCTGGTATCTTAGAAGGTTCATCGGTCATTATAACGATATCTGCTGCTTCAATCGCTGCATCTGATCCTAATCCTCCCATTGCCATTCCGACATCAGCACGAGCTAATACAGGTGTATCATTGATACCATCCCCAACAAAAATTAACTTTTCTTTAGGATTTTTCTGAGCATCAATTTTTTCGATTTCTTCTACTTTGTGTTGCGGCAATAATTCAGCATGCACCTCATCAAGCCCAAGTTTCTCGCCCACAGATTTCGCTACAGATGCTGCATCACCAGTCAGCATGATGGTCTTTTTTATGCCTAGTTCTTTTAAAGAACGAACTGCTTGAACAGAATCTTCTTTTAGTTCATCTGCTATAACAATATACCCAGCATAATTACGATTTAGGGCAATATGAACAATCGTTCCAATCTCACTAGGTTCCTTGAATGCTATGTTTTCTTTGTTCATGAGTTTTGCATTTCCAGCTAAAATTTCTTTCCCATCAACTGTTACAGCAGTACCGTGGCCTGAAATTTCATTGTACTCTTGTATCTTGTCAACGCTAAATTCTTTCCCATATGCATTTCGTATTGACTGTGCGATTGGGTGATTGGAATGAGTTTCAGCAAAAGCAGCATATTCCAATAGGTCTTCTTTCGAAATATTACCAGATGGGCAAATGGTCGTGACTTCAAATACGCCTTTGGTTAAGGTACCCGTCTTGTCCAACACAACATACTTCACATTATTTAAAGCTTCTAAATAGTTGCTTCCTTTGACCAAGATACCCATCTTAGATGCTGCTCCTATTCCCCCAAAGAATCCTAATGGAATAGAAACCACCAACGCACAAGGACAAGAGATAACTAAGAATACCAGCGCCCGATAAATCCAATCTGAAAAAGTTGCGCCATTTAACAATAGCGGTGGTATGAAAGCTAATGCAGCAGCTACAATAACGACAACCGGTGTGTAATAACGAGCAAATTTCGTAATAAAATTTTCGGTTGGTGCTTTTCGGCTGCTAGCATTTTGTACGAGATCTAGTATTTTAGAAACTGTCGACTCTCCAAATACCTTTGTTACCTCTACACTCAATAGCCCACTTTTATTGATAAACCCACTTAGTACATCAGAACCAGACTGCACCTCTCTTGGAACTGATTCACCTGTTAGCGCAGATGTGTCTACCATGGAGTTTCCTTCTATGACCTTTCCATCTAATGGAACCTTTTCGCCTGGTTTAATGACAATGATATCCCCAATCTTTACTTCATCAGGCGAAACTCTTTTTATTTCATTTCCGACTTTTATGTTGGCATAGTCTGGTCTGATATCCATCAAATCCCCAATGGATTTGCGAGAACGGTTTACAGCAATGCCTTGGAATAATTCACCCACTTGGTAGAACAGCATAACAGCAACACCTTCTGGATATTGCTTGATTGCAAACGCGCCAATAGTTGCAAGAGCCATAAGAAAATGCTCATCAAATACTTGCCCACGCAAGATATTCCTAAAGGCCCTATAGATGACATCCCCACCTACGATTAAATAAGCAAGAAGAAATAGAGCTAACTCATATATACCTGAAACAGGAGTAAACATGCCAAGCGAGCCTATAACTATACCAATTCCCAGTCGAACCAACACTTTTTTTGTATTTCCAGTTTCATGATTGTGTTCATGTGAATCTTTGTCGTATTCTTCAATGACTTTCACGTGTGGTTCAATCCGGTTAATTAGCTTCACTGCTTCATTTATCACCAATTGTTCCGAAGTGGCGGATTCGGAAACTTCTATTATTAATTTTTTTGATACAAAATCTACAGAAGAACTGGTAACTCCTTCTAATTCTCCTACACTTTTTTCTATCTTTGCTGCGCAATTTGCACAATCTAGTCCATCCAAGTACAGAGTGTGGTTATGAGTATTTCTCGCTTTCCGTCCTTTTTCTAATATATTGATGTGCGGCTCTAGCCTGTGAATATTACGCCTTGCTTCTACAATGGTATCTATTTCTTTTGCCTTATCCATCTCCATCGTCAATGTCTTCGTGGCGAAATTAACATTACACGAAGTAACGGATTGAATACCATTTACACTTTTTTCAATTTTCATCGCGCAATTTGCACAATCAAGTCCTTCTAACAGAAGTTCTTGCTTTACTTTTTTGTTTTCCAATTTATTCACCCTCCTTTCTCTTTTTTCTGCTCTTTCATACAATCCCTACCCTTTTTAACCACGCTATTTACTTTTATTTGCATTTCCATCACCTCTCAATAATATATGATCAAATATTCATATGTTAAATGTATGCAAATTTAAGCTCTTAATTACTTCACTAGCAATATATGAACAAATGCTCATATATAGTATTGACTACATTATATTCATTAACATAAAAAACGTCAATGAATAAACAGAATTTTAATTAAAATACAAATAAAAAGGATTTCGGATAAAATAAAAAACCTACACAAAAGTGTAGGTTTTGCCAAAGGAAAGGATTTTCCCAGCCTATTATAAGGAAATGACAAGGAATACTAGTTAGAATTTTGCTTTGATTTTTTAATCCATGATGGTGATTTTGTGTTCATAAAGTTCACCAGGATATTCAATCGACAGAAAAGAAAGTAAAGGCAATCGCAAATCCTTCGTTATACGAAAATGCACATCGTTAAGATGAATGTTGCGACCTAGCTTGTAAATAGATTCGTAAAGGGAATCCTTAGACAGCCATAAAACCCCTTTTTCTTTCTTAGAAAGGTACTCTACTACATAATCCTTATTCTCCTTATTAATAGTTAACGTTAGCATTACATCAATCCCTTCCTCTAACTACTATTCAGTAATGAATAGCCATATTATTATTTCGCAAAAAATGAACCTTATAACTTGTCAGGCCACGTAACTGCGATTTAAGTTTTCTATAATATGGTATGCGCACTGAAAAATTGACTGTTTTTTGATAAAAAAGTATTTTTGTTTAAATTTAAGAATAAATCCATAAATCAACACTAATACTTGAATACTTGTAATAAGAAATAAATACCAGTACCAATTTTGCTTAAAATACCTATTTCCTCAAATGTGCCTTGAAAAGTAAGTTATTACTATAGGTACCTGCTTCATATCAATAATAAACAAAAGAAAAATCCTTCTCATTATTTTACATTTACCATCTATCTAAAAGAATCCCCACTTGCCCTTTCTAATTGTAGAGATGAACAAATCAAAGTCAACTTATTGCCGACTAATCTATATGCTTGGATCAATAACTTACTTTTCCATATCAAAATTTTATATAGTTCATTTATCATTTACATCAGAAGAAGTAAAAAAAGAAATATTAAATATTGCACTTGCGCTTATTGAATTAGACAGAAGCTATACTATCCCAACAGGTATCATCATTCTTTCTGGAAGATGATGAAAATGTTATGATTGAAATTATTACTACTGTTTCTAACCTCCATGATTTTTTATCCAGATAGACCACGGAGAATGTAGTATTTATAAAGTTTCAGTTAGAGCGTATTGGAGAAATTAGAATTAAAGTTAATCTAAAAGAAGGCCCATATTATTTTGAAGACAATTGTGTGAATAGCTTTTAAACTATAAAGAGGAAAAGAGGATTATGATGGATATAAAATACCCAATTGGTAAACTAAATGTTCCTGATGAAGTAACAGTTGAAGATCTACAAGAATGGCTGAGAAAAATCGAGACTTTTTCAAATCGATTAAGAGAAACAGTAGGAACATTAAACAATCAGGAATTAAGCAAAACCTATCGTGATGGTAGTTGGACAGTTCGTCAACTTGTACATCACATCGCAGATTCACAGTTGAACATGTATCAACGACTAAAACTAGCTTTAACAGATGAGAATGCAAAAGTACCCGCTTTTGATGAAGAAAAGTGGGCGATACAACCAGATACAAAACTTCCTGTAGAAGCTTCCATTAAAATGTTAGAAGGTATAAATGAGCGTATCGTGTACTTAGGAAATAGTTTAACTGAAGATCAATTAGTTCGATACTTTACTCATCAGACTAACGGTAAAATTACAGTTGCGACAAAACTGGCCAAATTAGCTTGGCATGAGGAGCATCACTTAGCTCATATAAAAATCGCATTATTACAATAATACAATTTTTATGGAAGTGGCTTATCAGTTCGATGAGCCGCTTATTTTTGGGGATTATTTAACCATTCGCTACTTATCCCCTTACATATACTTCTTCAGGATGTTTGCTTTTATTGCATCAACTCGTAGGATTGTACATATTTTTCGTAATTACTGTTTCAAATGTTCTTAGTCCTACAAATAATACATATATAGTTTAAGTCCTCTCTACCATAATCAATCTATTAAAACTAATAATAATACGATTGCATAAATTCATTACATTTTTTATTCTATTTTCCAAACTTACAATAAAGATGCAATGACAATTATCACCATTCTATATTCATTTGTAGGATATCCAAAATTGTCATTCCCAAAAACAAAAAACCTGAGAGAAAACTGAAAAACAGTTTCTCCCAGGTTTTTATCTTTCTGTGGCATAGCAAGCTGAGGTTTTCTACCAGACAGCCCATTACTATCATTGCGTAATCCTAGAAAAATTGCCTAGAGTGGCAACTTAAAAATTATGTCAGCTAATTTCATCCATATAATAAGTGATTAATGCTTACATATTTATTTAGGATTTCCCTCTTTAGCTGGTAGTTTTAAAATATGAGATATGAAGCCGTCTGTTTTAACATCAATTACATAAGATACATTTGAATATCTTTCAGACAAGCTATAATTTTCTTCTCGCAAATCTTCTTTTAAGCCATTCTCAGTAATTATTTGAATGCCTTCCCCTTTTTCTACATAGACAACCGTATAAATACGGTGTGGTTGCTTTTTGAGCTCTCGAAGTGTAAGTACACCACGTAGTGCACGATTGCCTGTCTCTACTTCATCAAGGGCCATTTTTTTAACGCCTCCGCGTTCTGTAACAATCATTACCTTGCCTTTATGGTTTGGCGGAATAATATTTGCAGCTTTTACCATATCCCCATCCAATAAATTCATCGCTTTTACGCCAGCAGTCCTTATGCCTGCCACCGGTACTTCATCGAGTTTAAATCTTATTGCATAGCTCAGATAGGATGTTAAATAGACTTCCGCACCTGAATCTGCAATTCCAGAAGCTATTATAAGATCATCTTTCTTAAGATTCATCATTTTAAATGGCTTATTATAGCGTTGTACCTGGAAATCTGCCAAAGCAGTTCGTTTAATTTGTCCATTCTTCGTAATGCTGACAACATATTTATCGGTATTAAAATCTGCAACGCCTTCAACATTTATAATTTTTTCTTCAGAGTCTAAAGGAATGATACTTGAAATATGCTGCCCTAAATCTTTCCAACGAATATCTGGTAACTCATGGACTGGAAGGAATATATAATGACCTTTATTTGTAAAGGCCAATATATGCTGTTGCGTATTTAATTGCGCCTCGTACAGTAAATGGTCGGATTCTTTCATGGCAAAATCTTCACCATTTGAAGCATTATACGAACGAATACTTGTCCTCTTTACGTAGCCATCACTAGTAACTGTCACGACTACGTCTTCACTTGGTACTAAAACATCTAAGTCTACTTTAATTTCTTCAATTTTTTCTTCTATTTCTGAGCGTCTTGGTTCTTGGAACGTTTTTTTCACTTCTTTTAATTCCTTTTGTAGCACGCTCACAAGCTTCTTCTCGCTCTCTAATATACTCTTTAGCTCGAGAATCTTTTCTTCAAGTTCTTTCTGTTCTTGCCGAAGTTCTGTAATATCTGTATTGGTCAATCTGTATAGCTGTAATGAAACAATTGCTTCCGCTTGAATTTCAGTAAAACCAAACTTCTCTTGCAAATTATGCTTAGCATCTTTTTTATCTTTTGAAGCACGGATAGCTGCAATAACTTCATCTAGAATTGATAGTGCTTTCATCAACCCTTCTACAATATGTAAACGGTTGTTAGCTTTATCTAAATCATACCGAGATCGTCTTACAATAATTTCTTTTTGGTGAGCGATGTATGCGTCTAATAGCATCTGTAAACTCATCATAGTTGGACGACGATTGTATATAGCAATCATATTGAAGTTATATGTAACCTGTAGATCGGTATTTTTCAATAAATATTTTAAAATCGGTTCTCCGCTGATTTCTTTCTTTAATTCAACTACTATTCTTAAGCCTGAACGGTCAGACTCGTCACGTACTTCTGCAATGCCATCTAAGCGTTTATCTAATCGCATTTCATCCATTTTTTTAACAAGATTTGCCTTGTTTACATCATATGGAATTTCAGTGATAACGATTTGCTCTTTAGCACCCTTAAGTTTCTCAATTTCTGCTTTAGCTCTAACAATGATCTTTCCTTTGCCTGTTTCGTAGGCTTTTTTAATCCCGTCAACCCCTTGAATAATGCCACCTGTTGGAAAGTCAGGTCCATGCAATACCTGCATTAGTTCTTGAACAGTAGCTTGAGGATTTTTCAAACGCATTAATACTGCATCTAACACTTCAGCTAGATTATGCGGTGGGATGTCGGTCGCATAGCCCGCGGATATCCCTGTTGACCCATTGACTAATAAATTAGGAAAACGTGAAGGCAGTACAGTTGGTTCTAAATCTTGATCATCAAAATTTGGCACTAAATCCACTGTATCTTTTTGAATATCGCGCAGCATTAGAGCTGCAATAGAAGATAAACGGGCTTCTGTATAACGCATAGCAGCAGGCGGATCACCATCGACAGAACCGTTATTGCCATGCATTTCGATTAACATGTGGCGGGCTTTCCAGTCCTGGCTCATACGTACCATAGCCTCGTAAACAGAACTATCACCATGTGGATGATAGTTACCGATTACATTTCCGACTGTTTTAGCCGATTTTCTAAAGGGCTTGTCGTGTGTATTGCCTTCCATAAACATTGCATATAGAATACGGCGCTGTACTGGTTTAAGACCGTCTCTTGCATCTGGCAAAGCACGGTCCTGGATAATGTATTTACTATAACGACCGAAGCGATCACCGATGACTTCCTCTAAAGGCAAGTCTTGAAATATCTCTGACTGCGTCATGTAAGATCCCCTCCATCATGTTGTATAAATTCGCTTTCTAATATCGTACTGTCTTCTTCAAGGCCAAAGTCCACATGCGATTCAATCCATTTTCTTCGTGGTTCTACCTTATCACCCATCAATGTGGCAACGCCTTTTTCTGCTCTTTCAACATCATTGATTTGAACGCGAACCAATGTCCGTGTTTCAGGGTTCATGGTTGTTTCCCAAAGCTGCTCAGCATTCATTTCACCAAGGCCTTTGTAGCGTTGAAGAATATAACCCTTACCAATTTTCTTAATTGCTTGTTGAAGATCTTTCTCTGTCCAAGCATATTCAATTACTTCTTTGCGCCCAGTCCCTTTTGATACTTTATAAAGTGGCGGCAAGGCAATATATACTTTTCCTGCTTCAACAAGTGGTCTCATATAACGGAAGAAGAAAGTTAAGAGTAATACCTGTATATGAGCGCCATCCGTATCGGCATCCGTCATGATTATAACTTTATCGTAAGCAGCGTCTTCAATGTTGAAATCTGTACCAACTCCAGCACCGACTGCATGAATAATGGTAGCAATTTCTTCGTTTTTCATGATGTCCTGAAGCTTTGCTTTTTCCGTATTGATTACTTTTCCTCGAAGAGGCAAGATGGCTTGGAAAGTACGGTCCCGCCCTTGTTTAGCTGAGCCTCCCGCAGAATCGCCTTCGACTAAGTATAATTCATTTTTGGCAGCATTCTTAGATTGTGCTGGCGTCAATTTTCCTGATAAGATAGTTTGTTTTTTGGATTTTTTACCATGACGTGCGTCTTCTCTTGCTTTCCGTGCTGCTTCGCGAACTTGCTGTGCACGAATAGCTTTACGTACAAGCGATGCACTAAGCTCCGCATTCTCTTCCAAAATATACATTAATTTTTGGGATACGACACCATCGACAGAGCTACGTGCTTCTGCTGTGCCAAGTTTGCCTTTAGTTTGACCTTCGAATTGTAATAGATTTTCAGGAATTCGGACTGAGATGATGGCAGCTAATCCTTCACGTATATCTGAGCCATCCAAATTTTTATCTTTTTCTTTTAGGAGTCCGACTTTACGTGCATATTCGTTAAACACACGAGTCATTGCAGCTTTAGCGCCTGTTTCGTGTGTGCCTCCATCACGTGTGCGAACATTATTAACAAAGGAAAGGATAGTTTCGGAATAACCATCATTGAATTGAAAAGCAAATTCAACTTCAATTTCATCTAGTTCGCCTTCAACATATTTAACTGGATGCAATACATCTTTTTCTTCGTTAAGATAGGCTACAAAGGCTTCAATTCCATTTTCATAATGATATACTTCTTGTCGCTCGGTTTCTTCATCAATAAGCTCTATTTTTAAGCCCTTTAATAAAAAAGCAGATTCACGTAAACGTTCAGCTAATGTATCGAATTGATACTTAGTTGTAGAAAAGATTTCTGGATCAGGCTTAAAATGAATAAATGTGCCTGTTTCTTTCGTTTTGCCTAGATTAGCAAGTGTAGTTACGGGCTTACCGCCATTTTCAAAGCGCATGCTGTATTTATGGCCATCTCGGTAAATGGTTACATCAAGCCATGAAGAAAGGGCGTTTACAACAGATGCTCCTACACCGTGCAAACCACCACTTGTTTTATAACCACCTTGTCCAAATTTACCGCCTGCATGCAAAATGGTAAAGATTACTTCAGGAGTTGATTTACCTGTCTTGTGCATCCCAGTTGGCATGCCACGTCCATAATCTCTTACACTAATACTTTGATCTTTATGGATTTTCACTACAATATGTGAGCCAAAACCCGCTAATACCTCATCTACAGCATTGTCGACGATTTCGTATACAAGGTGGTGCAAGCCTCTGCTGTCTGTAGAGCCAATATACATACCCGGACGTTTTCTTACGGCTTCTAAACCTTCTAATACTTGAATATCATCTTCACTATAAGAGGTGATTGTTTGTTTATTTGTCAAAAAATATTCCCCCTAAACACAAACATCCGTTCTACTTTTATAAATCATATACACAATAATAGATACTGTCAACTTCTTGTTCAGTTAGACTCAGGTTTTATTGTATCATTCGTTTAATCTATTGGACAATAAGAACCGGCAATTATTGAGAAAGTTGGTCATTGTGTACGCTTACAGTCTCGTGATAAAATATTATTACAATCTAATAATACCAACTACTAATGTTGGAGGGAGTTTTAAATGAATAGTATTTTAGTTGTTGTATTGGCTTATCTAATTGGTTCCATCCCATCCGGTTTATGGGTTGGTAAAGTTTTTTATAAAACCGATATCAGACAGCACGGAAGCGGAAACTTAGGTGCTACTAATACCTTCCGTACGCTTGGAAAAAAAGCGGGTATAGCCGTTACACTTATGGATATATTAAAGGGCACACTTGCAACTATACTTCCTATTCTAGCTGTTTTCCAAGGAAGTGGTATCCATCCACTCGTTGCTGGCATCATTGCTGTCGTTGGGCACATGTTCCCTATCTTCGCTGGCTTCCGAGGAGGCAAAGCTGTGGCTACGTCTGCAGGTATTTTACTTGGCTACCATTGGCCAATCTTTATCTTGCTCCTTATCGCCTTCCTTCTTTGCTTAAAAGTGTATAAAATGGTGAGTCTAGCATCTATGTTTGCAGCTGTTGTGGCTTTTATTTACGCACTTATTTATGGTATTTTATATAATGAATATCTTTTACTTATCATTATTTCCATTATTGTAGTCTTTATTTTTTATCGCCATAGATCTAATATATCGCGCATAAAAAAAGGAACAGAACCAAAAGTAACATGGTTATAAAAAAGGAGTGTTCTTATGAAAATTGTCATGTCTGAACAAGCATTTCAGTGGTTTTCCGATGAAATGGATGTAGCGCAAGGAGATACCATTCGTTTTTATGCTAGATATGGTGGCTCAAATCCTTTCCACGAAGGGTTTTCTCTCGGCATGAGTCAAGACTCGCCAATTAATCCAAGTGTTGTATTAGAGCATAATGGCACTACTTTTTTTATTGAGCAAGACGATACATGGTTTTTTAACAACCATGATTTATATGTAGATGTAGATCGCCAATTAGATGAACTTAAATTTGATTACAAGTAGATAAAAAATGCAAAAAGCATGCCTAATTCGGGCATGCTTTTTTAAACTATTCATCCAAGAGTTATTTGATTTCTGCAATTTCTTTATATTTATTAAACCACACCGGATTAATTCGTTCAAAAGCAACTGGTCGGAAATTTTCTTTTTTCACCACAATATGTTCGGATGTTGCTGTTGCTGCAATCGTTCCATCACTATGTACGATTTCATAGCCATACACTGTACGAAGACGTTCCTGTGATACAATCCATGTACGTATAATCGCTTTTTCACCATAACGTAGTGCAGCTTTGTAGCTAATATTGACATTCATAACAGGCGATACATAGCCTGCTTCTTCTAATTGAGTCACGCTAAAGCCTAAATCATGAATCAGCTGCGTCCTCCCTAATTCCATCCATATAACATAATTTGCATGGTATACAACGCCCATTTGATCTGTCTCCGCATATCGAATTTCAATTTCTTTTTCACTTACAAACATGTTGTTCACCTCATGTTAAGTATACCGTTATTTTGAGAGAAAATCCTTCCATAGCTTTTCTTCTTTCATTAAATCTCCTTTGTCTTATAAACTAAAACAAGTGCACAAAATTATTGTGCACTTGTTTGAACCATATTATTTAGATAATTTGTTACGTAAAACCATTTGTAGGATACCGCCGTTACGGTAGTAATCTACTTCTACTTCTGAGTCAAAACGAGCAAGCGCTTTGAATGTTTTAGTATCGCCATCTGGAGATGTAGCAGTCACAGTTAGGATATCACGAGGTTTAACTTCATCTGTAATATTAACTGAGAATGTTTCTTCACCAGTCAATCCTAGTGATTCTGAGCTTTCACCATCAACGAATTGTAGTGGTAGAACACCCATCATTACTAAGTTTGAACGGTGGATACGTTCGTATGATTCTGCGATAACTGTTTTAACGCCAAGAAGGTTAGTACCTTTAGCTGCCCAGTCACGTGAAGAAC
The DNA here is from genome assembly GCF_059759115.1 of Rummeliibacillus sp. GQ308. NCBI lineage: Bacteria > Bacillati > Bacillota > Bacilli > Caryophanales > Caryophanaceae > Rummeliibacillus > Rummeliibacillus sp. GQ308. The sequence goes on along the minus strand of NZ_JCAXDQ010000001.1, from coordinate 1,429,511 downwards.
CCATACCGTAGTCTTTACCAGTAAGTACAACTAAGCCTACACGGTTTTTAGCATATTTCATTGCTGCATCGTAGATATACTCTACATCACCTGTTGGCCAGTAAGTAGTGAAGCCGCCTTCTGTACCAGGTGCGATTTGGTTGCGGATACGGATGTTTGCGAAAGTACCGCGCATCATTACTTCATGGTTACCTCGACGGCTACCATAAGAGTTGAAGTTTCGTGGTTCTACGCCATGTTCACGCAAGTATTTTCCGGCAGGTGTATCTTTACCAATTGCACCAGCAGGAGAAATATGGTCAGTTGTAATAGAGTCACCAAATTTCGCTAACACACGCATACCCATAAGCTGTTGAATTGCTTCTGGTTTTGCAGATAGGTTTTGGAAGAATGGCGGATTTTGAATGTAAGTTGAATTCTCATCAAACTCGTAAAGTGAATCTGTAGAAGTTTCAATTGCATTCCATTTTTCATTTGCATTGAATACAGTTTCATATTCTTTTTGGAACAATTCACGTGTAACAACTTTTGAAAGAACGGCATTTACTTCATCAGATGATGGCCAGATGTCATCAAAGAAGACATCATTTCCATCTTTGTCTTTACCGAATGAATCTTTACGTAGGTCTACATCTACAGTACCAGCAAGCGCATAAGCTACTACTAATGGTGGTGAAGCCAAGTAGTTAGCTTTCACTAATGGATGTACACGGCCTTCAAAGTTACGGTTACCTGAAAGTACAGAAGTCACGAATAAATCTTTAGACATGATTGCTTCTTCAATTTCTGGTAATAGTGGACCTGAGTTACCGATACATGTTGTACAACCGTAACCAACTGTATTGAAACCTAGCGTATTTAGGTAATCTTGTAAACCAGAATCTTCTAAGTAGCCAGTAACAACTTTTGATCCTGGAGCAAGTGATGTTTTAACCCATTTAGGAACAGTTAAACCTTTTTCCACTGCTTTTTTCGCAACAAGACCTGCAGCGATTAGAACGTAAGGGTTAGATGTGTTCGTACAAGAAGTAATCGCAGCAATTGCTACAGCACCTGCTGGAATTTCAACATCACCCTCTGAAAATTTAGCAGTTGAAGTTTTTGTGAATTCATCTGGAGTTAAGCCAAAACCTTGAACGCCAGCTGGAGCCACTACTACTTCGTGGTAGCGTGTTTTCATATCTGAAAGCGGAATTAAATCTTGTGGACGTTTAGGGCCTGAAAGATTAGTTTCGATTTCATCTAAGTTAATTTCTAATACATCTGTGTAAGTAGGTTCTAATTCTGGGTCAAAGAACATGTTGTTTGCTTTTAAGTAAGCTTCAACAACGTTGATATGTTCTTCGTCTCGGCCTGTAAGACGCATGTAGCTTAATGATTCATCATCGATTGCGAAATAACCACATGTAGCGCCATATTCAGGTGCCATGTTAGAAATTGTTGCACGATCCGCTAAAGGTAATGCAGAAACGCCTGGTCCGAAGAACTCAACGAATTTGCCGACTACACCTTTTTTACGCAATTCTTGAGTTACTTTAAGCGCTAAGTCAGTAGCTGTTGAACCGCTTGGCAATTTTCCAGTTAATTTCACACCAATTACTTCAGGAATTGGGAAGTATGATGGTTGGCCTAACATACCAGCTTCTGCTTCAATACCGCCAACACCCCATCCAAGAACACCAATACCATTGATCATTGTTGTATGAGAGTCAGTACCCACAACAGAGTCTGGGAATGTTTCGTAAGTGCCATCAGCATTTTCATTCACGTGAACTACTGGAGCCAAATACTCTAAGTTTACTTGGTGAACGATACCTGTTGCTGGTGGTACAGCACGGAAATTATCGTAAGCTGTTTGAGCCCATTTCAAGAAATTGTAACGCTCAGCATTACGTTCGAATTCAAGATCCATATTCGCTTTAAGAGCTGCTTCGTTACCGTATTTGTCAACTTGAACAGAGTGGTCGATAACAAGGTCAACAGGAATTGCTGGATTGATCTCGTTTGGATCTCCGCCCATTTTTTTCATTGCATCGCGTAATGATGCAAGGTCAACTACTACTGGTACACCAGTGAAGTCTTGAAGAACAACGCGAGAAGGTTTGAATGGCACTTCAGCATTTTCGTCTGCATCTTTGCCCCATTTCGCTAAGTTTTCTACATGGTCTTCTTTAATTACATAGCCATCATATTGACGTAATACAGATTCTAATAAAACTTTGATTGAATAAGGAAGGCGTGATACTTGTGCAATACCAGCTTCTTCGATTGCAGCTAAACGATAATAGTTGTAAGATTTACCGTTAACTTCGAATGAAGAACGACTGTTGTGCAAGTTATTGTTTGCCATGTTCGGTTCCCCCTTTAATTATCTACTGAAAAGGGCTTCGTATAAGCTTCTTTTCTCCAATACCAATAATAATAGAAAACAACACATAAGTAAATAACATTAATTTTATAGATTGATATAAATTTTTCTTATGGCCTTGGTTTCCAGTATTGAGGTTTTAACTTTTGAGTTATTGCTAAAATAGCATTTGTAAAAAAATAGATTTTATCCACATATCCAATATAGTGTTATTTAACACTATTTAACGGGGTACTCCCCGGGGGACAAGGTGGGGTTTTATACATGTTTTATAAACGTGTACCCCACCCGGGACATTTAAAACATTTAATTAGAAAATAACGCTGGACAGGTGCGTTTACATAGATTATACCTTTAACTAATTAATACTGAAAGGTATACAAAACATCGTAAGAGCTAACTATCAACGCATGCCTAGGAACACCTACAAATACAGCTGTACCTTTTGTAAATATAACCAAACTGCATATTAGCATATTTTTAACAAAAGGTAATAGTTGTTATTTTTTTCTTAGGGAGTAAATAAACCACCATATAGATACAAATAAATAATAAACAAACATAGAATTCATTGACGCTTCTACGTTCCCCCATCTCTCATTGAATTGATAATATAATATCCAACTACCAACATAGACAACGGGCATAACAATAAATAACAAACCAAACCACATAATATATTTATAATCATTTTTTCTTTCCATAAGTTCACCTTCGCTTCCCATGTTTTAAGTAATAACATTTAATTTATATAAAAAATTAGTGTATTTATGCAATATAGGTATTATGTTATATTTATATGGGAATTCAATACTAATTAAGAGTGCAATGGTTTAATTCATCTAAAAAAGGGGGTTACGCTTTGATCTTTCTAATATTTGCTTTCTTCATTTTATCTGTATTGTTAGTAGGTATAATTTTTTTATTAGTTTTCTTGGTGTCTTTTATACAAGGAATGATTGCTAACAAAAGAAATGGTTTACCATTATTAGATGAGCGAATGAAAAATGTAGTATTAGTTGCTATCGTTGTAATAGCCTGCATGTTTTTCTATGAAGTGTATCATTAAAGTTCTAAACTTAATTTGCTTATTAATGGCCACTAATGTGGTCTTTTTTATTGTTCATTTTTAAAATCAATGAGTTCTCGTATATCTTCTATCGCAAAGGCTTCCCCAATTTTCGATAACGCTGATTTAGGTATTCTCTCCATTTTATTATTAGAGAGTTCTGAAATGGTCCGCCTGGACAGACCTGTCATTTTTTCTAAATCACGTTGCGTAACATTGAACTCCTTCATTAATTGCTTCAATTTGATATTGATTATATAGCTCATCCATATAGCCCACCTTAAAAAAATTTAACTTTCTTTCATTGGACAAGGTATTTTCTTGGTACGTTTAACGTACATTATTACTACCAAGTCAAATACCACATCAAATACCAACGCCACTACCAAATTAGATTCCAGTCACACTACTTTATAACCTACCAAGCGTACTACCTGATTAGGTACAAATCACACGTAAAAAGCTATGCCAGATACCCTACCAGTTTAACTACTACTCTAGTATTCAATTAGGTATAGGCGAAATCCTTTAATATCAATACTTTATTGCTTAATTTCTTCTTCCAGTTAACATCAACTAATACTACGTATTAGAACCACTGTGGCGCGAGTCAAATAGAAAACGAAAGGAGATTCAAGATTGATTAATTTTCCAAAGACTATTTATATAGCTTTTGCGGGATGTGCGGGAAGAATACAGCTCATAAAGGTACTCGTTGCACACGATGTGGATGTTAAATAAAAAGGGGGTAGTATAAATGTTATTCGAAATTTTAACTACAACTGTAATGGGCGGGATTGCTGTAAAAGCTTATCTGGCCAAAAATGATTTGAGTGAGAACGACAGCGGGAAAATCCAACGCATTCTTTCTCTGTCTGGCTTAAATGTCAAAGATGGAAGAGACACATTAACGACTCAACTTGTCCGTAAAAAGAAGCATGAATGGGGATGGGAATACAAATACCGCATACCTTTCGGAAGAAGCTTTGAGGATTATGTAGCGAAACAAAAAAATATTGAGGATGGCCTTAATAACCGTAAGAAACAGGTTACTCTCCAAGATTTGAAATTCGATAAGAATATCCTTAAAAACATCCTCATGTTGAAACAAACTAAGCTTACTGAACAAAAAGAAGTTGAGATGTCTTTTGACGGTTTGCTCTGTATTCGTGTTTATGACAAGCCATTACCTAAACAAATTGAGTGGGACGAAAGCTACTTGAAAAAAGGTACATGGTTAGTGCCTATTGGAAGTATGCGTAACAACGACACCATTAAACATGATTTCGATAAAGATAAACATTTAATAATTGCCGGAGCGACTGGATATGGAAAAAGCGCAATTTTAAAACTCATTGCTACAACTTTAATTGATCAGCAGCCAGAACATGCCGAGTTATCGTTAATCGACTTAAAGGGCGGTTCTGCTTTTCATCGGTTTAGGGATTGTAAGCAAGTCAAATACTACTCGCGGGATCCGCAAGAAGCTGAAGGAGTTTTGAAGAACATTCAATTAGATATGAATGAATCATTTGAAACGGTAGTAAACAACGGGTTCGAAGATGTGAAAGAAGCTGGTATTAAAAAACGTCATTTCATCATTATTGATGAAGCTGCAGATTTAGCTGACTATGGGAAAGCAATGGATATTATAACAGATATTGCCCGCCGAGGAAGATCTGCTGGCTATTATCTTATTTTTTGTACCCAATATCCAACTACACAAGTCATACCCTCTCAGACAAAAAGAAATATTATCGCCCGTTTGTGCTATGTGGTCGATACAGATATAGCTTCCCGTGTTGTTTTAGATGAAAGTGGTGCGGATAAGTTGCCTGATATTCCAGGTAGAGGTATTTATAAAAATAACGTGAAGCGTTACGTTGTGCAGTCCCCTTACATCTCGAATTCAACCATTCAACAACAGATTTCCCCATATATCCAAAAGGAAGAGGAGGTTCCTAGTGCTATTGAAAACCCATCTAAACGAACGCCAAGAACAAATCCTATTACTTTTGAGCAAATTTGATTACATGACTAGAGACCAACTACGCGTGTACTTTGGTTTGCGATCCGTTCGCAATGCAAATCGTATTTTTAAGGAACTGTCTGATTACCTGTCTGTTATCCGCGATGGCTATCAATCCATTTACTATCTCAATAAATCTGGACGTGAATATGTTGGCTGTGAAAAAATCCGTAAAAAAACTGGTAATGTAGAGCATACTGTCATGCGCAATGAATTATTTCTCTTTAATCAATGTCCGGCTGATTGGGTAAACGAAATTAAAGTATCAGATGGTGTTACAACCGTGGTAGCAGATGCTATGTATACACACTTACATACGAAACATTTTGTTGAAATTGATAACCTACAGACCATGCGTGAGAATCGCTTGAAAATAGAACGTTACAAATCTTTAGGGATAGCTTTAGAACAGCAGTTAGGTCACCCTCCTGCTCTTGTATGGCTTACCACCACAGAGCTAAGAAGGATGCAAATAAAAGAAGCTTGTGAAGAATTACCGTTCGTTGTGAAGGTATTTATATATGAAGAAATCCGATAAAGGAGAGATGGAATGTTCTTTAATAAAAACAAAGTGGAAGTTGTGCCTGAAAGTAAATGGACTGATTTTGGTAGCCAACATGCTACACGTAAGGACTTAGCTATTGCTGCATGTGTGCCTGCTGTAGCTAGTCTTGGAATGGTCGCATGGAATAGTTTGACTAAAGTTTCAACTGCTCCTCTAGAAGCGGCTAGCAACAATATAGGTATAGAAGAAATTACACGCACTACAGTGTCAGGTCCAGCTATGCCTCCAGGTACTCCAGATACTTATACAACTATACCGACAGGCGCTGTTACAGACCATATAGCAGGCACTTCATTAGATGTGCTTACAACGATCATGAATCCCATTATTGATATCCTCGTCGCCCTAGCATTGCCCCTCGCTAGTCTTATGATGGTCGGTGCATGTTTCTTTATAATTTTAGGACAAAAGGAGAAAGCATACTCAATATTTTTCAATAGTGCGATTGGTTATGTATTGATTCAGATGTCACCAATGCTTCTAAACATATTGAAAACTGCAGGTACAGCAGTTCAACCACATTAAAAAAATCCCCTCTTATTTAAGGGGATGAGATTCTTTCACAATTACTTGTGATATACCTTTTTATTAACTTCCGCAACCGTTTTATATTCTATATTTAATAGGCGTTTTATTTCTTCGTTAGTCCAATTTCTTAACGCCACGTTGAAATATCTATGGTATTCAGTTGCACCGCGATATAACACTTCGTAAACGGTAATAAAATCATCTTCTCTTACTTCTTTTTCTATTCGTACCCCCAAAGATCCTAGTTGTCTTTTGACATTCAGTTTTTCTTGTTTTATTTCTTGAATCTTACTCTCAAACCACATATCGAAAGCTCCATGCGATTTAAAACTATCTAAAAACTTACGATCACGCTCTAGTGTCCGTATTGTTAAATCTAGAATAATTTGTTTATGCACTAGATCGCTGTGTTCCCTACTCATACGACTTCTCGTTCTTTTCTAAGGACTGGCATCACTGCAAGAACATTATCTGTAATAAAAGTACGCTTAGCATGCTTAGTGAAGCAAAATGCTTGGAATCTGTCACCAAAAATTTTGATTAGCTTTACTCGTCGTTTAGTTATCTCACCTGATTGAGAAATGTACATTAAATCAACCAATTGATTATGCTGCATCGCTTTCATTAACTGCTCTTTCATCTTGTCTCCCCCTCAAAATAGAACGCTTGTTTGTCTAATTATAAAGAACATTCGTTCTTGTTTCAAGACAAAAAAAGCCCTATTACCATTATGTGTAACAAAACTTTAAGTTATGTATGCAGTTAAAAACAAAAAAACGCGGCTAGTCTCATGCTTTTTAGTAACATGGGAAGCCGCGTTTTTAATGTCAATCAAAATAAAATAATTTAATGTTCTTATTTCAAGTAAACAAAAAACCTTACCGATTAAAGTAAGGTTTTAAATTTCTCTTTCTTTAGTTAAAAATGGATTCTTTTTTGGTTCTACTTCCTTAGTATTTTCTGAAACTTCGTTACCGTCTTTTCCTGCTTGCAAAAGTAGAGAAACTACTACATACAGAAAAAGTGCTAAATATACTGAATAAGCTACAACTAAAAGGCTCCAAACACTTGAAAAAATTATTTGTGTTGGGCTAGATATATTATAAAAGTTTGTAGGTTGTCCGGCCTTTCCTTGGATATACACTTGAAAGACAATCGTGAAAACAATACTGGAAATACCCGTCACTATGGTGGCTATGAGTAAATATAAAAATTGCTTTGTATATTCTTCATCACCCAATATTTCTTTCACTAATTTGGTAGTCATAATTGAAGCTATAATAGAAATAGAAGTTGCAAAAAAGCCTAAAGTTATACTTGAAACATTTAGATATCCAGATAGTGCTTGTTCAAATCCATTAAGGGAAAAGAAGTTTATTTTTTTAATAAACACAATAATAGCCACGACAATGGAAAAAATGCCAAGCATCCAAAAAAACATTAGAAATTTTCGCACTTGGTCCCCCTCTTCCTATTATATTTTACTTTTCATTTTCTCATATTCATTAACCATCTCACTAAATACGCTTATAGGATTTAGATGCTTTTCTTTGCCGAAAGTGAATTTTAAATAACTCTCTAGTTTCTGATCTAATAAATCTATTTTTTCAACCCTAGAATCTTCATCATCTTTACCATGAATATGAAACTTCTCAACATCTGATGAATCAATGTATCTCTCTAAAATGCTATCAGAAACATCCTCTGGAATATGGCTTTTTTTAATCGGCTGGCTTGCTATTGTAATTTCAACATACCTAATTTCATTATTTGAATCGTTCTTACCTGTTACTTTTTCCAATATGTGCTTAGCAGCTTCTCCTGTTGTTCGTACAGACATTTTTCTAAATTGCGTTTTTTCTTTACCTCGTCGCTTTGCTGTTTTGTCCATGATAACTTGTAGGCTCGTTTCTTCTTCAACATCAAACTCTTCCATCCAAGTACGAATTACTCCACCTAATGCTGTAGGGCTTAAAGAATCTCTATTACGTTGAATCATAAGGACTTTTTTATTTGTATCATAAAGCACACTTACTTGATGTCCTACATATTCATTATCTAAAATTGTTATTACGTCAGATTTTCCATGCAAAGTAGTTTTTACAGGAAGATGATAATCAATAAGTCTATCGAATACAAGATGATAATAGCCTAAATTGTCAACGCTAATGTCACCTAACCGAACAAATTCTCCATTGTATTCATAGACTAACTTTTCAAATGTTGATGACCCCTTATTGGTTGAGTAATTATTGTAAATAGCTTCTAGAATCGTTTTAATACCCACCCTCGATTCCGAACCGTCTTCTTTTTTCCCGACTATAAAGAAGTAATTAAACCCAATTTCTTTTGATCTAAGCTTGGTCTTTGTTGCCTTTTCATTTGAACTTTCTTGCAATTTCAGTTGTTCTTGTTGCTCTTCTAGTTGGTCTTGTTCGTCTATTATTATTGTATTATTCACCATTTAAACACTCCCCTTTTATACCATTTTATTGTAATAAAAGTGAAATGTCTTTAATACTTTTTTACTACGTCCTAATCCTTTCCAAAGATAATTTTTTAAAAAGCCTCCTCCCCCATGTGTAAGATGGGGATTATGAAATGTTATTTATCTACTGTATAGGCTTTTACATACTCCCGATTGGCTGTGATAAAGACACACTTGTCTTTATCTTTAACCAAGAAACGAGGTGTACCATTCTTTGCATATACAATAGCCTCGATATCAATTTTGGTATCTTTTTTGTATCTGTTAAGTTCTTCTTTAAATTCAACATCTGCATATACCCCTGCGTTTGTTAATAAAACTAAGCGATCAAACTTTTCACTGTAATAGGTGCTTTCTTTTGGTTTGGCTACTGGCTTAGAAACACCTTCGACTTGGTTTTTTGTATATCCTAAATGCCCTGCCATAACTTTTGCAATAGCTTGACATAATGCTTCAAAGTTATTGCGATATGCAGCTGCATCCTTTTCCGATGTCACAAAGCATACTTCTAAAAGGATTGCTGGCTTATTAGTGTTACGCAGGAAATACAATTCCTTTCGTTCCTTTGCTCCCCTGTCTACAATTCCAAGAGCTGTTGCCATGGCCGCACTCATTTTGGCTGACAATAGTTTTTGGTCATAGTATAAACATTCTGTTCCTGTTGCCGCAGGAGTAGCGCTGTTAAAATGAATAGCAACATCTAGTTCACGATCTTTATTGTTATGGAAATTCACGATATTAGCTAAGTTTTGATTTTGCGTTGTAGCTGTTGTTTCGTGATACTTATAACCCTCACCGTTGTACTCCTTAGTTACAATATCGTATACACGATTGACAACCTTTTTAGCCTCTTCATGCTCATTTAGAATGCCAACCGCTCCCGATACTTTATCACCGTGTCCGCTACTGATTACAAATTGTTTTCCCATATTATTTCAACCCTTTCTTTTTGAGTTCTTTTTCTTGGATTTTTGCTACTTTGCTTACAAGATAAGTGTTTTTCCAAATCCCATAAACAACTAAAGCGAATGGTACTGCTGCTAAAAGAACGTTGGTAAACGCATTAATAGAATCATCTGTATACCACTTGAGATTAATACCTACTGATTGCAAAAATAAAAGGACTGCTGATAGCAATCCTCCGAATAACGCAATATATTGTTTTAACTTGTCTGTTGTCAATTTCACGACCTCCTATTTAAAAAATGCTTTAAAAACTGCAAGGATTCCTAAGATAATAGTGACTATTCCTCCGGAACCAATAGCCCCGTAAAGAGCCACTGTTACTTTGCCCTTCAAGTCCAATTTTTTAATCTGTATTTCTCTATCAGTTTCCGCTTCATACTCCACTTGCTTTAAAACGTGATCAGCAAAAGGTTTTAGTAATTCACGTGTTTCCTTGCCATCTTTCATCACTGTGACTTCCAGGTCTTTTTGCCCTTTTTGGACACCTATCAAATCTGTCTTTATCGATGTCATTTCTTGCTTAAATACTAAGTGTTCTTTTTCTAATATTTCCAACCTCGGTAAAATGTCCTGATGAATTACTTCGCCATGTTGTTGCAGTTGTTCTTTATGTTCTTCCAATGTCTTATACATGGAATTACCCCCTCCTGGCATTCCCCTCTCCCCCATTCTCTCTATCTTTTGACAAGAAAAATACCCTCCACAGATTGTGGAAGGTAAATTATTAGCTACTTTAAATTCGCTTGAATATAAATGGAAAAATCATTACGTCTAGTCAACTTCCCTATGTTTATTTTTCCCTCCTCTTTTAGTTTTTCTGCTGACTGATAAGTTAAATCGGCTTTACTTTTATTCCAAAATTGAAGTAAAAGCGAATTACCTGTTACTTTAAGCAACCGATTTAAAAGCTCTAATTTATCCATTGAAAACACCCCCTCTTTATCTAAATTCTACTAATCGAAGAATTAACCTTTAATATTTTTTGTTAATTTAGATAAAACTAATATATCCTCCATGGATATTGGGGAAGGCATATAAAAAAACACATTCAACAGAATGTGTTTTAATCAATTAAAATAACCAATTTTTCAATAATTACCCCCACTTTTCTCACTTGTGAAATATAAAATTCATCATCTCTTGATACCATTATACAAATAAACTCTCTCCTATTTATATAAGCATTGATAAACCATTCTACTGCTGCATCATTAAAATAAAAATCCAACTCAAGGTCAGTTAAATTTCCTTTTACTTTTTCTTCAACTATTCCTTTAGATTGAAATTCAAAAGAATTATTTTTTGTAAAGATTTTTATTTTATCAAATTCCCTTAACACGGCTCACTCCCTCCCTCTCTATACTGATAAAATTCAAAAGAAATGGATATTACCCTTTAACAATTATCCCCTTTTTCATCAAAAATAACGCTAGTCGATTAACTGCGTTTATGTCTTATCATCTTCCTCTAATGTCTTAAACATGGAATTACCCCCTTCTGGCATTTTATCTTTCGGCAATAAAAATACCCTCCACAATGATTGTGGAAGGTATTGAAACAGCAATCTCCTATTGAACTTGCTGTTTTATTAACATAACCTTTTTATCCGAGTCTGTAATAAAAATAGTTTTATAATTTTCCATGTCACTGGTTTCCTCGCCTTTTGATATTAGCAAACTTGTAATAATATAGTGATTCATATGCAATTTTATGAAATGTTTATATGCATCATCTCGTTTACTAAAGTTAATTTCAATTGAATTTTCTCTAACGCCAAAATTACCTCGAGTCTTAAATATACGTTTTTCACCTTGAGCAAGAATATCTATCTTATCAAATTCTTTTAACATATCTTCCATATCATCCACTCCCATCTATCTACTTAATTCGACAAAAAAGGAGTAAGTACCTTTATTATATTTGTGGTTGTTTTTGGCAATAAAAATAACGCTAGTCGTTTAACAGCGTTTATGTCGTATCATCTTCCAAATATGCAACAAAAAAGCCAGCTACGCTGACTTGAAGTTTATCTTTTAACTACCGCTTTAATGATTTTTGGTCCATATTTAACTGCTCCACCAATTAATACTGGTATTGCCACTTTCAATGCTTCGCCTATGAATTGTTTATTACTATCATCTTGCTCACGCGCATGCATAACATGTTTATCCATTCGATCATAGATTGCTTCTCTTTGTTCAGGTGTAAGATCTTCTCTTTTCAATTCATCTTTATAAATTAATATAGCTTCTTTTAGAAGGTTAAAAACGTTTTGTCCAGAACTACTAGATAAATCCGTTACTTTGACTAACATGTCTTTAATATTAGGAGCAAGTTGCATAAGATTTTTAATATCTTCTATCGAAAAATCAATTTTTGCTTTCTCTAAAAATCCAGTCATTTTTGTCGCTACTAACGATTCTTGTTTTTCTGGATCGATTTTTTTGCTCATACAATATCCCCTTCTACTCTTCATATTAACAATGAAATTATTTCCAATATTATTATCAATTAAAATAGATTGTTAGTAAAGAAGTTGTTTTGTTCCTTGTAAAAAACAGGCTGAAACTTTTATAAAGTGGACTTTTCTATCTTGATCACTACCCTTATGATTTAATCCGTTTTTATAATATTAGAGTAGTTGATAGTTTATAACTTTATAGATGTTCTAAATTTGTTTATTTGGTCTGCTTGCTCTTGCGTAATTTATTCAAATTACGAAATAAACAAAAGCATCCTGCAACGGATGCTCAATTTTTTAATTATCCATAGTGTTTTACTTTATTACTTTTAAATTACTTATTAAATCTATACCTTTTTCAGTGATTAACCAATACCCTTTTTGTGGTGAAATAACTAGACCATTACGAGCCAGAGGTCGTTTAGATTGTTGCACCCAGTTTTCCCAATGGTTCCTTTTTCTATCGTCACTTTCCATTACTTTTTTTCTTTCATTATTCGAAAGTCCAAACTTTCTTGCCAACAATTCATAAGCTTCCTTAGTTGCTAAAGCATTATTTGTATTATTATAGTGGTAATTCAAAAAGTAAAGTAAATAAAAACTAACTTCTTCTTGCGCTGGAAAGGTATTCTCTCTTATTATCTCCATTTTTCCATTCCTCCCTTTATTTACATTTTAACAGAACAAGAGAGTTAATTTTATAAGTTTTAAAAAAATGACAAAATAAAAAAGCCTACTCAGTGTATGCTTCTTTTTCCTACTATCATAAATGTGGCATTCCATTAATTAGTACCCAATATCCCCGTTTTGCCTAAGATAATAATTGTTGCATAGTACAATAGAGCAACTAAAACAACAAATCCAAAACAACCTAATTTGTCTAGTAAAAAGCTTATCACCCTAAATAGTAAACTAAGAATCAATAAAGCAACTATAATTACTGGTGATGCTAGTATTAGACCCAAGCATATCAAAATAATTGGCAATAAAGGAATACCCAATGCAGACAAAATAGATGTTAGCATATTAACAAAGAAACCAAAAACCTGAGCACCCAAAATAACACTACCTTTTATAAATATTTCTCATGTTTAATATCGGATTTAAAAATAAAGTGTTTAGAAAAAAATAGTCATTCACACTTATAATTGTTTAATTCATGAACTGCTCTCCGACGATTGATTCATACTCTTCTTTCGTTATAGTATTCGTCCTTACACCATCTTTAACCTGTTCTTTAGTCCATAAATTACGGTCATAAAACCGTTTGATTCGATCGTACCATGCTGACATCAGACAGCACCTCCAGTCATTATTTCATACCATAGATTAGCAATATCACTATCATACTCATTGATTTTAGCTTCTTTCAGCATTGAATCATACCATAGTTCTGCATTTTCATTTTCAAGCGCCTCTATACGTTTCTCATCAGGAGAAGGAAACCTGTATGTCCTCATTTGCTTATACCTCCTAGTATTCTTGGAATTACATCATTAATAGAAGGAGTAACTCTAGATATCCTTAAATCTAATATTGATGCTGAAAGCTCTTTTTCTGGTATTGTAAATAAAACCTCATCATTCGAGCTTAATGACTTAAGCATCTTTTTGCCATCTAGAAAAGCATCCATAGTGAACCCATTATTTTTTACGAAACAAGCTACACCTGTATTTTTATCTAGCTTATACTTCAAAGAAACCTCTTTACCCCCGTAATATATTATTTTTATACCGTATACAAGCGTATTTGAGGCAAAACCAGTGCTAGTTGCATGATATATCCTTGACTGTGCAGCCAATGAATATATACCGATAGCATTCGCTACATTAAACCTATCTTTTCTCCTTGCAAAGCTGTAACTAACTGTTTTTCCAAACCCACCTGATAGATTTTGATCCGACTTGTTTAACATAAGTCCGACTACACTAGTCCTATCCGAAATGTTGTTGCCTTGACCTTCCCAGTCAATTTCAATTTCGGATACATCAGTAAAATCCATTGTAGCCAATATAGCGGTGCAATATCCCCAGACATTACTTGAAGTATCTGTATAAACTTCTAAGTAGTTTGAACTCTTATAAATTCTATAGTAGCTCCTGTAATAACCTAATTCTGAAGGTAATTTATCTCCTGTTATAGTTGTTGCCTTAATGATTTCAATACCTTTTTCTCCATTATTAAGGTTATTTCTGCCTACACTTGAATTCACTTCATCAAAGGTAAGACCAAATATAGACTTTCCGTTATCTCCAAATACTGTACCATTTTCTATTCTTTGAGTTGCTTCTTGATAAAGTTTTAAACTTGCTACTTCTCTTATTAATTCATTGTTTTTTGATTCAATTGACGATAAATCAATCTCTTGTACTGATATAACCCCTTCATCGTCAACATTAATTCCATCTCCAATTTTGACATGACCTAAAGTTGTCGCTGTCGCTTTTTCCGCCGAATGTTCATTAACTTTTTTGTCTAAAGCTTCAAGATCTGTTTGTTTAGCTGATCCATCAGCCTTACTTAAAGAAGTTTGAACATCACTAGCAAAGTCACTTTGAGGAATACCATCTAAAGGTTTAGAATATTTGGCTTTAAGTTCTTCTTTGGTTGCCAAGTTCGATGTATCTACATTTACTTTTATATTTCCTTTTTCATCTGGTAACTGGCCGTTAATTGTTTTTACTTCTCCGGCTTTTTCTTGTAGCTCTTTAATTGCTTCATAATCCGAGTTAAATTTAAAATCGAAATGTCCTGCTGCAGGATATTCACCATTTCCAAATCCTTGTATTTTCTTTTCTTCAGATGGTTCAACACCAACAGCATTCCATTTTAATGGTTTCTTGGTAAATGTCATTTTACCCCTCCTATATTGGCAACACAGATTCTTGAGCAGGTATTAGAATAAGGCTTAAAGTACCTTTATCGAATCCATGCTCTCCAAATTCAGGTGTGTCATATTTCTTTGAGAATCTAAATGTTCCTGTAAAATTTGCTGATGCAACACGAACATCACCAGGAGTTACTTGTTCAATTAGCTGGATTAACTGACCCGTAGTTAATTGAGAGTCATTCACAACTTTTAACGGGATTTTTTCAACCACTAATGCAAGTGGTTCACTTCCACCCTTTTCAATAACTGATTTGAATTGCAGATCAGTCGGCGAACAATTCAACGTATTAGCCATCGAATCAATGATAGCGTTCCAGGTTCCATCTGACTTACTTCTGATTCTTTTCGATTTAATCATCATGCGATATTGAGCATCATTCGCAAGACCTCTAGGCTGGTTTGTGTCAGCCCCTATTAAATCCAGTTCTTTCCCTTCGGCTTTATCTACATCAACCCATTCTCGCATCGTCTGAAGCGTTTCTTGCACATCTTCATATTGTTGGTTGAATACATATAGAATCTTTACTATGTTAGATGCAGGGTTTTTGCTCAAGGCATCAGTTAACATATTAAGCATGTCTTTAAGCATTGATAACCACCTCAATGTCATCCAATTTAAGTTCGGCCACTTGTCTTTGAGTAATGATAATATTTTCAGTGCCCAAGGAATCCGAATTTAAACCAATTTGGATTGATATGTCATCTATCCCTGCTACCTTATATAAAGCGCTGTAAAGGCGAGATACTATTACATCCGAACCCATAGTTAAACCTTGTTGTTCTTCTCCGTTCGAATCTAAACCGCCAATTACAGCGATTAAAGCATCCTTTAATTGCGTAATACCATCTGCTTCAAATTCTGCATTCGTTTGTACTTCTAATTTCACAAACACTGTTACAACTGAAGCAAAATCAAAACGGATATCGTGAGTATTCTGTGAGTTATCAGCAATTAGAGTAGATTGATCACCTACTGTTTGAGTAGTGGCTGATATACTATCAAATAACGCTTGTGCAACCGCCTCTTTGCTACCACCTAAAACATAAGCATGTACTGACTTTGGGGGATTGCCGTCATTATCTACTTCCATGGATTTGTTATAAATAACATTTGCCGAACGTACTCCTGACACGTTTCTTAATGCTAATTCAATTGCTGATGCAGTACCTTTTCCATTGGATTCGTTTGCCTTGAGAAGACGATTACGATAGGAGGTAAGGGATTCCATATCACTCCCACCAGTTGCTGCTACAGGATTCGTAACAGAGTGAATATCTTCTACAGGGTTCACTATATTTATTATGGTATTTGCTGAAACATTGGTATAACTACCGGTATCGACGCTAATTGCTTGTCCCACACCATTACCAGAGTCGTCTAAAGTTACATCATCTAGTAAAGCAAATTGGATATCCCCTTCTGTTGAATAGGTTTCTTCAGCTTGTATAATGTAGCCTGGTGCTCCAGTGAATTGTAAAGGTACATAAGAATTTGTAGCTGGATTTCTTGGGATATTTTTATCTCCGCCATGATAATCCAACGATACGCCATCGGCTTTTTTGATAAAACGACTGTTGTAAACAGCTTCTACAACGTCCCAAAGCTTTGCATAAAAAAAAGCCATCACTCTCATGATGATGCCTAATGGTGTATATGATGATAAATTTGTGTTTTCACCAAATTGTTCTTTAAGCTTCTCTTCCATCTCATCTAATAAATCCGAGTATGTTTTTCGAGAAAAACCATTCTTATTCAGAGCCACTTAAATCAACTCCCTCTAAGCTTATGTTCAGCCCATCTGTTTTAACGAGATCTAAGTCAATGGTAGAGGAACGGCCTTGACGGGAGATCATTATATTTTCTGCTCCCTCTATGATATTTTGGTCTGTTAACACTTGCAAAGCTTCTAACACACTATCTGAAATTTCTTCATCTTGGACCAATTTGTTTTGCATAAAAGAAGTGTCTAACCCGATATTTTCATCCAGTTCAAACTCTCCCTTTCGTATGCTCAAATTCATCAATGCCCCTTGTGCGATTTCTTCGTCACCTTCTACCATTACAAGGTTTCCGGCTTCATCAAAAACAAAATCACCATCTACAACCTTTAAAGTTTTCACCCATCAAACACCCCTATAATTATGGCATCATTACTACTCATCAAATCGTAAGAATCTGGATCTATGAATTTAACACCATCTAGATTATCCATATTACGTTGAATAACATTATAGAAAACAAGTGGATATTGACCACTTTCACAATCACTTTGGCAATGACGCATCACTGGACAATCTTCAATAGGCGATTGTTTAAATAAATTGTCGTCTTTGTCAGCTGTTAAGAAGAGAGGTTGAATATCTGCTCGTTTAGTGGCCGGATTATATTTAATTAATTTCGCTGGTGCTGCAGTTGCTACTGACAACAAAATTTCTCTTTGAAGATTCGTAAAGAACCTAGAAAATTCGCTCATTATTCAATCACCTCAACTTCTGTAATAAAATCTGTGCCATCATACATATGCTGGCCTTTTCTAGCCCGATACTTGCCGTTAGCCGTTTTGCTTTCAATCTTTATGATAGATGCAGTGGTAATGCGATGTTGCAGTAAACAACGGACGCTGTAGCCTTTAAAATCATCATCCTCATATTGTTGAGGTGATTCAATTAGGCCTGTCGAAGAGCTCAATGTAAAGCGCTCGTCATTCCCTGTTTCAATGCTTCGAATAACCATCTTCCCGCGCCGCCAATACATAACCGCATCACAATCATTTACAACTGCATTCAATTTATTTTCAATTTTGCCTGTCACTTTGTAGCCTTTTTTGTATACTTTATCTCTTGGCAGATTAAACTCAGCAAATTTAATCCCTAGAATACTAGATAATCTTTTGATAATAGTAGATGCTTTAGTTCCTTTGGCAAATGTAATATTCAATGTCTGTTTGCGCCATTTAGCTACCTTCACCGTTTTAAAGTTAGTGGTCCTCGTATACTTACGACCATTTGTACCTACATGTGTTGTTTTAATTGGTTTCTTTAATTTCACACGTTTATTCACGAAATACTTCTTAGCTGCATCAGCTGTTTTATGATCAACTTTAACTCCGCTATAGTCTTTACCTTCTTTAAACTTGACCGTTGTAACTTTGTCTACACCTTCATATTTCGTTGTAACTGAAGTGATTTTACCTTCTACAAGCAATCCATAATCATCTTTATAGCCAGCGCTTAAAGAAACGTTATATCCTTTTTTTATTTTGTTAATTGTGTCCTTGGTTAGATTATAAATCTGGAGGTTGCTTATATTCGGTTTGCTATCATCGTCAAAAGGGACAGTAAATCTAATTTCCAGATCATCGCCATTAAACTTTAAATGGCCTTTAGGTGTTTCAATAGTTACCTTTGTAATTCTACGAAACAATTGATTAGTCATCCCACTCACCTAAATTATCATCATCTTCTATTACATCATCCAATTCATCATCAGATAAATCATCGATTGTTAGAAAGACGGTTTTATAAAAATTCTCTTTCGAAACATCTGTAGCAATGCCTGATTCATCAAAAGGCACTATGGAAGGTGCGGGTAGTCTCTCATCGACAATTGATTCAAACAATGGCCTATTTAGTACCACTTTCTCACCAAGCACAATAATAGAGCCTTCATCATCCCATAAATCTACGGTGTAAAAATCGAATGTCTCGTTATAGTTAATCCCCATCGTATAATTGTCTTGTTCTAGGTCTATCTCAAACTGTACGGGTATTTCAGAAACATCTAAGTCGATATAACTTCTTTTCATTGCTTCACCACCAAAAAGAGTACCCGTTAAGGTACTCTTGATTATTTAACACGCATTCGTCCCCCTGCTGGAATAGAACGATCCGGCCATTTATTTAACTTTCGTAAGGCAGCTATTGTAGTACCATATTTTTTAGCGATGTTAGAATAATTTTCACCTGGCTTGACTGTGTGATATTTTTTTAAAGCCTTACCAGTCCCTGCTTTGCCTTTGTTTGATTTCACTGTTTTCTTACCAGACGTTTTTTTCTTCGTTTTCTTTTTGATATACGGTGTTTTGGTAATTCGAACTTTTTGCAGTTCCATAGTGAATTCAAAGCCATTTCCGACACTCGATGTGTAAGTTCCTGAAAAGCTTGTAATTAATACATCTTTCGCATTTAAACGCCCGACATACTTAATAGCTTTCCCATCATTCATGAGATTCTTTAAATGCTTACGTTTATCGTTAGAGTTCTTCACTTTTCCTTTGTCGAGGATTTTCCCACTAATTGAAAATGTATCAGGATTCCTTTGAACACTATCATTCAAAGGTAATCCATCTTCAACTGGATAGGCGGTGACGTTAACGGACGAGTTAAACGTTTCTTGCATACTATCAATATGATAATTGTGTATTTTCGCCATTAATACGCCACCCCACTATCGAATAAACCTCTCATCTCTTTGAACGCTGCTTCTAGGGCCTTATTCACCGCACGTTCTATTGCTGATTCAGTCGTTTCATCTTTGGTTTCAACATTGACAGTAATTTGCGGGCTAAAATGAATAACCGTTTCGCCTTTTTTGTTCAGTAACTCATTTGTTTTACGATTATTGTTAACATGAGAACCGAATGGAAGATCTACAAGCTCAGGACCTTCTTCGCCAACAAGAACTTGGCCAAAGTTATTCTTCCAGCCACCAGTAGCAAATCGTTTCTTAGGACTGCCACCCATACCACTAACATGGACGTGATTCATGTGGCCGGTTGCCCAACCAGGCTTACTACCATCGCCGTATTTCCTTCCAAATACAGTATTGTCACCAATCGTGTAAGAAACGCCTGGCAATCGAGAAGCCCATCTAGCGACTTCCTTATAACCACCGTTTGAACCAAATCCACTTAAATCGATAGCGTTATGTCTACCGTGATCATAAGTGTCTCCTGGTCTATGACCGCTCGTTATTATCAATCCTCTACCAAGAGGAGAGCTCATGATTGTTTTGGCAACATTAAACAAAGAATCATAGACACCGTACTTATTGCTAACGGATCCACCACCGACTCCGCCACCAAAGAAAGGTATTTTATTCGTAACATAGGAAATAGCAGCATCTTTTAATTTAGATAACGCTGCCGTACCAACACCTAAAATGTCACTTTTTAGACTGTGTTCTTTAATGTAGTTACCGATTGCTTCACTAGGATTCGTTATAAAATCTAAAGCCTTACTACCAAACTCCACGGCTTTTGAAGCAACGTTTTTCACTTTGTTTCCAATGCCTTTTGCATAACCAGGCATAGAACCTTTTAAGCCACCAGACATCATCTGTGAAGTTTGAGATGCCGTTAAAACTCTTGTTCCACGGGGTAAGTCTACGATTTCAGCACCTTTTGAACCAACTAAACGAGCATCCCCATATGGAGTATAAGCTAACTCTGGGCCTTCTTCTCCAACAACAGATGGTCCACCAGGATGATAGTTAGTTCCTCTAGCATTTGACGCTATACTGTTGCCTTGGTTATTGATAACCTTTGACTTGGCAGAAGTTGTATAACTCGTGTTGTTTGTTGAAAAAGTCGGAATACTAGCATCAGAACCAAGAGCTTTTAATCCCTTGTTAAGGAAACCTGCAATTCCATTCCACACGCCCGCTAATCCTTGCTTAAACTTATCCCACTTAGTCAACACTTGGCCCGTTTCCCAATCGACTTCTTTTACGTGTTCTTCAGCTTGTTTTTTGGCTTCATTCACAACATTTTTATGCATATCTTTTGCGGCATCTTTTGCAGCATCACGAGCTTTTTCAGCGTTATCTTTAATAGCCTCATACTGCTTTTTAGTTATAGACTTGTTGTCCTTATATTCTGTGTCTGCTGCTACAATAACTGCTTTATATTTTTTTTCAGCTTCTTTGATAGCCGCATCTTTGGCCTTTTTAGATTGCTTAACAATGTTTGCTGCTTGCTTTGCGCTAATTCTTCCACTTTCGTTTTTTAGCATCGTCATAATTGTACGTTGCTCTTTTGCAGATTTAGATAGCGTTTTGACAGCAGAAGAACGCATCTTTTCTTGTTCTTGGTTAATTTCTTGGCGTTCTTCTTCAGTAATCTGTCTTTTTTCTTTTGCAGCCCTTTTAAGAATACGATTGATCCTACTCTGTGATTTACGAACAAGATTCTCACGAGCTTTATGGTTGGTATCCATATTCTTTAAAATCAACTTTTGTTCTTTTTCGGATAGACCAGACTCCTTCATAAAACTGCTTAATGTTTTTGTTGTCTTACCGAACTTAGTCTCCATTGATTTTTCTATCGTATTAGCCATCTTGCCATAGGTATCAATCAAAGAGTCCGCTGTTTTAGTAGATACCTTTTGACCACGATAATATAAAAGGTTTAACTGCTCAGAAGCCTTGGTATTAAGCTTTTCATATGCTTTTATAGCGCTCGTTGTTCCTTTAGAAACCCCTTCAAAGTTCAATCCGTCTTTTAGTGACTTTTTAACTTTAGGCAGATTCTTTTCAAGAGACTCCTGTGCACTTGCACCAAACTTTTCACCAAATATGGATCCCGCAATACCACCAACGACACCACCAATAGCTGTGCCTACACCCGGAACCACCGAACCAAGCGCCGCTCCTGCAGCTGCACCTGCAGCACCACCAGCTAATGAACCACCATTTGAGCCAAGATTTTCTTTTCCGCCATAAACTAATAATCCGGCTCCAAGTAAAGTGCCGAGTATAGGAATCTTTTTACCAATAGAGGTCCCTGTTTTAAGGAGACCACCTTTGCCAACTTTTCCGAGACCGTTTTTCCCTGCTTTCCCAAGGAAAGTAGCGCCTTTTCCATTCTTTCCGCTACCACTCAGAACTGCCCCACCTGTACCTCGCGCTTCTGCATTTGCTAATTGAGCGCTTGTATTGCGTCGTAAGGCTGCTGTTTCAACATCGATTGATTTTGCACTTGTAGTATATTCATAAGACTGACGATTCTTCCACTTTCTAAATTTCGCACCAACTGAAAGTATGTTTCCATAGCCCTTTACTATCCCACCTATCGCTAATGCAAGAACTCCTATACCAGTAGCAGCTCCTAATGCTCCTGTAGTGATCAATCCCCATTTAGCAATTGATTCTTTTGTTTCTTTATTTAAGCTATTGAACCAATCAGATAAGTCTTCAACTTTTTCTGCTACATAGTTGAAAGTTGGAATTAATGCAGTTCCTAAATCAGTGGCTAATGTTTCGACAGATCCAGTAGCGTATTCTATCGAACCTTTTAGGGTATCCATTTTCTTTTTAGCTACATCCGCTGCAGTGACACCTTGCATCGCACTATTCATGTCATCAAAGCCTTTTTTACCAGCTTTAGAAGCAATAGTAGCTGCACGTACAGCATCTGTACCAAACATAGTCTTCAGTGCGTTGATTCTCTGTTCTTCTGATAATCCTTTAAGTGATTTTTGGAGTAACCCAAAGATCTGTTTCATGTCTTTCGCTTTACCCTGCTGAGTAAAGAATGCTGAAGAAACTAATCCAGACTGTTTAGCTAACTTATCATATTCTTTTCTAATCTTGGTTGAGGATGCGCCTTCACCCGCTTGAACAACCGCTAATTCTTTTAACTTGTTAACTACTCCATCATAAGAAATCTCAGCTGACTTAAGACCGCGCTTGACCAAGTAGTTATACCCATTAGTTATGCTCGTCTGAGCTAGTCCTAGCGCTTCCATTTGCTTTGCTGCCTCTTCTGTTTGAGGAGATAAGTTTAGCAACATGGTTTTAAGTGAGGTACCTGCATCGGAACCTTTCAAACCATTTTGTGCCATTACAGCAAGAGCAGTTGAAGTAGATTCAAATGATTGATTTACCATGTCAGCAACTGTTGCAGATTGAGATAATGCAAAAGACATTTCCCCAACATCTGTTGCAGATGCATTGGCAGCGCCAGCAAGTAAGTTGGCCGCCTTAGCAGAAGTAAGCGAAGTATCATTAGTAAATGAGTTTAAAGCTGTAGACATCGTTTCTGCAGCCTTAGCCAAGTCTAATTCCCCAGCAGTAGCAAGGTTGAGGGAATCTTTCAGTCCTCCGCTCAATATATTTTGAGTGTCTACCCCTGCTTTAATTAACTCCTGAAGGCCTTGTGCTGTTTCTACAGAACTATATCTCGTATCTGCTCCCAATTTCATGACGGTTTTAGATAAGCGGTTACCATACTGTTCCCATTCATCAACAGACATGAGAGATTCGGAGTTCTTCATTCCTTGCTCAAAATCTGCTGCTTTTTTAAGGGAATAGCCGATAGCCGCTCCGCCAACTAGGGTTAATTTACCGAACGTACTTGTTATTTCTCTACCGAATTCATTGATACTTTTTCCGGTATCTTTATATTTCTTGCTAAGTGTTTCTAGCCTACTAGATGTTTGTGAAAGATTATTTGCGTGATTCTTTATTTTTCTGTCTTGTCTTTCTACACTACGTCCGACTTCTTCGTTAGAATCAGCTAACTTCTTATTTTTGGCTGAAACTCTTTCAGCTGCTTTTTCAGCTTCTCCAAGACTACGATTACCTTTATCAACCTGATCTTTTAATGATGATGCAGCTTCTTTCGAATGCTTATATTGTTTACTTAAGCCTTCTTGCTGCTTATCAACATCTTTGATTGCTTTACCAGTTTTATTTAAAGTTGATTCGTAATGGCGGGCTTCATTTGCCGTTTCTTTTAAGTGCTTGTCGACGTCTTTTAAACTTCTGTAATCAACGTCGACAGCTACTTTCATGGTGGTATTTCGTATTGGTCTAGACATCTACACCACCTCTTCTGTTCAATGCTTCCTGCTTCATCCTAGCGAGATGATAAG
The DNA here is from genome assembly GCF_059759115.1 of Rummeliibacillus sp. GQ308. NCBI lineage: Bacteria > Bacillati > Bacillota > Bacilli > Caryophanales > Caryophanaceae > Rummeliibacillus > Rummeliibacillus sp. GQ308. Next base: position 1,405,273 of record NZ_JCAXDQ010000001.1, on the reverse strand, counting down.
CAAGGCCAATTTCATACGCTGTCATCACTTCTATTTCATCTCTCGTAGCAATGCCCATGATAATTGGTAGATACATTCGATAATTTGATTCGATGTAATCTTTGTAGTAAGCATCTGTTTGGATTTTACAGCAATCTTCCAAGAAAGCGGTCAGCTTCTGCTAATACCTCGCGATAACCGTCATTTTCATCCCAGTAATCCCAATCTGTTTTCGGAGAAGCAATAATTTCATCCATCAATTTTTCGTTGTAAATAGAATCTACGACTAGGCCATTGAGCCCTTTAGATTCATCTATAATTTCTTGAACACGCTTTGTACCAGGAAATGAAAAAGTATATTTCACTCCGGAACCTTTGTGAGTATATTCCTCTTGTCTTAAAACTTTTGTTGTTTTTTCTTCTGTTTTAGCGTTTGCCATGATTAAATTCCTCCAATTATTATGTTTTTTGATAAACAAAAAGAGTGGATTTCTCCACTCTCAAGAATTAGTAGTTTGTAACTGTGAAATCTCCAACTTTAACGGTATAAGTACGAGCTTCAATGCCATCAGAATAAGTAGCATCTGCAATTTTGGTTACCATTGCTTCGGTACCTCCGCGCCGTTCACGGGTTGACGGATCATCTACATAGCAAGGAAAAAATTCCTTTGTTTTATTCAAGTCATTGAAGACCTTACAAAAAGGTGAAGTTTGTGCAAGGGTAAATACCATTGTTCCTAAGCCACTATTATTTAATGACCAGGATGCTTCACCTTGAGCGTTTGACTCAACATTGACACGATCTTCATCAAATCCAGCTGTAACAAACGTCCCTTTTTTAAATCCTGTAACGACCTTATTTTTTGCAGTTGAAATGACTTTACTTGCATCATACACTTGTGGTGCCATTTATCATTACCTCCTGTTTTGAGAAAAATAAAAAGCCACCTCTATTTATTAGAAGTGACTTCTCCTCGAACTTTAATTGCATGAATTGCATTCTGCGGGTCATATTTAAACGACAGACCGCTATAAATACGTTTTGTTATATCTGTAGAAGCACCGTTATTGAATGGTGCAGCGATTAATGTATAGCTGTATTCGTCGGTTTCGGTATTTTTATCAATGATTCCTTGCTTTCCAGCAATTGTTAGACTGTTTGTAACGACACTGGCTGATAAAGAAACCCCTTCTGGTCCCGCTGGCACTTTATCATTTTCGATAAGCATTTTTTGTAAGTCATTTTCAATATTAGCCTTAATCCAGTCTTTACCGTGATAGAAATCGATATATTCCCCATCCGCTACAATGCCACCGCTTAAGACGTTGTAACCAGCATTCTTTACAAATACGTTTCCGCCGGCTTCGACAATAGCATCACGTTCATCTCTTGATAATTCTAATGGAGTGATCCCTTTTAACGGTACGTTATGCCAGGTCACGGAACCAATTTCACGAGCTGCAATCTCACCAATAGCCGCACCGTCAAGACGTTCGCCATCAATTTCATGATAAAAAGCAATTGTACGCGTTTTGTCTTTAAATGCAGCAAGTTCTGCTTTATCTGAAACTAAAACTACTGCGAATTTAAAGTCGTGTGGTTCAATTACATTGGAAAGTGATAACTGTTCAGGCGGTGTACCATCAACTAGCAAGGCGAAATGCCATGAATTTGAATAATATTTTTCAACCACTTCTGCCAAAGATTGACCTTCCGCGGGTGTTTCTCCAACGTATGTTGCAACACAATAAGCATCTGGTGCGTAGTTTTGCTGGTCTATAGTTTGTGCTAATTTGTACAACGCAGTGGATGTGCCGTAGTCAGCTGACAAATCTGTTAAATTCGCATATTCTTTGTAGCCTGCTTTTGTATCAGCCACTAATAATAATGGGCGTGATAATTGACCTTCTGTAGTTGCCGGATGCAACACATCAATGACTACTGTTACGTCTAAATTGGTCATGAATTAATAACCTCCTAATAATTAATTTGTATATTTTCTATACCTTCAATTTCATCCGCATACGGATCTAGTACGCGCATTAATACATCAAATCCAGCACTTCGTTCATACTCAATAGACAGAAAGTTGTCTCGCCTATCAAAGTCCGTTACATCTACAATCACAACACCTTTTTCAGCAAAAACTGCTCGTCCTGCAGATGATTTAAAAAAGGACTCGCATTTCTTAGCCAAATTTAAAACGCTCAATGAATTTTTATCATGCCATGTAAGGGATACGGTAAGTTCAAACGGAGCGTTATCATCGTCATGCTGTATAGTAATTTTAGGACTCGTAATAGAAAATGTTGCAAATGGATAAGGCGGTTGATCCCCTGTGCTGTTCGCTTCACCGCAAGGATAATTTGTTAAGGTTCTCACAGCCTTAATGAGAGAACTCGTTATGACTGTATAATCGAAGTACTCAGCCAAATGCACTCACCCACTTCAATTCATACTGTGAGAAGTCCGCAAAACCCTCATAACCTGTTTTACTTTCAACTGAATACTTTTGGTTATCCTGGACCACTTCTGCCTTGCTAGGGATATCCATGTTAATGATGAGTTGACGGCTATGTTGAGTTAATCGACCACCTGACTGATAGATCTCATTAGCTGAATAGGGAAGCATAACTCCTCTAGCTTCAATTGGTTTTGAATTTGTTGGGGGTTTATTTCCCTTCCATTCACCTGTATCCTCATCATAACCACCATTGTTGCTTGTGTCGGTTGTCGTAATGATAACTTGGATGTCTGTCTCATATTCCTGCAGCATATCGACAAACTCAAACATAGGCGCCATCGTCTCTCACCACTTTCCATGTTACATGCCTTTTTAATTCTCCGGTATTAATCAGCGGATTTGAAGAACCCTTATTAGAAACAGTCAATGCAGCATTTTTAGGGGTATGAAGGTCATTCATTTTCTTCTGAATATCCCCCGCAATAATGCCGCCTAATCGCTCAAAAACATCACGTGCTTTAATCTCCAACTCACAAACTCTTTCAATCTGTGATTCTAGGAAATCCATCCACGCATTGTTCTTCTCATCGAAGGTCGATCTAATAAAGGAACGTTCAGGAATGTTGACTGTCTCTTTCAAGATGAACATTACTTCTATGCCACCATTGCCTTTTGCGATAGCCAAAACGTTCTTTCCTTTCGGTTTGAACAATTCATTCCCGAAATCTGCAGGACGTTTTAAGCCCGCTGCTTTTGTCGGAATAGCCAAATATTTCTTCTTAGCCCGAATCTGCATACCGAACTCATGAACGTAAGCAAGCATCGCATAAAAAGAATCATCAGAACCAAAAACACCGATTTCAATAGCGTATCGGTCTAAGTCATCTAATTCTCTTTGCAACCGCATTAATTGTTCGTTATCATCGAATATTTCCATTAGATCACCGTCAAATTGACTTTTTTAGGGCTATAGAGCTTTAATAACCGTTGATATTCTTGTCCATACACTGTAGATTCAAGTCCTTTACGGTTGTCAACACTTCCTGAAGTAAAGGTCCGTTTGATAGGACCTACCGTTTCAGATTGAGTTTGACGTATATTAAAAGAGCCATAATGAGCCGCTAGATAGCGAGTAAGTCTCTCTTTATATTTGTCCTTCACCTTTAATTCAGACACCTCTAACGAAGCGTCCTCAATTAATAAAAGCACCTGCTCATCTGTTAAGGATGTGAGGTGCTTGGCTATTGCTTTTACATTTTCAACAGTAGTGAGTGGCACCATAACTTACCACCTTTCGGCTATTCACCCTTTATTTCAGCAATGCGTTTATCAATGGCCTCAAGAACTGTTTTACGACTCTCATTTTCCTTCATAGCTTCGAGCGTATCGACATCAAACGTATCGTCGATATATTCGATAGTGTCTTTCGCACTTGGTTTACCTTTTGAATATTCAAAAACGCCTTGTTCATCTAACTTTGCCATCAGTGGATGTGCTAAGAAAGCTTCAAAGGCGTTTTCTTCTACGTTGTTGGTACCGATATTTAAAACTGTTCCATTTGCTTCATACGAGTGATTTCCTTTATTTTGGACTAACATATTATCTCCTCCTTAAATACCGTCTACGCGGCAAATAGCCATAGGATATCGAACGATTAAGCCTGTTGTACGTTCTTCAAAAGGCACTTTTGTGCGTGGGAATGCGTACTCCTGTGGATGTCGCATGATATCCATTGGAATACCAAGCTCCACGACGTCTGCAGAAGAATCAAGAACCACAAAACAGTCCGTTCCTGCTGTCCCTTTACCTTTTAAATCGTTTACTGTTTCGATTCGTGCAAAAGTATTCTCTGATTGCAAGTATTGCAGTGCCGTTTGCTTTGTAAATTCGTTATAGATTTTACGTTGCAACTGTTGTTTTGCACTAGGAGTTAAAAGCAATGTATCCGCTTCATGACCGTTTAAAATGTCTACTTTACCTTTAGCCGTTAAGAGATCATCGATAATCTCTTCACCAGTTTTATCTTTCCATGCCGTTTTAGTTGATTCACCTTGAGATGCTGCAAGCACTTGAATACCTGTAATATCAGTTAAACCTTTGATGTTGTATTTTGCATCGCCTGAAAATGCGATTTGGTTTTCTTTTTCAGCAATAGCCTTGCGTACCAATTCAGCTTTTGTTGTATCGATAGAAATACCAAGCATGTTTGCTTCCCTTACTTCTTGGATATCGACACCAAATGCAGCTGCAATTGAGTAAATCTTCACAGTATCTTCTGCAAGATCAGCATCTACTAACGGAACATCAGATGCTCCAGCAGCTAGAATTTTAGCAGCACCTGAACGAGTCAAGATGTTATAGGAGTAAGTGCGAGCACCTGCAGGTATATCTGTTTTTAAAGCAAAAATTGAACGTGCTTTTAATTCGCTTTGTTTCGGTTCAAATACGCGTCTATCCAACGCTTTTAAGTCACGTGGATTGATTAAAGAATCTGTTGTGTATTGCATATTGGTTGTTCCTCCTTATGGTAAGTTGATTTCAATTTCTACTAGTTGATCAGCAGATGCATTCATTTTAAAAACTGCATTCGCTACAGATACAGTGCCATCAGCTGTAAATTTTTTTGTTGTTGGGTCCACTTTGACTGGTTGCCCATTCAACACTTCACCACCAGCCATAACAAAAATACGGCCACGTTTTACAACTGCCACTGGATCTCCTACTTCATATTTTTGGTCGTCTTTCTTTTCGATGTAATCATGACCTTCTCTTGCTAAGGCTACACCAATGACTTTTCCGCCATCTTTAACCGGAGTAATAGCATCACCTGTTGCATTTAATTGAACTGCTTCACCATAACGAACAACTTCTTCTGCGGCATACGTATCTGCTTCATAATCTTGGTAGTTTGATAGTTGACCGGCTTTACCTGCGACCGGCATGTAATCAAAGTAATTTGTAATTGGCATTATTGTTCCTCCAATTCTATTTTTTTATTTTCAAATTTTTTATAAGCATCGAAATAAATTTCGTTCTTGTTGCCATTGAGTGTTAATTCGTAATACATTCCATCAGGTAGGTTAGTACTTAATAACGCTTTAGCATTTTGCAAAGTTTTGGAGTACCAAACCACATATACGTCTTCTTCAGTAAACGAGGCAAGTGCGCCCTCATCTGTTTTATCAATATGTGATCTAGCGTATTCATAAACTAGTTCTTTGCATTTAGGAATAAAATTACTAGGATTCATTTACGACACTCCTATTTACGCATGTTTAAGCGTTGATTTTTTATATCTTCAAGCTCTTTGTCAGTTTCTGCGCCATCTACTCGAGTAAATAACGATTGGTTACCTGTCGACTTAAAGCCATTCGCTTGCACTTGAGCAGTAGTCGCATCAAAGAAAGCATTGATATAATCATCTGATTTGCTATCACCTTTGAATTCTTTGTTAATCGTTTGGATAACAGCTTCTTTCACTTCGCGATCAGTTTTGCCTTGGAAGTCAAATGAATCACCGAGGAGCGGTTTTGCAGTAGCAATCAGCGTTACCCGTTCTTCAACCTTCTTGTCTAATTCATCAGCAGATAGCTGCTGCTCTTTCAGTTGTTTGATTTCGTCGTCTTTTGCTTTGATTGTTGCTTCTTGAGCATCTGCTCGTCCTTGGAGTGTATCAACAGTTTTTGATTTTAATTCAGCTGCATCTAACTGTGCTTGTAATTTTTCAATGTGCGATTTAACTGCTGAGTCCACTTCATACTCAGCTGAATCAATTTTGTACTTTGCCATATTTGATTGGCCTCCTTTTTCATTATCAATTTGCCATGCGTCTGAATCATTCCGAATTCCTATATCAGGACCGGCACGACCTTTTTCTACGACGGCAACATGATTAATTTCGATGTTTCTTTGTACAGCGTCAAAGCGCTGGCCGTTGTATTCCCCATCTTGATTTACGATGTCACTTAAAAAGCCGATGGAGACCTCACGCTTGCCGTTTTTAATCTTTTGGATTAAAGCACTGTCTGTAACAGTGAACGACACGTAAAGCTTGTCTCCATCGACTCTGGAATCTGTATGTGTTAGCCCTTTAGATAAATCTTTGTGATTATTCACCGTGACTAACTCTTGTGGGTGTTCATCCGTAACGGATTTTGTACGAGCGGATATCATTGTGCTATCAGACAAAATGTCTTCGGGCAATTTCGCTTCATACGTTGTTGCTCCATCGCTACGACGATAGGGAAAAACACCTGTTTTCGCAATTGGCACATCTTTAAATGTGAGATAGCCCTCTGGTGTTTCAAGATAATCTTTAATATAGGTACGGTCAAAGCGTTGCAGTTTCGTTGTTCTCACCACCTTTCAAATATAAAAAGCTAACCTCTAAAGGCTAGCTTTTTCTCTTAAATATCTAAGTTTAATAACACTCTTACTAAATTCTTCGCCATCTATTATTCCCTTCTTAATATAATTAATCCAATCATAGGAGTAATACTCCATGGCTACTTTTGAATTGTTGTGAATACAATCCATATTTAAATAATATTCGCTGGAGTCTTGTCCAAAATACTCAATAGTATCCTTTACTAATTGAGCAGTTTTATTCCAAGCTTCTGAAAAAGCGCTAATTACTTCATTTTCAATTCCTTCTAATTTCCACTCTCGAACAATACATGGAACTACATCATCATCTTCCTCGAATATTCCGAAGAAATCAAATTCACTATCTTCTATCGTCATAGTAAGAAGTCTAACAATTTCAGCATCGCTATCATGAAACGGATTTATATTATAACCAAAACCAAATTTAACTCCCCTTCCATACCGAGCAGTACCAATTGTAGCTGTACTAGAAGGGACTAACATCTTTTGGTGAACTATTAAATCTCTTTTCTTTGAAATTACTTTCATTAGTGGATCTTTAGTTAATTCTGTCCTTTTATCTGAAAACCATTCTTTAAAGCCTTGAATGTTTTGATGTGCTTGAGATAGCATTGCAGGAATCTCTTTAATTGCTCTTAAAAAAGCATTCATAGAATATCTAAATTCTGAGTGTTTATGATAGTTATCTTCCAGCTGATGTAAGAACCAATGAGCTTCACCCAGTCTATCTAATGCACTTGCAAAAGTTTCTGCATTTCCTGTTTGTGTTTTCATTTTTTTCACCCTACAATATAATATCAAAAATTGAGTCAATAAAATGTATTTTTTTACTCGAACACCGGATATGCTGTACACCTACACCGATATGGCTCCCCTGGCAATCCTTCACTAGGAGGTTGTTTGTAATTAAACACCCTGCCCCCTAACGCTTGATGACTCTTGCGTACCCTTTCATCGTTCGAATCATTCCATTCAAATTTATTCACTCCCATGTTTTGATGTCGCTTTGCAACCAGTTGACCATGAATAGTCCCTGATTGATCTACAGCAATAAATTGTGCCCTCGATTGGCTTACATGGAACTGCTTCACAAGTTGCTCGCGGATTTCTTTTGTACTGGTACCATTCTTCACACCTTTATATACAATAGTTTCAATTTTGCTATGATGTTGTTCAGCAATGGATTTAATGTAACCAACATTTTGAGTAATCGATGATTGCACATAATCATCAATCCAGTCTTCATAGCTGATAAGACTAACACCAGCTACCTTCGCCTGGTCGTTCATGTTTTTCATATTGAACAAATTCAAGCCAGAAACAAAGCTATTAGCGATATCAACTAGCGTCGAATCATTAAAAATGTTCAAAGTCATAGCTTTGATTAGATCAAGCAGCCTTTGCAAAGCTGTGAGTTCATTTGCATCAGCTTGATAGGCCACTATTTGCGGTTTAATACCCTTATCAAACTCATGTAACGTAATTTTGTGCATTTCTTTAACTAATTGGAGCAACCTGCGTTGATAAGTAGCAGCTACTGCATCAGGAAAACGTGTAGGCGGTATTCTACGCTTTGTCATTTTGATATCCCTCATAAACTGAATTCGCAATGCCTTCCCAGTCAGCACTATCACCACTGAATTTCAATTCGTCTGTTAAACCAAACTGGCCAAAACGAGCAGAACGCACTTCATCAACTGTTAAAACACCATTCGCAATGTATTTCTCATCAGTTTCAGCTATCAATTTGCGAATCTCTGCATCTGTTTTGCTATCAACTTGCCATAAAGGATTCCATTTAACTTCCCACTCGATTGAATCTGGATCTATTCTCCCCATCTCTTCTGACTGCATGGTTAAACGGATCAGCCTTTCAGCTAGGGGCGTCAATTCATTTTCTTGTCCAGCGGCAATACGAGCGTAGTAATTCATCACGTCATATTGAGCACCAGTAATCGTCCCTGCTTCTTGTCCTTTTAACACTGTCTTAGGCATTCTTGTAGCACTCGCTAACAAGTCCCAATTGAAATCAAGAAGTTTATCGATGCCACTTACATTAGTTGATTGTTTTGATAGTTCTTCACCTTCAGCAATTAATGCCAATGCTTCGGTACGGAATAAAAAGTCCATAATCATGGATAATTGTTGTTTATCTTTAGCTTCCATGCCTTCAATATCTTTTGATTTATAGACTTTCATTGTAAAGTCATAAAGAATTTGACCTACAGACCATACAGAAGTATCGAAAACTTTAATGATGTCATACATAGGTTCAAGTAACGATTGACCTTTTTCGTCTTCTTCAAGCCTTCTTGTTTGATCATGGAGCAGCCTAGATATATGAACTTCAGATTGACCCATTTCAACTTGTACTTGGCCATTTCTCGATGTTCTATCAATTCGAACAGCCTCTAACTTTCCATAATCTATACTGAACACATCATCGTTCATTAAGAACTCAGCAACTTTCATTGAACTAAATGGATGAATATAGTCAATTGATTTAAGATTCTTTTCATCTAATGGATTATAAAGAGTAAAAGGGTTATTTTGCGTAACGCCCAAGCTTATAAAACCGTCACCACGTAACCGTTCGTATTGTCTCATTTGCTTAAACGCCTTTTTAGCTTTCAAATCGGCTAGTTTAGCCATTACTTTTTGAGCAATCTTGTCATCCGAACAACGTAACGTAAACCAGTTTCGCGTCATATCTTCAGCAGGGATATCAATAATATTCTGGATAATGCTATTAGTAGCATAAAGAGAAGAGATATCTTCATCAGTCAATATTTGACGCAAACTTGGCTGTTGTGCTCTCAGTTTGTCGCGTTGGCCATTCTTCCCTCCGCCTTGCAAAAAATCCTCACGATATGCACTATCATTAACTAATTCTTTCGCTCTTTCTAAGACCGTTGTCATTTAATCACCTTCCTTACATCATGTTTTTATATCTATCTAATAGATTTGAAGAACCGCTGTACATTTGGTTTAATGCCTGTGTACAAGAGTCGACCATATCGTCATGAGCAGCATTCGGGAAGCTAACTAATTCCTCGATAAAGTCTTCCACCCAAGGAGCCATTGATGGATGTGGTAAATACACATTTCCCGCTTCAAAAAGCGGAGACACTGCATTTGCACGTGCTTCCTTACCTCCATCAGGTTCAACAGGAATAATCCCGCTTATCTCGTCTTGTAGCATTTCAATGATTGCAGTGCCATTCGCCTTATCCTCGATGTATTTACTCCTTGCTTTTGGCCACTTATCAGAGGTAGCACGAATAGCTTTCATTGTGTCTACAAAACCCATCCGTTTGTGCGTTTGATCTAGAAAATAAAAATTCGCCTGCTTCTTGCCCCATACTTGACCAGCAACAAAGTCACTTGAATCAGATTCTTTGAATGTACAGTCCCATGATTGCGCTTGTTTATCCCAGTGAATAGGTAAAATTGCAACATCATCACTTAAACCAAGATCATGGTGCATCGCTTTATCACGTACATAGAATTTAATCCACTCACGTTTGAAAATTGCACCGCCTGCTGGAGTTGGTCTTTGCTGATAAAGAGAAGCCCAGGTTCGTGAACCAACCTCAATCTTTTTACTTTCCGCCCATTCTTCGTCATAGCCAAGTTCCGGACAAAGTGCTTGTCCTTCTTCTCGACCGAGTAAGTCGTCAGCATCTTCCGCTATAGCTGGCAAACGTAAACGAATCCACTTACGAGAAGTACGCTTTAGCAAACGTCCAATTAAGTCATCCTCATGCCATCTCGTCATAATGACAATTACTGAAGCACCGTCATGCAAACGCGTAGAAAGCGTTGACTCCCATTCATCCCAGATATTATCTCGAATGGTTTGTGAACCTGCTTCTTTAGCATTCTTAATAGGGTCATCGATAATCATTAGATCCGCACCTTGACCAGTAATTGAACCACCAATCCCGGTTGCAATCATGCCGCCTCGTTTATCTTCAACACCCCAGTCTTTTGTAGCAGCATTCGCTAGTGAAAGTTGAATGTTAAATAGTTCAGGTGCAAACTCATTGAATTTGTTTCGGTTTAAACGCCCAAACTTAGTAGCTAAACCATCTGAGTAAGCAGCTGCAATGACGCGCTTATCAGGATTACGCCCTAAATAGTAAGAAGGGAATGATTCTGTTACAGTCATCGATTTACCATGCCGTGGTGGCATTTCAATAAGGATTGAAAGTTGTTCCCCATCTGCTATCCGCTGCAAAGTCTCACATATTAATTCAGTGTGCCTGAAATGTGTGTAATGGCCATTGTGAACATATTCAACGTAATCACGATAATTACGCTTAGCAAGCTCTTTGTTGGCTTCTGTAATTAAGGCATCCATCTTTTCATCGCTTAGAGTTGGCAATTGCTCTCAACTCCTCTGTCGTTAGACTACTCATATCTATGGTTTGGATAGTTTTCGTTGAATCGCCTTTCGTTTCTGAATGAACTTTAGCGATGTCAGCTTTTAGCTTTTCTTCCTGCAACCTTTGCTTCTCATTTTCATTAAGTAAATCCGTATATTTGGCTAAAAAGTCTAATGCTTTCATTTTGTCAGCAACCTTTATCTTCACACCATTTTCTGTATTGCTTACTTCACTAATGATTGAAGTATCAACTTCCGATAATGGCTTTATTGCAACTGAATAACCACTATTACTACTTTCCACATAATCACCAATATCAGCGAAAGCGATATCCATATACTTTTGAAGGACATCGTTTTTATCAAGCATGATGCCCTCTGCTCTTTGGCGCTTCAATTCTTGGATTGTCTTTTTTATCCCATCTTTAGCCATCAGACGATAAGAGATAGAGCTTGCAGTTGCATAGTCCACCTCATACGCCATCTGATAAGCTTTCGTAGCATTCAGATACTTGGTATAGTACACACAAAAAAGCCACTGCTTATCGGTTAATTCACCATTATCATTAAGTGAGATTTCAACTGGTTCAGTGACTTTCTTTTTGTTAGGACTTGCTTTGTTTTTTGTATGCACACCTCTTTGTTTTGTGTGCACACTTTTTTCGTCCGCTTCATCATCTATTTTGTTCCATTTTCGCGTTTTCCATGACTTCACTGTATTAATCGTGACATCATATTTTGTAGCAATATCCTTATACTTCATGCCATTATCATAATCGACTTTGGCGAGTTCATATTTCTCAGCCACTCATTCACACCACCTCCTGGATAATTCATTTTTGTTTTATCACCTCATTATGCTAATTGCTTAATTTAATCAAAATAAAAAAAGGCTACCATCCTAGGTATGATAGCCTTTTGCAAAGTAGTAGATAAAAGTGAGACAGACAAGGATTTGCACCTTGTATGACTAATCCTAACCGTTTATACCGCTATAGAGGATTTACATATCTTAGCTAAAAATACGTTACTGGCGCCTGCATTGGGTTCACAAGATTACTCCTCTTATGTTGCGGTTATAAAATTGGCGTTTTTACATTGCGCGTACTTTCGCCTCGTTCAGGTTCTTGTTACTGGTACCTATAAACGACGATAATTCCTCTATACGATTAATCTACGTTGTAGCGTCTACTATTCCGCCACTGTCTCGTGATAATGAAAAAGGCTACCGTGTAATTCGATAGCCTTTCTATAAGGGGTTTTCAATTCATGTTGAGATATACATCATCATTTTGATTTTGCATCTCATATAAACGAACAATACAGCCGAGCCTATAATACCTAGTCCAGTAGCCTGCATTTAATTATTTGATGCTCCGTATTATTCGCTTATATCAGACGTATTCCTTTTTAGCGGAATATAACCAACGCCAATTGTCTTCTTGAGTTGGTTGGTTGGTCGGTTTTATTAACCCTTTTATGACTCTTTTAAAATGCTAATCATATACCGAAGGTATTCGGACGACCGGGGAATCTGCCTCCCCGGTACCTGCCTTCCAGTGTATTTCTAAATTGATTCTCGGTCTACATTGTTAAGAGTGGTAAGTTTGGTAAGTTTGGTAAGTTTGGTAACTGGGTAGATGTATACTAAGCTGCAGTGTCTTCTTCTAACATTTTTTCGATAATGGAAACCTTGATATTTGCTATAGCAACATGGCTTAATCCCATATGCTTACCTATCCAACGCATAGAACGACCTTCTAAAATCCAAAACAGCACTTCCGCTTCTCTATCACCTTGAATTTTATCCACTAGACTTTGAACAATACTTATATTTTGTTCGTATTTCTTAATGCGTTTAATGTGCTTTTCTCTTCGTAAATACTCATTAAAGATTGGATCACTCACATTGTTTGCTTTTGGCATTGATGCTTCAATTCCATATTGTGCTGTAGATGCTGCTATTTCTTGAAGTTCATTTTTTAATTCCCTAATTGTTGAAACCATCCAATGATAATCAGACAACAATTTATCTAATTGATAAGGATTCATTCTTCATTTCCCCTTTTATCTCTATCTCTGTTTAAAAGCTCCGCCACTTTTTCTATATCGTGGTCTATGAACACCCATCAATTCTTCTATATCTCTTTGCGTAAGCTGTGCTTTTCTCTCTTTGTGACTATTTGTACCTTTTCTCTTTATCTCTTCTTCTGGAGCACGTGACACCCATTTTATTTGAACACCATTCATACCCACATCCCCTTTTTAGCAAATAAAAAGGGAGCACCAAATAAACGCATAATTGCGTAAATTCGATGCTCCCGGTTGTTCCAATAAGCAAGTTATTAAACTAAGAATATTTTAGCATATTTGAAATTATTTTGCATAAATATTTCAATGTATTTTTCAATATATACTCCATCTCAAAATCCAATGACTGTTCTTTGTTTGAAATTTTGTAATTTGTTACATACTGAAAAATAAGAGTTATTTATAATGAAATATTTATGAAGGAGAGAAACTATATGCGCAAAGTGACTGTTTTTCTTCTTATAAGCGCTTTTTTCCTTAGCGGATGTTGGGATCAACGGTTGTACAAAGACCTCTCTGTTATTTCTGTAATGGGCTTAAATGGTCATCCGGGAGATTATAAAGCTTACTATGCATACCCTAGCTCGGGAGATGACCCAACAAAATATATAGTTCTTGAGGGTCAGGGGAAAACACCAAAAGAAGTACGGATTAATGCCAATAAAAAAACCGAGCAAACAATGGATATGGCTGAATTGACTACTATTTTAGTTAGTGGTGACACTGCTAAGGATGATCTATATTCTATATTAGATATATATTATCGTTTTGCAACGAGTCCAATGACAGCTAAGCTTGTTGTTACAGAAGGAACATCGAGAAGCTTTTTAGAATTAAAAGAATCCATACCAAAAGAGATTGGAGAGTACTATTTAGATTTTGTAAGAAGTTTTGAGACAGCTTCAATATTCCCAAAAACAGATTTGGAGAATGCTGCTAACCTGATGTTTAGCGAGGGAAGAGACCTTGCCCTACCATACTTAAAAATTAATGGAGATAATAAACTTCCACAAGCGGAAGGATTAGCTTTGTTTAATGAAAAAAGTTATACGGGCGAACATCTTACCCTAAGAGAATCCACTTTTGCGACATTAATAGGGTATGGAAAATCAGATAGTGTTGAGTTAGCCTATTTGATGCGAAAAGACGGAAAAAATGTATCGGTTGGCTTTAATGCTATTAAATTTAAGAAAAATATGAAAGTTACGCAGGAAGGAAATACCATAAAGGTAAAATATAATATTTACATGCCTATTGTAATGACGGAATATCCGCCAGACCATTTAGATCGTAAGCAGAGAAGAATTGAATTAGAGAAGTTTATTGAAGGCAGAGTTGAGAAAGATATAGCGAGAATGCTAAAAAGAATCCAAGAAGCTTCTTCTGATGTATTAGGAATAGGTGAAGAAATCCGAGCCTATCATCCGAATTTATGGCGAAAGGGTAAATGGAAGGAAATATATAAAGACATTAAAATAGAAGCGAAAGTAGATGTTAAAATCGTTCGTAGTGGCAGCATCAGATAATTTGAAGAGGGAGTTACCAACATTTTTGATGGAACTCCCTTTTATTTCAATATCCTACAACGATGCTTTTAAAACTTCTGCGTATATTTAATTTCCGAGTGTGTCGGCTCACCTTTATACCAACTAATCTCCTGCTTTCCATAACCACTTGGTGGTGAATCTACTTGGATTATTTGTCCCCCAGCAACTACATATACAGCATTATCATGTAAATCAATTTCGACAATCATACCGGAATCTTGTTGAATGTTTTTGACCATATTACGCCTCCGCTCTGATGATTTTTATAATAAACGAATCTTTATGAATTTTTAATCGTATAATTAATATCCGATCGATAATAATAAAGGTGGACGGTCTCCTAACCGTCTGCTCCTAATAGGCTCTTGCACGCTTGAACTTGTTTCAAGCGTGTTTTCTTTTGTTCAATTCCATTAGTACCGCATAAGCGCCACCGTTTTTATTTTCAGTTTGGATCTTGCTAATTTGCTTCCACCCGCGAGTTTCATAGTCATTAATCCTTTTTTGTAAGTCCATTGCTGTATAGCCACGAAGAATCTTTCTTCCAGCATCTCTTCCCCAAGCCATCTAATCACCTCCTCCTTTTTTATTTTTGCTCTAATACACGTGCGACATTTCTCATGTATCTTAATTGCTGCTCAATGTACGGCCCTTCCGGTTTTCCACCGCTTGCTAGATAATCTGCAATACGCTTGTCCACATCTTGTAGTACCTCAATTGGCATCTTAGGAGCAAGCTGCGCTATTTGTTCCGCTAATGACATCATTTTCACCGCCTAGAATATCGAAAATTGTTACTTGGTTCTTCAAAAAGTCCTCCTCTGCTTTTCGTACCCGACAAGTTGGACCAATACCAAACTTTATGGATCGCTTGGATTTTAAAGGCCGGTTACACCGTGCACAAAGGCATATACTTTCATCATTCATTTGCTTTACGCCTCCATTGCCATCTTGATAGCTAGACACATCTCTGCAACGGTAATAGTTACAATCATTAATTCAAACACTGACAATGCCCTTACCTCGCTTCCTAATTTCAAAATCTTGCGAACCTTTATATCCTTATTTCTCCATTCCACGTATTGAATTATTAGCAGCTTAAGTCGTGAATAAGCTCCAGCTGTACTTTACTTAATCTTTTTTTAGCAATTTCAATGTAATTTTTATTAAGTTCAATACCGATAAAATTCCGAGAATGTTTCAATGCTACCAACCCTGTAGTACCTGAACCAAAGAATGGGTCCATTACAACGCCATCAGCTGGACATCCTGCTAAGATACACGGTTCAATTAATTCCTCTGGGAACGTTGCAAAGTGTGCTTCTTTTAATGGCTTTGTTGCTACAGTCCATACTGACCTTTTATTCCTTTTATCGCGAATGGCTCTAAATGCTTCTGGACCATATTTCCCTACAAAAGAACCTCTTGGCTTATCAGTTCTTTTAGCCTTCTGTTGAGGGCCCATACCTCCATCTGATCCCCTTACATCAAGAGTTCCGTAAACTGCTGGTTCTTTTATTGATTCATGATCGTAAAAATACTTCGGTTTTTTACTTAATAAAAACAAATATTCATGAGCTTTAGTTGGCCGATCAGTAACACTTTCAGGCATAGCATTTGGCTTGTTCCACACAATGTCCTGTCGCAAGTACCATCCATCCGCTTGTAAAGCAAATGCCACTCTCCAAGGCAAACCCATTAAATCTTTAGGTTTTAATCCATTTGGTATATTGTTCATCTTAGTTTGTGGACTATCAGGATCCGGAACATAACTATGGTATTGCTTCATTTTTTGAGACCATGCACCTTTACCACTTCCTGCGTATGCATCTCCTAGATTGACCCAAAGCGTTCCGTCGTCTTTTAAAACTCTTTTGCATTCGCGAAATACCTCAACTAGAGCTTTTACATATTCATCAACGGATTCCTCTAAGCCAATTTGGCCATCTACTCCATAGTCTCGTAATCCCCAATAAGGTGGACTAGTAACTATTGTGTTAACCACTTGTGAGGGCAAGGTTTTTAAAACATCATAACAATGGCCTTGTATAATTTTATTGAGTTCCATATATTAACCTCATTTCTTTACACTTACGTATTTTAAAAAAGCCGCATTTGCTCCCATTCATTTTTCGGTAGCTCTATTGTCTCTTGTGGAATTTCAGGATCATGCTCTTGGAATCCATCAAACCAATGTAGAGGAAAACAACCACCTGGTCTTTTCATTTGTGAATCCATGTAAAACCAGCAATGTGTCTCCTTTGGACGTATATAATAGATACCTATCGGCTTGTCCTTGTATGCTTCTTTGCGCCATCTCATATTAGCTTTATAAACTTTTGAACTGTCTAATGACACCTTAATACAAGGAGGCTCTGACGGCCAATCACTTACAGCTTGTCCTATCAAAATATTGAATAGCTTTCTTTCAAACCTCCAAAATGTGAACATTTATGGTTGAATCTGCTAGCATAAAAGTGATTTGGACCATGTTCAAACAGAAAATATCGTTCGCCTTCTTTTAGATTTGTTGATGCTCCTGGATCTATACAAACACCTTCCACTTTAAAGCCTCCTTCTTAACGTGTATTTCTCTTCAATTCCACCGGTATGCCGTTTCCATTGACTTGTGGGGCATCCTTGCGCCATCCCGCTTGTTTGAATGTATTAATTTCTTCTTTGTTGAAATGGCCACAAACAATTCGACGTTCTCTATCGACAGTCTTGTAAAGTGTCGTTATAACTTCCATCATCAAGCACCTCAAATATGGTCATTTGATTTTTTAAGAACTCTTCATATGCTTGTTTTTTCTTACACACCGGTCCAATTCCTTGCTTGATTGACTTCTTGGATTTCAAAGGCCTATTACAGCGCGGACACAACATTGTTAAGCGCCTCCTGGGTGCAATAAATCCCTTGGACATTAAATACTGACTTGCTGTATTTAAAAGAGATTGCTAGAATGTGCTGTTCTTCTGGACAGTAATAAATGATTGTTAGGAATAATCTCTTAGAAGTTTTAATATATTTATATAAACGACCCTCAAACTCTATTTGAGGACTGACAGAATTATAGTTTCGATAAATTTCAGAGAGTGATTGATAGCTTTGATTTTTGTTAATGCTGACGACTTTCATTTCTTTCACCGCCCTTGTTTACTTATTACGTTTAAACTTTTCGTATTTTTTCCATTTCATAAAGCTGTGGATTTCCATTTTAATCATTAGGCTGAATCCGATTATAGCTACAATAAGAGCACATAGGTTGAGGAATTCGTTTGTCACAAGCACCACCTCCTATTGATCTAATACCCGTCTGATAGCCAATACGGAACGAAGTATACGATATTCAACGGAAATGAGGGCTAGTCCACCGATTCGATGGACCCCTCTTTTCTTCAGCTCAGCCATCAGGATTTCACGCTTTATGTGATTTAACATATAGCTTTTCTGCCGACACTTTCGTGATATTCAAGGATATAGTCACTGAACTCACTGTATAAACCAGCTGGAGCATTATGCTTTGCTAGCATATCTTGAACATCCTGTTCGTTGTAGCACACTGTTTTTGATGCCATTTCACTTTCTTCATTTAGCCAGAAAATGAGTGCGTATGGAGCTTGATTGAAGCCGATGAATGTTGGGTTCATTATTCATCACCTCGACTTAGTTTGTAATCGAGCCCATGGATACGGTTAATCTCTTTTAAAAATGGTTCAACTTGATTCAAAGCTTTTTCATATTCCTCCTGTGAATGAATATAATCGAAATTAACTTTTGTCCCTTTGCTATTTGGTTTTAGCCAACGAGTTGGGTTTTTTCTGTCATTCACCATTTGAATCCACATCCAAGCTTTCTGTTGAGCATAATCTTTGTCATTAACCTTATTAGTCATTTTTTCAAATAGCATTTGTCCACCGATTAACCCGATTTTTGGGGTATACTTCGTTTTTTCAGTCATTATTCGTCCTCCTTAAAAAGTAATTGTTCTAATTTATTGTTTTCGTATTCACTTTCACGATCACGAACCGATTCTTCTGGCATGAATAATTCCATACATAACTTTTTCAACCGGCTTCCCACGCGACTGTCGTCACCTTCTGCATAACTCTTGACTTGCCCATCTTTGGATTTGTATTGCTGTGTCCCAAATTCTTCGATTGTCAGGTTTGAAGTGATTATCGTTGGTAGTTTTTGTTCTATGCGATAATCAAAAATGGTATAAAGCAGTTCCTCAACAAATTCGGAAGGTTTTTCCGCAGCTAAGTCATCAATAACAAGCACATCAACTTTTTGAAATGCTGAGATTACATCTAAATCATTCATATTGCTTCCTTGGCTATACGTTTTGCGGACCTCTTTTGACATGTTAACTGCTTTTACTACCGCTACATTAACGCCTATTTGATGAACAAGATCATTTGCTATGCTAATTGCTAAGCGTGTTTTTCCAGAGCCTTTAATGCTTGAATAAATGTATAAGCCCTTTCCTGCATTTTTCATCTCTTCAAAGTTCTTAATGTAATTAACGGCAGCTAAACGATTAACCTTGCCGATTTGTTTATGTTGCTCAGTTGTATAAACACCGCAATTAAAATTATTCAGGTGAGCATCTTCAAAGAGTTTTGGAATGCCGGCAGTAGCAAGTTTCTTTTTAAGTTCTAACGCTTTTTGCCGCTGTTCATAACACTTACATAGTGATTGCCATTCAGATGGGTTTTCTAAATCGTACGGTTGTCCCATTCGGCTCCAATCTTTCCACCAAATAAAGCCTGATCCATCACACATTTGGAATGGGCATTTATCACTCGGTTCGTTAATCTGTTCGATTGGATTCTCCTTGTAATAACTTTGCACGTCGTTCATTCGTTGCTTGAATTCTGGATTCTTTTCCATCATCTCTTCCAGAGCTTTGTTTATTGGTTGCACTCTTCCCACCCCTTTTGCGATAAAGTTCCAAAGTTCGCAAGTCTGATATATTTTCGTAATTCCAGTTTCTTAAGATTTTCCCCATATAAATCGATGGGCTTTTCACATCGCGCTTAAGAGCTGTCATTTTCAAAGCTTCGTAGATTAGTTCTGTTGGATATTCTTGGTACAAGTAATTTATCTCTTCTTGTTCCATAGATCTGATGAGGCCAAAGTTTTTTTCATAGACTTTTATTAAGTCTCCAAAAATAGGATCTATCCTCAACCCTTCTCCTGGGTTTTGTATATTCGTTGTGGCTGTAGTTTCTTCATTGCTGAGGAGGATGTTGTTAGTATTATTTAAGTTAATATTATTTAAAGAATCAGTATTACTATAGTTAGTATTACTATTAATGGATTCTCCTACGTAGGGAATTCCTACATAGGGTTTTCCTACATTGGATTTTCCTACGTAGGATTTTCCGTCATAGGAATCATGTAAATATGGTTCAACTGTATAGTTATAGCCTTTAAGATGTCCCCTGTCGTCCCTAATCCTCTCACCTCGTATTAGGTAACCTACTTCTAACAATTCCTTAATGATAGACTTCACTGAATCCGGGCCATTTTTAGCCCGCTTTACAATATCGGTTTCATAAAACTTCCAATCATCTGGTTTGCTAAGCAGATACAGCATTAAACCTTTTGCTTGCCATGAAAGATTCTCGTTATTCGTAATTTCATTATCAACTTGTGTGAAGGCACGTTGTTTACGACTTTTCCGTAGAATATTTTGAGTATCTTGGTTCATATCGTACCTCCCCTCCTTTAAAAAACTTTTAGTTGTGCCAGTTCATGATGTATCTCGCTTAACCGTTCTTTTGTAAGTTTGATATATTTCTGGTCACCTTGTTCCATGTATTCATGTAACCAAGAAAGGTGATAATCTAGTTCAAGACGTAACGCTTTTATTGTTTCTACTTTTTGATTTGCTCTAGCAATTGCATGGACAATCGATTCTATTAAATTCATGGTCCTTCCTCCTTAAAATCTAGTGGTTTCACAAATCGCCAACCTATTTTTGACCTTAATCACCTGATAACCTTCGTAGCGCTCCATATATTCGATTACCAGCCTTTTAATTTCGTCTTTATCGCCCTTAGCTTGTTCAAAGATCCATGCAGGCAAGCACACTTTTGTTTGATTATTCATCTAACAAAAATCCAATCTCATAAGTGCTTGATAACTTTTTTGTGGTTCTGCAATATGCACACTTTTCACATCTAATAGGAGTGGCTAGACCTTGCTTCGTTTTAAGCATGCTTGGTAGATATGTTTCGACATACTCAAGTTCAAAATTGAAGCGACTTTCATCAAAGTGAAGAATTGCCTTGTCAGGAGGGCTCTCCTTCGTTACTGCCACAATATAAGGAGTTAGTTCATAACCTGTTGATTGCTTAATGATTTCTCTGTAAATAGCCATCTGTAGCACGTAGTCAAAGGATTCAACGAACGAGACGTACTTCTGATACTTGTCACTCCAAAATCTCTTAGAAAGGCTCTGTGTAGTCTTCAAGTCACTAAAGAAGCCTTGTTGCAAATTGATGTTGTCAATTTTCACTTTCCAATCAGCACCGAATAAATGGCCTGTGAAAATTCGTTCTTTCTCACCTGATAAAGCGAACATAGCAAATTCATCATTTTTCAATGTTTCAATCATTCGATCTGCTTGTTCAAAATCGGCATATTTTCCACCGCGGTTTTTAAATATGGCATCATGTTCTTGCTCACAAAAGTTATTGAATGCTGCATCACTCTCAAATGCCGCATGAGTGTAAGAACCAACCGTTAATGCATTAGAATAAGGTTCGATATACTCGCCGTTTAATTTCGCCATTTCTGCAGCTTCGCATTGCATCATGCTTTTGAATTGGGAAACCGAGAAATACTCTCGGTTCGCCTCCTGTGAGTGGTAATTCTCACTGTTCAAAGCTAATTTCATCGTCATCTTTTGGGATCTCCTCTACCTTTGGTTCAGGATTTGGTGCTTCTTCTCTTTTCGTTTCTGAAAAGGCGTTAGCTAAGCCACTCGACTCTTTTTTACCAGTGCTTTTATCAAACCAATCTTCTACTTTAGACATACCATCTCTTAGCGAGTTGAAAATCTTAATTAAGTCAAGGTAATCACGTTCTGTAAATGCCTCAGCATTGTACCCAAAACGTTCTTCAATCATTGGTTGTGTAACTCGATGCTGTTCCTTGAAAGCACCTAGCGCGCTTGCTATACGTTCTTTTAAAGGTTTGCTATTTTGCCCTGCTAGTGTCCGTTCACATTCTTCTACCGCCTTATCAACTATGTCTCCTGGAATAATTCCTAGAATGCAGGCTCTTAATCGTCGCGAACCATCGCTAGCTACCCGCTCGTAAATATCCCGAGGATCTTCTAATTTCTTGAGCTTACCTTTTGATTTGAACGAATGTTTCACCGTAAATACTTTTTCTTGTCGGACATTTGTTTCAAGATCCCAGGCATATGCCATTGCTACTGATTCACCTTCACGTTGTTCAAGCTCTTTAATTCCGAATGAAAGGTT
Organism: Rummeliibacillus sp. GQ308; assembly: GCF_059759115.1. Classification (NCBI taxonomy): domain Bacteria; kingdom Bacillati; phylum Bacillota; class Bacilli; order Caryophanales; family Caryophanaceae; genus Rummeliibacillus; species Rummeliibacillus sp. GQ308. The sequence continues at coordinate 1,382,916 of NZ_JCAXDQ010000001.1, read as the reverse complement.
TCCCCAATTTTGTGCGAGAACTTCTGCCAATCGAATAGATGGTCCGGTCACTTTCGTACCGCCGCGTGGGTACTGATACATCGCAACATTTGCTAATGCAGGCCGTTTGCAGTTGTCTAGGATTCGTTGTTCAGATTGAAACGTGTTACGAGGAAACTGCTTCGCCATGAAAATTTGTCCTTTGACTTCTTCCATTTCACGAGAAATACTAGCTTGCGCTGGTACGCCATGCCCCTGACTTTGACTTGGAAATGCTTGTTGGTATTGGTATTGTTGTGATAAGTCGTTCATTGAAAGTTCCTCCTTATTTGTGATAAGATAACTGAAAATATGTTTGTTTAAGGACCACTTGTGCGAGTGGTCTTTTTTATATTTCTTGGATGGCTCCACTCTTTTTGAGATGGTTTTCCAGGCATGATGTGCAACAAAAGAGTTTATCTTGAAAAAGGACTCCTTCGTAACCTTGAAAAACTGAATCGCTACATTCTTCACAACGTCCTACTGGCGAAGCGTACGTTTCTTGAAAGCCTTGTCCATTAACCATTGGATTTTCTAACACGATGAATCCTCCTTACTTTGTTGGATATTCAATACTCAGTGCAGTTACGCGTTCAATTGTGTTAATAAAACCTTCCTCTACTAGCATGGTGTATACGGTTTTATTACTGTTCTTCTTCATCAACGTTTGGAAATGTTGAGGCTCCAATTCATCCATAGCTAGTTCAGCAATTTCATGTGACGGTGTGTATTCATCAAACAGGTAAAAATTACTGTCAAAGAAATTCTCCAATTCATATGCGGTCATCTCGACTACTGCATCATGCAGGCTACGCGAGAATAAAAACTGAATCGCCAAATTAGGATTATGAGAGTAATCTAAAATCCCATTCGTTAGCTGCTTTACCAAACTAATCGCTCCTTTCTATTTAATTTGATGCTATTAACTCGCATCACGAAACACTTAATAACTCCTATGTATTAAGTACTTCGTGACAGGAGCTACCCTGTCGTGTTAAACTGAATGTACAGTTGATTTATCACGTAGCTGGCTAACCCCTTAAGTTAGCCGGCTATTTTTGTCTACACTCTTGTCTGTACGAAAAAATCAAGGATGTAAGAATGGCAGTTACAACTACTGCAAACAGCACGATAAACAACACATCTAGGCGATCATACATATAAATGCACCTTCTCTTTCTAAGTTTCCAAAACGTACCTGTCCGTCGTTTTGTTTATTTTTAATCCCACTCGTTCATGATGATTTCTTTAATAGCTGCCAATGACGGTTCATAAAGCCATACTCTTTTACCACGCGGTCCACGTTGCCGTTGATATTGTTTAACACGCGGATCCGTAAGTATATATTCTTCTAAAAAGCTCTTTTCGAATGGCAGGGCCTCCGACATTTGATTGATATCCCAAAAGAGAAATACTGGTCTTGAAGCTTCACGGACTAGAGTTTGAAATTCTTGTTCGATTTTCTCCTCGGTAATACCGCTCATCTCAAAAAGCGCTTTAATGACTGAACTTTCAGATTGTTGGATTTGCAACTTCCATGACACCACCTTCAACAAGTTCAAGCTGTTTGTATTTGTTGCAATCATCGATTTCCATTTGTAAAGCGGTTTCTGGTCTCCACGTTTCAATGAAACGTAATGCTTCAGCAAATTTCAATCTTGGTAATCCTGTATAACGAGCGATTTTGAAATACTTTTTAAAATCTCGCCAGAAAGCTTGAAATACTTTTCTTCCTATTCGTCTATAAGCTGACGATTCGATACCGCCCATTGCCTCTAACGCTTTTGCTTGGCCTGATTTGCGAATGGTGTATTCTTGATCGCTATCGATTCGCATAGTCTCTTTTAGCTCGCCTATATCACTTTTCAAATTCTTGATATCCTGTTCATGTTGCAAAGCCGCTTGAAGAGCCAGTTCTAAATTGTTTATTGGTTTGGTTAATTGTTGCTCCATGCTATTGAAAGCTTCGATGTATTTTAATTTGAATTGCAATGCTTCTTTTCCAGTGAAGCCCATTGCCAACAAAGTGAAACCATCGCGATTCATATAATACATTCGGTACTGCTGTTTATTTTGGGGATGCTCATAGACATCTTCTTGAAATAGGTCTGCCGACTTTTCGGCAACCCCTGTTATCAGGTCATCAATAGATTCAAGTACATGCCGGTGTTGTTTACCAAATGTTTCTGCAACAGATAAAGAAGTTGTTACTACCTGTTGGTTATTCGTGATTACTAAACTATTCATATTTCCTTCCTCCCTCTGTATGCTATCCAGCTTTACTTATATTATGACTTAAAGTCATAATTAAATTTAAAATTTTTAATGACTTAAAGTCATACTTTAGTTTAAAAAAAGAGCCATAAAATTGATTCACCGTACAAATCGGCAAGTAATTTCATTCGAGGAGCTGATGGCAAACACAAACCTCTTTCATATTTAGAAATTGAAGATTGGTCAACACCTATTTTGATTGCAACTTCTTCTTGGGTCATGTTCATTTTCTCTCGTGCTAAAATAAGGTTTGTATTCGGTGTTAATACTTGCGACACTTCCAACTTTGTCACCTCCATATGACTTGAAGTCATCTTGTATAATTTGAATATATAGGAGTTGAAGTCATATGTCAACACTTTAGCACATATATTTTATAATTCTTTATGATTTTTATGAACTGTAGTAATATTTAAGTTAGGCCTACCTGGGCATACTGTTAAGATAGGAGGTGAAATAAGTGTCTAAAGAAATTCGCTTCCATGAAATTCTGAAGAAACTACGTGAAAAACATAAAATGACTCAAACAGAACTAGCTGAGATTATAGGAGTTGATCAGACTGCAATCTCAAAATATGAACGTGGCAAAGGTTTTCCTGAGGTTGAAAAGTTGATTAAATTAAGTGAACGATTTGATATAGATTTAGATACGTTGATCTTTTCTACGGGATTCACTAGGAATGAGTTAGAGTTCATGGAAGAAGCGCGCAAAAAAATATCTGTAGAAGAATTGAAGGCAAATTACGAACTAGTAATTGACGACGATATCCCAGCTACAGACGAAGAAATTGAACAGGCTATTAAGTTTATTAAGTTCCAAAGGAGTTTGAATAGCGACTAGCGTTCAGCATTTTTTTGGTAGATGTCTAACCGTCTTATTAAGTCCGCAATATTAATTTTAATTTTGGGGTTACCAGGCTTGACTGAAGCTTCTTTATTCGACATAGTGAACATCTCCTCGGTTTTTACGAACGTGCGTTCTTATTTAGTTTTATTGTACCATACTTTTACTTTTCAAGTATATTTAATAGTATGATAATTTTCAATAACTTTTTTATCATTATGTTGGATTTATAGTAATAATTTCTATATTTATAGTCAATAATATCTAGTACTATAGTCAATATGAATGAAGATTTCTATTGTTCCTATTCCAAAACGTACCTGTCCGTCGTTAAGGAGGAACTTAGATATGGCAAGACAGAAACTACAAAAGACTAGAAAAGAAAATATTTATTGGTATCAAGATAGTGATAAAAAGAAAAAGTATGCGTATAGATATAAATATTACGATCACGTAGGAAAAAGGCGAGAAAAATCTAAACAAGGATTTAATTCAGATGTTGAAGCTGAACGAGCATTAACTAAAATTAAATCGACTATATTAAATGGTGGAGAGAAAATTGCTCTTAATGAACAAATTACTGTTGAGCAATGGATGGACGTATATCTTGATCGCCAACAAGCAAAGTGGAAAGTGTCCACTGCAGCTAATTACCAAAGAATCACTAACCTATATATCAAGCCGCTACTAGGTAAATATAAAATGTCCAAGTTAACCCGTGGGATATATGAGAAAGAATTCGTTGATCAACTGACGAACATGGGCAAGTCTGCGAAAAGCATTGAGTTGTATCATGGTTTCTTTATGGGTGCTATTAATGCAGCTGTCGATGAAGAAGTTATACAGCGTAACAAGATGTCAAAAGCTGATTTACCAAAAGTAGCTAAACAAAATGCTAATGAACTCGAAGGTAATTATTTGACTGTACAAGAATTACAAAAACTTTTAAGTTGTGTTAAACGTGAGTTTAGTTTGACAAGATATATGCTCATACTGCTACTAGCCAGTACCGGTATGCGTAGAGGTGAAGCTTGTGCATTACGTTGGTCAGAAATCGACTTGCAAAACAAAAAGCTTTCCATTAACCATACGCGGGATCATTTTGGTGAACGGTCGACTAAAACAGATAATAGTATTCGTACTATTGACATTACTGATTTTTTGGCATCACAATTTGAGAAATACAAAGTATGGTGCAAAGAAAGAAAGTTAACTTTTGGCATGAAACATGTTGAAAGTGATTATGTATTTATTTCTCGTAATTGTAATCCGATAAACCAAAACGAAGCATCCATCGTTTTGGATCAAGTTACCGAACATTACGATTTAAAAAGAATTACTCCTCATGGTTTGCGACATACATTTGTAACGATACTGATATCGAATAATGTACCCGTTACCAGCATTGCTAAGATTATTGGCGATACACCGCAAACAGTCATGAAGACATACGCTCATTCGTTTGAAGAAAATGAAAAGAAAGCAATGAAAGTGCTATCTGAGATTACTAATATCAATTAAGGCCCTTCTATACTTAAAAATGGGGTACAAAATGGGGTACCTACTCGTGTAAGTACCCCTCAACCCCTACCACTACTTGGATTTCCGCAAAGCCATGTGATAGATTTTTCTTATCACTTCTCACTTTTCATAAAAAAGCATAATCCCACATGATATTACTACCCTGTTACAAGGATGAATACACCTATTTTTTAGAAAATATATAGAAGATAGGACATTTATGGGAATATAGAAATAAAGAAGTAATATATATCAAATAACCGCAGTTTTAATTATATGTGATAATTTAACTTACACAAAAATTATAAGAGTTTGCACAAGAGGTTTTGCTAATAAAAAAACGAACTAAGTATGACATTTAATCTCATACTAGTTCGATTTCTGATTAATATTTTGCCTGATTACTATTCAATAAGAAAAACTCACACGAAAATTTAGTTTTGTGTTCATTCCAGCTGGTGCTTTCCGCGGGCTTGGCTTCAACCTCCTAGCTCTCCTGCGGGGTTTCGACTCAAGCTTTTGCCGCAGCAGCCGCCGTCTCCAATTCACATCGTTAGATATAATCATCACTACTTAGGACTATGTTCTAAGAAAATGCTTATATGAATATAAAATCTAATTTTATTCAAAACTCTTAAGGAAAATATTATCGATCAAATGTAACTCCCTCTGTAACACCATCTAGCATGATTTTCGTATCTCTAGGCTTTGTTTCAGCTATTATTTCACCATTCCTAATTGAATATAGAACAGAAGCTTGTTTGCGGATTGCATCGTATTCACTAGCTGCTTCTAATACAATCAAGTTCGCTGGCTTCCCTTCTTCTATTCCATATTGTTCTTCTATATCAAGTGTTCTTGCACTGTTGTTTGTGATTAAATCAATTGAATTCACAATTTGGTCATAGCCCATTAGTTGAGTAACATGCAAGCCCATATGTAAGACTTGTAGCATATTGCCAGTACCTAGTGGATACCACGGATCAAATATATCATCATGGCCAAAGCATACGTTGATACCCTCTTCTTGTAGTTCTTTCACACGAGTAATACCTCTGCGTTTCGGATAAGTATCAAAACGTCCCTGAAGGTGTATATTTACCAGTGGGTTTGCAACAAAATTGATATCTGCAAGCTTTAATAGTCTAAATAATTTTGATGTATAAGCTCCGTTATAGGAATGCATAGCTGTCGTATGGCTTGCAGTTACTCGGCTGCCCATCCCGAGGCGGTACGCTTCGGCTGCTACTACTTCCACAAAACGAGATTGTTCATCATCTATTTCGTCACAATGTATATCAACAAGGCGATCATATTTTTCAGCTAACTGAAAGGCAGCTTTTAATGAATCCACACCATATTCACGTGTAAATTCATAGTGTGGAATACCGCCAACCACATCAGCACCCATTTTTAATGATTCTTCCAACAATTCATAGCCATTTGGGTAAGAAAGAATCCCTTCTTGTGGGAAGGCTACCAGCTGTAAGTCAATAAACTTCGCCATCTCTTCTTTTACTTCTAGCATTGCCTTTAGTGCTGTCAGATCTGGATCTGTGACATCAACATGTGTGCGGACATGCTGAATCCCCTGCGCTATTTGCCATTTCAATGCTGTTTTTGCTCTAGTTTTTACATCTTGGGCTGTTAAAGATTCTTTTCTCTCCGACCATCTTTGAATCCCTTCAAACAATGTACCGCTGACGTTCCAGTTTGGTTCGCCTGCTGTCAATGTGGTATCCAAATGAATGTGTGGTTCAATAAATGGAGGAAGCACTAGGCACCCTTGCACATCTATAATTTGTTGGTCGTTCTTTTCAATTTTTTGAGCTATTTTTACTATCTTCTTATTTTGTATATGGATTTGCCATAATCCTTCTCTTTTTCTAAGCTTCGCATTTTTAATGATCATGCTTCTTTCACCTCATTGATTGTCATTGGTTTTACACTTGAAGTAGATTCCGCTTCCTTATTTAATAGAAGGGATAACACTACATAGATTAGAGCTGCGCTGATAAGTCCGTTCAATGGCGGTATGCCCGGTATGAATTTCGCTGCTACAAAACCGATTCCCCATGATACAATTGCGTTCCAGTTGAACGCTTTAAATTTCATTGTTTCAAACTCTTTATACTTGCCTCGGTGTACGATAAAGAAATCTGCAATAATAATCGCACCAATTGGCGGCAGTGCAGCTCCAAGCATAGTGAGGAATCCAACAAAATTGTTGTATAGCCACATAGCTAGAAATGTCCCAACAATGCCGTTAACAATAACTACCTTACTTTTCTTTATTTTTGTAATGTTAGATATCCCTAAACCTGATGCATAAATGGCGTTGTCATTCGTTGTCCAAATATTTAAGCCTAGCACGATAATTGCTGGGATGATTAGCCCTTGTAAAAACATCACTTCTGAAATATCTGATTGCCCTGTTGCAATCGCTCCAATCGCCCCAAACAAGAACATTAACGTATTTCCAACAAAGAAAGCTAGTACTGTAGTGATTACACTTGTCTTTTTCGTATTTGAGAATCTTGTAAAGTCTGGCGTTAAGGTACCACCACTGATGAACGATCCTACACAAATTGTTAGAGCAGCTGCAAAACTCATTGTTTCTTTTGGCTGATGCTGCATGAGAGCGTCAAATCCGCCAAGCATGTCCACTGCATCCCACGCAGAGTAGCTTCCTAATATAACAATCAAAGGTACGGCAATAAAACTTAAGATCGTGAGTGCTTTCATGCCGAAAAAGGCAGTTGCCGTCATAAGTAATCCCATGATAATGATTAAAAGATACGTATCTATGCCAGTTGCTTTATGAACAGGTACAGCGAACATCGCAACCCCTACTCCAAACCAGCCAATTTGGGTTAAGCTTAGGATAAAAGAAGACAGATAAGAACCCTTTAATCCAAATGCGTAACGCGTCAATAAGTGTGTAGATAAACCTGTTTTCGCAGCTATATAAGCGAGAGTGCCTGTGTATGCACCTAGTAATAGATTACCTAAAAGAACAATGACAATAAATTGTTTCATTGATAAGCCTAAGCCAAGTGTTCCTCCAGAGAGCATACTAGCTGAGAAGAAAGTAAAGCCAAGCATTACTACCAACATTCTAAAGAAACCGTTTCGGTGTGACGCGGGCACCGCCTGCAATGAAAAGTCTGCGTCTACTTTTTTGTTTTCCATACAAAACATTCCTCCTGTTTTAGAACAATCTAAAACTGGTACCGAGAATAGGATCTTCGGTATCGTACCTGCAGGGAAAACAAAAGAGGCTTCTTGCCATAATTCTGACAAGAAGCCTCTTTTTCAGCATAGAAAAAGGGCATAATCTAACACCATCTTTTTCTAAGCAATTCCGCTGTCCTTGTCAGCCTCTCTGGACTGATTTAAAGGTACCAGTATTAAGTTAAATCTATTATCACAAATAACAAAGCTATAGTCAATAGATTTTTTATTTAAAGCGAAAGTGATTTTATTTTTAAAACTCTAAATTATATGGTAATGTCGGTAGATTCATTAACATCCTTCCGTTTCTCTAAAATCAAAAGTGCACCGATGACACCAATTAATGAGAAAATCACTGGTATAATAAAGCCGTATTGATAACCAGTATTTACAGATGACGAATGAAAATGATCTAAAACACTACCAAAAATGCTTGGCAATAATACAGCGCTTAAAAAACCACCCGTATTTGCAAAGCCTGATACTACGCCCACTTCTTTCATATCGAAAGAATTTCTTACCACGGCGAATGTCAACGCACTCGCTCCATTACCGTATCCAATAATAAAGAAAAGTACATAAAGCATGCCCATGGGAGGTTTACCCCCTAAAAACAAGAAAGCGGTCCAGCATGCAAAAACAAACAATTGAACAATTATATAAGGCCTTTTTATTGTACCTATACGGCTAGTTATCCAGCTTGTTAGCGGAGCGCCGATTATTGCTCCAAATAACCCAATCATGACTAGCTGGCTCGCATCCTGACGACTCATACCATATAGATGCATTCCAAATGGAACTGCCCACGAACCAATGAAACCGACATAGGTACCGACCAACCCAAAATGGCATAAGAAGGTTGCCCAAGCTTGGCGCTCGGTAAAGATTCTGCGCAATAAAATCAAAGTTTTTTCTCGCTGTGGCTTTTCTTTTTTAATTGACTGCGTGATGTCTTGAGAAATACTCTTCTCCATCTTTTTAGGATGTTTAACTAGCACTAAATAGAGAAGAATCCCACATAGGCATAGTAATATGCCTACTGTTAAGAATGGAGTTCTCCATCCTGTAGCAGTAATCCATGATGAAAATGGTACAGTTGCAAATAAAAATCCAAGACTCCCACTCATACCTGCTAACCCTAGCAAACCTACAAATTCTTTCAATTTGAACCATTGACTTAATATTAGTACTAGATTAATCCAGATAGTAGCGTCACCTATTCCTACTAATAACCTCGCAAAGAAAAGGAAAAACTCATTAGAAGAGAGACTGTACATAAGGGTGCCTAGCCCATTTACAATAGCTCCACCAACCAAAAAATAGTTTGGACCAAATCGATCAGAAAGAATTCCAACCGGTATTTGCAGACCTGCGTAGGCCATAAACTGGATGCTTGTCAAAAGTCCAATTGTTGAGGCAGGTATACTAAATTCACCCATTAATTGATCTGTTATTAAGCCTGGGGCAGTTCGCTGACTTGCAATTAAAAGATATGTAACTAAAACGGTTGTGAAAACAACCCATCGGAACTTGCTATCCTGCTTTTTCAAAAGCAACACTCCTGGCTTTATAGATTTACTTTTTTCATTTTACTATACATTCTATGCAAAACTGTATTACCATTTTTTATATTTATATCGCTACTGATAAATAAAAACAGACGGAGAAATATGAACTCTTCTCCGCCTGCTTTCACTTTAAAATTTTATAATGTTACACGAGTACCTGTTTTACCTTCAAGAGCTTCTTGAAGTTTGTCGATAGAAGTGATTACGACATTTTTGCCGCCTTTTTTCAAGAACAAAATTGCAGCTTCGATTTTCGGACCCATGCTTCCTTTAGGGAAGTGACCTTCGTCCATGTAACGCAATGCTTCATCAATAGTCATTTCTAATAGGTTTTGTTGTTGTGGTGTACCGAAATGAATCGCTACTTGTTCAACACCAGTCAAGATGAATAGGTAATCAGCATTGATGTCAGCAGCAAGCAATGCACTTGCAAAGTCTTTATCAATAACTGCTTCTACACCTTTAAGCATACCATTTTCTTCAATTACAGGAATACCACCGCCACCAGCAGTAACTACTGTGATATCTTTTTCTAATAAAGCTTCAATTGCTTCTTTTTCTACAATGCGAGTTGGTTTTGGAGAAGCAACTACGCGTCTGTAGCCTCTACCGCTGTCTTCAACGAAGCTTACATTTTCTTCTGCAGAAATTCTATCAGCTTCTTCTTTAGTAAAGAAAGGACCAATTGGCTTAGTTGGATTTTCAAAAGCTGGATCGTCTTGAGAAACAACTGATTGAGTGATAACAGTTGCAACAGTTTTATTAATGTTTTTCTCTGTCATTTTGTTTTTAAATGCTTGTTGAATTAAGTAACCTAAGTTGCCTTCAGTTTCGGCATCTAAAACATCAAGTGGATAGTTAGGAATAACAGATTCTGCCATTTGAGATTTAATTAATGAATTCCCTACTTGTGGGCCGTTACCATGCGTGATAACTACTGTGTTACCTTGTTCAACTAATTTAAGAACTGGTTCACAGCTTTCATTGATATTTTGTTGTTGTTCTTCAATTGTACCTTTTTGGCCTTCTTTAATAATCGCGTTACCGCCGATTGCTAAAACGATTTTGTTCATTAATTTCTCTCCTTAAAAGTAAAAATAATAATATTCTTGTCAGAAAGAAGGAGAGGACGATGCCTCTCCTTCATCATTTGATCAGACTATTGTGGGTCGATAAGACCTAATTTAACTGCATAAGCATCGATTGCTTTTTCGAAGCAAGCTAATGGTGCACGAACAGTACCTGCGCCGATTTGGCCAACTCCAGCTTCTTTGTGTGCAATACCAGTGTTGATGACTGGTTCAATTCCTAATTCAACAACTTTTCTTGCATCGATTCCTAGGCAAGAACCTTGGAAATCCCAAGTTGGAATAGAGAAGTTTGGGTTTTGGTCAATACATATTTCAAGCATTTCATTACTTGTTTTTAGTGCATCTTCAAATCCGCCTGCACCTACAAAACGTGTAACACCAGGAGCAGCGATCATAGCAAAACCGCCGACACCGAATGTTTCAGTGATTGCGCTATCACCCATATCTGAGCATGCCATGTCTTGTGAATAGCCAGTAAAGAACAAACCTTGTGGTGTGTTTACAGGAGCAGTAAACCATTGGTCGCCCATACCTGCGATGCGGATACCAAATTCGTAACCATTACGGCACATAGCTGTTACAACAGTACCATGTTGGATAGTTCTAGCAGTATCCATAATTGATTTACCTGTCGCCATTGCAATATTTAGGAAGAATTGATCTGTATCTGCTAAGAATTTAATTACAGCTTGTTTTTCTTCTTCGCTTGCATCTGTTTTTAAGATATAAGGAGCGATCTCTTTTAAGAAAATAAGTGAACCAGCGATATTACGTTGGTGGAATTCATCACCCATTGTGATAGCTTTAGCGATCATTACGTTGATGTTCATGCCATCTTCAGTTTCTTTAAGAGCTTTAGAAAGAACTGGTCCAAGAACATCTCTCATCCAAGCTAGACGATTTGTTACTTCTTCAGAGTAAGCACCGAAACGAAGAACTTTACCGATACCTTCGTTCATTGTGCAATAAGCACGGTTTCCACCGTCACGGTTTTCTACAACTAGAACAGGCATGCTTCCAGAAGTGATACCGCCCATTGGTCCAACAGCATTTACGTGGTGGCAAGGAATGAATTCTACTTCACCGTTTTCTAACATTTTGAAAGCTTCATCTGCATTAGATGCCCAGCCTTCGAATAATGCAGCACCTACGCAAGAACCTTGCATTGGGCTTGGCATGTTTTCCCATTTAGTTGGAGGGCCTGCATGAAGCAAGACCTTTCCGTTTAATTCTTCAATAACTGATTTTGCTGGAACCACATCTAATAAGAATGGTGCACCTGCAACAATTTTATCTAACACGGCGCGGTTAGCTTCATCGATTGTATTATATTGTCCGTACATACTATTTTTCCTCCAATTTCAAGAACTGTACTTCCACTTTTTGATTCTCTTGCTTAAGCAGATTAACGAAGAACACTTAATACTTTGCGCATTCTTTCATTTCCGCCAGCAACTGGACGCCAGTCGAACTGAACAACTCTACCATTATTAGCAGTAATTGCTTCTGTGAATTTTTTCAAACCAACATTGACTACACTTGGTTTTTCTTTCAATAATTTTTCAATTGCTTCTGAAACAGTGAAGTCTTTTGAAGCTGTTTCTTTACCAGCAACCACTTCTTTATCTTTTTCTTCAATTTGAATATCAAGCATGCCAAGTGCAGTGCGAACAGCTTGGTTGTTACTGTCTCTTAGAATAACGCCAGCACTTTCAAGTTTTGCTTTTTGATCTGCAATATCTTGAGGATCTTGGTTAGTACCGCAAACAGTTGCAACAAAGTAAATTTCTTTGCCTTTTGCTTTTGCTTCTTGTTGAATTTTTTGGATACCAGGAACCAAAGCGCTTGCCATATCTTCATGAGAACCATAACCAAGTACAACATCGAATAAGATAATTGCAGTTGAGTCATCTTCTGCAGCTTTTTTGAAGAATTGAATTCTTGTATCTGGATCGATCATTGGGTGTGGTTTACCTTGTGTATAAATATCATCACCAAGGTCAGCTACTTCAAATCCATCTGCACTTAATAGGTACCCTTCATCATGGTGACCACTTTGAGCCAATCCAAGGCCTCTGCTGATAAGAGTAGCAGCTTCATAACCTAATGTACCGCCAGAGTATAAACCTTTAATTGTTTTTTGTTCAGCATTTAGGTTCACAGATGGAACTTCAATAGCTGCACCATAGTAATTAGGTTTAACTGTATTGCCACTTGCAAGATCTACTGCGATAGCTGCAGTTTCTTCAAGTGTATTTGCATAATAGATGTTACCTTCATGGTTGTGTGGTTCTTCACCTAAGAAGATAGCAACTACTGGTTTTGAAACGCTTTGTAGCAATTCAACAACTTCATCGCGCACTTCTTTTGCTGGTGGCTTAGAAATCATTGTGATGACTTCTGTATCTTTGTGATTAGCCAATGCTCTGATTGCATCCAACATTGTAATTGCACCAATCTTATCTGAAAGGTCACGTCCACCTGTACCGATAGCAGAAGAAACGCCTCCGCCTAAACGATCGACTTGTACAGATACTTCTTGGATACCAGTACCAGAAGCACCAACGATACCGATGTTGCCTGGTTTTACAACGTTAGCGAATGCAACTGGAACACCTGAAACAATAGAAGTACCGCAGTCAGGTCCCATTACAAGCAAGCCTTTATCATGTGCTTTTTCTTTTAAACGGCGTTCGTCTTCTACAGTTACATTGTCACTGAAAATCAAAACGTGCAAACCATTATCTAGCGCTTTGTCAGCTTCTTCTGCAGCGTATTGACCTGGAGTAGAGATAAGAGCCATGTTTGCATTTGGCAAAGCTTTCATTGCTTTATCCCAAGTTTTTACTGTTTGGAATTCTTCTTTGCTGTTGTTGATAGATTGGTTATTTAAATAAGTGTCAATCTCTTCAAGGATTTCTTCGATTTTTTCGTCTGCATCTGTATCGACAACGATACACATATCGTTTGCAGCTGCTCTTTCAAGATCTTCAGAGTATAGACCTGATGATTTGAAAATATCTTTATTCGCAGGAGTCCCCATCATTACTTGGACTTTATTAACGCCTTCCATTGTAGAAAGTTTGTTTGTGAGAAGCATTAAGTTTACTGAATCCTGGTAGGAGTTCTGTTTAATAATTGTATGAAGCATGTTGTTATGCACCTCTTTATAAAATTTGCTTTTGTAATAAGGGTGGCAAATAATTGCCCCTTATTCATATCCTTTATTCCGCGAAAGGATTTTTATGGTCATATGCATTATTGTGAATGACATCTGAAGTTAAGTACTCATAAATATCGTCAACAATTTCAATGCCATTTTCTTCGTACTTCTTAACTCTTTCAGCACTTCTTTGTCCTGGATAATAAACTTTGTCATAACCAGGTGCAGGTTTTATGTTATTCAAATCCTGCATAGTAGTAGAAATGCCTTCTTGGAATGCACTTAAAGTTGTGAAGAAATCTGGATTAATGACAATATGCAATTGGCCAAGATTACGATACTCAGTCAAATCATGGTACATAGAAGACACCTTGCCGCCAAATGGAAGGCCCAGCAAGATACCTGAAAGCACATCCACCATCATCATAAGACCGTAGCCTTTAGGACCTGCAATAGGCAATAATGCATTAACTTTAAATGGATCAGTTGTAGGTTCACCATTGCTGTCTACTGCCCAAGTTTCAGGTATTGGTTCATTTTTTGAACGCGCATGTAAAACTTTTCCCCAAGCTTGAACGGTAGTAGCCATATCAAATGTGATTTGGTCTCCATCTTTACCAGGAGCAGCAAAGGCAATAGGATTGGTACCATAGTAAGGTTCCGCTCCGCCAAATGGCACAACCATAGGATCAGATTGACAAACAGAAATTCCAATTAAATTTTCATGTGCTGCTTGCCCCACAAAGTAAGAAAGTGCCCCACTGTGGCTTATTTTCTTAACACCAACAACAGCAATGCCGTTTTCTTTCGCCATTTTGATAGCTTCATCCATAGCTAGCTTAGCAGCTACATGACCTACCCCATTGTCGCCGTCAAAAACAGCAGTACAAGGACCTGTTTTTTCGAACTTGAAGTTAGGTTTATTATTAATTCCGCCTTTAGCGATTCTTTCGGCATAATACTCAACTCGCATAGCTCCATGTGAATGAACGCCTCGAGCATCAGCATGAACAAGAACGTCTGCAACCCCATTGGCATGCTCTTCTGTGAGTCCAGCTTTATTAAGTTTTGTTGAGATTAAGTCTTTTAATTTTTCCTTTGTTACTTTCATTGTGCTCCACCCCTATGATCCCCATTTGTTTTTATTCTGCAAAAGGATTTTTATGGTCGTATTGATTGTTATGAATAACATCCGATTTTAAATAATCATAAATATCATCTACAATTTCAATGCCGTTTTCCTTATAATCTGCAATCACTACATCGTTGTTTTGTCCTGGATACAATACTTTGTCGAAACCTGGAGCAGGCTTAATGCCATTCAAGTCATCCATAGATTGTGAAATATCTTTTTGGAAGCCTGTGATTCCCATAAAGAATTCTGGATTAATAACAATGTGAAGTTGACCTAATTTACGGTATTCCGAAAGGTTTTCATACATAGAAGACACTTTATTACCGAATGGAAGGCCTAGTAATACACCAGATAGTACATCTACCATCATTGCTAAACCATAGCCTTTAGGACCTGAGATTGGCAATAATGCGTTTACTTTGTAAGGATCTGTTGTAGGTTCACCGTTTCCATCTACAGCCCATGTATCAGGAATTGTTTGATTTTTAGAACGAGCATGTAGAATTTTACCCCAAGCTTGAACAGTAGTAGCCATATCTAAAGTCATTTTACGATCGTCAGTACTTGGTGCAGCAAAAGCAATCGGATTTGTACCATAGTAAGGCTCTGCTCCGCCGAATGGAACTACCATAGGGTCGGATTGGCAAACAGAGAATCCAATAAGGTTTGATTCTGCCGCTTGATTTGTGAAGTATGAAATAGCTCCACTGTGTGAAATGTCACGTACGCCTACAATAGCTACGCCACTTTCTTTAGCCATTTTAATGGCTTCGTCCATAGCAAGTTTAGCTGCTGTGTGGCCATTACCGCCATCACCATGGAAAACACCTGTTGCAGGACCTGTTTTTTCAAATTTGAAATCAGGATTTGTGTTCATGCCGCCTTTAGCAATTCTTTCAGCATAGTACTCTACACGCATTGCGCCATGAGAGTGAATTCCTCTTTCATCCGCAAATACAAGAACGTCAGCTGCTGTTGAGGCATGTTCTTCATTTAAGCCTGCTTTATGAAGCTTATTTTTGATTAAACTTTTTAAATCTTCTTTGCTAACTCTCATCGTAGCACCTCTTTGCTTTCGATATTATCTCTCATTAACGGGCTTTTAACCCCACCTCAAGCTATTAGGCATAGGTGGAGTTCCGTACAGCCCGATTGCTATATTAACCCTCAGCAGAAAATCAAAATGCGCTGAGAATAAGGCAAAATGATATTATAGTGATGCGTCACGGTTGCAGTCTTTAGAGTACACATAAGTTAATGGTTCTCTACCAACTGCATAGCCAGCTTGTTGTACATAAGGACCCATGAAAATGTAGTCGTCTTTTTTAACTGGAATCCATTCGTTGTCTAAGTTATACATACCTTCACCAGACAACAGGTAAGCGCCATGTTCTTGAACATGAGTTTCGATGAATGGGTGGCTTGCTGCAGGATCGAATGATAAGATATGGAAGTTCATATCGAAATCAATATCCATTGGTAATAAGTCTTTGATATGAACATTTGTCATATCATCGTAGTCTCTGTAGTCGATATCATTTGAATGGCCAGATACAACCCATGGTTTACGGCCTTCAAGTGGTCTATATTTTTGTTTGTAAAGGAACAAACGAGAATCGCCAGCTTCTACATTTTCTAAATACATTGCAACGCCTGGAGGGCAATATACATAGCCGCTTTCTTTTAGTGTGTACTCTTCATTGCCAGCTTTTACTTTCACTTGGCCGCTAAGTACATAAACAAAGCTTTCTACATCGTCTTGGCCGCAGAAGCCTTCGCTGTTTTTCCCGCCTTCATGCATTGTTACGATGTAATCAACGAAGCTTGCGCCTAATTTTGGTGAACCTAAGATTGACATAGAGCAGTTTTCAAAACCAGGTACCACATTATTTACTAATCCTTCTGGAGCGATTAATGCATATAAACCATGTTTAATAATTGATCTGCTTGAAAGTAAGTCTTTAGGATAACCCATTTAAATACATCCCCTAATCTATTTTTTATATTATTTTTGAAGATTATTTATAGCCTAATTCATACAATGCACCAATAAGTGCTTTTACACCTTCAGCTAAATCTGCAGGCTCTGTAAATTCTGCAGGGTTGTGGCTGATTCCTTTTAGGCTCGGTACAAACAACATAGCTGTTGGTACAAACGGTGCAAAGATTTGTGAATCATGGCCTGCACCACTGTGCATAACTTTATAGTTCAATCCATTTTCTTCACATTGTTTCTCAATAAGTTCAACCACGTTTTTATCCATTGGAACAGGATCTGCGTCCATCCACATATCAATATCTGTTTCCACACCATGCTCTTTTGAAATCTCGTTCATTCGAGCAGTCATGCTTTCTGTAAAGGATACAATTGCATCTTTATCAGTATGACGTACATCAATCGTGAATAGTGCTTTCCCTGGTACTACATTGACAATGTTTGGCGTTACTTCCACTTTGCCGACTGTAGTTACAAGAGGATCTCCAACTTCTTTTGCCATATTGATGATTTCATAAATCATATGGCTTGCAGCATACATAGCGTCTTTTCTGTAGCCCATTGGTGTTGTACCTGCATGGTTTGCTTCACCAGAAATTTCGATTGTATATCTTCTTTGACCGACAATACTATTGACAACTGCCACTGATTTCTTTTCGGTCTCAAGAACGCTACCTTGTTCTACATGCACTTCTACAAATGCTTTTAGATCTTCGCGAGGTCCTTTGCTTTCATCTCTGAAGCCAAAACCTGCATTCTTCATTGCATCTACAAAAGGAACGCCTTCGAAATCGCTAATTGATTCAACTTCTTCACGTTTAGCGCTTCCAACAATGTTTTTAGAACCCCAGAATGCATAAGGGAAACGACTTCCCTCTTCTTCTGCCATTGAAACAATCTCAATGTTTCGAAGTGGCTCTCCGTAAGTTTCTTTTAAATATTTAATCGCAATAATACCAGCGATAACCCCGTATGCTCCATCGTATTTACCGCCGTTAACAACGGAATCCACATGAGAGCCGGTTAAAATTGTTTCTGATTCATCTTTACCTTTTAATGTACCGAATAGGTTGCCGACTTCATCAAAGCGAGCAGAAAGACCAAAGCTTTCCATCCACTCTTTTAAAGCGTGTTGTGCATCGACCCATTCTTTTGAGTAAAGCAGACGGGATACACCGCCTTTAGCATCCTTACCAAAACTGCCTAGCCATTCTAGCTTTCCAGCTGTTTCTTCAGGTAATGCAGAAAAATCCATTGCATCTATTGCCAAATCACTCATCTTCCTTTCTATCTTTATAGGGAAATCACCAGTACATATTCTCCAAAAATGGGGTTGAACTGTACTATGTAATTTGCGCATAGCCTGTAAAAAGCTGTGTTAATAAAATGCCGCATTTAATTTTGGACATTCGTACTTGTTTATTTTTACCCTATATCGTGATAAAAATTCCACTTCCTATTGTAAGTTTTTTTAACCGAATAGTCTTTATGATATTTTGATAAATATTATTTATTTTTTTATCCTTATAAGACAAAACCCCACCAACATCCTTGTTGGTGGGGTTTTTAAACACAATGTGATTATTTTTCTCTTTCGCGCTTCAAAAAGTTGATGATTTTTAGACCAACTTGTACAGACAGAGTTTCCTCTGAATCATCAAAATTAATGCCAGTTATTTCTTTTATTCGATCCAATCGATACATTACAGATTTATAATGGATGAAAAGAACTTTTGCAGTCTTAGATGCATTTTGTTGGCATTCCAAGAATGTTTGCAATGTAACCAGCAAATCTGTTCGATTCGATTGGGGATATTCAAGCAAGCGCTGTAATGATTGTGGGATAAATTGAGTTAACACTTGTGGATCATCAAATTGGCTTAAAAGCCTGAAAATACCTAGCTCTGCGAATGCAGTAATGGATTTTTGACCATTTAGCTTTTCACCAACATCGAGAGCATCTTGCGCTTCTTTGTAGCTTTTTGAAATTTCGATAATACTTTCTGCAACATTTCCTATTCCCACCTGTACTGCTACATCTTGAATTTGTTTCTCGATAATGTGTTGAATATTTGCAGCTGTTTTTTGAACGCCCTTTCGCCATGACTTATCATCATATTCATTTTTCTTTTTAACTTTCCACAGCACAGTTACCATATTGCCTTTGTTGGTAATAATTCCCCCAGGAAGATAATGATTTACCGCATCATATAGTGCTGCATGGCTTCGATCTAAGAGATTACTTTTGTTACTCTCTTTAGAATACGACGTTTCAGTAAGTGGATGAATTTTAAATAAGACAGCTACAAAAGAGCCTTCAAAATCCCAGCTGATGACATTAGCCTTTTCGTATATGGACTGCATTGAACGGATTTTACCGCTAATTAACTCATCAACCAAATCGTTTTTAAATTTCTTCTCAACTTCGGAGACCGCAAATTGTTTAACTAATTCAAGCGATAATGCATTAGCAGAGTTTTCAACAGCGATAAAATCAAGTTCTTCTAACGATTTATTGATTTCACCAATTAGCAGATATGTCTTTATATGATTGATGGTTTCAAGCGGAACAACGATTTGGTGACTTTTTTGATTTGGGATCTCTTGATATTTTACGATTTGACGATAATGCGGATATTTAATATTGATCGTTTCCTCATAAAAATGAACCTTTTCCACCAATTCAAACGTTTCAAGGTAAGGTACAGTTGAAACGATGCAATGAAAGTTTCTATCGAAGAGCGCAACAGGATTACCGATCAAATCTGAAAGAGTCGCAATTATACTGTCTATACCTTTATCAGCCAGAGAGATTTCAGTAAAACGGTCATGAATTTCTTTATAGTATTGCAATTTTTTCACTTGCCGATTAAATAGTTCGCCCATTACAGGATACATTACATCGATAAAAGGGATTTCTTTCGACATCTGTATGACTGGCATGCCTAATTGTTCAGCAGCACCAACCAACGGATTAGAGATATCTGTATCAAGATTCTTAATGACGAGAGCACTAACTTTCTTTCTTGCCAAACTTTCAATAAACTCAATTTGTTCTTTGTCATTGAACGAGCGAATGGAGTAGAGGCTAGTTAATATAACTTCACCGCCTTTAATCCATTCAACGATATCAGGTCCTTCCATAATGGTAATACCTGAAACATCATTATTTAAAAAACGCTCACCACCTAATACAATTGCATTTTGAAGTGGGGCTAAGTTTAATAGGTCGGATACTTTAAATTCCATTTGCCATGGTCCTTTACATTAGTTTATTAATCATTAACCTGCTAAGCTTTTAAGCAGCATAGCTTAGTTTTTGATAACGCACGTTTAGTTAAGAAACGACTACTACATGAATTTTGCTTTATACATGCAAACATTCATCATATTATTATACAATAATAACACAGCAAATGAAAAACATAGTTCATTTAGCTGTAATCAAATGATCGTTTCTAGCCAGTATATGGTTATACGATTTAAAGAAAGTGTGAGTGAAGTACATGTTAAAAACGACTGTTTCCTTTAAAAAGGAATTTAACTTCGAGTTGAAGGGAGACTTCTATCCAGCTGATGAAGCAAATAAACCAGTAATTGTCTATATACATGGTGGTGGCTTGTTTTGGGGCTCACGCGAAGATTTGAAAGCAGAACAAATTGAGTTTTACCATGAAGCAGGCTACAATATTTTTTCTATCGATTATCGTCTAGCACCTGAAACGAAAATTTCAGAAATTCGAACGGATATCGAAAGTGCTCTCTCATGGCTTGAAAATAAAGGCACTCATGAATTTGAATATGATCCAGAAAGAATAGCTGTTATTGGTGGTTCTGCAGGAGGGTATTTAGCTCTCTTATCTGGATTATTTAATCAAAAGCCTAAAGCAATCGTTTCTTTCTATGGCTATGGCGACATTACAGGCAATTGGGCAACAAAACCTAGCCCCCATTATCAAAAAATGACAGCTGTACCGGCAGAGCTTGCAAAAATGCTTGTTTCAGACCAACCGATATCAGTAGGACCTATAGAGAAACGCTATGCGATCTACATGTATGCTAGACAAAGTGGCAATTGGATTGAACAAATCAGCGGTCTTCATCCCGTAATATTCAAAGATAAACTACTCCAGCATTGTCCTGCAGCTTTAGCAGATGCTGAATATCCTCCTACTTTGTTGCTTCATGGAACAGACGATGAAGATGTTCCATATGAACAATCTGTCGTAATGCAAGAAAAACTGCAAGAAGCTGGTGTACAAAGTAAACTAATCACCATTCCAGGTGGAAAACATGTTTTTGACGAAAATTGGGGTAATTCTGACGTCCAAAATGCCTTTAAAGAGGTTGTTCAATTCTTAGATCAATACCTATAAGAAAAAGAGCTAAAGAATTTTCATTCTTTAGCTCTTTTTAGCATTACATATTTTTACGCTTTTTTACTATCGTCTTCTACACCATAACGATCCCATTTGATTAAGTTTTCCATTAAGAGTGCTAAAATAATTCCCATTAGCAAACCACTGCTAAGCAAAGGTCGGATAACACTTGGAATACTTTCAAAATAAGAAGCAGGAAGTGTCATTATGATTATACCTACGAATAATGGAACCGCAGAACGATATGCATTAATTGTATTGAATTTAACTTGTCTGAAGAAAGCGAAAGAAGAATTCAAAAGAAGCAAGTAAGAAACAAACAACGCTGCACTACCAATGCTCAGCGGCAATAATGAGAAGAAATGACCAAGCGGCGGTATTAACCCCATAACTAAGAACATAAATCCACCTAAAATAAATGGCATTCTTTTCAAGATACCTGTTTGGCTTAAAAATCCAATAGAAGACACATATGGAGAATAAGGTACAAGTCCAAACAAACCCGCAATAAAAGTGAATATGCCTGTAATAACGAATGAAACTCTATATTCCGAGTTCGTCGTTTTCACCTTATACATGCTTTCTGTCCCTTTTAGTGCTCCAAATGTATTGGCTGAGTTTAATAAACCCGCTAAGACAGCAGTTATGATAATACCTGGATCCCATGCAGGTTTACCTAAAGGAAACAAATCAAGACTAAATGAACCTGATTCGCTTGTTGTATTTCCTGAATGGAAAATCAATGAATAAGCAATCCAACCAACAATAATACCTATTAACAAACCATAGCGTCTTATGCTGACCGGAGCTTTAACACTAATCACAATAACAAGTATAGCAATAATGATAGATAACAAAGAAATCGGCAAATCAATATGTGCATTATCTGCTCCGTTACCAAAAGGAATACCTAGCATTCCCTTTAAGAAAATCCGAATAATTTGGCATCCAAATAAAAACATAAATACGCCCATAACCGCAGGTGTAAATAGCTTTGCAAGATGTGGCCCAAGACCAGTAATACCAATAAGAAATGTTAAAATTGCTGATATAATGACACCTACAGTTAAACTTCCGCCTAAAACGTCCAAAGGCATTCCTTGAGCAGCTGCGGTAGTGCCAAGCGCTAAAATTACGCCCCACCATAGACCTGATTGCCCTTCCATGATTGCCCGTTTATGTCCTACAAGTGCTTGAACGATACAAGCAAGACCCGTTACGATAAATGATAGTTGTAGCATACTGACAATTTTACCTTGTGGTAAATCAAATGCTGCACCTACCGTAATCGGGATTACTACTATATTTGTAAAAATAAAAAAGAGCCATTGCAAGCCCGAAATCCAGTTGCTAGATTTTAATAATTCTTTCATGTGTACACCTCTTATACAATATTATTCCAAAATAGAAAGAGCTTTAATACCAAGTAACATCCCTAATAATGTGTCTGTACCGGATGTATGCCCTAACTTTTTCATTTCCAAAAGCGCGTCTTGTAAATTTTCATTTTGTGGATTTGTCATGATTTGCATCATGTTTATAAGATGGGAATGAAATTTGCCTTGTGTGGCGTACATTAAGTATTCTAAGGCAATAGAAGTTGTTCGCTTCATCCCATATTCCACTAAATACGAGTGTAGCTTTTTTTGGAAACTATTCTTTTGACTACCGAGTGCCGTAAGAGCAGCACATAAACCAGTTAATAAATCATCTCCACTAGGTGTTAAGCCCAATCCTCTACCAATCCAGAAATCGAAAACGCTTTTCGGTTCTACTGATTCATCACCAGAGGCAAGCAAACTTAACTTATCCAATTCCTTTAAAATCGGCTGCACCGGTTTGAAATTCTTAGTTAAGATATACTCCTTAATTAGTTGATTATCTTCTAGGTTTTGTGTAAGACCCGTTTGCCAGTTTTCTGAAGTAAGCTCTACTGCAATTGCCCGGAGAATTTCATTTATGCTAGTAGAATTAACCTCTGTATGTTGAAGAACAGGAATTGTTATAGCTGCCTTCTTCAATGAAATGGAAAGATTCGGTGCTAAAACAAGCGCATCCAATACGGAATTCCACATTACTTCTTCGTTTTGGATTACCTGTTGGGCAAGCTTTTGGTCTCCTTCCTTTAAGGTAATACCAAATGGAGGAGTACCGTTCTCCGATGTCCCAATATGAATGAGATGTTCACCGAACACCAAATTAAAACTGTTGTTAAATACACTATGGACGTTGCCTTGCGGATTATTTTTAAGTATAGGATGAATCTCAGCACTTATTGTGCGAGCTTGCCACTCCATGATCTTCCCTCCTATCGATATATTGTTACATATATTAAAACATCCTTATAAGTTTAGTACATTACCACAAACTTGTCATTGTTTAAAATGGCTAAAAAATCATTTGTTTTTTGTTTATTGTTAACGTATAATAGTTACCTACACATAACCTTACAATGAGGGATTAACTATGAAAACAATGAATGACTTATTTATATTAGATGTTATGAAGGATTGTGTTGTGCTAGCTGGACATAGAGGTCTTGGCCGTTCAGTACAATTTGTGAACATTTCTGATACACCCGATGTGATACAATTTTTAAACGAAAACCACTTGCTTCTAACAACTGGTTACGCTTTTAAAGACGATACAGAAAAGCTATATGAACTTATCCAGCAAATGCATGCACGTAACTGTTCAGGTATTATTATTAAGACACATCGTTTCTTAGGCCAATTGCCTGAAACGGTTAAAATGCTGGCTGATGAATTAGCCTTCCCTATTATCGATTTGCCAACTGAGCATACATTAGGAAATGTATCAAGACATATACTAAATTATTTAAATGATGCGGAGTCAGAACAATTATATTATGCCATGCATGTGCATAAAGAGTTCTCTGATATGTTGATTAAAGGGTACACTTTGTCAGCTCTTGTGGAACAGTTAGGATTTTTCCTTAAACGCCCTGCCTTATTATTAAATCATCGTGGAGAAAAAATTGCTCATACACATGAATTTAATAAAGAGCCGATGAAGATTGTTGAACAGGAAATCATCCAACTGGTAAAAAATAATCTTTATGAAGCGCGACATGGAACAACGTATACCCTCACTTCTGAAAGCTATAATTCAGCTGCAAGCTATCCTGTTAAAACAAAACGACAGCATGAAAGTATGCTAGTAATTGTAGATGCTTTGACCCTTCCTTATCCTGCTTCTAAAGTGGCGATTGAACAAGCAAGCAATGTCATCTCTTTCACTCTGGTTAAGGAGCAAGCAATTGAGGAAAACTCTCGATTATTTAAAAATAACTTTTTTGCAGATTTAATTGAAAAAAGGATTAGCTCAGAGGAAGAGATTATTGGAAGATGCCAATATTACGGATTATACCCGCAATTAGAAACTATTTGCATTGTTTGCAACATTGATCCTGTGGGAAGAAATTATGAAACGCTTCAACTGTATGAAAAAAAGGTAAGCGATTTGCATAATAGTATTTATGATCAGTTAGAAGATGAAATGGTTAACGGTGAAATGAACGGAACATTATTTACGAAGGAAAAGTATTTTGTGCTGCTCTTGCAATTTGAACAATATTCAGAAGCTGAAAGACAAAAGTTACTGAATATTGTACAGAACATCCAAAGTATTGACGGAGATTTTTCATTGTCGTTTGGAATTAGTAACCCAACTCCATCGCTCAATGACATTTCACTGATCTACCAAGAGGCAGCCGAAGCTATTTCAAATGGGTACGATTTGAAAAAAACTTCTTTTATTCATTTTTATAAAACAAGAGAAATAAAAGAATTATTCAATATGATACCAAAAAAGAATTTAAAAGAACTATATGAAAATACACTTAAAACCCTTGCTTATCCTAAATCAAAAGAAGATGTGGAATTAGTCAAAACTATCCAAGTTTATCTCGATTCACATTGCGAGATATCTGAAACCTCTAGAAAATTATTTATTCATCGAAATACAGTAAAGTATAGGATTGAAAAAGCAGAAGATATGCTAGGCCGTTCTTTTCACGATCCGCAAGACTCTCTGCGAATAAGAGTGGCATTATTGATTGGTACCCTTCTTGAAGAAAATGAAGATCCGTCAATATTATTTTAAAAAAAGGATTGGAGATAAATCTCCAATCCTTTTCCTTTTATTTCTCGAATATTGTTCCTTTTTTGAAAGGAGAATTTTTAAATCCAAATTTCGTGATTAAGTAATAAGCAATACCAGCTACGAAGAAACCAATAATCCAAGCTAAATCTACTTCAATAAAGGCTGCTGCTGCACCAACCAGCATTGCAATGATTGCTGCAGGGTTAAACCCTTTATATGGACCGTTCGCATTATATAAATCCGCAACGTCGACTTTACCTTTTCTAAAGATATGGTATTCAACCAATAGAATAGCAACGATTGGTCCTAAAAATGCTGAGTAGATTAAAACAAACATATTTAAACCTTTTGCTGAAGATTCTTGAACAAGCATCCAAGGGAATGAAACAAGTGCAAGTACCCCAGTTACAGTAACAGCTACTTTGTATTTCGCTTTTGTTAACAATGTAATAACATATGCAGGCGGGATAATATTAGCAACCATGTTTGTTGCAATAACACCTAACACAATGAATGCTGAAACACCGATTGTGATTGCATCATTATTAATAATGATTGCTAATGCTTTTGAAGGGTTTGTAATACCAGTTACTGATGCAAGCATTGCACCAATTGTAATAACAAATCCATAAGCAATCATGATTGGAGAAAAGTATAAGAATCCTCGTTTTGTATCACTATAACCTGCTTTTAATTCACGAGAATAGTCAGCAGCACTTAGGAAAATCGCTGCGTAGTTACCTAAGAATACCATGATGAAACCGAAGAAATGTAGACCCCAAGAACCTTGAACATGGATCCAATTTTTCGCTACTTCAGTACCATGTGAACGCACTAAAATGATGAATACGTACAATAATGCTACCATGATAACGACAGAAGCAAGAGTTTCTACCCATTTAATAGCATGGAAACCGAATAAAGATAAAACAATTTGCAATAATACAAGAGCAACGAAGCAAATAGCAATATTATCAAAAGCACCATTCGTTGCGATTGTTAGGATTTCGTTTAATGCAGTACCACCAATCCAGCTTTGAATACCATACCAGATTATCGCTGGAACTCCTCGCAATAAGGATGAAATGATTGTTCCTTTAAAACCGAATGACATTCTTAGTTGTACAACATAAGGAACGCCTTCTTTGTAACCTAGTCTGTCATTTAAGATGAAAATGGTTGAAATAATTGCGATGGCAATAATAGCTGCCGCAAATGTTTGGAACATGTTTAATGTTGCAGCACCTGCTACTACCAAACTCGCTCCCAAAGTCATATTACCAAGGTTAACACCATCACCAATCCACATAAACATATATGAAAGTGGATTTACTGTTCTTTTGTCAGCCGTTTTCGGGTGTAGAGTTTCGTCTTCACCGCTGTGTGGCTGTACCTCATTTGTATTATTTGTCATTCTAAAATACCCTCTCATTTAACACGGGCATTGCACAGCAATACCCGCGCCCATTTCACTTTTTTAATTTAAGGAATTATTTTTGAGCAGCCATCAATTTTCCGATTGGCTCCCCGACAATCCCTTCATTTAAGTCGAACACAACGTTACCGCGTACAATTGTTTTAGTGACACGACAATCAATTTGTCTGCCTTCATAGGCACTAAATTTGTTTTTATAGTAAAGATCTTCTCTTTTCACTACATAAGATTGGTTAGGGTCAACAAAAATAATATCCGCATCTTTACCGACAGCGATTTCACCTTTGTTTGGCAAGTTAAAGCGTTCAGATGGATGCGTTGCAATTAAGTCAACGAACTTGTTAACTGGTAAACCGCGTTGTTTTACAGCTAAGTCAAACATCAAATCGACATTATTTTGAACACCACTAATACCGCCCCATGCTTCAAATATATTGCCTTGTTTTAAGTCTTCAGTACAAGGAGAGTGGTCAGATGTAATCCAGTTAATATTGCCTTTCATTAGCTCATCCCAAAGTTTTTCTTGGTCTTTTGCTTTTCTTAGTGGCGGCTGACATTTTGCGCGTGGCCCAATTTCTTCCACTTGTTCAGCAGTAATAGCCAAATAATGAGGACAAGTTTCTAGTGTTACGTCCACACCTTCTTGTTGTGCTTTTACGATAACTTGTACTGCTTCAGATGTACTAATATGCACAAGGTGAAGTTTACAGCCTGTCTCTTTGGCAAAAAGGATTGCACGGGAAACTGCTTCTACCTCAGTAAAGATAGGACGTGATTCCACGTAATCCATTGCAGTAGTACGGCCTTCTCTTACCATGTCTTCAGCAAGTTTTTTCGTTACAGATGGATTTTCTGCATGTATGCAAAGCAGTTGGTCTAACTCAGCCAATTTTTGCATTCCTTTATACAATGTATAATCATCTACATTTGTAAAGTCACCAGGAATATCACTCGTTATGTCAGATAAGAAACATTTAAATGCAAGTACTCCAGCTGCATCTAATTCTTCCAACTTGTCCAAGTTATCAGGAACAAGACCTCCATAAAACGCATAATCCACATAGTTTTGTGTTTTGGCTGCTTCCAATTTAAGATCTAATGCTTCTTTATTGATTGTAGCAGGAAGAGCGTTTAACGGCATTTCTACATAACTTGTAGTACCACCGGCTGCCATTGATTTAGAGCCTGTTTCAAAACCTTCCCATTCTGTACGACCTGGTTCACTGATATGCACATGCGTATCAATCATACCCGGCATTACAAATTGTCCTGCTGCATCAATCACTTCTTTAGCATCTTCAGTGATATGTTCTGCAATGCAAGAAATTTTTTCATCTTTGACTCCAATATCTACTTTGCGTACGCCATCATGAAAAACAACGTTACCGCCTTTTATTAATAAATCAAACATACTTTAAGTACTCCTCTCTCGAATAAAGAATAAGCTTATTGCACTTTATCGACTATAATTTTGCCGTTTTCAAAGACTACTTCGCCATTAACCAATGTGTTTTTAACTTTCCCTTTGAAAGTCATGCCCACATATGGAGAGTGTTTGTGGCGATAGTATAAATCTTCATTATGAAGGGTAAAGCTTTCATTTAAATCAACAATTGCCAAGTCAGCATCATAGCCTGTAGCTATTTTACCTTTTGTAGAAAGTCCAAAGCGTTTCGCTGGATTTTCAGCTGTTAGTTTTACGATTTTTTCTAATGGCAGATTGCGTTTATAGTACCCTTCTGTAAGCAAAATATTCAGTGTGGATTGTGCACCTGAGATTCCGCCCCAGCCTTCAAAGAAATTATCTGTAATAGTTTTCATAGAAGCTGGTGCTGGAGAATGGTCTGAACCGATGACATCAATTTCGCCATTAGCTAGTGCAGCCCATAACTCTTCCACTTCATCTTCATCGCGTAAAGGAGGAGCACATTTTGCTAAGCCGCCTTTTTCTTCTAAATCTTTTACTGTTAATGCAAGATAGTGAGGACATGTTTCAACTGTTACATTCACGCCTCTTTGTTTTGCTTCTTCAATGATTTTTACAACTTTACGGCTGCTCGCATGTACTACATGTAGTTTACAACCTGTCGCTTCTGAATAAGAAATAATTCTTCTAACTGCTTCAATTTCAGAAATGATAGGTCTAGACTCTACATAGTCTCTTGCAGAAGTTTTACCTTGACTAATTTTTTCTTCAGCAAGCTGCTCACAAATGACAGTGCTTTCAGCATGCACAGCAAGAATAGAACCGAATGAAGCAATTTCTTTCATTCCTTTAAAAATGGTTTCATCATCACTGTGATTAAAATCAGCAATGCCGCTTGGAGACATGAAAGCTTTAAAACCGATAACGCCATTGTCATGCAATCCCTTTAAATCTTTAATATTTTCAGGGACTAGGCCACCCCAAAAACGAGGATTAACAACAGCTTTTTGATCAGCAAGTGCTTTTTTCAAAGCTAAGTTTTCAGCGTTAATTGTCGGAGGAGTACTATTTAACGGCATATCGAAAAATGTTGTTGCACCACCTGCAGCTAAACTCTTGCTACCTGTCTCTAAGCCTTCCCACTCAGCTCTACCTGGTTCATTAAAATGAACATGTGAGTCTATTAAACCCGGAAAGACATGAAGACCTTCTGCGTTAATTTCTTTAAGGGCATCTCCGTCAATTTTTCTTCCGTATGCCACTTCTTGAATTTTTCCGTCCTTAATCGCTATATCTCCTAGCTGAACAGAATCAGCACTTACTATATTGCCGTTTCGTATAATCAAATCATATGAAGTCATAATTCCTTCTCCTCTCAATGTCTGTTTTGACTATTTCTAATATAGTTTGCATGGCTTAGCTAGTTTAATACGCAAACACTTATTATTCAAGCAGCGTATAAAGAGGCAAAGTCTTTACTAATATTCTTGAAATGTTCAAAGATTCGTCGTAAAAACGCTCGAATTTTGTCATATACTAGATACATAGATTATTATAATCATTTTGTATTAGTTGGTCGTTAGACACTTTAAACAAATTACACAATAGCTAGTGTACATTTTTTCTAATAGATTTTCAATTTTTGTTCACTTTGAACAAATCGTTTATTTACAATAACTATCTTAAAGTAATATTTAATTTTGTTTTGTTTACCCGTTTTTGCTAAATTTTACGTAATAAAAACCAAAATATTCTATTATTTGTATAATAAAAGCCTCCAATTCTAAAAGAATTGGAGGCTTCTTAAATTTCTATTTATATAGTTGAAAGCCTAGCAGCAGCGTGAAACTTTACCCTCTTTCCCATTGTAACGTTCTTCCTGCGCTTCGCAGAAAAACTCCTTCCTGCTTTTTATTTGCTGATCTGGATTTGCCTCTATCATATGTTTTACATATGTTTCATAGCTCGGAACTCCAACTAAAAGCGAGATAAATTGATTTCGTTGTTCTAGAACCTTTTTTAAAATAGTTAGCATATTAGCTCCTCCTTTATGCACTTCGTTTATACACGGTTTCATGGAGCGTTACTTTTTTATTACCTAATACTTTGAACCAAATTCGTAGAGCGGAAATAAAGACAGTAATCACGACAATCATAAAGATTGCACAAAGAGCAGCATCTACATAATCATTGACTAAAACTTGACGCATTTGAGCTATAGTAGCTGCTGGTGCCAATACTTCCCCTTTATCAAGCGCATTTTGAAATACTTTCGCATGTGATAAGAAGCCGATTTTAGGGTTGTCATGAAACAGTTTTTGCCACCCCGCTGTCATTGTTACAACTAACAATAGAGTGGTCGGTAACAATGTGACCCATGTGTAAACTTTTTTCCCCATTTTAAAGAGAATAGTTGTTCCCAAGACGAGCGCAATCCCCGCGAGCATTTGGTTGGCGATACCAAATAACGGCCAAAGTGTATTAATTCCACCTAATGGGTCTACAACACCCTGATAGAGGAAATACCCCCACCCTGCAACACATAGTGCCGTAGCAATAATGTTCGGTACCCAGGCATCAGTCTTTGCGAATGGTTTATAGAAGTTCCCTATTAAATCTTGAATGATAAAACGGCCAACCCTAGTACCTGCATCAATAGTTGTCATAATAAACAACGCTTCAAAAAGAATGGCAAAGTGATACCAGAAAGCCATCATAGTCGTTCCGCCAATTACCTTCGAGAATATGACTGCCATTCCGATTGCTAATGTAGGCGCTCCACCCGTTCTTGAAAGAATAGAGGCTTCACCCACCTGATCGGCAAGCCTTGTTAAATCATCAGGAGTCAATTTAAAACCCCAATCACTTATTGTAGCAGCTACAGTAACAGCATCAGTGCCAATTGCAGCTGCAGGGCTGTTGATAGCAAAATAGATACCTGGTGTAAGAACACATGCTGCTATCATGGCCATCACAGCTACAAAAGATTCAGTTAGCATAGCTCCATAGCCGATTGCTCTCGCATGTGATTCACGCTCAATCATTTTTGGAGTAGTACCTGATGAAACTAATGCATGGAACCCTGATACCGATCCACAAGCTATAGTAATAAATAGGAATGGGAAAAGGTTACCTGAAAAGACAGGACCAGTACCATCAATAAATTTGGTTACAGCAGGCATTTCTAATGAAGGAGCTACAATTAATATGCCTAGCGCCAAGCCGGCAATAGTTCCTACTTTTAAAAACGTACTTAAATAATCACGCGGAGCCAGCAAAAGCCAAACCGGCAATACAGAAGCAATAAAACCATAAGCGATCATCATAAGAGCAATTGTTTCGCCTTTAAAGGTAAACATTTGCGCTAACGTTTCATGTTCTGATACATATTGTCCGAAATAAAGAGATAATATTAATAGAATAATACCGATGATTGAACCTTCGCCCACTCTTCCCGGACGGATATACCTCATATAGATCCCCATTAAAATAGCAATAGGAATCGTTGCTGCGATGGTGAACATACCCCAAGGGCTACCCGCTAAAGCCTTAACAACGACTAGAGCCAATACAGCTAATAATATGACCATAATGCCTAAAATTCCTACCATTGCAATAATGCCTGTTACTTTGCCAATTTCATCTTTAATCATTTCACCTAACGATTTTCCGTTGCGTCGCATTGATCCGAATAGAATAATAAAATCTTGAACTGCTCCAGCCACCACAACGCCTACCACAATCCAAAGTGTTCCAGGCAAATAGCCCATTTGTGCAGCTAAAATTGGCCCAACAAGCGGACCCGCTCCTGCAATAGCCGCAAAATGATGTCCAAATAAAACCCATTTATTCGTAGGAACATAGTCTTTTCCATCATTGTTCACTACTGCTGGCGTTTGTCTAGAATCATCGAGCTGAAAAACCTTATTCGCTATAAATTTACTGTAAAAACGATAGGCAATAGCATAAACGCAAAGAGCTGCGGTCAAAATCCATATTGCATTGATACTTTCACCACGTTTTAAAGCAACATAACCAAAACTTATTGCCCCAATAGCAGAAATTACTCCCCATAATATGATGGATCTTAATGCTTTCAATTTTCCTGCCCCCTTATGATTCTAATTCTGTATAAATCTCTTTTTCTCTCATCCTGGCAAAAGATTAATATACAGTTTATTCTGAATTATATAATAATATAATCTGGAAAACAAAATAATTTTAATGTTTATATATATAAAGAAGAAGCTCGACAATTTTAAAACTATTTCTCCAAAATAAAAGGCCTTAATCTTTCAGATTAAGGCCACTCATTTTCTATTCTATTTATCTAATTTGTTAATACTTAAAGTTGATTGTAGTTGACAGCTAGTTTTGCACCAATCACTGCATTATTTTTCACTAATGCAATGTTGGCATCAAGACTTTTACCTTTTGTTAGTTCTTTTACCTTTCCTAATAAGAAAGGAGTTACATTTTTACCCGTAATTTGTTTTTCTTCTGCTTCTTTTAATGCAGATTCAATCACTTCATTAATTACAGATTCGTCCATTGCATATTCTTCAGGAATTGGATTGGCAATAACAGCTCCGCCTTTAAGGCCTAAATCCCATTTCACTTTTAATGTTGAAGCAATTGTCTCTACATCTTCTGCTTTAAAGTTGACGGGGAATTCGCTTTTGCGTGTATAGAAAGCTGGTAGTACGTCCGTGTTATAACCGATTACCGGTACACCTTTTGTTTCAAGATATTCCATAGTTAATCCTAAGTCTAGAATAGATTTAGCTCCAGCACAAACTACTGCCACATTTGTTTGACCCAATTCCTCTAAATCTGCTGAAATATCCATGGTGTTTTCAGCACCTCTATGAGCACCGCCAATACCACCCGTAACAAATATATTGATTCCAGCTACTTCTGCACAAATCATTGTTGCAGCTACAGTAGTTGCTCCAAGTTTTTTTGTAGCAAGCAAATAAGCTAAATCACGGCGTGACGCTTTCGCTACATCTGAGCTCTTGCCGAACATTTCTAATTCCTCATCTGATAGGCCAATTTTTATTTTTCCATCCACTATAGCAATTGTTGCTGGGACTGCCCCATTATCACGGATTATTTGCTCTACTTCACGAGCTGTTTTTACATTCTGCGGATAAGGCATGCCATGAGAGATAATGGTTGACTCTAAAGCCACTACTGGTTTCCCTTGTTCTTTTGCTGCACGTACTTCCTCAGATAAAGTGATGTATTCATTCATGATAATTCCTCCATGTCTTTTTGTAATTGTATTGCGGATAAATTTTGTCTAACCGTATATGGAGATGCTAATGTTTTTGAAGCATTCACACTTGCAGCTCTAGCTATTTCGGTTAAAGGTTTTCCTTCTAGCCAAGAGTAAATTACAGCAGATGAAAACGCATCTCCCGCTCCTGTTACATCAGCAATTTCATCGACTGGGATGGGTGGGATATGTAGGATTCCTTCATTTCTATTACCTATCATAGACCCCTCTTTGCCATTTGTGATGACTACATTAGCAATACCTAAATCTAGCCACTTTTCAACAGCCTTTTTCCAATCTTCATTTGTTTTAATTTCAGTATTAAAGTAAGTTTCCGATTCATCTCGGTTGGTAATTATCCATGATACCCCTGCCAAATCATCTGGCAAGCGATTCATTTTCGGAGATGAAACAGGAATTATTACAATTGGCAAGTTATGACTTTTAGCAAAGCTGCACAAAAATTGGATGGTTTCCTTAGGGCAATTCAAATCTGCCACAATGCATTTGGATTGACTTAATAAAGCTTCATTTTTCAACAGCAAATCAGGCGTGATAGCTTCATATACTTCCATATCTGCAAGGGCTATTATTAATTCACCCTGTGCATCCAAAACAGCAGTATAAGAACCTGTTGCCTTTTCAGGGAATTTAGCTACTGTATCAAGCTTCATATAAAGAGATGATGCGTCTTCAATGAATGACCAATCCATATCAAGACCACTTGCAGATAACAGCGACACATCACAACCAAGTCTTCCTAAATTCTCTGCAATATTACGGGCTACTCCTCCAGCATTTTGGGTAGTGTAACTTGGATTCGAAGTGCCTAGTTGAGCGCTATCTTTGATATGAAATTTACGATCAATATTGGCTCCGCCAACACATATGATTTGTTCGGATTCACTTAAAATATAGGCCCTACCCAAAATATTACCTCGTTTAGTTAAACCAGAAATCATATTAGCAATTGATGGACGCGATAAGCCTAACATCTCTGCAAGCTCTTGCTGCGACACATAAGGATTCTTGCGTATTGCATTCAAAATCAACTGCTCTTTATCAGTTATTTTTTCAGGCATCTTATCACCTTTCAAACATATGTTTATTAACCAAACATTTGTTTAATCATAATATGTTTTCTAGCTGTTGTCAATAAAAATATGAAAGCCTTTTCATTTTAATCAACAAAAAAAGAAGCAGGAATATACCTGCTTCTTTTTATCGTTAATCTTTAAACGTAAAATCCATTTCCTCTGGTTTAACAATTTTAGACTTTCTGACAAATTTATAACCAAAGAACAAGATTAAAAATAATGGGATACCTAGATAAGCTGCTACTACACTTCCCCAGTCAACTTTATCAGCTAAAAAGGCTTGGAAGTTTTGTGCAATAATCACAATTATACCGCATGCAACTGCGAAAATCGGTCCAATCGGGAACCACTTGGCACGATAAGGTAATTCATCTAATGAATGCCCTTGCGCTAAAAATCCTTTCCGGAAACGATAATGGCTCACTGAAATACCTAACCAGAATATAAATCCAGTAATACCAATGGCATTCATTAACCACAAGTAAACAGTTCCATCACCGAAAAATGATGCTAAGAATGCAAGTGCGCCAATTGCACAAGTGAAAATCATACTCACTACTGGTACACCGCGTTTATTTAATTTACCAAAAATTCGAGGTGCTTGTCCCTCCTTCGCCATTGAAAACAGCATACGAGTTGAAGCGTAGACACTTGAATTTCCTGCTGATAATACGGCAGACAATATAACTGCATTCATAAGAGACGCAGCGAAAGCAATCCCTGCTTTTTTCAATACTAATGTAAATGGACTCACCATAACTGAATCATTTTGTAAATTGGCATTTGTATATGGAATTAATAATCCTATTACAAAGATAGCAAAAACGTAGAATAACAAGATCCGCCAAAATACGCTTTTGATTGCTTTAGGAACATTTTTGGCAGGGTCTTCACTTTCCCCTGCTGCTACACCGACAATCTCAGTCCCTTGGAAGGAGAAACCAGCCGCAATAAAGACTACGAATACTCCTAGAATACCTCCTGAGAAAGGCGCGTCCCCCATTGTAAAGTTTTTAAACCCTACTGCTTCGCCACCCATAATTCCGAAAATCATTAAGACTCCGACAATTAAGAAAATAACAATAGCACTAACTTTGATTAACGATAGCCAATACTCACCTTCACCATAGCCTTTAACTGATAAATAATTTAGCAAGAATATAATAGCTAAAAATGCGCCGCTCCAGATCCATGAGGGGCTATCCGGAAACCAAAATTTCATAATCATTGTAGATGCGGTCAATTCCGCAGCAATTGTCATTGCCCAGTTAAACCAATACAACCAACCTATTGAAAATCCAAAAGCAGGGTCAACAAACTTGGAGGCGTATGAACTAAACGATCCACTTGTTGGCATATATGCAGCCATTTCTCCTAAGCTTGTCATAACAAAATAGACCATTGCTCCAACTAACATATAACCGAGCAGCGCTCCACCTGGCCCTGCTGTATGAATGGCTGAACCACTGCTTAAAAATAAACCAGTACCAATCGCACCGCCAATTGAAATCATTGTCAGATGGCGAGATTTTAATTTTCTCTTTAAATGTGTTTCTTCCTGTGCTCCCGCAGATATTTCCCCTTGTTTAACCAACACTTTTTGTTCATCTTGTTGCAAAGTCAATCAGAACACCCCTTTGTAAGCGGTAACATTTATTAGTATGAGGCTTTAAAGCAGCAAATTTGCTAATCATTGTGTTCTACAAATATAGTTTTCAAACCGCTATACAATAAAGCGACCTAAAATAAAGTGTCAGCCTACTGATTTCTAAAACTTTATACTAGAAATATAATTTAAAATTGTCGAAAGTGTCAATGTTTTTTTCGACAACTTTCGCTTCTCCATAAATATAACCTTATAAAAAAAGCTTCCCTTGCGCAGTAATCTGCATAAGAAAAGCCTAGAAGATCATCTTTTATTCATGTTTATTTTAATGAATCGGGATTTCGATAAAATCAAAAGCAAGATTTAGAAAGAAGATAGAATGTATAAAAACAAAGAGCAATGCTTGCTTATTTAACTTTTTTCCTACAGTTTGATCCATTAGCTCCAACACCCTTCTTGTTTTTTGTTATTATAGTCTAGAAAATATAAATATGCAAAATATTTTTTATTTTGAGTTTTTTCGTAATTACCCTTCAATTATGTCATGATATATGTAAAGACACAAAGGAGCTGTTTATTAAATGGAGAAAGCATTAATTATTATTGACTATACGTATGATTTTGTAGCTACAGATGGGTTGCTTACTTGTGGAGACCCTGGACAAATGATTGAAGAAAAGATGATTGAACACATTAATGAATTTGTAAACAAAGGAGAGCTAGTGATTTTTGCTTGTGATTTGCATGAAGAAAATGATCAATTCCATCCAGAAACTGCACTTTTTCCTTCTCATAATATAAGGGGAACAAAAGGCAGAGAATTATACCATAGCGTCCAGACTCTGTACGAAGAGATAAAACACCTGCCTAATGTCAAATGGATGGACAAAACACGTTATAGCTCTTTTGCCGGAACCAATTTGGAACTGCTATTACGAGAAAGAAAAATTAATGAATTATATTTGGCTGGCGTGTGTACAGATATCTGTGTATTACATACAGCTGTCGATGCTTACAATTTAGGATATCACCTCCATATTTATTCTGATGCAGTTGCAAGCTTTAACGAAGATGGCCATAAATGGGCTCTAAGACACTTCAAAGAAGCTTTGGGCGCGAATGTTTTATAAAAAAAGAACCCATTAAACAATTACTCGTTTAATGGGTTTCTTTTTGTTATGCTTCGGTTTTTCTTTTAGCGATAAAGATGGAGAAAATAAATCCTATAATCGCAAAAATAAACGCCCCTGTATAAACAGAGTGAATGCCGCCAGCTATAATATTTATAATACTTTCGATTTGTTCTGGCGAAAATAACTTCGTGTCAAATGTACCGTTTAAATTGATATGGCTTGCATGCATGTCAGCAAGTTTACTACTTGTAGCAGTATTGAACAGTACACCAAAAACTGCTGCACCAATAGATTGGCTAAATGTATTCGTGAACGAATTCAAACCTATTCCAATTCCAAACTGTTCTTTTTTTACAGAGGCTTGTACTGTAATAATTAGCATTGGTGCGATAAAACCCATGCCAAGTCCTAAAAGCCCTGTTGATAGATAGACAAATAACGGTTGTGTTGTAGAAGATAAGAACATCAGCATAAATGTCGCAATCAATAAAAAGACAGTACCTGTCATAATGTTTGTTTTACTTGTAACACGTCCAATTAAATTACCTGCAATGATGGCGCCAACTGTCCACATCACTGATAACGGCGTTAGCATTAAACCAGCTGCAGTAGCGTTTTTTCCTAAAACAGCTTGTGCATATACTGGCAAGTATGCCGATAAGCTAATGACGATACCAAAGCAAAATAACGTCAAGCCATTAACTATATTTAACTTCTTATTTTTAAATAATGAAAGTGGGATAATTGGCTCACTTGCCCGTCTCTCAACAGCAATAAATAAACCTAAGAATAATAAAGCTAGAATGTACATAATAATTTGTTTGACTGTAAGCCATTCTTGTGTATTACTCCCTGTAATCAGAGCATATAGCAAGGAGACCATTCCAACAGAGAAAAGAAATGCCCCAGCATAGTCGATTGAGCGTTTGACAATTACACGTTCTTCTTCATAGTATTTAGCAATTAAAAATATAGCACCGAGTCCAAATGGTATATTTAGCAAGAAGATAAAGTGCCATGTTAATTGATCGACTATGAAGCCCCCAATCAACGGACCTACAACTCCGGCAACTCCCCATACCATACTGATATATCCTTGTCCTTTTGCGCGTTTTTTCTCTGTTTCGAAGAGTTCGCCAACAATAGTTAAGGTAATCGGTAAAATGGATCCTGCTCCAATCCCTTGAATAGCACGGAAGATAATGAGCATTTCCATTGAAGTCGCGATACCACACAATAAGGAACCTAATAAGAAAATACTAATACCTATCATGATCATTCTTTTTCGGCCAAATAAATCTGCTAATTTACCAAAAATAATAGCGGCAATCGCGGATGTTAGTAAATAAGCAGAATAAATCCAACTAATAAGTTCAGCCCCTGAGAGGTCTGAGGTAATACTTGGAATGGCAGTCGATACGATTGTCCCTTCAATCGCTGCCAGCGCCGTTGCTAATAAGACAGCGGCAAAAACTTTATTCATATATACAACCTCTATTCTAATAAATAATCGTCAAATATTAATATTATCATGAAATAAGTGTTTTACCTAGAGGTGAATTACTAGATTTGATATGATGGGTGTGACTTTAAATAGAAAGAGGAAATTAGTTTGTGGGAAGATTTTAAGAAGTTTGCTTTAAAGGGTAATGTCATACAGTTAGCTATAGGGGTAATAATCGGTGGAGCTTTTAGCAAGATTGTCTCTTCTTTAGTGAATGATATTATTATGCCGATTTTTGCACTTTTCCTTGGAAAAGTAGAATTTAAAGAGTTACATTACCATAAAATCATGTATGGTGTTTTTATTCAAAATGTTGTAGATTTCTTTATTATCGCTTTTTCCATCTTTTTCGTGACAAAAATAGCCTCGAAACTTGAATTTCGTAAAAAAGAAGAAACAGCAGATGATGTACCAGTGGAGACTACAGAAGATGTTTTGAAAGACATAAGAGATTTGCTAAAAGAAAATCAAAAAAAGAATACTTAAATGGAACAGGAAAGGCGAACATATACAATCTGACTTATATGATTCGTCTTTTATTTATACTTGGGGTTTAGTAAGAAATAAAGAAAACCCAATCCACGCGCCATTTTTACGCGATGATTGGGTTCAATTTGGTTTTAAAATATTTATAAAGATAATTTCAATTTAATTATTTTCCATCTTCAATGATTGTTTCCATATCTACAGCAATCGTATCATATGGTACTTCTTTATAACCACTATAACTCTTAACAACGACGCCTTCTTGGTTAACTAGGAAAAAACTTGACCCGTGAATTACTTGATTGGAGTTAGGATCATCTTTGACAAATGTTTTAAAGGATTTAAGTGCAAGATTAGCAATATCATCTTGTGAGTACCCTGTAAGTAGGTCCCATTTAGAAGTGTCTGGAACAGGATATTGTTTTAAATATTTTTTAAGCTTTTCAGGTGTATCTGTTTTAGGGTCCACACTAAAGCCGACAATATTATAATCCTTTAATCCCTTTTCTTTAAAATCCTTTTGAATCGCTGTCATATTCATAGTCATCGGTGGACACACTGTTGTACAGCTCGTAAAGATAAACATGGCAAGCCAAGGTTTTCCCTTTAAGCTGTCGAGTGAAACTTTCTCACCATTTTGGTTGGTATAGTTAAAATTTTGTACTTTCCAATCTGTTTCAGCCTTAAAATTGCCACCGCCGCATGCAGATAATAAAATCGCCGATACGA
Organism: Rummeliibacillus sp. GQ308; assembly: GCF_059759115.1. NCBI lineage: Bacteria > Bacillati > Bacillota > Bacilli > Caryophanales > Caryophanaceae > Rummeliibacillus > Rummeliibacillus sp. GQ308. The sequence goes on along the minus strand of NZ_JCAXDQ010000001.1, from coordinate 1,342,871 downwards.
TTAATAAGCATGGTAAGAATAGTATTTTTTTCATATAACTTTCACCTCATGTACGATATTCCTAACTAAATTGTATCATAGAATAGACTCGCACAAAAAAATTCTTTGGTCAACTTTGTGAATCTTCTACTTCAAATCTAAGAGTGCCTCGTGAATTGCTTGTAACTTGGTTTCCACTCGATGCATGAGATAGAATGACACAAAAATAGGGAAACCTATTTCTTGTATGAGTGAGACCCATTCAGCCAACGCATTTCCTCCTCCCTTATTAAAGCTCCTACCTCTTTAACACAAATAGCTTCTTTAATTCTTTAACGGAAAATCACTCTCCATCCATTGAGCAACTTAACTTTCCTGAAGTTCAATTATAAAAGGTATTCAATTACTCCCCCTCCTTATTTCCTATATAGACATTTCTAGTGAAAAGGAGACTAATAGATGCAAATTTATTACTTTCCTTTTATAATGGTGATGAGGTGAATAGTGTGTTAAACGGCTGGTTTTTAGTCTTTATATTATTTTGGGTAGTTGTACTCGTTGGTCTATTTGCTATTGGTGGTTTTTTCATGTTCCGCAAGTTTTTAAAATCTATGCCAAAAGATGATGGCAAATCCACACTAGATTGGCAAGATTACTATGTACAAAAAACTTTGCACATGTGGCAGCCAGAAGAAAAAGCGTTGCTAAATGAGCTAGTAAGCCCAGTTCCAGATTTATTCCGAGATGTAGCAAAACAAAAGATAGCTGGAAAAATTGGTGAGCTTGCTCTTGAAGAAAGAGCAAAAAAAATTAACATGGACCTCATCATTAGAGGATACATACAGGCCTCACCGAAAAGGGATCATAAGTTTTTGCGCAAAAAACTTAATCAAATGCAAATTGATATATCCCCATACGAAGATATTTTAGAATAACAAAAGGTTCTTTTCCTTTAGGGAAAAGAACCTTTTGTTATTTATGGCTGTTGCTGTAAATGTAATTGTTTTTCCAACTTTTTGTATTGGATCAACATAGCTATACGCCAAGGTGCAATCATAGAGTATGCAAGCAAGAAGAAAATTCCTCCAAGCTCTCCTAAATGGATAGTGTTGCTTAAATAAACTTTAACAACAGTTCGTATTATCAACAACCCTATTAAAATAAAGAAGAAAGCTTTTGATGGTTTTAGATATACATCTCCATCGACAATATGGAATTTAGAAGTAGCAATCAATACTGTTGAAAAAATCACTCCAACTATAACTACCTCAAATACTTGCGGCCACGGCACTCGGAAATAATCAAAACAAAACATTAAAGCACCTGTAGACATAGCAATTGGCGGTATAATTATCTTCCTTGCACTTGCAGGCTTTTTAGCAGATCTTGCACGGATAAACATCATCATGATGCCCATGAATACGACAGCCACTGTTGAGCCTACCAACATATATTGAGAAGGTATGGATTGTAGCATAAAGGTCACCTATCTTTTAATAATTATTCGGTCATTTGACGTATAGTTGCGGCTAAACGTTCCCTCTCAAAAGGTTTAATAACAAAATCCTTTGCTCCATATTTCAGCGCTTGAAGGATCAATTTTTGTTGGCCTAATGCACTTACCATACAAATTTTAGCATTAGGATCTTCTTTTATGATTTCTTTCGTTGCTTCCAAACCAGACATAATAGGCATTGTCACATCCATCGTGACAATATCAGGGTTCAACTTAAGGTATTGCTCAATTGCTTCTTTGCCATTTACTGCTTCACCAACAACTTGAAATCCCGCTTCTACTAGCATGCCTGATATCGCTTGACGCATGAATGCTGCGTCATCTACTACTAAGACTGTTGACACCTTTTCACCCCATCACCATTCCTAAACTAGAATCCTTGGAAACCACCAAATAGTGGCGATATTAACCGGTTAAAATAAGTCATACCATCGAAAAATAGAACTATGCCGACTACTATCATAATATAGCCGCCGACTTTAACGATTTTTTGGCTATTTCTTCTAATCCAATTCATACGAGAAATAAAGAACGAAAGAACAAAGAAAGGAATAGAAAAGCCTAAAACATAAGCCAACATATACCAAATCGCTGAATCTGGATGGGTAGAACCCAATAGCATAATAGACCCCAGAATTGGACCGGTACATGGAGTCCATCCAGCCGCAAATACTAACCCAATTAGTATAGACCCAATGTATCCTGATGGTCTACTTTTTAACTCAAATTTACGGTCTTTCATTAAAAATTTTGGTGTAAAGATGCCAGTAATCACTAAACCAAAAACAACGATAAGAATTCCGCCTACTTGGCGTATTAACTCATCATATCTTACGAATATACCTTTCACAAATGAAGCTCCAAAGCCTAAAGCGATGAAAATCATTGAAAATCCAATTAAGAAAAAGACAGTATGCAAAATAGCTCTTCTTTGCATCATTCCTTTTTGACTCTTTAGCTGATCAAAGGATACACCTGTTATGTAAGATAAAAACGCTGGATAAAGAGGCAGCGTGCACGGCGAAATAAAGCTTAAAAATCCAGCTCCAAACGCCAGAAAAACATTAACGTCAGTATTCATTTATGTACGTCGCTCCTTTTGATTATTGTTTCTATCGTAACAAACTTTGTACGAAATAACATAAATTTAGGGTGTGACATATTTTTGAACTTTGTGATGATACACCTATTGATTTAAGTTATAGTTGTTAAAACGCTTGCTATAGAGAAGGCTTTTCTCGTTTTAACACAATACTTTTTGGCCCTCATTTGGATACTTTCCACAGAATATTTCAATACTTGGGCAATCTATTGCTATTATTATAAGGCGGAATGACAAGAAAAGGGAAGTCTTTTTGGTGCAATATCTTGAAATCGAAGAAAAACCAGCCCCCCATTGGAAACTGGTCGTGATTTTCATTACATACTTATTAGAGAACTTAAGATATCTTGTGCTTTTTCAATTTGCTTCCGAACTTCTTCAAATCCTGTTCCACCCTGAGAGTTACGGCGACTAACTGCTGTTTCAGGAGCTAATACTTTGAATACATCGCTTTCAATAAGAGGGCTCGCTTGTTGCATCTCTTCTAATGATAAATCCAGTAAAAAATTGCTATGTTCTATACAGTAATATACTAACTTACCCGTAATTTCGTGTGCTTCCCTAAATGGCAAACCTTTTGTCACTAAATAATCTGCCAATTCGGTAGCATTTGAAAAATCATTATGAACTGCTTTATTTAAACTATCTTGGTTTATGTTCATAGTACGAATCATTCCCTCAAATATACGCAGTGAGCCAGTAATTGTATGAAGTGTATCAAACATGCCTTCTTTGTCTTCTTGCAAATCTTTATTGTAAGCAAGTGGCAAGCCTTTCATTACCGTTAGCAAACCGATTAAATTGCCATATACACGGCCTGTTTTTCCCCTTATTAACTCTGCCATGTCTGGATTCTTTTTCTGCGGCATAATACTCGAGCCAGTTGAAAAAGAGTCATCTAATTCAATAAATCTGAATTCCTCGCTCGACCAAAGAATAATTTCTTCCGCCAATCTAGATAAATGTGTCATCAGCATTGAGCTATTGCTTAAAAATTCGATTATGAAATCACGGTCGCTTACAGCATCTATGCTATTTTGGTAAATATCTGAGAATCCCAATAGATTTGCAGTCAACTCTCTATCAATTGGAAATGTAGTTCCAGCCAAAGCTCCTGCTCCTAGAGGTGATAGATCAATTCTGCTGATTGACTCACTAAACCGTGACTTATCTCTTTCAAGCATCCAAAAATAGGCCATTAAATGATGCGCAAACGAGATAGGCTGAGCACGTTGCAAATGAGTATAACCAGGAGCTATCGTTTCAATATGTTCTTTTGACTTTTCAATAATTGTATTTTGCAAAGATATGATAAGAGCAATTGTTTTCTTTACGTGTCTTTTTAAAAACAGATGCATATCCGTTGCAACTTGGTCATTTCTACTTCGTCCCGTATGCAATTTTCCACCTACAGGGCCTACAATATCGATTAGCATTTTTTCTAGATTTAGATGAATATCTTCTTGCTCAACGGAATAGTGGAGCTCATTTTCTTCTGCCTTCTTCTGTAGTGTATGAAGGCCCTTTTTGATAGCGACAACTTCTTCGTGGTTAAGAATTCCCGTAGTACCGAGCATCGTTACATGGGCAATACTTCCTTCCAAATCTTCCAAGACTAATTCTTGATCGAAGCTGATGGATGCGCCGAATTCATCTACCCATTGTTCGGCTGATTTTTGGAAGCGCCCTCCCCATAGCTTGCTGCTCATACTTGCACCTTCTTAGTTTCCTTGTTGTTGATCATAGCATTAACTTTTGTAGGAAGACCAAATAACTCAATAAATCCAATCGCTGAATTATGATTAAAAGCATCATCTTTTGTATACGTAGCTAGCTTTTCATCATATAAAGAGTTAGGTGATTTACGACCTTCTACAATTGCATGACCTTTAAACAATTTAACGCGTACGGTGCCGTTAACAAACTTCTGCGTTTCTTTAATAAAGGCTTCTATGGCAATACGTAATGGTGAGAACCAAAGACCTTCATAAATTAATTCGGTTAACTTCTTCTCGACTACTGGTTTGAAATGAGCCAATTCTTTTACCAGCGTTAAATCTTCTAATTCTTTATGCGCAAGAAGAAGAGTGTGAGCACCAGGCACTTCATATACCTCACGTGATTTAATACCAACTAAACGATTTTCCACATGGTCAATGCGTCCAACTCCATGTTTGCCTGCTAGTTCATTTAGTTTTAAAATCAGATCTGCCAACTTATACTCTACTCCATCGATTGCAACAGGTACTCCTTTTACAAATTCAATTTCTAATGTATCTGCTGTTTCAGGCGCATCTTCTAGGGATACAGTCAACTCATACGCATCTTCTGGCGGTGCTGCCCAAGGATCTTCTAATATGCCACATTCATTTGCACGTCCCCAGAGATTTTGATCGATTGAAAAGGGGCTATCTAAATTGATAGGAATAGGAATGTTTTTAGATTTTGCATAATCAATCTCTTCCTCTCTACTCCATGCCCATTCTCTCACAGGCGCCAATACTTCTAAATCTGGGTTTAAAGATTGTATAGATACTTCAAAACGAACTTGGTCGTTCCCTTTCCCTGTACAACCATGTGCCACTGCAGTTGCTCCTGTTTTTTCTGCAATTTCAACGAGTTTTTTTGAAATAAGCGGTCTTGATAATGCTGATACAAGCGGATATTTTTGTTCATACCATGTATGACCTTGTAATGAGAGGAGCGCATATTCCTCTGCAAATTCATCTTTCGCATCTACCATATACGACTCTGAAGCACCGACCTCGAGTGCTTTGTTCTTTACAAAATCCAAGTCCTTACCTTCCCCTACATCTAAACAACAAGCAACCACTTCATATCCTTTGTCCTTCAACCATTGGATTGCTACAGATGTATCCAAGCCTCCTGAATAAGCTAATACTACTTTTTTTGACATTGCCCATTCCTCCTTTATGTATTTTTATACATATTTATTTTATATTTATGCATTTATGTTAACATGTAATATTTATTAATTCAAGTGAATGTTCATGCATTTTAATAAATTATTTGTTTTTTCACTTGAATCAGTCTTTTTTACTCAAATTTCATTCAGTACTATCCACATAGGAAATCTTCATTTTCAAAACACAAAAATAGCGGTAATACGTATAGTACGTATCACCGCTATAAGAATAAAACTCTTACTTTTTATAAAAAAAACTCTTCCCCAGCTTCTCAATCAACGCCGGTGCTACAGCATAAAATTTGCTTGTAATGCCCATAACTCTCGGCAAATTGACTTCCCTAATTCTTGTTCCTATTGTACGGATTGTAGCATCCGCCACTTTCTCAGGTTGGAGTAATATGTTTTTCATAGCACTCCTATAGGAGGCTGTACGGTCCGCTTTATCTAGAAACGGTGTATCAATAGGACCTGGATGTATACAGGTTACAGCAATGCAATAGGGTTTCAGCTCCATTCGCAATGCATTAGTATAACCAATGAGTGCATGTTTTGTCGCTGCATAGATAGCGGACTTTGGAGTTGCTACTTTCCCTGCTTGCGAGCCTATATAAATCAGCTGACCGTATCCTTTTTCTTCTTTCATTTTTGCAGCTAAATACTTCGTTAATAAAATGGGTGCCTGTACGTTCACTGAAATCATGTCCATAATATCCTGATTCTCTGTTTCTGTGGCATACTCAAATGTACCAATACCAGCTGAAAAAATTGCAACATCTAGCTCTGGCAACTGATTTACTAACCCCAACACACCTTCTGCATTTGATAAATCACTTTGTATTACGGTAATACCTTTTGAACGGATCTCTTCTAAAGCCGATAAATTTCGGCCTGTTGCAATTATATTATCACCACGTTCAGCAAGCTTTAATGCAATGAGACGTCCTACTCCAGACGTTGCACCAGTAACCAAAATGGTTTTATTTTTTTTCATACCAAAATACTCCATTGGAATCCGTTTCTTCTCTAATTAACTCACAATCTAGCAAATAATCGATTTGACCGATTGTTTGGGAAAGGGTCAGACCCAGTTGTGATTCATAATGTGTAGGGAAGATTATTTTAGTCAGCTCAAATGTATTTTGAGGCTTTCCTTCTAATAAACTTAATACTTTCATTGCTCGAAGATGCTGCTTTTCAAGCCTTGCATTCACTAGTTCTGAAACATTATGAATATCGCCACCATGTCCACTGTATAGGACATCTATTGGTAATGTTAATAGTTTTTTCAATGAATTGTTATATTGTAACAATGACTTAGCTCTTTTAGACTTTGGATTCAACGGTGGTTCTATTAACGGATTAGAAGCGATACGATCCAGGAGCAGGTCACCACCAAAAATACATCTTTTCTTTTCGTTCCAAAAAGCAAAATGACTTTGTGCATGACCTAGTGTTTCTATTGCAACGAGTCCAGGATGACCTGGTATTTCATCTCCTTCATGAATAAGGTCGGTCAAAGTACGCTCCCCAAGCATTTCTATCGAACGAGTCATTTTTTTAACCCATCCAAAGTATTTTTCTGGTACCCCTTCCTCTTTCATCCGATCGAGGTAAAAATCATAATGTGAATTAAGGAAAACGGGGTCACGTCGTAGCCACGCATCTATATAAACATGCCCTAATACTTTGGCGTTAGGAAATGCATCAATTAAACCAATATGGTCTGGATGGTGATGCGTTAGAATTACTTGTTCAATATCAGTCATTTGATAACCGGCATTTTTTATTCCCGCTTCCATTGCTTCTAAAGCAACACTTGTTTTGGTTCCTACATCAATAATGGAAAGCGCATCATCTTTTAGTAAATATGAGTTAACCGTTCCTTCTGGGTATGGAACAGGTGTCGTTATTTTTTGTATCATACCAAAACCCCTTTTGCTTAAATGAATTACTATTCACTTTATTGTATCTCTTTTTAGAGGAATCGTCATTCATTTGATTTGACAGATTTAACAATTTTGCCTATAATCTCATTTACATATCTAAAAGCGAAGACGAAGAATAGTACACAGAAAATTTGTTTCAAGAGAATGCGGCCCCGTGCTGAAAGCTGCATATTCAAATTTCTTTGGAACCTGCTTCCGAGCTGCTATGCAAACATAGCCGTAACTCTGCGATAAAGGGCAATAGTTGTGCTGCACTCGCAGCGAAACAAGGTGGTACCGCGGATTTTGCATTTTCGTCCTTTTTAGTTAGGATGAAAATGCTTTTTTATTTGCAAGTATAATTTCCGCGCTTATAGAAAAATTACATGTAGGAGGCGATTATATGGAGACAATTGTATTTGCAGGCGTTGGAGCAATGGCAGAAGCAATCATTCAGGGCTTTGTGAAAGAAGGTGTCGTACCGCCGAGAAACATGTACGTTATGAATAAATCGGATAAAGAAAAGCTACAAAAAATTGCTCATAAATATGGAGTCCAAATCGTCTGTGAAGATCGCGCCATTTTAGCGAAAGCAGATCTTTTAATCCTCGCTATGAAACCAAAAGATATCCAAGGAGCGATGGAGAATCTATTTCCTTATCTAGGTGCAAATACCACTGTGTTATCGGTGGCAGCTGGTGTCTCTATGCAGTCCATTGAAGAGAAACTTGGCAAACGCCCTGTTGTGCGGGTCATGCCAAACACATCTGCTTCAATTGGCATGTCTGCAAGTGGTATAGCGTTTAATCGCTTAGTTACTGATTCACAAAAAGACGTATTTATAGGCATGCTTGAAGCCATTGGATTAGTTATTGAAGTCGAGGAAGATGAGTTGCATGCAGTCACGGCATTATCGGGCAGCGGTCCTGCCTATCTATACTATTTGGTCGAGGCTTTCGAACAGGCTGGTATGAAATTTGGGTTAAGCCAAAAAACAGTACGCAATTTAGCTGTTCAAACGATTGCCGGCGCTGCAGAAATGTTAAAACAAACCGATGAAGAGCCTAGCGAATTAAGAAGGAAAGTGACAAGTCCCGGCGGAACAACAGAAGCAGGCATTAAAGCATTAGAAGAACATGATTTCAAAGAAATTATTATGGCCTGTGTACAAAATGCGGAAGCTAAATCGCGCGAACTATCAGCTTTATTGGATAAATAAAAATGCAAATCTGTAATAAAAAAGCTATTGATGTATATATACATCAATAGCTTTTTGTCTTAAATAGACTAATTTATTTATTTTTAGTTTTTTCATTGCTACGATTTGCTGTTTTAGAACGACTTGTAATCAAAGCCAATAATAAAAAGAACCCTGCAATTGAAAAATATAAACCTGAATGGTTTGCTTCTACACCTGTTTGGGGTAGTGTATTTTGTACAAATTCTGCTTTATTAACATCATGTGAGCTAGCAACAGTTGCTGTATTACTTTCCACACTCGTTGAATTGGTAGAAGAAGCCGTTTGTGCATGGGCATAAGAACCTTGTCCCATCAAAAAAGTGAGTCCTAGAATACCAGAACATACTAGATTTATACAATATTTCTTTATCATTTTTTCACACCTCAACATTAATATACAAACATGCTTTTTGTAGACTTTACGTCCCATCGCCCCATTATATACCTAACATCGAGATTAGGCTATTTTTTTCTTATAAGTTTGCTATTTTAAAACGAATTTTGTATGACTATGCCCTTCCTTGCTTTTCTTCACTTCTAATAGAGCGGGCATTGCGTCTTTTAATTCGGCCACATGCGAAATAATACCAACAATCCTACCATTATTCTGCAGATCAATCAGTGTTCGAATTGCTTTATTTAATGCTTCTTCATCTAACGTGCCAAATCCTTCATCAATAAACATCGTGTCAATTTGAATATTGCCTTGGAATGATTGAATAACGTCGGACATACCAAGAGCTAATGATAAGGATGCGTTGAACTTTTCGCCACCTGATAGAGTTTTTACATCTCGTTTTTGTCCAGTATACGCATCATAGACATCTAAGCCTAAACCACTCTGTTTTCCCCTTGCTTCTTGTCGGTCACTTCTAACAAGTCTATATTGTCCCCCTGACATTGGATGCAATCTCGTATTGGCTGCATGGATGATTTGCTCCAAATATTCAATTTGCAAAAAGCGTTCAAAAGAAATCTTCAATGAATTCTGACCACGTAAGACATTATACAAGTCTATAATTTTCGCAGTTTTTTCTTCTAACTGCTGTATCTCTTTACCGCTTTCTTCTATTTCTTTTACCAACCGGTGCCCATCTGCTTGATACTTTTTAATAGCATGGATTTGTTCATTTAAACTCTTTGCTTCCAATTGAATAGCGGCAAGCTGACGCTCTAAATTAGTTTCATCTTTTGTTTGTTGGCCTGCATATTCTTCCACGCCTGCTTTAATTTGCTCCTTCAATGCGTATAAATGCAATTTATATGCTTCATAGGAAGATTCCAATGTTTCAATGTCTGAAAGCTTCAGCCTCGCTGCTTGATAGGCGCTTCCTTGATCAAAACCCGCAGAATAGACCGCTTCTTTAAACTGACTTTGCGCCTCTTCTAAGGCTTGTTTAGCCAAGGTATGATTTTTCTCTGCACTATCGATTGTTGCTCTAAGAGAGACAACCTTATTCTTCGATTGTTCTATTTTCTTTTCTATTACTTCATAATGCCTAACTAACTCAGCTTTTTTAAAAGATAGCTCTTTAATTTTTGAAGTCAATGCTTGTATAGAGGAAAGGCCAGCTGGAATCTCCTTTTGTAAGCTTTCGTATTCTCCTCGTACTTGATAAAAGCTCTCAAGATTTGCATTTTTCTCTAGTTCAAGAGTTGAATATTTTTGTTGTAACATTTCCCTCTTATCATCAAGTAGCTGCTTCTCTTGTCGAAGTACTTCTAACTTCTTCTTTTGTCGCTTTAAATCGTTGACTTCTTGCTCTAATAGTTGAAACTCCTGGGAGACTTTTTCACCATCTGTCGGCTCCATATCTAATCTACGTAGCTCTTCTTCCCACTGAAGACTTTGTTGTCTACCGGCATTTACATTGGCTTGGTATTCAAAGTAAGCTGTAGAAGCTGTATCAGCCTCGTATTTCAATGCAGACAATTGCTGCTCTGTTAGCGAAATATCATGATTGCCTTCTAGCGATCGATGTTCCAAGCTTCCGCAAACAGGACATGGTTCACCATCCACAAGCTTTGTGGCAAGGACACTTGCTTGGTTATTAATCCATTTCTTTTCTTCACGCTCATAGTTTTCAAGTTTTGTTTCATACATTTGCTTTTTGGCTTTTTCATCCATGAGCAACTGTTCTAAAGATAACATTTGTCTCTGCCACTTTTGCCAAGTTGATTGTTTTCCTTTTAATTCTGTTAGAGTGACGACCTTTTCATCATAGGTTTCTAATTGTTTATGAAGTGATGTAATTTGTGTTGCATGCTGATTTCGTTGATTATCAACCGTCTCTAAGTCAGCTGTAATCAACTTCAATCGATTAGTAAAGTTCTCAACATCTAGTTGTCTTTTCGATAATTTTTCAGAAACCTTCTCAAGTTCATTGAGCTTCACTTCAAGCTTTTGCAATGTTGAAAGCTCAATAGTGAGCTGCTCTATCATTGGCATATTCTGTTTTGCTTCGTTGAATTCCACTTCTAGCTTTTGATGCTCCATTGTTGTGAGTCGAAATTCTTCTTCCAACTTGGCTAATTCTTGTTCTTTCTGCTTCTTTTCTTGTAATTTTTCATAGTATCTTTCTTCTATCGGAATAATATGGCTGGCTTTTTTAGCATTTTCAATTCTTTGCTTTATTTGTTCAAAATGCTCTTTTTGTTCTTCTAACCGTTTCAGCTCTGCTTCTTTTTCCTTATAAGATATTAGACGTTTGTTAAACTCTTTTGTTTCAACAAGAAGGGTATGATGTAAGTTGATTTTCAAGTTAAGCTCTTGGATTAAAGCTTCTTTTTCAGCCTGCTGCTCTTGGTAATATTGTACCTCTTCAGCTAACGCAAATAGCAACTGGTAAATATTAATATGTTCTGCGCTTAACACTTCGTTGAGATGTGAATTACGTTCTGGTATTACGGATTGAATTTGTTTAATATATAAGTCTCTCTTTGCATGCGCTTTTTCTAAAGAATTCATTGCTAAGTCTCTTTTAATTTTTAAACTATCCGCTAAATGTCGATAGGATTCCGTTTTAAAAATTTTCCGCAGAATAGCTTCTTTATTCTCCGTTTCTGACGTTAGCAACTTACGGAATTCTCCTTGTGGCAACATAACTATTTGTTTAAATTGATCCTTCGATAAACCTATCAGTTCTTCCATTTTCCGATTTATTTCTGTGAGTTTTTGTGATTCAACTACTGGCTTTTCGCCATCAGATTCCACTTTAACAAATTCCAATTTATCGCCAGTAGCATTTTTATTTCCTTTTTTCTTGTGAGCTAATTGACGAAAAATACGGTAAGTGCTGCCCTTAATTGTAAATAAAAGTTCAGCTGATGTATGAATATCCTCTGCTGCAAAATGGCTACGTATTTCCCTTATTTCCGCTCTGTCTTCACCACTAGCAGAACCATATAAGGCAAAACAGATTCCATCAAAAATTGTTGTTTTCCCAGCACCAGTCATTCCAGCAATAACGAAGAGTCTATGTTCCCCAAGCTCCCTAAAGTCAATGATTTCTGTTTGTTTGTATGGACCAAATGCGGTTAATTTCAGCTGTAATGGCTTCATTTGGATTCCACCTCAATTTCTTGCTTGTGAAGTAATTCTTCTTGTAATACTTCTTTGAACAGGTCAAGCGTATCCGAATCTGGTTCTTGTCCCGTAATTTCATAATAAAAAGCCTCGAACAATGTCACATCATCCATTTTTCTCTTTGATATATTTTCTTGTAACGGTTTATTTCTATAATCTAACAATGATAAGCGTTCCACATGCATCGCATTTGGATAGACGGATCTAATCTTTTCCATTGGAGATATAATGGGACTTTCATCTAACAACTTGATAAACAAATAATCTTCGCAAGTCGGTGACACTAATATTTGTTCCATTGTATTTTCGATCGTTCTCATATCTCGTTTTGGCAATAAGGGTTTCTTGGTTGTTGTAATTTGCCCAGCACCATCTATTTCAACAATTAAATAACTCTTTTTATGATTTTCTTCAGAAATAGAATACTTCAACGGCGAACCCGAATATCTAATTTTTTCTGAATCGACAAAGTGTGCTTGGTGCAAATGCCCAAGAGCAGTGTAATGAAAAGGCTCAAAAAGCTTGGAATCAATACATTCAGATCCCCCAATAGATAACGGTCTTTCAGCGTCAGAAGGATTTTGTTCTTCCGCCCCATTCTTTGTAACGAAAGCATGTCCAATAAAAACATGTCGGGCTTTAGGATCCATCTTAGGGACAATTGATTCGATAATCTTTTCCATCGCTTGTTGCTGTGTTCTTATAGCTGGATCTTGGTAAAGATATCGAACTTGCGTTGGATCTGTATATGGTACAAGGTGAAAATGAACTTCTCCCGTATCATCTTTTAAAATAACCGGTGTTTGATCTAACGACAGATTCCCGATTAAATGAAGCCCACGTGAAGCCATAAAACGCGCACCAAAGTGGATACGATTAGGACTATCATGATTACCTGCTATTGCAAGAACTGGTATCTCACGTTTGATCACTATTTCAAAGAATATGTTATCTAACAGTTGGACTGCCTCAGTTGGTGGAACAGCACGATCATATAAATCTCCTGCTATGATAATAACGTCGGGTTTTTCCTTATCAATTTCTGCAATAAATTGTTGTAGTATATATGCTTGGTCTTCAATCATGGAGACCCCTTGTACATATTTCCCTAGATGCCAATCAGCCGTATGGAAAATTTTCAACAGTCTCACTCCATTCGATAAATATTTTCTTTATCATACCATATATGTAGCAAACGAATGTTCTGAAATAATAGGGCTTTTTGATGACTCTTTATATAAAAAAAGAACATCACGTTATAAAAGTGATGTTCTTCTCTGTATAAATATTTTCACCGCTATAATACTAGGCATGAAGAATTTGTGCTTCTGTAGACCAATCTAATTCATCAAGGAAATGTAGAGTATCTTCAAACACTTTTTCACGTTCTTTACCTAAAGTTATAATATGGCCAGAATTTTGATACCAGATGATTTCTTTTTCATCTGCTTCAACAGTTTCATATATATATGGTGCACTCTCTTGGTATAAAGAGTCATCCAATTTGCCTTGTAGTACTAATGTAGGTGAATGGATTTCTTCTATTTCATCAGAAGTATGCTGAATCATCTTTTGGACCTCATCCAAAGCCTGTCTTGGCATAGCTTTTAATGCGTCTAATTCAATTTGAATTTGATTATCGTCTTTACCCTCTAGTTTTTTATATACTTGCGCATAATTGTATAAGCGTTCGAAAAGACCTTCTTTTGATTTACGTTTGATCGGTGCACACATTGATACCACACCTTTAACAGGAAATTCTGCTCCTACTTTTAAGGTGAAGACTCCACCTAAAGAAATACCTGCTACTGCAATTTCCTGATAGCCAAGTTCTTTCAAGTGATGATATCCCCGTGTTACATCTTCCCACCAATACTTCGCACCATATTTCAAGATTTCTTCAGCGCTGACCCCATGACCACGATACATTGGCGCATGACAAGTATAGCCTTGCTTGTTTAAAAATTGACCTAATTTTTTAACGTCTTTTGTGCTTCCTGTAAAACCATGCAATAATAAGACAGCTCTGTGGTCCCCTTTTAATGTAAATGGTTGAGGTGCTAATAACTTCATTGTTTAAAACTCCTTTTTATATAATGAGCATATAATAGTTAATTCCTTGTCAAACAAAAATCACTATTTTAATCTTTATTTTGAGGAAAACGCTCAATATTTGTTCACAATTAGATTACATCAAGACTAACACCTTTTATTTATAATGTACAGTATATTATCTTATGTTTTATCATGCATTTTTGTAATGGTTATTATGAGAAATATGCCTTGTTACGCTGATGAGTTAAAGTCTCTAATAATTCTACAAGGCGTATTGTATACGCTATAAAATGCATATTTTTTATAAACAACGGTTGAGAAAGAAAGGCTATAAATTTTTCTTCTTATTATAAGTTGAACGTAAAAATAATAAACTACGATTGGAATCTCCTAATAACATATACTTGTTTTATTAAGGAATCTTCTTATACATGTTTTTCACCAATCCTATATAGTAAAAAAAGAAAACCTAGTAAGAAGATAATATCTCACGAAGTTTTCTTTTTCTTCAGTATTTAACTATTGCACTATTGATCATACTCTAAATTTATAGGTCAAATCCTGGAGACCTGTCGCTTGTTTATTAAGTTCTTGTACAACTCCATTAATTTCTTGCAGTGTTGCATTTTGCTCTTCCACAGAACCAGAAATATTTTTTGCTGAGGTGGCAGACATTTCTGCTCGTGTGGCTATCTCTTCTACAGATGCGGTAACTTCTTCAGCAGCAGCTGAAAGTTGCTCTGATGTTGTAGTTACATCTTCTAGGCGTGTCGTCATTTCATCTACTGACTCTACTATATCATCAAAAGAGTTTGCAGCATCCGTTATTATATGAACACCTTCGTCTACGTTTTTAAGATTCGAATTTACCGATTTTGCAACTGTCTCAGTATCCATTTGGATTGTGGTAGTTAGTTTTACAATTTGTACAGCAGAGTTCTTGGATTCTTCTGCTAATTTACGAACTTCATCCGCTACTACTGCAAAACCTTTACCATGGTCACCAGCTCTTGCCGCTTCAATAGCTGCATTTAAAGCTAAAAGGTTAGTTTGTTCTGCAATATCCGTTATTAAATTCGTCATATGCTGAATCTCTTCAGCTTGTTTTTTCAAACCGATAATCAAGTTATTTGTCTGATTAGTAGAATCTGAAATTAACTGAACTTGGTTCTTCGCAACATTTAAGATTTTACCGCCCTGATTTGCTAGTTCTGTTGCATTTTTAGCTCGATCAAAGAGTGTCTGTGAAGCCTCTGCGATCCGCTGAACACCAAGTGATGTTTCTTGCATGGCTTTCGCTGCTTCCTGAGCTACATCTACCGAGTCCTGTGCTCCTCGGGATGTTTCATCAACATTATCTGAAACCTTATCTGCGGCATGTGAAATTTCTTCTGTGGATGCAGCTAATTCTTCAATCGAAGATGAGAGCTGGTGAGACCCTGCTGCAATATGCCGAATAATACCTTGCAAATTCTTTTTCATTTCATTGAAAGAAGCAGCCAATTTCCCTACTTCATCGTTAGATTTTATAGGAATATCATCTTGCAACAAATCACCTGCTGCAATTTGCTGTGCACCTTTAACGACATCCAACAGTGGCTTAACAATGATTCTTCTTACATTATTAATAAATAGCAAGGCAGTTAAAATACCGAGAATCGCTATTACAAAGTTTAAAATTTTCGCATTTTTTGCGATATAATCTACCTGATCTTGTGCAGCCTTCAACGAGTCTTGTTCATACTTATCGGCTGATGCTACAATCCCCATTAAATCATGGCTAGCAGATTCTGCACTCGTTAATTGTGATGCTGCATTATCATCCATATTTTGTTCTTTAGATTGAACAATCCCATCAATAACTTTGTTGTAATCTGTTGTTAAGTCATTCATCATCTCAGAATAGTCACGAAGCTTTTTAGTATTAGCATTCTTTTTTAAATCATTAATCGATTTGGTTGTTGCTTCTTGGTAAGACAATAATTTTTGCTTATTTGATGCATTGCTGTCTAACAAATAACTTCTCACATATAAACCTTCAAAGGCAAGATTTGATTTAATTGCGTTGATTTGGTTAATCGTATGTATATTTGTATTGATTAGTTCATTAAACGAACCAACCAATTTGTTCATTCTATTTGCATTTACACCCATCAAAATCAGTAGAAAGAGTAATAAAGCAATAAATCCTACACTTATTTTCTTTTGAACAGACATAATTCTCTCATCCCCTTTATTATTCCAAATAGAAGTACAAACAAATAAAATCCAGTAATTGTCTTACTAACTTCTACTTATAGAATTCCCACCCTTCAATATCTACCTAGAGTTATAGTGACATATCTAAGTACTAATATAATAGCATTATTTTACACTAAAATATATTAGTCCAAAGTACCCAAATTTATTGATTTATTTAACTTGAATAAATTTTTGAACTTTTTATAAGCTATTCTATCAAATTCCTATCAAAACCAAGATATTTAATATAGTTTCTTGAAAAATATATTTACAAATAGCAGCTAAATAACATTGTAAACTCGATGAACTAGCATAGATTAGAGCTTGATTATGAATGGCCGAAATAATGTTAAAAAACAAAAACCACAGGCATCTGTAAAAAAATTACAATGTGCTGTAGTCTCATGTTTACTATCAACAATACAAATAATATTTACCTTTTGGCATCCCATTCAGCATAAAATTGTTCTAAATAAGTTTCTAGGAATAGATGCCTTCCTTCTGCTAGTTCCTTGCCCATATTAGTATTCATTGTGTCTTTTAGTTTTAGTAATTTCTCATAAAAATGCATAATCGCTGTATCTTTACCTGAACGATATTCTTCTAGTGTTAAGTTATCTCTAGGTTTCATATCAGGGTGATGTATTGGTCGACCTTTAAAGCCCGCATAGCACATAACTCTAGCGATACCTATGGCACCCATTGCGTCTAATCTATCTGCATCTTGTACAATTTTACCTTCTAGTGTATTCATTTCTTTTTTCTGTGTTCCACCTTTAAATGACATAGTCGTAATGATTTCTAGAATGTCAGCTGCAGTGACATCATCGACTCCATTATCCTTCAACCACAGTTTAACTTTATTAATTCCAGTTTCTTCATCTTTATTTAATTTTTCATCTGCGACATCATGCAATAAGGCTGCAAGCTCACATATAAAAATATTTGCATCCTCTTTTTCAGCAATTGTTTTTGCCAATTCTGTTACTCTGTGAACATGCCACCAATCATGACCACTACTATCTCCACCCAGTTCTGCGTATACAAATTCTTTTGCTGAGTTAATAATCTTTTCTTTACCAGCACTACCGTATGTATTCAATTTCTCTACCTCCTTTAAAACTTACTTATATAAAGTAGCCATTTTTATATTTCTGAATAACATAGTCTTTTATAGACTGAATGCATTCAGCTGATAAAGGGCTCTTGTTTTTACTAATTATGTCTCCATATGGTGTACCATCCACCATACGTATCATTCCTGAAAATTTTTGTTCTTTTGTTTCGTCATATCCTTGAACATGAATAAAACAGGTTATCGGCCCGTGAAAGGCATAATCAATAATGGTGATTTGTTTTTTCATTCTTCCACCTTCTTTTGTTTTAAAAAAACCGACTTCCATTTAAAGAAGTCGGTTTTGCTATCATCGGCTTAGTAAGCTAGTCCGTATAATGCTTTAATATGTGATAAGTAGCGAATATTACTTGCTTCTTTCATTAACGTAGCTGACAAACCTTTAAGTTGTGTGTTATTAGCACCAACTGTTGCTACGCCATCTTTACGACCTAAAGAAGCAAGTGTACCAGAGTTCACTGCTACAAATGTTTTCATTGGTTGACCTTTCAATAGAGCAAACAAGTTATAACCCGCTGTTTCACCCATTTGCCATGCTACTTGAGCTGTTGGAGCATATAGTGGACGTGCACCTGGCTCAGGAATCATAACAGAAGAGTCACCTACTACGAATACATCAGGGTGTGAAGTAGATTGTAAGAACTCATTAATTGTTGCTTTACCACGATCTACTTCTAAGCCAGACTCTGCTACTACTGGAAGTGCTGCAACTCCGCCTGTCCATACAAATGTATTGGCAACGATCACTTGACCATCTTTTAATGAAATTTGGTTACCTTCTACAGAAGTAACAGGAAGTCCTGTTAAGAATTCAACACCGCGTTTTGATAAAGATTCAGTAGCTCGTTCAATTAAAGTATCTGGTAATACAGGAAGCACTTTAGGACCTGCTTCAACTAATTTTACATTGAACTCTTTAAAGTCTACACCATATTTTTCAGCAACTTTTGGCATATTGTCGATAATTTCACCAACAAGTTCAATACCAGTCAAGCCGCCTCCACCGATTACGATAGTTGCATCTGCAGGATCTTTTGTTTCTGCATAAGCTTTAATTTTTGATTCAATATGGTTGAAGATATTGTTTGCATCGTTAACAGATTTAAGTACCATACTGTTTTCTTCAAGTCCTGGAATTCCGAAGAATCCTGTTTGGCTGCCAAGTGCAACTACAAGGATATCGAAAGAAAGAGATGAACCATCATCTAATTTAACGAATTTGCCGTCTGGAGAAATTTCAGTCACCTTAGCAATGTGAAGGTCAATGTCTTTACCTTTGAATAGTTTTTCAAGTGGGAAAGAAACTGCTTTTTCATTGATTGTGCCGCCAGCTAAACGGTGAAGTTCTGTAATAATTTGATGAGTAGGAAATTGGTTGACAACCGTTACTTCCGCGTCATCTTTTGTTGCGTATTTGCGGAATGTTAATGCAGCTAAAACGCCACCGTATCCTCCGCCTAAAATGATGATTTTTTTTGACATAATAAATCCTCCATGTTCAGAATTAATAATTCTATTTTAAATGTTTATGTTCTTCGTTCACTTGGATGAAAGCATTCGCAAAACGGAAAAGTTGTTGTACTTGAGGTTCTTTAATCAAGCGAAGCATACCGAAAAGGCCAATTGTTTCAGTGCTAGCATCAGCACGGTCTTTCGCTTCGATTGCTGTTGCTGCTAGTCCTTTAGCAGATTTTACTACTGGGTTGGCCATTTCACTAACAGCACCAACGATATCGTTTTTCAAAACTTCATCTGTTGTTAAAGATTGAGCTAAGTCATAAACTTTTGTAAGAGTAGTCATCATTTCTGTCAATTTTGGCAATTCATTAACCAAAGCAGTGATTGATTCTTGTACCTCAGGTTTCAATAATTGATCCAATACATCCAGTTTTTCTTGGCTTACAGCTTTTTGTTCAGCTTGTAATTGATTAGTCGTTTCTGACATATCCAATTCTCCTTTGCAATAACTATTATTAACTACATATTTCAAAGTAACCTAAAGAAGCATTACTTGATAATCCTTAGACATCTAACAATAAGACGCTTTTGGCCAAGCATGCCAAAAAACATCCAAATTACACACTTTCACTCTAAAAGTGTGTTTGCCAATCATATTAAGCGCCTTGAAAATCAGTATGCTTCGAATATTTAAATGGAGTATACTCCCCACTTTTAACCTACATAATGAATAATACACCTTTCTTCACAGACTTTCCATCTTAAAAGAGTATTTTCTGTGAAAAAAGTCAAAATGCATAGTTTTCTTTTGGTAAATTTTATATAATTAATTTCTTTATATTATTGAAATCTATTTCAGGAACGAAATGTATATGCTAGAATAAAATAGTAGAAATAGAAATCACTTAGAGTACGATAAAGGCTAGGAGGCAGTTGTATATGAAAATGAATTACTTTGTCCCCCCTATACTAGCTTATCTGATTGTTTGTATAATTTGTACCACCCTCCCAGCTTCTGAAGGATATAATTCAGTCGGCTGGAAATTATTTATTGGTCAAATTTACGCAATACCCATGTTGATCATTGTTTCCATGATCATGTTCATTTTAAAGAAAAAAACACCAGAAGCAAAAAAAAGAATGGATTGCTAAAAGCAATCCATTCTTTTTTTAAAATACATACGTGTATGTAATACCTTCAAATACTGTTTTCTCTTATACGTGTACTAAACCGATTCGATTAGCTACACGATTCGTCAACATACTTGTTGCCTTTGGCAGAACAGCCTGGAAAATCGGGTTTAACACAGGTGCAGCAAACCCTCCAGCTTTCACTTCTAGATAACCAGTCATTTTCGTTTTTTCTTCACTAATTGCTTCTCCTTCAAAGTAACCGTTACCAGTAAACTTATCAGTCAAACCTGTTAATGTAAATGAAATTTTATTAGGCTCATCCCAGCTTGTAATAGTAATCTCCACTTTTACTTCTTTTTTCAATACACCAACATTTCCTGCAAATGTCCAATTTGAATGTTGTTCATCCATCATTTCATGTTCTCTATAGCCAGGCACTAAAGTTGCCCAATTTTCCATTTTGCTAACAAATTCCCAGACATCTTTTTGTGGAACATTTACTTCTACAGTGTGTGAAGCTGTTGCCATTATGATCACTACTTTCTATATTTTTAGTCCACCATCATTATACATAAAAACATTTCAAAGGAATACTGCTAAACCATAATTCGTATAGCAATACAATTATTGCACAGTTTAAAAAGACAAATTCAATTGAAAAGAGTGAATGATGTGGCATTAATCTTGAAAACGTTGCTTCTCATTTTATCAGGTGTAATCTTATTAAGAATTTCTGGCAGAAAATCCATTTCACAGATGAACTTAAGCACCACCATTTTAATGATTTCTACTGGAACAATTCTTGTTCAACCGATTGCAGGTCAAGGAGTCACTCATACAATTATGGCTGTAGGAATTCTTGTATTATTAGTACTTTTTTTAGAATATCTCCAATTAAAATTTAATGCCATAGAAAAACTTATTACGGGAAAAAGCAAAGTTGTGATTGAAAATGGAAAATTAAACATTCGTAACATCAAGAAAGTTCGATTGACAATAGACCAGTTGGAAATGCGACTTCGCAACCAAGGTGTATCGCGTTATCAAGATATTAAAACAGCTACTATTGAACCCAATGGTTTACTTGGTTACGAATTAATGGATGAAGCCAAGCCCTTAACTGTTGGAGAATTTAAAAAAATAATGGAAACTTACCAACGAGAAATTTCTTCACAAACAACTACAGATGCTGCAACACAACAACCAACAATTTTTGATGAGTTAACTGAAAAGCCTAAAGAATATGATCACCCTGATTATCTTCAATAAGATTACTTCATATTAAAAGCCTAAAAAGTGCCCAGACGGTACAATAAATAAATTGTATCAAGTGGGCACTTTTTATTTAATCGTTGTTTTTAGTAGTATCCGCCTCAGTTTGTTTACCTACATTATACGTATCACTTTTCGCCTTGGCAGCATTATCATGTTTTGTTTCCTCAAAATCATCTGGGTTCAAATCAAAACTCAAACCAGTTTCCTCACGATCTTCTTTCTTGGTAGATAAATTTTTCTTTTCATTGTTTGCCATGTTTCTTCACCTCCACCTCTAGAATGCTCGAAAAGCATTCATTCATGCAGATAAATGTCCACAATTGGACAAGGGGTATATCTGCCGTTATGCATATATACCCCTTGAATCAATATTCTATAAGCTAATATAAAAAAAATTCTTATTTTATCCTGGCCAACCGGAAATATCTATCAGTATACTGATACCACAGTTAAATCCTGCTATAAGTTCTTCCCTTTAACTTAAGCAATGCGAACGAACCCTAACTACTTTCGAGTTCCTATACCTGTAGAAAAATTGCCTAATTGTAATAACACATTGAATCAAATGGATACTTTTTAATTATTCGTTGAGACGTGAAGGATTTGTTTTATTTGTTGGTCTATCCTTGTTTTCATTATCATTTTTAGCTTTTGCTGAGTTATTTTGCCCTATTACATCTAAATCGTCTGGACTTAAATCATAGCCGTAACCAAATTCCTCTCGGTCTAAATTGTTTGACTTTTTCTTTTTGTTGTTAGCCATGTTTTTCACCTCCACCTCTAGAATGCGCAAAAAGCATTCATTCATGCGGATAAACTCCCTAAATTGGACAAAGGGTATATCTACCGTTATGGCAAATATACCCTTTGGATTTGATATTTTATTAGCTAATTTAAAAAAGTTCTTATTTCAACCCGATCATCCGGGGAATATCTATCACGTTTACTGTTGCCGCGGTAAAATCCTACTGGAAAGTTCTCTAACTTAAGCAACGCGAACCCTACCTACTTTCGCGTCCTTGTAGCCCTATAGCCACGCCAGTATGAATAAGTATCTTCAAAAACACATCGTAGAATGCCAATAACTTTAAAATTAGCTAATCAGCATAAATTATATTATCTCTTACTTATCTCAAATTGTCAACCCAATTGAATGATATTAAATCAACAAATATGAAAAGACCAGAATATCTATCGATTTTCTTTTAATAGCCACCACTAATTAAATACAAAGGTTACTTTCCCTTGTTCAAGCTTTAACTTAGCCGAAAAGGTCGTACCTTTTTTTGATTTAAAACCCTTGATTTCTTTCGTGATTCCATTCTGGCATAGTTCTTTAATCTGGTTTGGTGATAGCATTTTGCTGGCCACTCTTTTAGATATAATTAAGCTACAGCCTTCTTTATAGTGAGAACAACCATAAAAATTCTTTTGCGAGACCAGCTTACCCTTATGGCAAAGTGGACATAAAATATCTATTTTTTCTTTACATAAAGATTCTTGTGGGATCTGAATTGTAGTCTTCTCCACTTTATCAGGCGTGGTCTCTATCAAATGATGGAGGAATTTTTTTACACTGTTTAAAAAAGCTTCTTGCGTGCCAGTATTATTTCCAATTTTACGCAAATAGTTTTCCCATTTAGCAGTCATAGATGGACTTGCGAGAAGTGAGCCTTCTAATGTTTCACAGAGTATGCGTCCTTTATCTGTGATGGAAACAATGTTTTTAGCGACATCAATATAACCGTGTTTTTTTATTGTTTCAATAATACCTGCTCGCGTGGCCTCTGTCCCTAATCCCTCCACCTCTTTCAAAATATCACTTTCTCCTGAATCCTCGATTATTTTGCCACAGGTTTTCATCATTTGAATTAGTTGGCCTTCTGTATAAGGTTTTGGAGGTTGAGTAGTACCTTCATGGATATGAAGAATGGCCTCCACACTTTCATTCTTTAAAACTTTGGGCAAATACTGTTCTTCTTTCTTTTTCGTTGGAGCTGGCCATAATTCCTGAAAGCCTCGAACAAGTTCAATTTTCCCTGTAGTTTTAAACTCAATACCAACTACATCTGTGATAATGGTTGTCTCTTCATATAGATAGTCATGGTGGAACATTGAAATAGTCGTACGGACTACCTCTAGGTAGAGATTTTTTTCTTGAAGCGACAACCCGTTCAACTTAGCTGCAGTAGGAATCGTTTTAGTAGGAATAATAGCATAATGCTCTTCCACTTTAGATCCATCAACATACCTTCTTTGTGGTTTGGTATGAGTTGCTTCAAATTGCTGGCCGATGAGTTGTTGATATCCTGATAGCCCTCCTGAGATATAGGTAAATTCTGCATCCGTAATGTATTGGCAATCTGAGCGTGGGTAAGAAATCAGTTTTTTTTCATACAAGGATTGAGCAATTTCCAACACCTTTGCGGGGCTATATTTCCACGTCTTGTTGGCTTTTGCTTGTAATGTAGAAAGTGAATGCAACTTTGGCGGTCTAATGGACTTCTTTACTTTCTTTACATCTTTAACAATACCATTCAACGGAGTATTTTCATGCACTCCTGCTTGCTTCAACAATTCTTCTACTTCTTCGCGCTTGTCCTTTTTTATATTAGCTTTCCCTTGGTATTTTCCTTGCTGCGAAGCAAATTCACCAGTTAGCTCATAAAATTTGGCAGGCTTAAAATCTTCAATCTCGAGTTGTCTTTGATAAATCATGAAAACAGTTGGTGACTGAACACGGCCGATGGACATCGTTTCATTGTACCCTTTTGCTTTCAGAAGCATTGTATATAAGCGGCTTGCATTCATGCCGACTAGCCAATCACTAATTTGGCGTGTTTGCGCTTCTTGATAGAGCAACAGATCTTTTCGGTTATCGCGTAAGTTTGAGAAACCTTTTCTGATTTCCTCTGCTTCTAAGGAATTAATCCAGAGCCTTTGAACTGGCTTATTTCTTACACCTGTCTGTTTTAATATAGAATAAAAGATATTAGAACCTTCCCGATCGACATCACAAGCATTAATTAAGAGGCTCGCTTCCTTGAACAACCGTTTCACCTCTTGAAATTGTTCCCACTTTCCCTTCCCTACTCTAAATTCATAGCGATCCGGAATCATGGGCAATTGTGAAAGCGACCACCGCTTCCATTCAGCTTTATAATCAGCAGGCTGCTTTAGTTCTACCAAATGGCCGATACCCCATGTAATCGTTGCTCCATGAGGTAAAACTGGAGAAGGTTTTAATTCTATGTAATGTTTTGTTTTTCTAGCAACTTGAAAAGCCTCTGCATAAGCCTTAGCCTGCGAAGGTTTTTCAGCGAGTATAACAACTTGTTCTATTGTCATTCAACCTCCTGTCTCTCTCCTTAACTATGACTGTCAGCCCTAAAAAGAACACATATTCTTATAATGCTACTCTTATTGAAATAAATCAATATATGTTGTTTAAGAAATAACCTGCCAAGTGCGAATTTCAAGACGTTAATGTTCTGGTAAATGTTCTACTTGTTACTAAGCTAGTTGTCATGCCTGCAAAGAAGATAGCCACAATCGATAGCAAGAATGTATTTGCAGAAAGCAATAACCCGCCAAGTGTGATGACGAAACTATCAAAGATAAAAATAAGCAGGCCTACATTTAGACCGGTCTTTCCATTAATAAAGAGAGCAAGTAAATCACTACCACAAGTACTGATACCCGCACGTAACATGATTCCAATGCCAAGGCCTATAAGTATACCTCCGATTATTGCACTAAACATGGCATCCATCCGAATAAGCACTCGTAAAGGCTTAAATAAATCAATCATCAAAGAAGAAATAATTAAGCCATGGATACTATTATAAAGATAAGCACGATTTTTAAACCAAGCAATTATAAAGACAGGTATACTTAAGATGATTATCATTAATCCAGGTGTTAAATTGTAAAGATAATAGAGAATTAATGATAATCCAATAAAGCCACCGTCCAATATTTGATTAGGTGCCAAAAATAAATTAATTCCTATAGACAGTAAGATACTGCCACTAAATATAATTTTCATCTTTCTAAGCAGAACAATGCCGCCTCCTTGCAAATATTTATTAGTTAATCTTATGAGTAGTTAAATTAATATAGAATTGCCTTCCCCACCCTTATGATTTTTGGTTTGTCTTTTCTGAAGTACACCATGAAAACAAAGTTACAGAAGATTAATTTATAATAGGCCATATCATGGCTGCTCTTTTAGTAGCATGGAGTGTCGGTCTTTTTAGCGAAACAGCAATAAATATTACCTTTACAGAATTAAGTCACATTTTCATTGTAGATCCTCTGTTATCCCATGGTTAGTGTCAGGATATTACGGCAGCTAGTGCATCTTTCATATTTACTCTTGGAATAATTTACGAAAATAAATGCAATTAATTTTAGCCTTACAAAAGAGACATTGTCTGTTCTACATTAGACAATGTCTCTTTTTATATCTTCAAAAATGTAGATCTGGAATAGTTCGATATATCGCACTGAGTCCTTTAATTCAAACCCTTTTATGTGTAGTAAGAACATTGCCATTTAACCCAACCTCCGAACAATGAACAAGCATACTATACATAGAAGGAATAGGAGGTGAAAATATATGATTTCAAGTTGGTTGAGAATAGCATCCATCTACTTTGCAATTAGCGTAGGATATGGGATCTATATGTATGCAACCGATACTTATAATTGGGTAATATATGCACATCTGCTTGTACTAGGATGGCTTTCCAATGTGGCAATCGGTTACTCTTATCAGCGTAAAAATTGCAAATCGAAGGAATTAGAAAGATGGCAGTTTTACCTATTTAATATAGGGCTGCTCTTATTCTTCATCGGGCTAATATTTGGCTCAGTTGTCCTTGTTTGGATAGGGATTGTGCTAATCGCATTATCTATCCTTCTCTATTTAGTTCGGTTGTTCTTGTAAAGCTTAACAGCAGATTCCTTCTAAAGGAATCTGCTTTACATAGTTTATTTGTGGTTTAAAGGAATGAATTTGAACTCTTTCGTATTAAATAATCCTTGATCAGTCAGTCTTAAAGCTGGAATGGCAGGGAGGGCAAGAAACGATAGTGTAATAAACAAATGAAATGATAGGTTTGTATCTATTTTTCCAAGTGCCTTATGAAGCTCTCTCATTTGTTCAACCACTGCTTTTGCGTCTAGATCTGACATTAATCCACCGATAGGTAGTGGGATTGAACTCAACACTTCACCATCTGCTGTAATCGCATAGCCGCCTTGTATCTTATTTATTTCATCTATAGCTAGCAACATATCTTCATCGTTCGTTCCACATACTATCAAGTTATGAGAATCATGTGCAAATGTTGTAGCAATGGCTCCTCTTTTTATCCCCATTCCCATTACAATTCCCTTTCCTATGCAATTTAGATTATGATGGCGTTCAATGACCGCTAATTTTAATAAATCGTCTTTAGGTGAAGGATTAAATTCATTATTTTTCACAGGGACATTTTCTACTTTTAATTTAGTCTCTAATTCATTTGGGATAATTTCAATTATGTGTACTTGCTCGTTCGGGTTAAGTGGTATCGCCAAATCTTCTTTTTTCACGAGTGGCAGTTTAACGGAGTGTAAAATTGAATGAGGTACAGGGATTCTTTTCTTTCTCTCGGTTAGCATTTTTCCATTTTCAGCGACTTTTTTCCCGTTTTTCCATACAGCTTGAGATTCGCATTTTTTCAAATCCTTTAAAAGAACAAAATCTGCTAGATATCCCTCTGCTAATGCACCTTTTTTATGTAGCTTATAGCATTCAGCCGCATTCAACGTAGCAATTTGTATTGCTAACAACGGTGCCATTCCTGCTTCAATCGCAATTGAAACAGCATGATTAATACTGCCTTCTTTCATTAGTTCTTCAACATGCTTATCATCGGTACAAAAGCAAAATCGCCTAGCATTAGTTGCGGTAACAGCGGGTAAAATAGCCAAAACATTTTTAGCAGCAGACCCTTCTCTCATAAGAACATACATCCCTTGTTGTACACGAATACTTGCTTCTTTTGCTGAAATACTTTCATGATCAGTATGTATGCCAGCCGCCCGATAGCCTCGAATTTGAGTCTTCGTCAATTCAGCTGCATGACCATCTACAAGTTTTCCAAGGTTCTTTGTTTCCACAATCTTTTTTAGGATGTCATCTTCCATCTTAAAAAAAGCTTCATAATCCATTACTTCAGCTAATCCAAGCACATCATATTCATTCATAAACAACCCAACAGCTTCTGCATCTAGTTTAGCGCCTGCATGTTCAAAGGAAGTAGCAGGGACACTGGAAGGGACCATTGTATATATATCCATTTCTGCCTGACGTGCACTTAAAAGCATATATTGAACCCCAAGTGTACCTGCAACATTTGCAATTTCGTGGGGATCTGTAATAGCATTCGTAACGCCAAATGGTAAGATTACACGGCTAAACTCAGAAGGGGGCAGTAAAGTGGATTCTATATGGATATGAGTGTCTATCAACCCAGGAATAACATGTTGGCCTTTCGCATCTTCCTCTTCTAATGCTTCAAATTCCCCCTCTTCATCAATCGCTACAATCATTTCATTTTTCACTACAATGTCAGCCTTTCGCCAAACAAGGTTAAACACATCCGCTACTTTTGCGTTACGTAAAATAAAATCTGCTTGCTTTTTTTGCTGAGAGCTTGAAATCTTATCTTTAACTTTTTGTATTTTGCTATCCACTTCTTCTTTATTCATCTAAAAACCTCCTTTTATAATTGAGCAATCACTACCTTTATATGCTACCCTTATAAAAAAATGAATTATAAGAAAAAAATGTAAATCTAATTATTTAAGAAGAGTTCACTTTAATAGAAAGTGAACTCTTCTTACCATCATTTATGAATATGAGTGCTATCTGAATAATTAGTGCGCAAATGCACTTTTTGTATTTTGCCAGAAGCCGTTTTAGGTAATTCCTCAATAAATGTAACACTTGTTATTGCTTTAAAATGCGCTAATTTGGATCGAGAGAACTCAATTACCTCAGACTCTGTTAATGTGCTGTCTTTCCGTAAAACAATGTATGCATGTGGAGTCTCTCCCCATTTTTCATGCGGAACAGCGATTACAGCTGCTTCAAGGATATCTGGATGATCATACAAGACACCTTCTACTTCTATAGATGAAATATTTTCTCCACCGCTTATAATGATATCTTTTTTACGATCCGTAATAGTTAAATAGCCCATTTCATTTATATGGCCTACATCTCCTGTATGCAGCCAACCATCTTTGACTGTTTGAAGAGTAGCTTGTTCATTTTTCCAATATCCTTTCATTACACTATTGCCTCGAACAATGACTTCTCCGACTGTTTCCCCATCGTATGGCACTTCTTCACCTAGTTCATCTACAACTTTTACTTTTGTGCCAATCATGGGTGTTCCGGCTTTCGCCTTTAATTCATACTTTACCTCTTTTGGTAGATGCTCATATTGAGGTAATATACGTGAAATTGTACTTAGTGGAGAGGATTCTGTCATGCCATATACTTGGACAAATTCCCATCCGATTTCCTTTTCTACTGTTTCTACAAATGCTACTGGAGGAGCAGAACCCGCTATTACTACACGAAGTTTATCAGACCGTTCAGGCTGTTCTTCATCGAAATATTGAATTAAACTGTTTAATACGGTAGGAGCCATATGGACAACGGAGACATTGTGTTCAGCTATTTCATCAAAAATTGCTTTTGGAGAAGATTTTCGTAAAAATATTTGGGTTGCTCCATTGGCTGTATAATAAAATGGTGACCCCCATCCATTCACATGGAACATTGGTAAAACATGAAGGAGCACATCTTCATCTGTCACTCGTAAATGGTGCATTGTTGTAATTGCATGTAAATAATTGTTTCTATGTGTTAGCATCACACCCTTTGGATCTCCTGTTGTTCCACTTGTATATAAGAGGCTTGCTACGTCATTTTCTTCAAGCGTCTCTCTTGGAAAAGGAGCTTCACTAAAACCAGTAAGCCACTCATCATAACCAAGTTCGGATGTTCCATTCTCTTTATAATGAACTACAATATGCTCTACTGTTTCTAGTTTATCTTTAACAGGTAAAATTAAATGATAAAAATCTTGATCAACAAACAATATTTTTGATTCACTATGATTTAGGATAAATAGATAGTCTTCAGGTTTCAGTCGAATATTAAGAGGTACCATGACTGCTCCCAATTGATAAATGGCATAAAAACCTTCATACATTTCAATTGTATTTGAAGCTAAATAAGCAACATGATCGCCTTTTTTAACTCCCATTGAATGTATCCCTCGTGACAATCGGTTTACCCGACCATTCAGCTCATGGTATGTAAGCTCTCTATTTTCATCTATAATTGCTTTTTTCTCACCATATAATTCCACTGCACGATCTAAAAAATCTGTAAGCACTAATGGTACATTCATCGTCCTACACCTCATTATCTTTTAATATACCATTTATTTTACAATATTCAGATAATTATGTCATTAAAAACATTGCGTATGATTTTTATAGTGTAAAAAATACTCTTCTAGTATTATGCCATACAAAAAAACCAGTGAATTATTCTCACTGGTTCATAATATATACCTTTCTATTATCCGCCACTCTTCTATCTTTTCATTGAATGATTTGATGTTCTTTCCAGGTATTGGACTAGTAGAAGGCATTTTAGCAAAATCAACATCTACATCTTTTAAAAAATCTAAACCAATATACTTTTTAAATACATCAAAAGACTTTCCTCCATTAAATAAGATCAAGCGAATAGATGGATATATTCGAAGTATTTTACTAAAATCATTCGGAACAATCTCTTTAATCGTAGAATCAAGGCTTCCCTGCCGTTCACAGGATTGTATAGTGTCCCACAAGCCAATCCTGTGCTGAATAAGAAGTTGGATTTTCAGTTGATAGTCATTTGGAATATCAGAACCTAGAATTTCACCTATAATTGGCCAAAAATGGTTGCGGGGATTGCCATAATATTGCTGCTTGGTAAGCGATTGTTGGCTGGGCATAGAACCAAGGATCAGCACACGGGTATCTTGGTCGATAATTGGCTCCAAAACATTATGAATTGGCATTCTTCAACCACCTTTTCTAAAATCTTTTGGCATCTAGTCTGCGATCCAACAAATTAAATTCAATCACCATCTCATTATAAGAAGTGAAGGTTGCTTCATAAATAGAATCTACTAAAGAAATATCCATTGTTGCATCAAAGTTTGTACTAACTACCTGGAAGGTATCTCTAAAAGCTTCCATATTCTCTTGGAAAGCCTTAATTTCACCCATCTCTTGTATAGTTGGATCAGTAAATGTATATACGCCAAAAGAATGTTGGTTCGCACAAAATTTTTCAAACGCATCAAATCTAGCTTTTCCTTTTTTCTTGGCGAGACGTTTTAATTCCTTCATGCTTTTTAAAACATTTTCACCCTGTTCAGCCAGTAAGGTATTGATTGTTGAATTCATAAAATAACGGCCCTTCTATTTAAATATTTTTGCTTACTTTTATCATATCATAGCGAGGATTTTTTCACATATGAGCTGTTTGATTCCACTAAATAGTTTATTAAAAAGTAATTCTTTAGCCTGAATGCCTAATCTATTTTCTTTAACTAAAGAATTGTCGATAAAAATCGAATTAGTAGTATTGACTACATTTATCAATCTAGTTTATAGTAATAAAGTTGTTTAATAACTACATTACAGAAAAATTTTACTAAGGCAGGAGATAAAATTGAAAAAAAGCAAGTTAGCGCTTTCATGGCTGAAAAAAAGTATTTCAACCAAATTGTCACTTTCACTGCTAGTTGCCATCATCATTGTTTTTTCAGTAACTGGCGTGATGAATTATACCTATACGAAATCTCTTCTTATACACGATATTGAAGAAGAACTTTCAACAAAAAGTAATGCCACTGCAGAGTCCGTTAATAGCATGTTTTCTGAAAAACAAGCGATTGTCCGGCAAATTGCTGCAAACCAAGAAATTACGGACTATTTACATACTACTCATTCACGTAACGAGGCTAGAACAGATTCTCATTATAAAACGGTTATGCAATCACTTGACAGGATACCTAAAGCTGATGAGTCTATTGCTATGGTATGGGTTGCCAGTATCGATGGGAACTTCTTAATAGGGAACAACAATTTATTGCAGGATAAGAGTTTTGATATTAAAACTCGGCCGTGGTATCAGCCTGCTTTAGCAGATGATGATGTTTATTTTACTGAACCTTATATGGACCAAGTGTTTGGCAAGGTTATTTTAAGTGCCATTAAACAAATAAAAGATGGCAATAAAACGTTAGGATTTGTTGCAATTGATTTGTTTTTAGATGATCTACCTGGAATTATGCAGTCATATAAACTAGGTAAAGGTGGCTATTCATTTTTACTAGATAATAATGGAACCATTTTGTATCATCCTGATAAAAAATTAATCTTAGAAAAGAAATTGTCTGATTTAACAGGCGATATGGGTAAAATCGGACAAAAAATGGTAACTGGAAAAGAAGGTCTACAATTAGCTTCAGTTAAAGGCCAGAAACAATATGTCGGTTACTCCCAGGTACCAGCTACAGGCTGGTCAGTAGGTACGTCTATACCTCAAAAAATAGCACTTGCTAGTCTAGATGAGTATGTTAAAAAGATGATTTTATTCTTTGCAATCGGCGGCTTGCTTCTTATATTAATAGTCTATTTGCTTTCTAAAAAAATGCTTCAATCAATACCGTATATGTCCAAAGTTATTAAAGTGCTAGCAACTGGAGATTTGACACCTAGATTGAAAGTACAATCAAGCGATGAGCTTGGACAAATGGCAACAGATATTAATCTTATGATTGATTCATTTGCTGACACTATTAATCAAGTGAACGACTCTGTGGGACAATTAGCCGCTTCATCAGAAGAATTGACTGCTATCTCAGATGAAACCGTGAAGTTTTCAAATGAAGTAGCTTCTTCGACTCAGCAAATTGTAAAAGGTTCTGAACAACAAATTGAGGGTGCAGACCAAACATCCTACTCAATGGAAGAAATGGCTAACGGCGTTCAGCGAGTTGCAGAGTCAACAACAAATGTTTCTGAACAGACAAACATGTCAGCAAATGAAGCAACAGAAGGCTATAATAATATCCAACATGCCATGGACCAAATGGAACAAATTAGAAACTCAGTTGGTGATGCTTCAAGCGAGATCCAAAAGTTAGAAGTGTATTCGAAAAATATTGATGAAATGGTATCAGGTATCACCAATATTGCCTCACAAACACAATTGTTATCTTTAAATGCTTCAATAGAAGCCGCTCGAGCAGGCGAACACGGTAAAGGATTTGCAGTAGTGGCTGCAGAGGTGAAAAAATTATCTGCAGAATCACAGGAATTCTCCTCTCATATCGCTGCTATCATTCAAAAAGTGCAATCGTCTACAGCGGCTGCTGCCAAGTTAATGAATAAAGGCGTAGGCGATGTCGATGAAGGCTCTGCTATTCTTAATACAGCGGGAAGTTCATTTAAACAGATGACAAATGCATTCCAAACTATAGCGGACCAAGTTTCTGAAGTTTCAGCTGCAGCAGAAGAAATTTCTGCCGGCACAGAAGAAGTTTCAGCTGCTATGAATGATATTTCATCAGTAACCCGCAATACCTTTGAACATACTAAAGGCATTGCAAGCGCGGCAGAGCAGCAATCTGTCTTTATGGAAGAAATCTCTTCTTCAGCCAAGACTCTTAGTGAAATGGCAGAAGATTTACAAACAGCATTAGCTAAATTTAAAACTAATCAATAAAATTAAAAAGCAAAAATATGAGGAGCATTGCTCTATCATGTCTTTGCTTTTTTTCTCTTTAATTTCTTCAATTTCTGTTAGCTCCTTTTTGTTTTTATTTTAAATAGACTAGCGAGGTTTATCTTTTTAAAAAAATTCAAGTAATAACAATATTATTGGCTATACCCCATCCTTTTCATCATAAAATCATGTATAATATCGTTAGCATAGAGAAAAAGAGGCGATCAATTTTGCATAGTTTAGCAAAAGAATTAAATGAAAAAATTCAATCAGAAAATCCATTTGTATTTGAGATGCTATCGGATCTAGGAAAAGCATTATACTATCCAAAAGAAGGAATCCTAAGCCAATCAGCCGAAGCTGGGAAAAAGGCTCATAAATTTAATGCGACTATCGGAACTGCTCTTGAGAATGGACAGCCGATGCATTTAAACGTAATTCAAGAAACTTTATCCGCTTATAAGCCTT
Source organism: Rummeliibacillus sp. GQ308 (assembly GCF_059759115.1). NCBI lineage: Bacteria > Bacillati > Bacillota > Bacilli > Caryophanales > Caryophanaceae > Rummeliibacillus > Rummeliibacillus sp. GQ308. The sequence continues at coordinate 1,308,965 of NZ_JCAXDQ010000001.1, read as the reverse complement.
CTGACCTTTATCCTTATGCCCCACCTGCTGGCAAACCTCAACTTCGTGCAGAATGGCGTAAAAAAATGCTAGTGGAAAATCCTTCATTAGAAGGTAAATCCTTTGGCAATCCAATTGTGACGAATGCATTGACACATGGTTTGAGCACTGTTGCTGATTTATTTGCAGATCAAGGCGATGCGATTATTATCCCTGATAAAAACTGGGAAAACTATGATATGGTGTTTGGTATTCGACGCCATACAAATACTGTCACTTACCCTTTATATAATAACGAAAATAAATTTAATGCAGATGGATTGTACGATGCGATTATAGCGCAAAAAGAGAAAGGCAAAGCCATTGTCTTATTGAATTTCCCAAACAATCCAACAGGCTATACACCTCTAAAAGATGAAGGCGATGCGATTGTGGATGCTATCCATAAAGCAGCAGATGCTGGTATCAATGTTGTAGTTGTTACAGATGACGCATACTTCTCCCTTTTCTTTGAGGATTCTTTACATGAGTCTTTATTTGGTGCATTGAGCAATTTGCATGAACGCGTCCTAGCAATTAAAGTAGATGGCGCTACAAAAGAAGAATACATTTGGGGATTCCGAGTTGGTTTTATCACTTACGGAAATAAAAGCGAAGCAATCCTAGCTGCTTTAGAAGATAAAACAATGGGGATCATCCGTGCAACAATTTCAAGCGGTTCGCACCCTTCTCAAACATTCTTGCTTCATGCATTACAAAGTCCAGAATTTGAAGCGCAAAAACAAGAGAAATTTGATATCATGAAAGCCCGCGCCAACCGTGTGAAGGAAGTCTTAAATAATAGCAAATTTAACGCTGTATGGGATTACTATCCATTCAATTCTGGCTATTTCATGTGCTTGAATTTAAAATCTGTTGATGCGGATACACTCCGCTTACATTTGTTAGACCGCTATGGTGTAGGCACAATCGCACTTAGCGAAACAGATTTGCGCGTTGCATTCTCATGCATTGAGGAAGAAAATATTGAAGAATTATATGAATGCATCTATCAAGGAATTAAAGATTTAGAAGCGACTAAATAATTTAAAGAAGAAAAACCAAAATAAAAAACCGAGCTTCATGTGATAAAAATTCACATATGCTCGGTTTTTCTTTTTATTTTATTATAATTAAATCCAATCATAATAGAGAACTTAATTTAGTACTCCGCTGTCGATGCGATTACCAATCTTAGAAGAAATTCTTCACTTTTAAAATTGATTTTGAGAATGGCTAATCTTAAAAACTACCATTTTTATTGAGCTTGCTGCAATTGAGTTTCATTTACAGCACTCTCTTCTACTAAATTACTTTCTGTATTAGCAACGTACATTGCGCACACAGCGTCTCCTGTGACGTTTACGGCTGTACGGGCCATATCTAGAATTCGGTCAATACCAATAATGAGAGCAATCCCCTCTACCGGCAATGAAACTGCATTTAACACCATTGCCAACATAATTAAGCCTGCTCCAGGAACAGCAGCTGTACCAATACTTGCCAAAACTGCAATGATAACAACAGTAGCTAATTGCATAATTGTTAATTCCACCCCGAATACTTGTGCGATAAAGACAGTTGCTACTCCTTGCATAATAGCAGTTCCGTCCATATTGACAGTTGCTCCAAGTGGCTGAACAAAACTTGAAATCGATTTAGGTACACCTAATTTCTTCTGTGCAATATCCATTGCAAGCGGCAAAGTGGCTCCACTACTTGATGTACTAAATGCGACAGTCATTGCTGGGAAAAAATCTTTGACAAATTGAATCGGATTCCTCTTCGCCATAAATTTTACCGCTCCACCATAGACGAAAATAAAGTGCACAATCAACCCTAAAATAACAACAATCATATAAAGGCCCATTGCTTTAATTGCATCAAATCCTTGTTTACCAATGGCCGACGCAATCAGGCCAAAAGTACCGAACGGAGCAAATTTCATCACTAATGTCACTAAGTACATCATGATTTCATTACCTTCATCGATAACCTTCCATGCAGTCTTTACCCGGTCGCCTAAGAACGCCAGGGCAATACCGATAAAAACAGAGAAGAATATGATTTGAAGCATATTGGCTTCCACAAATGCTAGAACAGGATTTGAAGGAATAATGTTTAATAATGTATCAGTTACTGCAGGAGCTTCATTTGTTTCGTATTGAAGCCCATCTGTTGCAAAAGTTCCGACAGTTCCTGGTTTTATAACTGAAGCCAACACAATTGCAATAATAATAGCAATCGCCGTTGTCGCTAAGAAAAAGACAATTGCCTTTACGCCAATTTTCCCAAGTTTCTTTGGATCACCAATATTTGCCGTCCCGAGTGCAATAGAAAAGAATACAAGTGGAACAACAAGCATTTTAATTAAATTAATGAAGATCGTTCCAAGTGGGGAAAAGAAATACTGATCAACTTTAGGGAAAATGGATGGTGCTGCAAAATTCATCACTAAACCGACAACTGCGCCGACAATTAACGCGATTAAAATATTTCTAGCCAACTTCATCGTAACGCCTCCTTTTTATAGAATATTCTAATATATTGAAATATTAATAAAATTATATATCATTACATCGAATTTTGTAAACAAAAATCCAAATTTTATAATCATATTCTATAAAAGGATATATATTACATTCACTCAACTTCTTATAAGAGCTTTAGTTTTTCTCTTGCTTCTTGATCTCCTTGTAAGGCTGCTTTTTGGTACCAATATTTTGCTTTCTTAAAATTAACTTGTGTACCAATCCCTGCTTCGTAGCAAAAACCAAGATTGAACTCCCCATCTACATCTTGTTGATCTGCCGCAAGCTGATACCAGCGCATCGCTTCTACCCCATCGCCATTTTGAAATGCCTCATGTCCTAGACGATTAGCAGCAAATACATCCCCTGCTAGCGCTGATTGTGTAAACCAATGGTGCGATTTGGTTTTATCTAGATCGACACCCACCCCATTTTCGTACATATAACCAAGCGTATACATCGCCTCTGCAACGCCTCTATCTGCAGCAATTGAAAAAAGTTCAAATGCGCGCTGTTCATCTTTTTCAACAAACTCTCCTCGTAAATACATATCTGCATAGTTATTCATTGCATCAGCATGTCCTTTTAAAGCCGCTTCTTTATAAGCAAGGTATGCCTTCTCCCAGTCTTCTCTTACAACCACTCCATCATAATAAAAATTGCCTAGCCAATAGATCGCATCCAGATTTCCTGCAGCTGCAGCTTGTTCATACCATACAAATGCCCAATCATCATGGCCAATAGTTTTATAGATTTGACCAAGTAATAATTGTGATACAGAGTCTCCTTTCATGGCTTTTTGATATAGATGATTTGCTTCCTGTAATTCTTTTGCATTCCAATAGCTGTTAGTTTCAGTTATTTTTTGCTCAAGAAATGCCTCTAACAATAAAAGAAAATCACGATGTATAATTTCACAATATTTTCTATCGTATACAGTCAGTTGCTTGAACTGTCGGAAGAGCAATATGTTGTTGTTATCGAGACCTTCCTCTTTGAAAAATGCTAATATCTCTTTTAACTCATTAAGTGAGCATTCTCTCAATTCTATTTGTGAAATATTGTTAAGGATAGTTTGGTATTCTTTTATTTCAATTAGCTGTTTCAATTTTTCTGTATTCATTTGGGGATTGTTCTCCTTTTTATTTACATAGTAAAAGGCTACGCAAGAATTCCATACTCACATAGCCTTACCCCTTATTTGAGTTTCTATTACTAATATTAAGAACTAAGTATCTTCCGCTGTTTAAAATTTTTTGAACAATGGAAGCCACGGTTTTTGGCCTTGAGTTTGTTGTTGCTGCTCCATAGGTGATTCAACTGGTACTTCATCTTGTGTTAATGCTTTTGTAGCATTTGGCTTAAATGGAGGCGGCCCCATTGTTGTCTGCACTGCTTTAATGAGCGGCGGAGGGGGTACATCTGTAACATTCTTATATTCTTCGCCATTAAAGGGTGTCATAGCCAATCCAATCCCTCCTTTCTTCATACCATAATATATGAATGAAAGGAGTAGGGATTCTTGGCGACCGCCCGGCAGCATGTATGGATCTGATAAATGAAAAATAAAATTGATTGTGGTATTACAATTTGTTTAACTTTTTTAATCACTTGTTTGTAAAACTAACGAAGTATTTATATATTGATCAAAAAATTGAATAAAATTTTCAAAAGCTACTTCAAAATCTGGTCCTATGGTGGAGATTTGAAAGATATGCTTCTCCTTCAAGTATACACTTTCACCATGTAAAAAGAATCCGTTTAATTTAGCATCATCACAAAAGTTTTGAAGAGAATTAGGAAAAACAAAAGACATAATGGTCGGATAATTTGAAGAAACACATATTTTATAACGAGATATACTGGAATCCTCTACACTATCTAAGCGATTCTTCAATATTTTATATCGTTCTGGATATTCCTTTAATGCCTCGACTGTATTAGATACGAGGAATGCTGGAATTGTAAATGGGATTGGATGGTAAAAATAATGTGCTAAATTTAAATAAAGTGGCGCATTGTTAGTTTGTGGTACTTGATTTAAAAATACAAAGGAAAGGCCACTTAATGCTCCGAGTGCTTTCCCGCTGACAGCAGATGCCATATAGAGCCCTCTCATTGAAAAAGCTAAAGCACCAAATGTGCTAATACAATCTACACATACCTTTACTTGGTATTGTTCCGCTAATCTCGTGATTGCTTGGAGATTATTGCATTCACCTGTAGATGTCTCACCATGTACAAGGGCTATCCACCGATAATCACCTGTTTTAAACATTTCTTCAATTTCCGCTAGTTGAAATGTCTCACCCCATTGATATAAACAACTATGAAACTGTAAATCCCAGTGTCTTGCTTGCCTGATGAGACGTTCTCCAAATTCTCCATTTGAAAGAATGATACCCTTTTGTTGTTGGAAGTCAGCTTTCATTTGTCCAAGCATTGCTTCATTTGCTAATGTTCCAGAACCGACAATTGTTGTAACAAATTTCGCTTGTGCTTCTTGTAAAAGCCGATCCAATAACTCTTGATAAAGATTCTTAAAATTCCCCGACCTATGAGACAAGCTAGTATTGGTCAAAGTGCTTGTTTGTAAAACTGGACCAGGATAAAAATAATGTTGCTTTAAACGAATTTTTTCAGCCATTTGAGCACAATTTTTTCGAGTTAAAATCATAGGAATAAATTTCGCTTGTGATGTTCCGACTTCAGAACCAAAAGGTGTAAAACCTAAGTGCTTATACAGCTTCTCTTCCTTTGTAAAACCTGAAATTATAGCTCCAGAATAATTTCTTTCATATACGTACGTATAAATAGCTTTTGCTAACTGTCTGAATACACGGCCGTTCCTAAATTGTTTTTTCACTGCTAATAAGCGAATTTCACAAAGTTTTTCATAGTCACTGCTATCTAAATAATTTTCCACATTCCCTATTTTCTCATCTAATGAAAATGGACGTTGATCCCGAAAAGCGAGCATACCTACAATATCGTTATTTCGATATACTAATATATATGTATTTTCATTATGAAAGCGATCTTGTAATTTTCCATCTTCATTTGGCGAATGCTGAGCGATTTCTTCTACAAAAGTTTGATAATTAAACCGTGCAATTTCATTGAATTCTTTATCTGTTCGTGCTATTTTGCAATAATACATGATTAGCTCACTCTTTCCCTAAGATTTTTGCGGTGCTTATATGTAATGAGCAAAAAGCTCAACAATAACGGTGTATAGACAGGTATATGGAAGGTGAGAATAACCAAACTGCAAGCCACAAAACCAAAAATCATTCCCCTTGTAAGGTTTTTGAAAAATGGCAGAGCGATAGCAGTAGAAGTAGCCAATATCATTAAAAGCATTGGATTCAATACGGCCACACCACCAATCAATGCTGCTACCCCTTTCCCACCTTTAAAATGGAGCCAAACTGGAAAAAGATGCCCTAAAATACATAGACATACACCACAAGCAATTACAAACTCATCAAGCAATAGTATATGACCTATCATGGCTGTTACAGCAGCTTTAGCTGCATCTCCTATAAAAGTATAAAGGAACGCAAGCTTCCCCAATGTTCTGCCAGCATTCCTTGCTCCTAAATTACCGCTGTTTAGATTAGCCAGTGATACACCATACCATTTGCCGATAAACCATGCTGCCATGATACTTCCTATTAAATAAGAACTCAAAAGATAGATAAGTATTATCATTTAATTCAGCAATTACACCTTTAAGGATAGTTGCTTTTTCACCTGCCTTCTAGGTTCTTTTTATATTTATTCGCTATTAGTACCCTAAACCCTTGCTTTTACAATAAAACTTTCGCAAATTTTTTCTTTTCGCATATGTTGTATATGAGAATGAAAGAGAAGGTGGGGGTTATTTGTTTATTTATGTTGTAAAAACTGGAGAGTCTATTTTTTCTATCGCCAGAAAATATCAAGTAACCATGGATAGTATAAGAACTATCAATGGATTATCGACTGATACAATTGTTCCGGGCCAAGATTTATTGATTCCAACAGACCAGTATGTAGTACAACCTGGAGATTCACTTTTTACAATTTCCCAAATGGCGATGGTCTCAGCTGATCGAATAAAAGCTTATAATGGACTTCAGTCTAATGAACTATCAGTCGGGCAAACATTGTATCTACCTCCAAGAGAAAAATACAGCGCCTATAGTTTTGGCTATATTACCGTTTCCACTCCTGAAAGTAATCAATTAATTACACAAACATATGCACCACTGAACACCTATTATGGCATTTTCGAACACCACGTTCTAGCTGATGGCAGCTTGAGCGAGCTGAACGATCAAGGCATCGTTAATATGTCCCGGGACAATTTTGTTGCACCTATAGCAGTGGTTACAAACCTAACAAGCACAGGATTTGATCCAAATTTGACCGTCACTATATTATCAAATGCCACAGTTAGACAGCGTTTGATTACAAATATTTATAACCTACTCCGAAACAAAAATTATTCAGGCGTCAATATAGATTTTGAACAAATCCCTGCTTCACAGCGTGATAACTTTACAACTTTTTTAAGAGAACTTCGCACTCGCATTCAACCAGGTGGGTTTTCACTATCTGTTGCTTTACCGTTTAAAACAGAAGAAAACGATCCGCCTTGGAGAAGAGGATATGATTATAGGGGAATTGGAGCAGCTGTTGATTTTGTATTCTTGATGGCTTACGACTGGCATGAGCTTGGTAGTGATCCTGGTCCTGTAGCTCCTATTCAAGAAGTAAGAAAAACGGTAAATTATGCGATTCAAACAATCGGGGCAAGAAAAATTCTCTTAGGCGTCCCTAGATATGGCTATGATTGGACTGTTGCAAACGGCCAAGTAGTCAGTGCAAAAGCTGTATCAGTGGCTGAGGCAATCAAAACGGCTATGCGACATAATGTACCTATCTCCTATTCAAGAGAGTACCAGCAACCGTTCTTTACTTATTGGGATGCAACTGGCGCTGAGCATAGGGTATGGTTTGAAGATGCAAGGGCACTTGCTCAAAAACTACAAATGATTGTTGACAAACGATTAAGAGGAATTGGATCATGGCATCTTGGCTTGCCATTTACACAATCAGCCGTATTATTTAATGAATTCTTCCGCATACGAAGAATTTTATAAAAGAAAAAAGCAGGGAGTCATTTCCCTGCTTTTTTCTATCTCAATTTTCTCATTAACTATGAAGGGAAATTCAGAATAATATCATTTATAACCGCAATAATTTCAACAATTAAAAGAACAAGTACAGCGGCCAGAAAGATAACTAACATTCTATTTTGCTTGTTGAGCAAAATGAGAATCAGAATGATAATAATCAGCACGACAAGCAAGAGTAAATACATATTCCCCCTCCCTCAAAACTAAAATATAAACCTACTACTCTAACTATCATATGAAGGGTATATAATTCTTGTTGATTATTTTTAAGACTTTAATCTTTATTATTGAATAAAAAAATTGGATACAGAATTCTGCTAAATTCTGTATCCAACCAGATCTTATTTTATCAGAGAAAGAATCAGAGATTTAGTCCTCTTTTTTTATAAACGGCCACCAGTTAGCTTTTCCAAATGTTTTAGCAAGCACTGGAATAAACAACGGTAAAATCACTAGTGCATACAATACTAGGCCAATTAAGATAACCGTTGCTATTTCTAGCAATGATAGAACACCTGCTGGCATCATAGCAGCAAACGTACCTCCAAGAATAACGGCCGCAGAGATGATGACAGTACCCATTTTGCGCATGGACTCTAGCATTGCTTCACCTACTGATCGATCTTTGTATTCATTGAATCGGTCCATTAAGAAGATACTGTAATCAATGCCGAGCGCAATTAAAATTACAAATGCGAAGAATGGGACTGCCCAGCTAATACCATCATAGCCAAGCAAATTCACGAATATAGATTCTGTAATAGCCATTGAAGTATAGTAAGTTAGGATTAATGAAGCAATCAAATAGAGCGGCATAATAATCGATCTTAGTAATAAAAGAAGGATTAATGCAATACCAGAAAGCATAAGAATGACCGTCCTCGTATAGTCCGCATCTGACATTTTGCCCATATCGTTATAGGTGCTTGTAATACCTCCTACTGCCACTTTAGCATTTTCAAGCTTTGTATCTTTTGTAGCATTGTCCACTGCTTTTTTTATAGGATCAATTTGCGCAATCGCTTCGTTTGAATAAGGATTTTCTTTAAAGACAACATCCAATGTCATAGTTTTGCGGTCTTTTGACATATAGGCATTAAGAGATGGTTCAAACTCTTTACTGTGAATCGTTTCTTCTGGTATATATACGCCTGCCATATCATCCGGCGATGAGGCCAACCCATCTAAATAACCTTGAGCCCCTTTGAGCCCTTTATGGACTTTATTTAAACCAGTAGCACTTTTATTTAGACCATCTGTCAATTGACTCATCTGTCCGCCTAAATTTGAAAATCCATTTAATAATTGTTGTTGGCCATTTTTCAAATTAGAAAGCCCACCTTCAAAAGTAGACATATTCCCAATAATTTGGTTTTGACCATTTGCAGCTTGGTTTAAACCACTTTGAAGTGAACTTACTGCTTGGATAAGTTTTCCAAGCCCCTCTGCCATTTGCTTTTGACCATTTGCCATTGGTTCTAAATTAGCATTAGCTTGATTTAGACCAGTTTGGACTTGCCCCAAGCCGCCAGTTAATTTTCCAAGACTTCCGGCTATTGCTGTCGTACTCTGCTGTACAGTAGACACTGTTTGTTTTATTGTAAGGTAATCTTTATTTTGATTTAAATCTGGATTTCCCTTCTCTAAATTAGTAAATGATGGGTTTAATGCTCCCATAGTTTGTGCTAGTTTAGAAAGATTGTTCCCTATTGCTTGATAGCCTTCTTTCAATTTTGATAAACTCTGTGCACTTTGTTGATAGCCTGTTAGAAGCTTTTTGCTCCCATCAGACATAGCAACCAAATTATTTTTGATATCCTCAAGCCCTTTATTAATCTCGCCTGCACCCATTGATCCGTCTCGGATGCCCTTCTCAATCCTTGTTAAACCTGTTTGAACTTGACCCATACCATTTTTTAATTGGTCTGTACCATTGATAAGACCATCAATACCATCTGTGGCTTTTTTCAATTGCGGACCAGACTTTGATAACTCTCCACCTGCAGATTTCAAGCCGTCGCTGATTTTTTTGATGCCTTCGTTGCTTTTCCCCACGCCCTCTTTCAAACCTTCAGCTTGGTTTGCAACTGCTAAATCTTTTATTTTTTCTCCTGTCGGACGTGTAACAGATCGAACAAAGTCAACGCCATCATTTTTAGCTACTTCTTTACTGATTTTTTCTGCTAATCCCAAATACTCCGCAGAATCCATTGCTTCGTCATTTTTAATAACAATTTGAGTTGGCATAGATTGGCCTGGACCAAAGCTGTCTGCTATTATATCAAATGCTTTAATTGAAGGTACATCATCACCAGCTTCATTCAGCGAATTATAAGAAAGGTCGCCATCATAAGCTACTAAAAACGGAATAGATACAGCTCCTACTATTAATAGAGCAATTAACGGTCGTGTTAATGCAAAGCGCCCGACAATCCCCCAGAATTTACTATCCTTGTGTTCAAGTTTTCCTTTGGATGGCCAGAAAATCTTTTTCCCCATGACCGCCATAAAGAATGGGACGACTGTAGCGAGAGCAAGCAAAAGAATAGCTACACCAATAGCAACAGCCGCTGCAGATTGATACAGCTTGAATGTTGATAGCCCAATTGCTGCAAAACCTATCATTACGGCAAGGCCACTAAAGAACACCGTCTTTCCTGCAGTTTTATATGTTGCAACTATTGCCTCTGCAACGCTCTCTTTTTCAGCAAGTTCTTCTTTAAAACGGCTAAAAAGCAAAATACAGTAATCCGTCCCGATACCAAACAAGACTGCTACTAGGAAAATTTGTGTATATTGAGAAATTGGGAAATCCCATTTATCAACAAGGAATGAAACGATTGATTGCGAAACTAAATAACTAAATCCTACTGTAATCAGCGGTATTAATGGTGTAATGATAGATCTGAAAACTAATAGCAATACAGCTAGAATAAATACAACTGTGATGCCCTCTGTTTTCTTTAAACCTTCTTGTGAATTTGTATTAAGGTCTTCATCGATCATCCAGCTGCTCGTAAAGTAATGTTCTATTTTCACACTCTTTAGTTCTTTATAGAGTGCTTTCATTACCTTTTGAGGGTTGCGGTCACCAACTTCCATGGACAGTGAAGCCATGATTGTTTTCCCATCTTTTGAAACGAGTTGATCTTTTAAAGCTTTTTCATCAAAATGAGTAGTTATATCAGTGATACCCAGTTGTTTCTTATCCTTTTGTAGCTTCTGAATAGCTTGTTTTACTTCTTTTGTGTCCTCTGCGGACAATTTTTTCTTATTATGAAATACAAGTGCTACTTGTGATTTATCATTGTCTTGCATATCATCTAGCATACGCTTTGCCATGGAAGAAGAATAATTGCCCGGAACATCAATACTACCTTTCTCTTTTACAAGATTGGCCATATTTGGTGCTGTCATCATTAATACAGCTGCAATTGCTATCCATGCAATGATGACAAACCATCTTGCTTTTATGATTGCCTTCATTCTTTTACACCTTCTTTATTATTCATATTGATTAAAATATGGGAAAGCTTTTCATATGTATGCATAAAGCTCTCAATTTCTTTCCTATCAAACTTTGTAATGAAATGCTTAACTAGCTGATGAATTTTTTCTTCTGTTTCAAGGTAGAGCTCCTTGCCTTTTTCTGTTAGAGATAAATATACCACTCTCCGATCGTTCTCATCTCGAGTTCTCTCAATTAGTCCCTTATCCGTCAAGCGCGTAATAATTGCCGTAATGGCACTTTTATTGACATGAAAAGCTTCTGCTAGATCTGTTGATGTACAGCGGTCATGCTGAAATATAAATCGAAGGGTATAATGCTGATCATTCGTCAATTCTTTACTCAGCTGGTCTTTAACAAGTGCCTCCCCCATTCGATTCACTTGGAAAGAAGTTTTGATATATTGGTCAATAAGCTCTTGGATATTGTCATAAGCCAATCTGTTCACCTCGCTATTTAGTTCAACAATTTAACTATTCATCTGTTAAACTATAAAAAGAAACAATAATTTTGTCAATTGTTTTTCAAAATATTACATCCTTGAACACAGCAAAAAAACGGCAAGCCGAATTAGGCATTGCCGTTTTTTAATGGAATTTTAAATACAGTCCAACTATTGAGTATATAATAACCGTTGAAAATAGGACCGTCATATGAAGAAGTGAATAAACAAATAGTAAAGTTGCCCATTTTTTAGGATCTTTTTTATGATACCCATAAATATTCATAACAAGCCAAGCTATGCTTAGTAATAAAGCTACTAGCATTAAACCCTTGCTTAGAGTTCCAAGCAAAAAGCAGCTTGCTGTGAGAAGAATTAAATAAATATTTGTTGTTATATATGTGCGTTTCATACCTTTCGCTACAGGAAGCATAGGAACCCCAGCAGCACTGTAATCGTCTTGTTTACGAATTGCAATTGCATAGAAGTGCGGCATTTGCCAAATTAAAGTGATTACAAATAAACCAAGAATAGCCGGATGCATAATGTTTGGATGGATTGCTGCCCAACCAATTAACGGAGGCATAGCTCCTGAGATGCTACCGACTTCTGTATTATAGACTGTATAGCGTTTCGTCCAAATAGTATAAGGGAATACATAAAAGAAAATTCCCGTAAAGCCTAGCAATGCTGCAAGCGGTGTCGCCAAATAAAGCGCGAGCAACCCAACAATCGTTGATCCAATAGCAATAAACCACACTGTACCGATTCTAATATCTCCAGTCACTGTTGGCCGTTTTTGGGTGCGTTGCATTATAGCATCTATATCCCTATCGTAGATATTGTTAAAGGCCCCTGCTGCAGCAATAACTAAAGCAGAGCCAATGATTGCTGAAACTATACGAAGCCAATGATCAAATGGATTAATTTTATACGTATATAGCGCGAGCGTTAAACCGGCAACCATTGGAATTAAATTCGACTTAATTATCCCTGTTTTTACTGTCTGCGCTAAAATTTGCATGAAAGAAGGCGGCGTTTCTGCTTCTCTCTGTTTATATTTATGTTTGCTCCCCATTATTCTATTTTCATTCCTTTACTAACTAAAATAAACTATATATAAGAATAGTAATGACAACAATACTTTTATTGTAACAAAATTCGCCTTTGATATATATCTTTTTATTTTAATTCACAAGAATGCCATGAATCTATTTCAAACTTGATTATTTTTTCTTTTGTCTGTGACACTCAATAGAAAAAAACCGCTTTAAATTATTTAAAAATTCTGTTATCTTATTAATAAAAGATATAATGATTAAGGAGGTATTCATAATGCGATGGATAAAGATAGATTCCTCAAAATTAGAAGCAGTTGGATATGACGAGGGCGCAATGATTTTACGGATTCAATTCATAAAAGATGGCGTCTTTGAATATTATGGTGTTCCACCATTCGTTCATAAAGACTTAATTGAAACTAATCATCCTGAAAGAATTTTTAAACAATACATTAAAGATAAGTATCGTTACGTTCGACTTCAAAACCAATCCTAATCATTCACCCAAGCAACTTTAACTCGCACTACATAAGATAAAGTACAGTCAGTGGGATGTGAAGGCATGGGGTTTTGTATTATTGTATCCTAATAATTCGCCCCAACAGGAATAATCATAAAAAATGCTTCAAGCATTTAAGCCTGTTTTCTACACATTTACCCAATGAGTGTAAAGCAAAATGCATATTATATTAATACCTTTTCATAAGGAGGTGCATAAATATGGGCTTTACATTACTAGTTGTTCTATTCATCTTGTTAATTATTGTCGGAGCTTCTTACATGGGTTACGGTTACGGCGGCGGTGGAGCTTGTTAATCATTCCAAAAGCATCCACAATAAATAGGAGTGTAGTCGTTTAACTGTGCTTACAAACTAAACAGATCATATTAAGCAAATATGACACTCTAAATGGAAAGGAGAGCGATGAACGCTCTCCTTTTTGTTTTTTCAATAACTTGAAAATTTTCAGAAGCGCTGGAACGAAAAAAGTGCTATAAAACATCCATAAAGTTATGTATGATAAAGAGAATATAATAAAAGGAGTGATTCGTTGAACAGTTCGGTAGAGAATGTCCAATATGAGCAAGTAAAACATCCTTTCTTGCAAGGTATACGAGACTGCATTCCTACACTGTTAGGATACATAAGTATTGGGGTGGCATTTGGCATTGTGGGCTCAGCATCCCAATTAAACATGATAGAAATTGCTTTATTGACCATATTGGTCTATGCAGGTTCAGCACAATTTATCTTTTGTGCGCTTGTTCTGAGTGGGACTCCACCTCTCGTGATTATTTTCACGATTTTCATAGTAAACCTTCGACACTTTCTTATGAGTCTTTCTGTTGCGCCCTATTTTACGAAATACAGCTACCTGCGCAACATTGGATTTGGCTCATTGTTGACTGATGAAACTTTTGGCGTCGCAATCACCAAGTTAATGCAGACAAAAGAAATGAGTGGAAGATGGCTGGATGGGCTTAATATTACTGCCTATGCAGCTTGGATTGTATCATGTCTTGGAGGTGCACTGCTTGGCAAATGGATTACAGCGCCTGAAAAGTGGGGGCTTGATTTTGCTTTAATTGCAATGTTTGTAGCGCTTCTCGTATTGCAATTGCAAAGCGTCGGAAAAACAAAGCTCACAAAAAATTTATGCTTAATCGGGATTGTAGCAATTCTTATGTATATATTCTCCTATTTTATGCCATTACATTTGGCAGTTATACTTTCAACAATCTTCGCAGCTGCTATTGGGGTGGTGATGGATCGATGAGTATGAATATAATGATATGGACAATTATTGGCTGTGCAATTGTTACATGGCTCCCAAGAATTATTCCATTTCTTTTTGTAAAACACGTAAAGCTTCCTTCCATAGTAATGAAATGGCTCTCTTTCATTCCAATATGTATTTTAAGCGCGCTCGTTGTAGAAAATTTGCTTGTACCTGGCGATGGAATAACTTCTCTTAACTGGTCTGTTGTATTTGCTTTTATTCCAACGCTTCTTTTGGCAATATGGACAAAAAGTTTATCTGTAACTGTATTAGCTGGGGTTATATCTATGGCAATTATACGAATATATTTACCAGTATGAGTGTTTTCATAGTTTTATTTAGCCAAAGGTATACATTTTATGATATTATTGAAACATAATGTTTTTAGCAGACAAAACAAAAGTAATGAGGAGTCTATAGGCATTCAATTATTCGAATCTTTAAACTTCTTTTGGTTAAGGGGGCAGATTATTGGAATTACTACTTCAATTAGTGATTATTATACTCGCAACAAAAATAGCGGGAGCCATTGCTGTTCGATTTGGACAGCCAAGTGTGCTCGGGGAAATAATTGTGGGGATTATTATCGGACCAGCAGTTTTAGGATTGATTGGCAATATCGATGATAATGAATTATTACATACCTTTAGTGAACTTGGTGTTATATTTTTAATGTTCTTCGCTGGCGTTGAAACAAATATTAAAGATTTAACCTCTAATACAAAGTCAGCATTGACTGTAGCGGTTTTCGGTGTTGTGCTACCTCTAGTAGGAGGTTATTTAATCGGTGAAAGCTTTGGCATGGATCCTACACATTCATTATTTTTAGGTATTGTGTTGACAGCTACTTCGGTTAGTATCTCCGTACAGACTTTCCGTGAGCTCAATCAATTAAAAACACGAGAAAGTGCTACAGTGTTAGGCGCAGCCATTGCTGATGATATACTTGGCCTGATTTTACTGGCAATCGTTATCAGTATTACTGTCGGGGGAGATGTATCCATCCCAACAGTGTTATTGAAGCAAGTAATTTTCTTTGCGGTCATTATTCTTGCGAATTGGAAAGTTGTGCCCGTCATTTCTAAAATTGTAGCAAAATTTAAATCTACAGATATTTCGCTAGTTTTTGCAGTTGTACTTTGTTTTGCTTATTCATATTTCGCCGATTTCATGGGTATTAGTAATATTATCGGTGCATTCTTTGCAGGTCTTTCTCTAGCAGCAGACAAATCTCGTATAGAATTTGAAGAAAAGCTTTTACCATCAGTAGGTGTTTTATTTATTCCTGTATTCTTTGCAAGTATCGGACTTTCTGTTTCCTTTAAAGGAATTGGTGAGCATATAGGGTTGATTGTTATTCTATGTGTTGTTGCTGTTCTAACGAAAATTGTGGGCGCAGGTATCGGTGCACGAATTACTGGATTTAATACAATATCAGCGATTTTAATTGGTATTGCCATGGTTTCTCGAGGGGAAGTCGCATTAATAACATCCAGACTTGGATTTCAAAAAGGGCTATTTTCTGAAGAGTACTATACTCCTATGATTATCGCAGTTGTATTTACAACTGTTGTCACACCACCTTTATTAAAATGGATTATTTCCATTAAAGAAAAAAGAACTTCAATTTAAAACCATTCTAAAAATGCTAAAACCCAAGAATAGCTATATTCTTGGGTTTCTATCATTCTTAAGCTGAAAATACTAGGTAAAGAAGCGTATAAGATGTTTAAAATTGAATATCTGATGCGTGTTCTTTTAAATAAAATTCCACTAATCTTTTAAGATCTTTATGTTTGATCTTTACATACTCTTCCCCATCAATTTCTTCAATGGGTAGTTCTGAGATCGCCTCTTCCATCGTTTTGCAGAAATATGCTGTGCCGTCTACCATAAATGTCCATTTCTCTTGCAAAAGACCCACTCCTTCTATGCTCCTGAAGCTTATTATATAATCTCTATAAAGCCAGGTCAAAAATTTATTGGAGCTCTAATAGTCTTATTTGATCAAAGTTGATAAAGCAACTCGCCAATAGCTGGTATTGGTCAATCAAAACAATTCTTGGATTCTCTCTTTTGATCGTATGTAAGTAGTTTTTGGTCGCAAGAGTTAGCCCTTCAAAAAACAAATTATAACGGCACAAATGTTTTTCTATCTCTTCATCTCCACTATATTTTACTATATAAATTGTATGATCCGTTTGTGAAATACGATAAGAAATAGTAGTACCAATAGATTCGACCTTCTGTGTTTCTTTTGTTTTCACAAGATTGATTAATGCTTCGCCTAGTTTGAGTAGAAAAGTGCCATGTACTGCTGATTCAAATACTGCATCTGTTGTATTCTCCTCGTTAAAATAAATGATGATATTTTCATAGAAGAAATCTGCATAATACGGTGTTTTTAAAAGCTCGAGATTACCGGGTACAAATTGAATTTCCACTAATTATCAACTCCATATTTTCTATTATATGCATATTTTTTCTCCACTCAATACCATTTTATCTTAATTCAATAAGAAAAGCCGCCTGAATGTTTCATTCAAGCGACTTCTTTTTTAAAATGGATATTCTCGCGGTTTTGTTTGAACAGAAATCCATTTTTGATACGTAAATTCTTCCACAACACTTGGATTACCGAATCGACCTACACCACTGTCACGCATACCTCCAAATGGTACTGTTGGTTCGTCGTTGACAGGTTGATCATTGACATGAGTCATACCAAATTCCAAATATAATGCATAATCTGTTGCTTTTTCTATATTACCGCTGAATATAGACGAGCTTAGCCCATATCGTGTGTCATTTGCCATCTCAATAGCCTCTTCATCGCTATCAGCTTTGATAATCGGAGCAATTGGAGCAAATAATTCTGTTTGTGCGAGTTCACTGTCATTTTTAACATGTCCGAAAATAGTTGGTGTTAACACGTTCCCTATTCTTTCACCTTTTAGCAATACTTCAGTACCTGCATCAATCGCCTTTTGGATATTATCAACACCTTTTTTTACTTGACCTTCGTTAATTAACGGTCCAATGATTGTTTTAGGATCCCTCGGATCTCCATAAGGAATATTTTTAACTCTTTCAACGAATTTTTCTACAAACTCATCATACAAATCTTTGTGAACAATAATGCGGTTGGTAATCATACAAATCTGGCCCGAATGTAGGAACTTCCCAAATGCTGCCGCTTTTACTGCTTGGTCAATATCTGCGTCCTTTAATACTACAAATGGTCCGTTTCCTCCTAGTTCTAGAGCAACACCTTTCAAAAGGCCACCTGCAATAGAGCCAATCCGTTTGCCGACTTCTGTAGAACCAGTAAAACTAATTAGTGCTACATTTTTGTTTTCGATCATTGTATCGCCAATCGTAGAGGATTTCGTCAAAATTGATTGGAAAACACCAGCTGGCATTCCCGCTGCTTCGAATGCCTTAGCAATCAATGAACCTGAGCAAAGCCCCACTTGCAAGTCTGCTTTATGAACGACCGCATTACCAAGCGCAAGTGCTGGAGCAATCGTACGCATTGATAAATACATTGGAAAGTTAAAAGGAGCAATGGATGAAATGACGCCAAGCGGTAAACGATAGGAATAATTGACCTTATTCTCAATAATAGAAGGCGTTTCAGTAACTTGTCCTAATTTATCAACCATTTTTAATGACTCTTCCATTACGGCGACCGTATTATTATATTCAATATTACTCTTCAAAACACTGCTTCCTGACTCAATAACTAAAAGATCGATTATGTCATCCTTATTATCTTTGTAATATTGGATTGCTTTTTCCATGACATCACGACGCTTTTGTGAATCTTTTGCCCACTCTTTTTGCGCTTTTTTAGCATTGTCAAAGGCTTCTTCAACCTGGTTTTTTGATGCCAGTTTGACGGTGGTTAATACATCATTGTTGTATGGATTCTCTATATTGAAAGTGTTATTTTCTTCCCCTTCTTCCCATTGACCATTTAAAAAGCTCTTATTAAGTTCAGTATATTTATTCATAGTTGTATAACTCCTTTTTTATAGTCTCCGCATCGATTGTAGTATGTGATATATAAAAGATGTAATACTACAATACAACTAGACGAGTAGCTTTTCTTGCTTAACTGTGCTAGTATAAACTTCTATTAATGTAAGAGGACGTGAATTATTTTGATTAAAATTGAAATGCCAAAACCTGATGTAGTGATTCGCCAGCGTGAACAAAATCCAAAAGAAGGAGAAGCAATCATCCCTTCAGTCTTTGGATTTATAGACTTCCATAAGGTTCCTCGTGATAAAGGTGGATTATTGCTATTCTTTAACGATGCCAACGAGCTATTATTTGTAGGTAAAGCACGCAAAATGCGCCCACGATTAAAAAAGCACTTTGAAGATAATGTATCTCCACTAAAAGATCACCGTGATGAAGTGCACAAAATTGAAGCATTCATCATTGATGATCCAATGGAAAGAGAAATCTACGAAACATATGCAATTAATAAGCTTCGCGCGAAGTACAACACGGATAAAGTGTTCTATTAATCATTTGCCTAATAAAAGAAAATATAAACATTTGAAAATCATTTGAAACATATACACCTCCTAGTACGTAATACGTTAAAAGGAGGTGTTTTTGTGAGAAAATGGATAGTTTTTCTTTTTGCCTTTATCGTTCTATACTTTGTCTGCCACTTTACATCTGGTATCCTTCTTACAGCCTGGTATACGCCTAATTTAACGGAGGCATGGCAAGCAAGCGAATCTTTGCCAAGCAATGTTGTATTTTCTGGTCCAGTATTCTTCCCTACTTTCTTGCTTGCGGCGATTGCTGCTGCAGGAGCATTTTTTATAGCAGCAAAAGTAAAAAGGAGCGCATAAAATGCAGCTCCTTTTTAATCTGTATTCAATTCTAAAAAAGGTGGTGGCGGTTCTAAAGGCATTCGTATATCCCCATCTTTTAAGGTCAAAGCATAATAAGGATTTTTTACGACAACAAGAGACTGTACTTGGCTTGGTTCTTTTAGTTTCAAGTTTTCATACTCTTGTATAAAAATTGAATAGTCTAAGCGTACGCTTTCAATTGCTTTTATATCCTCCACTACTCTATCTCTTTCTTCTATTGTCAACCATATTGAGTTATTTAATAACTCTTCTTTAGCCAACATGATAACCCATTGCTTTGCTTCTACAATATCATCAAAAGTACTTAATTTTTGAATAGCTTGCTGTATCTTTGTATGAGCTGCAAGTCTTTCATATTCTACAGCTGAAATACTTTTAAGTATCTCTTCTAATTTATTTCGGACCGTTTGGTTGAGCTGAATTAATATTTCGGGAACCAATTCTATCAAAAGCTCTTCTTGACGTAGCACGGACTTGTACTTTTGTTCAAGTAGTTGTTGAGTTTCGTTCAGTTCTTTCGCTTGATTTATAAAATAAAGGTCTTCTTCCCGTTTGCCGAATAAAAAAGATAAAATAGATCGTCCATTTATCCTTTTGTATTTTTGATCTAGCATATCAAATTGAACAGTATACTGATATCGCTTTTTTCGGTAATCTCTTACTTCTTCAAGATAATGTTCTGCCAATTCCTTAAATTTTCCGAAAATACTGTCTTCCTTAAATAAATCCTGTTGTTTTAATGCTTGCACGAGCTGATAAAGTGTATGAATCTCTTTAAATAAGCAACTTAATTTTTCATATTCTGATATCATCTCAGCGACAAATTGATTTTCTTCATACTGAGTATCTTTTAATTCATCAAATTCTTCTATAAAACTTGTTAATGTTTTCAATGATGAGTTATAGGGTTCTCTTTCTTCTATAATTTCTAATTCAGCTCGAAATCTTTTAATCCAATGAGCCAAACGTTGAATAATAAAAGGTATTCGTTTTGAACGATCGCTCGCTGATTGCTCTATTTCTTTATATATCATGTCAATATTGCTTTGCTGCCACTGTTCTTTGTCATTATGAGCGAGTGCTTGATTTGCTTGTAATGCAGATACTGAGACCCTTTTTCTTATATAGTGTTCAATCTGTTGGTCTTCTAAAACCGAACCAGTTGAGCTCATAAAGTTAGAAATAAATAACGGCTTTATATGGTTTGAGCTCTTCTTCATTAAGTTTAACTCCACTTTCTGGATCTCACGATTAGCGTTTACAATCCAGAAAATATCCTCTGCCCGCTGTAAAAAGCTCTCTTTTATATAGGCAGTTCTATTCCCTTTAAACTGTACTAGCGTAGCATCCATAATGGTCACAGTCTTTAAGAGCGGATTTTGAATAAATATTTCAATAAAATCCAACCCTTCACGCAATATATTGGCACCTGAGGTATCAATAGAAGTAAATAGCCCTACATGTTCAATGCCAAAAGAAGCTACTTGTCCATCATAAAAGTGAGCACGTACCTCTTCCTTTTCGGCATATCGAAAAATAGAACTCACTGCTAAATGCGCCTCTTTCAAATGACTTAAAATAGGTCTTTTTAATAAAGTGTTCAAGAGAGTAGTTTTGCCCGTTCCTCTCATGCCAACAAATAGAACTGTCGGATTTTGGACCGCATCATCAATAATATACCCTAATGCTTTTGCTGTATCTTTTATGTATGTATTCTGAGTGAGTAATAGGTGGATTTTTTTTATCTTGCCTATGAATTGGTGGATATCATCAAGGGGTTTTTGAGAAACTCCATGAGTAGGCAAATTTACTTTTAATTTACTCACATTTTGTAGGTCTTTATCCACCATTTTTCACCCCCTCGCTCTTTTTCTACATTATATAGTATACATGATATATCAGTAAATTCGACATTATTTTTCTAAATTTGTTTCTAAATATGTTAATTAAATGATAAACAAACCTATTTTTATGACATCTCATTCTATAACTTTATACTCATATTAAATCAATAAATTTTTACTAGAATGTATTACTATCAAAAAAACATCACCGATTTTTTTAATCGGCGATGTTAGTAGGTCCTAATTTTTTGAGAGCTTCCTCTTCATTATGGATCGCCAGTTGACATGCATAATCCTCGCATATTTGCATTTCAAATGGTCCTTCATCCTTTATATGCCAAACATCAAACGGTCGATAGAAGGAAAAAAGAGCATTCTTTATACCTCTAGTTGGATTGTTGATGTGGATTTCACTTGAAGGCGCTTGGTAGGCAAGTAAAGCTTGAAGCAGCCAAAATGTACCTCCAGGATAACGATTAATATCAGAGGCAAATGTTTGAAGAATCTCATCTCCCAAATTTCGATATTTATCATCTTCCAAGAGCTTTCCTAGTCGAAACATTTGAACGGCAAGCGTACTATTCCCTACCGGATAGGCATTATCGATTGCCGTTTTTTCTCTTACAAGCAAAGGGCTTGCAGCATGACTCGTTAGGAAAAATGCTCCATGTTCATCATCATGAAAATTCTCAATTGTTTGATCTGCCATATGATGTGCTCGTTTAAGATATTCATTTTTACCAGTAGCAAGATATAATTCATTAAGGGCCCATAGATAGTTTGCATAATCATCTAAAAATCCAGGTTGAGAAACTTTTTGTTCTCTATAGCTAACATATAGTTCGTTTTCTTTTACTACGTTTTTTTGTAAAAAAACATCCGCTTCTTGCGCTAATTCAATAAAGGTTTTTTCTTCAAACACTCCACCAGCCTTTGCTAATGCGGCAATCAACAACGTGTTCCATGCAGTCAATATTTTATCATCTACATGAGGATAGACTCGCTTTTCTCTAGCCTTTAATAATTTTAATCGGCATTCTTCTTGCTTTTCTTTTGATAATTTTCTATTCTGTGTATGAATTAAATTTGGTATATTAACCTCTTCGAAATTACCTCCTAGTGTCACATCATAATCCTCTGCGAATGCCTTTCCTATTTCTGGACCAAGGATGTCTATAACTTCATCATAATCCCATGTATAATATTTACCTTCAACTCCTTCGCTATCCGCATCAATTGCGCTATAAAAACCGCCATCTGGATGTTGCATTTCACGTTTTATAAATTTAATTGTTTCATAGACAATCTGTTTGTATTTTTCGTCTTTCGTTATTTGATATGCTTCTGTATAGCACTGTATTAGAAGCGCCTGATCATATAACATTTTTTCAAAGTGTGGTACAAGCCACATCCGGTCCGTTGAATATCTTGCAAAACCAAAGCCGATATGATCATATATCCCGCCTCGATAAATTGCATTCAATGTTTTAGTGACCATCTCCAAAGCTTCTTTTTCTCCTGTCATATTATAATACCTTAGTAAATATAATAGTTGGCTTGGATTTGGAAACTTAGGTTCTGTTCCAAAACCGCCGTAGACTTTGTCGTACCCCTGCTTTAATTGGCCATATGCTTTACCAGCAGCATCCTCATGTATTGCAGACTTCTCAGGTTTAGACAGATCTGAAAGAGCATCCATAA
This sequence comes from Rummeliibacillus sp. GQ308, assembly GCF_059759115.1. Taxonomy (NCBI): domain Bacteria; kingdom Bacillati; phylum Bacillota; class Bacilli; order Caryophanales; family Caryophanaceae; genus Rummeliibacillus; species Rummeliibacillus sp. GQ308. The sequence continues at coordinate 1,285,996 of NZ_JCAXDQ010000001.1, read as the reverse complement.
TTTGCGCTCCTACTTCATCAACTCTATCTCGTTCTTTATGATATGCCTTTGCGAGATAAGGCAGAATTTCCATCATCCCTGGCCTTTTATACATACTGTATTTTGAAAAATAAGTCCCAGCAAAATAAGGTTTCTGATCTGGTGTTAAGAAAACATTAAGCGGCCATCCGCCAGAGCCAGTCATCATTTGACAAACATTCATATAGATTGAATCAATATCCGGTCGCTCTTCTCTATCGACTTTTATACAGATAAACCATTTATTCAATAAAAATGCAACCTCTTCGTCTTCAAATGATTCATGAGCCATGACATGGCACCAATGACAAGTCGAGTAGCCAATGCTAACAAGGACAGGCTTATCTTCCTCTTTAGCTATGGTAAAAGCCTCTTCTCCCCATGGATACCAGTTAACAGGATTGTATGCATGCTGTAGTAAGTAAGGAGAAGTCTCATTTATCAGTCTATTAGCTTTTTTCTCATTTGGCATTTTTGTTCATCACTTCTTTCATATAAAAAATAGAGAGGCTTTGCCTCCCTTACATAAAGTCTACCCTAATAATCCTATCATTATTCGGTGCATATTTGTCTTCAATTCAATACTATCTACTGATTTCTTTAATGAGATATATAGTTTATTTATCAATATTACAATCTATTTATATTTATTATTGGAGGTATTATTATATGGACTCAACATCTAATTAACACTTCTCATGGTTCGTTTGAATTTTTCAAGATGGGAACAGGAGCTCCTTTATGTATTACTCATCAATATATAGAGTTTAATAACGCCTATGCCCTTTTTACCCTGCTAGTTTTAAGTGAGAGTACAGGCTGAATTCTACATCCTAGTAAAAAGTGAACTGTATTTAAATAGTCAATGATTATTAAGATTATCTATATCATTATCAGAAAGCCTTATCAAACTATTCAATCCCTTAACGTAGATTTTCCTTTTTCAGTAGTTATTTTCTTTTCTCAATGAATTAAAACCTATCAAACCAATTGTTAGTATAATCCCTCCACCAGCCCAAAATACACTAGTTGTAGAAAGAATTGCTAGGATACTACTCATAATACCCAACGATACTGTGTCACTTGTATAATTAATAGATGATGATATACTAAACACTTTACCTAGCATATTATTTGGTACTTGTTGTTGGATTAATACAATTCTTCCAAGCCCTTCACTTGCCTGACCTATTCCAATAAGAATCGTTGCTAGATAGATCATAAAAATAGATGGTGATAAACCAATTACTAACAAACCACTTCCCCATAGGATAATCCCTATATTAAAAATTATTAATGGTTTAAGTTTTTTCAATGTACCAAGCATAATAGAAGTAGCAAATGCTGCTGCACCAAGTATACCTGTAATAATTCCGAAGGTTGAAATATCTTTCTCTAAATTTTTATCCAAATAAATAGGTAATCCCACACGCCACAACCCTGTATTTATCAGTATGCTTATAAATTGAACAAGTATAATAATAAGAATACTTCTATTTGACTTTAAATAAGCTAAAGTCGATTTAATTTCACTTACTGTTCCTTCTTCACTTTGACTAGTATTAAACTGAGGAACCTGATAGTTAATTAGCAAATGAAATACAGTCGAAATACTCATTAAAATGAATGCTAGAGTGAAAATGTGTATTTGATCAGTAAATTTAACAACTATTCCTACTGAAGCTGGGATTAGAATACTAGCACCACGTTGAATAGAATCTAATAGAGCGTTGCTTCTCTGTAATTTATTATCTGTAACTAGTTCAGGTAACAAAGCACGAAAACTTGGTTCTGAAAAGCAATTAAGAATGCTAATTAGGACGGCTGTACATATTAAAATAAAATAATTTAAAAATCCCCAAAAGAATAGTATTGGAATAGCAAGAATTAATATCGCAATAAGAGAATCAGATATTACTGTTATTTTCTTCTTATTCCATTTATCCGCCTTTACTCCACCATAAATACCAAAAACAATAAATGGTAACGTTTGCGCCATAATTATCAAAGACAAATAGAATGGTGAACTATTAGTCAGCTTTATTGTTAACCAGATGAGTTCCAGACTAAACAATGTTAAAGAGCTTCTTTTGAAGAGTCTTCCAAATAACAAAAAAGTAAAGTTTTTCTCACTTAGAATATCCTTATAGGGAATTTTCAATCGCTAGTATCCTTTCATTGAATAGGCTATATTTGATAAATAGTATTTATCATTTCCCCTTCTTTTCATTTGTAATTTGCATCTTACTTTGATCATCTATAGAATTAGCAAAGATTTGGTTTTTCCCTTCAAAAACTAGAACTAAGGTATACAATATATTAGAAACTACTTCTGATGGTAAAAGTCTTATTGTCTATAAAGATGGTTCTAATATTATAAAACAGTACCGCTTACTATGATTATTCAATATAAAACTTATTGTCATCATTGACCCCAATATTAATTTTAGAATCTAACATTATATCTAAAGGAAACACAGTAGCTACTTTATTAGAGAAAAACCATCTTCTTTTCGGATTTACTAATAATAAATAGACTGGCAAATCTCCTTTTGTCATAAAAGATAATGTATTATCATTCGTTACTTCTTCTCCATCCCTTTCAACAATGGAAAGTTCCCTTAATTGTTTTGCAGCCTGCACTTTATCTTTAACAACTAAGCTTATTTCAGACATTTTTATAATATTTGCTGCAGTAAAAGGAACATGGCTCGATGGATTATCTAATCTTGCAATAAATTCTACAATGTTCCCCGATGGATCTTCAAAATATAAAGAATTTGCTTTTATACTTGCGAAATATACTTCATCTTGATCTTTTTCTTTTAAAAGCGTTACTTTTTGTTTAACCCATTCCTTAGCAGCTTGAAATTGATTTTTAGGGATATCAAATGCAAAATGGTAAAAAGGTTCTTCTGCCTCATGAACATTGGTAAACTCAACTATTGTAAGACCAAATTTTATTTTAAAGCTACCATTTGTAACGATTTCTATAGGTAATTCTAGAATATCCCTATAAAATTTTTTCATTTCTTCTAGTCTTTTCGTCTTAAGTATTACTTGATTGATATTCAAATATTCTTCCTCCTTTCGATAAATAAAATATAACATTCTATATTTTCAAATAATATTAGACCTAAGACTGAACAAAGTCAGAAGAATATTCTTCATGCAAATTTTAATCCCGAAATAGATGACCAAATAAGAACATATAATTATCCAAATGCAACTGGAGATTATGTAATGGTTGTAAATATTAAATACGATCTAGGATAAGGTGAAATATATATGAAGAGTAAATATATGTAATTAATTTACAGAAATAAACTCTTCATACTATTTTGCTATGGAACAAGAGGTAAAAAAACAGTTCTTCTCTTTGTATTCCTAATTATTTGTAATAATTCGCCCTAAACCTTTAAGGCCAATTTAACAGAGATATTAATATCTTCTTCAAATAATCCTAAATTATTTATTTTTAATAATTCATTTCTGAGTTCATTTTCGAAGCCAGAAATATTGTCCCCTAAAAATCTTTTAGCGCCATATGAGGTTGAATATATATTCCCTAAAATTGAATCTACTGTCCAACGATATTTGTAAGAAGGTAGATTATGTATTTCTAACTTGAATTTAGAGTTTTCTATTATACTTGCATGACTTTTATCTGGATGAGCGTAAATTGTATTTCCAGCTTTTCTTTTATCTCCATACCATTTACTTATCACCTCTTTCACCTTATTTTCCCATAGAGTGAATTCTTTATTAGGAATATAGTTATCAATGATTGCTACTCCTCCTCCTGGGATAATAAGATTATATAATTTTTCTAACACCTCCTCCCTATTCATCCAGTGAAATGATTTTGCCATTGTTACTAATTTAATATTTGAAACACTCATTTCATAAATAAATTGATTTAAATCACCATTAAAATATTCAATGTTTGGGATTCGAAATTTTTTCTTAAATTCCTTTGCTTCATTTAGCATTTCATTTTCCGTATCGATACCAATTATTGAATCAAACCAATCATAAAGTCTAGAAGCTATTTCCCCAGTTCCACACCCTAAATCCAACATATTACCTTGACCATCTAGAGAAAACTTATTGACTAAAAATCTAAATAAATAAGACGGATAGATAGGCCTAAACCTAGAATAATACCATGCTGTTCCTTTGAATAAATCATCTCCATAATTCATAAACATAACCTCCTTCGTTTCTCGTAATAAGGAAACCTCTTAACCACTAGGAGTTCCCTTGTACTATTTAGATGAATTGATTTGTAAAGATTGAACCTTTAAAGCACATTCCTGAGGTCTTACATCAATAGACGATAATCTTTCTATATCCATCCACACAGGCAAGTACATTCCTCTATCTCTATTTATGTTAGTGTATTCTTCTCCTTGGCCAGTTCCTAAAGTGCCAGAAATGATTTCAGATAGAAAAAAATATTGAGTACCATCATATTCGACTTCTAAAATGCACTCATTAACGTTTACAATTACCCCTAATTCTTCGAAGGCTTCTCTTTTAGCTCCGTCTTTTGGTGTTTCACCAATCTCGATTCCTCCACCAGGGAAAACATAGTAAATAGAATTATCTCTAATTCTTTGAATGAGTAAAACTTTCTTATTTTCTAATATAACAACTGATCCTCTATCTCTCATAAATGACACACCCCTATCATTTATTATTTGTATTTAAACCATACATTTGTTCAGCGCATTTTTAACACATATATATGATTTTTTACCATTTTAATGTTAAACTCATGTAAGAAATTTTTTATAAGGATAATTACTTATAATAGTATATTTTGTATCTGGTGGTGATAGATAGAGGTGATCAAATTGAAAGATAAACTTAAATTAAACATACTACTCTTATTTTGTATCATTCTAACCGCCTGTTCATCTACATCAAATTCAGACACTTCCCCCCCAAGTGTAAACTTAGCTAGTGCTTCTGGAGACATTGTTTTAGGTATTGCACAAGTGGATTGGTCTCAAGATTCATCTGAAAATATGAAAGTTGATGATATTTTCAAATTTGCTGAGAAACAAGAGCAAAACAACTTACAAGCAGGAGTAGAAGAAAGTCTGGGGCTAACACCTGCGAATAAAAAATTTAAAAGCTATTCAGCTGAAGTAGAAAAAATAAATGTATCTTTCTATAAAAACAAAAAGTTATATGTTAAAAGAAGAGCAAATTTGAATCCCGAAATAGATGACCAAATAAGAACATATAATTATCCAAAAGCAACTGGAGATTATGTAATGATTGTAAATATTAAATATGATCTTGGTAAAGTAAAATATGTAGGAAGAGTACATATTTTTAACTAAGTGTCCGTTCCATTTTTCGGCTACATTAAATAGTATTAACTTTAACAGAGATATTAACTCTAGAGAAAGATTCACACACTCTATTATTTGTAAGCAAAAAAGCATTCCCATCGATGGAATGCTTTTTGCTTACGAGAACCACTTATTATCAGTCTATTTCCGAAACTTTAACCAATTGCTTACCTAAATTTGCTCCTTTAAATAGGTCAAGAAACGCGTCAATAACATGGTCAAACCCTTCTACGATTGTCTCTTCGTATTTGAGCTTTCCTTCATTTAACCATGTTGCAAGTGCGCTATACCCTTCTCCAATTCGGTCGGAGTAATCACCTAGTGTAAAACCTTTCATAAGGGCACTTGTTTTGATAAGTGCTGTTTGAACTCGAGGCCCCATATCCACTTCTACATCATTATAGGATGATATAGCTCCACAAACAGGAATTCGTGCAAATTTATTAAGAAGCGGGAATACAGCATCTGAAATGGTGCCACCCACATTATCAAAGTAGATGTCAATTCCTTCGGGACATGCTTTAGCTAAAGCTGTTGGAACATCTTCTTTTTTATAATTAATGGCTTCATCAAATCCTAGTTCATTCAATAAATATTGACATTTTTCATCTGTTCCAGCAATTCCTATTACTCGTGTTCCCTTTATTTTAGCAATTTGTCCAACAGTCGACCCAACTGCGCCTGCAGCTCCAGATACAACAACTGTTTCACCTGATTTTGGCTTCGCAATATCAAGTAGTCCAAAGTATGCTGTTAATCCAGTCATGCCTATAATACTTAGATTAGCTGTGACTGGTGCTAAATTTTTATCAATTTTTTTTATTTCTTTCTCATTAACAACAGAATATTCCTGCCATCCAAGATTACCTAGTACTACGTCACCTTTCGAAAAACTTTCCGACTTAGAATCCACTACTTGGCCAATAACACCAGAAGTGATTACCTTATTTAACTCAAACGGAGCTATATATGATTTGGTATCCTGCATTCTACCGCGTAAATATGGATCAACCGAAATATAAGCTGTACGGATTAATACCTCCCCAGCTGAAGTTGTCCCGATTGGCGTATCAATAAAATCAAAGTCATCCATTTTCGGCATCCCAACAGGACGTTGTTTTAAAGTAATTTGTTTTTGCATTTGTTGATTCATATTCATCCTCCATTCAATTATTCAATATTTCATTCATATTGTTTTTTAATGCAATATTTTTATCATACGTTAAAATAAAAGTATACTCTTGTCCATTAAGAAGTCAATAAACGTGCTTTGGACATTGATAATCTCTAACTAATTTAAAAATTATCCTTCTAAAAATTTGTTATTCAATATTAACTCCTTATTGAAAAATCATATAAAAAAAGACACTCATTCGAGTATCTTCCTTTCGTTCTTGTTATTCAACAACTGTATAGTTACTATTTTCCATGCTAATAACATACTCAGGTTTTGGGGGCTTGCCGCCATGTTCTTTAATTTGCTTCTTATGGCCAGCAATATGCTCAGGACTTTTCTCCCAAGCTTTCCATGCCTCTTCTGAATCCCAACGAATAATCATCACAACTTCTTCTTCGCCACGCCGGGTATTTTTCAATAACAATTCTCTACTAATAAACCCATCGCGTTGCTCAATTAATGAAGGTCCTTCACCCGGTTTTTTTGAAAAACGATCAATAATATTATTAGCATGTCCTTCAGTTAGAATCCATCTTCGTATTTGTACAAACATTTTTCCGCCCCATTTCTTCTGTATGATTTTTGCATCTTATTCATTTAGAAATTTTTATCTATCAACATTTTTAGTGTATACAAATGTATACATAAAGTCAAATGAATCTATGACTAGGATAATCATCTAGGTGAATAATAGAACAAATATAAAAACCGATTGAAAAGATCAATCGGTTTTATGCGCTTTATGATTTTCTAAAATATCTTGTAACTCATCTGCTTTCACAGGTCGGCTAAATAGGTAACCTTGGAATTCATGGCAGTCATTGTCGCTTAATAAAGAGAGTTGTTCTTCTGTCTCCACGCCTTCAGCTATCACATTTAATTTGAGGCTATGGGCCATATTTATGATAGTCTTTACAATCGCCTCGTCTTTTATTTCTTCATTGATATATCGAATAAAAGACTTATCAATCTTTAACGTATCAAGCGGGAATGAGCGTAAATAACTCAAAGAAGAATAGCCTGTCCCAAAATCATCTAAAGAAAGTTTAACACCCATTGCTTTTAGCTGTTCCATCACAGGGAGCGCAGATTTTGGATTTTGAACAATCGATTCAGTAAGCTCTAATTCAAGATTTTTTGCTGGCAATCCTGTCTCTGATAGTATTGTCTGGACAGTTTCAACGAAATCAGGTTGTTGAAATTGCCTTGAGGAAATATTCACGCTCATTCTTAAATCATCAAAGCCTTGGTCTATCCATTTTTTGGCTTGCTGTGAGGCAACTCGTAGAATCCAATAGCCCATCGGAATAATTAGACCTGTTTCTTCAGCGAGTGGGATAAAATCGTTTGGCGGAACCAGGCCAATTTCTGGATGATTCCATCTGATTAGGGCCTCCACTCCTGTCACCTTGCCTGTATCCACACCAATTTGTGGTTGATAATATAACTCAAATTCATGATTTTCTATAGCTTTTCGCAGACCTATTTCTAAATTCATTTTCTTCGCCATCATATTATTCATCTCAGCTGTGAAGAATTGATAATTGTTTTTCCCTAGCTCTTTTGCTCGATACATAGCTGTATCTGCATTTTTAATAAGAATCTCATGCTCCATTCCATCTGAGGGATACATACTTATACCAATCGATCCAGTAATAAACAATTCATGCTCGCCAAGTAAAAATGGACGGTTGAGTTTTTCCAAAATCTCTTTTGCCAAACTTACGACTTGTTGATGTGTAGTATGCGACACAACGATAATATATTCATCGCCCCCTTGACGTGCAAGCATATCTTTTTTTTGTATACATGTTTCCATACGTTTAGCTACTTCAATCAGAAATGCATCACCTACATCATGACCTAATGTATCATTGATATATTTAAAGCGATCTAAATCGATAAACAATACTGCTAGCATTTGACCGCTTATTGCAGCTTGTTCAATACACATCGTTAAATGCGTATTTAATAGCCTACGATTCGGTAAATTTGTTAGCGGATCGCGATAAACTAATTCCGTTATCTTTTCTTCTGTTCTTTTTCTTTCTGAGATATCGCGCAGAATGCCGCTGAAATATGTTTCATCCCCTTTTTTTAATGCAGAAAGAGACAATTCTAAAGGAAATTCCTCATTATTTTTTCGTAATCCTTTTAATTCTACCATTCGACCAATTACATGTGGCTCTTTTGTTCTAAGATAACGATCCATTCCTTTACGATGTGCTTCGCGATATTCCATGGGAATAATAATTTCAAGCTGCTTCCCAAGGACTTCCTCTTCTTTATAACCAAAAATGATTTCTGCTGCTTTATTAAAGGAAATAATCATACCCCTTGAATTACATAAAACAATAGCATCACTTGCCGTAAGAATTATCGACTGATATATGCTATCTTTGAACTCCAATTCAGTAGACGTTTGTTGAAAACGACGATCTAAATAAAAACCTCCGATAATACAAGCAAAGATGAACAGCATGCCGCCGGCTACTGTATAAGCTAAAACACCACTATCAATAGCTGTTCTCTTAAAATGGAGCATCTCATGGTTTGGCTTCATTTTCATTGCTGCCATTCCTGTGAAATGCATGCCTGCGATTGCACCCGCCATGACTACAGAGCTCATCCACTTTTGCAATTGCATCCCAACTGTTTTAGATTGGAAATAAAAAAATAAATATAAGGATACGACTGAAGCTGCAAATGCTATCAACCATGACAATAGATAAAGAATAGGGTCATATGAAATATCCATCCCCATATTCATCGCCTTCATACCTATATAGTGCATCGATACAATACCGGTTGTGATAAATAATGAACCTATTAGTATATAAATCTTTCTTTTAAGTCCTCGGCTAACAATTAGAAAAGCAACTGCACTTGCCAGGATTGCTAATATAAAAGATAAAGATACCCAAAATACACTATAGGAAACTGGCATAGGCAATTTAAGCGCAAGCATTGCAATAAAGTGCATTGACCAGATGCCTGCACCAAAAGTAGCAGCTCCTACCCACCACCATAGCTGCTTAAGCCCTCCTTTTAACGACATAAGCCTAATAATAATATTTAAGGCAGTGTATGAAGAAATTATTGCTATACCTACAGATAACGCTAAAAGGGCACTATTGTAATGTCCCATCATATTCATATATTAAATCCCTTCTGATAAAAAATTGTTTACTTGTCATAATAATCTATTTATATATGCTAAAATTACACTTTTTTATTATACAGAGTTTTTCACCTTTTGAAATCAAAATCAAATATTTTATATGTAAAAACAAGCAGCAATCATTTGCTGCTTGTCTTGTTTTCCTATTTAATCAAAGCTATCGCGCCAAGCTTTTTCAGCCGCTTTTTCTCTTTTTTCTTCTTCTTTCCGGTAAATCTCTGTTCGTCTGCGCTCATTTTTTTCTTGAAGATGTTCTAACTCTTCTTTCCCTGCAAATTCCATACTAATTTCTGCTTCTTGAATATTCTTCTTTGTATTTTCAATCATACTGTTAATTCGCGCGCTGCTATTTGATCTTCTGTGATTTGAATTATCCTGTTTTGCCATAGTTATCCTCCATTCAAGTGTGTTCACCAGTAGTTTGTTTTTGAATGGATAAGTTATACCTCTTTCGTTCTATTCTCTCTTAAGTCTTACATAAAATAAAAAGAGAATTTAGCAAAAAGGAGTGCATGAATGTATACAGTTCATTTTTTAGAAGGAAAAAACATAGTCTTAAGCCAACTTTTAAGGAAACTGCCAAAAGTTGGAGATGATTTGCGCATTAAAGGACGAAAAGGCAAAGTATTAGAGATTATATACAATAACGAAAAGTCGGTGAACGTTAATGTTCATTTTGAGGTGAAAAAGAAAGCTCCTGCTGTCGCTGTACAATTCGGAAAAAAGAAAAAGTAATTGTTGGATGCTATAGTTATGAAAGAAATCCCCCATTTATCTCAATGGGGGATTTCTTTATTCTTTCAATTGAAATTGCATTACATGGTTTTCAAGTTGGCATGCCATCTCATTGGTGGTACCTGAACGAGTGGATACTTCATCAATCCCAGCAGTCGTTTCTTCTGCAGCCGCAGAGATACTGTTCATCGTGTTTTCAATACCGCGAATGGAAGTTGCAAGTTCCTGGATCATCTCTGCTACATGCTGTGCCTGATCCGTTTCCTTTGCCATTAAATTAGATATTACCGTTGTTTCCTTTACAGTTTCAGCAACTGATACTGCTATTTCGCTTAATGCTGTGACAGTTTGACTAACCGTTTCAGCACCTTGTTCTATCTGCTTGGTATTGTCTTCTACTGATTCTAGGACATGTTGAATTTTTTTCATAATATCTTGTACGAGCTTTTCGACTTGTGATGCTTCGCCATCTGATTGTTCGGCAAGCTTACGCACTTCTTCTGCTACTACCGCAAAACCTTTTCCATGCTCACCTGCTCGTGCAGCTTCAATCGATGCATTTAGCGCCAGCAAATTTGTCTGGGAAGCAATACCCGAAATGCTTGTCGTAATAGTTTGGATTTGTGAAGCAGATTCGACTAAATCAGATATTGTCTGGCTTACTTCTTGGGAACCGCCCCTGATTCTCTCCATATCACGGCTGATTTCAATGGCACGTTGCTCACCTTGCTTGGCCACTGCCATTGTTTGATTTGATTTTTCTACAGTTTGATCAGCTCTTTGCTTCATTTCTATCGACTCTTCTGCAAGCGATATTAATACAGTCGAAGCGTTTTCTGTATGGTGCATCCCATCAGTTACAGCTATCGAGACGTCCTCTATATTATGCGCAACAATTTGTACGGCATTATTCATTTCAGTTAACGAACTTGCAGTCTCTTGCGCATTTTCACTCAACTGATGTGATGTAGTATGCATCGTGGCTATCATCTGTTCCAAATTATCGCTCACTTGATTTAGTGTTTGAGCAAGATCGCCAATTTCATCATTACTTTTAATCTGGTTATTGGCAACAGAAAGATTACCTGAAGCAATTTCTTTTGCCTGTGAGATTAATTGGGAAATCGGCTTCGTCTTACGGCGAATTAAGAAGAATGTTACGATTGCGGCTAAAAGCATAGGAATTATACTTACTAGAATTCCTTTACTCACCACACCCCATGTTCTCGTACTAACAATATTTGCATCAAAATCTATTACACTAACAGCAATAATTTCTTGCGTTGGATCATTATCCTTATAGATAGGGGCATAACCAGATAAACGTTTCAGCCCTCCATATGTATACGGCTCTGTATATGTGGAATGTTTCATACTAAGTAGGGTACTCATTGCACTTTTGTCAATGTGAAAGGAATCTCCCGTATGAAAACCCTTGTCCGTTAAATTTTGATCTAATGCTAGAATGTTTCCTTCTAAATCAAGGATATACTGTGATTCAAAAATATCCTTATGTGCTGTTGTCCAATTAAGCTGTTCACTGATCCGGTCCTTTGCTTCTTGATTCCCGGATAATGCTTGATTCACGTCTTCCGGTTTTATTAAACCAGTTGTAATATTAGCGCAGCCATACGCCTCTATGCCTGCCGCTTCATATAGTTTATCGTAAGCAGTTTTATATGTAGCGATTGAAGAAATCACCATCATCACAATCAATATACCAGCAATGATAGAACCTAGTTGAAAGGTTAATTTTCTTGTAAACTTCATAGTTGAATTTTCCTCTTTTCTATTAAACAGCCAATAATCATAATCAATTGGATAATTTCCAAATTTTATTATAACGAAAGTAGTGCTTAAAATATAGCTTTTATGTGAGAAAAGTTTGTGACAACTCATACAATTGTCTCGTTTTCATAAAAAAAGAGAGACTGGATTTCCCAAGCTCTCATTTTTTTATATTTTATTTATTAAAATGCTGTTAATGTTGATAAGAATACATGCCACTCCAGCTTTTCAAGAAATCGAATGTGCGTTTCTTACCAATGTCAATTAATATTTCTTTCGTTTCTCCATCTAAAGAAAATTGTGTAGCGCTAAATTTCTCAACTGGTAAAAAAATAATATTTTTTTCATGTACACGGGAAATATAGCGCTCATCATGCGCATCCTTCATCGTCGCAAAAAGCGCCTCAAATAGCTGTAATCCATTTCGAATTTTATGTGGCTCCATATCCTTTCGTGAATTACTTAGCTTAATGCCAATAACAGGTCGCTCCTTATTGACCTCCTCATCAAACAGCCAGATTGGAAAATTGCTGAGCACACCACCATCTACAACAATAGATTCGCCTTGCCCAACATATAGTTTGACAGGCTCAAAGAAAAACGGAACACCACAACTCATCCTTAAAGCTCTAGAGACTAAAAAGGATCCAGGTTCTATATTATAGGTATTCAAATCATCTGGGAACACAATCATTTTTCCATTCGTTAAGTCGGATGCTATCAAGCGCAGCGAACCTTCTGGAAGATCACTAAACGTATAAATGTTTTTTTCTGACAACTTTTCATAAAACCATCTTTCAAGCTCTAACCCTTTGTAAATCCCCATTCGAAAATAGAGATTAATCCATTTCATGAAAGGTAGATTAAACATCATTTTTCTTTGATCCAGAAAAGTACTTACATCTAATTCATCAAGCATGGTTTCAATCTCATTTGCTGTATAGCCGGCTGCCAAAAAACAGGCCACAATAGCGCCTGCACTTGTACCTGCTACACGATGGAAATATATATCATTCTCTTCAAGCATTTGAAGAGCACCCACAAAAGCAAAGCCTTTAATTCCTCCACCCGAGAAAACGCCATCAACTAGCAAAGTGCAGTCCCTCCTCATTACACTGTAATAGAAGGTAAGTGATTTTAGAACAAATAAAAAAAGATTTTCTTTAACAGAAAATCTTTACTAGCTTAAAAGCTCTATTACAACAATTTCGGGTCGATTAAACAGGCGAAACATTGACCCGCTATTTCCTAATCCACGAGAAATTACTTGAATCATATTGTCTGTTTTATGGACACCTTCCACTCTCGAAGGGAATAATCGATAGCTATGATCAATCAAACCACCGATAAACGGGATGCGGATAATGCCGCCATGTGCATGGCCATTGAATGTTACATCAACTCCACGCTCTGCATAAAGTTTATGGTGTTCTGGACGATGTGCAAGCAAAAGAATAGGTAAAGAATAGTCAATCCCAGCAAGCGCATTATCTAACATTACTTCTAGATCTTTCCCGCCTGCTGGGTCTTCTATTCCGGCGATTTGAAGATACTTGCCGTTATGGTGGAACAATTCATAATGATTAGCTAAGATATGAACGCCCATTTTTTTGAGATGATCGCGAAGGTCAAACCAACCTTCAATTAACTCTTCGTGATTGCCTGTTATGAAATAAACAGGTGCAATGTTTAATAAGGACTTTACTGTGTTAAGACCTCTCACTTCATTGAAAAAGAATCGGTCCACCAAATCACCAGTGATAAAAATTATATCAGGATTTTGACCATTCACATGATCGATTAGATGTCTTTGATTCTTTCCAAATCGGGCATGATGCAAATCTGATATTTGAACAATCCGCAATCCTTCCAATTCACATGGAAGCTTGTTAACTCGAATCCTATACGTTGATAATTGGAGCCACTGCTGATTTAGATAAAGGAATCCCTCAATCAAACCAAATGCTGCCAAGAGTTTTAAAAAGCGTTTCATCTCTACTCAACCTTTCATGCATTATAGCACTATTGTTCCTCCTAAATAGCTGGACGAAACATGGCCACTATAGAATATGAAATTTCAGCACTTTCTATCACGGAATCGTACGGGTGAATTATTAATTTTAAGAAGCGCTTCACCAGTTTACTTCTTATTGCCAAATAACCTTGCTGCCTTTAATGCTAATTGCACTGATTTACGATTTAACGTAGCCTTTTGTACTTTCACTTCTTGTTGCAGTGTATTGATTTCTTTTTTAAGCTGCGGAATTTGTTTTTGAATTTGTTTTTGAAGCTGAGTAATTTTTTTTTCGCTTTTACTTTTTTCAACAGCTTTTTCTTGTTCAAATATTCCTGCCCATCGTCCAATCAATTCTTCATGTGAACATGCAACAAATGATTTGACTGCAGGGTAATAATCTACCTTTTCAATTCTTTGATCGAATACTGTATTTTTTACATTTGGATCTTCTTTAAATACATGGTCAAGCCCATTCTCATTCAAAAAGCTTATATAGCGATCAAAGTTTTCTGGCGCCCTTTTACTAACTTTTTGGAAATCTGCTTTCTCCACTACATCCAAAATATTAGTATTATCATCTATATCATTGGCCCATAAATAAGTGAAATCATGATATTCCGCAAGTTCTCTCATACGGCCGTCCTTAGGAATGATAATGCTAGGAGTTCCAGCTAAGATTGCTGCTACATTACCATGAAGACGAGCACCAAAGCTTAGGTCAGCTTGTTCGACAAACTCAAGCCAGGATGGAACATTCGTAAAATAACGGACACGATCTTCTTGATATAGTTGATGTGCTACTTTATAAGGGAAGTTTGATCCTTTACCAGGCAGGTCAGGTCCGCCTAAATAAATCATTCGAAGTTCCCGGAGCCATTGTGGAATATAATAGTGGTCAGGGAAAGCGTGGGCGCTGCGGTCAATAAAGTCTAAAACATGTTTAGGAGATTTTGGCGAGTTATTAATCGTTACCATTGAATCCTGCGTGATTGTAGTATTGCGGATCGGCAAATCTCGACCAAAACCAAACATTGATGGGCAACCAATTACTGTATGGTCTTTCCCTTCTGTAAATCCTAATTTGGTTAAATATCGTGCAGTAATATCGCCTCGGACACCAATAATCGAAGATTTATTAAGAACTGCTTTTACAAAATCCTTAACGTCTTGATCAAATTCAAACGACTGATCTAGATTTGGTTCAAAATCAATGCTAAGCCCTACCCCAATTACATAGACAGGTATCGTCAAGCGATTAATCAATTCGGCATATTTCTTAAGTTTCGGTGCGAAGCTTGGTCTGAAAGCATCCGCAAGCGGTATAATATAGCCATCATAATTTGCATTGATATAATCTGCTCTATTTGGATTGATTTTATAGTAATCAGGCGTCAGTTTGACGTCCTCTGTGGTTAATGTTCTGAAAATACTATAGGCATACACTAGATTCCCAACGTTGCTGCCAATCGAATTATGGACAATTTCATAAGCCGGAGTAAAGTTTTCATAAGGAGACATACCAGCTCTTATTAAATAATGTTTCATTCTTTTCTTGATCTTCCTTTCAAAAATATGCATTATTCGACATGTTTACTACGTTATCATATATTCAAAGTGTTGTCTAACTAGCTCGATTGCTAGAGGCTTTATTAAAACTAAGTACCCAATAAAAAAAGACAGCATTAAATCAAACTTACTGGTTTAATACTGTCTCTTTTTTTGAGATGCTTTCGTCCAAACCAGCTATCCCATTTTGTTTTAAAATACTCTGTAATTTATGTTTAGTATTTTCATCTGTAACAATACAGCTAACTGAAAAAAGCTGCTTTTTTATAACTAATTCGTATCCATTATTAATATCCTTACTGTACCCGTAATAAGGATGGTTAAAGTCGATAGGTTGGAAGTTAAATGATTTCACTTTTCTCCAAGGAATATATTTGTTTCCTATTACTATGCCTTTCTCAACTATTGCAAATAGATTAAGAAGATTTTTAATATTTACTACTGGGATAACAGCTAAAATAAAGGTATTGATTGAAAATAAATAACTATAGATTAACGCACCATATGCAAACATTAAAGCTATTACGTATAAGAACGCACTTTCTTTTATTGCTTTAAGGGATTGACGAGCATTTTTTCTCTGTGGAAATATTTTTATATTCTCTTGGTCTTGAATGGTTAATGGAAAAATTACAGGACCCTTCAATTTATATACAAGTCGTATAAAATTTACAGTAAAGTAAAGGAGAACAGCTATTAAGCTAAGATAAAGAAATAACATGAATAACATCATAATATTCACCCCTCGTATATGTATTATTTTAATTTTACCTTATTTTCCTTTATATAGAAACTAAAAATCCTCTTATCATTTACTGATAAGAGGAGCTATTTAATTCTAAAATTTATTGACTAAAAAGTAAATAAACTGGCTGAATTGTCAGCCAGTCTATTTATCTTTTATTATATTATGTGCGATCCCAGAAGCGTTCCATCGCAATTGCATTGACAAATTCTTTATGGAAGTTTGGATTATTTGCAGCAAATACTACGCCTGACAAGTTATTATTTTGAGTTGTAGGAATGTAAGCTTTACCTGTTGATGCTACTCCTATTGGTTTATAATGTTTGTAAGCTTCCTGAACGAATATGGCCATTTCGCCATCAAACATAGGTTGGTCTGTCGAAGTACCACCCACAACATATAGTGAATCGACTAAATATGGACTTGAAGTGAGGAACGTTTTATTGACCATAATTGACGTACCGTCATCTCCCTTAACTTCTCCAAGCTTATCACTAATAACATCCACAAATACGCCGTTTTCCTCTAGTGAACTCAACGCCTCAGATACTTCTTTTCCGTTGAATCCATTACCAATTAATACACCTACTTTACGTGTATAAGCTGAACTATTCATATTCGTATATTGACTTAGAGATGGGTAGCTTGTTTCAACTGAGACATGTGTACCACTTGGACGATCTACGCCGAGATTATCAGCAACAATATAGGCCATTTCTTGGTCTACGTTTACAAGTTGATCTACACATTGTTGGCGTACGGACTTGCTTAATACGCTACCAATTTGGAAGCTCAACGCTTTAATTGTATGTTGTTTTTCAATCTCCGTTAAACTATTCCAGAATATTCTTGGTTGTGTATAGTAATCAGTAAATGAATCACTTCTTGCTCTCGTCATGGTTCCGTCCACTTTTTGAGGATAATGTTCATAGCCTCCCTCTTCGATTGGTGTTGTATGAGGCGAACTATTACTTAATGAATTATTATTGTATTTTGCTTCGTCTACATCTATTGGATATCTCATAAAGCCTTGTTGCGAGTTATTATGGAACGGGCAGACCGGTCGATTTATAGGTAAATCTTGGAAATTAGAACTACCCAGGCGATGATATTGAGCACTTTGATAAGCAATTAGTCTACCTTGCAGTACAGGGTCATTGGAAAAATCAATACCTGGCACTACATTTGCCGGATTGAATGCAACTTGTTCAATTTCTGCAAATTCATTATCAACATTTCTGTTTAACGTCATTTTACCAATGAGTTTAACTGGTACAAGTTCTTCTGGCCAGAATTTAGAAGGATCAAGAATATCAAAGTCAAATTTGTGTTCATCCTCTTGTGAGATGAGTTGTACACCTAATTCGTATTCTGGGTATGCACCTTTATCAATTGCTTCTCTCAAATCTCGTCGATGGTAGTCCGGGTCAATCCCACCGATTTTTTGTGCCTCATCTTGCAATATTGAATGGACACCGAGTACTGGCTTCCAAACAAATCTAACAAATGTAGGAACACCTTCCTCATTAACAAATAAGTACGTATTAATCGCCCATGATTCCATCATACGGTAACTTCTTAAGATGCCTCGATCGGACATTACCCATAAAGCCATATGAAGAGCTTCTGGATTGTTTGCTACATAATCCCAAAACGTATCATGGGCACCAGCACCTGTTGGCATACCTGTTCGTGGTTCTGCTTGATATGCATGAATAACATCCGGGAATTTCATAGGATCTGTGTTAATTAATACTGGCATTGCAATGGATGTTAAGTCATAGTTCCCTTCTTCTGTATAGAATTTCACACCTAAGCAGCGTAAGTCTCTGGCTGTATCTTTAGATCCTCTGCTCCCTTGTACCGTTGAAAAGCGTACAAATAAAGGTGTCTTTTTGCCTGCCTCTTGTAAGAATCCCGCTTTTGTTAGGTCTTTCATCGATTCGTAACATTCAAATTCGCCATGCGCTCCATATCCTCTCGCATGTACCTTCCTTTCAGGTATAGGTTCACGCACAAATTTGGTCATTTTTTCAAAATAATAGTAATCTTGTTGCAAAGAAGGACCACGTTCACCTGCAGTTAATATTTCGGCGTCATTTACTACCTTTCTGCCTTGATTCGTTGTTAATGGTTTACCCATATTACTTACTCGATAATTTTCTAATTGTTCGTTTTTACTGTTTTCATTTACATTGGTTTTAATTGATTTATCTTGTGCCACAAAATCACCCATCCTATTTTTATTTTCTTCTACAATCTTGAATTTACCCTAAATTTTGGACAATAAACTTTTTCAATAGATATCGCCTGCCCAATAAATCGCTGTTAATATTAACTAGCTCACTATTTTTTACCCAGCTTAATTTTTCTGAAACGCATGTATACATAAATATTTAACTATCAAAATTTATTTTTTAAAAAATTAATTCTAGTGAAAATACAACCTGTAACTATCCTTCATACAATGAAGGTTTGCTATTATAAACAATTCATGTGTCTGAAACTATAATATAAAAAAGGACATGAGATGGGCTTCATGTCCTTTTTATTCATTATATAGGGCGTCATCTGAATTGACTGTATATTGGCTGCCATTATTTGTTCTTCGCAGATAGTCATAATCCACCAAGTATCTTCTCAAAATAGCAAAGTCATCATACATTTGCTGTAGGTTTTCATTTACTTCTTTTTCTGTGTATATTTTATTTTTTTTAAAGCGTTGAATGATAATATCTAGAATCTGCAATTTGTTTTTTTCTTTTTTAGGTATTGTCAGCAGCTGTCCATTTTTAAAGTAACGCTCTTGGATAGTTTTATTCATAAGCATTTCCCCCTACTCCCTTAAATCTTTACTGGATTTTCTGTTGCCGTATAATACCCACAATTAATGGTATGAGTGTGCATGCAAGAACGGCAGGGAGAAACCATATACCAAACCCCTTCCACCATCCCATCGCAATAGAAACGGACTCAAATGCAATCAGAGAGAAAAGAATTAGGCAGATATTTTTTATTTGGTTGAGCATTTGCCTACTGATTAAGTAAAAACTTGTTGCATTTTCTTCGTTTATTCTTGCGGGGTAGTTATGGATTTCCGGGTGCTTTTCAATTGGCAACATAATAAGGAAGATGATCAAGCTTATCCCCGGCAATAAAAAAAGTTCCCATTTTGAGCCCATGCGGTCTACCTTGCCTGCTGCATTGTAATGGGCAGGGACCTGTTCCGGCAAGCGTCCCCATACAAGCACTAGAAAGATAATTGACCCAGCAAAGAACAAATAGCCAAACAAATCAAATATTTTTTCATTTTTAGTTTTAGGCAGGTGAATTTTTGGTCTTTTGCCCATGATGTTTCTTCTCACTCCTTTATTATGCTTTAGTTGGAATTTATGTATGTATAAACCAATTGTAACACAATTGAATGAAAATTTCGTTTATATTTCAATAACCCCATACGAAAAAGCTCAATACAGCATAGTGTATTGAGCTCCAACTTATTTCAAATAAAAGATACCGCCATTAATAATTTCACATTTAATCTTCGCCGCATACCGTTCCTCTAGTGCCTTTTTTTCGATTTCGTAGCACTCAGGTTTATCTTCTACATCATTATAGAAGTAATCGAGAACTCTTTGATCTCTAACCCATTTTTGTTTTGCTTTCTCTGCCCAATTATGGTCATCGCCTTGGATGATATTATAAAGTAACTCATCAAGTCGTTCTATTCCTCTGAGCGGTTTTATAATATATTGTAACGGAAACGCAGCATCCGGTCTTTCCGACACAAATGACAGCTCTTGAATCTGTTCATGGAATTGTTCGATTACCTCCCCAGTCATTAAATTCAAGCCGAAAGAAAAAAGCATTTCTTTTGTTTGATCACAGTAATAGGAAACTTTATAGTTTACACCGAGAAAAGGTGTTAAAAATATTTGGTCCTGATTATCATCAACAGCTTCATATAAATGGACATATGCACCGAGTTGCTGTGCTACGTGAAAGATTTGATTAAGCCGATAAGAACCAAATCGTACGATCTCCCCTTTTACATCTTCCAAAACTTCTTCGGGATGTGTAATACATGTGAGTTGAGCAGGACAAGGAACACCATTCGTACTCTCAACATATTTCCAATAATAAGGCCGATTCATAATTCGTTTGTCCATGTCGATTGTCAATTGAGCCGTAATATAATGAGGATGCCTTTCGATAATAGAACAGTCTGTTTCTTCAAAAAAATGGCTCAGATATTCGTTCACTTGCGAAGAATACATGCTTTTCCTCCTTTCTAAACATTTTCCTAAACCTAAATTGGATGTTTGTAAGTTAAGATATCGTCTAACTCCCCGACAACTTTTTCAAAAACGTCAATTTTCAAATGCAGGAGATCTAATATTTTTTGTTCAATCGTATCTGCTATTGCCAAATTATAGATTTGGACATCGTGTTCTTGTCCTAATCGATGTACGCGACCGATTCGTTGTTCTAGCTTCATTGGATTCCATGGTAAGTCATAGTTAATAATATGGTGGCAGAATTGAAGGTTAATCCCTTCCCCTCCCGCTTCCGTTGCAATTAATACTTGCGCCTTTTCCTTAAACAAATATTTCATATAATCGCGTTTACTTTTATTATATTTACCATTAAATAGTACACTGGTTATGCCGTTATTATGCAAGAACCATTGAAGAAAAATCTGGGTTGCACGGTATTCTGTAAAGATAATCACCTTATCCTCGGCACTACGTACAATCTCTAACACTTTTTCAGCCTTAGCATTCGTTTGGAGTGCCATTAATTGTTCTATTACTTCTTCAACGAATGCAATTTCATCTTTCGTATTACAGTTTTTCATCATATTTTCTAGTGTAAGACATGTAGCTTCTTTACTGCTACACATTTCTTTTTGCAATGTAATCATAGAAAAGGAGCCTGAAAAGACAGATGAGATGTCTTTCAATTGAAGTATTAAATCATAAACTTCTCTTTCCTTTTCAGTAAATTCAACAGGGATATTATGCACTTTTCTTGTTGTCCATTCAATGCCTGTATCCTGTCGCCTATTTCGGACCATTACTTGATTAACGAGTTCCTTTAGAAACTCGTCGTTTTCTAAATCATGCTTGCTCGCTTTAAATGATGATTGAAATACATCGAAGTTGCCTAGATGACCAGGTTTTAGAAGTGAGATGAGATTGAAGAGTTCAAATACGTCATTTTGAATCGGGGTAGCAGTTAATAATAGACAAAACTTTTTCTTTAAGCTTTGAACAAATTCGTAGATTTTAGTCTTATGGTTTTTAAGTTTATGCGCTTCATCAATAATAATCATGTCATACGCCTCTGCATAGATAGCCTCTTTATGTGGACTTTTTTTGGCAGTATCCATACTCATGACGAGAATATCTGTATGCTCAATGGAAGTGTTCTTTCTATAGGGGATGGCCGGTATATAAAATTTACTCGTTAACTCATCAGACCATTGATTGACAAGAGATGCTGGTGCAAGAATTAGAGCTTTTTTAACAAGGCCTCTCATGAGGTATTCTTTTAATATTAGACCTGCTTCAATTGTTTTACCGAGTCCTACTTCATCTGCGAGTATAGCTTTACCGTTCATCCTTTCGATCACCGTCTGGGCGGCTTCTAGCTGATGTTCAAGCGGTGTTACGTTGGGCAAATATTTCAATGACTTTAAGCCAGTAAATTCAGTGATAAGATTCGTTTTAACAACATCGTAGCACATTTTGTACAGTTTCCAGCTATCCCACTGTTGTGTGTTGAGCCTTTCAGCGAATTCTTCCTCCCAATTAGGCGATTTTTCCACATTCATGCGATCACCTCTTATATTCTTTTGTCTTAACATGTGCCAATATTGCATAAACTATGTTATTTCCTTAATAAATTAAGCAGGCATTAAACCAATTCATTTGTCGTCCTACTCATATACTAAGGAGAGGAAGGAAGCATAAATAATTATGTATTCATTTCGTTTTAATTCTCATTTGCACAATAAAAAGGAGGTGTTTTTTGAATGAGTGGAAATAATAATTCAGAAAACAGAAGAAAAAGCAGTAATTCATCCTCTTCCAACTTCAAAAAACATCCGGCCGTAAATGACTATAGCTTAGAAGATTTAACAAGTGGTAAACCATTGGATGTCGTGGTAGCTGCTTTATTACTTTCAGGGAAGTTAAAAGTGGATGGAGTTCAGCTATTCCGTGAATCACCAGCACTTATAGTGACATTAATAGGGAAATTTAAGACTGGTGATGATAATAAAAATAATAACCCTAATAATTTTTCGCATGGCACTAATGGATGGAACGATGTTTTTGATGTTTTTCAACAACGCACACAAAAAGGTGATGATTCTTGAATAATATGAATAATAATATTTTTGGAAGTGGAGCTTTTTCGAATGCTGTCATGCTAGTTGTATTAATGTTTTTACTCATTTATGGTTCAACTAGGGTAACTAGAGTACCAGTTATAACAGAATTGATTTGATATCACTAGACAACCGCACAAACAGCTTCTCGTGAAAAGAATATACTACTAATAATCCAAGTGATAACAGCCATGGCTTTGGTGAAGCCATTTGCGCGTTTAGTCACTTGGAAAATTCCTCCTATAACTTCAGGCAACGCCCTTTGTCTGAAGGCTCAAAATATAGACACTCCCACCTTTTTCAGTTTCGCTTTGCCCAAATGCATATTTGGGCATTTTTCTATTTTATTTGCTGAATTCCAGCATTCATCTAAAATTAATCATATTAATTTTTTAATGTTTGTTTTAATTCTCCATGTAGCCAGGTAAATTCATCGAGGTCCTTCACAATATAAGCATTCGGAATAATCTTTCTTACTTCATGAACCATTTTTGATGCGTCTTCAGATAAGTAACGCGCACTAATATGGTTTAATAGCAAATTTTTAACCCTTGCTTTTTGTGCAACCTTGGCTGCAATTAGATTGGTTGAGTGCCCGTAAGCAGCCGCTCCTTCTTCAAGAGAAGCATCAAACGTACTCTCATGAATCAAAACATCGGCTTCTTCACTAAGTCTGACACTATTTTCAGAATACATAGTGTCCCCTAATATGGTGACCGTAAAACCTTTCTTAGGCTCTTCGGTGACTTCTATACTTCTGACAACTGTCCCATCCTCTAATACAATGTCTTCTCCATTCTTAAGTCTTCCCAATAATGGCCCTTTAGGTACGCCAAGTGCAACAGCTTTATCCATGAGAAGGGTACCCTTTTGCTGTTTTTGCTCAATTCTATAACCATAGCTTGGTACCACATGCTCTAATGGCATTGCCTTAACTATAAATTGCTCATCTTCAAATATAATTCCTTCATTCACTTCTACAAAGCGAATAGGATAACCCAAATGTGTGCCTGTAATTTTGAACGTAAGCAGAATCCATTCCTCAATGCCTTTTGGTCCATATATGGTTAAAGGTCCATCTCCTCCTAAAAAGGAGCGAGATCCAAGAAATCCAGGCAGCCCAAAAATATGGTCGCCATGCAAGTGTGTGATAAAGATTTTATCAATTTTACGTGGTTTAATTGTTGTGTGTAATACGAGGTGCTGTGTAGCTTCTCCACAGTCAAAAAGCCAAATAGTCCCTCTTTCTTCTAATAATTTGAGTGCAAGCGAGCTTACATTTCTTCCTTTTGATGGCATGCCAGCACCCGTTCCTAAAAATTGGATTTGCATCTATTATCCCCTCTCTCGATGATCATCTAAAAAATCTTTGCTAAAGCTTGTTTTTGATTCATAGGTAGTTTTTTTTGCATGTTTAATGCCTTTTGTAATCTTATCCTTGCCGAATTTATATTGCAATTCTTCAACAACTTTACGAATTGGCTCCTCTTTTGCGTATTTTTCATATGTAAAAAGAGATAGTTGTTCTACTGTATCTGACTGATCTACTACATTGCTAACTGTCACACCAAGCAGGCGTACAGGATTTCCATTCCAATGTTTTTCAATGAGGGAGAGTGCGATTACTTCAATATCTTTTTTCTTAAAAATAGCGTTTTGTGAAGTTTTGCTCCGTGTATAATTATGCCAATCTGCATCTCTAATTAAAATGGAGACCGTATGCCCTGCTAATTTCTTCGCATCCAACCTTTTAGCTACACGCGTACATAGTTCTTCTATAGCAGCTTGAAGCTCTGAAAGAATCATTAAATCAGAAGGAAATGTCACGGAGTGCCCAACTGATTTAGTGTCGTAAATAGAATTAGGATCGACTTCCCTTTGATCTATTCCTTGAGCTCTATTCTTCAATCGAAGGCCATTTTTTCCAAGATTCGCTTTCAATAAATAATCTTCGCTTCTCGCTAAATCGCCAATTGTTGCAATCCCGATTTCTTTTAGTTTGTTGGAAGTGCTAGATCCAACACCGTGCATCTCAATGACAGGCAAATGCCACAGCATTTTTTCAACATCGCGCTTCCGTAGGATTGTAATGCCCATGGGCTTTTTCATATCAGAAGCTGTTTTTGCTAAAAACTTGTTCGGCGCTATGCCAATTGAACAAGGCAAATCAAGCTCATGCAATATACGTGTTTGAATCATTTCCGCTAGTTGTATTGCTTCAATTCCATGTGCAATTTCCGTTACATCTACATAGCCTTCATCGATCGATACAGGCTCAACAAGGTCGGTGTATGAGCGTAAGATATCGAACATCGCTTTTGACGCATGGCGATATCGTTCAAAGTTTGGTGGCAGTACAATAAGATTTGGACACTGTCTCTTTGCTTCCCATACAGCCATTGTCGTAAAAATGCCTTTTGCCCTTGCTTCATAAGAACAAGTAACGAGTATCCCTTTCCTTTCGCTAGGATTACCAGCAATGGCTACAGGCTTCCCCTTTAATTCAGGATGGTATGCTTGTTCAACAGAAGCATAAAAACTATTCATGTCAATATGAAATATAATCCTTCCACGACCATTCATACAATCCCTCCATCGATCACACGTTCTCTATTTAGTATACCAAATTTTTTTTCGATAAAAAAGCAAGCGAGATTTCCGCTTGCTGATGATTTATTGATTAGGCTTTGCATATTCAGCGTAATGATGGACAAGGTGATCCAGACCATCTCTTAATTCTTGACCTGACATTGCTACGCCGTGTCCTGTGATTGCCACTTCAGGCTTTAATTGTATTAACTTTTTTATCGACTTTAATGCTTCAGCAAAGTCTTGCGTCAGATATTTGGGTGGCCCGCTAATTTCCTCTTTTTGCGAAATCACACTTGTCAGAGATTCTTGCTTAACTGTTATAAACGCATCCCCTGCGATTAAGGCACGGTCTTTATCTCTGAAGAATGAGACATGACCTCGCGTATGGCCTGGTGTATGAATCCAGCGAAACTCGGGTAAGAAAGGCACACTCCCATCTGTTGGCAATGCTTGCACATGATTGCCTAAGTTAATCGCATCGTTCGGAAACATAGGCGACATTTTTGCAACTAACCCAGGATCTGAACTAGCATCGGGATGGGGATAATTCATTGCTCCTGTTAGGTAAGGCATCTCCAATTCGTGTGCATATACAGGGACTTCCCACTTTTCGATCAGTTCAATAATAGATCCGACATGATCGAAATGGCCATGTGTAAGAATAATCGCCTTTGGTTTATTCTCTTTGCCAAAACGTTCCTCTACCTCTGCTATAATCTTGTCAGCTTGCTTTGG
This sequence comes from Rummeliibacillus sp. GQ308, assembly GCF_059759115.1. Classification (NCBI taxonomy): domain Bacteria; kingdom Bacillati; phylum Bacillota; class Bacilli; order Caryophanales; family Caryophanaceae; genus Rummeliibacillus; species Rummeliibacillus sp. GQ308. The sequence continues at coordinate 1,259,682 of NZ_JCAXDQ010000001.1, read as the reverse complement.
AACCCCTGCATCTACTAGTACAAACTCATTGCTATTCGGCTCGCCGACTAAGCAAATATTTGCAATCTGTGTTGTATACATATAAAGATCAGGGAGCACCTCGACCCCTTTTCCACTTGCAACGGAAGTAGCAGGGATGAATTTATAATCATTGCCATACTTCATCTCTTGTTCCATACTTAATCTCCTTTCTAATTCTGTTTGTGATCTATTACCCTTTCTTTCAGAAAAGAATCATTGCTCCCACTGCGTCCTTGGACATTAAATTTATTCTTCCTTTTTCCCTTGCTGCTCTTTGTTATCGTTCATTGAGCGGTAAACCATTGTCTTCATACTGCCCTGAACAACATTCTCCAAGAAAAATGAACCAACCAATTCTAAATATTTGTCATCATCGTACATTTTTTTATTTTGTAGTTCCATTTCAGCCAAGCCATCATATGTTGCTAAAAGTGCATACGTGTAATCTTCTCCAACAATCGGCAGTAGAATATCGACAATGTGATGATAATTTTCATTGCGGTATTTTTTTAATTCCTGTAAGTTCTCAACAGCTTCCTTGAATTTTTCTTGTTTCATTTCAAACGTTTGATAAACATATAGTGGCATTCTATTTTCAACTCCCTTTAATTAATTTCATCATAGATTCCTCTAAATAATAGTTGTAGAATGGACAGCTTTTGAATAGCATGTACTAAACACTTTTCTTGAAGGAGATACTTAATGGGGATTTTTTTTAGCTATATTTTTCTAGGTTTATCCTTAGCTGCACCAATTGGTCCTGTAAATGCGGCACAATTGGACAAAGCGTTGAAATTCGGTTTCTTGCATTCATGGTTCGTTGGTTTAGGTGCCATTCTTGCTGACGGGATTTATATGCTTGTCGTCTATTTAGGGGTCGTACAGTTTCTTGATACGCCTTTTATGCAAACTCTATTATGGTCTTTTGGATGTTTTGTGCTTATTTATACAGGCATTGAGAGTATGGTTAGTGCTGGTAATGTACAAGTTACACCAAAAAAAAATAACGCTTCATTGTCAAAATCTTTCTTCTCTGGGTTTTTTATGTCCATCTCAAATCCACTAACAATCCTATTTTGGTTAGGTATTTATGGTTCGATATTAGCAAAGACCATTTCCGAAAATGATAATATGCACATTGCCCTCTATAGTTTCGCTATCTTTTTAGGATTATTGCTGTGGGATGTGACAATGGCTTTGACTGCTAGTAGCTTTAAAAAATTTGTTGCTGGAAAGCTGTTAGTGGCCATTTCTTTCATTTCCGGATTATCTTTAATTGGATTCGGTCTTTATTTTGGCATTCAAGCCATAAAACTAATGTTCTTCTAAATGCCTTTTGGATAACTATTTACTTTCTTTTTAGTACCTTTTTTCTGAGTGAAATGGCGAATAATCAGCACAATTGCAACAAAGGCTACAAATAATAAACTCATATAAAAACCCATTCTTGTTGACTTATGAAGCAGTGTCCCGCTTATTGCTACAAGAATTAACGCCATGCCAACAAAGCGTTTGATATGATCAAAACTGGTTGCCTTCACGATCTTTGGCAAAGAAATTAAAATAAAAAGCCAATTGTATAAAAGCATAAGACCGGCGGCAGTAGTGATGTATTCATATACTCGGTCTGGCATAATCCTTGAAAATATAATAGAAGCTATCAATCCACAAATCGTCAATCCAAGAGCAAATGGGGGCACTTTCAGTTTTCCTTGTTTAGAAAAGATTTTTGGCGCATCTGAGTCTTCAGACATCGTTACTAACATGCTTGTTACTGCAAATAATGATGCTGCCATTGTCGAAAAACCGGCGATAATAATAGCTCCGTTAAAAACATGTGGGAAAAACGATAGCTGGTATGGATCCAGTGCGATAGCAAATGGGCTTTCTTTTGCATTGAATTTTTCCAAGGCCGCTAACGAGGATGCGAGGAAAATGGATATTAGATAAATGGTTGTGAGTATAGCTAACATCACGTTGCCTGATTTCTTAACATCTTCTTTATTTTTTAGCCTTGTGGAGAGGATACCCATGATTTCAATACCGCCAAATGCATAAAAGCCGAATATAAGTGCACCCCATAGACCCATAAGACCATAAGGAGAAAATTCTTTTAAATTACTCGGCATGCTAAAATCATTTTTGCTGCCGCCAAATAAGCCGAATATAACTGCGATGGCCAAAATAATAAACATGAAAATCGCAGCTACCTTAATGACAGCAAATATATTTTCAATTTTTTCAAATCCTTTCGTACCAATCACTACGACTAGCACACCGAGAATTGCATAAATTGATGCAAAAATCCATAAAGGAACAGAAGGAAACCAAAAACGAGTAAGTAATGACAGGGCAGTCAATTGACTACCGGTAATAAGAATTTCTGAAAACCAATAAACCCATCCGCTACTAAATCCTGCCCAATTGCCGTAAGCTATCTTTGCATATGAGCGAAATGAACCTTTTTGTGGATTATGCGCAGACATTTTACCGAGAGCATCCATTACAATATAAGTACCTAAGCCTGCTAAAATGAATGCAATCATAATAGACGGCCCTGTTTTTGTTATACCTATTCCTGAGCCCAGAAAATAACCGGTCCCAATTATACTTCCTACTCCAACAAGTGATAGCTGCCACCAGGAGAGCTTCTTTTCCTTATTATCATCGCTTTGCGACCCAATACGTGAAGGAATTTCCATCAGAATCCCTGCCTTTCTTATCACGCCTATTTTTAGCAATATAATTAGATTTATACGCTTTACTCTTGTTTGCTAAAAGAGGAAGCAGATTGGCTCATATCATCGCTATTGGTTGTATGAACTAAAAAACAAAAAGAGCCATAAGCAATGGAAGCTTATGGCTCAAATAATAATGGTTTTTATATTTGGACTTCTTCGTCTTTAAGGTGTTGCAAGTAAGCTTTAATATCTTTAATTCCTTCCAATGTATCAACTAGCACATCTGGCGAAATCAATGTAATCAATCGATCATCTAGGTTTGCTACTGCCTCAAAGAATTGAGTTTTGGCATAATTAACAAGCCCAACTTGTTTCAGAGCAGATTCTTCAATGTCTAGAATTTCTTTAGCATCCGCCACCATTAAACCAAATATTAATTCGTCTGATTGAATGACTATCACTTTTGCAGTCGATAAATCGGCATTTCTCTGATATAAAATGCGCTCACAATCTAAAATGGGCCGCAACTCGCCTCTAATCTTTGAAAAACCAACTAAATATTCAGGAAGATGCGGAATAGGCGTAATATGTTCCGCCTTTTCTATTGCGTCCACACGTTCAACCGGCACTGCATATTCTTCTTTACCACATGAAAAAACGATAACTTTCATATTTGCTTTCCCTCTATTTCACTTTAGCAGAACATTTTACGATTTCTACAAGAAGCTCAGCCAATTTTTCTAGCTCTTCAATAGGCATTCTTTCGGATGTTGTGTGAATATTTTCATAGCCCAATGCCAAGTTAACTGTTGGTATGCCAAAGCCTGCGATTACATTGGCGTCGCTGCCGCCACCTGATTGCATTAATTTTGGTTCACGTCCAATATTGCTTGCAGCTTCTTGTGCAATTTGTACAACTAAATCATCCGGACCAAATTTGAAGCCAGGATACATACGTGCAACTTCTACTTCTGCTTCGCCGCCCAATTCTTTTGCAGCTGTTTCAAATGCTTCCTTCATATGATTTTCTTGTTGAATTAACTTTTCTTCTACAAGTGAACGACACTCTGCTAATACAGATGCTTCATCACAGACAATATTTGTAGCTTTACCGCCTTCAAAACGACCGATATTTGCAGTTGTTTCAGAATCGATTCGGCCCAACTTCATTTTGGCAATTGCTTTTGCAGCTATAGTAATAGCAGATACACCTTTTTCAGGTTCTACACCAGCGTGCGCTGTTTTTCCTTTTAATGTAGCAAAGATTTTTGTTTGGAATGGAGCTGCTGTAACAATGCCCCCTACCTTACCGTCAGAATCTACTGCAAAACCATATTTAGCAGTGATTTTGTTAGGGTCTAATTCTTTTGCTCCTTCAAGACCTGATTCTTCACCAGCTGTAATGATGAATTCGATGTCGCCATGCTCAATATTTTCTTCTTTTAAGCGTTTAGCTAATTCAAGCAGTCCAGCAATTCCTGCTTTATCATCTGCTCCAAGAATAGTTGTACCATCTGAATAAATATATCCATCTTCTTTAATTACTGGTTTAATACCTACACCAGGCACAACAGTATCCATATGGCATGTGAAGTAAATCGGCTGAACATCTGTTAATGAGCCTTTTAATGTTGCAATTAAGTTTCCTGATGCATGACCATTGCGGCTCGCTGAATCATCTTCAAAAACATCAAAACCTAATGCTTCTAATTTACTAATCAATACAGGCGAGATTTTTTCCTCATGATATGTTTCGGAATCGATTTGAACTAATTCCATAAATTCTTCTACAATACGGCTTGGCATGTTGCAAGACTCCTTTATTTATGTAATAAAAATGGTACTTTAAACCCTTAACTTACTGCGAAGTCAAAATTCCTAATGAAAAATAACTGCCTTAACTGTTAGGATGGGTATGCTTTAAGCACAGTGGAAAAGTAATAGTCCCACTGTTTAAAGTTTCAATAAATAGTTTATCATAATTCAGTCCAAACACCTATGTAGTTGCCTCAGCAGGCAACATTAACATTTAGTTTACTTGTTATAGAGGAATATTGCCATGCTTTTTATATGGCCGTGTTTCTTGCTTGGAGCGAAGCATTTCAAGTGACTGCATAAGCTTTATACGTGTTTCTCGCGGATCAATTACATCATCTACTAATCCGTGTGATGCCGCCACATATGGATTGGCAAACTTTTCTTTATATTCATCTATTTTTTTCGTACGCATCGCTTCTGGGTCACTTGCGCCTGCAATTTCAGAGGCATGGATAATATTAGCTGCTCCAGACGCTCCCATTACTGCAATTTCAGCATTTGGCCATGCATATACCATATCCGCTCCAATAGATTTAGAATTCAGTGCAACATAAGCACCACCATAAGCTTTTCTTAGAATGACAGTTATTTTAGGTACCGTCGCTTCTGAATAGGCAAAGAGAATTTTTGCGCCATGACGAATGATGCCGCCATGCTCTTGTTTAACTCCAGGGAAAAAGCCTGATACATCTTCAAATGTAATGATCGGAATATTGAAAGAGTCACATGTACGAACAAAACGTGCCAGTTTATCGGATGAGTCGATATCAAGCCCGCCAGCAAGTACTTTAGGCTGATTGCATACAAGTCCCACTGATTCACCATCAATTCGTCCAAATCCAACAACCACATTTTTTGCAAATTCTTTCTGCACTTCCATAAATGAATTTGCATCCACCACTTGTTCAATAACTTTCCTAACGTCATAAGCTTTTGTTTGATCAACTGGTACAATGTCTAGTAATTCTGAACGGAAATTATCGTCGTTTGAAGAATCTTCACGTCGTTGAGTTGGCGTTTTCTCTCTATTATTTTGCGGCAAATAACTAAGTAACTGTTTCACCTGTTCAAGTGCATCCGGTTCTTCAGACGCTCGAAAATGAGCATTGCCACTTATAGTATTATGGACTTTGGCACCGCCGAGTCCCTCTGAAGTAATTTTTTCACCTGTCACAGTTTCAATAACTTTCGGTCCTGTAATAAACATTTGGGATGTATTATCAACCATAAATATAAAGTCCGTAATAGCAGGTGAATAAACCGCTCCCCCTGCACAGGGTCCCATAATAACCGAAATTTGAGGGATGACGCCTGAATAAATAGAGTTCCGATAGAAGATATGTCCATAGCCATCAAGCGATAACACACCTTCTTGAATGCGGGCACCCCCGGAATCATTGATACCAATAAATGGAGCACCATTTTTTGCAGCTAAATCCATTACATTAGCAATCTTTTTCGCATGCATCTCGCCAAGCGCCCCGCCAAATACGGTGAAATCTTGAGAAAATACATATACCGGACGTCCGTTAACCTTGCCGTAGCCTGTTACTACGCCATCTCCTGGTCCCTTTTTTTCTGCCATGTCAAAATCAACTGTCCTGTGATGAACAAAGGGATTAATTTCTACAAATGTCCCTTCATCCAGTAGCAAATCAATGCGTTCACGTGCTGTTAATTTACCTTTTTCATGCTGTTTATCAATGCGAGATTCGCCGCCCCCAAGCTCAATTTCTCTTTTTCTATCATATAATTCATTAATTTTGTCATACATATCCATGTGTTAACTCTCCTTCTTTTCGTTACGTTCGACTAATTCATAAAGAACGCCATTCGATGATTTAGGATGAATAAAAGCAACCTTTGCCCTGCCCGCGCCGTTCTTTGGCTTCTCTGATAAAAGGGTTGCTCCTTCTTTTCGCATCCTTTCCATTTCTTCCTCAATGTTTTCTACTAAAAGAGCGATATGATGTATACCTTCTCCTCTCTTTTCTAAATATTTATATATAGCGCTTTCATTTGTAAGCGGCTCAAGTAATTCTATATGCGTATTGTTTGCATCTATAAATGCAACTCGCACTCCCTCTGACTCTACTTCTTCAATATTTAATAATTTCATTCCTAATACATTTGTATAATATGTAGTACGTTCATCTAAATTTTTAACGGCAATGCCTATATGATCTATGTTTTTCAATGCTGACACCCCTTTTGTATTCTAGTCTATTGTAGCTGAATTATTCAGAAAACTCTACTAATACTTGTTTATTGAATGAGATTTGGTAAAATATTTTTAAGAGATCAGCGAAACAAGTGAAACTTAAATTTAGGTTCTGTTTTCCGTATGTTGAGGGTATTCTGTCTTTGTCCTCTTGAGGATATGGATTAAAGAATTTATATAGCGGTAAAAAGGAGAGAGAACAATGAGCAATAAAACTATTCAAAAAGTAGTCGTTATATTAATGGCTCTTATTATGGTCATGTCCATTCTAACATTCGGTTTAGCAATGATTCGATAATAAAAGAGCAGACTCTTTAAATAGCAGTCTGCTCTTTTTTTATAGTCCTAGCTTTTGCTTAACTTCTTGTATTTGTAGAATATGCCTTTTTTCATGGTAGCCAACAAAAGGAATCCATTGATCGAGACTCATCAGTCCAAAAGCAGGGTGAGGAAATGCTTTTTGTTTAAGTATTTGTACGTCTACTGATTTTTCTACATCTTCTAACTGCTGATGTGAGGTTGATAATTTCTCTTCCAGCTCATTTATGCTAGCAAATTTATCAGATGGTAATGCAGTGGCAGGAGCGTTGACTTTAACATCGCGATTAACAGTTGCTTCAATAGGTTTATGACTTACTGTAGCATTCTCCCCTTTTTTTGCATTTTGCTTTATCATCATCGCTATATTTGACTCCAACAAGTATAAATGCTCTACAATTTCCTTGATAGACCATTCTTCTGATGAAGGTTTTTTATTTAAATTTTCATCAGATATGCCACTGATTTCTGTTAAAAGTTCTTCTCTTACTTGGTCATTGATTTTCATTCTGAAATCTCCCTTTATAAGTTTAGATTCACTTCTTTACACTCATAGTTTACTATACTATTACCTCTATACTGAAATGACAGGGCTCCGTTAAATTCTTACTACTTCTAAGATGTCGTTATAGTATTCTTTATGAGCTTCACATTTATGAATCTTTTCGTCTAATATGGCAATTTCTTGATCCATCCCCATTACCAATTCTTTAATAAATAATTGTGTCATGGCACTGCTGATGCTATCAAAGCTTTCAATTAATAACCGTCTTTTTTGAGATAGAACTCTTTGTTGTTGAATAGATTTCACTGCTTCTTCCGTTAATCGGTGAATCTCTTGCTGTATATCCTTTATCAATAGAGTAGCCACATCATCTGTATATTCTTTTATATCTATCATTCTTTCCCTCCTCTACGATTTTCCGTTATTCATAGAGTATGGAGAGCTTCTAAAAATTATTCATCTTTTAATATATTCTTTCTTGAAGAAATGATAGATCTAAATGAGAAGGAAGCATACCGCCTATTAGTTTATCAAAACAAAAAAGCTTCCAAAAGAGGAAGCTCTTATTACATTTCAATTATACTTCATCACAAAACTCTTCAAAATACGCTTGGATCGAAGTGATTACAGACATAGGATCATGTCCTTCAATTTCATGACGGCCAATTTCAGCCACTGGCTGCCCATCTTTCAGCATCACAAATGATGGAGATGAAGGGATATGGTCGTCACCAAAGTGCATACGTGCTTGTGCAGTAGCTTCTTGGTCTTGGCCTGCAAATACGGTTACTAGATGATCAGGACGTTTATCATAATTAATCGCGTGTACTGCTGCTGGGCGTGCAATACCCCCTGCACAGCCGCAAACAGAATTGACCATAACAAAAGTAGTTCCAGGACGGTTGAAAGCATCCTCTACTTGTTCGGCTGTTTTTAATTCTTCATAACCGTTTCCAGACAATTCACTGCGAGCTTGACGCAGCATATCTTGCATAAATAAATCGTAATCCATATTCATGTGTATTCGCTCCTTTTTTTACATCACTATTACTATAACAGGTGTTCGTCCACTTTTCAAAATGATCGTTTCAGATTATAGAACATGCGCAGCTTCCGTTAGAATATGATCAATTTCCTCTACAGAATCTTCTTGATTTTCGACAAGCAAGCTAAAGATATACATTTTGCCACTTTGTCCAATGAAATAACCACTTAAAGTATTTACATTTTCAATAGAACCTGTTTTTGCAAATACACGCCCATTTGTCAGAGGAGAGGTCAGTCGATTTTGGAGGGATCCCCCTGTTAGGCGATCATTCTTCCCCGCGATTGGCAAACTATTAAAATACGTATTAAACCACTTTTCGTCTTTATAAATCTTATATAATAATTCAGTTAAATCCTCTGCCGTCAAACGATTTTCTTGCGATAAACCCGACCCATCGTCCAACACAGCATTATTTATAGGGATGTGAGCAGATGCTGCATATTTCTTTATTGTTTTCAGACCAGCAGGAGTACTACCACGTTTTTTCACTTCTTTTCCGAGGGTCTTTACTAAAACATTGGAGATACTATTATTACTCAACTTCATATATGGAATCATTATATCTTTTAAAGGCACCGACTGCTTCTGTGCAATAAGGTGTGCGTTTTTCGGAGGTACGGCTCTGTAAAATGTGGTATCTGTAAAGTCTACTTGCTGACTTTTTAATGCCTCTTTAAATAATGTCATCGTCTGTTTTGTTGGCTGTGGAACAGCTATCCATTCTCTTACTGTCTGTTCCCTTGGCAAATTACCTGTAATATACACTTTACGTGTTCCAAATGCCCTTTCTATTTTGAGCGTATTCGGCTGTCCATATGCAACTGTTTTTGCCTCATTACGAATAAGTAGTTCTCCTTTAGCAGGTTCTATGTGCAATGTAGGCTTTTTCCCCTCTTTGTTACCCTTTGCCTCTATTAGGACGGAAGCTGCATCGTAATCTTTGTTAGGTGAAATCATTAATGCTGTGACAGGGGCAGCATAATAATAAGATTGGTCTTCTTTTTCAATGTGCGGAGTAAGCAATTTTTGATCAAAATAGAAATCATCAGCTACAATACGTCCATTAATTTTCTTTAATCCTTGACTATGAAGAAATGCGGCCAGTTCTTTCAAGTCGTTCATAGAAAGAGTAGGATCACCTTTTCCTTGAAGATACAAATCGCCTTGCAAAACACCTTTTTTCACTATTCCATCCATAAAGACATTCGTTTTGAAACGATAATTTTCCCCTAGCTCACTTAAAGCCGCTGCTGCTGTGAAAAGTTTCAAATTTGAAGCAGGTTTTTGTGACCTATCCCCATTATAATTAAATATAATTTGCCCTTCTAAATTACGAATGACCATACTGACATCAGCAGCGGGTAACTCTTGTACTATGGTGCTTCTTAGGTTCCCATCTATTTCTCCATCATTTTCAAAATTAGCACTAGCTATATTTGTGAACGGCATTGCACTAAAACATAGAATAATTAAGAAGAATATATACTTTTTGTACATATTTCCCTCCCCCAATAGAGCTTTAGGGCAAGTATATGAATAAGTAGTGCGAAATATGTCGAAAAAAAGAGTAACTGAGCTTATTTTCTCATTTACCCTTTCAACTTATTAATCCTCGTACATCATTTTCTTCGTCATCCCACCATCTATGGTAACATTCTGAGCTGTAATAAAATCGTTTTTAGGATGAGTAAGAAATATACATGCATTGGCAATGTCGTCGGGTTTACCAACCCTGCCGCTCAAATGCATTGCATGGTCATTTTCGGTTAGTGCCTCATAATCCTCTGTTTCAATCCAGCCTGGAGATATACAGTTGACCTTAATTCCATCTGGTCCGAATGATCGTGCTAAGGCATGCGTCAAAGCCACAATGCCTCCTTTTGTAGCAGCATATGCTTCTGTATTCGGTTCAGACATAAAAGCACGTGTTGATGCAATCGACACGATGGATCCACCATTTTCTTGTTTTCGCATATATTTTGCTGCTTCTCTAGAACATAAGAATACACTTCTCAGGTTGGTATTCATTATGTCATCCCATTCATCAATAGTAGATTCATATGGTGATACAGGCACGAATTTTCCTGCGTTATTGACTAGAACATCAATCTTACCCCAATGGTTTACAGTTTCGCTCATCAAATGGATAATATCCTCTAGTTTTCGCACATCCGTTTGCACAAATATGGCACGGCTACCCAATTCCTTAGCAAATTCTTCTCCTGTAGGATTGATATCAGCCAACACTAAATTTGCATGTTGTCTTGCATACATTAATGCGATAGATCGACCTATTCCTTTTGCCGCTCCTGTAATAACTACTGTTTTCGCTGCGAACATATTTTATTTCCCCCAGTCAATACTATTTTTTTAATATTTAAAATATTTTATTTAGTAGATATCTCTTTTAGATGTTTCCTACTTTAATGTAGATTTTATTGGATTGTTATATTCAATTTACAGCATGAGAACTACGATTAAGCGTTAACAGCTTTTTTCATACGAGAAGCACGAAAAAACCGAGCTAAATTCACTCAGTCTTTTCGTCAGAAAATAGTAAATCAACTGCCTGAGATACAGTTATCTGTCCTTCAGATATTTGTTTTTCAAATTGAGAAACTCGTTGTTTTGTATCATTATTTGCATAAAAAGTGTCGATCAAACGATCTCGAATCATAGCCTGGAACCATTCAGTTGTCTGTTTGGTACGACGGCTTGACCAAAAACCCGTTTTCATACAGGTTTCCCGAAATTCTTCAATCGTTTCTTGTATTCTTGATAATCCTTTGTTTTCAAGAGAGGATACAAGGTGTGTCCTTGTATCCCACCCAGGTGTGGCAGGCTGTAAAAAATGCTGTATTCGTTTGTACTCTGACATGGTTCTTTGCGCTGGACGAAGATTATTCCCATCAGCTTTATGCACAATAATTGTATCTGCTAATTCCATGATGCCTTTTTTCATTCCCTGTAGTTCATCTCCTGCTCCTGTCAGGACAAGAAGTAAAAAGAAATCTACCATACCTCTTACAATTGTTTCGCTCTGGCCGACTCCCATCGTTTCGATTAGTACAATATCGTAGCCTGCTGCTTCACATAATAGCATGGTTTCTCTTGTTTTTTTATGCACACCGCCTAAAGTCCCCGCTGAAGGAGACGGACGGATAAATGCATTGGGCTCACGTGAGAGCTGCTCCATCCTTGTCTTATCTCCGAGAATGCTGCCTCCATTGACTGTGGAGCTTGGGTCAATAGCGAGTACAGCAACTCTATGTCCTTTTTCACAGAGCATTTTGCCGAAAGCTTCAATGAAGGTGCTTTTCCCCGCTCCTGGAACACCAGTTATACCAATTCTAATGGAAGCACCTGTATAGGGAAGCATCTTTTTAAGTAAGTCCTGCGCATCCGATTGATCTTCTGGATGAGCACTTTCAAGAAGGGTAATGGCTTTTGCCAAATGCAGACGCGAGCCTTCCCTTATATTTTCAGCTAGTTCGTCTAGATTCTGTTTGACTTTCGTCTTTTTAACAAACTTCTTTCGTTTGGTTTCCTGCATCCCGTCATGTATCGATTGAACCCCTGGCTGGACAAATAATGCTGATTTTTTATCAGTCATTTACTTCCTCGTACCCTAAATTCTTATAGATAAGTTCAATCATTTTTTGAGATGCAATAGGCAATACTGTACCAGGTCCAAAGATCGCTTGGGCACCGCTCTGATATAAAAATTCGTAATCTTGAGCAGGTATAACACCACCGACAATCACGATAATGTCTTCTCTGCCTAGTTTTTTCAATTCATTAATGAGAGCGGGCACTAATGTTTTATGACCAGCTGCTAGAGACGAAACGCCAACAACATGAACGTCATTTTCTGCCGCCATTTGTGCGGTTTCTTCTGGCGTCATAAATAACGGTGATATATCCACATCAAAACCAAAGTCTGCATACCCAGTAGCAACAACTTTAGCTCCGCGATCATGGCCGTCTTGGCCCATTTTAGCGACTAAAATCCTTGGGCGTCTTCCCTCATTTTCTAAGAATTCCTCAGTCATTTGTTTGATCTCTTCGATAGCTTCCTTATCAGAATAGTTGGAAGCATAGACACCGCTAATAGAGCGGATGACTGCTTTATGTCGTCCTGCAGCTGACTCAATTGCATCCGAAATTTCCCCAAGCGTGGCTCTTGCCCTTGCTGCATCTACAGCTACTGTAAGTAAGTTTTCCTCCCCTGTTTCTGCAGCATGAGTTAAGCGATCTAATTCATAGCGTACTTTCTTTTCATCTCGTTTTTCTTTCATTAATTGAATTCGATCAATTTGCGATTGACGTACCATCGTATTATCGATATCTAAAATTTCTATAGGATCCTCTTTATCTAAACGATATTTATTGACGCCTATGATTGTTTCTGTTTTAGAATCAATTTTAGCTTGCCGCTTTGCGGATGCTTCCTCAACTCTCATTTTAGGTAGCCCGGTTTCAATTGCTTTTGCCATACCACCTAGCTCTTCAATTTCCTCAATCAACGTCCATGCAGACTTTGTTAATTCGTCAGTCAACTTCTCAACATAATAAGAACCGCCCCACGGATCAATTGTTTTGGTCATTTGTGTTTCATTTTGCAGAAAAAGCTGTGTATTTCTTGCAATCCGAGCAGAAAAATCTGTCGGAAGTGCGATGGCTTCATCTAAAGCATTTGTATGCAGTGACTGTGTATGCCCCATCGTTGCTGCATTGGCTTCAATCAAAGTCCGTGTCACATTATTAAACGGGTCTTGTTCTGTTAAAGACCAGCCAGATGTTTGTGAATGTGTGCGAAGTGCGAGTGTCTTTGAATTTTTAGGATTGAACGTAGACATCATTTGAGCCCATATGCGGCGAGCGGCACGCATTTTGGCGATTTCCATATAATAATTCATGCCTATCGCCCAGAAGAAAGACAATCTCGGTGCAAAATCATCGATGTCAATGCCTGCCTTCAGTCCTGTACGGACATATTCGAGTCCATCTGCTAAAGTATAAGCTAACTCAATATCATTTGTGGCTCCAGCTTCTTGAATATGATAGCCTGAAATAGAAATAGAATTGAATTTCGGCATAAATTTAGACGTATATTCAAAAATATCAGCGATGATTTTCATCGACATTTCAGGCGGATAAATATATGTATTACGCACCATATACTCTTTTAAAATATCATTTTGGATTGTGCCTGCAAGCTTATCTGGAGTGATGCCTTGTTCTTCAGCAGCTACTATATAAAAAGCAAGCACCGGTAGCACTGCACCATTCATTGTCATGGAGACAGACATCTGATCAAGCGGGATTCCATCAAATAGAATTTTCATATCTTCAACAGAATCAATGGCAACTCCTGCTTTACCTACATCCCCCGTCACACGAGGGTGGTCAGAATCATAGCCTCGGTGTGTTGCAAGGTCAAATGCAACGGAAAGGCCTTTTTGGCCCATTGCTAAGTTTCGGCGATAGAAAGCATTCGATTCCTCTGCAGTTGAAAAACCAGCATATTGCCGAATCGTCCATGGACGGCCAATATACATAGTTGGATAAGGTCCTCTTGTATTAGGCGCGATTCCTGCTACATCATGAAGATGCACTGCGGTTTTAATATCATTGAACGAATAGCTGGTTTTAACTTCTATATTTTCATTAGTCATAAATGTAGATTGTTTTTTTGATGGAAGTTCATCACGCAAAACTTCTTCTATGTGAACAGTTGAAAAATTAGGTTTCATCGTTGAACCTCCTTCAATGTTTCAGCAATATTCTTCAACTTTTGAATCATATTTTGGCCTTTGTATAAATATCCGTTTAAACCTTTTGCTTGCCAATCGGTATCGAATTTCCCCGCCACATCCAATATAATAGAGGCTGGTTTTTCTTCCAACAAAACAGGGATTGCAGTCAGAGTATCCTCATCTGTTGCACAGAAAATGACATAATCCTCTTTGCTATTTTTTAACCACTCCTTAGCTTTTTCTATATCTGTTGTAGGCTCTATTACGTTAGAAAGCATACCTGCAGTAGCTAAGACCCCTGTAGCGAAATCTATACGCGGCTTAATCTTTTTCAAATCGCCAAATGGCAAAATTGCTGCTTTGACTTTTGCATCTTTCATTGTTCGTCTTAAACCTTCGAATGGTTCTGAAAGACGTTTGACTTTGTAAAATGTTTCAACTGAAGCCTCTTCATTAGCATCAGCAAAATCGTTTGTGCCAACAAGTATGGTTTTCCTTGTTTCCACTTCAAGAAGACGTTTAGTCATTGTTTCTTCAAGCTCTTTTTCTATTTGGCCACTTTCTACATATTGTGTATAGCCGCCCATTGCTTCAATTTCAACAAACTTTCCCCAAGCTTCTTTAGCTAAATCGTGCGTTAACGATTCGATATAATAAGCACCACCAGAAGGGTCCTCTATCTTGGTAACATGCGATTCTTCGCGTATTACCAAGCCCACATTTCGTGCAATCCGAACTGATTGGCTTGATGGCTTTGTTATAATATTATGAGGGTGTACTGTTAAAAGATCAGCTCCGCCTATAGCTGCAGCAAATGCTTCATTCCCTGCCCGTAGCAAGTTTACGTAAGGATCTAATTTTGAGAATCTTCTAAGAGATGTTTCTGCATAAATCTTTACAGGTTTTGGATTTTCAATACCGTAAGCTTTAGCGAATGCTTTCCAAAGTATTCGAAAAGCTCGAAGTTTTGCTATCTCCATAAAAAATTGTGTATCAATTGAAAAGGCAGCGAAAAATTGATTTTCAAGCTGATTAAAATCTGTTTCTTTTTCCATTTGTTCACTCGCTATTGCAAGAGCTATGGCTAATTCTTGTACAGCGTTTGCCCCTTTGTAATGAGCATCCATTATGTTAGCGCTTACCTTTCGAACATTCTGAAAACCGTTGATTTGACAGTGCTCATTAGATAATACAAAACCTTTGGCTTCTTTATTTTCTATAAAGTTAAAAACATTTAGGATTTCTGGATCTGCAGTCCGTATAAAAAATGGATGGTCATTCAGCAATCCTGCGAGTTTTTTCAGAGCCTCTTCACTCCACTCAAAGCTCACTTGGTCAATCATTAAATATTGATTACCGAATAATACAGAATTCTTTAATTCAGAGATGTATTCATCAATACAATCAGCGTAGGTGGATTGGGCAATCGCAAAAGCACCTTCACTCCTCATCTCTCGGACTGTGTTAGCTTGTGCATCTAATTTTCCATCTAATGTATTCAATAAGTCTTCCATGGTATAAAGCGGTTCAATTGTAATACCTTCAATAGTTTTAGTGAAAAGCGACTCAAATGGCTTCCCTTTTAATGCTTTTATCGAGGCTTCTTTCCATTCCTCATAAGATGGTTTCGGGAAATTTACTTCTTTCATATTTGTCATACGCACGCGTAGATGCTTCCCCCCTTTGTCATTCTTACTACTATTTTACACAATATGTACATAGCTTAAAAGTAAAAGAAGTCTGAAAACCATTTCAACTAGGTTACCAGACTTCTTTTTTATTTATTCCACTTTGTCATTTAAAAAGATTTTGTTGGAAGAAGAAATGAGGCTCTCAATATCATTCTCCAGTATCTATCTTAATAAATGGACATTGTATCTTTTGAATAGCCCTCAAGCAATTCTTTGACACGTGAAAGGAATTTGCCACTCACTAAACCATCAAGAATACGATGGTCAATCGATAAGCATAAATTAACCATATCTCGTGCTGCAAACATGCCGCCTTCCATAATCACCGGACGTTTCACAATGGATTCAATTTGTAGAATCGCCGCTTGAGGATGATTAATGATGCCCATTGATTGGACAGAGCCGAATGCTCCGGTATTATTAACGGTGAAAGTACCGCCCTTCATATCATCTGATTTCAGCTTGCCAGCACGCACTTTCGATGCTAACTCATGAATTTCCTTGGCAATGCCTTTAACTGATTTGTCATCTGCATTTTTGATAACAGGCACAAATAGGGCATCCTCAGTTGCGACAGCGATGGATAGATTGATATCCTTCTTCTGGATAATTTTATCGCCTTGCCACTGTGAATTCATCATAGGGAATTCTTTTAAAGCTTGTGAAACTGCTTTTACAAAGAAAGCAAAGTATGTGATGTTATATCCTTCACGTTTTTTAAAGTCACCTTTAATTGAATCACGGTAATTCACCAAATTAGTGACATCAGCTTCCATCATTAGCCACGCATGCGGAATTTCCTGTGTACTATTCACCATATTTTTAGCTATGGCACGACGGACGCCTGAAACAGGAATTTCAATATCGCCTGTAGCAGTTGGCTCATACGTTTTTTCTTCTTTAACAGGTGCTGGTTCAGCCTGAATTGTAGGCTGCTCTGGAGTAGCAACTGGTTTTGCTTCTACTTGTGGATTTGGTTTAGTAGCTGGCATTTGTCCGGAATCAATAATCTTTTGAATATCTTTTCTTGTAATCCGCCCAGAAGTTCCACTGCCTTCAACCATATTCAAGTCGATGCCATGCTCTGATGCCATACGAACGACTGCAGGAGAATACCTTTTTTTCATACTTTGATCGCTTGCTGATTCTTCATTCTTTGTTTCTGCAGGAGCGGAAGCCTCTGTTTTTACTTCTGCAGCTCCGCCCTCAATTTCAACCTTACAAACAACTTCGCCCACCGCAATGGTGTCACCTTCGTTTGCGATTAATTCAATGATTTTGCCCGCAAAGGATGATGGGAGTTCAGCTGTTACTTTATCTGTCTGCACTTCCGCTAATGTATCGTACTTTTTCACTTCGTCGCCCGGTTTAACTAACCATTTTTCGATTGTGCCTTCCGTTACACTTTCTCCTAGTTGTGGCATTGTAATTTGTTCAATTGCCATTTTAAAACCCCCTTTGCTTAAAATGCAGCTAATTCACGCATTGCTACTTCTACTTTATCTGGATTAATCATAAAGAATTTTTCCATTGTTGGCGCGTAAGGCATAGCCGGTACATCAGGACCTGCTAAGCGTTTGATTGGCGCATCCAAATCGAATAGCGCATGTTCCGCAATAATCGCAGAGACTTCGCTCATGACGCTACCTTCTTTATTATCTTCTGTTACAAGCAATACCTTACCCGTTTTCTTTGCAGCTTCAATAATAGCCTCTTTGTCTAATGGGTAGATCGTACGTAAATCCAATACATGGACAGAGATGCCGTCTTTTTCCAAACGTTCAGCTGCTTGCAATGCAAAATGTACCCCAAGGCCATACGTAATGACAGTCAAATCTTCGCCTTCTCGTTTCACATCAGCTTTGCCGATTTCAATTGTATAGTCCTCTTCTGGCACTTCGCCTTTAATCAGGCGGTACGCTCTTTTGTGTTCAAAGAAAAGGACAGGATCGTCATCGCGAATCGCTGCTTTTAACAATCCTTTCGCATCATATGGAGTTGATGGAATGACGATTTTTAAACCGGGTTGATTAGCAAATACTGCTTCTACTGATTGTGAATGGTAAAGCGCGCCATGGACTCCTCCACCAAATGGAGCACGAATAACCATTGGACAATTCCAGTCATTATTTGAGCGGTAACGGATTCTAGACGCTTCCGAAATAATTTGATTGACTGCAGGCATGATAAAATCCGCAAATTGCATTTCGGCAATAGGTCTTAAACCATACATCGCTGCACCAATACCAACTCCGACAATTGCTGATTCGGCAAGAGGTGCGTCAATCACACGTTCTTCACCGAACTCATCGTAAAGGCCTTGCGTTGCTTTAAACACGCCGCCCTTTAAACCGACATCTTCTCCAAGAATAAAGACACGATCGTCTCTTTCCATTTCTTCTTTCATCGCTAATGTAATGGCATCAATATATGATAAATTCGCCATCTGCTACACCTCCTCATGGTTTCCGTAGACGTATTGCAATGCATGTTCCGGCTCCGCATATGGAGCGTTTTCCGCATAATCTGTCGCTTCGTCAACCTCAGCCATGATTTCTTCTTGCATCTTTTCTTCTATTTCTGAAGTTAGAACGCCTAAATCTTTTAAATATGCTGCAAAGCGAACAATCGGATCATTCGCACGGCCTTCTGCCAAATCTTCTTCTGTTCTGTATTGACGATGGTCATCATCAGATGAGTGTGCAGTTAAACGATAGCAGATCGTCTCAATTAAGCTTGGTCCCTCACCGTTTCTTGCACGATCTGCTGCTTCTTTCATCACTTTATACACTTCAAGCGGATCGTTGCCATCTACTGTTACGCCAGGCATACCGTAGCCAATCGCACGGTCTGAGACATTTTCACACGCAACTTGCTTGCTAAGCGGCACTGAAATAGCATAGCGGTTATTTTCTACCATAATAATAACAGGAAGCTTGTGAACACCAGCAAAGTTAGCTCCTTCATGGAAATCACCTTGGTTTGAAGATCCTTCTCCAAGACTAACAAATGTGACAAAATCTTCTTTTTGCATTTTCCCCGCAAGTGCCACACCTACCGCATGTGGAACTTGTGTCGTTACAGGTGAAGAACCTGTAATAATGCGGTTTTTCTTTTGGCCAAAGTGACCAGGCATTTGGCGGCCGCCAGAGTTAGGATCTTCCGCTTTCGCAAATGCAGAAAGCATTAACTCTTTTGCTGTCATGCCGAAATGTAGCACAACGCCCATATCCCGGTAATACGGTGCGACATAATCTTTTTCATTATTTAAAGCAAATGCTGCGCCGATTTGAGCTGCCTCTTGTCCTTGGCAAGATATAACGAATGGGATTTTACCTGCACGGTTTAATAGCCACATTCTTTCATCAATACGTCGGGCAAGCAGCATTGTTCTATACATATCAAGTACTACTTCATCAGATAAACCTAAAGCAGTATGTTTATTTTCAGTCATTATGATCTCTCCTTAGAAATGAATTGCCATTCCATCAACAGCAAGGGCCGCTTCACCTATTGCCTCAGATAAGGATGGATGCGGATGAATATGCGCAGAAATTTCAAAAGGTGTTGCATCAACTAACATTGCAAGGCTTGCTTCGGCAATCAATTCCGTTGCATGCGCACCCATAATATGCACACCGACTAGATCGTTTGTCTTTTTGTCTGCAATCATTTTAACAAAGCCTTCAGTCTCACCAAAAACAAGCGCTTTGCCAATTGCTGCAAATGGGAATTTACCCACTTTTACATCAATTCCAAGTTCTTTCGCTTGTTTCTCTGTATAGCCGATACTTGAAATTTCCGGGCTTCCATATATACAGCGTGCAATTTTATGGGCTTCCATCGGCCATGTTTCTTTACGAGCAATATGGTCTACAGCATGAATTCCTTCGTGTGAAGCAACATGAGCTAATTGTAAGCCGCCGATTACATCACCAATAGCATATATATGTGATTCCTTCGTTTGGTAATGCTCATTGACTTGGATGAAACCTCGTTCTACTTGGATATCTGTATTTTCAAGGCCGATGTTTTCAATGTTTGCTTGTCTTCCGACAGACAATAGAAGTTTTTCAGCTGCAAAGATTTGCGTTTTGCCATCTACTTCAGCTGTAATCTCAAAACCATCACCTGTTTCTTTATACGTATCAGGTAGCGTTTTTGCATTTGTAACTATCTGAATGCCACGTTTTTTCAGTGATGTTGCCATTGCTTTTTGGATGTCATGATCTTCTGTTGGCAATATCGAATCTGAATATTCAACAACCGTAACTTCCACTCCAAAATCATGTAACATAGATGCCCATTCAATCCCTATAACTCCGCCACCAACGATGACAATTGATTGAGGTAAGGTTTCAAGTGACATTAAATCATCTGATGTTACAATATTTTCACCATCAGGTGTTAGTCCCGGAAGCGTCCGTGGTCTAGAACCTGTGGCGATAATTACGTTTTGTGGGATTAACATTGCATTTTCTCGACCGTCTTTAAATTCGACAGAGATTGTGCCAGGCATTGGCGAAAAAATCGAAGGGCCTAATATTCTGCCATAGCCTTCGTATACATCAATTTTCCCTTTTTTCATCAATGCTTGGATTCCTGCATGAAGTTTATCTATGATACTATTTTTTCTTTTTTGAGCCTGCTCAAAATTGAATGTGACTTCTTTTACATCTACACCAAAATTCTCTGCATGCTCTTTTGTTGTCCGGTATACTTCTGCGCTTCGTAGCAAAGCTTTACTTGGTATACAACCTTTATGTAAACAAGTTCCCCCTAGTTTCCCTTGTTCCACAATGGCAGTCGATAGACCCAATTGCGCGGCGCGAATCGCGGCAACATAACCTCCAGTGCCTCCACCTACTATGACAAGGTCATAATTCTTAGCCATAAGAACACTCTCCCTATTTTATACTAATATCTTTTAATATTAAAAGAATTGAATAGCTACCGTTTTTCACGGCAGCTATTCAATTTTATTACCTGGTACTAAATTATATCATAAAATGCTAGATTGTCATCTCTTGATTCTTATCCGCGTTGTGATAAGATATTTTTTTCGTTTTTCAAGAATGTGCCTCTTGATTTAGCCATTCTTTCAATTCTATCCTCTGCCATACGATTTGCAGCTAAGTATGTTGGAATATTATCACGTTCTGAAATTTCAACAATTTTTGTAATGCTATCATAAATACCTTCAACTTTTTTCATAGCGCGATCATAATTGTAACCGTATAATTCATCAGCTACATTGATAACACCACCTGAGTTGATTACGTAGTCTGGAGCATAGATAATGCCTTTTTCGTGAATGATCTCACCATGTTTTGAGTCTTTCAATTGGTTATTTGCAGATCCTGCAATTACTTTTGCTTTTAATTGCGGAATTGTTTCATCATTGATGATTGCTCCTAATGCACATGGAGCAAAGATATCCACGTCTTGTGCATAAATTTCTTCAGGGCTAACAGCAACTGCACCAAATTCATCAACTACACGTTTGACAGCGTTTTCATTAATATCGGTTACGATAAGTTTTGCGCCTTCTTCGTGAAGATGCTTGCATAGTGAATAAGCAACATTTCCAAGACCTTGAACAGAAATGCGTTTTCCTTCTAAGCTATCTGTTCCAAATGCCGCTTTAGCTGCTGCTTTCATACCTACATAAACACCGTATGCTGTTACAGGAGAAGGGTTGCCTGATGAACCGAATGCAGGTGAAATTCCTGTCACATAATTTGTTTCTTCATGGATTAAGTCCATATCAGCAACTGTTGTACCCACATCTTCTGCAGTAATGTAGCGTCCGTTTAAGCCTTGGATGAAACGGCCTAATGCGCGGAACATTTCTTCATTTTTGTCTTTAAATGGATCTCCCATGATTACAGTTTTACCACCGCCAAGGTTAAGTCCAGCTGCTGCATTTTTATATGTCATGCCGCGCGCTAAACGAAGTGCATCTTCAATAGCTGCTTCTTCTGATTCATATGTCCACATGCGAGTACCACCAAGCGCAGGTCCTAGTGTAGTATCGTGAATAGCGATAATCGCTTTCAACCCTGAAGTTTTATCTTGGCAAATAACCACTTGTTCATAATCATATTTTCCCATATATTTGAAAATTTCCATCTTAATAATTCCTCCTTCGAAGTTATAAAAAATCTGGTTGTATCCAGTCAATAATATATAATGCAAGAAGCGTGCCAAAACTTTTTGCCTTATAAAATAAAAGTTTAAACAATTTCGACGTTTTTTTCAATGCATAGCCATGCAGATGTGTGCAGTTATTTGCACGTCATTTTATGCAAGTTCATATTTTTCTAATTTATAATACAAGCTTCTAATCGAAATTTGCAACGCTTTAGCAGTCTGAGTTTTATTATATCTATTGTCCTTGAGAGCGGTTTCAATAATTCTTTTTTCATATTGGGCCATTGCTTCATCCAATGTTCCGTTATATATTTCTTCTTCTACTTTGCCCTCTACAGTTGAAGTTTTTTGCGCCGAAATTTGCACATAGTTTTCCTGTAATTCTGTTTCAGTAGCAGGCATAAAGATCATTGCCCGCCCAATCACATTCTCTAATTCTCTTACATTACCAGGCCATTGATAGTTTCTTAACTTTTGAATTACTCCTCTAGTCACCTTTGTTACATTTCGACCATACTCACGGTTGAGTTTTTGAAGCAGACGATCTACAAGCTGCGGGATATCTTCAAGTCTGTTTCGAAGTGGTGGTATATAAATTGGCATGCGATTAAGCCTGTAGTAGAGATCCTCTCGAAACGTATGGTCATGAAGCGCTTTTTCCATATTGACATTTGTGGCTGCAATGATACGGACATCTATAGGAATGGGTTTTGTAGCGCCCACTCTAACAATCTCATGTTCTTGTAAAACACGTAAAAGTTTGGCCTGGGTGCTAAGCGACAGCTCGCCAATTTCATCTAAAAAGATACTACCTCCGTTCGCCTCTTCAAAAAGCCCACGCTTGCCGCCTTTTTTAGCTCCAGTAAAGGCACCTTCTTCATAACCAAACAATTCGCTTTCCAATAAATTTTCAGCAATTGCCGCACAATTGACTCTAATAAACTTCTCATAGTGGCGATTACTTTCACTATGTATTGCATGGGCAAATAATTCTTTCCCTGTACCTGATTCGCCCCTTAGAAAGACCGTCACCGGCGTTTTTGCAGCGAGCTTAGCTTGTTCAATCGCAAGCTTCATTTCTTCTGAATCGCCGATTATATCATCGAAAACATACTTTGATTCTAGTGTTCGTATAATTGTTTTCGCTTGGCTCAATTCCTTAGATAAGTTGCGCATCTCTGTTACATCATGGATGACCCCTACGCTGCCTTTAAGCTCATCTTCAACTAGAATTGGCGCCACATTGACGATAACTTCTCTTTTGGAAGGTCCTAAGCGCAAATTAACTCCTCGTATCGGCTTTTTGGTTTCAAGCACTTTTAAATGCATACTCTCACCTTCTGAAATATCGGTAGTTGCAGGCTTACCGATAATCTCTTCAGGTGACAAGCCTGTAATCCTTGTATAAGCCGGATTGACTACAATACCTCTTCCCTTCTCATCCACTACAGAGATCGCGTCGTCGCTCGATTGTATAATAGCTTCTAGCATCTTTTTTACTTCTTTCAGATCAGTAATCTCTTCCGCTAAGGCAACAACTTCAGAAATATCTTTAAATATTGCAAGTACACCAATTTGTTCTGACTTTTCATCTACCATTGGAATTTTGGAAAGCACGACCTTTTTTCCGGATGGAAGAATTAATTCTTGATTTGTCTCTGCTTGACCTGTTTCAATCACCTGCTCAAGTTCAAGAGCATTCATAACGTCTTTATAATGCTTGCCAACTGCTTTTTCTATTGGTGTATTAGTAAGTCGCATAGCACTTTGATTATAAAAAATAATTTCTCCTTTTTGATTAACGCTCATCATGCCTTCATCTATAGAGTTAAAGATAATTTGCTGTCTTCTAGAAAATGCTTGGATTTTTTGAATATAATAATCTTTCTCCTGCAAAAGTTTGATAATAATCTCAATCACGCTACCCGGTATCACAGTCGTATTATGTGGTAACTCCTCGACCAATTCGTCATAGACCTTCGGATTACCAGTTACATCAATCGCCATATCGATAGAAGCATTCTTAAAATCACGCCAGTCATTTGCTGTAGCAATTCCTGACTTTTTAGCTTCTTTTATGCCTTTAGCATTATCATTCTTATCGATAACAGCCACTGTTTGCCAGTCTGACGAATGTGCGAGTAATTGCAGAATGGCTGTACCTCCTTTTCCTGCACCTACAATCATAATCCTATGCATTCTTATTCACTCCTTCCAAATATGTATGAAAATTCTTTCATATGGTTAGCTATCATCTTATCGGAAGTTTCCTATCTTGACAATGTGCAGGATACAAGTAAAAATGGATTATATTAGAGGAGTTGAACCAAAAATGGGGCGTTTTATTGCTTTTGTCATTCTAGCCATACCCGCTATTATGGCAGCAGCGGGTATCAAATTAATGCGAGATACATTTTTCGCCAAGTTATTCGATCCGATTCCATATCTTTGGCTACAATTTGTAATAGGGATTGTATTGTTTTTAATCGGCTTTGGATTTTTTGCCGGCTTTTTATTAAACCGTGATCGCAGAAATGGACGAGTTGCGCAAAAATATACAAAGAAAAAATAACATTGTGCAAAAAGCACCGACAAGAACGTAGTGTTCTCTTCGGTGCTTTTTGTATAATTATCTGAGCTTTACATTGATTTATATAGTCTCCTGCATTTTCCGCACTTTCTCTGGATAGTCAGTAATCCATCCGATAACCGCATCATGCGGTTCTTTCAGAAATTGTTCATCACCTGTAATGTTATAAAAGCGGCATTTTCTTCCTTGAGCAGTAAGTGCATCAAGATACCTATTTTTATAATAACGCGATTTATTCGCATGAATTACATCTACGTATGGCAATTTGTCTAACTCTGCCCAGTTCAATTTCTTTGTTGCAATTAAGGCGGTCTCTATTCTTGGCGCTATTTCTTTTGCCTTTTCTAGCAATTCAGGATGAAACGATGAAATATGTAAATTTGGTATTTCACTACATTTCGCCACAGTCTCTCTTAGAGCGCTTTCATCTTGAAGCAGTGACTCTTTTAATTCCACATTAAGGGGTACAGAATGGACTTTGTGCCAACCTAGAAACTCATCAAACGTGCTAATTTTAGCTCCGCTAAACCTTCTAAAGAAAAATTTTCCAACATGTAATAGTTTAACCTGTTGGTAATACAAATTCGAAATCAGCTCATTTTTCCCTGTAAGACGCCTTAAATTATGATCATGAATCACAACTGGAATATGATCTTTCGTCGCTTGAATATCTAATTCTATACCATCTGCCCCTGATTCTAACGCTAATTCAAAAGCATCTAGCGTATTTTCAATACCTCGAGCAGAAGCGCCTCTATGCGCAAAAACGAGCGGTCTAGACATTTAAAACACCACTTTCCAATTTAAATTCTCCTTTCGTCATTTGTTGAATAGTTGATCTTTCAGAACCTATTTGGAGAGTTGTCTCTGGATATGCAGCTTTGGTAATGGAAATTTTTTCATTACCACTACTCTTCAGTAGATGCAAAATCTCATCTATTTCATATTCAAGTATCTCAATTTGAGATTCCTTTTCTTTTATATTACTAGCAATCTTATCGTACGTTTGGCGCTGAGCTGGCATCATTTTATTCAAGAACTTTTGCAATTGAGCTATCTTTGCGATCCGGGAGTGAAATAATCAGGTCTGTTTTACGACCAAGCTGATTGCCAACCCATGCTGCATGAATCGAATTTTTTGCGCAAATACTTCCACCTATAAGTTTACCCTTATTTTCATCGACTCTGATATTTTGTGCCTTCATATCTGTACTGATGGCATATGTACTTATAAAAATGGTTTCTTTCGCAGCTAAATAGCAGTCATTGGTATACTGTACATAAATATTTTGACCCGCCATCACTTTCGTAATTTTGTTACCATATATACCTCCACAAACATAGACATCTCCGTGAGTAGATTGTATAAGTTCAGCTCCAGTTACACCTTCTTTGCTCTCAATCAGTATGTCACCTGTCGCCTTGACTGTAAATCCAGGTAGAATAGTTCCTCGAATAGTAATCGAGCCTGTGAACTCCAGATTGCCCGTTTCGACTCCCACATCACTCGGTATTTGAAGGTGTTTCTGAACTGATAAAGGAGGATAAGGATGCTCGATGACACCATCGAAAGATGCGTGGATGGTCACTATACCACTCGACTCTTTTTCATAAATAGATTTTTCATCATAAACCAACGTAAAATCTTTACCATCCATTGCCTCTATTCGTTGTCCTAAAACACTTTTCCCCGGAATTCCTTTCTTCGCAGGAATTTTTTCTCCTAACCATTCATCTTTTTTCACTTCCTGAATAAAGTTGATATCATAATGGTTTGCACGGCCATTATCAAGGATTTGGGGTTTCTTTTTTGGAAAGCTTTTATATGTAATCTTCGCATCTTCACCCTTTTGGGGAGGTTGGCCTTTTGCTATGACTGTTGGTTTGCCTAATAGAACAGTTTCAAGCGAAAGGGTTATATAACCATATTGGACACCCGCATTTTCTGCTGCTTCTTTAATTTGTTTATTCATAATCAACTCATCCTGAAATAGAGATGCAGGATGATCATTAATATACATAGTAGCTGCCATACCGTCACGTGCTATAACGATTTCAATGGGCGGCAGCCAATAGCCAATTTCTTGTTCTTCTTTTGAACAATTTAAAAAGACACTTCGCAATGCTTGAAAACCATTTAATTTAATTCTTTTGAATTTTTTTAATACAGGCTCAAACTCTTTTAAAGAATAACCTTCTTTTTTAACTAATACATAGACAATCGCTTCTTTTTCCATAAGCATAATCCAATCATTTTCAAAAAGAACCAACTTAAAAACCTCCCATCATTCTTTAATTATAGCACTTATTTCCTAATGTACAAAAATCTCCATTTACTCCTCTATTGATAAGATAGTAAATGAAGATAAGATTTAAATATTTCTAGCACTTTTAATTCTTTTAATTCCCCCTATAACTAGCTCCATACTTTTCTAAGTACGAAATTTCCCCTTTTTTAAACAATGTATTATAGCTATAAGAAATATTATAGTCATTCGAACTATTTTCTATTTTTTTATAGTATTTGTTAGGTAATTTTAGTTTGTATTGGTTTAATTTTATATAATAGGTATTGTCTACTTTAGAAATATCTTTTTTCTCAACTGTATATCTACCGTCTGCTATCTCTTCATAAAATAGTTTATTAATTCCCCAAAAACAAAAGAGGATGAAGATAAATAAAATAATCCATTTTGTTAGCTTCCCCAAAGCAATTCCTCCTTTTGTTATACTGATTACATTTATAATATACATTGATGGATTTAAAGATTCATTAATCAATAATTAAATAGCTCTGGAACTCCCCTTAAAAATCACCACTTCCTCAAATATCTTTGTTCACTTTGCAACATAATCTCCACTACAGAGTACATTACAGGTAAAAAATTCACTAAATAAAGCTAATCGTGCATTATACTATCTACATATCTATTTTGAAGGAGCTCTATTTCTTGAATGGACTGGCCCCATAAAAATTCATAACAAGAAACTTAACAAAAGAAAAAAAGCAAAAGAAATTTCTAAAACTGTACTTTATATTACAAATAGCATTTAATGATAAGTGGTTGTTTTACCCCATTTATTTTAATAATTCATTCAATATATTAATTTAAAGTACAATTTCAGGAAAATTAATTAATGAAAGGAGAAGTATTGATGTTGGGCGGAATTCATTGGAGTTACATGTTAGTTCATCTTTTTGTCATTTGGCTAATAGTTTTAATAACCGTACTTATTAGAAGAAAAAATTTGAATTCAACAAATAAACATTATATTACTATTGCTGCAATTATTATTGTTTTTCTTACTGTTCTACACTTTTTAGGATACCAAATATCTTTCATTTTTAGATTAATCGAATGGTCTAGCAAATTTATCTTACCCTGGATAGCACTATATTGGCTAACTAGAGCAATAAAGCTATTAGAAAAAAAGATAAAATAATGTAAAAGAGAGCGATTGTTCATTATAAGAACAGTCGCTTTTTTTATTTAACTAACATTTCAAAGCAAATTAATTATCATCCTCTTACTGTACCTGTTATTTTTATCATTATTTTATTTTTGAGCAATGAAGCCGTTTTTTCTATCAAACAAAAAAGACAGTCTTATAAGCCGCACTTTATAAATTTCCTAACCTTTTTGTAATTTCAGCTGCTGGGAAGATCCCTATTAAAAGATACTTCGCCTACCTCTTCAATATTAATGGTTAATACTTGCCAATCCTCTACTCCGAACAAGGATTCACCAATTGACGAATATATTGTTTCAGCTAAATCTTTTTTACTTAAAAGGTCGTCTTCAGCTAATTTAATTGTAGCTTTAATTTCATTGCCCTTATTACTGAATTTAGTTATTTTATCGCCTTCACGGATGCTGTCGCTAATTATTTCTTTAAAATCAACATCATCTGATTCATTTTCCAATTCTTCAGTTGGTACTGATTCTTCCGTTTCTGTTTGGGCTTGTACTTGCACTGATTCAGATTCAGCAGATCTGTCTTCATCGTTATTTCCACATGCAGCTAGTAATAATAGAAATAATACGTCGGTAAATAATATGTATTTTTTCATAGTATTCCTCCTATTTTTTACATTTAACAAATACTATAGCATATCTAATAAAATAAATTAGGATTGTTGAATAAAAATGCTAGTAGCTCCTGGTGGTTAAGTGATGCATATTTTAATGATCAGCTAGTGGTTTCAAGGAGCTTAATTGCTGAAATATTTTCAATAGGATTATCTTGATTTCTCTTTAGGCTTGTAAAAAATTAAAGCAATTGTTGTATCAGATCATTGTTTTTTATAGTATTTAGCGACTTTTCTATTGCGGTAACTGTATATTTACCTCTTTCGTAGAATTATCAATATTTAATTCTTGCTTTATATAATTTATAACAAGTGTTAATGATATGTGATAACTTCTTAAAGTTTTTTGCGATAAATGTTTTAAATCTAATTACAACATAAACAGTTCAACTGTAAGTAAATTTCTATAAAATTTTTCTATAGAAAGCAAAAAAGCACACCTCCAGTTGTTGAATTTTACATAAACTCAATAAATGGAAATGTGCTATATAATACAATTATTTAATAGTAGTTTATTGCTTCATAAATAATTACAATGGCAATTTACTATTATTCTATTTCAAGGCTTTAAACCGCTTTAAACAGCCACCATTTCAATACGAATCTTATCAGCGATCATAGCGATAAATTCTGAATTGGTTGGCTTAGATTTTAAGTGATGGACTGTATAACCAAACATTTTGGAAATAGATTCGTAGTTTCCGCGATTCCATGCGACTTCGATCGCATGGCGAATTGCACGCTCTACACGTGAAGGAGTTGTATCAAATTTCTTTGCAATATCTGGGTACAGAATTTTAGTAATGGAACCTAGTAAATCTACATCAAGATATACCATTTGAATGGCTTCTCGTAAATATGCATAGCCTTTGATATGTGCTGGAACACCTATTTCTTTAATTATTGCTGTAATAGTTGCATCTAATTGGCGCTGATCCATCTTTTGTGGAGTGGAGCTTTGCAGGACACTAACCCTTTTTTGTTTTTCCACTTTTTTACCGCCCACTTGCAGTATTTTAGACGCTAAACGATCATATTCAAAAGGCTTTAGCATAAAGTAAGATGCACCAAGCTCTGCTGCTTGTTTCATTACATCTTCTTGTCCAAATGCAGTCAACATAATTACTTGCATACTATTAAGCTGTGGGTTTTCATGGATCGTTTCCAATACAGCCAACCCGTCAAGGTGCGGCATAATTATATCTAATAACAGCACATCCGGCACTTGGCTTTCCAGCATTTTCAAACATTGTTTGCCATTTGTCGCTGTGCTGATTACATCAATTTCTGGTTGCTGTGACAGATACTCCTCCAGAGCTTTCACCAACTCACTATTATCATCCACAATTGCAACTTTTACTTTGTTCATACAGGACTCCTCCTTCATTTTTCCCAAGATTCAATCTGATTTTTGTTTCTTGCATAAATCTAGACATACGTTTGATACAAAATGGTAAATTCGACATCTTTACGGATAGCCCTTCAATTTTTTGAAAAATGAGTATGAAGGAATATGAATAATTTCAATTTCGACAATATTATGTAAATTAATTCGTGGTGTTTATTGACTATTATTGTAACAGATTTTTTGTAAAAAGAATACCAAATAAAAAGAAGAAAAAGCTGTCTCTTTCTTAGAGACAGCTAAAAATAAATTTTATGCAGGTTGATTTTTAAGCATTTCAGTAATTGGCAACGCAGCGCCTTTTTCCGGGCTTTCAATATACATGTGAGTAACCGCCCCGGCAAAATGACCATTTTGAATAATTGGGCTTCCGCTCATCCCTTGCAAAATTCCACCTGTTTTTTCTTTTAAGACAGGATCCGTTACTTCTATTTGAAAACTTTTGTTGTTCACTTTTGTAATCGTGATATCGAAGGTTTCTACCTTTTTTCCTTGAATAGTTGTTAATATTTTGGCCGGGCCTTTTTTAATTTGAGATGGCTGCATAATTTCAATTGCTTTTGGCAATGATGGTTGTAAAGTGTTTTGCCATTTTCCAAAAATGCCATATGAACTATTTAGCTCAATATCTCCAATTTCGCCATTTCCATTCTCTACAGAAGAAATTTTGTAACCTGGTTCTCCTGGAATACTTTTCTTAATATGTTCTATTCGCGCATAAAAAATGGACCCATCATTAAAATTCGGCGGTTCCTGCAATATCTGGTCAATAATCTGATGGCCAAGCGCTCCATATTGTTTTGTTTCTGGATCTAAAAAAGTGAGTGTTCCAATCCCATCTGTCTCGTCGCGCAAAAAATTCATGACAGATGCCATTTCTTCTTTCCGCACTTTGACGGTTTGATCTTCCCCATCTCGTCCAACTGTCATCTTAATGGCATCTTTTGATGAACTTTTCAAGATTTGATGGATGTTCTCAAGCTTCTTGATTTTAGTCTTATTCACTTTCTTGACGATATCTCCTCTTTTTAGCCAGCTTCCTTCTTGCAACAAGACATCATTTGAAACCGTCACATTTGCCAGCTGCAATTCCACACCGATTGAATCCCCCATTGGTATCACCTTCTTAGCGGCGCTTGCCATTGTCGACATGGATAACAGTATTCCCAGCAAAATAATCAAGCTCAAGAAAGAGCGCTTTGCATTTCTCATATGCCACCTCCTTTTTTAATTATCATGGCTATAATTGAGATAGTTATGAAAGGTAAATATTTGTGCACCTATTTGGCGTATAAAAAAACACCTCACATTTATGTAAGATGTTTTGCTATTTTATGCATGCATTGTTTTCTTTCTTTCATTTGCAATGTCGATCAATTCTTTAGCATGTTGGAAAGTCAGATCTGTTACTTCTGCACCAGACATAATTCTGCTAATTTCACCAATCCGATCATCATCAAAAATCTCAGTCAAAGATGTAAATGTTCTGTGTGCATCTTCTTGCTTTTGGATATAATAATGATGATCAGCCATTGCGGCAACTTGAGGCAAATGAGAAATACATAAAACCTGTGAATGTATTGAAACCGCTGCAATTTTTTCAGCAATAGCTTGAGCAACTCGTCCGCTAACGCCAGTATCGACTTCATCAAATATAATGGAAGTAATACCATTAGATGAAGAAAAAATCGTTTTAAGCGCTAGCATGACACGTGAAAGTTCCCCGCCAGACGCGATTTTCGTCAATGGTTTAGGCGGTTCTCCTATATTTGTCGCAATATAAAAGACAACACGGTCAACTCCATATTGATCAAATTGACCAGGAGCCAATGTTTCAAAATGAACACTAAATTCGGCTTTTTCCATATACAATTCACGTAACTGCTGCATAATGGAAAAAGACAACTGTTCCCCTACAATTTTGCGAATACTTGTTAGTTTTTCGGCGGTTTTTTGCAATGTTTTTTGCAATGTCATTAATTGCTGTTCTTTTTTTTGGATATTTTCATCTCTGTTTAAGAGAGATGCCAATTCCTCGCCTATTTTTTCACGATACGTTAGAATTTCTTCTAAAGTATGCCCATATTTACGCTTCATTGATCCAATAAGAGCTAAACGTTGCTCTACTTCATTCAGCCTCTCTGGATCAAATTCAAGCTCATCCAGAATATTTTTCACTCCAAATGCAGCTTCTTGCAAATTGTAAAATGCGTTCGATACAGCTTCTGAATACTCATTAAAGCTTTCGTCAACAGTAGCCACATCCTCTAATGCGGACATAGCTTGACCAATCCAATCAAGCCCTTTTGATTCACCTAAAATGGTTTCGTGCGCTGTACTTGCACCTTCAAATATTTTGTTGAAATTTAGCAGTCTTCTGCGTTCTTCCATTAATTCATCTTCTTCATTAGGCACAAATTTGCATGCATCAATTTCTTTGATTTGAAACTGAAAGAGATCAATTTTTTGTGCCACTTGTTGCTCATTAACTGAAATCGCAGCAAGCTCCTTTTTCAACAGGCGATATTCTTCGTATTGCGAAATATACAGCGTTTTTTGATCTGTGATTTGATCTCCTGCGAATTGATCAAGCAACGAAAGGTGATGCTTATCATCCATTAATTCTTGGCTTTCGTGCTGGCCGTGAATGTCGATTAATGTTGCACCTATTTCCCTAAGTAATGATAGTGGGACAAGTTTTCCGTTGACTCGGCAAACACTTTTGCCGTTATCATTTAAGTCTCGTCTAAGGATGACCGAGCCTTCTTCTATATCAATGCCAGCTTCCGCACATTTAGAATATGCTGTATGCATCGATGAAGATAGGGTAAAAAGTCCTTCTAATTCGGCTTTTTTCGCCCCATGGCGAATAAATTCTTGAGATCCTCGCCCTCCTGCAAGAAGTTGCACGGCATCGATAATAATAGACTTCCCTGCCCCAGTTTCTCCAGTCAAGACCGTTAATCCTTCTTGAAAGTCGACCGTCAGATCTTCAATAATAGCGAAATTTTTAATTGACAGTTCTTTTAACAAGTTTCACACCCCGTTTACAGCTATAACATTTCCAACAAGCGATCTTTAATAAGGTTTCTTTCTTCATCTGCTCTGCAAATAATAAGAATTGTATCATCGCCGCAAATAGTTCCAAGAATTCCTTCCCAATCTAACCGATCCAATAAAGAACCGATTGCATGTGCGTTTCCTGGCAATGTTTTCATCACAAGCATATTGCTTGTACCATCTATAGACACAAAGGCATCCGCTAAAGCTCTATGCAGTTTTTGGATCGGATTAAAGCGTTGGTCTGCCGGTAAACTATATTTATAACGCCCATCATGCAATGGCACTTTTATTAAATGAAGTTCTTTAATATCTCTTGAAATGGTAGCTTGTGTCACATGGTAGCCTGCTTCTTTCAGCATATCCACTAATTCATCTTGTGTTTCTATCTCATTATTTGCGATCATATCGCGTATGCGAATATGTCTTTGGCTTTTATTCAACTGTGATCACCTCGTGCATAATTATGCTTATCTTAAATAAGGTAACATTTTTCCTATTGTTATACAAGAAAAAACACGGCCGTGAGTCGTGGCCGCGTTATTTCAATTGTTGATGTGCTTCATTTACTAACTTGTTGAAATCAGTAAATGAATGGACTTCCTCACCATTCTGAGGATTGTATAGATGGAATAAAAATTCAATATTTCCCTCTCCACCTGTAATTGGTGAGTAGGATGCATCTTTTAATACGAAACCAGTATTTTCAGCAAAGTTAGCCACTTTTTCTAATACTTCAAGATGTGTCTTAGCCTCTCGGACAATTCCTTTTTTCCCAACTTTATCTTTCCCTGCTTCAAATTGCGGTTTTACAAGTGCAATTACATCGCCCGTTGGTAATAACAATGTTTTCAAAACAGGTAAAATTAATTCAAGAGAAATAAATGAAACGTCGATTGTTGCAAAGTCTGGTAAACCAGAATCGAAGTTAACTGGTGTGACATAACGGAAATTGGTTTTTTCCATCACCGTTACACGTTCATCTGATCGTATTTTCCAAGCGAGTTGGTTTGAGCCTACATCTAGTGCATAACAGTGTTTTGCACCATTTTGCAGCGCACAATCAGTAAAGCCGCCTGTAGAAGATCCGATGTCCAACATAAGCTTTCCTGAGACATCTACATCAAATATATTTAAAGCCTTTTCTAATTTGAGACCACCGCGACTCACATACGGCAATTGTTGGCCTTTAATTTGAAGATCTGCATCAACTGGAATTTTTTCGCCCGCTTTGTCTACACGCACTTCTTTAGAAAAAACTTGGCCTGCCATGATCAAGCGTTTGGCTTTTTCACGTGTTTCGCAGAGGCCCCGTTGTACAAGCAATACATCTACTCGTTCTTTCGGCATTTTCGTTGTCATTTTGTTTCTAAACCCGCTTGCTTCTTAGATTTTTTATCGATAAGATGAAGCACGCTTTCTACAGCGTCTTCTTCTGTCATATGCAAATCACGTAGCAATAAGTCTACATTCCCGTGTTCAACAAATACATCAGGAATGCCCATGCGGTCAACTAAATCCGTATCATAACCATGGTCGTTTGCAAACTCTAACACAGCGCTCCCAAAACCACCTTCAAGCATGGCTTCTTCTATCGTAAGAATAGGCTTTTTGCTTTCAAATAAACGATGAAGCATATCTTCATCCATAGGCTTAATGAAACGAGCATTAATAATTTCCGTTTTGATACCTTTAGTAGCTAAGAGATCAGCTGCAGCTTTTGCCATTGGAATAGTGGTTCCGAACGTTAGAATTGCTGCATCAGTACCATCCTGTAATACTTCCCAAGTACCAATGTCAATCGGTTGCAATTCTTCATCCAACGGTACTCCTAAACCATTACCTCTTGGATAACGGAGTGCAATTGGACCTGCATCGTAATCAAGTGCCGTTTTTACCATATGCTGCCCTTCATTTTCATCTTTAGGCATCATAATCACCATGTTCGGCATGTGACGTAAAAAGGCAATATCGAATACACCTTGGTGTGTTTCGCCATCTGCTCCCACCAAGCCTGCGCGGTCGATACCAATAAATACATTTAACTTTTGTCTGCAAATATCATGTAAAACTTGGTCATATGCACGTTGTAAGAATGTAGAGTAAATCGCAAGGAATGGTTTCGTTCCTTCTGCTGCCATCCCAGCTGCCATCGTAGTAGCATGTTGTTCTGCAATCCCTACATCAAAGAACCTATTTGGGAACTCTTTTGCAAATCCCTCTAATTTGGAACCCACTGGCATTGCAGGAGTGATGGTTACAACACGAGGATCCTTACGTGCAATGCGTGTGACTGTATCAGCAACCAATTTTGACCATGCAGGAGCTGTTGTTGAAGATTTAATAAAATCTCCTGTTTCAATTTTATATGGCCCAGTGCCATGCCAAGTACCAACAGTATCGTTTTCAGCAGGCGTATAGCCTTTTCCTTTTTTTGTTACAACGTGAATAAGGACAGGCCCTTGCGTTTTTTTAGCATTTTGTAACGTGTCTTCAAGGCTTTCAAAGCTATGACCATCAATTGGTCCGAGATAGGTAAAGCCTAATTCTTCAAAGAAAATGCCTGATACAAGCAAGTATTTCAAACTATCTTTCACACGTTCAGCTGTTGAAGCTAACTTACCACCAACAGCAGGGATTTTCTTTAAAAGTCCCTCTAATTCATCTTTTGCTTTATTGTATTGACTCGCCGTGCGAAGGCGACCTAACACATTATGCAGAGCACCTACGTTAGGCGCAATAGACATCTCATTATCATTTAGAATCACAATCATATTTTTTTGTTCATGTCCGATATGGTTCAAAGCTTCTAACGCCATACCGCCTGTTAAAGCACCGTCACCAATAATAGGAACAATATAGTTATGTTCGCCTTTGACATCGCGGGCTGCTGCCATTCCCATTGCTGCTGAAAGGGATGTAGAACTGTGCCCTGTTTCCCACACATCATGTTCGCTTTCACTGCGTTTCGGGAAACCACACAATCCCTTATATTGTCTAAGTGAATCAAATTCACAAGCGCGTCCAGTCAAAATTTTGTGGACATACGCTTGATGGCCGACATCGAAAAGTAATTTATCTTCTGGGCTATTAAAAGCTCGATGCAAAGCTATCGTTAATTCAACAACCCCAAGATTTGGGCCAATATGACCTCCAGTATGAGCGCACTTTTCAATTAGAAACTTACGTATATCTTCACTAAGGTCCTGTAGTTGTTTTGTTGTACATTCTTTTAGAAAGGATGGACTAGATATCTGTGTTAAATCCATCGCCATCACACACCTTTTCATTATAGATTCATCGCACATTGTTGTTTTACACTATTATAACAGTGATAAAGTAAAACTTCACACATTGGGGGTCTTTTTTCTTCCCACATGAATTTTAGGATCATTTAATATGACATTAATAGACCTAACCCAGTATAGAGTATGAACTCAATTGGTTCAACTTAGCCTCTACATTTGAGAAAGCATCGTTCAGCCTTTCTTCACTGTTATAAACAGCTTTAAGAGAGTTTCCCCAAACATACATGGAAAATTGCTCAATAAAAGCATAGTAAACAATTGCACAAAATTTTGAGCTGTTACTTGTTACGATGAACAATATATTCAGCAAATTCTTTAAGTAAAATACTGTCAGAAGGCAATTTATCTAACGCTTCGATTGCTAAACGGAAATGTTTTTGCAATTTCTTGTTTGCCCCATCAAGTGTTAATAATGCAGGGTATGTGCTTTTGTCGCTTGCTACATCTTTGCCTG
Organism: Rummeliibacillus sp. GQ308; assembly: GCF_059759115.1. NCBI lineage: Bacteria > Bacillati > Bacillota > Bacilli > Caryophanales > Caryophanaceae > Rummeliibacillus > Rummeliibacillus sp. GQ308. The sequence continues at coordinate 1,222,560 of NZ_JCAXDQ010000001.1, read as the reverse complement.
CTGTCTTACCAAGCTGCTCTGTGGTACCTACTACGTCTAAAATATCATCTTGTATTTGGAAGCATAATCCAATGTGATGGGCATATTCTGCCAATATGCTTCTTTCATCTGCTGTTGCATTAGCAAGTATAGCACCAGCTTCTATGCTAAAGCGAAGGATAGCACCTGTTTTATTAATATGGACTTTTTCTAGTTCTTCTAACGTCAGCTGCTTTTCTTCACCCTGAATATCTAGAATTTGACCGCCGACCATACCTTCCGCGCCAGCTGCAATACTTAATAGGTTGATGAGTTCTAAACGTTTCTCTGCATCCACATGTTGCATTCTAGCTAGTATGCCAAAAGCTAGAGTATTTAACGCATCACCAGCAAGAGTGGCAAAGGCTTCGCCGAAAACTTTATGATTTGTTAATTTGCCGCGTCGATAATCATCATTATCCATACTTGGCAAATCATCATGGATTAAAGAGTAGGTATGAATCATTTCAATGACAGCACCGACAGTATAAGCTGCCTCATCTTTTACATTGAAATGATCCATAACAGCTAGCACAAATAAAGGGCGAACTCTTTTACCACCTGCATTCAGTGAATAAAGCATTGATTCCTTTAATATTTCCGGTGCTGTAATAATCTTCACAAGATCATCCATATGTTTTTCAACGAGTGGAATATTACTTTTCATGAATGATTGGAGTTGTAACGTCATTGTTTATTTCCCTCTTCTCCTGTAGGCTCGAACGGCTTTTCTTTGCCGCTTTCATCCATAATAGAGACAAGCTGTTCTTCTGCCTTTGTCAATTGGTCGTGGCAAAACTTTGATAGTTTCATTCCCTTTTTATACAGTTCAATTGCATCTTCAAGCGGCACTTCGCCTATTTCTAATACTTGTACAATCTCTTCTAATTCGTTAATTGAAGTTTGGAAGGTTTGTTTTTCATTAGCCATTTTTAGTCTCCTTTCTTCGTAACAGATACAATGGATGCTAAAGCTTTTCCGTCATGCAAGTGTAGTTCAATTTGATCTTGTGTGTGAAGGTCATCAACTGATTTGACAACAGTACCCTTCTGGTATGCAATACTGTACCCTCTTGTCATGATAGAAAGTGGATTTAACGCTTCCAAAGTTCTGATTGCAGAACGAAACTCTTCTTTTTTTTGATTGATTTGCCCTACAATTGCTTTTTGCAAAGCACTTTCTAAATTGATTACATTTTTCTTTTCTTGCTTAATTTGTGTTACCGGTGTGCGTATTGCCAAGGTTTGATCCAATCTTTGAATAAGCTGTTTTTGGTCTTTCACATAACGTACTGTCCCCTGTTGAAGCCTCTCATCTAAACGCATGAGCTGTTCGGTAAACGGTCGATAGAGCCTGTCAGGTAGACTGAGTGGATAGGATTTTTGCAAGCGGTCTAAACGGCTACGTTCGCTTCTAATTTTAGATTGAGTCAATTGAATTAGTTGAGCTTTTTTTGTGAGCAGATATTTCAAAAGTTCTTGGCTGCTTGGCACAGCAAGTTTTGCGGCTGCCGTCGGTGTTGCAGCTCTCGCATCTGCTACAAAATCAGCAATGGTCGTATCTGTCTCATGACCTACACCACTAATGATCGGCAACTTACTATTAAAGATAGCTCTTGCAACAATCTCTTCATTGAAAGCCCATAAATCCTCTATGGAACCTCCGCCACGACCAACAATTAATGTATCGATATTCGGTGTATTATTTGCCTGTTCAATTGCTTTCGCAATACTTTTGGCAGCATTTTCCCCCTGAACAAGTGCAGGAAAAATAACAATATCCACTAACTTATAGTGTTGTTTAATCGTCGTGCAAATATCACGGATAGCAGCACCAGTCGGAGCTGTCACAACTGCTATTCTTTGTGGAAAGGCTGGGATTTGTTTTTTATGGGTATCAGAAAATAGTCCCTCTTGCTGCAACTTCTCTTTTAATTGCTCAAATGCTAAGTAAAGACTACCTATACCCTCCGGTTCCATTTCTTCGGCATATAATTGATATTGCCCGCCGCCTTCGTAAACCGTTACATCCCCTTTAATCAACACTTTCATGCCATTTTCAGGTTTAAACTTCAATTTTTTAGCGCGCATAGCAAACATAACTGCTTTCACTTGCGACTTTTCATCTTTCAAGGTGAAGTAAATATGCCCAGACCCAATATGATGCTTCACATTGGAGAGTTCACCTTTAACATAAACATTGCGCAAATGAGGATCTGCATCAAACTTTTTTTTGATATATTTTGTAAGTGCTTGCACTGATAAATAAGGCATTGCCAAAATACGAAAACTCCTTATCTATACACTGGTAAAGATACCAGCGTTTATTCCTATTTCCCATTTCACAAAGATAGTTGTACTTATCAGTGAAATGGGCTGTCTTTCGCTAGAAAAACAGCCCATGTCTTCATATTATTTGACTAAAGGTTGTCTACTTGACTTCTTTTTGGCAGATTGCAATGTATTGTAAAGAAGCATTGTAATCGTCATAGGTCCGACTCCACCAGGTACAGGGGTAATAGCTGAAACTTTCTCAAAAACTGCATCGAAGTCAACATCCCCACAAAGTTTGCCATGATTATCTCTATTCATGCCTACATCAATCACGACTGCCCCATCTTTTACATCTTCTTTGCCGATTAACTTGGCACGGCCAGTCGCTACAACCAATATATCAGCTTGTTTTGTAATAGCACTTAAATCCTGTGTTTTAGAGTGGCAATACGTAACTGTTGCATCTTTTTTTAGTAGAAGCTGCCCCATCGGTATGCCAACTATATTGCTTCGGCCTACAACGACAGCATGCTTGCCTGCTACATCAACATTTGAGTATTCCAGCAGTTTCATAATCCCAGAAGGGGTACATGGCTGGAATGAGGGTTCACCAATCAGCATTTTACCTACATTGATTGGATGGAAACCGTCAACATCTTTATATGGAGATATAGCATCGATGATTTTTTGTTCATTGATATGTTTAGGCAACGGCAATTGCACTAAAATGCCATCAATCGCCGAATCAGTATTCAATTGTTCGATTTGAGATAACAGAGTATCTTCTGATATTTCGGCTTCAAATTGGATTAAACGCGAATAAATTCCTAGCTCTGAACAAGCTTTTTGCTTATTAGCCACATATGTATGCGATGCAGAGTCATCGCCGACCAAAATCACTGCTAAGCCAGGGGTAATGCCTTCACTCTTTAAGTCGTTCACTTCCTGTTGAATCGTTTCTCGAATCTTTCCACCAATTTCTTTACCATTGATCAATTTGCCTGACATTCTTTCCACCTCTATTTAAGGATTTTACGCAAATTTAGAAAGAACTCCATTCACAAATTTGCTGGATTGTTCATCGCCAAATGTCTTACTTAATTCAATTGCTTCATTTAATACAACACTTTTTGGTGTTTCAGGTGTAAATAACAGCTCATATGCTGCTAAACGCAAGATAGTGCGTTCAATTTTTGCTACGCGATCAAAAGACCAATTTTCAAGTTTTTCAGCTAGTGCTGCATCAATCTCCTGCAAATGCTCAGTTGTACCAGTTACTATCTTTTCATAGAACGTATCTGTCTCTTCACCCATGATATGCTCCATTGCTTCTTGTACTGTCAGCTCTGTATTTTCTAATTGGAAAAGGGTTTGTAATGCTTTTTCCCGCGCTTCTCGTCGCTTCATCTAAAATGTGCTCCTTTTACTACTACATCTGACCATTTTAATAATTGTCATTATGTGAAGTGTTTCATTTATTTACAATAGATTTATTTTATCACAAAACACCTATAGAAGCATGGATTCTTGCATGTTTTGAAAAATTCGACAATGGGACTGAAATACTGTAAAAAAAAGGGCTCTTAAAAGCATAAAGATACCTTTAAGAACCCTTCTAAGAATGGTGTGAGTTCTCCACCACCAGAAGCTTCTGTATGACTTTTATTTAGTTTTTCATATCACTTTGATCAAATAAGATTCCTGTAATATGTACATTCACTTCTTTTGTTTGATGAGAGGTCATATTTACGATGGCTTCGCGAATATGTGATTGCACTTGTTTTGCAACCTTAGCAACTGATACACCATATTGGACAAAGCAATAAACATCGACGACTAAGCCTTCTTCTGTCCATTCAGTCTTAATGCCTTTGCCATGCACTTTTTTGCCGAACTTCTCTACAACACCTGTCGCAAAGTTGCCTCTTGTTTTTGAAATACCATCCACTTCAGTAGTCGCAATACCCGCAATCACTTCAATGACTTCAGGTGCTACCTCAATACGGCCAAGAGACGTCTTGTCAGCGGGTGTTTCTTGCGGTACTGAATGTACAATTTCGTCAGCCATTTAGCTTGCCCCTTTCTTTCTTATGAATTCATGACATCATTTTCTTCAAGGAATTTCGTGTTGAATTTACCTGATTTGAATACTTCATGATCCATTAATTTTTCGTGGAATGGAATAGTTGTATGAATTCCAGGACCCTCCACAATGAACTCCCCAAGTGCACGTTTCATCTTTTCGATCGCTTCTTCACGAGTATCGGCATGAACAATCAATTTTGCTACCATTGAATCATAGTATGGTGGGATCGCATAGCCTGGATACATAGCAGAATCAATACGTACGCCAATACCACCTGGCGCTAGGTAATTTTCCACTCTGCCTGGAGAAGGCATGAAGTTTTTTGATGGGTTTTCTGCATTAATGCGGCACTCAATTGACCAACCATTTACCACAATATCTTCTTGTTGGTATGTTAATTTTTCGCCAGAGGCAATTTTTAATTGCTCACGTACAAGGTCAACCCCAGTAATTTCCTCAGTAACAGGATGTTCAACCTGGATGCGCGTATTCATCTCCATAAAGTAGAATCGATCTGCCTTATAGTCATAGATAAATTCAACTGTACCTGCTCCGCGATAACCACAAGCCTTCGCTGCTTTTACGGCTGCTTCGCCCATTTCAGTGCGTCTTTCTTCAGACAATGCAGGTGAAGGCGCTTCTTCAACAAGCTTTTGCATTCGACGTTGCACAGTGCAATCACGCTCACCTAGATGAATCGTATGACCATATTCATCTGCAAGCACTTGGATTTCACAATGGCGGAAATCTTCAATGAACTTTTCTAAATAGACGCCTGGATTACCGAAAGCAGCTTGTGCTTCTTTTTGGGTGATTTGAACGCCTTTAATCAAAGATTCTTCATCGCGTGCCACACGGATACCCTTACCTCCACCGCCGGCAGTTGCTTTAATAATAACAGGATAGCCAATTTCTTGTGCTACAGCTACTGCTTCATGTTCATCAGCAACAAGTCCTTTAGAACCTGGTACTGTCGGCACGCCAGCAGCAATCATAGTATCTTTAGCAATATCTTTAATTCCCATAATATTTATAGCCTGTGATGTTGGGCCGATAAACGTAATACCTGCATCTTCACATGCTTCGGCAAAACTCGCATTTTCAGCAAGAAAACCATAGCCTGGGTGGATACCATCGCAGCCTGATTTCTCTGCTACTGTTAAGATACGGTCAATCTTTAAATAACTATCGCTTGAAAACTTAGAGCCGATGCAATAAGCTTCATCTGCCAACTGTACATGCAGCGCTTCACTATCTGCTTCTGAGTAAACTGCTACAGAGGCAATACCTAATTCTTTGCATGCACGGATAATGCGAACTGCGATTTCTCCACGATTGGCAATTAATACTTTTTTCAACATAGAGCATAGCCTCCCTTAGTTTTCTTTTACTAGGAATAAAGGCTGGCCATATTCCACTAATTCACCGTCAGTCACTAGGATTTCGACGATTTCACCTTTAACTTCTGCTTCAATTTCATTGAATAACTTCATCGCTTCTACGATACAAACAATGGATTCTTCTCCAATTTTGTCTCCTACTTGAACAAAAGGTTTTGCATCTGGACTTGGCGCCTGATAGAATGTTCCGACCATAGGTGAAACTATTTTATGCAATGATTCAGTTGAAGCGGTTTCAACTGTTTTCGCTTCTTGTTTTTCTACAGCTGGAGCTGCTTTAGCTACAGGCGCTTCAACAGCTGGTGCAGCTTGCACTGTTTCAATTGGTTTTGGTGCTTCGGGAGTATGATTTGAGATAACAATCCCGCTATTTTTTTTGAGTTTGACTTTTACTTCGTCAGCCTCATACACGAATTCTTCAATTGAAGAAGCATCTACTAATTTAATAATCTCGCGTATTTCTTGAATTTTCAACATATGTTACTCCCCTTATATTGTGATATAGTACAAGTTTTATTTTATCGTGTTTGGTAATATTTTTAAACAGTTATTTGGGAATATAGATATCTTCAACATTTTGGGCATAATTCCTCCTTTTCCTTGAAGATAATTCAAAACACTTATTAGAGCTGTATTTATAATCTACATTCATCCATCTAAAGGATAAATTACACACAAAAAAGACGGAAAAACAACTAGATTGTTTCCCCATCTTCAGAAGACGTTTTATTTAGTTAATTGTTTCGGATTGGAAATCTACTACTACTTTTCCTTCATTAAACTCTTTTTTCACCATATAAACAATCTCATTCGCTTTTTCTTTTGATAATTCATTTGCCTGTACTGTTACACGAATTTGATCGTCTTCAGCCCGAACAAATGCGTCTGAGTATCCCAATGTGCGAATCAACATTTCAAGCATCGCTTCATTTGATTCATTTTTTGTAATCGCATCAATTTCATCGAAATATTTGTTCTTTTCATCTGCGCTGTATTGAGAAGAAGCAACTTTTTGAGTTAGTGTTTCTTTCAATTGACTGCGCTCGTTTTGCAGCTCCATACGCATCTCTTCAAATAAGTGGCTTTCTGTAGTAACAGGAGTTGTTTTGCTTGTCTTACTTGCAAGTTCGCTAATCTTAGTATCTTTCAATGAATTATCACTGAAAATAGCAAGTCCGTTAAATGGCGTTACTGGATTAGATAAATAATAGACCGAAATGACTGCTGCCAAACTTAATAATGTTAAAAACCATACTGCTTTCTTTTTTACTCTCATGGGGTATCCTCCTTTTTTTCCATTGAACGTACGACAATACGATGAGTTGGTATTTCAAGTACACTTGATAAGACTGCTACAAGATCATTTTTTACTGTTAAAGAATCAGCTCCTTCAGCTACGACTAACACGCCGGTTACTTTCTGTTTACTCTCTCCATTTGTTTGCTGCCAGTTAAAATATTGTCCAAGGGATGACTCTTCCTTTTTAGGCTGGTCGTTTGTCTGGCCATAGTAAAAATAAATCATCACCTTACCAACACCTTCAATGGAACTAAGAATAGAAGTGAGATCCTGGGTCCCTGTTTGTTCGCTGCCAGCATTCGATGGATCTTTGTTGGTGTGATTCGTAAGCGAGAATATTCCGCTTACTAGAAGTATTGCGACTAAAATTCCTGCGGCAAGAAACGGTTTTTTAAAATTTGCTGCTTTTCCAAGGACATCTCCTCCTTCAAAACATTAACGACTAACACAATCTATGAATCTTATTTCAGCAATATGCAAAAGTGTTACAAAAAGTATTGAATACTATATAAAGCAAGCACCATTTTTAATAACAGTGTCGCCTCCTCTTCCACATCTTTAGGAAGAATAAGAAGCAGGATTTTTCCGATGAGGCAATACACTAGCAAATTAAATAAAAAACTTGCCACTATGCCCCCCCCTTTCCCATCTGCATCTGAACCATAAGCACGACCATCATAATCGTGAAGAAATAGGCAAATGCAATAAGGAATGACACAGCACATAGAATGAAAAGTGTTTTGCTTACATCTTCGATTAATCCATTCACCTTACTGTCTGTGAACGGTTCTAAAACAGCAGCTAGAAAACGATAGCAAAAACCGAGTATTAAAATATTGAGTGTCGGAAGAATCGTTACACTCCAAACGCTTACAAGTAAACCAGTACTCGTAGTAATTAAAGCTGTCGACGAGTATTTTTTAAAAGTATTGAGAGATTCTGTGACAAGGGAACCGATGATAGGAATATTTTGTTGCAAGAGCCTTTTAACCGGCTCAGCTATTTCTCCTGAAAATGTACCAACCAAAACTCCATTTGTAGCAAGTAACATGGTATAAATTAGGACAGATACGGATACTACGCTCAAAACCGACATTCGCAAAAAATCTGACATTTTGGCAAACGAGAGCTCAGGAAGCATTCGCGTAATAAAATCGAAAACAAATGTGGCGATTAACATAGGGATTAAATATTTTGTAACGACCACTAAAATAGTCTGCAGGAAAATAAGGAAAACAGGACTAATGGAAAGCACTGAAAATATCCCTGAGCCAAGAAGCAAAGAGGATGTTAAAAGTGGCGACAGAACAAGATAAACATCCATTAGCTGTTCTGTTATATGTTGCATTTGTGTAAAAGCCTTAAAAACAGGTCGAATTGTTACCATGATCACTACTATTAAGAAAAAAAACCTTGTCCACTCTTTCATTGTTGGAAGCAGCCAATTAATACATAAAAACAGGATAGCGTAAAGAAAAAATGAACGTAGTGCGAAGAATTGTTCTTTAAATGGTTCGATCAAAAACGCAGCCACTTGTTCGATTATTACACCCCCTACGGTGCTACTAACTTTTCCCATTGTTTCAAAAATGATGCTAATTCATCGAGCCAAAGCGTGACAATCCAGATTTTTATAGCAAGATGACTTATAAAGGCAATGCTTTCATAATCGTTTTCATCTAATATGTGCGATACAATAAGTGAACAAAGGTAAAGCAAGGAACTACCTAATATAAGCGGCATATATGGCAAATCAAATAAAAAAAAGGTCTTTAATTTTTGCCAAAAAGGTAATACAACTCGCATCATCAAAAAACTTAATAGAATAAAAAATAAGACAACTGCAAAGAATTGATGCATTGTCGGTATTACTATTCGTATACCAATAAGGAAGAGGAACGTCATTAAAACATAGAATAAGAATTCCATTATGACGTCATCAGCCATTGGAAGAAGGTAATAATCTCATCAAAAAAGAGACGCAAAAATCGAAGCAACTCGATTGTGATATATAAATAGGCAATAAAATTAAGAAAGAAAGAAAATTCTTTTTTACCTGTTTGTTCAAAGAAGATGTGTAAAAGTCCCAGGACCAGTCCAATACCAGCTATTCTAAGCAAATCTTGAAGTTCCGAAGTCGCCCCTCCTCTCTTTACAATTTATGAGAGGGAAAAGAATTTATGCAGGGAAATTATGAAGAAATCTTGATAGATCTCACAAATAAAGCACTTAAGATAAGTGCACGAAGGATTTGTATTGGGATTTTTCTTATATATGTTTGAATTTCTTGACAGTCGAGAACTTTTAAATTAAATAAATTTTTGAATCATAGACTTTCTTTTAGTAATTAAATTGTTAATATATTGATTGATATTAAACGAGTAAAAATAAAAACTTCCTTCTTCGAAACTCGTAACCGTTCTTTCAAATTTCATTCCATTTCTTCGTAAGAGTTTATAGAGGCTTTATTGGCAGTTTGTGTTTCAGCAATTACTGTTGAAAGTTTTAACAGCATAGGTAATTAGCAGCTGAACCACTTCGCATACATTGAATTAGAATAGTGGTTAAGATAGGGGGCTTATTTCTTCTAGTACATAAAGACTTTATAATCATCAGAAAATACCAGCAATATGCTAGGGAGTATGTTATATTGATACGGAATTAATAATATTTAAGTAAGAACACAGTGTATAATTACATCTAAAAATGAGGGTTGACTTTGCTTGTTTTTACACTTTTTCTTCTATTCTTTTTATCTGTATTGTTAATCGGTTTAATTTTCTCGATAATTTTCTTGGTATCGTTTATTAAAGAGATGATTGAAAACAAAAGAAATGGTCTACCAATTTGGAATGATCGAATGAAAATTGTAGTATTAGTAGCTATCGTTCTAATCGTCTGCACTTTTTTCTATGAAGTGTATCATTAAAGTTTTGCATATTTAAAGACCACTTATGTGGTCTTTTTATTATTCTTTTTCGAAATCAATTAAGTCATTTATATCTTCTATTGCACAAAACACTTCATATCATTGCTTTTTTCCTTATTTGGTTCAGTTCCTATCGCTAACCATTTAAGTGGTTCTTTTCAAACTCAAATTTTCCTTATCTCCTTTTTTAAATAGGTAGCGTAGCATCCTTTGAAGGGATACCTCTGCCAAAGCCATATTCACTGTTATAAATAGGATCTGTATATGAATTACAAAATTTAAAGTACCAGTTAAGTTAGCTGAAGCAACACGAATATATCCTGTTTTAACTTGCTCAACAAGTTGAATAAGTTGAAAAGGAATAGTAAAATTCTCACAAAAAAAGCCATGCAGTTATGCATAGCTTTAATTTATAGATTAAGCACGAGAAACATAAGAACCATCAGATGTATTGATGATTAGTTTGTCACCTTCGTTTACAAAGAATGGTACGTTTACAACTAGGCCTGTTTCCATTGTTGCTGGTTTTGATCCGCCTGTTGCAGTATCACCTTTAATTCCAGGATCCGTTGCAGATACTTCTAGTTCAACTGTGTTAGGTAGTTCAACGCCTAGCACTTCACCTTCATACATCATGATATGAACTTCCATGTTTTCTAGAAGGTATTTTAATTCTTCTTCTAATTGGCTTGCAGTCAATTCGATTTGCTCATATGATTCCATATCCATGAATGCATAAGCGTCGCCTGATGCGTATAGATATTGCATTTTGCGTGTATCGATTTGTGCTTTTTCCACTTTTTCGCCTGCACGGAATGTTTTTTCTGCTACGTTGCCATTACGTAAGTTACGTAATTTGGAACGTACAAAAGCTGCACCCTTACCTGGTTTTACGTGTTGGAATTCGATAACACGGAATAGGTTCCCGTCTACTAAGATCGTTAACCCTGTTTTAAAATCATTTACTGAAATCATTTCTGTATATCCTCCAATAATAAATTATAAGATGATTAATTCTTTTGGTGCATGTGTCAATTTTTCATTGCCAGTTTCAGTAATTAGCGTATCATCTTCTATACGCACGCCACCAACTCCTGGCAAATAGATACCCGGTTCACATGTGACAACCATGCCAGGCTCTAATGTGATATTGGATCTAAACGATAATCCAGGACCCTCATGTACCTCTAAACCAATTCCATGACCTGTAGAATGGCCAAAAGCATCACCATAGCCATGTTCCTTAATATAATCGCGGCATATTGCATCCGCTTCCTTACCTGTCATACCTGGTTTGAATTTTTCAAGTCCGAGAAGCTCTGCTTCCAAAACAATTTGGTAGATTTCCTTTAACTGTTCAGAAGGTTCGCCCACAGCGACTGTGCGTGTCATGTCAGAAATATAACCATTATATAAAGCGCCATAGTCTAAAGTGACGAAATCACCTTTTTCAATTATTTTATCAGTTGCAACGCCATGTGGCAATGCAGAACGTACTCCTGAAGCGACAATGGTATCAAATGAAGAAGAAGTTGCACCAAGTTTACGCATATAGAATTCAAGCTCATTTGAAACCTCAAGCTCTGTTTTGCCTGGTTTGATAAATTGAATGATATGTTCAAACGTTTCATCTGCAATTTGGCAAGCTGCTTTAATTGTCTTTAATTCATCTTCTGTCTTAACGAGACGAATTTTTTCGATCAAATCTGTAACGCCGACTAAGTCAGCTGGAATAACCTTAGAATACGCTTCATACATGCTATAGCTAACTACATCTTTCTCAAAACCAAGCGATTTAATGCCTAATTCTTTCACGATTGCAGCAATTTCTTCAATGATTGTCCCCTTGTGTTCAACAATGCGATAGCCTGTAATTTGTTTAGATGCTTGTTCTGTGTAACGGAAGTCAGTGATAAACACTGCCTCTTTTTGTGATACTACCGCCACACCAGAAGTACCTGTAAAACCTGTCATATAACGTAAATTATAATTATTGGTAATAAGCAAACCATCTAAATTTTGCGAATTTAACGCTTTCACTAATCTCTCTACTCTTTCCATTATAATCCCCCTTTTATCCCTCTAAAAACATTCGAAGAGCTGCGCTATATCCAAATGTGCCAAGCCCTGTAATTTGCCCTACACATACAGGCGCTAAGTAAGAATGATGCCTAAATTCTTCTCTTTTATGTACATTTGAAATATGAACCTCAATAACAGGCACCGAAACACCAGCAATTGCATCCCTTAGTGCGATGCTCGTGTGGGTGTAAGCGCCAGGATTGAAGATAATGCCATCTACACCTGTATCTTCAGCTTCATAAATCCAATCAATCAACTGGCCTTCAACGTTTGATTGCTTGCAATCAATTGAAGAGTTGAACTCAGCTGCTAGGACTTTTAATTGGGACTCAAGGTCTTTTAATGTTGTATGCCCATAAACAGCTGGCTCTCTCTTGCCAAGTCGATTAAGATTAGGACCATTCAAGCATAAATAATTCATTGTTAGCCCTCCTCCTGCACTGATAGCCTTATTTTAGCATAATCCTAGACAGATTGGGGCAGTTTATTTCGAGATTCTAAATTTCTCATTTTCGCATGATATGTGGCTGTTTCAAATATCCAGAGCAAATGAAGTCCAATAACAACAGCAAGCGGAATTGAAAAGTGACGAATGTAGAAGGTATGTTGAACAGACCATTCAATGAGCCATACAATCACAATCGCAAGGAAAATAGCTACAATATCCATGCGTACTTTTTTCAATAATTCAGCAATCGCAAATAATACAGCCGCAATAATTACAACAAATATCCAGAGAATAAACCATTTGACAAGACCATGTGAATCGCTAAAAATATGCCACTTTTTTGCCCAACCTATCGGCGAAAGTTTCATAAAGGAAAACCAATCTAATATCTTTAAACTAAGTATAAATGTAAGCGAACTGAATAAAACAGTCCACAGGTAAACGTTAATTCTCATCTAAAAACCCTCCTTCCCCCTGAGGATAGACAAAAAATAAATATAATATGCTTTCTCTAGTGCAATGTTGATTTTTTTAGTACAATAAAAACAGTTTTTATCTTGTGAGAAAGCGCGGTGTCGTATGTGAAAGGTCAACAAAATCTCCCTGTATACGGTGGACAAGCCTTAGTGGAAGGTGTCATGATGGGCAGCAAAAAGCATACCGTATCAGCTATTCGCCGCAATGATGGGTCTATCGACTATTATTATGTCGAGCGAAAATACAATCCTACACTTCAAAAACTTAAAAAAATTCCCTTATTAAGAGGTATTATCGCCTTAATTGAGTCGGCTGCAAATGGATCAGAGCATTTACAGTTCGCCAGTGAACGCTTTAATGTCAATCCAGGTGAAGAAATAGAAGAAGAGAAAGAATCAAAATCAAAACTCGAGATGTGGCTTGGTGTAGCTGCAATCGGTATCCTATCATTTATTTTTGGCAAATTTATTTTTACGCTAATCCCTGTCTTTTTGGCCCAATTATTCCATTCTTGGCTGCCAGGAAAAACAGCTCAAATTTTATTGGAAAGTGGATTTAAACTAGTACTATTAGTCAGCTATATCTACCTAGTCTCACTGACACCTATGGTTAAGCGTGTGTTTCAATATCATGGCTCGGAGCACAAGGTAATCAATTGTTTTGAAAACGGCCTGCCGCTTACTGTAGAAAATGTACAAGCACAGTCTCGGCTTCATTATCGATGTGGTAGTAGCTTTATGTTGTTTACTGTACTTGTTGGAATGTTAATCTATTTTTTAGTTCCAACAGATCCATTTTGGCTTCGCATCCTAGACCGTATCCTATTAATCCCAGTTGTTCTAGGTGTTGCTTTTGAGGTACTGCAAGCAACCAATGCCTGTAGGGACATTCCTATCCTACGCTTCCTAGGCTATCCTGGCCTTTGGCTGCAATTGTTGACAACAAAAGAACCTCATGATGATCAAGTAGAAGTAGCGATTGCTTCTTTTAACAAACTATTAGACATTGAGAAAGATCCTGCAAATATACCAGCAGCTGATAAAGCTGTCTAATAAATAAAAAATGCAAAGGCTACTATTGAGCCTTTGCATTTTTTGTTTCTTTTCTTTTTCGAACCATCCAAATACCGAAGTAACCGATTAACCATGCTATCAAATAGTACAGTGAAAGGCCCCATGCGAAGTAATGAAAAAAAGATAGCATGATAATCCCAAAAGAAATGTACGAAATAAGCAATGCTATTAAAGGATTAATGTGGTTGATAGCACACGCTATTCCTTGAATTAGGAAAGCAAATGGGAAGATTAAATATAATCCAAAGATAAAGAACGATTTATTGACATCTCCTTCACCGAACAATCCTAAAAACGACAATACTGATAACGTAAGGATTGTAAAGGCCGGGAACATCAAGCCGGCGAGTTTGTTATTCATCTTTTCACCTCTAGCATTGCTTTCTTTTTATTATTTTCTAAAATTCCATTCATCCGATTCATAACGTGTTTTCGCCAGATTTTCGACAAAGGATTGCTGTTCCTCTGTCAATTCATAAGGGACCAACTCAATATCAAGCGCCTCTTGAAAACCTTTATAGAAAGCTTCAATGCAATCTTCCACATCAACTGTACGGTTTGCCAATTGATTGATTGCCACTGCTTTTTGAGGCAAATGCTTTTGCATGCGTTCTCTGTCTCTGTCTGAAGAAAAGTTGAAGAGTGAAATTAACTTCTCTTCATCCATATCAATTAAGATGGCGCCATGCTGCAATATTACACCTTCTTGTCTTGTTTGCGCACTGCCAGCAACTTTTTTGCCTTCTACTACAAGCTCATACCAGCTTGGTGCATCAAAACAAACTGCACTTTTTGGCTTTTTCAGTAAGTCACGCTTTTCTTCTGTATCAGGAATTGAAAAATAAGCTTCCAACCCAAGGTTTTGGAACCCTTTCAATAACCCTTCACTAATAACACGATAGGCTTCTGTTACCGTCTTTGGCATCTCTGGGTAATCCTCTGTCACGATTACACTATAAGTGAGTTCATGTTCATGCAAGACAGCTCGTCCCCCTGTGGGGCGTCTGACAAAGCCTAAGTCTAGTTTATGTATTTGCTCAAAATCGATATCCTGCTTTGCACGTTGAAAATACCCAATGGAAAGTGTCGCAGGGTTCCACTCATAAAAACGGATGACCGGAGGAATCAACCCTTCACTATGCCAATGCAGAAGCGCTTCATCCATCGCCATGTTATAAGCAGGACTGCAAGGTCCTGAATTAATAAAATACCACTTCGTTTTCATGTATACCATCCCTTCTTCACAACTATTTATTTTAACAAACCCATTGGACTATCGCTAGTTCTTCTTTTATAATATGTATGATAGATAGAAAGGGGTAAGATTTTGTGAGCTGGTTATATACTATACTAATTATTGTAGGTGTAATTGTTATTTATACACTAATCAATGCACTTCGCTTAAAAAAAGCAGTCACTTCTTTAAATGAAGAAGAATTCAAAAAAGGTTATCGCAAAGCGCAATTAATTGATGTTCGCGAATTGAAAGAGTTCGAGGGCGGTCATATTTTAGGCGCACGTAACCTGCCATCTACGCAACTACGCAATCGTTATCGCGAATTAAGAACCGACCAGCCTGTTTATCTTTATTGTCAAAGTGGTACTCGCAGTTCAAGAGCCGCATTATTTTTAAAGAAAAAGGGCTATGACCAACTCTATCAATTAGAAGGCGGTTATAAAAAATGGAACGGCAAAATTAAAGTTAAATAACCAACAATTATACAAGTTGCATATGGTATTTTATTCTAGTGTGAGTGCCTTCTTACTAGCTATTATGCTAGTAAGAAGGGGTTGTATCTGACTCATTCTTTGGGAACAAAGTTGGATATTACTCACACTGATACCAATAAGAGCGTATAAAGAAGAGAATCTTCTTTATACGCTCTTTTTATGCAGCAAGAAAAGCATTGAGAGCAAAGATTCCTGATATCCCTAAAAGAACGAAAAATATAATGAGTTAAGTCCTTTAGGAAAATAGAAAAAAACCTAAGGATTCATCTTCATAGTCTTCTCAAAAAAAGTCTATGAAAAATGGATAACTGAATTCTGTTCTGATTTGAACAATTGCTTTAATTGGTTGGCCTTCATTTCTTTTAGAGTTCAATTTTTAGGCTTTGTATCCCCTTCAAACCATACCTTATCTTTTTTAATTTGCTTATTATAGTGATCTGCAAAGTATATTTCAAAACCAATTTTCTTTGTATCTTCGCAAGGTATTGGAATTACTTTGTCTTTATTGTAATAATCATATAGATCTTTTTCACTTAAATCACTTTCAAGTACAATATATGACGCAACTGTTGGAAACCCTCCACTTCCAGAAGGTTCGCCTCCAAATAACACACCATAAGCAAAATCTTTCTCAATTACCTTAGTTTCATCCGGAAGTGGATATTCATAATGCTTAGAAGCAAATGACTTCGCATATAAATATTCTTGACCAAACAATACATATAACAAGGAACCACTTAAAAGGATTAAAATTGAAACTATCGCTATCTTTTTCTTTATTTAAAGCCTCTCCTGAAAGCACTTTACAATCCAGTTAATCTTAAAGTGAGTGATCATGAGATGGACCAGATTGGTAAAAGCTCCATATTTAATTAAATCAACAAGCTAATCAAAATTCAACAAATACCGCGATCATTGAATAAGTGCTTTATGTTAATTCAGATGACGAAGTTAAAAGTAGAAAGGGCTCTACATATTAGTTATTTCTAATATGTAGAACCCTTTAATTAGTCTATCTATATAAGATTAGGCCTTAATAAAAATCTCACAATGCACTTTCTTATTATACTTCTACTAAATCTGTCTTTTTCACATATTTCAATACTGGGTGACGGGCCGCACGTGTTTCGTCTAGACGGCTAATAACAGTAGTATGCGGAGCTTCTTGAACGACTTCAGGTGTTTCTTCCGCTTCTTTCGCTATTTGAATCATGGCATCACAGAATGCATCTAATGTTTCTTTTGATTCTGTTTCAGTTGGTTCAATCATTAACGCTTCTTCCACATTTAATGGGAAGTATGTTGTTGGTGGATGGTAGCCAAAGTCTAACAGCCTTTTGGCAATATCCAACGTACGGACACCCAACTTTTTCTGACGGCTGCCACTTAGAACAAATTCATGCTTGCAGTGGCGATTGAACGGCAATTCATAATAAGATTCTAATCTGCGCATCATGTAATTGGCATTGATTACTGCATTTTCAGTCACCGCTTTCAAGCCATCAGGGCCCATAGTACGAATATAGGTATAAG
The DNA here is from genome assembly GCF_059759115.1 of Rummeliibacillus sp. GQ308. Taxonomy (NCBI): domain Bacteria; kingdom Bacillati; phylum Bacillota; class Bacilli; order Caryophanales; family Caryophanaceae; genus Rummeliibacillus; species Rummeliibacillus sp. GQ308. Next base: position 1,205,211 of record NZ_JCAXDQ010000001.1, on the reverse strand, counting down.
CTCGTACGTTGATACCGAAGTTACCGTAATATGGTTTTACACGACCGATTGATTTTGGACGGTTATAATCAAATGTATAGCCTTCCTCTGTTTTGATTAATACAGGTTTTGGCAAGTAAGGCATTAATTCTTTCTTAACGCCAACCGGGCCAGAGCCAGGTCCGCCGCCACCATGAGGTCCTGTAAATGTTTTATGCAGGTTCAAGTGAACACAGTCAAATCCCATGTCTCCTGGTCGAACTTTTGACATAATGGCGTTTAAATTCGCACCATCATAGTATAGCTTGCCGCCAACACCATGGATGATCTCAGCAATCTCTAGAATATCTTCTTCAAATAAACCAAGTGTATTTGGATTAGTCAACATTAAAGCAGCCGTATCTTTCCCTACAACTTCGCGCAAATGTTCTAAATCGACTAAACCATTTTCGTCAGAACGAACAGTTACTGTATCAAAACCAGCTACAGATACAGAAGCAGGATTCGTACCGTGCGCCGAGTCAGGAACGATTACTTTTGTACGTTCATGTTCCCCGTTCGCTTCATGGAAAGCGCGAATCATCATAAGTGCTGTCCATTCTCCGTGTGCACCAGCTGCAGGCTGTAATGTCACTTCATCCATGCCTGTGATTTCAACTAAATGTTGTTGTAGATCATACATAAGTTCAAGAGCACCCTGCACTGTTTTTTCGGCTTGCAGTGGGTGAATATGTGCAAAGCCTGGGAAACGTGCAACAGTTTCATTGATTTTTGGATTATATTTCATCGTACATGAACCAAGTGGATAGAACCCAGAATCAACACCATGGTTTCTGCGTGAAAGTGCAGTATAATGACGCATAATATCTAATTCCGATAGCTCAGGGAGCTCAGCTTCTTCTTTTCTAATCAAGTTTTCTGGCAATAAACTTGAAAGTTCCATATCAGGTACATCCAACTCAGGCAGGCTGTAACCTACACGACCCTCTTTCGACAATTCAAATACAAGCGGTTGGTTTTCCTTATGCATGTTGTAATGCCCCCATTTCTTGGACAAGTGTATCAATTTCTTCTTTTGTCCGTTGTTCAGTGACTGCGATTAATACATGGTTAGCAAGTGCTTCTGAAACCTTGCCAAGGTCAAAGCCACCGATCATTCCCTTTGTAAACAGGTGATCGTTTAATTCCTCGACAGATCCTTCCACTTTAACAACGATTTCATTGAAATGCGGCCCTTTGAAAGGTACTTCAAAACCTGCTTTTTCAAATGCTTCTTTAGCATGATGTGTCTTCAAGATATTGTGCTTCGCCATTTCTTGAACACCTTTTTTTCCTAGAGCAGTCATGGCAACAGAAGCTGCTAACGCATTCAACGCTTGGTTAGAACAGATATTTGAAGTTGCCTTTTCGCGACGAATATGTTGTTCACGCGCTTGTAGAGTTAGAACGTAACCACGGATACCATCTTCATCGATCGTTTCTCCTACTAGTCTTCCTGGTACTTTACGCATCAGCTTTGTTGTTGTTGCAAAGTAGCCACAGTGTGGTCCTCCAAAACTTTCCGGTATACCAAACGGTTGTGCATCACCAACTACAACGTCTGCACCCAGTTTTCCTGGAGGCGTCAATATGCCTAGCGCTAATGGATTACTACTTACAACAGAAAGTCCTTTAACTGCATGGATTGCCTCTGACATCGTCGCTAGATCCTCGATTTGGCCAAAGAAGTTTGGATATTGCACCATGATGGCTGCTGTATCTCCATCTACTAAGTTGTTCAATGCATCCATATCTGTTTTACCGTCTTTAAGCGGTACTGTCACCACTTCAATAGACTGACCGTATGCATATGTTTTTACTACATCTATTGTAATAGGGTGAACGGCTTCAGAGATTAATAGTTTTTTACGGCGTGTATGCGCACATGCAAGCATACCTGCTTCTGCCATTGCTGTTCCACCATCATACATAGACGAGTTAGCCAAATCCATACCTGTTAATTCTGCTATCATTGTTTGGAACTCGAAGATAGCTTGCAATTCCCCTTGTGAAATTTCAGGTTGGTATGGTGTATAGGCTGCGTAAAACTCTGAACGGGAAATAACATGGTCAACAATAACTGGCTTATAATGGTCATAGACGCCTGCACCTAGGAAGGTTGCATATTCATCATGATTCGCATTTTGTCTTGCAAGGCCAGCTAATTCTTTCAATAGTGCCGTTTCAGCTTTAGCAGGTTTAATATTGTATTCACCTTTAAAACGGACTTTTTCTGGAATGTCTGCAAACAGCTCGTCAACTGTTGAAACACCAATCGTATCAAGCATTTCTCGTTGATCTTGCTCTGTCATAGGTAGATACCGATGTAACATATCTCATAAGCCTCTTTTCGTTATTTTTTTAATCTTTTATAAAATGGAGTTGCAACTGTCTTCGCTTTTACGCGTTTATTGCGAATTTCAACTTCCACCTCTTGGTCCAATTCAGCGTATTCACTTTTAATAAGCGCTAGCCCAATATTTCTTTTCGTCAAAGGCTGTTGTGTACCAGTAGTAACTTCGCCAACTTCTAAATCCCCGACAAACACTTTATATCCGTGACGCGGAATGCCTTTGTCGATCATTTCAATACCAACTAATTTTCTAGGAACACCATTAGCTTTTTGATCAGCTAAAACAGATTTCCCTATAAAATCGCTATCTTTATTGATTTTCACAACGAAGTTAATACCTGTTTCAAGCGGAGAAATCGTATTAGACAACTCTTGACCATATAGCGGTAGGCAAGCTTCAAAACGCAATGTGTCACGTGAACCTAATCCACATGGCAAAACGCCTTTTTCTTTCCCAGCTTCTAAAATCTTATCCCATAATTCTACAATCGCGTCATTTGCTCCATAAATCTCAAATCCATCTTCCCCTGTGTAACCTGTGCGAGAGACTAATGTATCAAATCCAGCTACTTCCACATGTTGTTTGAGGTGGAATGGTTTGATAGTCGACAAATCAACATCTGTTAATTGTTGCAATACTTCTTCTGCTAGTGGTCCTTGAAGTGCCAGTTGGCCAATTTCGTCTGATTGATTAGTAATTTTTACATCTCCAGACTCATGCTTCAAAAGCCATTCGTAGTCTTTTTCGATATTTGCTGCATTGACAACAAGTAAATAATTGTTCTCTGCCAATCTATAAATCAATAAATCATCTACTACTCCACCATTTTCATAGCACATCGTCGTATATTGCGTACCGTCTATTGCAATTTTTGAAACATCGTTTGTCATAAGCTTTTGTAAATACGCTAAACTTTCTGAACCTTCAACGAAAATTTCGCCCATATGCGACACATCAAAAAGCCCTGCTTTTGTTCGAACTGCTTCATGTTCTTCCTTTATAGAAGAAAACTGCACCGGCAAGTTCCATCCACCAAAATCAATTGTTTTACCACCGTACTTTGCATAAGATTCAAATAATGGCGTGTGTTTTAAAGTCGTTTCCAATGTCATCCCCCTTATCCATAAAAAAGACAGAGAAACCCCTATAAAGGTTTCTCTGTCCTGTTCACCTGAAAGTTTAACCATAAAGGCTGGCCTCTTTGGTGGCTAAAATTAGCTCTCTCCAGAGTTGCGTCCCGTACGAGTCTTTTTGCCTGAGAGATTCATAGATACCTACTTGCTCCTTCGGCGACACTAAAAACATGTTCTCTCCCCGCACAATCATCCGCTTTTTATATTGGTACTCTTCCAATGTTGTATAACACAATTGCTTGAATATATCCTACCATTGAATAATCAATTCTGGCAATCATTTTCTAAAGATTGTTTGAGGAGAACTCCACGCTTTCTCCACACCAATGTGATCGCCTTTTAATCGGTTAATTTGGAACGCGGCATAGTCCACAATCTGTCTTAAAGACCTACCTTCAGTTCGTACCGTTATATGTGCAGCATTTAGGTAATATTTTCGCCTTTTTAAATAAAGCTCTTCTAATTCTTCTTTTGTCGACTTTTGTACGATGGGCCTATTTTTATCTCGATGTACTCTTTTCCAGATATCAGAAAAAGCTGCGTCCAAAAATAAAACCAATCCTGTTTGCCGCATGATTTTTCGATTTTCCTCACTGATAGAAACTCCGCCACCTGTTGCAATTATACAAAATTCATCACGAAATTCTTTCAGGAATTGCGTTTCTTTTTGGCGAAAATAGACTTCACCCTTTTGTTCAAATATTTCCGGAATAGTTAACCCTTCTCGCCTAATAATCTCCTTGTCCATATCATAGTAAGGCATTCGTAGAAAATAACTAAGTCTTCTGCCAATCGCACTTTTCCCGCTACCCATAAATCCGACAAGATATACTTTTTTCATTTTTTCACCTTCTTCGACTAGCGAATGCCCTATACCAAAAGTTCACTTTTAATTATAGTAGCATGAACACTTGTCGATTCCAATCACCTTTATTTTTTGACAACATTACATAAAAGAACAAAATGGGTGATGATACGCTCAGAAGCATATCTTTATTTCCAATTAATGCTGAAAAAAATAGTTATGAAAGAGAAATGGTGATTTTTAAACTTAAAAGGAAATTGCTAAAAAGAATGGTATAGAAGTCAATTATTTTATGTCATGATTCTTATTCCCTTTCAAACGAGAGCAGGATAGACTTTGTTTGATTTAAATAGGCAATTTTTAATTCATCATACGAGCGATAATGCGATTCATATGATGCCGCTACAGCTAACATCATGTTAGTGATGAAGAATAAAAAAATCATAGCTGTTAGCAGCAAGAAACCTTGTTCATTCCTGATTCGGGACAATAAATTTTCTTCTCCTCTCACTTCCGCTTTTAAACGTAATAGTCGTTTCAAAGATAGAATCAGCATATTCAAATTCCGCATATTGAAGTCCAAATAACAAAGGTTGATATCCCCCCACTCTTCGAATATCCGAACCAACAGACTTTATGCCAATAATTCCTCGATTCGACGAATAAAGAGCTGTATATTTTTCGCTTAAAGAGAACTCTTTAGCATGTATAAGTTCTTTTGAAAGTTGATAGACGAACATTTCATATTGCAATTCATTATCACTTAATATGCCACTCTTTTTATGCCCATACCATACAAAAAAGAGTAGAAAAAATTGAGCAAACATCATTAATATTATAAGCTGTAGCATGGTATCCAGAATGGTAAATCCCCTTTGATTATTATTTAAGTATTTGTCTCTACACATAGCTGTTCTTCTTTTATGCCCGAATAACGAATACAAATGGAGGTTTCATCCCCTTTCCAATGGTAGATGACATCATCAATTTCTACATTTCCTTGGTACTTTTGAAATCGAACAATATTTCCAGCTGCATACAATGCTGCTTCTGCCGCATGCAGGCTCAATTTCTTTTTATAAAGCGATGTCTCTAATTGATAGTAAAAAGGCAATAATGTACCAAAAATTATAAAGACTATTACAAGAGTTAATAATGATTCCGGCAATGAATGACCGTTTTCATTGTTCAATTTGCACCCTTCCTTCACCTAAATAAACAGTTAATTTGACGATCCTATTATTAATAGAAAAGTACATAGTACCTGATTTTTGTACTGTTAACTCTTTTGTATAAGTAACTGATTGAATAGTACTGTATGGAAGTAATTGAATGTTCGTTGGATATTTCCTTACTAGATAATCCTTATTGCCATGCGCTGGCACCTTGATTCTTACTTCATTGAGCCCTTGCACAATAGTGAGAGTAGCATAATCTTGATAACGGAAAGACAAGGCTTGAGTTAGCTCAATATCTGCTTTCAATTGTTTAATGAAACGGTCCTCTAATTGTCGATCCAAGTGACTTTTGCCCAAAGTAATACCAATCAATGATATGAGCATCGTAATGGCCAAGACCAACAACATTTCGATGAAAGTAAAGCCCCCTTGACTATTTACAGGTCTATTTAGAAATTTCAACTTTACCATCCGTGATAGTTAACTTCTTGCTTTCACAAGCTTTAGAATCCGTTTGTTTTAAATATTCATTTGTTTCTAATTCAGTTGTGGAACTTGGATAATTGCCATGGTCGATTCGATAGGCTTCTACTTGGCCTTGCACCATTTTGACATACGCATCGCAGCCTTTTTTATCAACTGTTGCGAAATGTTTTGTTACATTAGGAATAGCAATCAATATGAGTATCGAGATGATAAACAGCACAATTAACATTTCTATAAGCGTAAAACCTTTCTGAAAATGCTCTTTCCGCATACCTTTCTTCCTTTCTAGACTAAATCCATCATTTTATACATCGGCAATAAAATCGCAAGATACGCGCCTAAAATGCAAAGTGCAATTACAACAAACAAAAGTGGTTGGACGAATGCTAAGCTTCGCTGAATAGTATTTTCTGTCCGTTCAATTAAAAACTCACTATAGATTTGCAGCTCTCTCCCTAAGTTGCCACCTTGTTCACCATGAAGCACATGCGCATAAAAACCTTTATAAAAGTATGGTTCTTGTTGAATCGCAGTTGACAATGACTCACCATAAACTATCCTTTTTTGAAGAATCTCCGCTACCTTGGCTAAATAAGGCTGTAATGTTTGGGTTTTCAATAACTCTAAGGCTGCTTGCATTGACATTCCACTTTGAATAAGACCGCCTAATTCATAAGAGATCTGCCGCGTAATCTGTAATTTAAAGTGTTTGTTAATATAAGGAATTTTTAATAAAAATAGAATTTGACTTGTTACCCTTTTCTTTTTCAACCAAATGAGGAAAAGGATCAACATTGATATAAATGAAATACCTAATACTATAAAGAAATCTGGCAAGTGTAAAAACAGCTTGGATAATGTTAAATCGAAACTTGTTTCGGAAGATTGGTTTGCCATCATAAAAGACATGTTAGGCAGAAAATAAGTTCGAAATGCGAAAAAGAGCAGGATTAAAAAAACAAACAGCACAGCAGGATAGACAAGCAATTTCTGTAGCCGTTCTCTATTTTGCTCCTTTTTCTCTAGCTGATTTGCCACTGTTTTTAAAGCTTGGATAGTTTTACCGTGTTCTTCTGAAACTAGAATGGTCATTAAATAAATTTTAGGATAGCCTAAAAGACAAAGTACGTCAGTCATAGATGAGCCATTTCGTAGCTGTGCTCTTATCTTAACCTCACCGTCTGTATCCTTTTTTAGATGATGAGGTAGCAGCATAAAAAGCGAATCTGAAAATGTAAAACCCTCTTCTAACAAAACGCTCATCTTTTTTAGTAATTGCGCTGAATCCCTTAAATGGATTTTTCGCTTTAGCAAAAAAAAATTAATCCATTTTCTTTGTAGAATGTTGGGAGGCGATTGCACCAAATTGAACCCCCTTTTCAATCTGTCCTTCTAGCGTTTTTTCAAAAGGAAGCTCGTAACTAATTTTATTTTCAATTGCTTTAAAGGATTGGTCTAGGTATTTGTCAGATAAAATCTCAAAAATAGCTGTTAACTTTTTGGACTCCTGCAAGGGAACAAGTCTCTGAGCTACAATACCGATGACTGTCTGCTTTAATTCTTCCAATGAAATCCCTAAATCCAATAAACGGTATAAACAGCCAACGGTATCCTTACTATGAATGGTCGACACGACCAAATGGCCTGTCAAAACAGCTTCAATGGCTATGTGCGCTGTTTCACGATCCCGGATTTCGCCAATCATAATGACATCTGGAGAATGGCGTAAAATAGCTTTTAAGCCTACAGAATATGTGACCCCTGCTCGTTCATTCACCTGTATCTGCAAAAGATGGGACTGGTTGTTTTCAACGGGATCTTCAAGTGAAATAATATGTTTTTGATGCATATTAGAAAGATGATTGATTAAAGAATAGAGTGTTGTCGATTTTCCGCTTCCAGTTGGTCCAGTCATCAGCAAGATACCTTGTGGCTGTTCTACCAGTCGTATTAAGTCTTTGGCCGATTCACAGAACATGCTTAATTCAGTAATTGGCACTGTTCGATTTTGAAGCATTAAACGTATGACGAGGCTTTCTCTCATAAATACGGAAGGAAGCGTCGATACACGAAAAGAAACATTTTGATCATTGAAAATATGCTCGAATGAGCCGCTTTGGGGTTTACGTTTTTCACTAATATCTAATGAGGATAAAAATTTTAAGTAAGAAATCAAACGATCTCCTATATCTAGGGGAAGCCCGCTTATAGGGACAAGTTTTCCGTATTTGCGGAAATAAATTTCATAGCGATCAGTTGTAGGCAATAGATGTAAATCTGTAGCGTTAAATTCCATCGCCTTTTTTAATAATTGCATTGTCTTCTGTTCAACAACAGTTTCTGTGTCAGAAAAAAGCATTTTACCTCCTCTTCAACCAACAAGCAAGGACCGCTCTTTACCTGTTATCACTATTATACAAGTAATCTATTAGATTTGGAAAGCTATATTTCTGAATTTTTCGATATAATTATCTCTTTCTATCAGTATGTAATATATAACTCGTTGTATAGAACAAGTATCTCCATAAGTGTTTTAATAAATCTCGTGAAATCTACTGTCACTATTCCATAATTGCTTTATAATGGTAGTATTCTTATAGGAGGTGGCTGTTTTTGATTAATCATAATCCACTGAAAGTGACTAGCACTTTATCAGATGAAACTCGTTTTTCAATTTATCAATATATGTTGCAAGAGAAGAAGCCTTTCTCCGTGCAAGAGATTGCCGACCATTTTCATATTCATCCAAATGTTGCGCGACTCCATTTAACGAAACTAACAGAAATAGATGTCATTAGCGCAGAATATGAAAAAACAGGAAAGGGCGGACGTCCAGGACGGCGTTATAAAGCTTTAGAAAATGGTATTTCGTTATCTTTCCCAAAGCGAAATAATGAAGAGCTACTAGATTGGGCAATCGACATTTTAGGAGAATTCGGCGAGGAAGCTTATATTGTCGGCCAAAAGATTTGTTATAAAAAAGGACGAAATGAGATTGAAGCAACCATTCTAAAACAGCGAAAAGAAATAACCCACTTAACTTTTGAAGAAAAGCTGGAAATTTTAACTGATACAGCTGCATTAATTGGATATATCCCAATGATCAAAGAAACCCCTGCTGGGAAAACCCTGTCTTTTGCTATTTATAACTGTCCTTTCCACACTGAAATCAAGCATAATGCAAGACTTGTTTGTGCATTACATGAATCTTATTTGAAAGGCCAATTTGATGCATTGTTTAATGTAAGCGATTTTGTGCAAGTAAAAAGTATGATGCAAAACTGTGAATACTGTACTTATCAAATAAATATATAATTTTTCATAATGTTAATGGAATTTACACTTCATTGTCACAAAGTCTTTACATCTTGCAGTTTACAGGCAAAATTCAATCATTTATAATGAGTATGAGATTATTGTGTCGTCGAAAAGGAGGGAATCGTACATGGATAATATGTATAAGGTGCTTGGCTTCTGGACAGGTATTTTCGCAGTTATGTTTTATTTAGGTGGTATGAAAGAGGTTTCGCTATTATTCGTAGCTAACACAGGGTTTTTCCTTCTATTAGGCTTCTTAAACCTTACAGAACGCATGTATATGTACATTTTCGGAGCATATTTAACTGTATTCTTTGCTGGATTTACTTATTGGACTACATTCATTCACGTTCCTGGCATGGAATAAGAAACAGACGATATGTAATAAAGAGCTATTGATATTAGATCTTACTAATATTGATAGCTCTTTTGCTTTTTATAAAAACACTTTTTTACTATTCAGTTACTTATATATAATAATCTTCTAAATACCAGGTTGGAATAGGGTCATCCATTCCGTTGAACCAAGTGAGCACATCTTTTGCTTAGTTTTTCATAATAGTTACTTGGTCTTCTCCGAAGGGGATAGCCCATGGAATGGAAGAAAGCATGTTACTACAAATATAAAAAACCAAGAGTTTGAAAAAGTCTATTGGCGGCCTTCCGTTGAAATAGCCATTAAGCTGTCCTGTAGCAAAGTGAGGACTAATCGTAGCACTCCACACAATTCGGTTAAACTCTTCCCAGGGATCACCATAATCATTGCGATTAAAATCAATAATGCTTAGCTCTCCTTTAGATGAAATTATCATATTTCCTACATGGTAATCACCGTGTTGAAAACATTGAGTCCTTCCTTCTAAAAGATGTTTGTTATTTTGGATATAGGAAATTATCTTTTCCCCACCTTTTATTTTCAGACCACAGTCTTGGTACATTTTTATCTTGCTATCTGCTTTACGCGAAAATCGAGCTTTCCACTCCTCTTGGCTTTCCGGCGCTGGTATTCGATGAATCTCCTTCAATATTCGCCCCGCATCCTTACCAAGTCTGTATTGCTCTATTTCCGTCATACTTTTTAGCGCGATTTCGGCATCCTCTCCCTCGCACCAATTAAAAAGTGAATATACGCTTTTTCCATCGTCGCATATTCCTATTTTAATTGGATTTGACACGGGAACTTTACATTCTGTGAGGTGTTTCATTGCTTCAAATTCCTTAACCTTCTCATCATATAGAGAAATTTCTGCAATCCGAAGCAACATTTTTTGATTCAGGTCGTTTTCAACAAAGTATTTTTTGTCGGTAGACCATCCTTTCATTATTGGCTTGATTAGCTTAAACTTCTCCCTCTCTTTTAAAATATGCATAGTTTCACCTCAATTAGCTTTTTTTCTTGAATTATGAATTTTCGTTTTTCTGAAATTATTTATCTTTTTGTAACAAGATCAGATTATGTTCTACTTGAAATCCAATTTTCTTATACATGTGGATCGCATGTTCATTATCTGATCGAACACAAAGAGAGATTTCTTTGATAGAGGGAAACGAAAACAGCCATTGCAACCCTCCTGTTAAAAGAGTTGTACCTATTCCCTTACCGCGGGCATTGGCATCTACACCAAAAAATTCAATACTACCTTCAGAATATGTAGGATTAGCTTCTGCATATAGATAACCTATCAAATTGCCTTCTTCAATTACTCCGAAAACTGCCGCTTCATCATTTAATCCTTGCAATATCTCCTCACCGGATAAATATGAACTTGGAAAAGTTGAATTATGCAGATTAATGAATGCTTCATTGTGAGATGCTGGCAACTTACTAACAGACTGAGTCTTTTTTGCCTTTAAAGTTTGGTTTTTACATGTTAAAATTGTTTGTTTACTAACTGGTTTAAAACCCAAATACTTCCCTGTATCTATTACTAGTCTATTGCGAATGTCAGGAAAAAGTGTAACAGCTTCTAGTAATATACTTGAAGTCTCTAATGCATCATTACTCTTTATAAAAGGTCCCCATATATCCACAGTTTTTCTTTCATTATCTGCATCAAAACCGCAAACTCCTATTATATTGTTTTCATCTAAAGCTGATATAAATGCATTCTCTGCAGGCACATCTGTAAAATCTTTCTTCCATGTACTCATGATTTCCTCTGCATTTTTTCCGCAATAACCGATGTGGTTTTCAGGAATACAATTCATTCTTGCAATGAATTCCGCAATACCATTTAATTCTTCACTAGATGATTGACTTAACGTCAATGTCATAAGCTTACCTCCTCCGTATGATTATTAATATCTCTATTAGTATTAATTCTATAATCTACTAGTCTTTTCCTTTTAATCACGATTATAAGAAGTATCTTTCATTTAAGGGCTACAGATTATCCTTTAAAATATAAAAAGAAACAATATTTAACTTTTGTTAAGCCAAATATTGCTTCTTTTCTTTTTACAAAACTGTAGATATGGTGAATGGTGCTTAGTAAGCTTTAACATTAATACAATTCATTAGAACTTAAAAACCATTTAAAAAAGGATTCTGTTCAGTTTCAATATCCACTCGAGTGGGTTCACCATGACCAGGATAAATAATAGTATCCTCATCCAAATTTAATAAATGATCATGGATAGATTTAAGCAATAGTTCTTGATTTCCTCCCTCTAAATCTGTACGGCCAATACTACCTTCAAATAAAGTATCTCCTACAATCGCAAACCGATCTTCTGGGAAGTAAAAGGAAATACTGCCAGGCGAATGTCCGGGCGTATGGAAAATATCCATCTTAAAGTCAAAAAGCTCTAAGGTTTGCTCCTTATCAATCAAATGGTCAGCAGCATTCACCGTCACATCTGGAATTTCAGCATATCTACCAGAACCGTTGTATGCTGGGTCCTGTAACCAATGAGCCTCTGCTTTATGCAAATATACTGGTATTTCGAAAGCTTGTCTCACATCCTCTACACCCCCAATATGGTCAAAATGGGCATGTGTTAAGAGTATGGCTTTAGGCTTAAGACCTAACGATCGTAACTTTCTAACAAATGCTTCTCCGTCTCCTCCTGGATCAATCACCAAACATTCTTTATTATTGTTGTTTACAACATAGCAATTGGCCTGAATGGGGCCAAGCGGAAAAGTTCGTATATTTAACATTTCAATCACCTCTATATCCATGATAAATCATTTCTTGCGAGAACCAAAGCCTTATTCTTTAGAAATTTTTAAGCTTGTTCAAATATCCGTCACTTTTTGTTCTCGACAAAAACTAAAAATAGCTTTACAATAGAGAAGGAATATTGTTTGCGACATTCATTTTCTGATGTCGAAAGGAGTGTCTAACTTGAACTTATTAATGGTTATTTTTGGCCTAGTAGCAATTTTTGGGCTTATTGGCACAATCCAAAGCATTAAAGAAAAAGCTATTCTTGGCATCATCTTTAACTTTGCAGCATTTGCTGTTTTTGGTTGGTTCGTTTTCATGACGATCCTACATCAAGGTTTCCCGCCAAGCCTACATTAATCAACAAACAAAAAAAGGTTGTCCTATTAAAGGACAGCCTTTTTTTGCATCTGCTGACAAAACCATTTTAAAAGCCGCACTGTCATCTTTAGACAGTACGGCTTTTCACACTATTCTTTTTCTTTCTTAACAGTAGCTTTCCCTGTTTTTGAATCATAGAAACGAAGTAAATCGCCATTAATAATCTGATCAGAGTACTCTAGTTTTTTGTTTGCTTGCTCAATATAAGGATCACATTTCTCTGCATCTGTTTTTTCTCCAGTTTTCTTGTCATAGCACACTTCCCCTGCATATAACAATTTGTCTGTTACAAATCGGCCATCTCTGAATGTCACAAAGTCTTTGTGATCTTTAGAGAATAAATCTGCACCCAATTGTAAATCGTTAGATGTGTCAACACCTAGTAAGTGTAAAACAGTTGGACGAATATCTAATTGACCAGCTACCTCGTGCATTGGTTTACCAATTCCTGAATGAGGAATATGGATAAAGAAAGGCACTTTTTGAAGCTGAGCAGAATCAAACGGTGTAATTGAATCTTTTCCTAAATACTGAGCCATCGCTTTATTATGGTTTTCAGAAATACCATAGTGGTCACCATACATGACAATAACTGAGTTATCATATAGGCCTGATGCTTTCAATTGCTTAAACAATTCTTTAATAGATTCATCCGTATAGCGGACAGTTTGGAAATAACGGTTTACTGTATTGTCACTAGATGTATACGGTTCAATCATTTGATCTTCTTCATCTGAAGTGAATGGATAGTGATTAGACAATGTAAGCATCCGTGTATAGAACGGTTGTGGCATTGTTTTCATAATCTTAACTGATTGATCCATGAATGGAATATCTTTTAAGCCCCAGTTAGCTGAATTGTCATCTGTAACATTGTATGAATCTACATCATAAAAATGTTTAATATTTAAAGCTTGATACATCATATCACGGTTCCAGAAACTTTTATTGTTAGCATGCAGAACAGATGTATAATAACCGTTCCCATTTAATCGTTCTGCCATTGAATTGAACGTATTGCCGCTATTTGTAAAGAAGACTGCGCCACGTCCAGTACCGTATAAGGAGTTTTCAACAATAAATTCTGCATCAGATGTTTTACCAAGCCCAGTTTGATGATAGAAGTTATCGAAGTAGAATGTATCCTTGTCTTTAGATAATTTGTTAAGGAAAGGTGTAATGACTTGGCCATTCACTTTCTTATTTATAACAAAGTTTTGAGTTGATTCAAGAGAAATAATAATCACATTACGTTTTTTAGCTACGCCAAATGTTTTCTTATTATTATCAGCTTGATTTGATTTCACGTAATTTGTTACTTCTGTCAACTCACTGCCGTCTGCAAGAGCTCGTTGAGCATGTGATTTTGATTGCACAAAAATATCATATAAGTGATAGTTGTATGTTCCCATGTTTTTAACTAATAGTTCACGGTCAAAACTACGTGTTAGTAGTTGAGGTCTTTCTGTTTCTGCTAATCCTAAATTTAAGAAAAGCATCGCAAAAGACAAAACAAAGTAAGTTCTGCGCAAGTTTGGTCTTACAACTGTTGCTTCTTTTGCAATTGGCAACAACTTAACTGCTAGTATTAATAAAATGAAATCTGTAAAGAAGAAAATATCATACCAGTAGATTGAAGAAGCTGCTGAATTACCTAAATCTCCGAAGTTATTTGTTTGGAATAGAACCGGCAATGTAATAAAGTCGTTAAAGAAGCGATAGAATGCTACATTACCATATACTACAATGGATAAAATAGCGCTAATTGTAATTAAATATCGATTCCGTACCTTTGCCGTCTTGAAGAACAATGAAATACCATATATAAATAATAAAAATGCAAGCGGGTTAATCAACAATATTAATTCTTGCATAGCATTTTCAATCTTCATATCAAAGCTCGTTTTATATGTGATATAGGTCTTGATCCAAGTAGTGACAATGGCTATCACTAATATCGTATGTTTAGGAAGCTTTTTGAGTTTCATGCTTAATATCCTCCTACTTTCTTTCTTATTCTTTTGTTCACAGTCTGAAAGAAACAAAATATATACTAATCCTTTTTTTACAGGAACGCAACATTTTTGTTACAGAATAATTTCCCATACTGTGTACTACCCATTAATTAACGATTTAAACCCTGAAAAGGTTTCAATTTTATTCACAAAAATTGGATTTAATACCCAACTGTAAAAGGACTTTTATTACAAACGAAAATTAACTGTACCTTTTACTTTCCAGTTTTTTCGTTTCAGTCCTTAAAATATGGCGTGCAGATTGAAAATCTTGCACTTCGATTAAACCACCTTTATAGAGCTCTACTAAATCTATTTCCATCAGCTGCAAATCGCCAACACGGTTTTTTGTATAAACAAAAGTTCCAAAACGTTTTAAAAGCTGCATAACATCGTATACTGTCTCCAAGGGTTGATTGCCCCCTTTCATTTCTGCTCCACGAGAATTATTTCACGTTCTGTAATAATTTTTCCAATAGATAAATCATAATCATCTCGCGGGATTTTTTCAACCACCTGCAATTGAAATGCTAAAGAAATTGTTGAACCTCTATAATTCGACAAGTATCGGTCATAATAACCACCGCCAAAGCCAAGTCTAAAACCATCTTTATCATATGCAAGCCCCGGCACAATTAAGCATTGAATTTCTTCTTTTTTTACTACTTTTGTGCGATTTGGTATGGGTTCTGAAATCCTGCTGTAACCTATTTCAACTTGATCAAATGATGTAATTTCATAAAATGTCATCTCTCTTGTCTTGGGATGACATTTAGGTACTGCAACTGACCTACCTCTAGCCCATAGCTCCTCAATAAGTGGCCAAGTATCAACTTCGGGAAAATTAGATAAAGTAATCCCGATAACAGACGCATCTTTAATTGCAGATTCATCCAAAAGTTTGCTATGTATAATGGCGGATTTTTCTTTATATGTATCAGCAGCAAGTTGTTTCAATTGCAGTTGCATTGCATTTCGAAGATCTTTTTTATCCATTTCGCCACCCCTTTAAAATTGAAAATGCCAAAACCACTGGAGGTTTTGGCAATGAGCATTATTTTGTTTCACGGTGAAGTGTCATTTTGTGATCACGAGAACAATATTTTTTTAATTCAAGACGTTCTGGATTGTTACGTTTGTTTTTCTTTGAGATGTAGTTACGTTCACCACATTCAGTGCAAGCTAATGTAATATTAACGCGCATTGTTATCCCTCCCACTCTATATAAAGAATAAAACTTTGTGAGCATGATTTATACGACTAACTTATTATATCACAGATTGCAAAAAAATCTACTGTCATTTCTAAATACTTGTCCATATGTTACAATAAATTGAGCAAATTTAAAAAGGTCGAAGGTGAACGAATGAATCTACCTGTACTCTTCATAATTGTAGGAACAGTTGTTTTTATTGCATCTTTTTTTATCGGCAACCACCCCCAAAAATTAGAAAACGAAGTGGAAGAGCTTTCTCTTCAGTTTTATCAAGAAACTAACCAATTAAAGCATCGTATAAAAGCAGTAGAAGAGGAGTTAATGATGGATTCCCCTCTGCTAAAAACTAAAACTATAAAACAGGATCCGCACCCACGCCGTGAGAAAACGAACATAAATAATATCCATCAAATTCTCATTAGCCAAGTACTCGCATTACATCAGCAAGGCTATACAGTGCCCGAAATTAGCCAGCGTTCTTCTCTTACACAGGAACAAGTCCATGCAGTGATCACTTCACGAGGTGGACGTTTATGAGAAAATCAACTCTTCGTTCATTTGGCCTTGGACTTTTCATCGCTGGTAGTGCCATGTTTTTATACGATGAATTCACAGAAAAGCCCAGCAGCGACCGGATTGCAGCTAGCTCTTCTAAAGGAAATATAGTGAAAATACAAAAAGATAAGCTGGTCTCACTACAAAAAGAAGCCGCTGAAGCCAAAGAACAACTGGCAAAAATTCAAACTGATTACAATCAGCTGAAAAATGATTCTGCTGCAAAAAAAATTCATTCCTATACATTAGTTATCAATCGAGGAATGGACAGCGAGGATGTTAGCCAATCTATAAAAAGAGGCGGCATCATTAAAGATGAACGTGCATTTGAACGGTTCATGGCTGATAAAGATGCATCTAAAAATATTCAAATCGGTGACTATAAGCTAACTTCAGATATGTCCAATCAAGAAATATTAAATATCATAACTCGAAAAAAATAAAAAAAGATGCGGATAAGAGCACAGACCTTCTTCCGCATCTTTTTGTTTTCGATTTTTCTGTAAGCAAGCCATTATCCGAATCTCCCAGAAATATAGTCGCCGGTTCTTCTATCAGCAGGAGATGAAAATAACTTATTGGTTTGGCTGCACTCTATCATCTCACCGTGCAAGAAGAAAGCAGTCTTATCTGAAATACGTGCTGCTTGCTGCATATTGTGCGTCACAATAATAATAGAATAGTTCTGTTTTAATGTCTGAATTAATTCCTCTACTTTCAAAGTAGAAATCGGATCAAGCGCAGAAGTCGGTTCATCCATCAGAATCACATCAGGTTCTATCGCAAGACATCTTGCAATGCAAAGCCTTTGCTGCTGTCCTCCTGACAAACCATATGCATGATGTTGCAAGCGGTCTTTAACATCATCCCAAAGCGCAGCTTTTCTTAGACTATTTTCAACGATTTCGTCTAGCATTTTTTTATTTTTTATTCCATGAATTCTTGGACCGTACGCTACATTTTCATAAATTGATTTAGGAAATGGATTTGGTTTTTGAAATACCATTCCTACTTTCGTTCTCAAGCGTTCTACAGTATATTTTTTGTGTAGAATATTTTCCTCTTTATAAAGGATATCACCTGTAATACGAACATTCGAAGCTAATTCAACCATTCGATTCAAAGTTTTAAGATAAGTTGATTTTCCGCAGCCTGAGGGTCCGATGATGGCTGTCACTTCTTTTTCTTTAATGGAAAGATTAATGTCTTTCAGAGCATGCTGTTCTCCGTACCAAACATTCAAATGGTTGGTTTGAAAGATTTCTCTCGGCTTTTCTATTTGTATAATCTTGGAACCTTCTACTTTTCGCTTCTCTGGTTCTCTAACTTGGACATGTAACATTTGCTTACCACCCTTAATAGCGTTTTTGATATTTATAACGGATATAGACAGCTAGTGAATTCAATAGAAGTAAAAATACCATTAGTACAACAATTCCTGCTGCTGCTACCGTTTGAAATTCAGGTTGAGGCCTTTTTGCCCAATCGAATATCTGCATAGGCAGCGCGGTAAATTCACTCAATAAACCAGTTGGCAAAAAATACACAATTACAGGAATACCTAAAATAACAAGTGGTGCCGTTTCACCAACTGCTCTTGAAAGAGCCAGGATGCATCCTGTTGCAATGCCAGGAATGGCTGCTGGTAACACAACATGTAAAATTGTTTTCCATTTGGCAGCTCCCATTCCATAGGAAGCTTCCCTTAGATCACTTGGTACACCTCTGATTGCTTCTTGTGAAGAGACGATAATAACAGGTAGTACGAGTAAACTCATCGTTAATCCTGCTGCTAAAACACTTTTCCCTAGCATTAGTCCCCGTACAAAAACTGTTAAGCCAAGAAGTCCAAATATAATAGAAGGAACTCCTGCTAAATTTGAAATATTAATTACAATAAGATTTGTCAGTTTGGTCTTTGGTGCATATTCCTCTAAGTAGATGGCAGTAGCTACGCCTATAATAAGAGTCACTGGAGCAACCACTAACATTAACAATATTGAACCAACCAAAGCAGCTTTGATACCAGCTTTGGCAGCAAAACGAGAGGAATAATTCCCCAGGAAATCAAGTGATAAATGTCCCGCTCCTTGGCTAATCAGACGAAATAATAATAACGCGAGAACAGCTAAAACAAGTAAGGTCGCTACTAGAAAAATACCTTTTACAAATCGATTTAGGTTTACCCTGCTTTGGATTCTAGGCAATATTTCTTTCTGGTTGATGAGGTTCATCAATATCCCTCCCTAAATCGCTTAGATAAAAACTGTGCCGCTATGTTCATTAGGAAAGTAAAGAAGAATAGCGTAAATCCAATTGCATAGATTGAATAATAAATGGTCGTACCGTAACCCGCATCGCCACTTGCTACCTGCACGATATATGCCGTCATCGTTTGAATAGAATCTGTAACTTGCATATCGAACTTAGGTGTTGATCCCCCAGCGAGCGAGACGATCATCGTTTCACCAATAGCTCTAGATACAGCAAGTACAACTGACGAAAGTATGCCAGATAATGCTGCAGGTAATACAACTTTTAAAGCAACTTCAAGCCTTGTAGACCCTAATGCCAAGGCGCCTTCCCTTAGTGAATTGGGAACTTGAGACATGGCATCTTCTGAAAGAGATGCAATCATAGGTAAAATCATTATGCCAATCACAATTCCCGGACTAAGTGCATTAAATATTTTAAGCGATGGTACGATATGTTGGAGTAATGGAGTGACGAATGTAAGTGCAAAGAATCCATAAACAATCGTCGGAATACCCGCTAAAATTTCTAATATCGGTTTAATCACCTGTCGAATTTTGTCGCTAGCATATTCGCTTAAATAGATGGCAATCGCAAGGCCCAGAGGAGTCGCTACGATTATAGCGATTCCCGTGACCTTTAAAGTGCCCATTAATAATGGCCAGATGCCGTATGTAGGGTCAGTGCTGGAGAAAGGAAACCATTCCTTTCCAAAAAGATATTCCCAGACACTTACCCTCGTGAAAAATTCACCTGTTTCTACTACCAACGTCAATATGATGCCTATTGTGGTCAGTACAGATACCAATGCTGCTATAAATAAAAGCTTAGGCATTAATTTTTCAGTCAAATGTGAGCTTTGATTCTGAGACTGCTCAATCAACTCCTGTACTGTTTTCTCTTCTAGCTTTTTAGTAGCCAATTCAAGCGCTCCTTTTTAAACTCTTATTTTAGACCTTCCAGTGATTCTAAATCTTTTTTATAGTCTTCATCTGGCGTTTTTACATAGCCTACTGCCTCAGCCATTTCGCCTGCATTTTCTATTGTGTATTTCATAAAATTGTACATAGATGCATTTTCTTTAACTGATTTATTTTTCACATACACGAACAATGGGCGGGATAGTGGCGTATAGGTACCGGATTTGATAGTTTCGTGTGTAGGTTCAATACCACCGATTTTCACCACTTTCAATTGGTCTTTATTCGCAAGATAATAGGCAAATCCAAAATAGCCAATTCCATTTTTATCGGATTCTACACCCTTGACTAAAACATTATCATCTTCTGATAATGTTGCATTTTTAACGAGATCTTTTCCTTCTAAAATATCATTTACAAAGTAGTCATATGTTCCAGAATCTGTACCAGGAGAGTAGAATGAAATTTTTTCTTTTGGCCATTTTGGATTGATATCTGACCATTTTTTATTTTTACCGTTTTCTGTCCAGATTTCTTTTAACTGATCTACAGTAAGATCTTCAACCCAATCATTATCTTTATTCACGACTATCGAAATGCCATCATATGCAATCTTCATTTCTGTATAGTCGATTCCTGCTTCTTTTAACTTAGCTGCTTCCTCATCTTTTACTGGTCGAGAAGCATTTGAAAAATCTGTTTCTCCATTTATGAACTTTTCAAACCCTCCACCTGTTCCAGACACACCGACTGATACTTGAGTCTTCGGATGCGATGCTGAATATTCTTCTACGATTCCTTCTAAAATAGGCGCTACAGTAGAAGAACCATCACCCGAAATATTGCTTTCTGCTACTTCATCGGCTTTGGCTGTTTGCTCGGCTTCTGAGGACTTTGATTTTCCGTCTCCTTGACCGCAGGCTCCCAGTAATAGAGCTGATCCAATCATAGTTGCTGCCACTAAGTTTTTTGCTTTTTTCATCCGTATTGCCTCCCGTAGAAAATAGTTATTCCTTACACTATCTACTATATCGATAGATTGTTAAGCTAGTATAAAGGGAATGTAATAGAATATTTAGATAATGTAAATGGCATGTAAAAAAGCACAGCTATAAGCTGTGCTTTTTGTTTACTCATTTTCTGACTCAGTATTTTTCGGTTTTGTAATTTTTTCTTTGGTCGACTGTTTTTGTTTTTGCATATGGTCTTTTTGCAAAGAGAAATACGTTTCGACAGCTTTACGTGCAATAATGTTATTTATATGTGGGTATCTATCTGAAGTCGTAATCCATGGCACCACAACTGCATAGGCAATTTCAGGATTTTTATATGGAGCAAATCCAATATGCGTTACAGTTAGTGTTTGTGAGCCATACGAAGCCCTTTTAGGACCATAATACACAACTTCGGCTGTACCAGTTTTCCCTGCTGCATCAAAATCGACGCCTGAAAAGTCCGATGCTGCAGAGCCTTGTCTGCCAAAATACACAAGATGCATCCCTTGTTTGACATGGTCTATTTCATATGGTGAATTACGGATTACATTTAGCACTTTTGGTTGGAATTCTTCAACTAAAGGACCTAACTTTTTGCCGTCAACCGAAGGCTCACGGATTTCTTTCGCCAGATGTGGTTGAATTCTCTTACCACCATTAGCAATTGTAGAAACATACTGTGCCAATTGAAGCGGTGTAAATGTATCATATTGGCCAATAACTAAGTCCAACAATTTCCCTGGAATTGTTTCTTGACCTTTAAAGCCTGTAAACTCCCCAGGTAAATCAATTCCAGTATCTACACCAAGGCCGAATTGAGCGAAAGATTTACGAATCTTGCTAAAATCGCTAGCCTTTACCGGTAACCCTGCTCCCGGTACATAATTTACCCCTGCTATTTTCATTGCTGTTTTAAACATATATACGTTTGAAGAACGTTCAAGAGCTTGTAAATCCGTTAAATAAATTGCTCCCCCTCGGTTGAAAATAGAAGATTTAGTTGTCTGTCCTATGCGAATTGGTTCATCCAGCAACGTTTGTCCAGGAGTAATTGCATTCAAAGAATAACCAGTTAATAATGTAGCCGGTTTTACAACTGATCCTACCTCGTAAGCAGATGTGAAAGTACCTATCGCATAATCGTTCACTTTTGTTTTGCCATTTTCATCAGTATCAATCTTTTTACCGACCATCGACAGAACTTCTCCGGTATTCGGGTTCATCATTACTAGAAATGCTCTATCCAATAAACTGGATGCTCCTTGTGCTTTAGCACTCAGCAACTGTTCTTCAACTAATTTTTCGAGTTTTTCTTGTAGCTGGCTATCCACAGTAAGTACCAAGTCTTTACCAGGGGATCCAGGGAAAGTCGTTGTGGTATCGACCACTTGGCCTTTTCCGTTCGTTTCGTTCTTTACAACGGCTTTTTGCCCTTGTAGTAATTCTTCGTATTCTCCCTCGATATAACTTTTACCTACTCGATCATTCCGGGAGTAATCACGCGCTAGATAATACTCTAACTTGTCTTTAGGAATCCCTTCAGAAGGTGAGGTTGTCGATCCTAGAATACTTAAATCAGAATTTTTGATGCGCTTCCAGTCTGTAGCGGTGTTTACGTTTGGCAGTTCATTCAAATGCTCAGAGACAATCGCAAACTCCTTGTCTGTTACGTCATCGCTTTTGATAATTTGAGGTGATAAGTTATACCCCGCCACCATTTTGCTATAAATTGCCAGAACTTGTAGGTCACTTTTTGAAAAGCTTTTTAGCTCTGCATTTGTAATACGCTCCCGCACTAAATCATCAATTTTTGCTTGTTTTTGAGAGCCTGTTAGCTTTTCATCTTTATTGATTGCTTTTTGCTCTTGTTTCGAAACTTTTTCATAAGCTTCTTCTTTATGGAGTTTAATCCAAAAATCTTGTTTATCCCGTAGTGCGATTTTGCTTGTATCCATCTTAATTAGTGTTGCGAGTTTTTTAGCTGTTTTTAGCATTTCGTCACTTGTAGTGGTTTGAAGCTTTGTATATGTAATCGCATTTTTCGGTTTATTATCAACCAGTACGCGCCCTTCTCTGTCATAAATCCTACCACGAGGCACACTAGTATTGACTGTCACTTCTTCTGTTTTTTCTAGTGTTCTTACATAATCCTCCCCTTTTACAATTTGCATATAGCCTAAACGTAAAATTAGGATGGAGAACAAAATAAAAATAGAGAAAAAGAGTACGTTCATTCGAAAAGAAAGACTAGCTCGTTGCTTTGCCTTGACATTAGTAGAACGCTTTTTGGGATTTTTATTTTTTTGGCGCATCGAATACGGGATCCTCCTTTCCGGTTTCATTCACAACTAGTAGTATATCATTTTTCCTTTGAAAAAACATAAAACTATTAATTGATTGCTAGCCCATTTGATATGTGTTTTTATCATGCTTATGTAATAAAAAAACACACCTACATAAACGTAGTAGGTGTGTTTTTTGTTCCAATTAGAACAGAATTATTTTGCTGCTTTGTATAATTCAGCAACTTTATCCCAGTTTACAACATTCCAGAATGCTGAAATGTAATCAGGACGACGGTTTTGATAGTTTAAGTAGTATGCATGTTCCCAAACGTCCAAGCCTAATAATGGTGTTTTACCTTCCATGATTGGAGAGTCTTGGTTTGGAGTAGACATGATTTCTAATTCTCCATTAGATAATACAAGCCATGCCCAGCCAGAACCAAAACGAGTTTTAGCTGCTGCTGCGAATTTTTCTTTGAACGCATCAAGGCTGCCGAATTTAGCGTCGATTGCTTCTTTTAATTCGCCAGTTGGTTCGCCGCCACCGTTAGCTGATAATAATTGCCAGAATAATGAGTGGTTAGCATGGCCGCCACCGTTATTGCGTACTGCTGTACGTACGTCTTCTGGAACTGCATCAAGGTTAGCAATGATTTCTTCTACAGACTTACCTTCGAATTCAGATTTACCGGATAAAGCATCGTTTAATCCTGTAACATAAGTATTGTGGTGCTTGTCATGGTGAATTTCCATTGTTTTTGCGTCAATATGAGGTTCTAATGCATCAAATGCATAAGGTAAATTTGGTAATTCGAATGCCATAATAAAAGTCCTCCCTGAAATTAAGTAATAATTACTACAAATCTAGATTATCAAAAATTAGAGTGTTGTTCAAACATTAGACACTTGTTTTTATAGAATTCAGCCTTTTGACTGAGCCTTCACTCAATACTTATACAACCATCACAAAGATGATAATCATAATGATTTGAATAACCCCTTTTGTAAAAACGGAAGTAAGAAAACCAACAAGTGATCCGATACCTGCTTTAAAAGCTGTTTTTAAAGAAGTCCTCTTAAAAATCAGCTCTGCTAACACAGCACCAATAAATGGACCGATTAATATACCTGCAAATGGGATAACAAATGGGCCTACAAGCAATCCAATGGTACTCCCCCAAATTCCTGCTTCACTTCCGCCAAATCGTTTCACACCAAATGCATTTGCTAATGTATCTGCTCCAAATAATAAAAGAGTAAACAAAACCTCAATCACCCAGAACCACCATGGTAATTCACTAAATGAATGGAACAAGCCATGAATGATGAATCCTAAAAATATAAATAACACCGATGGTATGATTGGGTATACCAAACCAACCATGGCGACAATAAAACTCGCAATAACTAATGTCCATGATATAAATTCCATTTAATTAACTCCCTTCTTAGAAACAATCACTTATACCCTTTGTCCAAAAATCCATGCATTTTCACCAAGCATTGTCGAATCTAAATCGCTTCCATGGTACTATAATTTTGGAGGTATTGAATATGAAGATTAAACACTGGCAGTTATTCAAAGATAGTCTATTCCACCCTAAAAAGCTAGCGGCATATAGATTGTTGCCCATTGGCAAAGTTATACAGTATGTATTAATGCTGGTCCTTTTTGTTACGATTGTTTCACTTATTCAATTTGTAACAGGTAGCAGTATAGAAACCAGTCAAATAAATGGATTGAAGGAATTCTTTAATGAAGTGAAATGGCTCATCTACCCCGCTAGCTTTATTCTGTTATTCCTTATTAATTCATTCTCGCTCTTTCTTCAGATTAGTATTTACGCTTTGGCTGGAATGGTAATATTAATTATCCGTAAAAAACGCGGCGAATATCGGCATATTTGGCGTACAGCCGCCCTAGCTGTCACATTACCAACAATTATTGCGACATTATCTGTATTCTTGCCGATACATACTTATATTATGACCATCTTTACAGCGCTTTTGACACTCCTATACGTCTTTATCGCTTCGTCAAAATATCCAAATCAACCTCAAAAATAGTTCTGAATCTCTCTCTTATTCATATAGTAGATGATAAGGAGGGATTTTTTATGAGAATACTAGTTTCGGCACTGATTATTATTATTTGTGCTTATTTTATAAAAGTAGATTTAATTGAAGGTACTGTTTCTAAAGCAGATTTTTATAAAAACCAGCCAGAGCCAGTTTGTACGAAAACAGATGAAATCCAAACTATTAAAGTTACCGTAGCGTTAGGCGATACATGGGAATCTTTATTTGCCTTGTACCCTGCAGAAGATATG
Source organism: Rummeliibacillus sp. GQ308 (assembly GCF_059759115.1). Taxonomy (NCBI): domain Bacteria; kingdom Bacillati; phylum Bacillota; class Bacilli; order Caryophanales; family Caryophanaceae; genus Rummeliibacillus; species Rummeliibacillus sp. GQ308. Next base: position 1,179,799 of record NZ_JCAXDQ010000001.1, on the reverse strand, counting down.
AATTTCGCGGATCGTCTAGAATTGGTCTATAAATTCAATCCCCATCTATTAAAGCAAAGCTTCAAAGAGAACGAACAAGTGGTTCTACCTTATCGTATAAAAGCCAACAACAACTGCACAAACTAGGTAAACAATGTTTCTCTCTTGTCATTTCCTTTTGAACACTGCTAAAATAGTGTACAGTAAGGCTTTTTAAATAGCCTATGAAGGAGAGAGTAATTCATGAATGAAATCACGCACCGTTCGAATACACGGAAAGTTCGTGTTGGTGATTTAACAATTGGCGGAAGCAATGAAGTAATCATCCAAAGTATGACAACGACAAAAACGCATGATGTGGAAGCGACTGTCGCAGAAATACTGCGTTTGGAAGAAGCAGGCTGCCAGATTGTCCGTGTTGCATGTCCTGATGAACGAGCAGCGAATGCATTAGCTGATATTAAAAAACGAATTCATATACCGCTTGTAGCGGATATACATTTTGACTATAAACTAGCATTAAAAGCAATTGAAGCTGGCGTTGATAAAATTCGTATTAACCCCGGCAATATTGGCCGTAAAGAAAAAGTTGAAGCTGTTGTAAATGCAGCGAAAGCAAAAGGTATTCCTATCCGTATAGGTGTAAATGCTGGATCCTTGGAACGTAAAATCATTGATAAATATGGCTACCCTACTGCTGACGGTATGGTAGAAAGTGCTCTTCACCATATAAAAATTTTAGAAGACCTTGATTTCCATGATATTATCGTTTCCATGAAAGCTTCTGATGTAAATTTAGCGATAGAAGCATATGAAAAAGCCTCTCGTGCTTTCGATTATCCGCTTCATTTAGGCATTACAGAGTCAGGTACTTTATTCTCAGGAACTATCAAGTCAGCTGCTGGCTTAGGTGCTATCCTTTCAAAAGGAATCGGGAATACACTCCGTATTTCTTTGAGCGCTGACCCTGTAGAAGAAATTAAAGTAGCAAGAGAATTGTTAAAATCTTTCGGGCTTGCTTCAAATATACCGACTTTGATTTCATGCCCTACTTGCGGACGTATTGAAATTGATTTAATTTCCATCGCAAATGAGGTAGAAGAATATTTGCAAACAATCAAAGCTCCTATTAAAGTATCTGTGCTTGGTTGTGCAGTAAACGGACCTGGCGAAGCACGTGAAGCTGATATTGGTATTGCTGGTGCGCGTGGAGAAGGCTTATTATTCCGCCACGGGAAGACAGTCCGCAAAGTACCTGAAGAAACAATGGTAGAAGAATTGAAAAAAGAAATTGACATTTTAGCCGAAGAATATTACCAAAAACAAGCAGCAGAAAAAGCTGCGAATGTGCAACTTTAACTGTTTGGAGGGCGAACTGACTATGGAGAAGAAATATAGTTTTGGCATAGATATAGATGGTACCGTAACAACTCCAGAGTTTCTATTGCCCCATATTAATAAAGCATTTAACAGAAATTTATTATTAGATGATGTCACTCAATATGATTTAACAAAAGTATTGAATATAGATGCTCAAACTTTCTATGACTGGTATCGTAAAGAAGAACTTAATATGTACAGCAATCCTCCAGTCCAGCTCGAAGCTCAGCGAATTCTTTCAAAATGGCATAATGATGTAATGCTAAACTTTATAACTGCACGAGAGGAAAATTCTCGAGAGGTTACAGATCTCTGGTTCAAAACCAACTTACTTCCTTATGATTTACTAGAAATAGTTGGAAATACAGATAAAGTAATCGCAGCTAAGAAACATGGCGTCCATCTTTTCATGGAAGATAAGCATGATAATGCAGTACGTATACATGAGGAATTAAAGATACCTGTCTTACTTTTCGATGCTCCATATAATCGTGATACGATCCCTGATGGTGTCATCCGTGTCCAAAATTGGACTGAAGCAGAAAACTGGGTCAAAAAAGAGTTCGGCATCTAAACAAAACAAGAGCGAAAGAACAAACCAATTGTTCTTTCGCTCTTTTTAAAATTTTACACCTAGCAGTTTTTTCATTTCCTCTAACTTCTTAGGTTCTTTTTTCACAGACATATATGTCATTTCTTTTTTCATCGTATCCTGGAAAAAAAGCGTCCCATCTTTTAGCATATATATTTTATAAGTTAATTTATCCATTTTTTCCGTATCACCAAGTGCCACAATATAGCTTCCATGCTTGTCCAGTTGCTTTACTATAGATGCTTGTTTTTCTGTTTTGGGTACCATTACAACACTCCGATTCACCATTCGAATGAAGTCTTGTACTTTTGCAGGTTCTTTAATCAATTTGCCTGTCTTTTCAGTAGATACCCCTTGATCATTTACACCTTGAATATAAAGATATTTATAAAACTCGGTTTTCGGGATAATAATTTCACGAGTATTTACTTTAGACTTTCCTTCTCCGCCACAACCAGTAAGCACCATTATAACAGCTAGCATACATACAACAACTTTGATTATTTTCATATTAGGCCCCTCTCTTTCCTTTGCCACTTGTCGTACCTAATTATACAAGAGATTCCAAAGAAAAGATGGTTATGATTAAAGTTGTAACAAGATTGGCAAACCTATTGAAAAAGCGCTTACAGAATTTTTATTTTGCAGGTTTCAAACTTTATTGTTTTGAAAGACTGCACTATAATATTATATATAGAAAACAAAAAGGAAGTGGTGGGAAGTAATGATGAGTTGGCAGTATTTGTTCAATTTATTTATGAATTGCTTTATATTCCTCTTCTTCATCCAATATATTTGCTCAATCTTTAAAGCTTCTCGTAAAAGCGGTCTTTCCAAAATATTAATAAATTGTCTTGTCATATCTGCCCTTGTCCTTTTGTCCCTCCCTATACTGGAAGAGTGCGACATCAATTTAGGTTATGTTATTGAATTCCCTTTTGATGATTAAGTAAATTTTCAATTGGAGAAACAGCTATTTTAAGATGCTAACACATAAGTGGTCCATAATTTTAAAATTACAAAAGCAATCTTCTGCTTAACAGCAGATGGTTGCTCTTTTTATGTCTTGATTGTTTCAATTCCTGATTGTTCAGGGTATTGGTCCTCAAGTAAAGGAGTGGTTAATATGTGGCATGCCGCATTTTGGGGAGCAGTGTCAGGTTCAGCTGTCCTGCTAGGCGCTTTAGGCGCATTATTCTTACCAATTAAAAATAAATGGATCGGTTTTATTATGGCATTTGGGACCGGTGTATTAATGGGTGCCGCAACTTTCGAATTGCTTGAGGATTCGGCTCATGATGGTGGTGTAAAAGCAACAGGAATTGGTTTCTTAATGGGTGCTATAGTATTTACTATTTTTGATTATTTGGTTTCTAATAAAGGAAAGATTCAGCGTAAACGATCGCAAGGTGATCTAGCAGCATCAAGCGGATTAGCTATTTTTGCAGGCACTATTATGGATGCAATACCTGAATCTATCATGATTGGCGCTAGTCTCATCGGACAGCAAAGTGTCAGTTTCCTACTAGTTGTCTCTATTTTTATCAGTAATATCCCAGAAGGTCTTTCAAGCACTACGGGTATGAAAAAAAGCAACTATTCAACTGCGAAAATAATTTGGTTATGGATTGCAGTTTTAGCTATATCGACATTTGCGTCATGGGCAGGATTTTTCTTCTTAGACGATGTGTCTGCTGCTACCCAATCAGCAATTGCTGCATTTGCAGGTGGCGGTATAGTAGCCATGATTGCTTCAACAATGATGCCGGAAGCCTATGAAGAAAGCGGACCAATTACTGGATTGGTTGCAGCCTGTGGTTTATTCATTGCTTTCTTGCTTGATCAATTCTCTTAATTTAATTGCCGCTCACTCTTCGGATGTGTGCGGCTTCATTTTGTGTTTTATACTGCCCTTTCCATTTCCCTTCCCTTTAACTCCATTCTAATTCACTACTATAATAGAAATTTACCTAGTAGAACTATTATTAAACAATACTTTTTGCACATAAAAATTCAAATTATTTATAAATTTTAGTTTGATTTATTCATAAAAATAACTTATTATAAATAGGAATAATTTCGAAGGAGTAAAAACGAATGAAAAAGACCCTACAAATTGGTATAGCTGCAGCTTTAGCAACAACAACGTTTTTTGGTGCTACAATCACTAAAAATGATGAAAATGTTCAAGCTCGTAGTATCTATTCAAATTGCACCGCTTTTAACGGAAAATACGCTCACGGAGTGAAAGTTTCGGCTAAAACGAAAAATACAGTACACAAGCGCAATGGCAGCATAGTTTATGAATACTCACGCGCATATGTTTCCGCAAGTATTTACAAAAAAGCCATGAAACAAAACCGTGATTTGGATAGAGATAGAGATGGAATAGCTTGTGAACGCTAAAAATATCATATAACTTCTATTTAATTTAAAAGCCTGTCTCCGTATACGAGACAGGCTTTCATTGTATTGTATATCTAATTTAAAAAACGTCTCTTTGTAGAAATAAAAATTTTTACGAAATCTTTGTAACGAAAAGGTGATTTTTTAGATATATGAGTTGAAAGGAGGTTAAATATGAACGAGTTAACGGAAATTTATGAAAAATATGGCGACCAAGTTTTTAAATATTTATATGTCTTATGCCGTAATACAGACATTGCAGAGGAACTGACACAAGAGACTTTTTATCAGGCTGTTCGTATAGTTATAATGGAAAATGCAAAATGTCAATTTGGCTTTGTCAAATTGCAAAGTATACATACTATAAGTACGTGGATAAGCAGGTTAAACAACCGCAATCATCTTACCTAACGAATCAAATACCCTCTGCAGAAAGTAATATTATTGAAAGTGAAAATAAAATTACACTTTACCGGAAAATACATTTGTTAGAAGAGCCATTTAAAGAAATTGTGTTACTTCGAATACTAGGTGCATTGTCGTTTAAAGAAATCGGAGAAATATATCAAAAAAATGAGAATTGGGCAAGAGTTACTTTTTATCGTGCTAAAGTAAAATTAAAAGAGAGTGAGTGAATGTACATGAACAATGAATGTCCTATAGTGCATGATTTATCATCATCCTATATTGACCAACTATGTAGTGAGGAAAGTTCAAGATTTATAGAACAGCATATAAGCACTTGTAAATCATGTGCAGAACTTTTAGAAGAAATGCATAAAGAAATCGATATTCAGAAACAACAAGAATTCTCGAGTCGTTTAGAACAAAAGAAACCATTTCAAAAATTAGCGCGCTATTTTAATGCTCAGAACAGATTCATGAAATTTTCAGGTTATTCGTTTTGGATTACACTTATTATTACTTTAGGTTTTTTTATAAACTCTGTAGGTGTATTTACACAGATTAATCGCGAGAAAGAAAAAGTACAACTAATAGACCAAGAACAACATGAAATCATGAAAAAATCCTTCTCACTATTAACAGATAGTTCACACATAGATACTAAAGCACTTCAAGATGTTTTCCAAGAATATAAAGGTAAATTAAAATTTCTAGCAGTATTTTCAGAGCAGAATATAGAGGATAATACAGTATTGAAAGAAGGTCCGACGTATACTTACCCTATTGACTATTCACAAGCAAAACTTATTATCGGAGAAAAAGGAAAGATTACACAACCAATCATTCCAAATAATTATGATATTGGTACAGTAGCTATGGCAGATGATCAATGGATAGTGCAATATGAATACAAGGAATCATATCTTAAAACAGTTGAAAATGCATTTCAAATTAAACACTATGCCCCTTCTTCTTGGACAGTATTTCAGATACCAATAACGTTAATGTTTATACCTATAATTCTCGCAACGTACTGGTTTATTCAAAAACGAATTATAAAACGAATGAAGAATAATTAAACTTATCTTAGGGTATTTAAAGATTAAGTTAGGAGTGTGAGAAAAAGATGATATTAACTATTACACTTAAAGTTATTCTAGGCTTTATAGCACTTATGATAGTAATTCGCTTAATGGGAAAAAAGGAACTCTCTGAAGTTACTCCTTTCGATATAGTCTTTTTATTGATGCTGGGAGGTATCCTTGAAGAAACTCTTTATGATAGCAAGGTACAGGTATGGCATTTTCTCTATGCAATTATTTTATGGACTGTACTGAGCTTTATGACAAATCTTGCTGTTAGGAAATATGATAAATTACGTCCGTTTATTAAAGGAGAACCATCAATTCTTATAAATAAAGGTGTCTTAGATATAAAAGAATTAAAGAAAAATAAAATGGAAACTGAACAATTGCTTTCCTTGCTTCGTCAGCAAGGGATTTTTTCTATTAGAGAAGTAAAATATGTGATTTTGGAACCCGGAGGTCAAATTAGTGTAATGAAGAAGGATTCATCCGATCAAGTAACGACTGATACATTGCCTCGCCTGCTTATTGACGAGGGGCAAATCGTAAATAGAACATTAAATCAAATTAGAAAGAATGAACAATGGGTCATTAAACTATTAAAAAAAGAAGGCTACGAGGATATTAAAAAAGTTTACTATGCAGAATGGTCTGAAGGTAAAGGCCTTTATGTTCAATGCAACGAATAGTTAGTGCTGAAAGAGGATAATAGATTAGGAAATTAGGGAAATTAGGGAAATTAATAAATATAAAACAACAAAAGCCTGTCAACCTTGTTATGACAGGCTTTCCGCTACACATTCGGGACATTTTCCGTAAATTTCAAATTTATGACTATCAATTTCATAACCAGGCAACTGTTCTTGTAACATATCCATTGGGCAAAGGTGAATTTCTTTAATATTGCCGCATACCATACAAATGAAATGGTGATGATGGTGTTCGGTTTCACATTGCATACGGAAGTGACGTTCACTATTAAGCTCGGTTTCTTCCAGTATACCTAGATCCACAAATGTTGCTAGATTGCGATAAATAGTATCAAAGCTCATGCCAGGATAATCCTTCTTCATCACATCCAACAAATCTCTTGCAGTTAAATATTTACCCGTTTTCGTGAACATGTCTAAAATCTGTTCACGTTTATCCGTTTTTTTGTAGCCACTTTCCTTCAGAATATCCCATGCTTTCGATATATTCATGAGAATGCCTCCTTAACTCTTTTTCGCACGAATAGCTATAGCAGCTTTCTTTCCGACAATGACGAATAGTAAAATGAAGATAGATGTCACTACGATTGTTCCGCCTGGTGCCAAGTTTAAATAGAAGGCTGAAATCAAACCAATCATAACAGCCAACTCCCCAAACAAAATTGCAAAGAAAATCGTTTGTTTAAATCCTTTGGCAATGCGGAGACTTGCAGCCACTGGCAATGTAATAAGTGATGACACCAGTAAAATTCCGACAATCCGCATACTTGCTGCAATGACTAATGCCGTCACAATCATAAAAAGAAAATGAATCCATTTTGCAGGAAGTCCGCTTGCTTTCGCATATTCCTCATCAAATGATAAAACAAATAGCTCTTTATAAAAGAAATAAACAAAAACAACTACTAAAATAGCGATCGATAGGACTACCCAAAGATCCTGTCTACTTACAGCTGATACAGATCCAAATAAATAACTGAATAAATCAGTACTAAAACCTTGTGCAAGAGAAATAAAGATTGCACTAACACCAAGGCCAGCCGACATAATAATAGGAATAGCCAATTCTTCAAAATGCTTATATAAACGACGTAAACGTTCAATTACCATTGAACCGCCGACAGCAGACAGAATTCCTAAATAAATCGGATTTAATAAAGCCAATGCTGAGAATGTTTGGCTGAGATATAAGCTTCCAGCTATTCCGGCTAAAGTTACATGGCTTAACGCATCTGCAATTACAGATAATCGACGTACTACAATGAAAACTCCTAATAACGGAGCGATTACGCCAATAATCATGCCTGACAGAAATGCATTTTGTAAAAAATCATAATGCAATATAGATGAAATCATTATTTATTCTCCTTCTTCATATGAGGAAGTTGGCGTACCGAATGGCCATACCATTCATTACGCTGATCTGCTGATATCGAATCATAGTTATCTTTATAGCCATGAAAATGAATCGTTTTGTTTAAACATGCAACATGGCTGATCGTATCCGTCAGTGTGTCCACATCATGTGTTACCAAAATCATTGTAATTCGCAGTTCCTCATTTAAATGATAGAGCATATCATAGAATGACTGTACATTTTCGTAGTCTATTCCGACAGTTGGCTCATCTAGAATAAGCAGTTTTGGTTCTGCAATCAGTGCCCGTGCTATAAATACACGTTGTTGCTGGCCTCCTGAAAGCTCGCCTATATTACGATTTGCAAATTGTTCCATGCCTACAGCATGCAATGCCTCGAACACTCGCTCTTCTTTATTGGGAAGATGTCTTTTGAACAATCCAATTTTTTTAGTTAGGCCGCTTGCTACTACTTCTTTTACTGTTGCTGGGAAACCCGCATTAAATGAATTCGATTTTTGCGACACATAACCGATCCACTCTCGATGTTTAAATGATGTACTCTTTTCCCCGAACAGTTTTACAGAGCCCTTTGTAGGCTTTAATAGGCCCAAGATAATTTTAAGCAGTGTAGATTTGCCAGAGCCATTTGGACCAAGCAACGCAAGAAAGTCGCCTTCTCGCACAACAAGCGATATATTATGTAACACTTCCTGATATTCATACTGAAACGAAACATCTTCTAGTTCTATTAATGGCTGTTTCAATTAGCCTCACTTCTTTCTAATTCATAATCATTACGATTTATGTCAAATAGTATAGCGAATTGAAGGTGCTTTGTAAAGACAATTACATTAAAGGGGATAAGCGAATGGATTATTTAGCATTAATTAGTGAGATGAATCGAAAAACGGATAAGGAGCTTGCTGAATATGCCAAAGTTCATCAGATTCCACTTTCGAAAAAAGAAATACAAAAACTGCGCCCACTTCTTTCAAAATTTTCGTTTCAATGGGTCCTGACAGGAATTCCGGATAAAGTCCTGAAAGAAGTGGAAGAAATTCTAGGCAAGAAGAAAACAAAAGAATTATTAGGCAAATATGCAAAATATCTTTAATCATTAATAGAAGGCATAGCAAAAGGCGAAATGCATGAAAAATGCATTTCGCCTTAGTTTTGTTCTGTTGCTTTGTTCGTTTCTTTAAACTGGTCTAACCCCATGTTTACGTTCTGTAAATGATATATCTTTCGTTTTATAGGCTTCGAATCTAGCTTCTAATGTAGCCCGCAACTCATTTGGTTGTATGACATCATCAATTATGAGCTCAGATGCTAAACGATAAACATCAATTTCAGCGCGATATTCATTGCGCTTTTCTTCAATAAATGCAGCTTGCTCTTCTTTTGGTAACTGTGCGATTTTATTCGCATAGACTGCATTTACAGCTGCTTCTGGACCCATTACAGCAATTTGGGCAGTAGATAAGGCGATGCACGCATCTGGCTCAAATGCTGGACCAGCCATTGCATACAAACCAGCACCATATGCTTTACGAACGATGACAGTTACTTTTGGAACTGTTGCTTCACTCATTGCAAAAATCATCTTTGCGCCATGGCGAATAATGCCCAGCTTCTCCACTTGAGTACCAATCATGAACCCTGGTACGTCGGCTAAGAATAAAAGCGGTATATGGAATGCATCGCAAAGTTGGATGAATTTTGCCGCTTTATCCGCTGAATCATGGAATAAGACACCACCCTTAACTCTCGGTTGGTTAGCGATAATACCGACTGATTGGCCGTTAATTCGCGCAAGACCTGTAATAAGCTCCGCAGCAAAAAGCTTTTTCACTTCACAGAACGATCCCTCATCAACAATTCGGTCAATCAGGTCATACATATTAAATGGTACATTCTGATTGGCAGGAATAATCTCTTCAATCGTTTTTTCAAAGTTCGCTGGCAGTTTAGGCTCTTCTATTACCGGTTTAATTTTAAAGTTATCAGGAAAATAAGAAATATATTGGCGTGCGTAGGCAATTGCTTCTTGTTCTGTTTTTGCTAAAACATCGCCACATCCAGATGTTGTACAGTGCATTTTTGCTCCGCCCATTGTTTCTAAGTCTACTTTTTCCCCAATAACCATCTCAGCCATCCGAGGCGATCCTAAATACATGGAAGCATTCTTTTCAACCATGACCACGATATCACAAAACGCAGGAATATATGCTCCGCCTGCTGCTGACGGACCAAATAACAAGCAGATTTGCGGTATGCGTCCGGATAGTTTGACTTGGTTATAAAAAATACGTCCTGCTCCCCTTCTTCCTGGGAACATTTCAAGCTGATCTGTAATCCTCGCGCCTGCTGAATCGACTAAATAAAATAGCGGTACGCCTAGTTTTTCGGCAGTCTCTTGAATTCGGATGATTTTTTCAACAGTACGGGCCCCCCATGAGCCAGCTTTGACTGTTGAATCATTAGCCATAACACAAACCGTACGTCCATGGATTTTTCCTATGCCTGTAACCACACCGTCTGCCGGCAAATCTTTCGCTAAAACATTGGCAAACGTTCCATCTTCAGCTAATATACCATCATCAAATAGTAACTCAAGACGTTCACGCACAAAGAGTTTTCCTTGTTCACTATTTTTCGCATGATACTTTTCGTTTCCACCTTTTTGAATCGTCTCTTTCATCTCATCATGTTTAGAGCGTGTTGTTAGTTCCGCCATTTCTGTCATCCCCCTTATTTTCCTTGATAAACAGGTGTTCGTTTTTCTTGGAAAGCCTTTAACCCTTCTAAACGGTCTTCAGTGGGAAGCAATCTGCTATAGGCAAGTGATTCAATTTGCAATGCTGTAGCAATATCTGTTTGCATCCCATGATTTATCGCTGTTTTGGCTTGTTCCAAAGAAAGTGGAGCATTTTTGGCTATTTCTTTCGCAAGTGCTACAGCTTTAACCCATACATTGTCCGGTTCTTCTACATATTCCACTATTCCATAGTCCTTTGCTTCCTCTGCAGTTAGACGGCGAGCTGTGTATATTAATTCTTTTGCTTTCCCAACACCAATCAATCGAGGTAAACGCTGTGTACCGCCAGCTCCTGGAATAATACCTAATGAAGTTTCAGTTAAGCCAAGCTTTGCCGCACTGCTAGCAATGCGCAAATCACAGGCAAGGGCTAATTCAAGCCCACCACCAAATGCTACCCCATTGATAGCTGCAATAACAGGCTTAGAAATGGACTCAAAATGAGAGACGGTTTGGCCAATAAGGGCCACTGTTTGTTTTGTTTCCATCTCCGTCATACCGTGCCGCTCTTTCAAATCTGCCCCTGCACAAAATGCTTTCTGACCTTTTCCTGAAACAATCACCACACGTACAGACGGATTGTATTGAACTTCATCCAATACATCGTTGATTTCTTGTAGCATCTTTCGAGATAAGGCATTCGCTGCCTCAGCTCTATTGAACAGAATGGTGGCGATGCCTGCTTCAACCTCAAGCTTTACATACTCCGCCATGATTCTCCTCTCCTCTCGCTACTGCTACTAATTTAGAATGTAATGGTTTCCCCAATTTTTCTTCCACATACAATGCAGTTTGTACAATTTTTTCTCGCTGAATCCCCGTTTGAATACCCATGCCTTCGAGCAAATATAGTAAATCCTCAGTGGCAACATTTCCTGATGCCCCATGTGCATATGGGCATCCACCAAGCCCCCCTATAGAGCTGTCAAACTTTTGAATGCCATGTGCAAGGCTTGCCATTACATTAGCTAAGGCCATCCCTCGAGTATCATGGAAGTGCATCGCTAATTGATCTGTACTAAAATGGCGGGTCATTTCTTCTAAGAGAGCATCAACCTGAGTAGGAACACCTACTCCAATCGTATCACCCAGTGAAATTTCTGAGACGCCCATTTCAAATAGCTTCTCCGCAACCCTTGCGACCTGGACTGGAGAAACCAATCCATCATATGGGCAAGCAATAACAGTTGAGATATAGCCTCGAACAGTTTTCCCTGCAGCAAGGGCGCCTTCTGCTACTTCCTTTAACACAGGGTAAGTCTCAACAATCGACTTGTTAATGTTTGCTTTATTGTGCCCTTCGCTAGCAGACATAAAGATACTTACTTCATCAATGTCAGCTTCTATTGCACGTTCTAATCCTTTGCTATTCGGCACGAGAGCACCATATGTAATTCCTTTTTTACGCTTAATTCCTTTTAAAACTTCTACTGCATCAGCTAGCTGCGGAATCCATTTTGGATGGACAAAGCTTGTTACTTCAATATAATTGAGTCCTGTTTCGCTTAAGCGATCTATCAGTTCAATCTTGTCATTTGTATTAATAAGTGTTTTTTCATTCTGTAAACCATCGCGTGGACCAACTTCTTTCACTTGGACGCTTGATGGAAGTTTAATCATTCTCAATCTCCAATAAGTCGTCGTCTACGTTAATAAAATTACCTTCCGCAGCGATTACATTTTTCACTATTCCAGCTTCTTCTGCTGCTATGGGAATTTCCATTTTCATTGATTCCAGGATGACAACATCCTGTCCTGCTTCCACGCGCTCTCCTTCTGAAACCAAAATTTTCCACACTGTTCCTGCCATACTTGCTTTTACTGTTGTCATCATAAATCCCTCCGATTAAAATAGTAGATAGAGAGGTGGTACACTCCTAGTGAACGAAGGCAAAGTTCTGGATTTCTATGTGCCCCCCTCTCTATTTTTTTATTTAGACTTTCCAACTGTTTCTTTTAAGTAATGTTCTTCTACAAATTTAGTAGTCGTTATTCCACTTTTAAACTGTTCATTTTTCACTATATCTAAAAGCATTGGAATATTTGTTTGAATTCCTTCAATTACATATTTTTCAAGTGCTTCCTCTAGCTTTTCACAAGCTTCTAAACGATTACCTGCAAACACAACCAATTTTGCGATCATAGGGTCGTAGAATGGTGTAACTTCACTTCCCTCTTGGATTGAAATCTCGTGTCTAATACCTTCACCCTCTGGTAATACAAGCTTGGTAATTGTACCTGGAGAAGGGAAGAAAGTTACTGGATTTTCCGCATAAATGCGCACTTCAATTGCATGACCCTTGGCTACAATATCGTCTTTTGAAATGTTTAATACATCACCATAGGCAATTTTCAGTTGCTCCTCAACTAAATCTAACCCCGTAATTTCTTCTGTGACTGGATGTTCAACCTGCAATCGTGTATTCATTTCTAAAAAGTAGAAGTTTTGATCCTTATCTACTAAAAATTCAATCGTTCCTGCATTAGTATATTGGATGGTCTTTGCTGCATTTACTGCAGCCTCAAGCATTTTTTCTCTTGTCTCTTCTGAGATAAATGGAGATGGAGCTTCCTCTAGGACTTTTTGGTGACGTCTTTGAATGGAACATTCCCGTTCGTATACCGGAATAGTATTTCCATGCTGGTCTGCCAAAATTTGCACCTCTACATGATGTGGATCAGCGATGAATTTTTCGATAAACATTTGCCCATTCCCAAAAAAACTTTGCGCTCTCTTTTGATTTCCCTCAAATGCTTGGCGGAGCTCTACTTCGGTATGAACAAGCTGCATTCCTATACCGCCTCCCCCAGCTGATGCTTTTAACATCACTGGGTAGCCCATTCTATTGGCAATTTCGACAGCTTCTTCAGCGTCTTTTAGTGGATCATTCACACCATCTACAATCGGTACACCCGCTTTTTCCATTGTTCTACGCGCTTCTAATTTACTGCCCATTGCAGCAATGACGTCTGAGGAAGGTCCGATAAATACCAGTCCTTCTTCTTCCGCACGCTTAGCAAACGCGGCATTTTCAGAAAGTAATCCGTATCCTGGATGAATTGCTTCTGCGCCTGATTCCTTTGCTACTTTAACAATTGCATCGATATTTAGATAACTCTGGGCTACCGGCGGCTTGCCTATACAATAGCTCTCAGTTGCATCAGAAACATATAAACTATTCGCATCTGCTTCTGAATAAACAGCTACAGTTTCAATTCCAAGTTTTTGGCATGTTCTAATAATTCGCCTTGCGATTTCTCCACGATTGGCAATTAGTACTTTTTTAAACATTTGAAGCCCCCCTAGTTAATTGATTGAGAGAGTGCGTTGAATTGTTCTCTTAGTTTATATTTTTGAATTTTTCCGGACGCCGTCATCGGATACTCGTCAATAAAGAAAATATACCGCGGTATTTTATGTCTGGAGATCTTGCCATCACAAAATGTGCGAATCTCCTCTTCTGTTGCTATTTGACCATCCTTCAAAATAACCCAAGCTGCTGCTTCTTCACCGTATTTTTCGTCCGGTACACCCGCAACTTGTACGTCAAGTACTTTTGGATGCTGATATAAAAATTCTTCTATCTCGCGTGGGTAAACATTTTCCCCACCACGGATAAACATATCTTTCAATCTACCTGTTACACGTAGGTAGCCATTTTCATCCATTGTTCCCAGGTCACCTGTATGAAGCCAGTTATCTTCATCGATTGCTTCATGTGTAGCATCTGGATTTTGGTAATACCCTTTCATAACAACATAACCACGGGCACAAATTTCACCTTGTTCTCCACGCGGCAATTCTTCGTTGGTGCCTGGTTTAGCGATAATTACTTCCACATTAGGCAATGCACGACCGACTGTCTCTACTTTTAATTGAATAGGATCCTCAATCCTTGTCTGTGTAACAACAGGAGATGATTCTGTCTGTCCGTAACAAATTGTTACATCTTCCATGCCCATCACATTTATGACACCTTTCATGACTTCAATTGGACAGTTAGACCCTGCCATAACACCTGTACGAAGTGAAGAAAGATCAAATTCATGAATATTCGGCAAATTGAGTTCACTAATAAACATTGTCGGTACGCCATGAAGAGCTGTGCACTTTTCTTTCTCAACCGTTCGGAGAACTGTTTCAGGATGAAATTCCTGTACAGGAACCATTGTACCGCCGACAGATGTAATGGCGAGCGTACCGATTACGCAACCGAAACAGTGGAAAAATGGCACAGGAATACAGAGTCTGTCTTCATGTGTTAACTTCATACATTCTGCAATATTAATCCCATTGTTAATCAAATTAGAATGCGTCAGCATAACACCCTTTGGAAAACCAGTTGTGCCAGATGTATATTGAATATTAATGACATCTTCATAAGAGAGAGAATTCTTTCGCTCTAACAGTTGTTCATCTGTTATTTCATTGCCTTTGGCCAAAAATTCATCATATGAATATGTGCCGGGATAGCTTTGATCACTAATGACAACAACAGTTTTTAAATACGGCAAACTTTCACTTTGGAGTTTTCCAGGTTCACTTGTTTTGAGTTCTGGGCAAATATCATAAATAGTTTCAATAAAGGAATAGTCGCGATAATGATCGATTAAAATAATCGCGCGTGAATCAGACTGTTTCAGAAGGTACTCAAGCTCCTGTGAACGGTAATTTGTGTTCACAGTTACAAGTGGTGCACCCATCTTTCCAGAGCCAAACTGCAAACCTGGCCACTCTGGCACATTTGTTGTCCAGACGGCAAAATGATCTCCCTTTTCTAACCCAATCGCCATTAATGCTTTTGCGACGCCATTCGCATGGTCATTAAATTCAGCGTAAGTCATGCGGATATCTCTATCTGCATATACGAGCGCTTCATTTTGTGGAAGTAGTGCAGTTTTTTCATCCAATAATTCGCCTATCGTTTGGTAAACAAGTTCTGCCATCATAATCCCCCTTTATTCTCTTTTATGATAATTTAGCAGCCTAACAAGCGAGATATGACTACTCGTTGGATTTCAGAAGTACCTTCCCCAATCTCCATCAGCTTAATATCACGCAGATGTCTTTCAACATCATATTCTGCCATGTAACCATAACCACCGTGAATTTGGATGGCTTTGTTACACGTCCTAAAGCCCATCTCTGAAGCAAAGAGTTTTGCAAATGCCGCCTCTTTTTTAAATGGTTTACCATTATCTTTTAACCAAGCAGCTTTTAGAACCATGTTTCGTGCAAGTTCTATTTCCATTGCCATATCAGACAATTTGAAGCTAATGCCTTGGAATTTGGATATGGATTGACCGAATTGTGTACGTTCTTTAGAATAAGCTAGCGCTTTTTCAAATGCAGCCTGCGCAATGCCGACTGATAATGCGGCAATAGAAATGCGGCCGCCGTCTAATGTATTTAAAAATTGGCCAAATCCTTTTTTCTCATCGCCTAGAACATTCTCTCTTGGTACACGCACATTTTCTAAAATAATTTCGCATGTATTAGATGCACGTACACCCATCTTTTGATAATTTGAACGAATCGTAACACCCGGTGTGTTTGTTGGCACAATAATAGCAGTAATAATATTTCTGCCTTTCTCATTTTGGCCTGTAACAGCTGTAACAACTACTTGTCGGGAATACTCCGCATTAGTAATCCAACATTTCTCTCCGTTGATTACCCATTCATCCCCATCTATATAGGCACGTGTACGTGTTCCTCCAGCATCTGATCCAGCATTCGGCTCCGTTAATCCAAATGCACCTAGTGTTTTACCTTGTGCCATCGGAACTAAAAATTCTTGTTTTTGTTCTTCTGTTCCAAAATTATAAAAAGGCGTAGCGCCAAGGCTAACTGCAGCTGCATAGCTTAAACCAGTACCGCCGCAAGCACGTCCGATTTCTTCAACTGCTAATGCATATGAAACAATATCTCCGCCTGCCCCACCATATTCTTCTGGGAATGGGATACCGAGCAATCCTAATTCGCCCATTTTGTCGAAGCTCTCTTTTCTAAATGAATGGGTTTCATCTAGTTCACGAGCATATGGCTCAATTTCAGCTTTTGCAAAATCTCGTACCATATCACGGATCATACGTTGTTCTTTTGTTAATTCAAAGTTCATCTTTATTTCCCCCTTGTGTATAGACCGACTAGTCGGTTTGTAAAACAGAAAATGAAAATCCCCTTATTCAATAATCAAAAGTTGTTGTTTTAATGCTTCTTCGTAGCCTTCCTTTGTTACAATTCCCCGTAGAATTATATCGTTAAAATAAGATGTGATTTGCTGCATTGTCATTGGTCCGTTCTGCCTGTACCATTTATATGTCCAGTTGACAAGACCGATGATTGCCATTGTGGTCATACTTGTTGAAATTTCTTTTCGGAATGAACCAAATTCTACCCCATCACTAATGACTTGCTCAATTAGCTTCTGATATTCAGTTCGTTTTTCGTTTATAACCTCCTTGTATTCATCCGGCAAATACGTTCCTTCGTTATAGAAGACAGTAATATGCCGTTGATAGTAATCAAAAACATATGTAAACGCATACAACATTGCTACCACTTTTTCAATCGGCGTTTCATGCGTATCATAAGCTTCCTTTGTTTTTTTCAAGACAACGGAAATAAAAACATCGTGTATCTCGTAGAGAAGAGCGTCTTTCGATTTATAATTATGATAAAAGCCGCCTTTTGATGTCTGTGCTGCTTCGACTATTTTGTCAATTGTGACGCCGTGGTAACCTTTCTCATGAAACAAATCTAACGCTGTTTCAAGAATTCTTTCTTTCACCGATTGCTTTGTCATTTAACCTTCACCTACAACTAGCTAACTAAATTTAATTCAGAAAATTTACTATTTACTGTATTTTCAATATAACATAACAGATAATTCAAGTCTAGTAAACAGTTAGTAATTTCTACCTTATTCGTAAATTCTCTCGTTTAGTTGATAACCTTAAAGTAAAAGACTATTTATCGTATTTTACGTTGCCCCACTTCTATTTAAAAAGCACCCCCTAACGATTCTTGTGAAAATAGTTAGAGTGTGCACTTCTCTGTTCTTATATATTCTCTTTATTGATTTGATAATAAACGGTTTCAACAAATTCTTTATATGGTGAATCAGGCATTAGCTGCATATTTTGTTTCGCTATTTTTACCAGTTGCTTTGCTATTTTTTCGTTTCCAATAACCTGCTCACATAAGGCCCTATAGGCATCTTTAACATACAGTATTGAGAGATCAAACGGATGGTGAATGGAATGATGAATGCAAACTCCTTTAAATACTTCAATTGCTTCTTCATAGCGCTGTAAACCATATAATGCTTTTCCTTCTTCAATACGTAAAAAGTCTAACGATACTTCATCCATAACATGCTCAACTAGCGCATTGTTAATAAGTTCTAACGCTTTAGTATAATCCTTATCATTGTCTATTACATAATGAATCTGAATAAAACATAAAATCCACTTCGTAATGTTATCTTCCGCAAAATCGCTGTATTGCTGTAGCTTCTTTTCATAATAATAAAAAGCTTCTTGATCTTTATCATTCATTGCCTGATATGCAGCTAATCTGTATAAATGGTCAATTCGATAAAAAATACGCTCTTTTTTTGAATAATGAATTGCTTTATTCATGACACGAATAGCTTCTTTTGAATCCCCTACTGCAAATCGCATAATAGCTTCATAATAATCTAAATCCAGTTTTGTAAGTGCATCGATATAATCACCTTGCCGCTCTATCAGCATGCGCTCATTCAATAATTTTTGTAATGCTTCCTGATACTGATGTTGGGCAAATAATACATTCACACGAAACAACACCATGCCTGCTTGCCTAGCAGTAATATTTAGATCATCATAAATAGCTGATGCTCGATCTGCTGTATCCTGCCATCCCTCTAATTGCAGATAATGAAGAATTCGACTGTAAATCTCAAGCAGCCTTGCTGCCTCATACCCTTGTGTAAGCTTTGGTAAGAATGGCTTGATCTTCTCAATCCAAGCATTATAATCCGGTTTAACTTGTTCTTTTAAGAGTTGCTCTCCTTCGTGCAATAACTCCTGAAATTCCTGAATGCTTATTTCTCCCCATAATTCCGATATTTCAACTTCCAATCGTCGCGCTAGATATTGTAAGTTTTCGATAGATGGATTTGCCTTATTATTTTCGATTAAGCTAAGCATTCCCTTAGTCATTTGGTCTCCAGCACATGCTTCTAATGTTAATCGATGTTTTTTACGAAGATTGCGGATACGTTCGCCAAGAGTATTCATGCGATTCAGCTCCTATTATATTTTACTAGTTTAATTATATTAAACTTTCACTTTAAATGAAAGGTCAATTGTGATATCCTTTGTTTAATTAAATTAAACTTTCAGAAAGGATTGAATAATTTGAACGATGGTTTGAAATTGAAAAAAGCTACCTACCATTTGTGGACATTTACTGCTAGCAAGATGATCAGCACTTTTGGAGCTCAAGTCTACGCATTTGCAATCAGTTTTTATATTTTGAAAATGACAGGCTCTGCTTCTAGTTTTGCAACTAATCTGATTTGTAATATCCTACCGCGAACATTAATCGGACCTTTTGCAGGTTATATTGCAGACACTTATTCTCGGAAAGTAATTGTTATAGCAGCCCAGCTTGTTTCCACTGTAGCTATTTTTGGATTGCTGCTCTATAGCCTTTTTTATACTTTATCTTTACCAGCAATTTATATTACGACTGTTATTCTGTCCATTGCATCTACTTTTTCCAGCGTTGGTTTTACTTCATCAATTACTGGGTTAGTCGATGAAAAGCGAATTCAAAAGGCGATGTCTTTAAACCAAATGGCTTCTTCTATGGCAGCTGTTGCAAGCCCTGCGATTGGTGGAGTGTTATACGGAGCTGTATCTATACCTTTCTTTCTTGCAATCTATGGAGTTGCTTCATTACTTGGCGCGATCATTGAATCAACGATGAATTTTTCACTTTTCGCAAATCGAAATGTAGAAAAATCTACAGTTGCTAAAGAATCCATGTTTGCCAGCATTAAAGATGGAATTTCTTATATACGGCTTCAGCCCATTTTAATGGCCATCATATGGACTGCTCTTCTTATAAACTTTTTCATGGGTGCGCTTCAAGTAGGTTATTCATTCTTACTTATAGAGAAATTAAAAATCATTTCTTCTCACTTTGGTTTCATTGAAGGCGCTATGGCAGCCGGGATGCTGTTCATCTCTGGATATTTAGCTGCAAGGAAGGAATTTCAATCACCACTTATCATTTCAAAAAGGGGCATTGCTGGATTAGGCATTTTAATGTCATTGGTAACCCTACCATTGCTTGTTCCTCTCCCCTATGAAGGAATGTTTGCGTTTTATGCATCCCTATCTTTACTAAATGGTGCTTTATTACCATTAATAAATACGCCGCTGCAAGTTCTTATGATGAGGCTAATCGATGATGATTACAAAGGGCGTGTGTTTTCTATTTTAGAAACAATGGCTATGGCATTAATGCCAGCCGCCATGATTTTATTTGGATTTCTTTATGATGTTCTTCCTGCTCCTTGGATTTTATTTGGCTCAAGCTTTCTACTTATATTAACTGTTTCTATTCTTATGAGACCTTCTGTCATTCGGAATGCTACAACCTTGGATCAGAAGCCCGTGAACGAGCAAACAAATAGGGCAATAAGCTGAATAATTGTTCACTCTTTTTACAAAGCTAATATCTAAACCATCTTTAACAAAAAATATGGCACAATTCATATAATTGAATTGTGCCTCACATTATTTAATAACTTTTCTAAAACGATTTCATCTCTAATTGGTATATCATTGTATCCTGTAAAAGGAATCTGTGGTTTAATCTTTCTCGCAGTTTCGACAGCATTCTTTAATAATTCTGCTAGATAGTATCCTCTTTTTTGATAAAATTTCATGGCTAATAAATTATCATTTGTAGTTATAAGTTTTACGTGGGTACATTTATTTTCTAAAGCTTCTTCTTCCACTCTAGCCACCAATAAAGTGCCTATCCCCTTCTTTTCTTCTAAACTATCTAATGAAATTATTTCGCATTCTTTCTCAGTCATATAGTAGGTAATTAAACCAGTGATTTGATCTTTATCATTTACAACAGCAAAACCATCAAGCTTACTACAATCAAAAACGCCAGAAGAAATAACCATTTCTGTGCTGCCCCACTGTTTCTTTAAAAAATCTTTAACTTTTTCTTCCGATATATCACATAATGCTAATAGTCTCATAAGAGTCTCCTGATAATTTTATTTATTCAGATATATTTGAACGTAACACTGTAAACATTTTTTCATAATTTATGATTCACTAATGCCTATCGCAATTAAAAGGAAATATGACAAAACCAAAACAGCGCTATTTAATAACACTCCTGATACTATGAACCAAAGTTTTTTTGATGCTATAGCAAAAATTATCCCAAGCACTGATAGTACAGTAAACACACAGACACCTAAAGTTAGATTTGCATTTGGACCTCTTATACTAAAGAAAAAAATAATATTTAATATAACCGTTAATATTGATAAAACTCCTAAAATAGCTTTCTTGTACAAGATAGCACTCCCCCTTTTAAAAGTCTTTTTTAAGTACGGTGATTACTATATTAATTTCCTCTTTTACGCTTTTTTAATCTAAAATCATTATAGTAGAGATACTGTTACAACATTTTTTATCATTTTGGACTACCTCTGCTGTAAGATATGCTGTTCTATTTCCTTTTCTTTCTACTTTAGCGACAACCTCAGCTATACCAGGAACTACCGGTCGGAAAAATGTGGTATGTAAATCAATTGTAGTAAACGATTGGCCTTGCTTTAGTTCAGTTGCTATTGCATAAGCCATCATTGTATCTGTAGCTGCAGCAACAAATCCACCCATTGTGACGCCAATACCATTGACGAATTTTTCATCTATTGTCCATATTGCTTTTGCCCATCCATCTTCCGACAGTACAGGCTCGATTTGAAGAGTTTGGTCACAGTTAGGTAAGGGAATCTTTTTCAAAACTACATCTTTAAAATTTTCTATACTATACTTACCCCCTGTTGCGTTCCTACCTTCTACTTCCGCATTATCAATCAATTGGTTGCTTGAATTGTTCATAGTTTTAACCCAACCCCTTTTACTTTTAGAACAGTCATCTAGCTGCCTGTTTTGGAACTACCTTACAATAAACCATCGAGTTTTAGCAAGCGATTTATTTCATTAAAGTAATAGTAACTTAGTGAATCTTCTTCGAAATACACTAATACATTATATTCTTCTTTTATAAGAGTAGTGAATTTAGAGTATCCATTTATTTATAAAAATCTGATAATCCAATTACTTTTCGCTCTCTATGATTCTATACAATCTGTGTAATACTTAATTAAATCAAACCCAACATAAATCTCTTTCGAATAGTCCCATCGGTAATAATAATTCCAGTAGCTTATGATTCTTTGTGTAATAAGATAATGAAATGATGGGTTTTCCAGAAAAAAATCCTTTATAAAAGCATCGTTTAATTGGTCTACCTGTTTTTGAATTCTGCTTAAAATCTCTATTACATACTCTCCTGTTAATTTTATAATAAAAGGTGTCACCCAGTAGTCGTAATGCCCCCTCTCCAAAAGGTTAGTAAGATATTTTTCTCTTACAAATCCATCACAATGTCTAGTATATATGCAGTCAGCTATTGTTTTTTGGGTAATGCTTAAGCTTTCATATACATCTTTAGAGATCTCGTTAAAATAAATACGTTCCGGAATAAATAAATTTTCTTGATCTACAAATATCTGAAATGGATGTGAAAAATTTTGACTAAATAGCTTTAAAGGCAATTTTTTTTGTATGTATTTTACTTCTTGCTTTAAAGAAATTGGAAAAGCTTTGTTTAGAATGTTTCCCATTAATTATGACTCCTCCTTTATTCATTATTAGGATAACAAAAGCCCTTACCCTAAATTAAAGGTAAAGGCTTTATTTTTCTAGTAACTAATCTTGCTCACCACGTAATGCATCGATTTTTTCTGGCATAAACTGCCCTGTACGCAGCATTTCAATTTCGTATGCATATGGCGCTTTTTTGGTTTTAGCATCTTTCCCTACCCATGGTGTTTCTAGGATTTTAGGAATTTGCTCAAATGCTTCATGATGAACAATACGGCTTAACGCATCAAATCCAATATGACCAAAGCCTATATTTTCATGGCGGTCTTTTGCAGCACCACTAACATTTTTGCTATCATTAACATGCAACACTTTAATACGATCAAGACCTATAACTTTGTCAAAATTCGTTAATACACCATCAAAGTCATTAATAATATCATAACCCGCATCATGTGTATGGCATGTGTCATAACATATAGATAGCCGTTCATTGTTTGTAACGCCATCAATAATTTTAGCCAGCTCTTCAAAAGTGCGTCCACACTCAGATCCTTTGCCAGCCATAGTTTCTAATGCAATTTGTACCGGATAGTCTTGTGATAAGACTTCATTCAGGCCTTCAATAATCTTAGCAATGCCGACTTCTGCTCCTGCTCCAACATGGGCTCCAGGATGCAATACAATTTGATTTGCACCAATAGCTGCGGTCCGCTCGATTTCTTTTTGTAGAAAATCGACACCTAGCGCAAAAACTTCAGGCTTGGTCGTATTCGCTATATTAATTATATACGGTGCATGTACTACAATATTTGATAAACCATTTTCTTTCATATGCGCAAGGCCTGCTTCAATATTTAAATCTTCAATTGCCTTTCTGCGCGTATTTTGGGGGGCGCCTGTATAAATCATAAAAGTAGTAGCCCCGTATGAAGCCGCCTCTTCACTTGATCCCAGCAACATTTTTTTGCCGCTCATGGAGACGTGAGAACCAATTAACATAATGAAAAGTCCCCTTTCTAACGATTGCGGTTACGTTTACGTCGTTCTTTTTTCTTGATTTTATCCATTTCCCAACGCATATTACGTTTATATCCTGGTTTGACCTTTTTAGGCTTGCGGACACGAGATTTTGCAATTTGGTCGATCTCATCCACTTTCTTTTCACGATTTTGACGCGCATGACGCTCTTTCATTTCAATAATTTCGCCATTTTTAATATCTTTTGGTACAAAAGGAATCCCCATTTTTTCTACTCGTACAATAGCATCTTCATCTGAAGGCTCAAATAATGTAATGGCAAGCCCTTTGTTGCCTGCACGTGCAGTACGGCCAACACGGTGTATAAAGAATTCTAAATCCTGCGGTAATTCGTAGTTTATTACATGGCTAACACCTGGGATATCAATACCACGGGCTGCTAAGTCAGTAGCAACGATATATTGGAATTCTAAATCCCGAATTTGCTTCATCATTTTTTTACGATCGCGCGGCGGCAAATCACCGTGAATCCGTCCAACACGTTTCCCATTGCTCGAAAGGAAATTCGCTACTGCTTCAGCTTGCTTACGAGTATTGGTAAAAATAATCGCTAAATACGGATTAATAGCATCCATAACCTCTAAGAGTTTTGTATTGCGTGATTTGCTTCTTGTTGGAATTAAGTAGAAATCAATATTTTCTGCTACTGGTTTTTTGTCGTTCATGTGAATATGAACAGGTGCTTCCATATATTTTCTTAAGAAAGGCTGTAAGCTCTCTGGCACTGTTGCGGAGAAAACATACATTTCAAGGTTTTCAGGCATTTGGGTCGCAAATTGGTCAATATCCTCAATAAAGCCCATATCAAATGCTAGGTCTGCTTCATCTACAACTAAAATAGATGCAGTATGCACAAGCAACGCTTGTTCTTTCACGAGGTCGCGTATACGCCCAGGTGTCCCTACCACAATTTGAGGCTGAGACTTTAATTTATCGATTGAACGCTGTTTATCCGTACCACCTATAAATAATTTAGCGTGGATATCAGTTTTTTCGATTATCTTCATTAACTCTGCATGTATTTGAGTAGCAAGCTCTCTAGTTGGTGCAGTAATAACTGCTTGTACCTTTTGCTCGTCTTGCTTAATACGCTCTACAATAGGAATTAAAAAACTATGCGTTTTGCCAGTTCCTGTGTGAGCTTGTCCGATTGCGCTTTTTCCTTTTAAAATCAGCGGAATCATTTCTTTTTGGATTGGCGTTGGCTCAGTAAAACCGAGTTCTTTGATTGCCTCTCGCAAAAATGGTTGAAAATTGTAATCACTATACTTGGACATTCATTTGTCCCTCCTAACTTCCTTCACTCATTGTAACATGATTCGTACATTAAAGTAGCCATTTGCATATGATATCTATTAATAGCACTTTCGTCAATTCTGTTGGCGATTTTTCCTATGGTTTTTTGTTTACCCCGCTTAAAGGAGGAGTAATTTTTCGATCGATTAAAGGTTTACTTTATTTAAGAATATGAAAGGAGTAATCATATGGTTCACCCATCCTTTTTTCCATACGGCAATCCAGCTCAACGTAATTATCCGATGTATACAACCAATCAGACGCTGAGGCCGCCTTCACCTTACCAACCGAATATGTATAGGCCATACCCGATTGCAAATACAGGATTTCCGCAAGCAACAGGACAAAAACCTAGAAAGAAAGGCGGGGGCCTTTTACAAAATTTAAAAAACACATTAACAGGAGGTAACAAACAAAATAATAATGAAACTTACTACCCTGCGCCAGGTATGCCACCTTATGGTATGCGTGGGCCTGGAATGATGGCTGGAGGTCCTCCTCGGATGGCTCCTGTACCCCGAGGCCCAAGAGGAGCTGCTGCATCACGGGGATCAGTGAACGTAGCAGAAGAATCAGTAGTTGCTGAAAACTTGGGTGGTGTAGAAGCTGGAGATGGTATAGGCGCTGGGCCTGAAGTAGCTGGTGTCGCAGCAACTGAGGCAGCAGCAGCAACAGGTGCAGCTGGATTGTTTGGCGGAGGTTTTGCGAAACTTGAACAATATATGAATACAGCCGATCAGCTTTATAATACCTATCAAAAATACTCACCAATGGTAAAACAAATCTCACCTATGTTCCAAAATATACCGGCTATGTATAAGCTTTATAAAGGATTCCAATCAATGCCTGATGCTAACTCTGGAGGTGGAGCAACAGCCAGGGCAGCAAGTGGAGGTACTTCAGGAGGCGCATCTAACTTGAATACAGGTAATACAGGTTCCTCCTCAACAGGTGGCCAGAATTTTATCCAAACGCCAAGAGCTTCAAGACCACGCATCTTTCAGCCTCCTTTCTAGTCGATAATTTTGTATTAGATTAAGGACTCCGTTATAATGGTAATAGTGAGCATTGAAAGGGGTCCAATTATGCAAGTCATTAAAATTACACCTAGAGGCTATTGTTACGGTGTTGTAGATGCGATGGTTATCGCTCGCAATGCTGCAATGGATAAAACATTGCCAAGGCCTATATATATACTTGGAATGATCGTTCATAACAAGCATGTAACTGATGCATTTGAGAGTGACGGGATCATTACATTAGATGGAAAAGATCGTTTGGAAATTTTGGAAAAAGTCGATGGAGGCACAGTTATTTTTACTGCACATGGTGTATCGCCAGAAGTGCGAAAATTAGCGTCCGAAAAAGGGCTAATTGCTATTGATGCCACTTGTCCCGACGTGACTGTAACGCACGATTTAATCAAAGAAAAGTCAGCAGAAGGCTATGATATAATCTATATTGGGAAGAAAGGCCATCCTGAGCCTGAAGGTGCAATTGGGGTAGCTCCTGATCATGTCCATCTTGTACAAAATATTGAGGATATCGAGGCGCTTCAACTAACGAACGATAAAATATTGGTTACAAACCAAACGACGATGAGTCAATGGGATGTATCACATTTAATGGAACGTTTAAAGGAAAAATATCCTAACATAGAAGTTCATAAGGAAATTTGCTTAGCGACACAAGTCCGCCAAGAAGCTGTGGCAACACAAGCTGGTGAAGCAGATTTGCTCATCGTAGTCGGAGACCCGAAAAGCAATAACTCTAACCGCCTGACACAGGTTTCTGAAGAAATAGCCCAAACGAAATCGTACCGTATCGCTGATCTTTCAGAATTAAAACTAGAATGGTTGGATGGAGTTGAAAAAGTCGGCGTGACAGCAGGCGCTTCTACGCCAACGCCAATAGTTAAAGAGGTTATTAAATTCTTAGACCAATACGATCCTGCGAATCCTGCTACACATGACTTAAGCCGTTCTGTCACACTAGACAAAATTCTACCGAAAATCAAACAACCTTCACCTGTGACAAAGATCTTACCAAAAGGATAATTACGGGCAATCTCAGATTTCATGAGTGATCCATAAATAAGCCTTCTGTTTTTCTAACAGAAGGCTTTTTTGGTTAGATGCGTGAGGCACAGCTTATACAGCTAGCGAGGCAGGCTATCTTCCTAACTGTACATTAGAGGATTCAATTATCTCTTAAGAAGAGAATAAACATTAGTATCGTATGCTTTTCCTTGTTGATATATATACCCTCTTAAAATTCCCTCTTTTTGAAAACCGACTTTTTCTAATAATTTATTAGATGCTTCATTTTCTAGGAAAACAATTGCTCCTATACGTGTTAAGCCCATCGTATTAAAACCAAATGAAATTACTTTTGATATTGCCTCAGAAGTGTAACCTTTCCTCCAGTACTCCGGATGAATCTCATATCCAATTTCAGCTCTTTTATGTTTTTGAGACCAAGCATGGTATCCAATTGTACCAATTATACCTTTTGTTCCTTTTCGCTCAATCCCCCACCTTATGCCTCTTTCTTCATTATAATTTTTCTTAAAAAACTCTACTAATTCTTTTGCTTCTTTTGCGCTGTTTAATGGTTCTGACCCATAAAATCGTGTGACTTCTTTATTGGAAAGGCAAGCGAAAATATCATATACATCTGTATCCGTTAATTCTCGCAGAGTTATTCTATCTGTCTCTAATATAGGAAACATTTAATCTCTCCTTTATTTTAGTTTTGAATTTGACTTAATTGGCATACTCATTGTAATAGTTCTATTTTTATATCCCATTTTTTCATACAGTTTAACAGCTTGATTTCCTGCATATACGCTTAAACGTGCTTCTAAATATCCGTCTCTTTCGAAATTTTCGGTCGCAGTTGTCATCAATTTTTTTGATATTCCTTTACCTCTAAATTCTTCTATTACAAACAATTCATAAATAAATCCATATGCTTTTTCAGTAAATTGATCTTTACTACTACCTATAAGGATCCAACCCATTAAGGTACCGTCTTCCGTTGCAATTAAATAGTAACTTCCCTTTTCCAATAAAGGCTCAACAAGTTGTTTGACTTTTACATCTGTCGGTATGATCCCACCCATAGTACCATCGTGTATAGCTTGTGGTGTTAATAATAAAATCTTTTGGTATTCCAAATCATTCGGTCTTCTGATTTCCATTAATTTAACATTCTCCTTCACGAACAAATCTCACACCATTTAGTTGAAAAACTCTTCCTCTGGATATGCGGCAGTCCAGTGATAGGGTTGCATTTCTGATAACGGTTTATAGACAATATCTTTCCCTGCCAAACTAACTGCAACCATAACAGACGGCCCCCAGTAGAATAGTCTTTCTTGGCACACTCCACAAGGTGATAAGACTTTGATGTCTGCAGCTGTATCATCTCGAACTAAACAGATGGAATGTGTTACCCTTTTGTTCAGCTTATGAGCTTCTAGTATTGCACCTGTTTCTATACAAAGTTCAGTAGATGCGTTAATCACTTCAGGCGCTATACTCGTCAAGATTGTACCATCGTCTAATGCCATCGCTGCGGCCCCCCCCAACCTGTTGGGTATCTATCCTTGATTAATTGCTCTGCATAAAGATATAATTTTTCTTTTAACTCCATCATTACCTCTCCTATTAACAATCTACGAATCTTCGATGACTAAGCATACACCCTATGATGTAGGTCCTTTAATTTCTCTGCCATCAATTCTCTTATGCGACAATCTCCATATTTAAATCCAATCCTAAAATAGAAGGTTTTAATGAAGTTTGCGACATTGAACTTGGTCTGGAAAAATTTATTTGAGAATCCTTCTTTCTCAAATATCAAATCTAAGCTATTAAATATTTGCAACACCCATTGTTCTAATTCCTTCTCGCTTTGTCCTTTTTCCAATAATGCTTCTATCACAAAGATTAACCGCTCATCTTCATCGTCAATATAGGTTGCATCTTTAAACAAACACTGTTGGACTGTTTGAAGAATTTTTGAGAATTGTAGTTCCTCTATTATCTTAGGATGACTTGCAAGAGATGCTAATAAGTCCGCTCCATGTGCAATACTGTGAGCCCACCCCTTTTTTTCTACATATCCTCTTGTATCCATCTCGACATTCATATAAATAATGGCTCTGTTCATTACACATTCTAAATTCTTCAGCGTTAAAAAGTTCAATTCACTATCTTTTGTTAATATCCCGGTAATGAGTAAAGAAGAAAATGAGCGAGTGAAAACTGAATCTGTATTTAATTCGCCAATCTTATAGAACAGATGGTTCTCATCTAAACAGATTTCCAAAATAGAACAATATTGCTCAAAGGTTAATAAATTTTCATTAAATATTCTTATAAATGTTGGATATATTAGATTATCTCTTAGTTCCGGGTCAACTGATCCTATATTATCCAACATATTTTGAATTAAATATTTTAAGTCAGCTTTAACAAAAGTTCCAATATTCCGATTCTTTAATTGATTAAGTTGTAATTTTAAATTCATGTTAGATACCTTTCGAGTCACCATTTTTTTAAAAGACTCCATTATATAACTCAAATAAACATGGCTTTTGTATTTCCATGTTCATTTGAGTCTTAACTGGTTTAAATAAATTGAAATGGCTCAGTAGAGAGTTTTGAAGGGATAAATGTGCAATCAATTTTTTGCTCTTTGCATAGTTCGTCCATCTTTTTTGAAACACCTATTTTCATGATCGATTCTACATGGTGCCCAGGGTCAACCACGTGGAGGCCTAAGTTTTCTGCATCTTGTGCAACATGGAAATACAAGTCACCTGTTACAAAGACATCTGCTCCTGCTCGTTTCGCATCAAATATATATTTGTTGCCATCGCCACCGAGCACTGCTACTTTTGAAATATTTGAAGATAAATCACCAACTACACGTACAGCTTTTACCTTCAGTCTTGCTTTTACATGTTCTGCAAAGTCTTGCAAGGTCATTGG
This sequence comes from Rummeliibacillus sp. GQ308, assembly GCF_059759115.1. NCBI lineage: Bacteria > Bacillati > Bacillota > Bacilli > Caryophanales > Caryophanaceae > Rummeliibacillus > Rummeliibacillus sp. GQ308. The sequence continues at coordinate 1,149,806 of NZ_JCAXDQ010000001.1, read as the reverse complement.
ATGAATCGTACCAATCCGACCAAGCCCCATTTCTTTTGCAGGTGTCTCAAGAACAAACAAATCATACGCTGGCTCTTCATATGGATGAGCATTCAGCATCGCACGTAGGACTTTATTTTTCTTGCCTTCTGGGACCACGACTTCAATCTTCACTTCTTCCTCTAGATGAAGCTTACCGAGTTTTCCTGCAAATGGATTAGCACCTTCTTGCGCTCTATATCTGCCTTCACCTTCAAGGGTATAACTACAGGAGTCATAGTCGCCAATTTGACCAGCCCCAGCTCCTGCTAGCGCTTGTCTTAATGCTTCAGCATAATCAGTTGGTATATAGACCGCTAGCTTATACAATCTTTCCGTATATGTTGGCACAAGGGTTTCACAGTTTTCTAATTGTAAGGCTTCTGCTAATAAATCGTTTACTCCGCCTTCTGCTACATCAAGATTCGTATGTGCTGCATAGACTGCAATATCATGCTTGATGCATTTTTCTATCAGTTGGCCTTGTGGCGAATCAGTGCGCATATTCGCTAATTTTCGGAAGATAGGCGGATGGTGTGCAATAATTAATTCACATTGATTTTCAATTGCCTCATCAACCACTTGTGTATTCACATCCAAAGTGACCAATACTTTTTTTATTGGCTTATTTAAGGTGCCAATAGCTAAGCCAATGGGATCACCTTCCATTGCCGCTAACTTTTTAGGAGACCATGTTTCAAAAATACTAATGATTTGTTGCCCATTCGCTACTTTCAATCTTTCAAAACCTCCTTGACCAGTTCTATTTTCTGTTGAAGTTCTCTTTCTTTCTCTGCAATAGCTGTAGTTGGTTCTGCTTGTTTTAATGCTTCTAGTACTTGTAGCCATTGATTTATTTCATGTTGCCACTTCTCTTTAAAGACAGCATTTTTCTCTTTATAGAGTACGGGGCCTAATAGTAATTGTACTGTGTTTAACGATTCTTCTCCTCGTTCTAGAACAAGCACTTCATAGATTTTTTCGTCTTCCTTCAGTATTTCCTCATTTATAATCTTCCAGCCATTTGCCATTGCCCATTCACGGATAGCTATCGCATGAATATTCGGCTGGAGGATCAGGCGCTCTACTCCCTGCAAACGTTCAGCATCTTTTTCTAATATGGAAGCAATTAGCGGACCTCCCATACCTGCAATTGTAATAGCTGTGACGCCATCCTCTTTTTCTATAGCTTGTAGGCCATCAGCAAATCGAACAGCAATACTTTCTTGCAATTGTTCTTTTCTTACTTCGTTGCATGCGGATTCATAAGGGCCTTTCACCACTTCACCAGCAATGGCTCTATGTATAACCCCCTGCAACACTAAGTAACACGGCAAATAAGCATGGTCACTCCCTATATCAGCCACAATGGCTTTCTCTGGTACAAAAGAGGCTACTGTTTGAAGCCGTTTGGATAATTTTTGAGCATTCATATAAAGTCCCGTCCTTTCATCTTATATTGTAACTGATAATAGATAGTATTTGTATGCAAAAAAACCCTTATCCACGTTGGATAAGGGTTTGCAAAATAGTCGAGAATTAATTATTTTAATCCAGAGATATATTTTGCCATTGCATCAAGTTCAGCGCCTTGAACTAAACCAGCTGGCATGCCGCCGCCTTTACCTTTAGTTAAGATGTCTTTAACTTCTGCTTCAGATAAACCTGTGCCATGTAAGTTAGGACCTACATTACCTTTAAGGTTGTCTCCGTGGCAAGAGATACATTTTTGTTGAGCAATTGCTTCAGGATCTGCTTCGCCTGAAGCTGATTTGCCTTCTGTTTGTTCAGTTTTTTCTTTGTCTCCGCCTTTAGCGATTTCAGCTTTTTTATCTGCTCCGTCAATAGACATGAAGAAGATTAAACCTAAGCCAAAAGCCATGATTAAGATATACGGAATAATAGGATTTTTCATCAATTTACCCTCCCTCATAAGTTCAATCTATTTCTATAAATAGAATCAGTCAACACTTAATATTGTACTTCATTCCGCAAGAAACGGAAAGACCTTCTGAAGAAGTTTTCAATCGTTTGTGACAAAATTGCCATATTTGACACAAAAAAAATAAATTTTTCTTGCATTTTCTCTTATTAGTATCACCTTCGTCCATTTCTCTGTCCTATTTTGTAGGAAAGCCATTTCAATGGTCATATACCTACATCCTTATTTTCTACACTTTATTCATCGTTATGCTTCCTAATCCAATTTTAAAGTCACACAGATTTTCTAGTTTCTATTACTATATGAAATAATAAATAATTAAAACTAAAAGGCCTAACCCACCTGAAATAAGGAAATAAATTAAGTGTAACCATATACCAGAGATAATCCATAGAACACAATTCCCTATCAAAACACCATATAACACCATTGATTGGCCTTCAAAGAAAATATTTGCTCCTTTTATCGATATCCCAAAGAGCAGAAGAGCGATTGTTGCGTATGCAAATGTTGTACTAATAGCTCTATTAGGAGACAACCGAAAAATCAATATAATGATCCCAATGATGGCTGCAATACTAATGGCAAGCGGAATAAAAACGAGAGGCGCTTGTAAATAAAAAAGTGCAATCAATAACAAAAGGATACCAGCAATTGTTAGGCTTTTTTTCCAAATCATTTTTACTGAGCCTTTGGCTAATATGGAAGTGGATGCGCTTACTTCATCTATAGAGAAATCCTTGCTATCTTCTCCAGCTGTGTAGAGAGTTGTGAGAAAATCACAGTATTGCTCCGGTAACAGTTTATTTTCTTTCCAAAACGCAATCTCGCTCAATATGACTTCTTTTTTTTGACTATTCATCCATTCACCTCGAACTTGTTAAGCTCTTTGATTTTCACCTTTAAAAAAGGCACCTAATTAAATAGGTGCCTTTTAATTATTGCACTCACGGACAACTTCTCTATGTGCTCTCCCTTGAAGAAATAGTTGAGCCAAGCTGCCTGTATAGCTTTGATAATCATGGTCTGATTTTATACTATGATTTAAATCTTACTGTATAAGAAAGATGATTTAGAGAATTTCTCCTGTAAACGTCTGATTGATTAACAATCAGGTGCCCACTGTTATTCTAAGAAATCTTTTAATCGCTTACTGCGTGAAGGATGGCGCAATTTTCTTAGCGCTTTCGCTTCAATTTGTCTGATACGTTCTCTTGTTACACCGAAGACTTTACCTACTTCTTCTAGTGTACGAGTACGGCCGTCATCTAAACCGAAACGAAGGCGAAGGACATTCTCTTCTCGGTCTGTCAATGTATCTAATACATCTTCTAACTGCTCTTTTAAAAGCTCATATGCCGCATGATCAGATGGCGATTGCGCTTCTGAATCTTCGATGAAATCGCCTAAATGAGAATCATCTTCTTCGCCGATTGGTGTTTCAAGTGAAACAGGCTCTTGGGCGATTTTCAAGATTTCACGCACTTTTTCTGGTGTTAAATCCATCTCTTCACCAATTTCTTCAGGTGTTGGTTCGCGCCCTAAATCTTGAAGTAGCTGGCGTTGCACACGAATCAATTTATTGATAGTCTCTACCATGTGCACTGGAATACGAATAGTACGAGCTTGGTCGGCTATTGCACGTGTAATCGCTTGGCGAATCCACCATGTAGCGTACGTAGAGAATTTGAATCCTTTACGGTAGTCGAATTTTTCTACTGCTTTGATTAAGCCCATATTTCCTTCTTGGATAAGATCCAAGAAAAGCATTCCGCGACCAACATATCTTTTGGCAATACTTACTACTAACCTTAAGTTAGCTTCTGCCAACCGTTTGCGCGCTTCATCATCGCCTTGTTCAATACGTTCAGCTAAAGCAATTTCCTCTTTCGCGCTTAATAAGTCAACTCGTCCAATTTCTTTTAAATACATTCGAACAGGGTCATTTATTTTTACGCCTGGAGGAACACTTAAATCATTCAAGTCAAACGTTTCTTCTTCGGCATTTCCTTTTAGCAAGCGATCAAGATTCTCTTCGTCTCCGTCTTTTCCGCCTAGTTCGATGCCATTCGATTCGAGCTTGTCGATGAATTCTTCTACCTGGTCTGCTTCCATTTCATATGTTTGCAGCTTATCAGCAATTTCTGCATAAGTTAATTCACCATTTTTTTTACCTGTTTCAAGCAAGATTTTTTTGGTTTCTTCTAATGTATGTTCTAAATCCAATTCTTTTACTTCTTTTTCGTCATTTGAACGTTTAGACTTGTCCGCCATAGGTGTTTCCTCCTTCTGCCAATCACAATCAACTTACATACGAGAAAGTGATTTCATTAAATCAAAAACTTCTTTTGAAAGCTCCATAGCACCTTTGATATCGTGCATTTTTTCAGCTTCTTTAATTGCCGAAGTTTTATCATGAATTTGTTGTTTAATTCTAAATTTCTTTAAATGCGCCCGGCAATCTGCAATTTCTTCATCCGCATGATTCGGATCACGCTCGACAAGAGCCGCTTCCATTATAATCTTTCTACGCTCTCTGTCATTGATAACTTCAGCGAAACGCTTATAATCCGCTTGTTCATATTCTTCATAAAACCCTATTAAGTGTATATATATCGCCATATAATCTTCCCGTACAAAAGGATTCTCATCCTCTTCTTGGCGAATTCGATCCACTATATCAATGTTATGGAGCATATGCGAAAGCAATAAACGCTCTGCTCTATCTGTTGCTGTAATGGGTTTTTGAAGAGTTGGCTGCATTAAAGGCTGTATTTGTTGCTTTTGATGCTGTGAACTTTTAACTACCTGAGCTTCTTTTTGCCGCAATTGCATTTCTAAAGTCTCAGAGGATATATTCGTATCCATCGAAATCTGTTTAATATATAATTCTTTTTCAATGGGCGATATTCCTTCTATTAAAAAGTTCAGTGCCTCATCGACATATTGCAATATGTCGTTTTGGTATTGAAAATTCTTATTGCGCCTTGCATGCATTAACATGAAGGCAACATAGCTTTGCGGCTCGCTTATTACTTTTTCCTTAAAAGCATCTGGACCAAATTGCTGTATATATTCATCCGGATCTAAACCTGTAGGCAAAAGGGCGACTTCAACATTGAGTTTTTCAGCATGGAGCATTTCCGCTGCTTTCTTCGCCGCTTCCCAGCCGGCTTTATCACCGTCATAGCAAACAATTATGTGATCAGTTAGACGTTTAATCTTTGCCAAATGTTGCGTTGTTAGAGCTGTACCCATAGAGGCCACTCCATTAAACACTTCCGCTCTTTTGGCTGATAGCACGTCCATAAAACCTTCAAACAGGACAACTTTGCGTTCTTTCCTTATAATAGGTCTAGCCTGATCTAAGTTATAGAGTACTTGTCCTTTATGAAAAATAGGCGATTCAGGGCTATTTAAGTACTTTGCATCCTCACCACCGCTATCTAAAATTCGGCCAGAGAATGCGATAATTTTTCCTTGCTCATCACGAATAGGGAACATCACACGGCCTCTGAAACGGTCAAAGTAACCTGATCCGTCCTCACGTTTGATAATTAATCCGCTTTGTTCCATTTCGTCTAAGCTAAAGCCTTTTCTCGCTAAAAGTTGAGTCAATGAATCCCAATGTGGCAAAGAGAAACCAATGCCATTAGATTCTATCTCCTCTTTTGAAAATCCTCGTTGTTGTAAATAGGAAAGCCCTTCTTCACCTTCTTCTGTATGAATAAGCAAATGTTGATAATATTCTGCTGCAAAGGCATGAGCCTCTTTCATTCTTTCCTCTTCCGGCGTTGCAGAAGATACATGATGATGATCATGTGAAGAAGATACATCAACATGGATACCTACTTGCTCACCAAGCTTAGCTGTAGCTTCTTGAAAGGTAAGATTTTCAATATCCATTAAAAATGTTATGGCGCTGCCGCCAGCTCCACAGCCGAAGCAATGGAATATTTGCTTATCTGTTGATACGGAAAAAGAAGGTGTCTGTTCTCCATGGAACGGACATAAACCAAAATAGTTTCGTCCCCGTTTGGTCAACTGGACATAGTCTGATACAACATCGACGATATCTACCTTTGTACGGATCTCTTCAATAATCTCTTCTGGTATTTTTTGTGCCATTCCATCACCATCTTTTTTTGTTCAAATAACCAATTCGAGATTATCATTATAAATTCCTTCATTTTTCGACAAAAAAATAAAATTTTTAACCTTTATTCAAAGGCAATAGTCGTTAAAAGGAAAATATTAGGAATTTAGGTGTGGAATAAGTGCTCGTAAAAGTTAAATTGTTCATTCAACAAGTAGAAAATAATTTCTACCCAATAAATGAGGCATTATTTTATTTACTTTAGTATTGACAAAATCTCATTAATTATTTTTACCACAATTTTTTATTATAAAACATTTGTTTCGGAAATTCTACCACAATTTTGATATTTTTATTAAGCAAACAAAAAAACCTTCAGGAATATGAAGGCTTTACACCTCAAATATGGAGGTTGAGTATGTTTGTGGATTCTAAAGCAATTCAACTTCCTTTTCATTTATCTTTTGAATAGAAAGAAGAATCTCCAACCATTATTGATTAGAGATTTGGATACGGTGCAATATATCATTTGCCGTTTCTTCGACCGCTTTATTGGTTACATCAATTACTTGGCAACCAATTCTGCCCACTACTTTTTTGAAATGGACGATTTCTTCATTAATACGTTCGAGACGAGCATAATTGGCATCATCATTTAGCCCTAAAGCAATTAAACGTTCTTTTCGAATATTATTTAACTTATCCGGAGAGATAACGAGTCCAAAACATTTTTTTGGATCGACCGAAAAGAGTTCTTCCGGTGGTTCTACCTCTGGAACAAGCGGGACATTTGCCACTTTAAAACGCTTATGTGCCAAAAATTGTGAAAGTGGTGTCTTAGACGTACGCGAGACGCCGACTAAAACAATATCAGCCTTTAGTAAACCTCTAGGATCTCGACCATCATCATACTTAACAGCAAATTCAATCGCTTCAATTTTTTTAAAGTAATCGTCATCCAGTTTTCGAACTAAACCCGGTTCTTCAATTGGTTCAATTTGCAACGTATTTTGAAGCATTTCCATCATGGGACCCATTAAGTCTACCGCAGGAATCCCATTTGCGCTGCAGCTCTTATGCAAATAATCGCGCATTACTTCTTTCACCAATGTATAAACTATCATAGCTCCCTGTTGATCTGCCAGAAGCACAATTTCCTTTAACTGTTCAATACTCTCTACGTGTGGAAAGCGTTGGATTTTAGTATCTTGCATGCCTGGTCTAAATTGGCTGATAGCCGCTTTCGTAACTAAATCGCCCGTCTCTCCTATAGAATCCGATATAATAAAAACAGATATATTATTCATGGTTTATCACCTCACAAATCATGATTTTCTGCGAGCGATAAAAATGCACGCGTTATATTTGTTTTTGTTAAACGACCAACAACTTCCAGACCATCTGGGTGTTGCACCACAACGGGTAATGCGTCTATCTGTCTTTCAATTAGCTTGTGGGCCGCCTGTATTAAACCATCTGATTTAAAACAATAGGCTATATTCGGCATCCTTGTCATAATAATATGTACTGGAATATGGTTTAAATCTTGGCTGCCTATACTTGTGCGAAGCAAATCTTTTCTAGAAAGTACACCTGTCAAATAAGAATTTGGATCCACGACAAATAACGTGCCCACATCTTCTAAAAACATCTGACAAATAGCATCATAAACAGAAACATTTTCTGAAATCACTACCGGTATAGACTGGAAATCTTTCACCTTCATATTAGTCATACTGTCAACTACAGCTTGATTGGATTTTTTGCCAGAATAAAAATACCCTACTCGGGGTCTTGCATCTAAGAAACCAGCCATTGTCAAAATCGCTAAATCAGGCCTTAAGGTAGCGCGTGTCAATGATAGACGCTCAGCGATATGCTCTCCTGTAATCGGGCCATTTTCTTTGACAATTTCTAAGATTTCTTCCTGACGTTTGTTGAGCTCTATTGGACTCACCGCCTCAAAAAGTGTTATACTCAATACCTAATAATTATATACTACTTTCATTCTTATTGCTAAGAAAAGAATCACGTGGTACAATTGTCTTCATAATAAAGCGATGAACGGTCAATAAGTATGATTTCATCTTGACAAGCGAGTAGAGATGGTGAAAGTCTACACGAAATCAGAAAAAGGCAGCCGGGAGCTAACTTTTTAAAGTGGATTACTCAGGTAATCAATCGGGGTGGAACCGCGGGTATAGCACTCGTCCCCGGGTACAAATATGTGCCCGGAGACGGGTGCTTTTTATTATTTTATTGGAGGGTTTAGAATGGCAAAAACAATGGAAAGTATCGTATCTTTAGCGAAACATCGCGGCTTTGTCTTCCCAGGATCAGAAATTTACGGTGGTTTAGCGAACACATGGGATTACGGTCCACTAGGCGTTGAGCTAAAAAACAACGTAAAAAAAGCTTGGTGGCTAAAATTTGTACAAGAATCTGAGTATAACGTAGGATTAGACGCAGCAATCTTAATGAATCCTAAAACTTGGGTTGCTTCTGGCCATGTTGGTAACTTTAACGATCCAATGGTCGATTGCAAAAAGTGTAAATCTCGCCATCGCGCAGATAAATTGATTGAAGATGCTGCATTAGCACAAGGTGAAGAAATTGTTGTAGATGGTATGCCGTTCGACAAAATGGCGGAAGTCATGAAAAAATATGATGTACATTGCCCAGATTGCGGCGCACAAGATTTTACTGAGATTCGCCAATTTAATCTTATGTTTAAAACATTCCAAGGTGTAACTGAGGACTCTACTAATGAAATCTTCCTTCGTCCAGAAACTGCCCAAGGTATTTTCGTTAACTTTAAAAACGTTCAACGTTCTATGAGAAAACGTGTACCATTCGGTATTGCGCAAGTCGGTAAATCATTCCGTAATGAAATTACACCAGGTAACTTTACATTCAGAACACGTGAGTTTGAACAAATGGAACTTGAGTTTTTCTGTAAGCCTGGCACAGAGTTAGAGTGGCATGCTTATTGGAAAGAGTTCTGCAAAAACTTCCTATTAAATTTGGCTATGCATGAAGAATCTATGCGTCTTCGTGACCACGATGAAGAAGAACTTTCACACTACTCTAATGCAACTACTGATATTGAGTTTAAATTCCCATTTGGCTGGGGCGAACTATGGGGTGTAGCATCACGTACTGACTTCGACTTAAAACGCCATGCAGAACATTCAAGTGAAGATTTCACTTATATAGATCCTGCTACAAATGAACGCTTTGTGCCTTATTGCATCGAGCCATCACTAGGTGCTGACCGCGTGACGCTTGCATTTTTATGCGACGCTTACGAGGAGGAAGAGTTAGAAGGTGGCGATTCACGTACTGTTCTTCGCTTCCACCCTGCTCTAGCACCTTTTAAAGCAGCTGTATTGCCGCTTTCTAAAAAATTGGGTGACAAGGCTTCAGAGGTATGGGCAGAATTACGCAAGGCATTCCCTGTTGATTATGATGAATCTCAATCAATTGGTAAACGATACCGTCGTCAAGATGAAATCGGTACTCCATTCTGTATCACGTATGACTTTGATTCAGTGGAAGATGGTCAAGTTACAGTCCGCCATCGTGATTCAATGGAACAAGTTCGTATGCCAATCGCCGATGTTCAAGCTTATATCGAAAAACACCTTGTATTCTAATAAAAAGGAGATGTGCTTATCGCACATCTCTTTTTTTATTTATTAAATTGTGGATTTCTTTTTTCCGCAACTGCCCTTACACCTTCTTTAAAATCTGGAAGTTCAGTTACAATACCCATTTGCGATGATATATAGTCTAGTGAAGAGCGCAAACTCATTGTTTGACTTTGATAGACAGCTCTTTTGATCATTTGAACGACTACCTTAGATTTACCTGCCAATTTCATTGCATAGTCGTTCGTAAATTCTTCTAAGTCAGTATCCTTTACAACATATGTGACAAGCCCTTTTTCCTTTGCATCCTGTGCTGAAAGTATGCGACCCGTCCATAATAAATCCAGTGCTTGATCAACCCCTATAATTCTAGGTAAATAGTAAGCTCCTCCATCTCCTGGTACTATACCAACGTTGATATAGCTTTCTGAAAGCTTAGTGGATTCTGCTACAATACGAATATCACACATTAATGCCATATCAAGACCTGCACCCATTGCAAAGCCATGTATTTGCGCTATCACTGGTTTATCAATCTCTTCCAACAAAAGCGGGATGCGTTGGATTTTTTTCCAAAGTGAATTTTTCCGTGCTAGTGCTGTAGAGGTAATATCCTCCTTGCTCGCAAAGAAGCCTTCTCCCGCCTTCATCGCTTGAATATCACCCCCTGCACAAAAACACCGCCCATTGCCTTTAACTACTAGCACATGAATATCCTCAGAATCTCTCACTAATTCAAGAGCTTCAATCCATTTCAGAATCATTTCTTCACTAAATGCATTCATACTTTCAGGTCTATTTAAGGTAATTGTTGCAATGTTGCCGTTTTGATCAAACAATAAATCTGCCATCCCACACCTCTCCCTAATATGTCGTTAAAAATTCCCACATGGAATTATTTGATTTTAGTAAATCTCTTGATAGCTTTTGGCTCCATTTAAAATGCCCTCTTCCTTCATCACGGTAAGACCATAGTCGGCGGGTATAATGATGCAGGTGGTGTTCGTACGTGACGCCGATTGCTCCGTGCACTTGATGAGAGGATGCGGATACTGTCCGAATAGCTTCTTCTATACGTATTCTTGTAAGAGGAATTTCATGGCGATGTCGTTTTTCCACTAAAGCCTCCATCATATTATCTACAGCTGAATCAACTATAACTGTTTCTCCGGCTAACTGAGCTATATGACGCTGGATGAGCTGAAAGCGGTGGATGTAGCGTCCAAATTGCTGCCGCTGTTTTGTATATTCGATGGTTGATTCATAGATTTTTTCTAGTGTGCCTGCAATGACAGCGCATTTTGCTGCTGTTTCTAGTAAAATCATTTCTTCTATCTGTTCATAATCTATTATTCTGCTTTTTTCCAGGATAGGAATAGCCGTTAACTTTATATAGTCGCGCGGCTCCCTAGCTAAATTGGCACCCTCTTTAACTAGAGCATCCTTTAACGGTACTTTTACTAGGTAATTTCCTCCACTGCCTTTAGCGATAGTAACAAGGTTACTAGCATACCTGCCCCATGCTACATGAGGAAACGCTCCACTAACTTCCCCATTTTCGGATAAGGTACAATCAGGTGTATCAGATAAATTATAAGTAATCATTTCATCCGTTGGCGCAAGATGGAACTTCTCCAGTAAATAATTCGAAAAAATATACTCCATCAGGGGAATGGGCACAGCATATTTGCCACCTATCTTAAGAAGTGAAAATAAATCCTCTAAATCACCACCTGCTCCGCCTGCTTTTTCAGAAATACATGCAGCTAGTAATCCATTCTCTTTCAATATTTCCCACACATCATCTGCCCATTGGCCTTCATCAATCAAATCTACGGTTTCTTTTGTAATGTGCTTTTTAAATATTTTTTCCATCGTCTTTACTAATAGCTCTTTTATCTCGCTCATCCATTAATCACATCCTTTGCAATGATGCCGTATAGTATTTCTGTCGTCCCTCCCCGAATAGTAAAGCCTGGCGAATGTAGAATAGACTGAGCCATATACCGATCTAACATTTTTTGAGCATCCATTGTTGGATATGTCTCTGTTAAAAGACGTACCATTTCAGGAATGCTTTGCTCGAATTGTGTACCCATTGCTTTGACCAAAGCTGCAGGTACAGCCACCTCACCGCCTTGTTCCAACATTTTCGCAACACCGAGGGATAAATTTCGTAGACTCCAAAGGTTCGCGACGAGCTCAGTTAGCTTGTTCATGGCTTCTTTATTTTGCTGTTGCTTAAGAATCGAATATATTTCTTCAAGGAGCGGGAATGTGCTAAGAATCCGCTCAGGTCCACTTCTTTCATAGGCTAATTCAGCAAGTCCTTGTTTCCACCCTTCTCCGATTGTTCCAACTATACGGTTATCTGGAACAAATACATCTTCAAAAAAAACTTCATTGAAGTGATGTTCCCCTGTCAAATATTTTATAGGTTTGACGCTAACACCTTTATCATGTAAATCTATAATCATTTGGCTTAGTCCACTATGTTTAGATTCCTTGCTATAAGGAGCAGTTCTCACTAAAGTAATCATAAAATGAGCGTCATGCGCGTTGCTCGTCCATGTCTTAGCGCCGTTCACCAGCCATCCGCCTTCTACTTTTTTTGCATTTGTGCTAACAGATGCTAGATCAGAGCCACTATTCGGCTCACTTAAACCAATTGCAAAAAAACATTCTGCATTTGTTATTCTAGGCAAGAAATAACTTCGCTGCTCCTCTGTTCCATAGCGCAATAAAAGAGGACCTGTTTGCCGATCCGCAATCCAATGAGCTGCAACTGGAGCGCCAATCGCTAAAAACTCTTCAGTTAAAATATAGCGGTCAATCGTACTTCTTTCTTGCCCACCGTATTTTTGGGGCCAGGTCAGCCCAATCCATCCCTGTTCAGCAATTTTTTTAGAGAATTGTGGATTACAGCCGCTTAGCCATGAATCACACGCGGTCTCGAATGTTCTATTCGCCAATTCCTTTTGTAAAAATGAACGCACTTCTAATCGGAATTTCTCTTGATCCTTCGTAAATTGTGAAGATGGTAATTTCATCTTGATCATGCTCCTTTGCCGATTTTCACGCCACCTTACATCTATATGCGTATCGTAACAATGGAACACCTATTAACACAAGAAGTTTTTTCTGAATATTTTGTCTAAATGGTGGGTCTAAAGATAGTTTCTAACTATTCATCTTATGTTTATTCAGGAATGATGATGAAATTCAAGGTAATATTTTTTGAGGCGATGTAAATCCAATTAAGGTTCAGTTTGTGAATTTTCATATATACAATTTATTTCATAATTTTCAGAGACGAATGAGTTATAAAAACAGTTGTCTTCTCTGTTTAGGAACACAATACATGACATTTGTCATTTTTCTTCATGACGTAAACGACTAATGATGTTTCCTGCAGCATATTAAAATGAACATATAACAGTTGGGGGTGAAAAGATGAATGACGTTGTTACTTTTTACAATGTAACCAAAACTTATAAAGACCAAAAAGCAGTGAATGAAGTTTCTTTTTCCATACAAAGTGGAGAAATAGTTGCTATTTTAGGGCCGAATGGAGCGGGTAAATCAACCACAATTATGTTAATGCTTGGCCTTTTAGAGCCATCTTTAGGATTAGTCCAATTATTTACTCATTCTCCGAAAGAAAAGCTGGTTCGCGAAAGGATTGGGGCAATGCTGCAAGAAGTTAGTGTAATTGATCGTTTAAAGGTAAAGGAGATCCTTGAATTGTTTCGAAGTTATTATTCGAATCCTTTATCTTTAAGTGAATTGATTAAATTAAGCGGAATGTCTACAGAGCTTTTAAATCAAAGAGCAGAAAAGTTGTCGGGCGGCCAAAAGAGAATGCTCAATTTTGCACTATCACTTGCAGGAAACCCAGACTTATTATTTTTTGATGAACCAACTGTGGGGATGGACATTAAAGCTAGAGCAAATTTTTGGAACACAATTCGCATCTTAAAGGATAAAGGAAAAACTATTATTTTCACTACACATTACTTGCAAGAAGCGGATGATGTAGCAGAAAGGATACTTCTTCTGCATGATGGCAAACTGGTTGCAGATGGGCACCCTAGTGAAATCAAAAAGAAAATAACAAAACAGTCTGTCTCGTTTCTTGCTTCTACTGATTTAACGCTGGACCAATTCAGATCTCTACCACATGTAGAAGATGTTTATCTAGAGGAGGGCAGGATTTACTTAATTACAAATGATACAGATACGGTTTTATTCTCTTTAATTAAATCCAACTCTAGCGCTGAAATTAGCGAAATTCAAATTAAACAGGGGCGTTTAGATGAGGTATTTGAACAATTAACATTGAGCAAGGAGGCACAATAATATGTATGCCATGTGGATGCAAACAAAAGCTGAAACACTGAAAGTTTTAAGAAATCCCTATTATGTCTTTTGGTCACTTGCCATGCCTATTCTTTTTTACTTTCTCTTTACGAAAATCATTAATACAGGCGTAGATGATAAACAACAATGGCACAAGCATTATTTAATGTCGATGACAATTTTTAGTATTATGGGATCTTCCATTATGACGTTAGGTATTCGGCTTGTACAGGAACGGACAGAAGGCTGGTCCCGCTTTATGCGTATTACACCTCTTTCAGAGTATAGCTATTTTATTGCCAAAATGATGGCGCAAACAGTGATTCATATACTATCCATCATGGTAATCTTTGCGGCTGGCATAATAATTAATGGTGTTTCCTTATCATTCCAAGAATGGCTTTTGAGTGGTTTGTGGATTTTGGCTGGTTCTTTGCCATTCCTTGCACTTGGCACTTTAATTGGGACGATGAAACGTGTGGATACAGCTTCCGGTATTAGTAATATCCTTTACATGGCATTGGCAATTATGGGTGGTATGTGGATGCCAATTGAAATTTTACCTAGAACAATGCAAGCAATCGCTAAATGGTTGCCTTCATATAATTTAGGAAACGGTGCTTGGGAGATTATCAGTGGTAGATATCCTGAATGGTTTAACGTTTTGATTTTGTCGGGTTATTTCTTCTTATTCGTGATATTATCTAAATATGTAAGAAAAAAACAGGAAGCGATATAAATGAAAAAGAAAGAAACCTTCTCGATTTTCCCTAAAAGATATGGATTGTTCCCCTATGTGTTTTTAATATATTTGGGAATGCCTGCAACTCTTGTTATACAAAATGAAATAGGTCTTAAACGAATTCTAGGATTAATTATCGTTCTCATATTTGCAGTGTCTTACAGGCAAATGTATTTTAAAGCCGGAAAAAAGTCTTTTGACTCTTGGCTTGCACTACAGTTAATTATTATTTTTTTCATGAGTTTAGTTTATGATTTCAATTTCCTATTCTTGGGATTTTTTTCTACTTACTTTATAGGCTCATATACTGAACAAAAGAAATTTTTCAGAGCTTATATTGCTCTTTGTCTTGCTGTAATCATACCACTGCTCTATTTATATTTTACCGTTTCGTTTAGTCTTATCTTTATTTTTCTTTATTTGCTCGTTATGCTATCCTCCCCATTCGGTATTCGGTCTATGATCCAGCGGAGGAATTTAAAGGAACAATTGAATGAAGCAAATGAGCAAATTCAACAATTGATCAAACGGGAAGAAAGAATTCGTATTGCGCGCGATTTACACGACACACTTGGTCATACTCTATCACTACTCACATTAAAAAGTGAATTAGTCGGGAAGCTTATTGAGAAAAATCCCGAGAGAGCCCGCTTAGAAGCTAAAGAAATGGAAAGAACATCTCGCTCAGCCTTAAAGCAAGTTAGAGAACTTGTAACAGATATGCGAGCAATTACAGTTGCAGAAGAATTAAATGAAGCAAAGTTAATTCTTACAGCGGCATGTATTGAGCTATATGTCGAAGGTGATGTAGATTTACCAGATGTGCCTTCTTTAACGCAAAATATTTTAAGTATGTGCCTGCGTGAAGGCGTTACAAATGTTGTAAAGCACAGTCAAGCAAGTCATTGTAAGATTAGTAGTAAAGCTGTAGCTGGCCATGTGCTAATAACTATTATAGATGATGGGGTTGGCCTTACAAACACTATTAATAAAGGAAATGGACTAAAAGGAATAGAGGAAAGGCTCTCTTTAATCGAGGGAAGGCTTATACTTACTTCCTCTCAACTAGGAACAGAGTTAACATTTCAAGTTCCGATCATCGTAAAACAATTGAAAGAAGGGGTCGCTTTGTGATTCGAGTTGTAATTGCTGAGGACCAACGGATGCTAAGATGTGCACTTGGTTCTCTTTTAGATTTGGAAGAAGATATCGAGATCGTTGGTCAAGCTGAAAATGGTGAAGAAGCTCTGCGTATTATCTATTCATTCAAACCGGATGTATGTTTACTAGATATTGAGATGCCAATTAAGAGCGGACTTGATGTTGCTGAGGAACTGAAACAACTAGATTCTTCTTGTAAAGTTATTATCCTAACTACATTCGCTCGACCTGGTTATTTTGAGCGTGCTTTAAAGGCAAATGTTCATGGCTATTTTTTAAAGGAAAGCTCAAGCGATGAGTTGGCAGATTCTATTCGCCATATTATGAAGGGCAAACGCGAATTTGCACCTGAATTGGTTTTTGGAAGTGTGACAGAAACAAACCCGCTGACTGCTAGGGAACAAGATGTTCTTAGGCAAGTAGCAGCAGGCAAGACTGCAAATGAAATTTCTGCGAGCCTCTATTTATCTTCGGGCACTATCCGCAACTATATATCAGAGATCATTAACAAGCTTGGAGCAAAAAATCGTATTGAAGCCATCAGCATGGCTCAGCAAAAAGGATGGATATAAGAAAATTCTCAGCTAAAAAACAAAAAGATCATAATGAATGGAGGAATACGTATGTTTACATATACAGTTAATAATGATATTAGATTAGGCTTACTCGAAGTTCGACATGCAGAAGAACTTTTTGCTCTTACTGATCAATCAAGAGAAAGCTTAGAAAAGTGGTTACCGTGGGTAGCGTTTACGCGTACAGTACAAGACTCAAAAAACTTTATTGAAGGTACACTAAAACAATTTAGCGAAAACAATGGATTTCAGGTAGGCATTTGGTATAAAGATGAGCTTGCTGGCGTAATTGGTCTACATGGAATCAACTGGACGAATAAATCTACATCAATTGGTTATTGGCTTGGAAGCAGTTTTGAAGGTAAGGGATTAATGACCAAGGCATGTCAGGCAGTTATTCAATACTGTTTCGAAGAGTACGGTTTACACCGAATTGAAATTCGGGCTGCTACTGGAAATAACAAGAGTATCGCCATTCCCGAACGACTCGGTTTTACAAAAGAAGGATGCATAAGGGAAGCAGAAGTGTTAAAAAACGGTTGTGCGGATCATTATGTTTTCGGACTCCTTAAATCCGATTTGAAATAATGAGTCAACATATATTGGAGTGAGAATTAAGCATGCGTTTTTTTAAAATAATGGCAGTGTTGCTATCTATTTTTCTATTAACAGGTTGTTTTGGTGAAAGCTATGACTTTTCTCCACCCACTGTCTCACTTTCAACATCGAATGCTATTATTTCAAAAGAAAAATTAGCAGAGGCGAATATTAAATGGTACCAAGACAATGTTTTTAACAAAAAAATAGACAATCTTTTCGCTTTAGCAAGAAAGCAAGAGCCCATATTAGTGAAAAAAGGAAGCAAACTTGAACTTAATATAGAGAATGGGTATGATGAGCTTGAAAATATAGAAGTTTCCATCTGGAAAGGCCAAAAAGAAACTATTTTAGGAATTGAAGAAGATAAAACCTTCTATTTACCCAAAGTAGAAGGCGAATATATGATAGTAGTTGAACTTGATACATCTAAAGGAATGGCTCAATACGTTGGAAATCTTATGATTACAAAATAATAAAAAGATGTGGTGACTGCCTATACAATCACCACATCTTTTTTAATTTGTTTCTGGGAAGAAGACTTGGGCTGTTCTGATATCTACGAGTGTTGGAGCATTAGTATTCAGCGCTTCTTCCAAAAGCGATTCTAAGTCGGTTTCTGATTCAGCACGAAGTCCCTTCCAACCACAAGCTTCTGCTACTTTCACAAAATCCGGATTTGTTAAATCTACCCCTACTTCCTTCTTATCAGCAACTTTAAGTTTGTCTCTCTCCATTTGCAGAGCCTCGTTATTTAAGACAATGACTGTAATATTTAAGTTGTAGCGGGTAGCTGTTAGTAAATCTGCTAGGACCATTTGGAGACCGCCGTCCCCTACTATCGCAACTACTTGTTTTTCTGGTTTAATAAGCTTAGCTGCCATCGCTGCGGGAAGACCAAAGCCCATCGTGCGCCAGTAACCGGAAACTAAAACAGTTTGATTCTTCTGTTTAAAATTACGGTTAGTCCATACTGTATTGTCTCCCGTATCAAGTGCAAGGACAGCATCCGCAGCTACTGTTCGGTCAAGAGCACGGATAATGCGAGATGGATGATAGGGATACCCCTCTGTGCTACCTTCCTGCTCATTTAGCTGAGCCCATTTTTCTTTGATTTCCTGACAGCTTGCTATCCAGTCTTCAGAACGGGAAAATCCTTGAAGGCTCTCTGTTAAGAGAGGAAGAACTTCTTCCGTTTTGCCCATAATACCTAGCTCGACAGGAATGCCTTTTTCAAATTTATCGAAATGGCAATCGATGTGAACGATGCGTGCATCAGTTGGCACATATCCTTCCGGCCACCAGGTCGTACCAGCCAAAAGTACAACGTCTGCCTGTTTAAACAAATCAGAGGCATAAGGATTTCCACCTTCACCAATCCCTTGCAATACATGCGGAGAAGATTCATCAAAAACTCCTTTACCTCCTAAGCTTGCTAGGATACCCGCTCCCCACAAATCTGCAAGTTTCTCCAACTCCTCTGAAGCACTTGCAGCGCCAGCACCTGCGAGTATCATGGAACGCTTAGCTGTTTTCATGATGGCCGTTGCCTGTTCTAAGCTTTCTTTCGTAAAGTGGGCTGAGCCCTCTATAACCTGTGGCAACGAACGCGGTTTACCTTTGGCTACCATCATGAAAATGTCTTTCGGTATAGACAAATGAGTTACAACCCGCTGTCCGAGTGATGTTTGTACTGCTTTGTGTAGAAGTTCTATCGTGGCATCTGGACTCGTAAGATTAGCAGAATAAGAAGCGAAAGGCTTCATTAACTCCTGCTGATCAATATATTGTGGAAACTCAGTACCTATTTTATTACTAGGTGCTTGACCAGTAATAGCCAGAACAGGCGCTTTGTCTGCATGAGCATCACCTAGCCCATTCATCAGATTAGTAGCTCCTGGCCCCATTGTTGCTGTACATACTCCAAGCTTCCCTGTTAGTTTCGCCTCGGCTGAAGCCATAAATGCAGCAGTCGACTCATGTTTGACCGCGATGAATTTTATTTTATCTTGCTTAGCCAGTGCATCGATGAGACCAAAACTAGCATCTCCAACAACTCCATAAATTCGTTTCACGCCAAATAAAGACAGTTGATCAAGCATTAATTCCGCAACTGTACGCTTAGTTTCTCCCATAACATGAACCTCCTTGATAAATCTTTTTAACTTGCCTTGAAGTAGCTATCCCTTATTGTTCATATTATTTCTTCCCCTAAAAAGCGTTGGTTAACCCTCATCTATCTATTTGAGGATGTTGCTGTTAAACGGATAATCTTTGCTTTGGATAAACATCATTTTAGTAATGCAGATGTAAATTATCCTTTGATTATTCCTTTTAGAAAATGCTGATCTATATTCTTTCCATTCACCCATTCATTTAAGTCAATATCCAGCACCTCTGAGCTTTGGGCAATGGTTGTTAAGATCCTTGCATTGGCATAAGAATACGAAAAAGTATGAAGGGTGCCAAATAAGTTGTCATAGTCACTGAAAAACAATGGTGATGTAGTTTCTTTAAACTGTTCAAACATTTCTTCATGTGTAATAGCTTTTTCTTTAAAGCCCTTCAGGTATTGTTCCCGTTTCATTGAACCATCTATTGAAACTCTATTTTGGTTTTTCATTTCAATTGTTCGAAAGTGATTTTCACATGACATTAAAGATTCTTCTCGTCTTATATTTACATTCAAAGGACTCGCTTCGACTACTGCTAAGCTTCCATTCTTATCTCCTATTGAAAAGTTGTAGCATGCTGAGTGTGGTATCTCTTTTAGCATTTCAATTGCCTCTTCAGTAGTAGAACAGCTATCCAAAACCATTCGAATTGAAATCCATGGAGATATGCCCACCGTATAATCATTATTACTCACAAAATGTAATCCTATGACTAGACCTTTCTGATTTACACCATCATGTCTTCCCAGTCCCTGAAGGTTGTATCCTGCAGAAGCAAAGGTTCCTTCAGGTTGAACCAAACTAAAAATGCCATCATATAAATCAGGCGTAAAATCATAATTTCTAACATAATAATCTTTTGTTATGATGGCAGAACACCCCATTGCTTCTGTTTTAGGTACATCATAACCTGAAAATAAGGATGCTGCTTTTGGGAAGGAGAGGTTCAAACCTTGAGCAATCCCTTCTAATTCTTCAAGCAGCTGCGGCGCAAAAGTGGTATAGATCGATTTCATATTCGGAATATCAATCTCTGGCTTTGTTATAACTTCAAAGGTCTTCAATATCGATGGGTTATTTTTAAAGAAATTCGCCAATTGAACTCCTATATTAAACGAATTATCTCTTGCTTGAAGAATATCTACAGCAAAATTTGTCATTACTTATACACCTCTATTATTTTTCTATGAGCATAATTAAAGAATTAATCCTCTCTTAGCGTGCAACTCCTTAATTGAAAGATACTATTTCCATATCCATAAATCCTGCCATTAGTTGCTTTTATTAGACATTTTTTATTTGTATCTATTGTAAATAAAGATCAATTAAAATAATTTACCTCACAAAAAACCCAGCCTTATAAAAGACTGGGGCATTATCTACTCATTTTTTCTTTTTCCAAGTTTCCAAAGGCGAGCACAGGTTGTACATTTCTAACAAACTTTCAAGACTTTAACGAATGGTACAGTTGGTGTTGCATCCATACTTTGAAAGAGCTGAACCTCATCTCATAAAATACCAATTATAAGCATTCTTATATAGAATTTCCTCCGCTTCTTTTTCATTAAATAGCCCTTGAATTAATTCAATGTCTGCTGTTTCAAACGGTCTTGTTGCTCTCGTTGAGGGTAAATCTGTACCAAACATTAAGGCTTCGGGGTTAGCCTGGTAAATCTCTTTTAATGCTTTTTCTACATTTAATTCGACGCGACCAAATCCCGTGGCTTTAACACGTACTCCTCGATCCACAAGTCTTAATAAATGTGGCAATCCTTCCGCAGATAAACCCAAATGGTCAATAGAAATAGCCGGCAAGGTTTCTATCGTAGATGCAATGCTTGGCAATTCTTTGGCATCTATATAAAGCTCACTGTGCCAGCCTGCCAAATCATATACCCTTCTAGCTAGATAATCGAGCTTTGAAAGATCTTCTGAACCACCGCGCTTCACATTAAAGCGCAATGCTCTAACACCATCCATATGTAATTTTTCTATTTCCTCATCCGACACCGTAAAAGGCAATTGGGTCACACCACAAAAGGTTGGCCCTAATAATTTTAAAGATTTGACTAAATAGTCTTGGTCAAATCCTTGAAATGAACCAGATACAATTGCACCCCCTGCTATCTCAAAAGAGGCGGTATCTCTTTGATAATCTACTACATTGTAAGAAGGCGGAAGATATCCCTGATTTTCAAAAACCGGAAACTCGTAATCAATTATATGAAAATGCGCGTCGAATAGTTTCATTTAAACTCTCCTTTTTTAAAAGAATTTAGAAAGAAAAAATCTTTTAATGCTATATAAATAATAACAAGGGAAGCATATTCAAACAAATACGTATATGAAATACTTCACATTATAAAGGTTACTGAAATTAAGACGCTAAAAACTTTATTTAATATTAAGTCAACTATCCAAGCAATTCTTTACGAACAATTTCAAAAGCTTGAGAAATTTGCTGATGCTGATTTGGAAACTTACGATTTAATTCCTTTTTCATATCATACAAGTTCTCATACTGATGTACGATTTGATTATTCATTACTAATGACCGAAATTCTTCAATAAACATATCTTTCTCCATTATTGTTCCTCCTTGAAATAGAAGTAACATACTCCAAATAAAAAACGCTATTCCTTTTCAGAAATAGCGTGGACATTTTTGCAAGTTTAAATAAGCGTAAAAAGAACTCTTTTTTCGCTTCTAGTCGCACAAAAACACCACCTATCTCCACGTAGGTATTTGGTGTGTACTTGAATCTTGGCAGGTCTCCTGACTTATCTTCAACGCCCTCTATGCCTTCCCGTTGTTAACAGTGGCTTTAAATATAGGCTCCAAATTACAGTTGCGGGACAGTGCCGGATTCTCACCAGCTTCCCTTTTAAGTATACCTTCGTATGCACCAGTTCATGACACGTATGTTATTATCGAGATTAAGCTGGTAGATTTCCTTTTAATAAGGGTTCAACACTCCTTTTTATAAGGTAACTACTAAGCTATCACATTACTTGATTACACAATATTTAAAAACAAAAAAACAACTTTCATCCATTTATGGTGAAGTTGTTAATAATAGACAAAACAAATAAACATACTGCTGAGGTATGTATACTGCCTCTCACTAACACCTCCCTATCCTCGTAGGTAAATTGATGCTCATCTATGGCAGGTCTCCTGACTTATGATCTTCATTTATAACCCCCTTCCCATTTTCTAATTTATGAAAACAGTGGTACCGCTTATAAACTCCCAAATACAGTTGCGGGACAGCGCCTGAATTACACAGGCTTCCCTTTTAAACAATGAAAATATAACTCGACTTCATCGTACCAATAAATGCTTGCTATTCAATTTTCATACTTAAGATTATCAAACTACTTTTTATTTTACAATAAATAAATATATTTTAAGATTCATTGTCTTTTACTCAACTATATTATTTTAACTATTTTTTATTTTATTAATTATTAGCTACTCTAAATATTCATCCCTAAGATCTGAATTCAAATACCTAGCCATACCTGTTTTTAACTTTTTAAAACCAGATTTATTATAAAACTCTTCGTTCCCCGTCGTAGAGATTAAGTGTACACATGATACATCTCTCAGTTGATTTAATATATACTCCATAACCTTTTTCGCTATGCCATGACCTTGGTAATCTTTGTGAACAACAATATCATAAATTGCAGCGTTAAAAATGCCATCTGACAACGCTCTGCCAAATCCGATAATTCGACCATTCACATACACTAAAGCAATTACGTTACTTGCACTGAAGACTTGTTGAATGACTTCAGGGTTATGCTTTTTCCATCCAACAGATGCATAAACTTCTCTCATCTCATCAAGATTTGCATGGGTAAAATCATTACAAATCAATATATTCAATTAATATACTCCTCTCCTTGTTTTCTAGAAATTGTCGCTTTAATTCGCCGCCTTTTATTATTTATTTTCACCTATATTTTATCTAATGTTCACCTTTATTACATCACTTTACAAGAAGGAAAACGAGGTACCTCTATAGAATAAGTAAACAATTGAGTGGAGGTATAATCATGTTTATCGTAAATGTCGAGGGTGCTATAAGAAAGGAACATAAATGGCTAATCATAGAGAGAAGTAAAAAAGAAGAGCATACTGCTGGATTGCTATCCCTTGTAGGCGGCAAGGTAGAATCTGATGGTCAGTCAGCAGATATATTAGAAAGAACTATAAAACGAGAAATCCTTGAGGAAATCGGTGTAAAAATAAAGGCTAGGCTTCATTATGTACATAGCAGTTCATTTGTTTCTGATGTAGGTGATCACGTATTGAATATCGTTTTTCTATGCGAGTATCATTCTGGTAGTGCCTCACCTCTTAGTCAAGACGAAGTAGAAGAAGTTTTTTGGTTGACTACTGCGGAGATTTTAAACCATCCAATGGCACCTATTTATTTAAAGGAAAGTATTAATCTTGCTGAGAAAGTAATTCCTAACGGTTATTGAAAGGAGTGATTTGATTGAAAAAAATTTATATTGTAAGACACTGTGAGGCTAAGGGACAGTCGGCAGATGCAACTCTTACAGATAAAGGCTATAAACAAGCCACAGATTTATGCGAGTTTTTTTGTAATATTGAAATAGATCATATTATTACCAGTCCGTTCGTCCGTGCAATTGAATCCGTTCAACCACTAGCAAATCATTTGAATTTACAGATTGTTACTGATAACAATTTAAAGGAACGTGTATTGAGTTCAGACAATTTTAATGATTGGCTAGAAAAACTTGAAGCAACATTCAACAATCATGAATTAAAATTTGAAGGTGGCGAATCCAGCGCTGAAGCTGGAAATCGTATAATCACTGTTGTCGAAGGGATTTTTAACAGCAATCATCAAAATACTGTAATTGTTACACATGGTAATGTAATGTCCCTGCTGCTTAGACATTTTAATAAAAGCTTTGGTTTTAAAGAATGGAGAAGTCTCAGTAACCCTGATGTGTACCTTTTAGAAAACAGGGATAATAAAGTAACTTTTAAAAGACTATGGAGAGGGCCTTCTTGCTTATAGGATGTAACGCTTGCTGGCTTTTCAGTGTGTCTTGCCTCAGAAAGGCCAGCATTTTATTATTTTCATGCCGTTTAATGAATCGACAATGCTTAATTTTGACAAAAAACAAAGTGATCTTCTGAATCCAATACGTGCAGGTAGTCAGCGATGTACCCTCGTAACCACAATTCCCCATCAATTCTTCTAAGATAAAACCCCTTCGGAAAATTTACGTCTTCAGATAATATCTCTGATGCTATTGTAACGGAGCCATATGGTGCCTGATGTTGCAAAGAAGACTTCCCCAAATTCCCTTCAGGCTGATCAAGATATGCCAACCTTAAATATGGTCCAAGCTCTACAGGACATAAGTCTAAACCAACTTTTTTTGCTTTATTAAAAAGCTGAGGTATTGTTGCTCCTTCAGGGAAGCCAAGATTGCGTACTTTGAGCTCAACTGTTTTCACCTTGTATGCCTTCTCTGAAACAGTAAATTTATCATCATCAAAAAGTTTTTCTCCATATTTATTCAGCAAAATAGAACGTTGTTGTAACTTCTGAAGTAGCTGCGTTTTCGTAAGGCCGCCAATTTTGATCATCCTGCAAATAGTTGGGCACTCAGGATATATTTTATCTATTTCTATTTCCATTTGATATCACTCCATACTTAATGAAAATAATAGTAAATAAAAGTTTGGTTACTAACCACGAAGAGAGTATGACTTGTTTAACCTTAAAATTAATGTCTTTAGCTCAATTAAATCATTTATAACAAAATCGGCATGGGAAAGTTCATTTTCATTAGCAAAATCAAAATTACATCCAATAGAATGCAGATCATTATCTTTTGCGGCATTAATATCAGATAAGCGATCACCTACTACTGCTGCATCTTTAATATTGTATTTCTCTACAATACATTTCACTAAGTCTGATTTGTTCAGTGAATCGATTTGTTGAATACTGAACGTTTCGGTTATCCATTTATCTAAATCATAATAACGGATGATGGCGTTTAAATACTCCTGCAATCCATTACTAGCTATGTAGATTGAAAGTCCTTGCTCCTTTAAAAAATCGAAGACTTCCTTTACATTGGGATATAAAGAACCATTTCCTCGTTCTATATTGTTTATTAATACCTTCAAGAAATATTGATCTGTGTATCTTCTTTCTTCGCTAGAATGATTGGGCAATAGCGTTTCCCATACCTTAGGCAAAGGAACCCCCATTATTTCACGATATTTATCGATAGGTGTTGCTCCCTCCCATTTATTCATTGAACAAAGATGTTCAAAAGTTTCATCAAGCGCTAGCTCTAATATTGTGTCTGTTTGAAAAAGAGTACCATCCATATCAAAAATGATTGAGCGCAACATTACCTTTCTCCTTTTCTATCAAATTTCTAGGGTTTATTAACTTCTACTTTATTCCTTTTAAAAATCATCTTTATTTAATTGTTCCCATTCACTTAAATACATACGTGTAGCAATTTCTTTAGGATTCTTAAGTTTGCAAATAAACTCTAAACTATTACCATCCGGATCATTAAAATGGATTTTAGCATGAGCATATTGTTGGTGGGGCATCACAAAAGGTTCAATCGGTTCGAAACCAAATGCTTCTCTTGGTTTAACTCCTCTATTCCTAAGCCAAGCCACTGAAGTCTTCAAATCTTCTAGAGTTACTTGAAAAGCCACATGCCTGATGGAAGGATGGTATTCTAGTTTTACATTGTCAGTTTCCCATAAACCTAACCAACTTTTATCTTTTTCTATCCACAAAAAAGCAATTTTATCGTCAACAATATGATCTAGTTCTAAACCGAGCTCTTTGTAAAAAAGTACAGATTGTTTTAGATCGCTAACTGGTAAATGTGCTTCATATAATCCTTTTATCATTTCGATCTCCTTCTTACAAAATAATACATTCATTATAGCATCGCATAGAAACTAATAATCAAAATTTTAGAAATTCTTTTAACAAATGATCATCTTTTAGTTCCAAATATTGCTTTATAAATCTTACAAATTCCGCTGTGTCTACATCTTTATACTTATAAAAATCATAGTAACTTTTCAAAAAATCTTCTGCTCTTTTTTTGCCGCCACATTCTGATAATACTTTCCATAGATAAACTGAAGCTTTGCCGTAAATATGATTACTTTGTTCCCCTAATGTATACTTGTTTAATGAAAGATTAACAGGCAAGGGAGTATCCTTAAATTGGCTTATATCTAATGAAATATACTCATTTTCGTAATCTGAATAAAATAAACGTGTAGCGAGGGTCGCAATCCCTTCGTCTAACCAAGCATCGTGAAAAGGATCACTACTAATCATTCCGTAAAACCATTGATGAGCTATTTCATGGACTACTATGCTCTCTTTCCAATCAGACATATCTCCACTATTCTGGATAGTTCCTGCTGTTACAATACCTGGATACTCCATTCCTAATTGGGAAACAATAATATCCAATTGCTTATGAGGGTAAGGTCCAAACTTATCTTGAAAATAATTTAATGCTTTCTCAGCTATTTGCAATGCTTCTCTCTGTATTTCGGCATCATCATTAAGTGTAAAAGTCCTTATATTTACCTGTCCTACCTTTCTTTCAATTTCATTCGGTTTCTTTAGAATAGCAATAAAGAAGTCTTTTACATTCTTCATTTTTAATGTTGTTTTATGACTGCCCACGTATTCACGATCACTTGTAGAAACGATTGTTAACCCTTTAGGAATTTTATAATTCACTTCAAAATCGCTAAAAGCTGTGTGATACGTTTCACCTCTTACACGATAGTCTTCTTTATTCCAACCGCCATTTTTATAGGTAGCTACCATAGGATACCATTGTGCTAAGTAATAGTTCCCATTTTCCTTTGTAAATCGATAACCTTCCTCTGGCATAGTAAAGTTATATTGAATGTCAATAACCATCTTCTTAGTTGGGTAGACCTTCTTATCTAAAAGCACTTTGAGCGTATCTTTTTTAAGAGAGAACTTCGCTTTTTCACCATTAACAAGGGTCCTTTTAATATTGGCTGTACCAGGGTTATTTAAAGTAGGTGAATTTTCTTTCGTAAAAATGTTTGGAATAAAGTAGAAAACCACATCACTCCATTTATCATTCGAAGTATTTGTTATCGTACTACTCGACTCAACATCGAAGTGTCCTTTTGAATCCATTTTTAAACTTATTTTGTATTTAGTCTTGCTGCCGAACGGTTGAGTAATCGGGTTGTATTTTTGACTCATTTGCTTAGGCACAACTGTCTTCTCTAATTGAGGTCCTGTTTTTGGCTTCAAAATAAATGTTACACAAATGGATACAAAGACTAATAGACATCCAACTATCCAGATATATTTCTTTATAATTCTTCGCCCCTCTGACTGGTAAAATTTTTCATGTTATACTAGTAGTCTATTCAAATAATTTATTGATTATTAAAAATATAAATTGTATACACGTCTTCATCATAAAGAATTTAAAATAAAACATATAAAAGGATGAAGTGTTATGAAAAAAATCTATTACACGTATTTTTCCTTACTTATTTTATTTTTAACTATTTTTCTTTTTGCATTTGCCCCAGAATTTATTTTACTTTTCCATTTTATTATTCCATTATTATTAGTCTTAATAGGCCTAATAAGTGCTTTATACGGGAGTAAAGGTGAAATTCGAATGGTGGTCGTTGTCTTACATCTATTTATTCTAATTGTATTTGCTAGTATTTATATATTGGGGATTTATGGATTCAATGAACCTTAATATATTATGTGCCCTCGCTTATGGCAGGGGGCTTTTTTTATTTTCGTTTCAATGGTTTATATCTATATAATCAGTGCTCTTCTTTCTTAAAACAAGTCTTAGTATATTTCTGAATTCTCTCATCAATAACTACATCGCTCTACTTTATATTCTGGTGCTTGCATAAAAGAAGTATAATTATACATTCATTTCACCCTCTTAAAATTCCTTTCTTTTTATAGAAAGAAGAAAAAAACGTCACTTTCCCCTTTTAATACAGCTAAGCAAAAATTAGCGGGAAATGACGAAATATAAGAATTAACATAAATAAACTCTCTATTTCTCCTATTTTTCGCTATTTTTCATCTATCTTTAATTTCCAATAAAAAAGCCCTTCATCTCAAAAGAGATCAAAGACTTAATGATTAAAAGGCGATTTACTTAGATTTTGTTGGGAAATAATCAGTAAAAAACTTAGGATAAATTGTCGATCCAACTAGTAGAAGCTTTTATTCTTTTTTAATTACGTAAAATACTCCAACTTAGCGTGGGGAAAGAATTTTTCCATATAACTATAGAGGTGGTTTTTTATATCTTCCTCTTCGTCTTTTTGATAAATATATTTCCCTATACCATATTTTCCCCACTTATATCTTCGTCTTTCTTCATCTAACTCCAGCTTTGTCATAGGATAATTTTTTTCAATAACCCGTTTGGCTGGTTTCGTAAAACGATGCTGGATGAATTCAAAGGTTAAATCTTTCTTCGCTTCATCAGGAAGCTCTGCATCTAGGCGTTCGAACATATGGTAATAACCTTCTTCCCATCCTTCATGTAGATAAATAGGAGCCACAATAAATCCAAGTGGATATCCTGCTCTTGCGACTTTGCCCGCCGCTTCAATTCTTTTGGCTAAGGGTGAGGTGCCAGGCTCAAAGTTCTTTATTACATAATCAGCATTAACGCTAAACCGGAATCTTGTTTTTCCGTTATGTTTGGCGTCTAGCAAATGATCGACATGATGGAACTTTGTCACAAAGCGCAATTTACCATATTCAGATTCTCCAAAATGTTCAATCGCATGTTTTAAGGTATGCGTCAGATGGTCAATCCCAACAATATCTGATGTACACGAAGCTTCAAAACGCGTGATTTCAGGTGCCCGCTCTGCCATATATTGATCTGCTGCTTCTAAGATTTCTTCTACATTGACATACGTTCGAATGTACGGCTTGCTTCCCATTGTCGTCTGCAAATAACAATAGTGGCAATGACCCATACAGCCTGTCGCGAAAGGGATCGCATATTCAGCTGAGGGTTTAGATGTATCAAATTTTAGCGTTTTTCTAATACCTACGACAAGCGTAGATTTTGCAACCCGATACTTTTGGAAATCATTTTCACCTGGAAGATTCCTAATTTGGTTATGAGATGTGGTGTATTGAATTTCCACACCACTGTTTTCGAATTTCTTCAGCAACTGTTGGCCGAGCGGATAGTCAAGGGCTTTTGGTTCAAAATAGACTAGCCTTGGTGAGAATGGTTTATTCATTGTAATGGTCCTTCTGAAGAAGTTCCATAATAATAATTAAAAGCCCTATTTGCTTCTTCTTCTGTTGTATAGACTGCCATTTCATTTGATAGTGGATAATAATTTTCATATAAAAAGAGTGCGAGCTCATTTGGATTTTCAGGATGGTTTACAACTGCTGCACTTTGTAAATTGGCAACATCTTGCGTGTGAGGATTTCTATAAAATACATAGACGATATCACCTGGATTATAAGACTCACTGCTATTCATCTCGTTCATTTTCGTACGTCTCCTTTTTACTATTACTTAGTGATCCTATTTCTATTTTGCTTTACATAATAAAAATTATGTTACTTATTTAGATGAAATAGCAAAAGTTTGTTCAAGATGCGAATAGAAATAAATTATGTATACAAAAAAACGGCGCTAAAAGATGCTAGCTGCCGTCTATTCCAGTATTATTTCCATTCAACCTTTCCTCCTGCAACACGTTTGACACCTCGGATGTTTGAAATATCTTCAACCAATTGTAGCATAGCAAGATTCTTTTGTTTGGCTTCAATCATTACATCAAAGTCACGGTTAAGCTCTTTTGCCATCTTTAAGAAGGGCAACACAAAATCCAACGACACAAAGTCTGCATGTGAACGAAAAGCACCTTCTGATTTGGGAGATGATAAATGAACTTTCGGCACTACGTTTGTGTGATTCCATGTATCAAAAATGCGCGGTAAAAATGCCTCGAATTCGATATCCCCTTGATTCGCCATATAATGATGATAATCAAGGATCATTGGAACGTTTTCTTTTTCACAGGCTATCAGTGTTTCTTCAACATTATAGGTTTTATCATCATTCTCAAGCGTCATATGTTTTTTAACCTTACTCGGCAACATTTTTAAATTTTCATGGAAACGTTTTAACGTAGCAGTCTTATCCCCATATGCTCCACCGATATGAATGTTGATCAACCCTTTTTCCAATACATCCATCGCTTCAAGCATGTTGAAATGGAATTCCATGTCCTTTACAGCATTTTGCGTTACTTCTTCACGTGGACTTGTAAAAAGGGTGAATTGGTTCGGATGAAAGCTTGGTCGCATGTTGTATTGCCTGATGAGTTCCCCCAGCTCCTGCCATTCATCTTTGAAGGGTGTTACAAAATCCCACATCACTTCTGGATGTGTAGCCAAAGGAACAAGTGAGCTTGAAAGACGATATAAACCAATTTCGTTTGCAATATTATAGTGAAGAATTCTTTTAGTGTGGTGTAAGTTTAAAGCAGTTACAGCTCTTAATTTGTCCATTCGCTCATACTCTGAAAGAGCTGAATAGCGAGCAAAGGTCATTGTCTTTGAAGGACTCGCATCCCATAAACCTAATGCATTTGCTACAAACCCAAAATTAATTTTCATGTCGTTATCCTCCATTACATGTCACTACATAATGAGTAATTCCCTAATTCCCCTATCTTTTACCTACCTCTTTAACATTTTTGACTTCTTTTGTTTTCGCTTAAACATTGTTATAATTCAGAAAATAGTTTTTAAGGAGAGATTAAGTTGAACCAACATCAACTCGTGATCACTCAGTATAAACCTGAGTATGCTGAACAGACTGTTGACATGTGGCGAAATAGTAAGGAACGAGCTATAGGTCAAAAAGAAATTCATAGCTTTGAAAATCACATTTACTTTTTAAATCATATTTTACCTGAACAGCACCAAATAGAATTAGCTTTAATTGATGACAAAGTAGTCGGAATGATTGCCTATAATGACAAGGAGGTAAGCCAGCTTTATATTCATAACGATTATCAAGGGTTAGGGATAGGCAGAACGTTACTTGATAGGGCTAAAGAACAATCAAGCGGTAGTTTAACTTTATTTACCTTTGATATCAATAAAAACGCACAACGGTTTTATGACAAGAATGGATTTAAAATAGTAGCAAGAGGCCATGAAAATGAGGAAAATTTGCCTGACATTCAATATAAATGGATTCAAAATAATAGTTTTTAAGAAGCTTGAGGTACTATTCAAGGGTTAAAAAAAGGTGTGAACATTTCTCACACCTTAATTCCCTAATACATATTCAATTATATTTAAAACAAGAAAGGAATCATTAATACAGCAATTGCACCTAAAGTCGTCACAGATATGACTTTAATTAGATCCTTTTTCAAAAAATCTCCCTTTCACTTTCGTATTTATGAACTTTGCTACAAATTTTGTTTCTGAGAATACTTCTAAAATCATTAAATTAAAGTTCTAATCGGTGAACCTAACAAATATGCCCGGATATCCTCCAAAGCTTCTCCATAATATTTCTCATAGTTTGATCGAGTCACATATCCAAGATGCGGTGTAGCAAGTACATTGGGTAAAGTTCTAAAAGGATGATTTTCACTTAACGGTTCTTCTTCATAGACGTCTAATCCCGCACCAGCTATCACTTCGTTTTCAAGCGCTTCTATTAAATCATGTTGATTTAAAATGGGTGCTCTTGATGTATTGATTAGAAAGGCTGAGGGTTTCATTTGCTTCAATTCATTAGAGGTGATTAAATTTCTTGTCCGGTCACTTAAAACCAGATGAATCGATACATAGTCGCTTTGCCGTAAAAGTTCCGCCAATGAAGCCGCTTTTCTTACTCCCAGCGGATCTGTCTTTTCCTTTGTTAAGTTTTCACTCCATGCGACTACATACATTCCAAAGGCTTGGGCTATCGTTGCCATCTTTGTACCGATTTTTCCAAGTCCAATTATCCCAAAGCACTTACCATAAAGATCTTCTCCAACCGACAATTGCCAAGATCCTTTCTGTCTAAAGTTATTATGTTCTTCTGTTATGTGGCGTGCTAAGTTCAGTATGAGCCCCCAAGCAAGTTCAGTCGGCGGTTCTGATCCGCTTGATGTGCCGCACACTGTTACTCCGCATTTCTTAGCTGCTGTTAGATCGATGGATGCATTCCGCATACCTGTCGTTACTAACAATCTTAGCTTTGGCAGCCTTCCGAACATGGCTGCATTAAATGGCGTTCTCTCCCGCATAATAATGACAATATCAAAGTCTTTAATTTTATCAACAATTTGATTCTCAGTATGGAAATGTTGGTGAAATGCAGTTACTTCAACCTGATCCTCTATGGAACTCCAATTTGCAAAATCAAGTGCCATTTTTTGATAATCATCAAGGATAGCGCATTTTAATTTCATATGTACCTCCAGTAGTTTGAACTATTTCCTTTATTACTCATATTATAAGTTATTGAACACCAATTTGGTGTATAAGAGGAATTAATTTGATTTTCATATTTTAAGTCATAGAAAGCGCTCACTAGTTTAAAACTAACAAGTCAGTGGTATATTTTTCAAATGAACCTCTAATACTAAAATATCTTTAAAGAACAGGCGGTTAGATAAATGAAGACAATGGATTGTATTATTATTGGCGGAGGGATTGCAGGCTTGCAAGCTGCCATTCAATTGGGCAGATATAAACACTCAATTATGGTCATTGACTCTAATCAGGGACGGTCCACTATATGTAAAGGCTATCACAATATTCTAGGTTGGCCGGATGGTGTTAGCGGAGAGGAATTGCGTAAGCTAGGTAAAATCCATGCAGAGAAGTATGGTGTCGAATTCTTGAATGGTTTTGTAATATCTCTTCGAAAAGAAAAGGACCACTTTCTTATACAAACATCGTCAAATCAAACATTTCAAGCGCGCACCGTTTTTCTTGCAACGGGATTAGTTGATCATCTTCCTAAGCTTGAAAACTTGCTTCCTTGCCTAGGAAAGTCTATTTATGTATGTCCTGACTGTGATGGCTATGAAGTATCTGACAAAAAAACGATCGTTTTAGGCAGCGGGAATACAGGCGCTTCTATGGCCGCAACCCTCACTTATTGGACAAATAATGTAACATTTATTAATCATACCAAAGAGCAACCTGACTCAAAAAAAGTCAAAGAGCTAGAAGATTTAAATATCGAAATAATTAATGAAACATTAACGCGTGTTCTTTTAGATGATAAAGGCAATTTTGCTGGTGTAGAGCTTGAGAATGGTAAAACTATTTCTGGCGAGAAAGGCTTTACAGGTTTTAGCGGCAATAAAATAAATGCAGAGTTGGCTGAACAAGTGGGTGTAAATCTTAATGACAGCAGACATATAATAGTCAATCCTCGAACAAAAGAAACCTCGGTTGAGGGCATTTGGGCAGGAGGAGATCTTACCGCCCATTCTGAACAAGTCACTATTTCTATGGGAGATGGTTCCCAAGCCGCTATTTGGATTCACAAACGATTATTGAAACAAAAAAGGGAAGCCTAAACGGCTCCCCTTTTATCGATTTGCCATGCCTTTAATCAACTTTACTATAATCAAGATGACTGCAATAATTAAAAGAATATGAATTAAGCCTGCGCCAATTTTAAATATAAGACCTAGCACCCAAAGTACAATCAGTATTCCTATAATGGTCCAAAGCAACTTCATTCCCTCCTTCCTACATATTTACTAATATACCCATTAAATAAAATTGAATACGGTTGTGTTTTGGCACGTAAACCAAGAAAATGAATGAAGTCTTATGCCCTGATCTTATGTATTAATAAAAGAACAAAAAACAAACGTGAAATTTTCTTCCACGTTTGTTTGAGTTATTATTTTACCAGAAAAATGCAGCTGAAAGAGCGATCCCTGTAATAGCACCTAATGCAATGCCATAGCCAAAGCCGCCTCCGCCCCAGCCCCAGCCCCAACCAAGTCCATAACCACCGCCGCCCTGAGGGCGAATCCATACCATATTGCGGTCTACTCGAGTAATATGACCTTCATGCACTCTGCCATCACGATCTGTAATCCGCACATGTCTTCCATGGTAACGACGACACATATTATAAGCTTCTGATGCGTTCATCCTATGCCTCCTCCCATTCATTTCTACATACGTGTATGCCTCCATATTATATGTCTCGCCCTTTTCTCCCTTTGGACAAAGGTCTAATTTAAAAAAATATTCAGCATACCTTAGGAGTCAACATATGATAGTTATAAAGCGTAACGCCATCTAAAGGAATGGCATTTGGTTAATTCCTTTAGATTTTATGATTTTGGCTAGGATGATAGAAAACATGTAAAGGAATGATTTGATTGGCAGTAATCGAAACACAAAAATGGCTTCATACTTTTAATGAAAGATGTAAGGAAACCTCTATAAAAGAAATAAATAATAACCATATTGATGTACTTTGCAAACCATTGGAGAATGTATTTGAAAAATTGCCCCCTCAAGCGATTCAGTATGAACTGCTTCAGTATGGGTTATTTGACCCGAAAGATTGGTACAGAATAGAATATGTGATGGAAGAATTAGAAAAACAAAAAGTATGGAAAAGGATTGAACACGAATTTTTGAAATTGAAAAAAAGATGGAAAGGCCCCGATATACCTATATATATTTTTCCTATTAAAAAAGGAAAGCGGCGTTCAGAAAAAGAACAATTTCGAAAAAACGGAGTGGCTTATAAAAATGCATTGTTTTTATTTGTATCGACAGAATTGCATAAGGAAGAATTAAAAGCAATGCTTGCCCATGAATACAACCATGTGTGTAGAATTAATCTAATAGATATTCCACCTAAAATAACACCATTAAAAGAATCGCTTGTCGTGGAAGGGCTTGGTGAATATGCGGTGAATGAGTTATATGGCGAGAAGTGGCTTGCCCCCTGGGTTAATCTGTATTCGCTAGATACTTTGCAAAAAATATGGAAAGAGCATTTCATCAATTCGCTTAATCTGACAGGTATTGATGCCCATCAAAAATTCTTATATGGTCAAAAAAGGAGCCCCTTCACTAAATGGATCGGATATGCAATCGGTTATCATATTGTTCATTCTTATGTTGAAAAAAACGGCCCTTTTACTTCTAATGAACTCTATCAAAAATCAGCGGATACGCTTATCAAAGGTTCCGCTTTTAGATTGGAGTAGCCTATTATTTAGAAGCAAGATAAACTATATACCCTATATGCCCATGCACTTTTTCTGTCATTTCATTATGCTCATCCCATACATCGTAGAGTGACATTGGAATAGATTCCGATAAATCCATTTCATCAAGATCGCTTGAAATAAGAGAGGAATGTGTTTGGATTTCCACAATAGTCGCAAATCCTGCTTCTTCTAGAATGGAACGCCATTCTTCTCCTGTGTAAATGTCATGAACTCCATAGAGCTTTTGAACTTCTTCTTTCATGGATTTAGGTATAGAAGCTTCTGCGGCCATTTCAATTAAAAGTAATTGACCCTTTTCTTTGAGCACGCGTGCAAGCTCCTTTACCGTTTCTTTCGCATGTGTAAAGCTAATAACAGATTCTGAAAGAATAAAGTTAAACGTTTGGCTCTCGATATCTAACTTTTCTGCATCACCAAGTAACACTTGAACAGGTAGATCTTCTTTAGCAAATCTTCTTTTCGCTTTTTCTACCATGAGAGGGTGATGGTCAATAGCTGTTACACTACATTTAAATTGTTTGGCTAAATATTGAGCTGTTTGGCCAGTACCACAACCAATATCTAAAACCAGGTCGTCCTGATTAATTGATACCTTTTCAAAAATAGACCTCGTCAAACTCGCCCCTCCAGGATGTGCACTCCCGATACCAAAGTATGCAAGCAAATCAATATACTCATTCATAGTTAGTTCTCCCCCATTTTAGTCATATAAATTATCGTATGCAGGAATGAAGAGGTAGAAGCCATACATTAACCTAGAATAAGCACCCATATTTAAAAAGCTCTTCCCTACAGGGAAGAGCTTTTTAGCATTGAGTTAATTCAATTTATGGTCATGTGGTTTTTCTTGATTCATATTTAAGTTGCACAGGATGTCGTCACCGTGTTGATGTCCATCATTTTCAAGTTGAATTGTCATATGGCCAATGCCCATATGTAGCAATTCGTGCTCTAAGTGTTGTAGGATTCCTTGGCTTTCTTGCACTGTTAGTGAACCATTCACAACTGCATGGCATGAAAGCGCATTTTCACCACTCGTGATGCTCCATATATGCAAATCATGAATGGCTAGAATCCCATCGGTTCCTTCTATAACTTGAATAATCTTTTCAATTTCCACATTGCTTGGCGTTCCTTCCATCAAGACATGAATAGAATCTTTAGTTACACGCCAACCACTGACTAAAATCAATATTGCTACAATAATACTTGCTAATGGATCTGCCCAATCCCAGCCAAACAGCATAATAAGAATTGCTGCCAACACTGCGCCGACTGAACCAAGCATATCACCAATAACATGCAAGAAGGCAGCTTGCATATTAAGGTTACCGTGCGTATCACCGCCACGCATTAGGATCCAAGCCACAAGAATATTGACAAGCAGACCAATAATAGCAATCAGTAGCATACCATTTGAAGCAACTTCCGGTGGATAGGCGAAACGTTTGACTGCTTCTATACAGATAAAGATGGATATAACAATTAATGCTACACCATTAAATACAGCTGCCAAGATTTCAAAGCGCTTGTATCCAAATGTATTACGATAATTGGCTACTCTTTCACTAAAGGTAAAGGCAACTACGCCAACTCCGAGCGATATTGCATCACTTAGCATATGGCCGGCATCAGAAAGTAAAGCCAAACTATTGGTCATATAACCGCCAATAACTTCTACAATCATATAAACTGTAATAATGAAAAAGGCTATCAGTAATGTTTTCTTATTCGCACCATGGGTATGGTTATGCTGATGTCCATCATGTGAATGAGCCATAATACTCCCTCCTAATTGTGCGTCGCATGGTCAATCGTCTGCTGCAGTATCTGCATCACATGATCATCATCCTGTGAATAGATGATGGTCGTCCCTTCACGGCGAAATTTCACTAAACGTAGATTTTTTAAGAAACGTAACTGATGGGATACAGTAGATTGTTTTAGGTGCAGCTTTTCGCTCAATTCATTGACCGAGAATTCTTTTTGGCAAAGTAAATTTAAGATTCGTATCCTTGTTGGATCACTTATAGCTTTAAAAGTTTGCGCTACAAGGAATAGACTTTCTTCATCCAAATCTTCTGGTTCTTTTGATAGCGGTTCCTCTTTCAATGGAAAAGCCCCCTTCTTATTCAATATAATATGTGTATATATTCATATATACACATATTATATTGTTGTTAAACATGCAAGTCAAAGATATGTGCGGAAAATCAACAAAATTTTCTGTTCCGTATAGTAGTTCAGAATAACTTTAACAAAAGAGAACCTTTTACAAAAGCTCTCTTTCATTCTTTATTTATCTTTCGCCTTCCAAACAACACTGTATAAAATAGTTTCTTCTACATCCTGAATACCTTGTGGCAGCTCCCCATTTTTACTGCTGGGCGAACTTAAATGATTTTCAGAAGTCCCGTACCAAGCAGCTAAATAAACGGGTTTGTTCTTCTTTAACATAATACGCTTGTTTACTAGTGATTCAAAAGAATACCCTTTCATATTATTAGAGAAATTCGTAGTGGCAATTCCAGATGGCGTACCCATAATCAACTTTAAAGATGTTCTTTTATAATCTATATTATTATCAATGGCAAAGGAGAAAAGAGTATTTTTGTATTTACTTTCTACCATGTTTGACATGGAAGTTAATTCCCCTTTAAATTTTCCTTTTTTATAATGCCCAATTTTGAATTCTAAATCATCCATCTGCCCCAATTCACCATCAAACTGAAAGAATTCTATTTGGCTTACTCCAGCATACATCATTAGTGATTCTTCTTTATCACTTAATGAGTAGGGCTCTATTGAGATTTTTGTATGTCCATTCATGCTTACTTTTTTTTCATTTGAACATCCGATTAATAATAAGCAACAACAAATGAATAAGAAAAACCATTTCTTCATATTTTTCTCCTCGGAGTTATTCTCGTCTTTTAATTGTCTCCATCGGGAAAGCAATCTTTTATGATCTTCAGCAATCTTTCCAATGAATCCTGTCCTTGTATTCTATAAACTTTGTCTTCATATAGTAATACACCATTCTCATAAATAGAGACGTAATTCGGTAGATGATTATGGCGGATGATAAACATGTATTCCGTACCTGAGGGTTCAGCTTTAACATTTCTTTTAATATTCAAACCTTCTAATACATTTAAGAGGCTTTTGAAATTTGCGTTGTTTTCATCAATACTCACTATAAGATCTTCAGTTTTTATCTTTTCATATTTTGTATCAACCATTATCGTTATTCGATCTTTATTTTTATACTGTTCAATATGTAATACATCTTGCAGTAGATTTTTTGTTTTGTATTCATTATAAAAATAGATACATCCGCCTATCACTAAAAAGAAAGCAACAATGCGATAAATTATTTTCTTTTTCAATCCATTGCTCCTTTTTCTTATTAGGTATGTGAAACTTTTTCCATGACATTTTTAAACCGTAATACTCGTTTTTGCTTTTGAAAAATCCCTCTATTTATAACTAATTAGCTCTCCCTTAATAATACAATAAAATATCCCTATAATTATATATAATTTTATAAATTTCAAATTATGGTATATAAATACTTTAAGACTTGTTAGACTAAATGGAACAATTAATGAAGGCATAATTTATTTTTAAACTTTTAAATATAAAGTATATGGTGAGAGATTAAAGGAGAGAACATAATGGGGAGTATGATAAAGATAGCAATTTTCGGATATATAATATCGTTTTTTATAAGTGTAATTTACAGTCTAAAATTCCAATTCAGTAGAGAAAATCATAACGAGCAAGGCGAAAAAATATTGAACATATCTTACAGAATTGCATTTCCATTAATTATATTGGGCTGGTTTGTTATAGATTTAATCGATAGTTATGTTTTACCTTTTTCTTTAGAAAGCTATAAAACAGCTATATGGTTATTGGTAACTGGCACGTTTGTTGTTCATGCCTTATCTTTATTTATTTTAAAGAATATAAATACAGGCATAAGGTAATTATGAAAAAAAGAGTCATTCCTACAAAGAATGACTCTTTTTTTATATAACAATAAATTCAATAATCTCTAAGCATTTAGCATTTATTCATTATCCTCATCAGTTCTTAATGCTGTATCAGGTTGGCCCTCATCCGGTTTTTCACTGTCGTCCATATGCTTATTAAATAACAATGGCGTTCGTTCTAATTGTTCAATAAAAGAGCGGCTCTTAAAACGCATGCCTGTTTGTTCTTCATAAATGGTCGTCACAATTTTACGGATAAATTGCCTTGTCTCTTTTTTTAATGTCAGTTTACCAATTTGGTCGATCGGTACTGTATAAAACATGCGTATGAGTTTTATCTGTGTTGGCGTTAGTCGAATGAGATACGGATCTAGATGAAAACACCGATGGCATAGAAATCCACCTTGAGAAAAGGAAAAAGCAAATTCCCCTTCCACTGCTCCGCAGCTAGCACACGCATGTAATACTGGCTGTACGCCTGTATAGGGAAGCATTTTCCACTCCACAAACATGGCAATCGATTCAGGATCGTAACCTTCCTCAATCGCATGGAGAGCTTGCACCATTATATCGAATGCATAAGGCTCTGGACGGTCTGATTCAATCAGTCGGTCGATGATTTCAACTACATAGCTTGCATAAGCTGTAGCCGTGATATCTTCTTGTATATGACGCATGCTCTCAAGGGGTTCTCCTTGCTGCAAAGTACCCATACCTCGACCTTGTTGAATCATGAAAATACCATGAACAAATGGTTGGCTAATGGCAGCTAAACGGCTTTGCGGCTTTTTTGCTCCCCTTGCCATAGCTGCTGTTTTGCCAACTTCCCTTGTCATAATAGTTACTACTTTATTTGTTTCTCCGTATGCTTTGGTTTTTAAGACAATCCCTTCCCATTTGTTCAGCAATTGTCCTCACTTCCTAGTCGTTTAGTATTCATCTTCGCGATAGCCATAATCTCGCAGTTGCGATGCACGGTCTCGCCAATCTTTTTGAACTTTGACCCATAGTTCTAAATATACTTTACTGCCAAGCAATGTTTCGATATCATGCCTTGCACGTGTACCGATTTCTTTTAAAAGAGCTCCGCGCTTACCAATGATAATTCCCTTTTGCGAATCGCGTTCAATAATGATAGATGCGTTAATACGCACTAGGTCTTTGTTTTCATCTTTAGCAATCTTTTCGATTTCGACAGCCACTGAGTGGGGTATTTCATCACGAGTAAGATGTAATACTTTTTCTCGAATTAACTCAGCAATGATAAAACGTTCAGGGTGATCAGTCACTTGATCTGCTGGATAATATTGCGGCCCAGCAGGCAAGTATTTCTTCAATGTTTCTAATAATTTATCCACATTATTGCCTTGCAGAGCAGAAATAGGTATAATTTCAGCAAAATCAAACTCAGCTTTGTATGCGTCAATTATTGATAACAATTCATCAGGATGTACGGCATCAATTTTATTAACAATTAAAAAAACAGGTGTCTTTGTCCCTTTTAACATTTCCATGACAAAACGGTCACCTGCACCCATTTTTTGTGTTGCATTGACCATAAACATAATGGCTTCTACTTCACGTAATGCGTTTTTTGAAACCTTTAACATAAATTCGCCTAGCTTATGCTTTGGCTTATGGATTCCAGGTGTATCGATGAAAATCATTTGGGCATCTTCAGTTGTATAGACACCTTGCACTTTGTTACGGGTTGTTTGAGGCTTATCGCTCATGATTGCAATCTTTTGCCCGATAACTCGATTCAAAAATGTTGATTTCCCTACATTGGGTCTCCCTACTATGGTAACAAATCCTGATTTAAATTCTTTATTTTCCTGCATTCACTAAATCCTCCGGTGAAAAGGCGCCTGGTAACAACTCAGCAACAGTTGTTTCAAGTACATCGCCTTTCATATTAGTTAAGTATACTGGCATATCTTTTGGGAAGAATTCAGACATAACCTGTCTGCATGCTCCGCATGGTGCACAAGGTCCTTCTGTATCTGCAACCACTGCAATTGCCTTGAAGTTTCTTTCTCCCTCTGAAACTGCTTTGAAAATAGCAGTACGTTCAGCACAATTCGCCATAGAGTACCCAGAATTTTCAATATTACAGCCTTGATAGACTTTGCCATCTTCTGTTAATAAGGCTGCTCCCACTTTAAATTTTGAATAGGGAACGTAAGCCTTTTCTCTTCCTTCTTTCGCAAGGTCCATTAATTGTTGTTTCTCCATTTTATACACCTCAAATTCATAGATTCATCCACTTTGGCAAAAAGATGAGTATTCCGATTATAACACTCGCACAGGCAAAAACAAATACAGCACCCGCCGCAATATCTTTTGCAGCGCGAGCTAGCGGGTGAATATCAGGCGAAGCAAGATCAACTACATTCTCAATCGCCGTATTAATCATTTCTAAGCTAAGCATCAAGGCAATCAACAGGATAACGACAATCCATTCCATCTGTGATAAGCCAGTAAAAATACTTAAAAAAATGGCAAGCAATCCCGCAAATATATCAAAACGAAAATTCTGTTCGCGCCATGCTTGCTTAACCCCCGCTGCTGCAAATGTAAACGAACGGAAAAATTTACGAATGTCCATTCTCATCGCGAGTCAAACCGAATGAATTTAAAATCTCATCTTGTTTACTAAACATTACGCGCTCATCTTCAGGATTCATATGGTCATAACCAAGCAAGTGCAAGAAACCATGAACAGCAAGGAAGCCGAGTTCACGCTCAAAAGAATGTCCATACTCCTCTGCTTGTTCAATTGTCCGGTCGGTTGAAATAATGATATCTCCTAACACGCGAGGCATGCCTTCCGCAATGATTGGTGTTTCTCCCTCGCCTATTTCTTCTAAAGCAAAAGAAATAACATCTGTCGGTGCATCCTTTTGACGATAGGTACGATTAATTTCATGGATCGCTTCATTAGTAACAAATGTTACTGATAATTCAGCCTCATCCTCAATCGCTAATATCTTTGCAGCGTGCTGCAATAGTTTTTCAACCAATTCAATATCTTTTTCTTTTACTTTTTCTGTTTCATCTAAAAAGTCGATGTTCAAGCTCATATGTTATCTCCTCATCTTATTCTGGCTTCGGGTATTCAATTCTCGAGTGGAAGATCCCCTTTAATGTTTCACAAAATACATGTTCAATTCGTTGCAACTCACGAAGGGATATATCACATTCATCAAACTGGCCGTCTTGTAATTTGTCTTGGATAATGCTGTGGATCAGCTGTTGAATAGCATCAGCAGATGGATTTTTCATCGAACGCACTGCTGCCTCTACACTATCTGCTACGCTTATTATAGCAATTTCTTTCGTTTGTGGCTTCGGTCCTGCATAACGATAGTCCGCTTCATTCACATCAGGGTTTTCTTTCTTCTCCTTATAATAGAAGAACTTCACTAAGCTTGTCCCATGATGTTGTCTTGCAATGTCGACAATTTCTTTTGGCATTTTATGCTTTTCTAATATTTTAACACCATCTTCTACATGGGCGATAATAATATCTTTACTTGTTACTGCCGGCAAGTTATCATGCGGATTGCTGCCCATCTGGTTTTCAACAAAAAAGCCTGGCCTTCTTGTTTTACCAATGTCATGATAATAGCATCCGACACGAGCTAAAAGACCATTCGCCCCCACTTCTTCACAGGCAGCATCAGCTAAATTTGCAACCATTACACTGTGATGATATGTGCCTGGTGTTTCGACTAAAATTTTCTTGAGCAATGGATGGTTTGGATTGGAAAGCTCCACTAGCCTATAAGTCGACAGCATACCAAAAGCTGATTCGACGAATGGCAATAAACCAAGCATTAAAGCACCAGATACAATAGCTGAAACAATGGCGGCACTTAGATAAAACAACAGTTCTTTCGGTCCATAATTCGACTGCGATAAAAGAAGATAAAATGCGATAAATGCAATATTCACACAAGCGACTCCCAAGCTTGTTGTCATTACGCTTGATCTTTTTCTAACATTGCGCATAAAGTAAATACTCGCCAAACCGCTAAAAATAATGTAAAGCGAAACTTCCATTTGCAGTACAGAAGAATAGCCTTTTTGAAATATAATTCCTGCCACGGCTGCAGACATAATTGTTGCTAATATAGCAATACGCTCATTAATTAGGATACGGAACATCATAGGCAAAATAGTAGCCGGGAATAAAAAGCCTACGATTACATCAAACTCGCTAGATATTAGGTTTAATAGTTTCATTACGATGATAGACGCCAAATAAATAATCATTGTAATCATAGCATGGCGCGTTTTAGTTTCCTTATCATCTCTCTCATGATATAAAGCAATATAAAAGAAAGCCATTTGCAATAAAACGAATAATGCTAATCCTAAAATTGGTTTTGGGGATTTTTGATTAATCAGCATGCCTGTAATTTCTAATTGATGATAGACTTCACGGTCAATTAATTGGCCTTCCTGTACAATAATCTGCCCTTGTAGTATACGCGTTGGATCAACATTTGCCTTCGCTTGTTCAATACGCTCTTTGGTCAACCTTCCGTCTCTTTTATCATTCGCAACTATCGACGACCTTGCGAGTGTAATGGCGATCGTACGAACAGCATCAGGTATCGAAAAGCTTCCTCTAACCGATCGCTCCACACTTCCCTTCGCATCAGTCAGTTGTTCTTCCCTAATCGGTTCTGCCATTTGCTTGCTAACAATTGAAACTAAGGCATCTTGCGTATTCTTTAAACCATCTTCATCCTGTGCAAGCAATGTGACAATTTCTTGTTCAGTCAACCTTACACTTGGTCCACTTTGATCAATTTTGTCTAGTTTTGCTCTTAATTTATTTATTTGATCCTCTTTTTTAGATTTTTTTGTTACTTTTTCAACCTTTTGCTTTGCTTCTATTATGTAATCAAAGGTAGTTTTCAACAGTGTTACTTGATTCTTCCCTATTTCTGTTGAAAAGGTATAGACAGGGTTTACTTCAGATGCAATTCTTTCTCGATCTGCTTCTGTCTTTTCGGTATCCTCTACCGTTTTGGCAGATCTTATTGTTTCAGGTGACAGCTGAAATAACTTTAGATCATAATGCTCTCCCTTTAT
This sequence comes from Rummeliibacillus sp. GQ308, assembly GCF_059759115.1. Classification (NCBI taxonomy): domain Bacteria; kingdom Bacillati; phylum Bacillota; class Bacilli; order Caryophanales; family Caryophanaceae; genus Rummeliibacillus; species Rummeliibacillus sp. GQ308. The sequence continues at coordinate 1,105,025 of NZ_JCAXDQ010000001.1, read as the reverse complement.
ATCATTAACTGTCAAAGCAAATTGTAGAATGCCAGCTACTATTAACAGAATCGCTAAAAGTATAGGAAAACGTATATATCTGTTTAATGTCCGAATAAAATTACTCATTAAAGCGCCTCCCATCTAATATTACTATACCAATTAGGCAAAGATTTTCCAGCTTTATTTTGGTGATAAAGGATAATATATTAAAAAAATTAAATAAATTTCCATTTAAATTAAATAGAGTTCCTTTCATCTAAATGAGCTCTCTTAGTGGTTGTGCGTTGCTTCATATAGCCTACTCCCATATTCATTATAAAATAAAAAAGAATGGTGGATTCACCATTCTTGATATTTCTTGTTTTATGCTCTTTCAATTCCCCTTTTCATATCACTAACATTAGTGCTTACATTAAGCTAAACCAGTTACTGAAATTCAATACTCCCTATTTTAAATTTTTAATAACATTATCTATTCCTGGTGGACATTTTTATGATTCATCGATTGAAATCATGACAAAGATAATTCCATATAAACACTCTTCTATTTTCTTATTACTGCCTTCAGATAGAATTTTAGCACTCTATTTCTTCATAACTTAATTTTTCTCCACTTTCATCGAAATCTTATCCTTCTTTATTTATGTATTTTTTCATGTCCTTACATTGAGTAATTAACCTTTAGGCACATTTGTGTCAAAAAAGTCATAAGATATAAAAATAAAGAAAAGACTCGAGGTGTATGATGACTTACAATTCTTTACAATATATTGCAATAGGTGATTCCCTTACTGCTGGAATCGGCATCCCTTTCCTCAATTCAGGATTCCCAGAGTTTTATAGAAAACTGAGTGAGCATACATTGGAAAAGCGTATTTATCTTCACAAATTCGGAAAGTCTGGCGCAACCACAGGAGATATATTAAATATGCTCGATTCCCCAACTGTTGGAAGAGCTATTAAGTGCGCAAACATTATCACGATTACAGCAGGTGGAAATGATTTAATTAATGCAGCAAAGAATCTTCTAAGGCATAATGACAAAGAAAGTGTGATTCATGCGATGCAACAATCTCAAGAGAACTACTCTAAAATCATCAAAAAAATTCAGATAATAGATAAAGAAAATCCATCTATCTTGAGATTAATGAACTTATATAACCCATTTCCTCATATACCAGTGGCGGATGAAGCAATAAAAACATTTAACATCGCCGTTTCAAGATTCGCAAAACAAAAGAATATCAAAGTGGCAGATGTCTATCATGTCTTTAGCGGTAAGGAAAAAGCGCTCTTATCAAAAGATGGAGTTCATCCTAACCAAGAGGGCTATCATCAAATGGCTTTAACTTTTTCTAAGCTTGGCTATGCACCTCTAGAGTATTGAATTCCAGAAAAAAAGAGTAGCGAGAGATTCGCTACTCTTTTTTATTTTTGTTGTTCATATGCTTGGATAATCTTTGCAACAAGTGGATGTCTCACTACATCAGCTTGCTCTAGAAACTTAATTTCAACATCTTTTACATAGCGCAATGTTTTTTCAGCGCTGATGAGACCTGACTTAGCACCGTGAGGTAAATCAATTTGTGTCTCGTCTCCTGTAATAACCATCTTGGAGCCAAATCCTAAACGAGTAAGGAACATTTTCATTTGTGCTTCTGTTGTATTTTGTGCTTCATCTAAAATCACAAACGCATCATCCAGTGTTCTGCCTCTCATATAGGCAAGAGGTGCGATTTCAATGGTGCCACGTTCAATCATACGGGCAGTTTGTTCAGCACCTAAAACATCATGCAATGCATCGTAGAGAGGCCTTAAGTATGGATCTACCTTTTCTTTCAAATCGCCTGGCAAGAAACCTAAACTTTCTCCAGCCTCAACAGCTGGTCTTGTTAGAATAATACGTTTTACATGCCCATTTTTTAAAGCTTGTGTCGCCATCACGACAGCTAAATATGTTTTACCTGTACCAGCTGGCCCTATACAAAAAACTAAATCCTTATGGCGAATCGCTTGGATATATTCTCGCTGGCCGATGGTTTTAGCACGGATAATCTTTCCTTTTGTATTGCGGCCAATCGCCTCATCATATAGCTCAGAAAAGTACTCCATTGTACCACTTTTGGACATTTCAAGAGCTGAGACTACATCACGTTGATTGATATTTATACCTTTACGGATCACTTTCAGCAACTGTTCAACTAACTCACTTGCTTGTTGTTTATTTTCTTCATCACCGACAATGACAATACTGTCACCACGGGTAATCATTTGGATTTGAAAAGCTTCTTCGATTAATTTCAAATTGGCATCCGATATGCCAAGTAGCATGACTGCTTCATTCGGATCTTGCATTTTGAGTTGGATCGGTTGTTGTTCTGTCATTCTCAATCTCCTTGGTTATCGCACTTTTTACCGCAATATTCTCATTTATTAAAAATAAAACTTTCCCTTTTACTGTATCATTATCAATGGTAACATTCAAAAGTTTTTCTTTTTTGATGACTGTTTTCGGCGGCAAGTCCCGTAAATATTTTTGATGTAGCAAGGGAACAATCATATCTTCTACCGCATTCTTATCAAGTGTTACTTTTTTGTCAATCTGTTCTTGCTCAATAGATACTTCACCTATTGAAGATAGCCATTTTGGTAAGTTTACGACCTTCCATTCATATGGGCTCTTCTTTTCATTTGCCCATCTAAAATGATACGTTTTTTCACCCATTGTTCCGTATGTGATTTTTTTGGGCATAGTAAATGTTGACTCAATCCAATAATCCGCATACACTTCTCCATCTGCACCATAATAAATTGCTTTTTCACCTTGTTTTAAAATACCAGTTACTAAAAGGTCTCCTTTTTTTACTGCATCATTTTCATCGACTACTCGCTCTCCCCTTTGTAGATTAAAGTGTGTAATTACGCCACTTTTATTAGCATATAATTCACCTTTCATTGAACTCTTTTCTTCTTCTTGATCTACAGCTGGTGCATTTAATGGCTCAAAACTCATTTTGCTGCCTTTCCGATGGATATGAACCCATGAAAGGTCCCGATGTTTTGATAGGATATATTGCCGAATTACTGAATCGTCCGGTTTATCTTTTTTCATAATGGGGCCGTCTAAGTTTAAATCATGCAACGTTTCAGATAATTCATCTTCTTGCTCAGGAGTCGCATTGTCGATGGACACCTGCCAAATCCATTGTGAAAAGAAAAATGGTATGAAGAGCAAAATCAAAATGCCGGCAAATACAGTCCATTCTTTCCTTAAAATTTGATTATCATCTAAAGACTCAATGTGAAAGGTAACACCGTATTGGTAACGCAATCTTCGAATCGTTTTTAGATGCTTCCGAATGGTTTCAAATCGGACTTCTTCTTCAGAAAGACGTAAATTTCTAAGTATAATATTATTTTTAGTTAAAGCATTTAAGAAAGCTTCTACTTTCTTTGTGCGTTTTATGCAAATTTCTATCATACGATAATCTCTGCTTTTTTTCATTATCCCTAATCCTCAATTCTGGTAAGCTCAATTTTTTTTACATTGCTCATATCAAGCGCCAATAATTCATCTCGGAGAAGATTGACATGAAATGAATCAGCTTCTATCTTTATCTTAAAATTTTCATGAATGAATACCATTTGATGATCATGAATAGCTTCTAGCAATATATCCCCTCTGATTCGAATTCCCTGGAAGTTTTCGATTTCGATCAGCGGCACTATTTGCAATAGCCTTTTCGACATAAAAAACCTCCTCTCTTTTTAGCATATGCTAGAAGGGAGGAGGTCATGTGTTATCTTTTAGATTTTGGTGGGCCTAAAATTTCAGCCATAATGATGGCATTTGCCATTTCATTTGTACTTTGTGGAAATTTGAAACCGGTTGATTTCTTATCAACTGTTTTCTTTATTTCTGCAGGTACAGTTGTGGTATGTTTATGCTTTTCAAAAATAGGATTTTGCGTTCTTCCTACCGATTGCCTTTCAATCAATTCCTGAGCTTTTGGCAATGCCTTATCAACCGTCTCTGCGGCACGCTTTTGCATACTCCTAGGCACCTTGCCTTCAAGCTCGCCAATCGCTTTACGTGTATATTCTTCTGCTTTTTGACGCGTACGATTTGGTGTTGATGGATCAACACGCTTTATTTTTCGATTAATTGGAGGCGTTGTTTTTGAAGCATCATCATCTTTATTTTTGAAAAGGTAACCCACCAGTGATGTAATAATCAAGAATATTAGTGCTTCCATTCAAAACGCTTCCTTTCAAAGGCTTAGCTTTCAGTAGATGAACCACCGTCATGTTGTTGATTCATTTTGCCAATTGAATCACGCATCCCTGTATCAGCTTGGATGTTTTTATAATTCATGTAGTCCATAATACCGATGTTACCAGTTCTAAGCGCCTCTGCCATTGCCATCGGCACTTCTGCTTCTGCTTCTACTACTTTAGCTTTCATTTCTTGTACTTTCGCAATCATTTCTTGTTCGGATGCAACAGCCATAGCACGACGTTCTTCCGCTTTCGCTTGTGCAATATTCTTATCCGCTTGGGCTTGCTCGATTTGAAGCTCTGCCCCAATATTTTTGCCTACATCTACGTCCGCGATATCAATAGATAAGATTTCAAACGCAGTACCTGAATCTAAGCCTTTTGATAATACCGTTTGAGAAATGGAGTCAGGGTTTTCTAAAACTTCTGTATGACTTGTTGAACTACCGATAGTACTTACAATCCCTTCGCCAACACGAGCTACAATTGTTTCTTCACCCGCACCACCGACTAGACGTTCAATATTTGCTCGTACTGTAATACGAGCTTTTGCCTTTACTTCAATCCCATTCATTGCAACCCCTGCAATAAATGGCGTTTCAATAACTTTTGGATTTACAGACATTTGAACAGCTTCTAAAACATCACGGCCCGCTAGATCAATTGCTGCACAACGTTCAAAAGTAAGCGAGATATTCGCACGATGCGCTGCGATTAATGCATTTACAACACGGTCTACATTACCACCTGCTAAATAATGGCTTTCCAATTGATTAATTGTAACAGGAAGTCCTGCTTTGTGGGCTTTAATGAGCGGGTTGACAATACGAGAAGGAATAACCCGGCGCAGCCTCATACCAATTAATGTGAAAATGCTTACCTTAACGCCAGCTGCAAGGGCCGAAATCCATAGAGCAACTGGTACAAAAGTAAATAAAATAATTAAAGCCAAAAAGACAATAACAATGCCGATAATTGTAAAGATAAAACTACCTGTAATGGCCATTCTAATCCTCCTATACGTTTTCAGACTCCCGTACAACAATACGGACGCCTTCTACTTTAATAATGATTACATTTCTATGCGCTTCAATATAGCCGCCTTCCGTAACCACGTCGATTCTTTCATCCCCCAACATGGCAGTGCCAGAGGGACGAAGTGGAGTAGCGGTAACGGCCACTTTTCCAAGTAAATCAGTGCGATTAAGATTTGATACATAGCCATGTTCTGTATCGGTTGAATCTTTTAACACCATTTTGTTCAACAAATTTAGTTTTTTGCCGAAAAATTTCATCATAATCACCATTCCTACGACTGCTATAATAAGAGCAATCAAGACTGCATAAGCCATATGCGTTGTATGTGCGCCTGAACTTATCAAGCTGACAATGATTGCCGCAAAACCAATAATGCCGACTATGCCGCCTGGCAGTAAAAATTCCAATAAAACAAGCCCAACACCAATTAGAAGCATTATAATACCTAGCCAAGATGCAAAGCCTGCAATAAAATGAACGACGTAAAATATCAACAATGCAACGATGCTAAGTATTCCTCCAAAACCAAAATGCGGTGAAAATAGCTGCAATACAAGGCCGAAACTGGCGAGCGACAGTAACACTGTTACCGTTATGGGATGGGTCATAAAAAGTTGCCAGCCAGGTAAAGAAGCGGCAGAGACTTGGGCTGCAAAGCTAGGTTCCGCAATAAATGCGGCTGATAGCGTACAAATTAATATAATGATGATCTTTTTCATTAGTTATGTATGTGATCCCTCCTCTTCGCACAAGCTTATACTCTAACTTACGTTTGAAAGTGCTAGAAGTTTCATTTTATTTTCATTTAAAATTGGTCGATATGTAGCATAATTTAAGCTTGTGTATTATATTACACTGCGATTTAAGAAATATTTATAATATGTCTTATTTGTCTTATACTTTAAGAGTTTGTAGATTAAAACTGAAAATATCACATCTAGCCAAAGTAATATCTAGTTCCTTGGAGTAATTTTATTGCTTTCTTTCAAAAAAATAAGCTGAGAAATCTAGTAAGACTTCTCAGCTTAGTTCATTTGCGAGTTTATAAATCATGATAGTGCGTGTTTAGAACGTAGGGATTGTCTAGGAATTTAAATTACCACTTACGTTTACGTGCAGCTTCTGATTTCTTTTTGCGTTTTACGCTAGGTTTTTCATAGAATTCGCGTTTTCTTACCTCTTGAATTGTACCACTTTTAGAAACAGTACGTTTGAAGCGGCGAAGAGCATCTTCAAGCGATTCGTTTTTTCTAACGACAGTTTTTGACATCTCTCTTTCCCTCCCTCCGAACACACGTCAAAACACAATAATAAAATCATACGTCATATCATTGTGTACTAAAAAAGTATAACTTATTAATAGGTTTTGGTCAATACTATTGCTTCAATTAATAGTCAGTTTTTGCACGGTTGCCCTTCATGATTTGTACGCCAGAGCTTGCACCTATTCTTGTAGCTCCTGCTTCTATCATTGCTTCTAAATCTTCTAGGCTTCGCACGCCGCCAGATGCTTTTACACCTGTATGCTCTCCAACTGTTTTACGCATTAATGCAACATCTTCAACCGTCGCACCTCCTGTTGAAAAACCAGTAGAAGTTTTTACGAAGTCAGCGCCAGCTGCAATTGAAAGTTCACATGCTTTGATTTTTTCTTCTGTAGATAGTAGGCAAGTTTCAATAATAACTTTCACTAACACACCGTCTGCTGCATCAACAACAGCTTTTATATCTTTTTCCACTACATCATATTGTTCGCTCTTTAAAGCGCCTATATTAATGACCATATCAATTTCGTCAGCGCCATTAGCGATGGCATCTTTTGTTTCAAATGCTTTCGTTGCTGATGTTGAAGCCCCTAAAGGAAATCCAATTACTGTACACACCTTAGAGTCAGCACCCTTTAATTCTTCGGCTGCTATACTAACCCAAGAAGGATTGATGCAAACAGATGCAAAGTTATATTCTCTTGCTTCTGCACAGATCTTTTTGATTTGTTCCTCTGTTGCTTCGGGTTTTAATAATGTGTGGTCGATATATGATGCATAATTTTTAGCCATTTGGAAATTCTCCTTTAAATAAAGTTGTACGTACCTCTAAAGTCTACCATGACTTAATATAGTTTATCCATAAAAAAGAAGAACTAAAACCACTTACCCAAAGTAGAATAAAAAAATCCATATGCTGGGCATATGAATTTTAATATTATTATTTTTGTTGTTCTGTCCAAGCTTGAACATCTGCAATAGATGGGTTTGCGATATAGTGACCGCCTTCAACTTGCAATACTTGTCCTGTCATGAATTTTGACTCATCTGATGCAAGGAATACAACAGTATAGCCAATATCATTTGGTTCACCATGATAAGGTAAAGCATTATATTTAGAGAAAATATCTAACATACCTTGTGGCATATTGTTCTTAGCAGCAGGAGTTAAAATTAATCCCGGTGCCACTGCATTACAACGGATTTTATCTTTGCCGTATTGAGTAGCAATGTATTTTGTTAATTGAGCTACTGCTGCTTTTGATGCACCATATGCTGAACGTACCGCATCGGATGCAAAGGCAGCCATAGATGTTGTATTAATAATTGAACCGCCGCCCGCTTTTTGCATATATGGAATAGCAAATCGAGAACCAAGCAATACAGATTTTAAGTTAACGTTCATCAAACGATCCCATTCATCTAAATCCATATTCACAACATCTAAATCTTTACGTAGATTAGTTAGGCCTACGTTGTTAAATAAAGTAGTGATGGTACCGTATGTGTTGACTGTGAATTCTACTGCTTCTTTAATTGAATCTTCGTTTCCAGCATCTAAAAAGATTGCTGTTGCTTCAAAACCTTGTTGTTTCAATGCTTCAGCTTCTTTTTTGGCACCTTCTATATTAAAATCACCAATAACTACTTTTGCTCCTTCTTTTGCAAGCAATTGAGCTGATGATAAACCAATACCTGATGCACCGCCTGTCACTAATGCTACTTTACCTTCTACTCGTCCCATTCAAAAAACCTCCCAAATTAAAATGAAACCTATTTATCAGTGGGACCTTTATCCTCGCTGATCAATTGTTTCAATCGACATTCCAAAGCTAATAATCCATAATTAACTACTCTTTATGAAAGGTAGTATGTGCGATTATAGGGTTGGTAATGTGATATAGACTTAATTATTTCTACTAATATATTTTAACACTTAAATATTAGATTTCAAATTAATTTGTTCGGTAATAGTTAATTATTTTTTTCGTTTCGAGTAAATTTCAACACCTTTAGCAATATCGACTGTTAACTTATCAAGTTTATCCCTGTCTAACAGTCTTTTTTCATCATTAGGGTTGGTTAAAAAACCTAATTCAACTAAAACTACTGGTACTTTTGACCAATTAAAACCGGCTTGATCACCACGATAGCTTATGCCATTTTGGTAAATATCCGTCCTGTGAGAGACTTGTTTTAAAATATCCTCTGCTGCCCACTTGCTTTCTTTATAGAAAGAAGTTGTATGTTCATTCTTTACGGGCGCAATCACAGAAAAGCCAGAAGCATTTGGATTTTCAGCTCCATCAGCATGAATTCTAATATACAAAAATGATTTATTCTTGTTCGCTTGTTTGGTACGTTCTACATTGGATAAATCCACATCATTCGTATGTCTTGTCAGAATCGTTTTAAATCCCTTTTTCTTTAGTTGTGCAGATAACTTTTTTGCAGCCTCTAATGTAACAGCGTACTCTGGTCTTTTTGTTGTAATACCTATAGATCCTACTGTTGCTTTATATTTGGTTTGTAAAGAATGTGGAGCTTCTGGCTCTTGTCCAACATTCGCTTTCAATTGATGTCCAGGGTCAATCGTAATGACCAATCGTTTTTTCTTTCTCTTATGTGGAGCTTCTTTCTTTTTCTTTTCCGGTGATTTCATGTGATCTTTGGGGTTTTCTTCAGCCACATTTTTTTGGTTTTTTTGGTGAGTTTGTTGGGTGTTTACTAAACCTTCGTTGGTTTTATAATTTACAATTAATGTAATGCCAGAAATAATAAATGCCAAGATGATTAAGGATAGTGCTAATTTTTTCATTCAATCGCCTCAATTCTTGTGTTACTCCTAACTATAACAAAAAGCCTAGCATTCGTCTCGCTAGGCTTTCTGTTATATTCTTTATACTTCTACTGTGTCCATCACACGCACAAATTGTGCATAAGAATGCGGATAGTAGGCTTTTTCAATTTTAACTTTCACTAACTTGCCAATCATGTCCTCACTACCTTCGAAAACTACTTTCATGTAGTTTGCTGTATAGCCAGTAAGAAGCCCGGTATCTTTGCCTTCTTGAACCACTTCTTCCGGGATGACTTCAAGGACTTGGTCTTCAAATCTAGAGGCGTATTCTTTTGCCAACTGATCATTTAATGTCAGTAAGCGGTGAACACGTTCATTTTTGATTTCTTCATCAATCTGATCTTCCATACGTGCAGCAGGTGTTCCTGTCCGTTTTGAGTAAGGGAAGATATGCAATTCTGCAAATTGATGTTTAGCAATGAAATTGTATGTTTCCATAAATTCATCTTCTGTCTCGCCTGGGAACCCAACAATAACATCTGATGTAATAGCCAAGTCAGGTAAAACTTCACGCAAGCGATCAAGGCGCTCACCGAAGAATTCCATTGTATATTTGCGGCGCATGCGTTTTAATACAGTATCTGATCCTGATTGGATTGGGATGTGAAGATGGTTGACGACAATTTTAGAATCTCTTAACACTTCGATTACTTCGTCAGTCAACTGGCTAGCTTCAATTGAGCTAATTCGCAAACGTTTTAACCCTTTCACATTCGCTTCAAGATCACGAAGCAACTGCGCTAAATTGTAATCTTTAAGGTCCTGGCCATAACCGCCTGTATGAATTCCTGTTAAGACAATTTCTAAATAGCCTGCATCCACTAATTGTTGCGCTTGACGAACAACTTCTTGCGGATCACGAGAACGCATCAGCCCACGCGCCCAAGGTATAATACAAAATGTACAGAAGTTGTTACATCCTTCTTGAATTTTTAAAGAGGCTCGCGTGCGATCTGTAAAGTAAGGCACGTCCAACTCTTCATAAACACGGTTTTTCATAATGTTTTTTACAGCATTGATAGGTTGACGCTCTTTTTTGTATTGTTCGATATAAGAAAGCAAATTCATACGATCCTGTGTACCCACGACAATATCTACTCCTGGAATTGCCATAATTTCAGCAGGAGATGTTTGAGCATAACAACCAGTTACACAGATGACTGCGTCTGGGTTTTGACGAATCGCCCGGCGAATCACTTGGCGACTTTTTTTATCGCCTGTATTCGTTACAGTACATGTATTGATTACATATACATCCGATTGATGATCAAAATCTTTCCGTTCATAGCCTTCATCTTTAAACAGTTGCCAAATAGCTTCTGTTTCATAGTGATTCACTTTACAACCAAGTGTGTGAAAAGCCACTGATGACAAGGCTGCTCACCTCTTTCATTCAAATTCATATGATATAGCAGATAAAACGTATAGTGGCGCTGTCTCTGCTCTTAATATTCTAGGTCCGAGCGAGATACTCTGACATCCTAATTGTTGTAGTGCTTGGGCTTCAGATCTATCAATCCCACCTTCAGGACCGAAAATCACAAGCATTGATTTATTATCATACACCTTTTTTAATCTTTCGGCAAATCGCGTTCGCGTAGTTTCTTTAGCATCTTCTTCATCTGCAAGAAATACAACATCATAATCTCCTACAACTTGCAATAGCTGTTTAAAGCTATACTGTTCATGAATTGTTGGAATATGCGTTCGATGTGATTGCTCCGCTGCTTCTTTTGCAATTTTTTGAAGTCGTTCTTGTTTCTTTTTCCCTTTTTTCGCATCCCATTTTACAATGGAACGTTCTGCTTCAAATGGGATAAAATCGTACATACCAAGTTCTGTTGATTTTTGTACGATAAGTTCAAGCTTATCTCCCTTAGGCAATCCACATGCAACCGTTACATGGATTGGTAACTCTGTGTTCGGACGCACTTCGCCTGTTTTTTGCACTTCGACCGAACCATTATCTATCTTTGTTATCTTGCAGACGAATGCTTCTCCATTATGTACAGCGATTAGCTCATCAGCAAGACGCATGCGCATCACATTGATAATGTGATGCGCATCGTCCTCTCGAATCGTGGCTACTTCATCATTAAAGGGTTGCTCTATAAAATACCTTTGCATTATACCACTCCACCCTATTAGGATTTACGACAAATAATTGTAACCCAGTCTTCCATCATCATCACTTCTTCGATGTCAAAGCCAGCATCAAGCAGTGATTTTTTTACGTCTTCTTTTTTCCCTTCTATGATTCCAGAAGTGATAAAGTATCCACCTGGTTTCACAATAGAGTAAGCATCATTCGTAAATGTCATGATGATTTCTGCCAAAATATTTGCAACAACTAAGTCTGCTGGTTCTTTTACTGTATCTAGAAGATTTCCTTGTACCACATTAATACTATTTTCAACTTTGTTCAAAACAACATTTTCTTTCGCAGAGCGAACTGCTACTTCATCCAAGTCTAAGGCATGAACGCTTTTCACTCCTAAGAGCGCCGCGCCAATTGCCAATACGCCTGAGCCTGTGCCGACATCAATCACGGTAGAACTTGGCTTAATATACTTTTCTAACGCCTGCAAACTAAGAACTGTTGTCGGGTGTGTTCCTGTACCAAATGCCATGCCAGGGTCTAACTCGATGATTAATTCATCACTCTCAACTGGCTTATATTCCTCCCATGATGGAACGATGGTGAAACGATTTGATATTTTAACAGGATGATAGTATTGCTTCCATGCAGTTGCCCAATCTTCTTCTTGTACTTCACTTGTGGTAACTTCATTAGCTCCAATATTTATATCAAATTGATGGAGATTTGTGATTGCAAGCTTGATCTCTTCTACTGTTTCTGCTAAAAAACTGGTAACAGGCAAATATGCTTTCACGACAACTCCATCTACCGGAAAGTCTGACGGGTCTAAATCGTAAATTTCTCCGTATACATTTTCTCTTGTTTTTGCTAGCTCTTGAGAATCTTCAATAACTATACCGCTTGCCCCAGCTTCATATAATATATTTGAAATAGGTTCTACTGCTTCATTGGCAGTGTGAATCGAAATTTCCGACCATTTCACTTGCAAATCACTCCTCTAATTATTCGCCTTTAAATTTTTTCTTCAATTTATCAATTAATGAACTGCTTTGTTCTTCTGGGATATCTCCAGAAATATTTGCGAACTCTCGAAGTAGTTCCTTTTGCTTTTCAGTTAGTTTATTTGGTGTTTTGATTTGAACGATGACGTGTTGATCTCCATTGCCATAGCCATGCACGTTTTTAACACCTTTTCCTTTTAAGCGGAAGTGGTCGCCTGATTGAGTACCTGCAGGGATTTTCATTTTTACTTTGCCGTTGATTGTTGGCACTTCAATTTCGTCGCCAAGGGCTGCTTGAGGGAAGGTGATTGGCAATTTCAAATAAATATCGTCGCCATCACGTTCAAATTTTTCGTGTGCACGTACATGGAAAACGATATATAAGTCGCCTGAAGGGCCACCATTTTTTCCGGCCTCTCCCTGGCCGCTTATGCGTAATTGTTGACCATCGTCTACACCTGCTGGAATATTGACTTTGATTTTTCTACGTTTTTTAACTGTTCCTGCACCATGGCATGTTGGACATTTTTCTTTAATGATTTGGCCAGTTCCTTCGCAATAGCCACAGGTACGGCGATTTGTCATTTGACCGAACGGTGTATTGACTGTTTCTGAAATTTGCCCAGAACCATTACAGTGTGAGCATGTTTCTTTGGACGTGCCCGGTTTTGCACCGTTACCATGGCATGTTTCGCATGTTTCTTCCCGAGGGATTTCAATTTCTTTTTCTTTCCCGAATACTGCTTCCTCAAAGCTAATAGTCATGCGATATTGCAGATCATCGCCTTTTTGTGGTGCATTCGGATCTCTTCTGCTACGGCCGCCACCGCCAAAGAAGGTACTGAAAATATCTTCAAAGCCACCGAAACCTTCAGCACCTGAAAATCCGCCGCCAAATCCGCCAAAGCCTTGGTTAGGATCTTGATGGCCAAATTGGTCATAACGCGCTCTTTTTTGTTCATCGCTTAATACTTCATATGCTTCAGCGATTTCTTTGAACTTTTCATCTGCGCCTTCCTCTTTGTTGATGTCAGGATGATATTGTTTTGATAACTTACGGTATGCTTTTTTTATTTCGTCTTGAGAAGCCGTTTTGCTAATTCCTAAGACGTCATAATAATCGCGTTTCTCCATCTTTCACACTCCGCTCTTTTAACATAAATATTATTGTATCATGTATTTATAAAATGGCAAAAACACACTTTTATTGAAAAGGTGTATTTCAGCACTCATTTAAAAAAGCCAAAGCCCGAGAGCGGTCTTTGGCTTTTGATTATCTTTTTATTCTACATAAACGAACTATTACTACAGTACTTATAACCGAGAGCATTGTCTTCCTTTATAATACTCTGATAAAAGGTACATTGCTTAAGTTCTAATTTTATATAGATTTTGCACAATTATTTTTTATCGTCTTCTACTTCAGTGAAGTCAGCATCAACGACACCATCGTCTTTTTTGCCTTCTCCTTCAGCGCCAGCTTGTGCTTGTTGCGCTTCAGCTGCTTGTTGATAAACTTTCATTACAAGAGGTTGAAGAACGCCTTCAAGTTTTTCTTTCGCTTTTTTGATGTTTTCTGTTTCACCAGCTTCAAGCGCATTTTGCAATTCTTGTTTTGCTTCTGTTACAGAAGTTTTTTCTTCGTCTGTAATTTGATCGCCTAAGTCAGTAATTGTTTTATCCACTTGGAATACTAGTTGATCTGCTTCATTTTTAAGATCTGCTTCTTCTTTGCGTTTTTTGTCAGCTTCTGAATTTGCTTCAGCTTCTTTAACCATGCGCTCGATATCTTCTTCTGATAGACCAGAATCTGATTGAATTGTGATTTTTTGTTCTTTTTGTGTGCCTAGATCTTTCGCTTTAACATTCACGATACCGTTTTTATCAATATCGAAAGTTACTTCGATTTGAGGGATACCGCGTGGTGCTGGCGGGATATCAGTCAATTGGAAGCGGCCAAGTGTTTTGTTGTCTGCTGCCATTGAACGTTCACCTTGAAGTACATGAATATCTACTGCTGGTTGGTTATCTGCAGCTGTAGAGAATACTTGTGATTTAGATGTTGGGATTGTTGTATTACGGTCGATTAATTTAGTGAATACACCGCCCATTGTTTCAATACCAAGTGATAGAGGTGTTACGTCAAGAAGAACAACATCTTTCACATCACCAGTTAATACGCCGCCTTGTACAGCTGCACCCATTGCTACAACTTCATCAGGGTTAACGCCTTTATGAGGTTCTTTACCTGTTGCATTTTTTACTGCTTCTTGTACAGCAGGAATACGAGTAGAACCACCCACAAGAATTACTTGATCAATTTGTGATGCAGATAATCCAGCATCTTTCAATGCTTGGCGTGTTGGTACCATTGTACGTTCAACTAAATCAGCTGTTAATTCATTGAATTTAGCACGAGAAAGAGTTACTTCTAAGTGTAATGGGCCAGCTTCGCCTGCAGTGATGAACGGTAATGAAATTTGTGCTGAAGTCACACCAGAAAGTTCTTTTTTCGCTTTTTCTGCAGCATCTTTTAAGCGTTGCATAGCCATTTTATCTTGAGATAGATCTACGCCGTTTTCTTTTTTGAATTCCGCTACTAAATAATCAATGATTTTTTGGTCAAAATCATCGCCGCCAAGACGGTTGTCCCCAGCTGTGGCTAGTACTTCAAATACACCATCGCCTAATTCAAGAATAGAAACATCAAACGTACCGCCACCAAGGTCAAATACTAAAACTTTTTGGTCTTGGTCCATTTTTTCTAAACCATATGCAAGTGCAGCTGCTGTAGGTTCATTGATAATACGTTCTACTTCTAAACCAGCAATCTTACCAGCATCTTTAGTAGCTTGGCGTTCTGCATCGTTGAAGTAAGCAGGTACTGTAATTACCGCTTTTGATACTTTTTCACCTAGATAGTCTTCTGCATACTCTTTTAAGTGTGTAAGAATCATGGCAGATACTTCTTGCGGTGTATATTGTTTATCTTCAATTGTTACTTTGTAGTCTGTACCCATATGGCGTTTAATTGAACTAATTGTGTTTGGGTTAGTAATAGATTGGCGTTTTGCTACTTCACCTACTTGGCGTTCACCGTTTTTGAATGCTACAACAGATGGAGTTGTGCGCGCTCCTTCTTTATTAGCGATTACAACTGGTTCGCCGCCTTCAAGTACAGCGACGCAAGAGTTTGTTGTTCCTAAGTCAATACCGATAATTTTGCTCATTAAAAATTCCTCCTAGTGATTCATTACTTAATCCGACTACTCGTTTACTTTTACCATTGCTGGTCGAAGCACTCTGTCTTTCAGCATATACCCTTTTTGCAGCTCTTGCAAAACAATACCCGGGTCTTTTGACTCGTCATGTTCTTGCATCACTGCATGGTGTATGTTGGGATCAAATTCAGCGCCAAGCGATTCAATCGGCTCAAGACCTTCTTTCTTAGTCGCTTCAACAAGAGAACGATAAATCATTTCAATTCCTTGTTTCATCGATACTGCCTCTTCCGTTGTCGCTTCAGCTTGCATAGCGCGCTCGAAGTTATCTAGTGCTGGCAATAAGTCTGTCAGCAGACTTTGAGCACGATACTTCTCTTGTGCCACGCGTTCAAGTTGCGTGCGGCGTTTTAGGTTATCAAAGTCTGCACGCAAACGAAGGTAACGCTCTTCTTCTTTAGCCAGCTTTTCTTCTAGTAGCGCTAGCTCGTCTACTTGTTCTTCTACCTTTTCATCAGTTTCATCGTTTCTAGCTGCTTCCGTTTTTTCTTCCGGTACAGCTTCTACGTTTTCATCATTTTTTGGTGCTGCATTTTCTTTAGCTGTCTCTTCATTTGCAGCGAACTGTTCTTTTTCTTCTTCTGATTTAGACAATTAATACCCTCCTCTTCTACCGGCCATGCTAGTGGCGTTCGATAAATCGACTAAGACCACTGCTCATTAAATCTAATATAGAAACTACTCGCCTATAATCCATGCGAGTAGGACCGATGATCGCGATTGATCCTTTTTGCTCTTCACCTATAGTATAGGTTGCTGTGATGACGCTGCAATCCTCCATTGCTATATGATGGTTTTCAGAGCCTATTCGGATTTGAATGCCTGATTGATGATGAGGGAAAATAGTCTGTATTTGACTTGTTTTTTCCATTAGCTCCATCAGCATTCGAACTTTATTTAAGTCATGGAATTCAGGTTGCTTCAGCATATTCGTTTTACCACCGTAGTATATTTTACCTTCACCGTGGTACTTATTGAGGTCGAAAATTGACGTAAGCAATCCATCATATGAGCCAATATGCTGCGCAATAACAGCTGTTGCCTCTTCTTCCAGCTTTTTGTGAATCTGCTCCAGTGGAACTCCAACAAGCCGTTCGTTTAGTATATTAACGACTTTTTCAATATCCGATAGCGAATAGTTTTCCGGTATCGATATTAATCGATTTTCTACATGACCATGATCTGTTACGATAATGGCTACGGCAGATCCCACTGAAATCGGTACGATTGAAAATCGCCTTACTTTATGAAGCTGAACATCCGGTCCCAAAATAATCGACGTGTAGGTGGTCAATTCTGATAAAATATCAGCGGATTTACGAATTACTTGCTCGGTTTCCATCATCCGATCTTGAAATAAGGATTGAATAGTTATGATATCTTGATTTGTAATAATTTGAGGTTTTAGCATATGATCCACATAAAATCTGTAACCCTTTTCGGAAGGAACCCGACCAGAAGACGTATGGGTTTTCTCTAAGTAACCAAGCTCTTCTAAATCAGCCATTTCATTCCGTATGGTAGCGGCGCTAAAACCTATACCTTCTTTTTTCGCAATTTGGCGAGATCCTACAGGCTGTGCAGTCGCAATGAAATCATCTATGATTACTTGCAGAATTTGCAGCTGTCGATTCGTTAGCATGATCATCACCTCACATTGTTAGCACTCAATAAGAAGGAGTGCTAATACAATTATTAATTTAACACCTCTCAAGAATGATGTCAACGGAAATGCCTAACCCTACAATAAAAATTGCTGAAATACTTCATTACCTACAAAACGACCTTTTCGAGTGAGTTTGACAAAGTCACCATCATCTTCAATAAGCTCTTTTTCAAGTAAATCTTTCAGCTGATCCTCATAAACACTTTCGATAGTACATTGATATTTTTCGTAGAAATGCTTTTTGCTGACACCCGCTGTTTTGCGAAGTCCAAGAAAGAGTTCTTCTTCTATTTTCTCTTGCTTTGTTTCAACATGTGTCTGTTGAATAGGCTTTTCGCCTCGAGAAATAGCTTCCATATATTTCTTTAAGGGACCAATATTAGAATAACGCACACCATTCATATACCCATGAGCTCCTGCCCCAAATCCAGCATACTCATCGTTGTCCCAGTATATTTGATTATGGATAGAAGAGTAGCCAGGTTTGCTAAAATTACTAATTTCATATTGATGGTACCCGTGTTTTTCCATCTCCTCCATCAACACATCATACATTTCTGCTTCTAAATCTTCACCTGGAAGACTAAGCTTTCTTTTGACCATCAAATTATAAAATATTGTTTTCGGTTCTACGATTAATGAATATGCTGAAAAATGAGTGAGGTTTAAAGAGAAAGCATATGCTAATGTTTCTTTCCATTGTTCCATCGTTTGTCCAGGCAAACCATACATTAAATCAATGCTGATATTTTCAAAACCAATCTTCCTGGCATTCTTGATCGTTTCAAATACATGTTCATTGGAATGAGTACGCCCTAAGTTTCTCAAAAGCTCCTCTTGGAATGCTTGAACACCCATGCTAAGCCGATTAACGCCCCCATTGTATAAAACGCGCAGTTTTTCTTCCGTCAATTCATCAGGGTTAGCCTCTGAAGTAAATTCTGTGACATGTTCCATTGGTATATACATGCGAATTAATGACAATAAACGTTGAAGTTGCTCAGGTGAAAGTGCGGTTGGTGTGCCTCCCCCTAAGAAAACTGTTTCAATTTTGTGATCCTTATAGTCGCTTGCCCACATGCGCATTTCTTCACCCAATGCTTCTATATATTCATCGACTGGCTGGTTTTTAAAAAATACCTTGTTGAAATCACAATAGTTGCAAATCTGATGGCAAAATGGAATATGAATATAAATACCTCTAGCCAATCTGAAAACCTTCTTCCTTTTGAAAATTCTGCTTCTTAACTAACATCTTTTAATCCTGTCATATAGTTTAGTTTATTTTTACTGTTAATGAAAATCAGACGCGTTAATATAAAAAGTTTTATTTAGATTACAACTTGTAAAATTATTTTAATTTTCCTATAATTTGTATAAACATTAAAGGAGATGAGTGTATAATGAAAAGATTTTTGATTGCTTTATTGTCAATTTTCGTTTTAGCTGGTTGTGCAAGCAACACAGATAAGGGGAAATATATTGCAAAGAAAAGGGATTTGGAAAACACCGTATTTAGCGGACAAACCGAAGAAGCCAACCAACTTATTTTTAATAAGGGTAACTTAACGATTATTACAAATCCAACTTTGAACAATATTAAACCCTCTACTAATCCTCAAAAAAACACCAATGAAAAAAGTAGCGAAAATCATTACAACAATATAAAAATTAGAACAGCTGGAAACACGTATACGATTACCGGATCTAATGGATTAGAATTAAAATTAAAGAAAGTCGGCAAACGTGTCATTAGTGATCTGGATGGCAACGAGTATTCGACAGAACGTGATTTAGATTAATATAAAAGGTGGATGGAATCTAGCTGTCCGTTCTTTTTAGTTCACAGTAACACTATTAATTGATTGAAAACTAGAATACTTTGTAAAGAAGGTGTATTATTTTGCAGCCAATTGATATAAGTGAAATTCCTAATGAGATAAAAAAGTACATGGGTACCATCCATTCAATTCGTTTCCCAAAACAGGGTTGTACATCAGATGTTGCCATTATTGAATGTGAAAAGGCTGTTTTCGCACTTAAAAGAACAAAAGAACATTTATATAATACTTGGTTGAACAAAGAAATTTCCGTTTTACATTGTTTATCTAGTAAAACAGATTTACCGATTCCACAAATAAAAGAATTTAAATGTGACAAAGATCAAACTTGGGCTCTAATTGAATACCTAGAAGGAGCAACTGTTAGAGAAGCCTTATCTAATGAGAAAAATAAGGAAACTAGAGAGGAAATAATATTTGTCTTTGGAAAGGCACTTTCCCGCATACATTCAACTTCATGTCCCGCTGAATTGAAATATAAAACGCCTTGGCTTGATGAAATGCTACTAAAAGCTACATACAACTTCACACACTATGAAGTAGATGGGTCAGAAGCAATATTAAATAAAATTCAAACCCAAAAACCTAAAAATTTCAAACAAACATTAATACATGGCGATTTTACAATAGATAATGTATTGTTGCATAACGGTAAAGTATCGGGGATGATCGATTGGTCGGGAGGGGCTTATGGTGATCCAAGATATGATGTAGCACTTGCCATTCGTCCTAAGCCTAATGTTTTCGAAAATAGTGATAGAGAGATTTTTTTTAAAGGATATGGCAATAAAATTATAAATCAAGAGGAATATGATTACTTTGCGAACGGCTTATATGAATTCTTTTAATCATATCCTATCCGAAACAAGGCATCTCCAACACATTAGATAATCTATACCATTTAATCATCAAAATCGGATAGCCGTAGGCTATCCGATTTCTCGTTTCTAAGTACTTTCTCTCAGTCTGACTATAAATAATGCTTAGACTCTATTTAAGTTTCTTTTTCACCAATTCTACATATGGTTTCTTGTCATATTCATGATAAAGGCTCATTGCCAATCTTACTGGATCCCCAAAGAAGAATCGTTCATATAAGGTCTGACGGGTACCGAATGAGCTCATTGTCGCATCCCAAGCGAGCCGGAAAAGTTTTACACGGTCTTCTGCATTATTTGCAGCAGATTGTAGATATAGGTCTATATCTTTTCGAATTGATGAGTGAAATGCTTTTTCGGTTGGAATAGACATTAAGCCGCTCGCACCTAGCAATTGAACTATTTCAGTAAAACGTGGATATACCTTAGGAAAAATACTGATGGCAACTCTAAGAGTCGTATAATCCGGCTGCATCAAACCTGCTTCGTTCATCTTTGCTTCAACTTCGGATTTGATCAACAAGGCTTTTAAAGTTTCAAGTGCCACAATAATTTCGGTAGCCTTTTCTTGTACGTGTTGAAAGCCTGAAATATTGATAGATTCTATAATTGATTGAACGATTCCCAGCATAAATTCTGTTTTCACAATTTGTCTGGATAACACCTGATGTAGTCCAAAAGATTGAAAAGAACTCCTACCTAAAAAGGACTGTGCGACATCAATATTGTCATAGTAAAATACACGATCCCACGGTACTAAGACATTATCAAAGACGACAATAGAATCCATTTCTTCATAGCGAGAACTTAAAGGATAATTAAAGACAGACTCCCCTTTTACAAATGATTCTCTACAAATAAATTTGAGTCCCTTTGTGTTACTTGGAATGGAAAAGGCAAACCCGCTCTCTTCATCAAATGGCTTCCCCGCTTTAATGAATAACATTTCATCGGTGATACCGCCCTGGGTTGCGAGTAAACGCGCTCCTTTGACAATAAGACCCTCACTCGTTCTTTCTACAACCTCAGCAGATATTGGCTCACTCGTCGGTTTATCTAAAACACTGCCGCGGTCCACTTGTGGTTCTATAAACGTATGTGTCATCGATAAATCATTATCTCGAACATATTCATAATATTTTTGTAAATTTTCAGGAAAACAATGATCTTTCCCCTCCAATAAATGGGCAGATGAAGCCATAGCCATAAGTGCTGTATTCATATAATCCGGGCTTCGTCCCATCATGCCATTGCTTTCTCTTGCCAATAGCTGGATAGCCTCTCTTCTCTTCGCTAAATCTTCTTTTGACCTTGGCATGAGAAAGGAAAGTCCTACAGGATCACCCTTCCCCTCAGAGAGATAGGTTAATTTATCTTTTAATATTTCATCATGCTGTAAATCATATAACCTAGCCTGACTCTTCATTACACCTCTAAATGCAGGATGTTCAGAAATATTTCCTGTCACCTGTTCTCCATCAACCCAAATATTAGCTTTCAATTGGTCAATCTGTTCAATATATTGGGATCCAGTTCTTACGGGCATAACTCTCCTCCTACCTTTTTATTCATCAACTTTTAGTTATTCGTCTAAAAGTATCATATGACATTTCTTAACAGGCGGTGACATGGCTATTTAATTGAAAAATGAAAAACACCTGATGAGCTTGAAAAACCTCATCAGGTGTTTTTATCTATAAGAGCTACTTACGCATATTTCCAACAACATTGTAATTTCATGTTATTTTTTCGGTTGATCATCATCCATTTTAAGTACAGCCATAAACGCTTCTTGCGGGACTTCAACTGAGCCGACTTGCTTCATACGTTTTTTACCTTCTTTTTGTTTCTCAAGAAGTTTACGTTTACGCGAGATATCGCCGCCGTAACATTTAGCCAAAACGTTTTTACGCATCGCTTTAATAGTTGAACGTGCAACAACTTTTTGACCAATCGCAGCTTGCACTGGTACTTCGAATTGTTGACGTGGAATTAACTCTTTTAATTTTTCAACAATAACCTTGCCTCGTTCATAAGCAAAATCCTTGTGAACAATGAAACTTAAAGCATCGACCTGTTCTGCATTCAAGAGAATGTCCATCTTCACTAGTTTTGATGGTTTATAGCCAATCAATTCGTAGTCAAAAGATGCATATCCTTTTGTGCTGGATTTCAATTGATCAAAGAAATCATAAACAATTTCGGATAACGGAATTTCATACAGGATATTTACGCGTATAGAATCCATATAATCCATCGTCAGGAAATTCCCGCGTTTTCGTTGGCAGATCTCCATTACAGCACCCACATAATCATTTGGCACCATTATACTTGCTTTAACATAAGGCTCTTCAATACGATCAATCTTTTGTGGATCCGGCATCATTGAAGGGTTGTCCACTTTAACTTCCTCACCATCGGTCATATGAACATGGTAAATAACTGATGGTGCTGTTGTAATTAGATCAATATTAAATTCGCGCTCAATACGTTCTTGAATAATCTCCATATGCAAGAGACCTAAAAATCCGCAACGGAAACCAAATCCTAGAGCTTGAGAGGTTTCAGGCTCATATTGGAGAGCAGAGTCATTCAACTCTAATTTTTCTAATGCTTCCCGTAAATCATTGTATTTTGATGTATCAATTGGATAAAGACCGCAATACACCATCGGGTTCAACTTACGATAGCCAGGTAATGCTTCTGTGGCTGGGCGATTTGCAAAGGTAATCGTATCCCCTACGCGCGTATCTCCTACATTCTTAATAGAAGCTGTGAGATAGCCAACATCCCCGACAGTTAAAAACTTCGCTGGCGTCATTTTTGGAGTATGCACGCCTACTTCGATGACTTCAAATTCTGCGCCTGTTGCCATCATGCGAATTTTATCTCCTGGTTTCACAGTGCCTTCAACAACCCGAATAGAGGTAATTACGCCACGATATGCATCATATACAGAGTCAAATATCAGTGCTTGTAATGGCCCTTCCGGATCCCCTATTGGTGCTGGCACTTTTTCAACAATTTGCTCCAGAATATCTTCTATTCCAATGCCCGCTTTGGCTGATGCAAGCACAGCTTCAGATGCATCGAGACCAATGACATCCTCTATTTCACCTCGTACACGCTCTGGATCAGCTGATGGAAGGTCGATTTTGTTAATGACTGGTAAGATTTCCAAGTCATTATCTAGCGCAAGATATACATTTGCAAGCGTTTGAGCTTCAATACCTTGTGCTGCATCGACAACTAAAATCGCACCTTCACATGCAGCCAAGCTTCGTGATACTTCATAAGTAAAATCGACATGCCCCGGTGTATCGATTAAATGTAAAATATATGTTTCTCCATCTTTCGCTGTGTAGTTCAACTGTACGGCATTTAGTTTAATTGTAATGCCTCGTTCTCTTTCCAAATCCATGGAATCTAGCAGCTGTTCTTTCATTTCCCTTGCTGTTAGCGCTTGGGTTTTCTCTAGTATCCGGTCTGCTAATGTTGATTTGCCGTGATCAATATGTGCGATAATAGAGAAATTTCGTATATGTTCTTGTCTGTTAATTAATTCTTCTCGATTCATTCGTTCCGCTCCTATAATCTATGCGCCTCATTTTTGAATCGTCTATCTGCATGCGTTGCCTTAGACTAATTCAATTTTTCAGCTTCATTTCTCTTTCTATCACACCACTATAGAAGCGGTGATCTACTGAAATGTTGTTATTAAGAATTATAGCAGTGAAACGCCATATATTGCAATGTTAGGAATTAGGATTAGCAAACGCTTCTTCGATTGCACGTGCCAAAATCGCGACTGATCGATTTAACTCTTCTTCTGTGTTATCCACACCGCCTATTTCAACTAAAATGGATTGCTTCGACAAATCTTGATTGTAAATTCCATTTACGCCCGCACCCTTTTTAGCAATGACACCACGCGAGATACCAGGTACAAGGTCTGCCATTTTTTTAGACAACTTCTCAGCATATGCTTCATTTGCCTGGTAACTTGGATTTTTTGTTCCGATGACAATGGCCATGCGCGCATAAGAGGTGCCATTATATGTGATAGTCGATAAATTTCTTTTTGCAGAATCTCTATGAATATCCAAGATTAAATCATAATCTTTTTTTTCTATTTGCTTTTTAACATAAGGACGTACTGCATCATACGCCTGGTAAAACTTCATTTGTTTTTGACTCATCACTTTCTGAGTATCAACATCCAAAAGGTCCAATTGAATATTATTTTGTTTAAAATGATTGGTGAACAATTTTCCTAGGGATTGGATATTCTCGGTGTTATGATACGCAGTTACTGCCTGTTGATGTTTTCGAAGTATAGGCGCATAAGCTTCATGAGAATGTGTAAAATATACCAATGCATCAAAAGAAGCTTTTGATTTTTTGTCCGATACTTTTGTAGCTAACCCCTTTTTAGCAGCATAAGCAACTTTTGTTTCTTGTACAGGGGACTCAATGACTGGCTTTCCATTTGGCTTTTGTTCAGCCAACACCGGGATCTTAGCTGCAATAATAGGTAGTGAAAAGAAGATTGCTAAGAATAATAAACTAAATTTCCATCGTTGTTTGCGTCTTCGCATTCTATATCCCTCCTCCTGTCAGCTTATGAAGGAGGAGAGAGAGATAGAACCATTATGCATTACTAATCCATCGTGTACAAACACTCGATAGCATGTTGATATAAGCAGAGAGCCAATCATCAATGTTTTTTGGCGTCACAAAAAGCCGTTGCTGGCCTGTTAGAACTTCTTGGAATAGCTGAAGTCGCTCTTCTTTGTCCCACTTCACCCAATCACCAAAGATAGGCATCAGTGCCTCTGTTTGAATCTTCGTTTCTTCGTTTGGCGTATAGGCAGAAACAGATAAAGCTTTGGACGGCGACTTCCCTTCTGATATCTGTGCGGAGATATATTTGAACATGGTTTCAATTGCATCTGTTATCAATACAGGACCATCCACCACTGTTGGTAATCCAATTGCTGTGACAGGACATCCCATTGTTTCGAGCGAAATCTCTTTACGGGCATTCCCTACTCCCGCCCCAGGCTGAATGCCTGTGTTTGTAATTTGAACTGTTTTACACAGTCGTTCGCTCGAATTAGTCGCGAGAGCATCAATTGCAATGATTAAAGATGGCTTAATTCGATCCGCCAACGCTTTGACAAACTCACTCGTTTCATATCCTGTTTGCGCTGTTACGCCTGGCGCATAAATCATACATCTATCTTGGATTAGTTCATCCTGGTTGTGGAGCTGTTCAATCGTCATTGGACCCACGGCATCTGGTGTAATCGTACGATTGCCTAACCCTATTATCAATACTTTTTCAAGCGTCTCTTTTTTATGAAGTTTTTGCAGTGTTCTAATGATCGACTCTTCGAACATCTCAAGACCTTCTTGGTCATAAGGGTCTAGCGTAGGTACAGATAAAGTAACATACGTGCCCTCTTTCTTACCGATATGTTCTTCTCCTTTTTGGGATACAATAACTTCTGTGACCTTTACGATATTTTCCCACGTTTCTTTTATATCAATTCCATTAGATTCCCTTAGTGTCTCTCGCTCTTCCTCTGTCTTATGATTGATAAAGGCTGTTGTTTCATCGACTAAATCAACAGTTGACCATTTGAAATTTTCCATTCTATCACCTCTTCTTTAGTTTGACCATTGTGTCAAGTAAATATTCTTTGCTATTGTCTCTTGATTTTTATAGTAGGCATTTGCTATAATGATGCTTGTTGTATAGACACATACAGTTGAGAATTTACTCATCTCGATCCTTTTTAGGAGGTGAATTTGAAATGCCAAATATTAAATCTGCAATCAAACGCGTAAAAGTTAACACTAAAGCTAACGCACAAAACGCACAAGCTAAATCAGCAATGCGTACTGCTGTGAAAAAAGCTGACGCTGCACTAACTGCTAAAGAAGAAAACGCAAACGAACTATTAACTCTTGCTGTTAAATCTTTAGACAAAGCAGCTTCAAAAGGCTTGATCCACAAAAATGCAGCTTCTCGTCAAAAAGCTCGTTTAATGAAAAAAGCTTAATCCTTGATGGGATTCAAAAAGGCTAGAGAGAAATCTCTAGCCTTTTTTTATTGCATATCTTTTGACCATGTAAAAGGAACCGTCCCACTACGAACGGTTCCTTTATTTAATGCTAGAATTAACTTAACTATCCTTTTTTACAACTTCAACTCTATCTTTTCCCATCAATAGTACCACAATGACAGAAAGGGCAATAGGAATTAAAGCCATAGAAAATGTGAAAGTAACAGAGTCCGACAAAGCATGGACTATTTTATCAAGTATAAAACTAGGAATCTTTGCGCGTTCACTTGCTTCAAAAAGTTGCCTCGAATTATCTGTATCCGGTACATAGTTCCCATTCCCCATTCCCTTAAAGGCGTCAGTCAATTTTTGTGAAAACCCACTACTTTGTATAGCACCAAAAATGGTAATACCAAGCGTCATGCCAAACGAACGCAAGAAAGAGTTAGTTGAGTTAGCTGTCCCTCTAAAATTCGGTTCAAGGTTATGGATAGAAGCTGTCGGCAGAAGAGAGAACGAAAAGCCAACGCCAAAACCCACTAAAATCATATAAACGGTCAAAAGTAGCCTTGCTGTATCAGGCGTCAATGTACTAAGAAGATACATGCCTGCAAAATAGGATATCACAGAAATTATCATTAATCTTTGGAAGCTTGTTTTAGTAAGGAAAATACCACCCATCGCACTGCCTACTACTGACCCAAGCATCATGGGCATTAATATTAACCCTGCATTTGTTGCCGACCCGCCATAAACAGCTTGAACAAAAATGGGAATAAAAATGGTCAAAATAATAAACGTACCGCCGTATAAAAAAGCTAATATTTGTGAAGCAGCAAATAGACGTCTGCGGAAAAGCCAAAATGGTAATATTGGCTCTTTTGCTTTTATATCGAATATAATAAATGCTATAAAAAAAATTATAAATCCACTAAACAAACTGACAATTTCAATGGATAACCAATCAAACTTCTTGCCGCCTAGCTCCAATCCAAACATTAAACAGATGATTGCTGCTACGAGAGTAATTGCCCCACCCCAATCAATTTTTTGATTTTCGAGTGCTGAGGATTCTTTATAGTAGCGAAGGATGAAAAATAATGAAATAATGCCGATTGGTACATTTACATAAAACACCCAATGCCAGCTGATATACTCTGTGATGTATGCGCCCAATAACGGACCGAGCACACTAGATGCACCAAATACTGCACCCAACAATCCCGTTATTTTCCCTCGCTTCTCAGGTGGATATATATCAAACACAATCGTAAAGGCAATAGGCATTAAAGCGCCACCGCCTATACCTTGGATTGCGCGGTAAATGCTTAGTTGTGTCATTGACTGTGCAATTCCACAGAGTGCTGATCCAATTAAAAAAACGACTAATCCAAATATAAAAAATCGCTTACGTCCAAACATATCCGATAATTTTCCGAAAATCGGCATCCCTGCCATAACAGCCACCATATAAGCGGATGTTACCCAGATAAACATGTCAAAGTCCCCTAAATCCGACACAATCGTTCCCATTGCAGTTGCCACGATAGTATTGTCCATGGCGGACATCAAAATCCCTAGCAACAATCCCGCAACAACAAACCGGATATTGCTCTCTTTTGTGATCATGTATTCACTCTCCCTTCTCTAATTCACAGTATATAGTAAAAAGGATCGTGGTATCGCTATAATTTTCTCGTTTTTAAAATAGTAAAAAAGCTAGCTCAAGTAAGCTAGCTTTCCTTCTATAATGGTTTCATTAAAAAAAGTTCTAGGAACCTCTCTCGTCTACCGCTGACCGATTTTAACTTGAGGTCGACTTCACTCAGTCCATACAATGCTTTCAATAAAGCTTCTTCCGATATATTTCTCCTGTCTTCTACTATACGTTTGATCCGATAAGGATTGACCTTTAACTGCTTGGCGATTTGTCCTGAATGATAACCTTTTTTCAATAAATAATAGACATTGGACATCAACCTAATTTGTGAAGCTAAAAGCGCAACAAGCATAATAGGTTCTTGCTTTTGCCTTATTAAATCGTGATAAATAGAGAGCGCTTCAGAAACATCATGGCGGATATAAGCATTCAACATTTTAAATGCATCCTGTTCCAATGTCTTTGAAACGAGTTCCTCCACTAAAGAAGCTGTGATAGTTGTTTCTTCACCAAGATATAAGCAAATTTTATCTACTTCTGATTTCAGATGAAGCATATCCAAGCCAACGAGTTCAATTAGTTTAGCTGTTGCTTCATCTTCAATTAACTTGCCAAAACCGGCTACCTCATGTTGCACCCAAACAGCCAAATCATGCTCTTTCGGGGTTTCAGCTAACAAATATACCGCATGCTCTTTCATTTGCTTTGTGACCTTTTTTCGTTCATCTAACTTTTCATACGGTGCAATAAAAATTGTCACAGATGTGTCTGATGGAAATTCTAACCACCTAGCAAGCCGAGTCAAATCATGTTGGATTTTTTCTTTTGTTTTATCCGTTGCCTTTAAAAACGAGGCATTCTTTGCAATAATCAACTTCTTGCTTGAGAAAAAAGGAATCGTATCTGACTCATCAATTACTAGATCTACTGGCTTCTCATCCAAATCAATTGTAACTGATTCAACCTCTCCTTCTTCTTCTAACTTATCTTTGATTCTGCGTATCGTTTCGTCTATATAATAAGATTCGAGGCCCGCTAAAAGATAAACAGACGCCAATTTTCCTTTTTGAATATCTGCCCATAATTTTGAAAACATAATGATACTCCCCCTACTACTGCTCCTTTAAGTATACATGGGTTTTGGTGGATATGCACTGTCTTCGCTAAGGATATGGATAGTAGATTTCTTTAATTGTTATTTCTTATACTAAGTATATTCTTTACAAAGTCTTCTTTATACTTTGTATAATCATTAATATTTAACCCTGTAGCTGTATTATTAATATATTCTTGTTTCAGCTTCATATAGCGATGTTTAACTTCTTCATTCGCATTTAAATAATCCCTAAAGAAAAGAAGATTATTCCAAAGATCTTTTTGATAATCAACCAAATGTATAAAGTGGGTTTTTTCTTGATAAGTATCATCCGTAAACTTAGCCAACACCTTTTCTTCAGGCCGTTCTACTTTCAACCTTAAAAAACCAACTTTTGAAAAGTCTCTAAGCAATGATTCATCTACTTTTTTTAGATTGTCTACTCCTACTAAAATATCAATGATTGGCTTGGCAGGCATATCTTTAATTGCCGTACTGCCGATATGCTCGATACGCTCTGCAGCTAGACCTGTTTGTTCTTCTATAGCTTTCCGAGTTTGCTGGAACTCTTCATTCCATTCAAGCGAATAATCTACCAACTTTATTTCATCCCGCTTCAATCCTAACTTCATGTAATAACTCCTAATAAACTGTTTAAGTTTAAATTTAGTTGACATATCACTACATTAAGCCCTATTTTAAATCTATTGCGGAGAACGCCATTTTCCGCATTCAATCTAGATTTTTCACAGCCATTACCGTATAATTAAATCGAACTAGGAGGGATAGTAATGAATCCATTTGAACAAGAGGTACAAAGCAAAAGAAATGACGCGATCGATTCAGGCGTTGGATTCGGCGTATCATTCGCATTCTTCGCAATCATGTTCATCATCGCAACAGTTATTGAGTATGTGAATTTATAAGTCCTTATTCCGAAAAAGCTTTGTCATTTGGACAAAGCTTTTTTCTTTTCAAGAAACTCTGCCGTTGTATGGATTTGCCATGAATCTTCTTTGACTGACACCTCGATTGATCCTGATTCCGCTGTGTTTAAAGTAGTATAACCTAATCTTTGATAACGATCGACCACTTCCTGGCTCGGATGACGATACCGATTATTTAAGCCTGTAGAGAATATGGTAAGCAAAGGCTTTGTTATATTCAAAAAAGGCTCCGAGCTTGACGTTTTGCTTCCATGATGGCCAGCTTTTAATATCGTTAGTCCCGCTATATCCGCTACACTATTTCCGATGAGCTGCTTCTCCCCCAACTCTTCTAAATCACCAGTAAAAACGGTTTTAAATTCGCCAAACTTTAGCAGCAGTACAAGAGAGTCATTATTACCCTCATAATTAGTATCAGTTGGTGAAATATATTTGATTTCAGTATGGTTTTCTGCCCAGCTATAACCTGCCATTCTTTCTTTTAGAGGAATTCTTTTTTCTTTAACGAGCTTAAGAACCTCTCCCATCACTGCCTTCTCCCAAGAGTTTGGACTTATGTGTATTTCTTTCACATGCAATTCCTCAATTACTTCTTCCGCACCTTCAACATGGTCTGCATCTGCGTGCGTTAAAATCATTGCATCCACTGAGCGTATCCCTCGACCTTTTAAATAGGGGACCACCACCTTCCTACCTACTTCATACTCATTCTTAGGTTCCTTCCATTTTTCTTGGCCAAAACGAAGTAATCCGCCTGTATCAATTACATATACTTTTTTGCGATATGGCAGTTCAATCACTGCGCTATCCCCTTGACCAACGTTTAAATAAGTAATGCGTAAATCTCGGTGCAAGCTTGAAGCAAAATGAATGATCAAAACCGGGAATAAAATCCATGCAGCTGCTCGGACAAAGTATTTTTTCTCTATATAAACAAATGCAGTTAATACACCTATCATTGCTAAGACACAAAGAAGAATGTCCGGCCTGCCCGACACCCACATTTGATATGGTATTTCCTTGAAAAACAAAATCCCTGAGGTTAACCATGTTCTCAGAGGTTCATATACTGCAAAAATTAGATTAGAAAGAGGTAAAGATATACCTGTTAATACAAGCATAATTAGATTAATAGGCAAAATCACAAACGAAAATAGGGGTACGAACACAAGATTGGCCACGAATGAAGAAAGGCTCAGCTCGAAAAAGTGGTAAATCAATAAAGGGTAGACTAATAGCTGACAGACAAATGTCATATAAAATGATTGGAGCAATACATGATTTGAAGATTGTAAAACCCTACTTGAATAAATTAGCGCAGCTGTCGCCAAATATGACAATTGAAACCCGATTTGAAATACCATGGCTGGCTGATAGGCAAGAAGTAAAATGAAACTTATAGAAAGTGCATCATCTACCGTTAATAATGATTTGCTTGCTCGACTAATCATCATTATTTCTACCACAGTCACAGAACGCCATACCGAAGGGGCCCCACCAGCTAGACAAGCATACAGCGGCAGAACAATCATAATAGCCAGTGTTGCATGTTCTTTGCGGACATGGCACCTCAGCATTATCTCAAAAAGCAATAGCGTGATAAGGGCAACATGCAACCCAGAAATAGCGAATAAGTGTGTGATGCCCAGTTTTTGATAAGCACGACTGAGATCTTCATCCACATTCCCTTGGTCACCAATAATAAGTGCCTCTGCTTCAGCTGCTAAACGTTTAGGGAATGTCCTTTCTATATGCTTTTTAACTTTTAATCGTTGCTGTGCCAAAACAGAAGAAATACTTTTCTTTTTTCCGATATATTCAGCTTGTTCAATTTCATAAATGCCTATAGCACCTTGACTCTTCAGGTACTCATCCATTGAAAAAGCATATTGATGCGCAGGCATATTAGCTGGCGTAAGTTTTCCTTTAACACGGAACATAGCCCCACTTAAAGAAATATTTTCGTATTTTTCTTTCTCTTCTTTGTTTGAAAACGTCATGACCGCATAAATTTTGGCACCACTGTCCGTTTTGGAAAAGCCACGCAATTTAGCGCCATTAATTGTATAGGTACCAGTCCATGTAATCACCGCATGCTCTGGAATATGTTCTTTTAAATCTTCATTTCGATTCTTTGTATAAAAAAAGGCAGAAAAAGAAAAAACGGCGATAATGGCAAGAAGCCATGTTTTTTCATTTTTCCACCATAGAAAACAGCTATACGGAACGAATAGCCAAAGAAGAAAGCTATCTTTAAATGCTGCTAGAACAGCAAGCATAATAGCTAGAGCTATATATATTAATTTATGTCTAAAAGAGAATGGCCAAATAATTCTTCCACCTTCTGTTCATAAGGGGCCAATTCTTCAGGCGTTGCACCATGTTCACGCAATTTAGTAAGCATGTCCATATAGAGCATCATTTTTTCATCACTTAAAAAATCTATTTTTCTCTCATCAAAAGGTACATGTACGACATTCACCTTGGCTTGCGCCAACAATTCGATGGCGTACGGGTTATTCTTGTAGTCTGTTGCATAGTATAAGTTTTGGATGCCTGCTTGTATGATAGATTTGGTACATGGCAAACAAGGAAAATGCGTCACATAGAGATCTGCTCCTTTTGTCGGCGTTCCATATTTCGCACATTGCAACAAAGCATTAACCTCAGCATGCACTGTTCTAACGCAATGATTGTCCACTACATAGCACCCATTATCGATGCAATGGTCATCTCCGGAAATCGAACCATTATAACCTCCAGCAATAATTCGTTTCTCACGGACTATCGTAGCCCCTACTGATAATCTTGTACATGTACTTCTAAGTGCAAGCAAATGGCTTTGCGCCATGAAAAATTGGTTCCACGTGATTCGCTCCATATTATTGCCTCCTGTAATTATTACTTATTATATTCAGTGTAATTTTTAGAGACATCTTTTTCAACAGGCAAACGGGCTATTTAATTGACTGTTATTTGATCTTGTAGCGATTCAAATGTTTTGTCACCAATTCCCGTTACATTTTTTAAATCTTCAATCGTTTGAAAAGATCCATTTTCTGTCCGATAAGCAAGGATAGCTTGGGCTTTTGCAGGACCAATACCATTTAGGGTTTGCAAAACTGATTCATCTGCAGTATTGAGATTGACTAAATCTGAAGTACTTTGGCTACCACCGCTTGGACTGCTAGTATTGATAGACGGCTGGACTGCGGTTTTGTCATTTGATGCAATGGCCAGCACTTCTTCCACCTCTTCGCCTGTTTTGGGCACGTAAATAACCATCTCATCCTGCAACTTTTGAGCATGATTGATTTGCTTAGATTGTGCATTCTTAGCATATCCTCCAGCCAGCTGAATAGCATCTATAACGCGACTATCACCATCCAGCTTGTAGACCCCTGGATTTTTGACCGCTCCTTTGACATCTACCATTATGGATGTAGACGCTACGATTTCAGGTTTTTCAATCGATGTGCTATTTGATTTACCATTTGCATGATCAGCATTATTTGGTTCGTTTAATTCGTTTGTTTTTTCAGCACGGGAAAATAAGTCGTCCTGTGGGGGTGTGGACGATTGTTTGGAAAAGTATATAAAAGTAAAGAAAAAAATAACGATGGCTATGGGGATGCCAAATTTTTTGCCATTTTTCTTCAAAAAAGAAGGAATTAGTCCGCACATCCTTTCTTTTTCAGAAGGCAATATACGAAGCTAATTCCAGTATATAGGATATTCATTTTTTTGAAAAGACTATTTTACAGCCCGGAAGAAAATTCTTTCAGAAAATTCTACAGGCTCTTTTTCAGCAAAATCAGCTGTGATGAAGATATCCTGAAAGCCGGCTTCTTTGAGCATATTGTTATACATTTCAATATCAAATGTACGCTGTGTATGAAATTCTTCAAATCTTTCATAATACCCATTATCTAGTTGGGAATAGAAAACAAGATCATGATGGACAGAATGAGGTTCTTCACCTTTTTCAGTCATCCACAAATAGCTGACTTCTCCGTCATCATAAGTGAAAGGAGAGTCCATAAAAAGTTCATCCATTTTGTAAATTGAATGCACATCAAAAAACAGCTGTCCGCCGCTTTTCAATGATTCATATATACGCTTAAGTGTTTCTCTTACCGCATCTTCTTCTAGAACATAGTTGATAGAATCTATCGGAATCGTAATGACATCGAGATCGTTGAAACCCTCAAGCTCATCCATGGACATGCAATAGAGAGGAATATCAAGGCCTGCTTCTGCAAAGTTTTGAGAAGCTACCATTAGCATATCTTCAGAAAGATCGATGCCGCTAACTTTATAGCCAAGAGCCGCAAATTTTGCGGCCATTGTCCCTGTACCGCAGCCAATATCCAAGAGATTGGGATAAGAGGCAGGCGACGCATGTGAAGTGACCCAATTGACATATTCATCATATGGAACGTCTGTCATTAAGCCATCATAGACTTGTGCGAATTGTGAGTAGCTACTCATTCTGGATCCACTGCTACAAATTTTTCAGGCGCGTCTCCCCATAGACGTTCTAAGTTATAGTAAGCGCGTTCGTCCTTGTGGAAAACATGACATACCACTTCACCTAGATCTACTAAAATCCATCGAGCCGAATCAAAACCTTCAAGCCTTTTTACTTCATAGCCTGCTTTATGAGCAACATCTGCGATTTCACGCGCAATTGCTTGGGTTTGGCGATCGGAGTTACCATGGCAAATTAAGAAGTAATCCGCCAAAAGTGAAATACCCTCCATATTTAACGCAACTATATCTTCTGCTCTTTTGTCATCACAAGCTTTAAAAGCAATTTCTAATAAATTATTTGCCATATATTTGTTTTCCTTCTTTCCTTTGACTTTACGCCAAAACATATACTTATGTTACGCAAGTTTTGTTTATATTAACCGTTGATTTAAGTAAGAGGTTGCTGAAAATTTCTTATATATTACTTCATCTTTTTTGCAATATATCATTGTAGCATTCGAAAGAATCTGGGAACACAGGTTGACCCTTGCTGATAAGAAACCCAATTGAGTGCGTAATACATTCACTCATTAGTTCATCTAAAGGTAGCTCTTGTGCAGCTTTCCTCAACTCTTCAACACCTGAAAATTGACGGTTCGGTTCAATCATATCAGCGATATAAATGATTTTTTCTAAATCACTCATGTTAGCGCGCCCTGTTGTATGGTAGCGAATCGCATTGAGCACATCTTCATCTTCTACATGGAATTCTTTTTGTGCAACATAAGCACCTACAGGACCATGCCATAATTCATGGTGGTAATCAAGCAGTAATGGATTCATGTTCTCGCCTTTAATAACTTCCTTCATCCAAACACGGTCCGCATATTTGCATGAGTCATGCAGAATCCCCGCTGTTTCCGCTTTTTTTGTATCTAAATTGAAGCGCGTTGCTAATTCGATTGCTGTGTCTGCAACGCCAATAGTGTGGATATATCGACGCTCAGGCATACGGTCTTTCATTGCAGCTAATAATTCATTTCGTCCCATATAAACCTTCCTTTCGTATATACTCCTCCACCGCAGGCGGCACTATAAATGTAACTGGTTTCCCTGCATGTAATCGCTCGCGAATCATCGTTGAAGATAAATCCACCATCGGCGCCTCAATCTTTTGCACAGGCAACGACGTGCTACCAACTGAACCAGGGCGGTGTACACCAACAAAATGGACTAGCTTTGTCAATTCCTCAATATGATACCACTCATCCAACATATCTATCATATCTCCGCCAATGATAAAATAAAACTCTACTTCTGGCTCTAATGCTGTTAAAGCCCTTAACGTATCATATGAGTAAGATACGCCGCCATGCTTGATTTCATACGGTTCTACCGTAAAATGAGGAACCATCTCTGCAGCGAGTTCTGTCATATGAAATCGCTGTTCTGCTGTTGCATCTTCTGGTTTAACTTTATGCGGTGGTATTGCATTTGGCATGAGGCGCACTTCATCTAAATTAAGCGCATAATACGCTTCATTAGCCATGATTAAATGCGCAATATGCGGCGGATTAAAAGTGCCGCCGAGAAGCCCTACTTTTTTCATGAAATCAAATCCTTATTTTGCTTTTGGCAATTCGATTTTGCGATGTTCACGTTTTGATGCTTGTTTATATAAAACAACTGTAAGACCAATCAATTGAACAAGTTCTGCATTTGTGCCTGAAGCTAATTGTTCTGCCACATCATGCTTATCTTCTTCACAGTTGTCTAAAATACGTACTTTTAATAATTCACGCACTTCTAATGCTTGCTTAATTTGTACAAGCATTGCTTCATTAACACCGCCTTTGCCCACTTGAAAGATCGGCTGTAATGAATGTGCTTCTGCACGTAAAAATCTTTTTTGTTTACCTGTTAACATAAAATCAATTTCCTCCTATTTGCCGAAGCAAAAGTTCTTCTACATCTTTCGCATTCGGGTACGAGCCCATCCAGTAACTGTAACTAAGCGCACCCTGATGGATAAACATGCCTAGTCCTGTCACAATGGTGGCTCCTGATCGCTTTGCTTCTTTTAAAAATGGCGTCATCATTGGATTATACACAATATCTGCCACAATTGCAGTCTTAGACAGCCGTTTAAGCCCAATGGGCATTGAAAATTCACTTTTATTTAAACCTGCGGCCGTCGTTTGGATAATAATATCATATCGATCCAAATCCTCTGATGCTCTCTCTAAGGTAAGCGCCTTATCCTCTATATCCAAATCATCACAAATAGCCTGTGCCTTGCTGATAGTACGATTGGCAATATTAATTTGCCTATATCCAGTTTGTTTTAAAGCAAACGCAATGCCCCGAGCTGCCCCGCCCGCTCCAATTAGCAAGACAGACTTATGGCGATGGTCTATGCCAACTGCTTCTTCTAAAGAACGTACAAAGCCAAGCCCGTCCGTATTATAACCTTTATACCGACCATCCTGCATCCTTACGACTGTATTAACCGCACCCATCTGTGCAGCTGTGTCATCAATCTCATCAAGCAATGGAATAATGGATTCTTTATGTGGTATTGTCACATTCCAGCCGCTGCAGCCAAGTAGTTTTAATGAAGTCACGGCTGCTTCTAAATTTTCTGGCAATACATGAACTGGGATATAGCTTGCATTTTTGCCCTCTTTTTCAATCCACGTACTATGCATTAAAGGTGACATAGAATGCTCAATGGGATTCCCTATAACGGCATACCATTTCTTCATCTTAGTTCCTCCCTATATCAATGACGGGCGAACTTGCACTTCGACTCCCTCTGGTGCGTATGCCGCAATTACGACATTTGGATCTTGTATTGTAATCCAGCCAAGCCCAGAAAAAACAATATCAGTTTTCGCTTCTTTAATTGAAAATTCATGGCGTACCAATTTCGGAAGTGCATCCATATGTTGCTTTATAGGCGGTGATAGCAGCTCGCCTTTATGGTTTTCGTAAAGTTCATCTGCATTTTCGAGCTTAGTACGATGAATCATCAGTTCATTAGCAATATGCACTGTAAAGGCTGCTCTCTCGCCTTTAATAAAATCAAATCGCGCAAGCGCGCCGATAAATAGAGTTTGCGCCGGATTTAATTGAAATACCTTTGGTTTAATTTCTTTTTTGGGCATAATATATTTAAGCTCTGATGGATCTAAGTAATGCGCCATTTGATGATGATTGATAATACCCGGCGTGTCATAAATAGCTTGTCCATCTTCTAATGGGATTTCAATCATGTCTAGCGTAGTGCCAGGGAAATAAGAAGTAGTGATGATATCCCCTGCTCCTGTTGCTCTTTTAATAATTCGGTTAATGAATGTAGATTTCCCTACATTTGTACACCCAACAACGAAAACATCTTGTCCATTACGATAATTCTCTATTGCTTCTATCGCTTCTTCCATACCGCTGCCTTTATGCGCACTGACAAGCAAGACATCGATTGGTTTTAGCCCAAGCGCTTTTGCTTCTCTTTTCAGCCAATTAATCACTTTTTGCTTTTTCACTGATTTTGGTAGCAAGTCCGCTTTATTTGCGATGAGGAGTACCGGATTATTGCCAACAAAACGGTGTAATCCAGGTAACCAGCTCCCATTAAAATCAAATATATCTACAATTTTTACGATTAAGCCTTTTTGAGTACCAAGGCCGTTTAAGATGCGCAAAAAGTCGTCATCTGTCAAAGAAACAGGCTGAAGCTCATTGTAATTCTTGAGACGGAAACAGCGCTGGCATATGATTTCTTCTTTCTCTAACGTTGCTGCAGGAGCATATCCTGGTGCATTTTTATCTTCAGTTTGGATGGTAGTACCACAGCCAATACATTGTGGCATGTCTTTCATTCTTTTTCCTCCCACGTTTTAATTCCTTTTTTGCTTAAATATTTAAAAACACGGCGTTCGATGAAACGATTGAATCGTGTAACAAATCCGTCCGATTGTGCGACAGGCTTTACTAAAATCGTATATAACCTACTACGATTTGCTCCCATCATATCTGTGAGCATTTGGTCTCCCAGCATGAGCACTTCTTCAGGTCTCATATCAAGTAATGCAAGAGCACGTTTAAAACCCTTGCCAAGCGGTTTTTGCGCTTGGAAAATATATGGAATTCCGACCGGATCTGCAAATTTTTTGACGCGTGCCTCTTTATTATTCGACAGAATGACAACCTGTATTCCAGCATCCTTCATCTGTTGAAACCAGGCAATTAAGTCCTCTGTAGCATCTGCACGATCCCATTCGATTAATGTGTTGTCTAGATCTGTAATAATCCCTCGAATGCCTTTTTCTTTCAGCTTTTCCGGCGTAATATCAAACACCGAAAGTGCAAATTCGTGTGGCATAATCAATTTGTACATTTTTTCCTCCAATAAATCTATTCTCCTGCATTTACAGGCGGTTCCCCTAACAAATATATATGCTCAAGAAGCTAAGAAGGGGTGAACCTCCCGTAAAAGCCCAATGGTTTATCTACGCTCTACAAATTATAGCATATGTGCAAATGCTTGACCCACTTGGATCTTTTGTCCGGGAACAGTTTGTTCTAAGAATTCTGCGCTATTGGGTTCAAAAAGCATCACAACGGTTGACCCAAAACTGAAGAATCCTACTTCTTCTCCTTTTTTCCACTCTGTTGTTGTATTCGTCAAATGAATGGAATTCACGAACATGGCACCAACTTTAATGAACGCGCAAGTGGCACCGTTTGCTGTTTGTAGCTCTGTGATTTGTCGGTAGTTTTTTGAAATCGGCTGATCCCCATAAGTCAATCCTAAAGAATTAACGGGATAAGATTTTCTTCCAAGTGTAAATTGTTTTATCACTTCACCATCAATCGGACTATGAAGCCTATGATAATCCGCCGGACTAAGGTAAAACACAATGTATTTTCCATTGATATACTTTGCAATATTTTCTTCTTTGCCTAGTAGATCAACAAGGTTGTACTTTTTTTCCTTCACCAAAAATATACTGTTTTCTACAATATCGCCGCAGGATTCAATTTTTCCATCAACTGGGCTTGTATACAATTCAGCTCCTTCTGCAATCGGCCGAGCACCCTGTTTTAATTTCCGAGTGAAAAAGTCATGTAGATTGTGGTATGTGTTATTTTCCGTTTCTTGCGTATCAATTCCATATAATCGTATATAGGAAGAAATTATTCTTTTGCTAAAGCGAGAACCAGCTATTCCTCGCAGTATCGTAGACGACCACCTGCCGTTTGTTAATTCTACAAGTGACCGGTAATATTTTTCTCGTAACATTGACAACCCTCATTTTAAAAAAGTTTTACACTCCCAATTAAAAGAAGTATAATATTGTAATACTGAACATAAAGGAATGATGTCCATTGTTTTTAATTGAAGTAGTGGATACCACAATTAAAAAAATGAAAGCACACTTAGCTAATACTATCACACTAGGGAATATCTCATTCGGCGGCGCCTCTATTATGGCAACCATCCATGAGTCCTTTAATTATGCTGTATTGTTTATTTTCATAGCTGCATTTTTGGATCGTTACGATGGCAAAGTGGCACGGAAATTCAATCAAGAATCAGAGCTAGGAAAACAATTGGACTCCATGAGTGATATTATATCATTTGGTGTGGCTCCAGCGATATTAATGTATGAAATGACACTTGTCCATTTTGGCACGATCGGTATGATTGTCGCTGTATTATATATTGCATGCGGTGCATTTAGGCTGGCTCGTTTCAATATTACAGAATCCAATGGTT
The DNA here is from genome assembly GCF_059759115.1 of Rummeliibacillus sp. GQ308. Lineage (NCBI taxonomy): Bacteria > Bacillati > Bacillota > Bacilli > Caryophanales > Caryophanaceae > Rummeliibacillus > Rummeliibacillus sp. GQ308. The sequence continues at coordinate 1,064,805 of NZ_JCAXDQ010000001.1, read as the reverse complement.
ATTTCAGCGGTCTGCCAATTACCGCATCTGGTGCTATCTTAACGTTAACATTTTTCTTCATACCGGTATTATCCCCAGTTTTTTATATGTTTTTATTCCCACTTCTATCAGTTCTTATGATTAGCACGTTTACATTAAAGAAGGTTTAATTTGGCGAATAAGTATGACCTGCATTTGCAGGTCATTTTTTTGTTGTAAAATGACTTCTCTTGTCATATGATGTGTTACTCACATGTAAGGAAGGATGACGACAATTAGCTCCCTTTTAACAGCCATCATGCAACTGTGGGTCGATCTCCCCGTCTTACTTGGCTATTTAAAAGGCCAATCGTTTCCGCAACCCTTTTCAAAAGAGGAAGAAGCCGAGTGTCTCGAACGGTATATGAATGGCGATGAATCTGCAAAACTTGAACTCATTGAAAGAAATATGAGGCTTGTTGCGCATGTCGTCAAAAAATTCCATCCGAAACACGAACAGCTTGATGACTATATTTCCATTGGGACGATTGGGTTAATGAAAGCGGTCGCAAGCTTTACGCCGCAGAAAAAGACGAGGCTTGCTACATATGCAGCTCGTTGTATAGAAAATGAAATACTAATGCATTTAAGAAGCCAGAAAAAAGTTCAAAAAGACGTGTCTTTACACGAAACCATCGGCTCTGACAAAGATGGTAACCCGCTAGAAATTGCAGATTTTTTGCAAAGCGATGAACCTTCCACCGAACAACAGATTGAAAGGTGTGAAGAAGAGCAGCTTTTATATGAGCATCTAGATTTATTAGATGACCGTGAATTAAGCATTATTCAACAGCGCTATGGACTCGGCCAGCAAGAACCCAAAACCCAGAAGGAAATTGCAAAAGACATGAATATATCCAGAAGCTATGTTAGCCGCATTGAAAAACGTGCACTAGTCAAACTGTACCAGCATTTAAAAAAGAAAAATCATCGAAATTTCGAGCAATAAAAAAGAACTGCCATATATATGGCAGTTCTTTTCTATCTTTAAGATTCATTCATTCGGAAACTTCTGATACCATTATAAGGCTTAATACTGCTGTAATTGCCATAGCCGCCGCCATAATAAAAGTCATGAGAATCCCTCCCGCATCCTAAGTATGTAAGTATCTGTTGCTTTTATCTTACCACTTAAAAGAAGGCTTTGAATGGAACATTATGAACAACTGCTGTCTAAATTTTGGATAAATTGTGTCAGGCCACTGCCTTACGCTAACTTTGAAATAACCTTCAAAACAATCTCTGTTGAATGTTTTGCTGCTACTTGTAAAAATTCATCAAAGCTGATTGCAGATTCTTTGCCAGCAATATCAGAAAGAGCACGAATGACCACAAAAGGAGTATCAAATTGATAGCAAACTTGCGCTACAGCAGCTGCTTCCATCTCAACAGCTTTCATTGATTTAAAATCCCCACGTACTTTTTCCACACGAACAGGATCGTTCATAAACGAGTCGCCCGTTGTGATCAGACCAACTGCAAATTGGTGCTCGCCTATTTCTGTTACGGCTTCTTTCGCGATTTCGATTAGTTTTTGATCTGATTGGAACATAGCTGGCATTTGTGGAACTTGTCCGATTTCATAGCCGAAAATAGTAGCATCCACATCATGATGCCTTACTTCGTCTGAAATAACTATTGCACCGATATCAAGATTTTCATCATAGCCGCCTGCAGATCCTGTATTAATGACAATATCCGGTTTGTATTCATGCAGTAGCAATGTAGTTGTCATGGCTGCATTGACCTTGCCAATCCCGCTCTTCAGAAGGATGACATCATGGCCTGCGTATGTACCTGTCGTAAATTCACTATGCGCCATAGTTCGGCTCTCCGTATTTTCTAGTGTGTTTCTTAAATATTCTACTTCTTCTTCCATTGCGCCAATGACAGCAATTCTCATTTTTATACTTCCTTTCTTAAGTTAAATCTACTCCATGCTGGGCCGTAATCTTCCCATATGAGATAGTCACTTATACCGCTTATTATATTACAACATAAAGAATGGCGATGCCTCACTTATAGGGGGCATCGCACATATTTTAATAAGCGCCTTGATGTGTTTTTAAGACTTCCAATTTAGTTGGTTTCCAACCTTTATTAGGAATCCACTCCATTGAAACACGATAGTTCTTGGTCTTGTCATTTGAAGAAACAATTCCGATTGACGTATTCGGGCTACCACCGTTCTTAACATACCATATAATCATATCATTTTCATCTAAGCCTGTCGTATGAGCAATCGTTTTTATTTTTTCGTTCCAATCAAGTGAACCTTTTGTATAGCTTGAATTATGGACATCGCTGGATTCTTTTTGTTTTGTTTTAGTTGGCTTCCATTTTGAATCGGTAACAACTTTTTTCACGTTTGGATCGTTAGATTCTTCGACTTTAGCCGTATGACTGTATTGGTCACTGTCTTTCTTACTTTCTTCATTATCTTGTGTTTCATCTGAAGCTGAATTATTATCTTCATCACTAGCAGTCTCTTCTTGTTCACTAGACGAATTATCGTCTTCCGCTTGTGCATCACTTTCTTCTTCAGATGCGTCTGCTTTTTCTTTCTTGGCCTCTTCCGCTTGTTTTGCTTTCTCTTTTTCTAGCTCTTTTGAATCTTTTTCTACTATATTATCTTTTTCGGATTCATTTTCTTGCGGTGTTTGTTGGGCAACTTTATCACTTTTAGTGTCTTTGTTATGCGAGCCGCCAATGACAATGAAGCCAGCTACAACGAGTATAAGTGCAGCTACAACACCAATTAACACATTCAATATTTTATCCATTTTCTTTTTATCTGTGTTTTTTGGTTTTTTGCCATTCGGATTATATCGGCGTCCAATTTCAGCCATAAGTCTCCCCCTTACTTCTTTACATGATGACGCGCATCATCTGGTTTGGTTTCTTAATACTCTTGTCTATCATAGCATAAAAACAGAATACGCTTCTAGCTTTGCGAGTATACATGAAAAGCATTCCAGGTAGCCCCAAAGCATATAAAATAAGGATTAAAGTCGTATTCATTTCTTTTACAAGTAACCGCAGACCCAATAACATGCTTTTTAATTGTTACTGTCGTTTGATTTCCGTAGTTTTCAAAACAATCAGCTATAATTAATTGATTCGTATGGTACTGATATTTAATAATAATCATGAGTGATATACCCAAAGTTAAAATACCAACGCTACCGAAAATCGCGATTGACTTTTTCTTTTTAGATGTTTTCAATTAAATCTCTCTTTCTTTCGTTTCATAATTCAGAATATAATATATTTTATTTTTCCTTTTTTTCAACCATTTAATAATGGCTGATACGTTTACTTAATCTATTTATAACAAAAACCTCATTTGTTGAATACAATAATTTCCGTTTAATTGCGTTTCATAAAAAAAGAAGACAATACAAACGATTGTCTTCTTTAAAGGTTTTACATTTTATTTAATAGAAATAATCTCGACATCCATGTCTCCACCAGGTGTATTGACTTTTACACGGTCTCCCACTTTATTGCCAAGTAGGGCTTTAGCGATTGGCGAATCATTTGAAATACGACCCTCGAAAGGATCTGCTTCTGCTGAACCTACGATTGTGTAAGTTTCTTCGTCGTCTTCCTCTAAGTCCTTGAATGTTACTGTACGGCCAATTGTTACGATATCAGATGTACTCGCGCCTTCTTCGATAATCATGGCATTACGAATCATTGTTTGCAAAAGCGAAATACGGCCTTCTACAAAGCCTTGTTCGTCCTTCGCAGCATCATACTCGGAGTTCTCCGATAAGTCACCAAAACCACGCGCTGTTTTGATGCGTTCAACAACTTCTTTACGTTTAGTTGAAATTAAGAATTCTAATTCTTCTTCTAGTTTTTGCTTACCCGCTGCAGTCATTGGGTATTGTTTTTCTGCTGCCATTTTATTCACTCCTCGATTGCTTCTTCATCATCTTAATAAAAATACTATGTCGCTACTCGTTAAAGCATGCGACATAGTTTCTAACAAGAATATTTACTAATCATTTACAATGATATTACACAATACTATTTGTTTCAAGAATTGTTTTTATTTTTGTAACCATTAAATCAATTGCCACTTCATTTTGGCCGCCTTCTGGAATAATAATATCTGCATAACGCTTAGTTGGCTCAATAAATTGATTATGCATCGGACGAACAACAGAAAGATATTGCTCAATGACAGAATCCATTGAACGACCACGCTCATTGATATCGCGTAAAATACGGCGAATAATCCGCAAGTCTGCATCCGTATCCACAAATAATTTAATGTCCATCAATTCACGCAAGCGCGGATCAAAAAGTACCAAAATTCCTTCAAGAATGATAACATCTTGTGGATCAATATGAATGGTTTCTTTTGAACGTGTATGTAGTGCATAATCATACACTGGTTTTTCAATGGATTTTCTTTCTAATAAACGCTTTACATCACTAATTAATAAATCCGTATCAAATGCATCCGGATGATCATAATTCGTTTCTAGTCGTTGATCAAATTCCAAATGGCTTTGATCTTTATAATAAAAGTCTTGCTCAATCACTACTACTGAATGTTCTTTAAATACATCATGGATGGCATGTGTCACACTTGTTTTGCCAGACCCAGAACCTCCAGCGATGCCAATCACAACTGGACGTTGTTTTTCCATCTACCGCATCTCCTTGCGCATCATATTCATTGGATACAGCTTCTCAGCACATTTGAAACGAACGATTTGCAATGGATGTCTAGCAGCATCAAGTGCTTGTCCATCTTCATCCCATACTTCGTCAATGACAACTTTAAAGTTTTCAATTTCAGGCCCGAAAAACTCTACTTCGTCGCCAGGTTTAAAGTAATTACGTTGCTGTAATGTAACCATTTGTGTTTCTTCATTGTAATCTAAGACCATGCCAACAAAATCAAATTTCGTTTGCTTGCCATGTTCACCGAACATTTGTTGTTCATATCCAGGTTGTCCTTCAAAGAAAGAAGAAGCTGTTTCACGGTTTGCACATTTATCTAGCTCTTCAAGCCATTCAAGTTTAATTTTGAAATTATCAGGATCTGCACAATATGCGTCGATTACTTTACGATAGACACTGACTACAGTAGCTATATAGTGAATCGATTTCATACGACCTTCAACTTTTAAAGAGTCAATGCCTAAGTCAATAATTTTTGGAATAGATTCGATAAGCTTCAAATCTTTCGGGCTCATTGCAAAGGCTTCGTTGCCTTCTTCAAATAAAGGCTTTTCTTCACCATCTTCTACTGCATATAAATCATAATCCCATCGACATGATTGGCAACAACCCCCACGATTAGAATCACGCGCAGTCATATGGTTAGATAAAACACAACGACCAGAATAAGCAATACACATTGCGCCATGAACAAATGACTCAATTTCAATATCCACTTTTTCTTTCATTAGTTTGATCTCTTCTGCACTTGTTTCACGTGCTAACACGACACGCTCTAATCCTTCTTCTTTCCAATACTGAACAGCTTTCCAGTTGGAAAGGGATTGTTGCGTACTTAGATGGATTTCTAATTTTGGTGCAACAATTTTACATGTCTCAATAATTAATGGATCGGCTACAATAATACCTGCTACTCCTGCGCCTTCCAGTGCTTTTAGATATTCATCAAGTCCATCCATATTATCATTGTGAGCAAAAATATTCGTCGTCACATAGATTCTGGCACCATATTTATTAGCAAATTCTACACCTTCGCGCATTTCATCGATTGAGAAATTTCCTGCGTTTGAACGAAGACCAAATTCTTGGCCGCCGATAAATACAGCGTCTGCACCATAGTGGACTGCAATTTTTAATTTTTCCAAGTTGCCTGCAGGTGCTAGCAATTCGGGTTTTTTAACGATGACTCTTTTGCCATCACGAATTTCGCTTATCGTATCGTCTTTTAATAATGTCACGGTTTTTTTCTCCTTTCCTAGTATACAGTTTCCTTGAAGAAGAAGCCTGTATCCAATGGACGCAACTCTGGTTGAATTTCTTCAATTTTTGCGAGTAGTTCTTCTTTTATATCGAAGTATGCATCAGGAGATTCAGTGTATGCATCAATTGCTTTGCGGTAACACTCTGTTACAGCGACCACATATTCTTCTGTATGCAAGACACCCTCAATTTTGAAAACGTCGATTTCAGCTTCAAATAATTCATCTAATTCATCAATAATACACATATCATTCGGACTGAAAATATGCGTACCGTTTAAATCCTCGTATATTGGATATTTGCTGTTTCGTTCTGGATCATGCAAGAACATATTGCGATTGTTTTTCCGGTTTTCAACTTCCATTGCTTTGCCTTCATACAGGAAGTAATGGCCAAGCAGTGGTCGTTTCGACTGGAACATACATGTCATTCCGTGCACTTGGACTTCGATTTCGATTTCGGCATTTTCTTTAATTTCAACAATTTCATCCATGCTTAATTCACGAGCAAGGACAGCCCTTGTTGCACCGCGTTTGCCCCAATAATTAGCTTGGAACCAGTTCGTTGCAATTGTTTCTGGGTTCCAATGTAATGGGATGTTAACGTCTGCTTCACGTCTAGCAATGATGACTGATGGATCGCCAAAAACGATGCCATCCACACCTATTTCTGATAATGCTTTCATATAAGGTGCTAGTGCATCCACCCGATCATTATGGAAGATAGCATTCATCGCAACGTATACTTTTTTTCCAGCATTGTGAATGATTGCAGTAGCTTCACGTACTTCTTCAATAGTAAATTCTCCTGCTAATCGTAAACCAAATTGCTGTTCACCTATTAAAAAGGCATCTGCACCTGCTTCAATAAGCGCTTTAATATGTGAAAGCGATTGTGGAGTTACAAGTAATTCAGGTTTTGTCATTATGGTCACCTCTTTATACAAATCAATAATCCATCACCAACTGGGAAGAATGTGGATTGATAATCTTCATTTTCTATCATCCAATCCGCAAATTGATGCAAATTACGAATCATCGTTCTTTTCCGCCTAGGTACCTCTGAAAGATCCAGATCGGAAAGGCCGTGCATATACATATTATCGATATATATAATACCGCCTTGTTTTATAAGCGGACTATACTTTTCAAAGAACTTTTGATATTGCCCTTTTGCAGCATCGATAAAAATAGCATCAAATGCTGAGTGATGATTTTCTATATCTACTTCTAATGCATCGCCTGAGATGATTTCCACTTGCTCAGCAACAGAAGATTTCGAAAGGAAATGTTTAGCTTGCTGTACACGGTTTTCATCTCGTTCAATTGACACTATTTTTGTTTCGGGCAATGCCTCAGCCATACGAATGGCAGAGTAGCCAATTGCAGTGCCAATTTCTAATATACTTTTAGGTTGTTGGATTCGGAGCATTTGCAGCAATAATTCAATTGCTGGCAGTTGCATAATAGGCACAAAGTTTTCTTTTGCGAATTGTTCCATCTCAGTAAGCAATGGATTTCGTGGTTTTATAAAGGACATTGTATATGCATCCGAAATAGCCATACAATTCCCTCCTTATTTTTTCAAAAATACACTTTATCTTATCACAAAAATAGAAGAAAAGCGAGAGCCGCTCTTCTCCTATCTTAGTTATTCAAACCTAATTTCAATAAATCGGTTCAGCATCTTTTTCCTAGTTTACTTTATATATTTCTCAACTTTACCTAAATGTTCATCATACGTTTTAGAGAAATGATTGTTACCGTTTTTGTCTGACACAAAGTATAGGTATTCTGTTGTTGCTGGATTTATTGCAGCCTCAAGTGATTCCTTACCTGCGTTTGAAATAGGGCCTGGTGGCAATCCCTTAATCTTATACGTATTGTATGGATTTTTCACTTCTAAATCTTTATAAAGGACCCGGGATTTATGCTCTCCTAATGCATAAAGAACAGTAGGGTCGGTTTGAAGTGGCATTTTGCTTTCTAAACGATTATAAAAGACACTAGCAATCGTTTCACGGTCGGTTTTGGCTGTTGCTTCTTTCTCCAAAAGGGAAGCAAATGTTAAAAATTTATGAACAGATAAATGTTTTTGCTTCAATTGGCCAGAGTAATTAGTGATAACCTCATTGGTCTGTGCAATCATTGGCTCTATGATTTCCTGTAATGTCGGCTTCTCTTCGAAATACGGGTATGTTGAAGGGTATAGGTAGCCTTCAAGTGGATAGCGTATATCTTTTTGGTCAATTGCTTTTGTAACGGTACGTGGATACGCTTTTTTCATTTGTTTAATGAATTTCTTGCTATTCACGAGATCCATAAACTCTTTTTTCGAGTAGTTTGTACTTTTTTCAACTTTTTCTGCAATTTGGTCAAGAGTTAAACCTTCTGGGATTGTAATCGTAAAGATTGGCGTACGGTACACTTTCCCTGTTTTCAGACTTTTGATAATTTCATCGATCGTCATAGAAGAAGTCAGATTATAGGTACCCGCTTGAAATTCTGATTCATTTTTTACCTTTGTATAATACTTGAAGACTTTAGCATTTTTAATAATATTTTTATTCTCCAAGGTTTCGGAAATAGTATCAATCGATGAACCGATCGGGAGATTAACTTTGACTGTTTTAGTTGCATTTTCATCTACTGGCTTTAACGCATTATTTACATAAAAATACATACTTATCCCAAGAATCAGTGCAAGTGCAATAAATACTCCTGATGCAGCTAATACAATTTTACGTACAACCCTTTTTTCAGACTGCCGTTCTTTTATTTTATTGATCTGATCTTGGTTTTTCTTCTTTTCCACGTAGGTAATTCCTCCTTAACGGATGTTTGCTGCACAAAAAAGCGGAATGCTAGTTGCTCATTCCGCTTAGGCAAACAATTACTCTTCGCCAAATTCAGCGTCAAGAGTGTTTAAAACTTCTTCCACCATGTCCCATTCTTCATCAGTTTCAATAGGAACAAGTTCTCCGCCTTCACCATCTTCAGCTGGGACAACAGCAGATGCAAAGATTTCAACTTCTTCGCCTTCTGCAGCGCCTTCTTTATAATATAGTACATAGGAGCGGTCAAAATCCTCAGAGTCGAATGTATAAAGTACCGCGTATACTTGTTCGTTACCGAATTCATCTACTGCCACGATGTGCTCGTGATCATGTTCGTGTTCATGTGCCATTTAGGTCACCTCTTCTATATATTTTATGCTGTCTACTTCAGTAGCATCTTAAGTATTCCTTTTGTATTGGATAAATACATATTGCCGAGCATTTATTTTAAACTAAACTGCCAACTCTCTGCAATTATCCTTGTTCAATATCCTCATCCAACTCTTCAATAACAGATTCGATGTAATCCCACTCTTCATCTGTTTCGATTGGAGTAAGTTCACCGTCTGTTCCATTATCTGATGGTTCATAGGAGGATGCGAAGATCTCAACTGTGCCATCTTCGTCTTCTGAACCAATAATAGAGTAAAGTACATATGATTTGCCGAATTGTTCGGAATCAAATGTATGAAGCACTTCGCAAAGTTGCTCATTGCCTTCATCGTCTACAATTGTAATATGTCTTTCTTCAAATTCTTCCATAATTCCACCTCATAACTGTTTTCGGTCTAAGTATCCTTGGAGAATCATAACCGCCGCCATTTTATCAATGACTTTTTTTCGATTTTTGCGACGTACATCCGCTTCGATTAGCAAACGTTCCGCAGCCATTGTTGTCAATCTCTCGTCCCAAAGCGTTACTGGCTTAGAAAATGTATCTTCTAAAAGCTTTGCATAAGCCTGTGATGCCTCGCCTCTTGGTCCAACGGTATTGTTCATATTTTTGGGGAAACCTACAACAAATTCAGCAATGTCATACTCATTCACCAGCTCTTGGATTCTTTCAATGCCGAATTCATTATTTTCCTCATCAATTTTTACCGTTTCGATACCTTGGGCTGTCCAACCTAGCGCATCGCTAATTGCTACGCCAATCGTTTTGGAGCCAACATCTAAACCCATTATTCTCATCATTATGCCTCGTTATTCTTTTTAATATAGAACTTAACCAACTCTTCTAAAATTTCGTCACGTTCAAGTTTACGAATTTTGTTCCGTGCATCCTGATGACGAGGGATATAAGCAGGATCTCCTGATAATAGATAACCAACGATTTGATTGATAGGATTGTATCCTTTTTCTTCTAGCGCTGCATGTACTCGTTGCATGGTTTCTCTAACTTCTTGTTCCATCGATTCTTCAGGGAAATTAAATTTCATCGTCTGATCAAACTTACTCATGCAGGGCACCTCACTTTAAAATAGTAGAATAACGTCTTGTATCTATGTTAGTATACCCTATTCAACAAACCTTTTAAATAGATTTTACATAATTATACACGGAATCCAACGCTTCTTCCAATTTAGAAGCATCTTTTGCACCCGCCATCGCCATATCAGGACGGCCTCCGCCTTTGCCTCCGCAAATCTCTGCAACTTCTTTCACAATCTTGCCTGCGTGATAGTTTCCGTTTGCTAGATCTTTTGTTACCCCGGCAATCAGCATAACTTTACCTTCAGATGCTGCGCCTAAAACAATGACACTATGGTCCATTTTAGCTTTCAAATCATCCATTAGTTGGCGTAATTGATTGTTGTCTTTTGCTTCAACCTTTGTTGCCAGCACCGTTACTTCGCCGATTTTCTGTGCTGATGATAAGATAGTTGAAGCTTGTGCACCTGCTATTTTGGCAGATAATGACGCATTCTCGCGTTGTTGCTCTTTCAACTCTTGTTGAAGACTTTCCACACGTGCGACTAAGTCTTTCGGATTTGCTTTCAGCAAACTAGCAGCTTGTTCTAAAACATGCTGTTCTTCTTTCGTTGCTTGATATGCAGCTTTGCCTGTTACAGCTTCAATACGTCGAGTGCCTGCACCAATACCGCTTTCTGACATAATTTTAAAGAATCCAATTTCTGAAGAACGTTTAACATGGATACCACCGCATAGTTCAATAGAATAATCGGACACTTGTACTACGCGCACGACATCACCATATTTTTCACCAAATAAAGCCATTGCACCAATTTCTTTCGCTTCCGCAATTGGCATCTCCTGAATAACTACTGCGATGTCATCCCAGATTTTTTCGTTAACGATCTGCTCTATTTTTTCTAACTCTTCTTTAGTAACAGCGCCAAAGTGTGAGAAGTCAAAACGAAGACGGTCTGGTCCTACATATGAACCCGCTTGGCTTACATGATCGCCTAACACATCTTTTAGTGCGCGTTGCAATAGATGTGTTGCTGTATGGTTCTTCACAGTCAAGTTACGTTCTGTGCGATCAACTTGTGCAAATACATCTTCACCTACATGCATTTCGCCAGATTCAACAATAACTGTATGCAATGCTTGGCCATTTGGCGCTTTTTGGACATCTTTTACAAATGCATTGAATGAATCGTTGCTAATTGAACCATGGTCAGCAATTTGCCCACCCATTTCAGCATAGAAAGGTGTTTCAGCAAGAATAATTAGTGCTTCATTACCCTCTGAAGCTGTTTTTTCGATTTGTCCATTTACTACCATTGCCGCAATTGTTGTGTTTGTCTCAAGAGTTTCATAACCCACAAATGTGCTTGCCTCTGTTAGGTTTGCAAGTACTTCTGATTGGACATGCATAGAATCGACATCTTGGCGTGCATTACGAGCACGTTCACGTTGAACTTCCATTTCTGCTTCGAAACCTTCAACATCCACTGTCATGCCTACTTCTTCTGCATATTCCTCTGTCAATTCGACTGGGAAGCCGTAGGTATCATATAAACGGAATGCATCTGCTCCAGGAATGCTTGTTTGTCCGTTCGCTTTTTGGGCTTCTACCACTTCATTGAAGATAGAAAGGCCGTCATGTAATGTCTCATGGAATCTTTCTTCTTCGTTCTTAATAACGCGAGCGATAAATTCCGCTTTTTCTTTCACTTCTGGATAGAAGTCAGCCATGATCTCACCAACTGTTGGTACAAGTTGGTACATGAATGGTTTTTCGATACCTATTTGTTTTGCATATCGTACGGCACGGCGAAGTAAACGGCGAAGCACATAACCACGACCTTCATTTGAAGGTAATGCTCCATCACCAACTGCAAATGCCACTGTCCGGATGTGGTCTGCAATGACCTTGAATGGCGTGTTTATATCTTCCTCGCTGCCAAAGATTTCATTTAAATCGATTTCATTTGGGCGTTTGTATTTACGATTTGCAAATTCTTCAATTTTCTCGATAATTGGCATAAACAAATCTGTATCAAAGTTAGTTGGCACATCTTGAACAACTGAAGCCATACGTTCTAGGCCCATACCTGTATCAATGTTTTGTTTTGGCAGAGGTGTATATGTGCCATCTGGATTATGATTAAATTGAGAAAAAACAAGATTCCATATTTCTAGATAGCGCTCATTTTCACCGCCCGGATATAATTCTGGATCTTTTAGGTCGTTGCCGTATTTCTCTCCGCGATCGTAGAAAATTTCTGAGTTAGGGCCACTAGGACCTTCTCCAATATCCCAGAAGTTCCCTTCCAAACGAATTAGGCGTTCTTCTGGAATACCAACTTCGTCTTTCCAAATCGTATAGGCCTCATTATCTTCCGGATGTATGGTAATGGACAATTTTTCACCTTCAAAGCCCATCCATTTTGGATCTGTTAAGAACTCCCACGCATAGTGGATAGCTTCTTTTTTAAAGTAATCACCAATAGAGAAGTTCCCAAGCATTTCAAAGAATGTATGGTGGCGAGCTGTTTTGCCGACATTCTCAATATCATTCGTACGTATTGCTTTTTGTGCATTTGTAATACGTGGATTTTCAGGGATCACTGAGCCATCAAAATATTTTTTCAACGTTGCTACTCCGGAATTGATCCATAGTAATGACGCGTCATTAATTGGCACAAGCGGCATACTAGGTTCTTGTTTGTGTTTTTTCTCTTCAAAGAATTCGATAAACTTGCGACGAATTTCTGCTGATGTTTTCATTAATTTTCCTCCTTTTATATATAAAAAAACCCCCATCCACTGTAACAGGGACGAAGGTTTCTATTCGCGGTACCACCCTAATTATAATAGCTTTTGCTATTATCACTTAATTACCTTAACGCGGCACACGGTAGTTTTTGGCTACACTCAGGAATAGCTTTTCCAAATTGGGTAGTGAAGGTTCTCACAGCCTAGGAACCTCTTTCTGTACACGGACCAACAAGTACTTTTTTCCTTCAACGTATTGCAGTATTAGAGATCAATCTTGTTTAAATAGGATAACTCTTACTTATTTTAAGAAATGCTTTTACTTCTGTCAATTCTCATTATTCATAAAATCATAAGGGCTAATGCCCGCCATTCCAATCATTGGATGAATGCCTGAATAATTATCTAGCGTTAAAGCAACAGGTAACTTGTCCTCTACTGATTGTATTGCTTCTTTCTCAGTTGATTCCGTTTTTGTATCATTCTTTTCTTCTAGCGATTTGATTTCAGTTGTCTCATCCAATGATAAACGCTCTACAAGTGAGGTATGGCGTTTCATATCATCTGTTTTTTGAAAGCCATACACAAATGTGTCTGGCTCGCCACATAGAATAAGAAAATTTTTAGCTCTTGTAATACCTGTATATAGCAAATTTTTCCGAAGCATTTTGGAATAACCGCGGACTATTGGCATTATAACCATCGGAAACTCGCTTCCTTGCGATTTGTGAATGGAGCAGCAATACGCAAGCGTTACCTGATTTAGATCACTTTTTTGATACGTTACTTCAATGCCATCAAACGATACAACCATTAAATCCGTTTTTTCAATCGTTTCTTTTGCCTTCACAATTGAAATGACTTCACCCATATCGCCATTAAACACATTGTTATTTGGCTGATTAACAAGTTGTAGCACTTTATCGCCAATCCGGTAAATCGTATCACCAAAGGCAATCTCTTTTGTCTTTTGGTTTTTTTTGGGATTTAGTAATTCTTGTAGCATTTTGTTCATTGCATCAATGCCCGCATTGCCACGATACATTGGTGCGAGCACTTGGACGTCATGAATAGAAAAACCTTTATTAATAGCACTCTTGACCACTTGCCCTACAACGTCTGCAATTTGATCTTGGGTTGCACGTATAAATGAACGGTCACTTGTTTTCACCATCAAGTCTTGAGGGACAGTACCACGTTTCATTTCATGTGCCAACTGAATTATTGATGACCCTTCTGATTGCCTATAAACATCTGTTAACTCCACTGTTGGAATGGCTTTTGAGGCAAGCAGATCCTTTAAAACCTGTCCTGGACCTACCGGCGGAAGTTGGTCTTGGTCGCCTACAAATATTACTTGGCAGTCATCATTCAATGCCCTCAAAAGTTGATGTGCGAGCCATGTATCAACCATTGACATTTCATCGACTATAATAAGCCGCCCCATTACTTCTCGCTCCACATCTTCTTCCTTTTCTTGACCCGTGAAACCTAACAAGCGATGAATAGTCATTGCAGGCAGTTCCGTTGATTCGCTTAAGCGCTTGGCAGCTCTACCTGTAGGAGCCGCTAGAACGATTGGAAAGGCCTCTTCTTTCTCTGCATAATCTTTAGGGTTTAGCGAGAGCCCATGAAGTTCTGCATAGACATCCACTATTCCCCTGACAACTGTTGTTTTCCCCGTTCCGGGGCCCCCCGTTAAAATCATTACAGCTGAATTAATAGCCGTTTCAATTGCCTTTACTTGTGTATCTGCATATGTAACACCAAAGCGCTCTTCTGCTTCACCAATTACTTTCCTTATCTCAGAAGAAGGAAAAGATGAGTGCTCTTCGTTTTTTTGAGCTAGCTCTGTAATCTTTGAAGCAATGCCTATTTCAGAATAATAAAGAGACGGCAAATAAACTCTTGTTTCTTCACCGCAAACTTTGCCATTCTCGCCTAGTTCAATTATTGCTTGGGAAATATCATCGTATTCAATCGTGCATGACTGACTCGATTCAAGCATCGCCTTGGAAGCAGGCAAAATTTCTCTTGCATCTAAAAAAACATGCCCTTCTGATAATGAGGCAGTGTTTAACAAGTGAAGTATAGAGGCTTTGATGCGGTCGGGATGGTTGCCGGTGATTTGTAGCCTAGCGCCCAGTTCATCCGCTCGCTGAAAACCAATCCCCTCAATATCTTCAATGAGGCGGTACGGATTTTTTTGTAGTACTTGTAGTGTCTCACCTTCATACATTTGATAAATCTTCACAGCAATTTGAGCACCAAATCCCCATTCGTTCAATTGAATCATAATGCGGTCAAGCCCTAAATTTTGCTCAAGTACAGAGCGCAGTGTTTGTTTTTTATCTTCTGTTAAGCGTGGAACGTCATCCAACACATCAGGATTTTCAATGATGGTTTTAATAGCATCTGCACCTAGCTGTTGAACAATCGTTTCAGCTGTACGGTGGCCTATCCCCGGAAATAAATCGCTAGATAAATATTGCACGACACCTGTTTCAGTTGCTGGAATCTCTTTTTCAAAAGTGGCAGCTTGAAACTGCAGCCCATATTTAGGATGCTGTTTCAGCTGCCCTGTATAACGGTATAACGCTTCTTCTGAGACAGCAGGAAAATAGCCTGCGACAATAATCTCTTTTTCTTTATAATCCGTATTTGTTTCTTGGATTTTCAATTTAATAATCGAGAATAAGTTTTGTGCATTATGAAATATTGTGACGACAGGCCGGCCGACAATAAAAAGTGGTTCATCGGAAAATAAAGATAGATTTTCAGCCAACGCTGCCACCACCTTTCTTTTTAATCTTTTTTCATTGCAAGCATGTCATGAATGTAACGTGCTTGATCAAACTCTGGCTGCAAAGTAAAAGCTTGCTTTAAATGATACTGTGCATCTTCTATCTTATCGGTAGAAACAGCATACAGGACACCCAGATTATAATGGGCATCGGCATTGTTCCAATCTGTATCGATTACATACTTCAGTTCTTTTTCTGCTTCATTAAAAAGCTCCAAAGTAGCTAACATAATGCCATAAGAAAGCCTGATCTGTAAATCTTCCGGGGCTAGTTCTGCAGCTCTTTGCATATAAGGCAATCCGAGTTTCGGCTCGTCGATATGTTCAAAGCTTTTGCCAAGCATAAAATAAGCGTCTGCTCCTTGAATACCATGGCGGATAGAACGTTCATAAAGTTTTGCTGCTTCTGTATACCGTTCTGAATTGTAGTAAAGGTTTGCAAGGCCATAATAAGCAGTTGCCGCAGATTCATCCAATGAAATAGCTTTTTGGAAGAATCGCTCTGCTCGCTCGATATCATCAAGCGATGCAAGCAAATTTCCAAAGTTAATATAGCCAATTGTTTCATTTGGATTCTCTTCTATAGCTTGTGTAAAGGCTTTTGCGGCATCTTCATACCGTTTTTCTTGGATGGCTTTAATACCTAACTCATTTAAATCCATATTTTCACCTCTATTACCCTACATACGTTAGTTTTTTACTGTCTTTAAATACTTCGTCTATTGTAGCGCCACCTAAACATTCATCACCATCATAAAGTACAACAGATTGGCCAGGAGTGATAGCACGTGTTGGTTCGTTGAATGTTACGTACCATTCATCATCACCAGTGATTTCAACTGTCACCGGCACATCTTGTTGGCGATAGCGGAATTTCGCGGTCGCTTGGAATGTTTTCGGCATATCACGATGCGTCGTGAAGCCTGTTTTTACAGCTTTTAAGCTTGTTGAATAAAGCTTATCATTGTGGAAGCCTTGTCCCACTAATAATACGTTGCGTTTTAAATCTTTCCCCAGAACAAACCAAGGATCGCCGTCTCCACCAATCCCAAGGCCGTGACGTTGGCCGATTGTATAATACATAAGGCCGTCATGCTTGCCTATTACAGTGCCATCGAATGTTTCCATATTGCCAGGTTGTGCAGGTAAGTATTGACCTAGGAATTCTTTAAAGTTTCGTTCTCCAATAAAGCAAATACCAGTTGAATCTTTTTTCTTAGCTGTTGCAAGGCCCGCTTCTTCAGCAATTTCTCTAACGCGTGGTTTTTCAAGTTCACCAATCGGGAACATAACTTTTGAAAGTTGTTCTTGTGAAAGCTGGTTTAAGAAGTAAGTTTGATCTTTATTTTGATCAATGCCGCGAAGCATTCTTGTTTCGTTATCGCGTACTTCAACGCGTGCATAATGGCCTGTTGCTAAATAATCCGCACCTAGCTTTAATGCGTGTTCTAAGAATGCTTTAAATTTAATTTCTTTATTGCACATCACATCAGGATTCGGTGTACGTCCTGCTTTGTATTCTTCTAAAAAGTACGTAAATACTTTGTCCCAATATTGTTGTTCAAAATTGACTGCATAATATGGGATACCGATTTGATTACATACTTTAATAACATCTTCATAGTCTTCAGTCGCAGTACATACGCCTGAATCATCGGTATCATCCCAGTTTTTCATAAAAATACCGATAACATCATACCCTTGTTTTTTCAGTAGATAAGCTGCTACGGAAGAATCGACTCCTCCAGACATACCAACCACAACTCGGGTTTGTGAGGGGTCTTTCGTTGTATTCATATTGTTCACCTTTTTTCTATTATTTCGCTAATCGTTTTACAATCTCAATGGTCCGTTCTGCCGCTGTATCAATATCTTCTAGGTCTAATCCATAGCCGAAGCTATAACGAATCGAATTCCGAAGCTCATCTGCTTCGCTTCCATACATTGCAACAAGTACATGCGATGGATCAATGGAACCGGCCGTGCAAGCAGAGCCACTAGATGCTGCAATACCTGCCATATCCAAATTGACTAAGAATGATTCGACATCCATATTTTTAAAGCTAATATTCATAACATGTGGCAAGCAGTATTGCTCATTTCCGTTTATATGATAATCGATTTCCGCCTGATCTAATTTCTTTAAGAAGTGTTGGTGGAATTCTTTGTATGCTTGTTGTTTCTCTTCAAAATTCCTTTGCGCAATGGCTACAGCTTCAGCAAACCCAACAACCGCTGGAACATTTTCCGTTCCTGCTCTGCGCTTACGCTCTTGTTCTCCACCATAGATTAGTGGCTTTAGCTTTGTTTGATCGCGTTGATATAAGAATCCAATGCCTTTTGGACCGTTCAATTTGTGGGAAGATACTGAGAGCAAATCAACGTGCAAATCATTGACATCAATCGGTAGAATGCCAAACGCCTGTACCGCATCAGTATGGAATGTTGCACTATGCTTTTTCAACAACTCGCCGATTTCTTTAATAGGCTGTATAGTACCGACTTCATTATTTCCAAACATAATCGTTACTAAGATAGTATCATCGCGTAAGGCCTTTTTGACGTCTTCAAGAGAAACACGACCCGTTTCATCAACAGGCAAATAAGTTACCTCATATCCTTCTTTCTCCAGTTGTTGACATGTATGAAGAACTGCATGATGTTCTACTACAGTTGTGATAATATGGCGGCCTTCATTCTGTTTCGCATAAGCAGTGCCTGTAATAGCCAAATTGTCTGCTTCACTACCGCCGCCTGTCACTATAATCTCCTGGTCTTTCGCCCCAATGCTTTTAGCTAAAATATGTCGAGCGTCATCCAAGTGCTTTCTAGCAAAGCGGCCAATTCTATGAATGCTAGATGGATTGCCGTAAACTGATTCCATACTTTCTACCATTTTGGAAATCACTAGTGGATGCATGGGTGTTGTAGCCGCATGGTCAAGGTAAATTTCTTTCATCTTTAAAACTCCTTCTAAACCGGTTTAACGGGCAGTAAGATAGATTCCCCCGTACAAAATTGAGTTAAAAAACAAACAGTTAGAGGGGGTAACTGCCGTCAATACCCTCGCAGAACATCTAATTTCCATTGGTACTCTCTGAATAGATGCTGCTTATATATAAAACATATATCCTTTATCATCTGGCTCTTCTGTATAAGAAGCTAAATCTTCTAGGCTCGTTTTCTCTAAAACCTCTTTGACAGCGTCACGTACACGAAGCCATAACTGTCTTTGAGCGGGAGCTTCTTCCTCAATCCCTTCAACAGGCTGAATTGGGCCTTCTAACACTTTAATTACATCTGCCGAAGAAATCAAATGAGGAGGCTTGGAAAGCATATATCCTCCATATGCACCTCGAACACTCTTAACGAGACCCGAATTTCTTAGTGGTGAAACTAGTTGTTCTAAGTATGCTTCCGATAAATTATTCTGGGATGCGATTTGCCTAAGAGGAATGGGCCCTTGTCCATATTGTTTGGCAAGTTCGATCATAATGGTTAGCCCATATCGCCCTTTTGTTGATATTTTCATTTATACACCTCTATATTTAGCGAATTTGTCTATGCACAAGTATAGCATATTTCCCTTCATTCTACTCGGGTATGATTTATGAACATGCACATTTGGCTTTTATCTGTTAATACTGAAGAGGAATTAATCAGTAATGACAACAAGATTTAAAATGCCTAATCTATTTTAATGCAAAGCTAGTGAATATTTGAGAAAATAACAAAGTAGGCTTTAGATATTAGAAAAGAGGTGACCACGTTGCCGCAACAACCACTTGCATTTCGCATGCGTCCGCGCAATCTGGATGAAGTTGTCGGTCATCAAGACATCATTGGACCAAAGACTAATTTATATAAAATGATTCAAAAAGGTCATATTCCCTCCATGTTGCTATATGGAGAACCTGGTATAGGTAAAACATCCATTGCATTTGCTATTGCTGGTTCTTCTAACTTGCCGTTCTTTGCATTGAATGCGACAAGGGCTGGAAAAAAGGATGTAGAGGATGTAGTAAATGAAGCGAAGATTGTGGGACAAGTTATATTATTCCTTGATGAAATACACCGATTCAATAAATTGCAACAGGATACATTACTTCCGCACGTTGAAAATGGTGCTATTGTACTCATCGGAGCCACAACAGAAAATCCATTTCATGATGTGAATCCAGCCATACGTTCACGCTGCGGTGAGATTAAGCAGCTAAAAAAGCTCGACGAAAGTGAAATAGTTTCATTAATTCAACGGGCTCTAGAAGATAAAGAACGTGGCCTTGGCCAATATTCAATTCGCATAACTGAAAAGCAAATTCAGGAAATTGCTCTTGCAGCAAACGGTGATGCAAGAAAAGCTCTTACTCTGCTAGAATCTGTTTATTACGCCTCTGATGAAGAAAATGACGAGACTATTGTCGATGATGCGACTATCCAAAGTTTAGCTGAGCGCATCGGTGTTTACGGAGACCAAAAGGGTAGCCATTTTTATAACTTATTATCTGCGTTACAAAAATCAGTTCGCGGAAGTGATCCTAATGCCGCCATTTATTATCTAGCTAACCTCTTAGAAAATGGCGATTTAGTTGCTGTCTCAAGGCGGCTTTTAGTCATGAGTTACGAAGACATCGGTCTAGCCGCTCCTGAAGTAGGCGCACATGTACTTGCAGCTATCCAATCCGCCGAACGACTCGGTATGCCGGAAGCTCGCATACCGCTTGCATCTGCTGTAATCGAGATGTGTTTGGCTGAGAAATCTAATTCTGCCATCACAGCGATTGATGCAGCTATTTCTTCTATCCATCAAGGAAAAACTGGTGACATCCCGCTCCATTTGCGAGACGCTCATTATAGCGGAGCCAAAACACTTGGCGTAGAAGGTTATCAATATCCACATAATACACCTGTCGGTACTTTTGGCGGTTGGGTAGACCAAGAATATTTGCCAGACAAGCTAGTCGGCTCAGAATTCTATAAACCTATAATTGCCGGACAAGAAAAGCGAATGGCAGGCATTTATGATCATTTAAACCAATTAAAAAAGAAAAATAAAAAATGATTGAAAAGGCTAATGCCTCTTCAATCATTTTTTTCATTATGTTGTTACTTTTAAAACCGTTTTAATTTTTTGCATCATGCCGCCTGAGCTGTATGTCAATACACTTCGTTTATAGAATGAAAAACTGATGTAGAACAATACGATAACTGTGACAATCAGGATAATAAGCGCAATCAACGGCTCCATTGGTGAAAGATCTGTTGCACTTATGCGTAGCGGCATAACCATTACGGTCATAAACGGGATATAGGATGACACTTTTACTAGCATCGTATCTGGGCTAAACAAGCCGGACATCAAGATATAAAAACCCGCCATACCCATTAACATTGCAGGCATCATAGCTTGGCTAGCTTCCTCTACTTTTGATACAAGCGAACCAAAGAGCGCCCCCATAATTAAGAATAAGAAAATGGACAACAATAAGTATGCAATAGTGTATAAAATATAGGTTGAAGATAGATGGTCAATCGTATTCGTTACTTTATCCCATTTAGAACCTCCATCCACAACTAAAAATAGCGCTACTTGAACAACGATTAACACAATGAGCTGAGTTAGCGCCAGCAAATATGTTCCGGTAATTTTCGCCAAGAAGTGCGTGGAAGGCTTTATACTTGCAAGCATTACTTCAAGCACACGCGATCCTTTTTCAGATGCGACATCGGTGGTTATCATCGATAAGAATGAAATAACAAAAGAATAGACAATGGAACCGATTAAAATAGAAACACCGATCCCGGCAGATTTTTCATCTTCACTTTTACCTGTGCCTTTTTGTTTATCTAAGTTTTTAGAGATAATCGTTGTATTGGCATCAAGAATCTGTGCAGCTTGATCGCTTGTCAGATTCAACTGTTGTACGGCATAAATTCTGCCAGCATATTGAATCATCCCTGACAAAGCGGTTTGATCGTTATATTCAAGCGGTTCAAATGTCGCTATTTCTGCTTCCATTTGTTTATTCTTGCTTGTAAGAAAAACAGCTGCGTCGTACTTTCCATTCTTTACTTTCTTTTCGACCTCAGCCCTTGATTGATCTGTAAAATTAAATTTCATATCTTTATCCGATTTAAACAAAGGCTTGAAATCCTGTTCTGTCTCATTAACCATCGCAATTTTCACAGGCTCTTCAGAAAATAATGCAGCCTTAATATCAGACCAGAACATTACACAACTAATTACGGCAACATACAAAAGAATAGATAGAATAAATGATTTCGTTTTAATTTTTTGTTTATAAAGCTGTGTAACTAAAATCCAAAACTTAGACAACTATACCACCTACCAAATCTTTGAAAATTTCATCAAGAGTTAAATAATCCATGCTGAATTTATCCATATATTGCCCTCTACTAATTTGTTCAAATAGCTGTTTCCCGTATGTTTCGTCTTCCAGTGTAAGTGTGTATCCATCTCTTGTTTTTTTGACGTTTGTTACGCCTTCTAACATATGTAACTCTTTTTCTGTTAAATCTGTTCGAATGCTTAATTTCTTTTTACCATATTGTTCTTTTAAGTCTTTTAAACTACCAGTGAAAAGCGAAACGCCTCTTTTTAAAATGCACAAATGGTCACAAAGCTCCTCAACATTAGCCATTTGGTGGCTAGAAAATAAAATTGTGGTTCCTTTTTCTTTTAAATAGAGAATGGCATCCATCAAAAGCTCACGGTTTACAGGATCCAGACCACTAAAAGGTTCATCAAGAATTAAAAATTCAGGCTGGTGGATAAAGCTTGCAATCAACTGCACTTTTTGTTGATTCCCTTTTGACAAGGTTTCCGCTTTCGCCTTTCTTTTGTCGACTAGTTCAAAACGTTCAATCCAATAATCTACATCCTGTTTTAAATCTTTTTTGCCCCTGCCACGCAAAACACCAAAGAAATAAAGCTGGTCTTCAACGGTCATTGATGGAAATATTCCTCGTTCTTCCGGTAAATAGCCCAGGACATCTCTGTTTACTTTATTGATAGGTATATCATTCCAAGAGATGTTTCCTTCCGTCGTTTCCTGTAAATCAAGAATCATACGGAAAGTAGTTGTTTTACCCGCGCCATTTTGCCCGATCAAACCGAATATCTCTCCTTTTTCAATCGTAAATGAAAGCTGGTTAACCGCAGTGAAATTTTGGTATTTCTTCGTGACATGATCAATTTTTAAAGCCATAGCTGTCTCCTTTTATAAAAATTTTCCGAACATATTACATATACGTTTAGTACAGCATAAAGTATTCATTTATTTAACTATTTAAGTGCAGTATCACTGAAAAATTTCTGAAAACTAATTGTCTTCATTCAATATTGAGATTTTTCAGCTCAATCACTATACACATTTATCCTATCATATAATTTCCTATAACATCCTTATATTTCTTTTTTTAGATAACTTACGTCCTAAAATATTAAAAAACCGTATTCGCACAGTACATGCGAATACGGCTACAATTAATCACTAACACGTTGTATTTTAATGTCTTTTAGAATATCATTAATGACCCAGCTAGCTGCAAACAGTCCTGCTGTAGATGGGGCAAACGCATTGGATGAAGGTGGCATTTTAGCTTTCCGAATCTCTGCGTCTGGATTACCAACTGTTTGAGCTACATCTTGTCGTATTACAATTGGGCTCTCATCAGAGAAAATAACCGGAACGCCTTTTTTGATACCTTCTTTTCGCAATTTTAAGCGAATCACTTTTGCAAGTGGATCAGTATGGGTCTTAGAAATATCTGCAATTTTGAAACGTGTCGGATCAGTTTTGTTAGCTGCTCCCATACTTGAAATGATTTTTATATTGCGTTTTAGACATTCTTTAATCATATGAATTTTGTATTTGACCGTATCTGAAGCATCTATGACATAGTCTGGCTGATAGCTAAAGAATTCTTCGTATGTTTCTTCAGTATAAAACATATGAAGGTCAATTACTTCACACTCAGGGTTGATGTCTGCTATTCTTTCTTTCATAACTGCTGATTTAGATTTGCCGATTGTCGATAGATATGCGACTAATTGGCGATTGATATTGGTAATATCTACATCATCTTTGTCCACCAAAATAATACGACCTACTCCGCTTCTTGCACATGCTTCTGCAGCAAAAGATCCCACGCCGCCGACTCCTAAGATGGCAACAGTCGTATTTTTAAGCTTGTCCAAGCCTTCTTGGCCAATAGCTAATTCATTTCTTGAAAATTGATGCAACATGATATCGCACTCCTTCTACTTAAGTAAACCAAGTAACTTACTAAGATAAACAAAACAAATTATAGCATGAAAATGTAATTGAAAATAGACTCTTGATAAAAAAGAAGGCCTTAGAATCTAGGCCTTCTCTTTATCTAGAAATCCAAATCTGTCAAAACAATCACGTTTGGATGATTGTTTAAGACGGTTACTGGCACCTCTACAGTCATATTCCCATCGATTAAAGATTTGATCGCATCTCTTTTTTTCTCTCCCACTCCGATTAAAAGGATGTATTTCGCCCTCATAATGGATTTTATACCCATTGTAATCGCTTTTTCAGGAACTTCATCAATTGATTCAAAAAATCGTGCATTAGCTGTTCTTGTAGAAGGTGTCAAATCTACGACATGGGTTTCACTGTCAAAAGAAGTACCCGGTTCATTGAAACCGATATGTCCATTTTCACCTACGCCTAATAATTGAAAATCAAGAGTTAGGGATTGTAAAAGCTCCTCATATCGCTTAGCTTCTAATTCTGGATTTGTAGCTTCTCCATTAGGTAAATGAGAATTTTTGAAAGGCTTCTCTTTAAACAATTGTTGCGTCATAAAAGAAAGGTAGCTTTCAGGATGTTCTTTTGGTAATCCAACGTATTCATCCAAATTTACACTCTCACAGTTAGAGAAGTCAATTGAGCTATTTCGGATACGTTCGTATAAAGGAAGCATTGTTCCTCCAGTTGCAAGTCCGAAAGTTTTAGCTCCATTGTCTTTCTGCTCCTCAATTAATTGAAAAGCTCGAGTATATAATTGATCTAGGTCCTTCACGGTTTCTAATTGAATAGCCAACTGGTCACTTCCCTTTTCTATTTAGTTTCCTTCATTAAATATTGTGTTACATAGCTTGAAACTTCTTTATTGGAGGAAAGTTGCAGAATCTTTTCTATATGCTTTTCTAAATCTTCTTTTGAAGATTTGGCGATTTGGGCACGTGCCCTAAGTATTGAAGATGCACTCATTGAGAATTCATCTAGCCCCATTGCAAGCAAAATAGGAATTGCTATCTCATCGCCTGCCATTTCGCCACACATACCTACCCATTTGCCTTCTTTATGAGCGCCGTCAATGACACTTTTCACAAGACGCAAAATAGCAGGATTATACGGTTGATACAAATAAGAAACTTTTTCATTCATCCTATCTGCTGCAAGTGTGTATTGAATTAAATCATTTGTGCCTATAGAAAGAAAGTCTGCTTCCTTCGCGAATAAATCGGCCATAACAGCAGTAGAAGGTATTTCAACCATCATACCGACTTCAATGGTATCGCTTACTTCTTTGCCTTCGGTTACAAGCTCCCTTTTCACATCCTCTAGAATGGCTTTCGCTTCTCTAAATTCTTCAAGTGTTGCGATCATAGGAAACATAATTTTTAAATTGCCATAAATGCTTGCACGAAGCAATGCACGGAGCTGCGTTCGGAACAATGCTGTATCATCTAAACAAAGGCGAATGGCACGGTGGCCTAAGAAAGGATTCATTTCCTCTTCCATTTTCAAATATGGAAGCTTCTTGTCGCCACCAATATCTAACGTCCGAACTACTGTTGGCTTTCCTTTCATCTTTTCAAGAACAGATTTATAAGAAACAAATTGTTCTTCTTCAGATGGCAAATCAGTGCGGTCCATATATAAAAATTCTGTTCGGAATAAACCTACGCCATCTCCGCCATTTTCTAACACAATATCTGCATCGTCAGGCTTACCGATATTCCCAGCGATTTCAACATGGTGTCCGTCTCTACTTATGCTTGGCTCGCCCTTAAACTGCTCAAAGTATGCACGTTCTTCAAGATAAGCTTTTTGAGCCGTTTGGTATGTACCAACTATCTCCGGCTCTGCATCTACTATAACATCGCCTTTTGAACCATCTACAATGACTAATGATCCTTGTTGGATATCTTTTGTCGCTGTTTTGGCGCCAACAACCGCTGGGATTTCCATTGTTCTAGCAAGAATTGCTGAATGTGAGGTTCTACCACCGATATCTGTCACAAATCCTTTAACATGTGTTTTATCGAGTTGAGCCGTCATAGACGGTGTAAGGTCATTTGCGATTATGATTACATCTTCATTTAAATGGCTGTAATCTGGTATCTCTACATTCAATAATTTTGACAATAAACGCTTTGACACATCTCGTATATCTGCCGCTCTTTCTTTCATGTAAGCATTCTCCATTACCTCAAACATCTCGATAAATGTGGTTGATACCTCATGGAGAGCAGCTTCTGCATTCGTACCTTCATCGATTTTCCCATCAATCATACCGAGCATTTCAGGATCCTCTAATACTAGCAAATGTGCTTGGAAAATGGCTGCTTTATCAGGTCCAAATTTCCTTTCAGCTTCTGCTTTGATTCCTTCTAAATCCTTTTTAGCTTCGGCTACAGCATTTTTCAGACGCTTTTTTTCTGCCTCTGAATCGCTGATGGAGACTTTTTCAAATGACAAGTCTGGTTCTACTAAACAATACGCTTTAGCAATGGCAATACCGTTTGATACGGCAATCCCCTTCATTTCTAGCATTCTTCACCAATTCCTTCTGTAGAAAGAACATTTTTGACTTTGTTTAAAGCTTCATCTGCATCGCTTCCTTCCGCAGATACTAAAATCTCTGCTCCTGAAGGAATGCCCAGTGACATCACACCCATAATTGATTTAAGGTTTACCGTTCTGTCATTATACGTAAGCTGAACCTCTGATGAGAATGGTGTTACAGCTTGTACTAAAACTGTACATGGTCTTGCATGTAAACCTTCTGATGCTGTAATGTTAAATTTCTTTTCCATTGTAAATACCTCCAAGAGTTAATTAAAATTGACCCGCTTTTGATATTGTTCTATCAAAGCTTCATTATTCTTTCCTGCTTTATCCACATTTGCACTAGAAAATACTGGAGCGCGCTCCTCTTTTTCCATAATTATCTCCACCACTTCACTTATCAAAGCATTCAATATGCAAGAACCGATGGTTGTAGAGACAGGACCATATTGCAGATCGCCTCTGTAAAGGACGCCATCGCCAACAGGCACATGAGTATCTATTATAACATCTACTACATCCTCAAGCCGTTTGTGTGAAAGGTGCCTTGAAGATTCCCTTGAATAGTTAAGAGACTGAAGCGAGATGGTGGTTATTTTTAACTTTTTTGCTAAAAGTGCAACGTCAATTGGAACAGCATTTCGCCCAGATGTAGAAATAATAAGAAGGACATCTCCATCGTGAAAATCAAAACTTTCTATATGCTTTTCAACAAAATTTGAATCTTTTTCATTTTTAGAAGAAGTGAGCGCACCACTGTGAAGCATAAGGGGTTCTATACTAATTGGTTTGGCAGGAACCAATCCGCCTGCCCTATAAAATGCTTCTTGAGCTAGAAGGTGAGAATGTCCACAGCCAAATAACTGTAAAATGCCCCCTTTGTTCACGCTCTCTGCAATTAGTATCGCTGCCTGTTTTATGGCAGGCATTTCCTTTTCATATACATCTTTTAAAAGATGCGTGACTTCAGCAAAATAATTGTTCATGTGTCACCTCGTAATCTCGCTTATAAACTTATAACGGTCTGCGCGATACACGCTGCGCACAAGTTCAAACGGCCTTCCGTTCGATAAATAACTTGTTCTTTTGATAATCAAGACAACTGCTTTTTGCCCAACGTTTAGATATTTTGCATCCTCTTTTGAAACAATAGCGGCTTCCATCTGCTGTGTGGCATTGTGAATGTCTAGTCCGTATTCCTGCTCAATCAATTGATAGAGAGATCCACTTAGCTGATCTTTGCTTAAGTTTGGGACAAGTTTAACAGGTATATACGTCCTTTCAATAGCCATGGGAAGATGATCCGCATTTCGAATACGCACTATAAAGTATACCTCATCTTCATCGTTTAAACCTAAATCTTGCTTTATTTCAAAAGAAGGTAGTTGTTTCTCAAACAGTACTATATCACTGCTCGGCTCCATACCTCTTGCGATCATATCCTCCGTAAAACCGGTCAAGCCATTGAGCGGCTGTTCAAATTTAGGATCAGCCACAAAAGTGCCTCTCCCTTTTTCCCTATATAGCAAACCACTATTAACTAATCCTGTAATCGCTTGCCTCACTGTCATCCTGCTGACATTGTATGTCTCAGACAGCTCCCTTTCGGAAGGTATAGAAGATCCTTTAATGTACTCGCCAACCGCTATCTTTTCTTTGATGATATCTTCAATCTGTATATATATAGGCACATGCGAATTCCGATCAACCAAATCTATTCAACACCTTTAAATTAATGAACTTACACTACAGATTTTCAATGACGTTGCCTTTTTTAATCGTCTTTTGAATCTTTAAGTCTTTATCCAATAAAACGAGATCTGCGTCATAATGTTCTTTGATTCTTCCCTTGCCAGTCAAATTCAATTGCTTTGCCGCATTGAAGGATGTCATAGCGACAAGTTCTTGTAGTGTACAGTTGGTTGCTTCTTTCATATTTCGAAGAGCTTGATCCATTTTTAATACGCTGCCAGCCAATGCGCCATTCTCTAAATGAGCGCCACTCTCTGTGACATGAACAAGCTGCCCACCTAAATCGTAGTCACCATAGGGTAAGCCTTTCGCTCTCATTGCGTCGGTAATTAAAATAATATGCTCGGCGCCTTTCATTTGATAAGCAAGCTTAACTGATTCCTTATGTGAGTGAATGAAATCGACAATGGTCTCTGCTTGAATTTCAGGCAGAAGCAATGTACCTCCTACCACGCCTGGATCCCTATGATGGAAGGGGCGCATTTGATTATAAAGATGCGTTCCTTGTTTCACGCCAAGAACTACTGCTTTTTGCACTTCTTCAAAAGTTGCATCTGAATGACCGATAGAAACTACAACGCCTGTCTTTGCGACATTTTCTACAAATTCAAATCCGCCATCTGTTTCTGGTGCTACAGTTACTTCTTTAATCCTGTATCCGCTAAGTTCTTGAAACCGTTGGAATAATGATAATTGGGGTGGAATAATATGCTCGAGCGGCTGTGCACCCGCGCGTTTTTTCGAAACAAACGGACCTTCCAGGTGAACGCCGACCATTTCGGCTTCATCTATACCACTTTGAAAAACAGCTAAATTTTTTAGTGCTTCTTCTATAGTGTCAATCGATTGAGTCATGGTAGTTGCAAGAAAACTGGTTGTCCCCTCTTTCAGCAGAGATTTCGCCATTATATGAAGCGATTCTGGCGTAGCATCCATTGCATCACTACCAGCTGATCCATGTATATGCATATCGATAAATCCTGGAAGAAGATATTGGTTAACGCCATCTATCACTTCATCTGCTTCTTTCTCTATCAAACGGCCGATGTGTTGAATAACGCCATCTTTTATATAGACGTCATAATTGTCCATACGTTCATCGGCATTTACAATGGTTACATTTTTTATCAGGCATGTTTGCTTCAAATTTAACATCTCCTAAAGAAAATCCAGGTGTCTAACAGAAAACTTTAAATATAATGTTACATAGCTTTAAAGCAATTTTTGATTGTAATGAAGTGAAATCAGCTTCTATTCCACATTTAGACCCAAGCTTTCTGGACTGTAGAGTTTTAGCTGATTTCACTTTTATTAAAGCTACAACATTCATTAATCTGTTGTTATACCTGACTTAAATTTTATTCTTCTAATCTGATGATATTTGATGTTCCACTACGTTGGTAGCCTGTTTTTTCAAGCTTCACGCTTTTATCTTGTGAGTTTGTAAAGATTACAGGTGTCGCAATGGATGGAGCATTTTCTTTAACATATGCCCAGTCAACTTTGATTAAATCATCCCCGCGTTGAATAAGCTGATCTTGTTTTACTAGCACCTCAAAGCCTTTACCATTTAATTTTACCGTATCAAGGCCGATATGGATTAAAATTTCTATTCCTGTATCCGTTACAAGGCCGATTGCATGTTTTGTCGGGAAGATCATCATCACTTTTCCGTCAACAGGTGATTGTATAACACTGCCTTTTGGCAAAATCCCGAAACCAGGACCCATCATGCCAGATGCAAATGCTTGGTCAGGTACTTCTGAAATTGGAATTACATCACCTGTTACCGGCATAACAAAGTCTTCCGGCAATAAGTTCGTATGTGTAACATCTGTCTCTTCCAATGCTGCTTCACTTACTACATTTTTGGGAGCTGGATTTCCTTTGGCGATGCGTTTTTTCATTGCGTCTGCCAAAAATTCTACAGACGTACCAATGATGACTTGCAAGTTTGTTTTACTGATGCGCATAACACCACGTGCACCATATTTTTTCAATTCTTTTTCGTTCGCCAAACCCGCATCTTTTACAGTTAAACGAAGGCGTGTCGTACAATGATCCACTTGCACGATGTTTTCCTTGCCGCCTAGCGCTTCAATTGTATGATAAGCTTTTGCATCAAGTACTTCATCTTCTGTTCCTTGCATTGTTTCTGTTTCTTCATCCTCGTCATCTTCACGGCCTGGCGTTTTTAAATTGAATTTTGTTATTAAGAAATAGAAAATTACAAAATAGATAGCGCCAAATGCTAAACCAAGAGGTATAAGCAAGAAAGGTTTTTGTGCGATACCGAGATTCAATAAATAATCTATTAGACCGGCAGAGAAACCAAAACCATCATGAATATTTAATGCAGCCGCTATCATTAAAGAGATACCCGTTAATACAGCGTGCACTGCATATAAAACTGGAGATAAGAACATAAATGTAAATTCGATTGGTTCTGTTACCCCTGTAACAAAAGCTGTTAAGGCGATTGACAGGAACATACCGCCCACAATAGCGCGTTTCTCTTTTTTAGCTGCAAAGTACATAGCTAAACAAGCTGCTGGCAAACCAAACATCATAATCGGGAAGAAACCAGCTTGGAAGAGTCCTGCTGCTGGATCTCCCGCTAAGAAACGAGGAATATCCCCTTTTACTACTTTACCCGCAGCATCCGTAAATTTACCAAAGTCAAACCATACTATTGTATTGATTACATGATGCAAACCAATCGGAAGTAACAAACGGTTTAAGAAACCGTAAACCCCATAACCAATTGCGCCTGCTCCGATAATCCAGTTACCTGTAGAATCAATAACTCCTTGAATTGGTCCCCAAATATAAGCAAGCAACGCGGCAATTATAGCCATAGTGATCGAGGTTATTATGGGGACAAATCGTTTGCCGCCAAAGAATGAAAGCCACTCAGGAAACTTTACATTATAAAATTTATTATATAAAAGTCCTGCGACAATACCCGAAACAAGCCCTCCGAAAACACCCATATTCAAATCTTTATCTATTTTTTCTAGTACACCTGATAAAACTAAATAGGCTATCGCCCCAGCTAACGCTGCACCCCCATTGTTGTCAAAAGCAAAACCCATCGCAATACCAATAGCAAAAATAATTGGGAGATTACCAATTATTGCATTACCTGATGCTTCCATAACCTTGGCGACAATTTGAATAAATTTCACATGGCTACTCCCAATCATATCAGGCGAGCCAAGCCGAACAAGCAATGCAGCTGCAGGCATGGTTGCAATCGGGAACATTAGCGATTTACCAATCTTTTGCAAGAAACCTAACATTTCAATACACTCTCCTTTGTTTTGGTATAGTTGTCTATACCAATTAGTATAAAGCGTTTTCATTGAAAAAAAAAGTGCTATTTATTATATGTTATGTAAATAACAAAATATGCATTACTTAAAACAAAGATAGGCTGAGTTAAAAGTAGTCAGCCTATTCAAAGACTCTAGTCTATAGAACAGATTAGAAAACCAAAACATTAGGTTATTATATTTTTTACCTTAAAATTTATACTTCATCATATGACCTTTGTTATTTTTTTAAAAAATCAACAAATATTTTTATTCTTATTATATTTTAAAGTGATTACCAGGTATGTTATAAATACACCTACTATTTGTAGTACAATTGATTCCCATGTAAACATGTTAGAAAGTATACTTAAACCATTAAAAATTAATAATCCGACAATAACTCCAATTATTTGGTTACTATTCATAATTTTTATGCCCCTCTTCAATTTTTTAAAAACCGAATATAAATTGCTTAGTAGAATGTTTTTATTAATACACACGGATCTTCAGTCATAATATAACTTCCATTAGGACTGGTTGTTTTAACTTCTTGCATTTAAAAAGACTTGGGAAAGTTTATTGATACCAATAAAACAATGAATCCTTTAATCTTTAGCTTTACTCTCCTACTTCTCTAACTTTTTACTGTATTAATCCTTATGAATTAGAAATTTTACCCTCTTTTTTATAATATAAACATCTTAATAAATAGTTTTTTAAAAAAATATTTAGTTACCCTCATTGTTTAGATATTTCCCATAAAAAAATCCTCTGATTCTTAGAGAATCACAGGTTATCAATCTTACAATATGAACAAATCCCGATTGTGCCGTCGAGTAATGCAAATAGCCTTGAACCCGCACTCTAGCAGGTGGGTGTCGTATTCGAAACTTTAAAAGTCCCCTACTAAGTAAAGGGCATGTTTGCCATTCCAAAATGAGCAACTCCCAAAGACGATATGTTCGGTCAAGACGATATGAGCTTCAACGAACACCTCAGGATTTGTTGTTAAATACATATTAACACGAAAGTTTTGAAAAATCAAAATAAAAGTTTTTACTCTTTAATTATTAATCTTTCATTCGTGCTCCTTACATTTCTTTGACTTAATTCTCATCAGTCTTCAATCGAGCTGATAATAATATTAAATCTTGTAAGATAAGAATATATACCACTGTCACACAAGAGTTAAACATAAAAAAAGAGAATCGAGAAATTTTTCTCGACCTCTTTTTTATCACTTTTAGGTTTAATTATAATTCATCCGCAAGTGTTTTTGTTTTAATATGAAGTTCATCTAATTGCGCTTCTGATACTTCGCTTGGCGCTTCAGTCATTAAGTCGCTAGCAGATGCTGTTTTAGGGAATGCAATGGTATCACGTAGATTATCGCGGCCAGCTAACAACATTACTAAACGGTCTAAGCCGAATGCAATCCCGCCGTGAGGAGGAACGCCGTATTCAAATGCATCCATCAGGAAACCAAACTGTTCATTCGCTTGTTCTTTTGTAAAACCAAGCACTTCGAACATTTTTTCTTGTAATTCTTTTTCGTAAATACGTAATGAACCGCCACCCAACTCGTAACCATTAAGAACGATATCATATGCTTGGGCACGTACTTCGCCTGGAGCTGTCGCCATTTTTTCAAGATCTTCTTCAAATGGGCGTGTGAATGGATGGTGTGCTGCTGTATAGCGTCCTTCTTCTTCTGAGTACTCTAGCAGCGGCCAATCAGTGATCCAAAGGAATGCAAATTGAGATTCATCAATTAGACCTAAATCTTTTCCTAATTTCTTACGAAGTGCACCAAGTGAATCTGCAACAACTGAACGTTTATCTGCTACAAATACTAGCGTATCACCTGGCTCTGCACCCATGCGTTCCATTAGTTTTTGGCCAAATTCATCTTGGAAGAACTTGCCGATTGGGCCTGTTAAACCTTCTTCTGTTACTTTCATCCACGCTAAGCCTTTTGCTCCGTAGCGGCCAACGTATTTTGTCAATTCGTCTAAGTCTTTACGAGAATATTTGTCGTTGGCACCTTTAATGTTCAAGCCTTTAACTTCATTGCCGGCTTCAACTGTTTGAGCAAATACTTTGAAGTTACAGCCTTCTACCACATCAGAAAGTTGGATTAACTCCAATCCAAAACGGACATCGGGCTTATCAGAGCCATAGCGAGCCATTGCTTCGTCGTATTTCATGCGTTGGAATGGACGTGGGATCTCAATGTCCTTAATATCTTTCATTACTTTTTGAATCAATCGTTCATTTAAGTCTAAAATTTCCTCTTGCGTCATGAAACTCATTTCCATGTCTATTTGCGTAAATTCAGGCTGTCTGTCAGCACGCAAGTCTTCATCACGGAAACAACGAGCAATTTGGAAGTACTTTTCAAAACCAGATACCATCAACAATTGTTTGAACAATTGAGGTGATTGAGGCAATGCATAAAATTCACCTTCATGAACACGAGACGGCACAAGATAGTCACGCGCGCCTTCTGGAGTAGATTTTGTCAGAATTGGTGTTTCCACTTCCAAGAAACCTTCATCTTGCAGGAAGTTACGGATGACTTTTGTTACGTCTGAACGCATTTTAAATGTGTTATACATTACAGGACGGCGCAAATCTAAATAACGATATTTCAGACGCAAATCCTCATTTACTACAATACGGTCCTCAATTTGGAATGGCGTTGTTTTGGCTTTATTAATTAATTCAACTTTGTCTACATAAACTTCAACCATACCTGTTTCCATATTTGGATTAATCATATCATCTGCACGGCGTTTTACTTCGCCTTCCACTTCGATTACATATTCTGTACGGAAGCTATCAGCTAGATCAAGCGCTTCTTGTGAGTTTTCTGGAGTAAATACGATTTGTACTATCCCTGAGCGGTCGCGCAAATCAATAAAAATCAAGCCGCCAAAATCTCTTCGGCGTTGTACCCATCCCTTTAAAACCACGCGCTCACCTGCATGTTCGCCGCGCAAAATACCACATTCATGTGTTCTTATAGCCATCTTTACTTTTCCTCCATTTGCTTCTGCTTCTGTTTTGTTAAATATTCTACTAAATCGAAGATCGGCACTTTCTCTTGATCGCCTGTAGCCATATGTTTTACAGCCACTTGTTGTTCCGCTAATTCTGTTTCACCTAGCACGATAACCCATGTAGCCTGTTTTCGGTCGGCTGACTTCATTTGCGCTTTCATTTTGCGGTCCGTGTAATCAAGCTCTGTTGAAATGCCTTTTGCTCGGAATGAGCTAGCTAGCTCAACCGCTTTTAATTTCGCATCTTCATCCATAGCAACAATATACATATCTAACTGGTCTTCAATATCCAACTCTTTGCCTTCTGCTTCCAATGCTAGTAGCAAGCGTTCAATACTCATACCAAAACCAATACCTGGTGATTCAGGTCCACCAATTTCTTCTACTAAGCCGTTGTATCTTCCGCCACCACATAATGTTGTGATGGAACCAAAGCCTTTTGACGTACTCATAATTTCAAATGCTGTGTGATTGTAATAGTCTAATCCACGTACTAGGTTAGGATCCACTTCATAAGAGATGCCTAAGACATCTAAATACTGTTTTACTTTGTTGAAGTAATTCGCAGATTCTTCGTTTAAATAATCTGTCAATGCTGGAGCAGTCGCCATTAACGGATGATCATGATCTACCTTACAATCCAAAATACGTAAAGGATTTTTTTCTAATCGCGATTGGCAATCTTGGCAGAATTCATCAATATGTGGCTTAAAATGATTAACTAGAGCTTCTCTGTGATTTGCACGTACCTCTTGATCCCCCAGTGAATTGATGACAAGTTTCACATCTTGAAGTCCTACCTTGCTATAAATATTCATAGCTAGGGAAATTACTTCTGCATCAATAGCTGGGTCTTTGCTTCCAATTGCTTCTACACCAAATTGAACAAATTGGCGATAACGACCAGCTTGTTGTCGTTCATAACGGAACATTGGCCCTAAATAAGATAGCTTAATCGGCTGATCTGGCTGGCCAAACATTTTATGTTCTACATATGATCTAACAACACCTGCTGTACCTTCTGGGCGCAATGTTAATGAACGATCCCCTCTATCTTTAAACGTATACATTTCCTTTTGTACGATATCAGTGGTGTCACCTACGCTACGCGTATACAATTCAGTACTTTCAAAAATTGGTGTGCGGATTTCTGGATAGCGGTAAAGATGACATAGCTCACGGATAATCTCCTCAACTTTTTGCCATTTTTCTGTTACACCAGGTAATAAATCCTGCGTACCTCTAGGAACTTTAAAATTCATAGTAGAACTCCTTTCTATTTTAAAAAAGATCAACTAGTGCTTAATCCTAACAAAAAAGGCCCTCGCCCCCTGCATAAATGCAAGGGACGAGAGCTCTATAGCTTCCGCGGTTCCACCCTAGTTGATCTAGTATAATGACTAAATCCTCTCAAATCGGATAACGGCCGATTCCGTTTCCCCCTACTAGAACCATGTCCGTTCGAAGAAAAGCCTCTCAAGTGTTATTCACAAATCAGTACGATGGAAAAGCTTGCAGCCACGGCTTATTCCTCTCTAAAAAGTACTTGCTGATTGTTACTTTCTTGGTCTTTGGCGATCAATTTTTTAGATAATACTTATAATATCATTTCTAAGGAATATGTCAACTATTGCTCTATCTTTGTTTGATCTAGGTTTTCTTGTATATTTTATATTTTTTTATCATCAAAATTTTAACAAAATTTAAAAGCTGTATTTATGAAGTTTTCCCGAAAGATGTGGAATAAAGGAAAAATTTTTTATTAAACTATCAAAAAAGTTGTAGTTTTTTATGACTTTTCATCTTACAATGTAGAAAAGGAGGAAAAACATGGATACTAATAATCGAAAGAAAGCGACCATTGTCACACTTTGCTTATTGCTAGTGTTTTCATTATTTGCAGTCATACCAAAAGCAGAAGCTGCTACAGTAAAATTGAAGGTGACAGCGAATGCTTTAAATGTACGAAATGCACCAACTACGTCTAAATCACGTGTCCTTTTTAGCATCAAAAAAAATACTGTTGTCACCAAATTAGCCAAAAAGGGTTCATGGTATAAAGTAAAGTACAAAAATAAAACAGGTTGGGCTTCAGCTACTTATTTAAAAGTGGTCAAGCAGACACTACAGCCTCTTAGCAACACAACAAAAGTAGTTTTATCCAAAACAAATGACCTAAACATTCGCAAGAGTAACACTACTTCTTCTACAATAGTTGGAAAAATGCAAAAGGGAGAAAGTGCAACCTATAAGGCTAAAAAAGGCGATTGGGTACAAATTAGTAAAGGATCTATTACTGGGTGGGTAAACGCTGCTTATGTAACTGTTTCTACTAAACCTTCTATGACAGCAGCTGCAGCTAATTATTATTTCGCGGTGACAGCAAATTCTTTATCTGTACGCGCTGAACCTTATGCCGATTCCAAGCTGCTCACATATGTAAAAAAGAATGAATCTCTTTTAATTTCACGAATTGCCAGCAATGGGTGGATTGAGGTTACTTATAAAACAGGAAAAAAAGGCTGGGTACTTTCAAAATACGGCAAACAGCAAAAGAAAGAACCAATTACAAATTCTGTTACAATTGTTGTGCCTGAACAAACAACTTACTACTATATTACAGAGCCAACAGGTCTCACGATGCGTAACAGTTATAGTGTGAACGCAAAGTCACTTGGACAAACTATACCCAATGAAACTAAGGTACAAATCTTAAAGCAAGCTAGTAACGGATGGATTTATGTAAAATATAACGATGTAGAAGGATGGATTAACGGGAGCTCATACTATGGATTTGCTTCAATTGAAAATATTTCATTTACATCAAGCATACCATCTAAGACTTCTTACTTCGTAATGAAAGCTGATACATTGAATATTCGTTCATTGCCTTCTACAGTAGCACCTACATTAGGAAAAGCTTCAAAAGGCAATTACTTTAAAATCTTACGTATTTCAAGCAACAATTGGGTACAGGTTCAATATAACTCAAAACAAAAAGGCTGGATCTCAGCGAATACTAGCTCTAGTACCATTACAACAAAAAAACCAACAACTTCTGTATCGAATCCTTTAAAAGGCTCGCTAACAGGGTTGAAAATTGTAGTAGATGCAGGTCACGGTAAACAAGATTCCGGCGCTGTCGGCAATGGAGTCTATGAAAAAACATTGAATCTTTATGCAGCACGCGCTGTCAGAGACGCAATCCAAGCAGTCGGTGGTGCAGTTTCTATGACACGTAATAGTGATAATGAATTTTTGACACTGGATCAACGTTCGTTCTATGCTGCAAAGGTCGGAGCCAATGCCTTTATCAGTGTTCATCATAATTCTGGTCCTGCAGCAGCAAGTGGTTATGAAAGCTACTATACATCATCTGCTAAGGTTTCTAGCTATAACTTTGCAAAAATAATTAACGATGAAATTACGAAAGCCATAAAAGATGAATATCCAAATTACAATATTCGGAAAGCAAACAATAGCGCGCTTAAAGATAAAAGTCTTCAAGTAACACGCGTGAACTCGGTTGTATCTATTCTCTTAGAGCTTGGTTTTGTTTCCAATAAGGATGACGTCAAGCTTGTGAACACAGATGATTTCCGCGAAACTGTTGCAGAAGGTGTTGTAAATGGGCTTTTAATCTACTTTGGTCGTAACAAGTGATAAAACGAAAATGGAATAGCATATAAAAAACCGAACTATAGTGCGATTATCATCACACTTGTTCGGTTTTTTATTTATCTTTGAATTCAAATTCTATTAAAATTATTATTATTTTGTTTTGAAAGAGACGAATTTTGTTTTATCCGATCCTCTTTATATATTAAACGATAACCGTAGCTTCTGGTTCATGCTGAAGCATTTGTTTAATCTGATTGTGCTCATTTAAAATGGCAACTGCTGGTTTATGATTCAAAGCTTCTTCTGCTGTCATATAGCCATAAGCGATAATAATAACTATATCTCCCGGTTGCACGAGCCTAGCAGCAGCACCGTTTAAGCATATAACTCCTGAACCACGCTCTCCAGCAATAGTATACGTTTCAAAACGAGCCCCGTTATTATTATTTACAATTTGTACTTTTTCGTTTGGCAAAATGCCGACTGCTTCCAATAAATCTTCGTCAACTGTGATGCTGCCGACATAATTCAGATCAGCTTGTGTCACTGTTGCACGGTGTAATTTAGATGTCATCATCATTTTTAACATTTTTATATCTCCTCAGTAGAAAAAAGAATATTATCAATTAAACGTACTTCTGAAAAATAAACAGCAGCAGCGACAATTAATTTTTCCGTATTCGCCTGTACTTCCTGCAAATCCGGATAGCTCCAGACTTCTATATAATCAATCCGGCCGCTTGTATTAGCATGGATATATTCTTTTGCTGTTTCAATGGCTTGTTTTTTATCTTGATGTTGCAAGAAATCTTGTTTTGCCAAAAGTAACGCTTGTTGAATGAAAGGGGCTTCTTTTCTTTCCTCACTTGTTAAGAAAACGTTACGAGAGCTTTTGGCTAGGCCGTCTTCTTCTCGCACAATCGGCACACTGCATATTGTAACAGGGAAAAAGTAATCCCTTGCCAGCATTTCAATTAGCGCTAACTGTTGTGCATCCTTCTGACCAAAATATGCATTTGTTGGTTGCACAATATGGAACAACTTCGTCACAATTTGCAATACTCCATTAAAATGGCCCGGTCTGCTCGCGCCGCATAATATAGATGTAGCAGGCCCTGCAGCAAATTGAATTCCGCCATCTGTTCCATACATCTCTTCCACTGAAGGGACAAATAAATAATCTACTCCAGCCTTCTCTGCTATTTCTCGATCCCTTTCCAGATCCCTAGGATAGCTTTCGTAATCTTCATTGGGACCGAATTGAGTAGGGTTTACAAAATCACTCAACACCACTATTTCATTATCTCTTCTTGCTGCATCAATCAGTGATATATGCCCCTCATGCAAATACCCCATCGTGGGAACTAATGCCACGCTTTTATGTGCAGAGTGAAACTCTTTTAGCTCTTTTTGCAATCCTGCAACTGTTGATATTACTTTCATCTTTTTATGCCTCCATACAATTCATCTATCGTCTCTTCAGACATAGTAAATTGATGTTTAGGAGCCGGAAATTCATTGTTTTTTACAGCATTGCAAAATGAAGTGATACCCTTGCTTATTTCTGAAGCAACATCTGCATATGTCTCTACGAACTTTGGCAAATGATGATTGCCATATCTTAATACATCATGATAAACAAGCACTTGCCCATCGACATTGCGTCCAGCCCCAATTCCGATTGTCGGTATGCGTAATTCTTGCGTAACAATTTCAGCTAATTGATGCGGTACACATTCCAAAACGAGAGCAAATGCTCCCGCCTCCTCTAATGCTTTGGCATCTTGGATTAATTTTTTGGCAGCTTCAGCATTTTTACCTTGTACTTTAAATCCGCCTAAAATAGCAGCAGACTGCGGCTGCAATCCAAGGTGCCCCACAACTGGTATACCTGCATTAATCATTCTTTTGATAGAAGGGAGTAACATCCCTGCCCCTTCTACCTTTAAGGCATTTGCACCTGTTTGCTGAAATAAGCGTACTGCATTTTTCAAGGTTTCTGTCTCATCGCCATGGTAACTGCCAAATGGCATATCAACTACGATAAATGTATCTCTTGCTCCATTACGTGTTGCTTTTCCATGATGGATCATATCATCCATCGTCACATTGACTGTAGAATCGTAGCCTAGTACCACCATCCCAAGCGAATCACCAACCAATATCATATCGACTCTGCTGCTTTCCACAAGCTGTGCAGAGGGATAATCATAGGCCGTAATCATTGTGATTTTCTCGTTCAATTCTTTCATTTTGATAAAATCCGTTGTCGATTTCATTATTTTTCCTCCTTTTTGAAGAGGAAGAAAACAAAACCCTTCTATCTTAAAGGATAGAAGGGCAGAATTTTCGTAAAGCAATCGTTTTCTTCCGTCCCTGTCTAGTCGATCAAGGCAGATCAATTATTGTAATAGTGTCGTTTTGGAGGTACAGTTCCGAGTTGGATACTGTCCTAGACTCACTATAACAAGTTCTATAACAATTGCCAATATTTATTTTTCTAATTCGATGTCAGCTGAGATAATTTCTTTTATAGTTCCATCATCTAACAGCAATTGCAGGACACCATCTTTTGTTATACCGACAGCCTTGCCTATAAATGTTTCACGGAGAGTTGTTGCTTTAATTCGATTGCCGATTGTGCAAGAATTCTTTTCCCACAATGTTTTTATTTTCTCAAAACCTTCAGCTACATATTGCTTACTGAACGCTTCCATATAATAAAGAATTTTTGCTACAAGCGCCGCCCGATCAATTTCTTTACCAAGTGATATACGTAAAGACGTAGCAATCGACGCAATCTCTTCACCAAAATCTTCTTGCTGGTGATTAACATTTATGCCGATCCCCATAATAATCGCATTAACTCTATCGGGATCTGCTTGCATTTCAGTCAATATCCCTGTACATTTCATGCCATTAATCAGCAAATCATTCGGCCATTTTATAGCAGGGCTAACGCCTGTTACATCAAAAATAGCATATGTAAGAGCGACTGCAGCCACCAATGTAAATTGTGGTGCTTGATAAGGTGCCACATCTGGCCGCATAATAATGCTCATCCAGATTCCTTTTCCTTTTTGAGACTTCCACTCACGCATGAGCCTGCCTCTACCTTCAGTCTGTTCTTCACAAATTACTAATGTCCCATCAAGGGCTCCCTCTTGTGCTAACTGATGAGCAATTGTTTGCGTAGATGTCAGCGATTCTTCATAAATAATTTCTCTGCCAAAGCGCTTTGTTTCCAAAAGTGCTTTTATTTTTGATGGGTCAAGGGTATCCGGGCTTTTCTGCAATAGATAGCCTTTTTTACGTGTTGCTTCAAACTCATAGCCCTCTTCTTCTAACTGTTTCATATACTTCCATACCGCTGTACGTGAAATTTGGAGCTCATCTGCCAATTGCTGGCCAGAAATGGGCTTATCTTTTGCAGCTAATAAACGCTTTACAATTTCATATTTAATGGGTGTGTTCACGCAAAAACCATTCCTTTATCTGTTCAGTACTGTTAGACAGCCGATTTTCAAGAATTTCATTTAAAATCCTATTCAGCATTTCTTTTAGCCAAGGCCCACCTCTTTGACCGCTCCACTTTATTAGGTCTTGTCCACTCACTGCCAATTCTTGTTGGGACTGAATCGCTAAGCTACTTTTGATCTGGACTATGTCATACTGAGATCCAGGAGCCTTTACATTCTTGTTTAATTGGCAAGCAAACTCATATGCCGTTTCTAAAATATCTACATCATAGTCAAAGTAATCCCTTTTAGTCCATCCACCATCATTTAGCAATTGAAATGCTTCAACTACTGCTTTAACATATTTCTTTTCACTATTCGAACATTTTAATTGCGACAATATTGAAGCATCGTGATTAGGTTGTAAGAGAGTTAAAAATGCCCACCCTTTTACAGATTTTCCGTTAGGCTTAAAGCATCCCCAAGCCTCATAATGGCTATAATCCCCAGGCAGAAATTGTGACAGACTGCTATTTGAAATATGAAGAAATGCATTTTTCGGATAGCGGCTTATAAAGATTTTATCGAACTCTTGTTTTAAACGTTCCTTGGCAATAAAGCATATGTCTTCCGCCTGCTGTTTAATAGCCTCCAACGTATTGATTTCAATCTGGAACCCTAATTGTGCACTAAACCGTATGGCACGGAGCATTCTTAAAGCATCTTCCTTAAACCGCTTTGTTGGTTCTCCCACCGCTCGGATGATACGTCGTTCCATATCTTCCTTGCCACCATATAAATCAATGATTTCTTCATGGATGGTTAAAGCCATCGCATTAATAGTAAAATCGCGTCTTTTCAAATCTTCAGAGAGGGATGAGACAAACTTTACTTCATCTGGTCGTCTGTGATCCTGATACTTCCCTTCAGTACGATAAGTCGTTACTTCAATAGGGCTGAGCTTATGAATGACTAGCACGGTACCATGCGCAATCCCAACATCTGCTGTATTCGAAAAAAGTGCCTTCACTTCTTCAGGGTGTGCATTTGTTGCAACATCTACATCATGTACCAAATGCCCTCGCAGTAAATCCCTTACAGCACCACCTACAATGACAGCTTCATAGCCATGGTTAATTAATGTTTCCATTACATTAAAGGCTGCTTTCCAGGATTTCTGCTCATACATTTTTCTTTGCCACCTTTTCATAAAGCGCTTCATATTGTTCCACAATATGAGTAGAATGGAAATTTTGCTGGGCTGTTGCAATCGCATTTTCTTTGAATTGAAGGTGTTTTTCTTCATCTTGCAACAATTGAGCTGCATATTCTGCAGCTTTTTCTACATCTGCTAAATCAACTATATACCCATTTTCGCCATGTGAAATGACTTCTGGTATACCACCAATATTCGTACCTATGCCTGGCACGCCACAAGCCATCGCTTCCAACAGAACAAGACCAAATGCTTCTTTCTCAGACATAAGCAATTTTAAATCACTTATAGCATAAAGCTCTGATAGGTTTTCTTGCTTTCCTAAAAAGAGGATATCGTCCGCGAATGGTCCCTTTTTGATCTCATGCATAATCTTGCTCTTCTCAGGCCCATCGCCTACCAATAACAATTTTGCTGG
Source organism: Rummeliibacillus sp. GQ308 (assembly GCF_059759115.1). NCBI lineage: Bacteria > Bacillati > Bacillota > Bacilli > Caryophanales > Caryophanaceae > Rummeliibacillus > Rummeliibacillus sp. GQ308. Next base: position 1,021,305 of record NZ_JCAXDQ010000001.1, on the reverse strand, counting down.
CATTTTTTCTCTTACTTTTAAAAATGTTTGAATAACGTCCGGCACATGTTTAACTTTCCGGAAATTCGAAACATGAATCAGCACTTTCTCATCTTCCTGAATACCAAACTCTTTTTTGAGGACTGTGCAGTCTTGTGGTTTATATTCTCGTTCATCTACAAAATTATAGATGGTCTCAATCGGTTTAGTCGTATCAATTAATTCATATGTCTGTTGCTTTAAAGAATTGGATACAGCCGTGACAATATCCGATTTTTCTATGCCGTATTTAATAGCACTTGTTAATGCTGTGTCATATCCCAAAACGGTAACGTCTGTACCATGTAAAGTTGTGACGATTCCTACATTTTCTCCAGCCATATCCCTTGCTAAAGCCGCACATACTGCATGTGGGATAGCATAGTGAACATGAAGCAAGTCAAGTCCCTCACTTTGAATAACATCTGCCATCTTGCTCGCTAAAGCAATTTCATATGGGGGATATTGAAATACAGGATAATTGCTGACTTGTACTTCATGGTAAAAAATATTTGAATACATTTTATTTAATCTAAATGGCATGCTTGAAGTAATGAAATGTATTTCATGGCCTCTTTCAGCTAGCATTTTTCCGAGTTCTGTTGCCATAACACCAGAACCTCCAACAGTCGGATAACATGTGATTCCGATTTTTAATTTTTTCATCCGACCACAACCTTTCTAATCTTCTTGATGTTGTATTAAACGCCAATCCATAAATCCTTCTTGAAGTCCTTTAATTAATACTTCTGCTGTCCCCATGTTGGTCGCTAAGGGGACCTGATACACATCACTTAACCTCATTAGGGCAGAAACATCAGGCTCATGCGGCTGTGCAGTTAGCGGATCGCGAAGGAAGATTATCATATCCATTTCATTGTTAGCGACCATTGCTCCGATTTGTTGATCTCCACCTAAAGGACCTGAACGAAATCGGGTAATGTTGAGCCCTGTCGCTTCCATAATACGTTTACCCGTTGTACCTGTTGCAAACAACTCATGTTGTTGCAATATAGGACGATAAGCTGTCGCAAATTGTATGATATCTTCCTTTTTCTTATCATGTGCAATTAAAGCTATTTTCACTTGCCACACCCCTTTTATAGAATATTTTCAAGTCCATATACAAACTGGTTCAATTCCAGTACTTTTTCAATTGATAAGGTTAAGCCTGTCATAAAGGAATTGCGGTCAAACGAATCATGTCTTATGGTTAACAATTCCCCTGTGCCACCGAATAATACTTGCTGATGGGCAACTAATCCAGGCAGCCGCACACTATGTATACGCATGCCATCAAAATCGGCTCCGCGAGCTCCTTCTAATGTTTCACGCTCAGCCTCAGCTCCTTGACGGTGCGCCATACGATTTTCTTTAATCATCTGTGCGGTTTTTAGGGCTGTCCCTGATGGCGCATCCAATTTACCATCATGGTGCATTTCAATAATTTCTGTATCAGGAAAATAGGACGCAGCCATCTGAGCAAACTTCATCATTAAAACTGCCCCAATAGAAAAGTTTGGAGCAATAATGCAACCAATGCCTGCACTTTCTGATAAATACCTTAATTCTTGTAATTGGCTCTCCGTAAATCCAGTTGTGCCAACAACAGGCCGCACACCAGCAAAAAGTGCTGCCTTGGTATGTATAAATCCTGCTTCTGGTACAGTCAAATCAACGAAAACATCTGCTTGTACCGTTTCAAATAATGTTTGTATTGATGAAAAGACAGGAACACTATAAGTGGCGTCAAATTCCTGATACTGTGCTAAATTGGGAGCAATATTTTTATAATCAAACACAGCTACTAATTCCATCTTATCATCTCTCATTACAGTATGTACTGCATTTTGACCCATTTTGCCTCGGGGGCCTGCAATTGCAACTCGGATTACCATTTTCATCGTCCTTTCTCATTTCTACCATATATTTTATCTATTGTAGGCTTCTAGTTGAAAAAACCTTGGAAATACATGATAATATATTCTTGTGTTGATTTTTAGGTATTTCTACTAATAATGTAACATCTATTTGCCTTAATTACGATAAAGGACAATTATTTTTGTACATTTAAAGCTATTATATTCTATAACAAAAAGATGAGGTGAAGCTTATGCCAAAAATTAAAGTTAAAAATACATTATTTATTATTTTAGGCGCAGCATTATTCAGTTTCGGTTTTGTCCACTTTAATATACAAAACCATTTAGGTGAGGGCGGTTTTAATGGTATAACGTTAATTCTTTATAATGTATTAGGATGGGATCCAGCAATACTCAATTTAGTTTTAAATATCCCCATGTTTGTCATAGGATGGAGAATCCTTGGCAAAAAAACTTTTGTTTATACAATTATCGGAACTGTTTCGGTATCAGTATTTTTAAAAGTTTTCCAAATTTATCAATTCCCTATCGACTTGCACGATGATATGTTTTTAGTGGCGCTATTCGCCGGCGTATTCCTAGGCGCTGGTCTCGGCATCATTTTCCGTGTTGGGGGTACAACTGGTGGAGTTGATATTATTGCAAGGCTTGCAAATAAGTTTTTCGGATGGCCGATGGGTAAAACTATGTTTATGTTTGACGCTATCGTCATTATTTTATCTTGGTTAACATACTTGGATGCACGGTCTGTTATGTATACGCTAGTCTGTGTGTTTATCACCGCACAAGTAATCGATTTTGTACAAGAAGGTGCATACGCTGCGAAAGGTGCATTCATTATTTCTAAAAATAGTGATGAAATTGCAGCAAAGATTACTAAACAAATGGATCGTGGTGTTACTTTCCTAAAAGGTTATGGTTATTATACAAAAGAAGACCGAGAAGTTCTCTATTGTGTAGTGGCAAGAAATGAAATGTTTAGGCTAAAAAGCATTGTACTATCAGTAGATCCGCATGCATTTGTATCAGTTTCTGAGGTTCATGATGTAAGTGGTGAAGGTTTTACACTCGATAATCAAAAAAATCCGCTTGAATAACACAATTACATGCATATTAAAAAAAGCGAAGGGCCTAAAATGGCCCTTCGCTTTTTTTACTCGATCTTCGAATTAATCATCATTATTATTGCCCATACCTGTATAAATGAGCAACAAACGTAGTAACTCCATAACAGCTGTAGCAGCTGCTGCTACGTAGGTTAATGCTGCAGCACTTAAAACCTTGCGCGCATGAGGTTCTTCTTCATTTCTTATAATCCCTAAGTCCACTACTTGATGCATTGCTCGTCTTGAAGCATCAAATTCTACTGGCAACGTTACAATTTGGAAAAGCACACCAACTGCTAATAATACGATGCCGACTAACATTAATTGATGCATCGCGGTACTAAACATACCAATCATAATGAAAATCCATGAAACATTGGATGAAATATTAGCTGCAGGAACCAATTTAGAACGTAGCGTCAAAAAAGCATATGCTTCTTTATGTTGAATTGCATGGCCGCATTCATGAGCAGCTACAGCCGTACCTGCGACTGATGAATAATCATAGTTATCTGCTGAAAGAGCTACTGTTTTGCTCGTAGGATCATAGTGGTCTGATAGGACTCCTTCTGTTCTTACTACACGAACATTGCTCAATCCATTGTTATCCAATATAGTTCTTGCTACTTCTGCACCTGTCATGCCAGAAGTAGAGCGTACTTCAGAATAACGCCGGTATGTTTTCATTACTTTTCTCTGCGCATAAAGCGGCAGTAACATTAGTACAAGAAAATAAACGATATACATCGCTATTGACAACTAAACCATCCTCCTAATACTTACTTAATACTATTTTAATGGTTGTCGATTTTACTATCAAATAAAAACCTTTTTTTCATGGACCAATATGCAAGCGCGATACATAAAATGGATAACCAAAAAGTAAAGTAGCCAATCTGTGCAATATAATCAGATAGCATACTATAAATAGGCATTTGGCCAAACACATAGTCAATGATGACATCATGCAATGTCCAAGCTCCTGCAATAGCCACATGGATTAAACGAAACTTATATTTCGGGATATACAGAACACCTTGTACTGCCATAGCAAAATGAGAAATCACAAGCATCCAGCCATCGTAGCCGATTGATCCTAATTGTTGTAATGCCAACAGGTTCATTACTACAGCCCAAAGTCCGTATTTTACCAATGTAATCAATGCCAAAGCCTCTATTAAACGAAAGTGTTTCCCGAATAACCAGAATATAATGGCTATAGAGAAAAACAATGTAGCAGTAGGGCTATCAGGCACAAAAATTCTAAATATCGGCTTTGTATCAGCCAATTGACTACCATACCAAATATATCCGCCAATTGTTCCCAAAACGTTCACAACCAATAGTATCCATAAAAAGGCTTTGTGTGTTAAATACTGCCATATAATAAAACTAAACTTCATGTTGTCCTCCTGGTTATTTCCTTCATTCTTTATTTTGTATGTAAAATTACTGTATATGTATTGCTTTCTGATTTCCCTTATTTGTTGTTATAACAGAATCTCATTTACTGTAGAAAAAAAGAGCCAGTTTCCTGACTCTTCTCTCCATATTATTCAGCTTTTAATTCAGAAATGAATTTAGCTAATTTCTGTAAATCTTCATCTGAACCTTTATATTGTCCAGGTGGCATACCGCCTTTACCTTCATGAGCGATTTTTGCAATCTCATCAGGAGATAAACCAGTATTTGTCAGGTTTGGACCTGCTCCACCTTGAAGTTTATCACCATGGCAGTTAATACAAGATTGTTTTGCATATACTTTATAGCCAGGGTCTTCTTGGTCAATTTCAACTTCTTTCACAATTTGACCTTGCTTCTTAGCAGCAGCCCAGTCATGGTTTACAACAGATTCCCAAGTTAGGTAAACCATAGAAGCTAGCGCTAATAGCATAAATGCTACTGGAAGTGGGCGTTTAAGCGGTTTGCGTTCAGGACCTCTATCTAAGAATGGAGCTAACATTAAAGCACCAATTGCGATAGCAGGCACTACAATTGCACCAATTGTATTATAAGGGCCTGAAGCATATTCATATTTAAGTAATTGGTATAAGAATAAGAAATACCAGTCTGGCATCGGAATGTAACCTGTGTTTGTTGGATCCGCTTGTCCTTCTAGTGGCGACGGATGGGCAACAGTCAAGATTAAATACCCAACTAAGAATACAGCACCAACCATCCACTCTTTTAATAAGAAGTCAGGCCAGAACGGTTCTGTTTTGCCAGGATATTCGGAATAATCGGGTGGGTAAACGCTTTTATTGTTCTTTTCTTGAACACGCGAATCCCCTACGAATTTCATTCCTTTTCCTTTATGCATTTTGTCCCCTCCTTAAGGAAATATTAATGGCATTGTAAATCTTACAATGGGCCAGATATCCCTTGTCTACGAATCATGATAAAGTGAGCTGCGAGCAATGCAAGTAAGCCTGCTGGCAAGAAGAATACATGAATCGCAAAGAATCTAGTTAGTGTTTGAGCACCGATGATTGTTGCATCACCAGCTAATAAGATTTTTATAAGTTCACCAATAAACGGTACTGATGCTGCAATTTGAATACCTACTTTAGTAGCAAATAATGCTTTCATATCCCAAGGAAGCAGGTAACCTGTAAAGCCAAGGCCTAACATTACACAGAAGATTAGAACCCCAACGATCCAGTTCAATTCACGAGGTTTTTTATATGAACCTGTGAAGAATACCCGTAATGTATGAAGGAACATCATAACTATTACGAGAGAAGCGCCCCAGTGGTGCATACCACGCACGATTTCACCGAATGCTACCTCATTTTGGAGATAGTAAACTGATTTCCAAGCATTTTCAATATCCGGTACATAGTACATTGTTAAGAACATACCTGATAAGATTTGAATAACAGTAACGAAGAACGTTAACCCCCCGAAACAATATACGAATGCAGAGAAATGATGTGCAGGGTTTACGTGCTCTGGAACTTCATGGTCGGCAATATCACGCCAAATCGGTGTAATATCTAGGCGTTCATCGACCCAATCATAGATTTTATTAAGCACTGACGTCGTACCCCCTTACAATTATACTAATGTGTTTGCTCTTGTTTTTCCGATCATTACTAGACCGTCTTTTACTTTTACTTCAAATTCGTCTAACGGACCAAGTGGCGGTGTACCCGGAATATTTTTACCGTTTTTCTCGTAACGACCTCCGTGGCATGGGCAGTAGAATTGGTTTTTAAATTCTGGGCTGCCGTTCCAGTTGACAGTACAACCTAAGTGTTTACATACAGGTGAAAGTGCGATAATTTTATCGCCATCTTTATAAACCCACGCTGTATCTGTAACATCAGATTTGTACCAAGCGTCAACTTGCTCGAACTTAAAATCAACTTTTACAGGAGTTTCTGATAGCTCTGATGCTTTTTTATCAGTCATTACAAAATCTCCGCCAGCTTTCTTTTCTAGAACTGGGTCGATTGCAAAGCGAGCCATTGGCATAAGCATACCTGCTGCCATAAAACCACCAACACCTGTTAGTGTATAGTTCAAAAATTGACGTCTTGTGACACGATTGTTACTCATCCTTTTCCCCCCTCTAACTTCAGGTCAGTCCAATGGACAAACTTATACAAAATAGTAATACTAGGACATATCTATGATATATCAAGTAAAATGTTAGGTCAATAACGCTTTCAATTGTTTTAGACAGTTTTGTGAACATTTATCGAAAAAAGTGAAAGTTCCAATTGTTGATAACCTCCCTGCATACTATCGCTCTTAATCTGACAGTCCTTCATAATCCTGTTATAAAACAGCAGTTTAGGCTATTAGCATTTAGTATACAATTTTATTGATTTGACCATTTAGCCGATAACATTGGAATAACTTGTCGTAATTGGTCGCTAAGCACTTGTTGTCTAACTTTTTGATCCATATCGCTTAAAGGTATGGACGGCAACCACAAAACATCCTTCTCCGGCGCTAATTGTGTCCATTCATGATCACTTGTAATGAAGAAAACATATGTAAAACCGCTCGCTATTAACTCGTCATGCATAGCCGCTATCAATTCTTTTCTGTTTAAAGATTTGGTATATGTAACAGGTGAAGTTAATACAACCCTTCCTTTAAATTGCTGTTCCAGAAAATTTGTTAACGACATTAAGAATTCTGCCCCAGATGCACTCTGTTTTATACCTATTTCTGTTCCTTCTAACAAAACTAATGGAACGATTGCTGTATCTATAAATTGTTTATTCTTTAAAAATTCATCTATATCCTTGCTTGTCCAAAACATACTAACTCCTCCTCAAGATAAAACTTCATCCAAAAAGGATGAAGTTTTTATTTTTCTTCATTTTTTATTATATTTAATAGTGCAGATAACTTATAAAACTTCTCTTTGTCGTTCTGGTCTAGTGCTTCATCAATTTGTTTTAGAACAGCTTCCTCTTGAAAAGTTTTCATACTATCTTGCAAAATTTCCTCCGCCAACTGCCGATCCGACTCGCTGATTTGCAAATAATTTGGCATAAAAGGATTTTCCTCTAGTACTGTTAAGTATTCGCGGCTCGGCGGAACTTTAGGGAAGTTTAATTGAATGTACATTTCTTCGTTTGGGTGAAGCCTTAAATCGTGAAAGGATTTTTCTGCGTCTGCAGTCATAATGTTCTCACGGTAAAATCGGAATGGGATACCTGAGGAATCAGTTGTAGACATTACCATTGCTCTTGGACAGTAATGTGCTTCTTCTACAAAATGAATGCGTTCTAATAATTCATCATGGCCCAGCAGATAGTTTAAAATCCATACACATTCACGTCGTTTCATTTGGTATTTTTTTAAAAACCAACGAACAAATTCTTTTTTGTCCAAGACAGAAACGGATGCCGTCATTTTGCATGGGTCTCCTCTCATTCAAAAGTTTGTAAAAGATCTTGCCAAGCCGGTTCATCTGGCTGTAATGCTACCAACTGCCGAGCGACTTGCTGTGCTTCCATACGCTTACCATCTTCAATTAGGAAATAAACGTATTTTTCGAGGAACAGTGGATCTTCCTTGTGTTCAGTATATGCTAACTTATAAAATTCGTATGCACGTTTGAAGTTTTCTAATCGATCATATGAGAGAGCGGCAAACGCAGACAGCGACGACCAATCAAAATCATCTTTTTCAAGCTGTTCAATTAATTCGACTACCTCTTCATCTCTTTCTTCGTTGGAAAGTATGGATACGAGTGTAAGGATAGCTTCCATATACTCACTATCTAATGCAATCGCTTGGCGCAAATATTGCTCGGCCTCATTTGGTAAATTATTTTTCAATGCCATTTTGCCTGCGAACAAATATAGTTCTTTATCATATTCATCACGCATTATTCCCTCTTTTATTACTTCTAAAGCTTTTTTGTTGTCTTCTAACATAGCATGACTTTGAGCAAGCAATAAGTATGCGGAAAAATAGTCTGGATCCAGTGTTTTTAAATCTTCTGCATAGCGAATAGCAGTTTCATACATTTGACATTGAAAAGCAGAATACGCAGCGCCAAATAATAAATCTGGAGAAGTTTGATTTTCTAGTGCTTGCGTATAAAATTCATATGCTTCTTCAAATGCACCGCCAGCTCTATATACTTCAGCTAATCGTTCAACCAATCTCACACCAGCAATTTCTTCTGTATCTTTGTTTATTGAATGATAAAGCCTAGCTGCTTCACTGAAGCGTCCTATTTCCATTAAAAGCTCAGCTTTCGCAAATTGGAGAAGTGGCTCATCCGGCAATATTTCCAATGCTTCATTCATACGTTGCTCTGCAACTTCATATAAGCCTTGCATTTGATAATAATCGGCTAATGCAAGTAGGACCTGTGGATATTCTGGTTCTTCTTTACCGATAGACATTAGGTATTCAAGTGCCTGATCTTCTTCGCCACGCTCCATTAAAAGAGTGGCCCTATCAATCTTAAGCTGAACCTCATCTGGGAAAACATATTGTAAATGTTCCAATAGTTCATCTGCTTCATCTAAAAATCCGAAATTAATCAGTAGACCTGCAATCTCATATTGCATATCGGGATTAACTTTTAATAATACGTCTCCAAGCAAATCTTGAATTTCTTTTAAATCCCCTTGCTGAATCGCATCTATCATTTTTTTTTCAATATCCATATTGTCACCTGTTTTAACATTAATTTTTAAATCCTGATATATAAACTTAGTTTCTACAAATAAATAAGGATTCATTCTAATGCTACATGAGTGTCTCTTTTGGTACAAGAAAAAAACATTTTTCGTATTAATTATCGTGATTGTAAAATAGTCTCTAAATCTTCGAAGAAGTTCGGATAGGACACTGCAATGCAGTCGCTATCATCTAACTGAATAGCTCCTTCAGTTATCAATGCTGCGATTGCACCCATCATGCCTATACGATGGTCCCCATATGTTTGAAGCGATGCGCCATGGAGTGGTTTTCCTCCTTGGATAATCATGCCATCTTCTGTAGCTTCTATATCTGCTCCAAGTTTTTTTAATTCAGATACAACAGCAGCAATTCTGTCTGTTTCTTTGACTCTTAGTTCTGCTGCATCCCGAATAATCGTCTTTCCTTGCGCTTGTGTAGCTAAAAGAGCAATAATTGGAATTTCATCGATTAATAATGGAATTAAGTCCCCGCTAATCGTTATGCCATTTAAAGTAGATGTGCTAATTGTAATTGTTCCTCTAGGCTCATAAGCATGGTCATCTACGTTGGAAACCTCGATATCTGCACCCATTTCTTGCAGCACAGTGAGAATGCCTGCCCGCGTCGGGTTTAGCCCAACATTATGAAGTATAACATTGCTATTTTTTGCAAGTGCTCCTGCTACTAAAAAGAAGGCGGCTGATGAGATGTCACCGGGCACTTCAACATGAGCTGGGATGAGGTCTTGGCCGCCTTTATATGAAATTGTTCCATTTTCAGCTATAATTTCTGCGCCAAACTGTCTTAGCATTCTCTCTGTATGATCACGGGTTAAACCCTTCTCATAAATGGTAGTTGTTCCGCGTGCATGCATTGCTGCAAGCAAAATAGCAGATTTCACTTGAGCGCTAGCGACTGGCATTGTATATTCAATTGCTTGCAATGGATTACCCTTGATTGCTAGCGGAGTATACTGGCCATTCTCTCTGCCATTAATTTGCGCTCCCATCAAGCGTAAAGGATCTATCACTCGTCTCATTGGCCTCTTCCCAATAGAAGCATCGCCATTCAAGACAGTGTGTAATTTGGAACCAGCTAATATCCCTAACATCAAACGGGTTGTCGTCCCTGAGTTGCCTGTATCCAGGATGTCTGTCGGTTCTACCCAATCGGCCATCCCCTTGCTTTCAATCACAACATTCGTGCCTTCTACTTCTATCTTAACACCGAGTTTTCGAAAACAATCGATAGTGCTCAAACAATCATTGCCTAGCAAAAATCCGCTAACTGTCGTGCGTCCTTTCGCCATACTACCGAACATAATCGCTCGATGTGAGACCGATTTATCCCCCGGTATACTCAATTCTCCATGCAAGCTTGGTTTATGATAGTCTAAATTCATTTGATTCATAATCAAAACACCTGCCTCTTTATCTTATATAAACATCGTACTGGGTACGGCGCTTAATACAACTTGCTGCTTTTCCGCGATCTTCTTCGTTTTGAAAACTAACCACAAGGATACCATATACGTCTTCTCGTGTTTCTATAATACGAATATTTGTAATGCTGATCTGTTCTTCTGCAAAATAAGCAGTAATTTCTGCAATGCTACCTGGGTAATCAGGGACATCAATTGATAAATCATATGTAGAAAATAAAGCCCCTTTTGTACTCGGAAGCTGATCTCTATATTCTTTTGCATCGAAAAAAAACATTTCAATTTCATCCGCGTTGCCCGTTTCAAGAACCTCTTTTACTTTAGCCATTTCCTTTTGCCAACTAGTCAATTGAGCAAGTATCTGAATTCGATTTTGCATTGTGATATCACGCCATAACTTCGGGTTTGAAGAGGCAATCCTTGTGAGGTCTCTGAATCCTCCAGCCGCTAACATTTTTGTAGTTTCGTTTTGCGTGCTTTCTTCTTTTAATTGATTCACTAATGAAGCTGCCACAATATGAGGGAAATGGCTCACTACAGCTGTCATTTGATCGTGAGATGCTGCTGATACAGTTAAGAGCTTGGCCTTTGTATAAGAAAGTATTTCTTTTAACCTTTGTATTGTTGCTTCCTCTTCACTTTCTAGAGGGGTCAGCAAATAATAGGCGTTTTCAAATAAATATGGCTTTGCAGCTGAGATGCCACTTTTATGCGAGCCCGCCATCGGATGCCCGCCAATAAAAGTTATTCCTAATTTCCTTAGTTCACACGCTTTTTCCATAATTAATGTTTTTGTGCTACCTGTATCCGTAATAATTACATCTTTCTTTAGTGGCCAGTCCTTTATTAAGTCTAGCCAGTTTAACGTAGCATTTACAGGTGTTGCAAATAGTATTATGTCAGCTCTTTCTGATGTACTTTTAGGATCCAATGTTCCTTCTTGGATAATATTTAGTTCTAAGGCGGCATCAGTATTCTTTTCGTTTATATCATAGCCAATCACATGTAGATTAGGGGACTTCCGTAATGAAACCGCAACGGAACCGCCAATTAATCCTAAACCGACAATGAGAATAGTTTTCTTCATATTGCAACGCCTTGGTCTTTAAGGACATCTGTTAACTGTCTCAAGAAGCCTTCATTCTGTTCTTGCGTACCAATCGTCACCCGTACATACCCTGGTACGCCAAGTACATTGCCGCTTCTTACAATATACCCTTTTTCCATTAGTCTTTGGAAGACTATATCACTGTCAGTCTTCACTTCCATTAAAATAAAGTTAGTATCTGAAGGATAAAAATGAAGATTATGCGCTGTACAGAATTTCTCTATTAGCTGTTTACCCTTTTCATTTTCACTTCTGCACATATCAATGAAGGATTGATCCTCAACTGCTACACTTACTACGGCTTGACTTAATACGGTAGTGTTAAATGGTCCTCTAACAGGTTCCAATTTAGCAATAATCGGTTCTGAAGCCACTCCATAGCCAACTCGGAAAGAGGCTAATCCATAAGCTTTAGAAAATGTACGTAGGATAAGTAGATTAGGATATTCATCTATATACGAAAGCGTATTTCTGTATGTAGGGTTTGTTATATATTCAAAATAAGCTTCGTCTAGGACCACTAATACATCCTGAGGAACCTTGTCAAGAAATGCTGTAAGGGCACTGTCATCAATCACAACCCCTGTTGGATTGTTTGGACTGCATAGCCATACGACTGCTGTCTCATGATCTATCTGTTCAAACATCTCTACTAAGTCATGAGTACCGTCTTTCAAAGGAACCTCGCGTACTTCTGCTCCTTCAATTCTTGCATTTAATGCGTACTGTGAAAAAGTCGGCTTTGCCATTACTGTATTAACCCCTGGACGAAGAAGCGATCTTGATATAATGCTAATTAATTCGTCAGACCCATTGCCAAAAATAAGCTTTCGACCACTAACACCTAAATGCTCTGAGATGGTTGACCGCATATCAGTTGCTGCTCCATCTGGATATAAAGCAAAGTTGAATGCTTCTTTTGCTAAGAATTCTTGCACCTTGGGCGAACAGCCATATGGATTTTCATTTGAAGCAAGCTTATGAATAGTGCTTAGTCCGAATTCTTTCTGAACTGCTTCAATCGACTTTCCTGGCTGATATGCTTTTAGCCCCTCAATTTCTTTCTTCCATTTCATTGCACTCTCTCCTTCTATATCTATTATTTTGTCAAATCTGGTCTTAATTTTACAGCCTCATTCAGATAGATGTGCTTAATTTCATTTTGTGGGACAGTTGTATTCACATGTACTAGTACTCGAATACATAAGGGAAGCCCGTTTGGCACATTCATCTCATGTGTACACATAACGGGAACATACTCCCATTTCGGAAGTGACCGTACAGCTTTAGCAGGAAAAGCTGAAACGATATCTGCAGTTGTAGAAATAATCACTGATGCAACATTCTCCGGAAGCACCTCATTATCCTTTATTATTCGCTCCATTAAATTCTTTGTTTCCTGCATTACTAATGCTGGATTATCATAAGCGATTGTACTGGCGCCTCGTATTCCTCTAATCATATGATACCCCCTCTATTAATTCTCTTAAAAGAAGATCTGTTTCTTGACACTCACTACGGGATATTCGCTGAGTGAATGGTTTACCGATATCCTTTAAAAGTACAAACTGCAGTTCACCATCTTCAGCTTTTTTATCCTTTTGCATAAACTCAAATAATTCATCAAAACTAAAATTAGCAACAGATTCTACAGGATATTTATTACGTATAGCAAACAAAAGAAATTCTTTCGTAAATGAGCGTGATATTTGACCATACTTTTCGCTTAGCAATAAAGCATATACCATACCGATCATCACCGCTTCGCCGTGCGTTAATTTCCCAAAGCCAAATGCTGCTTCTAGTGCGTGGCCGTATGTATGGCCAAAGTTTAAAAATTTTCGTACGCCATGTTCTTCTTCATCTTGGGCTACTATATTTGCCTTTACACGAATCCCCTGTTCTAAATAGCCCATCGTTTTCTCTTCATCTAGATTGAACATTGGCGGAAGCTCCATTAATTCCTGTAACCAGACCATGTCAGAAATAAGTGCATGTTTTACTACTTCAGCCATTCCTGATCTTACCTCTTGTGCTGGCAAGCTTTTTAAAAATTCAATATCGAATATGACACCTTCTGGTTGATAAAAGGTTCCTATCATATTTTTGCCTAAAGCATGATTTATCGCAGTCTTTCCTCCTACTGCGCTATCGTGGGCAAGAATGGTCGTAGGCAATTGAATGATCGGAATTCCTCTCATAAAAGTGGAAGCAACAAAGCCTGTAAGATCGCCAACTGCTCCTCCACCAAAAGCAAACAGCATTGATTTACGTGTACACTTTTGTTCTAACAAAAATGTCTGTGCGGCTAAGTATTGCTCAAATGTTTTGCATGCTTCTCCGCCTGGCAAAACAAATACAGAGAATGGAAAAGGGAAACTTTTTGTAAATGCGTCTTTATATATTCGCCAAACATTTTCGTCCGTAAATACAATTACCTTGTCCCTTTCTACGATGAATTGTTGATACGTTTTTATAGCTTCTTCAAGGTCTCCCTGACCTATATACACATTATAGCTACGGGAGGGAGTATGAATTGGAATTTTCATCACTAAAACTCCTTCATTATTTTTCTCATCTCATTTATTTGGTCTTTTAATTGGCCAAGCTGGTCGCTATGGAAATGTTCAACGATAGCTTTTGCTATTTCGAAAGCTACAACATGTTCTGCCACAACTGAAGCAGCAGGTACAGCACAACTATCGGAACGCTCGACACTTGCCTTAAAATCTTCCTTAGTATCAATATCAACACTTTGAAGGGGTTTATATAATGTCGGAATAGGCTTCATTACTCCACGAACTACGATTGGCATCCCAGTAGACATACCACCTTCTAGACCACCTAAGTGATTGGTTCTCCTTGTGTATCCCTCTTCAGGACTCCAGAGAATTTCATCATGCACTTCGCTCCCTTTTAAATGAGCCATTTCAAAACCAAGACCAAATTCCACTCCTTTAAAGGCATTGATGCTCATCATAGCCGCAGCTAATTTACCATCCAATTTACGGTCATAATGGACATACGAACCGATTCCAGCTGGTACACCTTCTACTATAACTTCTACAACGCCGCCAATCGAATCTCCCGCTTTTTTAGCTGCGTCAATTGCTTCTACCATCTTAATAGAAGCATCTTGATCTACACAATAACATGGATCATTTTCAATGATTTGACGAATTTCATGAACTGTTTTATTCATCGTCGTTTCAGGATTTGCAATGACACCACCGATTTCTGTTACATGCGATACAATATGGATGCCTAATTCATTTAGTAAAACTTTTGCTACAGCGCCAACTGCTACACGCACAGTCGTTTCTCTTGCCGATGAGCGTTCTAATACATTTCTTAAGTCTCTATGTCCGTATTTAATGCCGCCTACTAAATCTGCATGTCCTGGGCGTGGTCTCGTAATTTTTCTTTTAATCTCATCTGGGTTTATATCTTCTGGCAAAGGGTCCGCACCCATAATTTTTGTCCAGTGTTTCCAATCATCATTTTTGACAATTAGCGCAATCGGCGACCCTAACGTCTTGCCATGTCGAACACCTGAAGCAATCTCTACAGTATCTGTTTCTATTTGCATGCGGCGCCCTCTTCCATGGCCACCTTGTCGACGTTTAAGTTCTTTATTAATCTGTTCTGTTGTTAGCTCTAATTGGGCTGGTATTCCTTCGATAATAGTAGTTAATTGTGGTCCATGCGACTCTCCTGCTGTTAAATAACGCATATACTTTCCCCCTTCAACTCGTTAAAGTGTATGTTTTTCACTATAACATATTTTAACTCAAAAAAGCATGAACAGACGGATAAATTTGTGATTAATAAAAAGAGCGCCTTCCGTATAAAACGAAAGCGCCTTCAACTTATGCCTTGCTATAAAAAAATGTATCTTCAATATCAAACGAATATTTAGATGGATTAAAGATTTGCTCTGTACTACCAACAAATAATACTCCACCTGGTCGAAGCGCTTTACTAAAATTTAGGTATATTTGATCTTTTGCTTCTTCTGTAAAATAGATCATTACATTGCGGCACACAATCAAATCATAATTTTGTTCATATGGATCTTTGAGCAAGTTATGTTTGCGGAAGGTCACTGTCCGTTTTATTTCATCTTTCACTTGGTAGAACATCCCGTTTTTCACAAAATACTTTTCTTTAATGGCTGTAGTTACCTCTGCTAGCGACCGTTCTGGATATATCCCAGTTTTTGCTTTTGCTATTGCATTTTCATCAAGGTCAGTTGCTATAATTGAAATCTGCGATAAAGGAAGATAGTTTGATAAGACCATAGCGATAGTATATGGTTCTTCTCCCGTTGAGCAGGCTGCACTCCATATTTTTAGTTTTCTATTCTCTTTTAACAATCTTGGAAATATCTTATTTTGGAGAACTTCCCACCGTTTGCCGTTACGATAAAACTCAGATACATTTATTGTCATTCGATCTAAAAATTCATTTAATAATTGTTGATCTCTTTCAATTCCCTTATAAAAATCATTGAAATTTTTAAATCCTCTTTTTTCATATAGGGATGTTAATCTTCTTTTCATCTGGGCTTCTTTATATAAAGCCAAATCAATGTTTGTTTTGCGTTTAATATTTGTGATAAATCCTTCATAATCCGTCATATGCTCTTCCCTCTCTTTAGACCTAGGTTTATTATACCTAATTAGTTCCAAATCGGAAATGGTCTATTAATAGAGTTTGAAGAAAAATAAAAAAACTGTTCATTTGAGTGAACAGTTTTCTTGATATTAGTGAATTTCTTCTTCTGTGAAGAATAGACCGATTTCACGTTCTGCTGAAGCTAATGAATCAGAACCGTGGATCACATTGTGAGATAAAGTTGTTGAGTAGTCACCACGAATTGTGCCAGGTGCTGATTGCTCAGGGTTTGTAGCACCCATCATTAGACGAGCTACAGAGATAACGTTTTCGCCTTCCCATACCATTGCAAATACAGGACCAGATGTGATGAATTCAGTTAACTCACCAAAGAATGGCTTGTCCGCATGTTCAGCATAGTGTTTTTCAGCTAATTCTTGAGATACTTGCATAAGTTTAGCACCTTTTAGTACGAAACCTTTGCGTTCAAATCGATCAACGATGTCACCAACTAGTTGGCGTTTTACACCGTCAGGTTTAACCATTAAAAATGTTTTTTGGATAGCCATTAAATATTACAACTCCTTAAGATGTTCTAGGGTAAAAACCCTACTTGAAAATAGTATCATTGAACGCTTGAATGTTCAACAATTTTTAGAATTTGCGTTTCCCCATATATAAAGCAATATCTTTTAAAGACTTTTTCACAGAATTGGCTGGCAATTCTTCAATTTCTTTTAAAGCTTTTTGCAAATATAAGTTGCTTATATGATAGGCATCGTTGATTGCATTAGAGCTGCGCATTTTTTTCAAGAAAACTTGTCGTTCATCTTCTTTCATATCGCCGTTCAATGCTTTTTCAATATATGGCCGAATAGCTGAATCGTTTTTCGCCAATAAGACAGGCAATGTGATATTCCCCTGAAGTAAATCGCTGCCTGCGGGTTTCCCTAACTGTTTATCTGTAGCTGTCAAATCCAGAACATCATCAATGATTTGGAATGACATGCCTACATAGTAGCCGAACTTCTTTAAGTGATGTGCTACGCTATCATCTGCTCCAGCGGCTACAGCACCAAGCTGACAGCTTGAGGATATAAGCAATGCAGTTTTCCGTTTAATTCTACGGAAATAATCACGGATAGATTGGTTTAAATGCATCTTATCCTCAATTTGAATGATTTCTCCTTGCACAATTTCCACCATCGTTTTAGATAGAATTTGGTGAGCCTTTTCATTTTGAATATTCGTCATATATTCTAATGCCCTTGCAAAAATAAAATCACCAGCATACATAGCAACACGATTATTCCATTGGGATTTAACAGTAGGACGCCCTCTACGCAGCTCAGCGTCATCGATGACATCGTCATGTACAAGCGATGCCATATGTATTAACTCAAGTGGCACAGCTACGTTTTTCATATCATCTATATTATATTGGCCAAATTTTGCACCGAGCAACACAAAGACAGGTCGAATACGTTTTCCGCCAGCCTTCAGCAAATGGAGAGAGGCATCTTTCAAATAGTGTGAAGATGAATCCAACGCTGTTTCTAATTCTTTTTCGATGACTCTTATGTCTGATTGCAGATCAGCATAAAGAAGCTTTAACTTCATCTTTTCCACGCGTCTAAACATCCCCTACACTAAATTTCTTTTTTTATGCCCATATGCATAGCAGCTGCTCCGCCACTATATGATTTGTATATTACATTTTGTAAGCCCGCAGCTTCAAACATTTTTTTCAATTCTTTCATCCCTGGGAAATCATTTGCAGATTCTTGCAACCAAGAATATTCATTGAAACTTTTAGCAAAAAGCTTGCCAAATAACGGCATAATATAGTGAAAATAAAAGCGGAACAATTGTCTATAACCTGGAATTTCAGGTTGTGATGTTTCAAGGCATACAACCTTGCCGCCCGGTTTTACCACACGGTGCATTTCTTTTAAAACTTGCATATAATCAGGTACATTGCGAAGACCAAACCCAATTGTTACATAATCAAACGTATTATCATCAAATGGCAGTTCCATCGCATTTCCTTGTATTAGCTCTATTTGTTTTATATTCTTTGTTTTTTCAATGCCTACATTCAGCATATTTTGGCTGAAGTCTAGCCCTGTGACATGGCCATTCTCTCCAACTGCGTCAGCAAGCGCAATTGTCCAATCTGCAGTGCCGCAGCAGACGTCTAGCGCATGAGAACCTGGTTTTACAGCCATGCGTCTCATTGTATCTTTACGCCAATTTTTATGCATCTGAAAACTAATGACAGAATTCATCTTATCATAGCTATCTGAAATATTTTCAAAAACAGCGTGTACGCGCTCTTCTTTAGATTGAGCCATTCTACTCAACACCTTTCATCGTAATCTGTGCCTCTACATTTACTTCAACATGCTGCAACATAAATGTTTTCACTTCATCTTGTAAGATCGGAGAAGCTGTAATAATACGTATTAGCCTAGATGAAAGGTTAGAGATTAGCCGTCTTAAAATTTGTTCATTGTTCATGCCTGCATACTCTTGCTGCTGTTCTAGTATTTTCAGGAATGGCGTTTTCATATGCTTTTCTTGTAAAGACTGTAATTCTCGTTTAAGTCGTTCCAAAACCAGTCCGTTTTTGACAATTTCAATATAACTGTCTAGATTAAAACGCTTCAAAAACTGGCACGTAATCGTTGATTCGATCACTTCTAGAATCTTATACCATTCATCCATCGAACGCTTCATAGGCTCATATAAAGCAGTCCTTGATTCGCTGCTCTTTGCGACAGCCTCAGACAATGAACGAACAAGCTCAATATCAGGAATTTTTGCAAGTGTTGCATAATACATACCGCTATAGTAATCGCCAGCAAGAACTGTTAGTTGCTGCCTTTTTGTGGCAGCATCTTGTTCGTTGATTTGTTCATGGCCATTCAATGCGGCATAAACCATAGCAACTGCGTTTACAGCCTGTTCTATTTTTTTCGGCCAATGTTCGCCGTTCAATTTTGGCAATAATATATAGCGAAGTTGTCCATCAAAAATAATTGGCTGGCCTGTATACTGCAGGAGCGTTCTATGATGCAATTTGGTTAATATATTATTTTTTGATTGTAATAAATGTTCTTCTAAAATTGCTGCATTCATAAACTTTTCTCCATTCAGTTCATTTCCTGTTGCTATACTGTATTACTTATCTCGTTCTAACAATGTAAAAGGCCAATTGGGGCTTTTTTCACCTACTGCTACAGCATGGCCCAATCAATCTTTCAACACCTTATTTTCCAGAGATAGTAAAACGGGCTATAATTTTATTTTTTCGCATCGCTTTCAACAATACCAAATGCTGTTTGAATCTCTGCTTTGCCTCGAATTTTCATCGCTGAAGTGTGTTCTGTAAATTGCGCGATCATTACTTCACCCTCGTCCAGTTTCTCCGAGTGGTGAAATTTTGTATCATTCCCGCGAGTCAAACCGATCACATGGACGCCATCTTCCTTTGCACGTATTACTACATAATCATTTTGGCCCATTTGAAGAGTCTCCTTGTATTCGAATTTCCTTTTCCTATCATACCATAAAAAAAGGCGTAAATTAAGCCATTTTAATGAATGATAGTATTTCTTGTCGTTTCACATCATCTTCTGAAAAGATTCCTTTTGCTGAAGATGTAACCGTTTTTGCACCTGGTTTTTTAATACCTCTCATAGTCATACACATATGTTCTGCTTCCACCACAACATAAACACCTTCCGGCTCTAGCATCTCCATCATTGTTTCGGCAATTTCACTTGTAATACGTTCTTGCAATTGTGGACGGTGTGAAATAGTTTCAACTGTTCGCGCAAGCTTGCTTAGACCTGCAACAACTCCATCCTTTGGCAAATAAGCAATATGAGCTTTACCATAAAAAGGTACTAAGTGATGTTCACACATAGAATAGAATGGTATATCTTTTACTAACACTACTTCATTATGCTCTTCATGAAAAACTGTTTTAAAATACTCTCTAGCATCTATATGAAGTCCTTGGAACATTTCTGCATACATTTTCGCCACACGTTTTGGCGTATCTAATAATCCTTCACGATCAGGATTTTCTCCTACTGCTTCAAGTATCATTTTTACTGCTTGTTCAATTTTATTTAAGTCAACATTCGAATTTGAATGATCAATTTTCTCTTCTTTAATATTAATCATGGTAACCCCCTATGCTTCTAAAAAAGTCTCAAAATGAGATTAACATACAAGACCTCTAATCGCAAAATATGAAAACGGATTTATTTCATTTTCTAAACTTGAATAAACCTATATTATTCTTAGCCCATCCCACTAAGTAATATCTTTTTATGTATAGTTAGTCCTGTTCACTCTTAATTATACAAAAAGAGTAGCCAGTTATATTGGCTACTCTATGTAACAGATGCAAAATTATTTTACTGCATCTTTAAGCGCTTTACCTGGCTTGAATGCAGGTACTTTGCTTGCAGCGATTTCGATTTCTTCACCCGTTTGAGGATTGCGTCCTTTACGAGCCGCACGTTCGCGGATTTCAAAGTTACCAAAACCAATTAATTGTACTTTATCTCCCTTTGCAAGAGCTGCTTGGATAGATTCAAATACTGCGTCAACTGCTTTTGTTGCATCTTTCTTAGAAAGTTCTGCAGTTTCTGCAACAGAGTTTACTAAATCTGTTTTATTCACACCATTCACCTCCTCTCAAAAGGCATACCACTAAATCATGTAAAAAGATTATCACAACACTATTTACTGTGCAACAATATTTATACTTCATTTGTTGATTTTAAGCAAATAATAATGCCTGTCTTAACCAATATAGCATGTTTAAATGAAGTATACGACAGTAAAATATGTACAATTAAAGCAAATATATGATATCTATTTTACATATAGATACATGAAAAACACCATAAAAAAAGGGCTACTTACATACTGTAAATAGTCCTTCATTGTTCCTTTTATTCAATTTATAAACTATTTTCTTTATATAGATAAATAAATCTTCAGTCCAGATTCATTTATTAAATGGTTAATATATATTGTATTTATAAAATAAATGTTACCATGCCTGAATCGCCTTTATTGACCATTTTTTCTATCGTTTGGCGCATTCTTGCTTTTGCATGTTTAGGAACTGCATCTGTCTTGTAAGCAATGCTTTCTTTCATTACTTCAAACAATGGTGTGCCGAATAATTGCGTTTCCCATAATGCATCCCGATCATGTAAAAAGGCATACGTTAAATCTTTCAGCAGCTGCTGGCTATGGAACTCTGATCCAATCAACGGTGCGAATTCCGCTGCCATATCAATACGTAAAATATGATAAGATGGTGCTTTTGCTTCCATGCGGACACCAAAGAAATTATTCTGTTTAATAATCTCTGGTCTTGACGGTTCGAATTCCTGAAGGGTCGGCAGTGTTACACCATAACCATCCTTCCGCGCTTGCTCAATCGCTTCATGGAAGCGTTGATAAGATTTTCTCGCTTGTTGCGATTCTTTTATAAATAATAACCAATCCTTCTTACTTTGGATAGGCTCTTCCAGCCATTCGTCACAGATATTTTTGAAAATATCATTTTTCAGTTGTAAGCTAATTATCGCATGCCCTAATCCCGCATCTACACTTTTCACCTGTGCTGACGCAATGAAGTCCTCATCAAGCAATTCTTTTGTCAAGCGTTCAATATCTCTAATTTTATTGACAGATTGCTTCCAATTGTCAATTGATTGCTTGATCAATTTATTTAATTCATGATTCTCTTCTAGTACATCCAACCAATCCGGTTTTTCCATTTCCAATTTTTTAATTGGGAATTCATATAATGCTTCTTCTAGGATATGTTTTACCTCATTTAGCGTCATTTGATCTACTGATGTAGAAATGACTGGTGCATTATACCTCTCATGTAGTTCATCACATAATTCTTTAGCAGTCGTATGCGCTGGCATTTTGCTATTCACTACAATGACAAATGGTTTGCCGATTTCTTGTAATTGATCAATAATATCTTGCTCCGCCTGACGGACAGATTCACGCGGAATGCCATTAACTGTACCATCAGTCGTCATTACAACACCAATATTAGCATGCTCTCGTATAATCTTGTCTGTACCAATTTTAGCTGCATCTTGGAATGGAATCGGGTCGTTGTGCCATGGTGTATGTACCAACTTTGGTCCATTTTCATCTTCATAGCCTTTCACTCCATCAATAATGTATCCTACACAATCTGCGAATCTAATCTTAAAAGGCATATCCTGATTGCCTACTGAAATTTGCGCGCCATTCGCTGGGACAAATTTAGGTTCTGTTGTCATAATGACTGGACCAGGCGAGCTTTGTGGCAGCTCATCTTGTGCTCGTTGTCTTTCTTTTTCATCTTCCATATTCGGTAATACCATAATATCCATAACACGCTTTGTAAACGTTGATTTACCTACTCTTACAGGTCCTACTACACCAATATAAATATCGCCGTTCGTTCTTGTTGCCATTTGCTCGTACACTTCTTGTGACATGTTTTTCTTCCCCCTTTTTCTCAGCACTATATCCTATGCACGCAAAAAACGTTTCATGCACAAGTCATGAAACGCTTTTTAAAAAGGTAAATTATTATTTTCTTTTCGAATCTGTAAGAAATTCGACTTCTTGTTTGTCATTCACTGTATAAGGCAAAGAATAGGCAGGCAAAACCTCATAGCGATCCGATAAAAGGTGTCTGATGTCTTCACCACTTTTCACATTTGGCTTTTCTTTATCAAGAATTCTTTGCAGTTCAATAGAATAATCAATGCAAATTTCGCCACTTCCTTTTACTATAAAGGGCAGATTGGTATTTGAATAAGGGCTAGGAACAGTAGGGGCTTGTTTATAGCCCATTTTTTTATAATCTATTTGATAAATATCATCCTTGATTTGGCCCGCAATTGGCACAAATCCATTTACACCTTTTTTAATATTCATCTCTCGGATAATTTCAGTGCCCCGCAGATCGACTAATTTTACTTTGGGCTTTTTGCTCTCTGCATGCCAGATTACATATTGATATATTCCACCCTTTTCAAAAGAATTGCCTGGAGCTTTCGGAATATATCCGCCACTTATAAGCTTTGAAAAATCTATTGGGTACTTGATATATTGGTCTACATCTTGATCACGATTCTGAATCGGCAATAAGCCGCCTGTATCTTTTCTGAATTGATTAATAGTCTTTTGGACTGTTAATAGCTGTGCTTCATCTGGCACTTGATTTTCTACTTTCTCTTTATCTGGATACATACATCCGGCCAATACCACTGTAAGTAATGCAACAAATAATAATAAGCTATATTTTTTCATAAACTTTCCCTCATTCATTTATTTTAAAATGACATTACAACAAATACCATTGTCAAAAAGCCAATTATTAAAAAAATATACGCAATCAACGCGACAATTGAACTGATAATTCGATTTTTTATCTTTTGTCTGCTTAAATAAATGAGTCCTGATGCGACAAGCATAAAACCAATGGAATAAAAAGAAATCCACATCATTGTCATACCGGATATGCCTGTACTTGCAAGAAGCACTAAATTTGACAACGATACAACCACCTTTCTTATGTACATTCAGTCAAACCCTATATGAGATAGCCTAAAAAAATAAGAGATGGCTGCTGCTCACCTCTTATTTTGACTATTCACTAAATACGTAGAGCGTTGAAAATATCTTATGACTCCATTATACAATATGGATGTTAACAAAGTTTAGAGATAATACGCATCTAATTCTTGCTTTTTCACTCTAAGCATAAGTTCTTCCACCGTTTGGCGAGGGTTCTTATCCTCAAACAAAACGCTGTACAACGCTTCTGCAATAGGCATGGACACTTCGTACTTCTCTGCAAGCTGATGGGCTGCCTTTGTTGTACGAACGCCTTCTACCACCATGCCCATTTGTTCAAGAATCTCATCTAGTGTATACCCTTTGCCGAGCATATGGCCAGCTCTCCAGTTACGGGAGTGGACACTTGTACATGTGACGATTAAATCACCCATGCCTGCCAGCCCTGAGAATGTAAGTGGGTTAGCACCCATTTTCACGCCCAATCTGGAGATTTCGGCAAGACCTCGAGTAATTAGGGCCGCTTTGGCATTATCGCCAAATCCTAAACCATCAACGGCTCCTGCAGCTAATGCGATAACATTCTTTAAGGCACCGCCTATTTCTACCCCGATGACGTCCTGATTTGTATATACTCTGAAATATTGATTCATAAATAAATCTTGTACTCGCTCAGCTGCTACTATATCTTCACATGCAGCTGCTACTGTTGTAGGATGATGCAATACCACTTCTTCTGCATGACTAGGACCTGACAACACTACAATTTCCTCAATAAATTCAGCTGGAATTTCTTCTTTAATAATATCAGATATGCGTAATAAAGTATTAGGTTCGATTCCTTTTGAGACATGTATAAAAAGGACCTTTTTGTCTAATGTCTTGAGCATTTTTTTACAAGTCTCGCGGATACCTTTAGTAGGCACAGCCATGACAACTATTTCCGCATGTGAAATTGCCTTTTCCATATCATCTGTCGCATTTAAATTCTCCGGCAAGATTGTTTCCGGCAAATATTTAGCATTCCTATGTTGGTTGCTAATTTCTTCCGCCTGTTCTTTTCTATGTGTCCATAGTAATGTATCATGCCCGTTTTCTGCTAGAACAATCGCTAATGATGTCCCCCATGAACCTGCTCCTAGCACTGCTACACGACTCATGTAAAAGCCCCTTTCTATTAAATAGTTATTAGTCCCTCGCTCTTGTAATCAACTTAATCGGCGTACCTTCAAAGTCAAAAGTCTCGCGGATTCGGTTTTCTAGGAAACGCTCGTAAGTAAAGTGCATTAATTCTGGATCATTGACAAAGACAACAAATGTTGGCGGCTTAATCGCTACTTGGGTTACATAGTAAATACGTAAGCGACGACCTTTATCTGTTGGTGCAGGATTTCTTGCTACTGCATCTGAAATTACTTCGTTTAAGATGCTCGATTGAATCCGCATGGAATGATTTTCGCTGACGCGATTAATAATTGGCAAAATGGAATGTACACGTTTCTTGGTTTTAGCAGACACAAAAATAATAGGTGCATAGTCAAGAAACTGGAATTGTTCTCTAATTTCCTTTGTTTTTTCATTCATTGTTTTTTCGTCTTTCTCTACAACATCCCATTTATTCACAACAATAATCACAGCTTTACCAGCTTGATGCGCATAGCCAGCAATTTTTTTGTCTTGTTCTTGTATACCTTCTTCGCCGTTTAAAACAACCAGAACGACATCTGAACGTTCAATTGCTCGAAGGGCTCGAAGGACACTGTATTTCTCTGTTGTCTCATAGACTTTTCCTTTTTTGCGCATTCCAGCAGTGTCAATGATGACATATTCTTGACCATCAAATTCATAATTTGAGTCAATGGCATCGCGCGTTGTACCGGCAACATCGCTGACAATAACTCGGTTATCACCAAGAAAGGCATTAACTAAAGAAGATTTGCCGACATTTGGACGGCCAATTAATGAAAACTTAATGACATCCTCATCGTATACTTGTTCTTCTTCATTTGGGAAATGTTTAGCTACTTCATCAAGCAAATCCCCTAAGCCTAAACCATGTGATCCTGAAATTGGGAATGGATCGCCGAAGCCTAATGAATAAAAATCATATATCATATCTCGCATATCAGGGTTATCAATTTTATTAACAGCTAGTACTACTGGTTTTTTTGTTTTGTATAAAATTTTGGCTACATGCTCATCTGCCAATGTTACGCCTTCTCTTCCATTGACCATAAAGATTATTACATCTGCTTCGTCCATGGCAATCTCTGCTTGATGGCGAATTTGTTCTAAAAACGGCTCATCTCCTATATCAATACCGCCAGTATCAATAATATTAAAATCATGTGTAAGCCAGTCCGCAGAACTATAGATTCGGTCGCGCGTCACACCTGGAATATCCTCCACTATGGACACACGTTCACCTACAATTCTGTTAAAAATAGTCGATTTACCGACATTTGGACGGCCGACAATTGCGACAATCGGTTTCGTCATTTTAAATTCATCCTTCCAACTTCTTAATCCTATTATACAACAAAAAAGGTGATGGCATCTGATCTGTCACCATCACCTACAATTCAAGTCAATATATCTTTATTTTATCAAAAAACTGATGCATTGCAAGAAAAAACAGACGCTAGAACGATTCTTTGCGTCTGTTTCTTTTAATTAGTTATTTTTTGAGAAATTTTTCAGTTGATCACCAATCACATCACCGAATGAAAATCCATTTGTTTCTTCTGGCATTTCGTAGTCTGTTACTTCTTCTTCAGCTGCATTATTTAGTAATGCTTTAATGCTAAGAGATAACCGTTTTTCGTTTTGATCAACGCCCAGAACCTTCACTTCTACCTCTTGGCCTTCTTTTAAAGCTTCATGAGGAGTGGAAATATGATTATGTGAGATTTGTGAGATATGGACAAGTCCTTCTACACCTGGGAATACTTCGATGAAAGCGCCAAAACCAACTAGGCGTTTCACTTTCCCTGTAAGAACAGCACCCACTGGAGCTTTCTCTTCAATATTTGTCCATGGGCCTTCTTGTGTTTCTTTAATAGATAAAGAAATACGCTCTTGTTCTGGATCAACGGATAGAACTTTTACTTTAACACGTTGTCCTTCAGAAAGAACGGATGCCACATCATCAATATGTTCGTGAGATACCTGAGAAATGTGTACAAGGCCGTCAACGCCACCCAGATCTACAAATGCGCCGAACGAAGCTAAACGCTGAACAGTACCTTCTAGTACATCGCCTTCATGAATACCACCTAACACTTCGCCTTTTTTCTCAGCTTTTTGGGCTTCTAAAACTGCGCGGTGAGATAGGATTAGACGGTTTTTCTCTTCTTCCATCTCTACGATTTTGAATGTTAACGTTTTTCCTTTGTAATCGTCGAAAGATTCAACAAAGTGATCTTCTACAAGTGAAGCTGGTACAAATCCTCGAACGCCTAGATCAACGACAAGGCCACCCTTCACTACATCTTTCACTTCAGCTTCAATTATTTCGCCGTTATTAAATTGTTCCTCTAAAACTTTCCATGCCTTTTTCGCATCAACTTTGCGTTTTGACAACACGTATTGACCAGGCTTTGCATCATCGGGTTCTTCAACTTTTGTTACGATTAATTCTAATTCATCATTTACGGAGACAGCGTCAGAAGCTTTTTCCACATGCAAGCTAGATAGCTCGCTAATTGGCACTACGCCATCAAACGGTGCACCAGCTATAGTGACGATTGCAACTTTATCTTCCACTTGTTCGACCTTGCCTTTTACGACATCGCCTTCACGGATTTCGTTTACTTCGTTTAAGTTCATTTCTTCAGACATATGTAATCCTCCTTCACAATGTATAATTCCTATTTTATAAGAATTTGCTAGTAAAAACAAAAATTAACCCTTATAATCACATATTATTTATTTTCAGGATGATGTTCATTTAGCAATAGCTGGATATGATCCATGATCACTTGTGTTACTTCTTCCGCTTTTGCCTTTGTTTCTCTGTACGGTTCCATATCGATTGGTTTACCAAATACAACTCTCACTTTTCTAAACGGTTTATATGGACCTATGATGGCACATGGAACCACATTTGCATTTCCTCGCAATGCAAAAAAACCAGCGCCCGAAAAACCTTTGCCTAGTTTACCGCTTTTATTGCGAGTACCTTCTGGAAAAAGGCCAACAACTTGGCCGTCTTTTAATGTATCAATTGCAACTCGCAATGCTTGCCTATCGCTTAAACCACGCTTCACAGGAAATGCATGTACCTTAGGGAGAATGGATTTTAAAATAGGAACTTTAAAAAGCTCTTCCTTTGCCATAAAGTTGACCGGTCTTGGTGAACAAATACCCACCATTGGAGGATCTAAATTATCGATATGATTTGAGCATAAAAGTATACCGCCTTCTGCAGGAAAATTTTCCTTTCCTATAACTTCCATGCGGTAGATTGGCTTTAGTACATTAAACACAACTGTTTTAGCAAATTGGTAAAAGTCCATTTAGCCCATCCTTTCATTAGCTAATTCCAAAATAGTTTGTGCAGCTTCAGAAATAGAAAGCTCTGTTGTATCAAGGAAAATGGCATCTGGTGCCTGAATCAACGGAGAAGCTTCACGCTCACTGTCTAATTTATCGCGTTTTGCTATTTCAGATTTTAATTGTTCCAATGATGATTCAATACCTCGGTGTTTATTATCCTCATATCTTCTCCGAGCTCTTTCTTCCACTGTCGCTGACATAAATACTTTTAATTCTGCTTCTGGCAGCACTGCGGTAGCAATATCTCGTCCATCCATTACTACACCGCCCTGCTTTGCCATTTCACGCTGGTGATCTACCATAATCTCTCGCATCGTTGCATGACTAGCAACTTTCGATACATTCTTGGTCACTTCATTAGAACGGATTTCTTCCGATACATCTTTCTCATCAAGAAATACAAGTTGTCCATTGCTTGAAGGCTTTAACTGGATCTTCGTATTTGTAAGCAAATCAGTAATGCTTTTAGCATCTTCTAAATTTATATGTTCGTTCAATGCTTTTAATGTAAGAGCACGGTACATTGCGCCCGTATCAATATAAGTATAGCCAAGCTTTTCTGCCACTATTTTGGCAATTGTACTTTTGCCGGCCCCTGCAGGACCATCAATAGCGATTTGTATATTCATCTTCAAATGTCAACCCCTTCTCTCCGTCATATTGTAACACAGAAACCAATTGCCCGTGAAAAGATAAAGTGAAACATTACTCAATATTGAATCTGCGTTCAAACAGCAAGGAGAACCTTAGTAATATGAAGCTAGCATAAATTTATTTAAGGTAATAAAAAAACGAACAAATGTGATTATTTTACTTAACATTTGTCCATTTTCCTTGTTATTATTTTCCGATTCATAATTAAATATTTGTTATACTAACAGATTAAAACTTCACAGTTTCAAAATACCCTAAAAGCTTGTTTCCTTTTTGCGATTTTGCAATTGCCGTTCAAAACAGAACCTTACAATGTATTGTCGGTCGACGTCATCCGTATTTGTAAATTGCAGTGTAGCCAACATTCTTTGGTCTTTTTCTATTATCCGAATGACTCTTGCAGAGGTATGGACATATTTAACTCCTTCATTTGAATTCGAAAATGGCAAGACAATGATAAGTTGTAATTCATCATTTTCTTTAAATGGTACAATTTTGGGAATGTTGATTGCTAAGCCACCAGCGCTAATGTCTTCCGCCACATATTGATAATTCTGTTGATTATACTCTACAGCAATATCAACAGGTGTAGCTACACGAACATATTCACGCCTTTGTATCCTAATAAACTGATCGTTAGCAGGTAATGCCAGCATAATCATTGGAATATTGCTTTTAATTCTTCCAAGAACTTCTGTTTTAAATGCATAAGCGTTTTTAGCTTCATCTACAAAAGAAACGCGATATTGTCCACCCTCTAACAAAAAAGAGGTCTTATTTGTTTGTATATTGGTTGGATAATCAATGTAGAGAATATTGTTTTTTTGCTCTACAATTTTAGCGCGAAGGCGATCTTTTACATCGGAAGAAATTGATTCTAATATTATATTGGTACCTATTTTCAATTCCATAGCAATCTCCCTTTATGATTCATAAGTTGTGTTTTTATTATGCCACGGATTGGACGATTTAGCTATATCCATTCTACATAAAGGAAAAGAGCATAAAATGCATTTATATATTTTTTTATTTTTATCATTATGAATTTAAAAACGACATAATATTTAATCATCCGACACCTTTAGACCTACAAAAAAATCAGTGAGGATTCGTTCCCCACTGATATATGTTTTTTATGACAGTCGCTCGTTTTTAATTACCTCACCTGTCTCTGTGTCAATTAGTACTTTGTATGTGTGCTGCGTTTTATTGGCGTTCACTCTAACTGTTACTTCATAACAAAGTCTCTCGACAAAATCTTTATCCTCAACATATGCTAAATCTTCTTCCATCACTTCCGCATCGCTATTAAAGAATGTGTTCCAATCTATTTTCTTCATCGTTTGCGGTTTTACTTTTTCTTTTTGAATGTACTCAATTCCATTAAGACCTACAACTTCACCAGTATCTTTAGCTATTTTCACTTGTACGCCATCCGCATAAATCTTCGCTTTGGTTGATTGATCTACTCTAGCGTAGCTTAAGTGCCAAACTTCACTATTTTCTCTTGCATCTGTTTCAACAACATCGGTATAGCCTAGTTCTTTTAAATGTTGATCTGCCAATTTTTTTAGTTTTAGAATTGGAAGACTAGTTTGTCCAAATGGTCGTTCAACTAAATAGGAAAGAAGATGGCCGCCTTTTACGGTCAAATCCGCATAACCTGTGCGTTCGCCTTTAGTGAAAGTAATGTGATAAAAAGGATACGGTGCACCTTTTCTGCTATTTTTCACTGCTATAGTGGCATTTGATAACTCTGGGAACATATCTTTAAAACGATTTATCGCTTCGCTCTTGCTAATTTTTCGGTCATCTAATTTTTGCAGGTTTTTCCTCTTTTCATGATCTGATTCACTAGCAGTCAACGGAAAATCACTTTCTCTATATGTCTTAATTGATTTAGCCATATTTTTAAAATTACCCGTTGATTGGTCTGCCGTTTGTTCTTCTAGCCAATGTTTATAATTGTTATCTTGCTGTAACACATGTGCTGTTGCTACTTGCCAATCATTCGAAAAGTTTGTGAGGTTTTCAGAAACATTCTTTATGTTGGCATGCCATTTATCAGCATTCTCCTTAGATGTCATCGTCATTTTTGCATTGTTACCTAGTCGACCAAGATAATTCATCCATTCGCTTGTAAATTCTTGATCTAACGGCAAATCCGCTATGGAATATTTAATATCAGATGACAAGCGCCATACATCTTGTAAAGATTGATGCAGTGCGGTGGTATCTTTATACATTAAGGATTGCTGAACAGCTTGCTGTAACTCATTTAGTTGTGTTGAAGCATCTGCCATTTTATTCGTATATTGTCCGTGCAGTAGATATTGAAGTTCCTTATTTTCTCTATTTGATGCTACTATAAATATTAAGCAGACTATTAGTGCGTAGCTTAATAAAAATATGGTTTTTTTCATTCGTTTTCACCTCCAGTTTTACTAAATGCAGAAGATATGCTCGCCAATTTGTGTGATTTGTTTTCTTGTCCATATCCATTTACTTGTTGCTGTTTTTGGGTTGAAATAATAAAGGGCATTTTGTGAGGGATCCCATCCATTCATTGCATCCAGTACTGCTTCCATCGCTTGTTTGTTCGGTTCAAGCCAGATTTGTCCATCTGATACAGCTGTAAATGCACCAGGTTGGAAGATGATACCTGAAACAGTGTTAGGAAAATCAGGGCTTTCCAAACGATTCAATATCACAGCAGCTACAGCCACTTGTCCTTCATATGGCTCTCCTCTTGACTCTCCATATACTGCATTTGATAACAGCTTCAAATCCTGTTCCGTAAATTTACTTGGGATTTGCATATCTGCCCCATTACCAGTGCCTTCTTGTGTAGTTTTCTTTTGGCCACCATAGACAGTAAATTTATTTCCTTTTCTTATTTGTTCCATTACATAGTCTTTATCATAGTTTGAAACCGATGCTAACTTCTTCTTCGTTGTTGCACCAGCCACTCCGTCTATCGGCAATCCATATTGATCCTGGAAATTTCGCAATGCCCAATATGTGCTATAGCCAAATTTCCCATCAATCGTTCCTTTATAGTATCCAATGTATTGAAGTCTTGATTGCAATTCAATAACGTCATCGCCAAACGCGCCTCTTGTAATAATTTGTGAGGAGAATGCTTCTCCTGTCCTCGGGGCCACGCTTGTAAGAAAAAGACTTAGAATAACCAACAAAAGCATTTGATAACGTCTCATATTGACAGCTCCTTTTCTATAAGCATGGTTTCTTGCATGTTTTTTATACAAAAAAACTGAGAGAAAAAATCCCCTCAGTACAAACAAAAAGTAAAAGGCTTTTAGAAATTTATTATTCTAAAAGCCTTTTGTTTCTTTTCTTTATTTTTTCGATTAAAGAGATGCTGTTTGAACATATAGCAAACAATCCTAGTCAACCTATTTTTAAAAATTGATTTCGCTATTTTCTATTAAAATTTCTGCTGTGCCGCAAGCATCTGAACCAATTGCTTATGTGCAATTTTTACTTTGCGCAGAGCAAACCACCATAAAAACAACATAAATGGGAGCATGATATATGCCCACTTTCCTTCTATTGTTAGTATGAAATTAAAAATAATATGAAGCAACATTGGCAAAGCCAAAGACACTGCTTGGTAACGAATAGAGCTGTTTCTTCCTGTAAATTTTGCTCTTCCTAGATAATAACCCATAACAACGCCAAAAAGGGCATGGCTAGACACAGGCATAAGAGCCCGCATAAAAGCCGTATCTAAGCCGAATGACAGGATGTATAATATATTTTCAACAGTCGCAAATCCAAGTGATATACTGACTCCGTATAAAACGCCATCATAAGGGTCATCAAACTCGATATGATGATAAATGGCGATTAGTAATATAAACCATTTGAAAAACTCTTCCACTACTCCTGAAAACAGTACATCTTGCATTAGTACACTTGAAAAAATTTTTTCTTCATTTACGACAAATTGCAAAAATAAAATCGGAAATGTTAAAATTGCACCATATATAAATGTATGAAACAATGTTGTTCTAGGCTCTGTTGCCATTTGGTTCCTCAAGTAAAAGAAACTAAATAGCGCTAGTGCCGGAGCAATGGAAACGGATAAAAGAACAAACATTTGTCAGGCACCCCGTCTCTATTTATAGTACTATTTTATAAGATATGACAGGAAATTTCGAGGAGGACTTTATGAAGAAAAAAGTTTTGCTTATTCATACAGGAGGCACTATATCCATGCATATGAGTGAGGACGGAGGTGTCATCCCAGATACAAACAATCCTTTAATGCAAGAAAGCAAAAAACTGGAGATGATTGCAGATCTAATTGAAATAGAAGCTTTCAATCTACCATCGCCACATATAACACCGAAAAAGATGCTTGAATTGCGCAATTTAATCATAGATACCATTAAGAAAAATACGGTTGACGGAGTTGTAATTACCCACGGCACAGATACGTTAGAAGAGACAGCTTATTTCTTAGAATTAACAACAAATTTAGAAATGCCGATCGTACTGACAGGTGCCATGCGTTCATCAAATGAGCTAGGTGCTGATGGTGTTTATAACTTGGTAGAAGCTGTTAGAGTTGCTTCGTCTGATCAAGCAAGAAATAAAGGCGTACTTGTGGTGATGAACGATGAGCTTCATTCAGCTGTAAATGTTACAAAAACATCTACAAGCTCTGTTTCCACTTTCCAGTCACCGCAGTATGGCCCGCTTGGACTAGTGACAAAGACATTAATCCACTTTCAACAAGCACCAATGAAAAGAGAATACGTTGAAGTAAATAGCTTGAATAAAAAAGTTGCGTTATTTAAAATATATGCAGGAATGGATGCAGACCTTCTTCATTCAGCAATTGATTGCAATTATGATGGTGTAGTATTAGAAGGACTAGGACAAGGCAATGTTCCTCCTGCAATACTGCCTACTATAGAAAAATTAATACAACACGGCATTCCAGTTGTTCTAGTATCACGTTGTTTTAATGGCATTGCGCAAGGTGTATATGGATATGAAGGCGGCGGCAGAATGCTAGAAGATATGGGCGTTATTTTCGCAACAGGTTTAAGCGGACAAAAGGCTCGCTTAAAGTTAATGATCGGTCTCAACCAAGAGGAAAAACCAATTAATGTTAAGAAATTCTTCATCTAAATACATCATTCATCAAAAATTATATGGAAATCCTGTTTTTGCAGGATTTCTTTTTCCTTTATGTTCAGCAGATGAACTTTCTGAATTTTCATACGTTATAATATAAAGGTAAATATAAAAAAGGGGGAATACTATGCAAAAAATCAATTCCACCATTTTAAGTTCAGTCACCATTTTAATAGGTACAATCATTTTGTTATTATGTGTGTTTGTTTTACCGAAGGTAGCCCAGGAAACCGTATTAATACATCCAGAAGTAACATATCTAAAATATCCTGTTTTATTAGGAATTATGCGACAGCGCTGCCCTTTTTTTATGCGATATATGAGACACTGATTATGATTCAAATTATTGAGTATCAATCTATCAATCCTAGTCGCATTGTTCAGGGATTAAATCGAATAAAATACAGTGCATTTGTTATTATTGTCTTCTATGTCTTAGGAATCTTTATACTTGACTATGCAAATGCACTACCGCCAATAATTGCAGTAATGGGATTTGGGATACTTCTTGTTACAATAATGGTGGCAGCAGGAGCATCGTTCATAAAAAATATACTTATAAAATATCAATTGAAGTTATCTAATTCATAAAAGATCACCCTGGGACTAGCTTAGTTCAGATTTAATTCACAAATTATAAAATCCAAAAGACAGATTTATTCTACACACATTTGTAGAGTAAATCTGTCTTTTAATTTTAACAGCAATTATTTGTTTAACAATACAACCTAAAGAAAACCAATATAGCTTTGTTAAAGCTAGGACATCATATATATTTACTTATGACAAAATCCTAGTTATTTATTTTAGCGTTTTTCTTTAATTGATTTTGCGATTAAGTCTCCATGCAGTTTTCCATTTTCAATAAAAATTTCATTAGCATTATTGCCTGCTGCAATCACACCTGCAATGTATAACCCCGGCACATTTGTTTCCATGGACTCCGGATTAAATGTAGGGCGACCAGTTGCTTTGTCTTCCGTTACGCCCATTTTTTGAATAAATGAATGGTCAGGATGGTACCCTGTCATCGCGAATACAAAGTCATTCTTCACAGTAACTTCTTTACCTTCCTGCAATAATATTACTTCATCCTCTGTAATCTCTTTTACGAGTGTATTAAACATCATATTTATCTCGCCATTGCGTACAAGAGCTTCGAAATCTGGCAATACCCATGGTTTAATGCTCGGCGAGTATTCCGCTCCGCGGTAGGCAACTGTTACACGAGCACCTGCTTTATGGAGTTCTAGACCTGCATCTATCGCAGAATTCTTACCTCCAATAATCAAAACGTCCGTATCAAAGAAGGGATGGCCCTCCTTAAAATAATGATACACTTTTGGTAACTCTTCCCCCGGTATGTTCATATAATTGGGATGGTCATAATATCCTGTTGCAATGACAACATAGGGTGTTTCATATTCAGCCAAATCTGTTTTCACAATAAATTTGCCCTCATTTGGCGTTACTTGTTCAACTCTTTCGAAGCGATGAATATTTAGGTCTTTTCTTTTTACAACTTCACGGTAGTAGACCAATGCTTGATTTCGCTTTGGTTTTTGTTGTTCAGTTATGAAAGGTATATCACCAATTCCTAATTTTTCGCTTGAACTAAAAAACGTTTGATGCGTAGGATAGTTATAAATCGAATTGACGATATTTCCCTTCTCAATAATAATGGGATTTAGCCCAATCTGTTTTAATGAAATAGCCGCAGCTAAGCCACATGGACCGCCGCCTACAATTATCGCTTCTTCTTGTAGCACTACAATGTCACTCCTTGTAAATTTCTTTCTGTTTCAGAGATAGCTCTATATGCAACTTTAAACAATCAATATTAAGTTTACAGTATTGTCTAATTGTACATTATACGCCTGGATACCATAAAAAAACAGGCATGCGCCCTCTACCACATACCCGCACTCTTTTAAATTATAAGCATTTTTTGTTGACGGACTTTTGCCCACCTCAATTGAATTGACAATAATTGAGGTGAAGTCCTTTAATCAGACTCGATTTACAAGATATAGAGGAATTTAGCCTAAAATAAATCAAAGTTAATGTAATATCTTATTTATTTTTGGGCTGGTATTGCAATTGTTGTTCCTGGCGCAACGTTATTTCCTGTAATACCGTTTGCTTCTTGTATAATCGGAATTCCGGCTGCACTGCCATAGAACTGGACTGCTATACTTTCGATTGTTTCGCCAGACTTCACATTATAGAGACGTCCAGCTGCCTTTGCTTCTTCATATAACTGTTGCTGCTTCACTTTTTGTGCTTCAAGTTCTGCATTTGCGGCTTGTTCTTCTTTCTCTTTTTGTGCTTCAAGCTTGGCATTTGCAGCTTGTTCTTTTTTCACTTTTTCAGCATTTATTCGGTCTGCTTCTTTTTGAGCGGCTTGTTCCTTCTTTAGCTGCTCCTGTTCCTCTTTTTTTGACGCTTGAGTAGTTACTTTTTCTTTCTCGCTATTGGTCTCAATATGGACACCACTGTCACTCTCTATTTCCGCTTTCTCATGACTGTTATCATGTGAGAGAGTACTAAAATATATCAAGGTGGAAATAGGAATTAATATAAAGACAATTGCTAATGCTGTTAGCAATTTAGGTTTGCTTTGATTTTTTTTCTGCTTACCCTCATCGTTTTGATGTCTTCTTTTCATTCTAGAAGGATTTTTCTCTTCTTCTTCCGGCTCAATATAAATTGCCTGTCTATGTTCTTCAATTTTTCCTCGGTAATCATCTTGAGGCATGGAAATCCCCCATTTCAATAAAACTTCTATTCTCCTATTATGACGAATTAATAGGTACTTGTAAATGAACGAACTTACTAGGGCATAAGTGCCTGTAACCGTTCTTGCCATGATGGTCGATTTCTTGATACAGGATGAAATTCTCTTTTTGCGACAATGTCTTGGTGATTAATGCCGCAAAAATGGCAGCAGTTTGGCGGCTTCTCTTCCAACGATTGTCCAAAATAGGAAACTAATCCTTCTCGCATACATTTTTGAGCTTCTACAAAGTTTGCAACCTCTCTGATTTGCTCTACCTTTTGTCTGCGTAAATCTTCTAACTTTTGGATAACCTTTTCCGCTGGCAATTGTGTCATCCAATATGACAAAACACGATAACCCGTTTCGCTAATTTGGTTTAAATCAATCATTTTTTTGGGATCTTGTTCTAGACGTTGATATTCCATAAATACTTCCACATGGTATGAACTAGGCAAATCCTCTGTCACGATAAAGCGGGTATGATCTTCATCCTTTGGACTATGTACCAAGATGGCAAGCGCATCTTTCCCATCACGCCCTGCCCTTCCAACCTCTTGCATATAATTCGCCATTGTGGCAGGTATATGGTCGTGGAGGACTTGGTATACATTATCTTTATGGATTCCCATACCAAATGCAGTTGTAGCACATATCCACTCTAATTCTCCTGATTGAAATTGCTGTTGGATGAACTGCCTATCTTCCATCTCCATTCCAGCGTGGTAAGCGGCTGCTCTAATCTGTTTTTTTCGAAGCTCATCAGCATAAAGAAGAGTTTTTTTTCGCGATTGTGTATAAATGATACCTGGCCCCTCGGTTTGCACAACATGATTAATAATCCATGGTAGTTTTTCATCAACGCTAGGAAGATTAATGACATCATAATGAATATTAGGCCTTTCAACAGAGTGGATATATTCAAATGGATGAATCATTTTCAAATATGTTTTAATATCAATTACCACTTGTTCTGTAGCAGTCGCACTTAAGGCTAATATTGGGGGTCTGTTTCTCTTAGGAATCCAACTGGCAATCTTCAAATAATCTGGGCGGAAATCAAATCCCCATTGAGAAATACAGTGCGCCTCGTCTACAACAATGAGCGAGAATTCTATCTTTTGAAAAACACGCTGGATTGAGTCGGTTGCAAGCATTTCAGGAGATATAAATATATATCGATAAGTAGCTATTCGTTGAAGTGCATGTAACTTTTCACTGCCTTGTAAAAAAGAATTGAGAGCTATCACTCTCTTTTCTCCAAATCTTTTTAATGAATCTACCTGGTCTTGCATCAATGAGAGCAATGGAGAAATAATTAAAATGGGACCATTTAATATATATCCCGGAAGCTGATAGCATAATGACTTGCCCATTCCTGTTGGCAGTAGCGCCACTGCATCTCGTCCTTCTAAAATTGCTTCTATTACTTCCTTTTGTCCTTCTCTGAACGCCTCATAACCAAAATGCCGATAAAGAATATCTTCAAGTTTCATAAGCTCAACCTCCTTTTGTCGCCATCACTAATCGAATTTGGAAATAAGACAAATGCGGAATACTTTCACGTATAACTTTTAATTTTTTGCTCCCAGTCTGTCGCATTACATCTCTTGCTTTATTTGCATCCTCTTCGCTAATAAATTGATTGAGTGGAAAATCTATATCATTCATTGCCATCTCTACAAAATGGTCCTCAATTGTGCTGATTTTTAATGATCGGACTTGTGCGATTTGGTCTGGTGTATAGCCATTATAATATAAATCTGCGGTTTTCTTTGTGGAATCATTTAAAACATTTTCAAGCCTTATTCCTGCAGCCAGTTGATGTAAAAAGGGATATTGATTGCGCTTTGCATACAGGTCGTCCAGCCAAATATGTAACGACTCGATTAATATTAATTGCATATCTAACTCAGTTGCATCAAACTCTTCCGCCAATTGTTGCCATGTCCAGCCTGATAAACGATACCCTGTTATTCGTAAAACAATCGTTAACTTGTGCTTGTCATCTATCGGCAATTGTTGGATAGATTCTTCCAACTCATCTCTGAATTGGTTTTTAAAATTAGTCTCTTTATATGGCTTTCCCATTAAAAACTGCTTTACAAAGTGTTGAATTTCCTCATCTTTCTGGAGTGGCATGAAACGATAGTCTCCTGCATGAAAATGCGACAAAGTTTGCACTACAAGCGAAAGTCGCTTAAAAAAGATGTGTTCATTGCCACGATAGTACCATCCATTAAAAAGTAACTCTTTAGATTGCTGAAGAAGCGTCTTCCCTCTTGCTGTTATAATTGCTTGTTGTCCATCATTTATATGAACCCAGCCTGCATCAATTAATTGATTTAATTCATCAGTAAAGGTATTTTTAGAAAGTTTCGGCAGGATACCAAAATATTTGTGAAGGTGAAATGTCCCTACATCTTGAATCGTCTGACCTGACCTCTTCCCCCTTAACAAATGAAGGGCTGCTTTTGAAGAACGCTGACCATTCATTGAAGAAAAAATAGATAATAGTACTTGTTGTATATACATGATTATTCCTCCATTTAAAGTGATTTAGGTTGAAATGTGAGGAAAAGCGTTTTAGAATAAGTAAGAAGCTATTGGGATTGATAGTAAAGGAGAGAAGTATAATGGCTAAATTTACCATCGTTGACCAAGATACATGTATTGCTTGCGGTGCATGTGGGGCGGCAGCACCGGATATTTACGATTACGATGATGAAGGAATTGCCTTCGTTATTTTAGATGATAACACGGGAACAGCTGTAGTTCCAGAAGATTTGATGGAAGATATGGAGGATGCTTTCGAAGGGTGTCCAACAGATTCGATCAAAGTAGCAGAGGAGTCTTTTGAAGGCGACCCGCTTAAATATGAATAATTATATAACGTTATAGATAAAAGAGTATCGAACCTAATTCGGTGCTCTTTTTATCATTTCAAATTCATTTACTGGATATATTAGAGCTAACTCGTCGAGACTGTTTTTCTGCTGTCGAAACCTTATCTGTAACAATT
The DNA here is from genome assembly GCF_059759115.1 of Rummeliibacillus sp. GQ308. Lineage (NCBI taxonomy): Bacteria > Bacillati > Bacillota > Bacilli > Caryophanales > Caryophanaceae > Rummeliibacillus > Rummeliibacillus sp. GQ308. Next base: position 981,166 of record NZ_JCAXDQ010000001.1, on the reverse strand, counting down.
ATAAATCTCAGGGGTAAATTAAGCATTTTAATTTCGCTATTACGAGTGCGAGTTAAGTATAAACTTCAAAAAAGAATTTAGTTCAATATTGTTCTTTTTGATTAAAAACTTAAAGGATTTTAGGAATAATTTAAATACACCATAACCCAAGAGGACCCCCGAAAAGTTAAAGATTATGTCATTTACATCAACATAACGAGTAGTGAAACCAACCATTAAAGCTATGATTAGCTGTAAAATTTCTATAAAAACCCCTAGTAAAAAACCTAAAACGACAATCTTTTTAAAACTTACTTTAGAAATGAAAGGAAGTCCAAATCCAAATGGAATTGTCAATAAAATATTAAGTAAAGAAGTTTTTATTGCAAAATGATCTGGATTAAATGGAATGAAATTAGCGTCCTTCCATACATTTTGCCCTATGTCTTTTTTCATCTCTCCGTCTAGAATTATAGGGAATTGAGTGTACTTTAAAACATTACATAAATATATAAAAAATATGGTGAAAAAGAACAAATATACATAGCTTTTTTTATATTTTAATTTTAATAATAAAATTATAATTATCCAAAAGAAAGCTAAAATAAGTATAATTGACTCATCAAAATCAATTAACATTGTATTACTCCTTTAAATACCAAAAATGCTTTAGGCATCCCTGACACTCTTTTTTTAATTAGAAACTTTTCCCCTTTTATATTCTACCATATTCTTCTGTTTTCCAAATTAACATATTTACTTACATGAAAAAAGCAGTTAAAGCAAAACCCAAAGTAAGTGCTATTAGCTGTAATTAAGAGGGAGATTTTTACTTTCCTCATTTCATCTCCTTTTAATTTGTAATCGAGCGCTTTTCTTATGCTTTAAGAAAAGATAACGCATGAAAATATTAACTACAACGAGCAAAGAATATACAAGTACTCAGCATTTACAAATTACCATTCCTATAAATTGTCGTTCTACAAAGAAGGTTATATTTCACGATTGCATTCTTTTAATAGATAGGTTACAATTTTTAGTATCTGGTATTAATAGCAACTATTATAGGAGGGTACGATGGATAATCTATTTCAACTAAAAGATAAAAATATCGTCGTGATGGGCGTAGCAAATGACAGAAGTATTGCATGGGGTACAGCCAAAGCATTGATTGAAGTCGGCGCTAATGTCATCTTTACATACCGTAAAGAACGTTCTTTAAAAAAACTAGAGAAACAACTTGCAAACTATGAGGATATTCAACCACTATTAATTCAATGTGATGTAAATAGCGATGAAAGTATACAGCAGGCATTCAACGAAATTTCTGAAAAAGTAGGTACAATTCATGGGATTGTCCATTCTGTTGCCTTTGCACATGCAGAAGATTTAAAAAATCGTTTTGTTGAAACATCTCGCGAAGGATATGCTTTTGCACAAGATACAAGCGCTTACTCCTTGATCGCTGTTGCAAACGCTGCTCGTCCATTTATGACTGAAGGCGGCTCGATTGTCACTATGACTTACTTAGGTGCAGAACGTGTACTTGAGGGCTACAATGTCATGGGCGTTGCTAAAGCTGCTTTAGAAGCATCTGTTCGTTATTTAGCTGCAGATGTAGGCACTGACGGTATCCGCGTAAATGCTATCTCAGCTGGAGCAATCAAAACACTCGCTGCTAAAGGGGTGCCTTCATTCAATACTATCTTAAATAAAATTGAAGAATCTGCTCCATTAAAACGTAATGTGACACTTGAAGAAGTGGCAAATATGACCGTTGTTATGCTTAGCCAATTATCAAGTGGTATTACAGGAGAAGTTATTTATGTCGATAGCGGTTATCATATTCTTGGCATCTAATAATACTAAAAACTGCTTCATCCAATATTAACATTGGGTGAAGCAGTTTTTTATTTTCTATCCAATGAACGCACTTATTTTAAGACGATCACTTGGTTAGTCGATCTATAATATCTTGCACCGTTCCCTCGTTAGCTAGATGCAAACTTGTTCCGGCCCACATTGCCATTAAACTATACATATCTAGCTCTGCCGCCCGAAGACGAATATTTTTAGTTAAATCATTTTGATAAGGATATGGGGCAATTGTATTTCCCTCCATAAAGACCATAAAGTCATTTTCTATACCCCTTGCATATTTCCCTGAAAAAGCCTTTGTATAGGCAGTATTGTCTTCATCTGCTAACAAAATCTGTTTTTTATAAATTGAAGCTGCACCACTTTCTTCACTGACAATGAAGGCCGTACCGATTTGTGCCGCTTGTGCACCTAAAGAGAGCACTTCTTCCATTTGGGCTTTAGTTGCAATACCTCCAGCTGCTATTTTAGGAATATGGATCACTTCTTGCGCTTCGTTCAATAGTTGTTTGAGCGGGATAAACTCTATAGGTTCTATAAATGAACCTCTATGTCCCCCCGCTTCTTCACCTTGTAGTACAACTGCATCCATTCCCAACTCCTGAATGTATAAGGCTTCTTTAATTGTCGTAGCTGTCCCGATTGTATAAATGCCATGTTGCTTGAGTCTATCTAAGAGATTCTCAGATGGTACGCCAAACGTGAAAGAACAAACTTTTACGCCTTCTTCTATAATGACATCAATCTGTCCATCAAAATCTGTGGCAGATAATGGAGCTCCTTCTTCCGCAATCATCAATTTTTTACGATACGGCTTTAACACATTATAAGCTTCTTCCAGTTCTTCTGTTGTCGTTTCTACAAAATTGGGAATAAATAAATTGACAGCAAACGGCTTATCCGTTTTTTCCTTGACAGCCTGAATAAAAGCTCTGGTCACCTCTGCGTTTAAATAGCCTGCACCAATAGATCCTAAGATTCCTCCATTTGAGCTCGCTGCTACCATTTCAGGAGTGGTCACTCCAGCCATTGGGGCTTGCACAATCGGATACTTTAACTGCAAATTCTCGATTAAATCCATATATTATACCTCCTAGGATATGTATTAACTACTAACTTATAGATTACTTTACCATATATTCTTCTAAAATTATCTACATAGTATCTTACCCGTTCAATTTTGTTTTAAATCTTTTCCTACAGGGTATAAAAAGAAAAAGCCTTCAAAAGAGAAGGCTAATTCAAGAGTTAAAATATCTATGGGATTTTAGAGTGCTATATAATTATTGGTTCATCTTCCCTACTAACATATCTATATGATTAGCGAAAAGTAAGTTTGAGAGTGGACAATATTATATTAGTTGACACCAGAAATGCGGCCGTATCCAACTAAATATTGGTTCCACCAATCTAGAGATTCAGTTACAACACCATTATTTTGGGCATCTAGCATTCTTCCGCCACCCAAATAAATACCGACATGAGCGATTCCTTGTCCATAACTAAAGAACACAAGGTCTCCTGCTTTCGCTTCACTTGCACTAATTTTTTTGGTAGCTATATATTGCTGAGCAGCTGTTCGCGGCAAGCTAACGCCTGCTTGTTTGAAGGCCCATTGAGTTAGACCAGAGCAATCAAATCCTGTAGATGGATTACTTCCTCCCCATACATAAGCTCGTCCTAAATATTTACTAGCTTCAGCTATTGCAGCTTTAGCTGAACCAGAACCTGATACAGAAGGTGCTTTTTGATCACTATCGGTTACTTTTGCACCATTGTTACCATTGCCAGCATTACCTGATGAGCCAACATTATTCTGTTGAGGTACGCTTTCAGCTTTTACCGTATTATTGCTTGTTTTGCTGACCTGTGCAGCTTTTACTGCTTCGGCTTCTTGAGCTTGTTGTGCTTCTTTTGCTTTTTTAGCTTGTAAGAATTGCTTTTCTTGAAGAGCTTTTAAGCGTCTTGCTTCTCTTTCACGCTTTTTACGTTCTCTTTCAAGTCTTTCTTGTTCTTTCTTGGTTGCAATTTGTTCTTTCAATTTTAGAGATTTTGCTTTGTTTTCAGCTTTTTTTGTTTCTAATCTATTTTCTTCTTCCTGCATTTCTTGGAATTGGTTTTGTAGCTTAGATTGCTTCTCTTGCAAATTGTGTTTTTCTTTAGCAAGCTTAGCTTTGTCTTTTTTCTGTTCATCTAATAAGTTTTGGTCTGCATCTAAAATGGTTTTTACAGAAACAGTACGGCTTACAGCATCCGCAAAGTTATCTGCACCTAAAATAGCATTTAGGTATGGACTGAATGTGCGATCTTGATTTTGGTATGCTTTTAAACGGTCCTCAATAATCTTTGAGCGTTCATTGATCGTTTTTTCAGTTTTTGCAATCTCATTGTTTGTTTCTGCTATTTCTTGTAAAGTTTTTTCATATTCAGCTTGTTTTTTGTCTAGTTGTTTTTGTAGTTGTTTAATTTCTTTATTTAAGAGGTTAATTTTATGATCGATGGATGCTTTCTTTTGAATCATCTGCGCGGATGTTTTTGCATTTACATCAATTGGTTGTTGCGTTGTGTACATAAAGCCGCATGACAGTGCAAGGGTTGCTATAGCAGTGCGACCCCATTTTGTGCGTTTATTCAATCTAAATCAACTCATTTCCCTAATTTTCTTTATATGCGTTATTTACCATTACTTATATTATCATGAATAAAGCGTTTGTATAGGTCTTTTGATGGCATTTAATAGAAGCGTAACGGATGTTACATATTTGTCATAATATTCTTTTCTTCTATTTTCTTCTACAAATTATATCACTTACTTTCCTATAAGTCTTTTATATTGTTTTTATTCCATTTTTTAAATAGGATTCACAACCTTTTATTCACCCCTTAACAAAGCGAAAAAGGCTGTAGATATGTTACTATAATTAAATCAAGGGTAAGAGGAGCGAAGTCTAATGGAATGGCAACAGTTAGAATATTTTCAGGTGTTGGCTAAAATCCAGCATATGACCAAAGCAGCCGAGAAATTGTCTATTTCCCAACCTGCACTAAGCCGATCAATAGCTAGGTTAGAAATGGAGTTGGGGGTTCCTTTATTTGAAAGACAGGGCCGTTCCATCAAGCTAAATAGGTATGGCGAAATATTTGTTAAACGTGTGCACAATATTATGCGAGAATATCAAGATGGGCTCCATGAAATTCAAGAACTAATTAATCCGAATCACGGAGAAGTATATCTAGGCTTTTTACATACACTTGGCACAAATGTAGTGCCAGATTTGATTATGCATTTTAGAAAACAGTTTCCAAATATTCATTTTGTCCTAAAGCAAAATCACACTCACTCACAGCTTAAGCAACTAAAATCCGGGGAACTAGACCTGTGTCTGCTCGCTGAAATGAATGTAGAAAAACCTATAGAATGGATGGAGCTTTGGCGTGAAGAGTTATATGCTATAGTACCAATATCACACCCGCTTGCCGATCGTAAAACTATTACCATATTTGAGTTGGCCAACGAACCTTTCGTATTGCTTAAAAAGGGATATGCCTTGCGCATTCAGATTGATGAAGCGCTAAATCAAGCAGGCTTAACTCCGACAATTACATTTGAAGGGGATGAGGTAGCCACGGTAGCAGGTTTCGTGGCCGCAGGATTAGGTGTTTCCATATTGCCTGACGGAGAAGAAATAAATCCAAATAGGATGGCGAAAATAAAAATTAGCGATTTAAAATTAGAAAGGGTCATTGGGATGGCTTGGTCTTTAGAACGTTATCTATCTCCAGGTGCTAAGCAATTCCGACAATTTATTCTTCAATATTTTAAGAATAAAAAATAGTTATAAAAAAAAGCAAAACGCCCTGTGCGTTTTGCTTTTTTCAATATCTATTTAGCAATCGTTTCGCCAATTTGCGCTAGACGATCTAGTACTTCACTTTCAGTTAATTGATGTTTAGCAATATAACGGTTTCTTGGATGCACCCTACATTCATGCGTACAACCACCTAGATGCTTATCTTCATTTTCTTCCGAACATAAGATTTGTTTATTGCATTCAGGATTTGCACAATTGATATAACGCTCACAAGGTTCACCATCAAAGTGGTCTCTACCAACGATGACATGTTCTACTTGGTTAACTGGAACCGCAATTCGTTCATCGAACACATAGCATTGGCCATCCCATAATTGTCCTTTAGCTACTTCATCTTTACCATATGTGACAATGCCTCCGTGAAGCTGAGCCACATTGTCAAAGCCTTCTCTCTTCATCCAACCAGAGAATTTTTCACAACGAATGCCGCCCGTGCAATATGTCAAGATTTGCTTACCTTCAAATTGCTCTTTATTTTCATTAATCCACTCTGGCAATTCGCGGAATGTTTGAATATCTGGACGAATTGCACCTCTAAAATGCCCCAGATCATATTCATATGTGTTACGTGCATCTATCACAACTGTATTATCTTCTTGCATTCTTTTCAAAAACTCTGCTGGTTCTAAATATTCACCGGTTAATTCATTTGGATTAATATCTTCTTCTAAATGGAGATTCACCAATTCATCTTTCGGACGTACATGCATTTTTTTAAAGGCATGGCCCTCTGCTTCATCTATTTTAAAAACAATTCCATCAAAAAGTGGATTGTTTCGCATATAATCCATATATGCATTTGTAGCTTCTACAGTTCCAGAAAGTGTACCATTGATTCCTTCTGGAGCAACCAATATACGGCCTTTTAATTCATTTGATTGGCAGTATGCTAGATGCTCCTGAGCAAATTGCGCAGGATCTTCGATTTTTGTATAGAAATAATATAATAAAACTTGATATTTCATTTATTTCACCTATCTTTCATATTTACAAGATATTAAGACGGGGTCAGTAATTTTTAGACGCCGATAAATCTTGGCTTTTAAAACGACTTATCTATTATACTATAATTTAAAGAAAAAAGGGGCTCATTAGCTCGAACTCCATTAAACAAAAAAAGCTAGCTTATTTATCATAAGCTAGCAATCTATTTTTACATATATTGTTTTTGCTGTTTTTGTATCCACTTTTTCATGTTTGAAGCTAGAAGTAAGAAGATAGCTGTTAGGATAATACCTTTAATAATATTAAAAGGCAATATACCCGTCACAATTGTTTTTGTTAGGACAGCCCCTGTCTCAGTTGGTACATTTAAGAAGTAGGAATACATCGGCATAAATAAGAAATAATTAAGAACGCTCATCCCTATAGCCATTGAAATTGTACCGACTACTAATCCAGTTGAAAGCCCTTTGGTAGTTGTTAAACGTTTATATACAAAGTAAACCGGCATAATAAATAATATACCTGTTGTTATATTTGCCAAATGTCCTACTGGCACACCTGTTGGGCTGCCTTTATAAAACCAATCTAGCACATTTTTGATGACTTCTACTGTTATTCCTGCAACAGGCCCCATTGTAATTGTTGCCAAAAGAGCGGGGATATCACTAAAGTCGACTTCTAGAAAAGCCGGGAATGGAGGCAATGGAAAGTTAAAAATCATTAATACAAATGAAATACTGCTCAACATTCCAATCGTCACCATTTTTTGTAGACGTGTGTTCTTCAACGTTTTTCTCTCCTTTTGCGATTCACTTCAAAAAGAGGAAAGGCCCGTTTTGATTATGAACAAATAAACCCCTAAGCAAAAATTCGCTTAAGGGAGAGTTAGGCATAGTCAAATAAACGTCCTCGCATTCCACAAAAAAATGCACAGACGACCGTACCTTCACCTTCTCCCATCCAGACTATACTGTCGGCCCTGGATTCTCACCAAGTCCTGCCTTAACGGCTCGCGGGCTCAAGAGGTCAAAATGCCTCTAATACCGCCGATCGGGAATTTCACCCTGCCCCGAAGATGAATCAATATGTTTTTATTACAATTCAACTATATAAGAGATTTAGAACTTTGTAAAGAGAGTTGCACCATTCGTTGTAACAAAAAACGCCAGCATCTTTATGCTGGCGTTTTTAACTATTAAAATTTACTTACTGATCTTGGCTAACGGCAAGTAGAAAATAAAACTTGTACCCACATCCACTTCACTTTCTACCAAGATCCTGCCTTTATGTGCTTCAATAATATTTTTAGTAATCGCAAGTCCTAATCCTGTGCCGCCTTTTCCCCTAGTTCTTGCTTTATCAGCCTTATAGAATCGCTCAAATACATATTCTATGTCTTCTTTTGGAATACCTGCGCCATTATCCTTTACTTGGATACGAGCGTAGTCTTGCTGCTGATCGACAACAACTTGTACTATACCTTTTTCCCTTGTATGGCGAATGGCATTGTCAATTAAATTGGTTAGGACTTGCTCAATACGGTCTTCATCTAAACTAATCAGTGTCACATCATCAAATGACGATGAGTAGGTTAGCGTGATATGCTTTTCTCTTGCTGCTTGCACAAATTTCTGGGTAATTCGTTCGAACACGGGCGTAATAGGTACTACTTCTTTATATAAGGTGATGTTCCCCGATTCCATCCTCGCCAAATCTAGCAAGTCTGTAACCAACCTACCCATTCTCTGTGATTCATCATAGATAATTCGTATCATTTCATTCCGTTCTTCCTCACTAGATACGACATCATCGATAATAGCTTCACTATAGCCTTGCAGCATAGCAATCGGCGTTCTTAGTTCATGTGATACATTTGCGATAAAGTCAGAACGCAACTTATCCAAGCGATGTTCTTCTGTTTTATCGCGAAGCACCGCCACAGCCCCTCGAACAGAATCGCCGCTATAGAGAGGGCTTATAGAGATTAAAAAATATGCCCCTTCCATTTCCAACTCTTCTCTTAATACTTCTTCCATTTCTAAGACATGGTCAAGCATATGGTAAATTTCATTAGGGATCAATTGGTGTTCATCTCGTTTTTTGATCGCCCATTTCTGAAGCAAGAGATCCGCGGGAGGGTTGCTTAATATGATACTTCTTTCACTATTAAATGTAATAACAGCATCTGTCATCGAAGTTAGAATGCTTGAAAGTTGTTCTTTTTCTTGGTTGATAACTTCCATATGGTGCTTGAGCTGCTTACCCATTTGGTTAAAGGCTATCCCTAGCTGACCAATTTCGTCATTTTGCAGTACCGGTACCTTTTTATCAAAGTGTCCCTTCGCTAATTCAAACGCCGCTTCACGAATTTTCAATAAAGGGGATGTGATACGCGTTGATAAGAAAAAGGCAAAGAAAGTTGTTAATAGAAAGGCTATAATAGCTGATAGAAATACAATCTTTGTTGTTTCTTTTGATGTTCGATGGATCGCATCAGGACTTTGATAGATAAAGACGACACTATGCTCCATCTTCTCAACATTTAAAGGAAAGGCTAAAACAATATACGATTCAACATGATCCCTCTCGGTTGAGGAAGGAAGCATCATTTCTTTCACAATAGGTTTAGATGAAGTAAATGCTTTATTGAAGGATTTTTCACGAATAATCCGCTCTTTTATCTTCTCTGAATTGACCCCTTCTTGCAAAGAAAATAGATCATGACCAGGCTTGTCTGCTATAACTGCATTTGTTTCATCACTTAAAATATCATGTATTATAGATTTAGTAGAGGCTATCGATTTATGGTCATCGACGACTCGTGCGATGGTGGTCGCTTCTTGTCTTAGTAGGGCTTCAGATTGTTGGGTATGGTATTTGGATAAAAATTCAAGCATCAATACTGTGAATACAAATAAAACAAATGAAACGAGAAGCAATATGGTTACCCATAGCTTCCCGACTACACTGCCCCATATCCTAATCATTCACTACCTCAAATTTATAGCCCACTCCCCAAACAGTTACAATCATTTTTGCAGCATTTTCCGATACGCGATTTAATTTTTCACGAAGTCTTTTGACATGTGTATCAACTGTGCGCAGATCACCGAAGAAATCATAATGCCATACTTCTTTCAATAGCTGTTCTCGGTCAAATACTTTATCTGGTGCTTTTGCCAAATAATAAAGTAATTCATATTCCTTCGGCGTTAGATTCACTTCTACGCCATCCGCTGAAACGCGATGTGCATCATTGTCAATAGTCAAATGCGGGAACACAACTAAATCCTTCGAAACCGATGTCACTGTTACGGGTGAAAAGGCAGCCGATCTGCGTAGAATAGCTTTTACTCGTAGTACTACTTCCCGAGGGCTAAATGGCTTTACAATATAATCGTCCGCTCCAGATTCAAAGCCTTGGACCCTATTAGCCTCTTCACCTTTTGCTGTTAATAAAATAATTGGTGTTGATTTCTTCTCACGAATTTCCTCGCAGGCTTCTAAACCATCTTTCTTCGGCATCATAATATCTAAAAGAATACAGCGGTAATCATTGGTTAATGCTTTTTCTACCGCTTCTTCTCCATTTTCTGCTTCTTCTACTATGTATCCTTCACGCTCAAGATACATTCTGATAAGTCGACGAATTCTTTCCTCATCATCAACTATTAATATTGAAATTTGTTCAGTCACTGTACATGCCTCCCAGTATGCTATAGTATTATTGTACAATTCTTAATAGAAAATGAAAAGAAAAGCCTTTTTCTCATAAGAGAAAAAAGGCTTTTCTTTTGTCATAGAAACAGCATCTAAAGACAAGTACTCTAGTCATTACAGCGTATTCTCATTGTGAATTATCAAGCTAACCTTATATCTAACTATATTTAACTATAGTTGTTAGGTTTATTGCTTTAATTAGTTTTTATCCAGCATAAGAATGTAGACCAGCAATAATCAAGTTAACTGCTACAAGATTGAACATAATAATAACAAACCCGATTACTGCAAGCCATGCTGATTTTTGTCCTTGCCATCCTTTAGATAAACGCAGGTGAAGAAATGCCGCATAGAATAACCAAGTAATAAGAGCCCAAACTTCTTTAGGATCCCATCCCCAGAATCTTGACCAAGCTTCTTGTGCCCAAATCATAGCGAAGACTAGCGCACCAAGTGAAAAGACAGGGAAACCAATTAGTACAGATCGATAACCAACTTCATCCAATAACTGCATATTTACTCGTTTTGTAAGTGGTTGGATTGCACGGCTAATGGATTTGCGAAGAATTAAACGAATGATAATATACAAGATTGAGCCAAAGAGTATGGACCAAACTACTGTCGTTAATTTTTTCGCATTTACTAATGCCGGCATGGCAGCTAAAGGTTTCATCTTGTCTGGAGATTTCATTTCATATTCATGCATACCGAATAGAGCCGGCGTGTTGTAAGTAATTTCTTGTGTAGCGCCATTTTTATCTACATAGGTGAAATCAGCATTATAATCCATTAATTTAAAAGTAGTAGTCACAATCACAAATCCTAATACAAGTACGCCAGCATACATGACGATTTCTAGCCAAATGCTGCTCTTTGTACGTTTTTGTGTATCAACGCTCTTCATGAGATAAATCAAACCAGCTACAGCACTAATGGCTAAGATGGATTCGCCCATCGCAGCCGTAATAACATGGATAGTTAGCCAATAACTTTTAAGGGCTGGGATTAACGGCGTCACTTCTTTTGGGAACATACTTGCATAAGCAATAATCAAAATGGCGATTGGCAAAGCAAAAAGGCCAAGTGATGGCAGTTTGTAAATAAAATAAATGAGAATAAACGCACCGACAACAAACATGCCAAATGCAGTCGTAAACTCAAACATATTACTTACAGGCGCGTGTCCAGAATAAATCCAGCGAGTAATGAAATAGCCTAAGTTCGCAATAAAACCAATAATTGTAATAGTAATGGCGATAGTTCCCCACTTTTTATTGGAGACGGATGCATCTTTTTTTCCGCCTTTTACCGCTCCACCAAAAAATAGCGTACCTACTAAATAAGCGATAAAAGCAATAAATAATAACGTACTGCTCAGATCAATTAAACTCATAAGGTGTTGTCACCTTCCTTTTCTTCCATTTCCTTCTCATCTTCTTCTTGCTGGTCAACCCATAAAGGCAGGTGGGCATAAGTAGTAACCGCATCCAAATCTTTCTTCATGCTAAACCAGTTTTTATTTGTATGCGCAGCAAGCAACAGGCGACCATCATTTGTACGTTGTAACCAAAGTCGACGATGGCTCCAATATGAACCTATTACTACACCTAACATAAAGATTATACCACCGATTGCTAAAATTGGGAGAGTCCTATCTTTACGTATTGTTAGGCCTGAAACATTACGAGTTTCGATATTTTGGAATTTCATTTGATATTTAGTTGTGCCAAGTGGTTCAAGTGTTTGCTTAATTGCAACAAAGCTTGTCTCACCCTTTGGCGTCTCTGGTGTATACATTTTGAAAATAAAGGCAGGATTATTAGGTAGCGGTGAGTCAGATTGCGGTTCCCCATCATCAAAACCTGAAAAAGTTGGGTAGTAACCTTTAACTTCGACTTTTGAGCCGTTTCCTAAATCATACTCTTTTTTCGGTTCTGTTAAGTCAATATCTACTTCACCTAAAGATTTTCCTGTTTTCTTATTCACTAAATTAAAATTCATTGCTTTTAATTCGTTTAATTTAAAATCCATTTGATAGAGGGCATAGCCATCGTATTTCAGTGGTTTATTTACTTGGATTGCATGGTGTGCGACTTTCTTCATATCTTGAGTCTCACCAGCAATGCCTTCATCCTTTGATTGATACAGCACAACATCTGACTGATAATTTTTTGCTATTGAATTAACAGCAGCTTTGGATTGATTGAACTCTTGTTTTTGTTCCTCTTTTTTATACGTTTCAAAGGTGAATTTATTATTATGTAGATAATAACCATCCATACCAGGAATAGATGCTGTCTCGCCTTCTCGAATCCATAAGGATTCATCAATATAAAATCCAGGCATTAAGCGCAACATTACACCGAACAAGAAAATGATAAGCCCTACGTGATTGATATATGGACCTGAGCGCGCAAATCGGTTTTTCTCCGCGAGCAATACTCCATCTTCTCTTCTCACTTTATACTTTAGCTCTTTCATTTTCTTCTCAGCTAAATTTAATGACTCTTCCGCTTTATCCGCGGCTATTTCTTTCTCGCCAAAAATACGTTGGCGTTTCATAAAACTTTCATGTCGTTTTACACGTTGATTCTTTAATGATTTGTAAAGAGGCACGCCTCTATCAATACTTGCAGCAATAATAGAGATCGCCAGCATACCAATTAAAGTCTGGAACCACCAAGAACTGTAAATATCACTCAGCCCCAAGTTATAGTAAATTTTACCAAAAGTTCCATAGTTATCAATATAAGCCTGTTTTGCATCTTCACCTTGCATGACATTAACATACATTACTTGCGGCAAGAATGTACCGATAGCTGCAGCAACTAGTGTGATGACGATAATCGAAACGCCGACTTTGACACTAGAAAAGAAGTTCCATATTTTATCGATGATTGTTTTATTGTATGTTTTTGAACGTATGGCTCTTCCTTCATACTTCATATCGACGACTTTTGCGTGCTTTTCTTCTTCTGTTAGCGGCCTTCCGCATTTTTCACACAGATGTGTTCCTTCAGGATTGACATGGCCACATTCACACGTTATGTTTTTCATCCGTAAGAACTCCTTATTATGGTTTAATACTGTTTAGATATTGATTAATCTCTTTCTCTTTCATTTCCCCGGTAATAATATTCTCAATTTTGCCATCTTTATTAATCAGTATCGTAGCTGGCAACGGATCAACATTGTATGCTCTCATAACACTTCTAGTTTTATCGATTACTATTGGAAATTCAACTCCTAGCTTGTCTGTAAAACTTGTTACTTCAAGTTCGGATTGAGCAATATTAATACCCAATATTTGGATTCCTTGATCTTTAAATTCTTTATATTGATCGTTTATAGCAGGCATCTCTTTTTTACAAGGTTTGCACCAAGTTCCCCAAAAATTTAACAGGACACCTTGACCCTTATAGTCCGATAGCTTATGTGTTTTACCATTTAAGTCCACAAGCGAGAAGTTAGGAGCATCATCCCCCACTTTAAGCAACTTTACATCATTCTTATTTGCTGTTGTATAAATAGTGTAAACGATAGCAGCTACAAGAACAGCCAAGATGGCTATTCGTAGATACAGCCTTTTTTGTTTTTTTTCCATTGGCATAGAAAGCCTCCTTTAACAGTAGAAACAGCCTATTCCATTATAGCAAATTTAATCTAATTAGTTCTGTAAGATATAGGTCTTTGTGAAAGCTTTATGAAGGATAATCGGCTGGTTAGCCGATTTTTCCTGTTTCTGACAATACACGTAGCTGTTTTACTTCATGTGCTGTTAATTCGCGTGATTCTCCTGCATTTAATCCATGTAAACCTAAAAATGCAAATTGCTCCCGTTTTAATTTTTGAACTGGGCATCCAATTGCTTCAAACATACGCTTCACTTGTCTATTTTTACCTTCATGAATGGTAAGCGCAATGATGGACTTATTTTGCTGTTTATCCGATGATAGCACTTTCACTTTTGCAGGAGAAGTTTTGCCATCTTCTAGTTCAATCCCGCGTTCTAATTTTTTTAAATCTTCCCTGCGAGGTAAACCCTTCACTTTTGCTACATATGTTTTATCAATTTTATAGCGAGGATGTGTCATTTGATTTGCAAATTCCCCATCGTTTGTTAACAATAAAACTCCTGATGTATCAAAATCTAAACGGCCGACTGGAAAGATCCGTTGTTCCACTTGCGGAAAAAGATCTAAAACAGTTTTGCGCCCTCTATCATCAGATACAGCTGAAATAACACCACGCGGTTTATATAATAAGTAATATACTTTCTCTTCCTTTTCTATTTTTACACCTTCTACTTCAATCGAATCATGTGAGGACACTTTGATACCGAGCTCACGAACGACCTGACCATTGACTTTTACTTTACCTTCTGTAATTAATTCCTCTGCTTTTCTTCTAGAAGCAATCCCCGCATGTGCGATTACTTTCTGTAGTCTTTCCATTTAGTCACCTCATTAAACTTAATGCTATTAGCCTTCAAAAATTATGTCATACTTTGACTAATAATAAAAGAGAAAAAGACCGTCACTAGGACAGTCCTTTTACTTCCAAATCATTTGTACAGGCTCTTCAATCAAAGGCTTTCCATTTAACTGGAATTGCCATACACCAATCTCTCCCTGTGCAATGCGCGGCATCTGCAAAATAGATTTGACTTTTTTGCTCTCATCTTTTGTTAACAAAGCCGACACAGGATGGTCAAGTTTAACTTGTAAATCATCTTTCACTTGATAAACACCTTTTTTTGCTAAGACACGTTGTTCATATTTATTGAAAACTGTGTCTGCAAATCCAGCATGCACTTGCCAGTCATTAGATTCGTTTAGCGTCACAACAATTACGCGCTTTCCATCTTTTTCAAAATATGTTGCAAGTGTTCGCCCCGCTACTTTTGTATAACCTGTTTTACCTGCAATCGCATATTTGTTAGAGTGCAACAATTTATGTTTGTTTTGCCAAACTGTTGGGTTTTCCAAATCACTTTTATAGAATTTGGTAGTAGCAATTTTACGGAATTTTTTCTCCTGCATCGCAATACGAAGCATTTGGGCCGTATCATAAGCAGAGGATAAGTGCTTCTCATGATGAAGGCCAGAAGGGTTTTCAAATCTGGTTTCTGTTAAATCATAGAGCACAGCATAGTCGTTCATTAATTTAACAAAGCCTTCTGCTGATCCACCTACTTCTTCTGCAATTGCTGTTGCAGCATCATTACCCGAACGGAGAAGCAGGCCATTGAGCAGTGTTTTTAGGCTCGTCTCTTCACCCTCTTTTAAATAAATGGAAGACCCTTCGCTCAAGGTTGCTCTTTTCGAAATGGTTGTCGTTTTATTTATATCCATTTCTTTAATTGCTACAAAAGCTGTCCACATTTTTGTAAGGCTTGCAATTGGGAGTCTTTCATGTTCATTCATCCCTATAAGCAGCCTTCCCGTATCTGCATCAATTACTGCATACGAATGAGAAGCAGCTTGAGCTGTTTTTTCAAATGGCATAAAAACGACAAGGCAACTTAATACTACGATAATCCAACGATACAAATTGTCACTCCTTTAACTTCATTCTGTTTCAGGTTCCTGGAAGGCTTCTTGGAATTTAGACATAAATAAGTCTGGTTGATCATCCAGCTCTTCCATTCCTTCTTCTGGGAGAGTCGGCAATTCAGATAAATCATTTAAACCGAAATAATTTAGGAACTCTTTCGAGGTGCCATACAATATTGCACGTCCAGTCCCTTCTGCTCTTCCCACTTCATGGATTAAACCTCTTGCATTTAAAGTATGTAACGCTCTCTCACTTTTTACACCTCTTAAATCATCAATTTCTACACGAGTTATTGGCTGCTTGTACGCAACAATAGCTAATACTTCTAAAGATGCTTGTGACAATGATTGGCTTGGAGGATTCTCAACTAATTTTTGGATCAATTCAGCATGCTGTGGCTTCGTAATTAGCTGAAAGGTTCCTGCTAATTCTTTTAGTTTGATTCCCCTGTTATCCTGTTCTTCATAATCTTTCATCATTTGCTCAATAGCTAATTTTATTTCACCTTCATCAGCCTCTAGTAAAATGGATAGTTGTTTAATTGTCAGTCCATCTTCACCTATGACAAATAGTAGGCTTTCAATTTTACTCATCAATAGATTCAAGTTGCTCATCTGTTATTTCTTCCTTCCGTAGTATCACCGTTAAATCGGCAAAGTTGTTCAATTGTTCAATCGCCACGATTTGCCGCTTCATCAATTCTAGAAGTGATAAAAATGTGATAACAAGCGTTTCTCTGTCATCTGACGGAAATAAATCAAAAAAGTCTGCACGACCGTTGGAAAACTTTAATACATTGATTACAGACTTCATTTGAGCTTTTATCGTGATGTCTTGTTTCGTTATCTTTGTAGACAAAGGAGCTTTCAATCTTTTTCTATTTAACATTTTTTGAAACGCCGCAACCATATCATAGACATTGACTGAAGCATCAAATAAAGCAAGTTGTTCCTCTGGCATAAGAGCAGATAAATCTGTTGGCGGTCTAGTAAAATAATGTGTTCTGCTGGTTTCTAATTCTTTTAAATTAAGAGCTGCTTCTTTATATTTTCTATATTCTATTAATCTTGCTACAAGCTCATCACGGGGATCCTGCTCTTCAATTTCAAACTCTTCTTCAGTCAGTTCACCTTCATATATTGGTAATAGCATTTTACTTTTAATGGCGAGCAATGTTGCAGCCATAACCAAATATTCGCTTGCTTCGTTCAATTCCAAAACTTGCATCGTATGAATATGGCCCATATACTGTGCAGTAAGCTCAGCCATCGGTATATCATATATATCAATTTCCAAACGATGAATTAAGTGCAATAATAAATCAAGAGGGCCTTCAAAAGCCTCTAACTTCACTTCGTATGACATATCTTACCACCTGACAATTTTTCTTTAAAATTTAGTATAGAGGAAAGGTGAGCAAAATGCATCCTATGCATCATCCTTTATTTATTCAATTTCTTGCATACTTTAATGGCAACCAAGATTATTTTGAATGCCATGAAGTACTAGAGGAGTACTGGAAGTATGTAGCTCCACGAGATAAATTGCATCCACTAACTGGCTGGATCCAATTAGCTACTGGCTTATATCATTATAGGCGAGGCAATTACAAAGGTGCTGATACTATTTTAAAAAAAGCAGAGCTAACTCTTCGCAATTCCCTTCACTCGCCTTTTTTTGATGACAAGGAAATCGATGCTCTTAGCGTAATCGAACATATTCATCAAACTCAAAAAAATGTGAGTCTTAGGGAACCTTTTAAAAACTGGCCAGTCAATATATTATCAATTTCTTTAAAAGATAGAGTAGAAGAATCCATCTCTATATTGCCAAACCTGGATGATCAATTCCTTCAAAATAAGCATATGCTTAGAGATCGTACGGATATTCTTCGTGCACGGAACGAAAAAAGAAGAAGCAGACATTAAACCTCTTCGTCTGCTTCTTCCAACATTGTTAAACATTTTTGTATAAACGGCTCTGTTAACTCATCAGCGGCAATAGAGCCACAAACATCCATTTCATAAAGCTTTCGAATCATTTCGACTCCAACGCCTTCTCCACGATGAGAAGGATCAACAGAAATATGTCTAACAATCCATTTATTATCTTTAATTTCGACTCCTACAAGACCAATATAATCATCGTCTTGTTTCCACAAATATAGTTGCCAGTTTGGATCAGAGTTATATTGACAAATCGTCTCTTGCAATTTTTTCACGTCTTTATGTTCTGGCATAAAGGACAAGAGCCCCATTGCAATTTTTTCGTTTGCTTTTTTATAACGACATAACATGTATTAGATCCCTCTTCTTTTTGCCTTTAAGTCTCTTTGAATATCCTACACGAAAATAAATAAATGCGCAAATATTCTTCCGTTATTTGGTAAGGGAATCAGGTGCTACAAAAAACCAATAGATTACTCCCCAAATCACAGCCATTAAAATAAAAGATATTAATAAAATAATATTGCTTCTTCTCACGATAGCTTTTACCTCCTTCCAATTGTCAAAGGAAGGTCTAACCTTACAATATCCTCATATGTTTCACGCTTGATTGCCAACTGATGTCTTCCCTCTTCTACAAAAACTACCGCAGGCCGAGGAATTCGATTATAGTTGCTGGCCATTGAGTACCCGTAAGCCCCCGTGCAAAATATAGCAAGAATATCATTAGGCTCAGCCTCTGGCAATTGTATATGCTCAATCAGTTTATCACCAGATTCGCATAACTTACCAGCTATCGTGTAAAACTCAGCAGGTTTCTGTAAAATCTTATTAGCAATGGCCGCTTCATACTTCGCTCCATATAGAGATGGACGAATATTATCGGACATTCCACCATCAACTGCTAAGTACTTTCGTGTATCGGGAACCACTTTTTGTGAACCTATAGTGTATAAAGTTGTTCCAGCTTCGCCTACTAGGGAGCGACCTGGCTCAATCCAAATTTCAGGCATGCTTAAATTGTGCCTTTTGATTTCTTCTGATACTGTTTGAATTAATTCTTCTACATAGATATTTGGCTCTAATGGCTCGTCGTCTTCCGTATATCGAATACCAAAGCCACCGCCTAAATTAAGCACGTTAATCTCATAGTCTTCCTCGTTATGCCATTTACTAATTTTTTCTATTAATCTAATGGCAGCCAACCTGAATGCTGTACTGTCAAAAATTTGTGAGCCAATATGACAGTGGAGACCTTGTAGTTTTAGAAAAGGATCGTGCTGCAGCTCTTTAAATGCTCTGTCCGCTTGCCCATTGTTCAAGTCAAAGCCAAATTTCGAATCTGCTTGTCCTGTCGTAATAAAATCATGGGTATGTGCTTCAATCCCCGGCGTAACCCGAAGAATTACGTCCATTTTCTGCTCTTTACGCGCAGCTAGTTCTTTTAGTAATTGAATTTCTCTAAAGTTATCAATGACAATACAGCCAATTCTTTCATTAAAAGCAAGCTCTAATTCTTCCAAACTTTTATTATTTCCATGAAAGTGAATTCGATTGCTAGGAATTCCTGCCTGTAATGCTGTGTATAGCTCGCCTCCTGAAACGACATCTATCGATAAGCCTGCTTCTTCTGCAGCCTGATAGATGGCGATACTTGAAAACGCTTTGCTTGCATAACACACTTGTGCTTTCACAGAAGCTTTCTCGAAAGTATCAATAAAACTCTTTGCCCTTTTGTAAAATAACTCGAGGTCATACACGAAAAGGGGAGTCCCATATTTTTTTGCAAGATCTACCGTATCTATATCTCCAATTGTTAAATGGCCTAATTCATTAATTGCTTGCGTTCCATATAAAAACATCAAATCTCTCCTATCATGAATAAACCGAATTTTCTTTATAATGAACTTTACCATGATAGGAAGAGAGATGCAATGCGTTGTTAGTTTCGCTTTCTGTCTTTTGCTCCAACAATATACGGACGAGGAGCGTCGTTAGTCATTGGGAAACGAATTAATACATGGGCAAAACCAACTGGGAAAAATGGAATGAGCGGCCATAGATAAGGCACCTTCATCGGTTTTAGAGAGACCATGTACCAAACAAGTAGGAATAATCCTATAAAGAAACCATTTAACCCTAATGCTGCTGTTAATAAGAGCAAGATAGTTCTAAATATTTTTATCGATATACTTAGCTCATAAGAAGGAATAGCAAAGGTGAAAATGGCCGAAATAGCCGTATAGAGAACAACCTCAGCTGAGAATAAGCCGACATCGATTGCAATTTGACCTATGATAATCCCTGAAATAAGTCCCATGGCAGTGGATAAAGGAGTTGGAGTATGAATCGCGGCAATCCTTAAAAATTCGACGCCTATGTCTGCAGTTAATATTTGGACGAGGAGAGGAACTGAGGTTTTTTTGTTAATGCCAATAAAATCAATCGATTGCGGGATAAATTCAGGATGTTTGACTAGTAAAAACCATAGAGGAAGCAAAAAGAAACTTAAAAATACGCCAAAGAAGCGCAAAAATCTAAGCATTGTACCAATGGCTGGCGCTTGTCTATATTCTTCAGCATGTTGCAAATGATGAAACATTGTAATTGGGACCAATATAACAGATGGTGATGTGTCTACTACAATGGCGATATGGCCTTCTAAAACATGCGCAGCTACAATATCCGGCCTTTCACTGTATCGGACAAATGGAAGCGGATGATAACGTTGCTTAATCAGCCATTCTTCTAGTGATTTATCCGACATGGTCATGCCGTCATGATGAATCGCTTTAATCCTCTCTCTTACATAATGGAGATGCTCATCATTAACAAGTTCTTTAATATAAACAATAGCTATATCCATTTTGCTTCGAGCTGTTTCTTGGTGAAGCTCGAACCTTAAAGAAGTGTCACGAATTCGCCTTCTAATCAATGCCGTATTCAAAACTATATTTTCTGTAAAGCCATCTCTAGAGCCACGTATTACCTTTTCATTATCTGGTTCTTCTGGCTGTCTACCAGGATAACTTCTTAAATCAGCAACAAATGCTATACCAGAGGGTGTGATAAACGCGACTTGCCCACTTAAGATTGCAGCCAACAATTTGTCCTTAGATGTTTGCATTTCCCAAGCAAAATAAGGAAAACATTCAAAGAAGTACTTTGCTTCTACACTTAATTTCTCTTCTTTGCTTGAATCCACTTTTTCATCTTTCTTATTAGCATCTAATTCTGGAGCATCTTCTTTTTTCACTTGAGCTTGGTTCTTCCCAAAGACAGATGTAGGCTGTGTGGCTGTTAAAATACGCGTGAAATTTTCTGTATCAGTTAAGCCATTAATATTAATCATAAATACGTCCATGTTGTGCACATGGACATATTTCATATTGATATCATAGCTTTCACTTTTACCAAACTGCGAAATCATGAACTCTTCTGCAGCTTCGTTGCTTTGAAATAAAGATACTATTTTATTATTGGTATCATTGCTCATGTTCTGCCACCTTTACCAATTGTTCGTATTGTTGATCTGTTAACCAAATTTTAAGCTGTGCTAATATCTTCTTCTCTAGCCGTGATACTTGCACTTGAGAAATACCCAAGCGTTCGGCAATGTCACTTTGGGTGCAATCATGGTAATAGCGCAGATAGATGACTGATTGTTCTCTTTTCCCCAGTCTCTCTAACATATCTTTTAATGGAATATGTTCAAAAGGTTTTTCAGATCTCTCATCTTTCATTTGATCCATTAAGCTGATCGGATCCCCATCGCTTTCAAAAATTTGTTCATGAAGTGAAGCAGGGTCTCGTAGCGCGTCGCTGGCCATTGTGATGTCATCAATAGAAACATCTAATTGCTGCGCCAATTCTTGCAATGTCGGCGGCCTTTCATTGTTCTTCAGGAAGTCATCTGTTGCATGACGAATTTTAAAATTAAGCTCACGGATGGAGCGGCTCACTTTTACCATACCGTCATCGCGCAGAAATCGTTGAATCTCCCCAATGATCATTGGAACAGCGTATGTGGAAAATTTTACCGGGTAGGATAAATCAAATTTATCGACTGATTTCATGAGGCCAATACAACCTATTTGAAACAAGTCTTCTAAGTCTGCCCCTCGTGATGCAAATCGTTGAACAATGGACCAAACAAGTCTTGTGTTTCCTTCTACCATATCTTTCCTTGCTGCTTCATCCCCTGCCTGCGCTAATTTGATAAGCTCTCGCATCCGATCTTGTGTTAGTAACTCTTTTGACGCTTGCGGGTTTGATGTCATATTGTCACCTTACATATAGCGGCTCTTGGACTGGTTGAAATTGTTTCTTGAAAGTAACGGCCGTTCCTTTCCCGAGTTCTGATTGCACAGTTAATTGATCTGTAAAGCTTTCCATGATGGTAAAGCCCATCCCTGACCTTTCTAGCAATGGTTTTGTTGTATATAGCGGTTCCATCGCTTGTGTCACATTTTCAATTCCTATACCTTGATCAAGAATTGTTATGGTTACTTCTCGGCCATGTCTTGAAGCTTGTACTGTTACAATGCCATTAGGATTTTCATCATAACCGTGAATAATCGCATTTGTTACTGCTTCTGAGACAACTGTTTTAATTTCTGATAGTTCTTCAATAGTTGGATCAAGTACTGATAAAAAGCTTGTAATCGCTATTCTAGCGAGTGCTTCGTTATCGCTTACTGCCATGAATGATAGCGTCATTTCATTATCCATGCAGAATCCCTCCTAAACTTTGGATGGCTTCTTGTTCAGTGTCATGCCAAATATATTTTCCTAATCCAGAGAACTGGAATATTTTCTCCATGGTAGAAGAAGGTTTAATAATTAATGTACGGCCATTATGCACTTGCAGATCTCGCATTCTCCCAAGTATTAAGCCTACGCCTGCGCTATCCATAAATTGAAGGCTTTCTAAGTTCCAGATAATGTCTTGTACATAACCGCTATAGATCGCCTGAGAGATGTCTTCGCGGATATGGCGAGCTGCATGGTGGTCGAGTTCGCCCCCCAGCCTGATAATGGCTATTTTTTCAGATGTAATTTCAATATGATGCTGCATTTGTATACCTCCTTTTTAGAAACTATACTACATGAAAAGGTAGGTTTCCTTAAGTATGACAATTTAAGAAGTAATAAGCTAAAAATAGAAAAAATGTGACAGCTACCATCCCTCATTATAGACGGCCATTTTCCCTTTTAAACACAAAGAGTTGGATTAATATTTTTGATTTCAAGTCAAAAAGTGGTATAGAAAAAACCTGCATTCAATAGAATGCAGGTTTAATTTAAACTATTCTGTAATGATTTCTTCAATTAATTCTGGTGCTTTCACTTCGTTTTCTGAGAGTGAAATATTAGCATATATCTTTTCGATCACTTCTTTGACTTCTTCTTGGTTTGCATAAATTGTAGCTAGAGATTCGCCTTCTTTTACAGAATCGCCCACTTTTTTATGCAATATAATACCAACAGCAAGGTCAATAACAGAATCTTTAGTAGCGCGTCCAGCACCCAGTAACATTGCAGCAGTACCAATCTCGTCTGCTACAATATGACTTACATAACCTTGCTCTTTTGCAGGTACCTCAAACGTATATTTTGCTTGTGGCAACAGGGAAGGGTCATCCACTACACTCGGATTGCCTCCTTGGCTTTCAATAAACTCTTTGAAAACTTCTAAAGCTTTGCCATTTTGAATAACTTCTTCGAGCTTTGTTCTTGCTTCCTCGATAGTTTTCGCTTTATTACCAAGTACAACCATTTGAGAACCAAGAGTCAGGCAAAGTTCTGTAAGATCTTCAGGTCCTTCCCCACGCAATGTATCGATCGCTTCTTTGACTTCTAATGCATTGCCTATTGCATAGCCTAGAGGCTGGTTCATGTCCGAAATAATCGCCATTGTATTACGTCCAACATTTTTTCCTATTTGAACCATTGCATGCGCCAATTTCTTAGAATCTTCAACCGTTTTCATAAAGGCGCCATCACCAGTTTTAACATCTAATACAATAGCATCTGCTCCAGCGGCAATCTTTTTACTCATAATTGAACTAGCAATTAGCGGAATGCTTGATACTGTTGCTGTAACGTCACGTAGTGCGTAAAGCTTTTTATCAGCTGGAGTTAAGTTCCCGCTTTGGCCAATAACGGCTAGTTTGATTCGGTTTACTTGTTCTGCAAATTGTTCAGTTGATAATTCAACATGGAAGCCATCGATTGCTTCTAATTTATCAATCGTTCCACCTGTATGGCCTAAACCGCGTCCGCTCATTTTTGCCACAGGAACGCCTACAGCAGCTACTAGTGGTCCTAGAACAAGTGTAGTTGTATCTCCAACGCCACCTGTCGAATGCTTATCTACTTTTATTCCTTCTATATCGGACAAGTCGATTTGGTCGCCCGACTCCACCATAGCCATTGTTAGATCCGCTCTTTCACGCTCACTCATATCTTGGAAATAGGTTGCCATCAACAAGCTACTCGCTTGGTAATCAGGGATAGATCCGTCTGTATAGCCTTGGATAAAGAAGCGAATTTCTTCTGTCGTAAGTTCTTGTCCCTCACGTTTTTTTTCGATAATGTCTACCATTCTCATGGATGGATCCCTCACTTATTTTAAAAGTTGTAAAAAGCTTGTGCCGAATTCAGGCATTTTGACACCAAAGTTCTCAGCAATAGTCGCTCCAATAGCAGCGAATGTCTCTGTCTTTGGTAGTTCTTTACCTTCTTTCAATCGAGGCGAATAAGCAATTAGTGGAACAAATTCGCGCGTATGGTCTGTTCCAGGGAAAGTAGGGTCGTTTCCATGGTCTGCTGTAATGAGAAGTAAATCATCTTCCTTCATAAGGTCCAACGCTTCTGCTAATCGACGGTCAAATTCTTCAAGAGCTTCTCCGTATCCAATAGGATCGCGTCGATGGCCATATTTAGCATCAAAGTCAACCAAATTAAGGAAAGATATTCCTTGGAAGTCTTTTTTCAAGACATTCACTAATTGATCCATTCCATCATCATTGTCTTGTGTACGGATAGCTTCCGTAACGCCTTCGCCATTGTATATATCTGATATTTTGCCTAATGCTATGACATCAAAGCCTGCATCCTTCAATTCATTCATTACTGTACGGCCAAATGGTTTCAATGCATAATCATGACGATTGGAAGTACGTTCAAAATGGCCTGGTGTACCAACAAAAGGTCGTGCAATAACACGGCCAACTAGATATTCAGGTTTTAACGTAATTTCACGTGCAATTTCGCATATTTTGTATAATTCTTCTAGCGGGATAATATCCTCATGTGCAGCAATTTGCAATACTGGGTCAGCAGATGTATAAACAATAATTGCACCTGTCTCCATATGCTCTTTTCCGAAATCTTCAATGACTTGTGTCCCTGAAGCTGGTTTGTTGCAAAGCACTTTGCGCCCAGTACGTTCTTCTAATTCATCAATAAGCGATTGAGGGAATCCTTCTGGGTACACTTTGAATGGCTTGTTAATATTTAGGCCCATGATCTCCCAGTGGCCAGTCATCGTATCTTTACCTACAGAGGCCTCTTGCATATAGCCATGAAAAGCTTGAGGCTGATCAACAGACTTCATGCCCTCTAAATCTTCTAAGCCGATTATGCCTCGAATATTAGAATAGCCCAACTTTTCCATATTCGGCATTGTGAGCCCTTTCATTTCTTTCGCGATGTGTCCGAGAGTATCCGCGCCAACATCGTTAAAACTAGCTGCATCCGGCGCTTCTCCTATACCTACAGAATCCATGACGATAAGGTGAATGCGTTTAAACGGTTTTATAGTCATAATGTTGCCCTCCTTGTTTATAGATTTATTTTACCAAAATATTTTAAAAAATAAAGGTCAGACATCTGATGTATATATTTTATGCTCTTGGATGGAACTGTTTATATACTTCAGACAACCTTGATTTGCTAATATGTGTATAAATTTGTGTTGTAGAGATATCAGCATGTCCAAGCATTTCTTGCACTGCACGTAAGTCTGCTCCATTTTCAATTAAATGAGTCGCAAAGGAATGACGTAAAATATGTGGCGTCAATTCTTTTGTTATATTCGCTTTTTCTGCATAACCCTTTAATAATTTCCAGAGACCTTGCCTTGTTAACCTTTTCCCTCTCTGATTGATAAATAACGCATCTGTTCGTAGCTTCGGATTCTCAAGATGAAAACGCGCATGATTTAAATAATTCGTACATGCATTAATGGCTGAGTTTCCAAGAGGAATAATCCTCTCTTTGCCGCCTTTCCCAAAAACACGTACAAAGCCCATGGTTAAATGAATATCTTCCATATTAAGTGTTATACACTCACTCACACGCATACCAGTTGCATATAAAAGTTCCATCATCGCTTGATCTCTAACACCTTGTGGCCGCGAAAGATCCGGCATAGAGAGAAGACGATCTATTTCTTCAATTGATAATATTTTTGGCAATTTTTGCTCAATTTTAGGCAATTCTAAATGTACGCTCGGATCATTGTTTGAATATTTTTCTCTTAACAAAAACTGATGAAATGAGCGAATGGATGAAATATGCCTTGATATGGTCCTAGCTGAAATCCCTTTTCTTTGCAAACTCTGCAAATACTTTAAAATCTGCAATTTATCAATTTCATCAAATTTCTCTAACTGACTCGTCTCAAACAAAAACTGTGTATAATCTTTTAAATCTCGTTCGTAGGACTGCAATGTATTTTGTGATAATTGGCGCTCTACTCTTAGAAAGTGAATATAATCTGCAATTGCATCTAGTATTTCTTGTTTCATCGCAATAATCCTCCTAAAACAAAAAAGGACAGCACCTCCGCCATCCTTTCCATTTGTTTAAAAATCTTCATTATTATTTGGATTGTTAACATTCTCTTTGTTTTTTTCTTCGGCATGCTTTTCAGTACAACGCCAGCATATACCGTGAAATGTCAATCGATGGTCCTTTATTTGGAAATTCCACCGTTTTTCAACTACTGCTTCAACATCTTCAAGCAAGTCTTCTTGTATTTCATCAACGGCGCCACATTCGATACAAACGAGGTGATGATGAAAATGAGCTGCACCCTCTTGCCGTAAATCATAACGAGAAACCCCATCGCCAAAATTGATCTTATCGACAATTTTCAGCTCTGTCAGCAACTCTAATGTACGGTACACAGTTGCTAGACCGATTTCCGGTGCTTTCTCCTTTACTAATAGGTAAACATCCTCAGCACTTAGATGATCTTCTTCATTTTCTAAAAGTACTCTAACCGTCGCTTCTCGTTGTGGCGTCAGTTTATAGCTAGCACCATGTAATTGTTTTTTAATTCGATCAATACGGCTCTCCATATGACGCCCCCCTAAACTTCTACCATTATACCAAAAGTTTATTTCTCATTACAAGATTAAGCGACTAAAATACTTATAATGATTGTTTAATGATAATTAATATCAAATGATAAAAATCATTAAAACATAAAATGGATAATGAGAAGCTCAATACCAAATATAAGTGCAGCTAATACTCCAATGGCGATGAGTCGATTCCAATGAAGCCCCTGCCGTCTAGAATTATAAAATGGTTTAGGGACAAGCACAATTGAAAATAACAATAATAAGCAAGTGTATAAAAATTGAATAGGAAACCACCAAAAAACGTAATTCCAAATAGCATTTTGAGTAGCGATTAGATAAGCTGAACAAAAACCAAAAAAGGCGCTTTTACAGACGACTACTAATCTTGTTGCATGGCGGAACCATTGATGTGTAGCAAGCAACACTAAGAAAAGATACGGCATAAATGCTGGCCATAGCGATTGCCACATTTTTGGCTTACCCTCAAACAGAAGGCGAGGATCAATTATAGATATTAGCCATTCGGTTTGTTCGGGAGCTGAAATCTTAAAAGCTATAATTCCACCAATGAAGCCAATTGAAATGATTAGAAAAAAATACGATAGTTGCAATGAACGATTCACTAGGTCACCTACTTTCTAATAGTACAACCTATGCTCCTCGTTCTAAAAAATACCTTATTTTGATAGATTATTTTTTGCCCACATAATTGCTAGAATTGTTTTCGCATCATAAATTTGTTGTTTCTCTACTAAACGCTCTGCTTCTTCAATGGAAACTTCCATAAGTTCAACAAATTCGTCTTCATCTGGGCTTGCTGGCTGTTCTATTTGATATAAATCTGTTGCAGCATAGAGATGGATAATTTCATCAGCAAATCCAGGAGATGTGGCGAATGAATAAATTTTTTCGAAGTTCTTCGCACCGTAGCCTGTCTCTTCTTCCAATTCACGCATTGCTGTTTTTTCTGGAGCTTCACCTGGCTCGAGCTTACCAGCTGGAATCTCAATAATACTTTGTTCGAGAGGCTTACGATATTGTTCTACCATAACTATTTTCCCTTCTTTTGTTACAGGAATAATAGCAACCGCTCCCGGATGTTTTACTAATTCTCTTGAAGCAGTTTTGCCATTTGGTAGTGTGACTTCATCTTTTTGGACATTAATAATACGTCCTTTATAAATTTCTTCTGTTGAAATAGTTTTTTCTTCAAATTTTTTCATTGTCGAATTCCTCTCTATTGTTATTTATCTATGAATCATTGTACCATTATCTTTAAAGGAGGCGATAGTTTTGGAAAAAAGACGGTTAGGAGCAAGTGAATTACTATTATCAGAAATAGGTCTAGGCTGCATGTCTTTACCGACAAATCGTGTTGACGCATCATATATAGTTGATACTGCAATCGATGCAGGCATCAACTACTTTGATACAGCTGACCTCTATCAGCGTGGCATGAATGAAGAAACCATCGGCCATTTACTAAAAGAAAAGCGAAAAGATATATTACTGGCGACAAAGGTGGGGAATGTATGGAATGCTTCTTCTGATTCATGGCACTTTGACGCTTCCGCTCAACATATCAAAAAAGCTGTCAGAGAGAGTCTGAGTCGTCTTCAAACAGATTATATCGACTTATATCAGCTGCACGGTGGTACCTTAGGGGAAAATTGGGAAGAGATCATTGATACATTCAATGAACTGAAACAAGAAGGTATTATTCGGGAATACGGAATTTCTTCTATTAGGCCAAATGTTTTTATACCCTTTTTAAAAGAGAGCAAAGCTGTATCCATTATGATGCAGTATAGTTTGCTCGACAGACGCCCAGAAGAATGGTTTGATTCCATTAAAGAGCTCGGCGCTTCAGTAGTGACTCGTGGATCTCTTGCTAAAGGACTGCTCACGGATGATTGGAAAAATAGGGTTCAAAAGACCAATGGTTATCTGACATACTCACAAGAAGAACTACAAGCTACCTTAACTAATTTGGCGAATGCGGCCACTTCAGTTCATGTGACCGCCTTGCAAAGTGTTCTCCAGCATAAAGAAATTGCCTCTGCTATTATTGGAGCAAGCACACGAGAACAAATTGCAGCAACTATTCAAGCCTATAATCAAATTGACCATTCCAATGATAGTAATTTAGTCGAATTAACAAAGCTAGACCAATATACAGAACATCGACTATAAAGTATAGTCACCTCACTTAGGAGATTATTTCATCTAAATTTTCTTATTCAGCCATCAGCTGGATTATAAAAGCCGCGAATAGCTGCATTTAAGGATAGGACAAAGTATGTCTATCTTTTTGATGCAATACTATTCGCGGCTTTTAACCTTTAAAATTTGGAACCTCTATCTCCATATTCATCTAATAATTCCGCAAAAGATTTATTCTTCTCTCGTTGCTTGCGCTCAAATGCTAATTGTGCTGCTTTTTCTTCTTGTACCTGTTGCTCTTTTGCCACAAGTTCCTTTTTCGCTAGCTTTAACTTTTCCAATACATCTCCGTTTAATTGATCTTGCAATGTAAGCTTTTCATCTTTTTGCTCTTTTTGAGAAGATATATTTTGGTTTTTTCTTTTCTTAGCCATTTACAAAATTCCTTTCAAATTCCATTTCACTTTATCAAAAATCCAAGTCAACTCATATTATATTATAAAGCAATACAAATATTAAAAGTAAAAGACTTCAGAAAAACGAGGGATTTGATTCATTGCAAACAAATCTTTATGGCAGGAATGTAAAAATCTATATTGGAAGCAGGGGTGTCGATGAAAAAGAAGTTTTTTTGGATTTTCGGGTTAGTGACAGGCATTTTTGGCGGCATCCTTTCATTAGCTGGTTACCTAGTTTCAAGCCAACTCATTTATATAAAGAAAAAAGATGACTTGTTTATTTTAGAAAGAGAAAAAAAAGCTTTACGCTACGACGAAAAATGGTTCAATAGAGTAGAAAAAGAAGATATTATAATTTCTTCTCCAAATGGTTACGTCATAAAGGGAATCTATTTTAAGCCCCTACAGACAAAGAAGACAATGATAATTTGTCACGGGGTCACGGAAAATAAGGTAAACTCAGTAAAGTATGTAAGACTTTTTGAACGATTGGGCTTCAATACCATTGTTTATGATCATCGGAGACACGGAGAATCAGGAGGAAAGACCACAAGTTATGGCTTTTATGAGAAATTCGATTTAGAAGCTGTGCTACATTATATAAAAGAACAATTAGGGTACGAATCCATTATCGGCGTTCATGGTGAATCAATGGGTGCAGCTACCACCCTTTTATATGCCGGTATACTGGAAGATAGAGCGGATTTTTATATTGCTGATTGCCCGTACTCAGATTTCTATGAACAGCTTTTGTATTTAATGAAGAAAAAAACTCCATTAAAAAGTCCTTTAGCTATAAAACTTGCTGAGATTTTTTTACGTCTTCGAGATGGCTACTGGTTGAAAAATGTTGCTCCGAGAACAGCCATTCCTAATATTACAAAACCTGTCCTGTTCATTCATAGCCTTCCAGACGACTTTATTTTGCCAGATATGACGATTGAGTTATATCAATTAAAAAAAGGCCCCAAAATGCTAAAGTTATTTGAACATGGGGCACATGCACAATCATTTAATGAAAATCCAGATGAGTATGAAAAAGCTGTGCATACATTTATCGAAAAATATATTACAAATGAACAAGAAACATAAAAAACAGCACTCATTGGAGTGCTGTTTCTTATTTATTGTTTACTTTATTCATTTGGTTCATCATTTGTTTAATTTGTTTTTCTGATGGCTTTCTACCCATTTGAGTCATCATCATACGTAACATTTGTTCATTGATTGGTGGGTTTTCTTTCAGGTATTTCATCATATATTGTCTTGCAATAAAGAATCCGCCAACTAAACCAATAATTAACGCTACAATAATTAATGTAATCGCTAGTCCAGTATTCAACTAATTTCCTCCTCTAAATTGTGCATACGAGAATATCTCTCCAAAGAGGATTATACAACAAAAATGTCATCGACACTACTATTTCTCTTATTTTTGGTGACCGAGTCTTTCTCCTTCTAGTAAAGAGGCACTGTTAACTTTCTGCCAGAACAGAAAATTTTGGAGGTTTTAACCAGCCACATTCCATTTCGCCCTTATTGAAGCCAATAAAACCAGAGCTAATTTTTGATAATGTTGCAAATAAATCTAACTCTAACATACGGGAGCCAATACAATAAACATTTAGATAGTATGGCTGAATTTCTATGTGAAGATCCCCTTTGAATTGATTACTTAAATAGATTTCATGGTTTTTAATATTAATAGCAGAAAAACTAGTATGTAAATGTTTTTCTATGCTAGTTTCAATATCCTCAACAGGCAATGTCTCACATAAATAAGCTAATTCCTGTGAAGGATAAAAATTATTTTGGTTCGTTTTGACCCCATTAATTAATTCGAATAGAAGACGTTCTCTACCATATATAAATGATTGATGTTTTGGTTTAATATGAAAGATTGAGTAAACACGCATTTTTAAGCCGCCCCTTTCTTTCTACTAAGTATACCTTCAATCAAGTGAATATTTTGTCAATTTAAACTGTAAATACCCCACTTTCTTTGTCAAAAAACAAAAAGTAGAGGCATATTCCCTCTACTTTTTGGTATTTCTATTTATTTTGCCATTAAAGCTTTAACTTTCTCTACTACGTTGTTTACTGTAAAGCCATATTCTTCGATTACTGTTTCTCCAGGTGCACTAGCTCCGAATCGGTCAATAGCTAAAACATCACCTTCAAAACCAACATATTTATGCCAACCAAATGAAGAAGCCATTTCAATTGCTAATCGTTTTGTTACGTTTTTAGGCAATACGCTTTCTTTATATGCTGCATCTTGTTCGTCGAAACGGCCTAGATCTGGCATTGATACAACTGTAACATCAATTCCTTCACCAGCTAATGCATTTTTAGCAGCAACAGCTAACTGTACTTCAGAACCGGTTGCTAATAGCAATGCATCAGCCACTTCTTTGTCTGCCTTTTCAACAACATAAGCACCTTTTTCAACGCCTGTATAGATTGCATTCACATCTACATCAAGCACTGGCAGGTTTTGTCGTGACAACACTAAAGCAGTAGGTTTATTTTTAGATGATACTGCAAGCTTCCATGCAGCGGCAGATTCGTTAGCATCAGCAGGACGGATAACAGAGAGGTTCGGCATCGCACGCAATGCTGCTAAATGTTCAATTGGCTCATGTGTTGGACCGTCTTCACCAACAGCAATAGAATCATGTGTAAACACATATGTCACAGGAAGTCCCATAAGTGCAGATAAACGTACGGCAGGGCGCACATAGTCAGAGAAGACAAAGAATGTTCCACCAAACACGTGAAGACCGCCATGCAAAGCCATACCATTTAATGCAGCACCCATTGCAAACTCACGAACACCGAACCAAATATTACGTCCAGCTCGTTCAGTTGCAGAGAAATCTCCTGCATCCTTAATAGTAGTTTTATTAGAGCCAGCTAAGTCAGCACTTCCTCCAAAGAAAGAAGGCAATTTCTTAGCTAACGCATTAATCACATCACCTGAGGATGAACGTGTAGCTACCGATTTGCCTGGCTCGAAAGCTTTGATTTCTGCGTCAAAGTCTTCAGGCAGCTCTCCATTAATTGCTTTTTCTAGCTGTGCAGAAAGTTCTGGGTATGCTTGTTTGTATGCTTGGAATTGTTCGTTCCATACAGATTCAGCTTCTTCCCCTTGAATTTTCGCTGCTTCTTTAAATGTTTCGTATACTTCCTCAGGAACGAAGAAATCTTCATTTTCCCATTGATAAGCTTGTTTTGTTAGTAGAACTTCATCAACGCCAAGCGGTGCACCGTGAGATGATGATTTACCTGATTTGTTAGGAGAACCAAAGCCAATAACTGTTTTAATCTCAATTAATGTAGGTTGTCCTTTATGAGTTTTTGCTTTTTCGATTGCTGAATTAATAGCTTCAATATCATTGCCATCGTCAACCAAGATATAATTCCAGCCATATGCTTTAAAACGTTCAGCTGTATTATCTGAGAATGATTTATTCAAATCACCATCTAATGAAATATCATTACTATCGTATAAGACAATTAGTTTATCTAATTGCAAATGGCCAGCAAGTGAAGCTGCTTCTGCAGATACACCTTCCATTAAATCTCCATCTCCGCAAAGCGCGAATGTATAATGATCTACAATAGAATGTTCTGGTGTGTTGTATACTCCTGCTAAATGTGCTTCAGCCATCGCCATACCAACAGCCATAGCAATCCCTTGCCCCAGTGGACCAGTTGTCGCTTCTACTCCAGCAGTGTGCCCAAATTCAGGATGACCAGGAGTTAATGAATTCCATTGACGGAAGTTTTTAATTTCATCCATCGGTAAGTCATAACCACCTAAATGAAGTAGGCTGTATAATAACATTGAACCATGTCCTGCTGACAATACAAATCTGTCACGGTTAAACCATTTTGGATTTTTTGGATTATGTTGCATTTGTTTTGTCCATAGCGTGTAAGCCATTGGTGCTGCACCCATTGGTAAACCTGGATGACCAGAATTTGCTTTTTCGATTGCATCAATCGACAAAGTTCGAATTGTATTAATTGCAAGCTGATCTGCTTGTAGCGTCATGAATAGACATCCTTTCTGAAAGCAAAGTATTATTCTATTACAGTTTAGTCAACATTATGTCAGAAAACAATATTTTTTCGACATTTACTTTACCTTATTAATTTAAAGGATTATTTCGTTTTTGAATTTCCTTTACCTTTTCCGGTGTTACTTCATCGCCATTTGGATCAAATACTCGGACATGCTCAATGGTGTCTCTCATGGAATTACGGAATGTATCCAGATATTCTTTTCGAAGTGCTGTTTGTTCTTTTGCTTCCTCGACACTTAGTCCTTCTGCTTTTGATTTTCTAGACAGGAAATTAATACGGTCAATCTTTTCTTTTGGCAACATTTATATACACCCTTTCATATTCTTCATATCTTAAAGAGTATGTAAAATATGTTTTAAGTGCAAGCGTTAAGCATTATTTGCATATCAAGCCAACCAGTATTCGAAAGTAAACTTTTCGACAGTTTACAATTAATTATTGTGCTCTTCGAATTCTTTATAGCGTCTATGTACTGTTGCTTTGCTAAGTTGGAAGCCCAATCCATTTAGAGTAGAAGTGATTTCTTCAAATGTTAGCCCTTTATTTCTCAATTGAATAATCTGTTCAATCGGAGCATCAATTCTTTCTCTACCTTCTGGATTGCCCCGATCCTTTAAGTTATTTTCAGGCCTATAGCCGTTTTGTACAGCCCTTTTCATCCCACGACGTATTTTGGCATTATGTAATTTCCTTTGATATTCCTCTACTAGTGCCAATATTTCAAGCAACATTGTATCCATTTCATTCAGCTGGATATTGCCTGCATTATTAAGCGTAAAAATAGTCACTTCCATTTTATTAAGTAGATGTAATACGGCCATGCGACCATTCCCTCGTCCTAATCGCGTTTCATCCTGCACAAACAATGCTGTAATATGTTGTTCTTTAATATAATCCAGCAAATCCATGAGTCCCTCGCGTTCTACGTCATAGCCGCTATGTCGATCTTTAAATACACTCATAACATTATAGCCTTTTGTTTTGGCAAACTCTTTTAGTTCACTTTCTTGCCGTTCTAGCGAAGAATCTTGGGATTCTTTTTCTGTACTCACACGGCAATATAATACTGCTTCTTTCCCTCTATTCATTTTCACTCGCCAACTCTATTCCTCTTTTATTTGTGCTAGTTTTTTTGTACGCAGGAATAGATAAAGTATGACCAGCTATAATGCGTCCGTCAATAATATTGTTTTTATCTTTCACTAAAGAAACCCACTCACTTTTGGATAAATCCCCTTTATAAAGTCCAGATAGCGACCATAAAGTATCTCCTTCTTGGACTTCTATGTTTGTGTAGCTAGTTGTATCCCGATTGATGACCATAAGAATAACCATAATGGCGAATATGAATGCAAATAAATAGGTGGTATTTCGATTTTTTTTAATCCAGTTCATAAGGATCTCCCCTTCATCGAATGTTTGTTCGTAGTTTATATAATTCAATATAATACGAACATGCGTTTTTGTCAAATATATTTCGAACCTATGTTTGCATCCGTTTAATAGACATGTTATACTTCATTTAACAATTAAAGAAAATTGCTGATAAGAGGGTGAGCAAATTGAAAAAGGTATCAAAAAGACAAGATGATATATTGGAATTTATAAAAGAAGAAGTACGCACTAAAGGATATCCGCCTTCTGTACGAGAAATAGGCGAAGCTGTAGGTTTAGCTTCCAGTTCAACTGTCCACGGCCATTTGAATAGATTGGAAAGCAAAGGGCTGATTCGCAGAGACCCGACAAAACCGCGCGCTATTGAAATCTTAGATCAAGGAAATGTTACCAAACAGGGTGTTATGCATGTTCCTTTAGTTGGGAAAGTAACTGCCGGGTTACCTATCACCGCTATCGAAAATATTGAAGAGTACTTCCCTATTCCTGACACTTACGGTGGATCAGATGACCATATTTTTATGCTCGAAATCATGGGTGAATCTATGATAGAGGCAGGAATTCTCGATGGAGACTATGTGATTGTCAAACAACAGGCAACTGCCAATAATGGAGATATCGTAGTAGCTATGACGGAGGAGAACGAAGCAACAGTAAAACGTTTTTATAAAGAAAAGGGACACTTCCGTTTACAACCAGAGAATTCCTCTATGGAGCCAATAATTGTTGAAAACGTTGCTGTTCTTGGTAAAGTTGTTGGTCTTTATCGAAACATATACTGATACTTAAAAAAACAATCGAGTCTATTACATTACCTGTAGACTGATTGTTTTTTTATAAACACAAAACAGATAGCGCGGGTGTTAAATTAGTTTTATTTTGCGCCTACTTAAAGTGCTATTTTGCAGTATGAAAACATTGCATGTTTCTTTTATTTCTCAACTAGCTTTTTAATCGCCAACATGGACTTACCCTGAATAATACCTGTATCTTCAAATTTAAATGAAGCGTATAATGTTTTAGCTTTGATATTACTTGTTTGATAAAAGAGAGCTATATATTCTGCTTCACCAAATGGCCACGTTACTATTTCCTTCAACACTTTTTCAAATGCAAGTTTGCCATAGCCTTTCCCTTGGTAACTCTTTCCAATCATAATATGCCAAATAAAATAGCTCTTCTTGCCGTAAAAATCTTCTTTTTCAAACGATTCGTGATCCAACGTATCATAAATATACATCAAAAATCCAACCACCACTTCACCGGCATAAATGGCATAGGGTGCAGCAAATATCCCTTCTGCATTCAACATATGAGCATCTGCAAAGCTTCTTAGGTTAGTAGTTTCTATAAAGTCTTTTTGGTTTTCTTCAACTTCAAGTGCTATTACTTTCTCTAT
Source organism: Rummeliibacillus sp. GQ308 (assembly GCF_059759115.1). Classification (NCBI taxonomy): domain Bacteria; kingdom Bacillati; phylum Bacillota; class Bacilli; order Caryophanales; family Caryophanaceae; genus Rummeliibacillus; species Rummeliibacillus sp. GQ308. Next base: position 944,386 of record NZ_JCAXDQ010000001.1, on the reverse strand, counting down.
GTTATCTCCAGTTATTTTTCGTAATTCAATCATTTTCTATTTTTTCTCCTCTCTTAATACAATCCACTACCTCCTTGCACATTCAAAACATAGTCACATATCATACGATTATTCTCATAATATGCTGTACAAAGTATTCACCAGTAATAAACTCTACTCTTCCTGATTTTTCATTCTAGCGCCATACATAATTGTAATAAAACTTAAAAACTTCCATTATTCAATATAAGTAAATATATTACAGTGTATAATATAGGTAAATACAGGGTTATAAATTTTTAGATTTAACAGTCAGATGGTTTAACACATCTTCTATTGCGCAAAAATATCTCTCGACAATTGAGTGAAGCAAAAACACAACATTTTTGCTTTCCGAAGCGCTTAAATATGAACGTGATAAGGCTACTATTATTGTTTAGGATTAAGGTTATCTGGGTGAAGTAAGCAAGACTAATATTAAAAAGTGACAGAGGTGGGTTTGAAAGATGGATACTTTTAAAACTTCAGAAAATGATGACGGTTCTTATATTGACTTGGAAGTTCTGCAACATTACTTGGCAACTGGAAGAGAAGTTGAATTCTACTATCATAAAACAAAATACTATATAGCAAATAGCTCTCAAGGATATATACTTTTAGAAGTATTTCCAGGTTCTGATACCAAGAGTAAGGATATTTCTGATAGTTTTAATGATACAAATGAATTTTTGCTTAATGTTAAAATCGCTAATACCTCATTAAAAGAGATTTTCTCTAAGCATACTAAGAATATAGAGATCGTCTTTATCTATTAAAGATTGAAATGGGTGACTTGCTAATCCCGATAGTGTGTTATGATATTTAGTTTTTTAATTGTCTGTGACTAAATAGAAATAGACCTCAACATGTAAAAGATATTAGGATCCTACGACTTAAAATTGAGTTTATTGTTAGTATTATTTTGGTAATTCGCATTTTTTCTTAAATATTATTCGACTATCTGTTTTTGTTCTTCTAAAAATTGATTTCATCTATTTAAAAATAGTTCTTGATTTTTCTCTGTTACTTCAAAAGTCATCGAGAAATATCGAAAATCACGTGCTGGTATTGAAGGTATTTTAAAATCCCAAATAACATCGTAAACTTTGGTACTGTAGTCTATTTCTTTTAATTCTGAGTCGTATCGTTTCGGATGATTATATTTTTTGGGGTTTTGATACAACCACAATAAAGCAATATAAAGATATTTGTTTTTACAGTCAATCATGAATTGTTTATTTTCCAATAACATTAAATCAATTATTTTCTCTTGTATTAAATCATTAATATACTTTTCAGCTAAGTCTTCTTCATTTTTAAAAAGTGAAGCAAGCTCAAATAGCGTATTTGAAGTATTATCATTAATTGATACCTCTGATACTGCTTTTTCAATAGCATAATTTAGAGAAACATATTGACTTTTTAATCCAAAATATAATTCATTCCAATTTAAAGAGGCATGATCTATAAAGAAAGCATACGGAATATTTAAATTTAACGAGTTCTCTGGCATATCTAAAATAAATTCTTCATTCTGATAATCTGTCATATTAATCATTCATCTCCTTTTCGATAGAATAATCTACCCTTAGGTATTTAACCAATAGCTTGTTGTACCCGGTATCACATTTGATGCGTGATTTGTCCTTCTCTATTAATTGTATAATGAACTATACTTTCTTCTCTTTCAATGTTTTTCCTTCCTTTTATAAATTTACTTTTCTTTATACCTTTTGCTATTTATATTATTTCCAAATTTTATAAATACTGTATGCATAATAAACACCTATTAATACAAAAAAAGCGCTGGGACTTTGAATCCCAGCGCTTTTTATTTTAGTAAGTCTTCATGTATTGGTCACGTTCCCATTGGTGGACCTGTGTTCTGAAGAAATCAAATTCTATTTCTTTTGCTTCACGGAAATTAGCATAAATATGCTTTCCTAAAGCACCTTGAATGACTTGATCCTCTGCAAGTGCGTGCAATGCGTCATCTAGGTTTGCCGGCAAATTACCAATGCCTTCTTCTAGTCTTTCTTCAGCATTCATCACATAAATATTTCGATCAACTGCAGGTGGCGGTGTCAACTGTTGCTCAATACCATTTAATCCCGCTTCTAGAATGACAGCCATCGCTAAATAAGGATTTGCTGCTGGATCAACTGAACGTACTTCAATCCGAGTAGATAGACCGCGAGAAGCCGGAATACGGATAAGAGGAGATCGATTCTGTGCTGACCAAGCAATATAACATGGAGCTTCATAACCTGGCACTAATCGTTTATAAGAGTTCACAGTTGGATTTGTCACAGCTGTAAAGCCTTTGACATGTTTTAATACCCCAGCCATAAATTGATATGCTGTATCGCTCAATTGCAGGTCGCCATTCGGATTAAAGAAAGCATTTTCTGACCCTTTAAATAAAGATACATTACAATGCATCCCAGAACCCGCCACACCAAACAATGGTTTAGGCATAAACGTTGCGTGTAAACCGTGTTTGCGAGCAATTGTTTTTACAACCAATTTAAATGTTTGGATGTTATCGCATGCTGTAATCGCATCTGCATATTTAAAATCAATTTCATGTTGGCCCGGTGCTACTTCGTGGTGAGATGCTTCAATTTCAAATCCCATTTCTTCCAACTCAAGCACAATATCACGACGGCAATTTTCACCTAAGTCTGTTGGTGCTAAATCAAAGTAACCACCATGGTCATTTAGTTCAAGTGTTGGTTCGCCCTTTTCATCTAATTTAAATAAGAAAAACTCAGGCTCAGGTCCTAAATTAAAGCTGGTAAAGCCCATTTCTTTCATACGGTTTAATATGCGACGCAAGTTATTTCTTGGGTCTCCTGCAAACGGTGTACCATCTGCACTGTATACATCACAAATAAAGCGGCATACTGTACCTTTGCCGATTGTCCATGGGAATACAATAAATGTATCTAAATCAGGATATAAGTACATATCAGATTCTTCAATACGCACAAAACCTTCAATAGACGAGCCATCGAACATCATTTTATTATCCAACGCTTTTTCTAGCTGACTTACAGGTATTTCTACGTTCTTAATAGATCCTAATACATCTGTGAATTGTAAACGGATAAAATTCACTTCTTTTTCTACTACCAATCTACGAATATCATCTTTTGTAAACTTTCCCAATGAAATCTCTCCCTATATGTAGAATTTTTTAGGTGTTATGAAAAGAAACGAGATAAATCTCCATGTCGGATAGAGGTTTTTTGCATACTTTGCGCTTGACGCATTTCTTCTCGTAAAATCCTTCTTAAATCTTCATCAGTAATTTCTTTCTTCAATTGCTTGGTAACAAGCGGTTCATTTTTCATTTCAAATACTTTTTTAATTCCAGCCATATTGATACCTTGTTCTAATAAATCCTTAATCTCTAATAAATCATCAACATCATTTAATGAAAACATCCGGCGATTCCCTTCAGTTCTTGCTGGAACAATGAGCTCATGTTCTTCGTAATAGCGAATTTGACGAGCGGTTAAATCAGTTAGTTGCATCACAATGCTAATTGGCAGCAAAGGCATAGTCTTTCTAATCTCTTTATTCAAATCCTTCACCTCACCTTTCACAAGTTAATTTTATAACATGTTAGCTTTACTGTCAATATAATGTTAGGTTTTCTAACATGTAAATTAAAACTTAATTAACAGGAGTTAAAATACGTATTCATTCCTTTAGAAATATAAAAAAACATCCTTCCTTATATTCGGAAGGATGTTTTATCATCTCTTAATAGCTCTGTTTTCTTACCTTTTATTGTTTAGTGCTTTGAAGTTGTTGAGCTGCACTTAAAATCGCAAACTTTACGTGTTCATATGTCAAGCCACCTTGAACATAGGCAGTGTATGGAGGGCGAAGCGGACCATCCGCTGATAACTCAATACTGGCTCCTTGTACAAATGTACCTGCAGCCATGATCACATCATCGTCATAACCTGGCATAGGAGCAGGTTCAGGTGCAAAGTGTGCATTGACAGGGGAATTTTTTTGGATAGCCTGGCAAAATTGGATCATTTGCTCTGGGGTGTTAAATGAAACTGATTGAATTAAATCTGTTCTTTTTGCATCATAGCGCGGTGATGGAGACATCCCAATATCCTCAAGTACAGCAGCAGTAAATATAGCTCCTTTTAATGCTTGAGACACTACATGAGGAGCTAAAAAGAATCCTTGATACATATCTAACAGTGCGTTAAGAGATGGACCTGCCTCTGCTCCAATACCAGGTGAAGTCATGCGGTATGCGCATTGTTCGACATATTTCGCCTTACCTGCAATATAACCCCCAACTTTTGCTAAACCGCCGCCAGGGTTTTTAATTAAAGAGCCTGCCATAAGATCTGCACCCAGTTCAGTAGGTTCTACTGCATCCACAAATTCACCGTAGCAATTGTCTACAAAAATGATGGCGTCACTTTTAATCAACCGGATTTTTTGAATCATTTCAGCGATCTGATCAATCGTAAACGATGGTCTTGTTGCATACCCCTTAGAACGCTGAATAGCAATTACTTTCGTTTTATCAGATACCCTCTCTTCAACCTGATCCCAATCAATATATTGATCGTCCAATAAGTCAATATGCTGGTAACTAATATTGAAGTCTTTTAATGAGCCAGTGTCTTGATCTCCTCCATCAACAATAGACTGAAGTGTATCATATGGTTGTCCTGTAATATACATCAATTCATCACCTGGTCTCAGCACTCCAAAAAGGCTAAGAGTGATGGCATGTGTACCCGAAATAATTTGAGGTCGAACAAGCGCCGCTTCCGCTCCGAATGTATCAGCATAGATACGCTCTAGATTATCACGCCCTTCATCATCATATCCGTACCCTGTTGAAGGATGGAAATGATGTTCGCTGACATTATTATTACGAAAGGCAGAAAGTACTTTTTGTTGATTATAAAAAGCCATTTCATCCGCACGGTTAAAGTAGGGTTTAACCTTCTCTTCAATTTTCTTTGCTAGCATCAATGTTTCATCTGTTAATGGTGACTTGTAAGCCATTTTCTCTACTCCGTTCTCTCTAATAATTCCAATCATCATTATTATTGTTTAAATAGCAAAAGACGATGCACAAAGCTGTGATCGTCCTCTTTCCATATAAAAATTAAAATTCCAGCTCGCCTTCCCAAGCACTCATGCCGCCTTCAAGATTCGTTACATCGTAACCAAGCCCTTCAAGGTAAGAGCATGCGCTGAAGCTGCGTCCGCCTGCATGGCAAACAAAGATATAAGGGGTTTCTTTATTTAACTCCTCCATACGCTCTGGAATTTGACCAAGCGGGATATGGATCGCTCCAGGAATAATACCATTAGCCACTTCCTCATTTTCTCGAACGTCTACAATATGTAAATCTTCGTTCGCATCTAATTTGTTTAATACTTCTTCAGGTGTGATTGTTTTCATAAATAATTCCTCCAATAATTTTTAAGTATAATATAGAAGGCCGTAAGAAAAAAGAGTTAACCACTGTTATAGCAGGTCAACTCTTTCATCTATGCCGTCTATCAAGTACTATTAGCTTTTAACCATCCAATTTGCAAATGAAAAGTTTAAGTGGCGATTGTCGGTTAAACTCTGGATAAAAACTACACATAAAACGCTGTAACCCTTATTACTCTTCTTCTTGTTGGAATGCGACAGGCTTAGATGGTGCAAATGTAGAAATAGCATGCTTATAGATCAAATGTTGCTTTCCTTCTGCTTCTAGCAAAACAGTGAAATTATCGTATGAACGGATTGTACCCTTTAATTGAAAACCATTTAGCAAAAATACTGTAACAAAAATCCCATTTTTTCTTAATTGATTTAAATATGCATCTTGTAAATTAACTGTTTTCAATCCTTTTCCCCCTCGTTCTCTTTTAAGTATTTATTCGCCAAAGTGATGCCGAATCCTCTATTTGCTTAAAATTTGACTTAATATTTCCACTATACCCATTTCTGCGTTATACCATTCAATTTCCATCTTATTACGAAAATAAGTAAGCTGACGTTTTGCATAATGCCTAGAATTTCGTTTTAGGGTTTCTATAGCTTCATCAAATGAGACTAACCCATCTAAATATGCGTAAATTTCTTTATAACCAATCGCTTTAATAGACTGGACATCGCGAATATCCCTTTTATAGAGCCGCTCCACTTCTTCAAGCAACCCTTTATCGATCATTTGGTCTACTCGCTGATTGATTCGACTATATAGCATTGCTCGATCCATATCTAAACCTATGATCCGATGTTGATAGATTGGAATGTTTCCACGATGCTGTTCTTCATTTGATTTTTTGATTGTGCTGTGTTCTGCCATTTCAAGAGCACGTATGACACGCCTTGTATTATTTGGATGTATAGTGCTGCCTGTTTCGGGATCAACTGACATCAGCTTTGCATGCATAGCTTCCGGTCCTTTTTCCTCTAACTCATCGTAGTAACGACGTCTGATTTCTTCATCAATTTTTTCGTCTGTAAAACGAAAATCATATAGCACAGATTGGATATAAAGACCTGTGCCTCCTACAATAATGGGAAATTTCCCTCTTTCTTTTATTTCATTAATTTTATGTCGTACTAATTGCTGGTATTCTGCTACAGACATTGAATCTGTGGGCTCCTTAATATCCAACAAATGATGTGGAATTCCTTCCATTTCACCTGGGGTTATTTTAGCCGTGCCTATGTTTAAATCCTTATAAACCTGCATGGAATCACCATTGATAATTTCACCATCAAGAGCTTTGGCTAGTTTAATACTTAGTGCTGTTTTTCCCACAGCAGTAGGCCCTACAATCGCTATTACATCTATATCTTTTTGTTGCATTCTTTTTTCTCCAACCAATTCAGTATTGTTTGTATGACAAAGTCATTATTTATTTCATTTAGTATTTCATGACGCATTTCAGTAAACAGCTGTACAGTAATATCTTGCAATCCAGCTCGGCTCAACTGCCTTGCTACACGCCAAACCCCTTTTTCAAAGCCACCTACCGGATCTTTTGAGCCGCTAATTAGTAATATCGGTAAATCTTTTCGAATTCGCGCTACTTCAGCGTGCTTTGATAATGTAATAATACCTCCCAATAAATCTACAAAAAATTGATTGGTAGAGATAAAACCACAATCATCATCCGCTAAGTATTTTTTAATTTCTGCTTCATCTCTCGTGAGCCAATCTACAGCTGTTTTGGGGTGAGTGATTTTTTTGTTGAACAGACCAAAAGATAATTGATTCAACAGCTTACTTTCTTCACGTTTTCCTTTTCCAGCAGCTAACCCTTTTGCCAAATTGGCACCAGCATAATGCTGAACACCGACTGAACCGGTTCCACAGTAAATCGCCTTGCATAGCTCCTCGCTATATAACTCTGAATATCTCCTAGCGACAAAAGAGCCCATGCTATGTCCGAAAAGAATCATTTTCGGCAGTTCGTACTGTGTGCGTATTTCATCAGTTACTGTCTTTACATCTTCTACCACATGTTCAAAACCATTCTTCTCACTAAAAAACCCTTTTACTTCGTGATTTAATTCAGCCGTTTTGCCATGGCCTCGATGGTCATGCATAGAGACAAGATATCCTGTATCTGCTAATTTTTCTGCAAAGCTGAGATATCGCCCTTGATGCTCTGCCATGCCATGTAAAATATGAATATGGCCTTTAATCTCTTGGGTAGGCTCAATAATCGTAGCAGCCAGACGATGACCATCTTTAGCTGCTACGTTGAGTGTTTTCTTATTCATATGATGCTCCGTTTGCAAAGTGTCCTGCATCATAAAGTAGATCTTCTAACTCTTTAGTGAATTTATTTACTTCTTCGGTGGTATATTGCAAATACTTGCTCATCAAGTTGATCACTTCATCTTTATACATCTTCACACTGTCAATATCAAAGTACATTTTAGAAGACCGCCGTACTAAGAAATCTGCTGGTTTATAAGCCATTTCAAATTGAATTGCATAAATCAACTGTGCATGCATAGCAAGAGGCAGCTGAATTCCTTCTTCTCTTGGCAATGTTTGCATAATACGATACAATTCATCAATATTTGTTCCATAACGTCTTACAAGTCTCTCTGCTTCGTTAAAGGTTAAACCATAACGTGTACCTTCTTGTGCCTTGTAATGAACATATGCTTCAAAATTTCCAGAATGAATGCCTTTCGCCCCTGATAGTGACAAATCTTTTGTAATACATGGTCCGACTTTTTTAAATTTATGGCTAGATACAATTTTATCTACTGTTTTCTCTGCCATCTTGCGGTACCCTGTCAATTTGCCGCCTGCCATTGTCAGCAATCCAGTAGGTGATTCCCAAATTTCATCTTTGCGTGATATCTCAGATGGATCTTTTCCTTCTTCATAAATCAGCGGCCTTACACCTGCCCAGCATGATTCTACATCTTCTTCAGACACATCTACATCAGGGAAAATATAATGAATCGTATCTAATAGATAATCAATGTCTTCTTTCGTCGCAACTGGCTTTACTGGATTTTTATCATAAAATGTATCCGTTGTGCCAACATATGTCTTGCCATCCCGTGGAATAGCAAAAACCATACGGCCGTCAGGTGCATCAAAGTAAATAGATTGTTGTAATGGAAAATGCGATTGATCAATAACAATATGGACACCCTTTGTAAGTCGAAGCTTTTTATTATTACTGATTTTATCTTTTTGGCGCATTTTATCTACCCATGGCCCTGTTGCATTCACGACAGATTTTGCTTGAATTGTCCATTTTCTTTGAGTGATTTGATCTCTCACGACTGCACCGGCTACTTTTTTGCCATCGTATACAAAATCCTCAACCATCGCATAGTTTAAGCATACAGCACCTAATTCTACTGCTTTTTTCAGAACTTCAATCGTTAAGCGGGCATCATCTGTACGATACTCTACATAATAGCCTCCGCCTTTAAGCTTATCTTTGTTCAATAATGGCTCTTTCGCTAGAGTTTCTTTCGGTGATAACATTGTACGACGTTCGGATTTTTTGACGCCTGCAAGCCGGTCATACATATTTAATCCTAATGATGTGGATAAAGGCCCAAATGTACCTCCTTTATAAAATGGAAGTAACATCCATTGAGGAGTCGTAATATGCACACCATTTTCATAGACGATTTCTCTTTCTCTGCCCGTTTCTTTTACAATACCGACTTGCAACTGTTTCAAATAACGTAAGCCGCCGTGCACAAGCTTAGTTGAACGACTGGATGTACCCGCAGCAAAATCTTGCATTTCGACTAAAGCTACAGACAATCCACGTGATACTGCATCGAGCGCAATCCCAGCACCCGTAATACCCCCACCTACAACTAAGACATCGAATGAATAGTTGTTCAACGTGTTCATTACTTCATCTCTTTTAATGGCTGAAAACATATTAAATTTCCTCCTTTTGCACTTTTTACATCACGCGTTTAAACATTTTTTCAATTTCATATGTTCTAAAATGAACGATCACTGGCCTGCCGTGAGGACACGTAAATGGATTCTCCCTTAGCTTTAAATCCTCTAATAGTCTTTCCATCTGTGGCTGATCTAAATAATGGTTAGCTTTAATGGAACGCTTGCAGCTCATCATTATTGCTGCTGACTCTCGCAGTTTTTTTATATCCGTTACGCGGCTATGCAGCACCTGTTCAATTAACTCTTCAATAATCTCTGATTCCATATTTACTGGGAACCAGGTCGGATATTCCCGTACTATAAATGAGTTTTGGCCAAATTCCTCGAGATATACACCTACTTCTTCAAGAGCTTTGGTATTTTCCTTCAAAGTGAGTGCTTCATCCGCTGAATAATGGAAGGTCAATGGCAAAAGTAACGCTTGACGTTCATCAGGATTTACTTCCCCAACCTTTTCTTTAAAATACTCATACTTTATCCTTTCTTGCGCTGCATGTTGGTCAATAAGATAGAATCCATCTATGCTTTGCGCCACAATATACGTGCCGTGTATTTGGCCGACAATCTCCAATTCCGGAAATGGTTCTTTGAAAGGTTCAGGATGTTGGCTGTCCTGTGCTTTTGGAACATTAAAATCATCCAATTGCTCAGCGCTCTCATCCACGCCATCTATCATGTCTACTTGCGGCCCATCTTTTAACTCTTCCCATTTCTCCTCTACAATAAAACCTTTGTCTTGTCCTTTTAAATCTTCTGGAATAAAGGATTCTTCCTTTGACTTAGGTTTTTCATTGAATTGTGGTAGGCTCGTCGTGTCGTAATTAACCGTCTTCCAGAAGTTAATTTGTTCTGTAGAACGCGGAATCTTTTTCTTTACCTCCATTATTTCAGGAGGTTGCATTGACTGACGAATCGCACGGTGAAGTGAAGTTTCAATCAATTGGATTAAATCGGGCTCTTTGCTTAAACGTATTTGCTGTTTTGCAGGATGAACATTTACATCAGTTAAATACGGGTCACCTTCAATATGAAGCACAGCTATCGGATATCTGCCTATTGGCAAGAAAGTATGATAGGCATCAATTAACGCCTTTTGAATGGTGTAATGACGCACCCATCGTCCATTGACAAATATAGAGATGTAATTTTTAGAAGCTCTTGTAATTTCAGATGCTGTCGCATAACCAGATATAGTATAGTCATTTGTTTGACCTTCAAAATGTACCATTTTTTTCGCATTAGCCACGCCGTAGATAGCTGCCAATACCTGCCTTACATCACCACGGCCATTCGTTTTAAGCAATGTATTCGCCCCGTGCGCAAGCCTAAATGCGATATCTGGATAGCACAATGCAAGACGGTTCATCAAATCAATCGTATGACCAAGCTCTGTTTGTATAGTCTTCATATACTTTAAACGTGCAGGAGTATTGAAAAAAAGCTGTGAAACAGTCAGGTTAGTTCCCTTGCGCAAAGGCCCCGGTTTTTGCTCTACAATATGTCCACCCTCCATAAAAACTTCAATACCGCTTTCTCCGTTTGAAGTTTCAAGATGAACTTTTGAAACCGACGCTATACTTGCAAGTGCCTCGCCTCTAAATCCTAGCGTCCGGATGCGGAATAAGTCATGCTCGTTGTTAATTTTACTGGTAGCATGGCGTTGAAAAGAGACTAGCGCATCCTCTTCATCCATGCCGCAACCATTATCAATGACTTGGATTGAAGTTAAGCCTGCTTCTTCTAATACTACTTCAATAGTAGTACTACCTGCATCGATTGCATTCTCTACTAATTCTTTCACAACAGAAGAAGGGCGTTCCACCACTTCCCCTGCCGCAATTTTATTGGACAAAAATTCATCCATAATATGAATATGTCCCATTTACTACATCTCCTATTACTTTAATAATTTCTGCTGAAGCGAGTATACAAGCTGCAGTGCCTCCATTGGCGTTGTACCTGAGACGTTTACTTGCTTCAACGTGTCAATAATTTCATTTTCCGATGGCGAATAGTCTGGCTCGACTTTCGTTTGGGGTAACGCCGGCTTCTCTTCTTCAAAAAGGGATAGCTGTGTTTCTTCATGCACAGCTAGTGATTTCTTAGCATTTTTCTCTATATTTTGGTCAGCGCCTTCAAACTGGTTTAGTAATATTCGTGCGCGTTCAATAATAGCAGAAGGCAATTCAGCTAGTTCCGCTACATGAATACCATAGCTTTTATCCGCTGGTCCTTTTTTTACTTTATGCAAAAATACAACTTTACCATCTTGCTCTGTTGCAGAAACATGAACATTCTGAAGCCTCTCTAATTCATTCTCAAGCGTTGTGAGCTCATGGTAATGGGTAGAAAATAACGTATTGGCGCCAATCTTGTCATGGATATATTCCATCATCGACTGCGCTAATGCCATACCATCATACGTAGACGTTCCTCTACCTATTTCATCAAAGAGTAATAAGCTGCTGCTTGTTGCATTAGTGATGGCTTGCTGTGATTCAAGCATTTCAACCATAAACGTACTCTGGCCACCAGCTAAGTCATCTGCAGCGCCAATCCGAGTGAAGATTTGATCGATGATCGGTAATTCTGCTTCATCTGCTGGTACGTAACACCCAATTTGGGCCATCACTGCAATTAATGCAACTTGCCGCATATAAGTACTTTTCCCGGACATATTCGGTCCTGTAATCAGCATCATATTTTGCTCAGCACTTAAAACGCAATCATTCGGTACATATAGTTGCTTGTTCATCATCTTTTCAACTACCGGATGTCGTCCATTTGTAATTTTCATAGAACGTTCAGTGTGAAATACCGGTTTTATAAAATGATATTTATCCGATACCTCAGCAAAGCTTATGAGAACATCTAATTCGCTAATGGAAGCAGCCAATGCTTGTAGTCGAGGAATAAATTGTTTCAATTCCTCTCTGACCTCTGTAAATAGTTGATATTCAAGGACCAGACTTTCTTCTTCGGCATGCAAAATGATAGATTCTTTTTCTTTCAATTCCTCTGTAATATATCTTTCAGCATTTGCCAATGTCTGTTTTCGTTCATAACGAGATAAATCCACTGCATTGATATTGGATTTTGTCACTTCAATGTAATAGCCAAATACACGGTTATAGCCGATTTTCAAATTTTTAATCCCTGTTTCTTGTCGCTCTCTTTGTTCCAATTGAGCTATCCAATCTTTCCCGTTATGTGAAGCATCCCGAAATTCATCAAGCTTTTCATTGAAGCCTTCCCTTATAACGCCACCTTCTTTGACTGAGATAGGCGGATGGTCTGTAATAGCATTACTTAAGTAAGCTAGAACATCATCACACGCGTCAATTACCCGACCTAGCGAAGGAAGTTGATTCCCGTTCGATTTTAATAGCACATTCTTTATAGCAGGAATGTTGTATAGGGAGTCACGTAATTGAGCCAAATCTCTGCCGCCTACATTGCCAAAAGCAACTCTTCCAGCAAGTCGTTCTAAGTCATAAACTTTCGAAAGAAGCTCTTTTAATTCTGCCCTTGCAAAATAATCTTCTAGCAGTTCCGTTACAATGTTTAGGCGTTGTTCAATTGCACCTCGGCTGGCTAATGGCTGATGTAGCCATTGCTTTAATTTCCGACCGCCCATTGCTGTAGATGTATCGTCCAACAGCCAAAGTAGCGTTCCCTTCAAATCACCACGTAATGAAGAAATCAACTCTAGATTGCGTTTGGAGTTGGCATCAATCTTCAAATAATGCTTGGTTTCATGGAAAACAAATGATTGTATGTGACTTAATGAACGCATTTGGGTATGTTCAATATAACAAAGCAATAACTGGCAAGCTTTGTGCAACTCTTTTGGTACATCTGCAAAATAACGTAGTTGGTATTCCGCTATACTATCAACCCTATTCTCGATTGATAGAACAACAGACGAAGAAGAGGCAAGGCTTTGGAAGTCATCGTACACAGCTTCTTCTATCACCAATTCTCTAATATTCAAAGCATGCAGCTGTTGGAACAATTCCTTTTTCTCGCCTTCAATCCACATCGCAGCCGCTTCCCCTGTTGATAGATCAAGATAACTGAATGCAAATTGATTATTATTTAGTTTTACAGCTGCACCAATAAAGTGATTGGACTTACCGTCTAGGTCTTTACCTTCCATAATAGTGCCTGGCGTAATAAGTTGAACCACTTCTCGTTTAACTACACCCTTTGCGACTTTTGGATCTTCTGTTTGTTCACATACAGCTACTTTAAATCCTTTTTGTACGAGTGTTTCAATGTAATTTTGGGCAGAATGATGAGGAACGCCACACATGGGTATACGCTCTTTAGAGCCTGCATCTCTGCTCGTTAATGTAATTTCTAATAATTGAGAAGCACGAACAGCATCATCAAAAAACATTTCATAGAAATCGCCTAAGCGAAAAAATAAAAAAGCATCTTTATAATCTGCTTTTATCTGCAAATATTGTTGCATCATAGGTGTATAAGACATTTTAATACCTCTCTTATGTTGCTAAATCTTATTATTATTATAGCAAATGGGTGTCGAAAAATCGTTTATCAGTCATTGGAAAGTGTTTTTATAGGAAGCCCAGCTACTACCTTTAAAATTTTTAAGGCATTTACGTTACAATCCTTTTCTTCCCTGAATAGAACAGCTAAAATAGAAAAGGAAATATTTTTTCTGAAACTGTTTTATTACAAGAAATAATTTTTATTATTTAATCTATTATATCTATTTAACGTTTCCTTACAATGGTTTTACCAGATGAGCGAAATGAACTTAAAAGATAACAAAAGGAGCCATCTACATGTCAAATAGATCTTATTACCTTGGTGTTGATATTGGCACGACTGCTACAAAAGCTGTTTTATTTGGCGAAAAAGGCCAAGTCATCAGTACACATCGTGCAGGATATCCTTTATATAGCCCAACTCCTAGCGTAGCAGAACAAGACCCAGACGAAATTTTAAATGCAGTAAAAGAAACTATTCGAGTTGCTATTGAGAAGAGCCAAATAAATGTAGAACAATTAAAATTGGTATCATTTAGTGCAGCCATGCATAGCCTTATTGCTATTGGTGAAAACGGGAAACCCCTTACTAGATGCATCACCTGGGCCGATAGCCGTGCCACTGACTGGGCAGAAAAAATAAAAAAAGAAATGAATGGGCATGATATTTACAGTCGAACAGGCACACCGATCCATCCGATGTCCCCTTTATGTAAAATTACATGGCTACGCCACGAGAAAAAAGAGATTTTCTCTAAAACCTATAAGTTTATTAGTATGAAAGAATATGTGTTTCATCATTTCTTCGGACGCTATATAGTGGACCATTCTATTGCTTCTGCAACAGGCATGTTCAACCTTAAAAATGCAGCGTGGGATGAGCAAGCACTGTCAGTAGCGGGCATTACAAAAGACCAACTTTCAGAGCTTGTGCCAACGACATTTTATCTTAATGGTTTAAAACAAGAAGTGTCTGAAGAACTTGGTATCCCTACACATATTCCATTTGTCGTAGGAGCGAATGACGGTGTTCTTTCTAACTTAGGTGTGAATGCAATCGATCCAGGCGTTGTGGCCGTAACAATTGGGACGAGCGGAGCCATCCGTACTGTAACTGACCGACCTGTAACCGATCCAAAAGGACGTATCTTCTGCTACGTACTCACAGATAAGCATTGGGTTGTTGGTGGACCTGTCAATAATGGCGGTATGACATTCAGATGGCTGCGTGATGAACTTGCTTCTTCAGAAGTTGAAACAGCCAAACGTCTAGGTATTGATCCATATGATGTATTAACGAAAATTGCTTCCAATGTAAATCCAGGCTCGGACGGTCTACTATTCCATCCTTATTTAGCCGGTGAACGCGCACCGCTTTGGAATGCCAATGCCCGTGGTTCTTTCTTCGGATTAGGTTTACATCATAAAAAAGAGCATATGATCCGGGCAGTATTAGAGGGTGTTATCTTTAATTTGTATACCGTCTTTATCGCCCTTCAAGAAGTAATCGGTGTGCCAAATAAAATCCAAGCTACTGGTGGCTTTGCCCGTTCTGCATTATGGCGCCAAATGATGGCTGATATCTTCAATCAAGAAGTGTCTGTTCCTGAAAGTTTTGAAAGCTCTTGCTTAGGAGCCATCGTTCTAGGCATGTATGCACTAGGCGAAATTGAAGATTTTTCAATTGTTTCTGATTGGGTTGGTTCTACTCATCTACACAAACCAATCGAAGAAAATGTTGAATTATATGTTGAATTGATTCCTATCTTTATTCGTATTTCTCGGATGCTTTCACAAGAATACGAAGACATTTCCAAATTCCAAGAAAAATGGGTTAAATAAATGTGATGATGTCCTATTACTAGACAATCTGCTCTAGCAATAGGACATTTTTATGCTTAAAAAAAGAGCCAGTCACCCAAAAGGCAAAAGACTCTTCCATTTATTCATTTATTATTTTTTTTCAACTGCATGGCCGCCAAATTCATTGCGAAGAGCAGCTACCACTTTTCCTGTAAACGTATCTTCTTCTAATGAACGATAGCGCATCATCAAAGCAAGTGATGTTACTGGCACTGGCGCTTGTAATTCCAACGCTGTTTCAACAGTCCATTTTCCTTCGCCTGATGAATGCATAATCCCTTTCAATTGATCTAATTTAGGATCTTTTGAGAAAGCATTTTGAGTTAATTCCATTAACCATGAACGAATAACAGATCCATGATTCCACATTTTCGCTACATTCTCGTAGTCATAATCAAACGGACTCTTTTCTAATACTTCAAACCCTTCCGCGATCGCTTGCATCATCCCGTATTCAATACCGTTATGAATCATTTTGAGGAAGTGACCACTACCGGATTTCCCTGCATATAAGTAACCGTCCTCTACACAGATGTCTTTAATAATCGGTTGTATAGTTTGGAAAGCCTCTTCCTCTCCACCTATCATCATACAAGCACCTTCTAGTGCCCCAGAAGTTCCGCCACTTGTGCCACAATCCATAAAGAAGATACCAGATTGCTTTAACTCTTCGGAGATGCGCATTGCTTCTTTATAATGTGAATTCCCGCCATCAATTAAGATATCCCCTGCTTCTAGTAGGCCTTTTAATTGTTCAATCGTTGTTTTCGTAATATCTCCTGCTGGCACCATTAACCAAATAATGCGCGGTTTTGGCATTGCTGCTACAAGCTCCTCTAACGTTCCGAAGCTATTGCCTCCCGCATCTTTAAATTTGGATGTTGCTTCTTCATTCACGTCTGTCGCAAAAACTGTATGTTCATGTTTTAGTAAATTCAAACCTAAATTAAAGCCCATTTTCCCTAAACCAACTAAACCAATATTCACCTAAAACACTCCTTTTCCTTCTGTTTCTTTTATTATAGCGAAAATATTTTCTTTTTTAAATTAAAAATATGAAAAAATATTTCTAACCAGAATTATGCTATACTACTTTTACGAGTATGAACGGAAAGGATTCTAATTATGCCCCATAACACGTTAAAAAAAATTCAATCACTATATCCACGCCTAAGTGAAAAAGAAAAGAAAATAGCTGACTATATTAAAGATAAACCCGAAAAAATCGTTAATCAAACAATTAACGAAGTATCGCAAGACTTAAATATTGCAGATGCAACTGTTTTCCGCTTTTGTAAGCGCTTAGGTTTTAAAGGATACCAAGCCATGAAAATAGCTCTTGCAGCTGAAATCACAAAGCCTATTAAACAAATACATGAAGAAATAAAGGTAGATGATGACGAAATCACTATCTTTGAAAAAATTTTCAAGTCTAATATCCAAACACTTGAAAACACACTCCATGTAATTGATGGATCAGCAATTGTGAAAGCGACTCACTTAATTTGCAATGCAGCTAACATCTATTTTTATGGCACCGGTGGTTCTTCTGTAATCGCTATGGATGCGTATCATAAATTTATTCGGACAGGAAAAAAATGTTTTGCTTTTATTGATTCTCACTTCCAATTAATGTCCGCTTCTCAGCTTTCCAAAGATGATGTAGCCATTGTCATTTCTCATTCTGGACGCAATCAGGATACGTTGCAAATTGCTAAAACTGCTAAGGACAAAGGTGCAGCAATCATTGCAATCACAGGATTCCCTAAATCTCAAATAAGCCAGTTAGCTGATGCCTCCCTCTACACGAGTTCAGAGGAAACAGAATACCGCTCAGAGGCATTATCCTCTAGGATTGGTCAGTTAAGCATTATCGATGCTCTTTATGTAAACACCATGGTGCAGCATAAAGAAGAAGCAAATGTAGCCCTCGAACATATTCGCGATGCTATTGCTAAAACACGTATATAAAAAAGGATAGATGACATGTATCTATCCTTTTTGCTTTATAGGTTCTTGTTTCCTAAAGTAGTATCCGGCAAGTAATAGATAAATCATATAATAGCAGCCAATACAAATTATTTTGTATTGGCTGCTTTTTATGCATTTGTTTAATTCTTTGATTTAGATGGAACAAATAGGGTTAAGACAAGCGCAATAATAGCTAAGATTGTCATAAAATAATATGAATCACTTGAGCCTAAAACTGAAGCAAGAGTTTTGATTACCTTAACTGGAGTATTTGGTGTTTCCTTTAATAATGTTTCAGCATGACTTGTTGTTTGTGCTGTGAAAATTGTAATTACCACGGCAGTACCAATTGCACCAGCAATTTGGCGTAAAGTATTGTTTACAGCAGTTCCATGCGTCACAAGTGCACGAGGTAAAGAATTTAAACTAGCTGTGTTCAAAGGCATTGTGATAAAACTTAATCCTACACGCAAGAAAATAGTCCGTATCATTAAGAAAACAAAGGGAGTTGTCTCTGTTAGATCTGTTACAACCCACATAGAAGGAATAATAAAAATTAATCCTATGATAAATAAAGGTTTCGCTCCAAATCTATCATACAATTTACCTGTCACTGGAGACATTAAAGCATTGACAATCGCTCCAGGTAATAATAGTAATCCAGCTTCAAAGGCAGAGAACCCTCTTCCGTTTTGTAAATATATCGGCAATAGTACCATATCAGCATACATCATCATGGTGACTATAATGTTGATGATGGATGTCAAAGTAAACAATTTATTTTTAAATACTGATAAATCGAGTAAAGGTTCAGTAGATTTAGACTGCTTTAAACAGAAAGTCAGTATTGCAACTATCCCTAGAATGATAGTGCATAATACAACCATATCCTCCCACCCCCTGCTGCCTGCAGAACTAAATCCATATAAAATAAAACCAAAACCGATTGTAGATAAAATAACACTAACTATATCTAGTTTTACTTTTTCTGTTTCTGAAACATTCATTAAATATTTCATTGCTAAAACTATAATTATTATAGTAAAAGGTATGATTCCAATAAATAACCAACGCCATGAATAATACTCTATTATAAAACCTGCTAGTGTAGGAGCAATTGCTGGAGCGAAAATGATGGCTAGTCCGATGAAGCCCATCATACTCCCTCTTTTTTCTGGCGGAAAGATAAACATAACAACACTCATCAAAAGAGGCATAATTATTCCAGCACCAATTGCTTGAATCATACGACCTATTAATAATAATGGAAAGTTTATTGCTACCGCACATATTATTGAACCAAATAATAGGAAACCCATTGAACTTAAAAATAACTGGCGTGTTGAAAATCGTTTCATCAAATAGGCAGTAATAGGTACTAATACTCCGTTAACTAACATAAAACCTGTGGCTAACCACTGTACAGTCGAAGCAGATATTGAAAATACAACCATTAGTTTACTAAATGCAACATTTAAGAGTGTTTGATTTAGAGTTGATAAAAAACAACCCAAAATTAATACTGTTAATAATACTTTTTTATTTATTTTATTGGAAATATTCTATTTCCTCTCGTTAATTTGCTTTTTTAACACTGTGTCAATAAAATAGATAATATCATTTATTTAAATTGATTCCTATTTACAATTTTTTTAGAACTGATAACTATACAACACTTTTTTTAAAGGCATCGTCTTAATATAAGTAAATAGACAAAGGAGACCAAAATGAACAAACAAAAAAAGGAAGACCCTCGCGCCAAACGCTCTAAACAAATGTTAAAACAAGCTGCAGTGGATATATTGATAGAAAACCCTAATATATCAAAACTAACTGTTCAAAAAATATCACAACAAGCAGGATTAAATCGCGCAACATTTTATTTACATTTTTTAGATATAGGAGACCTTTTAAAGCAGTTAGTCCACAATATTTTTGACGACTTGTTGTTGGAAATGTCTCCAACCTTATTCGTTGATGATAAAAACAATAAAGAACAATTAATTGCATTTTTAGATTACTTTTATAAACATCGAAAAATTTTTTCTGTTCTTATTGAACACCCTGGTTTCAAAAAAAAATTACAAATGATCTTAACGGATTCTATTGTCATGAAAAGAGAAAGAAAAAGTAAGGAAATTGAAGTAACAATTTTATCGATGGATATTCTTGCTTCCTCAATCCTCGGTATAATCATGTGGTGGCTAAAAGATGGAGTTCAGTTTAGTTCTGAATACATAGCAACGCAAATTATTGAGTTATATCGCTAATTTTAGAAGATCAATAATATCTTGTATCCGACTTACTATAGTTTCATAAAATAAAAAAGAACATCACTATATAATAAGTGATGTTCTTTTTTTATAGAGGCCAAAGTGTTGTTTTATTAAACACCTGAGAAGACTCACGTTTTTTTAAATAAACGCGTTTAAGATTAATGCAAAGATAAACGCCATAAATGACAGAATGGTCTCTAAAGCTGTCCAAGTCTTAAACGTTTCTTTAATTGATAATCCTAGATATTCTTTAACCATCCAGAATCCTGCATCATTCACATGTGAAAACATTAATGAACCGGCACCCGTTACAATAACCAGTAACTCTAAGTTAACACCAGACATATTCGCAATAATCGGAGATACTATGCCTGCTGCAGTTGTCAGTGCAACTGTTGCAGAACCTGTCGCGATACGAATTAAACCAGCAATAATAAACGCCAGTACTAGAGGAGATACAGAGAAATTCTGTGCCAAATGGCCAATGGTATCACCGACACCACTATCAATCAAGATTTGTTTAAATCCGCCACCTGCACCGATAATCAAAACAATAGATCCTACTGGGACTAAACAATCTTCTGTAAATTTCTTGATAGCCTTGCGATCTTGTCCTAAACGCAGGCCAAGGAAATAGTATGCTGAGAAGACAGAGATCAATAATGCGATTAGCGGGCTACCGATTAAAGTGAATAGTTTTTCAATTGTTTCACTCGCTTTTATATATGGCGCAATAGTACCAAGCACCATTAAAATAACCGGCAAAAGAATAGAAAAGAATGAAATCCAAGTGCTTGGCATTTTGTCCTTTGGTATTTCTTCTACATGGACAAATTCAGGCTCTTCTTCGGGAGTGACACGTTTACTTATAAACTTAGCGTAAAGCGGACCTCCGATAATGCCAGATGGAATGGCAATAATTAAAGAATATAAAAGCACTTTTCCCAAGTTCGCATTGTAGATGCCTATAGCCGCTACTGCTCCTGGATGTGGTGGAACTAAGCCATGAACAATGGATAATCCAGCAATGGCAGGTAATGCAATTAATAAAATATTTTTCTTTGATGCTTTTTGTATCGAAATGACAAGCGGAAGTAAAATTAAAATTCCTACCTCAAAAAAGACCGGAATCCCAATTACAAATCCAGAGAAAAACATAGCCCAAGGCAATTTCTTTTCTCCGAACACTTTTATAAAGTAATTTGCGATGCGTAGCCCTGCCCCCGACTCAGCGAGCATCTTCCCTAGAATAGCGCCAAGTGCGATAATGCCAATTAAGTGGCCGAGCGTCCCACCAACACCGGTTTCATATGCTTTTACGATTTCATCCAGCTTCATGCCAGTGAAAATAGCAAGGAACAGACTAGCAATCAATAAACTAATAAAAGCATGCCATTTAAAGACAGATACACCTAAGATAACGATGACAATCGCTAGCAGTGTAATCAACAATAAATATGCGTCCATTTTACTTCCCCCTTTTATATGTTCTTCTATCATGTAAGCATTTTCATTAGACTTATTATAAGGAAAAAATTTTTATTAATCAATATAGAATATGAAAAAAAAATACATGAACTTATGATATTCTAAGATATACCATTTCTCTTTGTATTCCCCAATACCTTAAAACTATACAATTTAAAACAAAAAAGCCGAGATTTGCTCTCGGCTCAATTTTATACTTTTCCCACTATTAACAGATATCAAGATCAAAACTAACTAGATTGTCACTCTTTCAGAAAAGCAATTGATTTATCCAAATGATGATGATTCTAATCCACTTGAGGAACTGGAAGAGCTAGAAGAACTGGATGAAGAAGAGCTTTCATCTTTAAAGTCCCATTCTTCTTCATCGTCTAATGGATGGATGCTAATGCAAATCGTTGTTTCTCCCACAATTTCCGCCAGTAATTCTCTCTCTATTGTAATAATAAATTTTTCTCCATCCGGACAAATAATGGCCTCAATGCAGTTTGGATGCTGGATGACACGGATGTGCACCTCTTCTTTACCTGTTGACTCGTCTTCATCCCTGTAATGTAGCTTGATTCTTTCTTTATAGGGAATGGATTCTGAATGGACAGCCGTTTTAGAATGATTGTTATAGGCATACCATACATTAATATCATACTTGCCAGTGACTTCGACAAACTTGCCGACTTTTTTTGCAGAATAAGTATGATTGATGACCCAGCATCCTAAGATACTTGATGGATTATTTGGCGGACGCAGGTTTTCTGTGCATTCTGTACTTTTTTTACCCTTTGCAATCACTGCTTTTGTCACAATATGACGTAACTGTTTCAGCATGATTCCTCCTTTATTCCGTTCACCTCATCATATGCGGCTATGGCCTAGCAGGTTCTTAAATCAGTTGAAAAATAAAAATGGACAAAAAAGATGCCTTAAAACAAAAAGTTGTTTTAAGACATCTCTGATGATGGGCTACTAAATTATGAGCAGCTTCCAGGCTGTGAATTACGCACTTTAGATCCTGTTTCTCCTCTTAATACATCGCCGCCTGTTGTTTCCACAATTTCATCTGTTACTCTGTTAGCAATTGAATTTGATACAAGCTGTAATAGGTCGTTGACATCGCCTTGTGATTGTTTAAATTCTACGACGATCGGCAATTCATCAATTTCTGCTTCGATTTTCTCTATTTTTTCATCAATTAATTTTAGTGCTTTTTCTTTTCCGTAATGTTGGAAATTTACAGCTTGTTTTTGTAAGCTTTTTAGACTAGCGATTTTTTCGCGAACAAATTGATTTTCATTAATTTGTGCTTCTGCCCGTTTAAAGAAATCCACTTCTTCAGTATTTGCAATCATGTGTGCAATTTCATGTGCTTTTTTAATAATATCGTCTTTTGTATATAATTCTGTCATTATACCTTCACCTCTTCACTCGCTATTACTTCAACCAATTCACCTGACAAAGACCATGTTTTTGCTTCTGTCACTTTGACTTTAGCTAATTTGCCGATTACTTCTTTAGGTGCTTTAAAGTTAACGAGTTTATTTTTTCTTGTATATCCTGCTAAAACATCAGGATTTCGCTTACTTTCTCCCTCTACCAAAACTTCTACAATTTCACCATCATACTTTTTCAATGCTTTGCCGCAATATTCATTTACCACAGCGTTTAAACGCTGTAGTCTATCTTTTTTCACTTCTAACGGCACATTATCTTGCATTTTAGCAGCTGGTGTTCCAGCGCGAGCTGAATATATATAAGTATAGGCCATTTCAAAGCCTACTTCTTTGTAGAGAGATAATGTTTCTTCGAATTGTTCTTCTGTTTCATTCGGGAATCCCACAATAATATCAGTTGTCAACGCTACATCCGGCATTTTTGTACGAATTTTACGCACTAGTTCTAGATAGCTTTCACGCGTATATTTTCGAGCCATAATTTTCAGCATATCAGATGAGCCTGATTGGACAGGCAAGTGGATATGTTCTACTAAATTGCCTTTCTGCGCTAATACCTCTATTAATGCGTCATCAAAATCTCTTGGATGGCTTGTCGTAAAACGAATGCGCGGAATATCAATTTTACGTAAGTCGTCCATTAAGTGGCTCAAGCGATATTGTCTATTCTCAAAGTCTTTGCCATAAGCGTTAACATTTTGGCCAAGCAGTGTAATTTCTTGATACCCTTGAGAAGCAAGAGAACGTACTTCTTGAATAATATCTTCCGGCAACCGGCTTCGTTCTTTGCCCCTTGTGTAAGGGACGATACAATAGGTGCAAAACTTGTCGCAGCCATACATGATATTTACCCATGCCTTTGTATTTCCTTTACGTACCTTTGGAAGGTTTTCTATAACATCGCCTTCCTTGGACCATACTTCAATCACCATTTCTTTTGAAAGGTAAGCTTCGTTTAAGATTTCAGGAAGCCGGTGGATGTTGTGTGTGCCAAAAATCATATCAACTTGATCATATGTTTTTAATATTTTCTTGACCACTGCTTCTTCTTGGGACATACAACCACAAACACCAATCAGCAGATCTGGATTTTTTAGTTTTAATGGTTTTAGATGCCCTAGCTCACCAAATACACGGTTTTCGGCATTTTCTCGAATGGCACATGTATTCATCAGTATAACATTCGCTTCTTCGACATTTTCGGTTGGTTCATAGCCAAGCTGTAAGAAGATGCCAGCCATTACTTCTGTATCGTGTTCATTCATTTGACAGCCGTATGTACGGATTAAAAATTTACGTCCCGTCCCCATACCCATGAATTGTTCATCGATATTAAAATCCTTATGGTATTGAATTTCTTCCTTGCCGCGTTTTTTGGCATCTTTTAAAGAAGGGGCCGTATACGTGCTTTGAAAATATTTGCTATAGTCTTTTTCAGTATTTGCACTGGTTGACTTAGAATTTATTGCTTGTTGACTAGCTAGTCGTTGTTCTTCGTTCATGGTATTCTCCTTTCGATCGAGTACCCATCTTCCTATTATACTGGAGTTGGAAGGATTCCTACAAGATAAGAGTACGAAATGTTGGCTATTCGCCATAAAATTCTTTTTCGAATAAATAAAAAAGAGATCAAGTTAAATACTTGATCTCTTTTTAAAAAGTTAGCTACTACATAAAGTCGTTCATCAATTCTTGAAGTTGTTCTTCTTTCATCATAATGTCCGCTTTATTCAAAGGTTCTTTACTGTAGCCTTCCACTTTATCCTGATAAGATTCTTCTTCATTGTTTTGATAGATAATACCTGTCACTAGTCCATCATGTTCCATGACAGTTTTCATTGCTTCCGCCCGATTTGTATTATCATAGCCTTCAATGCTTGAAAGTTTTGTTAAGTTTTCTTTAAACCAATCATACGTATTCACTTTATTATAAGTAACACATGGACTAAACACATTGATAAAAGAAAAACCTTTATGTTTCATTCCTTCTTCAATAATAGCTGTTAGTTCTTTCAAGTCAGTCGAAAAACTTTGAGCTACAAATGTTGCACCAGAAGATAGTGCTACTTCAAGTGGTTTTAATGAAGGCTCAATGGCACCACCAGGAGTAGATTTTGTAACAAATCCTGCAGCTGAGCGAGGAGATGTTTGGCCCTTTGTTAAGCCATAAATTTGGTTGTCCATGACAACATAAGTAATATCAATATTACGACGGATCGAATGGATTGTATGCCCCATTCCGATAGCAAAACCATCTCCGTCACCGCCTGTTGCGATAACGTTTAAATCACGATTGGCCATTTTGAGGCCTTGTGCAATTGGTAATGCTCTACCATGAATACCATGCAAACCATAAGAATTGATATAACCTGATAGACGTCCAGAACAGCCTATCCCGGATACGACCGCCAATTCATGCGGTACGATTTCAAGATTTGCTGCTGCACGTTGAATAGCAGCTTGTACAGAAAAGTCGCCACAACCTGGGCACCAGTTAGGCTTTACTGTATTTCGAAAATCCTTAAATGTTACCATCTGTTAGCAACTCCTTTACACGGCCAAATAGTTCTTTTGGCAAGAACGGTGTGCCGTCATATTTCGTCAAGTTGACGATTTTGTCATGGTGTCCCATGTTTAATTTGATAATATTCGCTAGTTGGCCTGTTGCATTGTTTTCAACAACAATAATCTTTTTAGCGTTTTCTACTAACGGTTTCATTTCTGCAACCGGGAATGGATGTATTAATCGGATATGTGCATGGTTTGATTTAATTCCCTCTGCTTCAAGCATTGGAAGAATCTCTTCAATTGCACCTTTTGTTGAGCCAAATCCTACGATTAATATATCTGCCTCTTCATGTGGTGCTGCTTTGAAGACCGGATTCTCAAAATGTACATGCTGTAATTTTCTAAAACGCTTGTCCATTTGATTTTTACGGTTACCAGCTGCTTCAGAAGGTTTTCCTTCTTCGTTATGCTCTACGCCTGTAACATGGTGGATACCATATTTCTGTCCAGGAACAACACGTGTTGAGATACCATCTTCTGTCACTTCATATCGTTTGAAGTATTGTTTATCTTCAATTTCTGGCAATTCACCAAGATTTAGCTTACCACGGCTAATGTTAATTTTTGAGTAATCAAACGGTTCAACTGTTTGTTTACCTAGTGATAGCTGCAAGTCAGACAAAATAATGACTGGAAGCTGTAATTCGTCCGCAATATTAAATGCTTGGATTGTATCATAAAATGCTTCTTCGCCCGTAGAAGGTGCGATAACTACTTTCGGAATTTCACCGTGTGTACCATAAAGCATTGCCATCAAATCGGATTGTTCTTGTTTTGTTGGCAGTCCAGTTGATGGACCTCCACGCTGTGTATCAACGACTACAAGTGGTGTTTCTGTCATGCCTGCTAAGCCTAACGCTTCCATCATTAATGAAAGACCAGGACCAGCTGATGCTGTGAATGCTCGTACGCCGCCATAATTTGCTCCTATTGCCATTGTAGCTGCTGCGATTTCATCTTCTGTTTGGATGACTGTGCCGCCGAATTTAGGTAGTTTCTTAATAAGATATTCCATAATTTCAGACGCCGGAGTAATTGGATATGCAGCCATAAAACGAGTACCTGCTGCAAGTGCTCCTAGAGCAATGGCTTCATTCCCAATCATAAATAGACGATGTTTGCCATCTCCTGGCTCAAGTTCAAATTTCCCTGCTTGATCTTGTAATAAATCATTCATCACTAAATGGCCTTTGGCAATAGCCTCCATGTTTTTTTGGACAACTGTTTCACCTTTACGACCAAAGATTTCATCTACTACAGATTGAAATGCTGCATCCTTTAAGTTCATAAGAGCAGCAGTTGCACCGATGGCAACCATGTTTTTCATTAGGGAAGTCCCTAGTTCTGTTGCAATTTCTGTGAATGGAACAATATATAGTTCAGCTATGCAATCTTCAGGCTTAGTTGGTTTGAATTTAGCATCAGCCAGAATGACGCCTGCTTCATTTAATTCTTTATAATTGACATCGATTGTTTCTTGGTCAAACGCAACCAATATGTCCAGATCATCTGGAATCGTATGCACAGTCGATGTACGAACGTTGATTTTATTATTTGTGTGGCCACCCTTAATACGAGAAGAGAAATGGCGATATCCGTATAAATGGTAACCAAGTCGGTTCATCGCAGTGGAAAAAATCTCGCCGGTACTTTCAATACCTTCCCCCTGCTGCCCACCGACTTTCCATGAAAGCTGATGTAACATCAATTAACATCTCCTTAATATACAAACGTTTAGCAATAATCCTACATAAGTTTAACACGAACAAGCGCTTGAAACTATTGTTATGGGATGAAATTGCTTAAAATCAGACCTTTGACGGAAAGCACATTTTCGCAGATGTTTTAAGTACTCAATGTAATGATGCCAAAAGCTATTGCTTAATCTGCCTACTAATGACATAGTGGCAACAAATAATTTATTCTAACAAAGTTTTTTCTAGCTGCTTTAATTTCCTTTCTACAGCCATAATTAAAAGAATAGACGATACTATCATCAACCCGATAATAACAAGAAGAGTATACTCACCATTTGATAAAGCAAAGCTTACTACAATGTCCAAGACCATTAGAATAACACCATATAAAATTAATAGTTTGGCGCTGTATTTATTTCCTTCCTTCCAAAGCACCTTATTTTTCATGGAGCGTGTTGTTCGATAGCCGTATAGCCCATTTATATCTTTTGGTGGCTTATACAACAATATCAGTCCAGCAATGATAAAGATTCCTCCCACAAGAATGCTCATTCCAACATTAATTAATAGCGTGCTCATTCGAATCCCCCATTCTAGTTAATTTACATTATATAACATTTAAGTGAACGGTGGAGTCACAATGAAGTTTTATTGCTTTATGTACTTTTATCTGCCAATTAACCGCTGAAAAGCAAAAAAGACAAAGGGATATCTCCCAATGTCTTAAGTAATGAAGTTAGCAATCTATCTTACTCGTTTTTCAACAAGAAGCTTTAATGCTGTACGATCTTCTCCAGCAATTAAAATATCTGTAAATGCTGGCGAACAAGTTAAATCTGTTCCGCTTGGTGCTACAAAGCCCCGCGCAATAGCAATAGCCTTTACCGCTTGGTTCAGCGCTCCTGCTCCTACTGCTTGCATTTCTGCAAATCCTTGCTCTCTAATCACTGCCACTAATGCTCCTGCCACAGAATTAGGGTTTGAGCGAGATGATACTTTCAATGAATCCACAACTATTCCTCCCTTAGTTTGAAAAAATCAGGGACATTTGATTGTCCATGAAGCATTGTATGCTCGCTCGCTTCCAGTTAGACTTCAAATTATGAATTACAGTCATGGCAATCTTATTTATCCTTTAAAAGGCTTATCTCCATTAATATAGATTCGTTCAATACTTTTCGCTTTACCAGTTATCGTATCCAGCTCAACAATCAATCCGCTAAATACTTCTCTGCCTTCTTGTGGCACTTCAAAGCGTACAGGCATATTTGTTTTAAAACGATAAAGCACACTTTCCTTCTTAGTGCCTAATATCTCATCATACGGCCCTGTCATACCCACGTCTGTAATATAAGCTGTACCCTTCGGCAAAATTCTTTCATCAGCTGTTTGTACATGGGTGTGTGTTCCAACAACAACTGAGGCTTTTCCATCTAAATGCCAGCCCAATGCCACTTTTTCGCTAGTTGCTTCGGCATGGAAATCAACGAAAACAAGAGGAGAAGTTTTCTTTGCTTCATTAATTAATTCTTCTCCCATAGTAAAAGGGTCCTGATGCGGTGGCAAAAATGTTCTTCCGTGCAAATTGATGATAGTGAGTGTTTCCCCGTTTTTTGTGATTGAAACCATCCCTTTGCCCGGCGCCTCTTCAGAAAAATTAGCAGGACGTATTAAATAATCGACATCATCTATAAAATCAAATATTTCTTTTTGATCCCATGTATGATTGCCCATAGTGATAACATCTATACCCATCATCAGTAAATCCTGATAGATTCGTTTTGTTATGCCTTTACCTTTTGCTGCATTTTCTCCATTTGCTATCACAACGTCTACTTGATATTTTCTTTTCAAACGAGGCAAATAATATTGAACAGCCTCCAATCCTATATCTCCCACTATATCTCCTATAAATAAAATTTTCATTGTTCCACCCATTCCATAAAAAAAGGCTTCTCGACCGAAGATCTAAGAAGCCTTTTGTCATTTAGTTTAGTTTGTAAAAAGTTAGAAATGATTTCGTTTATCGTTCCACTTTATAGCTATAGCAAGAGATGATGTAATGCTCTCTTTTATTTTGCGTAGTCTACTGCCCGCGTCTCGCGAATAACAGTAACTTTGATGTGGCCTGGATAATCTAGTTCGTCTTCAATTCTTTTTCGAATATCACGTGCTAGGCGGTGTGAAGCCAAATCATCCACTTGATCCGGACGTACAATAATACGGATTTCGCGGCCAGCTTGAATGGCAAATGATTTTTCCACGCCTTCGTAAGACTCTGAAATTTCTTCTAGTTTTTCTAAACGTCTAATATAGTTTTCTAGCGTCTCACTTCGTGCTCCAGGACGCGCAGCAGATAAAGCATCAGCTGCTGCAACGATGACTGCAATAACGGATGTTGGCTCTGTATCACCATGATGTGAAGCGATACTATTAATCACGACTGGATGTTCATGGTATTTTGTTGCTAATTCAACACCGATTTCAACATGGCTTCCTTCTACTTCATGGTCAATCGCTTTTCCGATATCATGAAGGAGACCAGCACGTTTTGCCAACGTCACATCTTCACCTAATTCGGCTGCCATTAATCCAGCTAAATGTGCCACTTCTATTGAGTGTTTTAATACATTTTGGCCATAGCTTGTCCGGTATTTCATGCGACCAAGGATTTTCATTAAATCAGGATGAAGATTATGAATTCCTACTTCAAAAGTAGTCTGTTCACCTGTTTCGCGAATTTGTTCATCAATTTCACGACGAGACTTTTCTACCATCTCTTCTATGCGAGCTGGATGAATTCGTCCATCTTGAACTAATTTTTCAAGTGCCAATCTTGCTGTTTCACGGCGGATTGGATCGAAACCAGATAAAATAACTGCTTCTGGCGTATCATCAATGATTAAATCAATACCAGTAAGCGTTTCAAGCGTACGGATATTACGGCCTTCACGCCCGATAATGCGGCCTTTCATTTCATCGTTAGGCAAGTTTACAACCGATACAGTGGTTTCTGCCACATGATCTGCTGCAAAACGCTGTATCGCTAATGATAAAATTTCTCGTGCCTTTTTGTCAGCATCTTCCTTTGCACGTGTTTCTGCTTCTTTAGTCATAACGGCAATATCAGTTGTTAACTCATTTTCTACTTCTTCTAATATAATCGTTCTTGCATCTTCACGTGTTAATGCTGAAATGCGTTCGATTTCAGATTGTTGTTTAGCAACAAGCTCTTCCGCTTTGCTTTCCATCTGTACAATATGCTGTTGTCTTTCTACTAACGCCTCTTCCTTACGCTCTAAACCAGATTCTCTCTTGTTAAGCGCTTCATCCTTACGATCAAGATTCTCTTCTCTTTGCAATAAACGGTTTTCTTGTTTCGTAAGTTCTGAACGGCGTTCGCGGATGTCATTTTCTGCTTCAGTTCGAAGTTTGTGAGTTTCATCTTTTGCTTCAAGTAATGCTTCTTTCTTCAGAGCCTCTGCTTCCCTTTTACCTTCTTCAACAATTAGTTCTGCAGTGCCCTTTGCACCTGTCACTTTTGAATCATTCACCTTTTTCGTAATAAAATAGATCACAGCTGCACCGACGATCAGTCCAATCAAAGCGGAGATGACTATTTCTATCATTCGAACACCTCCCCTTGAGTTATTGATATTTTCTTTTAGTCGGCTTTACATTGAGTTAACAATATAGCGCCAATTTCATTTCAAATTTAGAAATAATACATATTAATTGTATAGTTGATAGATAGACCTGTCAAGGATTCACAGTTTTTGGATACCCAAAAATACTAATAATTCTGTGATTAAAATCCTATATTTCTCCTAGCTAAAAAGGCCTCTTTTAATAAGAGGCCTTCACAGTAATATTATTACTCTTCAAATAGAGTAGGATTTTCTTCTGGTTCTTCGATAACTTCATATTCTTGCTCACCAATACCTGAAGCAACCCGAATTTTTTGTGCAATTTCTTCACGTACTTCTGAATTCTCTTTAAGGAATTGTTTTGCATTTTCACGACCTTGGCCTAAACGTTCATCTTCATACGCATACCATGAGCCGCTCTTTTGTACGATATCTTTTTCTACGCCGATATCGATGATTTCTCCCTCTTTAGAGATTCCTTCGCCATACATAATATCAACTTCTGCAGTTTTAAAAGGTGGAGCTACTTTATTTTTTACTACTTTGATTTTAGTACGGTTACCGACCATATCATTACCTTGCTTAATTGTTTCAGCACGACGCACCTCTAAACGAACTGATGAATAGAACTTAAGCGCTCTTCCGCCTGGTGTAGTTTCAGGGTTCCCAAACATTACACCGATTTTTTCACGGATTTGGTTAATGAAGATGGCAATTGTATTTGATTTATTAATAATACCGGATAGCTTACGCAATGCTTGAGACATCAAACGCGCTTGCAAACCGACATGGGAATCACCCATCTCGCCTTCAATTTCTGCTTTTGGTGTAAGAGCAGCAACAGAGTCGATTATAATAATATCAATAGCACCACTGCGAACTAGTGCTTCTGCAATTTCTAGTGCTTGCTCACCTGTATCTGGTTGAGAAAGCAATAATTCATCAATGTTTACGCCTAGTTTGGACGCATAAACTGGATCAAGCGCATGCTCTGCATCTATGAAAGCTGCTTGTCCTCCATTTGCTTGTACTTCTGCAATGGCATGAAGTGCTACTGTTGTTTTACCAGAGCTTTCTGGTCCATATATTTCTATCACACGGCCGCGGGGATAGCCACCCACTCCAAGTGCTGTATCAAGAGCTAAAGATCCAGTAGAAGATGTAGAAACTTTACGATCTGCTTGCTCGCCTAATTTCATTACAGAGCCTTTACCAAATTGTTTTTCAATTTGTTTTAAGGCCATATCTAATGCCGCTTTCCGTTCGTCCACTCTGTTTCCTCCTATTAAGAACACTTTTTTATTTCTAAACCTACTATACTTCTTTTCTGAGAAAAACACAAGAAAAAAGCGAACATTTATTCGTTAAAATGTACACTTTTAAAAACCAAACGCTAAATTGAATATAGAATTCAATTTTAGCGTTTTTTAGTTGAAATCTTTTAGGCTCTTTCATAGCCCTTTTCAATTAATAGCTGAATTAAACGATAGAATGCAGATTTCGTTGCACGAAGTCGATTTGTATTACGGCTGCCAGATAATTGGAGGCGATACGTATGCGGAGGCTCATCACCAATTGCAATACCAATCCATACAGTACCAGCTGGTTTATTACCGTGTGCTTGCGGTCCTGCTGCGCCTGTTAAGCCAACGCCAATAGTCGAACCAAATTTCTCCTTCACTAAACGCGCCATTTCACTAGCACATTCACTGCTGACAACGCCATGCTGTTCAATCACTTCTTTCGCCATGCCTAATTGATTAATTTTTACTTGCTCATTATATGTGACCATTCCGCCGAGTAATGCTTCACCCACCCCCGGATTATTAGCCAGTTCTGCTTGGAATAGCCCAGCCGTTAAACTTTCAGCAGCAGCGATGGTTAATTCATTCTTCATCAGCATTTTAGTTAATACGCTTGATATAGAATCATCGTCTACCCCGTAAAAATAATCTCCTGCTATGTGTAAAATTTCTTCTTTGGCTACTCGAATTTTTTTCCATGCCTCTTCCGTCGTGTCGGCATTCGCTGTAATGCGTATTGTCACTTCACCATCAGAAGCTAATGGTGCTAGCGTTGGATTCGTTTGGTTTTCTAGTAAATGTTGAAGCTTATCTTCTAATTCAGCCTCGCCTATTCCGTAAAAACGAAGCACGTGAGAAACAATTTGGCCTTTTGAAACAAGAGAAGTAAGCAATGGCTTTGCTTCGAATTGGAACATGGGTTCAATTTCCTTCGGCGGGCCAGGTAAAAGAATGTAAGTGTGATTGCTCGCTGTATACATCATGCCAGGAGCCATGCCATTTTTATTAGCTAAAACATGCGAGCCTTTAAGAACAAGAGCTTGTTTGCGATTATTTTCAGTCATTGGTTTGTTTTGGTTTTGGAAGAATTCAACTATGCTTTTCATTGCATCCTTGTCTTCTTCGAGTTCAATATGTAAATGCTTTGCGATTGTTTCCTTTGTTAAGTCATCCTTCGTAGGTCCTAATCCACCTGAAAAAATAATAAGGTCCGAGCGATTTTCTGCAATAGTAATTGCATCAAGTAGTCGATTTGGATTGTCACCTACAACAGTATGATAATAAACATTTATTCCGATTTCAGCTAATTGACTTGAAATAAACCGTGCGTTTGAATTAGTTATTTGACCTAACAATAATTCAGAACCCACAGCAATAATTTCTGCATTCATCTAAATTCATCTCCTTAGACATCTCTTCATTAGTAAAAAGACTCACCGTTCAGTATATGGAACGCCACGTTAGTGGTTGTACTGCTGCAAGCAACAGGACAAAATGAGTCTTTATAGTATTTCCTTATTAAGTTTGAAATAAACCGCTATTTAGATTCTAACAAAATTTTTCGATTTAACCAGAAATAGTCGAGTCCAGACCAAATCGTAAAGATAAGGGCCACATACAACATAATTTGATCAAAAGGAATGCCCCACATAGCAAAAATAATATTATGAAGCAATAGGAAGGCAATAGCTAAAATTTGTGTCCAAGTTTTAATTTTGCCTAACTGATTAGCAGCAACTACTTCACCATGTTCTGCACAAATTAAGCGCAAGCCTGTAACTGCAAATTCTCGGCTGATAATAATGATGATGACCCATGCAGGAGCATAGTCCAAACCAACCAATAAAATGAAAGCAGAGGATACTAGCAATTTATCTGCTAACGGATCTAAAAACTTCCCTAAGTTTGTCACTAGATTGTATTTTCTTGCATAATACCCGTCAATCCAGTCCGTCAATGACGCAATAATAAAGATTAAAGCTCCGACTAAATGCTCTACTGGCATCGTAGCCCCTAACATAGTCAAATTGCCCCAATGAAAGTCGATTACCATTATTATTACAAATATCGGAATGAGACATACACGAGACACTGTAATTCTATTAGGTATATTCATGTAATTCACCTTTCTTGCAAAGGACAATCATCACTTTTATTGATGACTATTCCTCTTCCTCCAATTTGATGACGATATTTTGAGTATAGCGTTCTGTTGGAGATGCTGCAAACTTAATCTGCTTATTATTCACATAAATTGTACCATTAGGAGATGCGCCGAGCCTTACTCTGATGCTTTTCTTACCTGTTGCATCCATCTCTAAGACATCACCATTATTGTACATTTGGTCAGCTTTAAAATTTTTCGCTTGGCTTGAAATTTCATTACCGCTTTCATCTTGAATGCCAATCCATGTGCTACCTGTCACTTTTACTTTTACTTTCAAATCTTTCGTACCAGTTAAAGTATAAGTGGTTGTAATATTGTCGCTTTCTAATTTACCTTTGGAGATAAGCGGCTTCTCTTCTTTTTTCGAAGAGGTATTTTCTTCTTCTTTTGTATTCTCTTTTTCTTTATTTACGTTATCTTTTTGAGATGATTGCGCTTTATTTTTATGTGAAACATCAGTTGATTCAACATTCACATCTTGTTTAGGATCATCTACCACATCACTCTTAAAATTATGTTGTTTTAAGAACCAAATGGAGACAATAATAACAATAATAAATAGTGCAACAATAATTTTCGGCATCCAATCAACACTTTTTCTTGCTGCTTTTTTCGTCATGGCTCTCCGTTGTACAGGTTGAGATATAGGAGATGTTGCAGCACTTTGATCTGCAGATTTATTAGCTGGAATTTCACCTTTATATGTTTCTAGTAAGTCATTGCTATCCAGATCTACTGCTTCCGCATATTGTTTAATGAAAGCCCGCACATAAAAGGATCCCGGCATAATACTGTAATTGCCTTCTTCAATGGCAGATAAATACCTTTTTTGGATTTTTGTGATTTCCTGTAAATCATCCAGACTATAACCTTTTGACATTCTCGCTTCTTTTAAACGAGTTCCTAATTCTGTCAATGATATACACCTTCCTGTTAAAAATTAAATCCTCCAAATCCACCGAAATTACTTGGGTCTTGCATGAAATCTTTATCCTGCTCCAACAACTTATATGTAATTTCTTCATCTGGATGATGTCTTAGTTCGATAATGTAGTCAAAGTCTTCAATTGTGTATTCGGATTGCTGAACAAAGACATCAGGATGTTCCACCACTATAATTGTTGGTAATTGCATAATTTCTCGTACTAACTGTTTATGCCCTTCATCTGTTGAACGTCTCGTCACCACGCCATCTAAAATAAACACATTGTTACTGTTAAATTCATCGCCAAGCAACCGATTGCGTAATGTTTGTTTTATCATAGTAGACGATAAAAATAGCCAACGTTTATTTGCAGAAACACTTGCGGCTACGATTGATTCAGTTTTGCCAACTCTTGGCATACCACGTATACCGATCAACTTGCGGCCATCTTTTTTATAAAGTTCCGCCAAAAAATCGACCAACAAACCAAGTTCATCTCTTACAAAACGAAACGTCTTTTTTTCATCTGCTTCACGTTGAATATAACGACCATGTCGAATGGCTAAGCGGTCCCTTGTTGTCGGCTGCCTAAACTTAGTTACTCTAATCGTTTCCATCGTTGAAATAATGTTTTTAAAACGTTCAATTTGCTCGTCCTTTTCAGCACGTAGTAGCATTCCGCGCCTGACTTGGTCCACTCCGTTAATAGTAACGATGTTCACTCTCAGCATACCTAATAGCGATGCAATATCCCCTAGCAATCCGGGGCGGTTGATTTGTATTTCGTATTCAAAATACCATTCTCTCACATTCAACGTTCCCTTCTATTAAAAGACGCATGATACCTTTTCTATGTTCCATAATAGCCGATTTTTCTACATAAGAAAAGAAAAAGAGAGAGAATTCCCCCTTTTTCCACTCAAGTATTTTAATTGACGACAAGAGCCTTGTTTGACGTTTTTTCCATTCGGGAAGAAATGAAAGATAAAAGTCTTAGCTATAAATAAATTTATGGAAATATTGTAATCTAAAGCAAACAATAACTAAGGACGAATAGTACTCTATATTACAAAAAATTAGAAAGTCTTCTATATGCATTTCATAATATTTGATACTAATATTCCCTCATGTAAAGTCTTTTATTATTAAATTGAAATGAGAGGAATTACTTGAGGTAATAAGTGAAGCTTTTTATAATTCTAAAAAAGGTAACAGACCCTCCAAATATATACCATATATGTCTGCACCTTTAGGTTGTAAGCAATCATTAAATATACCAGCCACCATTTAATCGAAGTATTTGGCCTGTCATGTAATCCGCTTTGCCAGATAGTAAAAAATCGACCAAATATGCGACCTCCTCTGGTTTCCCTCCACGTGCTAATGGGATTTCTTCTATTAGACTAGCCTTCTCATCTTCCGATAAATGTCCATTCATTTTGGTCTCGATAAAACCAGGAGCCACAGCATTTACACGAATGCCATTATATGCAACTTCTTTTGCATATGCTTTCACAAACGTATGGATTGCTCCTTTTGCTGCGGAGTACACAGATTCAAATGATCCGCCTGCCTCTCCCCAAATAGAACCAATAAAAGTAACATAACTAATCTCATGCTGGCGTAATTTTTGAGATAGAATCCCTATTAACTGTATTGGTGTTTCAACATGCACTTGAAAAAGATAACCCATTTCATTTGCATCGGTATCTTCACAAAGCTTGTATAGCGCATGGCCGCTAGCAATGACTATAGCATGTATTGTAAAAATCGACTGGCTAATTTGTTCAGCTGCTTCTTCTTTTGATAAATCAGCTCGTATCGGCATGAATTCTTGCTTGGGATACTGTTGAATCAATTCTTCAGCCAGCTGCTGCATCCCCGCGACATTGTGGTTATATTGCATATATAAAGACCAGCCGTTCGCTGCCAACTCACTACAAATGGCACTCCCGATTGAACCGGAAGCGCCTAATACTAATGCAAATTTTTTCATTTGGATTCTTCTTTTTCTTTTGAAAGCGGCAATATCGTAAATACAGTTTGTTGAGATTCACCTTGCAAGGATTGGAACGCTTTTTGAACATCAGACACGTTCAATTCTTCAATGACTTCTACCGAATCAAACAGATTCATTTCATTAAATTTATAACGCGTAAATTGATTAGCGATATACTCAATCGAATTAAGAGCTCTTAGGTTAAAGCCGATTCGTCTGCGTTTTACCCTTTCTAATTCTTCTTCACCAAACGGCCACTTTTCTTCCGCTTTCTGTAATTGGTCTTTAATCGCTTCCACTAATTTATCTGGCTTATGTGTATCGGAGCTAATCATAGCAAACCCAAAACCATGTTCCAATGAAAAGTCATAGGAGTAGGATTCGTCGATTAAACCTTCATCATAAACTTTTGTATAAAAATCAGATGAGCGGCCAAACAAAACGTCTAAAGCTAAACTAATAGCAAGTTCATTTTTTAGCATCTCACGACCAGACAAATCTGTTTCTTTCGCTTTCAACCCGACAGATACCTTAGACTTTGATACATCCATATGAAGAGTTCGTTCAGGAATCGCAACTTCTTTTGGTTCTGATACTTCGATTCGTTTAATTTCTTCAGGTTTTTCAAAAGTCTTTTTAGCTTGGTTACTCTTGATGAGATCAAGCATTTCTTCTGGCTCAAGTGCACCAATTGCAAATAACAGCATATTGGATGGATGATAGAACGTGTGGTAGCAAGTGTATAAATGTTCTGCCGTAATTTTATCAATAGATTCTACAGTTCCCGCAATATCAATCTTTACAGGATGTTCTTTAAACATATTTTCAATTGTACCAAAGTATAAGCGCCAATCAGGCTGGTCATCATACATGGTGATTTCTTGCCCGATAATACCTTTTTCCTTATTTACAGTTTTCTCTGTAAAGTATGGTTCTTGGACAAAATCTAATAAAGTTTCTGTACTCTCTTTGACATTATTAGTAGCTGAGAATAAATAAGCAGTTCTTGTAAATGACGTAAAGGCATTTGCCGAAGCACCATATTGGCTAAACTTTTGAAAGACATCTCCATCTTCTTTTTCAAACATCTTATGTTCTAAAAAGTGCGCAATGCCATCAGGGACTGTAACAGCCTCTTTTTCACCAAGCGGTACAAACGAGCGGTCCACTGAACCGTATTTTGTAGTAAAGGTTACAAACGTTTTAGAAAATCCTTTTTTCGGCAAAATATAAACGTCTAGACCATTTTCAAGCTTTTCATAATAAAGCGTCTCATCTAATTGCTCAAAATAAATTGGTTCCATTATTTTTTCTCCTCCATTCCACTTAAGAAATAGACGGTTTCTTTATGCAATTGCTTTGCCATATCGACTATATCTTCCTTTGTCACGGCTTTCCATTTTTCCTGCCAATGCTCCACTTTGAATACTGGATCTAATTCTTTGTATTGATCGTAAATTTCGATTTGACCACGCGCTGAATCCAACGCTTCTTTTAATTGGTTTTGAAGCATTGCTTTTGTTTGGCTTATTTCCAAGTCTGTAATTTCACCACGAGACATGGCCTCTAATTGTTCGTCGATTAATTGTGTCGCTTTTTTCTCGTTTTCAGTATCAATGCCTGACATCACATAAACCAAGCCATATTGTGCAGAATACGAACTTGAGCAGTAATAGGCCATACTCTCTTTTTCACGAACATTCATAAATAATTTTGAATGTGGGTAGCCACCAAAGATGCCATTGAAAATTTGCATTTTCGGGAAATCAGCATCAGTAAAGAAAACAGGTACAGTAAAACCAATATGCAATTTGCCTTGTTTCATTTCTTGTTTTTCATGCACATAAGATTCTGTTGGCTGGATTTTTGGCAATTCATTCTGTTGGAAAGGGGCTTTGCGATCTTGGAATGGTAAGGCTGTTTTCAATTCAGCTATCATTTTCTCTTCGTCGATATCGCCAACTACATATATATCAATCACATCTTCAGCAATCATGCGTTGATATGTATTAGTTAATGATTGGGGTGTAATCGCTTCAACTGCAGGGATTGTGCCATTTGCAGAAATAGAAGCAGGATGGTCAGGTGCCAAAAAGTGATTTAAGCGATTTTGAGCATAACGTGATTTTTCATCAAAAATAGATTGAATCCGTTCTCTCACCATTTCTTTTTCACGTGCTACGATATTTTCTTTGAATTCTCCATTTACAAAGTTAGGGTCGAATAGGACCGTGTTCATCAATTCTAATACATGGTCCAGCACATCACCGTGTTGTAAATAGTGGTCATTAACCGTTTCAACATTTAACAATACTGTATGTTCATTGCCTTTTTTCGTTGTATCTAGGTAAAGGACTGTTCCATATAAATCATCTAAATGCATTCTCATACTTGCAGGTGATGGGTACTTGGCGTTACTGTGTTGTAAAACATTTGTTAATACAGTTCTTTCTGCTGCCTCTTCCACTTGTAAAGGCCTACGGAATTTAATTGAAAAATTAATGGTTTTGAATTGATCAGTTGATCTTGTATGAATATAAACGTCTTTTGCTATTTCTGTCGTTTTAAACATTCAAACCCCTCCTATCTAATTAATATAACAATCCATTACTCCAACTATACATGCCAATTGAATAAAATTGCAACTATTGTAAATGAGATGAATTATGGATGTTGCTTAGAGTTCTTGGACAGTATTAACTGAGTTAGAAGATGACAATCAACAACTAATGGTTTCTTTATCAGTAGGTAGAAATACTAATAAACTACTAACCGGAAATACACTTATGATTTCCACAAAAAAAAAGACTACACAGTACAACGACTGCATAGTCTCTTTTAAATTATCTTTTGCCTTTAATATATGGTGTACCCGAAGCTTTTGGTGCTTTGGCTTTTCCAATAAATCCAGCAAGTGCTAGTATTGTTAAAACGTAAGGCAAGATTAATAGAATAACTTGAGGCACATCTTTTACATAAGGGATTGAAGCACCAGCAATACTTAACGATTGTGCTAGACCAAAGAATAGCGCAGCCCCAAGAGCGCCTAGTGGATGCCATTTACCAAAGATCATAGCAGCAAGTGCCATGAAACCTTGACCGCTAATGGTTGTCGCGCTGAAGTTCCCAGCGATTGCTTGAGCGTAAATCGCCCCACCAATACCACCTAATGCACCAGAAATCATTACTGCAATATAACGCATTTTGGTAACATTAACACCCATTGTATCAGCTGCCATTGGGTGCTCCCCAACAGAACGTAGGCGTAAGCCAAAAGGTGTTTTATAAATAATAAACCATGCAATAAACGCTACGACAATCGCAAAGATGGACGTACCGTATACATCTGTAAAGAACATTTTTCCAAGCAGTGGGATGTCCTTTAAAACCGGTATATCAAAACGAGAGAAACGTTCAGAAATTGAATCTGTTTGTCCTTTATCATAAATCATTTTAATAGAGAAAACAGCTACTGCTAATCCTAATAAGTTTAGCGCAACCCCTGCTACTGTTTGGTCAGCTCGGAATGAAACAGCTGCAACAGCAAGGATTAAAGAAAAGACCGCACCTACAGCCAATGCAACGAGCAGGCCAACCCATGGCGTCCATCCGCCAAGTGTAGCAGCATACTTTAAGTTGAATACAATACTGCTGAATGCGCCGATAATCATAACCCCTTCAAGTCCAATATTGACAACGCCTGATCGTTCAGTAAATACGCCGCCTATGGCTGTCATGATCAATGGTGCTGCATAGTAGATTGCAGAAGGAATAATAAAATATAACACATCTAAAAAGCTCATGTTATTTTCCCTCCTTTTTTTTCTTGCTTAAACGGTCTAAGCCCACACGAATAATATAACCTGATGCTACGAAGAAGATAATTAATGCAATAACAATGGATACGATTTCCACTGGTATGCCAGCTTCATTCGGCATATTGAGACCGCCATTTTTTAATCCGCCAAAAAGTATTGCGCCAAGTAGTACGCCAAATGGCTGGTTTGCTCCAAGCAATGCAACAGCAATCCCATCAAAACCAATACCAGTAAAGCCTGTCATTTTAGTAATATTACCGAAGGTACCTAGGCCCTCCATAGCGCCTCCAAGACCTGCAAAAGCTCCTGAGATAACCATTGCTAGAATGATATTTTTGCTAACATTCATACCAGCATATTCTGAAGCATTTTGGTTAAAACCGACTGATTTTAATTCATAGCCTTGTGTTGTCTTCTCTAAAATAAACCACATGATTAACACCGCAATTAGGGC
Source organism: Rummeliibacillus sp. GQ308 (assembly GCF_059759115.1). Lineage (NCBI taxonomy): Bacteria > Bacillati > Bacillota > Bacilli > Caryophanales > Caryophanaceae > Rummeliibacillus > Rummeliibacillus sp. GQ308. Next base: position 902,762 of record NZ_JCAXDQ010000001.1, on the reverse strand, counting down.
AATTAGAAAACCCCAATGCAATCTTGAATAATCAGTAAGAGATTCAAAGAAAGGAGAACGAAGTGAAGCAGAATCGTGAATTTTTTCTGTCTTATCGCCGCCATCAGATAATGCAGATATAGTCGCATTGGCTACATGCAATGCAATATAGTTCATCATAATGGTAACGATAACTTCATGGACCTGTAATTTAGCCTTCAAAAGGCCTGGAATAAACGCCCATAGGGCACCTGCAGCAGCTGCTGCAAGCAAAGCTAATGGTAGATGAATAATGTTGGGAAGGTCGAAAGCAGAGCCAACATAAGCTGCTGCTAACCAACCTACGATCAGTTGGCCTTCTACCCCGATGTTAAATAATCCTGTACGAAACGCGAATGCTACTGCCAAACCGGCGAACACATACGGCGTGATCTGGCGAACTGTTTCGCCCATGTTATAACTGCTGCCGAATACCCCGTTCCACAGAGCGATGTAACCATCCACTGGGTTAAAACCGCTAATAAGCATGACGATTGCGCCAATAATTAAACCTAACACAATCGAAATAAGTGGAACTAGAATATTTACTACTCTTTTAGACACTATGCGTCACCTACCTTTTCACTATGGCCAAGTGAATGACCAGCCATTAATAGGCCCAATTCTTGCTCTGTTGTTTCTTTTGGCGAAACGGTATCAATAATCGATCCATCGTGAATTACAGCGATGTTATCAGAGACATTCATTACCTCATCCAATTCAAATGAAATCAATAATACCGCTTTGCCTTTATCACGTTGTTCAATTAAACGCTTATGGATAAATTCAATCGCCCCTACATCAAGTCCACGAGTTGGTAGCGCAGCGATCAAAAGATCTGGATCTCGATTAATTTCTCGGCCGATAATCGCTTTTTGCTGGTTACCACCTGATAGTGCTCTCGCCTGCGTCATTTCACTTGGTGTACGCACGTCATATTCCTCAATAATATTGCGTGCAATGCTATTAACACGTTTGTAATCAATAATGCCACCCTTTGATACAGGTGATTGGTAATACGTTTGCAAGACGATATTATGTCCAATTGGAAAATCAAGTACTAAGCCATGTTTATGACGGTCTTGCGGAATATGACCAATCCCTGATTCCGTGATTTTACGTGGTTTCTTGCCGGTAATATCCTTGCCGTTAAGCGCTATTTGGCCACTTTTCACTTTACGAAGCCCAGTGATCGCTTCAATTAACTCTGATTGTCCATTGCCGTCTATACCAGCAATACCAACTATCTCACCAGCTCTTACAGCTAAAGACAAATCTTTAACACGATCAATTCCACGATTATCTTGGACAGTTAAGTTCTCAATGTTCAGTACTACATCTTTTGGATGAGCAGTTGTTTTTTCCGTTTTAAATACAACCTGACGACCTACCATCATTTCAGCCAGTTGGTCCGGATTTGTTTCTGCAGTAGTAACAGTGCCAATCCCTTGCCCTTTACGGATAATGGTTACTCTATCTGATACATCCATAATTTCTTTTAATTTGTGAGTGATTAAAATGATAGATTTGCCTTCTTTAATCAAGCGTTTCATAATTTGTATCAATTCATTGATTTCTTGTGGTGTTAATGATGCAGTCGGTTCGTCAAAGATTAACATTTCAGCTCCGCGGTAGAGCGTCTTTAAAATTTCGACACGTTGTTGCATACCAACCGAAATATCTTCAATTTTCGCATATGGATCAACATTTAATCCGTACTTTTCAGATAACTGCTGAACTTTCTTTGCAGCATCTCGGATATTAACTAAACCCATTTTTGTCGGTTCACTACCCAAAATGATATTTTCAGTTACCGTAAAGTTTTCGACTAACATAAAGTGTTGGTGTACCATCCCAATCCCAAGATCATTAGCCTTATTTGGATCGGTAATCTTGACCTCTTTACCATTCACTTTAATAACTCCCGCTTCCGGTTGATATAGACCGAATAACACGTTCATCAGCGTCGATTTCCCTGCGCCATTTTCTCCTAATAACGCATGTATTTCACCCTTCTTAAGTTGAAGAGTAATATTATCATTTGCTACGAAATCGCCAAATTGTTTGCGTATTCCAAGCATCTCAATGACATAATCCATTTTGCTCACTCCCTTAATCGATCAATATAATATGACGGTATATCAATTAAAATCTTTGGTTAAAAAATTAACACAAGAAGGAATTGAAGAGACTATTTTATTTTCAAACATTTATTCACAATCTAGCAGTATAAAAAATGTTCAAAAAAATAAGAATAAGGGTATTGTAAAAAGGCTCTTCGAAACCCTTCGTCTATTAATCTTTAAACTAAAAAATAGATAAAAAGATCATAAAGACCAATAACTGGCCTTTATGATATGAAGGTGACACTATTTTTCAGGTTTTTCTGGAACTGTAATGTCGCCGCTAATAATTTTTTCTTTGAATTCATCAATTTTCTTCTTAGTGTCGTCAGTAAATACGCCATGGTCGTCAGCTAAGTCAACACCTTTGTCTTTTAGACCAAATGTAATTGTTTTGCCGCCAGGGAATTTGCCGTCTTTAGTATCTTTAGATACTTTTTCAGCAGCAGTATCAACACGTTTAAGAACAGAAGTTAAAGTGATGTTTGTTTTATCATTCACTTTTCCTTCATCGTATTGGTCACGGTCTACACCGATTACCCATACATCAGCCTTAGCATCTTTTTTCTTGCGTTCTTTTGCTTCAGTGAATAGGCCGTTTCCTGTACCGCCTGCAGCATGCATGATAATGTCTGTGCCTGAATCATACATACGTTTTGCGATTGCTTGACCTTTAGAAGCATCACCGAATGAACCTGCATATTGGATATCAATTTTTACTTTTGGATTTGCAGCTTTAGCGCCTGCAACAAAGCCAGCTTCGAATCCACCGATAATATCGCCTTCTACACCGCCGATAAATCCGATTTTACCTGTTTTGGATTGTAAAGCAGCTGCAGCACCTGCTAGGTATGAAGCTTCGTTAGCACGGAACATGATTGATGCAACGTTATCTTGACCTTCAATAACTGAGTCAATAATGGCAAATTTAGCGTCTTTTTGTTGTTTTGCAACTTCAGATGTAGCATCATGCAAATTGAAACCTACAGCATATACTAAATCGAAATTACGGCGAACAAGGTTGTTAAGGTTTGTATTGTAATCACTTTCAGAAGCTGATTGAAGGTAGTCGAAGCCACCGTTACCTTTTTTCATTCCATTCTCTTCACCAAACTTCTCGATACCTTCCCAAGTTGATTGGTTGAATGAACGGTCATCGATACCACCGATATCAGTAACCATTGCTACTGAGAATTTATCTTTATCGCTACCGCTTTTTTTCGATTCGTCCCCTTTGTCTGATCCACATGCTGCAAGCAATGTACCAGAAGCTAGAAGTGCAGAAAGTGCTAAACCAATTTTACGCTTTTTCACTTGAAATCCTCCCAAAAAGTAAATTAATTAAATTTGTTGTTGACGATAGCAGGAATGAATACATTTATACGCGTTTACGTATTACATGGAAGCTGAATTTATCAGCTCTAAAATAGTTTTTCGAATATAAGACCAGCCGTTCTTGTTCATCATAATGGAACTGCTTCAGCAACAAGAGAGCTGTCTCGCGTCCGCATTCTAAGATAGGCGAAACGTGCCCATGATAGCCAATCGGATCAATATAAGTGACCGCATAAGCAACATGTATGTCCCCTGATTCTTCTAATGCTTGAAATATCGATAGATTGCGTCTTTTCAAAAAATCTTTCGGCAAATAGTTTGAAGGTACTTGGTCGATACAATATACCACAGGGTTATCGTCAGCTGTACGGACCCGTTCAATCGTAATTATCGGATCGCCAGCATCACATTGAAAGCGTTTTAAATCTTCGTCATTCGGAAGCAGCTCGGTAGAGTTTAAATAGACTGTACCGGGCTGCATACCTGCATCTTCTATCATAGAAGAAATACTTGATAACTGTTCAATGCCTGAAGTAAATATGGGCTTTGGATTCACAAAGGTTCCCACACCATGTCTTCTAACAATAATATTTTCTTCTTCCAAAAGTCTTAGTGCTTCCCGAAGCGTCGCACGACTTACCCCAAGTGTCTTCGACAACTCAAATTCAGATGGTAGTTTTTCATTTTCTTTGTAAATCCCTTTTTCTATGTCTGCCTTAAGATGATCGATCACTTGAAGATAGAGATGACGCTGGTCAGACTTTATTGTCAAATTAACCACCACCAGTAGAGATCAGACATCTGACGTAAAACATTCCTACTAATCAGTCATACTATAACACTTTTAAATAACGAAATAAATAACTTTCGAAAAAAACTGTGTTAAAACAGTTAATAAATTTTTAAAAATTGTTGAATTTGCTATTTTTCGTTACATTGTTAGAAAATTCATAATTGTCGGACGTGCTATTTCCCGATTAATACTTCTCTTGGTTTGCTTTTTTCAGCTGGTCCGACAATACCTCTTTCCTCCATCTGATCCATGATACGAGCGGCTCTAGCGTATCCTATCTTTAATTTTCTTTGCAGATAAGATACAGATGCAGTATCTTGGCTAGCTACCAAATTAACAGCTTCTTCAAAGAGGTCATCTGTATCATCCAAGTCTGTAATTTCCTCTTCTTCAGTAGGAATCATTTCCTCTTGGTATTGGGCTTTTTGCTGTGCTATAACAAAGTCTACAATCTGTTCTACTTCTTGGTCTGAGACAAAAGCCCCTTGTACGCGTACCGGCTTCGACTGCCCAGCTGGTAAAAATAGCATATCCCCCCGACCAAGCAAGCGTTCCGCTCCTCCCATATCAAGAATAGTTCGAGAATCGATTGCGGAAGATACAGCGAATGCTATTCTCGATGGGATGTTAGCTTTAATAATACCTGTAATGACATCCACACTTGGTCTTTGTGTTGCGATAATGAGGTGTATGCCTGCTGCTCTAGCCATTTGCGCTAAGCGTGTAATTGAATCTTCCACATCACTTGAGGCTACCATCATCAAATCGGCTAACTCATCAACAATAACCACAATAAACGGCATCTTGGGATGCTTCTCTCCATTTTCTTTATTAAAACGTTCGATATGTGCATTATATCCCTCTATATTGCGTGTTCCCGTATGTGAAAACAAATCATAGCGTCTTTCCATCTCATCTACGACTTTTTTCAACGCTTGTGACGCTTTTCTTGCATCTGTCACAACTGGCGCCAATAAATGTGGAATCCCATTATAAACGTTCAATTCTACCATCTTCGGATCAATCATCATCATTTTTACTTCATGAGGTTTTGCACGCATAAGAATACTAATAATAATGCCATTAATACAAACGGACTTCCCACTCCCCGTCGATCCTGCTACTAATAAATGAGGCATTTTGTTTAGCTGTGCAAGTTTTGCTTCACCGGTAATATCTCTTCCTAAACCGATCAATAACTTTTCATCCGGCTTATTGTTTTCTTTGGATTCTAGCACTTCTCTCAGGCTAACTATAGCGACCTCTTTATTAGGAACTTCAATACCAACAGCCGATTTTCCAGGTATTGGCGCCTCTATTCTAATATCCTTAGCAGCCAGGGCTAAAGCTAAATCATCTTGCAATCCTACGATTTTGCTAACCTTCACGCCTCTGTCTGGCAATACCTCATATTCTGTTACCGCAGGGCCTAAATGAACTTGGGTAACTGTGGCTTTTACACCGAATGATTGGAATGTTTGCTCTAATTTCTTAGCATTCCCTTGAATTAATTGAAATTCGCCGCTTTGATCCGTATGCGGTGGTAATTTTAAAGTAGCCATAGCTGGTAATTGATACGCCTCATTCTCTACCTCTGCTGCAGATATTACAGCAGCATCAATTGTATCTGCAGCTGTTTCAGGTTCTTCTTCAGGAATATCTGCTACAGGCTGATCTTGTTGTTGAATTCGTTGCGTAAAGGCAGAAATGATTGGCTCTTTTGGTTGCTCGGGGATTGTTGCTGCATGATATTCTTCATCATTAACGGTATGTTCGATAGTTTCCTCTTCAGACGCCGCAGCTTTTCTTTTTCTCTCTTTCTTTTTCTTACTCTTTGCTTCTTGGCGCCTGCTTACAGTGTCCTCTGACTCTTCTTTCATTTCCATAATTGACTGTTTAATTGTTGGCCATTTGCCAGCGATATAAGGAATTAGGGCTTTACCAGTAATTAAAAGGAGTCCAATTAACACCATTAGCCATCCTGCGATATTGGCACCTGCTGCATCAAATAAAGCGAAGAAACAAGCAAAAAGGATAGCCCCAATCATACCTCCTCCTAATGCATGAGAATGCTCTTTAATTCCTCCTGAAGTAACAAGCACTCTCCATGTTTCTTTTAAAACCGAATTATTGTGCAAGGCTTGACCATTAAACAGTTGCTCAAACAAGGAAATGTGGCTGAATAATGTTAATCCTCCTGTAATTAGTAAGACACCACCGATCAGGCGGTTTTTCAGATTAGGAATTGTGCGTTTGACCATTAGTAACAACGCACTCACGATGAACAAGAAAGGAACGATGATAGCCCAATTCCCAAATAAAAATAAGGCAATGTATTGGAACGCCTTTCCTACAATTCCATACTCAAAAAAGATAATAATCGCAAGGCCAATTAGTATTAATCCTATGATTTCATATACCAATGGTTGCGTCTTCGTAGCTTTTTTCGTTTTTTTGCTGACTGTTTTTTTATTCTTTGCAGGTTTCTTTTTCGTTGCTTTTTTTGCCATGCAACCACCTACTTTCTTTCGTTGATTAAGGTTTTTTACAATCTTTTTGTTTTGGAAGAATATCTTTATCATGTACATAATAAAACGGAAAAAGGATTTCCTACCATTTTTAAGAGGTAAGGAAATCCTTTTTCCCGCATAACGCTAATATTCCATAATAATAGGGATAATCATTGGTCTTCTTTTGGTTTTTTGGAATAAATAAGAGTTTAGCGTGTCACGGATTTCTTGTTTTATACTTGTCCATTCGTACGAGCCTTTATTCACATAACTTTCGACAACAGCGCGAACTAATTCAGAAGACTCGCTTAATAATTCTTCTGATTCTCTTACATATACAAAGCCTCTTGATAAAATTTCTGGACCAGAAGCAACTTTTTTCTCTTTGCGGTTGATGGTCACAACTACGATGAATATACCATCTTGACTTAGCAATTTACGATCGCGTAATACAATATTGCCTACATCGCCTACGCCTATACCGTCAATTAGCACGTTACCGGCAGTGACACGGCCACTCATACGCATTTTGCCGCCTTTATATTCTACAATATCTCCTTTATCTGCAATAAATATTTGGGCTTTAGACATACCTGTTTGTTGCGCCAACTTTGAGTGAGCTATTAACATACGGTAGTCGCCTTGAATTGGGATAAAGTATTTTGGTCGCATTAAATTCAGCATTAATTTCAAATCTTCTTGCGAGCCGTGCCCTGAAACATGCACTTTTTTATCAGCAGACAACACTTTTGCTCCTGCTTTTGCAAGGCTGTTCATTGTGTCTGCGATTTGGACTTCCATCCCTGGTGAAGGTGTGAAAGTAATAAGAACTGTGTCTGTATTTTTAATACGGATATCGCGGTGGTGTTTGCGGATAATTTTTTCTAATCCTTCTAGTGGTTCACCTTGATTTCCTGTTATAATCGCCACAATTTCTTCATCTGCATAATCATTCATTTTATTTGCTGGGATAATTCTGTCAGGATCAACAGATAAGTAACCCAGGCGCATACCAACTTCAAATGCATGCTCTAAGCTTTTACCTATAACAGCGATTTTTCGATCAGCATCAGTTGCTTGATCAAATACTTGCTGGATACGGATAAAATTAGAAGCATATAGTGCAACTAAAATACGGCCTTCTGCATTATGAAAAGTTTTTGCTAACTTCTCCTGTACAACATTTTCGGGAATTGTATAGCCAGGACGTTCTGCTTCAGTAGAATCAGACATCAAGATAAAGACGCCTTCTTCACCCAAGTTTGCCATTTTTGCAAGATCTGGCTTATATTTGCCTTTTGCTGATTGGTCAAACTTAAATTCGCCTGTATGGACAATAGCACCTTCACTTGTATGGAAAGCAATACCCAATGAATCTGGGATACTGTGTGTAGTATGGAAGAATGTCACATAAGTCGTTTGGAAGTTCATGCGACTCTTGCTCGTTACCTCAAAAAACTTAATTTGATATGGTGCAGGCAATTCTTTCAAATGTTCTTTTGCTAATGCGATCGTCAATTTAGATCCATAAACCGGCGCGTTCACTTTTTGTAGTAAATATGCGACAGATCCGATAGCATCTTCATGTCCATGTGTTAAGAAAATACCTTTTACACGTGATTTATTTTCGACTAAGTAAGATATGTCTGGTATGACATAATCAATGCCTAACATTTCGTCTTCCGGAAACATAAGGCCGCTATCCACGACAAAGATTTCTTCATCAATTTCGATAACGTACATTGCTTTGCCGACTTCACACACGCCGCCCAATGGGATGACGCGTATTACTTCATTTTTTGTTATTGTTTTTGCCACTTGTTTTCCTCCTAAATTAATCCCGAACACAAACCACTTACTCCCATTATATAGATAGTTGAGCGTTTTCACAAACAAAAAAGAATGGGTCAATGTCACCCATTCTCGAATCATCTGTGTTCGTTCAAATGTGGACCTTCTAAATCATTCATTCCGTTATAATCACTGCTGAGTTTAATTATGAAAATCCCTTTGTCTCATATACACCTTAGTCAAAACTCTTTTGCTTTTCTTCATATTCTCTCCAAGCAAGATCATATGCCCTCTTCTCCTCAGCTGTTAAAGAAATAATAGGCAGCCTTACACTCTCCGTACCTAATCCTTGCTTTGCTAATGCATACTTTAAAGTAGAAGGGCTAGGCGTTGCAAATAGTGCCCGTATAAGTGGCAGTAGCGCTTGATGAATGCGGGCAGCTTTTTCATGCTCACCATCATAATATGCCTTCATCATTTTTTGCATATCATATCCAACTAAATGGGAAGCTACAGATACAATGCCTGATCCCCCAATGCTGAGTAACGGCAATGTTAAACCGTCATCTCCAGAATATACTTGAAATCCTTGCGGGGCATTCGCTAATATTTCTGCCATTTGATCTAAACTTCCACTTGCTTCTTTGACTATTTGTATATTTGGAATATCACTTAATGCAAGAACGGTTTCTGGTGTCATATTAACACCTGATCTTCCCGGAATGTTGTAGAGCATAACCGGCAGAGAAGTCGCTTGCGCAATAGCTGCAAAATGTTCGTACATCCCCTGTTGGCTAGGTTTATTATAATACGGTGCCACTAGCATAATGCCGTCAACGCCTGCAGCTTCTGCCTGCTGTGTTAACAGTATTGATTCTTTTGTATTGTTACTCCCTGTTCCTGCAATGACTGGAATTCTCTTATTAGCTTTTTGCACAACATATTGAAATATTCTTATCTTTTCTTCAGAACTTAAAGTAGGAGATTCACCTGTCGTTCCACAGACGACAAGTGAATCTGTCCCATTCGCAATTAAATGCTCAATCAATCTAGCAATCTCTTCATAGTGAATGGTCCCATCTTCATGGAACGGCGTAATCATAGCTGTCGCAATACGACCAATATTCACTCAGCTGCCTCCTTACTTTAGTCCATCTTCAATCATTTTTTCAGCGATTTGGATAGAGTTTAGCGCAGCTCCTTTCAACAAATTATCAGCTACAATCCATAGATGAAAACCTGTGTCTTCTGTTAAGTCCTTGCGAATTCGACCTACAAATACATCATCCAAACCATCTGAATATAATGGCATAGGATAGTGCTGTGTTGCAGGGTCATCATGTAATACTACCCCCGGAGCTGTTTTTAAAATCTCTTTTATTTCTTCTACTGACACACCATTTCGCTCAATTTCAATATAAACTGATTCAGAGTGCCCTACTGTTACTGGCACGCGTACACAAGTTGCCGCTACTGGTAATGCTTCATCATGCAGAATTTTTTTGGTTTCATTAATCATTTTCATTTCTTCATAGGTAAAGCCGTTTTCTGTAAATACATCGATTTGCGGTATCACATTGCGTGCAATAGGATAGTGCTTCTTATCGCTTTTTACAGGTAAGATTTGGGCCTCTATTCCTGTAGGTTCATCAAAATAGACGCTTTGTTCTTTTAGCTCATTTACGGCACTGATTCCTGCTCCGGATACAGCTTGATATGTAGATACGATTATTTTCTTCAACCCAAATGCTTGCCGGATTGGCTGAAGTGCTGCGACCATTTGTATGGTAGAACAATTTGGATTGGCTATAATGCCCTGATGTGTTGCAAGATCATTAGGATTTACTTCAGGTACTACAAGAGGCGTATCTGGATCCATTCGAAATGCACTTGTATTATCAATTACGATTGCTCCGCGTTTTGCAGCTTCAGGCGCAAGTTCCTTAGAAACGGATCCTCCAGCGCTAAAAAAGGCAAAATCTATCCCATCAAACGCTTCTGGGGTAGCTTCTTCTATTTTATAACGCTCATTGCCTACTGCTAATTCTTTTCCGGCAGAGCGCTTTGACGCTAAAGGTTTTAATTGTGCCATAGGGAATTTACGTTTGATTAATTGTTCAATAATTTTTGTACCTACAGCCCCTGTGGCACCTACTACTGCTACTGTATATTTTTTCGTCATTATACATCGCTCCTCAGCTAATCATCCAAGTAATGGCGCTATTGTATCATACTTACCTAGTTATTTATATAATAATTAAATTATTTAGTATATTGAATCAATAATGGTTGCAATTGTGCTTTATTTAATGAAGCTTCTACTGTTTTTGCCATCAACGTAAAATCAGATATAAGAGAATTTGGCTTATTGATAGGATCATCTTGCCCAAACGGGATAAAGAAGACATTTTTTGTGTTTAATAGCTTCATAACATTTATTCCATTAAGTCCTAGCGCATCATTCGTAGAAATCCCCAGAACTACTGGGCTTCCATTTCTTAAAGTTGCTTTCGCCGCCATTAATACAGGAGAGTCAGTTGCGGCATTAGCAAATTTACTGATAGAGTTCCCTGTCATCGGAGCAATGACCATACAATCTAAAGGATTTGAGGGTCCAAATGGCTCTGCCTCCGCAATGCTTTTTACCACCTCATTGCCTGCCAAGCTCTCTATTTTCTCAATCCATTCTTCTCCTGTACCAAAACGAGTCGCCGCTGTTAAAACAGAATGCGTGATAATCGGGACAACGGTTGCCCCTAATTCAGTGAGAGAAGTGATTTTAGGTATTACGTCTGCATACGTGCAATGGGAAGCAGTAATCCCTAACCCAATCCGTTTGCCTTGTAGCATATTATTCCTCCTTTAGTTCGTTATTTTTTCGTACAATCACCTGTGCAAGCAAGTCTGCAGCATCTTGTGGGAAATACTTGCCGGGCAAACCAGGAAGGAATGTATAAATAAGCTTCTCTCTCTCTTCTATATTAAGGCAGCCTGGTAATGATGCTACATCAAATATGTTCAATTTTTTTTCTAATGCATTATAGAAATCTACAGTAAACCATTTATTCGGAATTGTATTAATTAAGTAATCGTGTTCTGTTGTGTTCTCCGGTATCAATTGATCTGCAACGTAGCCATAGGCAATGGCCTCTTGAATTTGGCTGTTGGATCTTGCCAAAATATGAACATTTGCACCCAATTTATGGAACATGTAGGCAAGCATCTTAGCTACACGGCCAAATCCTGTAATACAAAACGATTTGTCAAATACTGAAGTATTTTCTAAATCATAAAATGCCCGCAGCATTCCTTCAGAGGTCAATCTAGCATTCAGCCATATATACGATTCATCCTGCAGATAATAGATCACCTGCTCCTCTTTTAATTGCAGAAATTCCTGTTGTAGACTTTGATTGCTTTTACCGACAAATATTACAGCATTCGATGGGAGGCCCTCGAATGCACCGCGAGGAATTTCTGGCGCTTGGATTGGCAACACAATCCGCTCAGGCTTTTCCGTCTCAATGATTTGTTGGAGCTCCTCATTCCACTTGTCTGTATATTTGTAAATAACCTGCTCATAATCTAGTGACAAATAGAGGGCCAATTCTTTGAACCGCAAATCTCTTCCAAGGATTAACCATTTTTCATTTATCATTTTGTGTACCCCGATTTCAGTGGTTGTGTTTTTTTGAATAAAATTCGGTCTTCGCCAATCAGTGAAATTTCTGTCCATGGAATATAGGACTGCGGTTTTTGATCTTTTGATTGAAATGGCAAGCGATAACCTCTTTGGACTAATTCAAATCCATAAATTTGCCCTGTTTTCGGATCTAATAAACACTCTGTTTCTGCAAGCAACCCGCAGCGGACTCCATCACTCATCTGGATTAGTTCTTTATCCGCGAGCTCAGATAAAAGCATTTAACCCCTCCTTCTCCGTCATAATAGTGTATGTCATTATACATATGCATGTGCATAAAAAAAACTAAGAGGCATATTAAAGTCTCTTAGTTGGCTGAATAATCGATTTAGCAAATGGTTTTCCCAGTATATCTTGTATGATGTTATTCACACTTATTTCATTTACTGCTTGCAGTTCTTCTAAATTTATTTCAATCGATTTATGCTCTCCATAGATCAATTCATTTTTTGCATTTCGATGCATGACATCATTAGTGGTTTCAAGGCTTAACAAAAAATTGCTTTCTAATTGTTCTTTTGCGTACTTTATTTCTTTAGCTGTTACGCCATTTTCCTTTAGGTTATCTGTTATTTGCAAAATAGTTTCTTCCAAAAGATCCAATTGCTTAGGAGATGTACCGCCATAAATCATAAAAGCGCCAGTATCTTGGTAAGCAGAGTAATACGAATAAATTGAATAGGCTAACGCTTTCTCTTCTCTCACTTGTTGAAAAAGCCTTGATGACGTTGTATCTCCGATTATATTATTCATGACAAGAAGACTCATGAGATTTGGGTCTTTTATTGAAAGTGATGAGTATCCAAGCAATAAATGTGATTGTTCTGCATGGTTACGCTTGATAGTCACACCCGGATCAAATCGAGGTATTGTAGCAATCCGAGGGACTTCAGAGTCTCTTTCAAAATCTCCAAATAATGCGGCGACTGTGTCCAAAAGATGATCAGGGACATTGCCGGCAATGGAGATTACTATGCGTTCAGGCGTATAATGTGCCTCCATAAAATCTTCTAGCGTTTCTTTTGTGAAGGTTTCCAATGTATCTTTTTTACCTAGGATAGGAGCACCGATTGGATCGTCAGGAAACATGGCTCGCCAAAGCCTTTCATCTACTTCATCATCTGGCGTATCCTCAACTAATAGCATTTCCTCATAAATTACTTGCCTTTCTTTTTCAATTTCTTGCGGATCGAAGGATGAATGGAAAAACATATCCGCTAAAATGTTCAGCGCTTCAACTGCATGGATATCCAAAGTGGTGGCATAAAAACAAGTATTTTCTTTAGACGTAAAGGCATTTAATTGCCCTCCAATACGATCAAAGGATTCAGCTATTTCTTTTGCTGTCCTACTATATGTACCCTTAAACAACATATGTTCAATGAAATGTGTTATTCCGTTTAATTCAGGACTTTCATCTCTGGAACCTACATTTACCCAAATGCCCATGGACACCGATCTTACGTATGGACGTTTTTCAACAAGAATTCTAACGCCATTTTTACATATATGTTTAGTCCTCAATAATCTTCCTCCTTTATATAAAAAAGAGGCTGTCGTTTAATTAGACAACCTCGTTGCAGACATAATATATTCTTTAACTGCTTAACTTTTTAAATAAAACAGTCTTATTGTTGTTCTGCTCTTTCTTTTTCTTCTTTAATAACAATCTTGCGTGATAAGTTGACACGGCCTTGGCGATCGATTTCAATGACTTTCACCAATAGCTCATCACCTAATTTCAAGACATCTTCGACAGCTTTTGTACGTTCTTCTTGAATTTCAGAAATATGAAGCAAGCCATCCTTACCAGGGAAGATTTCTAGGAACGCGCCGAATTTTTCGATACGTTTAACTTTACCCATATAGTATTCGCCGACTTTTGCTTCACGCACAATGTTTTCGATTATTTCTTTAGCGCGTTTGATCATATCTTCATCTGAAGAAGCAATTGAAATCGTACCATCTTGCTCTGTATCGATTTTTACGCCTGTTTCTTCAATAATCTTGTTGATTTGTTTGCCCCCTGGCCCAATTACATCGCGGATTTTATCAGGGTTGATATGAATCTGCTGAATCTTAGGTGCATATGCAGATAAGTGTTCTTTCGGTTGAGCGATTGTAGCCAACATAGATTCTAAAATAATCATACGGCCGCGTTTTGCTTGCACTAATGCTTCTTCTAGAATTTCACGAGATAAACCATCAATTTTAATGTCCATTTGAAGTGCTGTTACACCTTTTGCTGTTCCAGCTACCTTAAAGTCCATATCGCCAAGATGGTCTTCCATACCTTGAATGTCCGTTAAGATGGAATAATAATCGCCCTTTTTAATAAGGCCCATCGCAATACCTGCTACTGGTGCTTTAATTGGAACACCTGCATCCATCAATGCTAGGCAAGATGCACAGATACTTGCTTGTGATGTTGAACCATTTGATTCTAATACTTCTGATACACAGCGAATAGTGTAAGGGAAATCTTTTTCATCTGGAATAATCGCGGATAATGCACGTTCTCCAAGTGCTCCGTGACCGATTTCACGGCGTCCTGGACCACGCATTGGTCCTGTTTCCCCAACTGAGAATTGAGGGAAATTATAATGGTGCATAAAGCGTTTTGACTCTTCTACACCAAGACCATCAATGATTTGAACATCGCTTAATGCGCCAAGCGTACAGATTGATAGCGCTTGTGTTTGTCCACGTGTAAACAATCCTGAACCATGAGCACGCGCCAACAATCCAGTCTCTGAAGATAATGGACGGATTTCGTCTAATTTACGGCCATCTGGGCGGATTTTTTCTTCGGTAATCAATCGACGGACTTCTTCTTTGACCATCTTATCTAAAATTTGGCCAACTTGTTTCAATGTAGCATCGTCTGCTTCTTGTTCTTCAAATTGTGCAATTACCTCAGCTTTTACTGCTTCAATCGCTTCATCACGTGCATGTTTTTCATGCGTTTGAATCGCTGCGTTCATTTGAGTTTCAAATTGAGAAGTAATGCTTTCAGTCAATTGTGGATCTAACTCATGCAATGTTACTTCGATTTTTTCTTTGCCTGCTTCCTTCGTTACTTCTTCTTGGAAGGCAATAAGCTTTTTGATTTCTTCATGTCCGAACATGATTGCTTCAAGCATTGTTTCTTCTGGCACTTCTAGGGCACCAGCCTCCACCATGTTGATCGCATCTTTAGTGCCTGCAACAGTAAGATTAATCAATGATTGATCTAATTGTTCCACAGTAGGATTAACAATAAACTCATCATTAATCATACCAACTTGTACACCTGCGATTGGTCCGTCGAATGGAATATCAGATACCATAAGAGCCAATGATGAACCTACCATAGCCGCCATTTCGCTGCTGCAGTTTGGATCAGCTGACATAACCATTGAGGTAACTTGTACTTCATTACGGAAACCGTCTGGGAATAATGGACGGATTGGTCGGTCAATTAAACGAGATGTTAAAACAGCACGTTCAGATGGACGTCCTTCTCTTTTAATAAAACCTCCAGGAATCTTACCGACTGCATAAAGTTTTTCTTCATAGTTCACAGTTAAAGGGAAGAAATCAGTTTGTTTTGGGTGTTTAGACATAGTAGCATTACATAGTACAGCTGTTTCGCCGTAACGTACCATTACTGCACCGTTTGCTTGTTTTGCAAGCTGGCCGACTTCGATTTGCAATGGTCGTCCTGCCCATTCATAGGTAAAAACTTTTTTTTCGTTCATCTATTGAACTCCTCTCTTAAAAAGAAAACCTAAATTACATATAAGCTTATGTTATGTAGTTACTTGTAGTTTATCAAAAATAAATGCGCTTTGCGAAACATTTCTCTACATTCCGCTTTTATTCGCTATAGATGGCTGGAATTTTATTAAACATAAAGAAAAAGCGGGACAAGCCCGCTTTCATCTCATGCATTTAATCTCGGCTCCTACTTCACTTCAATTGTGCAACTTGTACACAATGAGGATGGAGTAAGTTTCGACTGATTGAACTAACAAACAGCGCGGGCAGAATCCCTCGCTGTTTGATGTTTCATTTTATCGGCGTAAGCCAAGTTTTGTAATAATTTCACGGTAACGTTGTACGTCGTTTTCACGTAAATATTTTAATAAGTTACGGCGACGACCGACCATTTTGAATAGACCGCGACGTGAGTGGTGGTCTTTTTTGTGAACACGTAAATGTTCGTTTAAGTTGTTAATCTCTTCCGTAAGGACAGCGATTTGAACTTCTGGTGAACCAGTATCACTTTCGTGTGTACGGTATTCAGCAATGATTTCGTTTTTGCGTTCTTGTGTTAGTGCCATCCTATTCACCTCCTACTGATTAAAAAATATCCCCTATTACTGAGCAACTCGTTGGTGATTCGTAGAGCCAAGTAATGGTTCAGCGCCGCTAGAAGCGGATCACTTAGAAAATAGTAACATAAACAAGTTACTCATGCAACTATATTTGATTTAAACTAATGAGCGCAAGTATTCTAATGCCTGTTGTTTATCAGCTTCAATTTGGGTTTTCAATGCCTCAATTCCACTGAATTTTCTTTCGCCTCGCAAGTATCTATACCAATCCACTTTCACTTCTTCACCATAGATATTTTTATCAAATTGGTCAATAAACACTTCAATCGTTAAATTCTTTTCATCTGGATTTTTGAAAGTCGGTTTATAGCCGACATTACATACACCATTATGCCACTCATTCTGTACTTCAATCTTTACTGCATAGACACCAGTTGCCGGTATGAAAGTACCTTCTGCTTCTTGAACATTGGCAGTTGGAAATCCAATTTCTCTGCCTCGCTTATCCCCATGAACCACAACGCCAGGGATTTGATATGGTCGTCCCAACAAGTGGCGAACGGATTCCATATCGCCTTCTTTTAGGGCACTCCGAATCCGTGTAGAACTAATTTTATCTTCTTCAAACTGTTTTTTATCCACAATAGATACCTCGTAATCGCCATTGCTAAGTTGTTTCATATCTTCCATTTTGCCGCTACCTTTCTTGCCAAATGAATAATCAAAGCCAGCACTTACATGTTTAATATTTAACTCGCGAATAAATATATCAACAAATTCAGATGGATTTAAATTGGCAAAATCAGAAGTAAAGCGAACAACAAATACAGTATCAACTTGCAATTTTTTCAGGATTTCAATCTTTTGTTTCAAAGGAGTGATATAAAACACTTGTTCTTTTCGGCCTCCCAATACAATGGAAGGGTGTGGATCAAATGTCATCACAGCTAATTTTAAGTTTTTCGCTTTTGCTTGTTCTCTTGCCTCTTCTATAACCGCTTGATGACCAAGATGAATGCCGTCAAAAAAACCAATGGCTAGTGAGTAAGGGCCTTGAACTTCCGGCGAATTGATTTGATGCGGATACATGAGATGAATCACTTTCATAACAATTTCCTCCTACCTAATCCACGTTTGGAAACATTTTTTCTGGTTTCATGAATCCCTCTTTTTCTGGATGCTTTATATATACAGCAACTGCAGAATTGCCTTTCATATAAACAATTTTATCATTTTCATTAAGCGCAGGATGCATTAGCAGAACTTGTCCATTTTTAATGGCCTTTTCAATAGACTCAGTAAGCTCTATCTGTGGATATTCATAAAGTGCAAATTCCAATGGCTTCATGCACTCTTGAAGCAAGCCGGCATCAACTTTTTCTTGTAATTCGGATAATGTAACACAATCGTCCTTTGTAAAGGTACCTGACTTGATGCGTACTAATGAAGCCATATGAGCAGGATACCCTAACGCTTCACCAATCTGCACAGCAAGCGTTCGAATATAAGTCCCTTTGCTACAGCTTATACGGACAGAGAACCGAATTTTTTCACCCTTATATTCTGTAGAATGGTCTAATAACTCCAATTCATAAATGGTCACTTGCCTTGTTGGACGTTCAACAGTTTCGCCCCGTCTTGCATATTCATAAAGCTTTTTCCCATTTACTTTTACGGCAGAATACATAGGTGGGGTTTGATTGATTGTGCCGGTAAGCGATTGTAAAGCCTGAAGTAACTCATTGCGGCTAATTTGCTTTTCCGACAAATCTTCTTCCACTATCTCTCCTTCGGCATCTTCTGTAGTAGTGGAAACCCCAATTTCAATTACAGCCTCGTAGGTTTTTCCGGCATTCGTCAAATACTCAGCAAGCCTTGTAGCATTTCCTATGCATATTGGCAGCACACCTTCAACAGTGGGATCTAATGTGCCGGTATGCCCGACTTTCTTTGTATGTAAAATTTTTCGCACCTTGAATACACAATCGTGTGAAGTCATGCCTTTTTCTTTCCATAATGGTAAAATACCATGCATGTAACTCACTCCTTTGCCAACATTACACCAAATAATTTAATACATTTTTTAAGAGAAAAAGCCTGCAAGCTCTAATTGCAGGCTTTTGTCTATTGGTCTTGTGAATCGTTCAGTTGGCGCAGCAATGAATCGATTCGATTGCCATATTCTACTGAAGAATCAAAAGCGAAAGAAAGTTCCGGTGTAACTCGCAAACGAATGCGGTGGCTAATTTCAGAGCGAATAAAACCCTTCGCCTTTTCAAGCCCTTTTAACGTATCCTGGCGTTCTCTTTCATTTCCTAGGCAAGTAATATATGCCGTCGCTTGTTGAAGATCACCAGTTACCTCTACATCCGTTACAGTTACAAATCCAACTCTTGGATCTTTGATTTTACGGCTAATGATATCTGCCAATTCTTTTTTCATTTGTTCAGCGACACGTGTTGAGCGCATTGACATAAACGTTCACCTCAATTTCTTATATAAACTCCCGATCAATGTGAAGGCATTGCCATTCCGGATTTGACTCTAGAAAAGCGATAGCCCGCTCTAGCTCTCTTTCCGCTGCTTGTTGTGAAGAAGCAACAGAAACAAGAGCTAGAAGCGTTCTTTGCCAAACATCTTGATGGTCTATCTCTGCAATAGAGATATTGTATTTCTGTTTTACACGCATAGTCATAGACTGCAAAACAGCACGTTTTTCTTTTAGCGAATGTGCAGCAGGAACAAAAAATTCACACTCTGCATATGCCATCATTAGCGTTTAATCTCTTCCATTACGAAGGCTTCGATTTGGTCGCCTACTTTAAGGTCATTGTAGTCTTTGATTGTAAAACCACATTCATACCCTCTTGCAACTTCTTTTGCATCATCTTTGAAACGTTTTAAAGAATCTAACACACCTTCAAAGATAACAATTCCCTCGCGAATCACACGTACACCACTGTCACGAGTTAATTTACCTTCTGTTACATAACCGCCGGCAATTGTACCAACTTTTGAAACTTTAAAGGTTTCGCGAATTTCTGCAGAACCGATTACTTTTTCTTCATATTCAGGATCTAGCATGCCTTTCATTGCAGCTTCAATCTCTTCAATTACTTTATAAATAATGCGGTGAAGACGAATATCTACGCCTTCAGCTTCTGCAGCACGTTTTGCATTGACATCAGGACGAACATTGAAACCAATTACAATTGCATTTGAAGCAGCTGCAAGTGAAATGTCAGATTCAGTAATAGCGCCCGCGCCTGTATGAATAATCTTCACATTAACGCCTTCTACATCAATTTTCATCAATGAAGCAGCCATTGCTTCAACTGTACCTTGAACATCTGCTTTGACAATTAAGTTTAATTCTTTCATATCGCCTTGTTTCATTTGTTCAAACAAGTTATCAAGTGTAACGCGTTGTTTTTCAGTACGCATTTCTTGGATAGCAGTCGATTCGCGAGCTTCCCCTACTTGACGAGCTGTTTTTTCATCTTCAAATACAACGAAACGATCCCCTGCTTGTGGCACTTCGTTTAAGCCAGTAATTTCTACAGGCGTAGATGGACCTGCGCTTTTCACGCGGCGACCAAGATCGTTGACCATTGCACGAACACGACCATACGTATGACCAACAACAATTGGATCTCCTACATTTAGTGTACCGTTTTGAACTAATAATGTTGCTACAGAGCCACGGCCTTTATCTAATTGTGCTTCAATGACAGAGCCAATAGCACGACGTTTAGGATTTGCTTTTAATTCGCCTACTTCAGAAACAAGCAAAATCATTTCAAGCAATTGGTCGATACCTTCGCCAGACAATGCAGAAATCGGTACAAAGATAGTATCCCCGCCCCACGATTCTGGAACCAAACCATGTTCTGTTAATTCTTGCATCACACGATCAGGGTTTGCTGTTTGTTTATCCATTTTGTTGACAGCTACAATGATTGGAACTTCAGCAGCTTTTGCGTGGTTGATTGCTTCAATTGTTTGAGGCATAACACCGTCATCTGCAGCCACAACAAGGATTGTTAAATCGGTAATCTTAGCACCACGCGCACGCATAGTTGTGAAAGCGGCATGTCCTGGTGTGTCTAGGAAAGTAATCTTTTTGCCTTGGACAACAACTTGATAAGCACCGATATGTTGTGTAATACCGCCCGCTTCGCCTTCTGTAACTTTAGTGTTACGGATAGAGTCAAGCAAAGTTGTTTTACCATGGTCAACGTGACCCATAATTGTAACTACTGGCGGACGTTCTTTAATATCTGCAGTATTTTCATTTTCATCTTCTTCGAAGTAAGTATCTAAATCCGTAGCATCAATGCGTACTTCTTCTTCTACTTCAACACCGTAGTCTGCGCAAATTAATTCAATTGCGTCTTGATCAAGTTCTTGGTTGATTGTAGCCATAACACCAAGCATGAACAATTTTTTAATGATTTCAGATGGTTCACGGCCTAATTTTTTAGCTAATTCACCAACGCTAAGTGATTCATAAAACGTGATTTTTTCTGGCAATTCTTTTTTCACAGCTGGCTGTGGTGCCGGTTGTGGACGATTCTTACGGCGCTGTCCGCCATGAATGCCTGGTTTGCGTCGTTGGTTGTTGTTACGGTTGCCGCCTTGTGCATTATTGCTACGGTTGCCGCCTCTTGCATTATTATTAGGGCGGTTGCCACCTTGTGTGTTGCTTGTTTGGCTACCGCTTCTAGCATTATTGTTAGAACGTTGGCCACCTTGCGTATTGCTTGTTTGACTACCGCTTCTTGTATTATTATTCGGACGGTTGCCACCTTGCGTGTTGCTTGTTTGGCTGCCGCCTCTTGAATTATTGTTTGAACGGTTGCCACCTTGCGTGTTGCTCGTTTGGCTACCACCTCTTGAATTATTGTTTGGACGGTTGCCACCTTGCGTGTTGCTTGTTTGGCCACCACGATTATTCGTTTGGCTTCGGTTTTGATTATTATTTGTTGATGGTCTTTGTTTTGAGTTGTCTTTTGAAGTTGAATTATTATTCATAGTACTTCCTTGGTTATTATTTTGTTTTGTTTGAGCAGGACTAGAAGAGGGTTGCTCTTTTCTTGCTGCAGGACGAGTTCCTGGCTGCCCTTTTGTTGGGTTTGACTGTACACTCTGTTGTTGAGTGCCTTTTTTATATACATGATTTAATTTGCTAATCGTTTCTGGTTCTAACATGGACATATGATTCTTCACATCAATTTGGAGCTTAGATAACTGATCAATCACTTCTTTACTTGACTGGCTTACTTGTTTCGCATATTCATGAACGCGTAATTTTGTCATGTACTCACCCCCGGTTAGATTTCGTTGAGTAGCTGAGACAGCTTTCTTGCAAAACCGCTGTCCATTATTGCTACGGAAACTCTCGCCTCCCTACCAAGGGCGTGTCCGAGAACATCCCTTGTTGAAAATTCGTGTAGCTCAACGTGAAAAGAATGGCATTTATCGGTTAGCTTCTTTCTAGTATTTTTCGAAGCATCTGTCGATAAAATAACGAGCTTAGCTTGCTGATTTCTTACTTCTTTTACTACCTGTTCTTCGCCGGTTACCACCTTGCGTGCGCTTGCGGCTATACCTAGCAAATTTAAAATTGCTTGTTCTTGATTCATATTCGAGTTTCCTTTTGAACAATTGCTAATAGATCATCGTATATATGTGCTGGAATTTCCACTTGAAGTTGGCGTTCAAACACATTTTTATCTTTTGCGGCTTGAATCGCTGTAGCCGATTTCGAAACATATGCGCCGCGCCCCGATTTTTTTCCAGTCGGATCAACAGTTACTTCTCCTTCTTTGGAACGGACCACGCGAATCATTTCTTTTTTCGGAAACATCTCTCCGGTAGCAATACATTTTCTTAAAGGTATTTTACGATTGGTCGGCATCAGAATTCACCTTTCTTTTGACATTTGGGTTAATTGAAGACACTGACGTCAAAATCCCTTGTTAGTCTTCTTTGTATAGATCCACTTCGATTTCTTCTAGTGGCTCTTCATCTATCTCTTGTTCATAGATATCAGCAGTTTGGACAATTTGCTCTTCTGAACGTGGATAAATGCCTAATTCAGTCGCATCTGTTTCGCTTTTAATATCGATTTTCCAGCCAGTTAATTTAGCTGCTAATCTTGCGTTTTGACCACGTTTACCGATTGCTAGAGACAACTGGTAATCTGGCACAACAACTGTAGTAGATTTTTCTTCTTCATTTACTTGGACATCTAGTACTTGTGAAGGGCTTAGTGCATTTGCTACAAATACCACTGGATCCTCAGACCACTCAACGATATCGATTTTTTCGCCGTGTAGTTCATTGACAATCGTTTGTACGCGCGCTCCTTTTGCACCAACGCATGAACCCACAGGATCCACTTCTTCGTTATGTGCCACAACCGAAATTTTAGAACGGTCGCCTGCTTCGCGGGCAATCGATTTAATTTCTACTGTGCCTTCAAAAATTTCCGGCACTTCAAGTTCAAATAGACGACGTAGCAATCCAGGATGCGTACGTGAAACGAATACTTGTGGTCCACGGGATGTGCGTTCTACTTTTGTAATATATACTTTTATCCGATCATGCGGTTTGTATACTTCACCAGGAATTTGCTCGCTTTGCGGAAGAACCGCTTCAATTTTGCCAATTCCCACATAGATATTACGAGGATCTAAACGTTCGACTACACCGTTCATAATGTCATCAGCACGGTCTACATACTCTTCATAGACAATACCGCGTTCTGCTTCACGGAAACGTTGTGTCACAATTTGTTTAGCAGTTGTAGCTGCAATACGACCAAAATTGCGCGGTGTTTCTTCTTCTTCCACTACATCCCCAATTTCATAAGCCGGGTTAATTTTCTGCGCTTCTTCTATAGAAATTTGTAGGTGATCGTCTTCTATATCATCTTCTTCTACAACGTCTTTACGTGTAAACAAACGTACTGAGCCTTTATCTAAGTTTAAATCTACACGGACATTTGCCGCTTGATTGAAGTTCTTTTTATACGCATTAATGAGTGCCGCTTCAATCGCCTCAACGATGACATCTTTTGAGATACCTTTTGCTTCAAGTGCAGCGAACGCACCGACTAATTCCTTACTCATTGTCCAATTTCACTCCTAAGTTAACGTTCTGCTGAAAAGTCAATTGCTAAACGGGCTTTGGCAATTTTATCTTTCGGTATGAGAACTTTTATTTTTCTAGTTTTAATTTTTACTGCAAGCTCAGCGCCTTCATCTGTGTAAGATTCTAGATAACCTTCAAATTCCTTCATGCCATTAATCGGCTCATATGATTTTATATGCACAAACTGATTAACTGCTTTTACAAAATCCGCTTCTTTTTTTAATGGACGTTCCGCTCCTGGTGAGGAAACTTCCAAAAAGTAATTTTGTTCAATCGGGTCCACTTCATCCAGTTTCTCACTCAACAATTCGCTTACTTGTGCGCATTGTTCTATATCTATGCTTCCTTCAGGAGTATCCACATAAACGCGTAGAAACCATTCTCTGCCTTCTTTCACAAATTCAATCTCGACTAATTCAAGGTTCAGGCTTTCTACTATTGGTGTTACTAATTGTTCCACTTCTGTTGTAACCTTGCTCATACAATCCTCCTGACTAAAGTTTGTTGTCATAACAAGAGAAAAGAGCGGGATATCCCACTCTTTTGCTGTCGTTCTATCAACAAATAATTGTCTAAATTATAACACAATCGCACCTTGAATGCAACTAGGGCTAGAAGAGGGACAGCTGGTTGGCATCTGGCATTCCTTCTAAGCAGCCCAATTTATCCATATACTCAATCAATGTCTTGGAAACACGACCTCGAATTTGTAAATCTTCTTTTGAAAGAAATTCACCATCTTCTCTTGCCTTGACAATAGCATATGCCACGTTATTCCCTAAGCCTGGAATCGCATTAAATGGCGGAATTAACGTCTGGCCATCTATAACAAACTCCGTTGCCTTTGATTTGTATAGATCTACTTTCTGGAATGCCATACCTCTTTCGCACATTTCAAGCGCTAGTTCTAAAACAGTCAACAAGTTTTTCTCTTTTGGAGAAGCATCCAAACCTTTGCTTTCGATTTCTTCAATGCGTGATTTTATCATTTGCGAACCATTGACCATAGCGATTAAATCGAAATCGTCTGCACGGACTGAGAAATATGCACAATAGTATACAATCGGAAAATGCACTTTAAAATAGGCAATTCTAACAGCCATTAATACATATGCGGCAGCATGCGCTTTAGGGAACATATATTTTATCTTTTTACACGAATCAATGTACCACTCCGGCACACTTTCTTTCCGCATTGCTGCTTCCATGTCTTCTGTTAGACCTTTACCTTTACGTACACTTTCCATAATTTTAAATGCTAACGATGGTTCTAGTCCTTGGTAAATCAAATACACCATGATGTCATCTCGGCAGCCGATTACTTCCGATAACACACAAGTGCCATTTTCTATCAGCTCACTTGCATTCCCGAGCCATACATCTGTCCCATGTGATAACCCGGAAATTTGAACAAGCTCAGAGAACGTAGACGGTTTCGTTTCTTCTAACATTTGCCGTACAAATCGTGTACCAAACTCTGGAATGCCCAATGTACCGGTTTTACAGTTAATTTGCTCGGGCGTAATGCCTAACGATTCTGGACCTGTAAATATTTTCATTACTTCAGGATCATCTGTTGGAATAGACTTTGGATCAATTCCTGTTAAATCAAGTAGCATACGGATAACAGTCGGATCATCGTGTCCCAAAATATCCAGTTTCAGTACATTATCATGAATAGAGTGGAAATCAAAATGAGTTGTTTTCCATTCAGAATCTTGCGCATCAGCAGGATATTGGAATGGCGAAAAATCAAAGATATCCATATAGTTAGGTACGACTATAATGCCGCCTGGGTGTTGGCCGGTTGTTCTTTTGACGCCTGTGCATCCTTGGACAAGCCGATCCACTTCTGCACCTCTAAAATTTAAATTGTTGTCTGATGCGTAGCCTTTTACATAGCCATAAGCCGTTTTCTCGGCAACTGTACCAATAGTTCCGGCACGGTATGCATAATCTTCTCCAAACAATATTTTAGTATAGTTATGTGCCCGTGGTTGATAATGTCCACTAAAGTTCAAGTCAATATCAGGCACCTTATCCCCTTTAAACCCAAGGAATGTTTCGAAAGGTATGTCGTGTCCATCCTTTTTATAGGGAGTTCCACATGACGGGCAATCTTTGTTCGGCAAGTCAAATCCTGAGCCAACAGAGCCATCGTTAAAGAATTCTGATTGCTTGCAGTTCGGGCAAATATAGTGTGGAGGCAATGCATTTACTTCTGTAATCTCCATCATTGCCGCTACAAGCGAAGACCCAACGGAGCCACGGGAGCCCACTAAATAGCCATCAATCAATGATTTTTTTACCAGCTTATGTGAGATTAAATAGATAACCGCAAAGCCATGGCCAATGATAGAACCTAATTCTTTTTCTAGTCTGGCTTCAACTATTTCCGGCAGCGTTTCACCATATATTTGATGTGCCATTTTATACGTCATTTCACGTACTGTCTGGTCAGCGCCTTCAATTTTTGGTGTGTATAGCTCATCTTTAACTGGCACAACATCACCAATCATATTGGCGATTTTTTGGGAGTTGGTTACGACAATCTCTTTCGCCACATCTGCTCCCAAAAAAGCAAAGTCTTCCAGCATTTCATCTGTAGTTCTAAAATGAACTGTTGGCAATTTATAGCGATTTAGTGGGTTAGCTCCACCCTGAGAACGAACGAGCACTTGTCGGAAAATAGCATCATTTTCATTCAAATAATGAACGTTTCCTGTTACGACAACAGGTTTGCCTAACTTTTTACCGATTTTAACGATTTTTCGTATAATATCTTCTAAATTCCATTCATCTCGTATTAACTCTGCTTCGATAAGTGGGGAATATACCCCTTTTGGATGGACTTCTAAATAATCATAGAACTTCGCTACTTCCATCGCTTCTTCCATAGACTTCTGCATAACAGCTGTAAAAAACTCACCCTTATCGCAGGCACTGCCTACTAGTAAACCTTTTCGCAACCGTTGAAGTGACGACCGCTTGATTCGCGGTACACGATAAAATGTATTGACATGCGATTCGCTGACAAGTTTAAATAAATTTTTCAATCCATCGTTATCAACAGCGAGGAGTGTACAATGTGTTGGACGTGCCCTTTTGTAAGAATCTCCTTCACCGATATATTTATTAAAATCATCATGATATGTGATGCCTTTTGCATCTGCTTCTTTTAATAAATGAAGTAATAGGTATCCCGTTGCTTCTGTATCATAAATAGCGCGGTGGTGCTGTGTTAATTCAATGCCGAATTTTTTACACAATGTATTTAAACGGTGGTTCTTAAGCTCAGGATGCAAGAAACGCGCCAGCTCTAATGTATCGATTACAGGGTGATGAAACTCATCAACACCCGCTTTCTTATAAGCTTCATATAAAAAGCCTATATCAAAAGATGCATTATGTGCTACTACGATGGTGTCACCGATAAAAGCATGGAACTCTTTAATCATATCAGTCACTTCTGGAGCGTTTCTGACCATATCATCCGTAATACCTGTTAACTCTATTGTTGTTGTTGACAGTGGATGATGAGGGTTCGCAAAGCTTTCAAACTTGTCTATTACTTCACCATTTCGGATTTTTACGGCTGCCAGCTCAATGATAGTGTCATATGCTGCAGATAACCCAGTTGTTTCTACGTCAAAAACAACATAAGTGTCGTCTTCTAGTAGACGATGTTGTTCATCATATGCTATAGGTACGCCATCATCTACTAAATTTGCCTCTAATCCATAGATAATCTTTATCCCATGTTTTTTTCCAGCATTATAGGCATCAGGGAAAGATTGGACGATTGCATGATCTGTAATGGCAATCGCTTCATGCCCCCACTTTGCAGCTTGACCAACAAGAGCATCTACTGAAGATACTGCATCCATCTGACTCATTGGCGTATGTAGATGAAGCTCAACACGTTTTTCGCCTTCTTTTGCGTGATCCTTCTTCAAAACGGGTTTAATCTCTACCATATCCTGGGCCATGACAATTAAATCTCTGACAAATGTATCGTTTTGCACAGAGCCGCGTACTTTTAGCCACATTCCTTTTTTTGCACATTGCATCAAGGCTGCATCTTCTTTATCGCGAGAGAACATCTTGACTAAGATAGAATCTGTGTAATCAGTCATTTTCAATGTAAGAAGTGATCGTCCACTTCTTAATTCTTTGACCTCCGCATCAAATACATATCCTTCGATTACTACACGCCGTTCTTCATCTTGTATCTGATGAACGTCCATAATCGGTTCATCGTGCTTAATAGGAACCCCTAGTTGGAATGGTCTATCGGATAAATCCACTCCCTCAGGATTTTGCTGACGCTCTTTCTCACGTTTTTGCATATCCATAACAGCTTGCTTTGCAAAGGCTATCTCTTCTTGCTGCCGTTGTTCTAGGAACTGGCGTTGCTGTTCTGCCAAGTCCTCAGTCGATTCGACTAACTGAAAATCAACGGCCATATGAGGAAACCCATACTTTTTATAGGTCATGGATAATACATCTGCATATTTTGACTTCAATGTCATTAATTGAAACTCATGCTGACAATTGAGCATAATCTTCTGCCCATTCCATTCTGGGAGCTGCTTCGCAAGACCTTCACGAAGCGGAGGGGACATTTCGTCTATTTCTTCTACAATCATCAACCAATAATCAGAAATTAAATCTTGTGTTAACTGTTGGTTTGTTGCTTCAATTGTTATCTGAATATCTGCGATAGATGAAAAAGCTTGTTTTAAACGCATTTGGAAATCGCGTAGCAGTTGAAACGGCAATATATGCGGAAGCTTTATTGAAAAACGCCAAACTTTGTCTTTTTTATGCACAGTTAAGCGTTCTAGCTCAGCTGATTCAAAAAATGGCATAACCACATCTTCCGTCATATTGATTTGTTGCAAGAGCAATTGAAATCTTTGTCTTGCATCCTGTTCGTTAGCCATCATTTCACCTCTTTGTTAAATTTTATTAACACTCTTTGAAACAAAGAAAAGAAAGTACAAATTGTACTTTCTCCCTAAAACGCAAGTCACATACTACTATTCGGCATGAAAGAAGTTGTTCAAACGGTCCACCAATTCTTCTTTTGCCCATTCAAACGTTTCACCAGATTGGCGGAATTTCACTTCAACGATACCCTCAGAAGCTTTTTTGCCTACTGTGACACGCACAGGCAAGCCAATTAAATCCGCATCCGCAAATTTAACGCCAGCTCGTTCTTTTCGGTCGTCATATAATACATCATAACGATAAGAACGAAGCAATTTATAAAGATCATCTGTTAATGTTTTTTGCGCTTCATCTTTTTCATTAACTGAGATGAGATGAATATCATATGGCGCAATTTGTTTCGGCCACATAAAGCCATAGTTATCTTGGAATTGCTCTGCAACTGCTGCTAGTAATCTAGAAACACCGATTCCATAACACCCCATGATAAATGGTTGCTTACGTCCATTCTCGTCTAAGAAGCCTGCATTCATTGCATCACTGTATTTTGTACCTAATTTAAAGACATGACCTACTTCAATACCTTCAGCAAATTTGATTGTTCCTTGTCCATCAGGTGTAGGGTCACCTACTTGGATAAACCGGATATCCTCAAAATGGTCAATAGCAAAATCTCTTCCTGGGTTTACATTTTTGTAGTGGAAGCCGTCTTCGTTTGCACCACAAACACCATTGCGAATTGATTTAATTCCATGGTCGGCTATTACTTTCACGTTGACCGGCAGTTTAACAGGTCCAAGTGATCCCACATGACAATTTAATAATTCAAATACAGCTTGTTCCTCAGCAAGTTCCACTGACTCTGCATTTAGTGCATGTTTTAATTTTATTTCATTAATCTCATGGTCTCCACGAGAAAGAACCACTATTAATTCATCATCAACATTAAAAACAAGTGTTTTAATACATTGCTCCTGAGAAACTTCTAAATAGTTTGCTACTTCTTCTATTGTTCTTTGATCTGGCGTTTCCACTTTTTCCAGTGTACCCATCTCTTCATCTGAATGCGTGTATTCAACATTCACTTCTGCCATTTCTATATTTGCCGCGTAATCAGTTTCATCTGAATATGCGATCGTATCTTCTCCTATTTCAGACAGCACCATAAATTCATGTGTGTCCGTGCCACCAATTGATCCGGAGTCAGCTATTACAGCACGGAAATTCAATCCTAAACGAGTAAAAATGTTTGTATAAGCTTTCACCATATCCTGGTAGGTTTCATCAAGGCTTTCATTAGTTGAATGGAAGGAGTATGCATCCTTCATGATAAATTCTCGACCGCGTAGTAATCCAAAACGTGGGCGCTTTTCATCCCGGAATTTTGTTTGAATTTGATATAAAGTCAAAGGCAGCTTTTTATAAGAATTTATTTCATCACGTACTAATGAAGTAATTACCTCTTCATGTGTTGGCCCTAAAGCGAAAGGTCGTTCGTGACGATCAGTTAAACGCATAAGCTCTGGTCCATAAGCATCCCAGCGGCCGGATTCTTGCCATAACTCAGCTTGTTGCAAGGATGGCAATAACAATTCAACAGCGCCAGCTTCATTCATTTCTTCACGAACTATTTCTTCTATTTTTTGCAACACTTTAAAACCTAGTGGCAGATATGAATATACTCCACTCGCATGTTGACGGATAAAACCCGCACGTAATAAGAGCTGATGCGACAAGGCGTCAGCATCAGCAGGTATTTCGCGCAAAGTTGGTATAAATGTTTTACTTTGTTTCATGATTTAACCTCTCTTTGAGCTCTGTTTAATTGTCTATTATATCGAAGCTCTATTTAATACGCTAAAAGAAAAAGCGTTGAATATCATTCCAAGTTACAGCAATCATAAGAATCATTAATAAAACGATCCCTACGAAATGAACCATGCCCTCTTTTTGACGATCGACAGGTTTGCCACGTAATGCTTCAAATCCGAAGAATAGTAAGCGTCCTCCATCTAGAGCAGGTAGCGGAAGCAAGTTCATAATTCCTAAGTTAATACTTAATACTGCAGCCCAATTCATAATATTGACAACACCATATTTAGCCACTTCTTCAGTTGCCTTATAGATACCGACAGGGCCTGACAAGGCATCAATCGTAAAACCGCCAGTTATTAAGGCGCCTAGTATCGTAAATATTTTGATAATCCAGTGGTAGGTCTCAGTGAATCCGAACAATAATGCTTTGACTGGATTCTTTTCGACAGGGCTTTGATATTGTACCCCAATTTGACCGATTGACTGTCCTTCAATATCTTTCTTTTCTGGCGTCACTGTAAGAGTTTTATGAGAATCCCCACGTGTTACATCCAACGTTAGATCCTTCTTTGGATTTTTTTGGATGGCATCTGAAAGTTCTTGCCATGAATCAATTGATTTGCCATCAATGGATGTCACAACATCTCCCTTTTGCATCCCTGCTACAGCTGCTGGGCTGTCTTTTACAACACCCGCTATTACAGGTTCATACGTCGGTACACCTGTAATAAAAGCAATAATGATAAAAATGAAAACAGATAAAATAAAATTAAACAACGGACCTGCAAAAATAGTCATCGCACGTTTGCCGACCGATTTTGAATTAAACTGGCGGTCGTATGGAGCAATGATCAGCTCGCTGCCATTTTCTTCAATTACTGCATTTCGGGCAATATGGTAACGGACAAGTTTTTCATCTTCGTCATAACCTTCTACCCATAATTCTTTTTGAAGGTCTGCCTTTTCTACTTCTAAAAAGAGCATGTCCGGCAATTGTTTGTTTTGATTTAAAACGATTTTAGTTACTTCGTTTTGATTGTTTAGAAGCATTCCAATACGATAACCTGGTTGCAATTCAATGACATCTGCATCGTCTCCCGCCATACGGACATAACCACCCATTGGCAATAGACGAACAGTATATAATGTCTCGCCTTTATTGATCCCTATTATTTTAGGACCAAAACCAATTGCAAACTCACGCACTAATATGCCTGAACGCTTTGCGAAGATGAAATGACCAAGTTCATGGAAAAACACGATGGAACCGAATACCACAATAAATGCAATGATTGATTGCATGTAATCCCACCTTTTTATGCATTATAAAATTACTATTGCTATTTTAGCATGGTTTGAATCGTTTTTCTCGTTTCTTTATCTACTTGTAAAATAGTTTCTAAATCTGGGTTGCTAATATTCTCATGTTGGTTCATCATTCTGTCGATGATGTCTTCTATTTCAAGAAACTTGATCTTTCCTTGTAAGAAGGCACCTACTGCTGCTTCGTTCGCAGCGTTCATAACTGTTAAAATAGAGCCTCCCATCCGACCTGCTTGATAAGCAAAATCAAGGCAGCGGAAACGCTTTAAGTCAACATTTTCAAAGTGCAGTTGAGAGATTTTCGCTAAATCCAGTCTTTCTGCATTAGAGCGCGGCAACCTATCTGGATAACTTAAAGCATATTGGATTGGTGTACGCATGTCCGGTGTACCTAACTGTGCCATCACACTTGTATCATGATATTCAACCATCGAGTGAATAATGCTTTCTCGATGGATTAATACGTCAATTTTATCGTATGGCATATCATACAACACCGCTGCTTCAATGACTTCCAAACCTTTATTCATCAATGTAGCAGAATCAATTGTAATTTTTGCTCCCATAGACCAATTTGGATGATTTAGAGCTTCTTTAACTGTAACATTCTCCAATTCATCACGTGTTTGATCTCTAAAACTACCGCCAGAAGCCGTTAAGATAAGTCTTGAGACAGATTTTGGATTTTCACCCTGCATTGATTGCCAAAGTGCTGAGTGCTCACTATCTACAGGCAAAATCGGTGCACCGTATTTCTTAGCTTCACTCATGACCAAATGTCCTGCTGTGACAAGTGTCTCTTTATTCGCAATTGCAATCATTTTTCTTTGCTGGATCGCTGCCAAAGTAGCTTCTAGTCCAATACTGCCTAAGACAGCATTCAATAGTATATCGCTGTCAGTATATGTAGCTACATCTATTAACCCTTGAGCACCATACGTGAATTCTGAGTCTGGAAATTCTTTTGCAAGTTTTTGTGCATCCGCCTCTAGTTGAACAGATACCAACTTAGGCTTAAACTCTTTTATTATTTCCTTTGTAAGCTCAATATTTTTACCAGCAGCAAAAGCTACAATTGAAAATTGATCAGGATGTTCCCTCACAATGTCTAATGTTTGTAATCCAATTGAGCCTGTTGCGCCTAATAAACTGATACGTTTCATCTACTAATCACCCTTAACCAATAAAGTGTAAAAAATAAAGCAGTGGCAAAACAAATAAGATACTATCAAAACGATCCAAAATGCCACCGTGTCCAGGAAGGATTTTACCGGAATCCTTCACGTCATAATGCCGTTTAATAGCAGATTCTACCAAATCCCCTAACTGGCCAAATATGGACGCAACAATGGAAATAAGTATAATTGTGACATATGAATAATCTAGCTTTACAATTGCCTGGAATATTAAAGCTGCAATGACTGCAACCACAATGCCACCCAAAAAGCCTTCAACAGTCTTATTCGGTGAAATTTCCGGCCATAATTTACGTTTGCCTAATTTTCTTCCGACAAAATAGGCGCCAGAATCCGTTGTCCACACGATGACCAATGCATAAACAACAAATGCCAATCCTTCCACCCTTGCAGTAATGAAGTAATGAAAGCCAATTCCTACATACAATGCACTGATTACCAAGAATCCTACATCATCAAAGGTAAAACTATTTTTTACAAAGACAGTATAAATCAGCAATAGAATTGCTGCTATAAACATGTATTCTATTTGCGAAAAAGAAGTGGCTTCTTGTAGTTGTAAGCTCCATTGTTTCGGCATTAATACTACAAATAGTAGCAGTAACGTAATAATTCCGGGAACTGACAGTAAAGCTATTCCTCTCATTTTTAAAACTTCATATAATCCAATCGCTGCCATCACATACACTAATAGTGTGAACGGCAAATTTCCGTATACCACGAATGGAATAAATAAAAGCGCAGCAATAATTGCTGTGATAATCCGCTGTTTCAACTTTCATTATTCTCCTTTCAATCCCCCGTAACGGCGATTGCGTTTTTGGTAATCAATTATTGCACTGTACAAATGCTCCGCTTTAAACTCTGGCCAGTGTATATCAGAAAAAAAGAACTCCGTATATGCGAGTTGCCATAATAAAAAGTTACTTACTCGGTATTCACCGCTTGTTCGTATTAGTAAATCTGGATCCCCAATACTTGACGTCATTAATTGTTCAGAAATTGTTTCTTCAGTTATTGATGACATGTTAAGTTCACCTTGCTGTACAAGGCTCGCGATCTTTTGTACTGCCAGAACCATTTCTCTGCGGCTACCATAATTAAATGCAAAATTAAGCACCATGCCTGTATTATCTTTCGTTTTATCCATTGCATTTTGCACAGCTCGACTTGTATGCGAAGGCAACCCATCCATTTCGCCAATCATTTCGACCCGAATATTTAACTCCATTAACTCGGGCAGGAAGTCAGCCAAAAATTCTTCCGGTAAACGCATTAAGAAATCTACCTCAGTTGATGGTCTTTTCCAATTCTCTGTAGAAAAAGCATATAGTGTAATCGCTCCAACCCCAATGGCGTTCGCAGCTTTTGTAATCACACGTACATTATGCATGCCTTCACGATGCCCGATAAAGCGTGGTAAAGCTCGGCTTTTTGCCCAGCGACCATTACCATCCATTATAATCGCGATATGCTTTGGCACCTCTTGCATTTGAATCAGTTCCATTTGCGCTTGCAATGACAGGTCTTTTTTTTCAGTTTTCTTCCATCCGAATTTATCTAACATTTAGAATCCTCCACTAACTTACAAATCGGAACGTATACTTCCTCTATCATACCAAAAATAACAATTAATTTCCTTAATCTAAACAAAAAAGATGCTTAGCCTAAAACTTAGAGCCAATCTAAATGGATAGGTATTAGGGAAAGCTATGTATCAACTTAAATGCGCTTTCTTCATAAGGAGCATGTAAAACAAAAAAGACGTCCCTGAGTTATAGGACGCCTTGAAAAAGACAAGGTTCTATGATTAAACGGATAGGATTTCGCTTTCTTTTTCTTTAGCGATTTGATCTACTTTTTCAATGTTGGCATCAGTCAATTTTTGGATATCTTCAGAATATCCACGCAAATCGTCTTCAGTAATTTCGCCGTTTTTTTCTAGTTTTTTGCAATCATCGTTTGCGTCGCGGCGTACATTACGAATAGCAACTTTTGCATCTTCGCCTTCTTTTTTCACTAGTTTCACAAGATCTTTACGGCGTTCCTCTGTTAAAGCAGGAATTGAAAGACGGATGACGTTACCATCGTTAGTTGGTGTAATGCCGATGTCAGACTTCAATAAAGCTTTTTCAATTTCACCTAGTACAGATTTATCGTATGGTTGGATTACTAGAAGACGTGCTTCTGGCACAGAGACGCCAGCAAGCTGATTAATAGGTGTTGGTGCACCGTAGTATTCCACATTTACATGGTCTAGTAAAGAAGCATTTGCACGGCCTGCACGAATTGTTGCTAGTGCACGGCTAAATGCTTGTATTGCTTTGTCCATTCTCTCTTCAGCTTTCGCCAAAACTTCCTTCGACATTATGGGTTCCTCCTCACGATTGTTCCAATGTTTTCTCCCAACACAGCGCGCTTAATATTACCGTTTTCAGTAATAGAGAACACAATAAGTGGGATATCATTATCCATACAAAGAGTGGATGCTGTTGAATCCATTACTTGTAGTCCTTGCTGAATAACTTCTAAGTATGTTAGTTGTTCATATTTCACTGCTTCTGTATCTATTCTTGGATCTGCAGAGTATACGCCATCTACATTATTTTTAGCCATTAAAATGACATCTGCATTAATCTCAGCTGCACGTAAAGCTGCAGTAGTATCAGTAGAGAAATAAGGATTTCCTGTTCCTGCTGCAAAAATGACAACACGTTTCTTTTCTAAATGGCGAACTGCTTTTCTGCGAATATAAGGTTCAGCAACTTGCGTCATAACAATTGATGATTGTACGCGAGTAGGTACATCTAGATTTTCAAGTGAATCTTGTAATGCTAAAGCATTCATTACAGTGGCCAACATGCCCATATAATCAGCATTTGCCCGTTCCATGCCCATTTCAGCACCAATTTTGCCTCTCCAAATATTTCCGCCACCTACTACTAATGCTACTTCTACTCCAAGCTCTACTACATCTTTCACTTGCTCTGCAACTGATTTGACGATTTTAGGAGATAAGCCAAACCCTTCTTCTCCGGCAAGGGCTTCTCCGCTAAGCTTAATGACTACTCTTTTGTACTGCTGCATACTCTTTGGAACCTCCATCATGCTTTTTCTTGAAAAAGAGGGAACACGAAAAAGATGTGCTCCCTACTTTTTTTGCTATTCATACGAATATATTATTTGCCTTTTACTTGGCTCATTACTTCTTCTGCAAAGTTGTCTTCGCGTTTTTCAATTCCTTCGCCAACTTCATAGCGCACGAAAGAAGTTAAAGTAGCGCCAGCAGATTTGATGTAGTCGCCCACTTTTTGATCTGGGTTTTTAACGAATGCTTGGTCAAGTACGCAAATTTCTTCGAAATATTTACGAAGACGGCCTTCAACCATTTTTGCTACGATATTTTCTGGTTTACCTTCGTTAAGTGCTTGTTCAGTTAATACTTTGCGTTCATGAGCGATTTCTTCTTCAGAAACTTGGTCATGAGCGATGTATTTTGGATTTAATGCAGCAATATGCATTGCAACATCTCTTCCTACGTTTTCATCAGTAGTACCTTCAAGAACAGCTAACACACCGATACGTCCGCCCATGTGTAAGTAAGCGCCGAATGCATCTGCATCTGTTTTTGAAGCAACTGTAAAGCGACGAAGAGTGATTTTTTCACCGATAGTAGCTATTGCTTGGGAAATATGTTCAGCAACAGTTGCACCGTTTTCCATTTTTGAATCCATAGCTTCTTCTAGAGTAGCTGGTTTTGCAGCTAATAAGTGATCCGCTAATTCTTTAACCAATTTTTGGAATCCTTCGTTTTTAGCAACAAAGTCTGTTTCAGCATTTACTTCTAAAAGTACAGCGTCATTTCCTTTTACTTCGATATAAGTTGTACCTTCTGCTGCGATACGATCTGCTTTTTTAGCAGCTGAAGAAAGACCTTTTTCACGTAAGAAGTCGATTGCCGCTTCCATATCTCCATCTACTTTTACTAATGCTTTTTTACAATCCATCATACCAGCACCAGTTTTTTCGCGTAATTCTTTAACCATTTTTGCAGTTACTTCTGCCATTGAAAATTCCTCCTTATAAATTCACATGAATTATTCCAGCTATATAGGGAACTTAAGTCCAACGTCCGGTGTAGATGCTAATGCAATATTTCCTTAAATTATATAATCCAGCAAATAAAGAGACATCAGTACACTGTGTGTTTATTTAAGAATACCCCAATAATTAGCATTAAACCAACTTTCTGCTTTAATAGATTGGTACCCTTACCAAAAAAGTTACGGCCGTTTTCTATTATGCGTTCATTGGTTTATAAAGCAAGCAAAGCTCCACTTTATTTTTATTATTCTCAAAAAAAGGTGATAAGAGGGTTTAGCCGCTTATCACCTGTTTTTTAATCAGAAATTACTCAGCTGCAACCTCTTCAGCTGGAACTGCTTCTTCTTCGCCTTGTTTAGACTCGATTAAAGCATCTGCCATTTTTGAAGTAATTAATTTTACAGCACGGATCGCATCGTCATTTGAAGGAATAACGTAGTCGATTTCATCTGGGTCACAGTTTGTATCAACCATTGCTACTAACGGAATGTTTAATTTGCGAGCTTCCGCTACTGCAATACGTTCTTTACGAGGATCTACAACAAACATAACGTCTGGTAGAGCGTGCATGTCACGGATACCACCTAAGAATTTAACAAGGCGTTCGTGTTGTTTTTTAAGTTGAACAACTTCTTTTTTAGGAAGAACTTCAAAAGTTCCGTCCTCTTCCATTCTTTCGATCTCTTTCAAACGTGCAACACGTTTTTGGATTGTACCGAAGTTTGTAAGAGTACCACCTAACCAACGTTGGTTGATATAGTAGTTACCTGAACGTTCTGCTTCTTCTTTAATTGCTTCTTGAGCTTGTTTTTTAGTACCAACGAAAAGTACTTTACCGCCGTCTTCGCCAACTTGGCGCATGAAGTCGTAAGCCTCTTCTAATTTTTTAACTGTTTTTTGTAAGTCGATAATATAAATTCCGTTACGTTCCACAAAAATATATTTTTTCATTTTTGGGTTCCAACGACGTGTTTGGTGACCGAAATGTACACCAGCTTCTAGTAATTGTTTCATTGAAATTACTGACATGATAGTTCCTCCTGATATGGTTTTTTTGTCCGCCGCATTCGTCCTTTATAAGAGCAACTCGAAATTCGAGCACCTTCTCCTATATCAGAATACGTGTGTAATGTAACACCATTTGATAATATATCATATCACCTGGTATTCTGCAAGAAATATTATTGCCCAAACTTTAAAAGCAACTCTACTTCAGTTTTCCCTTTTTGAAGGAGCTTTGCAATTTCATCCACAGACTTCCCGCTACGATAATATTTTTTTACCGTTTCTTCCATTGTTAATGGTTTGGGCTGTTCCATGTTTACGGCCAAATGATCTTGAAAAGTTGCTTTTGGCGTATTTTTTTTAGTATTTTTTTGGTAGGCCTTTGCCACGCTATTACGTGGCATTTTAAAGTTATTGAAGCTGCTTTCTTCTACTAGAGGGTGGTCCTTCTTCTGACCTTCTTTTTCATTGCTAGTTCTGTTTTCAAACGTTTGATGTGTTTTGGTTGCCAACTCTGCAATGAGACGGTCATTCTCATCTCTTATCTCCGCTAAATAAGCACCAAGGGAAGCCTCCAATTCATCTCTGACTTTTGTCTGATGAGTTTCTATATCTCTTAAACGAGAAATTTTGACATAAAGTAATGCAATAAAATAAAAGCTTAAAACTTGAGTGATAAACAAAAAGACTATACCTATTACCATATTTTTACCTACCCTTTAAAATCTACTAAATGTCCTGCAAAAGGATGCGTTAAATCATTGATCTTAGCGCTGTTTTTTTCATTATTTTCCTGGGAGGCAGACTCAGTTCTATGAGCGACAGCTTCCTTTTTAGCTTTTCCAGTTGGACTGGATTCTGAGACAGATGTCCTCTTTCTAGCTTCTTGTTTTTGATGTGCTCTGCTTGCTAATTCCTGTCCTAGCAGGGCTTGTTGCTGGTGTTGTTCCGATATTTTGCCTGCTTCAAAGGTTTTAGGCAAGGCTATTTGCAACTCAACAAATTTCAAACTCATCCTACTGTCCCCTATCGGCTATTCATTTGGCATTTCAGCAGATAATATTTTGCGCAACTTAAAGATTGCTTTTGAATGGATTTGTGAAATGCGGGAAGTGGAAAGATGAAGCATTTCCCCAATTTCAGTAAGTGTCAGTTCCTCTGTATAAAATAAGCTGAGGACTTGCTGTTCCTTTTCATTTAATTTTAAAATACTTTCAACCAAATCCTGTAAAAGTTCTGTTCGTACTGCTTCCTCTTCAGGGGTTTTTGTAAGATGGTCTCTTATAGCAAAAGACTTAATCTCAGTATCGTCTTGGTCAGTATTATGTTCGTCAATTGACAATATATTAGACATAAAATGTTCTTGCATCGTCTGATACACATCATCAACATTTATATTTAATTGCTCTGCAACTTCTTCAGGGGTGACATGGCGCCCTAATTGTTGCTCCATTGCCTCAATTTGCAACTCCATTTTTTTAGACTTTTCCCTCGCAGAGCGTGGAAGCCAATCTTCTTTTCGTAGGCCGTCAATAATCGCGCCACGAACACGAAAAGAGGCATATGTATCAAACTTTAAATCTCTGTTAATATCAAATTTATTAAGTGCATCAAACAACCCCATCATTCCAAGACTCGTTAATTCATCTTTTGAGATATTCTTTGGTAGATTTGTACCTATTCGCTGTACATGATACGAAACGAGGGGTGTATATTTTTTTATTAGTAGATCACCTGCATGAGGATCGCGTGTTGCTGCCCAGTTTTGCCAAAGTTTCTGTTCTTCTTGTGTGGTTGTTTGCATTTCGTATCCCCCCTAATATTTAACCATATTATATCAAATACTTACTATAAAAGGGAGCCAAATTATATGCTCCCTTTTTAATATTATTCATCTTGCGCCATCATACTCTTCACTGCTTTCGCCAGCTCCTCTGCTTGGCTTTCTGTATTTACTTCTAGATCAGCTTTTTCCATCTCTTCATTGACTTCAATATGTTCATTGCTTGGATTTTCTTCTTGTTCAATTTCAGTGGGTGTGTACATAACAAAAGCAATCAAATAACGTACAAGAAAAGAAGCGATAAAAACGACTAACGCAATGATAAATGTTTGGATAAGAATTTGAGTGGGTGTATCACCCGATTGAAGGTTGCAAAAAAAGTAAATCGTGAAAGCAGCTAGTGCTGCCCACCAATTGTAAAAAATAGAACCCGCCATTAAATCTCCTTCACTCCTTGGTTGACCGTGCGAATCTGCAATAATGAATTGGCTGTATCAAACTCAATCGTTCTGCCGCTGTTACCGCCTGTATCCTCAGCTACAATAGGAATAGAGAAATTTTTCAGTTGTTGTTTGACTGCTTCTACATTTCTTGGCCCGATTCGCATTGATTCTCTATTTGTAGCGAATTGAAACATTTGGGAGCCTCCTGCAATTTTAGCCTTTAACCGAAAAGGATGAACGCCCTCTCTTTTTAACTGCTCAAGCATGGCCGGTATTGCCGTATCAGCGAATTTTGCTACATTTAGAGAATCGCTTCGTGAAAGGGATGAATCCGGCAACATTACATGGATTAACCCAGCAATACCCTTAAATTCATCGTATAAAACGACGCCAACGCATGAACCTAGGCCTGATGTGCGGATCGTGTGAGGCGACTTGACTATATCCATTTGTGCAATTCCAACTTTTATTACGGTGCTCACGCTTTCTATCATTTTACAAAACCCCTAATGCACTAAAGATTGTTTCGAAAGATTCAGGATCCGGTAATAAAAAGAAATGTCCATGTACGGATTCTGAGCCTTCCATATGTTCTTCAAAAATCGTCGTATCAATGACTATTGCATGGTCACCGATTTGCGAAAGTTCAATTAACCCATAACTTATAATGGCACCGAACATATCTACTGTCAGCGCAGGTGGGGTAGGCTGAATCTTTAACCCTGT
The DNA here is from genome assembly GCF_059759115.1 of Rummeliibacillus sp. GQ308. Taxonomy (NCBI): domain Bacteria; kingdom Bacillati; phylum Bacillota; class Bacilli; order Caryophanales; family Caryophanaceae; genus Rummeliibacillus; species Rummeliibacillus sp. GQ308. Next base: position 861,664 of record NZ_JCAXDQ010000001.1, on the reverse strand, counting down.
AAAATCAGATAAGGATGATAAATAAGAACCTGATAATATGTTGCCAAGCTCTTGCATAGCTGAAATGCCCATATCCGATACATTTGTATCTTGAAAGTCAAATTTGTCATCATGTATTAATTTGCGAATAAAATGGTTGGCTTGTTCAACTGATAGGATGAAGAACATCCCTCCGGTTGCATCGCCTTCGATTCGAAGATAAATGCTTACAACAACACTTTCTGCACCGCCAACAAATTCCATAATTTCATTAAATGAAGCCATTTTAACATATGGAACTTTCATATCTATCTTTGTATTCAATAAATTAGAAAGAGCAGTAGCTGCATGCGCTGCTCCTATATTTCCAATCTCTTTCAATACATCTAAATGAACGGAGGTGATATTATTTTTAAAAGACAAGAAAATGCCCCCTTATTTTAAGGTATGAAGTACTTTCTCTAAATTTAATAGAATAAGAAGCCTTTTATCTGTCTTTGCTACGCCTGATATAAATTCTTCCTCGAATGAGCCGACCACTTCAGGCTGAGGTTCAATTGAACTCGTCGGGATATCCATCACATCATTGGCAGCATCTACAATAAAACCTACTTCCATATCATCTAGGGATATAATTATAATGCGTGTATCATCATTTTCTACCGTTGATTTCACGTTGAACCGGTCGCGCAAATCAATAATGGGTGTTACCACACCTCTTAGATTAATGACACCTTTAACGTAGCTGGGCGTTTTAGGTACGCGCGTAATATGCATCGCTTTTTCAATGCCTTGCACTTGGTTCACTGGAATGGCATACTCTTTTTCCCCTAATTGAAACACAATAACTTTCACACTATCCAAATCTACTGCTTTTTCCAAAGTGCTCACCTAACCTTCTAAACATTATTTAATTAGTGAATTACAGTCTACAATTAATGCTACTTGGCCGTTTCCAAGGATAGTAGCCCCCGAAATGGCAAATACATTTGTTAAGTAATTTCCTAATGATTTCAACACAATCTCTTGCTGGCCTATAAACGAATCGACCACTAATCCTGCCATTTTTTCTCCTTTTCGCACAAGAACTACAGAATGGAATTCATCATGCTTTGGTTCTGGGCGAGGTACATCAAAGAATTCATCAAGGAATAATAAAGGCACAACTTTCCCGCGAAAATCGATTACTTTTTGATTATGCGCATTCATAATGTCAGAATTCCGAATAATTGATGTCTCAATAATAGATGAGAGCGGAATAGCATAAATTTCTTTTTCAATTTCAACAAGCATCACTGAAATAATCGATAGTGTCAGTGGTAACTGTATAGAGAATAATGAACCTTTGCCTTCTACAGATTCAATCGTAATATTACCGCCTAATGACTCGATTGTAGATTTAACCACATCTAAGCCTACTCCACGACCAGATATATCAGAAATAACTGAAGCTGTTGAAAAGCCTGAAGACAAAATTAATTCATTCACTTGTTGATCTGACATTGATTCTGCAGCTTCAGCTGTAACAATTCCTTTAGCAATCGCTTTTTCTAAAACTCGTTCTCTATTGATTCCAGCTCCATCATCTTCAAGCTCGATAAATACATGGTTACCACTATGATAAGCGCGCAAAACGATATTACCTTGTTCTGTTTTGCCAGCTTTCTTACGTGCTTCTGGATCTTCTACACCATGATCTAAAGCATTGCGAATTAAATGGACAAGCGGATCACCTATTTCATCAATAACTGTTCTATCCAATTCAGTTTCTGCACCGATGATTTCAAGATTAACTTTTTTATGCAAATCGCGGGCTAACTGACGCACCATTTTTGGGAAACGATTGAATACTGTTTCAACTGGCACCATGCGCATGGTTAAAATAATATTCTGCAAGTCGCCAGAAATGCGTGCCATTCTTTCTACGGTTTCATTCAACTCGCCATGATTCAATTCACCAGCAATTGATTGTAAACGCCCACGATCAATTACAAGCTCTTCAAATAAGTTCATCAAAATATCCAATCGCTCAATGTTAACGCGGATTGTTTTACTACCTTGGGCACTTTTCTTCTCTGTGACCTTATTATTTGGTACTGAGTTTGCTGCTTTTTGGACTGGAGTCTCTTTGGTTGTTTTTTCATCTTTAGAAACTACTTCTGCTGTTTCTTCTGCCGTTGTAGCTGCAGCCTCTTCATTAGCCTTTGATTCATCAATTGGCGTGATAGTAATCCGTTCAACTTCAGAAACCTTCATTAGCTTACTTTGTAAGTCGTTAATTGGCTCTTTGGTTATAAAGGCAACGTGGAATTCTTGGTCGAATTGTTCTTCTTCCAATTTATCTACAGATGGCGAAGATTTCACCACATCACCCAATTTTTCAAGAATATCAAATACCATATAAACACGGGCAGCCTTTAAAAGACAGTCAGCACGTAGCATGACGGCAATCTCATATGTATGAAAACCTTGCTCGCGAGATTGCTGAAGCACTGTTAATTCAAATTCATCAAATTGCAAAGCCTCATTTGAAGATGGTCCAGATTCTTGTACTTCCTCTTTCGCATCAGAAGCTTGTACGATTTCTTCACCGTTCTCAATCATTTTTAATTTTTGTACAGTGCTCGTAACATCTCTTTTCCCATCACCTCCGCCAGAGATATCATCAATCATTGCTTCAAGATGATCCACGGATTCAAATACTACATCTAGAATTTCTGGCGTTACTGTAATTTTTTCATTGCGGATACCATCTAATACGTTTTCCATCTTGTGTGTTAAGTCTGCTAGGTCTTCAAATCCCATTGTGGCAGACATCCCTTTTAGGGTGTGGGCATTCCGAAATATTTCATTTACGATAGCTAGATCATGTGGATTTTGTTCTAGAGCCAGCAAATTTTCGTTACATGATTGAAGATGTTCTTTACTCTCATCAATAAAGACCTCTAAATATTGATTTGTATCCATGAAGAGTCCTCCCTTAAGTCAAATATTTCATTATTGTTTTTGAAATATCGTGTAAATCTGCTACTTCATCTACCAAACCTGTCGCATAGGCAGCTTTAGGCATTCCATATACAACACTTGTATTAGCTGATTCGGCGATTGCTTTCACATTTCCGTTTCTTTTCAGAGCCTGCAAGCCCTTTGTCCCGTCAGAACCCATACCAGTCATGATAACAGCTATTTTGTCGAGATCATTAAACTGGCTAACGCTATCGAACATAATATCGACAGAAGGACGATGACCTCCATTTGGTGGTTCTACATTGTCCAGTTCAATTGCATATGTTTTTGCGACTTTCCGAAGGCGAAGATGATAACCTCCAGGAGCTATATATGCTACACCATTTTGCAAAATGTCTCCTTGCTCTGCTTCCTTCACTCGAATTTTGGACAATTGATCCAACCGGTTAGCCAATGATTTGGTGAAGCCCATCGGCATGTGCTGAACGATAATGACAGGTGCTTTCATATCTTGAGGCAAGTAGGGGATGACCTCTTGCAGTGCACGCGGTCCTCCTGTTGAAGTGCCAATCAATACGATTTTTTTAGCATTTGTATGCCAACTTTTTTGTGTTGATGATGTACTCGTTTGGGTTTTAACATTTGATTCATTTAAAGGCTTTACTGTTTTTTGATCTCCCAATAAATTTTTTGAAATGTTGAACTTTTCATCTATTGGTGCTCTTTTTTTCGTCAACTTAGACACATGGACAGTAGCTGCATTTTCTACAATACGGATAATGTCCGATTTAATATCCTTTAAGTCAAGTGAAATAGCGCCGCTTGGCTTTGGAATAAAATCTACTGCACCGGCATCCATCGCTTCAAACGTGCTTTTTGCCCCACTTTGGGTTGCGCTAGACAACATAATCACAGGCAGTGGATGGTCCTTCATAATAACTTTTAAAGCTTCAAGGCCATTCATTAATGGCATTTCAATATCCATTGTGACAATGTCAGGCTTCAACATTTGAATCTTCTTTATTGCATCCATTCCGTTTCTCGCTGTGCCAACAACCCGAATATATGGATGATCTGCAAAAAAGTCAGACAACAACTTTCTCATAAATGCTGAATCATCGACAATTAATAATGATTTGGAATGAATAATAGACAACTAATCACGCCCTTTTAAAAAAATACTTCTTAATTTAGAAATAAACTTATTTGGCTGTTGCGTTATAAGGCCGTCATAAGCATGCCCTTCTATATATCTCTTCGTAATATCTTCCATTGTTTTAGCAATCTTGCTATTGGGATATAAGATTGTAAAAAGCTCTTGTTGTTTTACAGCTTTCGGAACTATAGGATCTTCAGGCAAGGATCCTAATATAGTTACGTCTTTTGACAAAAAACGCGCCATTGTTTGTTTAAGTCTAATTAATGTATCGGTTCCTTCCTCATTTGTTATTACTCTATTACAAAGCAAATAGAAATTTTTTTCTCGATCTTTAAAATGAATATACTTCATCATAGAATATGCATCTGTTATGGATGTCGGCTCTGTGGTAGAAATGACAATAATGTCATCAACAGCATTTAGTAAGTCTAAAGACCAGTTAGTGGCGCCAGCTCCCATATCAAATAAGATATAGTCGTAGTCTTTCTGTAGTTTTGCAAAAGCAAGAAGCAGACGATCAACCATTTCATCTGTCCATTCTAAAATGCTTGCTAATCCCGTCCCACCAGAGACATAATTCAAATTATTGGGTCCATCATATATCACTTCTTCAAGTGTCACTTCGCCTTGCAAGTAATCTTTTAAGCTATAGCGAGCACTTCTACCTAATAAAATATGGACATTTCCCATTCCAATATCCATATCAATAATAATCACTTTTTTTTCATAGGACATTAGCATATTAGAAAAGTTAGTAGTAAAATTGCTCTTTCCTACCCCACCTTTTCCGCTCACAACGGCAATTGATTTTCCTAACCGGGCATTTTGCTGCATTTTCATTCTTAATGATTGAGCTTGATCTTTCATAACTAATCTCCTTGAATGAGCAATTCGACTATATTTTCAGCAGTAGCTTCCTCAATATCCTCTGGTACTTCCTGACCATTCGTATAGTAAGCAAGTCCCTTCTTATATTTAACCATTAAATTGATCATTGAGCCAATGGAAATTGTCTCATCCATCTTAGTAAATATGAACTTTTCAATAGGAATCTCTGAAAATTGATCTATAATCTCTGTCATATCCTGTTCTTTCGCTGTCAATGAGAGCACCAGATAATTTTCCATATTATCTCCTATATCTATTAGTTCACGTAAATCATTGATATATTTTGCTTCTCGATAATTTCTTCCCGCTGTGTCAATAAAAACAATATCCAATGAATCAAACTTGACTAGTGCTTGTTCATAATCTTCTTTGCTATAAACTATTTCTACTGGTGATTGAAGTAAGTTCGCATAGACTTTTAATTGTTCAATCGCTGCAATTCGATACGTATCTGTTGTTATAAAACCAATTTTCTTCTTTTTCTGCAAAACAGCAAGTGCTGCCATTTTCGCAATGGTTGTCGTTTTGCCGACGCCAGTCGGACCTAAAACATTGATATATTTCTTGTTATACGAAAGTCCTCCAAATGGGAGCCCTTGTAATAATTTAATAAGCTCTTCTTTAGCTAGCTCTTTATAGTCCTCTTTCGCTAATTTCTCGTTTCCATTTTTCTTCACTTGAAAGAGCTCATCACCTACTGCTGTGATGAGCTCAGGATTTAGCTCTTGCTGCTCTAGTCGTTGAATGATTTCCTCATATTCATCAGGATATTGGTAACTGACCGATTGTCTTTGTATTGTTTTAACTAATGATTTTAAATCTGCCAACTCTTTATTAATTTTCTCTGAGTGTTCATTAGGAAGTACTGCATCTTTCGGCGAATCGTCTAAAGCAGGAATAGAAACGCTTGTAGTCTTTCTTACTGGTTCCTTACCCGCGATGACTTCTATACTCTTTTTTTTAAACATTCCTAAGAAGCCCTTTGAATAGACAACTTTCGAACTTACAATGATTGCATCATCACCTAAGTCTTGCTCCACTTTTTTCATTGCAAGAGCCATCGTTGATGCCGTATATTTCTTCATTTTCATTCTACATTCACCACCCCAACGCTTTGAATCTCAATCGATGCTTCTAATTCGTTATATGATAGGATTGGAATTTGTGGAAAATATCTTTCTGTTAGCTGCCTTACATACATGCGTACAGCAGGCGAACAAAGGATAAGAGGTGATTGCTCAAACAAGGCAATACGTTCCACTTCTTTTGCAATGGACTCTAAAATAGCTTGAGAGTCATTTGGATCCATTGCCAGATAATTCCCATGGTCTGTTTGTTGGATACTATCTGCAATCATTTTTTCTACTTTAGCTGAAACAGTCAACACTTTCAGCTCTTGTTCGCCATTTGAATACTGCGTCGTAATCTGTCGTGCTAATGACTGCCTTACATACTCTGTTAATACATCCACATCAGATGTTAACTTGGAGTAGTCAGCCAATGTTTCAAATATAATAGGCAAATTCCGTATAGATACATTTTCCGCCAAAAGCTTCGCTAATACCTTTTGGATCTCGCCAATAGACAGCGGACTTGGCGTTGTTTCTTCAACCAAGATTGGTGCTGTCTCTTGTAAATGGTCTATCAATTGTTTAGTCTCTTGTCTGCCTAATAATTGAGCTGCATTTGCTCGAATCACTTCAGTTAAATGCGTAGAGACAACGCTAGGCGGGTCAACAACTGTATAACCAAGCATCTCAGCCTCTTCCTTCACTTGTTCTGTAATCCATTTAGCTGGTAACCCAAATGACGGTTCTACTGTATCAATTCCTTCAATCGAATCATCATCGCCTGGGCTCATTGCTAGATAATGGTCAAGAAGCAATTCTCCATGTGCCATCTCACTGCCTTTTATCTTAATTCGATATTCATTAGGCTGAAGCTGAATATTATCGCGAATTCGGACTACTGGAATGACAATCCCTAATTCAAGGGCCAATTGCCTTCGAATCATAACAACACGATCTAGTAAATCTCCACCTTGCGTTGCATCAACAAGAGGAATCAACCCATAACCAAACTCAAATTCAATGGGATCTACATTTAATAGATTAACAACATTTTCAGGGCTTTTTAAATTGTCTGTTGTTTCTACTTCTTCGATTTGTTCTAATTCTTCAATATCTTCTTTATGTGCATTTTTCAGTCGATAGGCGATAAATGCAAGAATAGCAGCCACAGGAACGGTATAGATAAATTTTATCGGCGTTACTAGGCCTAAAGTAAAAATAGTACCAGCTGCTATATAAATCAATGTAGGATTTGTAAAGAGCTGTCCAGTAATATCTGTACTTAGATTACCCTCTGATGCAGCTCGAGTAACAACGATACCAGTCGCAGTTGAAATCAATAATGCTGGCACTTGCGAAACTAGACCATCACCAACCGTTAAAGTCGTAAATAAATGGACTGCATCCGAAAATTCCATATCCATTTGTACAATACCGATTACTAATCCGACAATTAAATTGATCATTACGATGATAATCGCTGCAATGGCATCACCTTTTACAAATTTAGTGGCACCATCCATTGATCCATAAAAGTCAGCTTCATTACTCACTTTTTCACGGCGTTCTCTTGCATCCGTTTCAGAAATTAAACCTGCATTCAAATCAGCATCAATTGCCATTTGTTTACCAGGCATTGCATCTAATGTAAAACGTGCTGCTACTTCTGATACACGCTCTGAACCTTTTGTAATAACAATAAACTGAATAATAACTAAAATAACAAATACCACTAATCCTACCAGAACATTGCCACGGACAACGAATGTTCCGAAAGTTTCTACCACATTCCCTGCATCTCCACCAGTTAGAATAGCACGTGTAGTGGAAACGTTCAGTCCTAATCGGAATAACGTTAACAATAATAAGAGCGAAGGGAAGATAGAAAATTCTAATGCTTCCTTCATGTTCATAGCTGTTAACAGAACAAGTAATGCAAGTGTTATATTCACAATGATTAAAAAACTTAATAACCATGGCGGCAAAGGGATGATGAGCATCGCTACAATCATAATAACCGCTGCTAATACCGCAATATCGCGAAATTTCATATTATCTCTCCCTCTGGCCCTTAAATTTTTTGCTTAATTCGATATACATACGCTAACACCTCAGCTACGGCCTTAAAAAACTCATCTGGAATATGCTTTCCGATTTCTACTTGATCGTACATTGCACGTGCGAGCGGGCGATTTTCTACCATCACAACATTATTTTCTTTCGCGATTAACTTAATTTTTTGGGCGATCAGATCTGTTCCTTTAGCAATGACTTGCGGGGCATCCATTGTTTGGTCATCATATTTTAATGCAATAGCATAATGTGTCGGGTTAGTAATCACCACATCAGCATGCGGTACTTCTTGCATCATCCGCCTCATAGCCATTTCGCGCTGTCTTTGCTTAATTTTGGACTTAATAAGCGGATCACCTTCTGAATTTTTATATTCATCCTTAATGTCCTGCTTAGACATTTTTAGGTTTTTTTCATAGTCAAATTTCTGATAAAGATAATCAAGTATAGCTATAATTAATAAAACAGCAGAAGCAGCAATCCCCATTAGTACAGTCAGTTTTGCTATTGTTCTTAAGGTTGCTCCTGGCGATTTAAAAGAAAGACTTAATACTTCATCAATATTCATCCAGAGAATGGCTGTTGTTACTGAACCAATCAAAGAAATTTTTAAAATAGATTTTAGTAATTCAATTATTGATCTCACGGAAATAATTCTTTTTAAACCTTTAATAGGATCTAACTTTGTTAAGTCAAATTTTAATGGCTCTGTCGTAAAGAGTAGGCCAAATTGCAAAAAGTTTCCTACTACGCCTGCTACAACAGCAATGGCCATAATCGGCAATAAAACATATGCCATTTCGACTACTACATCTTTATAAATCTGTACGGCAACCTCTATTGATAAAGAATCCATAAGCATGTATTTAGAAAAGGTTTGTTTAAAAAAAGAAAGGATTCTATCGCGCATGGATCCAGCACCAACGAGTAGAAATAGAAAAACAGATAGCAGGACAATAGCGCTGGTAACATCTTGGCTCTTTAGGACTTGTCCTTTCTTTCTGGCATCTTGTCTTTTTTTTGGTGTTGCTCTTTCCGTTTTTTCACCTGCAAAAAATTGCAAGTCTAATTGAAGCCATTCCATTCTATCCACCACCTAATAACGCCATAAATTCCCGCATTGCGATAAGCATCATATTAAATAGCCTTTGCATAACCATAACCATTACGCTCATCGTGACAATTAATACAATAAAACTTACCCCTATTTTAATTGGAAAACCAACCACAAATATATTTAATTGTGGAACAGTCCTCGCTGTTATACCTAAGGCAATATCTACAAGAAATAGGGTAGCTACAATTGGAATGGACATTTGAAAAGCAATCCCAAATGCACTTGCGAATGTTTTCATAATAAACACCGGCGTATTATTTCCTCCGAAATCGGGCCACACACTATCCATCGGTATATATTGATAACTATAATAAATTCCGTCTAATATTAAGTGATGTCCATTTGTGCCGATAAGAACTAGGAGTGCAAGTGTATTAAAAAATTGTCCCATCAGAGGTGTTTGTGCACCTGTTTGAGGATCAATGACATTCGCGATTGCAAAACCCATTTGAAAATCGATAAAACCGCCTGCAATTTGAATTGCCGTCATTATTATATAAGCCATTAGACCTATAGAAAGGCCGACAACAGCTTCTTTTAAAATCAGCAATATATAGTCTCCATTAATCTCGAAAGGCTTAATGTCCATGGTGTAATACATCATCCATGAAAGTACTAATGCAATAGCAATTTTTACTTTTGCAGGAATTGTGCGATAAGAATAAAAAGGCACAATCATAAAAAAAGAAGATATCCGAACAAGTATGAGCAATAATACGCTTATTTTAGGTAATAGTTCTTCCATCAAATCACCCTATAAAGCGGCCGAGATTTGCAATAATGTCTTTCGTAAAGGATGTCATTTTTGTAAGCATCCAAGGGCCAAAAAAAATAATGGCCACTAATACAGCGACAATTTTCGGCACAAAAGCTAGCGTTTGTTCTTGTATTTGGGTTGTAGCTTGAAAAATACTAACCAAAAGCCCTGTCACAAGTGCTACAAGCAAAAGTGGTCCAGAGACGAGCAATATGATTTTAATTGATTCTTCTGCTACTTTAATCACCATTTCAGCCGACATATATACTCATCCCCTAAAAACTTTCTAAAAGCGATTTTACTACCAGGTACCAACCATCTACCAAAACGAATAACAATATCTTAAATGGCAATGAAATCATAACTGGCGGTAACATCATCATCCCCATGGACATTAATATACTTGCAACAATCATATCAATAACTAAAAACGGAATGAAAATCATAAAACCCATTTGAAAGGCTGTTTTTAATTCACTGATGGTGTAAGCAGGCACCATTGTTGTAAGCGGAATATCCTCAATCGTTTTTGGACGTTCTTTCGCACCAGAATACTTTAAGAATAGGTCTAAATCTTTCTGCCTCGTATGCTTGCTCATAAACTCTTTAAATGGTTTGCTAGCTTTCGAGTATGCTTCATCTAATGTAATCTTTTCATCAAATAATGGTTGCAATGCATGTTTATTAACATCTTGAAATGTAGGAGTCATAATGAAAAAAGTTAAAAATAGCGCTAAACCAACAATCACCTGATTTGGTGGCATTTGTTGTGTGGCTAGAGCTGTACGCACAAACGATAAAATAATGACAATCCTAGTAAAGCAGGTCATTAAAATTAAAATGCTTGGTGCTAAAGATAAAACTGTCAGCGTAAGCAATAGCTTCACAGAAGATGAAACATTGGAAGGATCACTATCGGAGAAATAATGGATAAAATCATTCATTTTTTCTACTCTCCTTTTGCTTCCATTCTTCTAGTTGTTGATTGCGATGCTCTTTCATTTCTTGCAACTGTTCTTCTAATTCTCCTTTGAAGTCCAGATTTGCAAGATCCTTTTGATTGTTATTTTTCCGTCCCTTTTTTTTGTTTAAAAGTTCCAGTATATATGGCATTTGTGAGGAACGTTCCTGCCGTTCATTGTATAGTTCTAGCAGACGTTCCTTCTCATTTTGGTCCGTCACTTCTTTCAGCATATTAACATTTTCACCAACGCCTACAATATAGAGCGCTTGTCCAACTTTTAAGAGCTGAACAGACTTTTGCTGCCCCAATGAAATGCCACCTAAATTTTGCATAAGTTGATTTTGTTGATATTTACTATTTCGACTGTTCACAAGCTTTAGCACCCCGTAAAGGAGAACTACTACAAAGCCGAGAGCTAGCATCATTTTAATATACTCCCATGCCGACAAACCGACAGCTGTCCCGGAATCATCATCCGAGACAGGCGCCAAATTATCATCCTTACATGTATCCCGGTTTTTCAAACAATCATCAACTGAATCATGCGAAGCTGCATGAACAATAGATACATGTGGCGTAGTAAGGTTTGTAATTAAAAATAATGCCGTCAAACATAACATTATTTTTAGAAGTAACTTAGAGCGCATTTACTTAACCTAACGCTTTTTGGATAGCTTCTATTACACGATCTGCTTGGAAAGGCTTAACGATAAAGTCTTTTGCACCCGCTTGAATTGCATCGATTACCATAGCTTGTTGTCCCATAGCTGAACACATGATAATAATGGCACTAGGATCTTTTTGTTTAATTTCTTTCAAAGCAGCAATACCGTCCATTTCAGGCATTGTAATATCCATAGTGACTAAATCGGGTTTTAACTCGGCATACTTTTCGACAGCTTGTGCTCCATCTCCAGCTTCTCCGACAACCTCAAATCCATTCTTCGTTAGGATATCCTTGATCATCATTCGCATAAATGCTGCGTCATCTACAATTAAAATACGTTTTGACATTCTTATTCCCCCGTTTACTTCTATTTCAGATTATTGAGCCGGTCTGCTTTGCTTAAGATATCTGTAATACGCACACCGAAATTCTCGTCAATTACAACTACTTCTCCTTTTGCAATTAGACGACTATTGACTAGGATATCAACTGGTTCACCAGCTAATTTATCCAGCTCTATAATGGAACCGCTAGCTAGTTCTAAAATTTCCTTTACAGAACGTTTCGTACGACCTAATTCAACAGTAACTTGCAATGGTATGTCAAGCAACATATCTAAATTTCTAGCTTCTGATTGTTTCAAATTCGTATTTTCAAAGCTAGCAAATTGTGCTTGCTGTACGTTTGCAGGTTGTCTCTGTTCTCGCGTTTGTATCATATACGGCTCTTCTTGTGTCTGCTGATGATTCATCGGCGGTTGTGTATTTTGTTGTACTGGTCGTTCTTCTTGCTGTGTTTTAACTGGTGCAGCAGGAATTTCCTCTTGCTGATGCTGCATCGTTGTTTCGGGAAGTTCTGTCGCCGTTACAGCCGATTCTTCCTGTTCAGGATTCATTAATTGATGGACAAGAGATTTACTAAACTCTAAAGGCAGTAACTGCATAATATTTGAATCTATTAAATTGCCAATTTTTAATCTAAATGAGACTTTTACGAGCAATTCATCTGTTGGAATATTTTCTGTCCCCTCATTGTTAGAGATATTCATGAGGTCAATCATCGGCGGTGAAATATCTACTTTTTTATTAAAGATAGTAGACATTGACGTAGCAGCAGAACCCATCATTTGGTTCATTGCTTCTTGCACTGCACTCAAATGAATCTCTCCTAGATCTTCGGCGGGTGCTTGCCCGTCCCCTCCTAACATCAAATCAGCAATAATTGCTGCATCTGATTGTTTAATGACTAATAAATTCATTCCTATTAAACCGGTAGTATATTCGACCTGAATAGCTACATATGGATGAGGGAATTCCGCTTCAAGATTCGTGCGGTTAATCATCGTAATAGATGGTGTTGTAATTTCAACTTTCTGGCCCAATAATGATGAAAGGGCAGTAGCTGAGCTACCAAATGAAATGTTTCCAATTTCGCCAAGCGCATCTTGTGACATTGGGTCTAAATAGTCTGTCACATTATACGTTTCGGACGCTGAAGCATCATTATCGACGTGATCATCGTTATTATTAATTGACTCACCTCTCAGTAGGGCTTCAATTTCTTCTTGCGACAACATGTCATCACTCATCGTCGTCTCCTCCTTTCAAAGAATCAATAATTTGGACAGCCATTCTTTTCTTAATTGTACCGGGCTGTATTGTAAATTTAGGGATTCCTCCAACACTTAAAGTTAACGGATCGCTAATTTTTTGATCTAACTGCAACACATCACCATATTGAAGTGTGAGAAAGTCTTCAATGCTAATATCAGTATCACCTAATTGAGCTACCACTTCTAATTCGGATTGTTTCACCCTCTTTTCAATAATCGCGGTTTGTTCTGGTGAAACATCTGCTTTATTTGATTGCATCCAGTAGCGGACAGATAGGTTTGGAACAATGGGCTCCAGGACAACATGTGGTATACAAATATTAATCATGCCACTTGTTTCACCTATTATAGAGTTAAAAGAAATGACGACCACCGTTTCATTCGGTGATATCATTTGTAAAAATTGCGGATTAACTTCCAATTCATTTAATATGGGGTCAATGTCTGCTATATTGGCCCATGCTTCTCTTAAATTATCAAAAGAACGCTCAAAAAGGTTTGTCATAATTTTCGTTTCAATCTCAGTGAGGTTATCTACATTACTATGGCTTGAGCCGCTTCCTCCCATTAATCGATCCAACATAGAATATGCGATATTTGGATTGATCTCCATTAAGATATTACCGTCTAACGGAGGTACCTCAAATACATTAATCAACGTCATATTCGGAATGGACCTGATAAATTCTTCGAATGGGATTTGGTCTACGGATGCAACGGTAATTTGTACATATGTTCTAAGCTGAGCAGAAAAGAAAGTGGTAAGCAAACGAGCAAAATTTTCATGTATACGAGTTAAACTGCGAATTTGATCTTTCGAAAAACGAAGTGCACGTTTAAAATCATATACTTTTACCTTTTTCGCTTCCTCTTCCTTCTTAATATCATCTGCCGACATCTCTCCTGTAGACAAAGCTGATAGCAGTGCATCAATTTCAGATTGCGATAACACATCTCCTGCCATTCGATCACCTCCAAACAAATTAAATAAAACTTTTTAAAGTCTATTTCCGGCAAAGTAAATCAAAAAATTTTTATTGAATAATATAAGAAGTTATATATACTTGCTGAACTTCTCCTTCTTGCATTAATTCATTAATTTTTGTTTTTAAAGTACTTTCCAATAATTCTTTGCCTTTCTTACCTTCCAAATCTTCTCTGGACATTTCAGAAAGCTCATCAATAAGGATGCTTTTCACTTGGAAATCACGTTTTGTTAATTCCGCTGCTGCATCTTTATTTGATGTTTGTATTTTTAAAGCAATTTTAACATAATTATCATCTTTAATATTGGTAGTAATTTCTTCAATATCTACAGATGATGCTACGACATCATCAATACTTTCCACTTTAGGCTCTGCCCCTTTATTTAATTGTGTCACAACGACTACAGCGACAACCCCTAACAATGTAATGGAAACAAGGATAATCAACATGATTGTCAGTAGTTTATTCTTCTTCATCTTTCTCACCTCTTAGATGCGGGTTTGATAAAAGTTGAACTGAGCGGTAAAACGCGATTATTCTGCGTTGTACTTCTTCTTTTGATTCTAATACCACATATTTTCGCCCAGTTGTTAACGTGATGGTTGTATCCGGAAACTCTTCGACCGATTCTATGTATAAAGCATTTAAAGAAAATGCTTTTTTATTAAGCTTTGTTAAAGAAATCATAGGATATAAGGGCCGGGTGAATAGAGCCGGCCCAGCCCCCCTCCATAGTTAAAGTTATTCAATCTAAATTATCGTTTTAAATTCATTAATTCTTGTAAAATCTCATCTGATGTAGTGATAATACGGGAATTTGCTTGGAATCCACGTTGAGCTACAATCATATCAGTAAACTCTTCTGATAAATCCACATTAGACATTTCTAAGAATCCAGATTCAGTTGTACCTCTTCCTTCTTCATTTGGATTGCCAATTTGAGCTTCACCAGAGTTGTTAGAAACTTGGAAGTAGTTTCCTCCTACTTTAGTCAATCCAGCAGGGTTTGCGAAACGAGCAATTTGAATTTGGCCAGCTTGCACCAATGTATTATTTTCAGTGTAAGAAATTGTACCATCCTTACCGATTGTCAATTCAGTGGCAGTAGTAGGGATTGATACTTCTCCACCTACTTCTACTTTCTTGCCATCACTAGTTACTAACGTGCCATTGCTGTCTAAATAGAAGTTTCCTGCTCTTGTATAATATTCATTTTCTCCATCTTTCACGACAAAATAGCCATCCCCTGAAATTGCCACATCTAATGTACGACCAGTTGTCTGCATAGAACCAGCATCATGAATCGTATCAATGGCTGCTACTTGAGAGCCAAGCCCTATTTGCTTAGGGTTTACACCACCTAAATTATCACCAGGTGCTGTGGCTCCTTGAGTGGTTTGTGAGATTAAATCTTTAAAAACAACTCGCCCTTTTTTAAAGCCGTACGTGTTTACATTAGCAATGTTATTGCCGATTACATCTAATTTGGTTTGAAAATTTTTAAGACCGCTAATTCCTGAATACATAGAACGTAACATAATATGTTTTCTCCCTTCATAGTAAGCGTATTGCCTCTGTCATTCGGCAATACATAGGCACCCATTTCTGGTCCTGCCTAACTTAGCACTATAGCTCCGTTAATATTAGTAAATAATTGATTTTCTGCTTCTTGTAAATCCATGGCTGTAATGACGGTTGCATTTTTCGCGCTGACGATTAGTGCAGCGTTATTCAGTAAAACAAGTGATTCATTGACTCCCTTGGCTTTAGCTTCCTGTACTTTTGCTGAAATTTTGGCCCATTGCTTTTCATCAATATGAATATTGCGTTCATTGAGCCTATTCGATGCATGCTTACTAATTTTCAGCTGACCATTTGTCTGCTCTGCCAAAAGATCCCCAAAAGTTTGGGTTGATGTCTGCTTTGTTGTTTGAACATTTCTCGGCGGCAAACCTTTTTGCAACGGAAATGGTTGAGGGATAAAGTTGATTTTCGTCATATTTACTCCTCCCTAGGCAGAGATAGAGGTAAACTGATCTTCTTTTATCTCTTTTCCATCAGATAAAACAAACATGACAGCACCATTAGTTGATTTCTTCACAGATTGTATTTGGCCAGTTTTATCTGTATCACCATTTTCATCTTTATAAGTTACATTTTTTCCTATTAGCAAACTAGCTTCAACAAGGGAACTTGAATAGTTTGGAACAGAACCTGTTGATGATTCACCTACTACTTCAGAAATATTAGCGGGAGTTAATTTTTTGCCGTCTGCAAGAGTTAAGAAGACAGAATCACCATCATAGGTTATTTTGCTGACAACGCCCGTACCCGAATTGATGATAGGCTTGCCATCCTCATCCGTTTTTGACGTTATTTCATGCCAATTAACACTTTTGCCTATGAAACTGTTGTATTGCATAAGTTGCGATTGTTGTGCGATGGTTGACAAAGAATCAATTGATTTGGCGACATTTTGCATCTGTTCTAATGAAGAAAACTGAGCCATTTGCGAGATGAATTCTTTATCATCCATTGGACTTGTCGGGTCTTGATTTTGCAATTGTGTAACTAGAAGCTGTAAAAAAGCATCTTTATCTAGTGAACTATTGCCAGTTTGCTTCGCTGCACTTTTTTTGTTAGATAAATAGTAATTCGAGTTAACAGACTGGTTATTCACCTTAGCATCTTCCAATAATTAAACCTCCATTTCCATTAAGAAATCTTCAAAGCTTGATTTCTCTTCTTTATCTTCTGGTTGCCGCTGATCGTCATTTGTTTGCTGTTTAAAGGATTGTTGCTGGAATTGTTGTTGGCCCTTTTCATTTCTAGCTGGCTCACTCAAAGCTTGTGCCACATCAATTCGATCTAATTGGATATGCTGATTGACTAGCCCTTGCTTTAATTGCTGTATTTGACTTTCAAGCATGTCCTTACCAATAGCAGTAGATGCTAGAAAACGAGCTGTCAGTAACCCATCTTTTTGAGAGAGTTCTACACGAATGGATCCTAAGTTTTCGGGATATAGCTTAATTAACAGTTTGGTACCAGCCATATTTTTTGAAATTTGCATTCGTTCGATTATTGATTGGAATTCCTTCACAAATGTTTCAGCTTGCCCTGCTTTATTATCGGGTAAAGCTATTGAAATTGTATGGTTAGAAGTAATTTCTTTTGTTAATGGCTGTACAGTGCTTGCTTGATTATTTGTTGCCGCTTCTAAGTTTGTTTTTATATTCATATCTTGCGTGTTTTGCAATTTTGGCAACGTAAGCTTCGAAGTTTTACTTTGTTCAGCTTGTTGGCCTGCTTTTTCAGCAATAACATTTAGTATTTCTTTTGCTTGATATGTTAAATATTCTTGTTTTACTGTCATATCTGTTTTCTGTGAAACCAGTGCTACTACTTTCAAAACTTGGAGTAACTCTGATGTTTGCGCCTTTGGCAATTCAGGAGCCTTTCCTCCATTAATAGAAGAGACAATTTTTTGGATGAAAGAATAGGCATTCTGATCAAGTGAAGCTAGCAATTCCCAAATGTCCTGGGCTTTTGCATCATCTTCTGTTAATTGTTTGATTGTCTTTTGGAACTCTTCTTTTTGAATTCCTAGTGAAGATAGTATTTTATCTAACGTTAATGGTCCGTTTGTTAATTCATCTTCATCTATCTTTACATTTAAAAGCTGACCAAGTTCTTCTAACGTGTTTGTTTGCAAAATTGGCATCAAATCATCTGGTTTTACTTCATTACTTTCAACTTGAGCCTGTGTCTTTGAGAGCTTTAGGCTTGCGCCTAACAATCCTTCTAGACCTTGTTGCAAATTTACACGAAAAATATTTTTTTCTTCATCTTCTTTAGGTATTTCAACAACATTTGACTCAGTTTTACTTGCAGCCTTTTCTGTCGCTGTGGTCAGTTCATTTAAAAAGCCGGAATTCCCCTCCGCTTGTTGCTGAGATTTGGTTCCTTCATTTTCTACTTTCACTGGTTGAATTAAATCTAATCGGTCAATATTCAATTTGTTCACCTCCTCTCATCGAAACATGCGGAACATGCTCGATCTAATTTTTGGATAAAAGCGAAGTATAGTGAGCAGCCTTATCAGCAGGCATTTTTTCTAAGATGGCTGCGAGTGTATCCGGCTTAAGGTTTGTTAAGATTTTTAATGCATCTTTATCTTTCATATTTGTTATAACAGGTGCAGCTGATTTTGGCGCCATTTTCTCATATGTTGTAACAATATCGCCAAATTCCTTTGTTATTTCATTTTTATTGTTTTCCGCCTTCTTTAATTGCACTTCTAGACGATGCTTTTCAATCGACATTTTAGAAGTAGTACTATTAGCATCTTCTATTTCACCTTGCATCTTCGCTATTTCAGCTTCTTTTTCTTGGAGCTGTGCTTTTAAATCGGCTATTTGCTTTTCATTTTGTGAATTTCTTTTCGTTAAATTCTCTTCTTTGTCTTGCGAAGAAGAAATCGTCATATTTTTTGCTTTTTCAAACACATTAATTCCGCTAACTTCCGCCACAATCAGGAGCACAGCAGACACAAACAGCAGTGGAATAATGACCCAAAAAAATAACTTTTGGAAAAAACCAGGGTTTTTTTCTTCTATTGTTCTTTCATTGCTCTGTTGCGGTACACTTCTTTTTTTGGGCTTTTGCTTTGCCATATATTCACCTGATTTCTTTGTTGTAATAAGCTATTGAAGATAGCTCGTCCAACTGAATTAACTCTAGACGATCTTGTTCTTTCAAATAACTGCGATAATCTTTCTCTTTCATTTTTTCATATTTTCGATATTCTAAAGATGTTTCTAATAATTTATCTTTATGCCATTCCATTTTTGAACGGGCAAGTACAACTTTCTGTTGGGTCTCAGCAATTGAACGTTCGATACTTTCCAAAAACTTTGTATGATGGCGCATTTCATTAATACTTGAGCCACTTAAAAGTTTTTTTTCATGGTACTCTATTAAATCCTCTTTCTTCTTTAAAAGTGTATATAATTTTGTAGCTATATCTTCAAATGACTTCTGCGCTTCCTTAAAGGCAATTTCTGTTTGGTTTTTTTCTTGCTGTTTTACTGTCATTACTTTATCAAAACGATATTGATAAGCTTGCATCTACCTTGCACCGCCATTCGATAGTTTCACTAATTCTTCTACACTGTCTTCCATGCTGATTTTATCCATAAACCCTTGTTTTAAATAAGAGGTAATCAGAGGCTCATTGTAAATCGCTTCGTCGATTTCTCTAGAAGTACCTTTTTTATAAGCGCCAATATTGATTAAGTCTTCTGATTTATCATAAGTAAAATAAAGTTCTCTGATATGTTCCGCAGCTTTTACATGTTCTTTATCTGCAATATGATTCATTAAGCGACTCACACTTTTCAACACATTAATTGCTGGGTATTGTCCCTTATTTGCCAAAGCCCTGTCCAAAACAATGTGACCGTCTAGAATCCCTCGCACCGTATCGGCGATTGGCTCATTCATATCATCACCATCAACTAGCACGGTATAAAACGCTGTAATAGAGCCAAATTCATTAGTTCCTGTCCGTTCAAGCAATTTAGGTAGAATAGCAAAGACAGACGGCGTGTAACCTTTTTGTGCAGGTGGTTCACCTGTAGCTAGTCCTATTTCCCGCTGTGCCATCGCCACTCGTGTAACAGAGTCCATCATGAGCATGACGCTCATCCCCTTATTACGAAAATATTCTGCAATAGCTGTTGCGGTAAATGCGCCTTTGATACGCATCAACGCTGGCTGATCTGATGTAGCAGCAATTACAATTGACCGCTTTAGTCCTTCCGGTCCTAAATCTCGCTCAATAAACTCCCTTACTTCACGACCTCGTTCGCCAATTAATGCAATAATGTTTAGATCCGCTTTTGTATTTCTTGCAATCATACCGAGCAATGTGGACTTACCTACTCCCGAGCCAGCAAATATGCCCACTCTCTGACCTTTTCCAACTGTTAGCATCCCATCAATTGCTTTTACGCCTACTTCCAATGTTTCATTGATAGGTGGCCTAGTTAAAGGATTAGGGGGATCTTCTTCCGTTGGAACTGTCGATAGCCCCTTCGGCAATTTCGCTCCATCTATTGGGCGACCCATGGAATCTAACACCTTGCCAATCAATTCTGGCCCTACTTTTATTTCAAGTGGCGCATTTGTTCCTTCAACTAAACAGCCTATCGAAATTTCACGAAGTGACGTGTATGGCATTAATACCACAATTTCATCTTTAAACCCGACTACTTCAGCAAGAATTTCTTGATGTCCATGTTTCACAGTATTTACATGAATTTTACATACATCACCTATAGAACTTTCAGGTCCTTGTGATTCAATCATTAAGCCAACAACACGTGTAACCCTTCCAAACTTTTTAAAGGTTTGAATTCCAGATATATGTTTCATTAAATCTGCTGCTTTCATGAATCAATCCACACTTTCTAAGATTTCTACAAGTTTAAGTCTCAGCTCGTTTAATTGTTGATCAATGCCTACCATAATTCTTCCATGATTTGTTTCAATATAAGAATCTGTATTAGCAAGATCCTCATCTACAAATACCATGACAGGAACGCCTACAGGAAACATGGCTTTTAGCTCGTCTATATGTGCAGATACCAATTCGTAATATGCTAAAGACGTATAGATTTTAATTTCTTTCATCTCTCTCGCTTCTTTTAAGCCTCTGCGTACTATATCCATATAACGTTCTTCATTTTCCTCTAGTACAGATCCTAAAATCTTTTCTGCAGCATTAATTGCAATATTCAAGATAACAGCTTCTTGTTCTTGTAAATATTGTTGTGCATGTGATTTTGCCTGGATTACAGTATCATTCGCCAATTGAATAGCTTCACTCATATTAGATTCAGCTTTCAAACGGCCTTCTTCTATACCTTGCTGAAAGCCCTCTTCATATGCTTGTTGCTGCAATTCCATCTTTTCTTGTTCCCAGTTTGCTTTTGCATCTTCTATCTCTTGTTGTGCAACTAATCGAAACTGCTCAAACATCTCTCTTTCACGCTCAATTTCTTGGCGTGCGTCCGCCAGGAGACGTTCTCTTTCTTCAAATAGACTTTCAGGGGTAACTTCTATATTCTCTGTGCTTTGATGTGTAAACAAGTCTTTAATTTCAATTGTGCGGAATACTTCTTTAGAGCTTTCAGGATTGTCAAAACGAATAATTTTAGACAATAACGTCATCTCCTCCACCACGTGCGACAATTATTTCTCCTGCATCTTCTAATCGTCTAATCACTGCAACAATTCGGGACTGGGCTTCTTCCACATCTCTTAACCGCACTGGCCCCATAACATCCATTTCCTCTTTAAATGTTTCTGCCATCCGCTGTGACATATTTTTAAAGATAATTTCTTTCACTTCGTCACTTGATACTTTTAATGAAAGAAGTAAATCTTCATTTTCACAATCGCGGATAACACGCTGAATGGAACGATTATCAAGCGTAACAATATCTTCGAATACAAACATGCGTTTTTTAATCTCTTCAGCAAGCTCTGGATCTTGGATTTCTAATGCATCCAAAATGGTTTTTTCGGTTTGACGATCTACACCATTCAAGACTTCTACTACAGCATCTACTCCGCCTGTTTCCGTGTAATCTTGCGTTACAGTTGAAGAAAGTTTCCGCTCAAGTACTGATTCAATCTCACTGATGACTTCCGGTGAGGTAGATTCCATTGTAGCAATACGCTTGGCAATATCCGCCTGAACTTCTTGCGGCAATGATGACAGTATCACTCCCGCTTGCTGTGGTTCTAAATAAGACAGAATTAATGCAATGGTTTGAGGGTGTTCATTTTGGATAAAGTTAAATATTTGAGCCGGATCCGTTCTTCTAGCAAAATCAAATGGTCTTACTTGAAGAGAGGATGTCAATCGATTAATAATCGCTTGTGCTTGCTCATTGCCCAGTGCTTTCTCTAAAACAGTTTTCGCATAGCCTATCCCACCTTGGGATATATAATCTTGAGCTAACGCAATATTATGAAATTCTTCTATAATCTCTTCTTTTGCTTCTGGTTCCACTTTTTTCACACTTGAAATTTCAAGTGTCAGCCTCTCAATTTCTTCTTCATTTAAATGTTTATAAACAGCAGCCGAAACCTCTGGTCCTAAGGAAATTAACAGGAGTGCTGCTTTTTGTTTTCCAGTTAAATCTTTATCTTTCTTGTTCACAGCTAATTCCCCCTATTAATCTTCCGTTATCCATGTTCTAAGTAATTTCGCAAATTCCTCCGGCTTGTCTTTCGCCATTCTTTCTAACTGTTTTCGACGTAATGTCGTTTCAGTTTCTTTTTCTTCAGATATATCGTCTACATCAATTTCCTCTTCTTCATAGTAATCGTACTCTTCTTCCTCTTCCGTCTGTCTTCTAGAACGTAAAATAAAGAAGACTAAAATACCTATTGCAGCAAGAAGGATCCCGCCAATGACATAAACCCACCATGGAATTGAATTAGTTTGCGCTGTTGGAACAGTAGCTTTTCCATTCAATTTTTCTACAGCCACAATGACTTTTTCATTAATTTGCTGATTCGTTAGTTGTCCCGCTTCATTCTTATCGATTGATGTCCGAACGATTGAAGCTAGCATATTTTTGATATCGTCCTGCGTTGCGGCTGGCAATGATGTTGGATCGCCTGCTTTTGGAGGTTCGACCATTACCTGAATTCCTATATCGCGTATGCGGTATGGGCTTTCTGTAATTTTTCTTTTGATACGATTCACTTCATAGTTGACAGTATCTTCGCTCTTTTCGTAGTCGCCGTTCCCATTGCTTGAAGATTGATAATCAGTAAAATTATCTGTGTTGGAATCTCCTTCAGGTGTCCCGCCAGCTCCTGCACCGTCTCCTGTATAAGTCTCGTTAATTTTTTGAGCACTAATTTGGATTCCGGCCATGTTGTCCTTATCAACGGGTTCTACTAAATTTTCTTCTCTGTTTTCCTGAGTAAAGTCGATATCAGTCGTAACGCTGACAGCTGCTTTGCCAGGACCCATCAACTGGCCTAACATGGTTTGGACTTGGCGCCCTAAATCACGTTCAATCTGTTTTTTGATTGCCAACTGTTTTGTCGCACCTGTAGCAGATAAACCATCACCACTATCTGCTGTTTCAGTACCAAGATCGTAGTATTCAAAGTACTGGTTAGTAATCACAATATTCTCAGGCTTTAAATTCGGTATACTTTTTGATGCTAGATTATAAAGTGTTTTAATTTCCGCTTCGGTAAATTGATATCCAGGTTCAGTGTTTAATACAATAGATGCACTCGCCTCTTGCTGAGTATCGCTTACAAAAACACCTTTTTCTGGTAAATTAATCATCACTTTAGCATCTTTAACGCCCTTTACTTGCTTCATTAGATTTCCAAGCTCTGTTTGCATGGATGCAAGCTTAAGCATGTTAAACTCATTATCTGTCATACCAAAGCCAGCATTTTGGGAGAAGAATGAATAGTCAATTTGCCCTGACTGAGGTAATCCTTGTGATGCCAAATCAACCTTTAAATCATCTACTTGATCTTTTGGCACTTCTATCGCTGTCCCACCATTAGTGACTTGAAATTTCACCCCATCAGAAGTTAATTGTTCCTTGATTTGACCGACTTCAGCAGCAGACAAATCTGAAAATAAAGGGGCATAGGTTACTCTTGTAGCAAAGAAAGTAATAATAGCAGCAATCATTAGCACAGCTAAAATAGAACCGATAATTGTACCTTTTTGTACTTTTGATCGACTTTTCCAAAACTGACTGAAGTTAGTCTTAATTTTCGTTAATCTTTCATTCATTTTGATCCTCCGGTTATAGGTAATGTTTTTGTTTTCTCTCTCTAATAAACATTCCTATTAAACTGTCATTCGCATAATCTCTTGATACGCTTCTACTACTTTATTGCGAATTTGGAGGGCGGTGTTTAGTGTGATATTTGCCTTTTGAGCAGTAATCATTACATCATGAAGCTCTACATTTTCTCCATTGACAAGCCGATTCGTCATATTATCAGAAGCTACCTGACTATTATTCACAGCTGAGATTGCATCTTTTAAAACAGCACCGAAGTTTTCTTTCTCATTCGTTGACGTCTTTTCTGTTGCAGTTTGAGACATAGTTGGCTGCACTGGCTGTGAAATAGAAACTTGAGAAATTGCCAATCTTTATCATCCTTCCTGGTTGATTATTTTCCTATCTCTAATGCTTTTGAAAGCATAGATTTATTAGCATTAAAAACTGTTACATTTGCTTCATACGAGCGTGTGGCTGAGATTAGATTTACCATTTCTTTTAGCGGATCAATATTTGGCGCTTGAACATATCCATCCTCATTTGCATCAGGGTTGGTTGGATCATATACAAGTTTATAAGGTGTCTTTGTATCTTCATTGATACTAGCTACTTTTACACCATTGCCTACTGTTTGATCAGATCCAACAGCTTTATTAAGAAAGTTAGAAAATGAATTTCCTTTCGGGACTAAAGTAACTGTTTTTCGTGTGTAAGGAACCCATTTGCCATCAACCTGTTTTGCTCTTGTTGTATCTACATTGGCCATATTGGATGAAATAGTATCCATTCTCAAACGCTGTGCAGTTAATGCAGATCCAGTTGTATCCATACTTTGAAATATTGACACGATTAATTGCCTCCCTTAATAACTGTCAGAAGCGAATTTAATTTGCCATTTTCGCGTTCAATTAGTGTATTGTAAAAAATACTATTCTCTGCTAGACTCGCTTGTTCTTTATCCATATCAACACTATTCCCATTATTTCTGTAGCTTAATTGTCTATTGTTCACTACACCTGGAGTTTGGTTTGTAGATTGGAAATCAAAATGTTTTGTGTCAGTCTTATTTGCCTGAATCGAAGAATTCTTCGCATCTTCTAGCATTTTGTGAAAACTTACATCCTTTGCTTTATAATTCGGCGTATCTACATTCGCAATGTTTTGAGCGATTGTTTTCTGTTTTAAACTTGCATATGACAACCCATTCTCAATATTAGAGAGGGTTCCGTCGAAAATACCCAATTCATTCACCTCAATTCGACTTTATTCGTCAAATTCAACTAATTTTCTGATGTTATAATTGTAATAAAGATGTTATAAAGTGTCTATCGTATTTATCATATTTTTAATAGGTTTAACAGACCATTTTTACTGGCAGAAAAATCTTCCACATACAATAAACTTGATAAATGAAAGGCCTTATTACCTAAATCCTTTTTCACTATTTTAATAGTGTATATCTTTTAATACAGCATTTTTGATAGAATATATGTTTAAATGTACATAAATTTATAAATTTGCAAAGTAAATATTACTAAACCTTTTTTCCTAACGAAGAATATTATAAATGTTTTTCCTTATTTTTTCAATTGTCATATTCTTAATATTGTGAGCAATAAATTTATAAGACTGGTTGATAGCACATATTATACCATTTTAAGTTAATTTGGTGTATTTTTGCGAACTATGTATTTTAATTTGTCACATTCTGATAATCTTTTAAGGTGGGTGTATCTTAATAGTGAAGAGAGAGAAGGTGTTTTGAGTATCCGGGAAGTAGCAGGGTAAATAAAAAAGCTGTTTTGTCCCCTGTTAAGGACAAAACAGCAATTTCAACTTATCTCATTTTGATTTCTGCTAAAGCATTTAGGAATTTGTTGTTTAGTACTTTAATATAAGTACCTTTCATACCTAAAGAACGTGACTCAATCACACCGGCTGATTCTAACTTACGCAATGCATTGACAATCACTGAACGTGTTATACCGACACGGTCAGCAATTTTAGAAGCAACTAGTAAACCTTCAGAGCCATCTAGTTCTTCAAAGATATGCTCGATCGCCTCAAGCTCACTGTAAGACAATGAATTGATCGCCATTTGAACAACCGCTTTGCTTCTAGCTTCTTCTTCAATTTCTTCTGCTTTTTCACGTAAGATTTCCATACCTACCACAGTTGCACCGTATTCAGCTAGGATCAAATCGTCGTCTTCAAACTTATCTTCAAGACGTGCTAAAACAAGTGTACCCAAACGTTCGCCGCCACCATTGATTGGCACGATTGTTGTTAGACCGGATTTAAAGATTTCTTGAGCTTCTACTGGGAATGCACTGTGCTCATCCGAGACACCCAAGTTCGAAGCTGTTTCAGAGAAGTCATATAACTTACGTGTATATTCTTCTGGGAATTGACGCTCTTCTAACATTTTTTTGAAACGTTCGTTTTCAATTTGTTGTTTTACACCAATACCCAACAATTTCCCTTTTCGGCTTACTATATATACGTTACTCTCAATAACTTCACCAAGTTCTTCTGCCATCTCTTTGAAGTTTACTTGTCTTCCTGCTGACGCTTGCAGCATAGAGTTAATTTTTCTTGTTTTTTCTAATAAATTCATTACGAATGTTCCTCCTGTAATTTTTACCTCATTTTTGAAATATTCAAAAGGTTTCAAATTTTGTGCAATACATTAGATTATATACTATAAAATAAATTGTGACAAATCTTTATTCTTGACAATTTCATTAAGTTTTTCGTCTACGTAATTTTCTGTGATTTCAATACGGGCCGGTGATATATCCGACGCTTCAAACGAAAGCTCTTCTAACAAACGTTCAAGGATTGTATGCAGACGTCTCGCTCCTATATTGTCTGAATCTTGGTTTATATTAGTGGCAATTTCTGCAATACGATCAATTGCTCCGTCTGTGAATGAAATTTCTATTTCCTCGGTAGCAAGAAGCGCTTCATACTGAAGAATTAACGAATGGTCTGGTTCTTTAAGAATCCGTATAAAATCTTCTTTCGTTAATTTTTCTAGCTCTACGCGAATTGGAAAACGCCCCTGCAATTCAGGTATTAAATCGGAAGGCTTTGACATATGAAAAGCACCTGCCGCAATAAATAACATGAAATCTGTCCGTACCGGACCATATTTTGTATTCACGGTCGATCCTTCTACAATCGGTAAAATATCGCGTTGTACGCCTTCACGCGATACATTTGCGCTATTTCCTCCATTGCTTTTAGTAGCAACTTTATCAATTTCATCAATAAAGATAATACCTGTTTGTTCTGCCCGATGGATGGCTTCTACCGCTACCTCATCGCTGTCAATCAATTTATTGGCTTCTTCGATGGTTAAAGCTCGTCTTGCATCTTTTACTTGTAAACGGCGCTTCTTTTTCTTTTGAGGCATTAAACTTGAGAGCATATCTCCCATATTTGTACCACCCATATCAAATCCACCTGGGATCATACCCATCATGCCTGTTTGCTGTTCAGTCACTTCTATCGTAACCCATTCGTTCTCTAATTTGCCGTTCCTTAAATCATCAGCAATTTGAGATCTTTTCAAACGTACTTGAGTATCTTCTTCCGGCTGATCGTCAGAAGCCTCCACTTTTTGGCCAAATAATGCCTCAAATGGGTTCGGCGTATTCTGTTTCTTTTTCATGCTAGGCACAAGTAGTTTAACGATTTGATCATTTGCCAATCTTTCAGCCTGTTCTTTCACTTCTTCTTGTTTTTCTTCTTTTACAAGTCGATTAGAGATTTCGACTAAATCTCTTACCATTGATTCAACGTCTCGTCCAACATAACCCACTTCGGTAAATTTTGTAGCCTCTACTTTTAAAAACGGCGCTTTTACCAAGCGTGCGATTCTTCTTGCGATTTCTGTTTTTCCGACACCTGTTGGTCCGATCATTAAAATATTCTTTGGAATGACTTCATTCTTCATTTCATCCGGCAATAACTGTCTACGATATCTGTTACGAAGCGCAACTGACACCGCTCTTTTGGCTTGTTCTTGACCAACAATATAACGATTCAAATAGTCCAACATTTCTCTTGGCGTTTTTTGTAATGTCATTCGCTTAAGTCCTCCACAATAATATTATGGTTTGTAAATACACAAATATCTGCCGCAATTTCAAGCGATGCTTTTGCAATATCATGTGCAGTTAATGTATCCCCTGCATATTGCTTTAATGCCCTGCCTGCAGATAAAGCATAATTTCCGCCTGAGCCAATCGCTAAAATACCATCATCCGGTTCGATTACTTCACCTGAACCTGATACAAGCAATAATGTTTCGTTATTCATGACAAGGAGCAAAGCTTCAAGCTTTTGCAGCATTTTGTCTCCGCGCCATTGCTTAGCTACTTCAACAGCTGCACGCTGTAGATTGCCGTTGTATTCCATTAACCGACTTTCAAACATTTCAAACAACGTAAAAGCATCAGCAACAGAGCCTGCAAAGCCTGCAAGAACTTTTCCGTTATATAAACGACGCACCTTTTTGGCAGTATGTTTCATTACAACAGAATTTCCTAATGTGACTTGGCCATCGCCTGCCATGGCACTAGCCCCTTTATGTTGTATAGCGAATATTGTGGTTGCATGCAAATCCATCAAAAAACCTCCTTCAAAATTTTACGCTCGTGGATGAGCATTTATATACGTATTTCGTAAATGTTCTTTCGTTACATGCGTATAAACTTGAGTAGAAGATAAACTGGAATGGCCTAAAAGCTCCTGGACCGTTCGGAGATCAGCTCCGTTATTTAATAAATGTGTAGCAAAAGTATGTCTAAGCATATGCGGATGAATCGTTGTATGTAGTTCTGCTTTTGCAATCATCTCATTTAATATATAGCGTATTCCTCTTGAAGTGATTGCCCCTCCGTGCAGATTCACAAACACAAAATTGTGTTTATTCGACTTCATTAGCGCAGAACGCGCTTCTTCAATATATCGTGTTAGTGAATGTCCTGCATATTCACCGAAAGGAACATAGCGCTCTTTTCTACCTTTCCCCATCACTCTAATGATATTTAAGGAAAAGTCAATGTCTTTTATTTGTAGAGAAGTCAACTCGCTCACACGGATACCAGTAGCATAGAGTAGCTCTAGGATAGCCATATTGCGTAGCGATTTCCGATCTTCACCTTCATTGGCTTGGAATAATTGAGAAAGTTCTTCTTCATAAAAAAAGTGAGGGAGCCTTTTTTCCTTTTTGGGGTGATATAGCGCTTGGAATGCTACATCATCAATTTCATATTCTTTATTTAAAAATCTAAAGAAAGAACGGATTGATGATATCTTTCTAGAGACGGTGGTTCTTGCTTTTTTTTCTTCATACAATTTTGTTATATAAAGTCTTGCATGAACGTATTCAACTTGCGTCAATTCTTTTACATCTTCAGTATGAAGAAACGAAAAAAACTCTAGCAAATCTGTTCGATATTCTTGGACTGTTAACGGCGAATAATTCTTTTCAAGCTGTATATATGTCATAAATTGTTCAAGTGCATCATCAAACTGTAGGTTCATTTAAACACTCCAAACTAAAGCTTTCTTTTGTATTCTCCCACTGTCATTGAATTAAATAAAGCAAGAACACTTTTTAACAACTTAGAATATGGAAATTTTCAGTAGATTTATGGCGTTTTTGTGTCCAAAATGGATCTTTTAATAGTATGCCTAAAATTGGAATAGATTAACCTTAAATAAGAAAAAAACAAAAAAATATTGACAAAGCAAAAAGCCCTTAAAAGTATATCAACAATTAAGGACTTTAGCAAACTAATTATAATGTATTTAATTCTTTGAATTGTTTTAGCGCTGCTAGTGCACGTTCCGCATGTTTCTCTCCGCGTTCCTGCTTCGATTTAATCTTTTCTCCTAGTGGAGGGAATAAACCAAAGTTAACATTCATTGGTTGGAAATGCTTAGCATCAGTCTCTGTTATATAACGAGCCATACTACCAAGTGCAGTTTCAGATGGGAATATACACAAGTCCTGTTGCTGTGCTAACCGAGCAGCATTAATACCTGCAATGAGTCCGCTCCCCGCTGATTCTACATATCCTTCTACCCCTGTCATTTGACCTGCAAAGAACAAAGTAGGACGTGCTTTTAATTGATACGTCTTTGCCATCGCTTTAGGAGAATTAATAAATGTATTTCGATGCATAACACCATACCGTACAATTTCCAGGTTTTCTAAGCCTGGAATCATACTAAACACTTCTTTTTGAGCTCCCCATTTTAAATGCGTTTGGAACCCTACCAGGTTATAAAGTGTTCCTGCTGCATCATCTTGGCGAAGTTGGACTACTGCAAAAGGTCTTTTTCCTGTCTTTGGATCTTCTAACCCTACAGGTTTCATTGGACCAAACAGCATAGTTTTAGGTCCACGTTCAGCCATTACTTCAATAGGCATACAACCTTCAAAGTATTTTTCTTTTTCAAATTCATTTAGTGGTGCTTTTTCTGCATCTACTAAAGCTTTTTGGAAAGCATAGAATTCCTCTTCTGTCATAGGACAGTTTAGATATGCTGCTTCCCCTTTATCATAGCGAGATTTCAAATAAACTTTATCCATATTGATGCTCTCTTTTTCAATAATAGGAGCTGCTGCATCATAAAAGTATAAATATTCTTCGCCTGTTAATTCTTTAATTTTATCCGCAAGTGCTGGGGATGTTAATGGTCCAGTTGCGATAACAGTAATCCCCTCAGGAATCTCTGTTACTTCTTCATTCACCACTTCAACAAGCGGATGATTTTTCACCTTTTCCGTTATATAACCAGAAAATTCATGGCGGTCAACAGCTAGTGCACCACCTGCTGGTACTGAGCATTGGTCTGCTGCTTCAATAATAATTGAATCTAGTTGGCGCATTTCTTCTTTAATAACGCCAACAGCATTTGTAAGATTATTTGCACGCAATGAATTGCTGCAAACAAGTTCTGCAAATTTATCCGTGTGGTGGGCTGGTGTTTGTTTCACAGGACGCATTTCAAAAAGACGGACGTTAATACCTCTTTTCGCAATTTGCCATGCTGCTTCACTTCCTGCTAAACCCGCTCCAATAACATTCACAATTGTTGTCATAACTCTCTTTACCTGCTTTCTAATAGTGCATCATTGTGTAGGTTGTTCCTTGTAGTCGCAATTTGTACATTGGACTTGAATACCCTTTTTAATCTTTTTCTCCACCAATAATTCATTACATTTTGGACAAGGGCGATTAATTGGCTTATCCCAAGAGACAAAATCACAATCTGGATAGCGGTTACATCCATAAAAAATCCGCTTTGTTTTACTCTTTCTTTCAACAATCTCGCCCTCTTTACATTTAGGGCATTTGACTCCGATCTCTTTCACAATAGCTTTAGTATTCCGACAATCTGGGAAATTGCTACAAGCCATAAACTTGCCATATCGTCCTAGCTTAAAGACCATTGGCGAGCCGCAAACTTCACAATCTTCGCCAGCAGGTTCATCTTTTATTTCAACTTTTTCCATCGCAATTTCTGCATGCTGTAGATCTTTCTCGAATTTACGGAAAAAGTCATCGATAATTTTTTTCCATTTTACATCGCCATCTTCTATACTGTCTAAATCTTTTTCCATTTGAGCAGTGAATTCAATATTAATGATATCAGGGAAAAATTCTAGTACGAGTGAATGTACTATTTCCCCAAGCTCAGTTGGCACAAAGCGTTTAGCTTCTAACGTTACATATCCCCGCTTTTGAATTGTATCTAATGTAGGGGCGTATGTTGAAGGACGGCCGATCCCTAGTTCTTCTAACGTTTTTACAAGCCTTGCTTCAGAAAAACGTGGAGGTGGCTGCGTAAAATGTTGTTTTGGATTTATTTCTAGACTCTTAACCACGTCTCCCTTTTCAAGCGGCGGCAGTAGTTTGTCTTTTTCTTCTTTCTGGTCGTCTGATCCTTCTATATAAAGCTTCATAAAACCAGGGAATTTCACATTGGAGCCTGAAGCTCTAAAAATAACATCGCCATTTTGCAAATCTGCCGTAACTGTATCTAAAATAGCAGGAGCCATTTGGCTTGCTACAAAGCGATCCCAAATCAAACGATACAATCTTAATTGATCTCGTGACAATACTGTTTTAAGTTGATCTGGATGACGCATAGTGCTTGTTGGGCGGATTGCCTCATGCGCATCTTGCGCTTTTTCTGACTTCTTCGCCTGTTGATTGATCGGCGTTGTATATTCATTTCCATAAGTTTGATCAATATATTGAAAGGCTTCTTTTTTAGCCGTCTCTGAGATACGAGTTGAATCTGTTCTCATATATGTAATCAAACCGACTGTACCTTCTTTACCAACATCAATACCTTCATATAATTGTTGTGCTAGCATCATTGTTTTTCTTGCTCTAAAGTTTAGCTTTCGAGCTGCTTCTTGTTGCAGTGATGAGGTAGTGAAAGCAGGTGAAGGATTTCGTTTTCTTTCTCGTTTAACTACTTTAATAATTTCAAAGTCTTCACCATTTAGTTTCGCTAAAATTGCTTCAACTTCTTCTTTATTTTTTAATTTAATTTTTTCTTTGGCATTACCATAAAAGAGTGCATCAAAAGGTTTTTTTCCTTTTTGGAAATTACCTTCGATTGTCCAGTATTCTTCAGGCTGGAAATTTTTAATTTCATTCTCACGATCAATAATAAGCCTTAATGCAACTGATTGTACACGTCCTGCTGATAAACCCTTTTTGACTTTCTTCCATAATAAAGGGCTAATGTTGTAACCTACGAGACGGTCTAGTATTCTGCGTGCTTGCTGTGCATCTACTAAATCAATATCAATTGGTCTAGGATGTTTAAATGATTCTTTTATTGCATCCTTCGTTATTTCATTAAATACTACTCTGCAGTCTGATTCGATATCAATATTTAAAGCTTGCGCTAAGTGCCATGCAATCGCTTCACCCTCACGATCGGGATCGGCTGCTAGATAGATTTTTTTTGCTTTTTTCGCAGCTGATTTTAAATCCTGCAGTACAGGGCCTTTACCGCGAATCGTAATATATCTAGGCTCATAATTATTTTCAGTATCAATACCCATCTGACTGCGTGGAAGATCTCGCACATGACCAATTGATGCTTTTACTTTATATTTTTTTCCTAAGTAACGTTCAATTGTCTTCGCTTTTGCAGGAGATTCCACTATCACTAAATAATCCGACATATAAGTTCCCCCTTAGAGAGGCTGTTTAAGTTTTCAAAAGAAATACCTGTTGCAAAATGTATAACAGAAAATCAAATTTTGCAACCATTTTTCATTTCGAATGTAAAAATTCTTCTAATTCTTCTATTATTTGATAGCCATTCCATATAGGTTTAGCTCCTTCTGCAATCAGTTTGTGTGGCCCTTTTGAAAGTGGATTTGTAATATCGCCTGGCACAGCAAAAATTGTTTTGCCATTTTCTAATCCATGATCAATTGTGCTTAAAGTACCGCTTTTTTCAGCCGCTTCTGTTACCACTATTCCCGTCGATAAACCGCTAATGATTCGATTACGCATAGGAAAATGCCATTTTTGCGGCTTGACGTATGGTGGATATTCGCTTATAAGCAGCTGATTTATTTCCATTTGCTCAGCAAGTTTTTTATTTTCTTTAGGATATAAATGAAATAATCCATGTCCAAGTACCCCTACTGTTTTTCCAGAAAAACGAATAGTTGTTTCATGTGCCTTGCGGTCAGCACCTTTTGCCAAACCACTGACAATGACAAACTCATGCTCTATTAATGGCGGCACGATGAAGTTTAATACCTTATCTGTATAAGTAGTAGCATTTCTTGCTCCTATAATAGCTATCTTTCGTTTATTCTCTAAAATTGCAGAGTCGCCTTTTGTATAAAGTACTACTGGCGGGTCATATAATGCAAGTAATCTGGTGGGGTATAAGGGATGATTAAAAGGTATGGGGATAATTTTATGTGCTTTGTATGCTTGTAGGAGTGGGGTCTCCAACGTTTTTAAATAATTTTTTTGCAATTTTTTAGCTTTATCGACAGAGATATTTAATAGGATGGCTAATTCAGATGCTTCAGTATGCCCAATTCTCTCTAAATTTGGATCTCTTTGAAGAAGTGATGAAAGCCTGTTTAGGGGAACAGGGAACACATAATGCAATGCTAGTATTCTTTCAGAAAAGGTCAAATGACTCATGACCTTCCTCCCTTCACATTGAAATGAAAAAGTGTAGCACTTTAGAGTGCTACACTACACTATACATATTAATGGGTTTTGCACTTATCGTACAAGCCTTTTTCTTTAATAACACGGATAAATGTTTCGCCGATTACAGCTGGTGTTTCAGCTACTTCAATACCGCACTCTCTCATTGTTTTGATTTTTTCAGCAGCTGTTCCTTTACCGCCAGAAATAATAGCGCCGGCATGGCCCATACGTTTTCCTGGAGGTGCTGTTTGGCCACCGATAAATCCAACTACTGGTTTCGTCATGTTGGCTTTAACCCATTCAGCAGCTTCTTCTTCAGCAGTACCGCCGATTTCACCAATCATGATTACGCCATATGTGTCTGGATCTGCTTCAAACTCTTTTAATACATCGATAAAGTCCGTACCATTGACAGGGTCCCCACCAATACCAACAGCAGTAGATTGACCAATGCCCTCTACTGTTAATTGATGAACAGCTTCATAAGTCAATGTACCAGAACGAGAAACAACGCCTACATGGCCTTTTGTATGAATATAGCCAGGCATGATACCAATTTTACACTCATCCGCTGTGATAACACCTGGGCAGTTTGGTCCGATTAAACGTGTTTTCTTGCCTTCCATATAACGTTTAACTTTAACCATATCAAGTACTGGAATATGTTCAGTGATACAGATAACCATGTCTAATTCGGCATCTACCGCTTCTAGAATAGCATCTGCCGCAAATGGAGCAGGTACATAAATTACAGATACATTTGCACCTGTATTTTCTACTGCATCGCTAACCGTATTAAATACAGGAACCCCTTCCACTGTAGTGCCACCTTTACCAGGAGTTACACCAGCTACGATCTTTGTGCCATACTCAAGCATTTGTTTTGTATGGAAAAGAGCTGTCGAACCTGTAATGCCTTGTACCAATACTTTTGTATCTTTGTTGATGTAAATACTCATCCCGATTCCGCCTTTCTTAACC
This sequence comes from Rummeliibacillus sp. GQ308, assembly GCF_059759115.1. NCBI lineage: Bacteria > Bacillati > Bacillota > Bacilli > Caryophanales > Caryophanaceae > Rummeliibacillus > Rummeliibacillus sp. GQ308. Next base: position 826,369 of record NZ_JCAXDQ010000001.1, on the reverse strand, counting down.
TACAAGTTCCACAATTTTTTGAGCGCCATCAGCCATTGAATCTGCTGCAACAATATCTAAGCCTGATTCATTTAATAATTTTTTGCCTAGTTCTACGTTTGTACCCTCAAGTCTTACTACTAGAGGTACCTTTAGACCTACTTCTTTAGCTGCAACAATGACACCTTCAGCGATTACGTCACACTTCATAATACCGCCGAAAATATTGACAAAGATCCCTTTAACATTCGGATCTGAAAGGATAATTTTAAATGCCTCTGTTACTTTTTCAGCTGTTGCACCGCCCCCAACATCCAGGAAGTTTGCGGGTCTTCCGCCGTAAAAGCTGATTGTATCCATAGTAGACATAGCAAGTCCTGCCCCATTTACCATACAACCAATATTGCCATCAAGTGTAACATAGTTTAAGTCATACTTTGATGCTTCGATTTCTTTTTGGTCTTCTTCATCAAAATCGCGCAATTCGACAACATCTTTATGGCGATACAATGCATTGTCGTCGAAGTTGAATTTGGCATCAAGTGCCATTACTTCTCCGTCTCCTGTAACAGCAAGCGGGTTAATTTCTAAGATGGAAGCATCTTTATCTGTAAACGCTTTATATAAACCTAACATTAAATTAGCAGTTTTATTGATTAACTTAGTAGGGATATTCATATTAAAAGCAAGGCGTCTAGCTTGGAAGCCTGTTAAACCTACTACTGGATCGATAACTTCTTTAAATATTTTTTCTGGTGTTTCTTCAGCAACTTCCTCGATATCCATACCACCTGCTTCAGATCCCATTAATGTTACGCGAGAAGTCGCACGATCAACTAAAAGACTTACATAGTATTCTTTTTGAATATCTGAACCTGCCTCTATGTATAGGCGTTTTACTTCTTTTCCTTCTGGGCCGGTTTGATGTGTTACAAGTACTTTGCCCAATAATTCTTTTGCGTAAGAGCGAACCTCATCTAAGTTTTTCGCAATCTTTACACCGCCAGCTTTACCGCGGCCGCCTGCATGAATTTGAGCTTTTACTACCGTAACTTTGGAATCTAATTCTTTCGCAATATTTACTGCTTCTTCTGGCGAGAAAGCAACCCGACCAGCAGGAACAGCTACCCCATATTTACGAAGAATCTCTTTCCCTTGATATTCGTGGATATTCATCCTTGTTCCTCCCAACTAAATTCCTTCATGTTCTCAAATACTAGTATTCTGAAATACAAGTTTATTGTATATAAATAAAACTATAATGTCCAGAGATTCTCTATTTTATGACATTTTTTATTTAAAAAATAACAATTTGTGCTACGAAAGAACAAAGAGATTTTATCACATTTTGTCGATTTTTGTCTTTTCATGGAGTTGATCTAACTGGTAAATAAATGCAAATACTTCTGCGACGGCTTGATAAAGTTCCTCTGGTATACTTTCATTGAGATCTAGCTGTCCCAATAATTGAACAAGTGACGGATCTTTTTGTATGGGAATGTGATTGGCTTCTGCCCGCTCTAAAATCTTTTCAGCAATTTGACCCTTCCCTTTTGCAATCACTTTAGGCGCATCTGCTTGGTTGGGATTATAAGTTAAGGCAACCGCTTCCTTACGCACACTTGGCTCTTTTGTCATATTTTGAAATCAACTCCCCTTTGTTCGGCATTTGAAGATTGGAAAAGATTGATGCTATTGCTTTTAGCTGTTTCCGGCTGGTCTTTGAAAATGAGACCGGACAGCTGGTAATCATGACGTGCTAGATTTTCTTTTAACAACGCTTTAAGGGGGGCTGCTAAGTTTTTTAGACCTTCGTTGTCATTGTAGATATTTACAGTTACTATCCTGCTTTGAACCTGCATGTCCACTACTGTTTCTTTTAATGAATGCAATTGCAAATAAAATAGGATGCGTGCAAAATCCGCATCAATCTTTCCATCTGCACCTTTCCGACCGCTCCACTGCAGTGTTGCCTCTGATTGCCTTCCTAAGAAATTAAGTGGTAATTGCATGATTAGCTGTTGCTCTGGCCCTAATTCAGTAGATAAATACTGCATTCCATCAAGCCTTGCTGACACTTGCTTTGCTAAATCTTTAGTTGCGTCAGATACCACTCCATTTTGCAAAAGCCCAATTAGTTGCGGTTTTAGTTGTTCAGCGAATTGGCGAATGTCAGATGAGGCGTCTGCTAATTTTGCTTCGTAACTTAGCCCTAGTCCCTTGAATAATTCCTTAATGGTCGCTTGAATAGCTTTACCGTTTAGATTATTTGCCAATTGATCCTCAGTCTCTTGTAGCATTCCTTTTAAATGTGTTGATTTCGACTCTAACGTATACTTTGTTAAATGGCTGAAAAGTTGTTCGGAATTACCCTCCTGGCCAAGCAATTGAAGCAGCTGGTGCTTAGCTGATGTGCCTTTATCATCTACTTCAAATGGTTTTACTATCGCGTTCTCACTAGCAGCCTTTAACAATTGCTCTTGCAATTGAGTTATGACAGCTTTAGTTTGGGCTATGTCTTTCGTTGATGTGGATTGTTGTGCCAATTGAATTAGGTTACTTTTTTGTTCTGTAGTAAGTAATGTATTCTTTTCAATGGCTGTTTGAATTTGCCCGATAAGCTGTCCCTTATCTTGGGTAGTCGGCTGCTGTTCTAGCGCCTGAAGCAGTTTCACTATTGTACGCAGCTCTATTGGCTGTTCCGTCTTGTTGTTTATGGGGTCGGAGGTTGCCCCACTGCTAGCCGGTTGTTGAAAAATCTCTTGCTGCCAATTGGACAACCTCGAATTTTGAGGTATTACTCCCACATCCTTCAACGCCTGCAAAATAGCCGCTTTATTTTCTGGCAACGTTTGCTCTGAAGATAAGGCTTCTACCATTTTCCCAAGCAGAATACCCCCTGTTTCCTTTAAAAGAGGATTGTTGATTTGTTCTAGCTGATTCAGTAGTTGATTTTTCATACCCATGGAGATTGTCTCATCCGTTTTTACGACTTGCTGGAAGTTTTTCAACAGGTCTGCAAATCCATTTTTCATATTTCCTTCCAGGACAGCTTGAAATGTACCTTGTTGAATAGGCAGCTTATGTGCTATAAGCTTTTGGATAATTTGTAAAGCTTCCTTTGTCCCTAGATTATCCGGCAAATTTTTCAATAATTCCTCTGCTTGCAAAAAAAGTTCTTTTGACAGCGGCAAATTATTTTTGAGAAAAAATGAAGCTAGTTCTTTCAGAGAAGTTGTTTGATTTAATCCAAGTGCATTTAATAGCTGATCTGCTTGTTGAGTTAGTGGCATTGCAGATGTCATAGGGTTTGATATTACTTTTAATTGTAAATCTGGTTCAGTACCTGACACTTGAAAATAATGCGCATTGCCTGCCTGCAAAGGAATTTCTAATTTTGCGATTAACTTTTGGCCACCAATTTGAATTTCTGCCATTTGGTTAGGAAAAAGTTGTTTTATCGTACCATGGATTACCTGGCCTTGCTTAAGTGTGAGCGGCTGCTGGTTATTAACCATTGTTTGGCCCAATTGAACTGAGTTCAATGATGGATAATTCACTACACTTCACCCTTTCGTTAAAAGAATAGATTTAATCGGTTCAAATGTCTTTCGATGAATCGGTGTAGGACCATGTTGTTCTAATGCATCTAGATGCTGCTTAGTACCATAACCTGCATGCTTTTCAAAGCCATAGAATGGGTACTTATCAGCCATTTCCTCCATGTAATGATCTCTTGCAGTCTTCGCTAATATGGATGCTGCTGCAATTGCCAAACTTTTGGCATCCCCTTTAATAATAGAAGCTTGTTCTATATCAATCGGCAAAGTCATGGCATCTGCCAGTACAAAATCGGGCTTTAACTGCAGCATTTCAACTGAGGACTTCATGGATTGTTTTGTCGCTTCATAAATATTAAGTTCATCAATAATATCAGCTGGTTGAAAGTGGATCGCTGTAGCTAATGCACACTCTTGAATTTTCTCTGCGAATTTCTCCCTGGCCTGCTTAGAAAGTTGCTTAGAATCGTTTAAGCCTATCAATGAGTCGCATTCATCTGGCAATATAACAGCTGCTGTTACTACCGGCCCTGCCAATGGTCCACGACCAGCTTCATCAATGCCTGCAATTAATGCCTGTTTATATGGCCTAAACGACTGGTCAAATGCTATTTTCTTTTGGTGCTCTTTAGCCAGTTCATTTTCTTTCTCTTTTCGTCGATACCATTGCTGCAAGGCTTTTTTGGCTCCTTGCCGTGGATCGTCTTTTAACTCTTCCATCCATTCCTGCCATTCAACAATAGTATCTAATTCTTCTTTAATATTTTTGATTGTTCTCATGTCTTGTTCTCCTAATCGTTATCTTATGTATCGGCTAAATCTATCAAAAATCCAGAAAAAAACCTTTTTTGCCTGTGGGCAAAAAAGGTTATGGTTTTGTTGCAAAATCTTCTACAAAATCGAAAGTCAGTTTACCAAGCTGCTGGCCCCTGATATCACGCACTATCAGCTCTGCTACTTGATCATAATCAATCTCGCCTCCGCTGATTATAACACGGCGTAACTTGCCGATATGATCAAAGGTTTTTACAATTTCATCATCCAATTGTGAAAGTTTATAGCGTTCTTCCATTCTTCCAGGATAATATTGATTTAAAAATTTCAAGCCATAAATCGCTAAGTCATCCATATTGGTAATAGCATCTTTAATCGCTCCAGTGAGCGCTAATTTATAGCCTACCTCTTGATCCTCAAACTTAGGCCAAAGAATCCCGGGAGTATCCAGCAACTCTAGTTCTTTTTCAACCTTAATCCATTGCTGCGATTTTGTAACGCCTGGGGTATTACCTGTTTTTGCAACGTTCTTCTTGGCTAGTCGGTTAATCAGCGTCGATTTTCCAACGTTCGGTATTCCAACTATCATAGCACGGATAGCGCGCGTTTTAAGGCCTTTTGCTCTCATTCTAGCCCATTTATCCGCCAACAGTTCTTGCGCCGCCTTTGTGACCTGTTTGAGCCCTTTACTATCTAATGAATTGATAGCTATTGCTTTTTGGCCCTGTTGTTCAAAAAATGACAGCCACTTTTTTGTTTGTGCTTCATCTGCCATATCTGCCTTGTTTAGAATAAGCAGCCTTGTTTTTTGGTGAATAACTTCGTCAAGCATAGGATTTCTAGAAGACATCGGAAGCCGCGCGTCAATTAATTCAAAAATAATATCAACAAGCTTTAGATTTTCTGTTACCTGCCTGCGCGCTTTGGCCATATGTCCAGGAAACCATTGAATCGTCAATTTGTTCACTCCTTATTTTACTTTGCCCATTTGATCGAGTGGCCAAAAGACAACGTTTGTTTTACCAATAATTTTGCTGATCGGTACAATGCCAATATGCCGGCTATCCTTACTATACCGTCTATTATCACCCATAACGAATACATAACCGTCCGGGATTGTATCACCTTTTGCATTAGGCGTATCCCTTAATGAGAAGTCCTCTGTTAAGGTTCCACCGTCCATGATTTCTTCTTTATATTTCTTTAAATATGGCTCGGCAATCTTTTTGCCATTTATATATAACTGATCATCTTTATACATTAATCGATCTCCAGGTAATCCAATAATACGTTTAATGTAATCTTTTTTCTCAGGAGCATGAAAGACAACAATATCGAAGCGATGAATATCACCAATATGGTAGCCAAACCGGTTGACAATCATACGATCTCCGTTTTCGAGTGTAGGCATCATTGATTCTCCGTCAACAACAATCGGTGTAAATAATAAATAACGGATACCTGCAGCCAGTACAAAGGCAATCACAAGTGCTTTTGTCCATTCCCACAACTCATTTTTTTCTTTTTTCTCTTTTTTCAAAAAGATGCCCCCTTGATATTAATCCAGAATATACATCTAGAGCGGTTTCACAAGCGTGCCCATTATATATCTATTGTACAGGGATTTGCCGTTTGAAGCAAAAAGAAAGAGAGCTAAAATGCAGCTCTCTTTTAACATATTTAAGCTTATCGAATTTCTTTAATACGAGCAGCTTTACCACGTAAATTACGTAGGTAGTACAATTTAGCGCGACGAACTTTACCGCGACGAGTAACTTCTAGTTTAGCGATTTTTGGAGTGTGTAATGGGAATGTACGTTCAACTCCAACGCCATAAGAGATTTTGCGAACTGTGAAAGTTTCGCTGATACCGCCACCACGACGTTTAATTACAACACCTTCGTATACTTGGATACGTTCGCGAGTACCTTCGACTACTTTAACGTCGATTTTTACTGTATCACCAGCACGGAATGCAGGGATGTCAGTACGAAGTTGATCTTTAGTGATTTCTGAAATAATGTTTGACATTGTTTTCTCTCCTTGGACAGATGCTCTTGCAGGTCACTTTGGTTGCTACAGCGGAACACCGTAATTCGGCATTTTCATAAAATGCATCTCAAATATTATCATAAATTTAGATGTATTGCAAGAGATCCTCTCTTTTATGCTTTGCCGTTTTTAAGTTTTTCTAAATATGTTTTTTGTTCTTTGCTTAGTTCAATATCTACTAATAAATCCGGTCTTCTCTCAAAAGTACGTTTTAACGATTGTTCCATACGCCATTGCTCAATTTTCGCATGGTTGCCTGATAAAAGAACATCCGGCACCTTCATTCCGCGAAAATCTGCTGGCCGTGTATAATGAGGATGTTCCAACATACCCGTTGAAAAAGAATCTAAAATGGGCGAATCATCATTGCCGAGCACTCCTGGCAATAAACGCACCACACTATCGATAATCGTCATAGCAGCTAATTCTCCGCCTGTTAGAACAAAGTCGCCTATGGAGAGTTCATCTGTTACTAAATGTTCTCTTATACGTTCATCGTAGCCTTCGTAATGGCCACATAGGAACAGTAAATCTTCTTCTTTGGCCAATTCTTCAGCTTTCTTTTGGGTAAACCGTTCACCCTGAGGGCACATTAAAATGACACGTGGTTTTTTGCCATCCTTCGAAAGCGCCTCAACCGCATTAAAAAGTGGTTCAGGTTTCAATACCATACCTGCACCACCACCATATGGATAATCATCCACCTGCGCATGTTTATTCGCGGCATATTCTCTAAAGTCAGTAACAGACAATCCGACTGCTTCTTTCTCTTGCGCCTTTTTTAGAATAGACGAGCCAAAGACGCCCGTAAACATTTCGGGAAATAATGAGAGTACATGGATGTTCATCATGATAGCAAACCTTCTATCACTTCGATTACAATCTTTCCTTCTTCAATATTTACTTCTTTTATAAATTCATCAACTACAGGGATATAGTGCATTTTGCCATCTTCACCCTTTACTGTCCATACATCATTGGCAGCTGTCTCAAAAATTTCTTTTACTTGGCCAATAGCTTGTCCCTCTTGGTTATAAACCGTGCATCCAATAATCTCATGATAATAAAATTCATTATCTTGCAATTCATCTTCTTCTAATTGCTCTTCATTTACCTTTAAAATGCCGTCTCGGAAAGGTTCTACATCATTAATATTAGGATAGCCTTCAAATGTAAGAAGAATAAAGTTTTTATGCTTGCGGGAGGATGCGACCGTCAATAATAGCGGCTTTGTATCCCCTTTTCTAAATAGCCCTAGTTGTTGGCCAACTGCATATCTTTCTTCTGGAAAGTCAGTTTGGGAGATGACGCGCACTTCTCCGCGTATGCCATGTGTATTAACAATTTTCCCTACGTTATACCATTCCATCTTTTTCACCTCTTTTAAATTATGAGATCTTTACATTCACTCTAGTTTATTATATCCATTTTCTCTATTGCCCCTACAGCAAAATTGGAGACTATTCAAAAATTATCATCAGCTCTTGGAAGTGAGTTTGCTACATGTCCTCAGGAAGTACAATAAGCCCCTCTTCCACTTTTCAATATAGTCTATAAAAACTAATATTCAATGAAAAACCTACTACAGCTTCACTTTTTCAGTGAACTCCAAAACTTTAAGGAAAAAGACAAATACTTATCCTATTTGCTTTAGAAAAAACACGATGTTAAAAATAAAACTAGGAAGGGATTATGCTCCTTCCTAGTTTCATTAATCTAAAATATCGATATAAATTTTCTTGCCGCGATGGTTGCCTGCTGCTGAGTAAACAATTGTACGAACTGCTTTTGCAACACGTCCTTGCTTGCCAATAACCTTTCCCATATCACTAGGGTGGACAGAAAGTTTATATACAATGCGATGATTATTTTCGTCACATGTTATCTTCACTTCGTTTGGATAATCGACTAAAGGTTTTACGATTGTCTCGATCAGCTGCTGCATAAGACCGCCTCCGATTATTTACCGATTTTAGAGTTATGGAATTTTTCCATGATGCCTTGGTCTGAGAACAAGTTACGAACTGTATCAGATGGTTTTGCACCATTTGTTAACCAAGCTAATGCTTTAGTTTCGTCGATTTTAACTTCTGCTGGAGAAGTTAGTGGGTTGTAAGTACCGATTGTTTCGATAGAGCGGCCATCACGTGGTGAACGTGAATCAGCAACTACGATACGGTAGAAAGGAGATTTTTTTGCTCCCATACGTTTTAAACGAATTTTAACTGCCATTTTTAATTGCACCTCCGAATAGTTTCACACAAGATAGTATGATATCAAGCTTTAAATACTTTGTAAAGTGTTTTTTCTTAACACACATTATTTTAACTTATTTTTTTTATTTAAACAAGGAGTCTAGCCCAGGAAGTTTCATTTTTTTCTTTCCTTTTTGAGCCATACCTGTCATTTGCTTCATCATTTTCTTCATATCATCAAACTGCTTAATCAGTCGATTGACTTCTTGTACAGAAGAGCCAGATCCTTTAGCAATTCTTTTTCTACGGCTGGCATTGATAATTTCAGGGTTCGTTTTTTCAGCAGGCGTCATAGACAATATAATGGCTTCTATATGGCCAATTTGTTTGTCATCTATCTTTGCGTTTTCTAAGCCCTTAATTTTATTTGCGCCAGGTAGCATTTTTAAAATTTCATCAAGCGGCCCTAATTTTTTCACTTGGCTCATTTGGTCTAAGAAGTCATCTAAAGTAAAGCTTTGAGTTTTGAACTTTTCCTCAAGCTCTCGAGCCTTATCCTCGTCAACTGTAGCCTGAGCTTTTTCAATTAGGGTCATAACGTCGCCCATGCCGAGAATACGAGAAGCCATACGTTCTGGATGGAATTGTTCCAGCGCATCCATTTTTTCGCCCATACCAACAAATTTAATTGGCTTTTCTGTTACAGAACGAATAGAAAGCGCCGCACCACCACGTGTATCGCCATCTAATTTTGTCAATATAACGCCAGTAATGCCTACAGCTTCATTAAAACTTTCCGCTACGTTTACAGCATCTTGCCCTGTCATTGCATCAACTACTAGGAAAACCTCATCTGGTTCCTTTAAGCCACGGATATCTTTTAATTCCTGCATTAGATTTTCATCGATATGCAATCGTCCAGCTGTATCGACCAAGACAACATCATGGTGTTCTTCTTTGGCTTTTTCTAATGCTTGGCGCACTATTTCCACAGGCGAAATATCTGTACCTAAAGCAAAAACAGGCAACGAAAGCTGTTTACCAAGTGTTTGCAATTGCTGAACCGCTGCAGGACGATAAACATCCGCTGCAACTAGCAATGGCTTACGATTGTATTTTTTACGCAATACATTAGCCAATTTACCGGTAGTCGTTGTTTTACCGGCACCTTGTAAACCTACCATCATAATAACAGTAGGCGGCTTAGTCGCAAATTTAATCGGGCTTTGCTCTCCGCCCATCAATTCTGTTAGTTCATCTTTTACGATTTTGATTACTTGTTGGCCAGGTGTCAAACTCTTCATTACATCCTGACCTACAGCACGTTCACTAACTTTTTTTATAAACGTTTTAACCACTTTTAAGTTAACATCGGCCTCGATTAAAGCAAAACGAACTTCGCGCATCATTTCTTTTACGTCTTGTTCGTTTACTTTCCCCTTACCTTTAATCTTATTGATCGTTCCTTGGAGCCGCTCCGCTAAACCTTCAAATGCCATAAAAATCGCCTCCTAATCCCATTCTTTAAGCTGTTCAATCAGCGATAATACCTCTTTGCTGTCTGCTTGGATATCTGCCATACTTTTTGAAAGCTTTGTTATTATTTTCTGTCGGTTTTGGAATTTCTCAAACAATTGAAGTTTTTCTTCATATTCTTCAAGCATCGCTTCAGTTCTGCGAATATTATCGTAAACTGCTTGACGTGACACCTCATAAGCTTCTGCTATTTCCCCCAATGAGTGATCATCTAGGTAATAAAGCTGCATATAACTTCTTTGTTTGTCCGTCAACAACGCTTGATAAAAGTCAAAGAGAAAGTTCATGCGTGTTGTTTTTTCAAGTAACATACTGAAACTCCCCTCGATTATACATACTCTACTGTATCTTAATTTCAAAACCTCTATCCGTCAAGTAAAATTACTTGTCTTTTCGACTTTCATTCAAAAAAAACGCAAGAATGCAGCAGTAGGAACATACGACATTCTTGCGTTTCGCTAACTATTCTTTTTCTTCAGCCAGTTGTTCATCTAAAGCATCCGCGAAAAGGCCGTAAACATATCGCTCAGAGTCAAACGGCTGCAAATCATCCATTTGTTCTCCGAGACCGACAAATTTAACGGGAATATGCAATTTATTGCGAATAGCAAGTACAATACCGCCTTTTGCTGTACCATCTAGCTTTGTTAATACAATACCAGTAACATTTGTCGCTTCTTTAAATATTTGAGCTTGTTGTAAAGCATTTTGTCCTGTTGTAGCATCGAGTGCAAGTAAAACTTCATGAGGCGCTGTCGGAATTTCCCGGGAAATGACACGATGAACCTTTTCCAGCTCATTCATTAAGTTTACTTTATTTTGCAGCCGACCGGCAGTATCGCAAATTAATACATCTGCTTTACGATTTTTCGCTGCACGGATTGCATCATACATAACAGCAGCTGGATCTGATCCTTCTGACTGTTTAATCACTTCAACGCCTACACGGTCTCCCCATACTTGTAACTGGTCTATAGCACCAGCTCGGAAGGTATCGCCGGCAGCGAGTATAACCGACTTCCCTTCTTGCTTTAAACGGTGAGCAAGTTTGCCAATAGTTGTGGTCTTGCCCACGCCATTCACGCCAACAAATAAAATAACCGTTAACTCATCTTCTTGTATATTTAAGCTTGTGATATCCTCTTCGCCTTGTTCATAAATTTCAACCAGCTTTTCGGAAATCAACGCTTGGATACCATCTGTATTTTTAATATTTTTGCGTTGTACTTCAAAACGCAATTTTTCCGTTAGCTCCATCACGGTCTCCATGCCAACGTCAGCTTGCAATAAAAGGTCTTCAAGCTCTTCAAAAAACTCTTCATCCACATGGCGGTAGCGTGCTACAAGATCATTTACCTTTGAGGTAAAGGAATTACGCGTTTTGGCTAAGCCAGATTTGAATTTTTCCGTAATAGAGAAAGCAGAAAAGCCCCATTTTGATTTTGCTTCTTCTTTATTTTCTTCTTCATCGGAGGATACTTCTTGTTCCTCTTCTAATTCTTCTTTTTCTTCTAGCCCTACCTGCTCGTCTTGTTTTTCTTCGTGATCATGTTCTTCAGTAGATTGTTCTACCTGTTCTTCCTTCACCGCTTCTTTGACATCTATATCATTTGACGGTGCATCTTCTACTATTCCCGCATTTTCACCCTGCTCCAGGTCTTCCATTTCAGCAGGATCATTTTTCGGACCGCCTGTGAGTTTTTCTTTCATACGTTTTAGAAAGCTCATATTATTCACTCCTTTGTACTATGTTGGTACGGGTACTTCTTGTTCAAGTTTGACAGAAACTAACTTAGAAACACCGGATTCTTGCATTGTGATACCGTACAATACATCCGCGCCTTCCATTGTACCCTTCCGATGGGTAATGACAATAAACTGTGTTTCTTGGCTATATCGCTTTAGATATTGGCTATAACGATTAACATTAGATTCATCTAATGCGGCTTCTACTTCATCTAGAATACAGAATGGTACTGGCCTTGTTTTTAAAATTGCAAACAGCAGCGCAATAGCTGTTAAAGCTCTTTCTCCCCCAGAAAGCAGGCTAAGTCTTTGAAGCTTTTTCCCTGGTGGCTGGGCAACAATCTCGATGCCTGTTTCTAATAAGTTATCAGGATCTAATAATTCTAAATCAGCATGACCTCCGCCGAATAATTCTCGGAAAACGCTTTGGAAATGTGCACGCGTTTCGAAGAAGGTTTCCTTGAAACGACTTGTCATCTCTTCATCCATTTCGCGAATCGCCTCGTGCAGAGTTTCTTTCGCTTCTAATAAATCATTACGTTGATTTGTTAGGAATGTATGGCGTTCCGAAACAGTCGCATATTCCTCAATTGCACTTAAGTTAACTGTCCCAAGTTCTGCAATCGATTGTTTCAATAGTTTGACTTTACGTCGTGCTGCCTCAATATCTGTATCATGGTCATGTTGCAATAAGGCATCTTCAAATGTTATATCATAATCTGTTTCCATTTGTTGTGCCAAATTTTCATATTCTACATCTAAACGACTTAGTTTTACTTCATAGTTTCGTATACCATCAAGCATACCTTGATGAACACGTTGTAATTCCTTTAAGTCGAGGTCGATTTGCTCTACCTGTTGCTGCATTTGCATGCGCTCTGTTTTAGTACGTTCTACCGTTTGTACAAGAGTCTCTCTTTGTTTTTGTAAACGTTCAATGGTCTCCTGGATTTCTTCCTCGCTTTGGCCATTTAGATCTCCGCCATTTAGCAGCCAATCCATCTCATTCGACGTATATTTCACTTCTTCTTTTGCTTGTTCAACTTGTGATGTAGCTTCCGCAACAGCTGATTTTAGCTGTGTGACTTGTTCGTTAAGGACTGCTAGTTGAGAACGTTTAAGGGCATATTCTTCTTTCAAGGCATCTCGCTTTGTCTCACTTTGCTGTTGTAAAGCATTCAACTCTTCGACTGTACGATTAATTTCCGTCAGTTCTTCTGTTAGTTCTTTTTGACGTTTTGCAAAGCTTTCTAATTGCTGTTCTAGAGTGGTTTTGCGGCCTGTTGCATCTTGCTGTTCGTCTGTGAACATGGAGACTCTTAGTGATAACCGCTTGATAGTAGTATCCATTTCACGCAAGTGAGCACTATATTCAACTTCTTTGGAACGCAATTCCTCACCCTGCAAGCGTAATTCTTCAAGCTGGGTAGACTTTTCTTCAAATTGCTTTTTCCAGTCAGCTACAATTTTTTCAGCTTTTCCAATCGATTGCTCCATTTGGACAAGCTGTTCAGATAGGCCTTCTAGTTCTGCTTTTCTGCTAAACAATGAAGCTTGTTGTTTAACGGACCCCCCTGTTAGAGAACCGCCTGTATTTACTACATCACCGTCCAACGTCACAACGCGATAGCGATAATTACAAGCTTTAGCTATTTGTGAAGCACCCTGTAAATCTCGTGCCACTAGGACGTGGCCTAATAAGCTTTCAGCAATTGTTCTTATGCTTGGATTGTAAGTAGCCAGTTCATCCGCCGTATTAATAAAAGAAGGATGGGTGTTAACAGTCTGCAAAACACTATCTGCTATTTTGCGAGATTTTATGACGTTTTTAGGCAAAAAAGTTGCTCTGCCAGCTTTTTGCTGTTTAAGCCATGAGATGGCTTTTCTTGCATCTCCATCTGTTTCAGTGACAATATGCTGCATAGCAGCACCTAAAGCTGTTTCTAATGCTTTAGCATACTCGCCATCTACGTGAATAAGTTCAGCTACCGCTCCGTGGATACCATTCAATTGATTTTTTTCGCGTGCGACCAATACAGCTTTTACACCTTGATAGAACCCCGAAAAGTCTGCCTCTAGCTCCGCAAGTGTTTCTTTTCTTGCTTTCAGCTGCTGCAGGTGTTGATATCCTTTAAAAAGCATTTCTTGTTGCTTATCATATTGTGCTTTCGCATGGTTGGCATCTTTTTGGCAAGCTTCATATTCTGCTAATTTTCGAGCAACTTCTTTTGTTACTTCATCATGCGATTTGACAGTTCGCTGTTGCTCTTTTTGTAATGTTTGAAGCTCTTCAGCCATCTCAATAGATTGGCTCGAAATCTTCACTTCATTTTGAGCTTGCTCTGCCAATAAATGCGTAATATTTTTTACTTCATTTTTCACAGTGGCTTCTTCATTTAAGCGATCAATATAGGTATTTTTCCATTGTTCAATTTCAGCATGTATCTCGGAAGAAGAGCGATTGAGAAGATCTTCTAACTGCTTTACTGCTCTTTTTAATTCTTGCAGATCCTTTTGACGCTCCGTTAACTGACCTTCACGAGTTACTTTTGCTTGTTCCCAATGAGAAAGCGATGCTTCTGCTTTTTGTAAGGATTGCTTTAGCTTCTCCAGTTGAGTATTAGCATTCATTCTTTTTTCTGCTACTAATACTTTTCTTCCTTCGAAACGCTCAGCCTCAGCACTTACTTCCACTAATTGATGTTGTGATTCGTCTAACAAGGAATCGAGATTACTAACCTTTTGACGAAACGCTGTAATAGTTTCTTCTTTTTCAGCAATCTGCTTGGAATAGGCTTGCTCTTGCGCCAAAACATTCTTTCTTTCGCTGACAATCTGTTCAATTGAACGTTTTAACTGCTCCATGTCATGAACTAAAACAGCTAAATCCATATCCTTCATTTCTTCGGACATCTTTAAATAATCTTCTGCGGCAGAAGCTTGTATATGCAGTGGCTCGATCCTTTTATCTAATTCATGCAAAATGTCTAGAACGCGATGCAAATTATCATCTGTTTCAAATAATTTGTGTTCCGCTTTTTTTCGGCGCTGTTTGTATTTCAATACGCCTGCTGCTTCTTCAAAAATAGAACGGCGGTCGTCTGGCCGACTATTGAGAATTTCATCTACTCGTCCTTGAGAGATAATAGAAAAGGCTTCTTTGCCTAAACCAGAATCTAAAAACAAATCCGTAATATCCTTTAATCGACATTGCTGTTTATTTAATAAATATTCACTGTCACCAGAACGATAGACACGACGAGTCACGCTTACCTCATTGTAAGAAATAGGCAAGCGTCCGTCTTCATTGTCTAAAATTAAAGAAACCTCAGCGAAGTTGAGCGGCTTACGTGAATCACTGCCGGCAAAAATAATGTCTTCCATTTTGATGCCACGCAGTGATTTGGCTGACTGCTCGCCTAGCACCCATCGAATAGCGTCTGTTACATTGCTCTTCCCACTACCGTTAGGCCCAACTACTGCTGTTACCCCAGGTACGAAATCTATTCCTACTCGATCAGCAAATGACTTAAAACCAATCACTTCAAGTCGTTTTAAAAACAAAATTAACCCTCCTGATCGTTCGCTAACTGGGCTTTAAATGCACGTATAGCATGTTCAGCAGCTTTTTGTTCTGCTTCTTTTTTTGATTTGCCATGACCAACGCCAAGCTCTTTGTCATTCAACAAAACTTTTGACTCAAATGTACGATTATGTGCAGGACCGTTTTCTTTTATAATCTCGTATTGCACGGTACCTGAGTTATTTTGTTGAATTAATTCTTGCAATTGGCTTTTGAAATCCATCACATGTGAAAAAGCACCGAGCTCCACTTTAGGGAACACAACTTTGTCTAAAAATGTTACAACTGTTTCTAATCCTTGATCTAAATATAATGCGCCTACGAAAGCTTCAAAGCAATCTGCTAGCAATGCTGGGCGTTCTCGGCCCCCTGTGATCTCTTCTCCTTTACCCAACAGTACAAATTCGCCAAAATTTAATTCATTGGCAAACATAACAAGTGAAGATTCACAAACTATAGCTGCACGTAATTTCGTCAGCTCACCCTCACTCATTTTTGGGAATTTTAGAAATAAAAATTTAGAAACAGTTAGCTCTAGCACGGCGTCTCCTAAAAATTCAAGGCGTTCGTTATCTTCAAACAGCTTTCTACGATGCTCATTTACAAATGATGAATGTGTAAATGCGTTATACAATAAATTCGCATTCTCAAAATGCACGTCTAATTGTTTTTGTAATTGAGCAAATTTTAAACGTGATTGTTCAGAAATTGCTCCATTTTTCTGTGAGAGTCCCTGTATTTTCATTTTTTATCAACCTTCTTATTTTCCATTTCATACACCTCTATTTTACCTTTTTCTTTTCTAATCTGCAAAGTATTATAGGAAAGCTGCGCTGAGTTGATTCTCCACTAGCAATGTTATTCCGGCAGTGATTAGCAATCAGTAGTCCCTCATCTTGTCATAGGTTTCCTTACAAATCAAGGCATGTACTTCGCTGCTGAATAATCCTAGATAAAAATATAACTTCCCCTGCAAGAATACTGCAAGGGAAGTTTCAAGTATAGTATGTGTTTAAAAACTTAAAATTAGCCTAATTTGCTTTCGATAAAGCTTACTGCATCGCCTACAGTGCCGATTTTTTCAGCGTCCTCATCATCAATTTGCATATCAAACTCTTCTTCAAATTCCATTACTAACTCAACTACGTCTAGTGAATCCGCACCTAGATCGTCGCGGAAAGAAGCTTCTGGCTTCACTTCGCTTTCATCAACACCTAGACGGTCAACTACTACTTTAGTTACACGTTCAATTACTGTTGCCAAATTGTTCACCTCCCCTCAATGATTATACAAAAAACATCAAATTATTAATAGTTAAAGTTACATGACCATTCCGCCATCTACATGCAAAGTTTGACCAGTCATATAGCTTGCATCATCGGACGCCAAGAATGCAACCACTTTCGCTACATCTTCTGGATTACCTAGCTTAGCTAACGGAATTTGACCAAGCATTTGTTCTTTAATATCCTCAGGCAATTCTTCTGTCATCTCTGTGTCAATAAAACCAGGCGCTACAGCATTGACATAAATATTACGTGCAGCCAATTCTTTAGCCGAAGTCTTAGTCAGACCTATAACGCCAGCTTTTGCAGCAACATAATTTGCTTGTCCTGCATTGCCGGAAACACCAACGATAGAGGCGATATTGACAATACGACCAGCACGTTGTTTCATCATTTGGCGAGAAACAGCCTTAGTGCAAAGGAAGACGCCTTTTAAATTGGTATTCATTACGGCATCCCAATCGTCTTCTTTCATGCGCATAAGTAAATTGTCGCGCGTAATGCCTGCATTATTAACTAGTATGTCGATTCTTCCAAATGCATCAATGGTTTCTTTCATAAGAGCTGAAACATCGTCACTATTGGCCACATTGGCTTGTACTGCTATAGCTGTACCACCATTTTCTTGGATATCATTCGCTACCGCTTCTGCTTTCTCTTTGCTACCGCTATAGTTGACAACTACTTTTGCTCCAAGTTTTGCTAGATATAGGGCAATCGAACGTCCAATGCCTCTTGAGGCTCCAGTGACAATTGCAACTTGATCTGTTAAATTAGCCATTTCTACCACTCCTTCGCAGCTTCTACAACTTGCTCTAACGTTGCCAAGTCATATACACAGTATGTTTTCACTTTGCGATCAACCTTTTTAATAAGACCACTTAATACCTTGCCAGGTCCGCATTCAATAAAGACATCTACACCTGCCTCTAGTAATGTGCGTACAGAATCTTCCCACAGAACAGGACTGTATAGTTGTTCTACTAACAATGATTGAATGTCTTGCTTCTTCGTTACAGGTTGTGCAGTGACATTAGCAATGACAGGGATTTTTGCATCTTGCATTTCGATGCTTGCCAACATTTCTTTCAATTCACCTGATGCCGGGCGCATTAATTCGGAATGGAACGGACCACTCACTACTAACGGAATAGCACGTTTCGCACCTGCTTCTTTCGCTTTCAAAGAAGCTTCTTCCACGCCTTTAGCTGTTCCAGAAATCACGATTTGTCCTGGGCAGTTTAAATTTGCTAACTGCACTAACTCACCATTTCGTGAGACTTCATCTGTTACTTCTTTTAACGCTGACCGATCAAGACCTAAAATGGCCGCCATAGCCCCTTCTCCAGCGGGTACAGCCTCATTCATGTATACGCCGCGTTTATGTACTGCTTGCACACCATCTTTAAATGACATCACATCAGAAGTCACTAAGGCCGCATATTCACCTAAGCTATGGCCTGCTGTATAAGAGGGATGTATGCCTTCTTTTTTCAATAGATCAGCAATCATAACGCCAGTTGTTAATAATGCAGGCTGAGCATGATATGTTAATGTGAGATCTTCTTTTGGGCCTTCTAGCATTAGTTTGGATAGCTCGAAACCTAATAATTGGTCGGCTTGCTTATAATAATTTTCAGACTCGTTGTCTGCAAGGAATTCTTGTCCCATTCCTACAACTTGAGAGCCTTGTCCTGGAAAAACAAAAGCAACTTTCACCATATTTTTCTCCCCTTGTCTTTCATTTTTAATCGTTTGTTGTTATTGTTTCATCAATTGTTTTACTAACGTTATATTCAACCATTTGACGAGCTTGACGTATCGCGCTCGCGAATGCTTGTGCATTAGATGACCCATGAGCTTTTATGACAGGTGCTTTAAGGCCAAATAATGCAGCACCCCCATATTCGGTGTAATCCATTTTGCTCTTTAAGTCTTTTAATTTATCTTTCATTAGCAATGCTGCTACTTTTGTTTTCGCGGAAGCCATAAACGCTTCTTTCAGCATACTAAAGACATTGCCAGCTGTACCTTCAATAGTTTTTAAAACCATATTACCTGTAAATCCATCTGTTACTACTACATCTGCTGCATGATTAAGCAATTCACGCGCTTCTACGTTGCCAATGAAGTTGACTGGTGCTTCTTTTAACAGAGGGAACGCATGCTTAGCCAGATCATTACCTTTTTTATCCTCTGTACCAATGTTCAATAAACCAACTGTTGGATTTTCAATGCCTCTCACTTTTTTGGCATAGATGCTACCCATTATTGCGTACTGTACAAGGTTTTCAGGTTTTGCATCAGCATTGGACCCTAGATCGAGCATATCAAAACCACTACCGTCAAGCGTTGGCAATGTTGTAGATAAAGCAGGACGGTCTATGCCATCAATACGATGTACAATAAATAATCCCGCAGCCATCAATGCACCGGTGTTACCGGCAGAAATGCAAGCATCTGCTTCCCCATCCGTAACTGCTTGTGCCATTTTAACCATGGAAGCATCTTTTTTGCGGCGTACTGCTCTTACAGGTTCATCCGTACCTTCAATGATGTCTTCACAATGGATTACCTTCAGACGAGGATGTTCCTTTAGATACGGCTGCATCTTCTCTTGATGGCCATATAGTAAAACCTCTAAATCCTGTGACGATTCAAGCGCCTGAAATACGCCTTCTATTATCGCTTTAGGCGCGTGATCTCCGCCCATGCCGTCTACGGCTAACTTCATTTATGTTCACTGCCTTTCGTGCGGTACATTTCAAATTCCCCAGTAAAAACTGTGTTTCCATCAACTGTTGATGTTACTGTCACAAACGTTCGTTTTCGTTCTTTGTCATTGCTTGTGACCACAGCTTTTGAAATAACGCGTTGCCCTGCTTTTACCGGCTTTAAAAAATATATATCAGAATGTGCGGTGAGAGCTAAATCATCATCAATCACGGCAACAGCCAATGAATTGGCTTGCGCGAATAAATGATGCCCCCTTGCAATGCGGTTCCGTTGAAATACGTGTTCTTCTCCCACATCAAAAATCGATAGGGCTCTTTCATCTAATTCAATATCAATGATGTCGCCGACAACTTCATCGATCGGCAGGGACTTTACTTCACTTTCAAAATTGTTTGCTGCGACATCTTTAATCCGTTCGCGCAATTCAGGGATAGACAACTCCATACGATCCAATCTTATTGTTTGAACGCTTACATGAAACTTTGAGGCTAGCTGTTCATCTGTGATGAAAGGGTTGTCTGTTATGGTTTGCTGCAATAATAATTGTCGTTCTTTCTTGGAGTACTTCATATTATTCTTCGTCGCCCCTTAATATTAGCACTTGGTACTAATATCAGTATATAAATATAAAAAAAAGAATGCAAGTGTTGTTTTCACTCCACCTTGCATCCTTTTAATCAATTCTCTCTCCATCTAGCGCTCCAGACACCCGTAGACGCTCTCGCAACGGGCCATATTCATCATCTTGCCAAAAATCAGTAGAATTAATTAGTTGTATTGCATCTTGCCGCGCAGTCTCTAATGCTCTGTAGTCGTGGACTAAATCCGCCATCTTAAATTCTGGTAAACCGCTTTGTTTTTTTCCAAAGAAATCGCCAGGACCACGAAGTTCTAAATCTTTTTCTGCCAATTGGAAGCCATCATTCGTTTCTGTCATTGAATGCATTCGAACTTTTCCTTCCTCACTTTTAGGATCGGCAATTAATACACAATAAGACTGAAAATCACTTCGTCCGACACGCCCCCTCAATTGATGAAGTTGAGCTAAACCAAAGCGCTCTGCATCATAAATCACCATAAAAGTGGCGTTCGGGACATTGACTCCAACCTCTACAACTGTCGTTGACACCAATACATCCAGTTCTCCGTCACTATATGCTCGCATGACAGCATCTTTTTCTTGAGCAGGCAATCTGCCATGCATCAAGCCAACCTTATATTTACCATTAAATAAAGTAATTAATTGTTGATACACATCAACTGCATTTTGAACATCTAGTTTGTCGGACTCTTCAATGAGCGGGCAAATCACGTATGCTTGACGGCCTTGAGAGAGCTCTTGCTCCATTTGTAGGAGGACCTGTCCAAATTGTTCATGTTTTACCCAACTGGTTTCAATCTTTTTCCTACCAGCAGGCATTTCATCGATAATGGATACATCCATCTCTCCAAATGCTGTGATTGAAAGAGTACGAGGAATGGGTGTTGCTGTCATGAAAAGAACGTCAGGATTTTCCCCTTTTTCACGTAATATCCTTCTTTGTTCCACACCAAATCTGTGCTGTTCATCTGTAATGACTAAGCCTAATCGTTTGAACATTACATCTGGCTGGATAAGCGCATGGGTCCCTATTAATATATCAACTTCGCCTTGTTTTAATCTCTGTAATAGCTCTTTCCTTGCTTTTTGCTTGATGGAGCCTGACAAGAGAGCAACTTCTACGCCGAACGGCCTTAGCCATTCATCAAGTGAAGCAGCATGCTGTTCAGCTAAAATTTCTGTGGGCGCCATTAGGGCACCCTGAAAGCCTGCTGTGACAGCAGAATAAAGTGCAATAGCTGAAACGACTGTTTTCCCAGACCCAACATCTCCTTGAAGGAGCCTATTCATACGTTCAGGAATCAACAAATCACGAGAGATTTCGTTCACCACTTTTTTCTGCGCCTGAGTCAGTTCGTAAGGCAGCGATTGGATGAATTGACGTACTTTTTTTAAATCATAATGGATCTCTATGCCATGTTCTTGTTGCTTTCTTGTTTTTCTGAGTGCTTGAATTTTCATTTGGAAAAGTAGCAGTTCTTCATAAACAAATCTTCGCCTAGCTTGTTTCGCATGAGCAGCATCTTGCGGAAAATGGACACCTTCCAAAGCATCCGGCAAATCTAGCAATTTATACTCCTTACGTATGCTTGCAGGTAATGTTTCCGGAAGATCCGCTTTGGCATCATCCAATGCCTGCCTCATAAATTGTCTGAACTTTTTCTGTGACAGCTTTCCTTTCAAACTGTAAACTGGTTCGAAATCCGCTTGATCTGTTTTCGGGCCAAATGTAATGTTGCTCACATTAATGACTTGTCTTCCACGATCCCATTTCCCTGTAACTGTCACAACCATGCCCGGCGACAATTTAGTCCGCAAGTAGTTTTGATTAAAAAATACTAGTTTAATTAGGTGGCGACCCACTAAAGCTTGCAGCTGCATTCTAGACTTATTTTTCCCTAGATAAAGTACAGCTGGTTCGCTTTCAATGCGCCCTTCTACAGTAACGCGCTCATTGTGAGGCGTTTCTGCTATATCTTTTAAGCGAAAATCTTCATGGCGATATGGAAATGTCCAAATGAGATTCTCGACTGTTTCAATGCCCATTGCCTGCAATGCTTCAGCAGAAGCTTTACCCACACCTTTCAGCTCTGTTACAGGGCTGAACAGATTAGCCACGTTCTAAAACAGCTCCACCGAAAATTTTTGCTTGTAGCGCTTTGCCGGTTGGTGTAGCAGCTAAACCGCCTTGCGCAGTTTCTTTTAGTGCAGTAGGCATTGTTTGACCAATACGGTACATGGCACCAATGACTTCATCTGTTGGAATTCGGCTAGTAATGCCCGCTAGAGCCATATCTGCAGCAACCATTGCATTGGCTGCACCCATAGCATTACGCTTCACACATGGTACTTCTACAAGTCCTGCAACAGGGTCACAAACAAGGCCGAGCATATTTTTCAAGGAAATAGCGAAAGCATGCGAACTTTGTGCAGGTGTACCGCCAGCCATTTCAACAATCGCTGCTGCTGCCATCGCTGCAGCTGAGCCAACTTCTGCTTGGCAACCGCCCGCTGCACCAGAAATAGAAGCATTATTAGCAACCACAAAACCAAATGCACCTGATGTGAACAAATAGCGTACCATTTGTTCTTTTGTTGGATTTAATTTATTCTTCACAGCAAAAAGCGTACCTGGAACTACGCCTGCAGATCCCGCTGTTGGTGTAGCGCATATTGTCCCCATTGCTGCATTAACTTCATTTGTCGCTACAGCTTTGCTAACAGCATCTAGCAAGATATCCCCTGATAGACCTTTGCCTGATTGAATATAATTTTGCATAAGAACGGCATCCCCACCTGTCAAACCTGTAACAGACTTTACGCCTTTTAAACCCTTCTCAAGTGCTTCTTCCATTACTTTTAAATTATTTTCCATTTGGGCAATAATTTCTTCTCTGCTTCTTTCAGACATTAACATCTCTTGTTCTATCATGATCTCTGAAATAAGCTTATTTTCATTTTCAGCGCGTTCAACTAATTCTCTTACATTATGAAATAAGACTTCCATCTTTTTTTCCTCCTATTTTTTTATGCGTGTCACCTTGGTGATATTTGGTAGAAGTTCGATTTCTTCCATTATAGATTGGTCAATATTTTGATCAATTTCAATGACCATTAACGCCATATTTCCTCTCTCCTTACGAGATACTTCCATATGGCCAATATTAATATCATATTCTGCAAGGCATTTCGCCACATTTGCAATACAGCCTGCACGGTCATTATGCACAACTAAAATAGCAGGCATGCCTCCAGACAATCGAAGCGGGAATCCATTAAGTTCTGTTATCTCAATTGTACCACCACCGATTGAAATACCGACGATTGACATTTCTGTTTCGTCATCTCCTATTACAATCCGGGCTGTATTTGGATGTTCGGTATGATCTGTTTCAGGTATAAATTCAAATTCCAAACCGGCATTCTTTGCGTCTTGGAATGCTGTTTTAATGCGTTCATCGTATGTCTCGTAATCTAGCAATCCACCAATGATCGCTACGTCTGTTCCATGTCCTTTATATGTCTCCGCAAATGAGCCATATAAATGAATCTTTGCCCATTTTGGAAGGCGTCCAAATAAATCTCTTGCAACTCGGCCGATGCGAGCAGCGCCAGCAGTATGAGATGATGATGGTCCAATCATAACAGGACCGATAATATCGAACACAGATGTATATTTCATATCATTTCTCTCCAATTTTTATGAATGTTTTATCCAATATTATTACCGGACGATACCTTCCCATCTAAGCTTAAATGAATAGTTGTCCGTAAGATTCCTTGTTCCTACTAATCTCGCATAAAGAGACATATAACCCCTAGTGCGTTAAGTTTAACTTTATCTCAATTTTACACGAATACTAGCGTTTAACCAAACTTTTTTGTTTCACCATAAGAAAAACAGCTAAGCGATCATCTTAGCTGTTCTTCGTCCTATTTTCTTATTCTACTGAGAAGATATAAGGATATAGCGGCTGTTTGCCGTTATGAACTTCTACTTCTACATCAGGATATTTTTCTTCAATGAAATGTACTAATTCGTCTGCTGTTTCTTTTTGAATGTCTTCACCATAAAGCACGGTTACGATTTCAGATTCCTCATCAATCATATCGCTAAGCAGAAGCTCTGATGCTACTTTCAAAGAAGGGGTTGCTTGAATAATGCTGCCTTCATTAATGGCCATAAAATCATCTTTATGAATTTCAATGCCATCAATTGTCGTATCGCGGACAGCAAAAGTAATTTGTCCAGACTTAACATTCGTACTTGCATTTGCCATATGTTTTTTATTTTCTTCAACTGTTTGGTCAGGATTGAAAGCAAGAACCGCCGCCAAACCTTGTGGAATTGTCTTAGTTGGCACAACTGCTGCCTCAATCTCTAATAGCTCTGCAGCTTGTTCTGCTGCCATGACAATATTTTTGTTATTCGGCAAGATTAACACTTTTTCAGCGCCAACTTTTTTAACAGCATTTACGATATCTTCTGTAGAAGGGTTCATTGTTTGTCCACCTTCTATGACATAGGATGCTCCAATACTTTCAAGAAGTCTTGCCACACCTTCGCCCATTGCCACTGTAACAATCGCATAAGGATGCTTCTTCACTTCTTTTTCTGCCGCTTTTTTTGTATCTCCTTGTGGATGATCTTCACCAACAATAGCTGTATGTTGTAGACGCATATTATCTACTTTTATTTTGACCAAGCTTCCATATTGATGGCCATAGGAGATTACTTCTCCTGGCGTTTCGGAATGCACATGGATTTTTACGACTTCATCATCTGAAATAACAAGTAATGAATCACCGAATTTGCTCATATCATTTCGGAAAGATTCCTCTTCAAATGGTTTCTTTCCTTCTTCAAACCGCACCATGAACTCTGTGCAATAGCCATATACAATCTCTGAAGTGTCCATGAAATCTTGCGCCTTGTGATGCTCTGCGTTGACTAAATCATCAAGTGATTCCACAACGGTAGCAGTAGGAATTTCCTCACCCTTTAATACCGCTGTAAATCCTTCATAAACAAAAACTAAACCTTGTCCACCACTATCTACTACGCCTACTTCTTTTAGAACAGGTAGCATTTCAGGAGTTTGGGCAAGCGCTTCCTTTGCCGCTGTTAACGTTTCTTCCATCACTACACGAATGTCTTGTTCATGTTCAGCGACTTCTACAGCTTTTTCTGCAGCAACGCGCGCAACAGTCAAAATAGTACCTTCTACAGGTTTCATAACAGCTTTATAAGCTGTGTCAACACCATGCTTTAGCGCTTGTGCAAATTTTATGGAATCCAATGTATCTTCTTTTTCTACTGCTTTTCCAAAACCGCGGAATAATTGAGAAAGTATGACGCCGGAATTACCGCGTGCCCCCATCAATAAACCTTTAGATAAGGCTTGTGCTGTATTACCGATGTTTTCTGTTTTATGAGCAGCCGTTTCTTTGGCGCCAGACGTCATCGATAAATTCATATTTGTTCCTGTATCGCCATCTGGCACAGGAAATACATTTAGCGAATCAACATACTCTGCATTTTGAGATAAATGGCGGGAGCCTGCCTCCACCATTTCCGCAAATTTGATCCCGTCTAATGACTTCATAAGTTTTTAGTTCCTCCTCTTACACGTTCGCCACACGAACACCTTGCACGAAAATATTTACAGAATGAACACTCATTCCCAGTGTTTGATCGAGTGTATATTTTACTTTGGATTGGACTTGATATGCAACCTCAGAAATTTTTGTTCCATAACTGATAATGACATACATGTCTATATGTATATCTTCGCCATCTTGGCGAACGATCACGCCTTTTGCAAAATTTTCTTTGCGAAGTATATCTGTTAAACCATCGCGTATTTGATGTTTACTAGCCATGCCGACAATGCCGTAACATTCAATTGCTGCACCCCCTGCAATCTGTGCAACTACATCATTAGAGATATCAATTCGACCGAATTCATTTTTCAATTCTACTGACATAATAACTCCTCCTGATTTTTCGACTATCTCTTATTGTACTATCAATTCTTTGCAAAGGACAACATTATCTAGACTCTTTGCACATTATACAATAGTTTTTTGCATTTGTACTATAAAACTACATTTAACTATAGACAGATAGAAATGAGCAACAGGTAAAGCGATTTTGTTATTTTCAATATTTTTCACAAGAATGTTTAAATGATTTTAAGTGTAAAGGCTTTTTTCTTGAAAGAGGGTCAAAATCAGTTGCAATGGCGAAAAGTGTGTGTTAAATTATTAAAGTATGTGAAATACCGAAGTGAAATCATAAATTTTTCAACTTCTTTATGAGGAGGGAATTAATATGCCAAAAAAATGTGTGATTACTGGACGTAAAGCAGTATCTGGTAACAATCGTTCTCACGCAATGAACGCTAACAAACGTACTTGGGGAGCTAACCTACAAAAAGTTCGTATCTTAGTAGACGGTAAACCGAAACGTGTATGGGTTTCAGCTCGTGCACTTAAATCAGGTAAAGTTGAACGCGTTTAATTTTAACATTAAAACGCCAAGTTGATTTTCTCAACTTGGCGTTTTTTCTTTCCCTTTTTTCTTTTTCGAGGCTGTTGCTGTTTTTTTAGGCCCTGCCGAATCATTAGATACCATTTGCAAACAAAAACGCGCAAAGTTACTCACTACTTTTGGTAATTGAAATGTGTATACTTTCAACTGGTCACTCCTTATCATCTGTACTTCTTATCATTAAACATATGCCATGTGTGAAAGAAATAGACGCATATTCACCCACTATTTCGTTACTCGTAAAACGAGTCGTCCCTAAATCAATGATTTCATCCGTTGTTTCGTACAGCATGTTTTTCAAAGTAACATTTAAGACATTGCTACCATACGCAAAAAAGGATATATACTTGAAATAGGAATCTGCTACTATCTTATGTTCGCCAGGCTGAAAAAATTGCAAAGAATTCATTTTATTTATAATTTTAAATTCAATAGATGGATGCATTTCTTGTAATCGATAGATCATTCGCATATTTGCCTCAAAATGGTCTAATCTTCCACCTGTTGCTCCAATTAATATAATTTTTTCCGGCTTGTATGCCAAAGCTCTGATAACGGCAAGCTCCGTATCCGTTTCATTTTTCTGCGGTGGATGATGTTCAATGCCTGATACGCGCTCTTGTATCCTAGACCATTCACTCTCTGTAAGCGAATCAAAATCTCCTATAGCCAGGTCTGGCATAATCCCATGATCCATCAATGTTATGCTACCGTGATCGGCTCCAATAAATACCGCATTTTTAAACGAAAGGAGGAAATCGCCTGTAACGATTTCCTCCTTCGGTCCGCCAGCACAAATAACGACAGTTGTCATTTGATCGCTTCTTCTCCTGCTGTTAAAATGCTTTGCAATGCAGCCTTACGGTCTTCTTGTCCGTATATGGCTGAACCAGCAACAAAAATGCTGGCGCCTGCTTGAGCGCAAGGTTTAATCGTTTCTGCATTAATACCGCCGTCAATTTCAATTTCCACATTCAAGTTCTTTTCTTTAATCATACCTGATAATGTTTCAATCTTCGGAACGACAGAATGGATAAACTTTTGTCCGCCAAAACCTGGATTTACTGTCATGAGCAGTACTAAGTCTATGTCTTCTAAGACATGTTGAATGGTTTCAACTGGTGTATGAGGGTTTAATACAACTCCTGGTTTTGCACCAAGTGAACGGATTAGCTGAATCGTGCGATGCAAATGTCTGCATGCTTCCACATGTACAGTAATATAGTCCGCACCTGCTTTTACGAACTCTTCTATATACTGATCAGGATTTTCAATCATTAAGTGAACATCTAATGGCAGATTTGTTACAGGACGCAACGCGTCAACTACAATGGGACCCATCGTGATATTAGGAACAAAATGGCCATCCATAACATCGATATGAATTAATTTAGCTCCTGCTTCTTCTACAGCTTTTACTTCTTCAGCCAATTTTGAAAAATCAGCTGCTAAAATAGATGGTGCGATTTTAATCATTACTAGTACCTCGGCTTTCTGTCCATGATTTCTTGTAAAAATTGCAAATAGTGTTCATAGCGATAACTTTTAATACCGCCAGATTCATACGCCTCTTTCACAGCACATTTTGGCTCTTTTAAATGCAGGCACCCACGAAACTTGCATCGTTCTGATAGTTCATCCAATTCAGGAAAACAACGAGTTAATTCTTCCTTTTCAATCTCATCAAAATCAAAAGAGCTAAATCCCGGAGTATCTGCGATAAGGCCTCCCGCAATCTCAATTAATTCTACATGCCGCGTTGTATGTTTTCCTCGGCCAAGGGCTTCTGAAATGATGCCTGTCTTTAGACCAAGTGCTGGCATGATCGAATTAAGCAGGGTTGATTTTCCAACACCAGATTGTCCAGCTAAAACTGTGGTTTTTCCTTGCAGCAATGGAGCCATTTTACTTAGTAATTCTGGATCTTCTTTATAGGTTTCCAAGATGGTGTAACCTATATTTTTGTAATCCTGCTCATATGATGCTATGTTTTCTTTTTCTTCTATCGATAACAAATCCGTCTTAGTTAGACAGATGATAGGATGGATGTGGAACGATTCCAACACCACTAAGAAACGGTCGAGCAGAAGCGAATTAAATGCCGGTTCTGTCGTTGAGAAAACGAGAATAGCCTGATCTATATTCGCAATCGGCGGACGGACAAGTTCATTTTTCCGGGGATCAATTGCTGTAATTGTGCCATCATTGTTGCCCTCTACCTCATATTCAACGTGATCACCCACAAGCGGCGTAATCCCTTTATTGCGGAAAACGCCTCGTCCGCGGCATTGAATTTGCTTCTCTCCATCCTTCACATAATAAAAACCACTTAATGCTTTTCGTATTTGGCCATTTGGCATACCATACCTCCTAATTCATCTCATTTATGCTATCTAATATTATGACAAATCATCATAAGAAACCGTTTCATCTATAATTACTTTATCATCTCGTATGATTCTGTATCGTGCTTGCTGGCCTTTTTCAACTTCAAATTGCAATCGTTTTTCCTGAGAGGAGAACAATTGAAATTCTTGGTAAACATCATTTATCTTATGCGTTTTATCTTGAATATAGATACGTACTTGTTGCGGCTCGCCTTCACTCTCTTTTTCATAAGGGATGTTCACTGTTTTTACGTATGTTTTTACAGGCTTTTCTTCAGGTCCCTTAGATAAAACTACTTCAATCGTACTACCGACAGCTAACGCTTCACCTGCTGATGGAGATTGTGAAATTACTTGACCCTTAGGAACATCATCTGAGTATTTTTCGCTGCCAATATGAATGTGGAATCCAGAGCTTTTAGCATAGGTATTAAGAGCCTCTTCGTCATAGCCAACGAGATTTGAAACATGTTCTTGTTCCTGCCCTTTGCTGACAATCAGTTTAATGGACGTATCACCTGGCACCACTTTCTTGCCTTCATCAATCGATTGCTTGATAATGATACCTTCCGTTTCGTCTGAATAGTCCTCCTCAACCTCAACATCTTTAAAACCTTGTCTTTCCAGAAGGTCCTTCACTTGGTCAATGTCTTTTCCCGTATAGTTTGAGATCTCCACTTTTTTGGGCCCTTTACTAATGACAAGATCAATTTTCGTTCCTTTTGCTCTTTCATTGTCTGGACCTGGGGAGGTCATAATAATATGGTTTCGTTTCACATCGTCCGAATTTTGCTTTGTTTTTTCACCGATTTCGAAACCTGCATTTTTCAAATTGGTAATTGCCTCATCTGTCTGTTGTTTGGAAACATCAGGAATTGGATATCTTTTTTCATTGAACAGATCTGGAAAGATAAACAATAATGACAGTAGAATAAGCACAAGTGCAATGAGCAATCCGCTGAGAATCAACCATTTTCTTTTCTTCTTTTTCTGCTTCTTTTTAATTGGTTGTGCTGGTTCTTCTATCGCCTTGTCTCTGATAGGCATTGCCATTGTTTTTTGCAAATCTTTTTCTTCAACAGGTTCTTTAATGATTGGAATAACTTTTGTCATATCATGATCAATTGGAGTCTGAAATTTCGCTTCATGGCTTCTTTCATCAGAAAGGACTGTTTCTAAATCTTCCGCCATCTCCCACACTGATTGGTAACGGTGCACAGGGTCTTTGGCAGTTGCTTTTAAAACCACGTTTTCTAAACTTTGAGGAATCCCCGGCACAATTGCCCGTACAGAAGGTGTTTCGGTTTGCAAATGTTTTAAAGCAATTGAGACCGCTGATTCTCCGGAAAATGGCAATTGACCTGTCAATAATTCATATAACAGGATTCCTAAAGAATAGATGTCCGATTTCTTAGTAGCTGTACCACCTCTTGCCTGCTCTGGTGATAAATAATGAACAGTTCCTAAAACTGAATTGGTACGTGTAAAAGAAGTATCTTCTAAAGCCATTGCAATACCAAAGTCTGTAATCTTCACATTACCTTCTTCATCCATCAAAATATTTTGTGGTTTGATATCTCGGTGGATAATTTGGTTTTGATGGGCATGAGCAATTGCTGAAGTTAATTGTTTCATGATTTGGACGCTTTTCGCTGCAGCTAACGGGGCATATTTTTGTATGTATTGTTTCAGTGTTTGCCCCTTCACATATTCCATTACCAGATAGTGCATATTGCCGTCCTCGCCAACATCATAAATGCTCACAATGTTCGGATGAGTAAGGCTAGTAGCAGAGAGCGCCTCTCTTTGAAACCGTCTTTGCATTTCCTGTTCATCATTAAAATTATAATGCAGTATTTTAATAGCAACATCTCGGTCAAGAATCATATCATGAGCCAAGTAGACATTCGACATGCCTCCGCCGCCTATTACTTCTAAGATTTTATAGCGGCCGCTAATTCTTTTTCCAGCTAGCATGCTTACACCTCCTCATGGCTTTGCGATAAAAGGATTAGTGTAATATTATCTTCTCCGCCCAAATCATTTGCTAATTGGACGAGCTCGTCACCTTTTTCTTCTATAGTTGATGTATTCATCACAATGGTTTGCATCTCTTCATTTGTTAGTTTATTGCTTAAGCCATCCGAACAAATCAGCATATAGGTATCATCCATCATCTCAACTTGATAACTATCAGGTTCAATAGTAGATTCTGTTCCTAATGATTTCAAAATATAGTTTTTCTTCGGATGACTCTTAGCTTCTTCTTCACTAATTTCCCCATTATCAACAAGTATGTTGACGTAAGAATGGTCCTTTGTGATTAAGCGAACTTCCTCAGATGATATTAAATACACACGGCTGTCTCCAACATGAGAAATAACAGCATTTGTGTCTTTGAAGACAACAGCAATTAATGTGGTCCCCATTCCCTGGCAGCCTTCGTGTGTTAAAGAGTACTTATAAAGTGAGCTATTGATGCTTTTAACTGTTTCTTTTAACCAAACTTCTGTTTTGGAAGTAGATTCAAAACTGGCACCATCTGCTTCTATAAAATACTCTTCTAATTGTTTAACAGCCATTTTGCTAGCAACATCCCCTGCATTATGCCCACCCATACCATCCGCTACAATAGCTAGCTGGTATGAGTCGGCGCGGGAGATGAATGCAGCACAATCTTCATTTAAAGCTCGTTTTCTTCCTATATCACTGACGATTGTATATCTCACTACAGATCACCTCATTAGTGGGTTGTTTCTTCTTTTCTCTCCTTCGCCCGCAATTGGCCACAAGCCGCATCAATATCCGACCCTTGTTCGCGACGGATTGTTGCGTTAATACCATGATTTTTTAATGTTTTTTCAAAATCAAAGATCTTATTGCGCGGTGTTCTAACATAATCGCGTTCTGGTACATAATTGACAGGGATTAAATTCACGTGGCATTTAATACCTTTGATCAGTTTTGCTAATTCTTCCGCATGTGCAACAGTATCGTTGACGCTACCAAAAAGCCCGTATTCAAAACTAATTCGACGACCCGTTTTTTCAGTATAATAACGTACTGCCTCCATTAATTCAGGCAATTTATATGCTTTTGCAATTGGCATTAATTGCTGACGCAGCTCTTGGTTAGGCGCATGCAATGAAAGTGCAAAGTTAATTTGCAATTGTTCGTCTGCAAATTTGTAGATTTTCGGAATTATGCCGCTTGTTGATACTGTGATATGTCTTGCGCCAATATTTAATGCTTTTTCATGGTTGATCACTTTTAAGAATTGCATCATAGCATCGTAGTTATCAAATGGTTCACCGATACCCATGATGACTACTGAGCTAACTCGCTGATCCTTTTCATCCAATGCTTGTTGTACCTTTACTACTTGTTCTACAATTTCACCAGGTAGTAAATGGCGTTTTAATCCTCCCAATGTAGAAGCACAGAAAGAGCAGCCAATTCTGCAGCCTACTTGGGTTGTTACACATACTGAATTCCCGTAATCATGCGCCATTAAAACAGTTTCGATGGAATAGCCATCTTGCAATTGGAAAAGGAATTTAATAGTGCCGTCTTTGGATTCTTGCTTGATTAGTGTATTTAACGTACTAAAAGCAAATGCTTGCTGCAATTTATCACGTAAGCCTTTTGAAAGATTAGTCATTTCATCAAAACTTTTTACGCGCTTCACATAGAGCCATTCAAAAATTTGGGCTGCTCTAAAAGGCTTTTCTCCGTTTTCTTTCAGCCAGTCTTGTAATTCGTCTGGTAATAGAGAATATATTGATTCGCGTAGCTGTGGTTTTTCTTTTTTTACTCTTGCTGTTTTTATTTCATGATCCATTAGTTTGTGGATCCTCCTTTTTTTCTAAAAGCCGCGACAAAAAAACCATCGCTGCCTAAATCTTGTGGAAAGACCTGTATCATGCCTTCCTCTTTCAATGGCGGAAACGCATCAGGTGCATTTTCAATTGGCGCTAGCTCCATATCTGGGTGCGCTTTTAAAAATGCAGCAACCGTCTCGTCGTTCTCCATTTTATCAATTGTACAGGTACTGTAAACCATTTTGCCTTGTTTTTTTA
This sequence comes from Rummeliibacillus sp. GQ308, assembly GCF_059759115.1. Taxonomy (NCBI): domain Bacteria; kingdom Bacillati; phylum Bacillota; class Bacilli; order Caryophanales; family Caryophanaceae; genus Rummeliibacillus; species Rummeliibacillus sp. GQ308. Next base: position 793,302 of record NZ_JCAXDQ010000001.1, on the reverse strand, counting down.
ATAAAATATAGGCTGTATTTAATAATTCCAGCTGAATTTTTTGCAAAGACTCATGGTCGCTCTCATTTTTTGTATATTTTATATCCGGTTTCCGGCGTATGACACCAAGACCACTGCATGGTGCATCTACTAAAATGCGATCGAATGACTCTTCACCAAATTGTTCTGCAGCTTTCCTGCCATCCAATACTGCTGGTTCAATAATGGATAAGCCTAAACGCGTTGCATTTTGATCGATCAAGCGAATTTTATGTGCATGTAAATCTGTTGCTATAAGCTTGCCTTGATTGTTCATTTTTTCAGCTATATGTGTTGTTTTTCCACCTGGTGCTGCGCACATGTCTAATACTTTCATGCCTGGCGTAACATCGAGCGCATATGCAGGCAACATAGAGCTTTCATCTTGAATCGTAATTAAGCCCTCTTTGAAGGCGTTCGAGCGAGCTGCTTGTCCTTCTAAAATATGAAGGCATTCAGGTATTGCTTCACTCCGTTTGACTGAAAAGCCATCATCCCACAAACTGCGAAGTGCTTCTTCTACAGTCGCTTTCGCCGTGTTTACACGAACCGTTTGGTGTGGTGGCATATTATTTTCAAACAGCATTTCACCTGCTTTTTCTAATCCATAATCTTGAATATAACGGCGAACAAGCCATTCAGGATGGCTGGATTCAATCGACAATCTCAAAACATCATCCTCTATGAGTGTCGTATCACGGTATCCTTCTCTTAGTATAGAACGCAAAATGCCGTTTACTGTTGCGCTGACACCTCGATGTCGTGCACGCCTCTTGGCGATTTCAACTGCTTCGTTGACGGCTGCATGATCAGGTATTTTTGTTAAATATACAATTTGATAGAGAGATAAGCGCAATAGCCAACGTACCCAATTATCTAGCTTTCCTCTTACATATGGCTCTAAATAGTAATCAAGCGTCATCTTATGTTGGAGTGTGCCATACGTTATTTCCGTAAGGAGTCCGCGGTCTTTAGCATCAATTTTGTATTTTTCAATTGTTTGGTGTAACAGCAAGTTGCTATAGGCTTGCTGCTGGTCGACAGCCAACAAAATAGAAAGGGCGGCATCGCGGACATTACCGTCCCAAATAGCATTATTACTACTTTTTTTCTTACTCTTACTCATTCAAAAAGATCCCCAATCTGCAATTTTGAACCAACACCATTTAAGTAATTAACGGCTTCCATCTGTTTTTTACCCGCAGGCTGCAAGTCCAATATATCAATGGCTTGACCCTCTCCTGTAGCAACTGTAAAAGACTTTTTGCCAATCGCAATGACAGTGCCTGGTTTTTCAGTATGCGTAGCAGTCGATTTTTTAGCCCACCAAATTTTAACGTTTTGATTATCAAGGGTTGTATAGGCAATCGGCCAAGGATGCAGACCTCGGATTTGGTTATAAATCGCTGTACTGCTTTGTGACCAATCAATACGTTCTTGTTCACGGGAAATATTACGAGCAAACGACACTTTCGATTCGTCCTGTGGAATGCGCTCATTCGTCCCTTCGATGATAGAAGGCAATGTATCTTTTAATAAATCACGGCCGATAATGCTTAATTTATCAAAGAGTGTACCGGTTGTATCGTCTTCTTCTATTGGCATAGCTTGCTTTGCAATAATATCGCCAGCATCTAGTTTTTCTGCCATATACATAATTGTAACGCCTGTCTCTTTTTCACCATCTATCACCGCTTGATGGATTGGTGCACCGCCGCGATACTTCGGCAATAGTGATGCATGGACATTAATGCAGCCGAGTCTTGGCGTCTCAAGCAATTCTTTAGGTAAAAGCTGCCCGAATGCTGCTGTGACAATCAAATCAGGCTGTAGGTCAATAATCTGCTTTAGTTCTTCTGAACCTTTTAAACGTTCAGGCTGGATGACTGGCAACCCAAGTTCCACAGCCGCTTTTTTTACAGGTGGAGGCGTTAGGACCCGTTTGCGTCCGACTGGGCGATCTGGCTGTGTTACGACAGCTTGGATATGATAGCCTTCTTCCTGAATCATACGCAAAATCGGAACAGAAAAGTCTGGTGTTCCCATAAATACAATCGATGTCACTCTTCTTCCTCCTCGTCTGCGTACATCTCTTCGATTTCTTCAAGTGTATACGTTTTAGTTATTTTTTGATCAAATAAAATGCCGTTTAAATGGTCTACCTCATGTTGGATGACGCGAGCATCATAATCATGTGCTTCTAGTTCATATAAGTCTCCATTTCGGTCTTGCGCCTCTACTTTTACGTATACCGGACGTTCCACATCGCCATATACATCAGGGAAACTTAAGCATCCTTCAATATCCGTATCCGTATCTTCTGATATTGCCACAATAACCGGATTAATTAATTCGAGAACATCCCGTTCTTCTCCAAGCTCGACAACAGCCGCTTGAATACTTTTATTCACTTGAGGTGCTGCAATTCCAACTCCATCATTTTCTACCATTGTTTCATACATATCATCTAAAAGCTGCGCTAGGTTGTTATCAAATTGTGTAACTTCTGCTGCTTTTTTCTTTAAAATTTCTGCTGGGTTTTTAACAATCTCTAATAAGGCCATATTCTTTTCTCCGTTCTATCTATTAAATAACTGAAGGATCTAAATCAACTGTTAGCTGGATGCCTTTCTTAATCCAGTCCGTCCGATAAATCCGTATCAGTTGTTTTAACGTTTCGGTTAGGTTTGGTTCTATTTTATATTTTATCAAACATTGATAACGATATCGATTTTGGACGCGGCTTATAGACGCAGGTGTAGGCCCAATTAGCCCGACTTGGCTGGATAGTTTTAGCTTTAAAAAATCCATTGCCTTTCCTGCATATTCTGCTGCCATGAGTACATCTTCATGTGTAACTTGGATAAGCGCTACAAAATAATAAGGAGGATAAGCGAATTGATGACGCATCATCATTTCTTGGTCATAGAATGGTGCATACTGTTGCTCTTTCGACAGCTGGACTGCGTAATGTTCCGGACTGTATGTTTGGACAATGACTTCACCAGGCAAATCATGCCGTCCTGCTCGTCCGCTTACTTGTGTAAGCAATTGAAAAGTCCGCTCTGCCGCTCGAAAGTCCGGTAAATTCAATGAGGTATCAGCACTTAATACGCCGACAAGGGTGATTTTTGGAAAATCCAATCCTTTAGCAATCATTTGCGTACCAAGCAAAATGTCTGCTTTTAAGTTCCCAAAGTCTTCTAATATCTTCTCATGGGCACCCTTTTGCCTTGTTGTATCGACATCCATTCGAAGAACACGAGCTTCAGGAAATAGCTTATAAATTTCTGCTTCTATCTTTTGTGTGCCTGTGCCAAAGAATCGAATATGTTCGCTATGGCATTCTGGACATTCTGTTGGAACATGTTCTTCATAACCACAATAATGACACTTAAGCTTTTCAGAAGACCGGTGATATGTCATGGATATATCGCAATTTTTACATTGGACGACTGTTCCACAATCTCGGCATAGCACAAAAGAAGAAAAACCTCTACGATTCAGAAACAATACCATTTGTTCTTTTTTCTTCAACCGATCTTCCATTGCTTCCATTAATGCACCTGAAAACATAGACCGGTTGCCATTATGGAGCTCTTCTCGCATATCAACGACTTCCACTTTCGGAAGAGATTGCTGTTTCGCTCTTTTTTCTAGCGTTAATAATGTATAGACATTTTTCTTTGCACGCGCAAACGATTCAAGGGAAGGGGTAGCACTTCCTAATATAACGGGGCAATGATGATACTCGCTGCGCCAAATTGCTATATCTCTTGCATGATAACGAGGCGTGTCTTCTTGTTTATACGTCGATTCATGTTCTTCATCTAGAATAATCAGGCCCAAATTTGTAAAAGGTGCGAAAACAGCTGACCTTGCTCCAACTGCTACTTTAACTTCTCCACGACCAATTTTTCGCCATTCATCATATTTTTCACCCTTTGACAATCCACTGTGCATTACTGCAACCAAATCGCCAAAGCGAGCCCTGAAGCGTTCTGTCATCTGTGGTGTCAAGGATATTTCAGGTACCAATACAATGGCTTCTTGTCCCCTATTAATCGCTTCCTGGATTGCTTGTAGGTATACTTCTGTCTTGCCGCTTCCTGTGATGCCATGCAATAAATAGGTTGTTGCTTGACGTGATTTTACAGAATGTAAAATTTCTTTCAAGGCTACTTCTTGTTCATCTGTTAAGGCTAGAGGAATTGAACCCTTCACTTCTTTTGAAAATGGATCACGATACACTTCCTCTTGGAAATATGTGGCCGCTCCTTTTTCAATAACCGCATTTACAACCTGTGGCGTCACACTCACCGTTTCACATATTTCATTAGGAGTAAATTCCTCTCCCACATGCAAAGCCATCCATTCTACGACTTGCCGCTGTTTTTTAGCTCGTGGAGGGATACTTTCAGCAATCTCTTGCAATCTCTCATAATTGCTTGCTATTTTGACTTTGCGGACTTCTTTCACATTGCCTTGTTGTTTGACAACTGTTTTTTGCTCTACATACCCATTCTTCATACAAGATTTAAGCACCCTTAATAGATTGGCACTTTCTACTTTTTTATAAGGAATGGCCGTTTTATTTCCGAATAGCTGCTGTAGTTCCTCTGGCAAATAAGTAGGATCTTCTTTTAGAAGGATTGTTTTTTCATATTTCGCACGCAATGCGGATGGGAGCATAACTTGCAGAGCATCAATTTCATAACACAGCGTATGGTCTGTCATCCATTTAGCCAGCTCTAGCATTTCATTCGTTAAAATGGGCTCGATATCTAACAGTTCGGCAATGGGTTTAAGCTTGTCCTTCGGTACATCACTTTCACTTTGTAAAGCTGTAATAAATCCCAGAACATTTCTTTTGCCAAATGGTACTTTTACACGGCAGCCAACCTCGACTAGCTCTTGTAATTCTTCAGGCACTTTGTAATCAAAAGGCCGGTCGACAGGATATGCGGACACATCCACTATTACTTGCGCAATCATGTTAGGGTAATATCATTATTACCACTACCTTTCTATTGTTGAAATTAGCGGTTATGGTTATTTTACAGCTATCAAGCTTGAGTAATTTTTAATTCCACAATCCTTGCCTTTTTAATATAGTTTCAAACAATTTTAAAGCAAGCTCTTCTTTCGGAAGTTGTGAGAAGTTTACTTGATAGTCATTATTTCCGACAAGCGTAACTGTATTTAGATCTGTCCCAAATCCGCGGTCTGTTTTTGATACATCATTGGCTACAATATAATCGGCGTTCTTTTTTTCTAATTTACCTTTAGCATAATTGATGACATCATTCGTTTCAGCTGCAAAACCAATCAATAATTGGTGCTGTTTTCGTTCACCTAATGTCAAAAGAATATCGGTTGTCCGTTCTAATTCTATCGTTGAATCGCCTGGCTGCTTTTTCATCTTGCGGGAAAAAGTTTCTTTCGGTCGATAGTCTGCCACAGCTGCAGTTTTAACAACAATATCCGCTGTATCATACTCTTTTAGGATGGCTTGCAGCATTTCTTCAGCGCTTTCTACTGGTACTACTTGAACACCCTTTGGAGGATCTATTGAAACAGGACCAGAAACCAAGATCGTTTGTGCTCCCAATTTCGCTGCAGCCGCCGCCATTGCATATCCCATTTTCCCGCTTGAAAAATTCGTCAGAAAACGAACAGGGTCAATTCTTTCTCGTGTAGGGCCTGCAGACACTACCACTTTCTTTCCTTTTAAAGGCAAGTGTTTTGGCATGAAATAACTTTCTACCAGTGCAACAATTTTCTCTGGTTCTTCTAGTCGTCCTTTTCCAACATAGCCACATGCAAGATAACCTTCATCCGGTTCAATCCATTGGTAACCATCCTGTGTAAGTGTTTCTACATTGCGCTTTACAGCTGGATGATCATACATATGTACATTCATAGCAGGGGCTATCCACACTTGCCCTGTTGCTGCAAGTAATGTTGTTGTCACCATATCATCCGCTATACCATTTGCCAGTTTACCAATAGTGTTGGCTGTAGCCGGCGCTACGATGATCAGATCTGCCCAATCTGCTAAATCAATATGGGCTATCACATTTGAATCCTTTTCATCAAACGTATCCGTATAAACATCATGTTTAGACATTACTTGAAAGCTGAGTGGCGTTACAAATCGTGTTGCAGATTCTGTCATAATGACTTTTACATGCGCACCCTTCTGGGTTAATTTACTAACAAGAGCAACAGCTTTATAAACGGCAATGCCGCCAGTAACACAAAGTAAGATTTTTTTATTTGAAAGCATTTTTCTCTTCCTTTCAAAACACAAGCCCCCAAAGAAAGTTTTCCCTGGGAGCTGCGGCTGTTAATAGATCGTATGAATTAAAGAAGCCATATTTTCAACCTATATCATTCGGTTGTCGGGAAAATGTTTCGGAATACAAATTTTATGTATCCAATCATCCTAATTACATAGGATGCCCGAATAGATGCTTATACTTCGTCTTCGTAAATTTTTGTTTCGTCTTGTTCCTCTTTTGTTAAGACGCCTGCAGCTACTTCTTCAAGCGCTTTCCCAACATTTTTGTGAGATACATATCTCATTAGTAAATTTGGGCTTCCTTCCTGCATAGAGCGCGCTCTTTTAGCGGCAAGACTTACAAGTGAATATTTAGAATCAATTTTCGTTTTTAAAACGTCAACAGATGGGTATAACATCGTTTATTCTCCTCTCAACATAGCTAGGTATTGTTTTTCCACACGTTCGCGTCGGCAATGCTCTGCCAGTACAATCGCATTGATGCGGTCACAAGCTAATTGTACTTCATCATTTTCCACAACATAATCATACAAATTCATCATTTCTAATTCTTTATTTGCAGCGGCTATGCGTGTTGCAATCACTTCTTCCGTTTCTGTGCCACGGCCGACTAAGCGGTCCTGCAACTCTGAAAGGCTTGGTGGCGCAAGGAAAATAAATAAGCCATCCGGCACTTTTTCGCGTATTTGCGCTGCTCCTTGTACTTCAATCTCAAGAAACACATCGCGGCCCGCATCAAGTGTAGCATTTACATAATCAATTGGCGTACCGTAATAATTCCCCACATAATTGGCGAATTCAAGCAGTCTGCCTTGTTCAATTAATGTTTCAAATTCTTCTTTGCTCTTAAAGAAATAATCCACACCATCGACTTCACCCTCGCGCGGTTTGCGCGTAGTCATAGAAATCGAGTATTCATAATTGGTATCCGGCTGTGAAAACAGTTCTTTACGAACAGTGCCTTTGCCTACGCCTGATGGACCTGATAAGACAATTAGTAATCCACGTTCTTTTCTCATAACTCTCCCTCATGTTTCAAAAAAATAATCATACAATAATCCAAGCCACTATTCAATATTTTGAACCTGCTCACGCATTTTCTCAAGAATTGACTTAGCTTCAACAACCGCGCTTGCTACTTCAGCTGATTGGTTTTTAGCACCAATCGTATTAATCTCCCGGTTCATCTCTTGCATTAAGAAGTCTAATTTTCGGCCAATTGCAGCTTCATCTCTTAAGGTTTCATCCACCTGTTTTAAATGGCTGCTCAAACGGTCAATTTCTTCAGCTATATCCGCTTTTTCTGCAAATACAGCTACTTCCATCAGAACACGCTCTTCAACATGGTCAGCTTGGCAAATTTCTTGAATACGAGCCAAGAGTTTAGAACGATACTTTTCCACAGCCATCGCAGATCCTTTCTGTATAATCGTAATCTGCGCTTCTAGCATTGCTTTTAAACGTCGAACTGCTTCTAATAATTCTAAACCTTCTCTTTGCCTCATTCCAACTAGAACAGAAGCAGCTTCTTCAGTTGCAAGCTCGATGGCTGCTAAGACCTCTTCTTTAGACAGTTCCTTTGTTTTTACCGTGACGACTTCTTCTAAGCCTAATATCTCAGCCATAGACCACTGCTTTGTAAGCGGAAGCTTACTGCTAAGCTCCTCTTGCGCCTCAATATATGCATCGACTAATGGCCAATTAATATGTATTGATTGACCAAGTGGTTCCATTTCTTTCACATTTACGGATACATCGAGTTTTCCTCTTGCTACTTTTGTAGAGAGTAGCTTCTTTGCAAATACTTCTGCTTCCGTCCACTCTTTTGGAAATCTCGTTGAAATTTCCAAGAAACGATGATTTACCGAGCGGATTTCCACGGTCAACTGCAATTGTTCCGTTGTTGTGACACCCCTGCCAAAACCAGTCATACTTCGAACCAAGGCCCGTCACATCCTTCTTTGCATTCTATCTAATAAGTATAGCACAAGAAATAAATCTTGCGTACATTGACTAGTAGAGAAGTTTTAAATAATATATCATTCTAAAAACCTCTAATGGCTGAAACTAATTGTTTTAACTCATAGAAAAACCGAACACTCTGTAAAGTAAAATCTCACATTTGTCCGGCACTTCTTTTTATCATTATTCTATTGAAGCTCTAATAAATTGCTTGGTAGGACCTATCTACTCTTGTTTTATCCTTAATCTTTATTCAATAGATTTCCTAAATTGTTTTCTACATTACGACTTAATGCCTTTCCAAATAGTCCATCTATCCTTTTCAATAATAGGATTATTAGTTGTACTATTGATTTGGTCTTTAATGTATACCGCAAGCTCATCTACTTGTTCGTCGTTCAGTTCATAGAGAATGGAACGACCTGTTCGATTCTTAATATCTTTCATTAAATCATCGAGGTATTGATAAACTTTTCTAGTTTCCCATAAACTATATTCTTCGATAGGATGGAAACCATTTTCTTTAAGGAATTGCATCACATCATGACTCGGGTATCTTCTAGAAATTTCTTTATCGATCAAACTTGGATACTTCTCAAAAAAGTATCCTCTTATATTAGTGGCGCTGCCTTTCAGAAGACAATCCTCTCGCGTTCTGTCTTGAATAAGGAAGACACCACCTGGTTTTAGCAATCGATATCCCTCTTGAAAACACGCATTTAAATTATCAATATGATGTATAACTGCTCTTTCTAAAATAATATCATATTGCTCATCAGCCAATTTTGTATCTAAAGCATTTCCTAATTTGAAATTTATATTATCATAGTCCCTGCAGTTTTCTTTTGCCGTATGTAATAGCTGTTCTGAAAAATCTAAACCTGTAACTTCTGCAGCCCCCATCTTGGCCAATGCTTTTGTATAAATTCCTCCGCCACACCCAATATCTAAAACCTTTTTACCTTTCACTTCACATATTTCATTCACTTTATCAATCCACGTATGATCCGCTTCTCTAGTAGAATATGTAAAGCGATTAGCCGGTTTATTAAAATCTATTGCCATAAAAAATACCCCCTTCATTCTCACACTTCTCTGATTCCAGAAAAGTACCCCTCAGTTTTATATTCTAGAAAAGCTTCAGCTATCCCTTTTTTGTATTTTCTTTTATGGTCTATTGAGCACATAATAGGCTCCATAAATTCATATTGCCTTTAAAAAATGTTAAGATAGAACAAAACGTGTTGAAAGAGGAATACCATATGGCATATGACGGTTTATTTACATTAGCGATGACCAAAGAATTACAAAAGCTGACGACAGGTCGCATCGCAAAAGTGCATCAACCGAATGCACAAGAAGTAATTCTAACAATCCGGGCAAATGGAAAAAACCATAAACTATTATTTTCAATCCATTCATCATACGCCCGTGTCCATTTAACGGACCAATCAGTAGAAAATCCATCTGAACCGCCAATGTTTTGCATGCTCTTACGCAAACATATTGAAGGCGGAATTATCGAATCTATTCGCCAAATTGACGGCGACCGAATCATCGTCTTTACAATTACAAGTAAAAATGAAATTGGCGATCGTATCACAAGAGAATTAATTGCAGAAATCATGGGAAGGCATAGTAATCTTATTTTAATAGAAAAAGAGTCGCACAAAATTGTGGATAGTTTAAAACACTTGCCACCTTCCCTGAATAGTTACCGTACAGTGCTTCCTGGTCAAGCCTATATTGCACCACCGCCGCAAGATAAAGTAAATCCAACAGAGACGGATACAGTAGCATTACAATCATTCTTTGAGACGGAGAAAACAGCACAAGACATCGTTCAGCATTTCACAGGCTTTTCTCCACTTCATGCGAAAGAGTTCTTATATCGTATAGAGAATAATCATGACGCTGCCGCCGATTACTTTAACTCCTATATTAAATCGTTCCAGCACGGTGGCGACCAGCCTACATACGTAGAGGCGAATGGTAAAATTCATTTTTCCCCAACAGCCTTAACACATCTAGATGGCAAGTCTACATCATTTGATACATTAAGCTCATTGTTAGATCGTGTTTTCTTTGCAAGGGCTGAACGAGATCGCGTCAAACAACAGGCAGGCGATTTAGAACGTTGGCTGCAAAACGAAGTGAACAAGTTAAAGTTAAAACTAAAAAAACTGCAAAAAGATTTGCAGCAGGCAACACGGCTGGACCAGTATCAACTATATGGCGAGTTGCTAATGGCGAACATCTATAATTTTGATAAAGGCGCAAAAGAAATCACCGTTGAAAATTATTATGATGAAAATCAAGCAGCTGTAACTATACCTTTAAACGAACGAAAAACGCCTATTGAAAATGCGCAAAGCTACTATACAAGATATAACAAAGCAAAAAATGCGCTTATTATGATTCAAGAACAAATTGACAAGACAAATGATGACATTACGTATTTTGAGATGCTGTCTCAACAAGTGCAGCAAGCATCTCCTCATGACATTGAAGAAATCCGCGAAGAGTTAGCAGAGCAAGGATTTATGAAAATGCGTGCGAACAAACGAAGAAAAAAACCAACGAAACCAATGCCGGAAGATTTTATTTCTTCCACTGGTATACGCATTTCAGTCGGCAAAAATAATAAACAAAATGACTACCTGACCTTTAAAGTCGCCAAAAAATCTGAAGTATGGATGCATACAAAGGACATCCCAGGCTCTCACGTTGTTATACATGATGCCGATCCAGATGAAGAAACAATAAGAGAAGCGGCAACATTATCAGCTTATTTTAGTAAAGCTCGCGAATCTTCATCCGTTCCTGTTGATTATACGGAAGCTCGCCATGTTAAAAAGCCAAATGGTTCAAAACCTGGTTTTGTCATCTACTTTGAACAAAAAACTATTTTTGTTACACCAGATGAAGAGCTTGTTATGAAATTGAAAAAAGACTAAATAGTAAAGAACCGTCTAGCTCTTCAGCTGGCGGTTCTTTTTTCTACCTAATTCCCTTTTATTAATTATGCCAATGTAATAGCAGTATCATCATATAATAATTAATACCTACACAATCACTAGTCTGTCTCCAACCAACTTGCTTCAGGTTGCCCAGACTCATTGCGAATACCTTTTGCTACTCCTATAAAGCCAATAACTGAGCCAATCACCTCAATCCACCAACCGATTGTATTGATTGTTTCGCTTTCTTCTCCTCTAAGTGTTTTAATTCCAGCAAGAGCTACCATGGAGTATCCAACTGTTTCTAAAAAGCTACCATATATTTCATATAAAGCAAGGGGAGTTGGTTCCTCTTCTAGTGCCGCCACAAAGGAAAGACTCCCACCAGTTGCTTCAGTAAGAGATTCTTGAATCTCCAACTTTATCCTATCTTCTTCATTTGCCGTTGCGACAATGGCAATTATTGTGATTAGATTACCAATTACTTTTAGCTGTATACCCAATTTCCCTAATGAATATTGTTTGATACTATCTGCTACTAAAGCTCCTCCCGTAGCTTGTAAAGTTCCTCCGACTAACTCAAGAGAGGTTGATGCCTCTTCACTTTTTATTATTGATGGCGTGTTTCCAATTGCTGCGATTGTTGTACCTATTGCATTTATTAAAGATCCGAATAACGCTTGTATTTGATTGTCCAATTCTCCCCTCCTTCTAAAGCATCTTACTTATATATAATGCAGAACAGTTGACTTACGGAAGGGTAATGGCCTTTACAATGTTAGATTTTTTGATTGAATACAATTATCACATATAAGTAATACAAAAAGACTGCAAACAAAATTTAAATTTGTCTACAGTCTGCATAAGCCTACTACAATATTTCTATTGCTAGTTCTATTAAAGCTTTCCTTCTTTTAAATCAGCATGCCATTGAAGCAGTCCTGGAATATCAGAGGGTTGGATTTCCTGGTTCTCTTTCGCTGTTTCGACTAATGTTTCAAAGTTAGTCAGGCTTTTGTACGGTACGCCTGCTTCTGTGAAATTCTCATCTGCTCGGTTCAACATGTATGAATACACAGACACAACCCCTATGACTTCTGCCCCTTCACGTCGAAGTGCTTCTACTGCATTAATGCTTGAACCACCAGTAGAAATAATATCTTCCACAACAACTACTTTTTGTCCTCTATGTAGTTTCCCTTCTGTTTGATTGCCTTGTCCGTGCCCTTTTGGCTTAGAACGAACATAGACCATCGGCAAATCTAGAAGATCACTTACCCATGCAGCGTGTGGAATGCCTGCTGTGGCGGTCCCCGCAACCACTTCTGCCACTGGGAAGTTTTCCTGAATTAACTGTGCCAGTCCCTTAGCAATGGTCTTTCGTACGTTTGGATAAGAGATGGTTAGACGCGTATCACAATAGATTGGTGATTTAATGCCAGATGCCCATGTAAAAAGGTTGGTTGGATTGATGGAAACCGCCCCTGCCTTCAACATACCTTGCGCTACTTCTTTTTGAATTGTCATTGTCATATTATTGTCCTCCCCATTGCTCTAAAACCGTATGATAGCTTTCTACTGAATCAACACTTTGCGTAATCGCTCTGCCTACGACAATATGTGTCGAGCCTTTTTCTCTTGCAACTGCTGGTGTGGCAATACGTTTTTGGTCATGCGCTTCGCCGCCTTCTAAACGAATACCAGGTGTGACTTTTAAAAATTCTTTGCCGCAAGCTTCTTCGATTGCCTTTGCTTCCAAAACAGAGCAAACAACACCATCAAGGCCTGCATCTTTTGTTAGAAGTGCATAATTCAATACTGATTCCTCAAGTGTTGTCATGATCTTTTGCTCTTTTTGCATTTCTTCTTCCGTTGTAGAAGTAAGTTGCGTAACAGCGATTAGTAGAGGTCTCTTTTTTCCAACTGGAGTTCCTTCTTGCAACCCCTCAAGTGCTGCTTTCATCATCTCACTACCGCCTGCAGCATGTACATTTACCATATCAACACCTAATCTTGCTAACCCGCGCATAGCTGATTTAACTGTGTTTGGTATATCGTGCAATTTTAAATCTAGAAAAATTTCATGTCCTAAATCTTTTATTTTTTTTATGATTGAACTACCTTCTTGTAAAAAAAGTTCTAGACCTATTTTTACGTATAGAGGTTCATTATATTGTTCTAAAAAGGCAAAAACGTCTTCTTCCCCTGGGAAGTCTAAGGCAATAATAGGCTTATCTGTCATTTAACGATGGCTCCTTCCAATCAAATCTGTTAGTTTGCTGTATCCTATCTCATCTAGTTTTTGAGGAAGCTCTTCGATTATTTTTGGACAAACAAATGGGTCCACAAAGTTTGCTGTTCCTACTCCGACAGCACTCGCTCCGGCTGATAGAAAATCAATAACATCCTCAGCGTTTGTTACGCCACCCATGCCAATAATCGGAATCGAAATTTCTTTACTGACTTCATAAACCATTCGAATCGCCACAGGCTTCACGGCTGGGCCCGAAAGTCCACCTGTACCATTTGCAATAATAGGCTTGCCAGTTGAAGGGTGTAGGCGCATACCAACTAGTGTATTAATCATTGTAATTCCATCTGCCCCACTTGCCTCTACTTCTTTGGCAATCTCAACTATATTCGTGACATTAGGTGAAAGCTTAACATAAACAGGGACTTCAGAAACAGCCTTTACGGCTGCAGTCAACTCACCTGCTGTTTTGGCATCAGTGCCGAATTGAATACCTCCACATTTTACATTGGGGCAAGAGATATTTAGTTCAAGCGCCTTCACATTGTTGGCGGTTGATATTCTTTCTGCAACCGCTACATAATCGGTCATTTCTGTGCCAGCAACATTCGCAATAATGGGCACATCAAATTGTTCAAGCCATGGAAGTTCATGCTCCAGCACATGCTCTAACCCAGGGTTTTGAAGACCAATAGCATTCAGCATACCTGATGATGTTTCAGCTACACGCGGCGTAGGATTTCCTCTTCTAGTCTCCAGCGTCGTCGCTTTAATCATAATTGCACCTAATGTTGATAAATCGTATAAATTCGCAAACTCTTGGCCAAAGCCAAAGCACCCGGAAGCTGGAATGATCGGGTTTTTCAATGATAAACCTGGAAGTTCTATTTGAAGGCGGTTCATAGTGCTACAACTCCTCTCTTAAAAACGGGTCCATCGCTGCATACTTTTAAATAATCTTGCGACACAGCGTCAGTTGTTTCGCACACGCAGGCATAGCAAGCACCAATTCCACATCCCATACGCTCTTCGAAAGATAGAAATCCTAATTTATCAGGATACGTTTGTTCAATTGCTTTTAGCATTGGCGTAGGGCCGCAACTATAGAAAACGTCAAATTCAGGTTTCTCTTGCATTAATAAATCTGTTACAAACCCTTTTGAGCCGTAGCTTCCATCCGCTGTAACAATATGTGTTTCACCAAGAGCCTTAAATTGTTCTTCATAAAAAACATCACCGATTGACTGGAAACCAAGGACATGGATCGTGCGTACCCCTTTTTGCTGTAATCTAGATGCCAATTCATAGAGCGGTGGCACACCGATACCTCCCCCGATTAGTAATGCCGTTTCACCAGAGTTGCTGGCATCTAGTGGGAATCCATTTCCTAATGGTCCTAGCACGTCCACCATATCGCCTGGCTGCTTTAAAGAGAGCAGCTGCGTTCCTCTTCCTCCTGCACGGTATAGCAATGTACATTCTAAGTTTTCTTGGTCAATTGAACAGATGCTAATTGGCCTTCTGAGCAGAGGTTCATAACTATCTGACACTCGAATATGCACAAATTGTCCAGGGTTTTTCATTTCATTTACAAGCTGGCCATGCAAGACCAGCTCATAAATATTTGTTGCTATAGATCGATGATGAATGACTTTCATTTTTTCTTGTTGAATCATAAGGACACCTCTAACTCTGCTTTTGGCATTGCTGTTGCTGTAAAAGTCATAGATTCTATGACTTGGAGAATAGCTGCTGCTGTATCTAGTGATGTAAAGCTAGGTATACCATTTTCTACTGCTTCACGGCGTATTCTAAAACCGTCTCGCTCAGGCTGTTTTCCTTTTGTCAGTGTATTAATGACTAACTGAGCCTCTCCATTTTGGATGACATGAAGCAACGTTTTCTCGCTTGATCCGATTTTATCCACAACGATTGATTGAATCCCTGCACTTTCCAGCGTCTTTGCTGTCCCTGGTGTGGCAAGGATTGAGTAACCTACTTTCATAAATCGTTCAGCCAGTTCTACCGCCTCTGCTTTATCTTTATCCGCCACAGTCATCAAGACGGAACCATGATCGGCTATTTTCATTCCTGCTGCTACAAAGCCTTTATATAACGCTTTTTCTAATGTGCTGTCTTTCCCCATTACCTCGCCTGTAGATTTCATTTCAGGTCCTAATGTGGTATCGACACGACGAAGTTTTGCAAAGCTAAACACCGGCACTTTTACAAACACACCAATTTTAGAAGGTGCAAGCCCTGCTTTATAACCTTGCTCAATAATCGACTCTCCTAGGATTGCTTTTGTCGCAACATTGGCCATAGGGATATTTGTAATCTTGCTCAAGAAAGGAACTGTTCTTGATGCACGTGGGTTAACTTCAATTACATAGACCACATCTTTAGAAATGACATATTGGATATTCATTAAGCCTTTGATCCCCAAACCTTTTGCTAAACGTGTCGTGTAATCTACTAATGTATCAATATGCTTTTGGGCTAAGTTTTGCGGCGGATAAACGGCAATCGAATCTCCTGAATGCACTCCAGCACGTTCAATATGTTCCATGATGCCTGGAATGAGCACGTTTTCTCCGTCACAAATGGCGTCTACTTCAATCTCGCTTCCCGTCAGATATCTATCAATCAATACAGGATGTTCTGGTGAAGCTTCAACAGCATTTTCCATATAATGCTTTAGTTCTTTGCTGTTGTACACTATTTCCATCGCTCTACCACCAAGCACATAAGATGGACGCACAAGGACTGGGTACCCTATTTCCTCTGCAATGGCTACAGCCTCATGCGAATTTGTTGCTGTTTTCCCTTTTGGTTGAGGAATTCCTAATTCATGCAGTGCTTCCTCAAAACGGTCTCGTGATTCTGCTCTGTCAATCGAATCGAGTGTTGTACCTAGTATCTTCACGCCTCTCTCTTCTAATTGCTCTGCAAGATTAATTGCCGTTTGGCCCCCAAATTGGACTACCACCCCTAGTGGCTGTTCTAGATTAATAATGTGCATGACATCCTCAATCGTTAGCGGCTCAAAGTATAGTTTATCTGAGACCGAAAAGTCTGTTGATACGGTTTCCGGGTTTGAATTTATAATGATTGCTTCATATCCTGCTTCTTGTATTGCCCACACCGAGTGCACAGTTGCATAATCGAATTCCACACCCTGTCCAATGCGGATGGGTCCTGAACCGAGTACGATGACAGATTCACGGTTTGACCGTATTGATTCATTCTCAGAACCGTATGTCCCATAGAAGTAGGGTGTTTCTGATTCGAACTCTGCCGCGCATGTATCTACCATCTTATAGACCGGTAGAATACGGTTTTCTTTTCGGTAATCATATACTTCTCTCTCTGTCATGCCCCAGAGCCTTGCAATTATTTCATCTGCAAAACCTATTGTTTTAGCTTTTTTGAGCACTTCATCATTTTGCGGGTTATCTTTTATCACTTTTTCATAGTCAATGATATTTTTCAATTTATGAAGGAAGAAAAGATCGATCTTGCTCCAATCATGAATTTGCTCGATTGTTATGCCACGTCTTAAAGCTTCACCTATAAAGAATAACCGCTCGTCTCCTGCTTTTGTTATCCGCTTTTCGATCAGTTCACCCGTTAAATCATCTGCATTTTTTAACTCTATATGTTTTTGGCCTGTCTCCAATGAACGCACAGCTTTTAAAATGGCTTCTTCAAAGGTGCGACCAATTGCCATAACTTCTCCAGTTGCTTTCATTTGAGTCCCTAAGTTTCGCTTAGCTGTTTCAAATTTATCGAAAGGAAAGCGCGGAATTTTTGCCACGATATAATCTAGTGCTGGCTCAAAGCACGCATATGTTCTACCTGTCACAGGATTAATCATCTCATCGAGAGTTAATCCAACTGCAATTTTTGCCGCCAGTTTTGCAATAGGATATCCTGTTGCTTTAGAAGCAAGAGCTGATGATCTAGAAACTCGAGGATTAACCTCAATAATGTAGTAATTGAAACTGTATGGATCTAGTGCTAACTGAACATTGCAACCACCTTCAATACCGAGTGCACGGATAATTTTCAGCGATACATTTCGGAGCATATGGTACTCACGGTCCGATAATGTTTGGGAAGGTGCTACAACGATTGAATCTCCTGTATGTATGCCGACAGGATCCACATTTTCCATGTTGCAAACAACGATGGCATTGTCCTTTGAATCACGCATCACTTCATATTCAATTTCTTTGTATCCTGCAATCGATTTTTCAAGCAGGCACTGTGTAACAGGTGAATATTTTAGGCCTGACGCTACAGTTTCTTTCAATTCCTGCTCATCATGGCAGATGCCGCCGCCTGTACCACCTAATGTAAAGGCGGGGCGAACAATAATGGGATAACCTATACGGCTGGCAAATGTGTTAGCTTCTTCTAATGTATGTACGATTTCTGATTCGGGCGTTGGAACACCAAGCTCTTGCATAAGACTGCGAAATAGATCGCGGTCTTCCGCTTGGTTGATTGCGTCTAACTTTGTCCCTAAAATTTCTATGCTAAGTTCATCTAATATGC
The DNA here is from genome assembly GCF_059759115.1 of Rummeliibacillus sp. GQ308. Classification (NCBI taxonomy): domain Bacteria; kingdom Bacillati; phylum Bacillota; class Bacilli; order Caryophanales; family Caryophanaceae; genus Rummeliibacillus; species Rummeliibacillus sp. GQ308. Next base: position 775,247 of record NZ_JCAXDQ010000001.1, on the reverse strand, counting down.
CTGACTTATGCAATTCAATTGCCATATTCAAACCGGTCTGCCCACCGAGCGTCGGCAGAATTGCATCTGGACGTTCTTTACGCAGGATGCGTGATACGAACTCTAACGAAATAGGTTCGATGTAAACAGTGTCAGCAATCTCTGTGTCCGTCATTATTGTTGCCGGGTTGGAGTTGATGAGGATTACTTTATACCCCTCTTCTTTTAATGCCAAGCAAGCTTGTGTACCTGCATAGTCAAATTCTGCAGCTTGACCGATAATAATAGGACCTGAACCGATTACTAGGATGGATTGAATGTCATGGCGTTTAGGCATGTTGCAATTGCTCCTCTCTCGTACTGTTGTTCATTAGCTCGATAAATTCGTCAAACAGGTGGTTGGGATCTTCTGGACCAGGTGAAGCTTCTGGATGATATTGCACGGTGAATACTGGGTGTTTTTTGTGGCGCATCCCTTCGCATGTGCCGTCATTTAATGCGATATGCGTTATTTCTAAGTCTGTGCCTTGAAGTGAATCCATATCAATTGCGAATCCATGGTTTTGCGATGTAAGTTCTGTCCGTCCCGTCCTTAAATCTTTGACAGGATGATTTGCACCTCGATGACCAAATTTCAACTTAAATGACTTAGCTCCAGAGGCAAGTCCGAAAAGCTGATGACCCAAGCAAATACCGAACATTGGTACCTTACCGATTAGTACTTTGATCGTCTCGATAGCTTCAGGAACATCCATTGGGTCTCCAGGACCATTAGACAGCATGATTCCATCTGGCTGATAGGTCATTATTTCTTCTGCACTTGTGTTATAAGGTACAACTATCACATCACAATCTCGCTTATTTAGCTCTCGCAGTATCCCGTGCTTCATTCCAAAATCGATTAACACGACACGTTTACCGCGACCAATAGATGGATACGCCTTTTGTGTTGAAACTTGTGCAACTTGATTCGTTGGAAACTTTACAGCGTTAAGCCATTCTATTATTTCCTCTAGATTGATTTCTTCTCCAGCTTTTGAAAGATAGCCTTTGACAGCACCTTCCTTACGAATCAGGCGTGTCAGTTTTCTTGTATCAATCCCTTGGATACCTGGAATGCCTTTCATTTTTAGGTATTCATCCAATGTTCCTTCATTGCGAAAGTTTGAAGGTACTGTTGCCAATTCGTGGATAACAAAACCTTTGATTGCAGGCGAGATGGCTTCAAAGTCATCTCGATTAATCCCGTAGTTGCCAATTAAAGGGTAAGTCATGGTCACAATCTGTCCGCAAAAAGATGGATCTGAAATCGTTTCTTGGTAGCCGGTCATTCCTGTTGTAAACACGACTTCACCAGCTGATTCTGTTTCACTGCCGAAAGCAATGCCTTCAAAAACTTCGCCCGATTCTAAGATCAGTTTTCTTTTTAGCATGATCCATCCTCCCAAACAATTTTGCCTTCACACATTGTAAGCATTGGCCAGCCTGTTGCTTTCCAGCCGTTAAACGGGGTGTTTCTTCCTTTAGACAGAAACTCTTCTGCATCGATTGTTTTCTCATTTTCGATATCAATTAAGACTAGATCCGCTGATTCACCGATTCCAAGTGTGCCATATGGCAAGTTGAATAGTTGAGCTGGTTTTACGGTCATCCAGTCAATCAACTGGCGCAATGTCCATTTTCCTGTTTTCACAAATTGTGTGTATAAAAGAGGAAATGCTGTTTCGAAGCCCACAATTCCAAATGGAGCTCCTACCATGCCACAACATTTTTCTTCTTTTGTATGAGGCGCATGGTCCGTTGCTATACAATCGATGGTGCCGTCTAGTAGTCCTTCATGTAGAGCCAGCCAATCCTCGTTAGCACGAAGTGGCGGATTCATCTTCCAGTTAGCATCATCGCTTGGAATATCCATCTCTTCTAAAAGTAGGTGATGCGGACAAACTTCCGCTGTTACGTGGATTCCTGCTGCTTTGGCATCCCGCACTACGCGTACAGATTCTTTTGTGGATACATGGCATACATGGTAATGCGCGCCTGCAGCCTCAGCAAGCAATACATCTCGTGCAATTTGGACAGACTCGCAAATAGAAGGAATACCAGGCAATCCTAATTCTAAATTGCGTTTACCTTCATGCATTACTCCATCATAAATTAATGAGTTATCTTCACAATGTGCAACTACAGTCATATTGAGAGCAGCTGCATCCTTCATTTGTTCATACATCGTTCTCGCTTCTTGTATGCCTACTCCATCATCTGAAAAAGCAACAGCTCCGTGTGCCTTCAGCGCCTTTAAATCTGTGCGAGCATCACCCGATTGATCAACAGTTAATGAACCATAAGGCAGAACACGCACGATCGCGCTCTGCTCAATTAATCCATTAATCAACGCTAAATTCTCAACTGAGTCCGGAACTGGCTTGGTATTTGGCATCGCACAAATGGTCGTAAACCCACCCTTTGCGGCTGAAAGAGAACCTGTTTCAATGGTTTCCTTATGTTCGAAGCCTGGTTCTCTCAAATGTACGTGGACATCCACAAAACCAGGTGATGCCATATATCCTTTCCCATCTATTATTTCATCTGCCTGCACATTTAATTTCTCGCCGACTGCTGCAATCTTCCCATCCTCAACGAATATTTCTCCTGCATAAAGATTTCCGTTCTTATCTACTAACTGCAAATTTTGAAGTAACACTGTCATTGTATTTTCTCTCCTTTAAGATAGTTTCTAAGATTGCCATTCGAATGTAAACTCCGTTATTTACCGCTTCGAAAATTCGTGAACGTTCACACTCTACTAGGTCGGAATCAATTTCTACTCCGCGGTTGAAAGGAGCAGGGTGCATAATAATCGCATTGTTTTTCATCATACTTTCTCTTTCTACTGTCAAGCCGTATTGTTGATGATAGTTTTCCGTGCTGTATCCTTCATATGTAACATTTCGTTCGTTTTGGACACGTAGCAGCATAATCACATCACTTGTTTTATGAAGATCGCCCCATTCATTATTCGCCTCTGGGAATTCTCCTTGCCATTGTTCTGGGCAAACTAATTGTACGTTTGCGCCTAATCTTTTAAGTGAAATCATATTGGATTTTGCTACGCGGCTATGTGAGATGTCTCCTACTATTGTGATATTTAAGCCCTTGAATCGGCCAAACTCTTTAAAGATAGTATAGAGATCGAGTAGAGATTGTGATGGATGTTGTCCGGTTCCGTCTCCACCATTGATGATTGGTATATTAATTCCCGGCAACAGGTCTTCATAGTAAGCATCTTGGTTATGGCGAATGACAACTGCGTCGATTCCCATAGATTCTAATGTTTTCACTGTATCGTAAAGCGTTTCACCTTTCAGTGTGCTTGAGAAACCTGATTCAAAAGGTATCACTGTGGCACCTAGTTTGCGCTCGGCAATTTCAAAACTTACCTTTGTTCTTGTACTTGGTTCAAAGAAGAGGTTGGCAACCATTGCATTCTGTGCAAGCTGTGGTTTGGCTCCTGCCTCAAGCTCAGCTGCTCGTGTTAAAATATCCTCAATTTGTTGTATTGATACTTGCTCCATCGATAATAAGTTTTTCATCATTTTGCCTCCTAGTTTTGTATTAAACTAAAAGCCTCCTTGGAATTTCAAGGAGGCTTTTGAAGGATATGACAAAATAAGCTTGTATACTTTATGCATGCTTATCGTATCGAATCACCCTTCTGTGCCTCTCTGGACAACCCTTAAAAGGTACTGCTACAAATTATTCAATTGAACTTTCTTTCATTTCCATCTCTTCTCTTTCCATCTCAACATCTGGCTGAGCTTTACCTGGTAGTATAAAGTTTAGAAGAACACCAATGATTGCTGCTAGAGCCATGCCTTCAATGGAAAACGTTTTGGTAAATGCTAGCTTTGCTCCGCCAATTCCTAAGATCAAGATGACCGATGCAATCACAAGATTACGCTTATCATCAAAATCAATCTTATTCTCGACAAGCATGCGCAAACCGCTTGAAGCAATAATCCCGAAGAGCAGGATTGATACACCACCAAGAACTGGAGTAGGAATCGTACCAACAAGTGCCATTAGTTTACCTGAGAATGAAAGGAGGATGGCGAATACTGCCGCACCACCAATCACCCATACGCTGAAGATACGTGTTAATACAAGGACACCGATATTTTCACCATAAGTCGTTTTAGGTGGACCACCAATCAATGAACTGATGAGTGTGCCTAGTCCATCACCAAGCAAGGACCGGTTTAAACCAGGGTCTTTAATAAAATTGCGGTGAACTACTTTTCCTAAAACAAGCTGATGCCCGATATGTTCGGAGATTGTCACAATGACAATCGGCACCATTGCCAGCAGCAATGTAGATGTGACATGGAATTCATAATCAACTCCAGGTATCAGGAAGTCTGGCGTTTTAAACCATTTTGCTTCTACTACCTTACTAAAGTTAATGAGGTGGGTATTAAACACCGCATCTGAGATCAGTGAAGCAATATAACCGCCAATCAATCCGATAAGTATCGGCATAGTGCTAATAACACCTTTAAAGAAGTTATTGCATAGGATTGAAATAGCTAGCGTGATCAAACCGATAACAAAGTAAGCTGCGCTATACACTTCTTTGTTGTCTCCCACTGTTTCGTACATCGTCATATGGACAGCAGTTCCTGCAAGCCCTAAACCAATGACCATGATGACAGGCGCTACTACGATAGGCGGCAATAATTTCATAATCCACTTGTATCCTGTTTTCCAAATTAATAAGGATACAATCCCATATACAAGCCCTACCGCCATTGCACCGATCATCGCACTACCAGGTCCGTCTCCTGTTGCTGATGCTACTTGGATCGGCGCTATAAAGGCAAATGATGATCCTAGATAAGCCGGTACTTTAAAGCGTGTTACAAGCAAGAATATAATTGTTGCTATTCCACTTGTTAATAAAGCGATGGCTGGTGACAAGCCTGTTAATGTTGGGACAAGGATAGTTGAACCAAACATTGCAAACATATGCTGCAAACTAAGTGTAACTAACTGTCCTCCCGAAGGTTTGTCGTTAATATCCAATACTGCATTTGACATCTCAATATTCCTCACATTCTAAGAAAACTACTGTTATTCGTAAATAGCTACTACGTCTGTTTGATCAGCTTCTACCATGTTGACTTCAATTCTTTCATTGCTAGCCGTAGGAATATTTTTACCTACGAAGTCTGCTCGTATCGGCAATTCTCTATGGCCGCGGTCTACTAAAACCGCCAATTGGATTTGTGATGGTCTGCCAATATCCATCACGGCATCCATTGCTGCTCGTACTGTACGTCCTGTATATAGAACATCATCTACTAAGATGACTTTTTGATTTGATACATCATACGTTATGTCAACGTCTTTCACTAAGGCTTCGCCATTATCTGTTTTAACTGTTAGATCATCGCGATATAAGGAAATGTCTAATTCACCAGAACGAATTTCTTTTTTCTCAATTAAGTTAATTTTTTCAGCTAATCGTTTGGCCAAAAATGCGCCTCTCGTTTTAATTCCAACAAGGATACATTCATCGATCCCTTCATTGCGTTCAATAATTTCATGTGCAATACGGGTAATCGCCCTATTCATTGCAGCTTGATCTAATAGTTCTGCTTTTTTCTTCATTATGGTTCTCCTTTCGTTGAAATTCTTTGCATAAAAAAACTCTTGAGCGAATGGCCCAAGAGGTTATAGGTATACTGATAGATTGTCAAGTAAGCAGTTACTGCATACGAACTTCACATTCATCGCATCCCTTTTCAGCCTCTCTGGACTGTTCTTAAAGGTGAATATTAACTTTTCACTGCAATTAGTATATGCCCTCACATTGACGATGTCAATAGTTGCTTTTTAATTCTTTCAAGAGTTCTTGATAATCCTCAGGCAGAGGTGCTTGGAATTCCATATACTCTTTTGTTATGGGATGAATAAAACCTAAAATGCCTGCATGCAACGCTTGTCCGCCGAAATCAATCGTTTTCTTTGGTCCGTATTTTGGATCGCCTACTAACGGGTAACCAATATAATTCAAATGCACACGAATTTGATGTGTTCTTCCAGTTTCAAGTCGGCATTGGATTAACGTATAGTCAACACCAAATCGATCAGCTACTTGGAAGTGTGTAACTGCGTGTTTTCCTTGATCGACAACTGCCATCTTTTGGCGGTCTTTTTGATCTCGTCCAATTGGTGCGTCAATCGTACCTTTATCATGAGGAATATGTCCATGTACAAGCGCAGTATATCGGCGCGTTACTGTTTTATCAACCAATTGTTGAACAAGTGATTCATGCGCCTTATCATTTTTGGCCACCATCAATAAGCCAGACGTATCTTTATCAATTCGATGTACGATTCCTGGGCGCATCACACCATTTATGCCTGAAAGATCTTTGCAATGGTACATCAGACCATTCACCAAAGTCCCTGTCGTATGTCCTGGTGCAGGGTGGACGACCATACCTTTTGGTTTGTTAACTACTAGCACATCACTATCTTCATAAACAATGTCTAAATTAAGATCTTCTGCGATAATTTCTAAAGGTTCAGGTTCAGGCGGTGTTACTGTGATTTCGTCACCCTCCTGGACTTTATATTTGGCTTTGATGGGACTTCCGTTTACAACTACCAGGCCCTCTTGTACAAAACCTTGAATTTGAGTACGTGACCAATCTTGTTGAATTGATGCAAGGGCTTTATCAATACGTTCACCTTGCATTTCATTTGTTATCGTATATGTGACTGACATTACTTCACCTTTTTCTTTTCTATTTTTCCTTCGAAGATTATATATAGTATGAGCATAATAACACCAAATGTTAACGCTGCATCTGCAATATTAAATATAGGGAAATCATAATTAATCACTGGGATGATCACATGTACAAAATCGACTACTTCTCCTCGGAATACTCGGTCAATAAAATTGCCAATTGCTCCGCCCAGCAGCAACATCAAACTCACTTGGAACAGTGGTTTTCCCTTTCCTTCTTTGTGATAATAATAAATGATGCCCAAAATCACAATAATGGTGACTAATGCAAATAACCAAAATTGTCCTTGCAGCATTCCCCATGCTGCTCCGCGATTACGATGGGAGTATAGCCCAAAATAAGGATCTATTAGCGAGATGCTCTCTCCATATTTCATATTCTCCACAATGCTCCATTTTGACAACTGATCAAGTATAATGACCAAAATCGCTATACCATAATATTTGTACATGGCAAACCCTCCGTTTACTGCCGAATCTAACCTATTCTATCATATAATACACGCAAGAGAAAAACACACCATACATTCAAGTCAAAAATCCTTATATTGCTTGATTCATGACAATGATTAAATGCAAAAAGCCGCTCACATTTCGTAAACGGCTTTTTGTTTATTGCTATTATTCAGCTTCGCTATAGTAATTCTCCACTACTTCTGCACAATGTGCACAAAGTGTTGGATGAGCAGGATTTTCACCAACTGTTTTTGAAATCGTCCAGCAGCGTTCACATTTTTCACCTTCTGCTTTTTCGACTACAACAGCAACATTTTCAACTTTCACTGCATCTGCAGGTGCGTTATCAACAACTCCGCCTACAACAAATTCTGATACAATGTTCAACTGAGCAAAATTGATTTGTGGATCCTGTAAAAGAGTAACTGTTTGTTCATCACCGAAGACTGTTACTTTTGCTTCTAATGATTTCCCGATTGTTTTCGCATTACGAGCTTCTTCTAATGCTTTTAATACTGTGTTTCGAATCGCCATAATAGAAGTCCATTTTTCTGATAGTTGTTCGAAATTCTCTTTTTGAACAGCATCAGGCATATCTGTCAATTGGACGCTTTCAGCATCTGCATAGCTTAGATAAGACCACATCTCATCTGTTGTATGCGGAATGATTGGCGTTAATAATTTCAATAACGCATTTAATGTATCATACATCACGGCTTGCATTGCACGGCGCGGCTGAGCATCTGCACCCTCGATATATACAACATCCTTTGCAATATCCAAATAGAATGAACTTAGCTCTGCTGCTACAAAGTTGTTGATTGCTTTATAAACAGTCGCAAATTCATAACGATCGTATGCATCACGTACTGTTTGAATCAGCTTTTGTAGCTCCATGTACATATATTGATCGACTTCACGTAAATTTTCATACGATACATAGTCTTGTTCTGGATTAAAGTCGTGTAAATTACCGTGTAAGAACTTTAATGTATTACGGATTTTACGATATACTTCTGACACTTGTTTCAACATATCCATCGAAATACGCACGTCTGCTGTATAGTCAACAGAAGCTACCCATAGACGTAAAATATCTGCTCCGTATTGGTTCATCACTTTACTTGGCGCAATGATATTGCCAAGCGATTTACTCATTTTTCTTCCATCTCCATCAAGTACAAAGCCGTGTGAAAGCAATCCTTTGTACGGCGCATGGCCATTGATAGCTACAGAAGTGATAAGAGAAGAGTTAAACCAACCGCGATATTGGTCAGAGCCTTCTAAATACAAGTCTGCAGGATAACGTAGTTCAGGTCGTTCAACTAATACACCTTGGTGAGATGAACCAGAGTCGAACCATACATCCATAATGTCTGTCTCTTTCGTGAATTCTCTATTTGGCGATCCCTCATGCGTGAATCCTTCTGGTAGCAATTCTTTCGCTGTTTTTTGGAACCAAATATTTGAGCCATGCTCACGGAATAATTTTTGTACGTGTGAGATGGTTTCTTCAGTGATAATTTCTTCCCCGTTCTCTGCATAGAAGACTGGAATTGGCACGCCCCATGCACGCTGACGTGAAATACACCAGTCTCCGCGGTCGCGAATCATGTTGTACAGGCGAGTTTCACCCCATACCGGCGTAAAATTCGTGTCACGGATAGCTTGAAGCAACTCTGGACGGAATTTATCAATAGATGCAAACCATTGTGGTGTAGCACGGAAAATAACAGGTTTTTTTGTACGCCAATCGTGCGGATATGAGTGTTCAAAGAATGTAAGATTCAATAACGCGCCAGCCTCATCCAATTTTTCGCAGATCGGTTTGTTGGCTTTATCGTAAAACATACCAGCAAACTCGCCCGCATCTTCTGTTAAGCAGCCTTTATGATCTACAACTGATAAAGTTTCCAGTCCGTAACGCTTACCGACTTGATAGTCATCTTCACCATGGCCAGGTGCTGTATGAACACAACCAGTACCAGCATCAAGCGTTACATGGTCGCCCAGCATAACAAGTGATTCACGATCAAATAGAGGATGTTTCGCCGTTACATTTTCAAGGTCCGTCCCTTTGATTTCACGATCGATTTCAGGATTTTCCCAGCCTAGCTTCTCAGCTACCGCTTCAAGCAATCCTTTCGCAATAATGTATTTTTGACCATTCTCTTTTACAACTACATACGTATATTCAGGATTTACAGAAATACCAAGGTTCGCAGGAATCGTCCAAGGTGTTGTCGTCCAAATAATGAATTTTTCCCCTGCATTTACTACACCTTTTCCATCTAAAACATCAAAAGCAACATAAATAGAAGGAGATTTAATATCTTTATATTCGATTTCTGCTTCTGCTAAAGCAGATTCACTTGAAGGAGACCAATACACTGGTTTTAATCCTTTATAGATATAGCCTTTTTTAGCCATATCGCCAAACACGCCAATTTGACGCGCTTCGAATTCCGGTTTCAAAGTGATATATGGGTTTTCCCAATCACCGCGAACTCCAATGCGTTTAAATTGTTCACGTTGGCGTTCTACTTGTTCGTATGCATACTCTTTACAAAGTTCACGGAATTCCGCTACAGTCATTTTCTTGCGGTCAACGCCTTTATTTGTTAAAGCTTGCTCAATTGGAAGTCCGTGAGTATCCCAGCCCGGTACGTATGGTGAATAGTGCCCAGTCATAGAACGATGGCGATTTACCATGTCCTTTAATACTTTATTGAGCGCATGGCCCATATGAATATCACCATTTGCATAAGGAGGGCCGTCATGCAAGATGAATGCTGGGCGATCCTTCGTACGTTCTAGAACTTTTGTATAGATGTCCATATCCTTCCACTTATCTTGAATTTTCGGCTCATTGTTTGGTAGATTTCCGCGCATAGGGAAATCTGTTTTTGGCATTAACAGGGTATTTTTATAATCCATTTTTATTCCTCCTTGACTACTTGAAACTCATTTTTAAAATAAAAAAACTCCTCATCCCAAAAAGGGACGAGGAGGAGATTTCTCGCGGTACCACCCTAGTTGCGCTGTAAAAGCGCCGCTTAAGACACCTTAACGCGGTGTTGACGAGATTGCCTACTTCCCTTTCAACAATCTAGTTCAGGAGTGATTTTCTTTTATAAGCGTTTCGTTTAGGCTTCCACTATCCCTAAATCGCTAGACGGCACTTATAAAGTACTCTCTCCATCATTACTTTTATATATGATGACATTATAGTTAAAATGGACGCTTCCAGTCAAGTACTAATCCTGTGGCAGGTCCAAATGCTCTAATTCTGCGGTATCCACTTCATATTCCATTAAATGATCCCAATCATCTGATTGAATTAAATCCAATTGAGCTTCGACAATCATTTTGAAACGATTGCGGAAGACTTTTGATTGCTTTTTCAATTCTTCGATTTCCATTGCGATGCGGCGAGCTTTGGAAAGGGCTTCATTGACTATACGATCCGCGTTTTTTTCAGCTTCTTTGACAATTAGCTTTGCTTCTTTTTGAGAGTTTCGACGGACTTCTTCTGCTGCTTCCTGTGCAATGACAATTGACTTTTGCAACGTTTCTTCAATTGAGTTATAGTGCCCAATCTGTTCGTTACTTGAAAGAAGTTTATTCTCAAGCTCCTTTTTTTCTTTTAGCACTATTTCATAATCTTTAATAACTTGTTCTAGAAACTCATTTACTTCATCTTCATTATATCCTCTAAAGCCGCGACTAAATTCTTTATTATGTATATCAAGTGGCGATAATGGCATGATTTGCACCTCTCCTTAACTACATTTACTCATTATTATACATTTCTCTATTTGGAAGTTCACTCAAATTCTGCATTTTTATAAGAAAATTACGATTTTCGGTCCATTTTCCCTACTTTCATGCGGTATTTATCTTTTTTTGTCTTACCTTCGATTGATTGAATGATAAAGCGGCCGAGTCCTCTTATGGATATCAAATCGGATTCTTGCAATTCGAAAGAAACTTGTTCACATAGGGCAAAATTCACTTTTACTTTCCCACCATTGATGAACGCAGCTGCTTTCTGGCGCGATATTGGATAAACCGAAGCTATGACAGTATCTAAACGTAAAGAACTTGTTGTTGTTGACTGCTCTTTCCAATCGGCATCAGGAGGCAATAAAGTATCAGACGTAGGCAATTGCCCCACTTCTACTTTAGCTTGGCCAACGCTAATCAGATTAAGCCTCACATATTCAAACACTTCTTTGGCCACAACAAATTGAACAGTTTCTGAGCCCACACGTATGTCGCCAAACTTAGAGCGCTCAAGTCCAATCGATAATAAGGCGCCCAGTACATCTGGATGTTTTAAATGAACAAATTTCGAAGGATAGCTAAGTTGACAAATAACTAGGTTGAAATCTTCTTCTGACGGTAAAAAGTAATCTGGATAAATGAGAGCTCTTTGTCGCTCCGCTCCATCAAATAAACCAGCCATAGAAACTTGTATATCGCCATTCTTCCCAATAATATTGTGGACAATCTGACTCATGCGTGGATCTAAAAAATCGGTTAGCTTTGGCGCATACTGATCCTCCACTTCTTTTTTCCACCCGATTACTTGTTCGATAAAGGCTCTCTCCGATGGCCTGAAATGTTGAAATACATCTTCCATTGTAGTGTCTCCCTTTTAATTTCTTATCTAACAAAAAAGCCCCACACTCGGGTGGTGGCAACTTGTAAAAGAGAGCCCTTTTAAGGGGCTCTTTTTTAAAACACTATATAGCTAAGTACATAAAATATGCCTGTTTGAATTAAATTTAAAGCAATTAGCGCCACAATCGGTGATACATCAATCATGCCAATTGGTGGTATGAACTTTCTAAAGAAATCCAGATAAGGATCACATATTTTAGCTAAAAATCTTCCTACAGCTGACTCATACGCTGAAGGAATCCAAGACATCAAAATATAGATAATTAATGCAATGGAATAGAACTCAAAAAAAACCTTCACTATTGTAAATGGTAGCATGAACAATTATTCTCCTCTATTGATCGTCATATAAGTATTCTGATATATTTCCGTCCACTTCCATGTTATCAGGCGTACATAAGAATATATCTTTGCCGATCTTTTTAATATCTCCGCCAAGGGCAAAAATCGTTCCGCTGATAAAATCGATAATTCTCATACCCTGATCGCGTTCAATCCTTTGCAGGTTTACAACCACTGCCCGCTTATTCTTTAGATTGTCAGCTATATCTTGCGCCTCTGAGTAGACTCGCGGCTCTGATAACACGAGCTTAGAAGTTTTTTGTGTAATACTAACGAGGTTTGGGACATTTGACGGATAATCAACTTGTTTTTGACGTTCTTTCATAGACTGCTTCTTAACAGCAGCAGGTCTATTAACGATTGGTGGCTGTACTTGTTGCTGTCTTGCTTGTTGTTGCGGCACAGCTTGCTGGCGTATCGGTTCTTTGCGTACAGTCTGTTCTTCTACGTATTCTTCTTCCTCTTCTAAATAGAAAAAGTTTTTGATTTTATCCTTCACCTTCATTAAGAGTCCCTTCTTTCGTCCCAACTAGAGCTGTGCCAATACGGACAAATGTCGCTCCCTCTTCAATGGCAATCTCATAATCATTCGACATTCCCATTGAAAGTTCGGTGCATGGTGCATAGCTATATCCTTTACTAGCAATCTCTAACTGTAAATTTTTTAATGATTTGAATACACTGCGAATAATTGCTTGATTTTCAGTATTAGGTGCCATTGTCATTAAACCGACAACGCGAATATGAGGGAATATTGATAGTTGCTCTATAAAAGGCAAAACTTCCTCTGGCGTTAAACCATGTTTGGAATCCTCACCAGATACATTCACCTGCACAAAACAATTGACATTAGAAGCTGCACGTTTATCTATTTCCTCAGCTAGGCTAATGCGGTCAAGGGAATGTAAGTAATCAATCTGATTGATTACTTTACGGACTTTTCTAGTTTGCAAAGAACCAATATAATGCCATGTTGCATTATTTTTAATCTCAACCTGCTTATCTAATAAACCCTCAGGACGATTTTCTCCTAAATGGGTCAGCCCTGCCTTTATTGCCTCTTTGGTCCGAGCTGTTGAAACTTGCTTTGTAACAGCAATTATCGAAATATCGCTAAGTTTTCTGCCAGCCTTTTTGCAAGCATCTTCAATTCTTTTTTGGATATCATGTAAATTATTTATTATTGAGTTCATGTTAGCCTCGACTTTTCAAAAAATCTTGTATCCCAATTAGGGATTTTTATTTTCACATCAAAATTTTATTATAAATAAAGAGTAAATTAGGATAGAGATATTGTTCTCAAATCCCAATATGATTCCACTTCCAAGCAGGTAGAGTTTTAAAGCAAGCACCGCTTGAAATTTAACTTTACCCTATTGTATCAAGCCTTTTGGTAATTATCAATGAATAGCCGAATTCTTCAATCTAATCCTTTAACTAGGATGACATCCTTCCCTACCACTACTATATCCTTTATTGGTATTTTTAAAGCTTCTTTATGCCCTGAATTGAAAGAAATGAATTTTTTAGGTTCTGCCACGACAAACGCTTCAACATACCCTGTGTCTTTTTGGACAACTGCATCTTCAACATATCCTAAAAACCGTCCACTATTTGCCGCAATAATCTCTTTTCGTTGAATATCCGAAAAACGCATTCAGTTTCCCCCTTTTTATATTAAGAGCGGGTTCATGCATACTATTCAGAATGTCTGTTGAATCTGCATGAAAAGATTAACTCCTATATGTATATATATATGAAAAAGAAGCACCATTCTTGATATGGATGCTTCTTATAATTTTATCTTGTATGGGCACCTGTATTCCTCAACACAAAAAATGTAGTGGCACCAGTCCGCCTAGTTGCAAGATGAATCTTTATACATGAACAATAGGAACGCTCCATCAGCAAGGAACGTTTTCTAATTCACTGATGGAAGCATTGCATCTTAGCAATCAATTCTTTTCGCTTGCATGCTCTTGAATGGTTTTTAGCGCGCTTTTTTCTAGCCTAGAGATTTGGGCTTGAGAGATGCCTAGATCTTTAGCTATTTCTGTTTGAGTATGACCATAATAATATCGTTTTGAGAGAATATTTTGTTGTCTTTTATCCAATTTCTGAACTTCTTCTTTAATTGAAACATAGGTTAGCCAGCGATCTTCCGAAACACTTTGATCCTTTAATTGATCCATCATATAAACTGGATCTCCTCCATCAGAATAAATCGGCTCATGAAGAGACATGGGTTCTTGGATAGCATCAAGTGCAAACAATATGTCTTCTTGGGGTAAACCTGTCATACGAGCCAGATCAGTTAAGGTAGGCTCCCGTAATTCTTCTGTTAGGAACTGTTCCTTTGCTTGCATTGCTTTATAAGCAATATCTCGTAAAGATCTGGATACGCGTACCGGATGGTGGTCTCTTAAGTGTCTTCTAATTTCACCGATAATCATAGGTACTGCATATGTTGAAAATCGTACATTATGTGAGAGGTCAAAGTGGTCGATTGACTTTAATAGCCCAATACAGCCTACTTGAAACAAATCATCAGCCTGTTCCCCTCGATATGCAAATCGGCCGACAATGCTTAACACTAACCGTAAATTCCCCATCACAAGTTGTTCTCTTACTTCTTCCTGACCACTTTGCAATGCGACAAACAACTCCCGCATTTCTTCATGCTTCAATACAGGTAAAGTGGATGTATCAACACCACAAATTTCAACTTTTGTTCGCATAATCTGCCTCCCGGATGCTTAATCACTGTTAGTAAATTAAGTGTGTCCGTCCGGGATAATTATATGCGTGATTTTTCTTACCAATTTCAACCGTTAAGACGTTAATTGATTTAAATGCGTACGCAATTCATGAATGATTTTTTTCTCTAAACGAGAAATGTAGGATTGAGAAATGCCTAAATGATCCGCTACTTCCTTTTGCGTCATCTCTTCTTTTCCTGCTAAGCCAAAACGACATTCCATAATATATCGTTCTCTTTCCTCTAATTTTTGAATGGCGTGAAACATATATTGACGTTCGATTTTCTTTTCTACGTCATCTGTAATTAGGTTTTCTTCTGTGCCTAAAATATCAGATAACAATAATTCATTTCCATCTCCATCTGAATTTAACGGTTCATCTAAAGACACTTCACCTTTCATACGGCTTGTTTTTCGCAAATGCATCAAGATTTCATTTTCTATACACCTTGAGGCATATGTAGCTAATTTAATTTTTTTATCAGCATTAAATGTTTCAATTGCTTTAATAAGGCCGATTGAACCAATGCTAATTAAATCCTCAATAGGGGTTTTCGCATTATCGAATCTTCTTGCAATATATACAACAAGTCTTAAATTATGCTCAATTAACACATCTCTTGCATGCATATCGCCATTTTTAAAAGCCAAAATCATTTCCTGTTCTTCTTCTTTCTTTAAGGGTGTCGGCAATGATTCATGACTGCCAATATAAAATGTCCCCGTCGCTCTAAACCTAGCAATTACTTCTGTTAGCCAACGCCATAATCGTAAAAACATTTAAATGCCCTCCCGTTCGTAAGATTGAAGTATATGGTGAAACTTTATTCAAGCTTCTTCTTTTTTTAATACATTGAAATCTGCTATAGCTATGCTGAAGAGTTGTAGTTTGCATTAAATACTGCCAACTCTCGATAAGGCAGTGAAGTGTAAGATTGCATCTGTCTCTTGTGGAAAATGAGTATTTTGCAGAGTTATGATTAAAAAGCCCGGAGCGATGGAGTGATGCTTGCCTTTTATTATTTGCCACTGGTCGTATTTAAGCGCAAGACTATATGTTTTCTTCTCTTGAACAGTTGTAATCGGAATGACTGCAACTTTCTTTTTATATTCATTTGGAAACATATCTAAATTATATGGATCGTTAACATCCCAATTATGCAATGCAATTTTTAAGTGTTCAGGCATTGATTGTTCGATAGCTTGATAACGCACAAAATGAACAGGACGTCCTGATAATGGTTCAACAGTCGTATTGCCAGTGTCAATAAAACATTTTAAAGAAACATCTATCTCGCCTAATTGAACTTTACACCATTGGACAAGTTGCTGTTGAAGGCGATCTCCCGTAAAGGCAAATAACCGGCTTTTTAAAATAAATAAACTAAATGAGGCAACAACTCCTGCTATTAGCATCAGTATAATAACTGAACGTCCAATTAATAATGGCTCAAGGGCTGTAAAAAGGCCTCCTGCAAATAATGCAGCAATGAAACACATCAGAGCAGTTTTCCAAAGTTGGCGAATATGAAATCCAAAGGCAAGAATCATCATGAGTAAAAATGCGACGACCATCATGAGAAACTGGTGACCAAATATGACAATCCATGCACCAGCAAATAATGCGCTTCCCATTAATCTTATTTTCTTTTTTCCCATATAACAGATTGAGTTGGTAAAAGAAAGAATAACGTAATTAAAAATGGCGTTTATTAATATTAATACCTCACCATACAATTCACCACCTCCCGCCTATTAACAACATACCATAGACAGATTTCAAAAATTGTCAAAGGGTGAAAGGTAAACAGGTGAAATTTCCGACATAAAGGGGCATTTTTTTAATTTCAGCATAAAAAAACTGTAGGCAAACACGAGGGATTTCATGTTTGCCTACAGTTTTTTATTTAACGACGTCTATTGCGATTACGCAAGAACGTTGGAATATCTAGACCTTCTTCTTGATTATTTGATTGGTAAGAAGTGTTTTGTTGTTGTCTTGGCGCCTCTTTCATTGTGTTCGCCATTTCTTCCGAACGTACTTCACGATTTGGCATTTGCTGCATTGGTTGTTGTTGACGTGGTGCACTCATACCGCCTCGGTTTGTATTACGGCCTTCAAATTGTTGTACTTCATCTTCTGTAAACTCTGTTGCAATGACTGTCACAACGATTTCGTCTTTTAAGTTATCATTAATGACAGCACCGAAGATAATGTTTACATCTTCATCAGAAGCAGATGAAACGATATCTGCCGCTTCTTGTACTTCGTATAAGCTTAAATTAGATCCGCCTGTCATATTCATTAGGACACCCTTCGCCCCATGAATAGATGTTTCAAGCAATGGACTTGAAATTGCTTTTTTCGCAGCTTCTACAGCGCGCGTTTCGCCTGATGCGATACCAATACCCATTAAAGCAGAGCCTTTATTGGACATGATTGTTTTGACATCGGCAAAGTCTAAGTTGATTAAACCAGGGACAGCGATTAAATCTGAAATCCCTTGGACACCTTGACGAAGTACATTATCCGCTTCACGGAAAGCTTCAAGCATTGGCGTATTTTTATCAACAATTTCTAACAAGCGATCATTTGGAATAACAATTAACGTATCAACTGCTTCTTTCATCGAGGATGTACCGGAAACAGCTTGTTTTTGACGTTTTTTCCCTTCAAAAGAGAATGGACGTGTAACAACGCCAACTGTTAATGCGCCAATATCACGAGCGATTTGGGCAATAACAGGAGCTGCGCCTGTACCTGTACCGCCGCCCATGCCGGCAGTAACAAATACCATATCCGCACCGCTAAGTGCTTCTTCAATTTGTTCTTTACTTTCCTCTGCTGCTTTTTTTCCTACTTCTGGGTTAGCACCTGCGCCAAGTCCGCGAGTAGATTTCGCACCAATTTGCAATTTAACTTCTGCATTTGATAGTTTTAATGCCTGTGCATCTGTATTCACGGCGATAAATTCTACCCCTTGCACTCCATGTTCAATCATTCGGTTGACTGCATTGTTACCGCCGCCGCCAACACCGATCACTTTAATTACAGCTAGTGAATCGTCATTTGTTTCAAATTCTAACATCCTAATTCCTCCTAGTTCAGCTATTAGTGTGTAGGGAAAATCGCCTATATATTATTCTAAGAATTTATTAAAGAACCCTTTTACTTTTGTAAGTACACCATCTCTATGTTCTTCCGTTTCATAGGATGCTTGTTTTTTGGGCTGTTCTACATGAGTGTCATATGGCACATTGCCTAGCGGATTATTATCGCTTACCTCATGGTTGAATTGCGATTCCTTATACGCATAGCGAATTAAATTTACAGCGGACGTATATTCAGGTTCTCTTACTCCTATATAATCAGGTGTATAAATCTTTACACTTGTCTGCAATACATGGCGTGCTAATTGAGGAAGGCCTTCTAATTTCGCAACACCGCCAGTCAAAACAACACCACCCGGCAAGTCTTGAATCCCCATCCGATACAATTCATCTATAATTAAATCGAAAAGTTCTTCTAGTCTTACACCTATAATTTCGGATATGTATCTTTGACTATACTGTTCTTTTGTATCTGCACCTATAACTGGTACTTCAAACAATTCATCATCAGAAGCATCATCATAATAAGCATGACCATATTCACGCTTAATCTTTTCTGCTTGTTCTGTTGGTGTTTTCAAAACGATTGATAAATCCTTCGTCAGATGATCGCCGCCAACAGGGATCATGGCTGTTCCAGTAAAATGTCCTTCTTCAAATACAGCAATAGTTGTAGAACCGCCGCCGATATCAACAAAAGCGGTACCTCTGTTGCGCTCATCCTCAGTAAGTGCAAATTCACCAGATGCTAATGGCTGCAAATAAATTTGTTGAATCTCTAAACCAGCCTTTTCAACGCAACGCAGTACATTGTGCAAGACTGTTTTAGATGTGGTAATCATTGTTCCGTCCATTTCTAAACGGATTCCGATCATACCTCTTGGATCCTTAATTCCATCTAAGCCATCAACAATATACTGAGTTGGTACAATGTTGATTAATTCTCGATCTGGCGGGATAGACATCAGTTGTGCTGATTCCATCACACGATCCAAATCTAAATCTGTGATTTCTCGGTTTTCGCTATTTACTGCCACAACGCCTTTAACAGCATGTAATTGTACTTGGTTTGCTGGAATACCTAAAATGACTTTATTGATAGTCATTCCTACCATTCTTTCAGCTTGATCTACTGCTTTTTTAATAGATTGGACTGTAGCATCTATATCTACAATGCTTCCTCTTCGGATACCTACCGATTTGACATTACCTACACCTATTACATGCACAGTCTCATCATTAACTTCTCCAATTAGCACTTTTACAGAAGAAGAACCAATATCTAGTGAAACATATAATTCTGAATGACTCAAACTGTGGCACCTCCTTCAATAACTCTTATGATTATTCTATTGTAAAATGTTAAACTTGTCTAAATAAATTCATGATTGACATACGAAAATCCTTCTATTCACCTGTTTTTTTTACTATATAAAACGGATTCATACACCATACACTTTAATTCCCCATTCACATAATAGGAAACTCTTCACCTATAAAAAGAGGTTTTCGGCAATTACCCATTTTATATAAATCTACTATTGCAATAAAATATAGGGAAGAAAAAAATAAAACTTTTTTCAATTAATTAATGCTTAAGCTAAGATTACTACATTTGTAAACTATTTAAAACTGATAATAATAGAAATAATGTAATTTTTAGATAAAAACACTGAATTAACCAAATGCTTGTACTGTATTTCTATTTTTTGCTGTATTCATCACGATAAGATCGATAGAATGTACCCACTTCTAAATCAATAACGCCTTTATCTTTATGTTTAATTTGAGAAATGATGGATGGATAAAATTTTAGCTTGGAAGCAAGAGATGAAATAGATCCCCTCACTTCAAAACCATCATTCATAAACATTTGAATAGCATAGGGATTTGAGTCGTTTGGTATTAGATTTACTTGTGATATCAATGCAGTTAATTCACTACTCAATTGTTTTAACTGACGAATCATCTTGACCCGGGTTTTTTTATTTTCAAAACCAACAAGTATTGGCATATCCAACCTTGTTGGTAGTTTACTTAAACGAAGGGTTTGTCCATTATCAAGAACTAAACTGTATTGATCATTTTCTTTTAAGAAAGCTACATCTTTATGCTCTTTAATGGAAAGTGTAACAGTATTGAGCCAGCTTCTTTTGACCTCAACACTTTTTACTATTTGCTTACTTTTTATAAGCCCTTCAATTTTGCTACTTTTAAAATCCCATAAAGAATTACCCTTTTTTAAACCACTATGCTTTATGTAATAGTCTTTACTTTGTAAATGGTTACCTTCTACTTTTATTCTTCCAATATGGCTATATGGCGATTGAAAATATAGAAGAGTCAGTAAGGTAATTAAGAATATAACTATAAGTATGATAAATCGTCGGTTTGTTCTTTTTTTTCGGCGTTCTCTTAATGTTGGAATTCGTTCTTCAATATCAATTACTTTATCCATACTGACCACTCCCTTCTATAAATTAGTCTTCCCTCGAAAAGTTCCATATGATGCCAATCGCAATCCATGTTACCACAAGAGATGTTCCTCCATAACTGATAAATGGCAATGTGACACCAGTAACGGGCAATAAACCTGATACTACACCAATGTTTAGGAATGCTTGAAATCCAATCATTCCTATTAATGTAGCTATGCTATACAGCGAAACTTTGAGACTCGACTTGTAAGCTAATCTTAAGCCTGCATAAATCAGCAACCCAAAAGCACAAATAATTGTCGCTGCCCCCAGAAAACCCATTTCTTCTGTAATAATGGAGAATATAAAATCATTTTGGGGTTCAGGTAAGTATAAATACTTTTGGCGGCTATTGCCAAAACCAAAGCCATATAATCCTGCCGGTCCTATAGCCATTAATGACTGAATCGCTTGAAATCCGCTACCTAAAGGATCTGACCACGGATCCAAAAAAGCCTCGATTCTTTTTAACCGATACGGTGCTGATAGGATCAATCCAACTAGCCCTGCGACGCCTGCAATAATTAAGAAAACATAAAACCGGAATGGATATCCTGCGATAAAGAATAACAAGAAGACAGATACAATTAAAATAAATGCAGATCCAAAATCTGGCTGTACCATTATAAGTGCCACTGGCAAAAACAGATAAAGAAAATGTTTCCAATGAATTTTAGATGCAGTTGCCTTTTGTTTAGACAGGATAAAACTCAACTTAATGATTGTAGCAATCTTCGTTAATTCCGAAGGTTGAAGACTCAGTGGTCCAAGCGCAATCCAGCTCTGGGATCCATTCCGGACAACACCAATCCCTGGAATTAAAACTGCTACTAGTAACAGTAATGATAACCAATAAAATAGTGTCCATGTTTTTTCTAGCTGAAGTCCTTTATAACGACCGCAAGCATAGAAAACGGTTAAAGCGATCGCTAAATAGATGAGTTGCTTTACTAAGAACGGCGCTGTTTGGCCATAATGGATTTTACCCCAGTACGAACCTGCCGAATATACAAAAACAATGCCAGAGGCAGTTAGAAATAACGCGGCAATGATTAACCATAAACGTTCACGCTGTAACAGGCAAGGCATCCTTCCTATTGTTAGTCTTTATATTCGTCTAATTCCATGACAGATTGGATAAATAAATCTCCTCTAGTTTCAAAGTTTGGATACTGGTCCCAACTTGCACAAGCAGGTGATAGAAGAATCACATCCCCTTCATTAGACAACTGAGCTGCCTTAGGGACAGCCTTCTGGATATCCGTTGCATATACAATGCTTTCAACACCGCAACTTTTCGCAAAATCTGCAAAACGCTCTGCGGTTTGACCGAATACAACTGTAGCATGAACATTTGCCATGACAGGTCGAAGTTCTTCAAAGGAGTGACCACGGTCTAATCCGCCCGCAAGTAGAACAATCGGTTGGTTGAACGCAGCAAGAGCACTTCGGGTAGCTAAGGTATTCGTCGCCTTAGAATCATTATAAATTTTTCTCTTTCTCCATTCGCGGACAAACTGTGTACGATGTCTTACACCGGCAAATGAAGATAGGACAGATGCCATATTCTCTTTTGGACAATCCATCAAAATAGCTGCTGCTACTGCTGCGAGGACATTTTCTAAATTATGCGCACCAGGTAATGCAATTGTGTCACGTTTTAAAATTGGTGCACCCTCCCAATAAATCATATCTTCGTCAGCGCTAATGCCCTCTTTGCTTATTGCTTTTGTTGTAAAAGGAATCAATTTCGCATTAGATTTTTCTGCATAGGAAGCTACAATTTCTTGGTCGGCATTATAAATCAAATAATCGCTACTATCCTGATTTCGCGTAATGTTGAATTTCGCTTCACCATATTCTTTCATGGTGCCATGGTAGTCAATATGTGCTTCGTATAAATTAGTCCAAATCGCAATTTTGGGTTTAAAAGTTTCAATACCCATTAACTGAAATGATGAAAGCTCCGTGACTATAACTTGATCAGCTTCTGCACTTTCAGCTACTGTGCAAGCCACTGTACCTATATTGCCAGCAATTAATGGCTTTAAACCGCCTTGTTGTAAAATTTCATATAGCAAGGTGGTTGTAGTCGTTTTTCCGTTTGAACCGGTAATACCAATAAAGGGTGCTTCGCTGATTAAATAAGCAAGCTCAACCTCTGTCCAAACTGGAATACCACGTTTTATAGCATCCTCTACAATAATATTGTTATACGGAATACCTGGATTTTTAATCACATATTCAAAGCCTTCATCCAATAAATTTCCCGGGTGATGACCACAAATAACAGTAATTCCTTGTTGAAGGAGCTTTTGAGCTTCTATATTTTCTTCGAATGGTTTGGCATCGTTGACTGTTACAAAAGCGCCCATTTTATGAAGCAATTCTGCAGCAGCCACCCCACTTTTAGCCAAACCTAATACTAGAACTTTCTTATGTTCCATCATAGATAGTTGTTTCATTACAATACCTCCGGAACCACTGCGAGCAATGCCGCCACTAATGCTGTTAACCAAAACGTTAGGACAATACGCCATTCCGACCAGCCTGATAGCTCAAAATGGTGATGTAGTGGACTCATTTTAAAAATTCGTTTACCTGTTAATTTAAAGCTTGCTACCTGTAAGATAACAGACAATGTTTCTAAGACAAAAATAATCCCGATGATCAATAGAAGAAGCTCTTGGCCAACAAGGATGGAGAGCATAGCTAAAGCTCCACCCAGTGCCAGCGAGCCTGTATCTCCCATAAACACTTTTGCCGGATTTGCGTTGAATAGTAAGAAACCTAATAGAGCTCCTACTACAGCAAACGCGAAAATAGCAATATCTAATTGGTCATTCAAGAGCGCCAATACTCCGTAAGCAGCAAAAGCAATAGATGCTGTGCCAGATACTAAACCATCCAATCCGTCTGTCAGGTTCACTGCGTTTGAGAAACCAACAAGCCAGAAAATCAGGAATAATACATAGATTGCTCCTAAATGGATTGCATAGTCAGTAAACGGTATTTGAATTGTATTATGGAAGGTACCTAATCTCATCAAGAAATAAGCTGCTACAGAAATAACGATTTGGCCAATCAACTTCTGTAAAGAGGTTAATCCCAAATTACGTTTAAAGATGATTTTTAAGCCATCATCTAAAAATCCGATCACCCCAAAACCTATTAAAACAATAATTAATATAATGGATTGTGAGGTGAACTCGCCTTTTATAAGGCTAATGATAAGGGTAGTCGCAATAATAGATAATAGGAAAATGACGCCTCCCATCGTCGGCGTACCCGCCTTTTTCATATGTGATTTAGGGCCTTCTTCACGGATGCTTTGGCCAAATTTAAATCGTCTTAACATGGGAATAATAATAGGGCCTAATATGACCGAGATAACAAAAGAAATTGCTAAAATAATTAGCATTGTTGCGATTGACATGAAAAAATTCTCCTTCTAAACTTCTTTAGTACATGTACTATCATAGTAGTTTCAGTTTCATTTTTAAAGACTAAGATTATTCTTTTTCTAAATAAACGTGAATAGTCCCATCTTTTACTATTTGTGCATCTGCTTCAGGTAGTTGAGAAACAATCTTCTCTCCCTCCCCATGCCATTCTATACGGAATGGATAAAGCATACCTGTAATTTCTTTTTTGCTTTGGCCCACTAAGTCTGGAACGCGCACCTTTTCCACATCTCCCCAACGATATGGCTTTTCAATCTGCTTTTTACGATTTTTAATTCCAACAATTGGATGGATATCTTCAATAATTTGACCTACGACCGGCGCAGCAATGACGCCCCCAAACTGAGGTCCCTGCTTCGGATTATCAATCGCTACATAGACAACTACTTCCGGATCATCTGCTGGTGCAAACCCGACAAATGATACAATATACTCTCCATCTTTATAGCGTCCATTTTCAGCTTTCTGTGCAGTTCCTGTTTTCCCGCCGATTCGAAGCTGATCACGGTAAGCGCCTCTACCTGAACCGTTTGCAACCACAGATTCTAATGCAGCTCTAACCTTTGCGCTTGTTTCTTTTCGTATCACCTGGTTCTTTTTGGTCGGTTCGTATGTTTTTAGGACTTCTCCATTTTCTCCGTTCACAATTCTTTTTACGATATATGGGGTCATTAATTTTCCACCGTTCACAGCTGCTGCGACTGCTTGCACTTGTTGAATTGGCGTTACCGAAATTCCTTGACCAAATGACGTGGTAGCATGCTCTACAGGACCATAATTTTTAGGTGAGAATAAAATGCCTGTCGACTCTCCAGCCATGTTAGAGCCTGTAACTTGGCCAAAACCAAAGTCACGGATATACTTTTGCAATTTAGTCGGGCCCACTCGTCTTCCCAATTCAATAAACCCTGGGTTACATGAATTTTCCACAACTTGCAAGAATGTTTCACTACCATGACCGGAGCGTTTCCAGCAACGTAGCTTTGCTCCTTCTACATTGGCGTAGCCTGGATCAAAGAAACTTTCATTTTCTAATTTGACTGCATTTTCATTCAGTGCTGCACTTAATGTAATGATTTTGAATGTTGAACCCGGTTCATATGTCATCCATACAGGCAAATTACGATTGTAGATACTTTGATCCACTTTCAAATATTCTGCCGGGTTATACGTTGGGAATGAAGCTAATCCCAAAATTTCGCCTGTATTTGGATTCATTGCAACACCAATTGCTTGATCTGCATTATATTTCTTCATCGCCTGCGCTAGTTCTCTTTCAATCACTTTTTGGACACCAACATCAACCGTTAATTCTAAAGTGGCACCGTCCTGTCCCTTTTTCCATCCATCCTCTACATGCGGTAGGTTTGCTCCCTTTGCATCAGTAAATAATCGAATGGCTGACTCTTTCCCTAACAACAAGTCATTATACTGATATTCAAGTCCTGCCAGCCCCTGCATATCGCTGCCTGTAAATCCTAATAACCTTGACAGCAATACACCATATGGATAGTCGCGCATATAATCAAGACCCGTATAGACGCCAGGGATTTGTAATTTTTGAATAGCTTCCGCTACCTCATTGGAAATGTTCTTTCCTTCTGGCGCCAGTTTAACAATAAAGTCTTTCTTATTCAGCTTTTTCTCTAAAGCCTCTTTACTCGTACCTAGTATAGGAGCTAATTGCTCTGCTACTTTATCAGGTTCTTTATTTTGTGCAGGCATAAAGTATAATGTAGGCGCCAGCTTGTTCCCGACCAACAGCTTACCGTTGCGGTCAGTGATATTGCCCCGCAGACTTTTCATCGGCACTTCCCTGTCCCAATTTTCTTCTGCTTTTTTGGTTAAAAAATCATGCTGGATAAACTGGACCACAATCAATTTTCCGATTAACATTGCACCTAAGCAGAAAAAAATCAGTACGACAATTTTCAATCTCATGCTTGCTTGTTTAGTAACCCACATAGTTCGACAAATCACACCTTTTTACATGTAAGATATGATTGCAAAAAGGTGACTATGCTTATCTTTGTTCATTTCACATTGTTCCGTAAAGAAACGGTTGTGAAAGAATCGAAGTGTGTAAACCTCGACTCTTTAGCATTAAACAAATGCTAGCGAACCATTTCTCCCTTATTAAATGGGCTTTCTACGACTTAATTATATTCATCTTCTGGTTTTTTCAATGTTACAGTTAATTTCGCATTTCCCTCATAAATAGTTCCTGGCTTGATGCTTTGTTTTGCACCAAATCCATCTCCACTTGTATGAATTTTAATTCCGGATATTGATTGATAAGCCAATATATCTCGCAATGACCAACCTTTGAAGTTTGGAATTTTAATGTTGTTGCCATCCGTTTTAAGGAATACATGATTTTTACCTAGTAAACTGCTTCCTTCCTGCGGGTATTGTTCCAATACTTCACCGTCTCCGCCAATTTGAACAGGCTCCATACCTTGAGATTTTAACTCTTTGGATGCTGTTTTGCTGCTACCCCCTACATATTGGCCAACGATTACAGGTTTTTCAGTCTTCATTTTGGAAGGTTTTATATTTAAATATTTTAAGCTACTGCCCATGACTGTATTGAATACTTCTGAAGTTGGCTCAGAACCAACTTCTGTCATACCTAATTGCGGTTTTTTGATAGCAATATACATAATTAGTTTCGGATTTTTCTTCGGCGCCATGCCTAAGAAAGAATAAAGGAAACTATTCTTCCCCCAGTAATAGCCGCCAGAGGGTCTTGGAATCTGAGCTGTCCCTGTTTTTCCTGAAACCTCATATTCTTTGCTTGCAAAATTCTGAGCAGTACCTTTTTTGGACGTAACAGTCGTCCCTAATGTATCTCTTACTTTTTTAGCGGTGGCAGCTGAAATCGGCTTACCCTTCACTACTGGCTCATGCTGTTGGATTACTTTCCCCGTGTTTGGATCGACGATTTTGTTAATCACATAAGGTTGCATCATTTTACCATTATTCGCAATAGCGGTAAGTCCTTGGATGAGCTGAATCGGTGTCACGGTAGAACCTTGTCCATAGGTTGTTGTTACTCGGTTAATCGGGTATTCATCCAATATTTTACCTGTTGCTTCATTTGGCAAATCTATTCCTGTTTTTTGCCCGAATCCAAATTTCCCTAGATAGTTGATAAAGGTCTTATCTCCAATCTTTTTGAGCAAGTTTGCCATTCCGACGTTGGAAGAACGCTGAATACCCTCTAGATATGTAATTGTTCCCCATCCAACTTGGTTGGCATCTCGAATTGTACGATCATATACCTTGTATTGGCCTGATTGGAATTTATCATTTGGATTCCATTTTCCTTCTTCTATAGCAGTAGCAAGAGTGAACGTCTTCATCGTTGAGCCTGGTTCCAAGGTTGTTTCAGTTAATGAGTTAATCCAACTATTATTTAGACCTGCCCCTGTCTGAGGATTAAAGGTAGGCCGCTGTGATACAGCCAGAATTTCTCCAGTTTTAGGATTGGCAACTACAGCCATCATAGATTCAGGTTTATATTTTTCATAAACCTTCGTCATTGAAGCTTCTAGAAAGTTTTGGATTGTCCGATCAATGGTTAAATAAACATTCTCACCATCTTTAGCTGGTTGGATCATTTTTTTACTATTCGGCAGTAAATAGCCAAATAAGTCACTCTTATATTGTACATTTCCATCAACACCAGAAAGCTCTTTATTATAAATGGATTCTAAACCCATTTTTCCAACAGGAGCTTTTTCGTTATCTTCTTTTCGCGCAAACCCTACTAAATTCGATGCGAATACACCATTTGGATAGAAGCGTTTTTTGTCTTCCATCAAAATAATACCCGGTAAATGTTCTTTTTGAATTTTTTGCATGGTAGCATGGTTAATATTACTACCTGCATTTCCAAACTCAACTTGCCATAAAGGCTCGTGGTTTGCATTATACTTTTTGAGCAGTCTTTCGTAAATTTCTTCTTCATCCATCGGTATATATTTTGCTAATACTGCAGCTGTTCTTCTTGGATCCACCACATGGATAGGTTTTTTTGAACCTTTTGATGCATCCGGGTTAACAGTAGCTGCAAGGCGATACGTCACTGCATCCTCTGCAATAATTTTACCGTTTCGGTCTAATATGTTTCCTCTGTCTGCTGTAATTGTTTTTTTCTTTTCATATCTGGCAGCTGCTTTTGCGGCTAATTGCTGCCCTTCTACTTGCCCAGTGACTTGGATATAGAATATTCTAAAAAACATTAAAAAAAATAGAAGCCCGTAGATGATAAGCATCGTGGAGGCTCCCCATTGAAATTTGTTCTTTTTCATTGTCCTGACGCTACTTTCATGTTTTTTTCGTTCAATTTTAGGCCTAAAGCGTTTGCTTTTTTCCAAATACGATCATATGTTGAAAGTTCACTTATTTCCATAGACAATTCTGAGTTTTGCTTTTTCACTTCTACTATATCAGCTTCTGTTTTTTGAATATCGACTGTTGTGCTGTTGATAGAAGACTGGACATTCAAATTCCCTACAGCAATAAAAGCAATTGTAGCAGTCATTACAAGCATTAGAATTTTTTCTAGCTTGGTGATTCTTGATTTACGCGGTTTAGTGACAGTCTTTGGAATATGCTGTTCGGGTGCTACTGGTTGTTTTATATACGTATGATGTTCTCTTTGTTGTGGCAATCCCATATAATCAACTCCTTTAGTCTTTTACTCTTTCAATTATCCGCAGTTTGGCTGAACGTGCGCGATTGTTTGCTTCTAGCTCTTCCGTTGAAGGCACAATCGGTTTTTTAGTAACAAGCTTGATGGCTGGCTCCATATGGGCGGGAACAACTGGCAAACCTGGAGGTAAATCTGGCAAAGAAGACACCTCTTTAAATATGGTTTTGCAAAGCCTGTCCTCGAGTGAGTGGAATGTAATCACGCTGACTCTTCCACCGACAGTAATGGTTTCAATCGCCTGTTGCAGGGAATCTTCCGCTGCACCAAGCTCATCATTCACTGCAATGCGAATGGCCTGGAAAATTCTCTTCGCAGGATGTCCACCTTTACGTCTTGCAGCTGCCGGTATCCCCTCTTTAATGAGATCAACCAATTCACCAGTTGTTTTGATTGGCTCATTTTTTCGTGCCTCTTCTATTTTGCGAGCAATTTGCTTAGAAAACTTCTCTTCTCCATAACGGTAAAAAATCCTAACTAAATCACTATAATCCCATTCATTCACCACTTCATATGCAGAAAGAGAAGCTGTTGTATCCATCCGCATGTCAAGTGGTGCATCTTGATGATAGCTGAAACCACGTTCAGCCTGATCAAGCTGAGGTGATGAAACACCTAAATCATATAGAATGCCATCGACTTTAGAGATCCCTAAATTAGCTAACTCCTCTTGCAAATAACGAAAATTTGCATGTATGAATGTCACTCTGTCTAAGTATGGTGCTAGACGAATCTTTGCATTTTCAATTGCAGCTAAATCTTGGTCAAAACAGATGAGGCGTCCTTTACCAGATAATTGGCTAACAAGGTACTCACTGTGTCCTGCTCCTCCTAAGGTGCAATCCACATAAATCCCGTCCGGACGGATGTTCAATCCATCAACGGTTTCTTTCAGTAATACGGTCGTATGATTGAACAACTGAAATCCTCCTCTTGGTTGTTATAAATCAAAATCAATCATATTCTCAGCAATTTCATTAAAGGAATCTTCAGACTCAGCAAAGTAATCTTGCCATGCCTGTTGCGCCCAAATCTCAATGCGATTGGACACGCCAAGAATAACACATTCTTTTTCAATGCGGGCATGCGATAGCAAGTTCATGGGTATGTTGATACGGCCTTGTTTATCAATATCCACTTCTGTCGCTCCAGAAAAGAAGAAGCGCGTAAACGCTCGAGCATCTTTTTTCGTTAGCGGCAATTTCTTTAATTTATCCTCTAGCTTTTCCCATTCATCCATTGGATAACCAAATAAACATTGGTCTAAGCCTCGAGTGATGACAAAACCGTCTTTAAAATACTCTCGAAACTTTGCTGGGATAATTAAGCGGCCTTTTGGATCAATGTTATGTTGGTATTCTCCCATGAACATGATACTCACCCCACTATATGAAAATAGAGTACCACATTCCCCCACTTTCCACCACTAATTCATAGACAAATTAATGGCAAACATAAAAAATATGAAAATTGTCCTTGCTATTATGTATGCCTCAACATTTTAAACGTAAATGAGCTAATGTATGCGCGTTATCGGGATTTTATGGTTGTTGCCCCTTCTTAAATAGACATCTTGGTCCATATTCAAACCAAAAGCTTTATATTTCTTGCAAATTAAAAAGACAAAAGGCATTGAGACGTATCTCCCCATGCCTTTTGTCGAATCTACCTGAGCATATTGTTCTATAAAAATACAGCTTTGTGTTTGCTGTTAAATGAAAATGGTAATCCCATCAGATCTTGAATAAAGCTTTCGCCATATTCATTCATAAATAAGAAGGGATTAAATGTTCTCTCCTGTAGGCCGCCTCCTGGTAATAGGCGATCTTCTACTAATCGATATCTTCTTAATTCTACATCATGTTGAAGTAGGATTTCTCGTTCAATCTTCTTATTTAAAAAGTCTAATTGTTGTTGATGTATAGACAGGTTTTTCTCTGCTAATTTTTCTAGCTGTATATCATTTTTGCGCATGTGTTCTAGCAGTCCATCATATTGTTCGCGTAATAAGTCCATTGTTTGGTCAATCATCTCTTTAGCGCTTACATCATATACATCCGCTTCATAGGCTCCTTTTAGCAAAGTTGCTTTACCTGCCAAGGCATCCGCAACAGACAAATCTAACTCTCCTAATACATGTTGTACCTGTCTATCTATAATTGAAACGTTTAAACGAGGCACAAAAACAGGCACTTTCATGTCTAACAACGCGAAAGCATCCTTTAATGTAGCCCAGTAGGCCAACTCACCAGGCCCTCCAATAAATGCAAGTACAGGAAATACCATATCCTGCATTAATGGTCTAGTCACTACATTATTGCTCAATTGTTCAGGGTGCTCATTAGCGATTTCTAGCATATCATTTTTACTAAATTGGACATTTGCTATATGGTTTATAAATTTGCCATTATGGTGTTCTAATAAGAATCGCTCGCCATCTCGCACATAAAATAAATTGGCTGCATCCTTTGTTGCACCAATCGGAGTCCCATAGCCAAGCTCTGCAAAATCCGCTTCCCGCTGAGTGACGACATCTGCAATTTGCTCTGTATGCTTAATCAATTTTTCAAAATAAGGAGACTCATAAGCACGCAATTTAGGATCCGCAGCATCAACAAACAAGAGCCCTTCTTCTTTAAACAGCCAGTTCATAAGAGCTGTAAAGAAATCCGTATACGTTTTGCTTTCTACCAAAAATTGGTCGATTTGCTTCAGAAGCTTTTCAGTATACGCTGTCTCGCCATATTGCTTGAATGTCTCTTGGATAAATGAACGTACTTCTTCTGTATCTAATACTGTTGTAGAAGCCATTAATTTCTTTTTTGAATTGCTTCTATAGATATGCTTTTCTAGTCTGCCATTAATCGCTGTAAAGGTATGATTAATTTCGTCAATGTCATGGTCCTCGCCAGCAATCCAAAATACAGGTACAACAGGCAATCCAAGCTTTCTTCTTTGTTCTTTTGCAAGCAGAATAACCGATAATGCTTTATGTACAGAATACATGGGCCCTGTGAGTAAGCCAGCCTGCTGGCCACCTATCACCACTACTGCTTGGTCTTCTAATTCTTTTAAATGTTCTTCTGCCTTCTCTGAAACGCCAAACGGTTTCATATAGTCACGAACAATTGCAGCCAATTGTTGTCTTCTTACAGGGTGGTTTTGTATATCCTCTAGTCGTTTCGAAAAGGAATCATCTCTATTTGCATAATGAAAAAAGGGAAGAATGGATGACTTTTCTTCGGTATAATCTTTTAGTAAAGGATTCGTTATAGGAATCTCAACTTGTTCCAATTTCATATTTTGTAAACTCCTCTATAATGGTTAGCTATATTGAAGTATATCATTTAAACACCTGTTAACAAAAAAATACGCTCACTCACAAACGTAAGAACGAAATAACAATTTTTTGTAATTGATTAGGCTTTAAAAATAAAAAAGAAGCACTTTATGTTCAGTTAACCATAAGGTGCTTTTCATCGTTTGTTTTAATTTTATACAGCTTATTCGTGCTAAACAAAGTCTATTCTTCGCATTTTAAAATCGTTAAAACGTGCTTGAGTTAATATAGCTCAATAACTTTTTGAATAATAGCGGCTAAACATATACCTATGTATGCAAAGGTTAAAATCAAAAACATTAACCGCCAGATTTTACGAAATAGCTTTATTAAATCAATTTCTTTGCTTTTTATCCATTCTACTATAGTTAGGATCATCGCAATAAAAATCCCGAGTATAATGACGATAAAGCCCAAATCAAAATGCCATATTAGTTTAGTAAGGGCAGGAATGGAGAAGAACAACAGTAAAGTTGTTGCGTCTGCTGCCTTACTAAAAGCATTCGACTTTTTGAAAAGTTTCTTAAAAAAGAAGTAGACAAACAAGAATAGGAAAAAAGGAAAAAGAATGAATGGATACGCAATCAAAGATAAAAGTGCTATCACATTTTATTCCTCCTTTCCTTCCAGAGCTAGCAACAAGAGATAGAGTGTTTTGAGCATAGGCAAATCATGCCCTCTTTCTTTTGCTAACACCATAACTCCTCCAACAATTGTGTCTATCTCCATTTTTCTGCCATGGCGATAATCTGCAAGCATAGATGAAGTATTCTGAGAGGTATTTTTGCAGATTTGTTCTATATTACTAAATGGCAACATGTTTTTTTGTTCTGGAAATGCTGAGACTATTTCAAAATACAGCTCTTTTAATATTCTATGATGAGATGGTAGGCGAATCAGATCACCATTGGGAACTTCTAAAAGTGTTGTTAGCGTATTAATTAGGCAATTGACAATTGTTTTGCGCAACAACATTTCTAAATAATTTTCAGAAAAAGAAATAGGTAAATCGATTGCTGTTAGACGCTGACACTTTTCGTTATTCCATACTTCACCTTTAAAATTGGCAATATTAAAGATACCAATGCCACGATGAATCACTTTGTTGCTATTTACTTTCTCTGCTCCAAATTCAATGGTTCCCATTAATATATTCTTTTGTTTTAAATCACGAGCAAATTCTATATGTTTAATTCCATTTTGGATAAATAATAGGATTGTTTCTTCTGGTAGCTCATCAAAAAGCAGCTGCATGTCTTGTAAGTGATGATATTTAACAGCCAGAATCCAGATTGCTTTCTTATTTAAGTTCTGCGGGTTAGTGGTAACACTTATTGGAAGAGTCTTTTCTTCGCCAACATCGTTAATAAATGTTAAACCGCCGCCAGATTGGATTGCCTTACACTGCTCTTTAGAATGTACCAGCACTTCTACATTGTGCCCATGTTCAAAAAGCTTACTTGCTAAGACTAGTCCTATGGCTCCTCCTCCCACTATTACGAAATCCATTTCGACACCTCTTCATTCTCCGCTCTAGATCGGTTACTATACCATTGCTATTATACTGTTACAAAGCAAAAAAGGAAACATCGCCTAGATGTTTCCTTTTTTTAAGAATTTAGACCCTGTTTCGAGCCACTGGAGCACTTCTACATGATCATGCTGCAATTGCTCATGCTTTTCTTTTAATTCATAGTAAGCTTCTGATAATTGATCAAAACTAGTTAAAGCTTGCTTTAAATGTGTTCTCATCATTTGTTTTGGCTGAGATTTTGCATTTTCTAGTTCTTTTTCATAAACCTTGCGTAGTGTTTTATTCCATCTAAACCCGCAGGCTTGTTTTGTTCGTCCTAATGCTTCTGCCGCTTCTTGAAATCCAGCTAATTGTGATCTTCCTTCACTCACAGCCTGTAATATAATGTTCGCTAACCTATCATCATCTTGCTGTAACCATTGATCTTTTCTTTTTTTCACTTCCATACGAATCACCTCGCATTTTTTATTACTATATGCGAGTTTTTGAAGTTTAGAAGTTATTTCGTTTTTGATAGAAATTGTTTAACAGCTTGATGATGTGCTTCGCTTTCCCATAGCTTCGCACATGTTCTTACTTCTTCCATAACTCTTTCCTTGAGATGCTGACTATTCCATTTGCGAATCAAAATTTCTTTATATGCTTTATGAACACTCGGATGAATCTTTTCCATATCTGCTATGAAATCTTTAATAGCCTCATTCTTTTCACCTTCAAAGATATATTGCGCAAAGCCCAATGCAAACAGTTGCTCTGCATTATATAGCCTAGCCTCTAATAGCATTTTTAATGCTTTCTCCTGCTGTAGGCCTCTCTCCAATAAATATGTACCACCACCCCATCCTGTGGTAATCCCTAATGTACCTTGAATAAAACCGCAGCGTGCTCCTTTCTTAACTAAGCGGAAGTCGCATGCAGCCGCTATCTCGCATCCTCCCCCAACCGCAACTCCATTGATTAATGCAATGGTTGGTATAGGTAATGTAGCTAAATCATATAGTATTTCCGCCATCTTACTGAGCATGCTATAAGCCTCTTCTTCTGTAATCAAGTGATGAAATTCTGCTAAATCCCCGCCTGAACAGAAGGCTTGATCACCAGTTCCCGTAATAACAAATGCTCGAACTGTTTCATGATTATGTATATACTCTATTGCTTCTTTCAAACCTTCCATTACCGCATAATTTATCGCATTTCGCCTCTCTGGCCGATTAATCGTAAATGTCATTATTCCCTCTTGCTCTGCAATGATAAAGTCCATCCTTCATATCCCCTTTATTCAGAATTGCTATCATCTTACCATAACTAGAATAAGAGACGAAAAAATATAAAAAAAAGAAAACCCTTAAATAAGGGTTTTCCGTTGTGTTAAAACTGCATTTAAGTCTGACTAAAGAGCCATGGTCTCTCTAGAAAGTCTCCTTTAAAGCAAATACTGAATTATTTGCTTACTACTTCTTTACCTTTGTATGTTCCGCATGCTTTACATACATGGTGAGACAATTTAAGTTCACCGCAGCTTGGGCAAGCAACCATACCTGGTACAGCTAGTTTAAAGTGTGTGCGACGTTGACGTTTCGCAGTTTTAGAAGTTCTTCTAAATGGTACAGCCATTGATGGCACCTCCTTACAGATCGGTTATTCGTCTGTTTGATCAAAATACTTAGCTAAAGCAGCCAGTCTTGGATCCGTTTTTTGGGCGTCTTTTTCTTTTTGACTTAAAAACTCTTCCTCTGTTAAATAAGACCAAGCGTCATTATTTTTGGATTTTGGGTTTTCGGCATCTTCTTTGAACACTTGTATAGGAATCTCTAATAAAATTAGTTCTTCTAATACTGGATCAACATCGATTATTTCCCCTTTTACAGGATGAACATTATCATGCTCATCTGTAGCGGCATAATCAGACCAGCTAAAGACTTCATCTGATTCAATGTCAAAAGGAAATTCGACATCTTCCCATGTGCGTGAACAAGGAAGTGTAAGCGTGCCTGTCAAATGAAAATGACAGTTCATTTGGCTCGCACCAAAAGTGCAAAAGCCTTCTACGTGGACAGGAGTTATATGGCGTATATCCGTATTGCGACGCATAATGCCTTCCAATTGTACAGTTTCGTCAATTGGCATCCCGCTTTGGCGATATTTAGATAGTTGTGGGATTGCCCATTTCATACATTATCACCTCTAAACAACAAAGTTGATTATATAATGCTCATTTATAGATGTCAAGATATTTTCTTGTCACTAGGCTAAACTACTCGTATAATCATAGTACTAAGTATAAACGGGGTGAAGACTTGATTGCAACTGGCGTAATTGTTGAATATAACCCATTTCATAACGGACATCTCTATCATATCAAACAATCGCGAGAACTTACAGACGCAGATCTTATCATTGCTGTAATGAGTGGCCATTTTTTGCAGCGCGGAGAACCGGCTTTTGTCGATAAATGGACAAGAACGAGGATGGCGATTGCAAATGGGGCTGATCTCGTAATTGAACTGCCTTATGCATTTGCTACCGCCCAAGCAAGTGACTTTGCAAAGGGTGGCGTACTGCTTCTCGATGCTCTGCAATGCGATTACTTATGTTTTGGTAGCGAACAAGGAAGCATAGATCCTTTTTTAAACACGTATACGCTTTTAGAAGAGCAGAACGCGTCTTTCCAACAATTTATACAGGAATTTGTTAAAAGCGGCTTAAGCTATCCTTCTGCGCTAAATAAAGCCTATCAAACACTTATCCCTGATAGTAATGCGCAGTTTGTGGATTTGTCTCAACCAAATAACATACTCGGCTACCATTACATAGAAGCTGCACGGAAATTTCAAACAGCTTTAAAACCGACTACTATTCTTCGCAAGCAGGCAGGCTACCATGATCCCGTCCAAGAAGGTACCACCATTGCAAGTGCGACGGGGATTCGACAAGCGATTCATGAACAACAGGCTATTGAGCATGTATCTGGCTTCTTGCCTTCTGCTTCATTTGATCTTTTGAGTGAATGGAGTCAGGGAAACCAGCCATTTGCAAGCTGGACGTACTTTTGGCCATATTTGCGCTTCACATTATTACGTTTAACACCTGGGGAACTAAAAGAATACGCAGAAGTGACAGAAGGAATTGAATTTTTGTTGCTGGAAGCTGCAAAAGAATGTACGGATTTTACAAGCTTTATGAAAAAAGTTAAATCGAAACGCTATACATGGACCAGAATTCAACGAATGCTCACACATATTTTTACGAATTTTACATGGTCGCAGTTGAAAAGCATGGACACACCTCGTTATATCCGTATCCTTGGTATGAACCAAAACGGTCAGAAATATTTATCCGAACGAAAAAAAAGCATGTCGTTACCTTTAATCAGCAGAGCCGCAAGTTCCAAAGAACCAATGCTACTTCAAGATATAAAGGCAACAGATCTATATATGCTTGGACTTGGCAAAAATAAAATGGGCTTGGATTATCGCATCCCGCCCATTCGTATTTAATCATTTTTTCTCCGGCAATTTTTCCAAGTAATCAAGAGCATCATTCACATTCTTTACAGGTACGATTTTCATTTTCGTACCTATTTTTTTGGCTTGTTTTAGTGCTTCCTGATAATTTGGCAGAATATCGGGATATTTCTTCTTCACAACCTCTGGCAATGTATCATTTGGCGCAAAGAAGATTTCAACGCCTGCATCATCTGCAGCAATCACCTTCTTCTCAATGCCGCCAATCCGACCAACATCGCCAGTCGCTAGCATTTCACCTGTTCCTGCAATATTATAGCCCTTTGTTAAATCGCCTTTTGTCAATTGATCGATGATTTCGAGGGTAAACATTAAACCAGCTGATGGCCCGCCAATATCCTCTGCTTGAATTTTCACTTCAGGGTCTGTCTTGATAGAAGTATTATCTGCAAATGTGATACCAAGACCTACTTTTCCTTTCGTACCTGGAATAGCCTTCAATACCACCTTTTTCTTCATGTTCTTTCCATCACGCTTGATCTTAATAGTTACAGTATCGCCTGATTTCTTTGTTGTTAAGTAATCAACCAGCTGCTGATGTTTATGAATTTTCAAACGGTCAATGCCAGTTACCTCATCCGCTGTCTCTAATATCCCATCTGCCGCTCCGTTCTTCACAACATAATAGACATAGACGCCATTATAGACAATTTTATAATCTAATCCTGTTTTTTTAAACGCAATATACTTTGCATTAAACTGAGAATCTGTCATAAGTTTAATTTGACGATTATTATAATCCTTATCGCTCTCGTTTGGACTTCTGACCTCATCTTCTTTTAAAATATCCTTTTCATCGTCTGCATACGCAGCAGCATATGTAAAAGGCGTAGCAACAGCCATAGATACTGTCATCATATTTAATTTCCCTTTGCCTTTTTGATCTGCATTGTCTACTTTTACATACTGATCTAAATCATATGCTCCTCCCGGCTGCATAATATAATAAGGCAGCGGATATACAAATCCCACTATAATGATTGCTGCTAATGCAATGACAATCAAAAATTTTTTCACACTCATTGAGGAACCTCCTAGATAATGTCCAATTGATAAAAGGACGAGAACTTCTGTGCAGTTTTATAAAAAATATATTACATGATTGGATGATGTAAATCTTACTACACTACAGCAATATCGCAATATGCTGGCTTTTTATTTTTTTATTGCTCTTGCAACCCGAACTAGCCCATGAAGGTGCTGATTTAGGGATTAAAATTTTTGTAGATAACTTATTCCCTTATCTACTCCCTTATTTGATTTTGACGCAATGGCTTTTGCGTTTAACGAATATTTCTAGTATACCACAGGGATCTAAATGGCGTTTTTACGTACAATTATATTGTTTGGGTGCTTTAGGCGGTTTCCCAACAGGCGCAGCGACGACTGGCTTTTTATATCAGCAACAACAGCTGACACAAAAAGAGGCTCGTTATCTATTAGCCATTTGCCATGCACCAAGCCCTCTTTTTGTCGTCGGTTTTGTCGGCATGGAAATATTAAGAAACCCCATAAGCGGATGGCAAATGCTTGGACTGTTCCATTTTGTTAATATAATCATGCTAGTCATTTTTATTCTTGTTTTCCGAAAAACGGTTCCACCTACGAACCTTCCGCCAAAACCAAAAGATACTGGCAATCCTCTAATTGAGAGTATTAAGAGTAGCTTGCCTACGGTTCTACTCGTTGCTGCGACCGTTATATTTTTCACGACCCTCAGTTATGTTTTCACACAAACTTTAGAAAACTTTGTTGATTCTTTGCCAAAGGGCGTCATGTTATCACTTTATAGCATTCTTGAAATGACATCTGGTTTAGCAGCATCGGAAGATTTCTATGGCCATTCAAGCTGGCTTCCATTAATCGTCATAACGATACTAACAATGCAAGGACTTAGCATCCATATGCAAGTTGCTGTTTTAGCAAGAGAAGCCAAAATATCGTTGAAACCTTATATTTCCGCACGGGTACTTCAAACATTGGTTGTACCGCTCTTATATTGGATTATTTTTATGTAAGAAAAGACAAGGCCTCCACCATTCATAATGGCAGTAGCCTTGTCTTTTATCTTTCTTCAAACTTTCCCTTTAAAGCTTCTTCAACAATCGGTGGGACAAGTTCATGGATATTGCCTCCATATTTACTGACTTCCTTTACAATGCTTGAGCTTAAGAAGGAATATTTGTTTTGGGTCATGATAAAGAATGTTTCAATATGTTCATCCAAAAAACGGTTCATTGAAGTAATTTGCATTTCATATTCAAAATCTGAAATGGCGCGAAGCCCACGTACAATTGCATCTGCTTTGACTGATTTC
Organism: Rummeliibacillus sp. GQ308; assembly: GCF_059759115.1. Taxonomy (NCBI): domain Bacteria; kingdom Bacillati; phylum Bacillota; class Bacilli; order Caryophanales; family Caryophanaceae; genus Rummeliibacillus; species Rummeliibacillus sp. GQ308. Next base: position 735,727 of record NZ_JCAXDQ010000001.1, on the reverse strand, counting down.
GCATAATCTATTAATAAGCCTGAGGACGAATCAATCCGAACATTGGGAATATCTTTTGTGACTTCCCTAATCAAATCCATTCTTTCGTAAACATTAAATAATGGATTTTTGCTTGAATTATTCATCACCGCTACATACACAATATCAAAAATATCCGCAGCACGCTTAACAATATCTAAATGTCCATTTGTGATTGGATCAAAGCTTCCTGGTACTACAGCAATTTTACCCAATATAATCCCCTTCTTCCTCTACAAAACGATAAATTGAAATGATAGTACTGCCATATTCCTCTTCTCGTACTTTGTGAAAGTCTAAAAATACCGCCGGCAAATCGACTTCCCTATCGTGTTCGCACACGATGGTCCCATCCTCGTGTATCATTTGATTTGCAACGATGTCTTCAACCATATTGTAATACTGCTGCTTTTTGTAAGGAGGATCTAAAAAAATCAAATCTGCCTGTACTTTATTTTTAATGAGCAATTTTATTGCTCGCAAAGCGTCATTCCGGTAAACTTCTGTACAATTTTCATAACGGCACTTAGAAATATTCTCTTTCAAATTTTGGAATGCGCGACTGTCCTTTTCAATAAAGATTCCGTGTTCCATTCCCCGGCTTAAAGCTTCAAGACCTAGACCTCCGCTTCCTGCAAACAGATCCAAAACAGTACCACCACTAAAATAAGGGCCAATAATGTTAAATAACGATTCTTTTACTTTGTCTGTTGTCGGACGGGTTGTCATGCCATTAACAGCTTTAAGAGCCATCCCTTTTCGCTCACCTGAAATTATTCTCACTTTGCACCAAACCTTTTACCACCGTTTACTGGCGTTTAATATTTATTTGTTTCTCCGATTTTTCAATATCCACTATAAATAGCCTTACAAGCCAAGCTTCTTCAATATAATAGTCACTGCCGTACTTTACAATCGGCTGTGAAAGTAAATCATAGCGATGTTCATTATATACATAGAACGGCTCATCCATAGGGAACCTAAAATTGCGCTCCTTACTCTGTGCGTAAAAACCATGTACACCTATTTTAGTCGAATAGCCCAGTTTATTTAATAGTGGTTTTACCGAATAAAGGATACGTCCATCTTTTAATATAACTTGCATATTTTTTTGTTGCAAACCATTTAAATAGATTGGCCGTTTGTCTTCAAACAAGAGCGGCGCTACCTTATTTCCATTTTGTGCATTCATTTTGAAAAAGGATGTTTTCAATTCTAGTGATGAGGACAGCTTATCATCAAGCAATCCAGCCGTTATCTTTTTCCCCTGTAGATCCTCTAAGCTTGTCTTCCAGTCTTTGAGCTGCTGTTCATTCATATAATCTTTTAATGTAGCGACCATTTTAGAAGCTTTTGGAGAGCCTACCCGACGTTCGGTCAGGAAAGAAGCTACAACTGCCGGCCCCCAATTAGGAAGCATATCAAAGTTATATTTTTGATTCATTTGCGATAAGATATATTTTTCCGTCAGCGTTTTTTTATTTAATTCAGAGGTAAAGAGGATTCGATCCCCTGATTTTTTATACTTCTTGCTTTCTATGATTGCCACATGCTCGAACCCTTCTATATCCAACCCCTTGAGGGCTTGTGCCAGGTTGTCAGAAGCATGTCCATTGCCATAAAGTGTAACTTGATCATTTGTAAATAACTCTTTCATTTTAGCCTTTTGCCAATATAGCGATGTAACAGGTCCATTCCCACTAAACATACTATATTGAATAAGCTTTAAATTTTTACTCTTCACTTCAGGCAATCCAGTAATCCACTGTCCGCCAGAATGCTTTTTATCTGTAATATGGATCGTTGTATGTACTGGTTTTCCTAAATTTAATGACAAGAAAATGTTTTTGATCACTCTACCAGACAATTTTCCCTCGCTTGGTGCAGGAATCGTATATACAAAGGTTTGTTCCTTCGTTTTACCTTTATTTAGGCTGGTCTTTGTCTTATTTAAACGGTTGCACTTCTCCGTCTGTTTATTCCCACACTCTTTTTTAACGCTTTTAGCAGGCCAGTTCAATCTCACCTGGCTTTCCGGTAAAGAATTTAAATGATGACGAATGGTAAATTTATTTTTATGATAGACAACTTCAATATCCTGATCGTAATAAAACGCCTTATCTTCTTCCGTTAATTGATTGGAATAAACATGGTATTGAAAAGTCAACATTATTCCATTTATAAATAGCAGTATGGAAAATAAACCAGCTGCTAATTTCATATGCGAATCCCCCAAATCGTGATACTATGTGATAGAAAGGAAGTGTATAGTATGATTCAACAATTTATAGAGCTAGGAGAAGGTTACGGCGATGTATACGAGCTATGCGAATTAATGAAAACAAATAAACATCGCATCAGCCGTACTATTATATTCACTGCAACAGAAGGAGAAAAAAAGGTAGCTTCTATTGCGGCCGTATTTAACCCTGTCGGAGAAAGCAAATTTACTCCGATATATATCTGCCGGGAAGGAATCCCATATTCAGCAGAAAAACCTTCAAAGCGTCTAGAAATCTTCAAGGAGACAGTAAATAGCTTAGATCAGCTACTTATTACATTAGATGTAAAACATTCTTCTATCTATGCTGAGAAAGATCTTTACTACCAATACTTAATTGGCATATTGCGTCTTTATCACTATATCCCATCATTACACTAGTCATTCTACTTTCTTTTCTTTATATCGTCAGAGGAACACAAAGGTTTATTTAGAAACAGTTTTTTTCACTAATTGTACTTATTCTAGCAATCATAGGCCTATTTTATAATCGTATTCTTTTGCTTTATCTGGTTTCGCATTTTCATATTCTGTCGAAACAAAAGGACGATAAGAAGGCAGGACTTCCTTCACATAAGGGAGCCGTTTTAGTTTCATTATAAGGCTATCGACTTCGTCTTGGTCGCAATACAAAACAACATATTTAAGCCTTCTAGAAATATAATGAACATGGCCGTATCGACGCATTGTTTTCGCTTGTTTTAAATGATGTACATAGACGATTAAGCCTTGTCGGTCTTTCATACGCATTCCCTCATTTCTTACCTTAAAGAATACCATATCTTTGAAAATGGAAGCAACCAAGGATACTGACAGATTAGAAGGCATCCGTTATAATAAAGGAAAACTTCACTCAGAATATTTTATTTAGCGCTCTGAGTGTTAAACCCTTCCTACTGTCTATAATTAAGACTTATTACCTTGGCTATAAACAGTATGAACCCGACTGTCTCAACTAGAAAAAAGCATAATTAACTGAAATGGCCAATCGGGCTATTACTTGCAAGCAATAGGGGTAAAGTAATTTACTTAACCGGCAATTCAGATAGGAGGATTATAATGGGAAAGAAAACAAAAGTGGCGGTTGCAATTGCTGCTGCAAGTGCTGCAGCATGGGCAGGCTCTAAGGCTTTATCCAAACCAGGAAAACGAGCTAGTAAACACGCATTGGAGTATAATCGCCCTGTTATCTTAGCACATCGTGGAGGATCACATTTAGCTCCTGAACATACTATGGCTGCATTTCGCAATGCTAACAATTTAGGTGTAGACGGCTTTGAGATTGATATTCGTCTTACAAAGGACGAAGAGATTGTTGTGACACATGATGAAACGATTGACCGTACCAGCAATGGATCTGGACGAGTTGCCTCTTTTACATTAGAAGAATTGCGCAAATTTAATTTTGGGTATCATTTCGTAAATTTAGACGGCTATTTGTCTTACCGGGAAGACTTTGAGCCGATTGTCACGTTGCGTGAGCTATTGACAGAGTTTCCACATATGTATATTAATATTGATATGAAAGATGCGCCGGATACATATGAAGGCGGTCTAATGCCTTCAAAACTATGGCGCTTGCTTGAAGAACTAGACGCCACCGACCGCGTTGTTGTTACGAGCTTCCATGACGAGCAAATTGACCGCTTCAACCTGTATGCTCAAAACAAAGTAGCATTAGGAGCTGGCCAAACTGAAGTACGGAGAGCCTTCACTTCTTTCACTAGCCAATTTGGACATCTCTATCATCCAAAGGTAGATGTCTTCCAAATTCCTGTAAAACATGGCATCATTAATCTTGATTCAGCACACTTTATTCATTTTTTAGATGAATTGAATATACCTGTCCATTATTGGACAATCAACAATGCTGCTGCTATGCAGGAGTTAATCGCTAGCGGAGCTCGAGGAATAGTAACAGATCGTCCCGACATCGCTTTAAAAACAATAAATAAATAACACAAAAAAGGATTCTACAAGATGTAGAATCCTTTTTAAATAACCAGGCTCCTTATTATGCTGAACAAGAGCAGCTACCGCCAGAGCCACAACCTCCGCTTGAACAAGATGACTTTTCGAAAAACGGATTGCTGACAGATACTTTTACTGCTTCTGATACCGTTTTTCCAACTAGCAAGCTAATCTCATCTAGCAGATCCTGGTATTCATTTTCTGCTATACGGAGTGCAGAGATTTTATCGTTTATGTCAAGTTCACGTTTTTTCACGCGAATCGACTTCATAATTATTTTGTAATCCGGATGGTATTTTCCAAATCGTTGGACATCCTCATACTGATCCTTCATCCTGTTGAAATCATCTACTTGGCGCACAAGCTCGGCGTCTGTATAGACAGCTTGGTGGGCCATTTTTAGATTTTCAAATTGTTCGGAGGAACGGATCATTTTATTCAATTCTTCTACTTCTTCAAGAATCATTACCCAATCGGAAGTTATCATCATTGTTTTTTCCCCCCATACACCTATGATAACAGATTTTCCCCAACTTGTTTAATATGATTGCAAATCTATCCAGTAGAATTTAGTATAGGTGGTTCATCTGGTCTTCTATTTAGTGTATAGGGAGAGCTTCTCTATCATGTAAACAGGAGGTTATTCATTGGCACTTTTAGTCTTTTCCAGATATTCATTAACTACATGCTCATCAGAGAAAGGTAGTATATCAGAACCTATTATTTGGCCTTCCTCATGTCCCTTCCCTGCTATAATCACTAGATCTCCCTTTCCTGACATGGCTAGCGCTTGTTGTATAGCTTTCTTTCGATTTGGTTGAATGCTATAGTCTGTCGTCTCAATCCCTTGCGCAATACTGTTTAATATAATGCTAGACGATTCAGTACGAGGATTGTCATCAGTTAGAATGATAAAATCAGCATATTGATCAGCAACAGCTCCCATTTCTGCTCTTTTCCCTTTATCTCTGTCACCACCGCAACCAAATACAACAATTAACCTTTCGGAAGTCTGTGTTCGCAATGCGCCTAATAACGCATTCAGTGCGCTAGGTGTATGAGCGTAATCAATAAAAATCCTATACCCCAAGTCATTATTTAATTCTTGCATCCTGCCTTTTGGTAATGTCAGTCGTTCGGTATGCGGCGCAATTTCTTGTAAGGAAAAACCCAACTCCGAAATGGTTGCAACAGCTGCTAGAACATTATATTGTAAATATTCTCCTTTAAACGGCAAGTTAATATCTACGGGAATATCGTAGTCCTGTATTAATAACCGCATTCCTTTACTGGTGGTTTCCTCATGTATGATGCTACAGTCAGCTAAAATTCCCTTGCCAAAACTTTTAACAACAGGATGCTCCATTCGCAATTGATTGCAAAACTCATCATCTATATTCACCACAATTTGCTCCGAGAATAAGCACAATCTCTTTTTAGCTGCTAAATAATACTTTTCGCCACCATGTTCTTCATAATGGTCGCGACTTACATTGAGATACACACCGATATCGATTTTACAGTCATCTAATCTATGCTCCGACAAAGCTAAAGACGAAGCTTCCATAACTAAATGGGTCACGCCTTGACTTACACAATAAGCAAATATTCTATATAGTTCTGTTGCCAATGGAGTAGTTAAAGGTTCAAGGCTAACAGTTTGCTTTTTTCCATTTATAAATAGACCGACAGTTCCTACAACAGCCACTTTATTGCCAAGTGATTGTAACAGCTGGCCAATAAAATGGGTCACTGTGGTTTTTCCATTTGTACCGGTAACCGCAATAATTGTCAGCTCTTCATCATATGGGCCGTATAGCTTCTTGCTAGCATAGGACAAAAACGTGGAACAGTTAGGGACCCATATAACGGGTAAAGGAAATTCCACACTGCTCTCATATCTGTTATGAATAATAGCTGCTGCCCCATTTTGTATCGCAAGGTCTATATAATCCCATCCATCATACTTCTTCCCTTTACGGGCAACGAACACATCGCCTGGCAATACATCACTTGCTCGATCTGTAATGCCTTTTACCTCAGTCCGAATGGATCCACATTCCAATTCACAAGGCCATTCTTTTAATAGCTCTGCCAAGATCAACTATGTTCCCCCTGCACCTTTTAGTAAGAAATGAATACATTACTATAACCACCCACTACTACTTTTATCGTATGAAAAACATGTTGAATATGTCACGAGGAGATAGGAGTTACAAAATGATTATTCAAAAATTTGGCGGAATTGCTATGCAATCGAAAGAATCGCGTGTGCATTGCCTCCACCATATTAATAGGGCGATACAAGAACATGGAAAAACAGTAGTAATTGTATCGGCAATTGGCAGAAAAGGAGACCCTTATGCTACCGATACGCTGCTGAATATTACCGAGGCATTGCAAGAAACTGCAAAGGCAAAGGATCTAGTTGCGGCGTGCGGGGAGTTAATGGCTGCTGCCGTCCTTTCCTCAGAATTAAAGGAATTCGGAATTGACAATTTACTAGTTTACGGGCCGAAACTTGGCATTACTACAACAGAGCACTTTGGAGATGCTGAAATTATAGATATAAACTGCGAAAATCTTTTATATGACTTAAAAGATTTTGATTGTATTGTAGTTCCCGGCTTTCAAGGAACTACCCTTCAAGGAGAAATTGCGACACTTGGCAGAGGAGGTAGTGATCTAACAGCTGCTGTTCTGGGAGCACATTTGCCAAGCTCAATCGTTGAATATTATAAGGATGTACCCGGGGTTATGACTGGAGATCCACACATAGAGAAAGATGTAAAACTGATTGAGTCTCTTTCTTATAGTGAATTTTTAAAGCTATTAAATAATACACATCCCATCGTCCAAATAAAAGCAGCGGAATTGGCTAGAAAACACCAACTCACGCTGCATATACGAAACGTATTTTCAAATGAACGTGGAACAATAGTTTATCCAAATGTTTGAAAGATGCAGTAAGTTGGTTTACTGAACCCTTTCAATAAATACCTGTGTAAAATGTTTATCAAAGACACCCGTGCCTATCTCATTAAATTGTTCATTTAATAATGTATCACGATGCTTTTCGGAATTTAGCAATCCATTGACAGCTTCTGGTGCATCTAAATAATCCTCTGTCACATTCTCGCCCGCAGATTCAAATTGAATGTCGGCATTTTTCAAGCGATCTTTAAACGCATCATTTTTTTGTTCTTCTTGCGAAATTTTATTTTTAGCAAGCTTTTCGCTATGCTCCATTGCAAGTTGGTTTAAATCATCTTTCGATGATAATGTCTCTAAACCTTTTTGATTTCTATATACATTCGTCAACTCAAACAATTGTAGTTGATTTTCTCGATCTATTTCCTGTTGTTTAAACGAGGAAGGAACAGAAGGTGTTATCATATCTCCCATATAAGTCATGTCGTATGGGTGTTGTTTAACTAATGTTTCTCCATCAATAAAACGAACAGCCTCTAACGATTTATCTATTTTGTCGAAGTATAATTGGACATATAAACCTTCATACATGACTAAAATGCGCGTTTGTAAATCCTCTTCGTTTAATACAAATGTATAGATATTATCATTAATCTTTACCGTCACTTCTGAATCTGTGATTGTATTGCGATAAAGTTCATCAATTCCCTGGCCTATTTTAAAAGGCAGGGCCTCAGCTTCCTTACCGGCAATATATAGTTGCTTCACTTTTCCATGCTCTACGCCAGCTAAAACATAATTCGCATCGGATAGCGGATACACCCACCAATCAAAATCGTAACCAGAAGGACTCTTGCGTGTTGGTTCTCCTAGTGTCTTCTGTAACTCTTTGGTTGATTGGCCGACTAATGTGGATAAACCACTGGTTGGCCGTTCAACCGTATTTTGATTTAGATTGCTGGGTGCTTTATTTTGCGGAATTACCTTTCCATTCGAATTTGGTGCTTTTAAAGGCTCATTTTCTTTGACTGGTTGATTTAAGTAAAAAAATACAATTAGTAGTACTGCTAATATAATTAAAACTCTCCATAATACTTTCAAGTTAACCTCTCCAATTTGTTGTTATACTTATTATACCTATACCTTCGGCTGATTAACAATGTTGCCATTGCAACAAACGTTATTTTGCTCTATTATAAAATGGAACCTATATTGTACGAAAGAGTCGAAGGAGGATTTTGCAATGTATTTTGAAAATACGGGACTTGAAAACAAAAGCGCACATATTACTTTACTTGATGATTTAATGGAGAAACACGGATTAATCCGTGCTACAGGCTGGGACTATGAACGTATCACATGGGATCGTAAATTCGTAGTCACTGAAGGCACTTATTATCTACGCGTGTTTGGGATTTCAAAAGAAGGTGACAATGGATCTAACGATTCTATTATCACACTTTCTAAACCAGTTCTAGGCAAGCACTATTTCCCACATGGCGTAGAATATGGAGACAATGAAATTTATCCTGCACAAGTTGTGAAAACTTGTCAACAAGAATTAGCAGCATTAGCAAATGAGTTAGAGCAATTTTAATATTTTCATACTTTTATAGACATATCACTAGTTGATATGTCTATTTTATTTGTCCTATCGAGCGGCTGTAGATTCTATTTGCATAATTTGGAGAAAACTTCACACACTATGTCAAATAGTTATGGGTGATGATAAGATGATACAACCGATTCAACAATTTTTTATAAAGTACTGGCCTTTAATTCTCATTGTTATAGTCGCAGTTTTCTCCTTTTTATACGCACGCCCCATCCTCTTAGCTTTTTTAACGGCACTATTACTAAATCCCCTTGTAAAGAAAGTTGAAAAAAATTGGAGGAAAAGCAGACGCTTTATCGTATTTATCTTTTTTATTATTTTCAGTATATGTATCCTTATTTGCTGTTATTTGCTCTACACGGTTATTCTCATAAAAATCAATGAACTCTCCATATGGGTGCCCCATTTAATAGCTACGCTAAATGAGAATTGGATAATGCTACAATCTAAAATCTCAACGATGACCCATGATCTGCCACGCCCTATTATCTTATCCATTCAATCTTGGATTGGAGACATGTTAATTAGCTTACAAGAATTGGCAACTAACTATGTTGAGGCAGATCGTATGCTCAATCTATTTCAGCATATCCCCTCTCAAATCTTCAAGCTATTTATTTATTTTTTAGCTCTTTACTATCTAATGCTTGAATATCCCCAAATCATCGCTTCATTTCGAAAGTGGACTCGTCTTGAACATAGCACCTTTATTGCTCTCTTCTATCAACATTTTAAAAAAGGGGCTTTTGATTTTGTGAAAGCGCAATTGATTGTAAGTTCAGCCATTTTCTTTGTCACTCTCTGTGTTTTACTATTCATTATACCTAAATACGCATTGTTCATGGCACTCCTAATATGGTTTGTCGATTTGTTGCCTCTTTTAGGTGGTATGATGGTACTCCTGCCATGGGCTGGTTTTAATCTGTTAAACGGTGATACCTTGACTGGCACTATTCTGCTTATATTAACGATTGTCATCATTGCGCTAAGACAGATACTCGAAACAAAAGTAACAAGTAGTCATCTAGGGCTTCCTCCGCTTACAACGCTGATTTGTATGTATGTTGGTTTTGAGATTTTCGGTGTTATCGGTTTCTTTATCGGACCCATTTTTGCCATTCTGATTGTTGTAGTGAAACAATTCAGGCAAAGCTGGATATTTATTAATGAAAAACAAAAAGGCTAACTTCTTCGCAGAAAGTAGCCTTTTTGTTCTTGCTTATAGTTTGTCCATAGGTTTAGTGATTATTTAATATAGCTTTAATAACAGAAGTTGTAGGACCCCCACTAAAGAAAACATAGAGCAGTAGGTATACAGCGACGCCAGTAATTGCTACGAAAAACCAAATAATACTAGTTATTGGAGCGATTTTTCGATGACGCTCTAATTTATTCGTAAACCCAGCAATTAGCGTAATAATCCCAAACACTGCTCCCACAGTTGCTAATGTAATGTGGAAAACAAGGAATATTGTATAATAAATTTTTAAATGCTCCGGTCCACCAAAAGCTGTATTTCCAATAAACACTGTTCTTGATACATATATCAGGAAGAACAATAATGCAGAAATGGCAGCAGCAATCATAGTTTTTTTGTGCGCTTCAATTTTTCTTTGTTTTATTAAAACCCAACCGATCGCAATAAGTATTGCACTTAATACAATAAAAGAGGTACTAATTGTCGGTAACAGAGGCAAACTCATACTTCTTCTCCTCACAAATAATATTATTTAGTTTAAAATTGATTTCCATAAAGTCGTTGTCTTTCTTTTAATGCATCTTGTGTAATTTGGTCCGCATTTTCTTGCTCATCTCTATACCAAGTAATAAATACGCGACCTAACACTACTGCGAAAATAATTTCTTGAATTATTTTCATAAGTACCCCGCCTAATTGTTGATCTTCTAGGGATGACATGCTTGTAAACAATTCAGGACCAGACAATGTTAGACCTTGTAAAGTAGAGGCCGGGACACAAAGCGCCATCGCTTTCATCCACATAGCACCATCTGTATATGTTACATAGAAAGGCGTGTTAGAAAAAATAATCAATGCGCATGCTGGTGTTATTAAAACGGCATTTGCAATAATATAAAACAACTTATTCAAATTCTTCATTTTAGGCTCATCCTCCACCGTATTAAGCAAAGGCCAATACATAAACAAAGCAGAGAGGAAAAGAATAAATGTATAAAGCGAATGTAATGTTTCATGTAGCTTAATATAGTCGAAGAGAATCGGTAAATGATACACGGAAAACATTAATACAAAAAAGATAATAGCAAAAATTGGTTTAGTCATGAAGTGAAATATTGGTTTAATATAAGGTAAATTGATTACCGTTTTCCATAACCAATTTGGAATACCCATGATAATAAATATAGGGATTAAAAGCAGCAATAAAGCCATTTGCACCATATGCATAGTAAACATAATGTGCGACATTAAATCTATTGGAGAGCCAATGACGGTATAGACTAATAACATGGCAATAAGGAATGATATAGCTTCACCCTTTTTTAAAGGTAGACTATTTTTAAAATCCTTCCTCCACTTCATTGTTATCAAAAAGTAAAGAATGGTTAGGAATACTAATACAATTATTAGGCCCGGACTCCACATTGCTCGGAAACCGAAAATACTTAGAGGCATTAATCTTCGCTCCTTTTTATTCACTACCTACATTATATAGTCGTTCAGATGAAACTACAATGAACGATTCATGACATTTCCACTAAGCGTACTGTATCTTATTTTACTTTAGTGCAAAAAAAGAACCAAGCTAAAGAGCTTGGTTCTTTCTTAATTACCACCAAATAATTGTTACAAAAGCTAGAATCATTGTAAATGCAACGATCATGCCAGAATACATGAAGAACTGCATAATGCCTGTTCCCTTTTCGCTTAAGTGCATAAAGTAATACAGTTGAAGTGCAACTTGAACTCCTGCAAACAATAAGATCAAAGGGACTACTAGGAATGCTGAGAATCCAGCTTGAACAGTGGCGAAAGCGACAAATGTCAAGAATATCATAATCGCAAAAACAGTAACTTGGTTACGCATCGCTTGGCTAGCTTTACGACGATTATATTTATACTCTTCCTCGCTTCGTGCTTCTACATGGACATCATGTGACATTATTTAATCACTCCCATCAAGTAAACTACTGTGAAGATGAATACCCAAACAACATCAATAAAGTGCCAATACAATGAAGCAATAAAATACTTAGGTGCATTGTAAAGGTTTAAACCACGTCCTGCATTTCGAACCATTAACAATACAATCCAAGCTAAACCAATCACAACGTGCAATCCATGAGTTCCAACTAATGTATAGAAAGAAGATCCAAATGCACTTTGTGAGAAAGTAAATCCTTCATGCACATAGTGAGTGAACTCGTAAATTTCTAAGCCTAAGAAGCCAAGGCCAAGCAATACAGTGATCGCCAACCAAGCTTGCATACCTTTAAAATTGTAGTTCTTCATATGGTACATTGCATAAACACTTGTTAATGAAGATGTTAAAAGCAACATCGTCATGATAAATGCAAGAGGTAATTCAAATAAATTTTGAGTAGTGAATTCCATTCCACTTGGCCCTTTGTTTTTAAGTGCCAAGAATGTTGCAAACAAAGTAGCAAATAACACTGTTTCTCCACCAAGGAAGATCCAGAAGCCCACTACCTTATTTTTACCTTCTGCAGTAGAAAGTTCTGGATGTTCAGGCCAAGATTGTGGGGTGAATTTAGATTTTAAATTCATTATTCATTACCCCCTTTGTCATTCAATAAATCTTCTTTGTGAATATGATATCCAAGATCATCTTTAAGAGAACGTACAATCATAGCACCTAATGTGATAGCTAATCCAACAATCAACGCTACAAGTGACCAAGGTTTATCTGCATCTTGATTATAAAGAGCACCGAAACCAGCTACGAATAGACCGATTACCATTACGAATGGAATGAAAGAATTGTTTGGCATATGGATATCTGAAATTGGTTCAGCATATGACATACCTTCTTTGTTTCCTTCCATTTTTTCAATCCAGAAAGTATCTAGCCCACGTACAAGTGGTGTTTGTTTAAAGTTATAAAAAGGTATTGGTTGTGGGATAGCCCATTCAAGCGTACGTCCGTCGCCCCAAGGGTCGCGTCCACAAGGTTGCCCTTTAATTGATGTAATAATTACATTTATAACTAATAGGATAACCCCAATTGCCATGAAGAATGCACCGACAGTTGAAATTAAGTTAAATGTATCTAATCCTTGATTTGGAAGGTATGTGAATACACGACGAGGCATACCCATTAAACCTAAGAAATGTTGGATGAAGAATGTTAGATGGAAACCAATAAAGAAGAACACAAACGTAATCTTTCCTAATGTTTCATTTAACATTCTATTAAACATAATCGGCCAGTAGAAATGAGTAGCAGCCAATAATGCTAGGACAATCCCACCAACGATTACATAGTGGAAGTGAGCTACGATAAAGTAAGAATCATGCAATTGGTAATCGACAGGAGCTGCAGCTTGCATTACCCCAGTCACACCACCAGCAACAAACGATGGAATGAAACCAAGTGCATAAAGCATAGGCGTGGTAACTTTGATAGAACCGCCCCACATTGTACATAGCCAGTTGAACACTTTCATACCAGTTGGTACTGCGATAGCCATAGTCGCAATAGCAAAGATAGCATTAGCAGTAGCACCAAGACCTACAGTGAACATGTGGTGAGCCCAAACCATGAAGCCTAGGAAACCGATTAAAATTGTTGCAAATACCATTGATGAATAACCAAATAGGCGTTTACGTGCGAATACAGGAATAATCTCTGAATAAATACCAAACGCAGGAAGTACTAAGATATATACTTCAGGGTGTCCAAAGATCCAGAATAAATGTTCCCAAATAATTGTATTACCACCCATTGTATGGTCAAAGAAATTCGAACCAAACATACGGTCGAAAATCAAGAAGAATAGACCAATTGTTAATGGTGGGAATGCGAATAAGATTAATGCGCTGGCAATGAATGTTGTCCATGTCATTAAAGGCATACGCATAAATGTCATACCTGGTGCGCGCATATTTACAATTGTTACGATAAAGTTGATCCCTGATATTAACGTACCAGCACCGGCGATTTGCAAACCGACTGCATAGAAGTCAATACCATGACCAGCAGATGCTAGTGATAATGATGCGTATGAAGTCCAACCAGCATCAGGAGCTCCGCCTAAGAACCAAGAAAGATTTAAGAAAATACCACCCCAGAAAAATAACCAGAAGCCTAGTGAGTTTAGGAATGGAAACGCTACGTCTCGTGCACCAATTTGTAGTGGTACAACAGCGTTCATGAATGCAAATAACAACGGCATGGCAGCAAGGAAAATCATTGTTGTCCCGTGCATTGTTATAATTTCATTAAAGAGACCCGCACTTACAAAATCATTATCTGGTTTTGCAAGTTGGATACGAATGAGCATTGCTTCGATACCGCCGATGACGAAGAAAAGTGTACCGGCAAGTAGGTAAAGAATGGCGATTTTTTTATGGTCGACTGTTGTTAAATAGTCCCATATAGTTGCGCCAAAGCCCTTTTTCTTTGCAGTTGAGCTCACAACCTTAACCTCCTTCAAAATAATTCAATTAAATTTTTACATTAAGTATTATTTTTCTACAGATAAGCCCATTAAATATGCAGCCAATGCATCTAGCTCTTGATCTGAGAATTTCTTGCCATTATTAATTTTTTCAGGTTGAGGCATTGTATTGCCCGGTTTTACAGATTGTGGATCGTTAATCCACTTTTTAATTTCTTTTTTATTATGGTCAAGCACACCTGCAACGCGGTTACGGTCACCAAATGTTGCTAAGTTAGGTGCAATCCCTGTACCTTTACCATCGCCAGATACAGCATGGCAAGTAATACAGCTTGTTTTAAAGATATCTTCACCTTGTTTTTCCAAGTCTCCTGAAGCTACATGGTTTTTAGATGCTTTCATTTCAGAAACCCAGTTATTAAAGTCTGCTTTGCTCAATGTTTTTACTTTAAAGTCCATTAATGCATGGGAAGGACCGCAAAGCTCAGCACATTTACCGTAGAAGACTCCTGTTTCAAGATCTTTTGATTCTTTGTCAAATTCTAAGTAAAATTTGTTGATGTTTTCAACGTTTGTATCCATTTTACCACCGATAGTCGGGATCCAGAATGAATGTTTTACGTCTCCTGATTTAAGGTTAAAGTAAACTTTTTCACCTGTAGGAACAACTAATTCTTGTGAAGTAACGATTCCTTCGTTTGGATACTCAAATTGCCACCAATATAATTTTGCAGTAACATTTACAGTTACAGCTTTTGCTTTACCATCAGCGTCTTTTGCATCCATAGCTTTCGTATCAGCAAATTTGTAAGTAAGTGCAACTGTTGGAACAGCTAAGATTAGAAGTAAAATGATTGGAATTACTGTCCAAAGCACTTCTAAAGTAGTACTGCCTTCTACTTGCTTAGGAATAACATTTTCTCCAACTTTTTTGCGTCGGAATTTGATGATTGCAAGTACATAGATTACTACTACTACCAAAATAACAAGCGTCATGATAGCCGTTGCTAAAAGCAGTAAGTTGTGTTGTTCTCTACCAACTTCACCAGCGGGTGTTAAAGTTGATAAATAGTTTTTGCCACAACCCGAAAGGAAAACAATAAGTGCTGTTAGCAATGCAAATAGACGCCACTTTTTAAGCCCTTTCATCATAGCTTAATTAAACCCCTCTTTCTTTGTTGTATTTCATGTGTAACCAGGACTGTGGTTGTTTTATATGAATTCTTTAAAAAGAAAGAACTCCGTAGTTATAAAGGCTTTGAATATATTCAATGGAACTTTTGCCACTGCCATACAGTCTAATGAGTAAATAAACTCTTTATTCGCCCAAGAGAAATCGTTTCTCAGCCTAAAAAACTTCAATGCAAGTACAAACCAACTTAATCGTAGTATTAAATAAAATCAAACTAGTTTGGACGGTAAAACGGAAACGGATATAAGAGCTATGCCTACACTGGTAAAATCAATCATTCATCTTTGCAATCACAAAGTAAAGAAGGAGGTTACCAAGCTAAAAGGATGCAAATATACATCTACAAAAAATATCTACTACTTCATAATCATCCAACGGCAGTCAAGCCAAAATTTCAGTACATCCTTGAAATATCAGCTGTAATTTGCTCCCACGCTTTCGCTTTAGACCACATTGAATATAAAACGACAGTTATAATCCTGCTAGTCTCCACACGCCGGCAGCATTCTATGCCTAAATAACAAAACTTCGCTCCAAAAAGAAAATAAGTTTAAATGCCTGTTTAGACATAGTTCGCCTAATAGACATTTTACCCTTCAATTCAATTTGATAAGCACATTCCGTTAAACATACTATAACCAAAAAATGCGATTATTTCTAGACGAAAAGCAAAATTTCGTGTCGACGCGCTGGAATAATTGGTAACCATAACACAACATATCTATAGTAAATCATTTTAACCACTAATAATGTGAAGGATGTGAAACGAATTTATGAACATTTTGTGAAATAAATAGACCGATAGATTACCAATTTTTTTTACAAGTTGTTTTTTGGTAATATTTTCGATATTATCGAGATTGAAAGTATCACACGTTACGTGATTACTATAGATAAAGTAGGTGTCAAAATATGCAACAAAGTAAATACATGAAGTGGTTTGCTGTTGCTGCAACAATTGGAATGGCGCTCATATTACTGGGTGGAGCTTTGGTCACCAAAACTGACAGTGGAATGGGTTGCGGCAGAAACTGGCCTGATTGCAACGGTTCCTTAATACCAACACATATTACTCCAGAAATTTTAATTGAATTTTCTCATCGTGTTGTGACAGGTTCGGTATCTATCTTAATCTTTATATTATCTTTTTGGTCTTGGCGAAAACTTGGACATGTTAGGGAAGTTAAATTCCTTTCTTTTCTTGCGCTCTTCTTTTTGATCGCGCAAGCATTAATTGGTGCAGCCCAAGTGCTTTGGGGACAAGGAGATTTTATTTTAGCTCTGCATTTTGGTATTTCTCTCATTTCTTTTGCAGCTGTTTTCTTACTCACATTAATTATTTTTGAAGTAGACCAGAAATTTAATGCGAACAACGTTCACATTGGGGGCGTATTAAAATGGAACACGATCGGCGTTACTATTTATTCCTATCTTGTTGTATATACTGGAGCCCTTGTTCGCCATACAAATTCTAGTTTAATCTGTCCTGATTGGCCATTATGTCGTAATGATCAAATGGTTCTACCAGGTAACTTTTATGAATGGGTGCAAATGGGCCACCGTTTAGCAGCAGGCTTAATTTTTATTTGGGTTCTTATTATCGCTATACATGTTATCAAGCATTATAAAAAACAGCCGGTACTTTATTGGAGTTGGATTATCGCACTTATAATTGTCTGTTGCCAAGTCATTGCCGGCATGGGCGTTGTATTAACTAGGCTAAATATCGTTGTTGCGCTTTTACATACGTTATTTATTTCTTTATTATTCGGCTTACTATGCTACATGATAATGCTGATATCCAGAAGCAGCCACCAGGCTAAAAAATAATATTTTGTTATTGCAAAAGTATTAAACACAAAATGAAAAGAAGAGGCGTTCTGTTAAACTTAACAGGATAGCCTCTTCTTCTTTCTTCTCAGTTTGACATTAAAGCAATTGATTAGAAAGCTAACATTTCTGCTTAAGACTCAATTTCAATAAGCAAGTCTCCGGTTGAGATGGCATCGCCTTCTTTAACGTGTACTTCTTTAATCACGCCATCTTTTGGCGCCTGAACAGTAGTTTCCATTTTCATCGCCTCAGTAATTAAAATATGCTCGCCCCGTTTTACTTCACTTCCTGGCGAAACAACTACCTTCAAGACAGTACCAGGCATAGTTGCACCAATTTGGTTGGCGTTAGATGGGTTGGCTTTTGGCTTACGCTCTCCAGCTACTTCAACTGTCATATCTTGAATCACAATTTCACGGGATTGTCCATTTAACTCAAAATAAAGCACACGCGTTCCGTCATGCTGCGGCTCTCCAATTGAGACCAATTTAACAATAAGAGTTTTTCCTTTTTCTATTTCCACTTCTATTTCTTCGCCTAATTTCATGCCGTATAAGAATGTTAATGTATCTAATACAGATACATTGCCAAACTTCGAAACAGTTTCCATATATTCTTCAAATACTTTCGGATACAATGCGGAAGCTAATACTTCATGACTGTTTATAGGGCGATTATATTTGTTAAAGAGATTATCTCGTATTTGTGTGAAATCAATTGGAGCAAGCAATTTTCCAGGTCTATCAGTAATGGGTACTCGATCCTTTAACACAGCTTTTTGCAGCTCTTTCGGAAAACCACCATAAGGTTGGCCAATATAGCCCTCAAAAAATTCAATGACTGAATCCGGGAAATCGATAGCATGGCCTCTTTCAATAACTGATTTTTCATCTAAGCCATTTTGCACCATGAATAATGCCATATCTCCTACCACTTTAGAAGATGGGGTGACTTTAACAATATCCCCAAACAATAAGTTCACGCGTGCATACATCTTTTTCACTTCTTCAAAACGATCGCCAAGGCCTACTCCCTTTGCTTGTTGTTGGAGATTGCTGTACTGGCCTCCTGGCATTTCATGCACATAAATTTCAGAATGAGGACTAATCATGCCACTCTCAAAATCCTTATAATACTTTCTAACATCTTCCCAATAGGTTGAGAGTCTTTCTAAGCCTTCGATATTAGCCCGTACATGCCGTTTATTGCCTTTCATTGCATAATACAAGCTGTTTGCACTTGGTTGTGATGTTAAGCCAGCCATAGCCCCTAAAGCTGTATCTATAATGTCTACACCTGCTTCAGCTGCTTTGGCATATAAATAAATGCCATTCCCGCTTGTATCATGTGTATGCAAATGTATAGGCAACTCCGTTGATTCTTTCAATTCAGAAATTAGTCGATAGGCTGCCTCTGGTTTTAAAAGACCGGCCATATCCTTTATCGCTAATATATGAGCACCAGCGGCCTCCAATTCCTTCGCCATATCTTTATAGTACTGTACTGTATACTTTGCTCTTGAGTCATCTAAGATGTCTCCTGTATAGCAAATGGCCGCTTCGGCAACTTTTCCCGCATCTCTAGCTGCATCAATGGCCACTTCCATTCCTTTGATCCAGTTAAGGCTATCAAAAATACGGAATACGTCAATACCTGCTTGAGCAGACTTTTGAATAAATTCTTTAATTAAATTGTCTGGATAGTTTTTGTAACCTACTGCATTGGATCCTCGCATTAGCATTTGGAATAATACGTTTGGTATTTTTTCACGTAGTGTGATTAATCGCTCCCAAGGATCTTCCTTTAAGAATCGGTATGCTACATCGAATGTTGCCCCTCCCCACATTTCCAGTGAGAAAAAATTGTCCATGATTCTGGAGGTCTCTTCTGCAATTTCATACATATCATATGAACGCACACGTGTAGCAAGAAGCGATTGGTGGGCGTCTCTCATCGTTGTATCTGTCAATAACAGATCATCTTGCTCGCGAATCCACTTTACTAATCCGTCAGCGCCTCTCTCATCTAAGATTTGCTTAGTACCGCCTGGTATAACAATTTTGCGGTCAATTGGCGGCTTATGTGCTTTTGTAAAAAGAGGCTTTGATTTTTTCTCAATGCCTGGGAACCCATTTACCGTCACATTGCCGATGTAGCTAAGTAATTTAGTACCGCGGTCTCTTGCAAGCTTGAATAAAAATAATTCCGGCGTCGTATCAATAAAGCTCGTATCAAATGCTCCATTAATAAAATTAGGATGCTTAACGACATTTTCTAGAAACGGGATATTTGTTTTGATACCACGAATACGAAACTCTTGTAGATTTCGATCCATTTTAGCTGCAGCTTCTTTAAATGTATTTCCCCAAGTTGATACTTTTACTA
Source organism: Rummeliibacillus sp. GQ308 (assembly GCF_059759115.1). Classification (NCBI taxonomy): domain Bacteria; kingdom Bacillati; phylum Bacillota; class Bacilli; order Caryophanales; family Caryophanaceae; genus Rummeliibacillus; species Rummeliibacillus sp. GQ308. The sequence continues at coordinate 715,882 of NZ_JCAXDQ010000001.1, read as the reverse complement.
ATAAAGAGTCATAGTGAGGTGATATAACAGCTCCTTGGAAGCCGTTCCCTGCATCTAGTCTTACACCGAACCCACCGCTTGAACGATATACCATTAACTTGCCTGTGTCAGGCATAAAGTTGTTTTGTGGATCCTCTGTTGTTACCCTTGATTGTATTGCAAAGCCAAAGAGCGGTATTTTAGATTGATTTGGTATATTAATCTCGCTACCATGCAAATCATAGCCATTGGCAATGTTAATTTGTGCATGGACAATATCAATTCCTGTCACCATTTCCGTAATTGTATGCTCAACTTGAATACGTGGATTGACCTCAATGAAATAAAACGCATCTTCTGCCACTAAAAATTCCACCGTACCCGCATTAACATAATCTACATTTTTCATTAGTTTGACTGCCGCTTCACAAATTCTTTCTCGTAAGCTTTGTGATATCGAATTAGACGGAGCAATTTCTACTACTTTTTGATGACGTCGTTGGATTGAACAGTCGCGTTCGTATAAGTGAACAATATTCCCCTGATCATCACCTAATATTTGTACTTCAATATGTTTTGGTCGTAGTATACATTTTTCAACGTACACTTCATCAGAACCAAAAGCTGCCTTTGCTTCTGATTTCGCCCGATTATAAGCTTCTTGTGCTTCTTCTGCTTTATGTACAACGCGCATGCCTCGTCCACCGCCGCCAAGAGCCGCTTTAATCATAATAGGATAGCCATATTCATCTGCAAATGCCCTGACCTCTTCAATGGTTTCGACCGGACCGTTAGAACCAGGAATGACTGGTATTCCTGCAGTAATCGCCTGTTCACGTGCTTTAACCTTATCTCCAAACATATCTAAGTGCTTGGACTTAGGGCCAATAAAGAGAATGCCTTCTTCTTCACAACGTTTTGCAAAGTCTAAATTTTCAGATAAAAAACCGTAGCCTGGGTGAATGGCATCTGCTCCCGACTCCTTGGCAATCGTTAAAATCCCCTCGATATCTAAATATGCCTCGATCGGTTTCTTGCCGCTTCCTACAAGATAAGCCTCGTCAGCCTTATAACGATGGAAAGACCCGCTGTCTTCTCTTGAATAAATAGCAACTGTTTTAATGTTCATTTCTGTGCAAGCTCTAAAAACTCGAATGGCAATTTCACCGCGATTAGCAACTAAAATTTTACTAATTGGCATAGTAAATCCTCCTTAAAGTATAATAGCTAGTCTAAAAGAAAAACAGAAATATATAATAAAAATTTGATGTGTTTTACAGGAATAAAATACAAGAATTTCTCATTGTAGTGACCGACAAGCCTCCTAATAAATAAATTGAGGCTTATCATCACTCGAGAGATTCATAGCTACATATTCTTTACACATCAAATTAATATCCCAAAACTGAGAAGAAACTTTTATTCTAATCTTTCATTTTTATATTGTTCTCTTTTAACCATCATAGAAACATTGGCTAATATCCCCATAGCTAAAGATAACAAAATTACTGAGGTACCGCCATAACTTATAAATGGAAGCGGAACACCTGTTAGTGGAATAATACCGCTCAATCCACCAACATTGACAAATGTTTGAATGCCAATCCAACTACCGACTCCAGCAGCGATCATTCGAGCTAATGGATCTTTTGCTTTGATGGCAATACGCATTGATCGATAGACAATAAAACCTAAGCCAAACAGAACAACTGCAATCCCGAAAGTCCCCAACTCCTCTGAAATAATCGCTAGGATAAAGTCAGTCTGCGGCTCTGGAAGGTAGCCCATTTTTTGAACAGACTGGCCTAAACCAAGTCCCTTCACTCCACCTGAGCCAATAGCATAATATCCATTTACCATTTGATATCCAAAGGCATCCGCGTCCTTAAAAGGATCCAGATATGCTTTTAAACGCCCCATTCTACGTTCTGTAAAAAATGAATCTTTGAAAATAAACAAAAGTAAAAATACAGCGAGCATACCACCTATTAGCGTGCCGATAATTTTTCCGAATGTCTTAAATTTCATGCCACTTGCCGCCATTACGGAAAGGACAATGATCGTTAACAAGCCGATTGCCCCCATATCAGGTTCCAGAGCAATAAAGAATAATACAACCATAAACACACCAATAGGCGGCACGATTGATTCATTAATTATATCTATTTTACCTGTCTCACGTTTTTTAGTGAAAAAGGCTGCAAAGTAAAGGATCATACCTAGCTTAGCCAATTCGGAGGGCTGTAAGTTAAATAGACCAAGATTCAGCCAACTCTTTGCGCCAGAATTACCAGGGCTATACCCTACAAAAAAGACTGCGATTAATAAAAATAACATGGCGCCGATTATAAATAGCATCATCCTGCGGTCTTTATAGCGCTTGTATGGAATAATAAATCCTATTAAAAATGTAACCATTGCGAGTATAAGATTGACTAATTGTCTTTTATAGAAATAATCCGGTGCTTGTCCTAATGTATTGACAGCCCAAAACATACTGGAACTATAAATCATGACCAAACCGAACAAACATAGTAGTACAAAAGTAAAGAATAAAGGATAGTCAAAATACTTCGCATATTTTTTGAAATATGTTTTCATTTTATTACCTCTTCGTTTAGCAAAAAAACCCAAACAACGTTGTGTTTGAGTTTTCTTTTATTTCTCTGTGAATGCATCGTGCAAAGCAGATAATTCTTTCTCAAGTGAATCGAGAATCTCTCTGCCTTTATCACGTTCAAGCAATCCAAGTTTAACTGCAAAGTCAATTTCACGCGATAAACCAAACATTTGCGTGTCTAAAACTTCTTCATACAACGGACATTGAGGCATTGTCAAATGCTCCATTTGTACTCTTATTAATTTTGCTATTTTATCCGCATCGGCAATTAGGAGTTCCAATGCTTTCTCCTGATACGAATTTTGAGATTTTGTATCCATGAGGACGCCCCCATTACCTGATATTTCTTCAATTCTATCTTAATAAAGTTTATCTTTTATAAAAGGAAATTGCAAGCATCTATATAGTAAATTAAGAATCACCATATAATTTCTTTCTATCTTGTTCTTAAAAGCGTTATACTAAAAAAGAGTTTTGATTAGAGGAGGAAGATTTATGGAATCCATCATCCAAGTAAAAGGCGAAGTTAATTTTCAGATCACATTAGATCCAACAGTATGGATTTTTGATGACCGCAAACTTGATTTAGACCAATATTTCACTGAAAAACACGTTGAAATAGATGCTGATGAAGAGTATATCGAAAAAGCCGGAAAGTTTTGGTCTCGCGAAATTATGGAAGGCGCTACTTTCCCGCCAACTTTAAAAACAGAACGGAAATTCGACCGACAAAAAATGATGTCAGGCACATTTGGCATTAAAATCGAACCATTTATTCAAAATGCTGAACCTAAAACAGATGCAACGACTGTTATTTTTGGTACACAGAGCGGTGAACAGCATAGCTTCCCTATCGAAGAAGCCAAAACTTTCATTTTCCAATTTAGCCAAGAAGGAAAAATGTTATCACAGGATGGCCCTGTTTATTTATTATTTAATGATGGATCTAATCTTGAAAATCCTATTAAAGGAATCACATCATTAGAGGTGAAATAGGGGGGGACACAATGAGAGTTAAATGTGTGATTTGCGATGAATTTAGCGAAATCCCTGATTTTTCACCCCTTGCAAAGAAATTGCGAAATCGGCCAATTCATACGTTTATGTGTGAAACATGCCACGATCGCATATCTGAAAAAACGCATGAACGTTTAAAGACAGGCAAGTTCCGCTTTATTCGGCATACCAGCTTGCAGCAAGATAATTTCTAACTTCATAATAAAAGCTTTTATAAATAGGGTTGTTGCATCTCATGCAACAACTAATGGGAACGTCTAATTTGTAGACGTTCCTTTCTTATTTCGCCAGTTATTAAAGTAATTTATATTGTAATCCTACCAATGTACTTGAAGTTTATTACCAGTGGGGTCGTAAAAGTAGAAATAGGCATGCCCATCATCATCTTTTAGTATATCTTCGACCTTAACTTGATTATCCATTAAGTGTTGATGAAATGTTGATAATTTTGGACTTGTGAAGCCAATACTAAATGCTTCCTCATTATCGATTGTAAAATGCGCATATGTTTCATCTCCAGTCGAAACTAAGATAAGTAAAAATGAACCTTCATTTACTTTGATAACTGCTCGTTCCTCAGTAATATTTAATAACTGGAGTCCTAGTACATCTCTATACCATTGTGCAGAGAGTTCTAAATCTTTGACAGGTAATCTAATATAATGAACTTGTTCAATAAATGACTTCATCGTAGACTATTCTCCTTTATTAATACTTTTACTTATATTAAATAGTTCCCTTACTATATACCTTTTTCCTTCCCCCTATTGAATTAATCTTCTCTTCAAAAGAACAATCCTTACATAAAAAAAAACGATGCCATAAAGGCATCGTTTTTTTATGATGTAGCTTCTTTCTTTTTATCCCGGCGCAATCGCATTCTATAGACAATAAGAACGAGAGCCGCAACAATCAATCCTTCTACCATTGGTAGGAAGAAAGCTAGGAATGTAAGGATGATACATCCAACAAATAAAAATACATAAATTACACCTGTTTGCCAAGGCTTTAGCCCTTCTCTAGCAAAACCAAGGTGGTATACAATCGCTGTTAGCACAAAGATAACAGCAAATAATATATAACCAGCTACAGTGAAATTAGGGGCACCCTCGTAAATATAGCGAGCAACGCCGGACAGGCGCTCAAATACAAAATCGTGTCCATCTGACGTTGCAGTTGTAGATGTAGCAGCCTGTATAAAATTCAGTTTTAATAATAAAGCTGACTTAAACAAGTTCAACATCCTCCTAACTGGCGAATAATAGCTTACTCAGCGTTGCGTAGCTTTTTCGCTGCTTTTTCACGTTCATTTTTATTTAAAATCTGTTTGCGAAGACGAATAGATTCTGGTGTAATTTCTAGATATTCATCGTCATCCAAGAATTCTAATGCTTCTTCAAGCGTTAAGATTCGAGGAGTTTTGATTACGTTTGTTTGGTCTTTTGTTGCAGACCGCACGTTTGTTTTTTGTTTCATTTTTGTAATATTTACTGTGATGTCATTATCACGTGTATTTTGGCCAACGATCATGCCTTCATAGATTTCAGTACCTGGTTCAACGAATAAAATACCACGATCTTCTACTTGCATCATACCATAAGTAGTTGCTTTACCTGTTTCCATTGATACAAGTGCACCATTACGGCGACCACCAACACGACCTGAAGCTACTGGTTGGTAAGAATCAAAAGTATGGTTGATAATACCAAAACCTTTTGTTAATGACATAAATTCAGTTGTATAACCAATCAAACCGCGTGCTGGTACCATGAAGATCAAACGAACTTGTCCGTTGCCTTCATTGACCATATCTTGCATTTCACCTTTACGATCGCCTAATGATTCAATTATAGCACCTACTGAGTCTTCAGGCACGTCAATTTGAACACGTTCTACTGGTTCACATTTAACACCATCAATTTCACGAATAATAACTTTTGGCTTAGATACTTGCAGTTCATAACCTTCACGACGCATGTTTTCTACAAGAATAGATAAGTGAAGTTCACCACGTCCTGAAACAGTCCATGCATCAGGTGAATCTGTTGGTTCAACACGTAAAGAAACGTCAGTTTGTAATTGAGAATTTAAGCGTTCTTCAATTTTACGAGATGTGATCCATTTACCTTCACGTCCTGCAAATGGTGAGTTGTTAACTAAGAACGTCATTTGTAATGTTGGTTCATCAATACGCATTGGAGGAAGCGGTTCTAAGTGGTCTTGAGGACACACTGTTTCACCTACATTGATTTCTTCCATACCGGATACAGCAATCAAATCGCCAGAATATGCTTCTTGGATTTCTTCACGTTTTAAACCGAAGAAACCAAACATTTTTGTTACACGGAAGTTTTTAACTGTGCCGTCCAGTTTTGCTAGTGATACTTGTTGACCAACATGAATAGTACCACGGAATACACGACCAATACCGATACGTCCAACGAAGTCATTATAATCAAGCAATGCTACTTGGAATTGCAATGGTTCATCGCGAGTATCCATTGGTGCTGGGATATGGCGAATAATTTCTTCAAATAAGCATTTCATGTTTTCTTCTTGTTTGCTTGGATCTGGATCTAGTGATGCAGTACCGTTAACACCAGAAGCAAATACTACTGGGAATTCAAGCTGATCTTCATCTGCTCCTAATTCGATCAAAAGATCAATTACTTCGTCCACAACTTCTTCAGGGCGTGCGGAATCTTTATCCACTTTGTTGACTACAACGATTGGCGTTAATTTTTGTTCTAACGCTTTTTTCAATACAAAACGTGTTTGAGGCATACAGCCTTCATATGCATCAACTACTAGTAATACTCCATCAACCATTTTAAGGATACGTTCAACTTCTCCACCGAAGTCAGCGTGTCCTGGTGTGTCAAGGATGTTAATTTTAGTATTCTCGTAGTTTACTGCTGTATTTTTCGCTAAAATTGTAATCCCGCGTTCGCGTTCGATATCATTAGAGTCCATTGCACGTTCTTCCACATGCTCATTTGAACGGAATGTACCTGATTGTTTTAATAATTGGTCGACTAATGTAGTTTTACCATGGTCGACGTGGGCAATAATTGCTATATTTCTGAGATCTTCTCTTAATTTTGTCATTATTCCACTCCACATTCTTTTTTCGAGTCCATAACTGTGCTATTATAGCACAAAAAATTCATTTTGTCTTATTAGCTTTTCCTTTTTATTTTTTTGTGTGAAAGGCTTGCTTAACTCTGTATTTCGTTCGACAATAGACTTATCAAGTTTTTCTTGGAGGTTTAAACATGAAAGCAAAAATTGTGATGGCTATCTTTGCTCTAGCGGGCATTTTAGCGATGTGCTCTATTGGGTATGCGATTGCTGCTGGAAGCACTTTCGGTGCGATCGGTGGAATTGTAGCTGTAATCGTAGTATTTGGCTTAGCGTTCAAAACTAAACGCCAATTTCGTGATCAAGGGCTGTTATAATACTGTAAACTTTCCTTAGAAGGTTTTCCTACCCAGCAATGTGTGGGAAGAAGAGTCTGTAGAGTACCATCCCTTTTTCTATAGTAAAAGAAAAGAAGGATTGTCTGATAAAGTTGTTTAAAACCCAACTTCATTAGACAATCCTTTTCTTATTTTAATTCTATATAGTTTTCCACAATCTCTTTGTGGATGAAGGGATTGGCTATAATAAATGTATCCCGCTCCAGTAAATTTATCGGCTGGTTTTCTAAATTACTTGCAATAGCTCCTACTTCATTTGCGATCATAACGCCACCTGCTATATCCCATGGCGATAACCGCATTGAAAGATAAGCATCCATTCTTCCACTCGCAACAGAGACAATTTCTAAAGCTGCTGAACCATATGATCTTGTCCCTCTTACCTTATGTACAAGCTCAATCATTGGTTCATGCTTGATGCGTTTATTAGGCGTCGCCCATACAGCATTCAAACCAATAATCGCTTTGTCCAATGAAATTTCCTCTAATGCTTTTAATGGCTGATCATTCATGTATGCACCTTGTCCCTCAATCGCATGATATAGGTGATCTCTCATGACATCATATATGTAGCCTAACTTTCCAATTCCATCAACATAAATACCAACCGAAATGGCAAAATTCCGATGCTGACGTACGAAATTCATTGTTCCATCAATAGGATCGATAATCCATACAACTCCATCGAGTGATTGAATTTTCTCGCCCATCCCTTCTTCCCCAATAATTTTATGAGAGGAATTAAAGGTGCGAATTTTTTCGATGAAAAACAATTCAATTTCACGGTCTATATTTGTGACTAAATCATTTGCATCGGCTTTTGTCTCGATTGTCCACTTTTCAGAAAAGGATTGTCTGATTCGATCTCCGGCTTGGAGTATAATTGATTTCGCATACACATCTATCTTAGATAATTCCATAAATCCCCCACCCTACTTTTTAGAAACCTTTTGATTTTTTTATTATAACAAAAAAAACACCTGCTTCTCATATTGATTAGCAAGTGTCACTATGAAGTGAAAGCGGTTATTTCTTTAGGCGAATGCATGGAAAGCCTCCAGTTCCATATGAATTTCCGCTAATCTCGCCTTACTTTCTGACATTTGTTTTGCGTCATTTTTTTGGATGGCGTCATATAATGTAGCCAATTCATAATCCACTTCTAATTGAAGACCTTTAATATATTGCTTCTCAAAATCCACTTTACGTATAATATGCACGACCTGTTTCATGATATCAGCTCCTTTGTACTTTTTATCAATTCACTCTTTTTATGCTAATGACTATAGCAAGATTGGTAAGTGCTTCTACAAGATTTTTTCCCATATTTCGCATAAAATAAACATAAATCTTTACAAAAGGAGAGGAAATAAGTGGCTGTAAAATGGACAACCGATGATTTTGATGTTTTTACTATACCCGGCCTAGAGCAGCGTATGGAAGCTCTAACAGAGCATGTGCGTCCTAAATTTGAAGAGCTTGCAAAAACGTACACTACATACTTTACATCTAAGATAGGTATTGAATTTTATCCGCATATCGCAAGACACGCTAGAAGGAAAGTGAATCCTCCGATTGATAGCTGGGTTGCATTTGCGCCAAATAAACGAGGTTATAAAGCGTTGCCTCACTTTGAGATTGGTCTTTTTGAATCGCACGTTTTTATTATTCTTTGTGCTATTTATGAAGCGCCTACTAAAAAAGCTATTGCAGATAACCTATTAAACAATCTTGAAACTGTTAAGGCACTGCCCCATTCTTTTTTTGTAACCGGCGATCATTTTGATCCTAAAGGGACCTCCCTTAACGAGGCGATTGCAGATGGGACGCTAGAAAAACTGCTTATTCGTTTAAAGGAAGTTAAAAAAGGCGAGTTTTTGATTGGTTTGCAAATACCAAGGGAAGAAGCAATACAACTTTCAGGAGAAGAATTTGAAGAGAAAACAGAAGAAACATTAGAAGAGCTTATGCCAATTTATAGGCTAATGGCTTCCGCCGATTTAACCTAGGTATCAAAGAAGCAATCGATACACTGCAAATTGCAGAAGTTTTCGATTGCTTTTTTTTGCTTAAGTGCGTATTTATATTTGTATCTAGCGACTTTTTTTCTCACCTTTGATGATTGTGCCATTTTCTTTTGTTTTTGTCTGCTTCACAATATCATAACTAACATATCCGCTTTCTTCTTCAAACTCGCGAAAAATAGTTTTTTCTTCTGCCATTGATGGGACTATTTCTTTAAATCTACGGTATTTAGATAAAACTTCTTCTCTTTGTACACCTTTTTCATAAGCTTTCTCTACTGTTTGAAAAAAGGCAATGACGTCTACAATTTCGTTTGTTGACCATTCAATTGAAAATGGGTATGAATATTCCATGCTATTACCTGCCTAACTTTATATAGTGTGTTTTGTTCATTGTAAACGCTGAATAAAGAAAACTGCAACCGTTGTTGTTTATTAGCATATTCCCCGGGAAATGAAATTATTCATGCTTATTGTGTCGATGTGTATCCTGAATTCTTATCAAGACACTTATTAAAACTACATAAAAAAAGATTGCACCAGGAAATCATATACTTTGATTTCCTGGGCAATCCATTCATGTTAGTCTACTTTATTCTCGTGTGCCCGGTCTTTTTTCAGGATTCTAGAGAGTAATTCATATACTAATGGCACAATTAATAGTGTTAAAATAGTCGAACTGATTAATCCACCGATTACCGTTACACCAACGCCTTTTGAAATCAAGCCGCCGCCTTCTGCTCCGATAGCAAGAGGTATTAAAGCACCAATTGTTGCAATAGCTGTCATGAGGATTGGTCGCAAACGAGTTGCTCCTGCTTCAAGTATGGCTTCACGCATGCTTTTGCCTGCATGTTCCATATGAATGATCCGATCGACAAGCACGATGGCATTCGTCACCACTATACCAATCAGCATTAATAAACCGATAAGAGAAGATACACTAATGGTTTCACCAGAAATGTATAGAGCGACTAATGCACCGATCACTGTAAATGGTAATGAGAATAGGATAGCGAATGGCGCTAAACCTTCTCCGAACGTTACCACTAATGTAAAGTAAACGATAGCAATGGCTGCAACAATAGCTAAGCCTAATTGTCCGAAGGCTTCATTCATATCCTCTGCTACCCCACCAGTATCTACTTCTACACTATTTGGCAAATCAAGTTTCTTAATTTCTTTTTCTACCGCTGAAGATGCTTTTGTAACATCTTTGGATGTTACTGTTGCCGTTACATCCGCATAGACTTTACCTTTACTGCGGTTTATTTGATTAGAAGTCGTGCCTTCTTTCACATCAGCTACATCAGAAATTTTCACTTTTTTCCCTAATGGAGAATCAACAGTCTCATTTAAGACATCCTTGAATTCATCAGGAGATGCTGCTTCCTTATGAACATTCACATCGAGTTCTTTACCTTCTCTTGTAACTGTAGTCAATACTTCAGTTTGCGTATTTGGGTTGATCGCCATGGCGATTTGGCCAGTTGTCAGCCCCAATGCTTTCGCTTTATCTTGATCGATCACCAATGTTTTTTCTTCATAGTTTTCAGCAAGCGAAGACTTCGCATCTTTTAGATGATCTTGCTTTTTCATAATGTTCTTGATTTTATTTACTTCTGGTTTAATATCTTCCACTGTATTGCCGTAAACTGAGTAAGAAATTTCATTGCTTGAACCTGTTGATGAAAAGTCTTGGCTCTTCCATTTACCTTCATGGCCGATATTTTCTACTTCTTTAATTAACGATTCTTTTTTATCACCAAAGTTTTGCGTATCTTTGTCATAAATAACATAGACAAGAGCGCCATTGCTGTTACCTGGACTCATTGGATTTGCTCCGCCAACAGAAGATTGTACTGTGTCTACATTTTTCTTCTTCATAGCGACTTTTTCAATATCTTCCACTTTCTCTAGAACTTGGTCACGTGTTTCACCAGGCTTCGGTGTATATGTTAGATATACCATTTTTTGTTCATCATCTGGAAGGAAACTAAACCCTACTAAAGGTGCTAAGAATAAGCTCGCAACTAAAATCACGACTGAAAGAATAGAAGTAATCCATTTATGGTTTAATACCCATTCTAGAATTCGCTTATATCCATTTGCCAACTTGCCGTGCTCTTCTTTTTTCGTCTTTTTCTGACCATACAACTCTTTTTTAAACAATGAGTGTGCCATAACAGGTACAATCGTTACGGCCACAATGAGAGATGCGATTAACGCAAACGCCATCGTTAATCCAAATGGCAAGAATAATTCTCCGACCATGCCGCCCACTAATCCCAACGGCAAGAATACTGCAATTGTTACAATTGTTGAAGACAAGATTGGTTTGAACATTTCCATTGTCGCTTCACGAATCAATGCTCGGCCATGCAGTTTTTCGCCTTCAAGATAAATTCTGCGATAAATATTTTCAATTACAACAATCGAGTCATCAATAACACGCCCAATTGCAACAGTCATCGCGCCTAATGTCATCATATTGAGTGAAATATCCATCTGTTTCAAGACACCTACTGCAATCAATAATGACATCGGGATAGAGATAACTGAGATAATAGTAGAACGAATATTGCGTAGGAACAACATAATGATAATGACAGCGAAAATGGCACCGAATAATGCTTTATCAAGCATTGTTTGGACTGACTCTTCAATTGGCTGTCCTTGGTCAAGTGTAACCTCAATATCCATTCCTTTGTTTTCTTTTTCAAACTTGTTAGAAGCTTTTTTTACATCATTTACTACATTGACTGTATTCGCTTCTTGCGATTTAACAACCTGAACAGCGATTGCATTTTGGCCATTTGTACGTGATACTGACTCTACTTCACCGATCACTTTAATTTTAGCTAATTCGCCTAAATTTACGAATGGCTTTGCAGGAGGTGCTTGTTGCATGCCTTGTGCAGCACTGGCTTGCGAAGCATCACCTTGTGCAGCATCTGCTGGTTGTTGAGCTTGAGATGAATTCCCCATTGATACAGGAATACTTAATTTTTTCAAATCTTTAATAGTTGTCATTTTACCATCAACAACTACAGATTGTTCTTCATCCTTAAATTGGAACATACCTAGCGGAACTTTTGTATCCATTGCTTTCACATATTGCTTAATTGAATCTTCTGTTAAGCCATATTGAGCTAATTTCTTTTGGTCATATGTAAGCTCGACCTTTTCCACTTGTTGCCCGGAAACTGATACTGAGGATACACCGTCAATACCTTCTAGTTTCGGTACAAAGTAATTTTCGGTGGTTTTTGTTAGGTCTGCGATTGACTGATCTTTATTAGCTACACTTAACGCTACGATTGGAAATGCATTAATATTAATGCGATCAACGGTAGGTTTTTGAGCTGTTTCTGGAAGTTCTACTTTCTCAATCGCTTCCTTAATATTACCCACAGCTTCTTTCATATCTGTTCCATACTTGAATTCAATTTGCAGACTAGAAGCATTTTGATAAGAGTTGGAGTAAACAGAAGAAACTCCCTTTAAATGATTGACTGCCTTTTCATAAGGAATAGATATGTCATCAGCTACTTGTTGCGGAGTGGCACCTGGATAAACAGTTGTTACAGTAGCAACAGGCACTGAAATATCCGGTATTGTTTCTAGCTTCATCTTAAGCCCCGAATAAAGGCCTGCAGCTGCTACAATTATGGTCAATAGCCAAACTGCTAGTTTATTTTTCAGCACAAATTTAATAAGCGAATTCATTCATACACCGTCCTTTTTTGACTTACTGGTCACAATTCAATATAATAAATGACTAGCTGGTCAAAAGTCAAATTATAGAAAGAAAGTATCATAGAAAGAGTGAAACAATGTCAAAACGAGACCTAATTATCGAAAAGTCTATGGAAATCTTATCCGAGCGTACCATTTCATCTACGTCTATACAAGATATTACAGCAGCATGCGGAATATCTAAAGGCGCGTTTTATCTTTCTTTTAAATCTAAGGAAGAACTCTTAATTGCAATATTTGAATATATTATTCGAGATATCACAGCAAAGTATCAGGTTCTCTTAAATTTACAAGCGGAACCTAGGGAGAAACTAATACAGTATTTTGTTATTTCTTTTCAATTTGTCGAAAAGAATTATCCTTTTTTAATGGCACACGGTCGTGAGCTGATTAATATTATAGACCCTAATGCCCTGGAAGAAATCATTCAACAGTTCAAGAGAGCGGATTATGTCGCCTTGTTTCTTTTAGATGAGGTATATGGCAATCAAATATCTCAAAACAAATATGACCTTGTCGTATGTATTCAAGGGCTCGTAAAAAGCTATACAGAGATCATTATGAACCCTAAACAACGCGTCGACTATTATGAGATGAGCAAGATACTTGCACACCATATTGATGTATTGGCCACAGCTCCAATTGAGCCGTTAATTACAAAAGAAATGTTTGAGTTAAATCATAAAAAAAGCCGCCATTTGGAAAAAGAAGAGTTACTATCAGAAATTGAAAAGTGCAAAAAGGATATTCTAGATGATGCAGTATTACAAGACACATTCGATTTGCTAACGGAAGAATTGCAGAAGGAATCTCCACGTAAAGCCTTGTTGCTCGGCATGTCATCAAATTTAACTGCAAGCAATGAACTTCGTTGGCTTGCTACATTAATCAAACAATATAGCCATCATATGTATGAAAAAAGCAGGACAAATTAAATTGTCCTGCTTTTTATTATTAGTCTGCGATTAGTAGCCCCATACCATTGCAAGAAGCGTACCAAACACCGTAATTAAACCTACAACTACTGCATAAATAATAGTGACGTAGAGAGATTTTTTGTCATCAGTTTCACCGATATGCATGAATAGTATCAGTTGGACTAGCGCTTGAGCAGCAGCTGTAATCAGCAAGATGGTCATAGCCAATCCATTAGACATACCTTTGAACATAATAACAGTTAACGCAGCGAGTGTTAAAAGAAGAGAACCTACGAACCCTAATACGTGCTCTTTAGGAAAAAGTTCTTTCATATTACAACACTCCTTTCAAGTACACAAAACTGAAGATGAAGATCCATACAACATCAAGGAAGTGCCAATACAGTGAAAAGATAAATGCTTTATTAGCTGTTTTCGCATTCAAGCCATGTCTCTTAATTTGAATAAGGATGGCTGATCCCCATAGGAAACCAAATGTTACGTGGGCACCATGCGTGCCTAATAAAGTCATTAAAGCTGACATAAACGCACTTGTTGTAATTGTTGCACCATCATGAATATATGTTAAGAACTCGTTAATTTCTACGCCAAGGAATACTAAGCCAAGAAGTAACGTAATGATGTAGAATACCATCATCGCTTTCTTACGACCAATACGCATTGCATGAACGCCTAAACCGATTAAGAAACTACTTGTTAACAACACAAATGTTTCTATTAATACTGGTGGCATTTCAAATATTTCTTTACCTGTTGGGCCAGTACCTGTGCGATCTGCTAATGCAAAATAAACACTAAATAATGTCGCGAAAAGAACAATTTCTGCTCCTAAGAATACCCAGAAACCAAAGATTTTCATCTCGTTCTCATGTGTGCGGTATTCAAGTGGGGCTGATGTATTTTCTTTAGACATTATTGTTCACCTCCCAAACGTCTTTCTGTTTCAACAATTTCAGCCACTTCGATGTAATGGCCATCATCTTTTTCAAATGAACGATATGCCAAGAATCCGAGAGTTGCTAGACCAAAGACAATTACTCCAGCCCATACACTAAATACGAAGAAGAAAGCAAACAAGAACATAACACCGGCCATCCACATTGGCGCACTACTATTATTCGGCATATGAATTCGTTCATACTCGCCAGCAGTAATGTCTCTACCTTCTTTTTTCGCAAACCAATATTCATCCAATTGGTTGATTTTTGGTACTACTGCAAAGTTGTACTCTGGAACTGGACTGTGTGTTGCCCATTCAAGTGAACGTGCATCCCAAGGATCTCCAGTTGTTTCACGTGGACTGTGACGGAAGCTGTAGTAGATGTTGTAGCATAGTAAGATAAAGCCTACACCCATCATTAAAGCTCCTAGGAACGATACCATATTCAATGGACCATAGCCTGTGTCAGCTGAATATGTGTACATACGACGCGCATAACCATCTAAACCTAAAATGAATAGTGGGAAGAACGCAATGTTAAATCCTAAAATGATAAACCAGAAAGCAGATTTACCTAATTTTTCATTCAAACGGAAACCAAAGATTTTTGGCCACCAGTAATGGTAACCTGCTAGAACACCAAATACTACCCCAGGAATCAATACATAGTGGAAGTGAGCTACCAAGAACATTGTATTATGGTATTGATAGTCAGCACTTGCCATAGCAAGCATAACCCCTGTTACCCCACCAATTGTAAAGATTGGGATAAACGCTAATGCATAAAGCATTGGAGTCGTAAATTGGATTTTCCCGTGCCTCATCGTCAGAAGCCAGTTAAATATTTTTACACCTGTCGGCACTGCAATCAACATAGTTGTAGTTGAGAAGACGCCGTTAACCATTACACCGTGTCCCATAGTATAGAAGTGATGAGCCCATACCATGAAGGATAGTAACGAGATAATGACCATACTCATAACCATTGATTTATAACCGTAAAGGTTTTTGCGTGCAAATGTCGCGATAATTTCACTGTATATACCGAATGCAGGAAGTATAACAATATATACTTCTGGATGTCCCCATACCCAGAATAGGTTAGCCCACATCATGTCCATACCGCCATCTTGCATTGCGAAGAATTTTGTACCGAACTGGCGATCCAAAGTCATTAATGCTAGCGCTACAGTTAATACAGGGAATGCAAATGTAATAATCACGTTTGTAATCAATGCGGACCAAGTAAACATTGGCATTTTCATTAATTTCATGCCAGGTGCACGCATTTTAAATATAGTTGTAATAAAGTTGATACCTGTCATTAAAGTACCAATACCTGAAATTTGAAGAGCCCAAGCGTAATAGTTATTCCCTACACCTGGATTGAATTCAGTACCTGCCAACGGGAAGTAAGCTGTCCAGCCGGCATTTGGTGAACCCCCGATAACAAATGATACATTCAACAAACCGGCACCTGCTGCAAATAGCCAGAAGCTAAGAGCATTCAGACGTGGAAATGCAACGTCTCGCGCACCAATTTGTAGTGGTACTACAATATTCATCAAACCAATGATGAATGGCATCGCCATGAACAAAATCATGATCAAACCATGTGTAGTAAAGATTTCATTATAGTGTTCGGAGTTTAATAATCCGTTTTCTGGTATAGCAGTTTGAGCACGCATTAATAAAGCATCAATACCGCCTCTAAACAACATGATAAGCGCTACAAAGACGTACATAACGCCAATTTTTTTATGGTCAACAGTAGTTAGCCAGTTTTTATATAACCAGCCCCACTTTTTGAAATAAGTCAAACCTGCGACAACAGCAATAGCTCCTACGATGATACTGATACCAGCCGCTAAAATCATCGGCTCTTTCATCGGAGCGAATAACTCATCAAAACTCATGTGTGTAACTCCTTTCATTCTTTAGAATGATAAATTAATGAGACATATCCATGCCTTCCATATCCTTATCCTTCATATTCTCCATATCGTGTTTTCCATGTTTTCCATGTTCCATTGGAGCTGGTCTAAAGGTTAGGTGAGTAGATGAATAACTTTTACGTCCTACAAAAGAAGTTTTTAATAGCTTATCGAACTCTTTTTCAGTCAATTTAGGTTCTTTCGCTTTTACATCTTTTATCCATTCATCAAAATCTTTTTGTGACATTGCTTGAGCCTCAAACTCCATTTGAGCAAAGCCTTCACCGCTAAAGTTTGAATTTCGGCCCATATAAGAACCTTCTTGGTCAGCAGCTAGGTGAATTTTTGTAAGCATATCACTCATTGCATATTTTTGACCTGCTAATTGCGGAATCCAAAAACTTGTAATCGGACCGAATGAATATAACCTAAATTCAATTGGTCGGTCTGTCGGGATGTTCACATAATTTACAGTTTCAACACCTTGTTCTGGATAGCTAAAGTGCCATTTCCAGTTTGAAGAAGATGCATATATAACGAGCGGTTCTTTATTACCATAACCCTCTGGTTTCTTTTCAACTTTTGATGTTGTAAACACTGTTACAATCGCAAGTGCTGTAACAATAAGGATTGGTATTACTGTCCAAACAACTTCCAGTACTTTGCTGCCCTCTTCGTGCGGCGGCTCATAATCTGGCGCTTGTTTTGACGCACGATATTTTGAAAGCATGTTAATCAAAAGAACATATACGACTAATAGAATGACAAGCATTACGATAATCGACATTATGATTGTGTTTGACAACGTTCTTGCATTAGGACCTTTTGGATCAAAGATCATCAAAGGCTGACATCCGGATAAAACAAGTGTCAAGAATGCCATAACAAAAGGTAAGATTAACACTTTTTTCTTCATAATTTTACTCCCTTCTCAAGAAAACAAATAAAAACATTATAAAGTGTTTTAATGAATTGTTGGTCCCTTCTAGAAACTAATTTCTACAAGCTTTCCTTTTATAATTGAAAAAACATAAAAGTAAAAGTATAAAACTACTTGTTGAGACTTTTTTACATTTCCACTTTATATATAGTAGAAAATAACAACAGCAATTTTAATTCACCTTACTTCCCTATAAATTCAATCATTCTTTTCTTGATTCATATGAATTATACTCCAACCGATTTTTATTAAAAGAAAAAAGCACTCATTATCACAATTCATTCAAGGATTTTTGAACGTTGTGTGTATTAACTTTGAACAAAATGTGTACGAAGAAAAAAACTAAAATATAGTTCTAAAAAAGGAAAGTTTTTGATGCTTTTTTGCTTTAAATTGAATGCAAAAATTAAAATTTTACAAAAAATAAAACCCACCAAAGGATGGAATCTTTGATGAGTTTTTACTTTTAAAGAGCAGGTGCAGCTCCACCATCTATATTAACGGCAGTACCGCTTACATATGACGCTGCATCTGAAGCTAAGAATGTAATCACATTTGCTGCTTCAACAGTGTCCCCAATCCTGCCAAGCGGAATGGATTTCCCCACTTCTTTTGAGTATTCTTCCCAAGATAGCTGTGGTGATTCATGTTTCCACTTTTCTTCTATTTGCGCACTGCGAATTAATCCAATGCAGACAGTATTGACCCTTATGTTTAATGAGCCTACATCTTTGCTCATCGCATTTGTAAGTGCCATTCCAGCTGCACGGCTTACAGTAGTTGGCAGTGAAGATGCTGGAGGAGTTTTCCCTAAAACGGCAGTAACATTTACAATTGATCCTCCACCTGCCGCTTCCATATGTGGAATCGCTGCCTTTGCCGTATAAATTGCGCCAAATAACTTTAAATTCAAATCGCTTTTCCAAAAGTCTGTATCTACATCTAAAAATGAATGAGCAGCTGAAGTACCCGCATTATTAACTAAAATATTAATTTTTCCATATTTCTGTATGGTTTGCTCGATCAGGTTTTGGCAATCTTTTTCATTCGTAACATCTGCGACAACAGCAAATGCCTCTTTTCCTGTCGATTCTTTTATTTCTTTTATCGCTTCATCGAGAGAAGTTGCAGTACGCGCACATATTACTACTTCTGCTCCCTCTTCAACTAATTTTTTTGCTGTAGCGAGTCCAATACCTTTGCTGCCTCCCGTTACAATCGCTACTTTATCTCTTAATTTTAAATCCATTAACAGCACTCCCTTTTTATAATTCATGCACTCTTTAACTTTACCTTCTCCTACGTCTTTCAAACATTTTTATGCAGTGAATGCAGGATTTATTAAAGCATCATTAAGAAGTATAGGGTAGGAGACTAACAAGCAACTACATTCGATTTATGACCAGTTTGAAATAAAAAGGGCTGTAGGCAAACTCAAAAGTTTGAGTTTGATTACAGCCCATTCTCTTAATTAATCTATTAAGAGATTTAGATAAGGATAGATTATTTTTTTGCAATAATATGGATTGGGTTACCAAGCGCTACTTCAGCTGTTTCCATAGTAATTTCGCCTAAAGTTGGGTGTGCGTGAATAGTCATCGCCACATCCTCAAGCGTCATACCTGCTTCAATCGCTAAACCAATTTCAGCAATCATATCAGAAGCGCCAGAACCAACGATTTGGCCACCTAATAGCAGGCCATCTTCTTTGCGTGCAACTAATTTCACAAAGCCTTCTGTTTCATTTAATGCTAATGCACGACCGTTTGCAGCGAATGGGAATTTGCCAGTTGAAACTTCAAATCCTTCTTCTTTTGCTTGGTCTTCAGATAAACCAACAGTAGCCATTTCTGGATCTGTAAAGCATACAGCAGGAATTGCTAAATAATCGACAACAGATTTTTCGCCAGCGATTGCTTCTGCAGCCACTTTACCTTCATAAGATGCTTTATGAGCAAGTTGTGGTCCAGCAACGATATCACCAATTGCATAGATATTTGGAACGTTTGTGCGGCATTGTTTGTCAACTTTAATTAAACCGCGTTCGCCAAATTCAATTCCCACTTCTTCTAAGCCCATTTCATCCGTATTCGGACGACGACCAACAGTTACAAGTACGTAATCTGCTTCTACTGATTTAGCTTCACCATTTACTTCATATTTAACAGTTACGCCTGTTTCAGTTTCTTCAACACCTTGTGCTAAAGCATTTGTTTCGATTGTAACGCCTTTTTTCTTAAGACCTTTTTTCACAATAGTAGTCATTTGCTTTTCGAAGCCAGCAAGAATATCTTTACCACCTTCAAGAATTGTTACTTCAGCACCTAGGTTTGCATAAGCAGAACCTAATTCTGTACCAATGTAACCGCCGCCAATAACAACTAGTTTGCTAGGAACTTCTTCTAGGTTAAGCGCGCCTGTCGAATTTAAGACGCGTTTTGAGAATTTAAAAGTTGGAATTTCAACTGGACGAGAGCCAGTTGCAATAATTACGTTTTTAAAGTTGTATGTTTGTGCAGAGTTTTCTGTGATAACGCGTAATGAGTTAGCATCATGTAAATATGCTTCGCCTTTTACCACTTCAATATTGTTGCCTTTAAGCAAACCAGAGACGCCGCCAGTTAATTTTTTAACTACAGAATCTTTAAATTCTTGCGCTTTTTTGAAGTCTAATTTCACTTCTGAAGCAACGATTCCCATATCATCGGAATGTTTAGCTTTTTCGAAGCGGTGACCTACAGAGATTAATGCTTTAGATGGGATACAACCTACGTTTAAGCATACACCACCAACATTTTCACGTTCAATTACTGTCACTTTTTGTCCAGTTTGTGCTGCACGGATTGCTGCAACATATCCACCAGGGCCTGCGCCAATGACAATTGTGTCTGTTTCGATTGGAAAATCTCCTACTACCATTTTTTACGCCTCCATTAATAATAATTCTGGTTCGCTTAACAAGCGTTTAATATGATTTAACGCATGTTGAGCAGTCGCACCATCAATCATACGATGATCAAAGCTCAATGATAATGCTAACACAGGTGCAGCTACAATTTCACCATTTTTTATTACAGGTTTTTCTGCAATTCGCCCAATTCCTAGAATTGCGACTTCTGGGTGATTAATCACAGGAGTGAACCATTGTCCGCCAGCTGAGCCGATATTTGTAATAGAGCATGATGCGCCTTTCATTTCGTTTGGCGCTAGTTTTCCTTCACGAGCTTTTGTTGCTAACTCGTTAATTTCATTTGACACTGCAAATACAGATTTGCGATCAGCATGTTTAATAACAGGAACAAGCAAGCCTTTTTCTGTATCGGCTGCAATTCCTATATTGTAATAATGTTTTTGGATAATTTCTTGTGTTGCATCATCTAATGAACGGTTGAAATCAGGGAACTCACGCAATGTGCTGACTAAAGCTTTTACCACATAAGGAAGGTATGTTAATTTAATACCTTTTTCAGCTGCAGCTTCTTTGAATTTCTTGCGATGTGCCACTAATTCAGTCACATCTACTTCATCCATCAGCGTTACATGTGGAGCTGTTTGTTTAGAATGCACCATTGCTTTTGCAATTGCACGACGAATACCTGACATTTTTTCACGTGTTTCTGGGAAATCACCTTCAGGAATTGCCGGTGTTTTGCTTGTTTCTTGTACTGATTCTTGGCTTGTTGTTGCTTCAACAACTTCAGCTTTTTCTGTTGCTGGTGCAGCTTTACCGTTTTTAAATGCTTCAATGTCTTCTTTTAATACACGGCCATTTTTACCAGAACCTGAAACTTGTTTAATGTCTACGCCGTTTTCACGTGCAAATTTACGGACAGATGGCATTGCGATAACACGTGCATTGCCTACTGTTTCTTCTGGCTCTTCTCCTGCTGGAGGAGTTGCTGTTTTTGGCTCTTCTTCTTTAACAGCTGGTTCTTTTTCGACTTCTTTGCCTGATTCAGCAGTTGCTTGGACTTGCGCTTCTGTTTCTTCTTCTGCGTCTTCATCTTTATGGCCATGAAGTTCTAATTCTTCATATCCTGGTGCGTCAATTTCAAGCAATACAGTACCAACAGTTGTCAATGTACCCTCTTCAACTAGCACTTTTTCAATTGTTCCTTCTACCGGAGATGGAATTTCAACAACAGCTTTGTCGTTTTGCACTTCTGCCAATATTGTATCTTCTTCGATTTTATCGCCCGGTTTTACAAACCATTTGACGATTTCTCCTTCATGGATACCTTCACCAATATCTGGTAATCGGAATTTATATGCCATTTTAAGTCACCACTCCTTTTTAGAATTCTAAAACTTTTTTAGCTGTAGCTATAATGTCTTTTGAATTTGGCAACCACACAGCTTCAGCTTGTGGGAACGGATATACAGTGTCAGGTGCTGTAACGCGAAGTACGGGTGCTTCAAGACTTAAAATAGCGCGTTCCGTAATTTCACTAACTACATTCGCTGCAATACCTGCTTGTTTTTGTGCCTCTTGGACAACGATTGCACGGCCTGTTTTTTCTACAGATGCAATGATTGTTTCGATATCCAATGGTTGAATTGTTCGTAAATCAACTACTTCAACAGAGTAGTTTTCTTTTTCTAATGCTTCTGCTGCTTTTAAAGATTCATGAACCATAGCGCCATAAGCAAAAATAGAAAGATCTTTACCTTCGCGTTTTACATCTGCTTTACCTAGAGGAATAGTGTAAGACTCCTCTGGTACTTCTTCACGGAATGAGCGGTATAGTTTTAAATGTTCTAAGAAAACAACGGGATCATTGTCGCGAATAGACGAAATTAAAAGCCCTTTAGCATCATATGGAGTAGAAGGAACAACCACTTTAAGACCTGGTTGAGAAGCGACTAATCCTTCTAAGCTGTCTGAGTGCATTTCTGGTGTATGAACACCGCCGCCAAATGGAGAACGGATTGTAACAGGTGCATTTAGGCTGCCACCAGAACGATAGCGCATACGTGCTAATTGACCGCTGATTGAATCCATTACTTCATAGACGAAACCGAAGAATTGAATTTCAGGAACAGGGCGATATCCTTGTAAAGCTAGACCGATTGAAAGACCGCCAATACCTGATTCTGCTAGTGGTGTATCAAAAACTCGATCCTCGCCAAACTCTTTTTGAAGACCTTCTGTTGCACGGAAAACCCCTCCGTTGACACCAACGTCTTCACCGAATACTAGCACGTTTTCGTCATCTTTTAGTTCACAACGAAGTGCATCTGTAATTGCTTGAATCATTGTCATTTGTGCCATCGGTTACTTCGACTCCTTTTGCGCGTAGATTTCATATTGTTCTTTAAGATTTGCTGGCATTTCTTCATTCATAATATTAATTAAGTCTGTTACTTTTTGTTTTGGCGCTTCATCCGCTTTTTTGATTGCTGCTTTGATTTCTTCTTTTGCTTTTTCGATTACTTCAGCTTCTTTTTCTTCGCTCCATAAACCTTTTTCAGTCAAGTACTTACGGAAACGAACGATTGGGTCTTTCTTTTCCCATTTTGAATCTGTATCTGATGTACGGTAACGAGTAGGGTCATCGCCTGCCATTGTATGTGGGCCATATCGATAACAAATTGTTTCAATAAGTGATGGACCTTCTCCTGCTACAGCACGTTTACGCGCATCGCGTGTCGCCACGTATACAGCTAGTGGATCCATACCATCTACTTGGATGCTTGGAAGTCCTGCTGCAATCCCTTTTTGAGCAATTGTAGAAGCAGCTGTTTGTAGTTCACGTGGTGTAGAAATAGCATATTGGTTGTTTTGTACGATAAATATAGCAGGTGATTTAAATGCCCCTGCAAAGTTAATACCTTCGTAGAAATCACCTTGTGAAGAACCACCGTCACCTGTGTAAGTTACAGCTACTGCTTTTTTACCTCGTTTTTGCATGCCAAGTGCAACACCTGCAGTTTGCACGTATTGAGCACCAATGATGATTTGTGGAGCTAAAATGTTTACACCTTCAGGAACTTGGCCGCCAACGAAATGTCCGCGTGACCATAAGAATGCTTTCCATAAAGGAAGGCCATGCCAAACGATTTGCGGCACATCGCGATATCCAGGCAAGATATAGTCTTCTTTTTCAAGTGCATAGTGGGAAGCAATTTGAGAAGCTTCTTGACCAGCAGTTGGTGCGTAGAAGCCTAAACGTCCTTGGCGATTTAATGAAATAGAACGTTGGTCAAGTATACGTGTAAAGACCATTCTGCTCATTAATTCAACTAGTTCTTCATCAGAAAGATTAGGATTAGCGCTTTCGTTAACGATTTCCCCTTCTTCATTCAAAATCTGGAACATTTCAAACTTTTCTTCAATTTCGTGCAAATTTGCTACAGGATCAAATTGTTGTCCTTTTTTTGAAGCCATGTTCTCACATCTCCTTTATACATCTGTATTACAAAATCTAATGAAAATTATAATACAACTATTATTTAAGTCCAGTATACTGTTTTATAATTTATCGGTCAATGCAAGTAGCAGAGTTAAAAATTCATTCTCATATAGTTTATTGCAAGGAACCTGTATTATAAAGTGCGAATAACCTGTATTATACTACAGTGGTTTTTTCACTACCTTTACTAGCACAGTTCATTCCAATATATTTATTACCTTTTTAATATGTATTAAAACAATGTTTTCATCCTTCCGAGGTTCTTTTCTATTGTGGGATTTTGGGTGTGCGTTATAATAGAAAAGAACTTTTTTTGAAAGGAAGAGCAAAATGATTTTAATGCACGATATTATACGAGAAGGAAATCCAACTTTGCGTGCTGTCGCGAAAAACTTGTCCTTCCCCCTTACAGAAGAGGAAAAAAAATTAGGTGAAGACCTACTTCAATTTTTGATAAATAGCCAAGACGTAGAATTAGCCGATAAACATGGTTTACGGTCAGGAATTGGAATTGCTGCACCTCAAGTAGATGTTTCAAAAAGAATGTTCGCTCTGCATTTACCAGACAGTGCGGGCAAGCAAATCAGCCTAATTGCCGTTAACCCCAAGATAGTAAGCCATTCTGTAGAAGAAGCATACGTTCCTTCTGGTGAAGGATGCCTTTCAGTAGACCGTGATGTGCCCGGCTATGTACCTCGACCAGCACGCATTACGGTCAAATTTTTCACTCTTGATGGTGAAGAAAAGAAAATGCGGTTAAAAGGATTGCCAGCTATTGCTTTCCAACATGAGTTGGATCACTTAAATGGTGTAATGTTTTATGATCACATTAATAAAGAGAATCCATTTGAAAAGAAACCAAATGCCAATCCGCTGGAAGATTAAAAAAAACGGACTTGATGAACCTTCATCAAGTCCGTTTTTCATTTACCATAATCCCAGTTTTTTCATGGCTTTAGATAAACCATCGTCATCCACATGATCTGTAACAAACGTCGCTGCTTCTTTAGCTTTCGGATGCCCATTTCCCATCGCTACGCTTGTCCCTGCTGCTTGCAGCATTTCCACGTCATTTAATCCATCTCCAAATGCAATAGCATCTTCTATTTCAAATGCAGTATGCTTTAAAAATTGCTGAATGCCATAGGCTTTTGAAACATCTTTATTTATTACATCAACTGAAAACTCATGCCAACGAATCAATTTCAGCTCAGGAAATAGGTTTGCATATCGTTCCTCCCCATGCTCGTCAACATACAATAATATTTGATACGTATTGGATTGTTTATAATATTCAGCGTCCACTTCCGGCATAGGATAGAATAAGGAATCCATGCTTGTACGTACTTTGACATCGTCCTTAGCTGCTGATGTCATCCTCGCATCATCCAAAAATACAACAGGATTATTCTCTTCCTCTGCTTGGACCACCAGTTTCTCCACTATCTCCATGGGAATCGGTCTTTCAGAAATCACTTTTCCTTTATAAACGACATACTGCCCGTTAAAGCTTATGAATGAATTTAGGCCAAGCTCCTCTAATACAGGTTTTAGGAAGAACGGAGAGCGACCTGTCGCAATGACGGCTTCATGTCCGTTTTCCTCAGCTTTTTTGATTGCCTCAAATGTTGCAGGGGGCAATTTTTTCTCCGAATTGTATAACGTACCATCAATATCAAAAAATAAAATTTTCTTATCCACTTGTTAATCCCAACCTTTCTGTCTGTTAAGTGAATTTTCTTTACATTTTCTTTTTAAATGAATATAATAGGGGCAAGGAGTGATCTGCCATGTTCAAACGTCTTAAAAAACAATTGTTGAAAAGGCTTCGTGGCTTGCTCGAGAAAAAAACGATCGCTTAAAGTTATGTTGCCCTTCATATTTTGAAGGGCTTTTCTTTATTTTAGTTTACCTACGTGCTAATATAAAGGAAATGAATTTATTTTGAACGTGTTAAAGGAGAGCAAACAATGATTTATAAAGTATATTATCAAGAAAATATCCTTGAAGTGCCTGTTCGCGAAAACACTAAAAGCTTGTATATTGAAGCTGATGAAGTGCGCGAAGTCCGCGAGAAGCTTCAAGGCCGCGGTTATAACATCGAGTATATCCAATCGCTTGAAGGAAACTACTTGGAATATGAAAAAGCAAGCGAAGATTTCAAATTGGAGAATATCTAATTAATGAAATTCGTCAAAAATGACCAAACTGCAGTTTTCGCACTCGGCGGACTGGGCGAAATCGGCAAAAATACGTATGCTGTTCAATTTCAAGACGAAATAATCTTGATTGATGCCGGCATTAAATTTCCAGAAGACGATTTACTAGGGATTGATTATGTAATTCCCGATTATACCTATCTTGTTCGAAATGTCGATAAAATTAAAGGGTTATTTATTACCCATGGTCATGAAGACCATATCGGCGGCGTTCCATATTTACTTCGCCAAATTAATGTCCCTGTATATGGAGGCAAATTGGCGCTTGGGTTGTTGCGCAATAAGTTGGACGAGCATGGATTGCTTCGCCAAACAAAGCTAATTGAAATCCAGGAAGATGATGTCATCAAATTCCGCAAAACTTCAGTAAGCTTCTTTAGAACAACGCATAGTATCCCAGATGCATACGGAATTGTAGTCAAGACACCACCTGGCAATATCGTGCATACGGGTGACTTTAAATTTGATTTCACGCCAGTTGGCGAACCAGCAAACTTGACAAAAATGGCTGAAATCGGGCGCGATGGCGTTTTATGTTTACTGTCCGACAGTACTAATGCCGAACGTCCTGAATTTACTATGTCGGAACGCAAAGTTGGCGAAAGCATCGATGAAATTTTACGCAAAGTAGAATCTCGCATTATTTTCGCAACATTTGCTTCTAATATCCACCGTTTAAAGCAAGTGACAGATGCTGCTGCTAAACATGGCCGCAAAGTCGCTGTATTTGGACGTAGTATGGACAATGCCATTAACATTGGCCGTGAGCTTGGTTATATTACTGCACCAAAAGAAACCTTTGTAGATGCACAAACATTAAATCGCCTTCCTGCCAATGAAGTGATGATTTTATGTACCGGAAGCCAAGGTGAACCAATGGCTGCATTATCACGAATTGCTAACGGTACGCACCGTCAAATTCAAATACAGCCTGGAGACACTGTTGTGTTCTCTTCTTCACCGATTCCTGGTAATACAACCAGTGTAAATAAGATTATCAACTTATTGTACCGCGCTGGAGCTGAAGTTATTCATGGATCATTGAATAACATCCATACTTCTGGTCATGGCTCACAGCAAGAACAAAAGTTAATGCTACGTTTAATTAAGCCAAAATTCTTTATGCCAATTCATGGTGAATACCGCATGTTGCGTATGCATGGAGACTTGGCAGAAGACTGCGATGTACCAGCAGATAATATCTTTATCATGGAAAATGGTGAGGTATTGGCATTAAGTGCTAATGAAGCTCATGTTGCAGGACGGATACCATCAGGAGCAGTTTATATTGATGGAAATGGTATTGGAGATATCGGCAATATTGTTTTGCGCGATAGACGAATTTTATCAGAAGAAGGTCTTGTTATTGTGGTCGTTAGCGTAGACATGCAGCTACAAAAAATGGTAGCAGGCCCTGATATTATTTCACGCGGTTTCGTTTATATGAGAGAGTCTGGTTCGATGATTAATGAAGCACAGCAAATGTTAAGCAAACACTTGCAACAGCTCTTAATTGAAAAAACACCTCAATGGACGGAATTAAAGAATGAAATTACTGATCTTCTAGAGCCATACCTATTTGAAAAAACAAAACGGCGCCCAATGATTTTGCCGATTATTATGGAAGTATAATAGATTATAATAAGGCCTCCAATACTTAATTGGAGGCCTTGTTTTCGCTTAATTCAGCATTTTCTTCTCAAAGCGGCTTATATCATCATCTTCTCCGATGACAATTAATATATCACCTTCATGTATAACATCCTCTGCTTGAGGTGATACGATAATTTCTTTTTCCCTTTTAATAGCTACAATGTTGATGCCGTACCGTGCACGAATATCTAATCCTATAATGGTATGGCCTTCAAGTAGATGATTTGCCTTTATCTCCATAATCGAGTGTTCATCGGACAACTCTAAGTAATCCAAGACATTATTGGACATCATATTGTTAGCAATCCGAATGCCCATATCACGTTCTGGGTGTACCACGTGATCAGCGCCAATCTTCCGTAGCACTTTTTCATGATAGTCATTCTGCGCTTTTACTGTAATTTTTTGCACACCAATTTCTTTTAAAATTAATGTCGTTAGGATACTCGATTGAATATCATCTCCAATGGCTACAATAACATGTTCAAAATTACGTATACCTAATGATTTAAGTACAGATTCGTCTGTTGTATCTGCTACAACTGCTTGAGTAGCAATTGACGCAAACTCATCTACACGCTCTTGTTGCTTATCGATGGCCATTACATCCGCATCTTGCTGAACAAGCTCTTGAACAATACTACCTCCAAAACGGCCTAATCCAATCACAACAAATTCTTTCTTCATGCCAAATACCTCCGATTTCCCAGCACTTCCTACAAGGTTCTGTATCCATTTTAACAAACAACGTAAAAACATGCTCAGGAAATTTTCATTCTCTCCAATACTACCTACTCTACATTTTGAGCTGTATCCTTGTTCTCATTCACAGAAAAAGGCAGCTGTCTGTACATTAGCTGTACAAACAACTGCCTCCGAATGCTTATTCAGCATTTCTTACTTCATCAAGTACACGATTGACACGTTTTTCAAGCATTTTCATGCCGCTACCACCAGCTTGGAAGTGGCGTAGCTTACCGTCTTTATCGAATACATAGTAAGCTGGAACGTATTGATTTTCAAAAGCATCTGTTAATTTCATATCACTGTCTACAAAAATAGGTTGAGTGATACCATGTTCGTTAGCTACCTCTTTGATTTCTCCTAAATCTAGGTCTTTCTCAGAGCGTGGCATATGAACTGCAATAACATTTAGCTCATCTTTATATTGATCACGGAAGTTGTTTACATCCGGCATAGCTTCCTTGCATAAATGACAGCTAATAGACCAGAAATGAATAAGTGTTGGTTTATCACCCACTAGCTCACTTTTTGTCACTTGGCCATTTAACCAAGCTGTTTCGCCTTGTAATTCAGGCATATCTGCTCGTAATTTCATGCTATTCACCTCTTCATTTAGTTAACATCTGTTTAAAAAAGGGACCTAACATTTGTTAGTCCCTTCGCTTTGCAATGCTTAGCCTTTCAACGTAGCATCGCCAGGACGCCAGTTTGCTGGGCAAAGACCGCCAGTTTGCAATGCTTGAAGCACACGCAATGTTTCGTCTACATCACGGCCAATGTTGTTGTGGTTTACAACTTGGTATTGTAGTTCGCCTTCTGGGTTAATAATGTATAGGCCGCGCAATGCAACACCTTCATCTTCAATAAGCACGCCATAGTCACGTGATACACGTTGGTTGTGGTCTGCAGCTAATGGGAATTTCAACTCGCCGATACCATTTTGGCTGCGGTCAGTGTTGATCCATGCTAAGTGTGTATGAACTGTATCAGTTGAAACGCCGATTACTTCAGCATCTAAATCTTCAAATTCGTCGTAACGGTCTGACATTGAAGTGATTTCAGTAGGACATACGAATGTAAAGTCCATTGGATAGAAGAATAGAACTGTCCATTTGTCATTTTTCATGTTTTCTTCTAAGCTTACTGTGCCAAATTCTTTATTTGGCATTACTGCTTGCATTTCGAATACTGGTGCTTGTTTTGCTACCATACGTTCTGCCATGATAAATCCCTCCAAAAGTTAATATAAATGTAAGTAGCTTATTGCTACGATCCACATTCTACAATAGCAAATAATACTATTAAACGCAAAGGTTTCATGGTATATTTTGAATATTTGATTATTCCTTTTCCCATATTACGAGCTGAAACAAGTTTTCTTAAAGTCATCGGGAAATACCAATTTATGCTATTCCCTTATTATAAGTTGTACTGCTTCTCTGCCACTTCTATGCGAGGCATAAAAAATGTCCCCATCATTATATGAGGACACGGAAATATTGTTATTCGATTGAATGCCAAAATTCATAATCCATCCTTTGTCTCAAGCATTTCTCTATCTTTATTCCTCTTTCGCTCCTAAACACCGTTCACACTCATATAATGTGGATTCTACTTGTTCCACTATTTCACAACCACATTCTAAGCAAAGCTTCGGATACTTTTGAGTGTTTTCGTTTTTCATTAGATCTCCTCCTTAAAATGTTTTATTCCCTTTATCAAATAGACTGATAGCTTGGAATCGTTAGAAATTCTTCAAATGTATCTTGGAGAATTAAACTCTTGAAAATGTCTGTAGCCTTGTCTAATCGGCTTTGCACATAATTCTCTTCACCGAGTTGATTTTTTAAAATCGAAACTTCTTCTTCTAAAATTTTTTGTACATAATGCGCGTCTATTTTTTGTCCATCGATTGTATTTCCTTTTTCATGTCGTATCCATTGCCATATTTGCGTACGCGAGATTTCAGCAGTTGCTGCATCTTCCATCATATTATAAATCGGCACAGCGCCATTCCCCCGAAGCCAAGATGCAATATACTGAACGCCAACACTACAGTTGAGCCGTACTCCTTCTTCTGTAATGGAACCTATTGGCACTTCTAATAAGTCCGTTGCTGTTACATGCACATCATTTCGTTTACGATGAATTTGATTAGGTGTCTTCATATAGTAATCAAATTGCTCCATTGCCACTTGCACTAAGCCTGGATGCGCCACCCATGTTCCATCATGACCATCCTTTGCTTCTCTCATCTTATCCTCTCGTACTTTTTCGAACGCTAATTCATTCGCTTGTGGATTGTCTTTAATAGGGATTTGGGCAGCCATGCCACCCATGGCTGGCGCATTGCGCTTATGACATGTGTGGATACATAATTGCGTATAAGCTCTCATAAATGGCGAATTCATGGTTACTTGGCTTCTATCTGGCAAAATGACTTCATGATGGTTACGTAATCGCTTAATATAACTAAAAATATAATCCCATCTGCCGCAATTTAAGCCGGCAGAATGCTCTTTTAATTCATATAATATCTCATCCATTTCAAAGGCTGCTGTAATGGTTTCAATCAGGACTGTTGCTTTTATTGTCCCTTTTGCTAGCTCCATGTACTTCTCTGAGTAATTAAAGATATCATTCCATAACCTTGCTTCCAAATGGCTTTCAAGTTTCGGCAAATAGAAATATGGACCTGTGCCTTGAGCAATTAACTCTTTTGCATTATGGAAGAAGTATAATCCGAAATCAAAGAAGCTCCCTGCCACAGGCTCACCATCGATCTCTATATGCCTTTCTTCCATATGCAATCCTCTTGGTCTTACGATTAATGTAGCCACCTTGTCATTTAATCGATAGACTTTCCCGTTTGAAGGTTGTGAATAAGAAATAGTTTTTCGTATGGCATCAAATAGATTCACTTGGCCTTCAATCATATTTTCCCATGTGGGTGAAGTAGCATCTTCAAAACATGCCATAAATAATTTGGCTCCTGAATTTAGCGCATTAATGACCATTTTCCGTGTCACTGGGCCTGTAATTTCCACACGGCGATCCTGTAAATCTTTAGGTAATGGTGCGATTTCCCAAGTGCTTTCACGAATTGATTTTGTTTCCTCTAAAAAATCTAGTGTGCCTCCGGCATCTAATTGACGTTGCCGCTCTAGCCGCAAATGTAATAATTCTAAGCGGCGCTGATTGAACTGACGATGCAAAGACGAAATAAACCGAAGTGCTTCTGCTGACAGAATTTGTTTTGTAGAATCGTTTACTAGTCCAGTAATGTTGATGGATGAAGTGACTGTTTGTTGGATACTCATTCGCAACAACCCTTTCTTATTTTCATTTAAATGCTTGCCATCATTGCGCGATAAAGTGAAACTTCATTCAGTGGGGGGTTTTTATCCCCTACTGAGTGTTAGTTGAACCAATCGGGCTTTTACGGGCAGTTAACCCCCACTTAAACTTCTCCGTTACATACTTACGTTTTGAAGTGGGGGTCTTACTGCCCGTTAATGCGGAATAAATTGAGCTGTTTCAGTAGAACCCTCCATCGCTGTTGTAGATGATGTCCCTCCTGAAATAACCTGAGCTACTTCATCAAAGTAGCCCGTACCCACTTCACGTTGATGTTTAGTTGCTGTATATCCATCACGTTCGCTTGAAAATTCTTCTTGTTGAAGTTTTGAATAGGCAGCCATTCCGTTGTTTTTATAATCAACCGCTAGTTTAAACATGCTGTGATTCAACGAATGGAACCCTGCTAATGTAACAAATTGGAATTTATATCCCATTTTCGCCAACTCTTTTTGATACTTAGCAATCGTCTCCTCATCTAAATTTGCTTTCCAATTAAAGGATGGTGAACAATTGTATGCAAGCATTTTCCCTGGATATTGTGCATGGATGGCCTCTGCAAATTGTCTTGCTTCCTCTAAATCCGGCTTAGATGTTTCACACCATATTAAATCGGCATAAGGAGCATAAGCTAGGCCTCGCTCAATCGCCTGATCGATTCCAGCATATGTGCGGAAAAATCCCTCTGGTGTTCGCTCGCCTGTTAAAAATTTAGCATCTCGCGGATCAATATCACTCGTGACCATATCCGCAGCATCTGCATCTGTCCGGGCGATTAGGATAGTCGGTACTCCGCATACATCAGCAGCTAATCGTGCAGCGACTAAATTTCGTATAGCATTTTGTGTGGGAAGCAATACTTTACCGCCTAAATGGCCACATTTCTTTTCAGATGCTAATTGGTCCTCCAAATGCACACCTGCTGCCCCTGCTTCAATCATCCCTTTTATTAACTCAAAAACATTTAGTGGTCCTCCAAATCCTGCTTCTGCGTCGGCAATAATCGGAGCAAACCAATCAAAGCTGTCTTCTCGTCCTTCAACTCCATCAATTTGGTCTGCTCTTTGCAATGCTTGATTGATACGTTTGACCACTTGCGGCACTGAATTAGCGGGATACAAGGATTGATCAGGATACACTTGCCCAGATAAATTGGCATCTGCTGCTACTTGCCAACCACTAAGATAGATAGCTTGTAAACCAGCTTTTACTTGTTGTACTGCCTGATTGCCGGTCAATGCACCTAGCGCATTAATATAGTCTTCTTGCTGCAGTGTGTCCCACAAACGTTTTGCGCCTTTTTCAGCTAACGTATGCTGAATGTCTACTGAACCCCGAAGCTTGATTACCTCTTCCGCACTATACGGACGTTTAATGTCTTGCCATCTTTCATCATTTGCCCAGCTCTTTTCAAGTTTCTCAATTTGTTTTTGCCTTGTTGTCATTTGAATCACACCTTCCGACTTTTTATCATTTTACTGTTGCACAACAGATTTAGTTGTTATAATGTAATATATAACAATAATGCTTTTTTGTATTATTTTTTGGATAAAATGCAACTATTTAGCGATGAAACATTGTTTTTGCATGACAAACAAGGGGGCTTTGGATGTGAGAGATAATGACATCTCGTTTTTATCAAAAAATGTGGCGGAACAGTATTATAATCTGATGAGTGATTGGTTGCCTGAGGAATCTTCAGTAGCAATAGCAGTAGGCGATACGTACGTTTATTTTAATGGCTGCCAAAAACTTCAATTATTTAATGGCAAAAAAGTAGAGTCTGGAAGTATAGTAGAACGCGTCATGAAAGAAAAAAGAAAAATTGAGGAGTTAATGAACGAAGCTTTTTTAGAAAAACCTTTTTATGGGATTGGTTACCCAATTACTTTAATGGGTGAAGCTGCTGTGTTATTGGTAATATTATCTCCCCTTTATCAAGAGATAAAAAATGATCCAATCCGTTTTATAACAGGCAAACAACAAGATGAATGGGTGTTAGTTCCAATTGAAAAAATTACACATTTCGAGAGCTTAAATAAAAAGAATTGGTGTTACACAGATGGTAAGCAGTATACAGTAAGCACAACATTGAAGAACCTTCAGAAAAAGCTGCCGAAAGATTTTCTTCGTATCCACAGATCTTATATAATCAATATCCACGCGATCGATCGTATCACCCGTGATTTTTCCTCCAATTTAATGATCCATATGGAAGATGGAACTGGACTTCCAGTTAGTCAAACCTACTTAAATGAAGTAAAACGCTTACTGGATATATAACTCATAAAAACCCCGCAAAAATAGTTTCTGCTTTTGCGGGGTCTTGTGTTCATTATTTGATTTTTTCCAACTCAGCTTTCAATTGCTGTACATCATGATTTTCTTCTTTTACTGTCTTTTTCAGCAACGAAACTTCATTTTCTAATGCTTTTTGTAATTCTTTTGTTTCTGCATCTAAATTAGCTTTTGGCTTCTTGCTTTTTTCTTGAAGTGCTGAAATGACATCATATAAGTCTTCATGGCCCATCACTCTGCCCGCTCCCCACATTAAACGGTCTGCAGGCTGGTTCATTACATAATCTGTAAAGTACTGATATGTTTCTTTATCAAAGTCGTAGGCATACCAGTTATTATCAACGGCAAACAAGTAGTCATCAAGGGCTTTTTGAGCTTTCCCCTTCTCTATTGCTTTAATGGCAGCAGATAAGTTTTCAATATTATTTTGCGCATGTTCGTGAGGGAAAATAGGTTCATCCTCCCATGTTAAACGAACAAATTGATTTTGCGCCAATTTAAATGTGTGAAGTAACTTACTGTTTACATCACGACTTTCTTTATATAATTTCGCAGCTTTTTTATCTTCGCCTGCTTGTAGCGCTTTTGCATACGCACTATTTATTTCGTTTACCTTTTTATTTGCCTGTTTTGCAGTGCTAATGGCTTCATCAATCGTACTAATGAGTGTGTCGCTTGAAACATTCGAGTCTTTTAATACATCCTGCTTCAATGTCTTCTTCATTTCTTCTAAACGTGTTGTGAAATTTAGCGGCGATACAGCTGTTTGATCATATTGCATAGCCAATAATCCATATAAATTCATATTAAATTGGAGTGCTTTAATATTATTTGTTTTTTCATTATCGAATTGTGAGTGGTAATGTGTATGCATAAACTCACTATCCTGAAAATCATTACGCAATGCTGGAACACCAGCTAACGAGAATGAAAAATCATCAGACCACGTACGGAGTGGCGCCACTACAGAAATCCCTTTTTTATAAACACCTTTGACTGTCGGTACAGTTTTAGCAAATTTCGTAAGGAAGTCTTTGTATTCATATACTGCTCGGATTTCATTTGTCTTGGTATGTTCATATGCAGGTAACTCAAAATTCAAATTGGCAATCGCCTTGCCTACCCATTCAGGATGAACACGGAAGATTTGATTGTAGGCACCTGTAGACCAGTCGTA
This sequence comes from Rummeliibacillus sp. GQ308, assembly GCF_059759115.1. Taxonomy (NCBI): domain Bacteria; kingdom Bacillati; phylum Bacillota; class Bacilli; order Caryophanales; family Caryophanaceae; genus Rummeliibacillus; species Rummeliibacillus sp. GQ308. The sequence continues at coordinate 680,391 of NZ_JCAXDQ010000001.1, read as the reverse complement.
TCTTGTATTGCTTACTCCCCATTCTTCCGCAGCTAATGCATTAAAAATGATAGTTTTTTGGGGTTTATAGCCACTATCTACTAATCCTTTTGCAATCCCCATCAATAATCCTATGGACGCATTATCATCTTGGAATCCATCAAAATAGGAATCATAGTGTCCTGATAAAATTACATATGAATCCGGGTCTTTCCCTTCAATTTTCCCGTAGTAATTATATGTCTTCTGATCTTTTTTCACTGTGGATTTGGCATCAAAATCAACCTGTAATTTATTGTGTTGTTTTTTTAATGCTGCTTTTAATAATGCAGCGTCATTTTGCGACATAGAAAATGCAGGAGCATCATCAGGCCCACAAATATCCTGTGCATTTAAGGCATTTCCATCTACTTCTGCATATCCCTTGCTTTGTACTGCAATGACAGCAGCAGCTCCTTTTAAATGTGCTTGATATGTTGGATAATTAATCCACCAATCCTCGCGCTGATTAATATCTATAAGAACTAGCTTACCTTTAACATCAAGATTCTCTAAATCAGCCGCTGTCCCTCTGTTGGCATACACAACATCAAAAGTTTTAGGTCCTTTCGTATCAAAGTTCGTTTGATATCCGCCAAGAACAGCCAAATGTGTTTTTCCTCTGGCATCTGTAAACTTCAGATCTGCTTTTTTAAAGGTCCAGCTATCGACTGTAATCTCATCTTTCGAAACATCCGTAAGCCCGATTTTTTTCATTTCATTTGCTATTTTCTTACCTGTTTGCAATTCAGCAGTTGATCCAGCTGTTCGATAGCCTAGCTTCTCATTTGTTTTAAATTGCTCTAAACTTTTCGCAAATTCATACGAATAATTTGCGTCTGCTAGCTTTAAATAGCTCTTCGAATCTGTTGTTTCCACTGCTTTCTTTTGTTTTTCCTCTGTACTATTTTTCTCCGGCGTACATGCCACCAATGTAGTTGCGATCAGCGAAATCGCCAATGCACCACCTAAAAATCTTTTCATCAACCACATTCCTTTCCACTAAATTTACTTTGTTCATAGGAATCTTTATTCCCTAATTGCGAGAAAATTCAATCACACTTTTGCTAATCTAGCGAAACCAATTTTTTTCACAAAAATTATTAAATGATAACTTTCAACAAATAGCAATTACTTTTTTTATCAAAAACTTTTATTCTTTCCTTTTATTTCTTATGTAAATGCAATAATTGATACAGTAAAAAAATGTTAGTGTTAAATGCTTGAGGGTAAAGGATTAGTGTCAGTCTATTAAATTATTTGATAAAGAATATTATTTTAGAAAAAAAGGTTGAAAAATATGTCCTATTTTGTATAATAGAATACGTTTCACTAAACTAAAAGTTTTGTCTTAGTAAACTTGTGTTACTTAAAGTTCACCATAAGTAAACTTCCAATAAATGAAAATATAACTCTTTACTAAAGAAAATACTGAAAATAGAGGAGGAATGCATTTGATGCAGATAGGCAAAAAAATCAAACGCCTGCGACTGAAAAAAGGTTTGACGCAAGAAGAACTAGGCGAAAGAACCGATTTGAGCAAGGGCTATATATCCCAGGTAGAAAGGGATTTAAATTCCCCCTCTATTGAAACGCTGTTTGACTTACTAGAAGTATTGGGTTCTACCCCAAAAGAATTTTTTGATGATGAAATTGAAGACCAAAATGTTGTCTATACAGACGAAGAGCATACGACTTTTACAGATGACAAGAAGGGGTATTATTTAAAATGGTTAATCCCCACTTCAAATGAAAAAGAAATCGAGCCAGTGATGATTGTTTTTGAAGAGAATGGCGAATTCAAAAAGTTTGAGCCTTCCTTGTCTGAAACATTTATCTATGTACTATCTGGTCGGGTAAAACTGGTTTTAGGCAAACAAGAATTCGTTGCTTCACAAGGCAGCTCTATTTACTTCGATGCTTCTAACCATCATCAGTTGTTCAACGACTTTGCAGGTAAAACGGAAATTTTACTTGTTGCAACAGAATCTTATTTATAGCTTAGGGGGACCCCAGATGTCGGAAAATGCAATTATCCGCTTTGAAAATGTTTCAAAATCATTCAGTGATGGCACTGTAGTGCTAAAAGATATAAGCTTTGAAATGGAACGAGGCAAGTTCTATACACTCTTAGGGCCATCTGGCTGTGGGAAAACAACAATTCTCCGTCTCATCGCAGGTTTTATGGAACCTACCAATGGTTCAATCTATTTCAATGGCAAAACAATCAATAATGTGCCAGCCAATGAACGCCAAGTCAATACCGTTTTCCAAGACTACGCACTATTCCCTCACCTTAATGTGTTTGAAAATGTGGCGTTTGGTTTGCGTATTAAGAAAGTAAAAAATGAAGAAATCACCAGAAGAGTAGAAGAAGCATTAAGGTTTGTCAATTTAGCAGGTTATAGCCAACGTGAAATCTACGAAATGTCTGGTGGCCAAAGACAACGTGTTGCCATAGCACGCGCTATCGTAAATGATCCAGAAATCATTTTATTAGATGAGCCTTTATCTGCCCTAGATTTAAAACTGCGCACAGAAATGCAATATGAATTGCGCGAATTACAGCAGCGTTTAGGCAAGACCTTTGTATTTGTCACTCATGACCAAGAAGAAGCACTAGCCATGTCAGACGAAATCTTTGTCTTACATGAAGGCCAAATCGAGCAAAGTGGATCACCTGTGGATATCTACGATGAACCAATCAATCGTTTTGTCGCTGATTTCGTCGGCGAATCAAACATTGTGCCAGGTACAATGATTCGAGATTTTGAGGTTACGTTTGCAGGTAAGACTTTTGAATGTGTAGACCAAGGCTTGAACGCCAACGAAAATGTAGATATCGTCATTCGACCTGAAGATTTAGAGATCACAGATGTAGAGCGTGGAAAGCTTGTTGTAACAGTTGATACCCAATTATTCCGCGGCGTTCATTATGAGCTCTCTACCTATGACCAAGATGGGAATGAGTGGCTTGTACATTCATTGAAAAAAGCTGATGTTGGTGCAAAAATCGGCTTAGATTTCGACCCTGAAGCTATTCATGTTATGCGTTTAAATGAATCAGAAGAAGACTTCGATAAAAGACTTGAATCTTACGGAGAAGAAAATAATGCGTAGAAAAGGGAATTTATTATCACTAATCCCCTACTATATTTGGATTCTATTTTTCGTTATTGCACCGATCCTTTTAATTGTTTATTATTCGCTTCTTGATCTACATGGCCATTTCACAATCAATAACTATCGAAATTTCTTGACTAGCGTTTATTTGAAAATGACCTTGAGTTCGTTCTGGTATGCATTTCTCATCACGCTGTTCTCCTTAATTATTTCTTATCCAGCTGCTTATTTAATTACAAAGTTAAAATATAAGCAGTTATGGCTTATCCTGATTATTATTCCTTCTTGGATTAATCTTCTATTGAAAACCTATGCCTTTATTGGCATCTTTGGCAACAAAGGTCCAATCAACGCTTTTGTTAAAGCAATTGGACTTCCAAATCAGCAAATTCTTTTTACTGATTTTGCCTTTGTTTTTGTATCTGTGTATATTTTTATACCGTTCATGATTCTGCCGATCTTTAATGCATTAGATAAGTTAAACCCTGCATTAATTGACGCATCACGAGATTTAGGCGCTTCGAAAATCACTACTTTCAGAAGAGTTATCATTCCGTTGACCATGAACGGCGTTAAAGCGGGTGTACAGGCTGTCTTTATACCGGCACTTTCATTGTTCATGATTACAAGACTAATTGCAGGTAACCGTGTGATTACGCTTGGTACAGCAATCGAAGAGCAATTCTTAACAACACAAAACTGGGGTATGGGTTCAACCATCTCTGTATTCTTGATACTCTTTATGTTTATTATTATGTTGCTGACAGGTGAACGGAAGAAAGGAGTGGCGCGTAATGGAAAAGCTAAATAAACGATCGAAATTGTATTTGGCGCTTGTCTTTGTCATTCTATATGCGCCTATCCTTTTTCTTGTCTTCTATTCGTTCAATAGCGGCGATTCAATGACCAACTTTAAATCATTCACCTTTGCCCATTACAAAGAAGTTTTCCAAGATTCTAGGTTAATCGTTATTTTAATCAATACAGTAGTTATTGCTTTGTTATCTGCATTGATTGCTACGATCATTGGAACTCTCGGATCTATTGGCATTGTTTCTATTAAAAATAGAAAAATGCGCAATACCGTTCTTTCATTGAATAATATCCTGATTGTGAGCCCTGATGTTATTATTGGTGCTTCATTCTTGATCCTCTTTACAATGGCTGGGATTAAACTTGGCTTTATGTCCGTCTTATTATCACATGCAGCATTTAGTATCCCGATCGTTGTGCTAATGGTATTACCAAAATTGCATGAAATGAGTTCATCTTTAATTGATGCAGCGCTTGATTTAGGTGCAAGCCGACGCGATATTTTAACCCGTGTTATATTGCCTTATGTTAAGCCGGGTATCTTTGCTGGATTCTTTATGGCTTTAACCTATTCCTTAGATGATTTTGCTGTCACATTCTTTGTTACAGGAAATGGCTTCAGCACACTCTCTGTTGAGATTTATTCAATGGCTCGTGCAGGCGTCTCGTTAACTGTCAACGCACTCTCAGGTTTAGTATTCTTTGTCACATTGCTCCTTGTATTAGGTTATTACTTTATTACAAAACGCCAAACAAGATCGGGGGCTCATAAATGAAATCTTTGATACGAGCATCGATTGGCATTTTACTTGTATGCGGAATATTAATGTATACTTCACATGCAATGGATGCTACTTCCGGAAAATCCGGGAAAGATATTTTAACTATCTACAACTGGGGAGAATATATTGACCCTGCTTTAATTAAGAAATTTGAAAAGCAAACAGGCATCAATGTTATTTATGAAACGTTTGATTCAAATGAAGCTATGATGACGAAAATCGAACAAGGCGGAACGAATTATGATATTGCCGTTCCTTCTGAATATACGGTTGAACAAATGAGAGAACGCCACTTGCTTAAAAAAATTGATCACAAGCAAATCCCTAATTTGAAATATATTGAACCAGATTTTCTACATCTGGCTTTTGATAAAAAGAATCAATATTCGATTCCTTATTTTTGGGGTACTGTAGGGGTTGTTTATAATAAGAAACTTTTAAAAGACAAGAAATTTGATAGCTGGGATGACCTTTGGGATCCATCACTAAAAGGCAAGGTTATTTTAGTAGATAGCGCCAGAGAAGTAATTGGTGTTGGTCTAAATAGTATCGGTCAATCACTGAATACAACAGACTCTACTGTTTTGCAGAAAGCGACTAATAAACTAATTCGCATGGCGCCAAACGTGAAAGCGGTCATCGGTGATGAGGTAACTCAATTAATGATCAATGGGGACGCGGAAGTAGCCCTCACTTGGTCTGGTCAAGCGGCCGATATGATGTCTGAAAATGATGATTTGACATACAGCGTGCCAAAAGAAGGCTCCAATCTATGGTTTGATAATATGGTCATTCCTAAAACATCGAAAAATATAGAGGGTGCCCATAAATTCATCAACTTTATGCTAGATCCAAAAGTAGCTGCTCAAAACTCTGAGTATGTAGGCTATACAACTCCTAATAAAGCCGCATTAAAATTGATGGATCCTGAAATCGTCAATGATACACGCTATTACGTATCAAAAGACGTTCGTGAAAAATTAGAAGTTTATAAAAACCTAGGAAAAGAAAAGATCGGCGAATATAATGAACTTTTCCTACGCTTCAAAATGTCTATACGTTAATGTATTGAAGAAAGAAGCTGAATCAAAAAAGTTTCAGCTAATGAAAAGACCGAACACCTGTGAAATTTAATTTCACGTGTGTTCGGTTCTTCTTTTGTGAAATTTCGTAATGTGTTCCTTGCTGCAGACTTAGCTTTAATCTCCTCATCACTACGATCTACTAAGATTCACAGGACTCGCCGTACGACTCTCTATAGCTCTTAATTTATATTTATGAAATTGATTGGCTTATAAGGAGTTATTAATTTTTTCCCCTTCTTGTTTCTTAGATGGCATTGGTTAAGTCAGATAAAAAGTAGTCTCCCTAAAATTTTTCATCCTTCTACTTTTTCTACAGATTACTCTGTTATAAAACAGCTTTCTTGAACACCCTATAGACAAAAGGTATAATTTTGATTAGTATTGTTTTATATTTAGCATCACGAAATAATTAAGGAGAAACTAGATGAATAAAAAAAATAGAATAGCTTTAATTCTTTTAATGGTTAATATGTTTGTCACTATGAGTGCAATTGGTTTAATTATACCTATAATGCCCAACTACTTGAAGGAGTTCGGCGCTAAAGGAGCAGTACTCGGCTTTTTGATTTCTACTATAGCTTTTGCGCAATTTATCTTCTCTCCCATTGCCGGCAGTTTATCAGACAGGCTTGGCAGGAAGAAGCTAATCATCTTCGGCCTATTATTAAATGGGACATGCCAGATTTTATTTGGCCTATCTAATCACTTATGGGAACTATTTGTTTTGCGTTTTCTAATCGGTGTTGGGTCCGCCTTTATCACACCGCCTATCATGGCTTATGCTGCGGATATTACTACACTAGAAGAACGCGGAAAGGCAATGGGGCTTATCGGGGCTGCTATTTCTTTCGGCTTTATGGTTGGACCAGGGATTGGCGGCGCTCTTTCAAATGTAAGCTTACACTTCCCATTCTTTATAGCTGGTATCGCAGCTCTTATCGCAGGAATACTTTCTATCATTTTATTACCCAAAACGACACCTGCTGTTGAAGCACAACGAAGCGGAAATAATATTTTAAAAGAGATGGCAAATTCCTTTAAAAAGCCATACTTCATATTATTGCTTGTTGTATTTGTCTTCTCATTTGGTATTGCTAATTTCCAAGCTACATTATCAATGTTTTTGACATATAAATTTTCTTTCACTCCTAATGACATCGCCATCATTATGACTGTCGGTGGTTTTGTAGGTGTAATTGTTCAAGGCGTTCTGATCAACAAACTATTTAAACGCTTCGGTGAAATGAAGATCATATTAGTGAGCTTAATTGTAGCTGCTCTTGCTATGCTCGGAATGGTCTTTGTGAGTTTCTACTTCTCTATCTTGCTCGTAGCGACACTTTTCCAAACCGCAACAACCTTAATCAGACCTTCTGTTAATACAATGATTTCGAAGGTAGCGGGTAATGAACAAGGCTATGCGGCAGGTATGAACAATGCGTATATGAGTCTTGGAAACATGATTGGTCCTGCACTTGCAGGTACTTTATTGGACATCCATTTGAATACGCCATTTATTTTAGGCGCAATTATTCTAAGTATTTGTTATATCATTACCTTCACATGGAACCGTAAAAAGTTCTCCACTATGATGTAAAAAACGGCACGCAGTTCACTCACTGCGTGCCGTTTTCTAATTTAAAGGCTGTAATTCTATTCTATGCATTTCGTTTACATCCTATAAAATATCTATCTCTTTTTAAAATCTCTTAAAAATTGTTCTACAAAACGAACATTGATGTCCAATAACATTTCATCCGGCTGCAATGATGCATGATGCAGACCATATGGTGAATTTGCGCCAGTCCAAAACATCGCACCAGGAATCTCCTTTAAAAAGAAGCCGAAATCCTCTCCAGTCATGGCAGGCGGACATTCATACGGTGTGGTGCCGGCAACCTTTTCTGCTGTCTCTAGCAACTGCTTTGCACAATAGTCCTCATTGTATACTTGATAGTATGACGCCCCATAATCTATGCTTACTTCGCAATCATACGCTATTTCAATTGATTTACAGAGTGCTTCAATACGCTCTTTCATCAAAAGCATCGATTCGGCAGACATGGTACGAATTGTTCCTTCTAATCGAGCATCTTCTGCAATACTATTTTGGACATATCCTGAAACCATTTTACCGATGGTAATAACACCGCTATCTAATGGATTTAAATTTCGACTTACGATGGTTTGTAGCTGCATGATTAAATTAGCTGCTGCTACAGTCATATCCTTTGTATGCTGTGGAAAAGCTGCATGCCCTCCTACACCATGCAAATCAATAAATAGTTCTGATGTATTAGCAAATAACAAGCCTGCTCTTGTCGCAATTGTTCCTACAGGATATTCAGGTGCGATATGAAGCGCAAATAGATAGTCAGGTAATAAATCCTTACGCTCCCTTTCCATCCATTCAAGCATCGGTTTAGCGCCACCCGGTCCTTCCTCTGCAGGCTGGAAATAGATAATGGTCGTATTTATAGGCTGTTGCTCTGAAAAAGCTTTTATAAGCCCTATAGCAATGGCCATATGAAAATCATGACCGCATGCATGCATAAAACCCTGGTGTGTTGATTCATATGGCAAGCCTGTATTCTCTTCGATTGGCAAACCATCTATATCTGCTCGCCAACCTATTTTGAATGAAGGCCTCGTACCCTGGATTGTGAGAATAATACCTGTCTTCCATAGGTCTACTTGGAAATAACTCTTTTTTAACTCTTCTATAATAGCTAATAAGTATTTTTGCGTTTTGTCTTCTTGAAATCCAATTTCAGGAATTCTATGTAAATCCCTTCTTATCTCCACTAAAGACTTCATCGAAATGGCACCTCTTATATTTGTCGAAGATCCTGCATGATTTCAGATTTTGATTTCGTTTTTTCATCGATCTCTTTGATGACACGAGCCGGTGCACCAACTACTACTGTATACGGCGGCACGTCTTTTGTCACGATAGCACCTGCTGCTACTACAGCGCCTTCGCCGATTCGGCATCCCTCTAAAACAACAGCGTTCGCACCTATTAATACATTGTCTTCGACAACTACCGGATCTGCACTAGGTGGTTCAATAACCCCTGCAAGCACCGCTCCAGCTCCTATGTGGCAGTCCTTTCCAACAGTCGCACGACCGCCTAATACGGCATTCATATCAATCATCGTACGGTCGCCGATTTCAGCTCCAATATTAATGACACTGCCCATCATAATAACGACGTTTTGGCCAATTGTCACTTGATCTCTAATGATTGCTCCTGGTTCGATTCGTGCATGGATATCTAACAACTCTAGTGTTGGTACAGCTGAATTTCTTCGGTCATGCTCTACCACATAATCTTCTATCGTCTCTTTATTCTCTTCTAAGGCTTTTTTGATATCTTGCCATTCACCGAAGACAACCGCAGCATCTTTTTCACCAAAGACTTTGCTGTTTTCTCCGAAAGGAATGGAAGTGATATCTTTACCCTTCACATATACTTTTACAGGTGTAGCTTTTTTGGCATTGGCTAAATAAGAGATAATTTGTTCTGCATTCAACTTTTCCATTAGAAACCCCCCTATCAATTTCTACTATTGTACATGATAAAAAGGATAATTTCATTTATTTTTTGAATAATCATACAAACATTCCGCTTGTTTCTTCGCTACCTCCACAAAAGCGGCAACTTGGCGCAATTCGAAAGCAGAATCATATCCGATCAGCCAGGTATCCCTTGTAATATTGAATGCTTCTTCCTGATTTGTGAGAGGAATCCTGTTAACATCCTCTTGTCCCGTGAGTGTAATGGATGGAAGTATGGCATATCCGATACCGTTTAATGCCATTTGCTTGCATGTTTCGATCTGATCGACAATAATCTCATGCTTTGGATTAGATGAAAAATGCCGCTGCCACCATTGCTGTATTTCTTGATAATAATTCGAGTCACTTTTAAATTGTATGAATGGCCGAGTGGTTTTAAATACATCATCCAGCGTTTTTATTTCTGTATCGACTAAATAAAGAGTATCTCGAAATAGATGCTGCTTTTCTCCTTTCCAGTCTGTTTGTCCTCTGACAATGCCGACATGTGCCTCCCCATCATACAGCGCTTTGACAATCTCTGAGCTCCAACCAGTCATTAAGGAAATCTTGGCGTCAGGATATTCGGTCACAAAATCCTTTAATACTTTTGGGAGCCAGGTATGCCCAACGATGGAGGCACAAGCAATTTTTAATGTGCCGTGGACTTTAGAATTTAAGGCTTGTATGGATTCAAAAATTTCTTCTCTCTTTGTAATCATCTCTTCCGCATATTGAATAACTAGCTCGCCTGATGCAGTGGCTGTCAGTCCTTTTTGTGACCGAATAAAAAGCTGGGTACCCCAATCTTTCTCAATCGATTGCAGCCGTTGTGAAAGGGCTGGCTGTGATAAGAATAATCGCTCTGCGGCTTTGCGCATATTGCGCTCCTCTGCTAATACCTTAATAATTTGGGCATCATTGGTCATAGTCATAAATACCACTACTCCTTTTAAAATTCGTCATAATAGTTGTGGATAAAAAAAAGGCCCATGAAATGAGCCTTTCTATTACTCTAGCTATTCGGTTGATAGATATGTTTTTTTAATTGTTTTAAAATAACACGTCTTGTCATAATACCAACAAATGTTGAGTCATCATCTACAACACATAAAAAAGCATGGTTAATGACTAAATCTAATGCTTTTTGGAATTTATCATTAATATTTAACATGGCAACATCAGCATCCATGATGTCATTTACTTTTATTGTATCTAATTTTTCAAATTCAATGTGATCGAGACCTAAAATAGATTCAGTAATCATGCGCATACTAAGCAACCCCTGTAAACGATAATCCATATCCAGTACAGGGATAGAAGAATATCCTGTCTTTGTCAACACGAGTAAAGCATGCTCTGCGCTATTGCCTAATTGGACATGGGCAACTTTATCAGAAGGTATAATTAAATCTGCAATCGGCGCTTCAAGGAATTCTCTGCTACTTGTCGAAATCATAGTATTCTACTCCTTACTTGTTCATAAAGTGAACAATTAAAACTACAATTTCATCTTACCATATATTATTCAAAGATTTCCATTAATGACCGAAAAAGCGTATACATTTTTCAAAAGTTACCCTGCCCCTATTTTAACGATATGCCAAGATATTATAAAAGACAACAAAGGTAATAAATATCCCCGCGATCAAATAGCACCAAATAATGGGATTCAACATTGTCGGGTGATTTTCCACCGTCTCAGAATAATTTTGATCCTCTACAGTTGATTGAGCTGCTTGTTTTTTTGCAATGCCCATAGTCCAAAATAATGCTATACCTGCAATAAGAACGCAAACAATAATTAATGGCCATGTCAGTTCACCCGTGAAATTCAAGAAAAAACCTTCTTTCTTTTTCATGTAGTATGAAACATCTCCGATTAATTAATGCATGGAATATGACTTAAAAATTCCTTATCACTTTTTTAAAGGAATTTCCTTCATTAGCTCATAAATCGGCAACGGTTTGCTGAAGAGAAATCCTTGAGCCTTTTTACATTGCTGCTTTTTTAAGAAACCAACGTGTTCTTCTTTCTCTACACCTTCTGCTATGACATCTAAGCCTAGATTATGAGCGAGATGGATAATGGTTTGAGCAATAGCCTTGTCCTTTTCATCTGTATCCATATCACGGATAAAAGATTGATCAATTTTTATAATATCAATTGGGTACCTTTTAATATAGCTTAATGAGGAATAGCCTGTTCCAAAATCGTCAACTGAAATAATCAGCCCCATACTCTTTAGTTGTTTTAGAATCTTCATCGTATCTTCTGCATCCGTCATAGAGCTCTCTGTGATTTCGAGTTCTAACAGAGATGGTTCAATTTCATACTTTTCTAAAAAATAAAGAATCTTGGATGCTAACTGATCTTCGCGAAATTGTTTTGGCGAAATGTTGACTGCAATTCGGATATTAGAGATACCTTGTACTTTCCATTCATATAATTGCTTACATGCTTCCTCCAGTACCCAATTACCTATATCTACGATAAGCTCTGACTCTTCTGCGAGTGGTATAAAAACACCAGGTGAAACAAAACCAAATTTCGGATTTTGCCAGCGCAACAATGCCTCGAAACTTGTAATGGTTTCTGTTTCTAAATCTATTTGCGGTTGGTAATACACCATTAATTCATTTTTTTCAATGGCTCTGCGCAGATGAGCTTCCATGAGAGCTGTGTTTTCGAGTTGATTTTTCATTTTGCTTTGGTAAAAACGATATGAAGATCGTCCTTTTTCTTTAGCATATAATAAAGCTTGATTTGCTTTTTGCAAGAGCTCCTCAATAGAAGCCCCATCATCAGGAAAATAGGTTATACCAATAGAAGCTGTTGTAGCTAATTCAGAATCCTCGATAAGAAACGGTTTTTTCATACTGTAGATGATATCCGCAGCCACTTGCTGTACTTGCTCTTTTTGAACATTTTGCAGGACAGCAACAAAATTATCGCCATTCAACCGATAGATTGATCCTATACTCTTGGTTATCTGAGAAACACGTTCAATAGCTGCGTTGATTATCATATCGCCTGCAGCAGTCCCATACGTTTTATTGACCCTTTTAAAGCGGTCGAGATCAATGGACAATATGGCTGATTTTTGATTCGTTCTCATCGAGTCTTTTATAATTTCCTTAAAATGTACGCTTAGCGCCTTACGATTCCATGAACCTGTCAGTTGGTCATGATAGGTAAAATAACTCGTGTCGCTTTCACATTCACGAGAAGGCGTTATATCACGCAATATTAGAAGGATTTTAGAGACTTTTTGCTCTGTTAGCATTGGAATACTTTTTATAAAAACAATAACAGATTTTCCTTCTATTGTTTTAAGGCCTATATCCGCTAACTCAATACTCTTTTGAGAAGAGATTGTTTCATCTATAAGCTTTTGTATCTCTTCCCTTGCAAATAGACTCACATATTTGTCTATTTGTAGGTTTGCCCCAACAAATCCAAATTTGCCATTTGCCGCAGCATTGCTGTGAAGAATATTGCCTTCTTTATCCACTACTAAAATAGGGTCGAAATTTTGTTCAAGTAATTCAAGAAACGCTGGATCTTGTGGATGCTTATGTATTGTACAGTAATAGAATTGATCTTCGGAAACCGTCTCTTCCGTAACAGTTAATAAGTGTTCTAGATTCTCAAAAGCTGCCGTCTCATTAGCGCACACTGTTAGAATCATTGTTTTCAAATGTTGCCAAATTACGCTTGGCAAATAACGGTGAGCTAACTCTGTTTTTGGAAAGTGGAGCCCTCCAAATTCATTTTGTGCCATGTCATTAGCATACATTATAGAGTACTGTTCGTTAGATTTACGAATAAGGACAGAAAGACCACTCTGTTCTATACTGCTATATTGATTTACTATATATTGCAAAGACTTTTGGTCTAAAGTTGTTTTTTTCATTTAGCGCCTCCACAAAAAGGTGTACTTTAGACTATCATAATAGATTTCAAAAGAATTATATAGATTAAAAACAAAAATTTTTTGAATTTAATGAACCCTTTTTACCTATTTTCCATAAAAAGTCGCATTCAAAAAATAATTAATAATCCCTACTATGCGTTTAGTCCCATTTCGCTTCCTTCATTTATTATTTTCACTCTGTTTTTTGTTAAGAGGTTTATAGCATGCTTATTTGGGATAAAAGAGATAATTAGAAAGTATATTCTTCTGTATATACAGATATAATTGATTGGTATTATAATAGAAAAAGTAAGACCTCATCATGTTGTTTTAAGGTTTTGGAGGCAGTTATATTTCCGCTCGGGGCTATCTTGCACCCGTGTAATATGCGCCAAATCATTCTATTATCTTGTATGAGAAGTGTTTTTTCTTTTGTTTCCATACTATTCCTTTATATTGAAATTATTTTTTTAGCAGAAAGGTAGGAATACGATGAGCAATCGCCCCCACAATGGAGATATAGCTACAGCGATTTATATAGTTAATAAACATGCAAAAACTGCCCCTGATAATAAAACTCTTTATACATTAAAGCGATTAGCCCTCGATAAGATGATTAAGATGGGATGCGCAAAAAAAATAGGACTTCAATTCGTCAAAAGACCACGGTTTAGCCAACAGCAGTCCGCTGTGGTCATTCAATGTTCTGATTACTATTTCCACTCATTGCCGAAGAAAGAAGACTTCAAGGAATTGCCTCATTTAGGTCACTTAGATGAGAATTATCGAAACCCTAGACGTAGTATGAGTCTAAGCAAGGCAAAACAAATATTGACTAACTTCCTTGAGCCGGAAGCTTCTCCATCTTCTATCCCTAAACGAAAAAAAAGAACTCCTCGAAGCATTTACGAGGAGAACAGAAAAAAAGGACTTTACCAAATGAACAGCTATTTTTATGGCCATTAAAAAAACCGGAGAATTCTCTCCGGTTTTTATAATACATATTGATCGATTTTTAAAATTAAATCAGCTATTTCTGGCTTGCTGATTTGGTCTTCAGCTCCCACTTTTTCTCCTTTATGTCTCAAATCATCTGTTATAAGGCTTGAAAAAATGATGACAGGCAATTTGCTTAATACAGGATGAGATTTCACCTGTTTTGTTAAATGATGCCCATCCATTTGCGGCATTTCAATATCTGTTACCATCAATTGGACATATTCGCTAATATCATCTGTTTTTTCCGCAATGCTTAACAAATATTCTAATGCATCTTTTCCATTCTCAAAAAATTCGACATTCGCATAGCCAGCCTCTTCCATCGTATCGTGCAGGAGTTTACGTAAAAGTGGTGAATCTTCTGCAATCACGATTTTCTTTTCAGAGCGGCTTCGTTGTCCTAACTTTTTAATGGAAGACACATTAATACCGGAGTCAGGATTGATATCTACCATAATCTTTTCAAAATCAAGCAATAATAGCATTACATCATTTTGCTTGATGACACCGATGACTTGTGAATTTCCCCCTTGATACATATCTGACGGCTTTTCTATAAGATCCCATGAGATACGGTGGATTTGCGTTACATTATCTACATGAAAGACAACTCGTTGTCTATTAAACTCAGCTACAATATACTTATGCTGTTCGCTATAAGGCGTATTGGACAATCCCAAAACCTTTTTCATATCAACAACCGGCAAAACCTCACCGCGCAATTGGATAATGCCTTCTACATGTGGGTGTGCATGCGGAATAAAAGTAACAGGTATAGGTTGAATTATCTCTTTTACTTTAATAACATTAATACCGAATTTGTTTGTCCCCATTTGGAACTCAACTATTTCAAGCTCATTTGTACCGCTCTCAAGCAAAATACCTTTATTTTCATTCATCTGAGCTAATACCTCCTACAATTCTCCCATAATTACCCCAATTGTATCATATTACATCATTTGCATATAGAAGAATTATTGACAATAAGTAGTCAATTTTTGCATTAACATCAAACCACGTAGCTCAAAAGTAACTAACTTTTATAATAATCAACTAATGCTTGAGTACCTAAATCATCATATCCCTTTTGCGATAACTCCTCGTACATTCCTTTTGCAAGAGATAGACCCGGCAATTGGAGTTCCATCATTTCTGCTTCTTTTAAGGCAATGCCCATATCCTTGATGAAGTGTTTAATATAAAATCCTGGTTCTAGGTCTCCCTTAACAATACGTGGAGCTAAATTGCTTAAAGACCATGATCCAGCTGCTCCGGTGGATATGGATTGAAGTACTGTATTAATGTCGAGCCCTGCTTTCTTGCCATAAACGATTGCTTCACATACACCAATCATATTGCTCGCAATGGCAATTTGGTTGCACATTTTTGTATGCTGTCCCGCTCCAGCCTCTCCTTGATAAATAATATGTTCACCAAATAATTCAAATACAGGTAGTACTTCTTCAAATACATCCTTTTTGCCGCCTACCATGATGGAAAGTGTCCCATTTTTCGCGCCAATGTCTCCACCTGAAACAGGAGCATCCAATGCTTCCATCCCTATAGTCTCAGCATGTTTAGCAATTTTTTTAGCTAGGGTTGGCTGAGATGTAGTCATATCAACTAATCTTGTTCCCTCTTTGCTCATTTTAAAAATACCGTTTTCTCCAAAATAAACTTCTTCCACATCCTGCGGATAGCCTACCATCGTGAAAACAATTTCGGTATTTTCCGCTGCTTCGCCTGGACTTTCAAACCAGCTTGCCCCTAGTTCGATTAAAGCTTCCGCTTTTGCTTTTGTTCGCGTATAAATATGTACTGTGTGTCCTGCTTTTAATAAATGCATGGCGATACTTGATCCCATTACACCAGTTCCAATAAAGCCAATGGTCCATTTTTTCATATTATGACTCCCCCTTTTTATTGTTGTGTTCATTATATCAGAATTTTCATTCCTCTTTATTATACAAGAACTTTCTTAGTACAAAAAAAGAGCAGATACGTAAAGTACCTGCTAAAGAAAGGGGGAAATGAGATTGTTGCTGTGTTCTTTATTATTATTCCACGCTACAACAAATTCTAAACCACCTTGTGTAAATTTTTTTATATAGTGTAAGTAGATAGCCAAAAGTATTACCAAGGCTTATTGTGTCTTTCATTTGCTGGAAGTAAATAAATCTACAAAAAAAGATAACTCCTAATAGGAGTTATCCTTTAAAATTTCACTAAATCTTCATCCTTAGGATAATCTTGTTCATGCTCTTGTTCTTGCTGATAAGTGTTTAGTAAATGATCTAACTTTTTACTTAAGCGGATGGTTTCAATATTAGAAAATCCCTTCTCGATACCTGATTGAATCATTTTTTCACGTGTATTTTCTAATTTTTTTAAAATGGACTCAGACATCCACCATCCTCCTCTCAGTAAAGTATTGTTTTTCTTATCCTATTGCAGATGTAGCTTGTCTTATGAAATTCTATTTTAACTTCGCGGTTCTTTCAAGTAAACATAGATTATATCTCCACCTTGTTTGGCGATCCCTTGAAAATGCTTAAAGTCTTCTCTTTTAATTAATTCTTCTCTCAGTTGATAAAATTCATGTTTATCTACTTTTAATTCTTGAATGTTTCCATTTTTTAAATCGTCTAACTTTTGTATGTAATCGTTCATATTCGCAACTCCCTTTACGTATAATATCAAAAATCTACATAAAATGGTTTTCACTTTACGAAATAACTATTTTAAGGCAAACTGTAAAGTAACTAAAGTTAAAGGGGCTGGTACTTATGAAAATAGCTGAAATTGGGAATGTCATTGAATTCGGAAATGGACTACAGGGAATTGTCGAGAAAGTGAATGAGAATTCTGTGATCGTGAATCTAACGTATATGGAGAATTTCAATTCACTTGAGATTGAAGAAAAAACTGTTGTTAACCATAAACGCTATAAAATATTAGCAGCTGCTAATAACAATTAATATAACGCATTACATATTCTTCAACCATGTTGTCTCTACGAATACCAAACATTTTGTGCTGCTCTATAAGAGCGGCATTTTTTATTAAACAACCTATAAATACTTCTATTGTCTGTTTGTCTTTTTACGTTTAGCATTTTCCCTAGATCCTCTTTATACTGTAATGCCCTCTATTATTATGACAAAAAGAGCGATGTATGTGTCTTACATCACACCACTCTTTTGATCTTAATAAGACAAATCTTTAATTGAGAGCCCTAGTTTTTTTAATAAATCAATAGCTAGGTCTTTTTCTTCCCCAGTCAATACACTTGTAATTTCATGCAATTGTTGTTCATGCTTAGGAAACAGCTCGTCCATAAACTCAGTACCTAGGGGTGTAATTTCAGCATATGTTATGCGCCGATCAGATGGACATGATACGCGCGTTAAGTAACCTCTTTTTTCTAATTTATCAACAACATAAGTGATTGACCCGCTAGCCAGTAAAATCTTATTTCCTATTTTTTGGAGGGGCTGTCTTCCTTTATGGTAAAGTAATTCCAACACAGCGAATTCTGTAGGATTTAATCCATTCTCCTGGAAGAATTGGTTTGTGCACTCATTTATAGCTTTTGTTGCCCTCGAAAGTACAATAAAGAGTTTCAATGACTGCTTTATTTCATCTTGTGTTGCCATTCTTGTTCATCCCTTATAATAAATCTTGATTTTAAGATATTATACCGCTGTGGTTAATACTTTGTCAAAAGGGTGATGTTATACAGAATAAAAGCAATCGCTCTGTTCTGTAAGATCAGCGAAGTCTATTTCCAAGCTTTTTTCTGCCACCATCTCTCTTTGTTTTTGGATTACAAGTGGAAAATCAATACTGAATATCGTGCCCTCTCCTACTTTGCTTGTGGCTGTGATTTTACCATTATGTTCTTCAACAGTTTTCGCCACAAAAGCAAGGCCTAATCCAGTACCTTCTGATTTAGTAGTGTAGAAGGGAGTAAAGATATTTTCCAAATCGTTTTCAGACATACCTGTACCACTATCTTCAATCGAGATGGTCACTTTATCGTAATACTTGATTTGTTGTCGAATGACAATCTTGCCACCTGAAGGCATAACCTCAAAAGCATTCTTTAATAAATTGATTAGCACCTGCTTCAGTTTGTGGCTATTCCCTAAAATTAAATCTTCTTGATAAAGGTTTTTCTCATATTCTATCTCTACATGCTGCATAATTGATTGGGGCTGCATCAGCTCAATCGTCTCTTCCATTAACTCGCTAAATGAGAAAATATTCATCTCATAGCCACCTGGCTTGGATAAATCTAAGAATTCATTTACAATATTTTCGATACGCTCGATTTCTCTGTCCAAAACAGATAAATAACGCTTATTTTCACCTGTGGCTGTCATTTTCATTAAATCTGTAAAACCCTTTAATGTTGTCATAGGGTTTTTAATTTCATGTGCGATACTTGCTGCCATCTCACCGACCATTTGAAGTGTTTGCTGGTGTTCCAGCCGATTCATCATCATAATTCTTTCCGTTTCATCGCGAATAATTGTTAAATGAATATCATCCTGGCTGTCATAATTGCTCAATAACTGTATATAGCGCGTGCCCTCTTTCATTGGCACTTGAACGGTTAATTCTCCCTTGCCCGTTTCTTTTAAAGAACAGAAGAATTTATGGATATCATACCCTTCATTAGGGAATAACTTCCACAAAATAGAGATATCTTGTCCAATGATACTATGCAGGGAAACATTTAATAATTTGGCGGCCATTTCATTCATCTCAACAATTCGCTTATCAGCATCAGTTAAGAGAAGACCACTCTCAGATTGGTCAAAAACACGTCGGAACTTTTTCTCAACGGCGAGATGCTTATCAACTTTACTAGTAACCTCCGAGTAGTGGAAGCATAGTAAAATCCAATCGTATACATCTGAATAGCAGCTCGTTACTTTCATATCCTCTATTTTAGAGTTTAAGGTGTTAATAGACATCTTCTCAGTTGTATACGAACGAGTTTTAGTATTTTCAACAATCTTCTTCCATACATCGTAGGAATCTTCGCTTAGCCAATTTTTTATATCAATATCTTCTTCTACTTGTAAGTGTTCTTTGGCCAATTCATTAGCAAATAAAATATGGAATCTGTGGTCAACAATTATAATTGGTTCTTCACATTCTTGAAATGTAAAATCAAAATTACTGAAAAATCGTTGCGGCATTAACTAATCACCAATCCCTTCTTTTTATCATTCTATGAATTTCGCCAATAAATTATGACATCAAATTAGCACTAAATAAGATGAAACTCTACTAAATAGGAGTTTTAATGTCCTAAATTACCTCCGTTCGAAATTAAATTATTAATATTCAGATTATTTCATATAAATCAAATTCTATAAATAGGACTTTTTACTTTAAATTTTTTTGTATAATTACGCTAGTATCTTTATCTTAAAACAACTCTGTTAAATATACAAGATATTTCCACTCGACAAATTAGCTAAAAGGAGATTCCCTATGAATATTGTTCTTGCAACACTAAATGCCAAATATATCCACACTAATCTCGCTATCAGATATTTAAAAGCTTATGCCCAGCCTGACTTCAACCCAGTTCTTGCAGAGTATACGATTAAAGACCCTACTTTTAATATCGTATCTGATCTCTATCGAAAATCTCCAGATATCCTCGGATTCAGTTGTTATATCTGGAATATTGAAGAAACAATCAAAGTAATACAAATGGTGAAGAAAGTCAGCCCTCATACGAAAATTGTCCTAGGAGGCCCAGAAGTAAGTTATGATGTCCATGTTTGGCTCAAGCGTTTAAAAGAAGATGTTGACTGCATTATTATGGGCGAAGGTGAGCATTCTTTTAAACAACTACTTCATTATTACCATGGACAAATTCCTCTTTCTGAAGTGCCAGGCATCGCTTATTTAAAAGAGGATAAGGTTGAAATACATCAAGCGGCACAAAAAGTTGATTTGCGTGACATGCCTAGCCCTTATCGTTTTGAAGAAGATCTTCCCCATCTATCAAAGCGAATAGCCTATATTGAGACAAGTCGTGGCTGTCCTTTTAACTGCCAATTTTGCCTTTCTTCTATAGAAGTTGGTGTTCGCTACTTTAACCGCGAAAAAATAAAAGAAGATATACGATATTTGATGAATAACGGCGTCCGGACGATAAAGTTTGTCGATCGTACTTTCAACATTAGCAGAAGCTATGCAATGGAAATGTTCCAGTTTTTAATAGATGAACATCAAGAAGGTGTCGTATTCCAATTTGAAATTACAGCAGATATCATGCGTCCAGAAGTTATTCAATTTTTGAATGACAATGCACCCAAGGGTTTGTTCCGCTTTGAAATTGGCGTACAATCGACAAATGACTTAACCAATGACCTAGTGAAGCGAAGACAAAACTTCTCCAAATTAACTCGTACAGTGACAATGGTAAAAGAAGGAGGCAAAATTGATCAACATTTAGATTTAATAGCAGGACTTCCAGAAGAAGATTATCACAGCTTCCGCCAAACATTTAATGACGTATTTGCTCTACGCCCAGAAGAATTACAGCTAGGTTTCTTAAAGTTACTGCGTGGCACTGGACTGCGCCTGCAAGCGAAACAATACGGCTACGATTATGTGGATGTAGCTCCATATGAAATTGTCGCAAATAATGTGCTAAGCTTTGATGATATGCTTCGGATTAAACAAACCGAGGATATATTAGAGAAATATTGGAATGATCACCGAATTGATTATACGATAGATTATTTGGTCAGTAGCGTCTTTGAAACACCATTTGATTTCTTCCAAGAATTCGGAACCTATTGGGACAATCAAGGCTGGTCACGTATAGGCCACCAGCTTGAAGATTTATTCTTACGCTTGATAGCATTTCTAGAACAGCGCGGAAACGTAAATATGAATATCATTGTAAGTTTGCTGCAGCTAGACTATTTAAAAGCACAGCGTTTCCAGCCTCGTAAACCTTGGTGGAAAAATCAGCTACCTGAAATTAAATCAAAAGATATACTGAAAGAAATACGCTTACACCCTGAAATGGCCGGCAGTGCATTTGCCCAATTCAATGTAGGAGAAAAAGAACTGTATAAGCATACACTGCTTCTGCCTTTCTATATCGATTTAGATTTACTGAATAATAATAATGAGGTCAAAGAGTGCAATGGTTATCTAATGACCTATTTCCGCAAAGATGGAGCTCCGTACTTTGCTTTTATCCGTGAAGAACAAATGGCTTACAGTTAATCATGTATGCAAAAAAAGGGCTCCTCTAAGGAGCCCTTTTTAAAATACTCAAGCTTAATTTATCCATTTACAAACTATCCAATAATAACCCGTTCCTTCGGATAATGATATTTCGTCTGTTTCGCTTTTCCGCCAAGAGAGTAAAGGAATGAAATCATTCCTACCCTGCCTATAAACATTAAGAAAATCATAACAACTTTCCCAATGCTAGAAAGGTGCTCAGTTAACCCTAATGACATACCACATGTACCGAACGCTGATGTGATTTCAAAGAGAATTTCAATCAACGATGCATGCGATTCAGTTAATGATAAGATCATTGTTGCTAATACTACTAAGCATGTAGACAAAATAATCACCACATAGGATCGAAAAACATCCAGGACATGGATTTCACGATGAAAAATTTGAATATCCTGCTTATTTCGTGCAAAGTTGATTAAAAATAAAATAGCAATCGCTAAAGTGGTTGTACGAATACCTCCACCAACAGAACTTGGAGACGCACCAATAAACATTAATAGGCTTAAAAAGATATCTGTCGCTTGATGGAACTGCGTTACATCAATAGTCGTTAATCCTGCTGAACGTGCAGAGACTGAATGAAACATAGCTGTAAAGAATGCTTGATGCCAGCTCATCCCTTTAAATGCATTGAATGCCTCAAGTAACAGGATAACTGCTGTCCCCACTATGAATAAAATAGCGTAGGTAGACGTGGTGATTTTTGTGAAAAGTGAAAACTTAAAGTTTGGCGTCTTATTTGACAAAAAGGCCTTCACTTCAATTAACACCGGAAAACCAATAGCACCAAGCGCGATCATAATCATATTAATAACTTGAACAAAATAATCATGTCGGAATAGATACATAGAATTACCTGTAATATCAAATCCTCCATTTGTAGTCGCTGATATAGCTGCAAAGAACCCATTATAGAGCGCTTCTAAAAATGTATCAAAATACTGAGTGAAATATAGTGTTAAAATCGCAGTGCCTATTAATTCAATCATTAGAAGAAGCTTGATGATTTCTTTAATCAAATGGACAACACCTGATAAATTATATTGATTATGATCCACCATGATTAATTGCCTTTCACGCAGCCCAATCTTCTTTCCAAAAATAAGCCAAGTAAAGGTACCTAATGACATAATACCAATTGCGCCGAGCTGCATAATAACCGACAACATAATAACCCCAAAAACAGAGTATGTTTCAGAAATATTATTTACAGTCAGCCCAGTAACGCTAACAGCACTCACAGCAGTAAATAAACTGTCTAGCAAAGATACATGGACATTTTCCTTATGCACACCAGGTAAAATTAATAAGATGAATGAAATAGCGATCGCTATAAAATAGTAAGTCACGATTGCTTGGAACGGCGTTAACCGCTTTTTAAAACCTTTTGCTGAAGCCATTATTTCGGTCCTTTCATTGTTAACCAAGATACATACACACTATTGTATTGAATAATGAACGAAAAAGGAAGGGTATTAGGGAAAAGATTTACTCTTTGCTATCTTTCCCTTTTTAAGCAAAAAAAAATCCCATTCCCTACTACAGGGAATAGGATTTCCTATCTTTATTTTTCTGGTTCATTTAAGGATTTTGTTTTATGACTTACACTCAATATATAACCACCCGCAAGGATAAGAAGAAGAACAACCCAAAATATCACTTTCCAAGCAATTGAATGTGGGAAATCCTCGTCTAAAATACCAACCTGTGGATGTGCAAGAGTCATCACGCCTAGTTTTACACCAACCCAGCCTACAATCATAAATGCTGCTGTTTCAAATGAAGGATATTTCTGTAATAACGAAACAAACCATTGTGCAGCGAATCTCATAATAATCAAACCGATAATCCCACCTAAGAACATGACCGCAAATTGTCCTGCATTAATGCCTCCGATAGAAAAATCTCCCATGTGAGGCAAGGTAACAGCAAGTGCAACAGCTGCCAACATTGAATCTATCGCAAACGCTAAATCTGCCATTTCTACTTTCACTACTGTTGCCCAAAATCCTGAAGCTTTCTTTTGTTTAACAGAATCTGAAGAACCTGTTTGATGCTTTTTCATATCATACAGATGCTTTCCTGAAACAAATAGAAGATAGATTGCACCTATTGCTTGTATCCACCACCACTTTACTAAAAAAGTGATTAAAAAAAGTGCTGCAAAGCGCAATACAAACGCACCAATCAAACCATAAAAGAGCGCCTTTTTTTGTTGAAGTGGCGGTAGATGTTTCACCATTACAGCCATGACCACCGCATTATCTGCCGCAAGCAGACCTTCTAATACTATTAATATTAATAGTACCCATCCGTACTCTAGTAAAATCGTTTCCATAAAAGTTATTTCCTCCCTTAAATTTGAAAATAAAAAGACCTCTGCCTATAAAAGGCAAAGGTCTCGCTTAGCATTCGTCATTTTTGGATGCTTCTCATAACCGATGGCGTTGCTGCCATGTAATGACGATTATGAGGTAGGTTTCCCTATAGCTACTCCCCTTTGACATGTGTCAAAAGAAGTTATACAGTTTGTTAACTCAGTATAGCAAAAAGTATTCAAAATGTAAATGCATTTTTGTAGATGAAAACATTTGAATTACAATAAGCTATATAAGCGAATATCCGGATTTTTATCATTAAACCAACGCATAGCAAATTCATTTTCGAATAAGAATACGTAGTTGTTAAAACGGTCATGCACTAGCATGCTGCGCGGGCCGGACATTGATTCTTTGACATCTTCTTCGTTTTCAATCCAACGGGCAATTTTACTGCCAATTGGCTCCATATGAACATCTACATTGTATTCATTTTTCATACGGTTTTCGAAAACTTCAAATTGAAGCTGCCCAACAGCACCCAAGATCACATCTTCTGTGTGTAGAGTTTTATAGTATTGGATGGCCCCTTCTTGCACCAACTGCTCAATACCTTTATGGAAATGCTTAGACTTCATAACGTTTTTAGCTGTTACACGAACAAACAGTTCAGGTGTAAACTGCGGAAGCTTTTCGAATTGGAATGTTTTCTTTCCGCCGACAATCGTATCACCGATTTGATATGTTCCGGTATCATAGAGACCAATAATATCGCCTGCTACCGCTACATCAACAGTCTCGCGGTCATCAGCCAAAAATTGAGTAGATTGTGTCACTTTAAAGGATTTTTTCGTACGAGATAAAGTGATGTTCATACCGCGTTCAAACATACCTGATACAATCCGGACAAACGCAATACGGTCCCTATGCGCTGGGTTCATATTTGCTTGAATTTTAAAGATAAAACCTGAGAATTCTTGATCCAACGGCTCTACAATTGTTTCCTCTTCTGTCAAACGAGGCTGAGGCGTAGGTGCGAATTCTAAATATGTTTCTAAAAATGTTTGAACACCAAAATTTGTTAAAGCAGAACCAAAGAATACTGGTGTTAATTCCCCTCTTTTGATACGCTCTTTTGAAAAGCTATTTCCCGCTTCATTCAACAGCATAATATCATCCATTGCTTGCGT
Source organism: Rummeliibacillus sp. GQ308 (assembly GCF_059759115.1). Lineage (NCBI taxonomy): Bacteria > Bacillati > Bacillota > Bacilli > Caryophanales > Caryophanaceae > Rummeliibacillus > Rummeliibacillus sp. GQ308. Next base: position 655,292 of record NZ_JCAXDQ010000001.1, on the reverse strand, counting down.
ATAGTAGGATGTTTTTTTCATCTCATGGTCAACAGCAAGCTCGCCGTTTTCATCTAACGGTAAAAAGCGTTCATCTTCTTCTGTACGGAATTGTTCAATTCGGCTATTGTAACGGTCATAAATGCCAAGGAATTCTTTCCCCATACCGATTGGCCAGTTCATCGCATACGATTCAATGCCCAATACTTCTTCTAGTTCTTCCATTAATTCTAAAGGCTCTTTACCTTGACGGTCTAATTTATTGATGAATGTAAAGATCGGAATACCTCGCATACGGCATACCTTAAATAACTTCAACGTTTGGGCTTCAATCCCTTTCGCTGCATCAATAATCATGACAGCACTGTCAACAGCCATTAACGTACGGTACGTATCTTCTGAGAAGTCTTGGTGTCCAGGTGTATCCAAAATGTTTACACGGCAATCATTATAGTCAAATTGCATAACAGAGGAAGTAACAGAAATCCCCCGTTGTTTTTCAATCTCCATCCAGTCAGATGTCGCAAATTTGCCAGATTTCTTCGCTTTGACAGTACCCGCATCACGAATAGCACCACCAAAGTATAATAATTTTTCGGTCATCGTTGTTTTACCAGCATCCGGGTGAGAGATAATGGCGAACGTACGACGGGCTAATATATCTTGTTCAAGCTTAGCACTCATATTGTAATCTCCTTTATTTCTTTAAATAGTGATTTTTGCCTGGGATCTATAGTTAGTCTACATCGGATTCATCCTTTAATATTTTTCACTAAGTGAATTTTTATATTTTAATTTTAATGAAAGATTTGGAATACCTTCACAATCAGTTATCCCATTTTCTTGTAGAATTATAACTTCGCCGTTTTTTAATTAAAACTTAACCTTGCAATTATATCAAAAAAAGTGAGGGTATTCATACCCTCACTTTTCTTAAATGATGTAATTTTAATTATCGATTAGGTAAGTTGAATTTTTCCCTTGCAGCTGCTAGAGCAATCTCTGCATCGCTGTGTGGGTATTTTTCATTGCCAATGATTTGATAATCCTCATGACCTTTCCCTGCAAACAAAATAACATCGCCGGGTTCAGCCACTTCGATTGCATGGCGTACAGCTTCTGCACGATCACCGATACAACGATATTGATCATGCTGCATCCCTTTTTCTAAACCACTTAGAATGCTGCCATATTCTTCATAACGCGGATCATCTGTCGTTAATATAACATAATCAGCTGCAGAGGCTTTTTTAGCCATATCCGGACGTTTTAATTGGTCACGGTTGCCGCCTGTGCCTATTAGAAAAATGAGCTTATTTTTCTTATATGGCATTGCAGCAGTAATAGCTTTTTCAATTGCATCAGGTGTATGAGCATAATCAACGAAGATTTGTATAGGGAAATTCTTTGGCGATACTTGTTCCATACGGCCTTTTACAGGTTTTAATTGTTCTAGCTGTTCAATAATTTCTTGTACTTTATATCCTTTGCAATATAATGCGGCTGTAGCAGCTAAAGCATTATAAATATTAAATTCGCCAAGCAATTGCAATTCAACGCTAAATGTTCCTTCTGGCGTTACCATGTCAAAATAGGTGTGATGGTCATGATACTCACAGTTAATGGCTCTAAACAATGCGTCTTCATTGTGCAGACCATAAGTCCATATTGGATATGGGGTAAGACCCGCATATTTTTCAGACCACTTATCATCTGCATTTAATACAGCATGTTTATCTTTCTCAAGATCTTGGCCAAGCTGAGAGAATAACAAACCTTTTGCATTTCCGTATTCCTCCATCGATCCATGGAAGTCAAGATGGTCATGTGTTAGGTTTGTAAAAATAGCAACATCAAAGTCTACGCCCGCAACACGGCCTAAAACAAGACCGTGAGAGGAAACTTCCATTACCATTGTTTCACAGCTCTCCGCTTTGGCGCGGAATATCATTTGTTGTGTAGATAATGCATCACTTGTTGTGTTGCCTGATTCGTATAAAATTCCGTTCAAATTAAAGCCAATAGTTCCTTTTAATGCAGAACGAACGCCAAGCCCCAATAAAATATTTTCGATCATTGTAGCGACACTTGTTTTGCCGTTTGTTCCCGTCACTCCGAACATTATCAAGTCTGTTGATGGATAGTCAAAAAACCGTGCTGACAAAAGGCCAAGCGCTCGATTTGTATCGCTAACGATGACTTGCGTTACATCTCCTGACAAATCAAGTTGCTTTTCAGTAACGATAATAGTAGCACCTTGGTCAACCGCATTCTGGGCAAAGTCGTGCCCATCGACTGTATAACCTTTAATGCATATAAATATACTTTTGGGTTCTACACCACGAGAATCAATCGCAATGTTTTTTATTTGATCTGGCAATGTTCCAATGACTTTTTTACTCGGTAAACATTGTAATAACTGTGTTGCTTGCATTCTTTATTTCCTCCTATTACTCGTCACACATGGTTGACGCCACATACGCAGATACAAGTTGAGCTGTATTCTTAATTGAATCAATATGTGTCCGTTCATACGCGTGAGATGACTCAATCCCTGCACCAAATAATGCATGCCGTATATCAAAACCAGCGCGAATGGCGGCAGAAGCATCTGAACCATAGTAAGGATAAATATCTAGTTTGTAATCTATGTTGCTTTCTTTTGCGAGCTTGACTAAATGCTGTGTCAGCTCATAGTGATAAGGACCGCTTGAATCCTTCGCACAAACGGAAACAGTATATTCATCAGATGATTGGCCGTCACCAATCGCTCCCATATCTACAGCTATATATTCGACAACCTCAGAAGGTATGCTTGCATTGCCGCCATATCCAATTTCCTCGTTGTTTGAAATATAAAAATGCGTTGTATACGGCAATTCGATCTTTTCAGCCACGATTGTTTTCACGAATTGAAGCAGTATAGCTGCACTTGCTTTATCATCCAGATGTCTAGATTTAATGAAACCTGTTTCAGTTGCTTCATAACGGGCATCAAAAGAAACAAAGTCGCCTACTTCTATACCGATTGATCGGCTGTCCTTTTCATTAAACACCTTTTCATCAACTCGAACTTCGATATGTTCCTCATTGCGGGGTAGCTCGCCTGCTTTCTTGTATACGTGAACAGATGTTTCGTGCATGAGAATGGTACCTCGGATTTTTTTGCCGGAAGCCGTATGGATGGTACAGGACTCACCCTCTACAGCATTCCATCTGAAACCGCCCACCATCGTCAGTGCCAGGCGACCGTTTGATTTGATTTCTTTTACCATAGCGCCCAATGTATCAACATGAGCTGTCAGCAAGCGATGGCGTTGCGTATTCTTGCCTTCAAGTGTAGCAATGACAGCACCCTTATTTGTTTTGATGAATGGAACATTATTATCTTCCAAATATTCACTAATAAAATTCATAATTTTTGTTGTATAGCCTGATGGACTTGCAATATTCACTAATCTTTCTAGCAATTCAACTGTTTCTTCTTCGTTAAATCTATTTTTCAATGCAATTCCCCCTACTTGTTCTCTCATCATATCAAAATAGGACATTTTACGACAACGTAAAATCATGTATGATGGAAGTATGAAAATATTTAGTACTTCCGAGGTGTCTTAATGAAGCACTCTACCATATTAAGAAAAAAGAATCGCTTCGTACTGTTAATTTTAGTAGCGGCGACCATTTTTCATACATTGATTAATTTACTTGGATTAATAGATGATGGCCAACTCTTAACGCTTTCGTCTATTCTATTTTGTATCTGTATTGGTATATTAACCTATTTTAAGATTGATGAACGACTGATTTGTATTCTGTTGGCAATAGGACTCAATTCATTTGTTGTACTGATTAATCTATACTTTAATTATACACATCATTTGGTCCTCTTTATATTATTACTTTTTATCTTAGCTATCTATCATTCTTTTTGGCTGAATTTTGCTATGATGTCTATCTCATTGATTGAATTTTATTTTCTATTAAAATTTCATTATGAGCCCTTTTCTAAATTCTATAATTCAACAGATATGACGATATTCTTTTTAATTTTTATATTCTTAGCGGTAATTGGAATTATTCAAAGCAACTATTTGAATTATAGATGGAAAAAGGTTGAACAAGTAGCTGAAGAGAAACAGCAAGAATTATTGTCAAAAGAAGGCTACCTGCACCTATTTTTTGAAAATGCGAAAGATAGTATTGCCGTTTTTGATTTGGAAGGACGTGTAGTAGCAGTAAACCCTGCTTTTGAAAAATTGTATGGATGGCGTAAAGAAGAATGTATTGGAAACGAGATTCCGCTTGTTCCACCAGAAAATTTAGCGTATGCAAATGAGCGTTTACGCCATTTGTTAAATGGAGAAAGCTTCCATTTATTCGAGACAAAGGATATGAAAAAAGACGGTACTTACTTTGATGCTCAAGTAACACTTTCACCAATACTTGACGATGAAGGCAAGGTTATTGCCACATCTGTCATTACTAGAGATATATCCTATAAAAAAGAAGCCGAACAAATGCGAATCCAGTCAGAAAAGTTAAAAGTTGCAGGTGAAATTGCTGCTGGGGTCGCTCATGAAATTCGTAATCCTTTAACGGTGATTTCTGGTTTTGTTCAAATGATGAATAATGAGCAAAATTCGCCTTACACCTACTATACAAATCTAATTAACGCAGAGATTGACCGTATAAATTTAATCATTAGCGAGTTCTTAGTTCTGTCGAAACCTCATTCAAAACAAGTGAGAGATTTTGATGTTAAACATGTGGTATCTGATATCTTATTATTGTTCAAACCAGAGTTACAAATGAAAAATATTTGTCTACTAGAGGATATTCCGGATAACAATATTGTATTAAGAGGTGACTCTAATCAAATCAAACAGGTCTTAATTAATTTGATAAAAAACGCAATCGAAGCGATTGAAACTGATGGCACCATTACGATTTCGATTAAAGAAGCAGAAGAAGGTTATTGTGCGATTCGAGTGGCAGATAACGGGCAGGGAATGTCTGAGGAAGTCATTCAACATATTTTCGAGCCATTTTATACAACAAAAGATGCTGGGACAGGGCTTGGTATGATGATCTCTGAAAAAATTATTCAAGAGCATAAAGGTTGGATAGAAATCAACAGCAGGGTTGGAGAAGGAACTGAAATATCCATTTTCCTAGAAATGCTGTCTGAATCGTAAGAAGTTACAATAAAGCTATTTTGTATTTAGATAAAATTTTGATACGAGGACTGAAAAGTCTCCCTTTTAGACAACTGCGAGTATGGAATGTGAAATCGTTCTCATACTCGCTTTTTTTATGGAAGACGTTGCCACTGTTCAAGACAGGCTGTACCATTCTGCTCAACAACATAGCTAATTTAAACATATGAAAAGAGGCAATTTCTATCCAAAAACAGAATAGCTATTGCCTCTTTTTATAATAATTACTTGATCTAAAAGGGTTGAGCCTATTCTTGCATTTGGCTCCGAATATATTCACGGATTATCGGCAAATCTGGTGGGCTTATGTTAGAAGGGATACTATTTATATGAAAGAATTTTAAGTCCGCAACCTCGTTTTCTTCTGCCTTTATGATTCCTTTATAATCTTTACATATATAAGCTGCTACTACATTATATACCTCATCACCATGAGGATATTGATAGTAAAGATCTTGGCCAGAAAAAACCTCTAATAGTATTAAATTGTTTGCAGTTAATCCTGTTTCTTCAAATAACTCTCTTTTGGCAACTTGTTCTAATGTTTCCCCTATCTCCATAGAACCACCGGATAACCCCCAACAATGATTATCCTTGCGAAGTTGCAACAATAGCTCATTTTTGTTATTAATAAGAATTACACATGCACCTACCATAATTAAAGGTCGACTGCCCACTATATTTCTTAATTCCTTAATATATCCCATATCAACCTCCGATAGCCTAAAAACTAATCTCTCTATTTAGTACCTTCACGTCCAAATGCTATTGTTTGAATATTTTCCTTATCAAGGAATGCTTCTATTTTTTTCTGTTCTTTGCCATTGACTACCCCATTTTTCTCAATGAGTGAACCAATGTTTAATTTAGAAAAATCCCCATCACTAACCTTATCAATTATTGTGTTTAATTCATGAATATATTCGTTTGAAGCCGTTATATAACGACTGATTCTTTCAGATTCTTCTTGATACCCTTCCGGTAAAGTATTATTCGAGATATATTGTGAGAATGATTCATCATTTTCTTTTATAAGCTTGTTAATCCTGTTCAGCTTTTTTGATTCACTTTTAGATAATTTCTCACCGTCATAAATATTGTCCTCAAATGGTTCACTAGCACGTTCTAATTTTTCATCACTATCTAGGTAGGTTTGTATGCTACGTTTCATTTCCTCTTTGTTAAGAGTTTGGTTTTTTTTGGTTGAATTGAAAACAGTACGCGGAATTTTCACATCTGCTATAAGTGGTGTATCGTCTTCCGCATCATCGATATATTCTTTCTGAGAACAACCACTCAGTGCACATACAATTAAGAAGCCATAAACAATTTTCCTCATATATTTATTCTTCTCCCCCTTAAGCATAGAGATTTCTCATTTGTCCTTTATCGCAAAACAGTGCGAATCAACTTTGCCTTTTGCTTATAAGGTGGATACAATAAATTATTCGCTAGTTTACTAGATCGTTTAAGAATAGATTTTGGATGTGTAAAGCATTCAAAACTAGCCTTACCGTGATAATTGCCGATACCTGACGGACCAACTCCCCCAAATGGCAGGTGGGTATTCCCGACATGTGCCATCGTATCATTAATGCACCCTCCGCCAAACGGCAATTCATCTAAAAAGTATTGAATGGCTTTTTCGGTCTCAGAAAAGAAATAAGCCGCAAGCGGTTTTGGCTTCTGCTTGATCCGATATATAGCCTCAGGCAAATCATCATACACTAATAAAGGAAGGATCGGACCAAAAATCTCATCTTCCATCACAGGATTATCCCATCTAATATCTTGTAAAACAGTAGGTTCAATATACAAATCTTCTCTGTCTACATTCCCGCCAAACAAGAGATGTTCCTTTTCCTTTGTGAGCAGTTGATTCAGCCGATCGAACTGCTTAGCATTGATAATACGTCCAAAGTCCGGACTCTCTTGTGGATTGGAGCCATAAAACTTTTGCAGCGTTTTTTTCAAATGGCGGATGAATGTTACTTTCACTGATTCGTGGACAAGCACATAATCCGGTGCCACACATGTTTGGCCTGCATTTAAAAATTTCCCCCACACAATACGTTTTACTGCTACTTCAATATTAGCTGTATGATCTACAATGACCGGGCTTTTACCACCTAGCTCAAGCACGTGTGGTGTTAATCGTTCGGCACATGCTTTGGCTACGATTTTCCCTACTCCTACACTGCCTGTGAAAAACACAAAATCAAAAGGTGCATGGATAAGTATGGATGTTTCCTCCACTTCGCCCTCTACCATACGTACATAACGTTCTTCAAATGTTTCTTCAACTATTTTTTGTATGACAGCTGCTGTGTGTGGAGCAGACTCTGTTGGCTTCACAATTGCTGTATTTCCACCAATAATGGCGCCAATCAACGGCTCCATGACAAGCTGGAATGGATAATTAAATGGGCCAATGATTAATGAAACACCATATGGTTCTCGAACCACCATGCTTTTGGCAGGTTGGAAATAGATCGGAGTAGGAACAGCTATAGGATGCATCCATTCTTCTAAATACTTCAGCATAAAACTGATGCTTTCTAATACAATACCGACTTCTGTCGAGTAAGCCTCAAACTCACTCTTATGTAAATCTTGATTTAAAGCGCTCATTATTTCTTTTTCGTTTCGTTGAATGGATCCCTTTAATTTCTTTAACTGTTCCCTACGGAATTCCAGTGTTTTTGTTGCACCCGACATATAATATTCTCGTTGCAAAGCGATCATGTTTTCAATATCTTGTACAGTAAAATTCGCCATAAAATCCCTCCTACAAAGTATAAAAAAAACCAACTTATCCATACTAATTTCAGCTAAATAGAATGTTGATTTTGCCAGTACGCACTGTCTTTTTTCAAATTGTACCATTTGTGAAAAATGAATACTAGTCGCGAAGGGAGTCATTAATATGATAAAAACAGACACTTGGTGGGAATCTTTATTTTCAGGGGATTTATCAATTGGACTATCACTGGAACGTCAACAGGAGCTAGAAGATGAAGGATTTTTGTATTTGCAAAATACAGAACGTTTTGAACGACAAGATGAGTTAACGATCTAACATATACCTTCATCTTACTTCAAGCATGTATACGCAACTATCCGTATACATGCTTTTTTCACTTTCAAAAAAAGGTGGAGACAGGAATGAACAAAAGTATCCAAATTTATAAAAGAGATATAAAAAATATTGTCATAAACAGTAGTTCAGCCATTATCATATTGGGGCTAATTATTCTACCCTCTCTTTATGCTTGGCTTAATATCGCTGCTTCTTGGGATCCTTACGGAAAAACCAATCAGATCCCCGTTGCTATTGTTAATGAAGATCAAGGAGCAACAGCTGGGAACCGCTCGTTTAATGCAGGGAAGGAATTAGTAGAGCAACTAAAAGGCAATCATGATATGGATTGGAAGTTTACAACAAGGACTAAGGCGTTGGATCGTTTGAATAATGGAGACTATTTCTCTGTCATCATCATTCCTAAAGGGTTTTCTAAGGAACTAGCGACTGTCACAAGCGGGCAGCCCCAACGCGCCAAGATGGATTACTTTGTAAACGAAAAGATTAATTCTATTGCTCCGAAAATCACCAGCAAAGGTGCTAGTGTTTTAGTCGAATCAATGAGCAGCAAATTTATCGGAACAGTGAATGGTATTATCTTTGATATTATGAACAGGCTTGGCGTAACGATGCAGGAAGAATTGCCTGATATCGAAAACTTTAAAAATTTGGTTTTCACTCTAGAAAGAGATTTACCGTCTATTTTCAACAAGCTTCAACGAGCGCAAAAGGACCTCAATAGCGCTGGTCAAATTCTTCAAAAAGCTAAAAAGGATTTGCCAGAAGCAAAGGCTTTAACACAAGATGGTCTTTCCACGATCAATCAGACATTAACTTTCATCAATAATGCAGAAACAAAAATAAATTCGCTCAAACCCCAAGTAAGAAATGATGTTGAAAAAATCCAGCATATTGCTACATCTGCCCAAGATCTCATTACAGCCTTAAACAACGATAACTTCACGCCTGCCACTTTGACTGATATGCATAATAAACTGAACCAGCAAGCGAGTACTGCACTTGAAAGATTGACCGCTATTCACACTGTCCTGACAACACTGCAACAAAACAGCAATAATCAACAAACAACGGAGGACCGTCAAGCGTTAGACAAAGCTTTACAGCAAACAGCCAATGCTCAACAAGCCATGGAAACCCTGCAGCAAAATATACAATCAAACACAGACCAAGTACAAGGGCTTTCTCAAAGGGTTGGAAAGCTACGGGAGTTTTCAGATACTGCCCTCACTGGCCTAACGAATTTTACGAATGAATTCGACAATGTTATTCAACCTACAATCGATTCACATATCAACCATATAAAAGAGATGCTAACAGGAGCGAAGGGTATATTGACAGATATCCAGTCCACTTTCCCTGAAATAACACGCTTATTAAACGTATCTGATAGTGCATTAGCTAGCACCAACCAAGGATTGCAAAAAGCAATTGCTGATTATCCGCTTATTCATAGTCGTGTACAAAAGCTCGCCAATCAAATACGCAGTTTCGAGAAAGAAACAAATCTTAACAGTGTCATCCAATTGCTCATCAATAATCCGACCGCTGAAAAGACCTTTTTTGAAGAACCTATTAAGATGAAAGAACATCGCGTATTCCCTATCCCTAATTATGGCACTGGCATGGCTCCGTTTTATTCTGTCTTGGCCATTTGGGTTGGCGGACTACTGCTTGTTTCATTATTGGCGACAGACGTAGAGGATAAGCAATATACTGTTCGAGAAGTATACTTTGGTAAGCTGCTGACATTTTGGACGATTGGCCTTTTGCAAGCGCTAATTATTGTATTAGGCGACCTTTTCCTCTTAAAAGTCTCCGTACAAGCACCGCTTCCTTTTTTACTCTTTAGCTTATTTATCAGCATTGTATTCATGACCATTGTTTACACGCTCGTTTCAGTCTTCGGAAATATCGGAAAAGCCTTATCCATTGTCCTGCTTGTATTGCAGCTGGCAGGTTCAGGAGGAACATATCCTGTCGTTTTGCTACCCAAGTTTTTCCAGATCATTAATCCTTACCTTCCCTTTACCTACGCGATTTCCTTGGCTAGAGAATCTATTGGCGGGATCATTTGGCAGAAGGTCATTTTAGACTTAACCTTCCTAGGTGGCGTCTTGCTATTTATCCTGTTATTTGGAAGTATTTTTAAAAAGCAAATGCAAACCATGACTTTAAAAATGACCGAGAAATCCAGAAAATCTGGTTTATTCCACTAAATCTACGTATTTCACATCAAAACGATACAACGTATTGACATTTGATGTTTTGAAAATTATGATAGATGGAGATTCTTACACAAGTAAGACTCAATAATCTCAAATAAGAGCCTTGCACAATTCCTGTGCAAGGCTTTTGTTTGCACTTTATCCTACAAATGATTCATTTCAGTAAAAATAGCTTGTCTTTTTTAAAAACCGTACTATAATATACAATTAGGTGCCAAACCTACGTGAGATTTATTCGTAAATCATCACAAAAAGGAACTCCATAACAGCACGGATTGCTGGGAGTTCTTTTCTATTAGCAGGCAGATGAGCGCCTGCTTTTTTATTTTGATTTGAAATTCCATACCATCTTTTTCTTCAGAGAAAACCTCCAAAGTTATTCTACATACAAACAATCCATACACAATAAAAACTGCCAACTCCAAAAGAGATTGACAGCCTAATTCTATTAAAATATTAAGTTTAGTATAAAATAACAAATGGCAGCTAAGGCAGCCGACGTTGGCATCGTAATAATCCATGTCATAACAATTTTGCGGGCTACTCCCCATTTAACGGCTTTTACTCGTTGTGCCGCGCCTACACCCATAATAGATGAAGAAATAACATGAGTTGTACTTACAGGCAAATGGATCAGCGTCGCACCGAAGATAATGGATGCGGATGCTAAGTCTGCAGCAGCACCATTAATTGGGCGAAGCTTCATAATTTTGCCGCCTACGGTTTTGATAATTTTATAGCCTCCGATAGACGTACCTAACCCCATCGCTGTGGCTGCTGCAATCCGCACCCATGTTTGAATTTCATCGCCTGTTTGCCAGCCTGCAGCAATTAACGCCATTGTCATAATACCCATAGCTTTTTGGGCATCATTGGTGCCGTGTGTAAATGATTGAATCGCTGCTGTACAAATTTGCAAGTAGCGGATCCCTTTATTGGTCTTATAAAGATGTGCCTTTTTAAAGATGACTTTGAAAAGAGACATCACAATGAACCCCATTGCAATAGCAATGAACGGCGAAAGAAGCAATGCTTCCAAAATTTTAAGGAAACCACCGTAATTCAAGATGCTAAAGCCTGCAGCTGCAATGGCTGCACCTGCAATCGATCCAATGATGGCATGCGAGGAACTAGATGGAATACCGAAATACCATGTCACTAAATTCCATATAATCGCTGCTATTAATGCTGCGAGAATTACCACTGACCCATTCTCTAAGGCGAAAGGATCGACAATATCCTTGGTAATGGCTTTCGCAACTCCTGTAAAAGTGATAGCTCCGATAAAGTTCATTACAGCAGCCATCATAACAGCTACTTTTGGCGATAATGCTCTTGTGGATACTGAAGTGGCAATCGCATTAGCTGTATCGTGGAACCCATTGATAAAATCAAATGCTAAAGCGAAAATAACAACGAGAACTGTTAATAGTATGATTGAATCCATGCTGCACTCACTTTCTATGCATTACGCATAATGATGGTTTCCATTGTATTTGCTACTTTTTGACATTCATCCGCAATATCTTCTAGTTGCTCGTAAATATCTTTAAATTGAATAATGCGGATTGGGTCTTTTTCATGTAAGAATAACTGTTTAATGGATACACGCAGTACTTCATCACATTTACTTTCGTAATCTTTTATTAAAATTGCATTTTCACGCATGCTTGTTAGATTTTTATTTTGCAATTTCTCCATTGCTTTCACAATTTCATCTGTACTCTTCACAATATATTCGATAAATGTATTCATAGATTCATCAATATCTGTTAACGCAAACATATCAAAATGTGCAATACATTCTTCCATGCCGTCCAGTACATCATCCATGCTGTTGGCTAGTGCCAAAATATCTTCACGTTCAATTGGAGTCATAAACGATTTATTCAACATCACAATTAACTCATGAATCAACGTGTCACCGTCAGTTTCATACTTTTTCATTTTTGTGCTAATTTCCTGTAGATCCTCAAAATTTTTAATTCGAAAATCATTGGCAAAATGCAAGGCTTCTTGTACATTCACTGATATTTTAACTAAGGCATCAAAAAATGGATCTACTTTCTTTCGACTAAACATAAAATCCCCCTGAAAAAGTTAGTATATACTATGTGCTGTTTGCAAAAATAGCATATCAGTAATTAAAATAAATTGCTTGTAAATTTACACTACTTAATAGAACATTTACAATCCTGTAACATTACTTACTAACTTTTTCAATAATTTCGATTTTATTCTCTTATAAACCTGAATATAAACTTCAACAACAAAAAAACCAGCCGCTTAGAGTGCGGGCTGGTTCAGTTTCAATGCTCGGTTGCCGATATCATTTCGCCAATGCAAGCCATCGTTCTTTATTTTTTTAATTTCTTCATACACTGTTTTATGTGCATCCTCCAAATCAGTTCCTTCAGCTGCAACAACTAGAATTCTTCCGCCATCTGAAATCCATTTACCGTCTTTAGATTGAGCTGTTCCAGCATGATAGATATGTACATCAGAAGATATTGTTTCCATTCCATCAAGTGAAATTCCTTTTGTATAATCTCTTGGATAGCCTTCAGCTGCAACAACTACGCCTAGCACTGCCTCTTCTTTCCATTCTAGCTCCATGTCTCGTCCATCTAAAACAGCTTCGATGGCCTCTGCTAAATCAGAACCAAGACGTGGCAAGACCACTTGTGTTTCCGGATCACCAAACCGAGCGTTAAATTCAATCACTTTAGGACCAGCATCGGTTAAAATTAGCCCGGCATACAGTACACCAGTAAATGGGCGTCCTTCTGTAGCCATCGCTTTTGCGGTCGGCATCAAAATATGATCAAGCGCTTCCTGCACGATCTCTTTTGAAATTTGTGGAACAGGCGAGTATGCCCCCATTCCTCCCGTATTCGGGCCCGCATCTCCATCAAAAGCTCGTTTGTGGTCCTGTGCAATAGCCAATGGGTACACTTTTTCTCCATTTACAAAAGCCATGAAGGAAAACTCCTCTCCTTCTAAAAATTCTTCGATCACCAATTTTTCGCATGTTAATTCTGACAATGCCTGCAGCGCCTCTTCTTCTGTCATAGCCACTACTACACCTTTACCAGCAGCTAGGCCATCTGCTTTCAATACAATTGGTGCCCCTTTTTCCATAATGTAAGATTTAGCAAGAGCAAAGTCAGTAAAAGTTTTATAATGTGCTGTGGGGATGCTGTATTTTTTCATTAGATCCTTTGCATATGATTTGCTTCCTTCAATCTCTGCCGCTAGCTTTGAAGGTCCAAACGCACGCAGTCCAGCCGCCTCAAAATCGTCTACTAGACCCTCCATTAAAGGTATTTCAGGACCTACAATAGTGAAAGTAATTTGATTTTCTTTTGCAAATGCGATAAGTCCGATATGGTCATTTTCATGGACGTTACATAGTTCAGCAACATCGGCCATTCCTGGGTTTCCTGGTGCTACAAAAACTCTATCAACATGCTCGCTCTCCGCAAGTTTTCTTGCAATAGCGTGTTCTCTGCCACCACGTCCCACTACAAGTACCTTCATCCAATCACCTCATTGTTAATGTTTAAAATGTCGAACACCTGTGAATACCATGGCAATTCCATATTCATCCGCTTTTTGTATAGAATCCATATCTCTAATAGAACCTCCAGGCTGAATAATGGCCGTAATGCCCGCTTTAGCAGCAGCTTCTACTGTGTCCTCCATTGGGAAAAAGGCATCTGAAGCCATAATACTGCCTGCTGCTTTTTCTCCTGCCTGTTCTAAGGCGATGCTAGCTGCGCCTATTCGGTTCATTTGACCTGCTCCCACACCAAGTGTCATTTGATCGTTGGAGACAACAATTGCATTGGATTTAACATGTTTCACAACCTTCCAGCCAAATTTCAACGCCTGCCACTCTGTTTCAGTCGGCTTCCGTTTTGTAGGCACTGTAGTTGTCGTTTCATCCAGCTTGGCATTATCACTATCTTGTACCAACAGCCCGCCTTCAATGGAAGAGATTCTTCTTTCTACATTTGAACCAGCCTCAAATGGGATGGTTAACAGACGAATATTCTTCTTCGCTTTTAAGAGATTGAGCGCTTCTGGTGTAAATGAAGGAGCGATAATAATTTCCAAGAAAATGCCGCTGAGTTTCTCAGCAGTTTTCACATCAACTGTTCGATTTAAAGCCACTATTCCTCCGAAAATAGAAGTTTCATCTGCTTCAAACGCCTTAGCAAAAGCTTCGGCTATTGTGTCACCTGTACCTACACCACAAGGATTACTATGCTTCACAGCAACCGCCGCGGGTTCTGCAAATTCCTTTGCAATTTGAATGGCCGCGTCTGCATCATTGATATTGTTGTAGGAAAGTGCTTTTCCATGAAGCTGTTTTGCTTTAGCGATTGAGAAAAGAGAGCCTAGTGGCTTTTCATAGAAAGCAGCTTTCTGATGTGGATTCTCTCCATAACGTAAGGATTGTTTTAATTGGTAAGTCACTGTTAGGCTTTCCGGATTTTCCTCCCCTGATAGTTCTGTCATATATTGGGCAATCATCGTGTCATAGGCTGCTGTATGGCGAAAAACCTTCGCAGCTAGCTTCCGATTTGTTTCAAATGAAACACTTCCTGTATGGGCTAATTCTAAAAGGATGCCTTCATAATCTGCTGGGTCAACAACCGCCGTAACATATTGATGGTTTTTAGCACTTGATCGAAGCATCGATGGTCCTCCGATGTCAATATTCTCGATGGCTTCTTCCCAAGTTACATCTGGTTTTTCAATGGTTTGTTGGAATGGATATAAATTGACGCAAACAAGCTGAATGGGTGCGATGCCATGCTCTTCTATCTGACGAAGATGGCTTTCTTCACCATGCTTTGCTAACAGTGCTCCATGAACCATTGGGTGGAGTGTCTTTACTCGTCCTTCCAAAATTTCAGGAAAACCGGTCACTTCACTGATGCCTGTCACTTCAATGCCCTCGTCCAATAGTGCCTTTTTTGTACCACCTGTTGAAATAATTTCAAATCCAGCATTCTTTAAACCCTTCGCAAAATCAATAATCCCTTTTTTATCTGATACACTCAGCAATGCTCGTTTAGACATATGATTCCTCCTCAACCTATGTTTACATGTTCTTGTTGAAATAGTTCTTTTAATACAGATGGATAAAGACGGTGCTCTACTATTTGAATACGTTTCTTCAACGATTCTTCCGTGTCATTCTCATAAATTCGCACGGACTCCTGTGCAATGACAGGTCCTGTATCCATGCCTTCGTCCACATAATGGACGGTGACGCCTGTCTCCTTTGCCTTTGCATCAAGTGCCTGCCCTATTGCATCTTTACCAGGAAAAGCTGGTAGTAGTGAAGGATGGATATTAATGATTCGTCCTTCGTATTCCCGTAGAATGGTCGGCCCAATAAGGCGCATATAGCCTGCTAAAATGAGATAGTCCACGCCTTCTGCAAGTAAATGCTCTAGGATTACTTCTTCATATGCTTTTTTACCTTCGTATTCCTTTGGATTAAAGCAAAAAATAGGAATCCCCAAGCCTTGGGCACGTTGTAGAACATAAGCCTCGTGATGATCACAGACAAGAAGGGACGTTTTTATTTTTAGTTCTTTCTTTGCTTCAGCTTCCATGATGGATTGAAAGTTTGAGCCGTTGCCTGATGCAAAAATAGCAATTTTTTTCATTAGGCAAACGACACTCCTTCCCCTGCAACTGTTTCGCCAATAATATAGGCTTCTTCACCTGATTTTTTAAAATGAGCTACAGCACGTTCGGCGTCTTCACGTTTCACGATCACAGCCAAACCAATGCCCATATTAAAGATTTGGTACATTTCATGTGTTGAGATTTGCCCTTTTTTCTGCAATAAAGAAAATATTGGGTGAACCTTCCAGGTGTCGAGTTTCACAACTGCTCCTACTCCGGCAGGCAGCATGCGAGGGAGATTTTCTACAAAACCTCCACCTGTAATATGGGCCATTCCTTTGATTTCAAATTCTTGCATCGCAGCCTGAATAGCTCTTACGTAAATTCTCGTAGGTGTAAGCAGCACATCGCCTAGTACTCCATCAATCTCCTCAACATACTGATCCAAAGGCATATCTTCAACAACTTTTCGTACTAACGAAAACCCATTACTATGAATGCCGCTTGAAGCAAGTCCAATAATCGCATCGCCAGGCTGGATGGATGCTCCTGTGATTAATTGAGATTTCTCGCACGCCCCTACAGCGAAACCAGCCACATCATATTCATCCGCATCATACATGCCAGGCATTTCAGCTGTTTCGCCACCGATCAATGCACAACCTGCTTGCTCACAGCCCTCTGCAATTCCTTTTACAATGTCTTCAATACGTTCCGGCACAGCTTTGCCCAACGCAATATAATCAAGAAAATAAAGTGGCTGTGCTCCCTGTACGACAATATCGTTTACACACATTGCGACACAGTCAATGCCGATTGTGTCATGGCGTCCCATCTTCATCGCTAGAAGAAGCTTTGTCCCAACGCCATCTGTACCTGATACTAAGACAGGTTCCTTTAAACCTAGTGTGGAAAGGTCAAATAGTCCGCCGAAGCCGCCAAGTCCACTCATCACTTCTGGCCTCATCGTTCTTGCCACATGTTTTTTCATGCGTTCTACGGATTCATAGCCGGCTTCAATATCTACACCAGCTTGTTTGTATGCATTTGCCATGGAATGACTCCTTTTTAGCATTTCTATTTTTTACCAATATTAATTGTTTGAGCGTCAGTTAGCTCCCAATTTTACTTCTTCTACTGTTAGATTTTCTGATACAGGTTCTGATGCCGGATAAATTTCCGTTGGGTATTGGCCTGTAAAACATGCTAAGCATTGCCCTCCATCTGCATAAGGCCTACCAATTCCCTTGACCATGCCCTCTACACTTAAGAAAGTAAGCGAGTCTGCTCCAATCAATTCACGCAGCTCCTCGACTGACAGTTTCGATGCGATCAGTTCGTCTTGCGTCGATGTATCGATACCATAAAAGCAAGGATTTTTAATAGGCGGTGAGCTGATACAAACATGCACTTCTTTCGCCCCCGCTTCTTTCAGCATGGCTACAATTCGTTTGCTTGTTGTTCCTCGTACGATCGAATCATCGACCATGACTACACGTTTACCTTCTACAACCCCTCTCACAGGTGAGAGCTTCATTTTCACCCCTTGCTCCCGAAGAGACTGTGATGGCTGGATAAATGTTCGTCCGACATAACGGTTTTTTATGAGGCCCATCTCGTATGGAATACCAGATGCTTCCGCATAGCCAATCGCTACTGAAACGCCAGAATCGGGTACCCCCGTCACGACATCTGCATGGATCACTGATTCTAGCGCCAGCTGTTTCCCCAAATTTTTACGCGCTGTATGAACATTAATTCCATCTACATTGCTGTCAGGACGAGAGAAATAAACATATTCCATTGAACACATCGAGCGCTGTGTCGCATGTGCGAATCTCTCAGAATGAATGCCTTCCTCATTAATGATCACAAGCTCACCCGGTTCAATATCCCGTATAAATTGAGCGCCGACGATGTCTAAGGCGCATGTTTCAGAAGCTACAACAACCGCATCGCCAATCTTTCCTAAAGACAATGGCCTAAGACCATGTGGATCAAGAGCTACCATCATTTCCGTCTCGGTCATGATTAAAAAAGCATATGCTCCCTTTAACATCCCAAGCGCATTTTTAACACGCGTCTTCAAATCAGCAAAACCACCGCGTTTAATTAGATGAGCAAGAACTTCCGTGTCTGAAGTGGTCTGAAAAATGCTTCCCTGTGCTTCCAGCTGATCTTTTAACTGTGCCGCATTCACCAGATTTCCATTGTGTGCCAGTGCAAGCCCACCGCTTTGTGAGTTAAAGAGGAATGGCTGGACATTTTCATATCCGCCACCTCCTGCTGTTGCATAACGTACATGTCCAATCGCCGCATGCCCAGAAAGTCCTTGCATTTTTTCTGATGTGAATATTTCTGTGACAAGTCCTTCGCCTTTTGCACCAGTTAGATTTTTTCCATCTGTTAAAACCATTCCGCAGCCTTCTTGCCCTCTGTGTTGAAGGCTATGGAGTCCGTAATATGTAATATTTGCTGCATCCTGATGGCCCCATATCCCAAATACGCCGCATTCTTCATTTAAACCCTTTAATTCAGCAAGCATGGGATTGCTCCTTTCCACACATCCTGCAATTCTTGGACAGCCGCATCTATTAGTAGCTCTCCCTTTTCGTTATGAACGATAAGCGTTGGTGTGGACGTCACTTTACCGAGACATACAGCATCATCCATCAATGCTTCAAATGCAGCTTGATTCTCTTCCTTAATCGATAGAAGGAAACGAGATTGTGTTTCACCGAAGAGTGCTGCTGTTTCAATACCTTTTATAGATACTTTTACTCCCAATTGATTTTGACCAAATAATGATTCAGCCAGTGCGATAGATAGCCCACCTTCAGAAATGTCATGAGCTGATGCAACAAGTCCTGATCGAATCGCTTGAAGCAATTGGGATTGGCGCTTTTGTTCGATTTCTAAATCAATAGCTGGGGCACTCCCAAAGATCTTTCCTTCTACCATCTTTTGGAGTTCACTTCCACCAAACTCTTCCTTTGCCTCGCCGATGATATAAATCAAATCACCCGCATCTTTAAACGTTTGTGTCGTGATATGTGCTGTATCTTCAATAAGCCCTACCATGCCTACTACAGGGGTTGGGTATACTGCTTCACCATTTGTTTCATTGTAGAGCGAAACATTACCGCCAATTACCGGCGTTTTCAGCGTTCTGCAAGCTTCGCTCATTCCGTCAGCCGCTTGCTCAAGCTGCCAGAAAATCTCTGGCTTTTCCGGGTTGCCGAAATTCAAGCAATCTGTAATAGCAAGTGGCTCTCCGCCGGAACATACAATATTTCTAGCTGCTTCGGCTACAGCGATTTTCCCTCCGTTTTCAGGGTCTAAGTATAAGTAACGCGAATTGCAGTCTGTTGTCATTGCAAGAGCCTTTTTCGTTCCTCGAATGCGGACAACTGCGGCATCAGAGCCCGGCGCTACGACTGTATTTGTTCTCACCATATAATCATATTGGTTGTACACCCACTCTTTGCTGGCAATAGTAGGCTGTGCCAAAAGATTCAAAAGAGTCTCTTTATAATCTGTAACCACTGGAACTTTTACGTTCATTGCTTGGAAATCGCGGAAAAACTGCGGCTCTTTTGATGGTTTATGATAGACTGGTGCATCCTCGGCAAGTGCATCCACCGGCACCTGTGCTACTTTTTCGCCCTGATGGAATAGTGTCAATTGGTGATCATCTGTTACTCTTCCAATAGATACGGCTTCAAGGCCATATTTCGAAAACAATTCGACGATTTCGTTTTCACGACCCTTTTTAACAACAAGTAGCATGCGCTCCTGTGACTCGGAAAGCATCATTTCATAGGCGGTCATATTTGTTTCGCGTTGTGGAACATGATCGAGATGCATTTCAATGCCAGAACCAGCTTTGCTTGCCATTTCGGCAGAAGAACTGGTTAAACCTGCTGCACCCATATCTTGTATGCCAACAAGCGCATCTGATTGAACAAGCTCAAGACATGCCTCAAGCAATAGTTTTTCCATAAACGGATCACCGACTTGAACGGCAGGGCGTTTTTCTTCGGATGCTTGGGAAAGCTCCTCTGAAGCAAATGTAGCTCCATGAATTCCATCGCGTCCTGTTTTTGCACCTACATACATGACAGTATTCCCTATGCCATGCGCTTGGCCTTTTTTGATATCCTTATGTGCAATTAAACCGACGCACATCGCATTGACAAGAGGATTGCCTTCATAGGAAGAATCAAACTGGATTTCTCCTCCTACTGTTGGAATGCCAATGCAATTTCCATATCCTGCAATACCTGCAACTACTTCTTTGAACAGGTATTTCACACGAGGATTTTGCAGTTCTCCAAAACGAAGCGAATTTAATAAAGCAATAGGGCGTGCTCCCATCGAAAAGACATCACGGATAATACCCCCTATACCTGTGGCAGCTCCTTGATAGGGTTCGATAGCCGATGGATGATTGTGGCTTTCGATTTTAAATACAACGGCTAAATCGTCACCGATATCGACAATCCCTGCTCCTTCACCTGGTCCCTGTAATACTTTTTCGCCTGTTACAGGAAACTTCTTTAAAATGAGCTTTGAATTTTTATAGGAGCAATGTTCTGACCACATGACAGAAAAAAGACCTGTTTCCGTGTAGTTAGGCGTGCGTCCCAGAATTTTTTCAACCAATGCAAATTCTTCATCAGATAATCCCATTTCAGCATACAAACGATTTTCTTTAATGGATTCAACAGTAGGTTCAAGCAGTAACGACATGTGATTCCCTCCAGCTCTTAACGATTGATTGGAACAGCTTCAGCCCGTCCTCTGATCCTAGGAGCGCATCTACAGCTCGTTCAGGATGTGGCATCATACCCAGCACATTGCCTCTCGCATTCATAATGCCGGCAATATTCTCGAGGCTTCCATTCGGGTTTTCTTCATGATAGGTAAACAGGATTCTATTTTCTTTTTTTAATTCTTCTAGTGTTTGATTATCGCAATAGTAATTTCCTTCACCATGTGCAATCGGAATGGAAAGCACTTCACCAGTTGTATATAGATTGGTGAAAGGAGTCTGACTGTTTTCTACTTTTAGTTTCACATTTCGGCAAATAAATGAAAGCTGTTCATTTCTTCTCATCGCGCCAGGTAAAAGGCCTGCTTCCAATAAAATTTGAAATCCATTGCAGATGCCAAGCACAGGCTTCCCTTCCACAGCTGCCTTAACTACCTGCTCCATGATAGTTGAAAAACGCGCAAGCGCCCCACTTCGAAGGTAGTCTCCATAAGAAAATCCTCCAGGAAGCAAAATGCCATCATAGCGATCTAGATTGTCTTCAGTATGCCAAACATAATCCACCTCTTCACCAAGCTCATCCTTGATGGCATGGTACATATCAGCATCACAGTTCGAACCAGGAAATACAATGACAGCAAACTTCATAGCGCGGCAACCTCCTTGATATCGTAGCGATAGTCTTCAATCACCGTGTTTGCCAGGAGTTTCTGGCACACTTCATTGACCAAACCATCTATATCTTGTTCTTTTTGATCAATGGTAAGTTCAAGATATTTACCAATTCGTATATCTTCAACTCCTTTATAGCCAAGGCTATGCAAGGATTGTTTTACAGCCGAACCTTGAGGATCTAATACACTTTCACGCAATGTAATATATACTTGTACCTTATACATGGATTTCTTCCTCCAATTTCATGAGAATCGTTTGGTAAGCTTCTGTTAAACTGCCTAAGTCCCGGCGAAAGACATCTTTATCTAGCTTTTTATTTGTAGCTGTTTCCCATAGTCGACAAGTATCCGGCGATATTTCATCTGCAAGCAAAATTTTACCGTCTGCTGTTTTGCCGAACTCTAATTTAAAATCTATAAGTGTAATACCAAGTTCTTGAAAGAAAGCACTCAACACTGCATTTACCTGCTGTGCATACTGTTTTAGCAAAATTACATCCGCTGTGGAAGCAATCGCCAGTTCTTCAATATGATCTTCATTGAGCAGTGGATCGCCCAATGCATCATCTTTATAGTAAAATTCAACAAGCGGTTTAGAGAATGGCACGCCCTCTGCTATACCGAGCCTTTTGGACAGGCTACCGGCAGCTTTGTTTCGCACTACCACTTCCAATGGAATAATGGATACTTTCTTTGCAAGGTGCTCTCGTTCGGAAATTTTCTGGATGAAATGAGATTGAATGTTTTCGCTATGAAGCTTTGAAAACAGCAAACTTGTAATCGAATTATTTAAAACCCCTTTACCTGCAATCTCTGCTTTTTTCTCCCCATTAAAAGCAGTGGCTTCATCCTTATATTGTATTAGGACTACATCTTCCTGATCTGTTGCGTATATCTTTTTTGCTTTCCCTTCATATAACATCTCTCTCTTTTCCATTCCTGCCCCTCCATTTTCCGAATAGTATGACTAAATAATTGATAAAATACGCCATAAAGATAGTCAAACACCTATTTCAATATATGTGCATGATTTATGTGTTTAAGGGTGTTTTCCATAATCCGCTTTTTTCAATTTGCACAAGAGCTTCTTCTGTATTCCGGTGAAGAATATTAATATGGCCCATTTTCCGATTAAACGCCGCTTCTTTTTTTGCATAAATGTGATACTTCCACCCATGACTATGTGATATCGTTGTAATCGCGTTCTCCATATGCTGTCCCAGCAAATTCATCATGACAACGGGTTTTAGCAATTCGGTACTTCCTAGTGGCCAATTACAGATTGCCCGAATATGCTGTTCAAATTGTGAGGTTTCGCAGGCATCCAGTGTGAAGTGTCCTGAGTTGTGCGGCCGTGGTGCGAGTTCATTCATAATCACTTTATCTTCTTCTGTCAAAAACATCTCGACCGCAAGCGTGCCGACAACTTCTAGCTTTTCTGCGAGCATCATTGCCTGTTTGGTAGCCTCTTCGGCTGCTTTTTCACTGATGCGGGCAGGTACAATGGTCTGCGCTAAAATATTGTCTTGATGAATATTTTCAGCAATTGGGAAGCACGTGCATTCACCGTCTGCTTTTCTAGTCAAAATGACAGATATTTCTTTCACGTAGGGCACCCAAGCTTCTAATACACAGACACCGCTTTGTATAAGATCGCTTGCGCGAGATAAATCTATACGGCTCTTTATTACAAGCTGCCCTTTACCGTCATAACCGCCGCGAGCTGTTTTTAATACGCACGGAAATCCTATTTTTTCTACCCCGATTGCAAGTTCCTCCAAGGTTTGAATGACACAATATGGAGCGACCTCAACACCGCTGGACTTTAGAGCCGTTTTTTCAGCAATACGGTTTTGGCTGATTCTTAATAATGCAGAGCCTTGAGGCAAATACGCATAATCACTAAGCCAATTCAATGCTGGAGAGCTAATATTTTCGAATTCAAATGTAATGACATCACTTACACCTGCAAGTTCTTGTAATTTTTCTGTATCATCATAAGCACCAATAATCTCAACATCTGCTACCTGTGCACATGGCCCATTTGGAGTGGGATCTAATACCGCAACACGAAACCCCATTGCTTTCGCAGCAATGGCCATCATTCTGCCAAGCTGTCCTCCGCCGATAATGCCAATCGTTTGCCCCGGTACAATCACAAGGCTATGTAAGTTGTTCACTGCTGTTTAGCACCTTCTCCCTTGTCTCATTGCGCATTCTTTCTAACTTTTCCGCTAACATTTCATCTGATGTCGCCAAAATTTGAGCAGCCAGCAGACCAGCGTTTGTTGCACCTGCTTTCCCGATTGCTACTGTTGCGACTGGCACACCGCCAGGCATTTGCACAATCGATAAAAGAGAATCTAACCCATTGAGCGCCTTTGTTTGTACTGGAACGCCAATAACGGGAACCGTTGTCTTAGCAGCTGTCATACCTGGTAAGTGGGCCGCTCCTCCTGCACCAGCGATTATTACTTTTATGCCGTGTTCCTTTGCCCCTTCGGCATATTGGAATAATAATTCTGGCGTTCGGTGAGCTGATACTACTCGTTTTTCAAAGTCGATTTTCAGTTCCTCTAAAATGGCACATGTATGCTTCATTGTTTCCCAATCAGATGTGCTTCCCATAATTACCCCAACTTGTGGCATCTCTTTCCCTCCATCTAACATAAAGATTAAGTAAGACATCACTCTACTCTGCATTCTTTTGAAATAAAAAACCGGACAGATTACTTTCAAAGAGAAAGTAGTCTGTCCGGAAAGTGAAAATGGGTACACTGGTCCCATTCTATCCAGCAAACGGTTCTACTTTCTCTCATAGTCCAATAATTTACGGTTATTGGGTAGAAACTTTCGGGCCATATTCCCGGGGATATATGAGAGAATTTCTTATTACACCCTGATAATACTACAGGATTATCCAGCTGTCAAACCAATAATCGAACATTATATAATTTTATTTATATAATGTTCGCTTTTTAAATAACTAATTATAAACCGCACCGCTCCAGACGGCGCTTTCCGCGGGCTTGGCTTCAATCTCCTCATCACTTCGTTCTTGCGGGGCTTTCAGCTCAAGCTTTTCAAGTAGAAGATGCTATCTATAGCTAGCCGAATGTAAAAACAAGGTTTAATTTTTGCTCATAATGTCTACTTATTTCGCTTCGCTCCAGACGGCGCTTTCCGCGGGCTTGGCTTCAATCTCCTCGTCACTTTGTTCCTGTGGGGCTTTCAGCTCAAGCTTTTCAAGTAGAAGATGCTATCTATAGCTAGCCGACCGTAAAAACGAGGTTTAATTTTTCCCCATAATGTCTGCTTATATCGCTGCGCTCCAGACGGCGCTTTCCGCGGGCTTGGCTTCAATCTCCTCGTCACTTTGTTCCTGCGGGGCTTTCAGCTCAAGCTTTTCCCGCAGGAGACGCCGTCTTCCGCTACGCTATAGGATAAAGATTGTTCAAGTTTTTTGTTGCATAGTATGATGAAATCAACATTTTACACTTTTAGGTTTTTTACGTATTCTAATACATATTAAATTGTAAAGGACGGAAGAGCGGATATGAATCTTAACGGGTTTATTTTAACTTTAATTGTGGGATTCATTTTAATCTTATTAGGTTATTTAATTTGGTATAAAAAGATGCTTTTTCTAATTGCGAGTTATAATGAAACAACTTTTGAAGGGGATAAAGAAAAGTTAGCAAAGGGCACGGGCATTGTTCTTATCTTATTAGGTATAGTTTTGATAGTTTTGCCTTATTTTCTATACTGGTTTGGAAACACTCTAGTCTATTGTTTACTCGCTATTATAGGAATAGCTGGAATAATAGTAGTTATTATGATGAAGAGTAAACCATAGTTTAAATCGTCTATTTTTCATTCTTCTAATAGAATCACATAAAAAAGGATAGATAGAGCTGTTTCAATCGTCTCTATCTATCCTTTTTAAGCATTTAAAGTTGTAATAACAACATACTGTTTCTACTTGCCCTCTTGTTTTAAATCCGTCATATAGCTTGTATCATTATATGTTTCTAATAACCATTTCTCTTTTTCATATGATATTGTGCTAACTCCACCGTTTGATAAGCGAGGGACTTCCGGAAAAACTGCTATCTTATCGACCATATCAAAGATTGTATGGATGACTGCTCCATGTGTGACTAAGATAACCTCATCGTGGGGATAGCTTTGCTGAATCTTTTGCAAACCCTTTGCTAACCTTTGGCAGAGACTTTCCATAGATTCTTGGTTCGGATATTGCTTGCTTGGATATAATTTCAAACGTTCTTCTAGTGTTAGTCCTTCTGCCTTGCCAAAGTTTCGTTCTTTAAACTCGTCTATCAAAATTAATGGCAGGTGCAGCGTTTCATTCATTATAGTAGCAGTTTGCCGTGCTCTTTGAAGTGTGCTACTAAAAATAGCTTGGCAATTTTTATCTTGAAAGTAATTCCTACAAGCAATCGCCTGCCGCTTCCCATTTTCATTCAGTACAGTATCTGTCCCACCTTGAATTTTCCCCGCTAAATTCCAATCTGTTTCTCCATGGCGAAGCATATAGATTTTTGTCATTGATACACCTACCTTGCCGCTTTTGTAAAACCTGCCTTTTTGGCTTCCTCTTCTGTACAAAATGTTTTTTCCGGTTTTACATTATTGTACTGAGCCATTCCTGGCATGTGGTATAGTTTATTTCCTTTGCTGTTGATATTGCCTTTAATCGTACAAGCACTTTTTCCGTTATCTTTTTGTCGGAAAGTCCCGTTTGAATTTTTCGTATGTTGTTGCTTTTCAACAACAGATTTGACAAATCCTCGATCCGTCACATATCCGTCATATCTCCATATCCCTATCTTCTTTTTCTTAGCTTGTTCTTGAATATCTTTAAATTCATTTACATACTTTGTATTCGGCTGATAGATATAGCCAACACGCGCTAGTCCCTCAGCCACTAATTGTTCTTGCACACTTTTTCCATCTGCATAGACATAAGCTAGCAGGCGGCCATACTTGTCCTCCTTATCGCCAACATCAAACTCTAAGGAAACGTTTTTAGCATGATTCAATATCTCTCTATTTTTAGACTGTGCCTCGCGCCCGTATGGCTGCTCACCAAGTTGTTTATGATACATCTCGGGTGTATCAATCAATAAGTAGCGAACTTTTTTTAGTTCACCATTATATTTTACCTTAATTGTATCGCCATCCATCACGCTTATTACCTTTACAGGTACCTTTTCTGATGTTTCAGTTTCTTGTTCATTGCTAGAAGAATTGTCCAATGTACAGCCGGCAAGTACTACAAGTACCAAGCTGCATAGTAGGATGATCCACCATTTCATACTATCACCATATTTTCTTTATAAATTTGCATAACGCGACGAAACAGCGCCAAGTATGACGCTGCCCAAAGACGCTATACTCTGTCTCTTCCTGCAATGGATTCACCTGTTTCTTCGACGTCGCGAATACGATGTGCTAGTCGAGAAGAAGCAGATGCAGCAATGCTTGCAATCAAATCATCTAAAAATGTGTGGACGCCTGTTCCGTCTCTAGTATCCAATTTCTTGATGATGCCGATTTTTTGCTTATCTAAATGTCCATACGTTGTCATTGCTATACTTCCGTATGTGAGAACAGAGCCTATCGCAAGTGTTTCATCAATGCCAAACAGGCTTTCATCTGATTCTATTAATTGCTGCAACGGCTGGGATAGCATTCCCTTTTCTGCTAGTTCATCTAATTCAACTCCGACGAGAATAGCATGCTGTACCTCTCTCTTATTGAGAACCCGTTCGACTGATTGAATGCAATGTGCCAGTGTCAAGCCGTTGCTATAGGGATATTGCATTTCAAATACAATTTCGGCGATATCGCTAATCAATACGCCACGTCGCAAAATTGCTTCTTTTGCTGCATTTCGGACGTTTTCGGAGGATATATTCACTTTTTCATTATACATAATAATGACCTCATTTCTCCCTATATTTCTTATTATACCTTTGCAAATTCATATGTTACAATTTCCCTACAGAATGTTGAAGGGTGTGTTTGGTATGGGACAAGGAACTATTAACGATATAGCATTTTTTAGCGAAGCACTACAAGAAGAATTACATTTGTTGATTTATCTACCAGAAAATTATTCACCGCTTTACAAATATACTATTTTAATCGCTTCTGACGGGCGCGACTATTTTCAGTTAGGACGCATTTCTAGAATTGCCGATGAATATTTGGCAAATGAAGAGATTGAAAATTTAATTATTGTGGGCGTTCCATATAAAAATGTGGAAGATCGTAGACGCAAGTACTTGCCAAATGGCGACTTACATACCGCTTATTTGCGTTTCTTAGCACATGAGCTTGTGCCCTATTTAGACAAAAATTATTCCACTTATCATATGGGCATGGCCCGGGCACTCATTGGTGATTCTCAAGCAGCCACAGTATCTTTGCTTGCCGCTGTCGCCTATCCTAATACTTTTGGAAAGGTACTGCTTCAATCGCCGCAAGTGAATGAAGAGGTGCTCCAGAAAGTCCAAGAAATGAAAGATCCTCATGCTTTTTCGGTATATCACGTTATCGGTTCTTTAGAAACGGAAGTCGTGACGATGGATAAAAAAGTAAAAGACTTTTTGACACCAAACCGAAAACTTCACCAACTGCTTAAGGAACTAGATGTTGAAACGTTTTACGATGAATTTGAGGGCAAACATACGTGGAAATTTTGGCAAGCTGACTTAAAAAGAGCTATCCGACAAAATTTCGGTCAAAAATAAATAGTTAGGTAATAACCTTTACAGTAATTTCTGCTATACTGAAAATTAAGTTAATTATTTTTCTATTAAGGAGGTTTTCATAATATGAAATATGGAATTGTTGCATTCCCATCAAAAGAAATCCAAGATTTTGCTAACTCTTATCGTAAAAGATATGATACCCATTACGCAAAAATTACTCCGCATATTACATTAAAAGGAGAAACAGAAATCCAATCTTCTGAAATTGAGGAAATCTCAGCATCTATTAAGAAGGTGTGCGAACAATTTAATCCGCTAACTATTTCTATTTCAAAGATTAGCTCTTTTGCACCTGTAAATAATGCCATTTATTTAAAAGTGGAGCCGACAGAACAACTTATGCGCTTATACGAGGCATTAGAAAATGATGTTGCAGGCGGCGAAGCAAAATATAAATTTGTACCTCATATTACGATTGCCCAAGATATGAGCGACGGGGAACATGATGATGTCTTTGGCCAATTGCGCATGACAAAGGTTGATTTCAACGAAACAATTAATCGTATTCATTTGCTTTATCAGTTAGAGGATGGTTCTTGGACAGTGTTTGAAACTTACCGACTTAGAGGAGAAGAGTAATTATTGGTTTTCGCTAAGATTGTTGAAACAGAAAAAGAATTGCAGGATGCTTTTTTTGTTCGAAGAGAAGTGTTTGTGAAAGAACAAGGAATTCCTCAACCTTTAGAAATAGATGAATATGATGAGAGTGCTACACACTTTGTCGCATACTTTGATAATCGACCGATTGCCGCTGGGCGTGTAAGATTTACAGATGAACTAGTAGCTGTTGTAGAACGCGTATGCGTTTTACCAGATTTCCGGCGAAAGCAGATTGGTATTCTCATGATGAATTGCCTAGAAGATTTTATTCATGGCTCAGAGATTCGTAAAGTAAAGTTGAATGCCCAAACGCATGCTATTCCTTTTTACGAGAAACAGAATTATATCATCACTTCTCCAGAATTTCTCGATGCCGGAATACCTTACCGCGCTATGGAAAAAATAATATAACAGCAAAAAAGCTACGATGTCTTTGAATCTCAAGTACATCGTAGCTTTTTATTTGGAAGAAGTATGAAAGGGTTTAGGTTGATCCATTGATGAAATGAGCATATTAGACATATAAGTTGCAAATCAATCCCTTATCCGTTTTATTCACAATTTCGTGATCGTAAGAATCAGCTGTATGGCGTTTAGGCCTGTGTATGATTGGTTGGTGTACAGGTGTAGATCTTTTTTTCTCTACATAGAAAGATTGCTTCATCGTTTGTCTTTTTTGCTCTAACTCCTGCTGAAACTTTGATGAATTTTTGACTTTCTCAACACGTTCAATGTATGAATAGGATTCTCTAGTTTGTGCAGAGCGATTGATATATTGAGCAGCTTGATAGTCATTTATTGGTAAAATATAACTCATTATAAGCACCCCCGACAGTTTTTTATCCTTTATACCCTATATGTTCAAAAGATAAACATCATGCCGAGGGAATCTTATATTAAAGCATATCTTGGATTTTACTTATGTCCAAATTCTTGCCATTCTTCATAATAGAATTGACAATTTGCTCTTCTAGATCTTTTGAAACAGGCTTATTTGCAAGCTTCGCTACTTTTTTTACGATTTTACGTACTTGACGTTCATCTTGAAAGTCGGCGCTTTGAATGGCATTTGCTAGTGCGAAGACTTCTTCCATCGGAACCCCAGTCTTTTGTTCAATCTTACGAAAGAAAGGTGAATTCATTCAATATCCTCCTCTAGCAAATGAAACTTGCGCCAACAATAATCAACAAGATGAATAAAACAACGATTAAAATGAAAGTAGATCCACCGTAAGAAGATCCACCACCTTCATAACCATAGCAGCCTCCGCCGAAGCCGCCTCCGTATCCGTAACCGCCTCCGCATCCGTATCCCCATGACATATACATCCCCTCCTCTCTTTTCTCTATATCCTATGCCATTTGGAAAAGAGAGACCGGGCGTATGTCTATGGATGCTGACCTTTTGAGTGGAAAATAAGCGCACCAATCATACCAAAAACAATTGCTGCACTGATACCCGAACTTGTCACTTCGAACATTCCTGTCAGAACGCCAATCCATCCGTGCTTTTCTGCTTCCGCTAGAGCACCGTGGGTCAAGGAGTTACCAAAGGAGGTGATCGGAATAGTTGCACCAGCTCCAGCAAAGTCAATTAACGGTTCATACAAATTAAAGCCGTCTAAAACTGAACCAAGAACAACCAGAATACTTAAAGTATGTGCTGGGGTCAGTTTTCCTAAATCCATAATCAGTTGCCCTACAACACAAATAAGGCCTCCTACAATAAAAGCAATCAACAATGTTGCAATCATATTTATATCCTCATTTCATTGAAATTTCGATGGCGTGTGCCGTGCAAGGAATAGACTCATTTTGCTGAACAGTAAGCGGTGAAAGCAATGCTCCTGTTGCGACTGCTAAGACCCTTTCATACTTCTTCTCATTCAATCCCTTTAGAATAGTACTGAAAAAGACAGATGCAGAGCACCCCGCACCACTTGCTCCGGCTAGAAATTTTTGATCATCTCCATAGAATTCTGCTCCGGCATCACGGATTTTCATGACATCTTGCTGAGCCATCCCTTCTTTAATTAAACATTCCTGTAATATTGGAAGACCAACCTTCGCCAAATCTCCCGTAATGATTAAATCATAATCGCTTAATGATTGGCCTCTTCCTTTTAAATGCCTTGTAATTGTGTCGCAAGCTGCAGGTGCCATAGCTGCCCCCATATGGAAAGGATCATTTTGCTGCAAATCGATGGATTTTCCGACAGTTGCAGCCTCTATAACAGGACTATTCATCTGCCCTTTTGCAATTAATGCATAGCCTGCTGCTGTTACGGTCCATTGAGCTGTACCAGGTTTTTGTCCGCCATATTCCACTGGATATCGAAATTGTCTTTCAATGGAGTTATGCTGGCTTGCTGCACCAGCCAAGGCATATTTACTTGCCCCTAATTCTGTTAGCAGTGCTGCCACAATAGCTCCAGATATGGAAGTAGCACAGGCAGAATAAAGTCCAAAATACGGAATACCTAGCGTAGACGCCAGAAAGTTGGAGGGGGTCATTTGATTAACTAAATCTCCACTCATAAGGAAGTCAACATCACGTTCTTTAATATTCGCTTTTTCTAACGCAATTTGACATGCTTGAAGAGCCATCTGCTTATGACCTTTTTCATTAGATTTTTCTTCTGCTCTTTCATCATCTAAAAGAAGATCAAAATCTGCAGCGAATACACTTTTTTTCTCTAGAGGCCCACCTACTACTCCAGAAGCAATAATGGAAGGCTTTGATGGGAAATAAATTACTCCTTGATCCATTACCAATTCGTCACCCCCACCGTTACTAATATAAGTTTTACTAGTGCTACAACGAAGGCTGATACAACGCCGAATACAATAACAGAACCAGCTAATTTAAAAATATTGCCACCGACACCGAGTACATATCCTTCAGATTTATGTTCAATTGCTGATGAAATAACAGCATTACCAAAACCTGTAACAGGTACAGCGCTGCCAGCTCCTGCAAATTGTGCAAGTTTCTTATAAAGCCCAAATCCAGTAAATAGCATTGATAAGAAAATTATGGTTGCGACTGTCGGGTTTCCTGCTGTTCTTTCTGTAAAGTTAAAATAAGTCATATAAAAAAACGTGATCAGCTGGCCAATTGTGCAAATGATGCCCCCTACGAGAAAAGCCTTTAAACAGTTTTTTATAATGGAAGGTTTTGGCGACAGGGATTGTTGTAAAGTATCATATTGTTTTGCATCCATTAAGTTTGTTCCTCCGCTAATTCTTTTAGATTTTTAATTTTTTCTTTTACCTTCTTCTCACTCATTTTCTTCTCATTTAATCGATCTGTTTCCATTATTATTTTCTGATCTGTACTAACTAGCACATCGCGATTAGGAAGCGCACGCTTAATTTCTTTTTTCCACTTCTTTTCATATTTCTTTTTATTCCATTTTGAAAATGGCTTTACCTCAACACCCACAATTGCCTCTTTTTTTGTAAATAAGATAGATACCTTCTGGACATGTTTGTCATGACCTAAAACTTTTTCTACCGATTGCCGTTCTTCCTGATATTTGTGGTCATCATTGACTGAGATAGCTGTACTATTAGATTTTCCGCATCCAGCAAGCAAAGTTAAAAGAGTGATAAATATCAACAGACTTTTTTTCATATCTTCCCCATCCTTTTTACTGATAGTATGCGAATTTTAGATTCAATTTATTCAAATGCAATAATGATAATAGCCTGTGCCATCTCGTTGATTAGCCATATAGTATAAAGAATTGGAAATAAGGAGGTGAAATTTGAATGGGTTGTGGAAGAGAAAGTACAAGTGTGAGCCCAATTATTTCAGGAAGTTGCGTGTGTGACGTATTACAAACAATTTTGGACCTCCAAGTTCAACGAGAAAATAACGAGTGCGGTCCTTGTCCTTCCAGCTGTTTCCTAGAACCTCTAGGCGGTTTAGTAAGTCCATCAAGATCAAATGCTGATACTCGTGTATTTATGCTAGTGACTAAAGATGGCACGCCGTTTAAAGCTTTCTTCAAAAACTCTCGTCATCATCGGAATTCTCCAGGGAATGGAGCACAAGGCGGTATGAATAATCATCATCATCATCAGTCTTGCTTCTCTGTTTTCTTCCGTGTAGAAGACATTTTTGATGACTGCTGTGCAACATTACGTGTATTAAAACCAAACCGTAACATCCTTAAAGAATGTGGCTCTATTGACTTCAACAAAATTTGTGAAGTAACTGACTTTGAACTTACAGATAGTTGCATTACCGTAGATCTAAATTGCTTCTGCGGTGTACAATGCGTGCAAGATGTCTTCCTAGACGTTTGCCGCTAAAAAGCTCGCTCAAGGTGAAACAGCGTCGTAATATTACGAAGGGCCCTAATCTAAGATT
This sequence comes from Rummeliibacillus sp. GQ308, assembly GCF_059759115.1. Lineage (NCBI taxonomy): Bacteria > Bacillati > Bacillota > Bacilli > Caryophanales > Caryophanaceae > Rummeliibacillus > Rummeliibacillus sp. GQ308. The sequence continues at coordinate 621,891 of NZ_JCAXDQ010000001.1, read as the reverse complement.
AGGGCCCTTTGTTCTTATAGCCCAGTCTCTTTTTTTAATAAGGCATATGTTATAGAGAATCTGAATAAGGATGTGATAATAATGGGTTGTGGAAGAGAAAGTTCAAGCAGTTCAAGTTCAAGTTCAAGCGTTAAGCCAATCACTTCAGCTAATTGTGTGTGTGATGTCGTGCAAGCAATCTTAGACATTCAAACACAGGACATCACGAATGATTGCCAATGCCCTTCCAACTGTTTCCTAGAACCTCTCGGTGGCTTGGTAAGTCCGGCTAGATCCAATGCGGACACACGTGTATTTATGTTATTAACAAAAGATGGCACACCATTTAAAGCATTTTTCAAATCGCGTCACCACGCTTCACAAAATGATGGTCCACCTCATCATCACGGATGTTTTTCTGTATTTTTCCGTGTAGAAGATGTATTTGATGGCTGTTGTGCAACGTTGCGTGTATTAAAACCAAACAAAAACATTCATAAAGATTGCGATTGCGGCTCGATTGATTTAAATGCACTTTGCGATGTAACGGATTTTGCCCTTACAGATAGCTGTATTACTGTGGATTTAAATTGCTTCTGCGGCGTGCAATGCATCCAGGACGTCTTCTTAAATGTTTGTCCTGATTAACAAAAATACCTAAACCAGAAAACGAATAGACGCGAAAAAGCGGGATTCTCCTTTACTATGGTGAATCTCGCTTTTTTCATACCGAAAAATAACTCATAGTGTGAATTATTTTTCAGCATAAAAAAAGCCTAGAAAAATATCTAGGCTAATTTTTAAAAAAATATTCTATTACTCAAAATCGATTTTGTCTTGTTCAACATGTTGGACCTGTGTTTTAAAGAAAGAGCTTCCTCTCCACACCAAATCAGAAAATTCCCAAACCTTATATGTTAACAATTTTTCAGAGGTTTGAATAAAGACGTCTTCTGTCTCACTATCAAACTTCTTTACTACTCCAGTAATCTCCTGCCCATCATTCAGTACAAATACAAGTGGCTGATATGCCCTTTGCTGGAATGGCTTTGACAGGAAATGAAGTCTCTCTTTTCTTTTTACTAATTCATCAGCTTGAAGATTATGTTTGCTTGGGTTTTGTTCATTCTCTAAGTGCTCTAGGTGCTCTGTTTGGTCTTCAATTACTATATTTTCGATTAGCACCTCGCCAGTTTCGACAGGGACCACCGTTTCCCTAAAAAAAGCAGGGGGCGTTTTGATAAAAAGGAGTGGGTCTTTTCCCACAATCACACATCCTTTTTATTTTTATCATATGCCTAATATGCCATATGGGTTCACATGAGATGATTAATGAAAGCTGTAGCAATTCCTAAGTAAATCAGAATACTGGTAATGTCATTTAATGTTGTGATAAAAGGACCTGAAGCAACTGCAGGGTCAATATTCATGCGGTGCATCACTAACGGAATCACTGCACCAGCCAACGTTGCCACGACGATTGAGCAACAGATGGCCACACCTACCAACAATCCTAGAAGGAATGTATGTTGCCAGAAGTATACAATGCCGAGCGCGATGATCCCGCAAACAACTCCCATGATGATGCCAGTGACCATCTCTCTAAGCATCAATGCCCATTTGTTATCTTCTTCTGAATTCCCTGTCGCAATACCCCGGACCGCAACCGCAAGCGCCTGTGTACCACTATTCCCTGAAGTCCCGCCAATTAACGGTATAAATGCAGCCAACAACGCTACTTTTTCAAGCGTATCAGTAAATAGATCAACTAAATTAGCCGTAATCATACCAAGGAACAACAGTATGACAAGCCAAGGTAATCTTTTTTTGGCAGCCAAAAAAGGATTCTTGTCAAATGTATCCATATCTGAAACACCTGCTAGCTTGGAATAGTCCTCAGATGCTTCTTCATCAATAACATCAATAATATCATCAACTGTGATAATACCGAGCATTTCATTTTTTGAATTAATAACGGGCACCGCTAGGAAGTTATAGTCCTTCATAATCTGAGCTACATCTTCCTGGTCATCCGCTACCTTCACGCTTACGACACGATCGTTCATAATTTCATGGATTAGTGTATCTTCATCCGCGATAATTAAATCACGCAATGAAATGACACCTGCCAAATGTTCTGCATCATCCACCACAAAGATATAATAGATGGTTTCGGCATTCGGCGCCTCATTCCGCAGTATCGTCATAGCAGACCTTACAGTGGAATTTTCGGGGATTGCCACATATTCCGTGGTCATAATAGAACCCGCAGTATATTCCTCATAATGAAGAAGCTCCCGAATTTCCTGGGCATCTTCATTGCTCATTAATTTTAAAAAATGGCTAATTTGGTCTTTGTCTAATTCATTTAATACATCGACCGCATCATCCGTGTACATTTCTGAAATCATTTGCGCCGCATAAATAGGCGTCATTTCCTCAAGAAACCGAGTATATCCATTATCGTCAAGTTCTAGAGCTTCGAAGATTTCCGCCAACTCTTTCGGGGACAAGTATTGATAGATCACCTGTCGTATATCTGGTTCCACCTTCTCATAAAACTGTGCCTGATCATATGGATGAAGCGATAAATACTCTTCTCTGAATGCAAGTGTATCGCCTTGGTGAATTAACGAGCATAAATGCTCTTCATCAAATTGTACTTCATCATTTTCTGTTGTGTTATCCATCATGCATGTCCCCTCCTCTCGATTTGGATCTTTTTTAATACCTTACTATAATAGTTCGAAGTTTCGACAAGGGTCAATTCTTTTTTAGTGTTTCTGTCGAATCAATTTCATAAATCCGTTTTCATAAAAGAACGTTTTAACCTTTTATTTATTCATAATAGTTCTGGCTAGACACACTTTGCAGTGGAAGACTTAATCAATTCATTCTTGCAAGTATTCAGCTCAAGCTCTACCTGCAGTGATCACTATATCTACTGCACTATACCCCAAAAATATCATATAAAAAAGAGCCTGGGACATAACTAAAGTAGTCCGTTCCCCTGCGCTCCAAAAGATCGCTTTCCGCGGGGCGCACCTTGAGCCTTCTCGTCGCTTACGCTCCTGCGGGGTCTCAAAATTGCACTAAATCCCGCAGGAGTCGACCTTTTTCCGCTCCGGTCCACTCCCAAAACTGAATAGGGGTTTGGGATATTTAAAGGCAGTCATATAGAAAAAATGCATGAAGGCGTATTGTCCTTCATGCATTTTTATTTTTGAAATTATGGCCCAGCCTCTTGTTAATTTACACCACTATTTGAATGGCTGAGCAAAATATGCTCCATATCTTCCGGAAGATTGCTATACCATATCATTTCCTCTTGGGAGAGAGGATGTTGAAGCTTTAGCGAAACACAGTGCAGCGCCTGCCGTCTAATCAATGTGCACTTTCCTCCATATAAGTCATCACCCAGCAATGGATGTCCAAGCGAAGATAGGTGTACACGAATCTGATGTGTTCTGCCTGTATGCAAAGTCAAACGAACATGGCTTACTTCTTCTCCATTTACATTAAAACGGTTTAAGACAGTGACATCCGTATGGGCGTATTGTCCATCCTCTGTTACTTCACGTTCAATAATGCTTCCTGCTTTTCTGCCAATCGGTGCGATGATTTGCTGAAAGTCTTCTTTCACGTGGCCATGTACAAGAGCTTCATATGTTCGGTAAATGGTATGCGATTTTTGTGCTTCGCTGAGCAAATGATGTATATGGCGGTGCTTTGCTATACACATCAACCCTGATGTATCGCGGTCTAATCTTGTGACGATATGAACAGTGGATGCCACATCCTGCTCTTGCAAATGCCCCGCAATCTTATTCGCAATACTGCCTGTCGGATGGTCATGTGAGGGTATAGAACTTTGACCATCCGGCTTTTCGACAATCAATAACGCTTGATCTTCATAACAGATAGTTAAACGTCCTTTTTCAGGTATTAAGCCAGCACTAATCTCTTCTTTAGGAAAAATAACCTTAATTTCGTCGCCTTCTGTTAAGGGACGACGCACATTCTGTTCTTCACCATTGACCAACAGTGCGCCACCGCGAAATTTGATCGCTGTTAATGTTCTCTTCGAAATGCCAAATTGAGCTAGTGCATCTCTAAGTAATTGTCCATTTAGAGATGCATGAAACGTTAAATGGTATCGTAAATCTTTCATTAGTCCCTCAAATCGCTATCAATAAAGGAGTCGTGTACACGTTGCCAGAAAGGAAATGCTCTAAAACGCGCAAATCTTACTTTATCTTTTGCCACACGATATTGAATGGTTTTCACGTTTTTATGCAAAAGCTGAATATGATCAATCGTTACCATAAAATCATCCACCTTTACAGGCTTTAATACACAGTTGTGATGTGCAGGTAACACGAGCGAAGAGCCAACTGTACGGAATACGCGATTATTAATAGAAGCCATTTCCGTTAGTTGAATTGTCTCTAATGACGGATGAATGATGGCTCCTCCCAGTGCCTTGTTATAAGCTGTACTGCCGGAAGGAGTAGAGACACATAGACCGTCGCCGCGGAAACGTTCAAATAGCTTACCGTTTAACTCTATATCCATTACTAGCGTGACCTCTGGCGACTTCACAGTAGATTCGTTTAGCGCTAAATAGGTAAAACAATCCGTATTGTCTTGATAATTAATCGTCATTTCTAATAATGGATACTCAATCACATCAAACTCATTTTTAGCAATTGAAATGACCAATTTTTCAATTTCAGCTGGCTTCCAATCTGCATAGAAACCGAGATGACCTGTATGGATTCCTACAAAAGCCACTTCTGATAGCATATGTGTATATCTATGGAAAGCCTGTAATAGTGTACCGTCACCGCCGATAGATAAGACTATTTCCGGCTTTTCTTCGTCTAATTCCAACCCGAAATGTGTTAAATAGTTAATAGCTCGTTCCATCAGTTCATTAGACTGTGGATCATTCCGTGACTGAACTGCGAATCTCATCGTTTTCCTTCATCTCCTTTCCCTTGGCTTTGGCGCACTTCTGGATTGTTTGCTTCTTTATATTCTGTGAAATATGCCTGCGCTTCTCGAATCTCCTCGCGAATCTCAGACATCTCCTCATCAAGCATGAATGCCGCTTCGGCTGCGCTTTGAAGACGCTTTTTTATCTCGTCAGGAAATAACCCTTTATATTTATAGTTTAACGAATGTTCAATTGAAGCCCAGAAATTCATAGCGAGCGTTCGTATTTGGATTTCTGCCAATATCTTTTTTTCGCCCTGAATGGTTCCGACAGGATATTCAATTATCATATGATAAGAACGATATCCACTTTTTTTCACATTCGTAATATAATCTTTTTCTTCTATGATATGTAAATCATTTCTTTGACGCAAAAGGTCAATCACAACTGGTATATCATCGACAAATTGGCACATAATTCGCACGCCTGCGATATCTTGCAATTCATGTGCAAGTGTATCGGAAGGTTCAAAGACCAAACCTTTTTCCAATGTCTTATCATATATACTTGCAAGCGGTTTTACTCTGCCTGTGACAAATTCAATCGGCGATGTCCTATTTGATTTCTCAAATTGAGCACGTATTCCTTTTAATTTTATTTTCAATTCATCAACGGCTTGCTTATATGGCTGCAAAAAGCGATCCCATTGTCCCATGATAAGTCCCCCTAACACATTTAGGCTTCACTCAAAAGTTGTGCAAACACTTCCTCAACCGCTGTTGTAAAAGCTTCGCCGTAATTAGAGTTGCCTTCAATATTATATATTAGCGATCTTAATTCATCCCATAGATGAACTAATTCCACTTTACCCGCATCCCATTTTAACACAGGTACTGCATTTATCTGCATAGCAGCAGCTAAATTCGGCCAAATAGCTTGCGGGAATTCCACATAGCTATATCCCTCTTCCTCGTCCATCATATATACAAAAGTCATGGCATCCGAGTCTGTAATAAGCTTGCCGGACGGCGTTCCCATTATATTCTCCTCTTGGTTTTCAAGTAGAAAATTAATATGTGTATTTTCTAAAGTACTACTGCCAATCGTATATGTTTTTCTCACTATTCTTCTCCCCTTTTGTGAAGTGTTTCTCTTGTTTTGTATTATGGATTTCACGATCAAATTGTTCGCTCTTTACTTAGTTGTAGAACTCCATATTATTTTATCATAAAGACGTTCTTTTCTAACCATATTCTTCATTTTTACATCTGTACACCTTTGTTGTCATTTTAGCCTATATTCCGCTATAATTCAGGATAAGAAAGGGTGAAAAGAATGCCCCAAGAATTAGAAATTGAATTCAAAAATATGCTGACAAAAGATGAGTTTATCAAACTCGCCAACTATTTCAACCTAAAACAAGATGACTTTCGTGAACAAACCAATTATTACTTTGATACAAGGGACTTCTTACTGAAACAGCTGCGTGCAGGTCTCCGTATACGAAAAAAAGGCTCTTCCTTTGAATGTACATTAAAAGAACCGTTCACCGGTATAGGGCTCATGGAAACAACGGACAGGCTAACTGCAAGCGAAGCAGACTCTTTTCTAAAAGGAGAAGGCCCACTTGCTGCCTCAGAAGTAAACCAACGGCTTGAAGCATTAAAAATTAATATAAAAGACTTAAATAATATAGGTACACTTATCACCAAACGTGCCGAAATAAAGTACGAGGGTGGTCTTCTAGTTTTAGACCATTCAAATTATGGACGTACGGAAGACTATGAACTAGAATATGAAGTATCAAATGAGGAAAAAGGAAAAGCAACATTCCTTGAATTTCTTGCTAGCCATTCGATTCCCATCCGTCCTGCAGAGAAAAAAATTGCCCGCTTGATGAATGCGAAAAAGTAAGATCTTTCTCTTATTACATCATGTGTAAGGGATATTTTTTACAATCTCTGTTTGATAAAAAGTGAGGTCTATTCATGAACATTCAATCTATTCTTCCATATATACAATCACTTAATACGAGTACGGCAGATATAAATGGAAATAACACAACAAATTCTTTTGCTAACATGATGGGGCAATCTGCTGGCTTATCAACAGAATCATCCGATACTTCGCAAATGCTTGGTATGTCTAATGCTTTGTCGAATACAGGAACACAATTATTGCAATTATTATCTTCTAGCGGTATGCAGAATAGTAATTTAGCCAACGCCTTCAATCCGACCCAACTGTTGGGCAGCTTAGGCTCCTTATCCAACAGTGCCAACTCGCTTTATTACAACGGGACATCTCCCGTTTACAGTCCAGCTACGATGAACTTTACAAATGGTTCCGCGTCTGTGTTAAATACAAAACAGCAGCCCATGAGTGCCGCGACAGGGTCTGGGCCACAAACGGGTTTTGATGAGTTAATCACGAAGGCTTCCAATATGTATGGGATTCCGGAAAAAATGATAAAATCGGTAATTAAACAAGAATCTGGCTTTAATCCAAGTGCTACTAGCTCCGCTGGTGCAGGAGGTTTAATGCAATTAATGCCGAGTACCGCTAAATTCTTGGGTGTTTCCAATGTGTATGATGCCGAACAAAATATCATGGGCGGTACTAAATATTTAAAACAATTATTTGATAAATTTGGGGGCAATTACGATTTAATGCTCGCTGGATACAATGCAGGACCTGGAGCAGTTGCAAAATATGGCGGCGTTCCTCCTTATAAAGAAACGATGAACTATGTGCAATCTATTATGAATACATTTAATGCTTAAGTCTCTTATATTACTGGCCAATCTTAGCTAACTGTCATCTTTTTACGTTTAATTATGTATGATTTTAGCACGTAGATTGGCTTTTTACTTTGTACTCTATGAAATTTGAAATAGATAACGTATCATTTGTTTGAGAAAATAGAAAGAGGTTGATAAAATAGGATTACAGCTAAAGCAAAGGAGATACATCTATGATGCAAAAACCTATTATCCCATTTGAGGAAATTGGTGAGGAAAGACTCTATAAATTAATTGATATTTTCTATTCAAAAGTTGCCAACAATCCGAAGCTAAAGCCTATATTCCCTGATGATTTAACTGAGACCGCACGCAAACAAAAGCAATTTCAAACTCAATATTTAGGCGGTCCCAACATTTATACACAAGAGCACGGCCATCCCATGATGAAAGCTAGGCATATGCCATTTAAGATTACTCCTGAAAGAGCTCAAGCTTGGTTGGAGTGCATGTCCGAAGCTATGGATGAAGTCGGCTTAGACGGCAAATTTAGACACGTGTACTATCAACGTCTTGTCCAAACTGCACATCACATGATCAACGCACCGGACGAAGACGAGGAGGTTTTAGAGTGAACAATATTCAGTATTTAAGCGAAAAACCTGCTGTCTCCCCATCTCTAAGCAAACCGATTGAACTTTATGTGTTCATTGATTTGCTTTCTCCGGGGAGCTTTGAACTTCAAGCGCTAATCCGACAATTACAAATAAACTATGGCCATTATTTTTCAATGCGCTTTGTCCTGAGCACAGAATTAAATTCTTTAAACAGTGCTTGTCAGCGTATTAATAGTTGCCAAACACAAGAAGAGCTAGTGGACCTATCACATCCTGTCCTGCCTTCCATCGCCGTAAAGGCTGCGGAACTGCAAGGAAAAAAAGCAGGTTATCGCTATTTAACTAAGCTCCAGGAATACACCTATTTAAATACAAAAAATGTATGCCAATGCAGTACATTACAAGAAATCGCTTATGAAACAAATCTAGATGTAGAAGAATTCCAAACAGACTTTTTATCCGTGGAAGCTTCCCGCTCTTTCCAAAATGATTTATGCATCGCACGAGAAATGGAAGTAGATGAAGTGCCAAGCTTTGTATTCTTCAATGAAAATATTGAGGATGAGGGATTAAAAGTTTCAGGCAGTTACTCCTATGAAGTCTATGAAAAAATATTAGAAGAATTACTCGGTGAAAAGCTAGTTTGCCAGCAACCGCCATCAGTAGAAGATTTATTCCATCGCTTTCATACATTTACAACAAAAGAATTAGCAGCAATTTATCAAATTTCCCCTTCTACTTGTGAACGTGAGCTAAAGAAAAAAATGTTGCAACAAAAAGTAGACCGAGTGAGTTATGAAAACTTATCGCTCTGGCGTTTAAAATAAATGAACAAAAAAGCCCTAACTGTTGATAACAGTTAGGGCTTTCTATGTTGAGATATAACATTCTAAAAAGGGCAAAAAAATAAAGAAGCATCTCTACGGGAGATGCTTCTTTTCACAAAGGGGATGGGAGAAATGTTCACGTTCAAACAAAGGGGTGTATGTTTGTTTGTGATTTATTTCACATCTATTACTTTAGCACGGAAAATCGCATATATCAACGCTTTGAACATCTTTTCACAAAGTTGTCAAATAGAAAGCGTTATCATTGAATATTATCCATTTATTCACAGGGCTTTCTTCTATATGCGTAATAATTTAATATGTGGATGAAGTGGGGATAGCTACACTTTCCTGGGGTCAGACTTCTCTAATACTTTCTATTAGCAATATCCCCCGTCTGTACCCAAAGCAAAAAAGATTGAACTCTTCAACTAGAGAGTCCAATCTTTATCATTCGTTTATTGTTCTGACAAAAGCTTTTCTAATTCTTCTAAGTTTCGCTCGAACACTTTACATGCTTCTTCAATTGGGGATGCAGATTCCATATCAACACCAGCAGCTTTTAAAACATTGATAGGATAATCTGAGCAGCCTGCTTTTAGGAACTCATTGATATAGCGCTCTACAGCTGGTTTGCCCTCTGATAAAATTTGAGAACTTAATGCAATTGCAGCACTTTTACCTGTTGCATATTGATACACATAATAGTTGTAGTAGAAGTGTGGAATGCGAGCCCATTCCAAGCCGATCTCTTCATCTACGACCATGTCGTCACCAAAATATTTCTTATTTAACTCATAGTATACTTCAGTCATACGATCAGCAGTTAGAGCTTCACCTTTTTGGTCCATTTGATGAATAATATGCTCAAATTCTGCGAACATTGTTTGACGAATAATGGTTCCACGGAAGCCTTCAAGCCAATGGTTTAAGATATAAATTCTTGTTTTCGGATCATCAATTGTTTTCAGCAGGTAGTCATTTAACAATTCTTCATTACATGTGGATGCTACCTCTGCCACAAAAATTGAATAATCACCGTACACGAACGGTTGATTGTTGCGTGTGAAATAACTGTGGACACTATGTCCAAATTCATGCACAAGTGTGAACAAGTTATCCAGATTGTTTTGCCAGTTCATCAGAATGTATGGATTTGTTCCGTAAGAACCTGATGAATAAGCCCCGCTGCGTTTGCCTTTGCTTTCTAAAACATCCACCCAGCGATCTTTTAAAGCTTGCTCAACGATACCTACATACTCATCACCCATCACACTTAAGGATTTGAGCATATGTTCCTTGGCTTCGTCATAAGTCATATCAATTTTTGATTCAGCGACAAGTGGTGTATAGACATCCCACATATGCAATTCATCTACTTGAAGCATTTTTTTGCGCAATGCAATGTAGCGGTGCATCAACGGTAAATACTTGTGGATAGTTTCAAGCAATTGATCGTATACTTTTTCTGGAATATGATTTGCGCTCATAGCAGCTTGGCGGGCAGAATCATAATGGCGAATTTCAGCATTCACATTATGAGCTTTCACATTGCCTGATAACGTTGCTGCAAACGTATTTTTAAAATCTCCATACGTTTTGTACATCGCACGGAATGCAGCCTCACGGACTGAGCGATCTTTGCTTTCCAAGAAATGAACATAGTTGCCATGAGTTAATTGAACTTCATTACCTTCTTCATCACGTACAGTTGGGAATTCCAGGTCTGCATTGTTCAGCATGCTAAAGGTATTAGAAGAAGCACCCGTTACCTCAGACATTTGCGAAAGCAATGCCTCTTGCTCTGCAGGCAAAATATGAGGGCGTTCATTATTAATTTCTTCTAATTCATGTGTATATAATTGGAGATCCTTATTTTCTTTCAAATATTCTTTAATTACCGCTTCATCCAACGCTAAAATTTCCGGCGTCAAGAAAGACAGGCTTGTAGAAACCTTTGCATATAATGTTTTAGCGCGACTGTCCATAGCTTGGTATGTGGAATTCGTTGTATCTTGGTCATTGCGCATATGAGAATATGCATAAAGCTTTCCAAGCTTAGTATAAACTTCATCGCGGAAACGAAGGACTTTAAGCAATGCATCCGATCCTTCAGCAATAGTACCTTGATATTGCGAAGCCTGTTTCGCCAATTCTGTTAATTCTTGATAAGAAGTTTCCCAATCAGCATTTGACTGAAAAATATCTTCCAATTTCCATGTTAATTCCTCTGGTACTTCTTCTCTTGTAAGTGCTTTCGTTTTTTCTGTCATTACTTAAACCTCCTACTTTCAACTCCAAAAATGGACTGCTCTATTATTTTCTCAATTTTCTTAAGTTTTTGCAAGAAATTGGCTATAAATATAGTGAAATATCTTTTCTTCCTCATAATGGCTAAATATATCTTCAATATCTAAATGATTTAATATTTCGCTATAAAAACGAATTGATTCTGTATCTACACATATGCCATGTGAGTCAGTGAAATCCTTTGCTAATTTTGGACTATAAGCCATACAATTTTGATGCTGTGTATATAAAAAATATAGCCATAACAGCTGCCATTCAACTGCTTCTATTGAATGCGGCTTTTTATTTATTGGGATGCCAACAAATAAGGGCAACTTCTCAGGGATGACTCGTAAATAATAGCAAGCACGTAAAAAGGGATCCTTTACTCCCCTCTTGCTTATTTGTAGTCTTCCTCTAAGAACTCGTTCTCGTTGCCTTTTCCAAAGCTGCCAATATTCTAAGCATTCATTCTTTGTGAGTGCACTTGCACGCAAAAAAGGAAAGTGCTGTTGGTCAATGGCAAGTGTTTGTACCTTTGCAATGAAGCGATACCCGCCAATAGGGAGCAGATAATTAAAGTACACGAATAGTTTTAAAGTGGGGTTGTAGGTGATGAGATGGGCATGTTGATTACTATATGTGATGAACTGCTGTTTAAATGGGGATAAACGTATTTGTTGAATTCCAACTTTATGAGGATTTTTGGCCGTAGGGGTATGTAAAATCCACAGTGGAATCATTTTTTCCTTGTGATAGCCAGTTGTACGTTTTACCATTTGGGGTTTGGAAATCGTACTGTATTGAAATTCAATAGCATATTGCTGTTCTTCTACTTTGATAAGAAGATCGGGACGTTGCATTAAACTTTTTAGATAAGGCTCTAGCTTTGCCTCTATCTGCAGTCTTTGAAACATTTCATATAAATGCCGTTTTCCAAGCAAGTGTGTAGCTGTCTCGCCTTCTGAAAAATACTGGCAAGACCCTTTCTTTCTGTGTGCAAAATGCGGAATCATCACTTGTCCAATTTTTAAATGCACGGCTTTTTGGCATTGCGGACAATAAAATTGTTCTTTTTCTCTCAAACGACTTAACCCATTTTTATCCTCATTTCCAGACAACAAAATGAGCTTGTTCGAGGAATCAAGTGCCGTCAACATTCAATCACCTCCACAAACCAAGTGTAAGAATATTCAACACTGAATGCAAACAAAAAACCCTCTCTACTTGGAAATAGAGAAGGTTTCAAAGAAACTGTTAGAAGTATTTTCGTACTGTTTCTAAACAGTTTTTATCCATAATTAATTTTCCGTATTCTTCTAAAAGGTGAATGGTTGTATCTGCTTCTTCTGCACATTCGGAGATAACGCTTAGATAGTCTTCTAAATCATCCATCGTCATTTCCTCGTCAAAGTCAGCATGCAAGAAATACTTGCCTTTCATCTCGAAAAGTGATGTTTCAAAGTTTGCACTTTGCGGCATTCTTTCTGCTATATCAATTATGTCGTCAAAGTCTTTTAGGATAAACGTATACCCATCTATATCATCCTCAACTTCGCCGAAAATTGTATCAAAGTTAGAGGAACCCGCCTTCGCATCAAGCCCACTAAACGCATTTTCAAAAAACTTTCTTTTTTCTTCAATACTGGAAGGGAGATCCATCAAACCATCAGGAGATAACTTTGTAGATGTTACCGTCAATTCGAGACCTTTGTCAGTTGCCACAACTTGGATCCATAACGGGCCATCCATTTCAAAATCTATATCATCATTAATTTCTTCCATCATAACCCAGAAGAGTTCTTCGCCTTTATCACGGTCATACCAAATTTCATCTTTGGTGAATCCTCGTTCTTCAATATCAACGTAAGAAATGAAGAGTTTTAGTGTATTCTCATTAATGCGTTCCATATCCATTTTACACAACCCCCTTCGGTCCATAATTATAATATTCTTCAACGATCATGTAGCCAGATTTTCAAGGTGTATTACTTTAACAGCGTCTATTACTATTGTATGACGAGATGGTGAAAAATGAAAAGGATAAATCTTAGGAAATATCAATAGTATATGAATTATAATAGTTTTAAGTTCCATTTGCCAATAAGAAGCAATAGATTATGGCAATGTGAATAGAATGTATTCACCGCAATTGTTTTAACATTATATTCTGATGCCTTGCCATTGTTGACACATCGCTGTTCTTTAATATCCTCATGTCTTTACCTTCTTCTTTACCCACAAATGGCTTTTAAAAAACGAAAAAAGCTAAAACCCATCAGACGATGGATTCTAGCTTAGCTTGTACACCTGTACTTGATCTATACAGAGTTAGTTCACCATTTTTTGCGCTTCTTGCAATTGGTAAGCACGAACTTTACGTGGTAGGAAACGACGAATTTCATCTTCGTTGTACCCCACTTGCAGACGCTTTTCGTCTAAAATGATTGGACGTCTTAATAAGCCAGGATTTTCTTGGATTAACTCATATAATCGTTGTAAAGGTAATGATTCAACGTCTACTTTTAATTTTTGGAAAATCTTTGAGCGTGTAGAGATAATCTCATCTGTGCCATCTTCCGTCATTCGTAGTATTTCTTTAATTTCGCTTATGCTTAACGGCTCCGCGAAGATATTTCTTTCTTTATATGAAATCTCATGTTCTTCTAACCATGCTTTTGCTTTTCTACATGAAGTACAACTCGGTGATGTAAAAAGAGTGACCATCATCTCAAAAACACATCCTTTCGAAAATGTGAGTTAATGTATATAGGAATTGCTGTATTGTTAAATTAGAATTACTCTAATAAAGAAGTCTAACATCATTATACACCATAAATTCTCATTTGAATATACACAAAATAGAAATTACATCAATTGATTGACGACTAAATATGACGAATTATTCTATTATGTTCAGTTTCACTATTATTCGTCATAGAGCAATTCTCAGTTATATCTGTATTATCCCCATTTTCAGGAACAACTAAACATAAAAATCCAGAATAATTTTCTCAATTAATACCTTTACACTGAAAATGAGTTGCTATACTATTATTTACGTTTAATTGCCAAAAAGGTTCCAAAACTTTTTGAAAAGATGAAAAATAAAGAAGATATTTTTTAGATATTCTCTAACTGACTTGCAGTAGACAAATAAAAGCTTTCTCTATAATTGGAAGTTATGCAACAGTTGCTTTTTCAAAAACGCTATATTATAATTTTCACCATATTGATAAAACGTTGAAGAAGAAGAGTACTTATAGTTCGTTTGTAAAGAGAGTCTGTGGCTGGTGGAAACAGATCATACGCTATAGGGAATGGGCTTCTGAGTAGCTTTATGAAAACATAGTAGTAAGGCTCGGGTTTGTCCTACGTTACAGGATTAGAGTGGCCGGATTCGGCAAACTTGGGTGGTACCGCGGATACATAACATTATTCGTCCCTTTTCAGAGGGATGAATAATGTTTTTTGTTTTTATAAGAAATTTTTAGGAGGAAAAAGAAATGAAAAGAATTTTTTCAGGTGTACAACCAACAGGTGTCATTACATTAGGAAACTATATTGGGGCCTTTCGGCAGTTCGTGGCTATGCAGGAGGATTATGATTGCATCTTTTGTATCGCTGATGAACATGCAATTACTGTACCGCAAGACAGCGATTCACTAAGAAACAGCATACGAGCTCTTGCCGCTACTTATATTGCAGCAGGCA
The DNA here is from genome assembly GCF_059759115.1 of Rummeliibacillus sp. GQ308. Classification (NCBI taxonomy): domain Bacteria; kingdom Bacillati; phylum Bacillota; class Bacilli; order Caryophanales; family Caryophanaceae; genus Rummeliibacillus; species Rummeliibacillus sp. GQ308. Next base: position 606,785 of record NZ_JCAXDQ010000001.1, on the reverse strand, counting down.
TTGACCCTCATAAATCAACATTATTCATTCAATCTGAAGTTCCTGCACATGCACAAGCAGGCTGGATGTTAACTTGTACAGCTTATATCGGAGAATTGGAACGCATGACTCAATTTAAAGATAAGTCGAAAGGAAAAGATGCCGTATCAGCAGGCCTTTTAACTTACCCTCCATTAATGGCAGCAGATATCTTGCTTTATAATACAGACATCGTTCCTGTTGGAGAGGATCAAAAACAACATCTTGAAATCACACGTGATCTAGCAGAGCGATTCAACAAACGCTATGGCGAAGTATTTACTATTCCAGAAATTCAACTCCCTAAGAACGGCGCTCGCATCAAATCACTTCAAGATCCATTGAAGAAGATGAGCAAATCAGATGAGAACAAAAAAGCAACAATCCGTTTGCTGGATACGCCAAAAGAAATCGAGAAAAAGATCAAATCAGCCGTTACTGATTCGGAAGGTATCGTGAAATTCGATATGGAAAATAAGCCAGGCGTTTCTAATCTTTTAACTATTGAAGCAGCGTTGAGCAATATGTCGATAGACGATTTAGTCTCAAAATATGATGGACTTGGCTATGGTGCTTTTAAAGCTGGCGTAGCGGAAAGCGTTATTCAACACCTAACACCAATTCAAGAAAGATACAATGAATTAATTGATTCACCTGAATTGGATGAAATTCTGAATGTTGGTGCTGAGAAAGCCAACAAGATTGCAAGTGAAACTGTTACGAAAATGGAGTCCGCGATGGGCTTGGGAAGAAAAAGACGGTAATCAGTCCAAGACATGCTCCTAAAAAGATTTTAAAATCCACTGTCTTCAAGATGAAAATAAATACATCAGACCATGGATAACCGAGAGCATGATAGTTTAAATACAAAATCATATGAGTGGCGGTCAATACAACTAGTCCATAACAAATTAAAAAAAATAAGAATCGCATATCATTATCCTTTTCTTGTTTTTTTATTTCAGTGTTTGAAAGAGATTTGTTGTGTGAAATTTCGCTTTGTCGTTTAAAGAATCTATTATAAGCTATGAAAAAAAGCCTTTCTCTATTCATGAGAAAGGCTTTTCTACTAGTTTTAACTTTTTGTATTACATCTTTTTAAACAGTAGTGAAGCATTATGTCCACCAAAACCAAGCGAATTGCTCATCACGTAAGAGATTTCTTGCTCTCTTGCTTTATTTGGCACATAATCCAAATCACATTCTTCATCTGGTGTTTCAAGATTCATTGTCGGTGGCAGAATATTTTCTTGCAACGCCAATACAGAGAAGATTGCCTCAATGCCACCTGCTGCACCAAGTAAATGGCCGGTCATTGATTTAGTTGAACTGATCGCTAATTTATAAGCATGCTCTCCGAAAACTGTTTTGACCGCTTTCGTTTCGAATAAATCATTATAGACCGTACTTGTTCCGTGAGCATTAATGTAATCCACTTGCTCAGGAGATACATCTGCATCATTAAGTGCTTGTTGCATAGCACGTGCTGCTCCTTCACCTTCTGGAGCAGGAGCTGTGATATGGTGGGCATCACCTGTTGAGCCGTAGCCAATAACTTCTGCGTAAATTTTTGCACCACGGTTAACCGCATGCTCATATTCTTCCAAGATCACAATACCAGCACCTTCGCCAATGACGAAGCCATCACGATTTTTATCGAACGGACGTGAAGCTGTTTTTGGATCTGGATTTAATGTTAGTGCAGTATTTGAACAGAAACCAGCTACTGCCATGTTAGTAATCGGTGCTTCTGCTCCACCTGAAATCATGACATCAGCATCACCACGTTCAATTACCTTGAAGGCGTCACCGATTGAGTTTGTACCTGATGCACAAGCTGTTACTGAACATGAATTAATCGCTTTTGCTCCGAAATGGATGGATACTTGACCCGCAGCCATATCGGGGATCATCATTGGTACAAAAAATGGACTCACACGACGTTGCCCTTTTTCAAGGAAATTATTATATTGCTGTTCAAATGTCTCCATTCCACCAATTCCTGAACCAATCCATACACCCGTGCGCAATCCGACCTCAGGCGTAATTTCTAGGTTTGAATCTTCAACAGCCATAATAGATGCGGCTAATGCATATTGAGTAAAACGGTCCATTTTTCTCGCATCTTTTTTAGAAATATATTTTTCAATATCAAAGTCTTTTACTTCAGCAGCAATTTTAGCCGGAAATTTTTCTGGATCCAATCTTGTTAATGGTCCAATTCCAACATGGCCTGCTTTAATATTTTCCCAAGTTGTTGAAATATCGTTTCCTAGCGGTGTTACTGCTCCAATACCAGTCACTACTACTCGACGTTTTGCCATGGTTATAATTCCTCACTTTTCCTTTGTGTTATTTTCCCCATCTCATTGCAACAGCGCCCCAAGTTAATCCAGCTCCGAAACCTACTAAAACAAGTAGATCATCATCTTTAATGCGGCCGTTCTCCAACTCTTCTACTAACGCATTACCAATTGAAGCAGCTGAAGTGTTACCGTATTTGTGGATAACTGACGACATTTTTTCAGGCGGTAATTCCAACCGTTGTCTAGAAGCTTCCATGATACGGATATTAGCTTGATGCGGAATCAAAAAGTCTACATCATTTTTTGTTAAGCCTGCTTTATCAATTACATTTAGTGCAGATTGCCCCATTTGACGAACTGCAAATTTAAATACTTCGCGGCCATTCATTGAAAGATAGTTTTCTTTCGTTTGATATAGATGATTTCCACCTGAACCGTCTGAACCCAATTCAAATGAAAGTATACCTCTTCCTTCAGAAACTTTACCTACCACTGCTGCAGCTGCACCGTCTCCAAAAAGAACGGCTGTATTACGATCAGACCAGTCAACAATTTTTGTTAGTTTTTCAACTCCAACAACCAAAACATAATCGTAAACACCTGACTCAATAAACTGCTTAGCTGTGACTAAACCATAAATATAGCCAGCACATGCTGCAGAAAGATCCATCGCTGCTGCATTAACTGCACCAAGCTGGTCTTGTATCATGCAGGCTACACTCGGAAACGGCTGATCCGGCGTAACAGTAGCTACTAGAATTAATCCAATTTGTTCTGGTTTTATGCCAGCGTCTTTGATCGCTTTATCTGCTGCTTCAAATGCCATATGGGATGTATCTTGGTCATCTGCAGCGATATGACGTTCTTGTATGCCAGTACGTGTGCGAATCCATTCATCTGACGTATCCATCATTTTTTCTAAATCAAAATTTGTTAATACCTTCTCTGGAACACATCTTCCTACTCCAACAATCCCAGCATTCATGAGGTAGCGCCTCTTTTCTTATTATCAATTATTAGTATCTGGTCTTAATTATAGCGAATAATTCTCTTTTTATCAATATGAATCAATTTTGTTCTTATCAGATTGCAAAAGTTTCTTCCAAAAAAATAAAACGTTATGGTATGATAGAGTTGATAAAAAGTGAAACGAACACTCAGATTTCATGAGGTTTAATCCTCAATTAGTGCGCGTTGAACCAATCGGGCATTTATGGTCAGTAACTCTTCTAACCATTCGTTATCACTCAAGTGTTGAGTTGAGGTCTTGCTGCCCCCATAATGCGGATAAAAGTGAGCTAGAGGTGATTATATGAAATACATTATGTTAGTGATTTGGTCAGCATTATTGGTTTCCACTTTAAACTATGTTGTGAGCTCAATCAATAATGTGCCATTAGATGGACCAGCATTCACAAAAGGATTATGGATATCACTTATCATTTCAGTATTAATCTTAATAATGGATGCAGTGATTCCAAAAGATTCACCAAAAGAAATCGGTCAACACGAATAATGACTAAAAAACCTGTCCCAAATAATGGACAGGTTTTTTATTTTGAAGAATGATTATTTACTTTCTTTATGAATGGTTACTTTACCATCCTCCAAGGCTACTACTAATCGGTCTCCGGCGCTTGCTTCGCCTTTTAATAATTCTTGCGCTACCAAAGTTTCAATATAGCGTTGAACAAAGCGGCGTAGTGGACGTGCGCCAAATGCAGGGTCAATGCCTTCTTTGACTACCCATTCTAGTACATCTTCATTTACGATTAGCTCAATATCTTGTTCTGCCACCCGCTTTTGAAGGAGTGCTACATATTTTTTAGCAATTTCGTAATATTGTTTTTCTGATAAGGAATGAAACATCACGATATCATCAAGTCGGTTAAGCAATTCAGGTTTAAAATGTTGTTTCAATTCTGCCATTACTAGATCTTCGATTGCATGATCGCTATCTTGCCCTTTTAACTCCAACAAATAGTGTGAGCCAATATTGGAAGTTAAGATAATGACTGTATTAGTAAAGTTGACTGTACGCCCTTGACTATCGGTTATGCGACCATCATCCAATATTTGTAACAAGATATTCGCTACATCAGGATGAGCTTTTTCAATTTCATCGAGCAACACAACAGAATAAGGATTTCTGCGAACGGCTTCTGTCAATTGACCGCCTTCTTCGTATCCAATATATCCTGGAGGTGCACCCACTAATCTTGAAACACTGTGTTTTTCCATGTATTCGGACATATCTATACGAATGAAATGATCTTCTGAATCAAATAGCTGAGCAGCCAATGCTTTAGCTAATTCTGTTTTGCCGACACCTGTTGGACCTAAAAATAGGAATGAACCAATAGGCTTGTTCGGATCTTGAATGCCAGCTCTTGCACGCCATACAGCTTCCGTCACCAATCTTACCGCATCGTCTTGCCCTACTACACGTTCATGCAATGTGTCTTTTAGATGCAATAGCTTTTCGCGTTCACCTTCTACTAATTTAGTCACAGGAATACCCGTCCATCTTGAAACGATTGATGCAATCTCTTCCGCTGTTACATCTTCCCGTAACAAACGGCTTTCATCATCAGTTTGCAAAGATTTTTCAAGCGATTGCAGTTCTTTTTCTAATTCTGGAATTTTGCCATGGCGCAAAACGGCAGCTTTGTTAAGATCATATTGATTCTCTGCATCCTCTAATTCTCTACGATAGCGGTTTAATGTTTCCCGTTTTTCTTGGATAGCTTGCAGTGCATTTTTTTCTGACTCCCACTGCTCTTTCATATTTTTAGATGATGCTTTTAATTGATCTAACTCTTCGCGTAAAGCTATAAGCCGTTTTTTGCTTGCTTCGTCTTTTTCTTTTTGTAACGCTTGTTCTTCAATCTCTAGTTGCATTTGGCGACGTGTTACTTCATCTAGCTCTTGTGGCATTGAATCGATTTCAGTACGAATCATCGCACAAGCTTCATCGACTAAATCAATCGCTTTATCTGGTAAGAAGCGCTCTGTTAAATAACGATTAGACAATTCTGCTGCCGCTACAATCGCTCTATCATGAATTTTTACGGCATGATGCAATTCAAAGCTTTCCTTTAAACCACGTAAAATGGAAATAGTATCTTCTACTGATGGCTCTCGCACGAGTACTTGTTGGAAGCGACGTTCAAGCGCCGGATCTTTTTCAATATACATGCGATATTCATCAAGCGTTGTCGCGCCAATACAATGTAATTCACCGCGTGCAAGCATTGGTTTAAGCATATTGCCTGCATCCATTGCTCCGTCTGTTTTTCCTGCGCCAACAATAGTATGAATTTCATCAATGAATAAAATAATACGGCCTTCACTTTCTTTGACTTCTTTCAAGACACCCTTTAACCGTTCTTCAAATTGGCCACGGTAGCTCGCACCAGCCACTAATGCACTCATATCAAGCTCATATATGAGATGATCCTTTAATCCTTCAGGTACATCTTTTTTTACAATACGCTGTGCAAGGCCCTCAACAATAGCTGTTTTCCCTACCCCAGGTTCACCAATTAATACTGGGTTATTTTTCGTTTTACGGGACAATATTCTAATAACATTCCGAATTTCTTGGTCTCGACCAATGACAGGATCCATCTTTCCTTTTTTCACTTCTTCTACTAAATTCCGTCCAAATTGTTCTAATGGGCTTTTTTGCTCTTCGTTATTCATTTGCATTTGCATTCAAATCAGCTCCCTTTGACCATTACTGACCTTATGTTGATTTTATTATATTCTTCTCTATCTTTAATGTAAAGTAATATGTTTGACCTTATTTGACTAAATAATAATTACCATTATTTACTGTATTCACATGACTATCATTCTAACTACGCTGTGTTATAATGAGAAAAATAGATTACGCGAAGGATGGGATAGGTATTGGCAGATTTGGATCATTTTGAACCGCTTCCACAAAAGATACGGAAAATCTTTGAAGAACATGGTTCATTGATTAAATTTCCTAAGAGTAGCCATATTTGCATCGAGGGAGAGCCAGTTAAAGATCTTTTCTTTATCGTAGCTGGGAAAGTGGTTGTATCGAAAGAAACTGCAGGAGGCAAAGAATTGTCGCTCCGAATTTGTGGTAGTGATGATTGCATTGGTGAAGGAATTGTTTTTAGCACATCTGGTTTTTATCCACTGAGTGCGAAAACATTGGAAGCCTCTCAAATTCTTACATTAGATGCAGGCCTTTTCGAAATACTTTTAGCTCAAGAACCTGATTTGTTAATTGAGTATATTAAATGGCTGCAGCTTCAAAATTTAAAAACCCAAACGAAGCTGCGTGATTTGCTGCTATTTGGCAAGAAAGGTGCGCTATATTCCACTATCATTCGTTTATCCAATACGTACGGTGAAAAAATAGAAAATGGTGACATTCTAATTAACTATCCATTAACAAACACTACGCTAGCAAATTTGTGTGCTACAAGCCGTGAAGTAATCAATCGTACGCTGCATGAATTAAAGAATTTAGACGTCATTTCTTTTGATAAAGGATTGATTACCGTCCATCAATTAAACTATTTAAAAGATCAATGTGAATGTGATAACTGCCCTATTAGCGTCTGTCGTATTGACTAATGCTCTATCTTCTATGTATACCCTACTGTCATGAATATATTCGGAATGCTTATATAAAAAATCAGTGAAGAACTAGTTCTCCACTGATTTTTAATTTTTATCGAATACCTAATGCCATTTTTGCGTAGCGTGACATCTTATCTTTAGACCAAGGCGGATTCCAGACAACATTGACATCTACATCTTTTACTTCTGGAATTTCAAATAAAGCTGTACGGATTTGATCCACAATCACTGGTCCCAGTGGGCAACCCATAGAAGTAAGTGTCATTGTGATGACGCATAGTCCTTCTTCAGACATATCCACGTCATAGACTAAACCTAAATTGACGATATCTATACCCAGTTCTGGGTCAATAACATTTTCAAGTGCACCTAGAATATTTTCTTTTAAATCTGCATCCATGGTTTTATCCCCTTTCTTCATATTGTTCCCTAATCATATCATCCCTAAATCACTATGCCAAATGGTCAGCAAGGAAAGCAGTCCCTGCAAGCATCCCTGCACGAGATACTTTGTGGCCAGAAGACGAATCAACCATAAACGCCAAATCTTCTGGATGATCCTGATAATAATCTTTTTGAAGTAGTTTATAAAATTCATGCGTAGGCTTAAATGGTACCATTTGGTCCTTTTTGCCATGCCAAAAGAATACAGGGCGACCTAACAGACCTTCTGGTTCTTTACTTAAGTCAAAACGACTAAGCGTTTTATACATTCTCTCTAACTCTTCGTCATTCAACGGAATTTTAAACCCTTTTTCTTCAATGCCGGCAATTTGTTCCTTCGCTAATTCTACATAAGCTGGAGAGCCCATCATAACAGCCGCGGTTTTGATCCACGGATATACTTTCAATGCGCCAAGCGTCACAATGCCACCCATTGAGGTTCCAGAAAGGCCAATTTCACCTTCTTTTGCCAACCCTTTTTCTAGCAGCTGGTTGCGTAAAAATTGTACTTCTTCGATAGAAGTTAAAACAATTTCCCAAAAACGAAGACTCAACTGAACTTCATCCAGTTCTTCTTCGCGTTCCCCATGCAATAGCGCATCAGGCAATAATACACGTAGACCCTTATTTACTAACTGGTAAGCATAATGTAGATTATGTTCTTTTGCGCTTGTAAATCCGTGCAAAAAAATGACAGTGGGCGCTTCTTTTGTCGCCGACTGTTCATTGTATATATGAAGTAAAGGGATATTGCCCCAAATTTCATGGTCCACTTTCATTTCATTCACTCCCTCATTTCGTTATGTCAATGTTATCAAAAAAAAGAAAGTGAAGCCAATCTGATGTTATATACTTATGGTTTCAAGCCTACTAATACTGCTATATCCTGTGGTTTTTTTAACACGTATTCCGCTAAGTCATAGCCCTCTGTTGTTTTCGCTCCCCACAATGCCAGGGCAAAATGTACTCCTGCTTTATAGGCGCAATGCATATCATAGATGGAATCACCAATGTACAGCGCGCTACTACTTGGTATACCTAATCCTTCTAGGCAAGCCAATAGTGGCTCTGGCTCTGGTTTGTGTTTGACTGTATCGTCAGCGCAAACTATATACTGAAAATAGGTATTCAATCCAAATGGTTCGAACTCTCTTTTCAATTCGTCTCTTGTTTTAGAAGTAACAATCCCCATTTGGATCTGCTTATCAGCCAATAACTCTATAATTTCTTCTATATCGCTAAACAATCCAACCTCATCAGCATATTCTAATACGGCTTGCGACCACTTCTTATCCATTTTATCTACATTCATAACAGGGAGTTGCTTGAGTGCCTCTTTCCCCGGAATTCCTAAAGAAAACTTTAGATCATCTAATTCATAACTTAATCCTTCTTCTTTCAATACCTGCTGTAGAGATAATAAGATGGCTTTTTCTGTATCCAATAAAGTACCATCAATATCAAAAATAATCGATTTGTACATCTGAACCACTCCCCTTTGTTAGTTATTCTAAAAATTATATAACCTTTAGAAATACATTAAACCCTTTATTGTGAATAAACTTTGACTAAAGCCTTATTGAAAGGATAAACTTTAATATATCTTACCAACTGAATCAACTTCATATATCCATTTAAATAGTGTATAAACGAACTTTTTTATTTTTAATCATTCAGAATTTCTGCGAATTAACGCTTCGCTTCAAACGGCATTTTTCGCGGACTTACACTATAAAATAAAGAAAGCTCGTTCATTTCAACTATATGGTGAAAATGATTCAGCTATTGGCATTTAAACATATGTATTCCTATGATGAAAATTTCACTTAAATCACAGGACTAGCTAAATTTGGACTACACATCGACAAAACAAATAAGAAAAGGAGTTATCAGCATGGCACAACAACATTTAATTGTTTTAGATTTAGATGGAACCCTATTAACTGATGAAAAAGTGATTTCTGATAAAACAAAGGCCACATTGCAAAAAGCTAGAGAGGCTGGACATGAAGTCATGATTGCAACAGGAAGGCCCTATCGTGCAAGTAAATTGTTCTATCATGAACTAGGTTTGCACACACCCATCGTCAATTTCAATGGTGCATTTGTACATCATCCTCTAGACCAAAACTGGAAGACAGTACATAAGCCGATTGACTTAAAAGTTGTACAAGAAGTCGTAGAGTCATTAAACAGAGAGCAGTTTGAAAATTTAATTGCTGAAGTCATGGATGACGTGTATGTACAATACCATGATGAGAAGCTATTAAATATTTTTAGTATGGGTGACCCGAAAGTAACGACGGGAGACTTGCATCAATATCTAAAAGACAACCCAACAAGTTTGTTAATTCAAGCGAAAGAAAGCAGCGTGCCGAGCATTCGTCAATACCTGGCAGACACGAAAGCCGAATTGATTGATCATAGGCGTTGGGGAGATCCTTTCCCGGTCATAGAAATCGTACGTCATGGCTTGAATAAAGCTGTCGGCCTCTCTCATGTAGCGAAAGACCTGGGCATTCCTCGCGACCGCATTATTGCTTTTGGCGATGAGGACAATGACCTTGAAATGATTGAATATGCAGGTGTAGGCGTAGCAATGGGCAATGGCATTAGCCAACTTAAAAATATTGCGAATGAAGTAACAACAACCAACAACGAAGACGGAATTGCTGAATTCCTTATTGATCGTCTTCATATATAGAGAATAGAATACAGGGGGTTTTAAAATGAGAATTTACGCAGATAGCGCATCTGATTTGCCAAAGTCTTTTTATGAACAAGAGGATGTTACACTCTTCCCACTTCGCGTTCATCTAAAAGGAAAAGAATATGATGACATCATTGGCGTCGACATGGATGAGGTGTATCAAGCCATCCGGGATGGAGAATCATTAAAAACCTCGCAAGCTTCACCCGAACGTTTTTTGAAGGAATTTAACGCTTTAGGTCAATCCGGAGAAGAAGGAATCTACATTGCTTTCTCATCTGAACTTTCGGGAACCTACAATACTGCCGTCATGATGGCGCAGCAGGCAAAAGAAAATTACCCGGATTTAAAGCTAACTATTATTGATACAAAATGTGCCTCTCTTGGTTACGGACTAATCGTTAAAGAAGCTGCCCGCATGAAGAATGAAGGCAAATCTTACGATGAAGTGACGGAAAGAGCGCGATTTAACGCACTCCATATGGAGCATTTATTTACAGTAGATGATTTAGATTATCTTGCAAAGGGTGGCAGACTCTCCAAAGCGAGTGCTTTTATCGGTGGCCTTTTGAGCATTAAACCTGTTTTAGATGTAGAAGATGGAAAATTGGTGCCTATCGAAAAATATAGAGGGCGCAAAAAAGTATTTAAACGCCTGATAGAGTTAATGAAAGAACGAGGCGACTCACTTTCTGAACAAGTGATTGCCATTAGCCACAGCGATGACCTCGCTGCAGCAGAGGAAATGAAAGCTTTGATTGAGGAGAATTTTCATCCTAAAGCAGTAGAAATTCATTTAATCGGATCCGTCATTGCGGCACATACAGGGACAGGTACTATTTCTGTCTTCTTCTTAAATCAGCTGCCCGAAAAATAAAAGAATACAAAAAAAGCTCTTTCTTATCTTTTCGATAAGAAGAGCTTTTATTTTATGCTTTTTTCCCTCTACGTCCTCTACGAAGCAACAAAACAATGAAGGTAATAAAGATGACATACACAAGTCCTAGCGCTATCATATACGGAATATTAATTCCCTTATGGTCAGTAACTTGGTAAAACTCAACAAGTTCACGGTCTAAAACAATGTTGTATTTTTCATCTTCTTTTTGTTGGCGCACAATATCTTTTTCAAAGATGCCGTGCAGTTCCTTATTATTACCAATCACAGATGGATCCAAAACATATCTCTTTGTTTTATCTGTATTATTGACAACTATAATCCATTTTTCTTTTCCAGAGTAGCGCTCATATACGATTAAACCATCTTTATTTTCTAACAGCTTAAATTTCCCTGTACGCAATGCCTCCGATTTGTTTCTAACTGATTGAAGATCTTCAATATAGGAAATAATATCATCTTTTGTACGGAAATCCATTGGCGCATGTGATTCATCTGTGGTCACACCATTTTGCGCGATTTCAGTACCATATGAAACAATCGGCACACCAGGCAATGTCATGATTGCTCCCAGTGCAACTTTAATCCGTGTAGGTGGGAACATGTTTTCTTCAGCAGATGCATGTGTAAAGCGAGCACTATATAAATCATCAAGCATTAGTGCAACAGGCTTTTGCGAGGTATCGTTAATACTATTACCTAATGGCTTCTCTAGCTGTGAAGAGTCTTGATCCACATTCTTAAAGATGGATTGGTATGTATCAATCGTATCTTTGTTTACTTTCAAATCAAAATCAGCATCGCTTGGCTCATTTGTAATCACATACAAATTTTTATTTTTTTGTTTAAGCGCTGTAATCATCTTATTGAGAAATGCAGTGTCTGCTTTGCCAAGCTCTGTTAATCGGATTCCATCCACTTTATACTTACCTACAAAATCTACTGCTGCTTGTATTAATGCGTCTTGTACAGCAGGATTGGATGTCTTCCAATTGATGCGATCAGAATTTGCTAGCTCGTACCAGTCTTGATGGCCTTTTTCTAATACCCATGCATGATTTTTACTTACATTGTTAATCGGAAAATCTACCATCGTTTTAATTTGGTTTTTATGCAAAGTTCCAATTAATGATGAAAATTCTTTGCCTGTACCGAAATGGCGCTCAATTTTATTGTAATCTACAACGGCTTGTCCATCATATGTTTCGGATGAAAAAACAGAACCTAATGAAAGCATGGTAAAACCTAAATCTTGAAAATATGAAAGCTTAGTAGCGATCCCATCAAAGTCTCCACCATGAAAAGCTTTTGGATCTTTTGCATTAATATTATAATCATTCTCTACATTTTTATCGAAAAATCGGTCTATTAATACATCATAAATACTTTCATTTTGAATTTGGGGTGTCTCTTCTTTCGCAGATACTGCCGGGGCTGTGCCAATTGCCGTGGCCAGCAATATGGATGCAACTGTAGTACTAATCCATTTTACATTCAACTCGAAGTCCTCCTCTATAGAACTGTCCAACATAATTTTAACAAACGAATAACAATCTCTCCATACGTACTTGCAAAAAAAATGTAATCCTTCTGTAATTTCAACAAAGTTGTGAATGTCCTTTGACAGAAAAAAACACACATTCTTACAGAATGTGTGCTTTAATCTACTGCCTTTTAGATATGAAGGAAACCTAATGGCAAATGTGCTCCCATATATACAGTGAATACAAGGAAGATAATAAAGAGCGCCCAAAGTACGCCTGTAGATTTTGATTTTTGTTTGCGAACTAGGACCATTTCCATCATGCCGATTACAAGTAATCCGCCCAATAGTTTTAATCCGTATTCCATTGCCATAGAGCCTGCCATTGCAGAACTAAATACAACGCCGCCTGAAATAATGATTAAAATGTAGAATACACGTAAAATCATATGTGTGATTTTTTGGCCTTTAGAGCCGTTTTGCATCATAACAGCTACGAAGAATAAAATGACTGCTATAATAACCGATGTAAAATGTAAGTGTATCATTTCGTATTTTCCCCCAAATAGTTATTGTCTTATTTATCCTACCAAATTTGTTATGTACTATACAAATTTTAGACCGATGGATAATAGATTCCATCGGTCTTATTCTTAATTCTGACATAATTATTTCAATAATGTAGATTAAAAGGGCTACACATGTCAGCTTCGTTATTCAAAACTGTTTACCAAAGTGCCGATTCCTTCGATTGATACTTTCACCACATCTCCTGCTTTCAGGTATTGCGGCGGATTCATACCCTTACCGACGCCTGCAGGAGTGCCAGTCAAAATAACATCTCCAGGTTCTAACGTTACTAATCTAGAAATCTCTACTATTAAATCTTCAACAGTGTGCATCATATCTAGGGTTGTACCATTTTGACGTACTTCGTCATTTACCTTTGTCACAACAGTTAAATTCTGCGGATTAGGTAATTCATCTTTCGTCACCAAATAAGGTCCCATTGGGCAAGAGCCATCTAAACTTTTGCCTAAGAAAAATTGCTTATGTTTTCCCTGTAAATCTCGTGCAGTAATGTCATTGGCAATCGTATAGCCAAACACATAATCAAAGGCTAGGTTTTTCGGTATGTCTTTTCCCTTTTTGCCAATCACAACAGCTAGTTCACCTTCATAATCCAATTGAGATGTTACATTTGCATGTATAGGCAAAGTTTGTTCGTCAGCAGCAATAGCTGTCGGCGCTTTTGTAAATACGACAATATCCTCAGGAGCTTCTGCTGCACCCATTTCTTTTGCATGCTCATTATAATTTTTGCCAACGCAAATAATATTTTTAGTAGTACGCGGTATAGGCGCCAACCACTCAATATCATTAAAGCTATATTTAAAGTGAGCTGGGTTCTCTGATTCTTCAGCAGCTCTTACTAGTTTGCGTGTTTGCTCCACAAATTCAAAGCCATTCGTCATGCCTTCTACTATTGTTTTAGCATACGAAGGCAGAACTTGTAGCTCATCCTGAATCGCAAGTACATCCCAAACTGCTTCTTCTTTTTTCACCTTTGGACCAAAGCCCAATTGATCATTATAACGAAAAGAAAGAATTTTCATAAATGTAGCACTCCTTTTTTTACCCATCATACAACATTTACTTAAATATTTCCTCTTTTTTCGCTAATCTTTCCATACGTAATACGTTTCCATAGGCTTTCTAGTGGTCCTTGGCGAAAAATCAATAACCAGAACATAGAAAAAACTGCTAAAATCGCGTATATTCCAAGCGCTAACCAGGTGATTGTATCAAGACCTAATTTTCCATAAAGCCCTAATCCAAAATGATAAAAAATAAGTGTACAAATAAGGGATTCTAATAAGTAAACAGTTAATGACATTCTCCCTGCCATCGCAAAAGGCAATAAAATCTTCGTTGCATAAGGAATGCAACAAATAAGAATGATAGCACTAGCATATCCAACAGCTAAAAGCGGTCCACCGAATTGCATTTGAATGCTATCTAGAAAATAAGTGCGATCCATTGTATAAGGCAACATTTTTAAAATAATTCCAAGTACAATGAGCACGACCGCAGTCACAACCCACTTAGATAGATGATTTTTAGCACTTTCTATTAACTTCCATTTAGCCGCCGCGGCTCCAATTAACATGAAAGGTAGTATGGTGAACAAGGCCATAATCCACATAGAAGGAGAAAATTGTACGCTCGCATCTGTTAAACGTTGCTGGAACGCATCCATCCAAGAACCGCTCCCATAAGCTTTAATCGCACTTTGAACAGCTTGTATATCCGCGTATTCAAATGTATCTGATGAAGCTTTAACTAATGAGGCGATATATGCCCGCAAAGCTACCAAACCATTTATTGCTCCGTAAAATAGCAAACCAATCGCTAATAAAAACTGGGGCTTCATACGAATCAAGCTAATGGCAATAAGGCCGCAGAAAGCATACATCATTAAAATATCTCCCCACCAAAGAAGCAGTACATGAAGTACACCGATGATGAATAGCACCACCAAACGTTTTACGCTCAATTTATAAAAACTTTTTCCTAGTCTTTCCGCCTTTTCCTGTTGCATCGCAAGACCATAGCCGAACAACATGGCAAAAAGCGGATAAAAACTGCCCTGCACGAGAATATCCAACCATTTATGATATGAAATATCAAGCGGCGTTGAAAAATACGTCTTTAAATCTACATATGGTACTGGCGTACTGAATGCAAACATATTTACGAGAAGAATGCCAAGTAAACTGACCCCTCGCAGAATATCTATGGTAGCGACTCTCTCTTTGGTCGCCGTTGGGGTACTCTGCACGTCTATTCCTCCTATAATTGTATAGAGTGATTAGCATTAAATGCGTAAATCACTTTCTCTGCAATCTCAATCTTCAATATCTCTTCTATTGCTTTTTTATAGAGTGAAAGCTGCACTTCATATCGCTTAACCATTTCAGTACGCAAGCCCTCTATTGATTGCATATGGGGCAAAAGTCGATCCGTCTTATAATCGAGCAAAATCCACTTCCCAGTTGCATCTTTTAACAGGCAGTCGATTACCCCCTGCACAACCTGCGTATCTCCCTCATTGTCTGCAAGACTTAGCGTGAAAGGCATTTCTCGATGAAGCTCTTGCGCATTCATAAAGCGGATGCCTGTTTCACTTTTAAAGAAGTCGATAATCTTGTTCGGTTTCACAGCTTTCGCTTCTTCTTCTGTTAACAGTTGGCGCTCCACTAAAGAATCCACAAACCTGCGTACCGTTTCTTCGCTATGAAGACCTTCTTTTGGGATATGCTGCATCACTGTATGGATAGCTGTCCCCGTTTCTGCTGCTGTCAGAGATTGCTGCTGTAAAAATGCAGGCCTTTGTGCTACTCTTTGCTGATTTGGCGTGCTGCTCGTAAAGAGCTCTGGCTCTTCTTGTGATTGTAGCTGCTGCAGTCTCTTTAATTCACTGACAGATGTTTTGGAACGTTTAGCAATCGCTCGTTCATATGCGTAAGGTTCGTCAAAGCGTCTTTCGATCTCTGCAACCATTGCCGGATTTACTTCCGCTTCTGGTAAAGATTCTTTATCCTCTTCTACTTTCTCTACCTCAGTTTCATACAAATCATTCACATGCAAAACATTTAATTTCCATTGAGATTGTTCTGCCCCTACCTCTTCTCCTTTGAAATGAGGATGTCTTGCAAATGCCGGTCCGATCCAATCTAAATAGCTTTTTGCTTTTGCGCGAAGGTAGTCCGGAAGCATTTCTCCATCTGGCAGCTGTGCTGAATCCGTCCACTGTTTCTTCGCTTTCTCCCAATCTTTAATCGTTCCAAGTAAGAAAAGCTTCTCCTTCGCCCTTGTCATGGCTACATACAGAATACGCATCTCTTCTGATTTCATTTCTAGTGTTTTCTTTTCTACCATCGCAAGGAAAGGCAGAGATGTGTACTGGATTCTCTTTTCTGGATCAATCATCTTCACAGCTAAGCCAAATTCTTGGTCAAATAAGTAAGGCAAATGGAAATCCATTTTATTAAATTCACGGCCAAGCCCTGCTACAAAAACAAAAGGAAACTCTAGGCCTTTAGATGAATGGATGGTCATGAGACGAACAACATTTTCCTTCTCACTGATAGCTTTAGCAGTTCCTAAGTCATTTCCCCGCAACCGCATGCGCTCTACAAAACGTAAGAAGCGGAAAAGACCTCGGAATGACGTTTTTTCATAAGCTATAGCCCGATCATGTAACGCACGGAGATTCGCCTGCCTTTGCTTGCCATTTGACATAGCTCCGACCATCTCATAATAATTTGTATCCATATAAACGCGCCATATCAAATCAGCCAGAGATCCGCGTCTTGCCAAATCTCGCCAATCCTCTAGTTGCAATAAGAAACGCTGTAACTTCGAGGCAGTATTGGCGTTTAACCCGGCTCCTTCACTACGCACGAATTGTTTAAGCGCTTCGTAGAATGATGCCTTCGGTTGTGCAAGGCGAATTTTGGCCAATTCATTTTCAGTAAGACCCACAAAAGGTGCTCTTAAAACCGATACAAACGGAATATCTTGATAAGGATTATCGATTGTTTTTAAGGTGTTTAACATAATCATGACTTCAAGTGCTTCAAAATAACCTTTTGAAATCTCCGCATACAATGGGATCTCCGCTGCCTTAAACTCATCCACCAAATCTGCAGACCAAGTCATTGAACGCATTAGAATGACAAAATCCCTATACTCGATGGGTCTTTCTTTTTTGGTCCACGGATCCATTACTGTCATACCTGAATCCATCATGCGTCTAATTTCTTTAATCATAAATCTAGCTTCTTGCTGGGATTTCTTTAACTCTTCTTCCTCGGATGCTTGCGAACCGCTTTCATCCTCATTCTCTTCGGTATATAAAATAGCCAATTCAATTGGCATTTCTTTTTCGTCATAAGGTGCTTGTGGTTTTAAAGCGGCAGCTTCATCATAAACCACTTCTCCTACTTCCTCGCCCATGATTTGTTTAAAAACATAGTTTGTTCCATGCAACACTTGTGGACGACTACGGAAGTTAGCGTTCAAGTCTATACGGAGGCCTGAATTCTCCCCCTCATTGTAAGCTAGATACTTATGAAGAAATAGAGTTGGTTCTGCTAAGCGGAATCGATAGATGGCCTGCTTCACATCACCGACCATAAACATGTTGCCGTTTGATGCTTCACCTGTTTTGATGAGCTGTAGGATGGTCTCTTGAAGAAAATTGACATCTTGGTATTCATCAATTAACACTTCTTTAAAATGGGCCCGATAATCAAGTGCAACCGACGAAGGCACCATTTCGCCATCCACGTCTTCCGTTAAAATAGCTAATGCGTAGTGTTCTAAATCTGAAAAGTCTACTAATCCCTTTGAGCTTTTAGCTGCTCCATACATTTCGCTAAATTGTAAAGCCAGCTCTACCAACGTTGCAATCATCGGCTTCATAAAGCGAATTTCATCAAGCAGCCTTTCTGGAGAACGCTGAAAATACTTTTCAACTGGCTTTTCAAACATTTCTTTTACTTGCTTACGTTTCGCTTTTGCCATTTCTAGCAGTTCTTCATCACAGCTACCCTTCTTTTGGGCTTTCGCTCTGTCTAGTTTAGCCTTTTGGAAGAATGAATGAGCCTCCTGCCAGCTTCTCTCACTAACAAGAGCTCTTGCCTCTTGAAGCAGCACTAAATCTTTTTCTGCTGTTTCCCCATACGCATAAGGCCCATCTGGCAACAGTGCAAGCTGACGGATTTCTTGGGCAATGTGGATAGCCCC
The DNA here is from genome assembly GCF_059759115.1 of Rummeliibacillus sp. GQ308. NCBI lineage: Bacteria > Bacillati > Bacillota > Bacilli > Caryophanales > Caryophanaceae > Rummeliibacillus > Rummeliibacillus sp. GQ308. The sequence goes on along the minus strand of NZ_JCAXDQ010000001.1, from coordinate 588,486 downwards.
ATCAATATCATGCAAAATGGCCTTTTTCACATATGGAATGAAAGGCAAATCATCTACAACAGCATCATCTGCAATGGTATATTGCTCTGGCAAGGCCAAAAGCCATTTAGATGGCTCTGGATTGACGCGAGACATTTCATATAACTTAGAAATGAGCACTTCAATCGCCTGGTCATCTCGATCGGATGTAAAACTATCCACTAACCGGTAGACACGCTCTGCATATTCACCGTCATAGGCCGCTTCTAGCACTTGCGCGAGAATATCATCCTTTAGCAATGCTGCTTCTGTTTCATCTGCAATGCGAAAACCTGGGTCTATGTTCAGTAAATATGCATATTGCCGCACGATATTTAAGCAAAACGAATGCAGTGTAGAAATCTGCGCTTTATTAATCAGACTTAATTGCCTGCGCAAATGCTTAGAAGTAGGGTCTTTCTTAATTTCCTTCTCAAGCGCATCGGCCATACGATGTCTCATTTCTGCCGCAGATGCATTTGTGAATGTAACAACAAGCAGCTGATCAACGTCAATGGGATGGTCAGATGAAATGACTTTCTCAATCATCCGATTAATCAATACTGCCGTTTTACCTGACCCTGCTGCTGCAGAGACTAGGATATCTTGTCCAGTTGCCCATATGGCTTTCCACTGTTCGTCCGTCCATGTCGCATCGTCCGGCTTTTTAGGTATGGCTGAGGTCATCGTGACCACTCTCCTTTCGTATCTTTTCAATTACTTGTTCAGGCTTATCCAGCGATAATTGGCGATAATGCTGCGCTGGGTCTGTTGTATCAAATTGACATACACTTTTAAATGAACAGAACTCGCATGCGGTACGCTGATTCATCTTGAATGGGCTTATGTCCGTTTTGCCTTCCAAAATTTCCTGGCCTGCCTTTTTATGCTTACTCCGAATAAAGTGTGTAAGTGAACTCATATCATCTGGCGCTATGATGGATGACATACCGGGAGATGCATTGCCGTCTTTTTTGACATAAACAGGCACGACCTTGGAATATCCTCCACTCTCAGCAAGATTTTCGTCCATCGCAAGGATTGATTGAGAATCATTTAATAATAGGCCACGCATTTTAAATTCCTTTAAACGCTCAGTTTCGGCTTCTTCTATTGATAAGCTATTAGATGCGCTTAGCATTGGGTTGTGAACATGAATATAAAGAACGCCGCCAGCTTCGGCATGGACCGGAAGCCATTCCTCTGAATTCGTAATGGCCACATCTAGGTATGTCAGCATCTGTAAAGATAGTCCATAGTAAACTTCATTTAAATCCAGCTTGCGGGCAGATGATTTATAATCGACAACGCGTATATACGGTTTACCGTCAATGGTTGTTGCATCCACACGGTCAATTCGGCCGCGCATTTGCATTTTCTTATTGTTGTCCAACTGAATAACAAGTGGTGGCAAAGGCTCATTCGGCCCAAAAGCTGCTTCAATCGCAATGGGTTTAAAGCCCGACACTCTTGCATGCTGGCTTAGCGATTGCAGTGTACGTTGTACGATATAGGTCAACTTTCGAGCAATATAGCGGTAGCGTGCATTGCTTAATAAAATTTGGTGATATAAAAGTGGCGATATTTCTTCAACAGCTTTTTTAGCTAAATGCGCACATTGCTCATTCGTTAATTGGCTCCATGAGAGGTGCAGACAATCCGTTTCTTCACTAATCCATTTCAAAGCAGCATGAAAAAGATCGCCGATTGTAGGTGTTTCTAAGCGATACTCTGCTCTTTCCTCCAGATTTAATCCATACATTGAAAAATGGGAGAATGGACAGCGATAAAACTTCTCTATTCGCGATACACTGGAAGTTAATGTAGATCCATAAAGGGCCTCTGTCATTTCAGCTGTTAAAGGTTCAGCCTGCCCATGCGTTTTTAATGGACGCATTAAGCGCTCTAAAATGGTTCTCCAATAAGGATCCTTCTCATAATACTGTTGAAGCGCTAACCATTCAGGACTTAACTCTCCATGCTCCTGTTGCATCCGTAGTCCTTTCATTAAATACGCAAGCGACGTACGCGGATGCACAATATATGACATAATATCAAAAGCCTCAGTCGATTCGGTCGGATCAATAAGCGCCATTGTTTTACGTATGTTTTTCAGTTGATCTTCCAAGCGTTTGATATACAAAGACGGTAGCAGTGCCTTGCTTTCTTCATCAGCCATCGCATAAGAAACAAACAAACGATGGGATTGCATAGTAAATGCATGGTAGGTGATAAATTCTTCTTCTAACAAGCGAGTTTTAGAGGTTGGTGCGATTTCATGCCCAAGTCTTGAAAACCACTCACGTTCGCTGTCTGCCAATATCCCTTCATAATCGAGCCGTTTTGGATACACACCATCATTTACGCCAATCACAAAAACTGCCTTAACATGTGTTAAACGAGCTATATCAGCTGATGCTATTGTTATTTGGTCTATAGAAGGCGGAATTCTTGAGAACTCCAATGTATCAAAGCCTTCATCTAAAATCTCAAAGGCTTCTTCCAAATTCATAGGCTGATCGCCAAAAAGAAGAACAAACTGGTCTAGGATATCCACCCAATTTTTCCATGCTTGTTCATGCTCACTTGCTTCCAGTAAACGTCCTTTTTCAATTTCATAGTCCTTTAACGTTTGCAGCTTATCAAATACTTCTAGCGTCTCCATGAAACGATAAATGGCTGTGGCGATATCTCTCCCAGTAACGGCTTCTTGCAATTCCGTTTCCAACGATTTCAATGGGACACGTATTTTTTCACGTACCAATTCTATCTCCTGTTGATACGCTCGTTCTTCGTCTGTTTGATTGGCCGTATATAATTCCAGACCGCGATATTTTTTATAGAGCCAGCGATCATCTTCAAACCAGCGTTTTCCGTATATACCTTTTGCCAAAACAAAATTTTCAAGTAAGTCCGCTCTTTCTCGCCATATTTGCTTTTCTGCATTCATTGGGAAAAATAAATCTGTTTTGACGGCACGGAAAATAGGCTCATACTGCCAGCCAGATTGGATAGCTTCCAAAGCTGATCGGCTTAATTCAATCAGCGGATGATGAAGCATCGGCTTTTTTTGGCTAACAAAGTATGGCAGATCATATTGAGGAAAGATCGTGTGGATTAGGGGATCATAGACATCTTGTTGGCGATAAAGAATTGCCATATCACGATAACGCATGCCATCCTCATGGACAAGCCCATGAATTTTTCGGGCAACAGCATGAACTTCTGCCCGACGATTAGATGCTTCAATGATCTCCGCACTGCCATCGCTCTCTTGTTGAAGTGCTGGGAATGCATCAAACTGACTTTCTAAATGTCGTAAATCAGCCGTCTGAAATCTGTGTTGCTCTCTTTGATGGATAGTCGGTTCTAATTCAACGCCATTTTCCTGCGCTATTTCAATTAATTTAGCGCACGTTCTTGAAGATTGATAGAACAATGCATGCTCGTCTTCTGCATCTGCAATAGACTCCATTGGTAAAACAACCGTTACGCGGCGCGCTGTTTTTAGCAATTCCTCTACGACTTCTAACTCTCGTGTAGTAAATGCCGTAAAGCCATCTATATAAATGTCTGCCTGTTGGATAGCAAGTGATTTTCCCAGCTGTGACGCTAACAATGGATAGTAGCCCTCACTATCAACATACGTCGTGCCCAATGATTCTTCTATTGCCCCTACAAGCAAATGTAAGTCATGCATTTTATCCTGTAGCGTTTTAGGCGCATCTACATCTGCAAAACTAGCCATTAGATTTGTTAGCGCTGTACTATCCAAACTATATCTGCTAAATTCCTTTAGCAATGACTCCATTTCAGCTGTAAATCCCCGTTTATCAGCAGCTTTCTTAAACAGAGCAAATTCTTCTTTGTGTTGGTCCAACAATTTCCGGATCAGCATTCGATAGCCAAAGCCATTGACTTCTTTGCGGCTAATCCCACCTGTTTCTTGTAGAACACGCCATGCCAGTCGTTTAAAGGTTGTGACTTGTGCACGAATAAGCCCTTTAATGCTATATTCGTGTGTCATATCTCTCTCGGCTGAAAATGACATCTGATCAGGCACAATTAAAAAAATCGGCGAACCAATTGGCTGCTCTTCCACTTTCGCCACAATTTCTTGTTGAATCAGGGCTGTTTTGCCCGATCCAGATCTGCCTGTAATGAATCGCAGTGACATACATAACCCCCACTTTCTTTTCCTTTATTATAGCACAATACGAACTAGCGTTCTATTTATGTTCATATTTAGATGAATTTCTCATTTCTTCTTTCATTTTATTGTTCATTCGCGCTTCGACATGCTTTCCTCCCCACCATAAGAGAACCAGAACGACCACAATCAAGCCTGTCCTAACAGGATTTGTAATGAGTGCTCGCAAATCTGAGCCTATCCAACTAATAATAAAGATCATCACTAGCTTTGCCAGCATCACCGTGACTAAATAATTCTTCTTTTTAAGCTTGGATAAGCCCGCCACCACATTGACAATAGCTGATGGGGTGAAAGGAAAACAAAGCAATATTAATAATGGGGTGAACCCTTGGTATTCAACCCAATGTATAAGCTTTTGAACAGCAGAACGATTTGAAATAAAGCGCAGGATTTTGCTTCTGCCAAACTTTCGGATAATAATAAATACAGAGTAAGCCCCTAACACTGCGCCTGCCCACGAAAATAAAAATCCCCACCATAATCCATAGGCGCTAGCATTCGCCACCACGAATGCCGCTAATGGCAAAAACGGCAAAAAAGCCTCTAAGAATGGCAAGGCTATAGCTAGTAGAGTCCCAATTAAACGATAATGTTGTGCAAGCAGCTGAAATTTCTCAATGGATAACCATTCAGGCACGGTCATTGCCCCTTTCGACAAATCTTACTTTTATAGTTAAGACTAATATAGCCATTTATAAGTTGCGTTACGATTCAGTTGAAACTTTTTTGCTATTTTCGATATACATTTACCCGTTGAACTTAATAGGGGGGTAGTCCAATTATTATACAACACTTTGTACAGGGGTGAGAGACAAAAGGATTGCCTTAATTTCGACATGTTGTTCTCCAAAATACAAAAAGACGGCCTGTCCTTTCAGACAGCAACCGTCATAATAGATATGTTTCTATTTATATATATGCTAGTTTTAAGAATTAACTCTAGCTTAATCTTCTGCTTGCAATGTATCTTCTATCGAACTACTAGCAAGCCAATTCGATAGTGGTCATGACGATAAATGACATGCTGCCTTAACCGAACTTCTCCGTCCTGGTCAACCACTTCTAGTCGACAATGAGCTGCATTTATTTGGAGCGCTTCATATAATTCTTCTTCATTTGAGACCGGAATGCCATTGACTTTACGAATGCATTCACCCACTTGAATGCCCATAGCTGCAGCCGGGGAATCCGGCAAAACCCCCGCAACCATCACACCATTATCTTTGGGCGTTACGGCATAGGTACCATGGCGTTCACTTAATGAATATAGGATTGAAATAAAAATACGTCCAATTATACCGACAAATACTGCTGCGACTCCCATGATTGGAAAGAAGTATGCAATAATTCCTTCAATTAAGACAAGCAGGCCCAGTATTTCAATTGTTTTCCCTACTTGTGGATAAAAGTGTACCGGCAACAACTTTCTTGATCTCTGTTGGAAACCAATGACAAACGGTACAAGAATTAGTGAGAATGTATTGCTTCCTAGCGTAAACTGCGGCCAATATGGAACATATTCGTGAATCGCTCCACTCGGAATGACGAAGAAAATAGGCAGCATCCACAATCGTTTGGCAAGGTAGATAGCGGATGGTAAACCTCGTTCAGACTTTAATATTTTAGGTGAAGCAAGTTTAGCAGCGTTCTTTAAGACAAGAGCACCTTCCGCGACCAGCACAAGCCCAATTAATATAGGAATCGTACTTAACATCCCGACATGCATAGAATGGCTTGTCACATCCCATTTCAAGAAGTGCCAAGAGCCATCTGCAATATATGTATACCATAAGATAACAAATGCGATGCCAAGTGGATAAACAGCAGAAGCTGCATGATAATAAAAAACAGCGATTAAAATAACGCCGACGACTGCACTGATTACAATAAATTGAATGGGAACTGTTAATCCTACGATTAAGCTTATGGCTGAGATGATAACTCCAGGCAACCAGCCTTCTTTCACCATAAGGATTGTCTCAGACCATCCCCAAAAAATTCGTGTCTTAAAGGATTTCCGTTCTGATTTTACACGCTGATAGCCAATTAAAATAGCGAATAAGATTCCTATATATAATAAAGGATTTAAAAAGAAACGGCCGATGCCTTTGATAAATTCCATGATTACATCTATGTACATACGTTTTGCATCACCTTTCATTCTCCGGCAGTTAATATAATGGTGCTTTCATTGTATCAAACAGCCGATTGAAAACGAAGTGTTTTAATGATTATGTACCATTTATCTTATATTAGGGAATGTAAAAGCGGTGAAAAGCAATAGTTTACTCTTCTTCACTTTCTGGCTCAAGAATTGCAAGATTAGCCCTGTAGGAAGCGGTCGAGCATGACTGCTCACCTACAGGGCTTTCTCATCTATTTCAATTTTTGATTAATATAGCTAATCGCCATTTGGAGCTGCGTATCATTTTCTTCTTTCTCTCTATATTGAACCATCTCTTCACGCAGGGTTGTTAAGAATTCCTCATTCATCTCACTTTTGCCGGACAGATTGTGTTTATCACTATACTGTTGAACAGCTTTTGCTGTGGATTTGTCATAATACCCATCCAATCGGCTAATTTGGTAGCCCTGTGTTTTTAATACTTCTTGGATGGATTGGATATCATCTGCAAAATCTCCTTCTTTAAATTTCCCTGCGATTGGTGGCAATTTCATATGAAATAGGGGATTTTGTTCCACTTCAACTCCAGCTTGGATACCCTTGCCATGAATCCATTCCCTTTTTGGCGTCAGCCATTTATTCGTAGAAAGCTTCAATTCGCCCCCATTAGATAATGGCCAAGTTTCTTGTACAGTACCTTTCCCAAAACTTTTAACACCAATAATAATTGCTCGATCTAACTCTTTTAACGCTCCACTTAGCACTTCACTCGCAGAGGCACTTCCCTCATCTTGCAGCAGGACCATCGGCAGCTGTTTTAACTTTTCATCATAATCAAACGCAAGATCATCTTTTGCGACTTTTAAAGGCTCTTGATTGCCCATCGCATCTTCCATGTAGGCGAAAGTAGAATCCGGTTTAACGACACTTCCAATAACTTGTGCGACACTTTTGAGATATCCGCCAGGGTTGCTTCTTACATCAATGATTAAAGCTTGAATATTATTTTTCATTAGTTCGCTTGTTTGCTGGTACCATTCTTCTGCCGTCTTTTCACCAAAAACAGAAATAGCGATATAACCAATATTTTTGTCTTTTACCCCAATGAGCTTGCTTTTGACAGATGTTTGCGCAATTGCTCCTCTTGTAATTTTGATATCTACATGTCGGTTTTCTGAAGGCCTAAATACTGTCATGGTAAGGGTTGTACCCTCATCGCCCCTTATAAGTGCAAGCAATTGAGTTAATGACTTTCCTTCTGCCCTTTGCTTATCTATTTGGACGATTTCGTCATAAGGTTTAAGCCCAGCTTTCTCAGCTGGTGACCCTTTCATTGGCGACACGACAATAAACCGGCCTTGGCTTTGGGTAATCTCTGCTCCTATCCCTACACGTTCATCAGATAATTGTTCCTTATGCATTTTTGCTTCTTCTTTTGTATAGTAGGTGCTGTATGGATCCTTCAAAGCGCCCGCCATACCTGTAATCGCGCCTTCAACCAATTGTTTTTCCGTTGTACTATGAACCGACTCTTGGCGAATTAATTGATATGCTTCTCCAACAGGTTCTAAAGTCGTTGATTCAGCCTTCACTGCTTCTTTTGTTTTTTGGGACTTCATGAAATAGAAAATCCCTCCGCATACCAATACACTAATAAATAAATAAAGCCACCATTTTCGCATTAATCTCAGTCCCTCCCATATCTTTGCACTATATGAGAGAGAGTCCTGAAATAAAACTAAAATGGTGGACATGTTTTGAAATTATTTTAGGGAACTCATTGCATATTCCATCATTTTCCTATCCATTGGACCCTTAATTATCTGCTTAATTTGTCCTTTTTCGTTAATGAAATAGGTTGTAGGAATGTTAACTATTTCGTACTGCTTTTGCTGTTCCCCTTTCTTATCTAATAAGATAGGGTATGTGATATCGTACGATTCGGCAAACTCTTTAATATACTCTTTACTTTTATCAGCACTAGTCAAATTGACCGCTAATATTTCTACATTATCTTTTTTATTCAAGCTTTTATAATACTTCTCCATTTGTGGTATCTCTTCTTTACATGGTGGACACCATGTTGTCCAGAAGTTCAGGATTATTTTTTTGCCGCGATAATCTGATAGCTTCACTTTTTTCCCTTCGAGAGTCTTAAGCGTAAAATCAGGAGCATATTGACTGATTTCTACTCCACTCTCTTCTACTTCTTTTGTTTCTACTTGTGTGTATGAGGTGTCGATTTTTTCTGCTTCTGTTATTTTCGACTTTAAAAAGTTCGTGAGCGCAAAAACAATTAATGCCGCGACTAGCAGCAAACCGAAAACTTTCTTTTTCACTTTTTCGCCTCCAGCTTTGCATATCTATAAGAATTTATGCTTGTTACCATACTAAAAATGCTATCACAATCTAATTTGAAAAGCTATGAATGCTGTGTGAATAGATACATTGGAAATAAAAAAGTTGCCGGCTAAATAGCCAGCAACCAATTCATTATGTTTAAAATGAGATATACCGCAAAGGATTGACCGCTCCTACTTTTTGCCCTTCCCATGGTGTTGTATGGATTTCAAAATGGAGGTGGCTGCCGTATGCGCGGCCTGTATGCCCCATATAGCCAATCACCTGGCCTTTATGAACCCTTTCGCCAACAGATACCTTATATTGGCTTAAATGTGCATAAACTGTCGTAAAGATATGTCCTTCAATGGAATGTGTCATCATGATCACATTGCCGTAGGTAGACAAGGGACTAGCACGAAACACTACTCCATCGGAGGCTGCTACTACAGGGGTGCCCTCTTTATTCGCAAGATCAATACCATAGTGAAATTCTGCACCTTCACCTAAATCCCGCCAACCGTGATTGGATGTCAGCCGCCCTACAGCCGGCTTTGTCCATGTTCCAAACGTGACCTCGGGCAGTTCGCCCGTCTCCATTTGAGAAGCAGCCGAAGTAGCTGCATTTGACGTAGAGGACATTTGTGCTGCTAGGTTTGCTAGTCTTTGCTGTTCTTCTTCAATCTCTCTTTTCACATTTTCACTCATCGTGACAGCTTCTGAGTATTCCTTTTCAAGGAGTCTCTTCCCTGTTTGCAGCTTTTTTTGTTCTGCTTCCAGTTTGTCGATTATACGATTTTTATCTATTATTTGTTCATCATACGATTTACGAAGCAATTCTAATTGTTCACGGTAGATTTTTTTCTTCTCTACTTTCCCATCAAGCTCTGCCTGTTTCTCTTCCAAACGCTCCTTTTTGTAGCGTTGTTCTCGTAAAATTTGGCGATCTGCTTGTAATAATGTATTCACAGCACCTACACGGTCAATAAAATCACCTAAACTTTGTGATTGTAAGACAAGGGTCACATAGCTTAAACTCCCATTGTTTTCTTGAAGAGCCCTTGCACGATTATCAAGCAATTCAGAACGTTGATTGATTGTTTGCTGCATGCTTTCAACCGATACACTTAATTGTTTGATTGCTTTAGACATCTTGTGTTCTTTCGCAAGCACGGAACCAATTTTCAAATCAGTTTTAGTAAGTTTACGATCAAGGCTAGCGATTTGGTCCATATAATTCTCAATTGTTGCTTGATGTTGATTAATCTCAGAAGTTTTTGCATCTAATTTTGAATGGATTTCACTTTTTTCTTTGTCCATTCTTTGCTGTTTACTATTTAAGTCCTTGATAGATGTTGCATGCACCTTTATCGTTGGCCATACTAGAGTAAATGCGATTGTGGTACATAGTAAAGCTTTTAAGGCCCTTGATTTCATGTTCAACCACGAATCCCCCTGATATTCTTTCTCTCTCAACATTGCACATTTATGGCTTAACTTACACTTTTAAGAATTTACGTACAGACATAAAACTTCCCCACATACCGATGATTACGCCCATTACTAATATCAATGCATCTATCTCAATGATAAATGGAGAAACGCTTAGCAATTCGAACACTTCTCCCTTTAATCTTGGCGCTAGCGCACTATGGATATTTGCATACGCAAGCGTTACAACTACAATCGGAATAATTGATCCTAAAATACCTAGCCAAATCCCTTCTAGTAAGAAAGGAATGCGTACAAACCAGTTTGTAGCACCTACAAGTTTCATGATTTCAATCTCTTTACTTCGAGCAAAAATAGTAATTTTGATAGTATTCGAAATTAGGAACATTGCAGTCAGCAATAAGGCAATGATGAGTACAATCCCCACATTTCTACCTGTGTTTAACACATTGAAGAGCTTCTCGATTTTCCCTTTTCCGTATAGCGCTTCATATGTACCATCCATCTTATCAATTTGTTTAGCGATTTTCGCTGTCTGTTGAGGGTTGGATGCTTTGACATAAAGAACATTTCGCAATGGATTACTTTGTTTAAATAAACTTAAATCATTACCAAAGTCTTTCACTAAACCGCTTAATTCACTCTCTTTTGATGAATAGCGTATTGATTCTACCCCTGGCAAGTTCTTAATTTGATCTTGCAGATTGCTCTCATCTTTTTCATTTGCTTGTAAATCGATGAGTACTTTGATCTCCACATCGTTTTCCAGATCATCGGCAACTTTGTTTAAGTTCATCATAATCACCATAAATACTCCTACAAGCAATAGGGTTACGGTGACGGCACTGACAGAAGCAAATGTCATCCATCCATTTCTGGCAATTGATTTAAAGCTTTCTCGTAAATGACGCGACAAGGTGTTAAATTTCATAGCCGTAATCACCTCCTCGTTCATCACGAACAATTAGTCCGCCTTCAATGGCAACAACACGACGCCTCATATTATTAACGATTTCTCGATTGTGCGTCGCCATAATAATGGTTGTCCCTCTTGCATTAATCTCTTCAAATAAACTCATAATCTCCCAAGATGTATCAGGGTCTAGGTTTCCGGTCGGTTCATCGGCAATTACTACTTTTGGTAAATTGACAATGGATCTCGCAATCGACACGCGTTGTTGCTCGCCACCCGATAATTCATCCGGAAACATTCTCGCTTTCTTTTTTAAGCCCACTAAATCCAACACATCCATCACACGTTTCCGTATTTTTTCCGGATGTTCTTCAATTACCTCAAGAGCAAATGCGACGTTCTCAAAGACAGTAAGCTTTGGCAGCAGCTTAAAATCTTGAAAGACTACGCCGATTTGCCTTCTTAAGTAAGGAACTTCTTTATTCTTCAAATTAGACAGGTTCATGCCATTCACAACAATTTCACCTGATGACGCTTTTTCTTCCCGATACATCATCTTAATAAAAGTCGATTTCCCAGCACCGCTCGGACCGACAATATAAACAAACTCCCCTTGGTTAATTCTTATATTGAGCCCATTCAGCGCTACAATACCATTGGGGTACTTTTTATAGACATTCTTCATTTCTATCATATTTAGACCACCTATGTTTTAGTAAAACTTGACTATTTTCCACTCTATTATATCACGGCACTATTTGTCTACCATTACAAGTGTATTTCAAATAGGTGAATTATTACTTGGGTGTTTCTTTTTATTTACTTGTTATTTAATGTGCAAAAAAAGACTGCATCAAAAGAAAGCGTTAAAGCTTTCTTTTAAAGCAGTCTTCTTACCATAACTTTTAAAGGTTATATCGAACTATAACTGAACCAGTTTTTGTTTCCCCTTCAACTAGCAGAGTTTGTGTATCTTCAATTACTTTTGAGAATTGTACACTCTTTTGCAAGAACTGATTTTGTTCATTTTGTCGTTGGATATCCGGTAGACGCACATCTACTTTTCCTAAGTTTGAAGTGACTTCACCCTGTAGGGAGGTATTATTCGGTATATAAATTTCCACTGCACCAGCAATTGTTTGGGCACGGATATTCTTTGCTTTTTCAGTTCGAGTCGTCACTACGACATGGCCATTAGCTGATTTCGCATCTAATTCTTCTATTTTGCCATCGACATAAATGCGGCCATTGACTGTTTCTACTTCTGCTTTTTTCCCTTTCACATCACGTAGGTCAATTGCGCCATTGGCAGTTTCTGCTTCCAATTGGTAGAAACCAACATTTTTGAAATCAATACCACCATTCATTGTTTTGACTTTTATTTGTTCGATGTCAATGTTAGCTGTTTTAAATCCTCCATTGAATTGGCGGATTGTGACGAAATCATATTTTTTTGCCGGAATGTAAATAGTAGCATCTAGGCGCAGTTTTTTTGTTGCAGAGACAATTCGTAATGTATCATCATCTGCCTTGCTGACTACACCTTGATTGAATTCATTTAATATGTCATCCGACATTTTTCCAATGGTTGGTCGAATTCGATATACAATTTTCGCGCTCTCTTCGTTCGTTGGAATCAACTCGATATTACCATTGGGAATATCAATACTAATATTAGAAAACGTAGCGTTTTGTAACTCTTCTATTTTTTCTTCTGAGGCTGAAGAACTCATAAACCCTTTGTCAAAATCGAATTCTTTCACTTTCGAGAAAGTAGTGTTCATTAAATTCACCAATTTCGTTCCAAATTGTGTGAAGTCTTTTCGTATTTCTTCAAAGAATTCATCTTCATTGCCCGATTGGCGTTGTTCAGTTGTCTGCTCCCCATACTGGTCACTTGCCATCTTCTCTTTTTTCGACTCATTTTCGAAATATTCTTTCTGTGGAGCAGTCTTGCTGCTATCAGTTGTTGCTTTATTTTCGTTTGGCTGTTGATTCATGTTTGATGGCTGCTCAAGTTTTTCAAATAGTACGATTGCTTCTTGGGCGGTGATTGTGCCTTTTTCGACTAAATCCAAAATTCGTTTACGTTCATCTTGCATAATAACACCCTCCATTATTCGTCTTACTACATGTACGAATTCACTGGCAAAAAGTTTCATAATAGCGGAAGGAGATATACCTGCCAAAGCTTACTTAGCTCTCTATGACAGATAAATCTCCATTTCCAGTCATGCTATCTTAATCATTTTACTAATACTATTTCTGCGCTTTTTCGAGCGATGCTTCCATACGGGCTCGATCACGTTCTAATACACGATTCAAATAAAATCCAGTATATGAACCTTCTGTGTCAGCTACTTGCTCAGGCGTTCCCTTAGCAACAACAGTACCACCTTTATCTCCGCCTTCTGGTCCCATATCTATAATGTAGTCAACTGTTTTTATTACATCAAGATTATGTTCGATAACCAGCACTGTGTCGCCATTCTCTACAAGTCGATGTAACACTTTCAATAGACGAGAAATATCATCTGCATGAAGTCCTGTTGTCGGTTCATCCAATATATAAATGGATTTTCCATTAGACCGTTTATGCAATTCAGATGCCAGTTTAACGCGTTGCGCTTCCCCACCGGATAACGTAGTTGCTGGTTGGCCAAGTTTGATATAACCTAATCCCACATCAACTAATGTTTGCAGCTTTCTAGCAATACGCGGGATGTTTTTGAAGAATTCCAAGCCATTTTCAACTGTCATTTCGAGCACATCTGAAATATTTTGGTCTTTATATTTTACCTCAAGTGTTTCCCGATTATAACGTTTGCCATGACATACTTCACATGGTACGTAAACATCAGGCAAGAAATGCATCTCAATTTTGATGATCCCGTCTCCACGACACGCTTCACAGCGTCCGCCTTTGACATTAAAGCTAAAGCGTCCTTTTTTATAACCGCGTACTTTCGCTTCATTTGTAGAAGCGAACACATCTCGAATATCATCAAATACCCCTGTATATGTTGCTGGGTTAGAACGTGGCGTTCTACCGATTGGTGACTGGTCAATATCTATCACTTTTTCTAACTGCTCGATCCCTTCTATTTCTTTCACTTCGCCAGGCTTAATCTTGGCGCGGTTCAATTTATGAGCGAGCGTTTTATATAGAATTTCATTGACTAACGTACTCTTCCCAGATCCAGAAACACCAGTTACCGCAACAAATACGCCTAATGGAATATCTACTTTTACATTTTTCAAATTGTTTTCTCTTGCCCCTTTAATCTTGATATAGCGGCCATCAGGGGTTCTCCGTTCAATTGGCAATGGGATAAATTTCTCGCCGCTTAAATATTTCCCTGTCAATGAATGCGGATTATGCATAACCTCCTGCGGTGTACCGGCAGCAACAATTTCACCGCCATGTGCTCCTGCGCCAGGTCCTACATCGATTAAATAATCAGCGGCCATCATTGTATCCTCATCATGCTCAACAACAATCAATGTGTTGCCCAGATCTCTCATGCTTTGCAATGTAGCGATTAGACGGTCATTATCGCGCTGATGTAGGCCAATTGACGGCTCATCTAGGATATATAACACACCAGTTAACCGAGAGCCAATTTGAGTGGCGAGACGAATACGCTGTGCCTCCCCGCCCGATAATGTGCCTGCTGCACGGTTTAATGTTAGATAATCCAAACCAACATTGATTAAAAAGCTTAATCGCTCTTGAATCTCTCTTAAAATCAACCGGGCAATCTGCATATCTTTTTCCGATAGCTCTAGTTCTTTAAATAGTTGGAATGCTTCTTTTACAGATAGCTCTGTTACTTCACCAATATGCATACCATTGATCTTTACAGCTAATGATTCGGGTTTTAAACGATGACCGTGACATGATGGGCACGGTTGCTGTACCATGTATTTTTCCATTTGCTCACGTACATAATCCGAGCTAGTTTCTTTGTAGCGTCGTTCTACATTTCTTAACACACCTTCAAAGAAAATATTTTGGTCTCGTACGCTTCCGAATTCATTTTCATAGTGGAAGTGAATACTATCATTTCCCGATCCATTCAATATCTTATCCATTTGTTCACTTGATAGCTCTTTTACCGGCACATCCATTGGGATGCCGTAATGGTAGCAAACAGCTTTCAATAATTGCGGATAGAATTGTGAGCTTGTTGGAATCCATGGAGCAATGGCTCCTTCATCCAATGTCAAATCCCAGTCTGGTATGACTAATTCTTTATCTACTACTAGTTTAGAGCCAAGACCGTCACATCTTGCACATGCACCAAACGGGCTGTTGAAGGAGAACATTTTCGGTTCTAATTCGCCGATTGAAAAGCCACAAATAGGACAAGCGTGATGTTCGCTGAATAACAGTTCTTCATGTTCCATCACATCGACTACTACACGGCCTTCTGCAAGCCTTAACGCTGTTTCTAATGAATCGCTTATACGTGCCTCGACGCCTTCTTTTAAAACGATACGGTCTATGACCACTTCAATCGTATGTTTTTTATTCTTGTCTAATTCAATATTATCGTCTAAATCGCGGAGTTCACCATCTATTCGTGCACGAACAAACCCCTGTTTTTTTAGATCCTCTAAAAGTTTTACATGTGTGCCCTTTCTCCCTTGGATCATGGGTGCAAGCAGTTGAAGCTTGGTACGCTCAGGATACTGCTTAATGCGATCCACCATTTGTTCAATGGTTTGAGAAGTAATTTCAATACCATGCTTTGGACAGATTGGTTTTCCGACACGAGCAAAAAGCAATCGCAGGTAATCATAAATCTCCGTTACCGTTCCGACTGTTGAACGTGGATTTCGGCTTGTTGTTTTTTGATCGATTGATATGGCAGGCGATAAGCCTTCTATCGCATCTACATCCGGCTTGTCCATCTGACCTAAAAATTGCCGTGCATAAGATGACAGCGACTCAACATAACGCCTTTGACCTTCCGCATAAATCGTATCAAAAGCGAGAGAGGATTTCCCTGAACCCGACAAACCAGTAATCACGACTAATTGGTCTCTTGGAATGGTCACATCTATATTTTTTAAATTATTTGCTCTGGCACCTTGTACTACAATCTCTTGATTTTTCAAATTGGTCATCCTTCCGACTTCAATTCCAAAATAGTGTCTCTTAATTCTGCTGCCCGCTCAAAATCAAGCGCTTTTGCAGCATCCTTCATTTCTGTCTCTAATGATTCAAGCAATGTGATTTTTTCCGCCTTCGTAAGCTTTTTGCCTTGGGTTGCCTTTGTCAAATATGATTCAGGTTCCTCCGCAGCTTGTGTTGCGCGAATCACATCCCGAATTTCTTTTTGTATAGTTTTAGGTGTAATATTGTGTTTTTCATTATATTCCATTTGAATTGTACGACGGCGTTCCGTTTCCTCGAGTGCTTTTGCCATTGAATCTGTAATGCGATCAGCATACATAATGACATGCCCATTGGCATTTCGAGCAGCACGACCGATTGTTTGGATTAAAGAACGTTCTGAACGAAGGAAACCTTCTTTATCCGCATCTAAAATAGCGACAAGCGAAACTTCCGGAATGTCTAGTCCTTCACGAAGCAAGTTAATACCGACTAGTACATCATATGTTCCTACACGCAGCTCGCGAATAATCTCAATACGCTCTAACGTTTTTATTTCAGAGTGCAAATACTGTACCTTGATGCCCATCTCTTTTAAATAATCGGTTAAATCCTCCGACATTTTTTTCGTAAGCGTCGTAATGAGTACACGTTCATTCCGTTGAATTCTATTTTGAATTTCATCCATTAGGTCATCGATTTGGCCTTCGATTGGGCGTACATCGATTTCTGGATCAAGCAAGCCAGTCGGGCGAATAATTTGTTCAGCCATCTCAGGTGTATGTTCCAATTCATAAGGACCAGGCGTTGCCGAAACATAAATTGCGTTATGAATATGTTTCTCAAATTCTTCAAATTTCAGCGGCCTGTTATCAAGTGCGGACGGCAAGCGGAATCCGTGTTCTACTAGTACGTTTTTGCGTGCTTGGTCTCCATTATACATACCACGGATTTGCGGCAATGTAACATGACTTTCATCAATAACAAGCAGAAAGTCTTCCGGGAAGTAATCAAGCAATGTATAAGGTGTAACACCAGCCGGGCGCAATGTAAGATGCCTTGAATAGTTTTCTATGCCAGAGCAGAAGCCCATTTCGCGCATCATTTCCAAGTCGTAATTCGTTCGTTGCTCTAATCGCTGTGCTTCAAGCAGCTTGTCTTCTTCTCGCATATGTTTTAATTGATCTTTCAGTTCTACTTCAATATTATCTATTGCTTTTAATAATTTCTCCTCACGCGTAACGAAGTGGGATGCTGGGAAAATAGCAATATGTTCTCTATCTCCAAGTACTTCGCCTGTCAACGCATCTACTTCTCTAATGCGGTCAACTTCATCCCCGAAAAATTCAATACGGATACAGTGTTCATCTCGAGATGCAGGGAAAATTTCGACTACATCTCCGCGCACTCTAAAGGTACCACGCGTGAAATTTATATCATTTCGTTCATACTGGATATCTACCAGTTTGCGGAGCAGCTGGTTGCGTTCAATTTCCATCCCTGTACGAATGGACACAACCATTTCACGATACTCTTCCGGGTTCCCCAAGCCATAGATACAAGAAACGGATGCAATAATAATTACATCATCTCGTTCAAACAATGAGGAAGTGGCAGAGTGCCGCAGTTTATCGATTTCATCATTGATGCTGGCGTCCTTTTCAATGTAGGTATCGGTTTGTGGCACATACGCTTCCGGTTGGTAATAATCATAATAGCTGACGAAATACTCGACAGCATTATTTGGAAAAAACTCCTTAAACTCACTGTAAAGTTGACCTGCGAGCGTTTTATTATGCGCAATGATCAGCGTCGGCTTTTTCACCTCTTTGATAACGTTTGAAATCGTAAAAGTTTTCCCCGTTCCTGTTGCGCCAAGAAGTGTTTGATGCTGTTTATTTTGTCTAACGCCTTCAACCAGTTCTTTAATCGCTGCAGGCTGGTCGCCACTCGGTTGATATGCGGAATGTAATTCAAAATCTTTACTCATTTGGTTCCTCCCCGTTCCTTAAAACTCTTAGACATATTTTAACATAGCTACGCACAAGTATCCAGAAATAAGCGAACGTACGTTTTATTGTTTAAATAAAAAAACCGCTCCATCTGAACGGTTTTTAATTTTTAAATTGAATGATAACAGTCACAGTTTTCTACTTTGGGGGCTTTTACTGAGAAAGTAAAACAAAAATAGTTTAATTTTACCCTCATATGGCCCAAGCAAAGTATTCATTCTACCAACAAAAAGAGAAGAACGACCAATGATATGGCACTTTTCTCTGTTTTATTTCCTGAAATACTTTTTGTTAGTATAGGAAAAACAACATGAATATGCAATCTTTTTTACTTTCTCATCTATCTATAGAAATAGTGTAGTTGAGATCATTATATACCCGTAAATTTAGTCTTTGAATCCACCAACATACTAGGAGGAATAAAAATGGAAATTATAAAAATTCATGAATTTTATCTCACACCGGATATTTGCATGCTTAAGCCTATTTTGGTAGACAAACGAAATTATTCACTTGTTATTGAGCTCAATCGTCAATACATCGTCTCGTGTACCGTGACCCGATTGATTAATTATATTTGTACTTCACTCGGCACTTCATTGGACGTATCACTGGAATATTCAAATTACGTATTTAGCAAAGTAAACGAACATGCCAAATCAGACACAATTATTAAACTACCTATCATCTTAACGGCTCTTTTACAGCCATATATTTTCTTTCCGACTGCATCACCTAAGAAAAAGCATAACGCATGGATTTTGTGGCAAAATTTTAGAGGACATACTATGATGAATAAACAAGAAATGGGCTTATATTTCAAAAAAGGAGTTTATATAGAGGAACAATTAAGTTTTACAACACTTTCAAGGCAGCAATATTATGCTTCCATCCTTTATTTCCGTCATATGGACGAGGTGATTAATAGACATCAAAAAATGGACAATCGTTCAATTATAGAGCGCGGCTTGTTTCTTATGACTTAGATAAATAGTGAGTTAACAGTTCTTCCACATGATTGCGCAGCCGAATATTCGAGTATCGGCGGCAATCTTGGGCTCTTTTATTGATAAAAATGTATTCGGAGAATAGATCATCTCGCTCCCCGCGGAATACTTGCAGCTGATGCATAGCCAAATAACGTTTCGTCTCAGCCAGTTCTTTGTGGACTCGCTTGGTTGTCTGTTCAAGCAGCCTTATATAGGGTTGTTTTAATTTAAAATGCCCTTGCTCAAATTCCTTGCTATCACGCTTTAGAATTTGCAGCACCATTGGCAAGTAAATGGCCTGCTCTAACCTATGAATTGCTTCATTCGATAAATTCAACATCGCCAACAACCTCCATAGAAAACAAACGTTCTTATTTTATTTTATATTCGAGTTGCTCATTTAGCAAGTAAATTTAAGAACAAACGTTTGGTATATTTTGTCTCAATACCCAAAATAGAAAGAGACAACACCGCTACTAGCAAAAAATACGCCCGTTCAGATGAGACCTTGCAAAAGTCTATCCGCTCGGGCGTATTATTTATTCATAACTTACAGTTTTTATAATTGTGAGCGCAAATATGCATTAATAAACTGGTCAATATCGCCATCCATCACCGCTTGGACATTACCGGTTTCTGTGTTGGTGCGATGGTCTTTCACCATTGAATACGGATGGAATACATATGAACGGATTTGGCTACTCCAGCCGATTTCCTTCTGTTCACCGCGGATATCATCTAGCTGAGCTTGCTGCTCTTCTACTTTTAGCTGATACAATTTCGCCTGCAGCATATTCATCGCTTTCTCACGGTTTTTAATTTGTGAGCGTTCAGCCTGGCATGCTACCACAACACCTGTTGGCAAGTGAGTAATACGGACAGCGGATTCTGTTTTATTGATATGCTGTCCTCCTGCGCCTGATGCACGATACGTATCTACTTTTAAATCTTCTGAACGAATTTCAACAGCAATCTCATCAGTAAACTCCGGCATAACATCTGCAGACACAAAGGAAGTATGTCGACGTCCCGCGGAATCGAATGGTGAAATACGTACAAGGCGATGAACGCCTTTTTCGGCTTTCAGGTAACCGTATGCATTATGTCCACGAATTGCGAGTGTAACAGACTTCAACCCTGCTTCATCGCCTGGCAAGTAGTCTAATGTTTCTACTTTGAAATCATGTTTTTCTGCCCAGCGCGTATACATACGCAAAAGCATAGACCCCCAATCTTGGGACTCGGTACCGCCTGCACCTGGGTGAAGTTCCACAATGGCATTGTTTTGATCGTAAGGATCGCTTAAAAGCAATTGCAGTTCGAAATCCTCGGTGCGTTTTTTAAACTCATCCATCTCGTTAAAAAGTTCTTGCTGCAATTCTTCATCTGGTTCCTCTTTCAATAAATCCAGTGTCATTTCAAGGTTTTCTTGCGTTTCAACTAATTCGTGAAATTCGTTGACGATTTCTTTTAAACCTCTGGATTCACTGATAATTTTTTGCGCATTGTTTTGATCATCCCAGAAAGATGGCTCAAGCATCATTTCATCCAATTCTTGAATCCGCGCCTCTTTGTTTTCTAAGTCAAAGAGACCCCCTAAAGTCTTCTAATTTTGTGGACGTCCCATCAAGGTCGTTCCGAACATCTGATAATTCCATCATAATTTGTTCCTCCAATTACATTAAATATTCAATAATTTATCACGCATCTTGGCCAATTTTCAACAACTAAGGCTGGATGTTATTCACTGTAAGTATACTTATAGAAGGGAGAATTTTCTACAACTATACCTATGAAAAGACATAAAGGAGTTGTTCAAATTTTGAACAGCTCCTTTTGCCAATTACATCATTCATTTTAACCCACATTACGGGCAGTAAGAGCTCATCAGCGGGAGATAAAGAATCCCACTATTTTTACTCTTTATACAGCACCGTGGCAGTTTTTATATTTCTTACCGCTACCGCATGGGCATAAATCATTACGACCTACTTCTTGCTGTTTACGGACTGGCTTGCGTTTAGAAGTCTTTTCATCGGTTTTCGGATTTACCGCTTCACCCTTCGCTACTTCTTCACGTTCAAGATTACTGCGGATTTCTGCTTTCATTGCATATTGAGCAACGTCAGAACGGATTGCTTCTACCATTGCTTCGAACATCGCAAAGCCTTCTGATTGATATTCACGAAGCGGATCTGTTTGAGCATACGCACGTAAATGAATACCTTGGCGCAATTGGTCCATTGCATCGATGTGGTCAATCCATTTAGAGTCAATTGCACGAAGCAAGATAACTTTCTCAAACTCGCGCATGCGGTCTGGCGTAAGTTCTTCTTCTTTTCGGTCATATTCTTTTTTCACTTCAGTGCGAAGGAATTCAATGATTTCTTCTTGTGTTTTCCCTTTGAATGAATCGACAGTAGCAACGCCTTCTGGTAGCAAATTAGCACCTACAAAACTTGCTAGTCCTGTTAGATTCCATTCAGTTGGATTTTCTTCAGTTGTATATGAATGAACTGCGCTAACTAGTACTTCGTCTACCATTGATTCAACTAAGCCACGCATATTCTCTGTTTCCAAAACCTCATAACGCTCTTTATAGATGATTTCACGTTGTTGACGCAAGACATCATCATATTGCAATAAGCGTTTACGCGCATCGAAGTTATTACCTTCTACACGTTTTTGAGCAGATTCAACGGCTTTGGATACCATTTTCGATTGGATTGGCTGTGTATCGTCCATCCCTAATCTTGTCATCATATTTTTCATGCTTTCTGAGCCGAAACGTTTCATCAATTCATCTTCCAAAGAAAGATAGAATTGTGTGATACCAGGGTCACCTTGACGTCCAGCACGGCCTCGCAGCTGATTATCGATACGGCGTGATTCATGACGTTCTGTACCAATAACGGCTAATCCGCCTAAATCAAGTACGCCTTCACCAAGTTTAATATCTGTACCACGACCAGCCATGTTTGTTGCAATAGTTACAGCGCCTTTTTGACCTGCTTCTGCAACAATCTCTGCTTCGCGCTCATGGTTTTTCGCATTCAAGACATTGTGCGGAATGCTGCGTTTTGCTAATAAATGCGAGATTAATTCTGATGTTTCGATAGCAACTGTACCAACAAGTACTGGCTGCCCTTTTTGATGACGGTCTGCAATTTCATTTGCCACCGCTTCAAATTTACCTTGCATAGATGCATAAATTAAATCCGGACGGTCATCACGTGCAATTGGTTTGTTAGTCGGAATCACAACAACATTCATATTATAAATATTGCGGAATTCCTCTTCTTCCGTTTTAGCTGTACCTGTCATACCAGATAACTTTTCATACATACGGAAATAGTTTTGGAACGTAATAGTCGCCATGGTCATAGACTCGTTTTGAATTTCCACGCCTTCTTTTGCTTCGATGGCTTGGTGTAATCCTTCTGAATAACGGCGGCCTTGCATAATACGTCCTGTAAATGAGTCAACGATTAATATTTCACCGTCTTGTACCACATAATCAACATCCAAGTGCATACTAACATGCGCTTTTAACGATTGGTTAATGGCATGGTTTAGACCAACATGCGTTAAATCAAACAAGTTATCAATATTGAAAGCTCTCTCTGCTTTTTCAATCCCTTGTTCTGTCATTGTAACGCCTTTAGTTTCTACATCATAATTGTAGTCTTCATCTTTTTTCAATGTGCGTACAAACGCGTTTGATTGTTTGTATAAGGCAGCTGATTTATTCGCTTGACCAGAAATGATTAAAGGTGTACGGGCTTCATCGACTAAGATGGAGTCCACTTCATCGATTACTGCATAATGCAGCGGGCGTTGAACACGTTCTTCTTTATAAAGCACCATGTTGTCGCGCAAGTAGTCGAAGCCAAGTTCGTTGTTTGTGCTATATGTGATATCACAAGCATAAGCTTCTCTTTTTTCATCTTTTGACATGTTATTCAAGTTCAATCCAACTGTTAAACCTAAAAATTCATATAATGGACGCATTGTTTCAGCATCACGGCTTGCTAAGTACTCGTTGACTGTAACAACATGCACGCCTTTATGAGTAAGGGCATTTAAGTAAACAGGTAAAGTGGAAGTCAACGTTTTACCTTCCCCTGTCTTCATCTCAGCAATATTCCCTTCATGAAGCGTTGCGCCCCCCATTAATTGAACTGGGTAAGGGTACATGCCTAAAACGCGTTTAGATGCCTCACGAACAACTGCAAAAGCTTCAGGGCGAATTTTATCTAAATCTTCGCCGTTAGAAAAACGTTCGTAGAATTCATTCGTTTTTGCTTTTAATTCTTCATCTGTTAATTTAGCCATATCTTCAGCAAATGCATCGACTGCACTTGCAACTTTTTCTAAGTGTTTTAATTCTTTTTTATTTGGATCAAAAATTTTATTTAATATGCTAGGCATTGATTTTCACATCCTATATAGTCTCAACCTTCATTTTAACACTGTCTGAACGTTTAAAGCAAATGAACAATTAGTAAAAATCTATTATTCCTAAACAAATAATACAAGGAAAAAAGATATACAGAATTGAAATTTACAAATCTATTCAGTGTGATGAATCAAATCATCTACTGTGAGCGTTCACTTAACATATAACAGTAATGATAACTTAACAGTAAAGTAAATAAATTGAAAAATCAATCTTTAATTTCTTTTAAAAGAAATACATAGAAGGAAAGATTTGATTTCAAAAATTGATAATGAAGGATATCACACAAAAGCCCAGCTGAGCAAACATTAGGTTGCTCCTGCTGGGCTTATCTAAAAAGCAAATACTATGAATTTATTATCTTAACTAGTTTCAATCAGTCCGTATTTACCATCTCTGCGTTTGTAGACAATATTTGTGCCGTCTGACTCTGCATCTGTGTAAATAAAGAAATCATGACCGAGTAAGTTCATTTGTAGAATGGCTTCCTCTTCGTCCATAGGTTTCAAGGAAAGTTGTTTTGTACGGACAACTGATAGTTCTTCCTCTGAATCATTCGGATCAGTCACTGCTCCAGGGGAATTTTCAGTCTGAACATTTGCAAAGTAAATGCCTACTCCTTCACGATCGCGGAATTTACGATTAACTTTTGTTTTATGCTTGCGAATTTGACGTTCCAACTTGCCAATAATCAAGTCAACTGCAGCATACATATCATCATTAGCCTCTTCTGCACGTAAAGTTAAACTTTTCATAGGAATTGTTACTTCTACTTTCGTACTCTTGTCATTGTAAACCTTTAAATTTACATGAGCAATCGCATTAAGATCTTCATTGAAATAGCGTTCTAATTTTTGAAGCTTTGTTTCAACATACTCTCGAATTGCTGGAGTTACCTCAATGTTTTCACCACGAATGTTAAATGTTAGCATGTAAACTCCTCCTTTAATCAACCATACTAATATTATTCTACAATGCCCGTTAAAACCCTTCTTAAAACACATAATTAATTAATTTTTTTTGATGTTGTTATTGTGTTCTGCCACTATTTTGTCTTATTTCCACTAAAGTATATTGCTTGGGACTTAGATATAGAACAAAATGATATATTTTTGATATTTTAAAGAAATTACAAAATAAAGTTGAGGGGGTTCATTTAAACTCGAAATGGATAAACAAACTCTTCATCACTTCTATCTGGACATATTGTATTACTTGGCCTAAATAAAGAAAAAAGAAGAACAGCTTATGCTGCCCTTCTCGTTTGGTTACTTTCCATTTATAGGTCTAGTTTCGGAACATTAATCTTGTTGCTTAAAAATCATCAAAGGTCATTCAACTGATTTTTAATATCATACACTGCATAGAAATATTGATAGCGTTGTAACGCTTTGCGGTCAATAAGTGTACTTAATTTGATCTCTTCTCCCTTGATAAGCTTTGGTATGTTCAGGTCTTTGTACAGCCCATCAAGATCCTTCATTTTACTTATAATTTTAGTGCAAGTAGCGTTTGCATCCCCTGAGCAATATTCATTATTATTATTTGTTTCATCTGCAGACATTTCCTCTACAACGTTTACTCCACTCTCAAATTCAGTAAGTTTTTGAATGGCGGGTTCAATATTTTTATCTTGGCGATACTGTTTTAATTTGTTTATATTCTTCACATATTTTTTTGCATTATCCGACATAACGTCATATGTTTTACTTGCTTCAATAACTGCTTTTGTATATCCAGACTTTCCGGGTGTAATAGCTAGAATCTTTTTATCAAGTTCTTTAGCAGCTTTAAGATTTTCGCCTTCATTTAACAGGTCTTTTTGTGTTTCATTGTTAGCAATTTTTCTATCAACAATGGCCTTTTGATCCTTACCTAACTTTTCATAGAGAGCAATCGCTTGCGACAATTTATCAATATAAGCGTCATTAACGTTGATACCTAGAGCCCCCAAATCAACTACAACTGTCACAATTGGTGCGTATTTATTGTAGACTGCTAGCACTTTGCTATCGACATATGTTAAGGCTTTTTTATCAAGTCCTTGATACAAATTCACCGCTGTCTCCACGTCAGAATATGGACTGTCTGGATTTAAACTGTTAACAGCCCTTTCAAATTCTTCAGCGGCTATTTTTGGTGTTGTGTACTCCCCTCCTGATTCGATACTATTAAAATTCGTCACTACATATTTTTTCACTGTATCTGACAATTTTTTATACTCCTGTATCAGTTTTTTCAAATCAGTCCCATATTTTTTGCTATTTGGATCAAGTGATCGATAGCTATTATCTAATTTTTGAGCTTGTTTGATTGGTGTTTCTTCGGTTAAAAATTCTTTTTTCCAATCTGTATTCGAAACAATAGCTTTTGGATCTAACGACAATTTTTTATAAATGACAATTGTGGAAAGCATTAGTTGAATATCATTATTGCTATACTTACCATCCTTGTTTATCTTAGCTATATTCCCCCCCATTTCTACTAACGGAGCATAGCTATTATATTTTGTTAACGTTGGCTTATCTAATAGAGAATTCTGCACTTCATTTAGTGCATTATACTTGTTGACCACATTCTCAACACCACTGAAAGAACTACTCTTAGACAATCCGTTCACCGCTTGAATAAAGTCATCAATTTCGTCCATTATTACTTTTGCATTAAACAGTTTTTCAAAACCCTTAATTTCGTCAGAGTAAATAACATAAGCCTGAACGTTCGTCCCTGCATGCATAAATCTGTAGTAAAGGGCAATTGCCCCATCTCTATAGTTAGAATTAGATGGATTTAACGCTTCATACGCCTCATTAATTTTTTGTGCTTCTAGGAAATTCTGAATCGCTACATCACTCAGCGGGATTGACGGACGAATAATTTCATTTTCAACAAATACACGGTTCGGATCATATGGAATATTATGTGTTTTCTCATATGTGTGGTCATTTGCGTACCTTGGCGCTTTACTAATAATGGCTCTTTGAGGAGAATCCATTTGATTATAAAGCTCTATTGCCTTATTAATGCTTTTTAGGTCATTTTTATTGATTAGTTTATCCTTCGAAGCATAACCTTCCCCTTCAACAAACCTTCCATATTGTACGTATATGCTTTTGGCGATATCCTGAATCGTCAAGATATCTTCGAATTTCTGATATTGTTCCATAATTGTCGGATCTAAAATAGTTGTTAGTGGCACATTATACTGTGCATTGATCATGTTATATTTCACATTATTTACATAGAAATCTTTCACTCTTTTTACATCCAACAAGCCAGGTGTATATCCTTTATTGCTGATTTCCCATAGATCTTTTACCATTTGCTCGAATTCTCTTGCAGTAGCTAGCTGTGGAATATATCTTGTACCCACTTGTTCCAAGGCCTTTTTGTTAGCTACATATTTTTTCACCTGTGAAGGTGCACGATCATAAAGAGAATAGTAGACTTTCAAAACATCCACTTCATACTTGCTATCAGTAGGCTTAATTTTCTCGAATGCTTTATCGATTGTTGCAGCTTGAGCAATTTCATCCGCATCTTGTAAAAACTTATATTTAGAACGGTCTGCATCATCTATTACTTTTTTCGGATCAGTTGCTAACTTTTTATACGTTTTGATAACTTGTTGTATATATTCGATATTAGTAGGAGAAATATCATTTGGATCATCTATTTTAATCAAATTAAACATTTGCATAATATCTGCAATTGGCTCGTATTGTTTATACTTTTTCATGATTTTACTGTCGACAAGACTGCTAACTTTAGTATAAGGCTCAACATTTGCTAAGTAGTAAGTAACTGCTGGGAGAACATCTTGTACGGCTTTGCTTTCTCGGTTCAATTGATTAACCTTCTTTTCAAAGTATGAAGCAACATCTTTTTCTTTCTTATAAGTTGCTTCTAATCCCGCTATTTTTGATCCATTCACTAAATATTTTAGCATTTCAGGAGATGCATCGTCATAGTCACTATATACTTTTTTGGCATCTTTCGGATACGTTTTACTCGATTTTTTCAATTTAGCATATGCTTTATCCAATGCTTGCGCTTCTTTTATATTAGCTTCTTCACCACCAAGCACATCAATCGTTGGCTTGTGTGTCTGTGTGGCACTATCTACAATCGTTTTTTGTGGCGTGCCTAGTTTTTTATACGTTTTAATAACAGATAAAAGATCGGCAATATTCTTCGTTGAATAGCCGTAGTAAGTACTACTCAATGTCTTATCCGGAATTTTTTTGAATGCTGCAACAACTTGAGGTATCCCAGCATATTGATTGTATGTCTTAAGCACGTCTTTATCCACTAGTGCTGTTTGATTCGGTTTTGCGTTAGACATGGTGTTGTACTTATCAACAACTTTTTTCAGGTCTTGTAACGTTGTATCTGCTGTTAAATCATTGACCGATTTAGTAAAGTCAGCTGCTTTTTCTTTCGCTTCTTTTGTAATTTCAGGTATTTTTTCAATTGCCTTAGCGTTTTTTACAAATCGTTTCACATCAGTTGAGACATTATTATATGCATCATAGGCTTTTTGCAAGTCCGCTAAGTAACTAGGGCTTGTTTTTTTCTTCTGTGTGGCTTCGTACTCTTTATCAATTGCCTGTGCGCTAGCTACGTTCTTTTCTTCTAAAAGATATGGCTTTTTGGAATCTATTTTTGTTTGAACAATCTCTTTCTGCTCCGCTCCGAGCTTTTTATATTTTGCAAGCTGATCAATTAAGTTATCTATTTGTGCTGTTTCTAAATGAACAGTAGTCAAATCCGGTAACTTGTTTATCCCATCTACAATACCTGGTATAGGCTCGTACTTTTTATAGATAGCTACTATCTTTTTATCTACCAAATCAAGTGGAGCTAATTTAGGATAACTATTTGGAGAGCCTGCTGTTTTTTTGCTTATTAACTTATATTTATCGACAGCATTTTGAATATTAATGAGTGTAGGTGAAACGGCTTCATCAATATCATTTACGTCTTTCGTAAAAGACTCAGCTGCTTTTATTTGATTATCATAAATATTACTTAGTTTATCAATTGATGTAGCATTTGGCATAAAACTCGCCACTAGAGAGTTTTCTGGAGTTGCTTTTTTATATTCCCAATACAAAGCAACAGCATCTTTTCCATACGTATTACTGGATGTCTTCAAACTT
Organism: Rummeliibacillus sp. GQ308; assembly: GCF_059759115.1. NCBI lineage: Bacteria > Bacillati > Bacillota > Bacilli > Caryophanales > Caryophanaceae > Rummeliibacillus > Rummeliibacillus sp. GQ308. The sequence continues at coordinate 559,681 of NZ_JCAXDQ010000001.1, read as the reverse complement.
GCGTATTTCTTCTCCAGTGTGGCAGCTGTTTTAATTGTGTCAGCTTGAGTTAAATAACCATTTAATTTACTTTTCTCTTCTGGACTCATTAAATGGTCTAACAGATTTTTTTGAGCGCCAGAAAGCTTATTATACGACGTTAAAAAGTCATATATTCTGGGACCATTGTTTGCCTTTGTAGCTTCACTTGTTTCCTCCGCAGTCGCTAGAGTCATTAAGCGATATGAACTTGTAACAGTGTTATAATGATTTAATTTTTTTACCGTAGTAGCAGGGACAGCCGCTTTGGTTGCTGCATTCATGCTATCATAGGTCTTTTTCAACGGAGCAGCTTTTGTTCTGTAGTTTTTATCAGTTAATTTAGCGACGTCAGCTTGGAGCTTTTTTACTTTCTTAAGAGCTGGCTGTATTTTTGCCCAATGCTTTTTTAAAGTTGAATAATTCGCAACTAACTTTTTGTCTTTTTTCGATAGTTTATCGTATGCACTTTTGGCAGTTTTTGTTTTTTGGATGTAGTCAGCTTTTTGAGATTTAATCGCTTTAATCTTATTAATAACTGCTTTAGCTTTTTTGCTTGTTTTTTTGGATACCATCGTAATATCAGCATGGGTTGATATGTCAGTACCGGCTTGTGCTTCTATGCTTTCCTTGCTAGCAGCAGACAAAAATGTAGGCGCGATTAATACAGCTGCAAGTCCCATAGCCACAAATGATTTACGCATATGAATCCCCCTTTATGGAATGTTATTTATATAGTCTCTCTTAGTCTCTCTTCTATTATATCGGAAGAGAAATTGGTAATGTTAGAATAACTGGTTTATTTAAGAAATGAAAAATCCCGTAAAGATTTGTTTCTCTACGGGAATAGTCTACATTTATATTTGCTGTTTTTTGTCAATGATTTCTTGTTTACGACGTAATTTTAATTCTGAAATTATCAGCGTTTCAATCAGCTCATCGGTTTCTAAATCTATACCATAATGATAATGGCCAAAAGCAGGACGCTTCCATTTCACTTCACCATGTACAGCAATAGGTTTGGCATGTAAGACAAAGAGAAGCTCAATAACACAAACTTTGCCTTCAATTGGTAAATTATCGTTTAAAGCAATCCTCGCACCGCTGGGGCTTAAATCGACTAACTGGCAAAATTCTGAGGCAGAAGAAAAATCCTGTACAGTTCCGTCCATTATTACTTTATACTTTGAAGTTATCCTGTTCTCAAATATATGCCGAAATGACTCGGTACGTTTAAACTTCATAACGCTTTCCAACACCTTTACTACTAAATTGTTTCTATTATAACGAGAGTGACAATATGAAGAATAGAACTAAAAAAGACTCTAGCAAAAACAGCAGCCTTCGCTAGAGTAATTACTTTTACTTCTTACCATCAAAGTAGCTACCATCCATCACACGGACACTCGCATAAGGATCAACGTAACTTCTTTCAGATTTCTTAGATAAATGGAGATTTTTTATATCTGTTGAGATTTCATCTTTCTGGGCTTTCAAACGTTTTCGGATTCTTTCATCTAGCTCACGCAACTGCATTTCAAACGGATGACCCGGCAGTGGATTTACTTCCAACTGCTGTAGTTTCTCAATAATAGCTCCTCGTTCATCTAATAAACGTTCTGTTATTTGTAAATAATCATCCCGCTCTTTATCCGGCGGCAGCTCGGACAAATGTTTAAAAAGCTGTGCAGATACTTGCAATAGTTGCTGAAGCAAATCCATTATAATTGATTTCCTACAAACTGTTTTTGGCGGTTAAACTTAATGACTTCTTTCCATGTATCACGGAACTCTACCACTAAGCTCTCCACTTCATCAATAATGGAAGGATCATTTTTTATATTCGCCTCCATTAAACGGCGATTCATATAATCATAAAGTGGCAACATTTCATTTGAAACAGCCAAATCCATATTTAATGTAGACATTAATTCTTTGATGATATTTTGAGCTTTAATAAGATTAGTATTTTTCACTTCAATATTTTTCTCAAGAATTCCTTTTTTTGCTTGATGCAAAAATTTCAGACAGCCATTGTATAACATAAGTGTTAGCTCACCAGGAGAGGCGGTTGTGACACTATTTTGTTTGTATGCATTATAAGCATTTTGTGCTTGCAAGTTGGACAACTCCTTTTTATTTACAAAGTTCATATATATCTATTGGGCGAAATAAGAGGCTTGGCTATTTGCACGTGCGATGGCATCCTCCATCGCCGAAAATTGCTTCCAATAACGATTTTCTATTGTTTTTAAACGATCTTTCCAATCAGCAATTTTATCAGTAAGACCCTCAAGCTGTTTACCAATCGTATACGTGTTATCCACTGAAGAGGCCTTACCAGCACGTTCTTCAATCGTTTTTACAGTATTTTGTGAAATCTTACGCATTTGAGCGACTATCCCTGTATCAGATTGGGTAAAGAGTTTCATAACGCTTTCCGGATCTTTTGTTAGAGCTCCTCGTAGCTTGTCCTCATTGATCTCTAATTTTCCGCCATCAGTAAAGGTATTAGTTGTAGTAATACCGATTTCGAAAAGAGCTTTCTTTGTTCCATCGCCCATATCCACTCCGTTATACAGAGTGCTACGCAGATTGGAAAGCGCATTACGAACGATAGAATCACTGCGAATGGCGCCAGACTTTGCTTTTTCTTCCCATCTTTTGATTTGATCTTCAGACATTTGAGAACGCTGTGCATCTGTAAGCGGCTGATAGTCCTTGTACTTAGCTTCACCAATTTTATCATTCAATGACGTAATAAGATCATTATACAAGTTGATGAAATCTTTCATTTTACCCATCATGGCATCAGTGTCTGTTGAGGAGCTGATGTTAACGGTATTCAAATTCGCATTAGTAGGATCTTCGATAAAAGCTTGCTTTAATGTAATAGTGTAGCCAGAAATGGAGACTTGGTTTGATGTACTTTCCATGTTAATGCCATTTATTTTATACTGTGCATTTTTTCCACTTTCTACAATTTCATTTGTTTGTTCTGAACCAAAGCCTAACGCTTGCATAATCCCTTTATTTGTTAAAGTCTTTTCAGTTTCTACTCCGTTTTCATCTAACGTACTCTCACTAACAAATTGAACTGAACCTCCCTCTGCTTTTCCAGTAGCATTTACTGTAAGTGACATTTTTCCGTTCGCAAAAATTGCTGTTAGTCCCTCTTTATTTAGTTTGCTTGTAAAGTCAGAAATAGTATCAGTGTCTTTATATCCAATCTTAACTTCCTTCATTGAGCCATCATTTTGAAGAACCTTCAACGTCAAGCTATGATTCCCCGAAGAAGCACCTAATTGTGAGAGAGTTGTATTTTTGTCTGCCGTATAGGTACTAGTTTTTTTATTTAATTCTTCTACAAAATTATTATCGCTACTTTCGTATATTTCTTGACCTAAATCTAACTTTCCACCAAGTAACTTTGCATTTGTTAAACCTGCTGTTTTTAACTTTTTTATTAAGTCTTCTACGGAATCAGTAGATGAATAACTAACAGTCTTTTTCTCGCCATCTTCACTTAGTTTAAAAGAAAGTTCACCATCACTGCCTAGTGTTGTTTTATTTTCTAATCCTGTGACTGTAATTTCCGTAGAAGAGATTGCTCGACCCGCCGTAGCGAGCTGTGTCACACTCTCAATTGAAAGTGATCCGCTCGCTGATGCAGAAGCTGTAACAGATACTTTTGTACTATCTGATACATTAACTGTCTTCGTTGGATACTTTCCTTGAAGACCAAAATTATCGAACAATGTTTTTTCAAACGTCGAAAATTTAGTATTTACTTCCCGATAAGCATCGCGTTGCCATTCATATTTTTGCTTTTGTTGTACAAGCTTTTCCATTTGGATACTTTGCGCTTGCATTAGTTTTTCTACCATAGATTCCGTATCTATACCGGATGCTAAACCAGTTATACGACTACCGCTTGTTTGTAAATATGAATAACTTGATATATTGTTCGCCATTTCATTCACTCCTTAAATCTTTTCGTCTACTATATTTCCGATAATCTTTTGCATTTCGTAGTAAGCATCTAATACTTGTTTAGATGGGATTTCACGAATCACTTCATCTGTTTTCGAGTCGACCACTTTGACATAATACTCTTTCAATCCATCATGATAGACAAACTTCAAGTTATTATTATGTACCTCCATGAACTCATTCAACTTGTCAATTGCTTTTTGGAAAGTTGCTTTTGGTATGTCATTTTCTTTGTTTTGATTTAAACTTTCTTCCGTTGATTCATTCGCATTTTTTGTTAAAGGTGTATTTGCTATAGCCGGATCGACCGGCGGCATCTGTGAAGCAATTCGCATAGACAGATTCCTCCCTACAATTAGCATGCATAATTAGTTACCTTTAATATCGGATAAGTCTTTTGCTTTTCAATAGTTCATTAGAAAGAAATCAAAAAACCGCCACTCCAAATAGGAATAGGCGGTTTTCTGTTCAATTATTTAAAGCGTTCAATAACATCTTCTAATTCACTGGCAATTTGTTTCATATGCTCAGTAGAAGTTGACACATGCTCCATTTCTTGCTGTTGTTGGACAGCAGATGCACTCACTTCTTCCGCTGATGCAGCCGTTTCGTCTGAAATCGCCGCTACATTGCGAATTGCTTCCATTGCTCTTTCTTTATATGTCAGCATTTCTTCTAGCTTCTTGGACAATTGCTCAATGGAGCCGCCCATTTCTTTTGCTACTGACGCGTTTTCCATAAACGTTGTCTCGGTATCAGAGACAGATTGATTGGTTGTTTCCATCAATTCTATATTATGTTGAATGAGCGAAACTGTTTGAGCTGTTTCATTCAAAATTTCTTGCACTGTATGCTGAATACTTTCTGTTTCTGTACGTGATTGCTCAGCCAACTTTCTTACTTCTTCTGCCACAACCGCGAATCCTTTGCCATGCTCCCCTGCTCTTGCAGCTTCGATGCTCGCATTCAATGCCAATAAATTAGTTTGTGCTGTAATGCCCTGGATGGATTCAATGACCGCATTAATTTCTGCCATCTTATGGGATAGAACTGAAATTTGAGCTTCCACTTTACTGTTCATATCGTTAGTGGTTTCATGATGATTACGAAGTAATTCTACTTGCTTAATTCCTTGTTTAGTAGAATGAGCTGATTTCAGTGACAACTGATCCATATTTGCAGAAAGTGCTGCTAATGCATCAATCTGTGAAGAAAGATCCACCATTTGCTGATTTGTATTTTCTGCATCAATTGATTGTTGTTGGGCACCTTGCGCAATCTGTTCTACTGCTGCTGCCACTTCTTCGCTCGCCGCTGAAACCTCTTCAAATGCACGATGCACGTTCGTAGATGTTTGATTCAAGCGCGAAGTAGATTCTTTGACCGTGCCAATGACTTCATTTGTTTGGTCTAACATATCATTGAACGCTATAGCTACAAGCCCAATTTCATCCGGACGTATTTGCGATTCATCTATTTTCTCAGTTAGATCACCTGAAGCTGCTTTTTCAATGGATTTTCTTAAGCTGGCAAGAGGTTTCAATTGATGATGAATGAACCAGAACGACACAGCTGCCATCAGGATGATGATAATAACACCTGCAATGATTGTTAGAGTTAAAATAGATTTAAACGTAGCCAGAATACTTGATTTAGGAACTACCGACTGCACGCTCCATACCTCATCTGCTCCCTCGACTTTTATGGGTGCAAATGCGTTAAAGGCTTGTTCTTTTAATTGCTTTGAATCAACATACAGACTTGGTATATCACCTTTTGCCAATTGGCTTTTTACCGGTTTCCAATTAATTGCATTCGCCATATTGGTTCCAGTGATTTTGGGGTTAATACTATTCGCTACCACAGTCCCATTGTCTGTGATAATACTTGCATAACCTCCATCAGGCTTCATGTCCTTAACCAATTCATTTAAGAAATCCATTGAAATTCCAGCTGTTATTACACCTGCAAATTGATGATCTTCTGTATAAATAGGCGCAGCTATAGAAGCCACATAAATAGATTCATTTCCTACTTTAAACTCCTGTGGTTCCGTTAATACAGTACGATCTTCATTTTTAGGAATAGCGTACCATTTACTCATCTCTTCATTATCATATCCGACTGCTGGTACAACATTAACTTGTTCGTTATTTTTTAACATATACGGGATGTATCGGCCATGTTCATCCAATAACTTAGGATCTACTAAATTCTTTTTAGGCGCGATATTTTTTTCTAAAATGACAGATATGCCGGTAAGCTGCGTAGTATTATCTAAGTTTTGCTTCATAATACTTAAAACTGATTGCGCTGTTAGTTTATGATCATTTGCCAGTGCTTCTAACGCATGTTTTGTAGCCTTTATTGTTTCTTCTGTGGCCTCAAATCGTTCAGAAATTTCCGCAGCATATAGTTCTGAATGCTCTTTTGCATATTTTTCTGAGTCTTGGATACTTTTTTGATATAAATTGATACTTACTAATACTGAATATATCAGGAACAATATTAGAAACAGCCCTATAATAACCCCTGACAATCTCCAACCTATACTTTTGGTCTTCTTCATGTTATTTTTCTCCCCTAGTTGTCTCTATGTATAGCGTTTTGGACCAATATACCCAAAAGGCGATCGGTACGTTAAACTATTCTACCATGTTCATTCAATAGTAAAAAGTAATAAGTATTTTTCCAGAAACATTCCAAAGAATAAAAATATTAGCTTCCAATTTAAAAATATTGTAAATTTAATAACATGTTATTATAATAGAAAAGTTGCTGGGCAATTTGACTTAATAACTATATAAAGATGCTTTTCTCATTGAAAAAAGAGTATATACAAAACATAAATAACTTTGTACATAGCACCACAAAGCATAAAATAGGTCAAAAGATTTGTTGTTTTAAGAAAACAACAAATTCCCAATAGAATTAAAATTATATGCTATAAAGCATAGTAGAAAAGGATGATGAAAATGAAATGGACCATTAACCGAAAACTTCTCGGTGGTTTCGGAGTAGTAATTGCGATCTTAATTGCTATGGTTGCAATAAGCTTTTCCCAACTTCGTTCAGTGAATGATAGTTATAGCTTCCTCTTGCAAGACAAAGCACAAAAAGCTGTGGATATTAAAGATTTACAGGTTGCCGTAAAGCAAGAAATGTCTAGTTTAAGAGGCTATTTACTTTTAGGGACTGATCAAGCTTTACAAGAATATACACAATCACGCGAGGATTTTAAAAATAAGTACAATAATCTACAAAGTAGATTTAAGATTGCTGAAGCTAAGAAAATGTTAAGTGATTTAAATAATATTGAAGATGAATATAACCAACTCTCCGAGCAAGTCGTTGCACTTCAAAAACAAAAGAAAACAGAAGAAGCAAATCTTTTAATGACTTCAAAAGGAAAAGATATTGTAACTCGTATTAATGAGCAATCAAAAAAGCTTTCTGATTATCAAAATGATATTCTGGACAAAGGTAACAAAGAAACATCAGACACAGTAAAACATACAATAAACGTGTTAATTATCATCGGCATCATTGCAGTTATAATCTCCATTACCATTGCATGGTTCATCGGCCGTCTTATATCTAAGCCACTCATCGCCATTGCACAATCAACCTCGCGCGTTTCAGACGGTGATTTAACTGTTGAGCCTATTCAAGTGAAAAATAAAGATGAAATTGGTGATTTAGCTCAATCATTCAATTTGATGACTGATAACCTTCGTAGTTTAATTCATAAAGTAAACAATAATGCAGTCCAAGTTGCTTCTTCAGCAGAAGAATTAACTGCTAGCGCTGAACAAACTTCACTGGCGACAAACCAAATTGCAACGAGCATCCATGAAATTTCAAGCGGTGCAGAACTGCAAGGCCAAGGTGCAATGGAAAGCTCTAGTGCAATGAATGAAATGACAGTAGGTATTCAACAAGTAGCTGAATCTTCAGCACAAGTTTCTGAACTATCAAGCGATACATTAAAAGAAGCTAATAATGGCCATGACTCGTTGAAAAAAGTGATTTCTCAAATGAACACCATTACAGATGTAGTAGATGATTCTGCTAGAGTCGTCAAAAATTTGGGCAGCCATTCTGAAGAAATTGGCCATATTATTGAAGTGATAACTTCAATCGCCGATCAAACAAATTTGTTGGCACTAAACGCTGCGATTGAATCAGCTCGAGCTGGCGAACATGGCAAAGGCTTCGCAGTAGTTGCTGCCGAAGTACGAAAATTAGCTGAACAATCCAAGCAATCCGCTGACCAAATCGCTCAATTGATCAGCAAAATTCAAAATGATACGGCACGTGCAGTAGATGTTATGACACAAGGAACACATGAAGTGCAAGTCGGCATGACTGTCGTACATGAAGCTGAAACTGGCTTTAAAGAGATTATGAAATTAATAGAACAAGTTTCTACCAAAATAGAAGAGTCTACAGCTATCTCTGAAGAAATGTCAGCAGGCGCTGAACAAATCAACGCCACTATGGAAGATATAGCTCAAATAGCACAAACTTCCGCGACAAATACTCAACACGTGGCTGCTGCTTCTGAAGAGCAACTGGCATCAATGGAGGAAATTTCTTCTTCTGCTTTGGCGCTTTCTAAGATGGCGGAAGAGTTGCAAGAACATGTGAACCAGTTCAAAATCTGATTTATCATTGATTTGTAACTTTTAAATATCACCACAAACGAAAAAGACGCTACTCGATTGAGTAGCGCCTTTTTCATCCCACTAGTTGCGGGATTCAAGGGAAATTACTAGAAAATAATTCTAGCGCTAAATATAACGGTTCAGGACGAGTGTTCCTTTCGCCCGGAAACTAAATTCCCCGTACAAGGTGTTTTCCAATACATCTTCTGCAGTCGCTGTTAAACACTTCATGTCTATCAGTCCCCTTCGTTGTAGTATTGTTTTTCCCTTGTATTTTATATATACCCGCTGTCGCAGGCTTAAAACATATTTTATAAAATTTGTTAGGATTGATAGTAGCTTTTTCTTCTGACTACCAATTACGGAGCTATTTTAATTCCCTTTTTTCTTTCAGCAACCTTTGAAATTCCATCTCTAATTCACTAGACGGTTCAATACTTAGGCGGCTGAGCACTTCTGTTATTTTTGTCTCTAATAAGAGAAGCTGGTCAGACTTAGAATTATCTTTTTTAGGCTTTTGTTGCTGTACATATTGCGGATAACTACCTTCGAAAATATGGATCTTCTGCTTCTTAACCTCCAATATTCGAGTAGCAATCTTTTCAATAAATTGACGGTCATGCGATACAAAAAGAATCGTGCCTTCATAATCTTGCAGGAGTGATTCTAAAGCTTCTACCGCTTCAGTATCTAAGAAATTAGTCGGCTCATCTAGCACTAATGTATTTAGATCACTGACAAATAATTTGGCGAACGCTACTTTTACTCGTTCACCCCCGCTTAATACACCAACAGGTTTATACACATCATCATGATAGAAATGCAAGCGTGCAAGAACTGTACGAATTAGGTCTTCCCCTCTTTTAGAAGTAGATTGCACGTTTTCTAGGATTGTTTTTTCGGTGTCTAATATATCGAGTTTCTGACTGAAATAGCCCATTTGAATAGAGGGAGAAATCGAAATGCCTGCATCTCTTGCCATTATTTTTTTGAGGAGTGTTGTTTTCCCTGTTCCATTTGCTCCGATTATTGCTAATTTATCGCCGCCTCGTATGAAGAAGCTTGCTTTTTTCCATAGCTTTCTTTCCCCGAAAGACCCTTCCACGTTTTCAAATCGAAAGACTATACGTCCATTCACTAAATCTGCATGAGGTAAATCCATTTTTATAGGGGCACGCTCTTTGCTCTTTTCCACTTTTTCAAGATTTTCTATTCTCGTTTCAATGGCTTTAGCAGATTGATATAACTTTTTTTGTTTTTTTGCAAAGTATGGCTTTGTTCCAGTAATTCTAGCTTCTGAGGAGCTCAGCTTTTTCGGTTTTTTTGTGGCTCTTTTTGCTTTTTCTTCTTTTAATATTAAAGCTTCTTCAAGCTGTTTCTTTTCTTTTACGTACTTTTCGTATGCCGCTTGCTCTTGATTCTTTTCCACTTCTTTTTGTTTTACATATTCACTATAATTGCCTTTATATTTTGTCAGCTGGCCATCTCTTATTTCCCATATACTCGTGCAGAGAGCATCCAAAAATGTCCGGTCATGTGATACTAAAATAAATGCTCCTTGCCAGCTTTTCATACTTTTTTCCAACCAGCTGATATGAGAAAGGTCCAAATGAGTTGTCGGTTCATCTAATAGCAGTAAGCCTGAATTTCGATTGAGGCTTTTTTGAATATATTCTTGTGTGACTTCTCCACCACTTTTGGTTGTGACATCAACCTTTAATTGCGGAATATACTCACACTCTACATATTGATGCACAAACCCATTATCAGGCGTTATTTTCTGAGCTAAAATCTGTAATAGTGTCGTCTTTCCGCTTCCGTTCGGTCCAACTAGCCCAATCCGTTCATGCTGTTGCACCTCGAGTTCTGTAATATCCAACAACAAACGATCTTTTACATAATGTTTTATTTGTCCCGCTTTTAATACCTGCATAAATTCATCTCCTTTTGGAGACAGAAAATGCCTCCTATTTTATGCAGAATAGGAGGCATTCATAATAGAGGATCATTAAATAAGCCTATAAAGAGACCATTCAATCCAACTATAGAAATACAATCCTATTCTGAAAATGACAATTGAAGGCATCAAAAAGAAGCGGTGTCCGCCTACTTAAAACCTTCATTTGTGTGTTTTCAATCATAGGATTAGTAAATCATTTAGTTGGGTCACCCTCTCGTCCGTTTGAATTACAATTATCTTAAACCAAAGAGCAAAATTCTGTCAAATGAAATTTGCCCTCTGTGGAAAATCTTTTACCTAATAAAGCTCAAGGAACTTTCCTTTTGCCTTTTTCCCTTTGGTACAGTATGGATTGCCTGGCCAATAAGCCCTTCCACACTTTCTAACAGGGCTTCATTCATACTAGGGTGGGCAAAGGCCGGAAATTTTGCATCCTCTTCTTTCGCTGCCATTTCCAATAGTTGAACAAATGCGCTTGATAGCTCAACCGCTCCTTCTCCTATCATATGAATGCCTAAAATAAAGTCATTTGAAGCATCTGTCACTACTTTAATAAAGCCATCTTTATTGCCAGTAATCATGGCATAGCCATTACTCCCCAATGCAAATTGATTTACACGAAGATCGATTCCAAGATTTTGGGCTTGCTGTTCAGTCAAACCAACTGAAGCAATTGGCGGAATGGAATGAACAATGGTTGGTAGGAATGCTAAATCTACCTCCGGATTGCCACCAGCAATCGATTCTACTGCGGCTTTGCCTTGCTTGATTGCCTTTACTGCGAGAAGTGGACCTTCCGTCACATCCCCGATCGCGTAAATAGAGGGAACTGTTGTCCTCATATTTCGATCAATCTTTATAAACCCATTTACATTTTGCTCGATACCAAATCGTTGTAGCCCTAGATCCTCTACATTCGGCTTCCTGTTCCCTGCTGCGAACAAATGTGTACCTGAAACATCCTCTTCTTTTCCTTGCGTTCTGAACCTTACATCTATACCTGCTTCTGTTTCCTCGGCTGACAAAATCTTCGCTTCTTTGTAGACCTTTATCTTCTTTTTCTTCAGTAACCGGTTCAATTCCTTAGTGATAGAACTATCAAATATAAAATCATCTGTGTCTTCCAATAGAATTGTCACTTGAGCCCCTAATGCATGAAAGCTTGAAGCCACTTCTAGCGATATATAATCATGGCCATAAACGATTAAATGCTCGGGCAACTCCTGCAAATCAAATATTTCCTGAGAAAGCAGCATACGCTTATTGGTTTTGGGACATCCCTCTGGCAACACAGGGCTACTACCTGTAGCGATAATTGCTTGCTTGAACGTATAAATATCAAATTGGTGGCCATTTTCAACACCAATCCGATCTTCTCCAATCAATCCTGCCTTCCCTTTAATTATTTCCACTTTATTGGCTTTGCAAAGTGTTTCTACACCACTTCTGAGTTGATCAGTCACTTTCGATTTATAGGAAAGCAGCTTGTTTAGGTTAAATGATGTTTCCCCAACGAAAAGACCTAGCTCTTTCATATGCCCAGTTTCTGACTGTTTTTTCGCAGCATATGTAAACACTTTAGACGGAATGCAGCCCCTATTCAAACAAACGCCGCCAAGTTTTTCTTGCTCAATCAACGTTACAGATAAACCAAGCTGCGCAGCACGAATGGCCGCACTATATCCGCCGGGGCCGCCACCGATAATGACCAAATCTCTTTCTTGACTGATATCTCCAACGACCATCTATATCATCTCCAGCATCAGTTTGTTTGGCTGTTCAATTAAACTAGCAAAACGATTTGTAAATGCAACCGCAGTAGCACCATCTGCAACACGATGATCAAAAGACATGGACAATGTCATCACATGTCCAATAACAATCTCATCATTCTCCGTCACGATTGGTACTTTTTTTGTTTTATGGAAAGCGATCAGTGCTGTTTCCGGATAGTTGATAATTGGTGTTGCACCTGTACTTCCAAGCGGGCCCACATTACTAACAGTAAATGTGCTGTTTTGAATTTCAGCAGCCACAAGCTTGCCGTCTCTCGCCTTTTCATTTAAGCGTTTCATTTCATCATGGATTTGTTTTATTGATTTCGTATCAGCATGATGAATAACTGGAACAATTAAGCCCTCTTTTGTATCTACTGCCATGCCAAGATGGTACTCTTTTTTTAGCAATATTCTATCGTTTTCTTCATCGAGCTCTGCATTAAATACAGGGAAATCTTTCAAAGCAAAGACCAGGGCTTTCATGAAGAAAGCAGGCACCGATACATGAACGCCTTCCTTCTTTAATTCCTCCCGCAGCTTCAGAAGTTTTGTCATATTGACTTCTTCAAAATGGGTCACATGCGGAATCGTAAAGAGGGATTTTGTCATTTTCTTCGCGATTTGTTTGCGTATACCCTGGAACGGAATTTCATCAGGCGATATTGGCTTTGCCAGGATTTCTGGCTCTAAAATAGTCGATACAGCTTCATTCTCTGCTAACTGTTCTCCCTTCATAAACCGGTATACATCTTCTTCTGTTACCCTTCCAGAGGGATCCGATGGTGTAACATCTTCAATATTGATATGGTGATCGCGTGCAATTTTGCGTGTATAGGGAGTAGCTAATACGCGATTAAACGAAGAAACAAACTCATTATTCTCCTTTAATAGCACCGGAACTTCTTCTTTAGGAGTTTCAGATGCCTTGCCTTCACTAACAGGTTCTAAGCTTCCTTCTCCTTCAATGTAAAGCAGCGTCGTACCTACAGCTACGGTTGTGCCTGTACTAATAATAATTTCTTTTATTGTACCGGCTCCAGGTGAGGGCAATTCTGCCACCATCTTATCCGTCTGCACTTCTACAAGCGGCTGGTCAGCTATCACCCGATCTCCTGGTTTAACAAGGTAATGAATAATTTCACCTTCTGTCATTCCTTCTCCGATATCATGAAGTTTTACCTCTAGCATAGACGTTCCCCCATTTCAAAAATCAGAATGCATTTATTCTCTTTATAGAAAAATAGAAGACGCCAGGAATTGGCGCCTTCAGCCACACGATTAGAAATGAACAGCCTTTTCAATACTTTCTAATACACGTGCTGGCGTTGGAAGAAAGTCTTCCTCTAATGCAAAGAAAGGCACTGGCACATCAAAGCCTGTAACACGCTCAATAGGCGCCCGCAAATATAAGAAAGATGTATCGTTAATAATAGAGATAATATCATTGCCAAGACCGCCAGTTAAATGAGCTTCATGAACAATAACAGCTCTCCCTGTTTTTTGTACAGATTCCGCAATGATTTCTCGATCGATTGGATAGAGTGTTCTCAAATCAATAATGTCACAGCTGATTCCTTTTTTCACGGCTTGCTGCGCCGCCTTTTCTACAAGGGGCATCATAGCCCCCCAGGCAATCAGAGTGACATCTGTACCTCCTCTCACCCTTTTTCCTTTGCCAATCTCAACTGTATATTTTCCAACCGGCACTTCTTCTCTTTTCGCACGATAGCTCTTCATTGGCTCAAGCATTAATACCGGGTCTGGGTCTTCCATTGCCGCGATCAGCAGCCCTTTTGCGTCATAGGGAGTAGATGGGCAAACAACCTTTATTCCCGGCATATGTGTGAACAGGGATTCTGTGCTATCAGAATGAATTTCAGGTGAACGGATTCCTGCGCCGTATGGGGCTCGAATAACCATCGGCACAGTATAATGCCCCATGGTTCTCATCCGAAGCCGTGAGACATGTGTCATAATTTGTTCGTAAGCTGGATAAATGAAGCCTAAAAATTGAATTTCCGCAATAGGTTTAAATCCATTGACTGCAAGGCCGATAGATGTACCTATAATTCCAGCTTCTGAAAGGGGTGTATCAACAACACGATCAGTACCAAATTTCTCTTGAAGCCCTTCCGTCGCACGAAAAACTCCCCCATTCTTTCCAATATCCTCACCAAGAATCATGACACTTTCATCGCTTTCAAGCAGCGTTTTCATCGCATCATTGACAGCTCCTACTATCGTCAAAAGCTGTGTGGCCGTATTTTCTCGTTGTATCTCCTTAACTTCCATTTCCAAAGCCCATTACCCCCTCTTCAAATGTGCAAGATAGGATTCTTTTTGCTCAGCCAGTTGTGTCGGCATTTCAGCGAAAACATGGTCGAACAAATCTTCCACGTTTGCTTTTGGATAGCTTTCCATCTCTTCAACAGCTGTCTCTACTTCTGCTTTGATTAATGCTTCTATCTCAACAATCCAAGCCTCATCCCAGCAGCTGTTTTTCTTCATAAAACGCTCTAGTCGCACTAATGGATCTACTATCTCTTTCCCTTGGTCTTCCGGACGATATTTTGACGGATCATCTGCAGTTGTATGGGCACCTGTACGCCAAGTCACCGCTTCAATAAGCGTTGGCCCTCTACCGTTTCTAGCATCTTCTAAGGCCTTTTTAGCCTCAAAGTAAACAGAGAAACAGTCATTGCCGTCAATACGTACTCCTGGCATGCCATATGCGACAGCTTTTTGAGCAATCGTTTCAGAATTCATTTGCTTTTCAATCGGAACCGATATGGCATACCGGTTATTCTGATTAAAAAATAAGACAGGTGCTTTTAATACACTGGCGAAATTTAATCCTTCATGGAAATCTCCTTCAGATGTTGCTCCATCTCCAAAATAAGCAATGGCTGCATTCCGCGTCCCTTTACGCATTTCTGCCCAAGCTGCTCCTGCTGCATGCGGCAATTGTGTAGCAATCGGCACAGCAGGCGGAAAAATATTCTTTCCTACAGGGGGAACACACCCCTCTGCTCTTCCATTCCAGTAAAGATAGGTCTCTACCATAGGGGCGCCAAATGTAAGCTTTGCACCGTGATCGCGGTATGTTGGAAACATCCAATCATCCTGCCCCAGTGCTAGTGCACTGCCCACCTGTGAAGCTTCCTGCCCCTCCATTGGTGCATATGTGCCAAGGCGTCCTTGCCGCTGCAAGCTGATCGCTTTTCTATCAAAGGCCCGAATCCGCTTCATATGGTAAAACAACTCTTTTGCTAGCTCTCCATGCAGTTGTTCACAATAGGAAGCGTCTACTACGTTTCCTTCATCATCTATGATTCTTTTGATCGGAAATTGAGTCTCCATAGTACCCTCCTCACACAATTATTTACGAATCGCCCATTTTGGCTTGATAGAAGAAGTGAAGAAGCTGTTTCGCTTTCCTCTGGATGCCATGCGTTGCTCACACATTCGGTTTGCTGCTTCCATCGTAGTGATGCTGTCCAGTCTTGCTTGCTGGTATACTTCAAGAATGGCATCATAAATATGTTTTGTTTTTGCAAGTACACGTTCTTTATTCACACCGTATAATTCATCCGCTACCTGAATGAGACCACCCGAGTTGATAATGTAATCCGGTGCATATAGAATGCCTTTTTCAGTAAGCTGTCTTCCATGCTCTTCAGCAAGAAGTTGATTATTGGCTGAACCAGCGATTGCTTTTACTTTCAACTGTGCAATGGTTTCATCGTTAATAACTCCACCAAAGGCACAAGGAACAAAAACATCTGCTTCTTGTGTATATATTTCATGGCTAGCCACAATAGAAACTGAACCTGGCATAGTTTTTGCTTTTTCTTGTATCGCCTGTAAGCTTTGTTCGTTGATATCTGTCACAATCAAATGAGCGCCTTCTTCCAGTAAGCCTTCTGCTACTTTAAAGCCAACTTTTCCTAAGCCTTGAACGGCATATGTATGGCCGCCAAGACTGTCTCTACCAAAGAGCGTTCTATTTGTTGCTTTGATGCCATAAAGAACACCCATAGCAGTCGGAACAGAAGAATCTCCTCCGCCTCCATAAGCTTCCGGTACACCAACGATACAATTGGTCTCTTTCATGGCATGAATGAAATCTTCCATATTTGTGCCCATATCTGTCCCCGTATAAAAACGGCCACCCAGCGATTCAACAAACTGGCCAAAAGCTCTGAACAATTCAGGTGATTTATCTTTTAACGGATCCCCGATGATAACTGCTTTTCCTCCACCAAAATCAACGTCTGAGGCAGCACATTTATAACTCATGCCTTTCGAGAGGCGCAGGGCATCTTCAAGTGCTTCTTCCACACTGTTATATGGCTGCATGCGGCACCCGCCAAGCGCAGGTCCAAGCGTTGTATTATGAATGGCAATAATTGCCTTCAAGCCCGATGCCGGATCGTTGCAAAAGACCACTTGTTCATGTTTAGACATTTTTTCAAAAAGCGTAAATTCTTCTGTTATTGATTTCTTTTCTACCAGATTCATTTTTATCCCCGCTTTCATTGAATGGTTGACGTCTCTTCTCCACTGTAAGCCCTTTCAAAATAGTGCTAATGAAGATAAATAAATGTAACTTTAATTATAAAAGGTTAGAGTGTACAAATATATATCAAACTGATCTAATTTTCTGAAATTATTTAACATTATGAATATATTTATTGATCAATTACTCCGATTTGTAAGTTCCTTTTACTGCAGTAAAAAACCCCTTTCCAAAGTGAAAGAGGTCGCGAATGAAAGTCTATTATTCTTTTATTTTAAAGGCTCACGGCCATTCTTGCTCAATAGCTGATGGCAAAACTATTTTTTCCGAAACAGGTGATTTTAGCACGATCGATGTATGGATAATACCGTAGTGAATTAGATAATCAATAAGCTTATTTAAATGGTCCACATCATTGACTGCTGCCTTCAATAAATAGTTCACAGTGCCAGTTAAACGGTGACATTCAATGATATCGGGATGGTTTCGAGTCATTTCTTCAAAATCATCATAAAGAACCTTTACTTCACTCACCTGAATGAATAAAAGCAGGTTTCGACCTACTGCATTAGGCAATACTCTTGCTCCAATTTTGTCGATCGTTCCTTTTTCAGTTAACCTTGTAAAACGTTCGGCTACACTTGGCCTGCTGAGGGAGAGTTTTTTTGATAAATCGCTTAGTGTAATTCGTCCATCTTCCTGAAGAATTTTCAAAAGTTGAATATCTGTCACGTCCATGTTATCACCCTCAAACGTTTTATTTTACGCATAGCTTTCTTCTATTCTATTAAAAAAAATAGTCGAAGACGCCAAGAACATCCAAGTAAACAATCACAATCACAACAGGCACAATGTATTTAATCAATAGGAACCATGTAGCAAAAATTTTCTTTCCAATAGATGAGCCAGAAGAAATCTCTTCTACTAATCTTTCTTTTGAAATTTTCATCGGAACAAAAATGGCGATCAACAAAGCCCCCAGCGGTAGAAGCAAATTACTTACAAGATAATCAGCCGCATCAAAAATAGACTTTTTGAAAATCAATACGTCGCTCCACACACCGTATGACAGTGCAGAAGGTACGCCTACAACAAAAATAAGTAGACCGATGATCCATGAATATTTCATCCGTTTGCTGTCATCGCCTTTTGCTAGTACGGCCACAATAATCTCAAGCATAGAAAAAGCAGAAGTTAATGCGGCAAATAAAAATAGGATTAAAAAGGCAAGTAAAAAGACAATGCCAAATGGAATTTGGTTAAAGACTGTTGGCAGCACATTAAATAGCAATACTGGCCCTGCATCTGGTTTCAGACCAAACGAGAAAACAGCAGGGAAAATAGCCAATCCAGCTAACACTGCTACAAGCAGGTTCATGACCACGATGGAAATAGCGGATTGTGGGATACTTTCCTTCTTAGATAAATAGGAGCTGTATGTGACCATGACGGATACCCCCACACTCAAGGTAAAGAATGACTGCCCCATGGCAAATAAGATTGTATCCGAAGTAATCTTTGATAAATCAGGATTAAGAAAGAATTCAAGTCCTTTCATTGATCCTTCTAGTGTTAGAGAACGAATAATAATAAGCAGGAATAAAATAAACAATGCCGGCATCATAAATTGGCTTGCCTTTTCAATACCAGCTGTTACACCCCGTGAAACCACATAAATCGTGATGGCCATAAACAAGAATTGACCGAAAATAGAAAGGAATGGACTGGATATCGTTTCGCCAAATAAAGTCCCATATTGGACTTCTGTTAGACCATTTAAAGCCCCGGTAAAACCTTTATAAATATAAATTAAGATCCATCCGCCTACTACACTATAAAATGATAGCAAGATAAAGCATGTAAAAATGCCAAGCCTTCCAATAAAATGCCATGAAGAGTTTGGCGCTAGTTCCTTATATGATTCTATTGCATCTTTTTGCGTACTTCTTCCGATAATGAACTCTCCAATTAAAAGCGGCAAACCGACAAGCAATGTAAAGAGAATAAAAATGAGTAGAAAAATTCCTCCCCCGCTTGTACCCGCTACATAAGGAAACTTCCAGATAGCGCCGAGCCCAATTGCAGAACCAGCAGCTGCCAGAATGAACCCCAGCTTCGATGACCATTGTTCTTTCTGTTCCAATACTCCACCCCTTCATATTTATTAAACAGGAAAACGCTTACACTTCTCTCTTTTAATCCCCTCTATTGGTATAACGTTTTTCCAACTTCATTTTATCAACCCGTTATATGAAAATCAACATTATTTTCTGAAAATTCTATCACCTATATTCAACAAAATCCGCTCCTTACAAGGGGATATTTTCCTTGTAAGGATTAATCAGTACTATATATCCTTTTCTCCAAGGATAACAGTCGCACCTTGCTTCGCCGCACGAAATCGGATTTCTTTTACTTCTTGTGCTGCAAAATTAAGCTGCTCATCTGCCGATTCCATCATTCTTTCGAACAATTCCTTAACAGTCGGTACATCATCAATTAGTCCTGCAATTTGGCCACTGTTAATAAAGCCATTTTCCATATCGCCTTTCAACGCGCCTTGTATATGTTTATCTTCCGAAGTCCATTCTGTATACTGATCTAACGTCATCCCCTCTTGTTCCTGCTCTTTTAAGCGCTTTGCATAAGGATTTTTTAAAATCCGTCTGACCCTACCAACACTGCGACCCAAAATCATCGTTTCTGTATCCTCTGCTTGGACAAGATGATTCTTGTACGCTTCATGGAATGGCGCCTCTTTTGTTGCAATCAGCCTTGTCCCTATTTGTACGCCGCTTGCGCCAAGTATAAGAGCTGCTGCTAAGCCTCTGCCATCGCCAATCCCACCAGCAGCTAGTACCGGTACATTTACATGCTCCACAATCTGTGGTATCAGTGTAAATGTAGTTAATTCAAGAGAAGAGTTAATCCCTGCTGCTTCGAACCCTTCCGCTACAAGGATATCCGCACCAGCTGCCTCTGCTTTTTGTGCATGTTTAACAGATGCTACAAGTGCAATTACCTTGATTCCATGTTCATGGAGTAGTGGAATGAGTGGTGCTGGATTACCTGCTGATAGTGAAACAAACGGAATTTTATGCTTGATAACCAAATCAATAAGATCTTTTGTATAAGGTGATACGCTTATTGCTATATTTACCGCAAAGCTTTTAGCTGTAAGCTGTTTTGTTTCTAGAATAATCTTTTCTACCTCATCAGGATCCATAGTACCGCACCCAATCGTGCCAAGCCCTCCCGCTTCTGAAACGGCAGCGGTTAATTGGGCATTGCTAATATTGCCCATCCCCCCTTGGATAATAGGATAGTTTATTTGAAGCAATTCACAAACATCTATCATTTTTTCTCCTCCCTTTGAAATTATGTTATAATAAATAGAATAGAAAAACAATTTAGAAAATTACTGACGGAGGGTATGCTATGATTATTGCTTTTAACGGGAAAAATCCGCAGCTCGAAGAAAATGTATTTATTGCACCTGGCTCTCAACTGATAGGAGATGTCCATGTCGGCTCAGAATCGACCATTTGGTTTAATGCTGTGCTTCGCGGCGACGAAGGCTCCATTACAATAGGTAAACGATGCAGCATCCAAGATAACTCAACCATACATTTGTATGAAGGTTCTCCGGTTGTCGTGGAAGATGAAGTAACGGTTGGCCATAATGTTATTTTGCATGGCTGTAAGGTGGGGAAACGTTCAATTATTGGCATGGGGTCCACCATACTAGACAATACAGAAATCGGTGAAGAGTGCATTATTGGCGCCAACACTTTAATTCCGAGCGGCAATAAAATTCCTCCTCGTTCACTTGTGGTTGGCTCACCTGGTAAAGTGGTCCGCGAACTAAATGACAAAGACCTTGAACTCATTCAGTTATCTATTGATACGTATGTGCAAAAAGGATATGACTTTAGAAAAGCTTTAGAGCAAGATTAAATTATGTTAGCACCCAACAGACATCTAACTATCAGCTAGTAGTAAATAGTATGAACCAATGGGTTAAAAGATGCCTTGGATATATTTTATATACTAGTAGATTGAAAACCCAGAAAGCTTTTCGTTTTCTGGGTTTTACTTTGGATTCTCATTGACTAGATATGGATGATGCGCTGCATTATACGTTTTGTCTTTACGACGCATATCATTATCCTCACTGAATACTTCTTCAAAAAATCGGCTGGCTGGCTCTGCCAGTAATTTGTAGTATTGGCTGAATAGAAGTGAGGCATGGTCACCATTCCACAAAGGAGGTAACAACTCTTTTGGCAATCCCGGGTCGGTAAATAGAAATTTACGGTATTCATGCACTAGGTTCGCCCGCGCAACAAAACATTCCGCATCTGTCATTTGCCCAGTTGCCATAGCACTTTGGTGGATAATATATCTTTTGCTATATGTTGCAATAAACTCTTCATACTTTCCTTCAATCTCTTGTAGCGGCCAACTTTTTTCGACAAGTGCACGGTCTTCATTTGGCCCTTTGTAATCTGAAACAAAGAAATCAACATACTCGCTTATTTCATATTTTTCAACTAGCATCTTCACTTCTTTTTCAAGATCGTTTGGTGAAATCCAACAGCCACTTGAAAAGCTCCCGAAACCACTCCATAGTAGCTCTTTGCGTAATTCATCACGGATTAACCTTTTTTCTTCTGGAATGGTATACATCAGCATGCGCCATTTGCCATCCCATGAATGTGCCTTTAACTTGAAAATCCGGTGTGCTGCTTCTTCCATACGCGCTTCTCCCCGTGGCGTAAGGTAATAATAGCTTTTGTTCCCCTTTTTTTCGGATACAATCCAGCCCTGCTTCACCATTCGAGAGACAGCAACTCGAACGGATTGCTCATTATGTCCAAACTCTTTCAATACACGAATTAAACTGCCGATCCATATTTTATTTCCGTAATGACGAATATAGTCGCCATAGATGGTGAAAATCATTGATTGTGTATTCGCCATTTCATTCCTCTCTTTCTTCTTTTTTCGACATTTCTTTATTTTCTTATTATAACGTTAATTTGATAGAATGCCTACTTGCCGATATACTCTGGTTCCCTTTTTTCACTAAAAGCCTGTAGTGCTTCTAAGCGATCTGTTGTTGGTATCGTAAGTTCATACGCTTTAGCTTCAATAGCTAGACCTGTTTGTAAGTCTGTATTCATTCCTTGTGTGATAGCATATTTGGCTTGTTTTAAAGCAACAGGACCATTTTTCATCATATCTACCGCCAATTGTTCACAGGTACTCATTAATTCCTCTTTCTTCACTACTTGCAATACAACCCCCATGGACAATCCTTCTTGTGCTGAAAATTTCTTGGCGGTAAAAATGAGTTCCTTCGCTTTCATTTCCCCTACTAATCTAGGCAGGCGCTGTGTTCCACCTGCTCCTGGTATGATGGCCCAGCTTGTTTCAGTCAAACCCATTTGCGTATCTTCTACTGCGATGGGGAAGTCACAAGCAATCATCAATTCAAATCCACCGCCCAGTGCATAGCCATTGACTGCTGCAATGGTTGGCTGTGGGAGGCTCGCAATGCCATTGAATACATCGCGAATTGCTTTTACATTTCGTCGGACTTCTGCTTCGGTTAAATGTTTGCGCTCTTTTAAATCAGCACCTGCGCTAAATGCTTTATTGCCGGCACCAGTAAATATGACTACTTTAACCTCTGGGTCAATCGAAATTTCATCTGTAACTTCTTGTAAGCATTTAAGAGTCTCATAATTAAAACAATTAAGAGATTCTTCCCGATTAATAGTTACATAAGCAATATTATTTTTCTTCGTATATAATACGGTCGACATACTACCATTCCTTTCTATTAAAAAGACTGTCCGTCTTTTGCCCACGCTCTTACATAAAAGAGCATGGGGCTTGAAGGGACAGCCTATTTACAACGTTTATTCATTGTAATTTTCTACAATAGCTGCAATGCCTTGACCGACACCAATACACATTGTGACCAATCCGAATTTTTCGTTTCGCCTTTTCATCTCATAAAGAAGTGTTGTCAAAATACGAGCCCCACTAGCACCTAATGGATGGCCAAAAGCGATGGCTCCTCCGTTGACATTCACTTTATTCGAATCTAATTCTAGCTGGCGAATGCATTCAATTGACTGGGAAGCAAAAGCTTCGTTCAACTCAATAAGCCCGATATCATTTACAGTCAGGTGTGCTCGTTTAAGCGCTTTTTGGGTTGCGTAAATTGGGCCAAGACCCATAACGGCCGGTTCTAGCCCCGCTGTAGCTCCTGTTATATATTTGGCGAGCGGATTTACATTTAGCTCTTTCGCTTTTTCCGCGCTCATAAGCAGCAATGCAGCTGCCCCATCGTTTACCCCAGATGCATTTCCCGCTGTCACAGTACCACCTTCAAAAAGTGGCTTTAGGTTTCCAAGCTTTTCAAGTGTTGTCTCTGGACGCGGATGTTCATCACGGTCAACAACCATTTCACTTCCTTTGCGGTCCTTATATACAACCGGAACAATCTCTTCCGTAAAACGATTTTCTTCCAATGCTTTTTTGGCCCGTTGCTGACTTTCATGTGCAAATGCGTCTTGATCCTCACGAGAAATGGCATAGCGCTGCGCAACATTTTCTGCCGTTTGCGGCATCGAGTCTGTTCCATACATTTCATGTAGTACAGGATTAGTAAAACGCCAGCCGATTGTTGTATCTTGCAGTTCCATATTTCCCCGTGGGAACTCCTGATTTGGCTTTGCCATGAC
This sequence comes from Rummeliibacillus sp. GQ308, assembly GCF_059759115.1. Taxonomy (NCBI): domain Bacteria; kingdom Bacillati; phylum Bacillota; class Bacilli; order Caryophanales; family Caryophanaceae; genus Rummeliibacillus; species Rummeliibacillus sp. GQ308. The sequence continues at coordinate 535,988 of NZ_JCAXDQ010000001.1, read as the reverse complement.
TAATGGCGCTCGTGTCATGCTTTCTGTACCGCCTGCAATAAAGATATCTCCTTCGCCTACTGAAATTGCTCGTGCAGCATACATCACAGCATCTAAGCCTGAGCCGCACAGGCGATTAACCGTGGTGCCGCCGACCTCTACTGGAAGACCTGCAAGTAGGGCTGCCATTCTTGCCACATTGCGGTTGTCTTCTCCAGCTTGGTTCGCGTTGCCTAATACAACTTCTTCAATCTGTTCTGGAGGGATTGCCGGGTTTCGCTCAAGCAATGCTTTAATGACAACTGCTCCAAGATCATCCGGCCTGACATCCTTTAATGAACCTTTATATCTACCAATTGGCGTACGGACTGCATCTACAATAACGACTTCTCTCATTTTTTTATCAGCTCTTTTTGATCAGTATAGTCATACACGCCTCTTCCACTTTTGCGGCCAAGCCTTCCCGCTTTCACATACTGTTCAAGAAGTGGTGCAGGACGATATTTTTCACCTAGCTTTTCATGCAAATACTTTAAGTTGTTCAAACGGACATCAAGGCCCACAAGATCAACTAATTCAAAGGGACCCATTGGATAATTCAATCCAAGTTTTATCGCTTTATCAATCTCTTCAGGCGTGCCGAGCCCTTCTTGTAACATATAGAAGGCCTCATTACCGACTAATGCACTGATCCGACTTGTCACAAACCCAGGGAATTCATTAATGACAACGGTCTCCTTCCCCATTTTTTCAGCGACTTCTCTAATTACAGATGCTGTTTCATCGCTTGTTTCTAGCCCGCGGATAATTTCAACGAGAGGCATTTTATGTACAGGGTTGAAAAAATGCATCGCAATCGTTTTATCCGGACGCTTCGCATAGGAAGCAATCTCTGTCGGGCTCATAGTAGAAGTATTTGTTGCGAAGTAGCAATGCTCTTGGGCATGCTCCTCCATCATTTCAAATACTTGTTTCTTAATAGCTGCTACTTCTGGTACAGCTTCAATCAGTAAATCAGCCCCTGCCGCGACGAATGCTAAGTCTGTTTCAAAATGTAAATTTCCACGAGCCTGTTCTGCTGCCTCTACAGTGATATGTCCACGGGAGATGCTTTTTTCAAAAATGGTCTCAATCTCTTTTTTTGCATTATGCAATGCCTCTTCGCTTACATCTGCAACTGTGACAGAGTATCCGCCAAGTGCTCCAACATAAGCAATTCCTCTGCCCATGACACCTGAACCAATGACGCCAATGCGTTTGATCATATTTTTCTCCTCCTTTATGCAGGAAAACGGACAAGAGATCATGGTCACCTGTCCGTCTTCAATAAATAGTTTAAACGCCTAATGGATTAAGGGGACGGCTGCCATAGTAAGATAGGATACTCTTTGTTTCTGTGTAGAGATCCAGTGACTCAATACTTAGCTCACGGCCAAAGCCTGACTGCTTGTATCCGCCAAATGGCGTTCCCGGAAATGCAGAGAACGGACAGTTGACCATGACAATGCCTGCTTGAATCCCGTTGGCTACACGTGTTGCTTTGGCGCCGTCTTTTGTCCAAACCGCAGAACCGAGACCAAATTCCGTATCGTTCGCCAGCTTAATCGCTTCTTTTTCATCTTTAAACTTCATGACAACAACAACAGGTCCAAAGATTTCTTCTTTTACTGCTTTCATATCATGATTTACATTTGCAATCACAGTTGGTTCATACCAGAAGCCATTTTCAAAGCCTTCAGGTTTTGCCACATGCCCTCCAGCAAGAATTTCTGCGCCATCTTCCACCGCAGATTTTACATAGCTGTCAATTGTGTCAAGCTGACGTTGGTCGATGATTGCCCCCATATGTGTACCTTTATCAAATGGATCGCCCAGTTTAATAGCTTTTGCCTTTTGGACGAACTTGCTCATGAATTCCTCATATATATCTTCTTGCACATACAAGCGTGAACGTGCTTCGCAAGATTGTCCGCTATTATAGAAAATACCAAACAATGATCCATCAACTGCCGCATCAATGTCTGCATCATTAAAGACAAGATTAGGCGATTTGCCTCCAAGCTCAAGTGTCACGCGCTTTAATGATTGCGATGCTTTGGCCATAATGTTTTTCCCAATTGGCGTAGAGCCTGTGAATGCAACTTTATCCACTTGTGGATGACCCACTAGATAATCGCCCACTTCAGCACCTGATCCTGGAATAATATTCACAACGCCTGCAGGAACACCTGCTTCTAGGCAAATTTCGCCAAGGATAATCGTTGTAAGTGGTGTAAGCGAAGCAGGTTTAACAATAACTGAACAGCCAACAGCAATCGCCGGTGCCACTTTCCATGCAGCCATCATCATCGGGTAATTCCATGGCGTGATTTGGGCACAAACGCCGACAGGTTCTTTTTCTGTATAGTTATGGAATTGTCCAGGCACATTATTGACCGTCCCGCGGTGGCCGACAATCGCGCCTGCGTAGAATTCAAAATCTTCAATGGCTTGCATAACCTGTCCCTGTGCAGCATGGATAGACTTACCTGTATCAAGAATTTCTAGTTCCACTAGTTCGTTGAAACGGGCACGCATAATAGAAGCAATCTTATTCAATACTTGTGCACGGCGGCCGACAGGGTACTTCTTCCATTTACCGTTATCAAATGCTTCGCGTGCAGCAGATACCGCTCGATCTGCATCCTCTTTTGAAGCTTTTGCTACTTCAGCTACCAATTCGCCGGTTGCAGGATTGTATACTTTTATCGTTTCGTCACTGCTGCTTTTTACCTTCTCTCCGTTAATGATTAAATGGTAAAAATCTCGTTTCATTGCTGCTTGTTCTACCTTGATTTCTTGAGTTGTTGACATCTATTCCACTCCTTTTATTTTCCTAGGAAAACTGGTTTTCTCTTCTGCATAAACGCATCAACGCCCTCACGATGATCAGCTGTCAAACCAGCGATCCGTTGTCCTTGGGCTTCACGTTCAAGATATTCGTCAAATGAAAGTGTGCTTGCCTCTTTCAGTGACCGTTTGATTAAGCCCATTGCCTTTGTCGGCATAGTTGCAAGGCGGGCTGCAAATGTGTGTACTTCATCAGTAAATGTTTCTGCTGTATAAACTCTATTAGCGAGACCAAGCTCAACAGCTCTCTCTGCTGGTATTTTCTCACCCAGCATTGCTAACTCAGCTGCTTTTCCTTCACCTACAAGCTTCGTTAGGAAATAAAGATTGCCTGAATCCGGTATGAGCCCAACATGTATAAAAGCATTAACGAAACTAGCATTCTCAGAAACTAAGCGAAAATCACAAGCAAGCGATAGAGAAAATCCAGCACCAGCGGCAACTCCGTTCACGGCTGCTACGATGGGCTTTTCGCATCGCCTCATCTCTTTTACCATTGGTCCATAATGCGATCTTAAAATATCTCCGTGATCCATCGTTTCATCTACTTCAGACAAATCTTGGCCGGAACAAAACGCTCGCCCTGCTCCTGTGATTACTATTGTCCGGACTTCTTCATCTCGTGAAGCTGTCTTAACGGCATCTTTGATTTCACTGTTCATCCTTGCTGTAAACGCGTTAAGTTTGTCAGGTCTGTTCAACGTGAGCCAGGCAACTCCATCTCTTACATCATAATGAATGGTTTCAAACATAGATGCAGCTCCTTATCTACCTTTATATTCTGGTTTTCTTTTTTCTACAAAAGCATTCATGCCTTCTTTTTGATCCTGTGAAGCAAAAAGAAGATAAAAATTTTTTCGTTCATACTGCATGCCCTCGTATAGTGGATAATCGACAGCCTTATTGACTGAATCCTTGATCAGACGTAAAGAAAGTGGTGGCTGTTTTGCAATCTTGGCCGCAAATTTCAATGTTTCTTCCATTAATAATTCCGGGGAAACAATTTGATTAATCACACCATGTGTTAAAGCATCTTCTGCTGGAATCCTCTCTCCTGTCCAAAGCCACTGAAGCGCTTTTGTTCGTCCTGCCAGCTTTGTCAGCCTTTGAGTCCCACCTGCTCCAGGCATAACACCGAGTGATACTTCTGGGAAACTAAATTCGGTGCCAGAAGCCGCGATTAAAAGATCGCAGCATAACGCAAGCTCAAATCCGCCGCCAAATACAAACCCTTTCACAGCTCCAATGATAGGCTTTTTTATGAGTGAGAGGCGGTCCCAATCGGCAAACTGGTTTAACAATTCCAGCCGAATCGGATCATCCTCCGCCATTTCATCTATATCAGCGCCAGCTGAGAAAGAGTGACCCTTTCCGGTTAAGACAATCACCTGCACCTCTTCATTTCGGTCAAATAACTCCATTGCTTCCACGACTTCACTGACCATTTTTCGATTAAGAGCATTTAACTGGCGGGGGCGGTTTAACTCTATGACCGCCGTTCCGCCTGTTATAAATGTGTCGATACAGTCAAAAGCACTCATTCTACTTCCTCGCCGATCATCAATGTTACAAGATCACCTGCAAATCCCATTAAATCTTTTCCGGAAGCTTTCCCTTCATCCGATTTCATGCCACTTTTCAAATCTTCCATGCTGTCATAAATCATTTCGCACATGAGATAAAGATCTGGTTCACCGCCTGCCATCACATTTTTAGTAAATCTCGTTACTTTCATTTCACGAAGACCTGGAATTTTTGCTGTAACGGGTCCGTGAACATTAAAATAATGCTCATCAAATTTCTCTTTGTCTTTCGGTTGTTTGTATAATGCCACTACTTTTGCCATTCTAAATCCCTCCACTTTTTACATGATTGTTGATACTGGTTTCATTGCTTCAAACGGGTTCTTACAACTTTTGCAGTACAAAATGCTTCTGCAGGCAGTAGGCCCGAAGATATTTTCCATGGTTACATAAGTAGAATCGCAGTAAGGGCAATCCACATGCCATGAACCATCTTCTTCAAAGTGCTGCGGCGGCGGAGCAATACCAAATGCGCGCAGCCCTTTGTGCCCTTCTTCAGTAATACGTTCAGATGTCCAAGGTGGATGGAATACAAATTCGACTTCTACCTCACCCACCGATGGCAGTCTTTTCACTGCATTCACTGTATTTTTCTTAATAATTTCTAATGCAGGACATCCCAGAAAAGTGGGAAGGAGCACTACATTCACGTTGTTCCCTTCCACATTCACTTTCTCTACCATGCCTAAATCAATGATGCTGACTGTATCGATTTCTGGATCTTTCACGCCCATTAACGCATTTAATACTTCTTGTCGAATTTCTTCTTCAAGTGATACCACCTGAGATCACCTCTTTTGATGTTCATTTACCAAGCTGCTGCAGGATCTAATCTGTACACTTCTGACAGAGTCTTTAATGCAGATGCCAATTCTTCCGTATGATCGCCATTGCGGCCATTCTTTGCCGAAGCTTCTGGAAGGTCTGGCACTTTCATCGCAACACATTCAAAAGGTAACGCCATGTTCGATTTCCATTCCTCTTTTAATTGATCTTCGCTGGCAATTAGACCGCTCTGATCAATCGCTGTTTTTTCATCTCCGTACGAGAAAACATCGCCAAAGTCCTTCATCACAAGCTCTATTGCTTCGTTCATTCGGCGTTTTGCTTCTTCTGTTGAATTGAGAAGCTGAATAAACCATGTTTTCCAGTGCAGAAGATGATAGTACAGCTCCATGTTTACTTTTACAGCCGTTTCAGCAAGCGGCTTATAGTTGCTTTGCCGTAATGAATCCATCTTGACTTTTTTCGCTTGGGTGTAGAAGAAATTCCTAACAACGGCGTAAGCCCAGTCATATTTCGGTGTTTCCATGTAATAGCCTTCACCGTTCACTCGTTCAGCGAGCACACTATTTCTTCTATCCTGAGCTTCTCGCAGGTGTGCAAGGTCATCTGCTTTTCCAGGACCAAGATCCTCAAGCAGTGTATAGAACATAGCCGCATGCCCCATTGTATCTTGACTGATGGAGGAAGACGCCACATCCTCTTCTATATGTGGGGCAAGGCCGAGCCATTCAGAGCCGCGGAAAGAGATGAGAAAATCATCGTCCGCTAATTGAAACAATAGATTTTCTAATGCTTTTTTATATTCAGGGCTTAAAACGTTTTCTCCGCTGCTCATTTGCTGTTCCCTCCCCAAGATAGAATCTCTTTTTCATCCAGCATTTGCTGCTCGTAATGGCGCCACTTCTTTTTCAGATAGCCATAGCCTTTAGTTGTACGATATTGCTTATTATCCAATCGGCCGAGCGTCAGTTTCTCATCAGCATTCATAGAACGGATATGTTCTCTATCTACAATCCAGATATCTGCAACAGGCTCACGGCGCATAAAGTTTTCTTGTGCCATGATAAACGCCATATCTTTGTTTGGCGCAAGCAGGCTAAATTGGTGTTGAAAAGCAGAACTCGGCGTTCGTTTGCTAAACACTTCAAATTCTCGGTAAAATGTTTTTTCTGCCATTTATATGACCTCCCATCGGTACAATTAATTGGTTGTAGCTGCTAATGCATCACGAACCCATGCGTTATTTTCATATGAGGTTCTACGAAGATTGAGGCGAGCTTGTGAACGTGGTCCTTGGTTTTTAATAATTTTCTTAAACTCAGACCAATCCGGCTGCTGGTAGATCCACATTTGTTTTTCTTCATCGTAATGCATGGTTGGATCCGGCAGTTTAAGCCCGAGCGAAAGAATCCGTGGAATATATTTTGTAAAGAAGTCTTGCCTTAGTTGTTCATTTGTTTTTGTACGGATTTTATATTTAATCGTAATGTCCTGTTTGGAGGAGCCAGTTGTTTCCTTACTTGCCGGGCCAAAGAACATCAACAAAGATTCCCACCAATGATTTATTGCTTCTTGTACCATCGTTCTCTGTTCTTCTGTTCCTTCTGCAAGCGCCATAATGATGGCTTCCCCATGCTGTGCATGGAAGACTTCTTCTGCACAGATGCGCTGAAGTGCTCGTGCATACGGACCATAGGAGGAGCCAAGCATGTTTGTTTGAGTAATAATCGCTGCGCCATCTACGAGCCAGCCGATCAGCCCTGCATCTCCCCAAGATTTCGTATCCATATGGAAGACGTTATGGAATTTTAAGTCTCCATTAAATAAATCCTGCATGATATCGCTGCGGGTTTTACCGTATGGCTTCAATAAATCTTCCGCTACGCGAAGCAGTAGTTGCCCATGCCCCATTTCATCTTGCACTTTCGCCATGATGGCAAGCTTTCTATGAAGCGTCGGGGCTTTCGGTACCCATTCTTTTTCCGGAAGTGCTCCCATAATTTCGCTGATACCATGCATGGAAATTAACTTAATGAGCGCGATTCGATATTCTTCAGGCATCCAGTCATCGGCCTCAATTTTATCTCCCGCTTCAATCCGCTCGATAAATTGTTCAAGCATTTCTTCTTCGCTTTTCATTGCCAGATTAGACACTTGCTCTCCTCCTAAAAAATTAATTTATTTGTAGTTTTCTATAACAGATTTACACGCCGTTACGATTATATGTTATGTGTCAAAGAAATATTTCCACCATTATCAGGTTTTGTTGCGCTTCCCCACTTTTAATAAAAGGACTATTTAGGATTTCACAACGAAAAATGGCTCACTTTCCACTTTTATTGAATCTGTCGGACAACCTTCTACCGCATCCTCTAAGTCTTCAAGCAGATATTCAGGAACTTCAACGCGTCCTTCGTTATCATCTAAAATGACATGAGAGATGCCTTCTTCGTCATAATCGAAAATATCTGGTGCACTGGCTTCGCAAGCACCGCATGCAATACAAGTTTCTTTGTCCACCATGGTGTACTTCGGCATGATAAAAGTTCCTCCTTTGGTCTTTGTAAGGGGTAGTTTACACAGATTTTGCTATGTTTTTTTCGCTTTCTCCCATCACAGAGGTGCTGTGCAATGGCTGCACTTTTGCTTTTGGGTCAATATAGACTTTGGCATTGCTAACTGCAGTTGGCGCTTCGCCGAAACCACTGGCAATAAGCTTTACCTTTCCTTCGTATGTGCAAATATCTCCGGCAGCGTAAATCCCTTCAATATTCGTTTCCATCCTTGAGTTAACAACAATGCTATTCTTCTCAATCTCGAGACCCCAATTCTTCATAGGTCCAAGCGATGACACAAAGCCGTATGTGACGACAACATCATCCACCTCAATCGTCTCTTTTCGGTCGCCTTTTACCTGCTCCAGCACAACCTTTTCAATCCGATCTTTACCGATTAATTCTGTTGGAACAAACGGCGTCATGATCGTAACTGAAGAATTCTTCATATTTTCCACGCTATGCTCATGGGCTCGGAACTTATCTCGTCGGTGGGCAATGGTAACCTGTTCAGCTATTGGTTCAAGCATTAATGCCCAATCTACCGCTGAATCTCCTCCTCCAAACACTTGCACTTTTTTACCGGCAAATTTGTTAAGGTCTTGGATGAAATAATGGAGGTTTTGACCTTCATACTTCTCTGCTTCTTTCAACTCCAGCTTCCGAGGCTGAAAAGCCCCATTTCCTGCTGTAATAACAATGGCCTTGGTATAATGAATGCCATTGTTTGTTGTTAACTCAAAAATGCCATCTTCTCGTTTTTCAAGAATTTCAACTGATTCCCCTAAGCAAATAGTCGGTTGAAATTGGTCCATCTGTTCTTTCAGATTATCAACCAGCTCCTGCGCCTTGATTTTTGGAAAACCCGCCACATCATAGATATATTTTTCTGGGTAAAGTGCCGATAGCTGACCGCCAAGCTGCGGCAGGCTCTCAATCACTTTGCAGGACATTTTCCGCAAACCTGCATAAAAAGCAGTAAACATGCCAACTGGCCCACCACCAATTATCGTAATATCAAAAATATTCTGATTTTCATTCATTCAATTCCGTCCTTCCATGTTTCTATTACACTACTACTGCCTTAGAATCTCTTAAATCAACAATTCGGGCAGCTTTGCCTTCTGACCTTGGTATTGCTTTAGGAATATTAAAGACAGTGTTTATGGTCACTAAGCATGTAGATTTCATTACACGCTGGATTTCTTTCTTTATTTTCGAAACACGTTCATGTGACAAGTCTTGGCCTATTTCCTCATATAGCTTGCTTTCTATCTCGACATGTAACACTGCTTCGTCCATTGCTCCATTGCGGATAAGGTGGATTTGGAAATGCGGCACAAGTCCATCGATTTGAAGTAGCACCCGCTCTATTTCAGATGGGAAGACATTTACACCTCGGATAATAATCATGTCATCCGTACGTCCCTTTACTCTAGACATTCTGACTGTTGTCCGTCCACAGCTACATTTTTCTCTTGATAAAGAGGCAAGGTCGCCTGTACGATAACGTAAAACTGGAAACGCTTCCTTTGTTAAGCTTGTAAAAACAAGCTCGCCAATTTCTCCATCTGAGACTGGTTCCAACGTCATCGGATCAATTACTTCTACAAAGAAATGATCTTCTTGTACATGTAGGCCATCTTGCGCTTCTGCACACTCAATTGAGACACCTGGCCCCATAATTTCGCTCAATCCATAAATATCAACTGCTTTCAAATTAAACATCTCTTCAAGCTTAGTCCGCATCTCTTCAGACCAGGGCTCAGCACCAAAAATGCCATATTCGACCGATGTTTCTCTCGGATCTTTTCCCATCTCCAGCATCTTCTCACCTATGTTTAAAATGTAAGATGGGGTTCCACAAATTCCACGCGGTTTGAAATCTTCAATAACCGTGATTTGCCGTTCTGTATTACCTCCTGATATGGGAATGACTGCCGCTCCAAGTATTTCAGCACCGTAGTGTAAGCCAAGCCCACCTGTAAACAATCCATAGCCGTATGCATTGTGGAATATATCCGTTTTCTTCCCTCCCGCAGCCACTATGGACCGGGCGACAATTTCGCTCCAAACTTTTAAATCATTCTCTGTATAACCAACAACAGTCGGCTTCCCACTTGTTCCTGATGAAGCATGGATTCTCACAAGCCTCTCTTGTGGAACAGCAAATAAACCATATGGATAATGATCCCGCAAATCTTGTTTTTTTGTAAATGGGAGCCTTAGTATGTCATCCAAGCATTTAATATCATCTGGTGTAATCCCTATTTCACTAAATTTATTTCTATAGAATTCTACATTTTCATAGACTAACCTTACTGTGTTTTGAAGCCGCTCAACCTGTAAGCTCTCCATTTCAGAACGCGCCATTGTTTCAATTTGCGGATTGTACATGTGGTGTAACCCCCTAATTGTAGAATATGGAACATTAAAATCTGAAACTATATAACACTTTTTAAACGATTAATTATTTAGTTGTAATACAATTAAATTCTAATTTTCGTTTTACCAGTTGTCAACTGTAAATTCTGAAAATTCTTTTATATTTGAGCGTTACCTTCTATATCTTAAAAGCATTTGAGATTTAGATAACAAAAGTAGCATGTTTCTCAAGAAGCAAGAATCGGGTAATTAAAGGAGGGATAAGGAGCGTGAGCGAAGATGGGCTACGTATTTATTATGTTATATTTCGTGATTATTGGTTTCGTAATTGAGATTTCTGTCATGTTATTTCACTTTACCGGCCTCAAAACAAAAATATCGAGGTTTCAGGTCATCTCAATGCTAACAGCCACTGGCTTCACGACAGATGAATCCAAGATTATCATTGATCATCCGATACGAAGAAAAATTGCATCATTTCTTATATTATTCGGTGCCTTTTCACTTGCGGTCATCATTTCCTCCATCAGTAATATTCTGTCGGACGATTTAAGATTAAAAGAGCTATCCATCATTTGCGGTGTACTCTTTGCAATTCTGGCGATTTTAAAATTGCCTTTGACTCGAAAAAAATTAACACGATCTTTTAAACGAGAGTTAGAGAATGAATTTCAAATATATGAGCGTCCTGTAAAAGATGTTTTATATCTAGACAGTGAGGATTTTGTAACAGAAATGAATATTACTGAACACTCTAAATTAGTGGGTAAAAGGATATCTGACATATTAGATGAGAAAGAAGACATACGTATATTATTCATTAAAAGAGGAGAAGTTTGGATAAGAAAGGATTTATTCTCCTGTACCTTAAATCAAGGTGACCAAGTACTGCTCTATGGAAATAAAAAAGAGATTGAAGAAAAATTTGCTCGGGAACTAAATCAAAAGATGATCTAACGTATTCAAATAAAATAAAAATCGTAACGAATCTTTTAGTTCAATTATTCGTAGATGAATCATAGACAAAATGAAAAGGAGGAATTGAATTGGAAGGTAAAGGCTGTATTAAGTGTGGTTGTACGGATGCTGTTACGAAGGAAGTTGCTATGACGGGCACAGGTTTGTCCAAGATGTTTGATATTCAGCACAATCAATTTATTGTGGTGTATTGCAAAAATTGTGGGTATGCAGAGTTTTATAACAAAAAGTCATCTGCTTCCTCAAATATTTTAGATTTATTCTTTGGTTAGATGATATGTAGTTCGCTAATTGCATAAGATGAAACAAAAAAAGAGAAGTGAGAAGCCACTTCTCTTTTTTATTATCTAGTTATCTCCTCTTAATTATATTTCATATTCCAAAGAATGATATATTTCGATATGCGAAATTATAGTACTGAAAATTCATTAAATTTTAATAAATTTAATAATTCTGTTTTATTCTACTTTATCCTTTGATATAGTATTAATAGTTACTCTTCTCAAGTAGCTAAATTTTTCATTAGATAAGGGGGATTTTTATGAAGAAAAGGTTTTTATCGCTTGTGCTATTATCAGCTTTAATGCTAGTACTTGCTGCATGTAACTTCGGCGGAACGAAAGAAAAAGATACCTCTTCCGGCGGTCAATCTTCTGGCACTACCAAAAACGAAGATAAAACGTTAAATCTTTCAATCGCGTCTGAACCACCGAGCTTAAATCCACAATTGGCAACGGACAGTACATCTGGTGCTATCATCCGTGCAGCATTTGAGGGTCTTACTCGTGTAGACAAAGACGGTAATGTTCAAAACGCAATGGCGGAGGATGTAAAAGTTAGCGACGATAAACTAACTTACACTTTCAAGTTGCGTGATGCAAAATGGTCAAATGGCGATCCTGTAGTAGCAGGCGACTTCGCTTACGCTTGGAAATGGGCGCTAGATCCAAAGAACGCTTCTGAATATGCATCTATTCTTTACCCTATTAAAGGTGCAGAAAAGTTTAACGGTGGAAAAGGTTCTGCTGATGATTTAGGAATCAAAGTAGTTGATGAGAAAACATTAGAAGTAACACTTGAAAACCCAACTCCTTACTTCTTAGAACTAACAGCATTCTATACTTATATGCCTGTTAACGAAAAAGTAGTTAAAGACAATAAAAAATGGTTCGCTGAAGCTGGCGATACTTATGTAACAAACGGTCCTTTCACATTGAGCGACTGGAAACACAATGATTCCGTTACCCTTAAAAAGTATGCTGACTACTGGGATAAAGATAATGTAGCTTTATCTACTGTTAATATTAAAATGGTTGAATCTGAAACAACTGCTAACCGTATGTTTAAAAGCGGTGATCTTGATTACTTAGGCTCTCCATACCAAACTGTTCCACTTGATGCAATGGATGGTTATAAAAAAGACAAAACGTTAAAATCTACACCATATGCAGCAATCTATGAATATAAGTTCAATACAAAAGGTAAATTCACTAAAAACGCTAATATCCGTAAAGCATTATCTTATGCAATCGACCGTCAAGGTTTAGCTGATAATGTACTAAAAGGCGGACAAAAACCAGCATTGAGCAATGTGCCAATCGCAATCGAAGGCTTTGAAGAAGAAAACAACAAATTCAAAGACAACGATATCGAAGCAGCGAAAAAAGCACTTGAAGAAGGTATGAAAGAATTAGGTATCAAAAAAGCTAGCGATATCAAAATTGGCATTTCTATCAACACAAGTGAAGCACACGCTGCTATCGCACAATATATTCAAGAAGGCTGGCACAAAAACCTAGGTATCGAAGTGAAGATGGATAACTCAGAATGGCAAGTATTCCTTGATAAAGTAACTGCCCTAGATTATGATGTAGCACGTATGGGCTGGATCGCTGACTTCAACGATGCTTACACATTCCTAGAACGTTATGATACTGCTAAAAATGGTAACAATGATACTGCTTGGGAAGATCCAAAGTACAAATCTTTACTAGTTTCTGCAACAAAAGAAACGGACGAAAACAAACGTCTTGATTTATTAAAAGAAGCTAACACAGTGTTAGCTGAACAAATGCCAATCGCACCAATCTACTTCTATGTAAACAACTATGTAGAAAAAGATTATGTGAAAAACATGGCACCAAACAAGCTAGGTGAAATTGACCTTAAAGCTGTAGATATCGAAAAATAACTTTAAAAAACTGCTTCCACCGTTAATTCGTTGGAAGCAGTTTTTTAGTTTCCTATAGTTTTGTATAATTTAGTATAGAGATTTTTTCTATACTGGCTTGCTTTTGTCGATATCTAACCCCCTACTTTTATATTTCGCTTTTCAAAAAAGGTACCTCAGAAATTAATGCCAGTTGTACATTCATTTGTTATCACTACCTATAGTACTTCCCCCTACCACAAGACACGAAAAATACATATTGTGTGGACCTTTTGAATTTTGATTGGAAATGTAAAAATGTTATGGAGAGGATGAATTCATTGTTTAACGATTTTAAGCTAACGAAAGGTCGTCCTATATATATTCAACTGAAGGATTATCTTAAAAGGATGATTACCAACGGACATTTACTTGAACAACAAAAGCTTCCATCTACCCGCGAACTCAGCTCATTATTATCCATCAGTCGAAATACCGTTCTAACGGCTTATACAGATTTGGAGCAAGAAGGGCTTATCTATGCGGTGAAAGGAAAAGGACACTTTGTAAGCCGTGTTGAAACATTCAAATCCCAATCCATCCAGTTGAATTGGACAGAAAAGATCAATCAGCAAACCTTTCTTGCAGAAAAGATGGACCTCATGAAGCATGGAGTGGGCTGGAAAAAAGGAATGATCTCATTTACTAGCATCGCCCCCGATGAAAAGCTTTTTGATGTAGAGAATTTCAAAAGAGCTTTTTTAAATCGGATGTCCTTAGAGGGAGATATTGTTCTGAACTACGGCTATGCAAAGGGCTATAAACCACTTATCGAATACCTGCTTCATTACATGGAGATTAAAGGGGTCGATACGAGAAACAAAGATATTTTAATTACAAATGGATTTACGGAAGGCCTTGATTTACTTTTATCCTCTTTAAATAAAAAGAATGGCCGTCTTATTTGCGAAAACCCAACCCATCATTCTGCCCTTAAGCTTTTTCAATTACACGGCTTTGAAATCGATGGAATTGAAATGGAAAACGACGGTGTTAATGTAAAGAAGCTAGAAAAATCCCTATCCGAAAAGGAATATGATTTTGCTTACTTGATTCCGTCTTACCATAATCCAACGGGCATCGTAACTTCCTCAGAAAAAAGGAAGAAAATGATGGATCTGTTTTCAGCCTATCAACTGCCCATTATTGAAGATGGATTTAATGAAGAATTACGTTACTCAGGATCACATCTAGCACCGTTAGCTGCTTTTGGTGGACTTGGCAATAACGTCATATATATTAGTAGCTTCTCTAAGATTCTTTTTCCTGGCTTACGGGTTGGGTGGATTTTAGCTGACAAAGAGTTGATTTATTACTTGGAAAGTATGAAAAGAGCCCGTACTATTCATACATCAACGTTAGATCAAGCGGTGTTGTATCAATATTTAAATGATGGCTATTTTGAAAAATATATAAAAAAAGCGAGAGCAGTCTATAAGAAAAAATATGAGCTGGCTGTCAATTGCTGTAAGCAATATATCCCCTGTAAACGGATAACCGGTGACGGTGGACTACACCTTTTTATAGAACTAAATAACAATATAGATGCACAAAAGCTACTGGAATCATGTTACCCAAAGGGCGTTGTTTTTTCGTTAGGCCATGTTTTTTACACGGACAATAATGGAAAACATACGCTGCGTTTAGGCTTTTCTAGGCTACAAAAAAACGAGATTGTTGAAGGAATTAAAATTATAGGAGACACATTAAAAACTAATTTTGGAGGTTAAACAAATGAGAGTTGGCGTCATTATGGGAGGGGTTTCCTCCGAGAAGCAAGTTTCAATCATGACAGGTGAAGAAATGATGGTCCATTTAGATAAGGATAAATATGAGGTCGTACCGATTCGTATTGAGAAAAAAGAAGACCTAATAGAAAAAGCACGGAATCTTGACGTTGCACTATTGGCGTTACATGGTAAATATGGTGAGGATGGGACAATTCAAGGTACTCTAGATACTTTAGGCGTTCCCTATACAGGAAGCAATGTCTTGTCCAGCAGTTTATGTATGGATAAGAATATATCGAAAAAGGTCATCAGATATGAAGGCGTACAAACACCTGATTGGATTCACCTTTCAAATAATGATGAACTTAATCTGGACGAATTAGATCAATTGGGATTCCCTGTAGTGGTGAAACCTAATTCAGGCGGTTCGAGTGTAGGTGTAAAAATTGTGTATGACAAGGAATCAGTTAAATCAGCGATAGCGGACGTATTCAAATGGGATACAGAAGTAATTATTGAAAAGGTTATTTCAGGCGACGAAATCACTTGCCCCATATTGGATGGAAAGCTTTTGCCTATCATTTCTATACGGCATCAGGGTGAGTTCTTTGATTACACCTCGAAATATGATGATGCAGCTACCATTGAAGAGGTGGTTCAGCTCCCTAACGAAACACATAATCTTGTCGCTGATTCAGCCATCTCTTGCTATAAGGCATTGAAATGTAGCGTTTATGCCCGAGTAGACATGATGATTTACAACGGTGTTCCCTATGTGTTAGAAGTTAATACACTACCTGGATTAACAAAAAATAGTCTAATGCCGAAAAGTGCAGAAGCAGCAGGTATACCTTACTCTCAATTGCTTGATTCTATTATTGAAAGTTCACTTCAAGCTAGGAGAAATGAAGCTTAATATATAACCTGATGAGAGTTAAATGTTCTATTGGAAACAATAAGGAGTGGAATAAGATGGTTATAAGAAAAGCGGTTATAGAGGATTGGAAACAGATTTCTTCGCTATTAGACCAGTTGGATTACTCGAATACTGAATCATTTATTAAAGAGAAGCTCGAAGTACTTCTTCGCAATCCGAATGAAGAATTATTAGTTTTTGAGGAAAGCAATCAAGTTATTGCGTTCATATCAATGCATTTTATCCCCCAGCTTGCTCTGAAGGGCGATTTCGCTAGAATAAGCTATTTCGCAGTTGATCAACATATTAGAAGCAAGGGGCTTGGGCGCAAGATTGAAGAGTACTGTACGAATTTAGCCATTGAAAAAAATTGCGATAGAATCGAAGTGCATTGCCATTCAAGAAGAACCGATGCCCATAGGTTTTATATGCGACAAGGGTATTCTGAATCACCGAAATACTTTATCAAAATGTTGGCCTAATCTGACTAAACTTTTTGGTTATCAAAAAACGAGAAACCCCAGCAGGTTTCTCGTTTTGGCTAAATGATAAATTTATTCAGGAATATACGGCAATTCCAGCTCATTTGGCAGGTTGATAACGTGAGTTTCTGTGTAGGACTTAATGCCATCTTCCCCATATTCACGACCCACACCTGATTGTTTGACACCTCCAAATGGGAAACGAACGTCTAATCCTTGCACTGCAGCGGTGTTAATCATCGTTGTGCCAGCTTCAATACGACGAGCTACTTTAATTGCATGTTCTTCTTCGCCCCATACTGAACTTGTTAAACCATAGATGCTTTCATTATGCAGCTTGATTACCTCTTCCTCATCATCAAAAGGAAGTATTGGTACAGTTGGCCCGAATTGTTCTTCTACAACGATGCGGTCATGATAGTCTGCCCCCAACACTAATGTTGGCTGTAGAAAATACCCATTATCCATTAGTTCAGGATTTACAATCGTACCAAGCTGAACAATTTCAGCTCCTTTACTCTTCGCTTCCTCCACTAAACTTTTCACAAAGGTCACTTGATTTTTGTTGTTCACCGGACCAACTGTTACTTTTGGATTGAACGGATCCCCTACTTTAATCCATTTGTTTGCGGCTTCAATATATTTTTCCACAAATGCATCATAAATCGACCGATGCACATAGACACGCTTCGCAATCATACAAATTTGTCCAGCTGTTAGGAAGTTGGAAATCACCATTCGGCGTAATGCCCGTTCGTCGTTGACATCAAAGTCTTCCAATACAATAGCAGCATCGTTTCCGCCAAGTTCTAATGTCATTTTTTTAATGGTTTCAGAAGCTGCCTTCATGATATTTTTCGCCGTATTTGTACCGCCTGTAAAAGCAATTTTCGCCACTTTAGGATTTGATGTTAGTTCAATCCCTACTTCTGCATCCCCGTTCACCAGATTTAAAACACCAGCAGGAAATTCATCTGCAATGATTTCAGCTACACGGCTTACTGCTAAAGGAGCAAACGGGCTTGGTTTTAGCACCATCGTATTTCCTGTTAAAAGCGCAGGCGCAATTTTAATAGTCGAAAGAGAAATAGGATAATTCCAAGGCGTGATTGCTGATACGACGCCAACAGGATCATGCGTAATAATGGTTCTGCCGTTTTCATGTTTTTTATCTTCAGGTGCTGTCACTTTTTTGACATGCTCAACAGCAAATTCCATCCACATAAGAGAAATAGCAATCTCTCCTTGCGCATCGTAAAGGGCTTTCCCATGCTCACGAGACAATAGTTCCGCAATTTCGGGCGTTGCATCTTTAATTTTTTGTATCGCCCGTTTCATTCTTTCAATCCGTTCTTCTACATCTGTCCATGCCCAAGTCTTAAATGCTTCAAAAGCTGCATCAATTGCTTGGACTGTTTCTTCCTTCGTATTATTTGGAGCGTAACCTACAATTTGATCAGGATGTGTTGGATTTTCTCGTGTAATTTTTTTATCTGTTTGTATTTTCTCGCCATTTATTATAGCGTTTACTGTTATCGGTTCCTTAGTCATAAATAACCCTCCAAATTTAGCAAACTTCGCTTTCTTAGTATGTTAATCTGACCTGTTTTTATACTTATGAAAGTCGTTTGTAATTGGAGAAGCTAAACCTCAGAAGCTTGAATTTATTACATGGTTTCTTCCTACTCTAGTTATAGGCATATGAGTCGAAGAAAAAAACAAGAATTAATAAGCCTTCTTTTTAAAATACTGCTATATCCTATGTATATTTTTTTAGTTTTTTTAAGTCATTTCTAAAATCACTTTTATAAGAGTCATCTGAAATATAATCCAGAAAATCCGCAAACTCATTTCCTTTTTCATAGAAAGTTTCAATAAATTCCTTAGTATCGCTAGCTAATAGCTGTTCATCTACTGATAAGCGTAAACTACTTTTATTTTTCTTTTCGAACTTAATTTGGATAGGAATATTAGGAAAATAAATTTCACCTTCTCCATTATCTATGAATTTTTCTAATGCATTTTTATAAAAGTACCATAATGAATCAATATCATCATAAGCATCAAAATCTTCTATTTTTCCATGAATACCGTTTTCAAAGACAAGAACACCTTCTAAATTTAATAATCCATCTTCAAAAATATCTTTTTTTGTAGCAATAATTTCTTTTATTGCTTCTATTTTTTCAATATTAATAAACATATCTTCTTCTTTTAAAAAAATAAAGGACTTAATTCTCATTTAATAAATATCCTCCTTTACTTTTACTACATAATACAGTGGTTTTATCCTTATCATAAGCAGTCTTATACTAATTACTTTTTGCACTCTTCCAATCTTATTTCTTTAATTATTTTCTCAGCGTTATTCATTTCAGCTAGTAATCGATTTTGATAGTCACTATAGCTATCCATATACGCTTTTACCCCACCCAAAATATGTATTTCCACTATATACTCCCGACCTGTTAATATATCTAGAGATTTTTTATACCTTTTATATATTAAGTGTAATACACCACTATTATTAATTTGTTCCCCATAATCTTCCTCCAAATAACCTATCACGACTCTTATTTGTTCAATTAACTGCTTCTTCTTATCCACCTTATCCCCCCTAACTAGTAGCATAGTTTTTTATTTATTATAAGGTGAAAAAGGAGAATTTGTCGCTATATCTTCGACGAATTCATATAGTCTTCGTATATATTAAGGGGAAAATCCCTGTAAAAAAGCCGAAACTTCTTCTTTTTTGCAAATCTTGTGAAATTGAAAGCATTCACTTTAAGTGAAAATAAGGTGTGAAGACAATCGTCAAAAAAACTGATAGCTCCATATATTAAAACAAGCGGAATGTAACTGTAGCTGCTTCCACAGTAAAGTTTGTATTAGTTCTTCACTATTTTGTTAACGTGAAAAAATAGATATTTGACATTCTTGATTTTTCTGAAAACATCTGGTAGTCTAATTTTAATTCCTAGTAAATTAATCTGAAAAGAGGGGATGAGTATGGGAAGAGAATTCAACGACTTGTTTGATCAATGGGCCCAGACATATGATGGAACGATTTCGGGCCATGATCTTGAATATACAGAAGTGTTTACAAGGTATGATGAGATTTTAGAGGAAGTGGCAGACCGTGCATCCGGTTTTGTTATTGAATTTGGTGTAGGAACCGGCAACCTGACGAGCAAGCTTGTCAGCAAAGGAAGTGAGGTCTATGCTGTTGAACCATCCCAAGGGATGAGAGAAAAAGCAAAGGAGAAGCTCCCTGATCTCACGCTGATTGACGGTGATTTTCTTCAGTTTCCCAATCCTCTCGTAAAAGCCGATGCAATTGTCAGCACCTATGCCTTTCATCATTTAACAGATGAAGAGAAAGATAGAGCGATTGGCCGTTTTCATGAAGTGCTCAATGAGAATGGGAGAATTGTTTTTGCTGACACTGTTTTCTTGGACGATAATGCCTATAAAGCAAAAATCAAAGAGTCCGAGGAAAAGGGATTCTTCCGGCTTGCCGAAGATTTAAAAAGTGAGTACTACACGACCATTCCTGTTCTGACCAAATTATTCGAGAAGAATGGTTTTTTAGTAAAATTTGAGCAACAAAATGAGTTTGTCTGGCTAATAGACTCAATAAAAAAGGAGAGATAACTATGGCAGCACAACAAAAGATGAATGTAGAAAGCTTTAATCTCGACCATACAAAAGTAGCAGCACCCTATGTCCGACTTGCAGGTGTCAAAGAAGGGATCAACGGAGATGTCATCCGCAAATATGATATTCGCTTTTGCCAGCCGAACAAAGAGCATTTAGAAATGCCTGCTTTGCACTCGCTTGAGCATATGATGGCAGAATTCAGCCGGAACCATTCTGATAAAATTGTCGACATTGGACCAATGGGCTGCCAAACAGGCTATTACATGGCGTTAATCAACCATGATGATTATGAAGAAGTACTCGATATTCTTGAAAAAACGCTGAATGATGTGCTGGTAGCGACCGATGTACCTGCCTGCAACGAGGTACAATGCGGCTGGGCAGCGAGCCACAGCCTGGAAGGTGCAAAAGAAGCAGCAAGAAAAATGCTGGCAAAAAGAGACGAATGGACAGAAGTATTTGCCTAAAAATGAGGGAGCAGTATGAAGTACGCAAAAAACATTCAACAATTGATCGGCCATACTCCGTTGCTTGAATTGAATGCTTTTCCTTTGCCTGAAGGTGTCAGACTGTTTGCCAAATTAGAATTTTTCAATCCTGGTGGCAGTGTAAAAGACCGGCTCGGCCAGTATTTGCTTGAGCAGGCTTTTCGTTCAGGAGAACTTCAGAAAGGCGGCACGGTGATTGAACCAACCGCTGGCAATACTGGCATCGGTTTGGCGCTTGCAGCCATCCATTATGGGGTAAAAGCTGTATTCGTCACACCAGAAAAATTTAGCCAAGAAAAGCAAATTTTAATGAAGGCGCTTGGAGCAAAAGTGGTGAATACGCCGACAGTGCTCGGGATGGAAGGCGCCATAAAGAAAGCAGAAGAGCTTCTACAAACAATTCCTAATTCCTATTATCCAGGACAATTTCGGAATGAATGGAATCCTGCCACTTATTATGAAACACTCGGTCCTGAACTTGTAGAAGCAATGGAAGGACAGATTGATATATTTGTAGCGGGAGCTGGATCAGGCGGGACATTTACCGGAACTGCCCGCTATTTAAAGGATCACGTTCCCGGTGTCCGCTGTGTCGTGGTAGAACCTGAAGGATCCATATTGAACGGCGGAAAGCCAGGAAGCCATGAGACAGAAGGAATTGGCATGGAATTCCTTCCCCCATTTATTGATACTGTATTATTTGATGGAATTCATACGATTTCTGATAAGGATGCATTCCATTATCTGAGGGAAGCGGCAAGATTAGAAGGCCTATTGGTCGGGAGCTCTTCCGGCGCTGCCCTGGCTGCAGCGTTGAAGGAAGCGGAACAAGCGGCTCCAGGAAGCCATATTGTCACCATTTTTCCTGATAGCAGCGAACGATATATAAGTAACAGAATATATGACGAGGTGAAATAAAGATGAAAAAGAAAACACAATTAATACATGGTGGAATCAGCAGTGATCCATATACTGGTGCAGTTTCAATACCGATCTACCAGTCTAGTACATTCAAGCAGGACGGCGTCGGCAATTTCACATACGAATACGCAAGAACAGGCAACCCGACGAGAGAAGCGTTGGAAAAGCTGATTGCTGATATCGAAGGCGGCGCTCGTGGGTTTGCATTCGGATCTGGTATGGCTGCCATTACAGCAGTAGTTCATTTGTTCTCATCTGGCGACCATGTGATCTTAACCGATGACGTGTACGGTGGTTCCTTCCGTGTCATGACGAAGGTATTCAACCGTTTTGGCATTGAAGTTTCGTTTGTAGATACAACAGATCTAGATGCAGTTAAGGAGGAGATTCGACCTGAGACAAAGGCAATCTTTGTGGAGACGCCTACGAATCCTCTATTGAAAGTGACAGATATTAAAGCGGTCAGCGCAATTGCCAAAGAGCATCATTTACTGTTCATCGTTGACAACACATTTAGCACGCCTTACTGGCAGAACCCGATTGCATTGGGCGCAGATATTGTTCTGCACAGCGCGACGAAGTATCTTGGTGGTCATAGCGATGTCGTGGCTGGTCTCGCCGTAACGGCAACAGAAGAGCTTGGAGAAGACCTCCATTTCATCCAAAACTCTACCGGCGGGATACTAGGACCACAAGACAGTTGGATTTTGATGAGAGGCATCAAAACGCTCGGTATCCGTATGGAGGAAATCGAATCGAATACAAAAGCGATTTTAGAGATGCTCCAAGAAGAGGAAGCAGTAGGAAAAATCTTCTATCCAGGCCTTGCAGATCACCCGGGACATGAGGTCCACCAATCCCAAGCTGGCGGATTTGGAGGCATGGTCTCCTTTACTGTGGAAAATGAGGAAAAAGCGCGGGAAGTTGTGAAAAATGTTCGCTACTTCACATTGGCAGAAAGCCTTGGTGCTGTCGAAAGCTTGATCTCTGTTCCCCCTCTCATGACTCATGCTTCCATTCCACGAGAACGGAGATTAGAACTGGGCATTGAGGATGGACTTGTACGGATTTCGGTTGGACTGGAAGATGCCGAAGACCTTGTGGAAGATTTGCGCTCTGCTTTGCGGAAATAAGGAATACTAAAAAGCTGCGGAATTTTATTCTGCAGCTTTTTTGTGTCTAAGGTATATATGTGGACCTTGAAAGTGGATAAGGGAAATTTCCATCATTATTCAAGAGGCTCGAGGTTTTATTCCCTCTTAATATCACAAGAGAATACACATAAGTAAAACACCTGTTGCTCAAAAGGCAATCAGGTGCTTTCTTTTATACTACAAAATAACCCTGTCATTAATATCAAATTTAATTTCATATTTTTTCAGCTTTTTCATTCTTTGTTCTATTCAAGTGTCTTTAAAAATTCGGTAAAGTTATCTGCTACATTATATGTAACAGGCTCAAACTCACCGGATTCTTCATGAGACCATACACAAACTGATGGATTGTCTTTATCTATTCTATAATCTAAGCATACAAAGTCGCCCGCAAAAACACTGGCTATTGGCAATACCTCTGCTCCTAATAAGTCTTCATTATCTGTTAATCTTTCACCTATTTGAGAAAATACAACATCTATATCATAAATTCCTTTTGGATGATTCTCAATATCCTCTAATATACATAAAAATCTTTCTAACGCATAACTACGGTTGTTACACACAAATGTTGCTTCCTCAACTTCTACACCATTATTTTCTTTTATAAATTCTAAGAATGAATTGGGTAATGATAGTCTCCAATATTTTTCATGATTTTTTATTAATTCCTCTGAAGGTAACGGTCTTACTATTGTGTTCTTTTTTATTTTCATGTTTCTTCTCCTTTCTTTAATTGCTACCTGGGAGCATCTGCCCACATTCCTGTAGATCTGCCACCATTATGAATAGTTATATTGTGTATTCCAAAGGGTACTAACTCCATTTTGCCTGGTACTTCCGTATGGTGCCATGTCATCCCTTCTGGTCTTCCTCCAATTATATTATCTAGCCATTCAAATTGTGCCTCATCAGACTTTAACCAGAGACCTTCTGGTAAATCTTTAGTCACTACCACAAGTCCAGCGCCCTTAAAATCTGCAAAACCATATCTCATTCTATCTGCTTTTATAACATTTACATTTGGAATCAGACCATCTGCAATTGCTTTTTCCTTTATCAATTTCTTTTGGCGAGCAGATAAATACTCTCCCCCATGTAAGGACTTATTCCATGACCAAGTTTTGTTTGTTTGAATTTTTTCACTGTATAATCGTACAAAATCATCAACAACGTCATCAAAAGTTTTGGTACCATTAATAAACTCATCGATGTTTTTTAGGTTTACTTTACCCGCACCCTTAGCAGTCAAAATCCCATCCTTCTCCGCCTGCTTCACCGCTAAATACTCATCCGCCTTCGCAGGGAGTTTACCAGATGGAAGTCCTCGTTCTACACCCGTGACTACATTCCCAGCGGTTGTTTGAACCGCACGGACTTCGATTGGGCGGAGGGCATTGTCAATAAATTTGGCTGATTGGCGGACTGTTTGTTGGCCTGTCTTTGATGTGACTGCAGCGAGAACTGGATGCTTCAGGGTAAATTTCAGCTGATCGCCATGGGCTTTTCCTAGATTCCTCGCATGTTCCAGTGTCGACTTTAAGGCAGATCCCCCTGCATTCTCAACAGTTTTATAGGCTGATTTCATTACATTCGCAAGAGCTGGCATATTTTTTAATAAGGCTTTTCCCGCAGCTGCGCCGGCGCCCGGCACAATCGCAAATGCCCCCCTTACTAGTCGTTCGTTATCAGCGAGTTTTCTGCCGGATATGAGATCTTCTCCCATGATGGCTCCTCCGACATCAATGGCCGTGTAGGCAGCGCCTGCCACGAGCCCAGCGGGTGGGCAGACAATCGTTAAGCCTACTACAACTCCTGTAGCAATTAAATTAAACCAAAATTCCTTCTTCTCTTGACCCGCACGGATGCCTTCATATTCAAAGGCACCACTATTTAAAGCGGCTGTTTCATAATCCTCCTGGGAAGCTTTGACATCTGGATTTTCCAGCTTCCACGCCTCATATTCAGCTTTCAGGTTATCAGAATACTCCGTGTCGGCTTCATATAAATCCGTTAGCTTGATTTCCTTTTTATCGTGTCTATAAAAAAAGGGACCTGTTTGAACGTTAATCGTATTCGCTGTTGTGTACGCAGAAACATTCATATCCGCCATCTTTTGCATATATTCATCGATGCTTTTATAGAAAGGTTCGTCTACTTTTTCATCTATAATTTTACCAATTCCCTTGGCATAATCATATAATTTTTTGTACTTCTCACGGGTGGGTTTTGCTTCTGGTTGGTATGTCTGGGGGCTAAAAGTAATGGCTCTATCGATATCTTTGTCTGCTATTTCGCTCTTCGATTCCTTAAATAGGTCATCTGCATGCTCATACTTATTGTCATACTTGTGCGCTTCATTCACTTTTTCCAGTGCCGAAGCTATACTCTTCCACTTCGCCTCTTCATAGAGAATCTTCACCTACTGCAACACCTCTTATAACAATTGAGGGGGCAATATTCATATACGTCTCCTTCAATTGTAAAAAATTTATATTTCTATTTTAAAAAAGGAAAATATAGGCGTCAATGAGCATTCTAGTTTAGAAGAATGTACCGACAAAGCATGGTGTTTGTTAAAAGAATCATATTAAAAGGTGGAAAATAGAGAAATTGAATAGATCACTTTAATTGTTCTATGTAAATATATCCATCTTGAGAAATGAAGATAAGACTAATCGTCTTATACTTTTTGGCTTGAGAAATCTCTAATGGACTACCTCCATAGAGAAAATAATTAATAAAATTGACAAGTTGAGAGGTGATAAGAAGAAATAAAAACCGCGTATACGAAAATGAATGGATAGCCTTTAAAACGATCTGAAGATATTTCCAAAGTCTAAATAAGGAGATATCCTAAAAATACGAAAGATTTTTCATTATTACATATACTCTCCAAAATAAAATTAGGGCTTCTCAAAGAGAGAAGCCTATTATTAAGAATATCATATGTTTACGAAATACCTTTGTAGTCTAAACAAACGTGAATGTAAAAATTTCACGTGTTTAGAATTCTTAGTACCTAGACTTTTTCGAGTTAAGAATTGAGGTTTATCATTGTAACACATATTTATTTAAAGCATTTTGAATAATATCTTTCCATATTATAAAGGATGGATATAAAAAATCATTTATAATGTTGACTTTTATATAATAGTGTTCAAAATATCCATCTAGTTTAAAAACTGCTTCCGTTACACACTGAAACTTTTCAATCGCCTGTTGGATTGATTTATCGTCCGCTAATAAGTGTTTAAGTAAAAAGTTTGCCTGAGAATACTGGTCAAAGAATCGAGAATATCAAATAATATTAGGTCGCCCTCTGTCTTACTAAAATCAGTAAAACTACTATAATATATACAAAACCCTCTTCAATTCCGTTTACAAGATTAAAATATTGTTGACATAAATTAATTTTTTCTTCCGTTATCAATGGCATTACTTAATTCAACCTAATTTTTAATTAATATTGCCATGTAAGGCATTGTTGTAAATTTGTTATCTTTTAATAAATCAAATATTCTAATTAAGTAGGTATTGTTATGTTCAACAGTTTTTGCAAAAGACTGAATTAGCTTGATAATAAGATCTGTGGTTAACCCCTGGTGAAAACCTGCCATGCCAATTAAATGGAGCTTAATCATTGAATAGTGTATGATTAACATCACATAATCATCGAAAAGAGTTTTAAGTTCGAAAGGGAATAGATTTTTAAAGACATGATTTACAACATAATTTTCTAAAATGTATTCATGTTCTGACATAAAAGGATTGTAATAGTCTTCAATAGCCTTTTTATAATGATTAGTAACTTCTTCAACGGTAGATTCTTTGGTATAGTTAATACCTGATAACATCTCAGTTAAGCACTCAAAATATCGATGGCTGTTAATCCCTTGGCTATATCGATAATCAACTAGTTCTTTACATAACTCCATTTGTATTGCTAATTGAGATGGTACTTCAACAAGCATAGCTTCCATACCTCGATCTGCCATTACATTAGTATACTTGGCAATGATATTAGGAATTTCATCAATATAGCCTTGATCAATGTATTCCTGTACTTTTTGATAGAACATTCCTAAAAGGATGAGCCGTTCTGATAACGTATAAGTACGATCCTGTAGAACCTGAATAGAAAATATGCGTAATTCCCAAAAGTACTTCTGTGGTGTTTTTTTAAGTTCATCTGTCTTTAAGTTTCTTACGATAAATCCAGGAGTATTAGCTGGTTCTTCAACCTCGTCAAATTCCATCCCATTTGGATTTAAAAGTGCCAACCGTGCCGCTTCTGGACAAGACATAGTAGCTGATTTTTCCACTACATCATTAATACTGTTAATTGAGCGAGGATAGACAGCACAAGTATTCGATAAAAATTCTTCTCCCAAATTCATCTGTACCCTACAAAGCTTTTCTTCAGATAGGAAAGAACAATTTCCTCTCTTGTCCATTTTTATTTTAGCATAGGATTTTGAAGACGCGTTAGAACGTTGTCTAGTCACATTCTTTGCAAAGAGCGGCTTTAGTTCTGCATCACTTGATTTTTTATATTTTTTATAGGTTTCTTCATCGATATTTACTCTCCATCCTATACAACAGGAGTCTTCACAAGCAGAGCCTATACATGAAAATTGTTTCATATATTGTGGAACAAGTAACTGTCTATTATTGTATGAGTAAGTGTCATGGACTTCGTCTCCTTAGAAATATTACATAACTAACATAGAAGTCTTGAAAATTAAGGCACCTATGTTAATTATGAAAAAAAAAAAGAGATTGGGATAATCCCAATCTCCCTTGGTAAATTAACGAAGAAGTTGTAGAACTCCTTGTGGTTGTTGGTTCGCTTGAGCCAACATAGCTTGTGCAGCTTGAGAAAGAATAGAGTTCTTAGTTTGGTTCATCATTTCTTTCGCCATGTCTACGTCACGGATACGAGATTCCGCAGCAGTTAGGTTTTCAGAAGATGTATTTAAGTTATTGATTGTATGCTCTAAACGATTTTGGTTAGCACCTAGTTTAGAACGTTCAGCAGATACTTTATCAATAGCTGATTGAATAGTTGTAACTGCAGATGCAGCCGCAGAATTCGTTAGAACACTAAGAGCTTGTTCTGTAGTTGTACTACTTGTACCATCAGTAACTCCTAATTTAGCGTTTGCTGTTCCGGTAGTGGAAATACCTAAAGCTTTTGCTCTCATATCAGAAATGTCTAGTGTTAAACTTTGGTTTTCATTAGCGCCAATTTGGAATTTTAAGCTTTTAGTTGGATCTGCTGCAACTGCAGTAACCTTGTCAACCCCTGCAGTATTTACAGTTACTGCACCACCATTTACTGTTGGTGCAGTAGCTGTTTCTTTACCAGTTTTTTGTGTTAATTTAAAATTAGCACCATCTGCAGCCGCAGTATATTTTGTATTTAAATTAGTATTACCATTGATTTTCGCAATTAAATCTGTTGCATCTTTAAATTTACCAGTATCACCAGCAGTAGCAGATGCATCAAAAGTAAATGTTTGTCCATCTATTGTAAAGTCATTATTTGAGAATGCTACTGTATAATCTCCAGCAACTGCTGTTACACCTGCAACTGCCGCACCGTCTTTAGTTCCATTCAATAATTTTTGAGTATTGAATTCAGTTGTATTACCAATACGGTTAATTTCTGAAGTCATTTGGTTAATTTCTTTTTGGATTTCTTCACGGTCAGAAGTTGTATTAGTATCGTTACCAGCTTGTACTGCTAACTCACGCATACGTTGAAGAATATCATGTGTTTCGTTTAATGCACCCTCAGCCGTTTGGATCAAAGAGATACCATCTTGAGAGTTCTTAGAAGCCATATCTAAACCGCGGATTTGTCCACGCATTTTTTCAGAGATTGCAAGACCTGCAGCGTCATCTCCAGCTTTGTTAATACGAAGGCCTGAAGATAATTTCTCCATTGATTTTGATTGAGCATTTGTTGCACTACCCAATTGACGATGTGTGTTAAGAGCTGCGATATTGTGATTGATAATCATTATTTGTTCCTCCTTGGATTATACGGTTCACATCCTTGTGAACCTTTGTTTTTGGCAGGGAATCAAGCCGGCCGGTCTCTTTTCCCTGTTACATACTTACTATCGGAGCGATGTGTAATAGTTTAATAGTTTTAATTAAATTTTTTACTTTTTCTTTTTAAAAATGTCTAAATTTTGGATTACTGCTTCTGTGTTTGATTCTGACACTTCTGTTCGCAGTTCGCCTCGCACGATTTCTACACTTTTCGGAGCTTGGATGCCTAGTTTGATTTGATCACCTTTAATTTCGGTAACGACAATCTCTACTTCATCCCCTACCCAAATGGTTTCGCCAACTTTACGTGATAGTACTAGCATCTCCTCACCCCTTTATACTTTCTGTTGAAATTAGGTGACGGATACTATAATCTTCATTGTTTAAAATAATTTGTTTTGCTTTATTATTACTAGTGTTCCAGACGATTGGAGCCTTAAGATTGACGGTTGATTGCTCGATTGTTTCTTTTAGTGAAACAATTGAAAGGACTGCAACTTCTTTAGGGGCACTTAAGTGCAATGAATGAACGATGGCTTCGTCGATCTCAAAATTATAATTTGTTGTGATTTCATAAGGATTGGTGACGATAAACGCTATCTCTGCTGTTAAGACTGATTGAAGCACATGAAATGCCTCATTATCCTCAATGGGCAGTAGGACAAACTCTTTTTCCCCCTCAAACCCTGGAATGCCATGTTCAAAATGTAGAATTTGAGATGATTCAATCTCCAATTCTCCTAGATAGGCTGTTTGGATTTTCACGCTATCTCTCCTTATACTTGCCAATCAATTTTTAATGACGGATACTGTAGCGTTTCCATAGTTACTTTACCCGGTGTATAGTTATGAATTGGCTTATTAATTTTAGTGTTGTTGATTACTTTTTGTGGCTGTGCTTCAATATTTGCTTTGCCTGGCTGGAATGAAATTTTGACGCTGCCAGGTGATGGAACAAACTTGATACCTAATCCTGAATAAGGTTGCCTTCCAGATTGTTCGGCATGTACAGGGATTGGATTGGATCCATTCTCAATACGCATAAGATCGTCTCCCTCCCCTGCCCTTCTTGAAATTCCC
Organism: Rummeliibacillus sp. GQ308; assembly: GCF_059759115.1. Classification (NCBI taxonomy): domain Bacteria; kingdom Bacillati; phylum Bacillota; class Bacilli; order Caryophanales; family Caryophanaceae; genus Rummeliibacillus; species Rummeliibacillus sp. GQ308. The sequence continues at coordinate 506,130 of NZ_JCAXDQ010000001.1, read as the reverse complement.
TCGAGTAGCTGCCCACGGCTATAACTAGCGACTTCTGCTGTGCGTCTGATACTGCTCATCATATCTAAGTCTGCACGTGCTTCTGTTGTATCGATGGAAAGCTCGGGCTTAGTCGTACTAATTTCGAGAATGGCTGCTGGCTGTTCCAAATCTAGATTTGCCTGCGGCTGCTGGATTTCTTGTACAGGCTGCTGAATGTTTAGTCCTAACTTCCCTTGTGTTGATTCTAACTGTAATTTCGGCATGTCCATAGATGTCACCTCTTTAAAGAAAGCGTTTGGACACATAGTTCCAAACGCTTAACTCTTATCTTAAAAAGTCTGTCAATGAAGGCTGAATAATACGAGCTCCAACAGACAATGCAGCTCGATGGATGGATTCCTGTGTGATCATGTTAGTGATTGCCTTTTCATAATCAACATCTTCATTATCGGCCATTTGCTTGGTCGTAATAATTTCTTGCGATGATAAACGATCTTCCATTAATTCCACGCGATTTTGACGTGCGCCAATGTCTGCACGAATAGTCAATAAATCATTGCTATTAGTATTTAAATCCGATAAAGAACTACTGTAATCTTCTGCTGTTGTAGCACTATCCAACTTTGCAAACATATCATCAATACTTTGGAAAGTTTTGAGTGGCATCGTGTTTGATTGCAATGAAATGCCGTCAAATATCTCTATATTGATGGATTTTTCAAATGCTGGATCAGTTTCATAGGCGCCTGTTTCTTTATTAAATGGCGCTGTAGTTGTTTTCGTACCGCTGAAAATATACTTCTCACCAATTTTTGTATTGGATAAATCTTGTACATGCTGTCTTAATTGTTTTAATTCCGCTTTAATTTTATCACGATCTTCATCTGTTGTAGTATCACTTGAAGCTTGAATTAATATATCATTCGTCCGTTGCAGTGCTGCATTCACTTTATCCAGTGTGCTGTCAGAAGTATCCAGCCAATTGGATACTTCACCTATGTTACGTTCATATTGCTCTACTTTTCCAAGTGCGGTACGATAATTAATCCCTTTCATAACAACAACAGGGTCATCGGATGGGCGGTTTACTTTTTTCCCTGTTTCCACTTGGCGCTGCAAATCGCCCATTTTACCGTAGCTATTTGATAGATTGCGCAGCATATTGTTCGAGAGCATCGACTGTGTTACACGCATCTCACTTTACCTCCTACCTATAGACCTACTCGGCCCATGCCGTTAATAATTTTATCTAATGTTTCATCAATTGCTGTAATCATACGAGCAGATGCGCTGTATGCTTTTTGGAATGTAATCATATTGGTCATTTCTTCATCCAATGATACAGAGCTAGTGGATGCACGACGTTCTGTCACAGATTGTAACAGCGTTTCCGAACTATACTGCAAACGGTTTGCTTGTTGGCCGTCAACACCGAGCTGACCTATTAATCCTTCGAAATAAGATTGCGTACTGATATCACCTAACTCTTTGATTGGCGAAAACTTCATATTCGCAAGCTCTTGCGCTTTTTTACCATTACCTGGTTCTGAGTTACCTTTTGGAGAATCGGAAGCGGCAATTAATTTTGGGTCTTTCACAATATCCTCATCAACTTGGATATTCGTAGCTGAAATTACCCCTGATCCATCTTTTGTTACGAAGAAAGCTTTGCCTATTTCTCCATTTAAATCTGTACCGCCCTGATGAATTTCATTAAACTCTTTCGCAAAAGCTTGTGCCATTTTATCTAAGTTTGCAAGCATGTCTGGCAATTTACCCACAAGAGTGCCTTTTGTACCTTCTGTACCATCTGTTGCTTCTGTGCCACCTACAAGGTAACCGTATGAATTCACTAAAGATTTCAGCTTACCTGTGTCAGTAAATGTACTCGCTTTTTGTATCTCTTTGGTTTGTGATGACCAGTCGCTATTAATCGGGGTTTCGACAACTTTTTTATCTCCATCAAGTGTTTTTTTGACCAGATAGAAACCAGTTACAGGTTCTGTAGGGGTTACGCCATCTTTAGCTCCCTCTGTCCGCAGTTCAGCATGTTCTGCACCATCTACTAACTTCAGCTTCTTATCTCCTATTTTAATAGAGATAGTGAGCGAGCCTTCAGAAATAGCTAATGCGTTGCCCCCTGATTTTTGATATTCCAAATCAATCGGGAAATAGCTAGAAAGCTCATCAACAAGATTATCTCTCGCATCATACAAATCATTAGGCAAGTAGCCATTTGGTTCTACATCTTTAATCTGTCTGTTGATATTAGCAATTTGTTCGGCAATTGAATTAATATCCCTTAGTGAGATACCAATTTCTTTGCCCACGTTATCTTGTACTTGTTTTAGTGAAGTTGCCATGTAGTTAAAAGAATCTGCTACTGCCACGCCACGTTGAACAACAACTGCGCGTGCGCCACCATCTTCTGGGTGTACGCTTAAGTCTTGCAATGAATTCCAAAATTCGTTCATCGTTTGGGCAAGCCCGTAATCGGATGGTTCGTTTAAGATATCTTCCATTTGCGTTATGACTTGCGATGTAGATTGCCAAAATCCGAGTTTATTGGTCTCTTGTCGGTATTGATTGTCAACAAATTTATCACGGACTCTTTCTATTGATCCCGCTTCAACACCTGTACCTAAAAAACCAGGCATTCTAGGTGAGTTTGTGCCTACACCCGGGAATCCTTGAGTCGGCTGCAAGTTGACGCGTTGACGCGAATAGCCGATTGTATTGGCATTAGAAATATTATGGCCGACTGTGTAAAGTGCTAGTTGTTGGGCTGCAAGGCCTCGCTTGCTTGTTTCTAAACCCATAAAAGTGGAGCCCATTCTTTTTCCTCCTATAATAATTCGTGCATTTATGCTTGCGAATCGAAATTTGTTTTCGGCATATGGCTGCCTCTGGTTTCGTTTTTTGAATAATTCACTTGATTTTGCTCAGGGCGCATCAAGTCGAGCGTCATATTGACATATTGTAGCGATTGGTAAATCATTTTTTGATTTAATTCATTTTGCTGTTTCAATGAATCTATAAGACTAACTAAGCGATCGCTAGCCTCTTTCAATGCGTTTTTTTCACCTTGTGTGCTAGCTGCTTCCATAACTTGTGCAACAGTATTACTGCCAGACGAAGCAAATCCCTTTGCTTTGAAGTAATCCGTTACTGCCTTCTGGCGCTGTTGTTCAAGTTGCGATATGGCTAGTACATGTGCTTGCTCGTCTTTCAGCATTTGGTCGAGAGCTTCCATATCGCCGACTTTGATTAGGTCTGTTTTGCGATAAGCTAGTTTGAGCAGGCTTTTATGCATTTTTTCAAGTTTATCCATGATGGTTAACAGCGGCTCTATGGACATGTTCTCTCTCCTTTATTTGCGGTAATAGCGCAATAAGTCTGATGCTAATTTATTTGCATCGACTTTGTAGTTGCCTGTTTCCACTTGTTCTTTAATTTGACCAATGCGTTCTGCGCGGTCGGTACTGTAGCTTTTGATTCCTTGAAGGTCTTTCGCTGCAGATGAGATCTCAATTTGGTCCGTCATATTGACCGTACTCTTCTTTAATTTCTCAGTTTTTAATGATTGATTTTGGTATGGATTTACCTTATTCACACCGTAATTTTGGATTTTCAACGTAATGACCTCCTCTTTTTTTATGATCGTCTACTTTTTATTTCGGTACAATTTGGTGAATGTTAAGCCAATACACAATAAAACGAAAGAGTTCCTATTGTTTGTGATTTAGTATAGTACTTTTTTCTATAAAAAAACCTTCATTCGCCAAAAGGAATGAAGGTTTGTGTTTTATTTATTATTTCTGTCAGATAAATAAGTTGCTTTCGTTTTTTCATCTCTCGCTTGCCTAAATTCACGTGCTGCATCAAATTTATTCAGCTCTTTTTTCAATACATCTGCACAATCGTCGCAAAGTTTACCCGACGTTGTTAAGCGTCCACATTGATCGCACGGATAGCCTAAATTCGGGAATAAGGCCGGTTGCAGCCTGTTTTTTCTAACCCATTTATATAAAAGCTCTTCTTCCACGCCTGTGACTTCAACAATCCGTTCAACTGTCGCTGCTCGGTTTTCTCGTTTACGCAAAAAGCGATAGACGACTTCATACATCTTTTCTTCATCCTGTGTACATTTCGGGCAGACTTCCCTTACGCCAGTATAATTAAAGAAGCCACCGCACTTCGGACAATTTCGCAATTCTCCCATTGTCATTCCTCCAACTTATTAGCCACTAAGACTTTTGGCATTCTATGGACATCATAGCAAAACAAAAAGCATATGCCTATAGAAAATTAAGTGAAAAGTCAATAAGAGTTTATATTATTACAGGCACTATTATCCTTGAATCAGTGCAAATGACGTTACTTTCCTCGCCCCTGCTTCCCTTAGTAACGCAGCAGCATGTTTAAGAGTTGTACCTGTTGTCACAATATCATCGATCAACAGATAATCGATATTCTCTATCTGACAGTCTTCCTTTAAACTGAAAAATTGCTCTGATTGCTCCCGCTCCAATTTTGATTTAGTCGCTTGGTTTTGCGTAGTCATTTTCTCTAAACAATGTGTATAAGTGATGCTAGCAACCCTCAACAGTTCATCCACCAGGGCAAATGTCCGTTCTTTTTTCTTTAAAGGATGCATAGGAATTGGCACAATCGTCGCAGAACTATTTTTCAAATAAGTAGCAATGTCTGACCGAAAAACTTCTGCTAAAACAACATCCTGCCCAAATTTGAATTGATGAAGATAATCATGCATCGCTCCATTATAGTGATATAGCGCAAAGACATCTTCATATTTTTGCTCGCTGTCTTGTACCCGCTCAAATTTCCCCAAGCACTTCTCACAGACAACAGGCTCGGGCATTGAAGTAAACAGCAACTTCCAAGTAAGTTGGTGACGCAATGGTGCTGAGCATAAATAGCAGTGCATCATTGAATCACTTCCATTTCGTTCAGCTTTACGATTTCCCTTCGTGCCTCATCCATTTCCAACGTAATGCCATGATGGAAGAATACTAAATCTCCTGAAGGATGGTCCGCTGAGCGGCCGACACGTCCACCAATTTGGATGAGCGCACTTTTGTTGAAAATGGCGCTTTCCGAACCAACCACCGCTACTTGCACTCGTGGAATGGTGATGCCACGTTCTAAAATAGTTGTGGTCAAAAGCCCTGGTATTTTACTCTGCCTTAAAGCTAGCACCTTTTCTTTTCGGTCTGAGTCCTCTGCGTGAACAGCTTGTATAGCTGGATGCAATTGCTGAAATAAGCCAACCGACTTTTCCATTAGCTCAATTGTAGGAAAAAACACTAAAAAAGGTTCTTCTTTCTCCAGCCGATCACAGATCCATTGCTTTAGCTTTTGAGGGATTTTGCCTTTTGTTAGTTTCTTTTGATAACTGAACAATGAATCAAAACGCGGCACTGGCAAAGGGTGTGTATGATACCTTCTAGGAATAAAAGAATATCCGCCCTTGCTTTTTTTAATCCTATTGTTTAATTCATCAGATGGTGTTGCGGTTACATAAAGAATGGGTGCTTCCGGTTTCTTTGCTTTCTGCACAGCTTCTTGTAATGTTTGATCAAATGTATATGGAAAGGCATCCGCTTCATCAACAATGACTACATCAAATGCTTCTTCAAAACGGTAAAGCTGATGTGTCGTTGCCATGATGAGTTGTGAATAGCGTTTATCCACCTCCGCTCCCCCATAAAGTGCTTGTACAAATGTTTGTGGAAACACTTTTTGAAACCGCGGAGCAAGCTCGAGCACTACATCTGTTCGAGGCGTCGCCACACATACTCGTTTATGGCTCTTTAGGCATTCGGCAATGGCTGGGAATAAAATCTCAGTTTTCCCCGCTCCACAAACTGCATGCGTAAGATGATCTCTACTTAGGCGTACACTTTCTATCAGCTCGACAGAAGCCTTTTCTTGCTGTGGTGTAAAGGTACCTTCCCATTCAAACGTATTTCCCTTGGACACTATTTTCTTTCGAGGACCAATCCATTTTATTAATTGTGTACAGGAACTGACTCTGCCCATGTTAATGCAATGCCTGCAGTACACACATGTCTGTTCACACTTTGCACAATGAAAACATGCGAAAAAGTGTTGGTTTATATTGCGACAACGATTACATTGCCATTTTTCTTTGGAAAATAAATGATTAGTTGTAGAGATTAATTGAACGCCAGAGATGACTTCTACATAGCCAAGCTTAATTTGCTGATCGATTGTTTCACTTCTTAAAAATGATTGATTGCGTAGCCATAGCCTGCCAGTTAAAAAGTCTCGAAGCTGATGATGCAAAAGGTGTAAAGGGGAAGATTGGGTAAGAATAAGCTGTGATTTGTTTAACTGAAATCGCAATGTTTCCCTCCAATTCTGGGGTTGGATTGAATTAAGTTTAGCGATATTCGAGAGTCATAACAAGGGATATTTCATAAAAAAAATCCCGATAGACAAACTTGCATCAACGGGATTTTAACAATTATTTTCGATACCACCCAAGCCCAAGTGAACCCTCGCCAAGGTGCGTACCAATAACAGGACCGAAATAGCTTAATGTGAATTCAACGGATGGATATTTTTCTTGAAGGACACGCATCCATTCTTTCCCTTCCTCTTCACAATTACCATGGATGACGGAAGCTTTGATATTTGGATGGACTGCTACATCTTCGCCAAGTAAATCTTCTATACGCTTAAGCGCTTTTTTACGTGTACGGATTTTTTCAAATGGGACAATCACTTTATCTTGGAAATGCAAGATAGGTTTAACTTGCAGCAATCCACCGATTAAGGCTGATGCCGCTGATAGACGGCCACCACGTTGCAAGTGCGCCAAATCGTCCACCATAAAGTAAGCACGTACTGTTTTTTTCATTTCTTCAAGTCTCGCTATGATTTCTTTTGCAGAAGCACCTTGTTTGGCCATTTTACCTGCCTCAATGACATAGAAGCCTTGGACATAACAGGCAATTTCACTATCAAAACCATGTACATCTAAATTTTTGACCATCTCACCAGCTTGTACAGCGCCTTGATATGTTCCACTAATACCACTTGATAAATGGATTGTTACGACTTCATCATAGTCTTTCGCTAGTTTTTCAAACAAGGAGACAAATTTGCCGATTGGCGGCTGCGATGTTTTAGGAAGCTCTTTTTCTTCCCGAACTTTTTTATAGAACGTCCCTACGTCTAGATCGACGCCTTCCTCATAAGACTCTCCCTCAAAAATAACGCTTAGTGGGACTACATGTATATTTAAATCTTTTATTTCATCCTCTGACAGATAGGCTGTGCTATCTGTAACGATGGCGGTTGTCATTAATTGTTCACTCCCCTACCTACATAAATACAATTCTATAATAGATCCCTTGTTATGTTCAATGGGAAATAGATAAACTCGGCAAAACAAAAATGAACGCAAAGATTTCTCCGCGTCCATTAGCAGTACTTCTATTTTTTTGTGCCCATGACATAGACGGCAGAAACGCCCCATTTGCCATTGTCCTTCGTCATTACTGTCACTTGGTTGAGTGGTTGTGTGAAGGAGTTGCTGTCCTGTTTCACAACAGTTTTGATATTCGCAAAGATTTCTGCGTAATTGTCCTTGTATTTCTTCAAGGTAATATTTTTAGCGGTGCGCTTTACATCATAGTCTTTAAACGCTTGTTTAGTGTAGTCAATTTCTTCTTTATAATCGAAGCCTTGTGGTTTATCCGCAATGGTGTTGGCATATCGATCAATATCTTTATCATTAAATGCAGCAATATATTCATCGAAGACGGCTAATATAGCTTTTTTCTCTTCAGCTGGCGCTGTTTGATCTTCATCAACTTTGCCGTCTGAATTTAGCTCAAAACCTACACCTTCATCATCTGAGGAAACAGATGATTTCGCGGGCTGTTCATTCGCTTCTGTATTTTGTTTCGTATCGGAAATACCGTGATTAATCGCGTTATTTTGAGATGTATAATCACTATCTTTGGTCGACCCTGTATTGCTACTCGCTTTTTCATCATTGTTGCCACATGCAGCTAGCATCAACGCACATACACCGACTAGCGCTATCTTTCGTAAAAACATGGATGAGGCCCTCCTACTTTGTATTCAGCAAACATATTGACGTCAAAAGAATTAATATGTTTCATTTCAAACAATATCAGTATAATCCAGTTAAGATAGCGTGTCATCTTCTTTTAACTTCCTTAACTTCCTCGGTATCCATCTTAACACGGTATAAATAGTAAAAAGCTAGAGTAGCGGGTCGAACTCCGCTATACTCTAGCTTTTTAAATTTCTTATCTTACTTCGACCCAGCCGTTTTTAATTGCGGTAACAACTGCTTGCGTACGGTCGTTTACATTCATTTTTTGAAGAATGCTTGATACATGGTTTTTAACTGTTTTCTCTGAGATGAATAATGTTTCACCAATTGCTCTATTGCTTTGACCATCTGTTAAAAGTTGTAGCACTTCACATTCACGCTTTGTAAGCAAGTGGAATGGACGGCGAATTTCTGTTTGATGGAATGAACCTTTGTTTTCGCGTTCGCTTAAACGACGGTATTCCGCTACTAAGTTTCTTGTTACTTTTGGATGCAAGTAGGAGCCGCCAGCAGCTACGATTTTAATCGCATCAACAATTTCATCCGCATCCATTTCTTTAAGCATATAACCTAATGCACCTGATTTTAATGCATGCGATACATATGACTCGTCATCATGGATGGACAAAATCATCACTTTAGCATTAGGGTGTCCTTCAATAAGCTCAGCTGTCGCTTCGACGCCATTTTTTTGTGGCATATTAATATCCATCAAGACAACATCTGGTTGATACTCTTCATATAGTTGGATAAGATCCGTACCATCGTCGCCTTCTGCAACGACTTCAAATGAATCTTCAAAGTCCAATATACGTTTAACCCCTTCGCGGAATAATTGATGATCATCAATAATAATAATTTTTGTCATGAAAACTTCCTCCTAAATTGCACCTAAATTCTCTATTTTGTTTTAATTGGTATTTTAAACATGATGCGCGTTCCTTGTTTTTCTACAGAATCTAAATTCATTTCGCCACCTAGCAAATCGACACGTTCCTTCATTCCAATCAAGCCAAAAGAATTCTGTTTTGTAGTTTGTGGATTAAATCCAATGCCATCATCTTTAATGGAGATATTGATAAAGTCTTTACAACTCTCTAGTTTAACCCACACCTGATGTGATTTTCCATGTTGGATTGCATTATTTACACACTCTTGCACCAAACGGAAAATGGCTACTTCGTATTTTGAATCAAGCCGGGTCTGTTCTCCAATGCTTTGGAAATAAACCTTCGTTCCTTGATGATACTCTTCTACAGAACTTAGGTATTTTTTCAAGGTCGGTACGATTCCTAAGTCATCTAGAGCCATAGGTCGTAAATCATAAATAATACGTCTTACCTCATGCAAGGCATCCCGCACCATACCCTTTAGTTCTACTATTTCCAGCAAAGCTTTTTCAATACCTCGTTCTTGATATGTACGATTGATTATATCAGTGCGTAGCAATACATTAGCAAGCATTTGTGCGGGACCATCATGAATTTCTCTTGAAATCCGTTTTCTTTCTTCTTCAGTGGCTTCAATAATTTTCATGGTGTAGTCTTCACGCATCTTCGCATTTTCTAATGCCGGACGAATGCTCTTCAAATCAACGGTCAAATAATTCAGCACCACGTTAACTTGGCTAACCAAATGATCCGCCCGTTCAATTGTATCGAGTAGAGAGCGCATTCTTCTTTCTAAGTCATCTCTCTTATCGCGCAATAACCTTTCTTCTGCTTGAAGAATCGAATAACGAATCTGAATCTTATTTGCTTGGTCATAGGCTTTTTGAATCTCTGCTTCACTATAAATGTTGAAATTCTTAGAAACTTCCGCTAAACGAGTTCTCGACAATCGTGACTTTTTCTCTAGCACATCATTTTCCAGAATTACTTCCTTTATTTTAGAACGAACTTGTTCCAGCTCGAGTTTCATTTCATCAAATGTTTTGCGACTCTGTTCACTGATAGTGAAGATGTCATTCTTTGATTCGTCGATGGTTTTAATCATTCGGTTGAAGATTAAATCCAACGATTCTAAGTCGAATTTATCGTTTAACATTCACATCATCCTTATTTTTTGTGCTACATTTAAATCAATACTTCGCCTGTTTGCTGGCTTATATATCTTTCCTACTGTATTCACATCATTATTATATCACGTGTCAGACTTAAGACTATTAAATTATGATGACAAACAGATGTCTAAGGCTTCACGAAATAGGACCTATATAAAGAGGAGTGTAACATGAGAAAAAATTATTTAACAATAAAAAGCGCTGGTTCGAATGAAATTGTAATATCAAAATCAAGATTTATCTCTAATTGTAAACGGGTGGAAAATGAGGAAGAAGCATTAGACTTTATTCAATCAATTAAAAAAGAGCATCATTCTGCAAATCACAACTGCTCTGCATATATAATCGGTGAGAATAACCAATACCAAAAAGCAAATGATGATGGAGAACCTAGTGGAACTGCCGGTGTACCTATATTAGAAGTTATCAAAAAACAAAACCTGCAAGATACAGTCATTGTCATCACTCGCTACTTCGGTGGCATAAAATTGGGTGCAGGCGGTTTAGTACGAGCGTATGGTAAGGCAGCGTCTGCTGGTATTGAGGCTAGCGGAGTCGTAGAACGAAAGTTACATAATGTTATGAAGGCAGCAATTGACTATACCTGGCTCGGAAAACTAGAAAATGAAATTCGAAATTCTTCTTATTTAATTAAAGAGATTGCTTACGCAGATAATGTAGAATTTTACGTATATGTTCCTGAAGAACAAGAAGCAGAGTTTAGCGAATGGTTGACAAACATGACTAATGGGCAAGTAATGATTACATGTGTTGACAAAGTATTTCGTGAATTCGACAAAATATAATGAAATTTTAATTTTACCTTTACATTTTCACATAGTATAATGAAGTTCGCTATATGTGCTAAAAGAAACTTCTTTCTTTTGAATAGCGTCAAATAATTATCTACACTTAGTATTCCTAAATTTAGAGGAGATTATATATGACAAATTCTAGAATACAGGCAAAAAAAGAGAAAAGAGTGAAAAAGACGCCTAAGAAGAAAAAGTCGCGTCTCGCTTTAAAAGTCTTTTTAATTGTCATTGCATTAATGCTCGTTTCTGGCGGTGCCTATGCATACTATTTATACAAACAAGGCGAGAAGGCTGCCAACAAAGCATATGATAATGAAAACCAACGTGAAAAATCTGATTTGCGTACTGAAAAAGTTGAACCGTTGAAAGACAATATCTCAATCCTATTTGTTGGGATTGATGACAGCGAAAAACGAGAACAAGGCACTGATCATTCCCGCTCAGATGCTTTAATGCTTGCCACTTTAAATAACAAAGATAAATCAGTAAAATTATTGAGCATTCCGCGTGACTCTTATGTTTATATTCCCTATGTAGGCTACCAAGATAAAATTACGCATGCCCATGCATACGGCGGTACACAAGCAACAATCGATACTGTTGAAAACTTGTTGAATGTTCCAGTGGATTACTATTATCGATTGAACTTTGATGCGTTTATTCAGATTGTAGATGCATTAGGCGGTATCGAAGTGAAAGTACCTTACGCCCTACATGAGTTAGACGAAAATGACAAACGGACAGTTAACTTAAAACCTGGAAAGCAAGTCCTAGATGGTAGTGAAGCATTAGCGCTTGCACGTACACGCCACCAGGACAGTGACATACAACGTGGCGAACGCCAACAAATGATTTTAAAAGCCATAATTAAAAAAGCTTCTTCCGTTTCATCATTCACAAAATATGATAACATCCTTGCAGCAATCGGTAACAATATGAAAACCAATATGACGTTCGGCGAAATGAAGTCCCTTGCGGCCTATGTGAAAAACGGGATGCCAAAAGTTAAGTCGCTTTCATTAAAAGGTAACGATGATATGTCTACAGGTGTTTACTACTATAAACTTGACGAAAATGGTTTAGCTGAAACACGCCAAGTTTTGCAAAAACAACTAGGAATTAGTGACAGTGATTTAAACAAATCAAATCAACAAACTGACAACAACACTAATCAACAAAATACTAATAATCAGCAGAACAATACTAATCAACAAAACACGAATAACCAACAGCAAAACACAAACCAACAAAATAATAATGCCGGAAACAACAATGCTGGCTACCAATCTGGATCCACTAACAACTATAGTGGCAGTTACAATTCCGGCGGTAATCAATAAAGTCGCTTCATTGGCTAATAAATAAAAAACACCCCAAACGTTAGAATCAAATCTAGCTTTGAGGTGTTTTTTGGTCTTTCACAATAATTTTTTCAATCCAAATTAGTATTGCGTAATAATAGTTTCGTTTCAAAAAGCACTTTCTACGTGCTTGTTTTAATCTCTTCGTCACTACGTTCATGCAGGACTTTATGTTCAAGTGCATTTCGTAAGAGATATCGTATCTACAACCCTAGTTAAAAAAATCCATCTATTTACTGAGTTTAATGATATTGAATAACTAAATCATCCTTCCCTATCTTTACTAAACTTCAGCTAGTTATTCATTTCCTTTATCTATTTATTAACTAAAAAAAGACGTGAAAGATATATATCTTTCACGTCTTTTAATTAGAATTTTAAATAATCACTAGTTATTTACGTCTTACTAGATTTAAAAGTGGTCGGTAATTTTGTCCAGCTAGTCCAATCGCTTCAACAAATAATTCAATGGCTATCAAGATCACCGTGATTAACAAAATAGCTCCCCATACTGTAGCCATCGAGAATGTAACTGCTGCTACTCCGAACATCGCTGCAATACCGTAAATTAACAGTACTGTTTGGCGATGAGTAAATCCAAGACTCATCAAACGATGATGCAAATGGGATTTGTCAGGACTAAATGGCGGTTGTTTATTTAATAAACGGCGCACAATAGCAAAGAATGTATCTGAAATTGGCACGCCCAACATTACGATAGGAATAACCAAAGAGATAAACGTAACATTTTTAAAACCAAGTAATGATAAGACGGCAATCATAAAGCCAAGGAACAGCGCGCCTGTATCACCCATAAAAATTTTAGCTGGATGGAAATTATAAAATAAGAAACCACAAGTACTTGCAGCAAGAATTAAAGCAATCACAAGTACAAAACCATTACTCATAATAAACGCCATACCAGCAAGTGTAACTAAAGCAATCGTAGAAACACCAGCAGCAAGGCCATCCAATCCATCTATTAAGTTAATTGCATTTGTAATAGCTAATATCCAAAGTATCGTTAATGGAATACTAAAGTATCCAAAGTCTAATTTTCCGTTAAAAGGCAAGTTGATAAAATCAATTTGAACGCCGCCAAAGAAGATGACGATTAATGCTGCTGCCAATTGGCCAAGCAGTTTTGCTTTTGGCGTAATTTCAAGCATATCATCAAGAGCCCCAGTTATAACAATCACAAAGCCGCCAAGCAAAATAGCAACTATCGATACAGACTTATCCATAGGATGTGCCACAGCAATCCCTATTAGAAAGGCTATAAAAATGGCTAAACCGCCAAGTCGCGGCATTACACTGCTGTGTACTTTGCGATGGTTTGGTTTATCAACAGCGCCAATGCGGTATGCGAGTTTCTTAACGAACGGAGTCAAGAGTATTGAAGCAACAAAAGCTACAATTAGTGCTAGGTAAGTCATATTACCCGTCCTCCTTACGAACTCTACATCATTTTATATGAAATATGCGTCCCAATAACGCAGTGATATACTATTTCTCATTAAGTACAAAGACTATTATAGCACGAAATTAGCAAAATAGCAGTCTCTTTCAAGGAATTCATTGGGCAACTCACATTCACAAATGTACTTCTTCCCCAATTCTATTCTTTATACACATAGACAAAATGCAGTCGCTCTACTTATTTCTAATCTTCACTATATATTAATTGGGATACTCTAAAATTACAAGACGTATTTAAGAACAAATTGTTCCAATTATTGTTCTTCATTTTACCAGACTATTGATCTCTTTAAAATAGAACTGTTAATAGTAAATAAATACATTTAAAAAGCCTTAAGATTTTAATGTATTCGACAAATTATAAAAATATTCATCTTTTTATCACAAAATAGTGTTTTTTTCGATATTTTTTTATGGTACTCTAATCAATAGCTTTTGAAATTTTAATTAGAATTTTCAGATATTAAATAAATTCACTTACTATTCTAATTAAAAAATGATATACGGCAAAACACAGGCCAATGAAAAACACTAAAACACTTCTTAGATTTTTCAGTGCCTAAGTAAAAAGGAGTTTTTCTATGGAAATTCAAAAACTGTCACTTGGAGAAAAAATTTCGGTAGGATTTATGCTATTTGCCCTTTTCCTTGGTGCAGGCAACATTATTTTCCCGCCATTGCTAGGACAACAATCAGGCGAACATTTTGTATTAGCCATTATAGGATTTTTAATCACAGGTGTGGGTTTGCCTTTACTAGGCGTTATTACAGTTGCTAAATCAGGTGGCGAATTACAGGATATGGCTTCTAAAGTAAGCCCATTATTTGGAATCATTTTCACAGCAATTGTTTATCTAGCTATCGGTCCTTTCTTCGCCATGCCGCGTACCGGAACCGTTTCATACGAATTAGGGGTAAAACCTTATTTATCAGAACATACCGCTTCTATGAGCTGGCCACTAATTATTTTTACAATACTCTTCTTCTTAATTACCGTGTTTTTTGCATTGAATCCAAGCAAGCTTATTGACCGAGTAGGAAAAATTCTAACACCAGCACTTCTGATTGTAATCGCGGCTCTTGCCGTAAAAGCTGTTGTAACCCCAATGGATGGAGCAGGAAAAGCGATTGGTAAATATGTCTCAAATCCATTCGGCGAAGGTTTTGTACAGGGCTATTTAACAATGGACTTTCTTGCAGCACTAATTTTCGGTATTGTAATCATCGAAGCATTAAAGGGTAAAAATATTACGCATAAACCAACTGTTGTGAAAACAACTGTTTTTGCAGCCTTTATTGCAGCAGCTGGGCTTGCGCTCGTTTATATAGCTCTTGGTTATATAGGTTCTTCCAGCTACCAATCAATTGGCCAATTTAAAGAAGGTGCAGATATTATTACAAAGTCTGCCTACATTCTATATGGACAATTCGGTAACATTTTATTAACTGCGGTGATTTTGCTGGCATGTCTGACAACTTCGATCGGATTAATGACAGCCTCATCAGAGTTTTTCTATAAATTGTTCCCATCGATTTCATATAAAACATGGGTTTGGATTTTCGCAATCTTCTCTACTGTTGTATCAAACATAGGTCTAGCACAACTAATTGCAATTTCAACACCAGTTCTATTAGCTATTTATCCGCTAGCAATTGTTTTGATGATATTAACATTGGTATCTAAATGGTTCAATGACGCACGCTCTGTATACATTACTGCACTAATCTTTACTGCTCTCATTAGTATTTACGATGGTCTTAAAGGTGCAAATATTAAATGGCCAGGCTATGAGGCATTTTTGAAAGAAATTCCACTCTATACAACAGGAATCGGATGGCTCATTCCCGCTTTAATAGGTGCAGTGATTGGCTGGATCATTTCTCTTTTCCTAAAAAGAAAATAATATATTATTATTTAAGCGATTAGAGCGAATCTCTAATCGCTTTTTATTGTGTTTTCATTTAATAGGATAAAACAATATTTTAAACCTTCCCTTTAACCAGTCATAGGCAATCGTTTACCTTCTATATAATTATTAATTTTGATTAAATTTACAACTATAAAAAAACGCTTTCAAAAATTTTATAAAAGACTCAACTTTTTAAGAACAAAAGCTTGAATTCATCTCATAGTGTGATATATTTAATACGCTATTGAGATATATTCATAAATTAGACACAAAGGATTGAGGGTGTAACAAAAATGGAGTGGTATGAATTAGTCGCTTCGATTATTTTAATTTTATTGGCAATCTTTGTCGTTGTTCTAGGGATCGCATTATTATTCCTGCAAATAATGGACAAAAAACAAAAACAACATGCCATCTTGCGAAATTTCCCGGTTCTTGGCAGGGTCCGCTATATTACAGAAAAAGTCGGTCCTGAGCTTCGACAATATCTATTCGACGGAGACAATGAAGGGAAGCCATTTAGTCGAGAAGACTTCTTACATGTCGTATTACCTGGGAAATACTTGAGTAATGTCATCGGATTCGGTTCAAAAAGAAATTTTGAAGAACCAGGATATTATATTCGTAATGCCACATTTACTAAACAAGTAGAAGAAATGCGCGTAGACCAAACACAAACAGTTGAAACACAAAAATATGTAATTGATTCAGATAGCCTAATTAGCCGTAAAGAGCATACTGAAAAAATTGTCGCTAAACCATGGTTATTGCCTGATGAAGACGCCGTTGTCATTGGACCTAATTGCCGTGAGCCTTTCCATGTGAAGAGCTTGGTTGGCCAATCAGCGATGAGTTATGGTGCTTTAGGGAAAAATGCAATTAGCGCTTTATCAAAAGGGATCGGCTTAGCCAAAGGTTCTTGGATGAACACTGGTGAAGGGGGCGTTTCCGATCACCATTTAGCGGGTGGTTCTGACCTAATCGCACAAATTGGTTCTGGTTTATTTGGCTTCCGTACACTTGAAGGCGACTTCAGTTTTGAATTATTAAAAGAAAAAGCAGCTATACCACAAGTAAAAGCATTTGAACTAAAATTGGCTCAAGGTGCAAAAACACGAGGCGGCCACGTCGAAGGCGATAAAGTAACCGAAGAGATTGCCCGTATCCGTAACGTAGTACCTGGTAAAACAATCAACAGTCCAAACCGTTTCCGCCAATTCGATGATTTCCCATCATTATTCGACTTTATCGAACAAATTCGTGAGGTAGGCGGACTTCCAGTCGGCATTAAAGTGGTTATCGGCAGTCCAGATGATGCAGACAACCTTGCTTCATATATGAAAGAGTCTGGCAAAGGCCCTGACTTCATTACAATCGATGGTGCTGAAGGCGGTACTGGTGCTACTTATCAAGATTTAGCTGATAGTGTGGGACTTCCATTGCACAGCGGTCTTGTCCTTTTACATGACGCACTTGTAAAACATGGTGTCCGAGACCGTGTCAAAATCATAGCTTCCGGTAAAATTATCACTTCAGATCGTGCAGCTGTCATCCTTGGCCTTGGCGCAGATTTAATCAATGTAGCACGTGGATTTATGATTTCAGTAGGATGCATTATGGCACAACGTTGTCACACAAATGAATGCCCTGCAGGAGTAGCTACAACAGATCCAAAACTTCAAAATGGTTTAATCGTTGATGAGAAAAAGTTCCGCGTTACTAACTATATTTTAACAATGCGGGAAGGCCTTTACCGAGTAGCAGCTGCTGCCGGCCTGGATTCTCCTACTAAATTTAATAGCGAACATATTGTCTATAAAGATGAACATGGCCGTGTATATAAAGTAGAAAACCTTAATCCTAAATTTTAATTTAAATAGAAAGAACTCCCCTGCTCTTTTAGCGGGATGGTGAATACATGCGAGTATAAGAGCGATTCCGTCGTTCTTATGCTCGTTTTTTTTCGTATAAATTCATTCGATTGTTTCAACTGATACAAATCTACCTCACTACCATCTACTAGTGCTTACATGCTTAACCATCTTAATATAAAACAATTTATATATATTTATACCTGACAAACTTAAAATTAAAGTATAAAGGCAACTTCAGTTGAAAACCCAACAAAAGTTGCCTTTTTTATTTAGAAAGCAAGGTAGGTTATTCTGGTACCCAGCCTATTTTAATCTAACTCTTTTAATGCAATTCGTTCCACTGCTTTCGCAACAGAGCTGTGGACATTCGGATCTAGTGGGTGTGGCACTAAATCGCCATTATGTGTAGCATCCACGATTGCATTCGCTGCAGCCAGCAACATCGGATAAGTAATGCTTTTTGCATTGGCATTTAAAGCACCACGGAAGATGCCTGGGAACCCAAGAACATTGTTTACAAGTCGTCCATCAGCCGCATAGGCCGCTCCTGCTTGTAATGCCTCCTCTGGTGTGATTTCAGGGAATGGATTGGATAACGCCAATATGATTTGCCCTGTTCTCACCATGCTTGGTTTAATAAGACCTTTGACACCGGTTGTCGCAATCACAATATCACATTTTTGCATGAGCTCTTCTAAAGAATTCATAACTGTACCACCGAAACTGCGTAAGCGATCACAAGAACTTTCTTGTAAATCACTACCACACACTTCTTTCACGCCATACTCAATCAGCATACGAGAAATGGCAAGTCCTGCAGCTCCAAGACCTACTTGTCCAACAACTGCTTGTTTTAAGTCAACGCCTGCATAACGGCTAGCAGATAAAACTGCAGCTAATGTTACAACCGCAGTACCATGTTGGTCGTCATGCATAACAGGTATATTTAAATCTTTCTTTAAGCGTTCTTCGATTTCAAAGCAATGAGGTGAACCAATATCCTCTAGAAGAATCCCGCCAAACCCTTGTGAAATATGTTTTACTGTTTCAACGACTTCATCAGGATCACTCGTATCAAGTAGTATTGGTATACCGCTAATTCCTGCAAATTGGTCAAACAGCACAGATTTGCCTTCCATGACAGGCATCCCAGCTACAGATCCTATATTACCAAGCCCTAAAATAGCAGTACCATCTGTGACAATCGCTACTGTATTACCAATGCTTGTAAAGTAATTTGCTTTCTCAGGTGAACGCTCAATTTCTTGGCAGACACTTGCCACGCCAGGTGTATAAATACGTCGAAGATCACTAAGTGAACGAACATCAATCTTCCTGGACATATGTATTTTTCCACCTTCATGAGCCTTCATTACATCGTCGGAAACAGCGCGGACAGTAATATCTTCTAAACCATTTAACGCACCCACAATGGCATCCAATTGTTCTACACTGTCGCATGTACAAGAAACATCACGAATTGTAGACAACGTGCCAATCTTTAGCGTCTTAATATCGCCGATATCGCCACCTTGGTCGCCGATCGCTTTTGCAACTTTAGCGAAATTCCCTGGTTTTGATGGTGTTTCTACTATTAGACTACGTATAATATTTTGTATTGCCATATATTTTCCTCCACCTTACACTATTATGACTATTTTGTGACGATTAGAAATACATTCTACCCCTTTCGTCTTTAAAGGTAAATATACTCCCTATAAACTTACAAGATTTCTGTTCAAAATAAACGAAATAGAGGTTCTTTCATTATGCTAAAAGAAAAATTAATTCAATTAGAAATTAAGTGTATAGAAGTTGTAGTACTTAGTTATACTGGAAATATAATCATCCAACTCCCATAGCATATTTCGATTTGAAATATAAATTCATGTGAAAAAACCTTCCCCCAAGAGAACCGCTTCCCCCTTAGCGGTTCTTTTACTATTTAATCCGACTTATTTCCCGAGGAATAACCTTTATTTTTATTTATTCCCCTTGTATTGATTACTAAATCTTCTCTTTTACACAGTAATTCTATTTTATTTTAAAGTAATCATCTTATTTTTGCACTAAATTATGAAAAATTTGTCGAAAATGCAAACATGCCTATTTTCAGATGAGGCAGTTACATTTATACTAGTAAAAGTATAAGTAAATTCAGTCAAAAGTTACAAAATCCATTGTGAAAATATGAGGTGTGGTAATGAGCATTAAAAAGATGATTCGTCTGACAATCATAATTACAGCTATTTTAGTTATTCTAAACGGATTAAGTTTAGGCTATCTGGCAAAAAGTATATCCAATCAAAACAAAATTGAAAGAATTAACCGAGAAGATAGTTCAATTGCTCTTTCATTGATGAAGAATACTGAAACAAAGTCTTCTAATATTCGTACATACGCAGAATCTGGCTCTAGCCGTTTCTTACAAGCTTATGAGCGTGAGGTCCAATCCTCACTAAACGCTGATGAGACTTTAAAAAAATTAAAGAGCAATCAACTTCCAGAAGATATTATTGCTCTTGCCGAATATGCGATTACACAATCAGAACAACTTAAACCACTAGAAGAAAAAGCAATCTCATTAGCAAAATCCGAGGAATTCGTCCAGGCAAAAGATATACTTTATGGAACTGAATATAGTTTATTAAAAGATAATATCAGCAGCTCTATTGATTCTTTTGACAAATCATTAAAAAAATTAACAGCAAAACAAGTAGCAAAAGCTAAAACGCAGGTAAAAGTGAGCATTATCACAATGGCGGGCCTTCTAGCGCTATTTATGATTTATATTGCAGTAGTTCTATCTTATTTTTCTCATAAAATGAAACCTATATACTCACTAAAGAATTTTGTTTTAGAAGTAGCGAATGGCAATTTAACAATTGAACCAATTCACCATGGACAAGAAGATGAAATTGATGAACTTTCGGAAGCATTTAATGGCATGTATCAAAATTTAAGAGACATGATCCATACATTAACTCAAACGAGTGAACATCTAGCAGCTTCTTCCGAAGAATTGTACGCGAGTACTGAGCAAACCAATAATACAACTAAAATTGTAAGCCAAAAAATTGATCAGCTTGCACTTGATTCTGCGATGCAAACTGACTACTTAACAAATGGAACAAATTCAGTGAATGTTGTTGCTAGCCAAATTAGCGCTGTAGCCGAATCAGCTGCTTCCGCTGCTAAATCAGCTGCAAACTCATCAGACAAAACGGTATTTGGCGGAAAGCATCTAAAGAATACGGTCAAACAAATAAAAGAGATCAAAGCAGAAGTGGCAGAAACCCAAACTTCTTTATTAGAGCTCGCGAATAGTTCAAAGAGAATTAACAGCATGCTTTCTACGATTACTGAAATTTCGGAGCAGACGAATCTGTTAGCACTTAACGCAGCAATAGAAGCGGCTCGTGCCGGGGAGCATGGTAAAGGTTTTGCGGTAGTGGCCGGGGAAGTTCGAAAGCTTGCAGAGGAATCGGCACGTTCAGCGAATGAAATACGTGAAACAACCGAAAATATCGAAAAGTATATGCATAAAACAGTACAGCAAATGGAACAAGTCAATTTAAAGGCTGATGATGGTTTCAACAGTATTCAAACAACAGGTAAAGCATTCCAGGAGATTTATACAATGTCTATTAATCTTTCTAATGAAATAAAAGAAGTATCGACTATTACCGAAGAAATGGCAGCAGCCTCTCAGGAAACTGCAGCTTCCCTTGAAAATGTAAATGCTATTTCACAAGAAACAAATTCAAAAACTCAAGAGATTGCTAACCTGAGTGAGGAGCAATATGCAATTGTTGAAGAAATTACAGCCTCAGCAGAAGAGTTGAGCCAGTTAGCAGAAACATTAAACAAACAGATACAAGTCTTTCAAGTGTAAAGAAAAAGCGCAAATTGCGCTTTTTTTATTTTCACCTACTTATTTAATGGTCCTTTAGTAGTTACCACTCCTACATATATTTTAAAAATATTTCAATCTATCTATCAAAACTCCCTTTTTTCGTCAGTTGATTGTATTAAATCCCATTTTTCTCTACAATACAGTTAATAAAATATACTCATAAGATCCAACCCAAAAGGAGTGACCTATATGAAAAAAGCAATCGTTTCTGCTCTAGCTGTATGTGCTACCACTTTTGTAATACATGACCAAGATGCGAAAGCAAGTACTAATACATACAAGGTAAAAAGTGGTGATTCACTATATGTCATAGCAAAAAAGAAAAATACGACAATCACCAAACTTAAAAAACTGAACCATCTGACTTCAGATCTTATTTATGTAGGACAAACCTTAAAAACCTCAGGCTCAACGAGCAACAGTGCGAGCAAGAAAACCTCTGCTCCGAAAAAAAGTACAACAAGTAAAAGTACAACTGTTACGAAAAAGTCTGGTACGTACAAAGTAAAACCAGGAGATTATATCGCAAAAATTGCAGCCAATCATGGTATTACATTATCAGCCTTAATGAAAGCTAATGGCCTAAAAAATGACCTTATTTTTGCTGGCCAAACATTGAAGATACCTGGCTCAAGTACTACAGTCACTCATGTTTCTTCTAACAAGAATAATTCTCCAAAACCAACGACAAGCAAAAAAGCAACGACCTACACTGTCAAATCAGGTGATTATGTAGGAAAGATTGCTGCAGCTTTTAACGTATCCATTGCGTCAATCGAAAAAAATAATAACATAAAAAACCATGTTATTTATGTTGGTCAAAAGTTAAAAATTAATGGGTCTTCAACAAAACCAGCAAGCAATAACACGAAACCAGCGACACCTAGTAAGACTCCAGCAGCACCTTCAAACGCAAAAAAATATACTGTGGTGTCAGGTGATACGCTTTCGGTAATAGCTCACAAATTTGGTATAACAATCACACAGCTAAAATCTTGGAATGGATTAACTTCAGATATGATTCGCGTTGGACAAGTCCTCGCAGTAAAAAATAGCGGAACAACAGTCCAACAAGATAAAGAGAATACAACAGGTGTGTCTAATCCAACACCTGGACAAGCGTCATCTACTGTATTAAAAAATGCTATTAATATTGGGCTTTCTATGAAAGGAACACCTTATGTATGGGGTGGTTCTTCGCCAAGCGGCTTTGATTGCAGCGGTTTTATTTACTATGTATTTAAACAAGCTGGCTATAAAAACATCAGCCGCACAAGCGCTGCTAGCTATGAGGCACGCTCTTACTATGTTTCCAGTCCGAAACCTGGCGATCTAGTATTCTTTAAAAATACGTACAAGACTGGTATCTCGCATTTAGGGATCTATATTGGGAATGGCCAATTCGTCCATGCCGGCGGTGATTATGTACAGGTATCTTCGGTAAATGAATCTTATTGGAAGAGCCACTTTGATAGCTATAAACGATTTTATGATTTATAAGTTATAAATTTTCCCTATATTACTAACTTTTAAACCTTATCTAATATTTTTGGATAAGGTTTTTTTACATTGAGAAAGCCTGATATATCAACGTTTTTGTCGAAGTGTAATCATTATGCTCTATTTTTGTTACAAGACTGTAATATAACTGTAAACGAAATAGCATTGTTAATTTATCAGATTTTTTATAAAGTTATACTTGTAAAAAACGAAACAAAACATAACATTTGAACTATAATGATTGAACTTAAATAACTACGAAATATAAAAAAACTTACTAGAATAGTTGGAGGACCTTTCATGAAAAAGAGAACTTTCTTAACGGCTATCGCATCAGGCGCATTAGCATTAACAATTGGATTTGGCCAAGTAAAAGCAGCAGAACAACATGATACAGCAACTACTACAGAACATACATCTATTACAATGGTTTCAAGCTCACAAGCTGTTAAAATCAGCGGCAAATACCATGTTACTGCAAATTCCTTAACATTACGTAAGTCACCTTCTCTAACTGCTGGAAAGTTAGGTTACTTCAAAAAAAATAAAACTGTAAATGCAAGCTACAAAAAAGTAGTGTCAGGTAGAACATGGTTAAAAGTTAGTGCACAAGGCAAAACAGGCTGGATGTCTGCAGCTTACTTAAAAGCTGGCGCTGGCGTTAAAACAACTTCTTCTAGTACAAATCAAAGTGATATTGTAAATACAGCTAAAAACTACTTGGGTGTTCCTTATGTTTATGGTGGAACCACTCCATCTGGTTTTGACTGCAGTGGTTTTACACGCTACGTTTTAAGCAAACATGGTATTACTTTACCACGTACAAGTCGTCAGCAACGTGCTGCCCTACCATATACAAGCAATCCACAACCAGGAGATTTAGTATTCTTTAATGTAGGTGGCGGTGCTATTACACATGTGGCAATTTATGCAGGCAATGGCATGATTGTTCATGCAGCAGGCAGCCATGTACAATACCAAACAATGAGCACTTATTGGAAAAATTACATTCATAGCTACGGTAGCATTCGCTAACTGAATGTTATAAGTAGTGCCCGTTAGAACAAATATATCGTACGTTAAAAAAGCTCAGCTAACGTAGCTGAGCTTTTTCATTAGGATGCAGTTTGATAAGTTTCTTCTTCACTTGCAGGTTCAGTTGACTTTGGTTCTACAACTGATTTGTTTTCCTTAACACTTTTCGTTTGAACTGCTGGTGTTTCTTCATCATCAGTATCTTGCTCTGTTGTCTCCAATTCTTCTGCAGAGGCTCCATCGTCTTGAGTACTGTTGATCGTAATTTCTTTAAATTGATAATCCGCATAGTCGTCGATAACAATTTTATAGATTATTTTTTCTTTTAATTGATGCTCTTGCTTATTTTTATCTACATAAGTGAATGTAGAGTCAACTTCGGCAGTCGCATAATCGTCTGTGATTTGAATATTGCCGATTGAATGTTTTAAATCTTTATACTTTCTGCCATCAGCTGTGTATGTTTCTAGCATCTTAGATGCAGCATTTTGCGCTGTACTTCCTGGTAGGATATAGGACTCATATGAAGGTCTTTTAACTGGGTCTTTAATAGCAAGTGGTACAAGATCATAGAAGCTATCGATATAATCTTTTATCAAGTCTTTCCCTAGATATGCTTCATCTCTGTGATCATTATCAAAATCTTGATCGTTATCAATATCGATCTCTACATCTTTGTTTGACCATCCTGTAATTAAATTCATTATTTGTTTAATTGGTATAGCGTAACCTATTTCAGGTTGATCTGTTAAAATAATCGAATTAATACCAATTACGTTACCTGTTTCTGCATTAATCAGCGGGCCACCGCTAGAACCGGGATGCAAACGAGCTGTCATTTCATATAGACCGCTATATGTGTATTCATCCGTAAACTCTGCGCCAATGTTTGTGATTTTTCCTTCAGTTGAAGTGCCGCCCTTATTATTCGGGCTACCAATTGCAATAACAGGCGTGTTAAGTCTTGCTGGTGCTGTATCTAAAACGAGCGGATCTTTCCCTTCGAGTTCTGGTACACGTATAAGTGCAACGTCTGTCTTTTTTGAAATTCCAATGACCTGACCTTGAAACTCTTGGCCATGCTCATTTGAAACTAAAACATAAGAAGCATCTTTCGCGACATGGGCATTCGTGATAATGTCTCCTTTTTTGTTAAATAGGAATCCAGAGCCTTGCTGCAAATCTGTCACGATCGTATAGACTTGCGTTTTAGCGTTTGCAATAATTGCAGAGGTATCATTTTTAGGCATAACAACATTTGTTTCTTCTTTGGTCGTCGTTGGTTGGCCAGTTGCAGGAATATCATTAGTCACACTGCCCTCTTGACGGCTAGCTGTCACCTTATCCTCTTGTTCCTTTTTCGGTTCTTCTTTCTTTTTTGTCTCTTCCTTTTTAGGCTTATTGATTTTTTCTACTTTAATATGTTCATTTTCATTTGCTGACTTTTCATTTTTGGTTAGGAGCATAAACGCACCCAAGATAATGGCTGCCATTAAAACAATGGATACAGCTATTCTTTTGATGGATGCTTTCTTTGGCTGATACCGTCGATTTTTAGTCATCACACATCCACTTCCTATCATTATTTAATTGTCAATACTATAGACGAATGAGCCTATATGAAAGTTTCAAAATTTTATCAATTCGGCTTTCTAGATTCAATTTCACAAAGATTATCATAGCATAAATTCCAGAGAATAGAATGAGAAAATAGATTTTTTTCGAAGGTATTTCTACTTATTTGTTTTACCCTATTTTCAGCACTATATGCACTCCTCACTTTCTTTTCCATAGGTCTCCTTTATAATGTCTACTCGGTTTATTTAAAGATTCCATTCCGTAGTATATAATGAGGGAAAAAGTGTTATGGAAGGTAAGTTGAATGAAAAAGATAAATATATTGGGCATTCCTTTTGTAGATACTACCAAAAAAGAGTTTGTAAGCCATGTTTTGACCTTGGCAACCAGCAACAAGGAACCCATTTCAATCGTAACAGCGAATCCCGAAATTGTTATGCTAACAAAAGAAAATGCACAATATGAACAATACGTACAGCGATCGACCTATGTAGTCGCAGACGGTATAGGCGTTGTCATCGGTTCTAAAATATTAGGTACTCCTTTGCGCGAACGGATACCAGGCTATGAATTAGTACACGCATTTATGAAAAATGCTGATGTTAATAAAAATCGATTCTTCTTTTATGGCGGCAAGCCTGGTGTAGCAGAAGCAGCGGCTAAAAAGGCAATCGCCCTCTACCCTCATATTAATATTGTAGGGACTGCTGATGGCTATGGTGACAGTGACGCAGTAGCCACTCAGGCAGCGTCCTTAAAGCCTGATTTTATTTTTATTGCTACGGGAGCTCCCAAACAAGAAGAATGGATAGCTAGTCACCGCCATCAATTCGAGCACTGTGTCATGATGGGCGTAGGCGGCAGTTTGGACGTGTTATCAGGCAATGTTCGCCGTGCGCCACAACTCTTTATCAAGCTTAATCTTGAATGGTTCTATCGCCTAATCACACAACCCACCCGTATAAAACGTATGATGAAAATACCTCTTTTTCTGCTTAAGGTGTTGCAATCAAAATAACAATTTGCCGATTCTATTAAATTGAATCGGCTTTTTTATATTCCCAATTTCCATTCAAAAATCCAATAGCAATTTTTTAATAAAAATTCGCTCTTATAATTTATATTGATTTGTTGTATACAATTGTATACAATAATTTTATATTCCGATTGTATACAATTGTATACAGAAAGAGGTGCGATATGAGACCAAATGAGGAAAGAGGCGGCCGACATCGGCATCATGGCGGCCATCATACAAAGGGTCCTAAAACATTTAGGCGCGGCAGAGCAATAGCGTTTTTAGAGATACTTCAGCTAAAACGTATGACTATCAAACAGCAACTAGACGAACCCGAATTTGAAACTATTAAGCCAATCTTAATCGGCGAGTTAAAGGCACTCGACATGGTTATCAACGAATTTATACAGCTATTTGATTTAGAAGAAAGTGATGAAATGGTAACAACTGAAAATCCTTCTATAGAAGCCTCAGAAACGATAGGAGATCCTGCAGATGAAACTAATCAATGAATACATCGATAGCCTCTTCGCTCCAACAGATACAGGTTTAGAGGACGTGCTGACATCGATTGAAGAAAACGGAATGCGTTCTATCTCCGTATCACCTGGATCTGGTAAGCTTCTTACTATGCTGGTATCTTTATCACAAGCTAAAGAGGTACTAGAAATTGGAGCACTTGGCGGCTATAGTGGCATATGCTTGGCCAGAGGATTTGGCAGTGAAGGTTATTTAACATCACTCGAATTAGAGGAGAACTATGCTGCCCTCGCTCATCAAAACTTAACCAAAGCAGGCTTTGGTAATCAAGTTACCTACTTGACTGGTCCAGCACTAGAAAGCCTCCAAATTCTAAAAGAAAATAATAAACAATATGACTTTTTCTTTATAGATGCAGACAAACTAAATTACATTAACTATTTAAACGCTTGTATCGAACTCGCCAAAGATGGTGCTATCATTGTCACAGACAATGTCTTAGCTGGCGGTAGTGTTGCTGATCCAAACGCACAGCCTAAACGATATAGCGAGTTTATGAAAGAGTACAATCAAACAGTCTCAGAACACTCTCAGTTGCAATCTGTATTAATACCGATCGGCGACGGAATGACGGTTTCACGCGTGATAAAATAGTTATACAAAATGCTGACTGCTAGCAAATGCTATATGCTTTGTGAGCAGTTTTTCAATTTTTAATCCTGCTTATCCGACTCCCCCACCCCTCAACCTAGAAATATTTTCCCTTGCATGATACTGTATCCAATGAATAATAACGAGGAGGAATTATCTCACTTTGATTTCATTTATCCTAACACTAAAACGACTGCTAGAAGCTTTGTATAAATCATCAAAACACCCTTTATTTTTATCGCTTATTACTACCCTATTTTTCATCATTCTGTCAGGCGTGTTATTTTATACACAAAAAGAAGGCTGGGCCGTACTAGACGCCATCTATTTCTGCGTTGTGAGCATTATTCCAACCGGCATCGATACCAACCTTTCCCCTGAAACAGCGATAGGAAAAGTATTCACTATGTTCTATCTTATCGTTGGAACAGGCACAATGCTCCTAACACTCATACTTTTGGCCAAATCGACCATCAATAATGATGATGATTTTAAGAAAACCTTTAAAAGTGGTAAATGGAAGCGCGAGGGACAAGAGGAAGAGAAATAATTCCAGCTCTTCTCACCTGCATTATGAGAAGAAACGTTACGATCTATTGGAACTTTTTTAAATTTCACCTAAATCGTGAAATCTGAATTATGAAGAAATAAGTGCTATACTACTGGTGTAAATAATTATTGCCGACTTAGTTTAATGGCAGAACGGTGGTCTCGTAATCCACTGATAAGAGTTCGATTCTCTTAGTCGGCATATTAAAAAACCGACAACTAACATAAATCCCCTCTACCTTTAAGTAGAAGGGATTTGATTGTTACAGTATTAAAAAGCATTAAGCTCCTAATCTACTATAAGATTAGGAGCTTATTATTGTAATTCTTAAACCTTTACTATTCAAAGAGTAGAAGGTTACTTGTCTATCTAGATTCTGAAACTGTTAAAGTTTTAGAATCATTAATATTATCAATTACTTTTCCAGTAGTAACATCAATTAATGAGAATTTAATTGTGTACTCACCTGCTTTAGAAAAATTAACAGTCATTTCTGTTGTTTGATCATAATCAGCAGAGACAGCAAATCCACTATCAGGTCCCCATTTTCCAGTTTCTTTTCCATCTGCTTTAAGAGCTTGTTCTAAAACGTTATTCAAGCTGTCAGTAGCTTTGAAAGTTGCTGTTGCATCTTCAGGACCACTAACTACAAAATTAAATTGAGCGTTCTCATAGCCTTTGCCTAAATTTTCGATAGCTTTAAAGTTAACTTTCACTTGGTTATCTTCATTTGCCACCAAGTTTGCAGGGACTTCAAAACCAAATGCATATTTTGAATTAGTTGCATCTACAGCTTTAACCGTAACATTAAATTCTTTTGTGATACTTTGAACACCGTTAAAGGTTGCAGTCAATGTTACTGTTTTGTCTCCAGCCAAAGCAGAAGGACGAGTGATTTTACCAATTTCAGAAATTATATCTTTGTTGTTAGTAGTCCAAGTAATCTTAGTACCGTTTGTTCCTTCTGATGGTAATACTAAATCATCTGTAACTGCATCTAGATTTTCTAGTTTGTTAGCTTGAGCTAAGTTAAATACATTTTTAGCATCTTCAGCATTTACTTTGTCAATATTATCTTGAATTGCTTTAACTGTTATTACATTTCCGTCAATTTCACTGCTGTATTTTGCAATCAAATCTGTGCTGACATTTTTAAATCCATTTTCTTTCAAAGATTCAAGTAGACGTACTTGGCTCACACCGTTAGCTGTAAGTACACTTTTCACTACTTTCACTTCATCTAGACGATTGCCAAAGTCTTCTTTGATATTTTTCCCTTTTTTATCTCCATCTTGATAAACAAGGTCTGCCGGTACTGTAGTGATTGCTTGTTCAGCTTCGGTGATCGCTTGTTCATTAGTAGGAGCTTGTTCTGCAGCTGCTACCTTAGATTCTACTTTACTCACAATTTCATTAGTAACACTATCGATTACTTCTTGAATTGCTTTAGCATTCGTCTTAGCTTCATGGTTAGCTCCTAATTCTGCTGCGTAAGTTTCGATATATTCATCGCGTACATTTGTAAATACACCGAGCTCTTCACCATCTTTTAATGCTTTAAGAAGTGTCACTTGGTTTTCTGCTGTGTTGACAGCAGTGACAGTGTTGATTTCATTAATTGTTTTTTGGATTTCAGAAACAGTTTTATTATTAGTGCCAAGCTTTGCAGCATAAGTCTCGATTAAATCAGCATTAATGTTCTTGAAATATTCATCTTGAAGAGCTTTCAATAATTCCACTTGGTTTGTAGCCTCATTAACTGCTTTAACTGCAGCGTCTGCCTTTGCAAAGTCTACAGTAAAATTAGCGTCCGCAGATACTTCTCCAACAGTAACACGTACAGTGTAATCTCCATCTTGAAGGTTACTAAAAGTTGTAGAAATTTTACCATCTGTATCGATTGCAACGTTTTCTTTCACTGCTGTAGCTTGTGCAGAAGTATCTCCGTTAGCAAATACAGAAACAGTTGCTGTTGCTTTTTCATTCTCCGTTACATTTAGCACATCAAGATTTTTAGCTGATGCAGTTACTGCTGTTGTTTTTGTTGTTTCATCTGTAACTGCTTTTACATCCTCGACCTTTACTTCTGTTGCTTTAACTACAACAGTCACAACAACTTTTTCAGCTTTGTTACCTGCAGCGTCTTCAGCACTGAAAGTTACTGTATAAGTTCCTGAAACAGTAGTATCAATCTTATCAAGTTCTTTTCCTTCAGCATTTGTAATAGTAGATTTCACTTCTACTTCTTTATCCTTATTATCTGTTGCAGTTACTGTTGGAAGGGTGAAGTCAGCACCATTTTCAACAGTGATCGTAGCCTCTCCATTAATTGATAATTTTGGAGCTTCTGTATCAGGCGCATCGTATTTTACGGTAGTTTTGTATTCTTCTCCTTTATAAGAGAAAGTTATTACGTTTTCGCCAACAGTTAGTTCTTTTTCAAGAGTGATAGTTACTAATTCATTAGAGTCTTCAAATTTCACAGAAATTTGCTTTGAATTAATTACAGTTACTGATTGTAATTCCAGCTTAATTTTTACACCCTTTTTTATAGTGACAACCTTACCATCAATTTTAAAGTCGCCGTTTGCTAAAATGCCATTATTGTAATACTTACCATTTGCCTTTGCTTTTACAAGACCTTTAGCGCGAGCAAAACCATCAAATAAAATGTCTTTATCTGTCACTAAGTATTGACCAACATTTTGGTGACCATTTTTGTATAGATATTTATCTTTTTTAGCAGTTTTATAACCTTTTTTCAATTTGCCATTGTAGAATAATAACTCTTCATGATTAGCCGTTTTATAGCCCTGTTTAAGGTAACCATTGTAATACAGTGAAGGGTTTTCATTTACATCTCCGTATACCTCATAACCTTTTGCAAGATGACCATCTTTGTATAAACGCTCTCCATTCCCAGCAACTTTAAAACCAGTTTTAAGAGAACCGTTATGGAACAATAGTTTATTATTTCGAGCAGTTTTGTATCCCTTTTTAAGAGATCCGTCGTGATAAAGTTTAATTGTTTTACCTGAACCTACAGTTTTATACCCTTTATTCAATTTACCATTGTGGTAAAGTTTTGATTTGAAAACTACGTACCCTTTTACTAATTTCCCTGTTTTAGCATTTACTAGTTTGCCATGTGACACTTTATATTTAGAAGCCGCAGATGCGTGTGTTGTTCCTGGAAGGATCGCAGCAGTTACTACAGATGTGACTAGAGCAACAGCAGCAGCACTTTTAACAAGTTTAAAATTTTTCATTTTCCATTCTCCTTTTACAAACGAACTATTATAGGATTACGTATCTATGCATTTAATACGACTAAATATACTAAAAAAATACAATTTATAATCCTCAGTGACCATATTATCATACAATTTGATAAAGTATAATAGTTTTTTGCAAAATATTAATAAAAAGCGAATAATAAATAATTAATACTAATAAATTTATATCATTTACCACTTTTAATTACTATTTATCTACTTTAAAAATTGGATATAAAACTTATAAGTACCTTCTATTACTTTAAATACTATTATAGTAAAAATACGTAACTAAAAATAATTGAAATTATTATCCAAACCCCTACCCTCTTTTCAAATTTAACTAGGACTTTTTTATACTAGTATAATAAAAAATAACCATATCGTTCGTATTTTATATATTTTCTTTGCTTTTATTTCGACATAATTCGACATTCATTCGTATTTTAGTGGAATTTTTCAAAACAAAAGAGATTAATTGCTATTTTCTCCCCCCCGTTCTCCAGTTAACTAACTAATATATTTTGGTTTATAAAATTACCTATGCACCATTTTTCAAATGATAATCTAATAAGACTCTTAGCCCCTTATTACGTCTTTTCCATTTTCCTAAAAAATAAAAGCCATCCATAATTGGATGGCTTTATTTCTTATTCTATAACGGCAATCATGCCCTCTTCATCATCAATTTCTAATCGGATGCTTGCTGCATAGGGATCTACGTTGGTTTCTTCTTGTAAATAGGCACGGATAGCGGACAACATGTTGGCTACGCGATACGTATCTTGTCGATTATTATAATATGCATCGGCAGAGTAGCCTTCATCGTCATCAAAGCAAAGCTCGATCTCTACATTTTCGGGCATTACATTGATTTGGCGTGCATGGTATACGCATAATGCGTTAATTAATTGGTCCTCTGATAAGACTATTGTTTCCATACATTTCGGTCCTCGTCACGTTTTTTGTTGCCACGGAACATTTGGAAAACTTTCATGATTAACATAATAAGTACCAAGATGGCAATAACATTGATTAATAAACCAAATAAGTTGCCCATTGCACCCATATTGCTAAGCATTCCACCAAATAAAAGTCCTGCCAGTCCTCCGAGCATCATGCCACGCATAAATCCGCCCTTTCTTGGAGTTGAATTAGCGGTTTTTGATTTGTTAGTTTTGTTGTTAAAGCTTGAGTTTTTGTTATCTTGTGTATTTCGATTTGTATTGGATTTATTGTTATTGAAAATAGAATTATTGGAATTACCGTTTGAATTAAAACCTCTTTTGCCTGATTTGTATCCTCTTGCATCAGCTGTGATGCTAAAATGGTCTGAAACAACAGGCCCTACAGTTGAGAAAGCAAGAGTAGCTGCAAATAAAGCTGCCGCAAGTTTTTTAAATTTCAATTAAATACCCTCCATTAGTGTGTAATTAATATTACTTACTCTTATCTTATCATTTTCCTTACATTATATGAAATGAAACGCTAAGGCAAAAAAAATCCTCCTGCTTTTATAGCAAGAGGATTTTTATTAGTTTGTTAGTCCACTTTTACATTACGCACTTCTGTTGGCTCATCAATAGTTTGTTTACCTTTTAAGTAGTTGATGAATGCATCAGTATCTACTTCGATTGTTTTATCATTTGTTGCTGTTGTGAATGCTTTGAAGTTATCGCCACCTGTTGCGATAAAGTCGTTAATTACAACAGAATATGTTTTTGCAGAATCAATTTTTTCATCTGTATCTCCTACAAATACATCTACAACACCTTTTGAATTATACGTATAGTGCAAGCCAGATACTTCTAAGCCATAACCACCTGTGAATTGTTGGTTGATTGCTTCTTTAATATTAGCACCAGTCATGTCTACAACTTTCAAGTAGTTGCCGAATGGTTGGACTGCTTGCGCTTTACCCCATGTAATAACATTTTTGTCTCCGTCTTTAACTGTAGTAAGGTCAGCACGGATACCACCAGAGTTTGTCATAGCAAAGTCAGCATTGTAGCCTAGAGCTTTTGCTTGGCTTAATTGTCCATCAGTTACTAAGTTGCCGACTGGAGAACCGCCTAGTGGATGAGCGACACGGTCTCTTGTAATGGATTCAAATGATGCTGTTGCGATTGGCGCATCAATTTTCTCTTTTACTAAAGATTTCGCTTCGTTCACAATGCCATTTACCTTCTTAGATACTTTGTTGCTGTTGATTTGTTCTTCAGTTGGCAAGTAGTTATATTTTACAATACCAGATGGTGTTTTAATAAAGTCTTTTGTCTTTTTGCTAATTTTACCTGTTACAACTGAATAGGCTTTACCAAATGATTTTGCCTCAATAATGCGTGTATTTTTGTAAACGCCATTAGCAAAGTTGTGATCATGGCCGCCGATTACTACGTCTACAGAGTGTTTCGGATCGATTTTTTCAAGCTCTTTCAGCATATCCACTGTTTGGCCTAAAATTTTCTCTTTTCCTTGTGTTTCAATTGATGTGTCTGCATCTGTGTTATAGGCACCTGAGTGTGCAACTACGACGATTGCATTTACACCTTGTTTACGCAAAACTTTTGAATATTTTGCGATTGCTTTTGCCGGATTTACCACTTCGATATTCTCAACGTGTTTAGATAGTACTACTGTTTTAATGTCTGGTGTAACGACACCGATAAACCCAACTTTAACTCCACCATATTTTTTCACTGTATAAGGTTTGAAGCCACTAAGGATTTTCTTAGACTTTTTATCTACAATGTTGGAAGTTAGGATCTCCATATTGCTTTTAGTCAATTTATAATCTTTTACTAATTCATAGTTTTGTGTTGCTTCAGTCGGTGCAAGGCCGTTTAAAATTCGTTTGAATTCATCGATTCCCTCATCAAATTCATGGTTACCTAGTGCTCCAACAGTAAATTTAATTGCATTGGCTGCATTCATTGTTGGCTCGTCTTGAAGTAAGCTTGAATAAGATGGACTTCCGCCTACTAAGTCGCCTGCACTAATTCTGTAAGTATTTGCAGCAGCTGTTTTTAATTTGTACTTCTTAGCAAACGCTGCTTTTTCTTGCTCAAAGTGATACGCAAGAGCTGGTGCTCCTCCGATTGGTGTGCCATCAGTAGCTTTATAACTCTCTCCGATATTACCATGCATATCATTGATAGATAGAAACTGTACTGGCACAGTTGTTGGTGCTTTCGGTTTTGCTGGCGTTGTTTTGGCAAAAGCTGACATAGGCGTCATTAATAATGCAGCAGCCCCTAATGTTGCGACGATTTTTGTTTTAAACACTCTCTACACTCTCCCATTTTATATGTAAGTTTGTTTCTTCTTCATTGTATAGTCTGCTATATAACAATACAATACTCAAAATTAAAAATAATATAATAATAGCATGTAAGACTATTCAGATAATACTATATCATCATTTCAAATAAATGAAAGCGCTTTTTTATTAAAAATTTTGAAGAATTTTGCCTAAATATGATATAATTACGTAGAACTTATAGTTAGATGTGCCTGTTAAAATTTGGGGAGGAATTTATTTTGACAACAATGAAATCTGTTCAACAACGTTTTGAAGAAAGTCCTTTTTGGCAAACACTTGGACTTGAATATATACATGCTGAAGATGGAATTGCCGAAATTGCCTTTGACTATAAAAAAGAACTAAACAATGTGGTGGGTACAATGCACGGCGGTGTCTTCATGTCAGCTCTTGATACTGTGATGGGCATTGCAACACATACGCTTGGTTTTAAAGATGTAATTACTATTCAACTAGAAACGCGTTTTTTAAAGCCGGTTACTCACGGTCGTGTGAAAGGGCTAGCGCGTATCATATCGCAAACCCGTTCAACAACCATTGTAGAAGGCCGTCTCTATGACGAAGAAGATGAACTCGTTGGATTTGCAACAGGTACATTTAAAGGTAGTAATTAAGGATAGAGATGCCCACTCTTTTAAGAGATTGGGCATCTTTTCATATGTCTCTATTGTAGGTAAAGAGGATCCGATATACTTTACCATTCTGGCTTTTGAGCTTGTCTCCCTCCCTATTCTGCAAGTTATACTGTACAGTTCATTATGTGTTAAGGTACTAAGTTCGCTTCGCCTTCATCGTCACCTTTAACCTTTTGTTTTGGTTTTCTATTAATTTGATAGTTGATGCTATTCTCTTCTTTAATAATCTCGTATTTTGCATAGTTTCTCTTTTCTTTTGGAGGGATTCGCATATAAAACGTATAGTATTCTATTTGCGCTTTTAATGCGCATGCACGATTCATTCTCCGTTCAAATGTACTTACTGTAATATCCATTATTAATTCGGTTCCACTAGTAAAAGTAATAATCGTACCTAAGCTACCGTATGCACTGTACCTTTTTATATGGTTAAGTGCTAACCATATGCAGCCATCTTTCTTTGGCGAGAAAACGGGAAACCAGACTCTTTCGTTAATAGTGACCGGATGCATCTTAACTTTACCAAGAATATGCTTTGTCCCTTGTCCAGCCCCTGTTAAGCTAGAGCCTGAGAATTTTAAATTGGCGTCCATAATTTCGATTGGATTTAAATCGCTTAGTGTAACTCCCCCTAATTCCATAATTTTAGTTTTTACCTTCCCTGTCGCATTCTCGTAAAATGGGATAAGTGCAAGCGTTTCAATAGATAAAGCGTAAACATGTTTAATCAATTCATTTCCCTCCTCATTAATAAAATAAAAGCGATAAAACAAAATTTCCCGCCATCAAATCAAACATAATTTGTAAATTCGACATAATTCAGGATAATTTTATATTATATTATTACTATTAAAATCCGCTGTCAAATAAATATATTTTCCTATTAAATTCACTATAAAATCCCTTTTTTCTCTCAAAAACCTGTTAATTAGCGGTTTTGTTATTTTACACTGTTAAAAGCTGATTAACTTTTTTCATTACTTTCTTAACTTAAACGGCCTAAATCACCTTAATTTTAACCAACCAAAAGGCTAAAATTATTTAAATAGAAAGTGCCAATACACTCACAATCCAACTAATATGCATAAGAAAAACAATACTATAGATAACAAGCGCTGCTCTTAAAAGTAGATTTGTCAATAAAGTAGCCCTCATCTTACTTAGAATAACAATGAGAGCTACAGGTAAAGCTAATTTCATTAAATAAAAGGCTATTTTACTCGAGCTGTATATCCAACTCATTAAAGGATTGGCTTCGCCAATAATATGATTGCGTAAGCCTATGTCTGTTAAAATTGTATCTAACAAGCATAATATGAATAATATATAAACATTAATAAATTGCCGTTTACTTTCGGGCTGTGTTATAGATTGTTCCACTAAAACTCCTCCTAAATTGCCAATGTTGAATAAGTCTAAGGCAAATAGAAAGGTTTTTATTCACATACCAAAAAGGACTGGCCAGAAAAATTCTGTGCCAGCCCTTCTAATTTATATTAAATTACATCCATGGATGGCCTGGGTTCCATTGTTGCCATTGTTGGTGATGGCCATCATGATGCATTGGGTATGTTTGCCAATGCTGTTGTGTTGGACGCCAATGGTGTTGACCGGATTGCCAAGGATAGGATTGATGGTATCCATGATGCATTGGATATCCATGGCCACCATGACCTCCATGGCTTCCATGACCCCCATGGCTTCCATGATGTCCCATATTCCAGTTGCCGTGTTGTTGATGTTGCATATGTCCATAGTTTTGATTCCAATCATGCCCCTGTCCCCATTGATCGCCAGAGTGCCACCCACCATACTGTTGACTCATTTGTGACATCCATGGGTTATACTCCATATTTTCCCTCATGTAATTAACGCCTTGCCCATCAAAAGGTTGAACCATTCTCTAAACACTCCCTTTTCATTATTCCTTGTATCATATGGTCAAATGACTAAGGCAATTGGGCCTTTATACTAATAGATTAACAATGGGTAAAGCGTATCGGAAAAGAACATTTCTTTGACCAACAAAAAAACCAGCATTCGCTGGTTTTTCATCTATAGTTGTGTTGCTGCCTCGTATGTTTCCACGAGATTATGGGCCGTTTTTTTCTGGTCATCTGCTAGCATACTTAGTGTAGCATTGAGCTCTTCTAATGAAGCAGTGCTTCCCTCAATAATTGTTGCAAATTCATTTGTATTCGCTTCAATAGTGCCTGTCTTGTCCTCAACACTTTTAATTTCACTTGCTACTACTATCATTTGCTGATTCAGGTTTTGCATAGCAGTATATAAATGATTAAACGCATTTACTGACTTTTCTACAGTTTCCACTTGTTGCTCGACACGTTTCGCCCCTACTTGTAATTGGCTTAAAGTACTTTCATTGTATGTGTTAACATTACTTAGATTTTCATCAATTTTCACTAATGTATCTGCAGTAGTGGAGGCCAATTTACGGATTTCTTCGGCTACAACAGCGAAGCCCTTCCCATATTCACCGGCACGCGCGGCTTCAATAGAAGCATTGAGGGCCAACAGATTAGTTTGTTCTGTAATCCCTTTAATCGCAACTGTGAATGTATTGGTTTCTTGTATTTTAGAAGTCAGCGTTTCAACGGATTGAGAAAGTTGTTGGAAAAATCCAGAGAAATTATCGATTTCATCCTTCATTTCTTTCATATTTTTCGCACCCTGTGTTGCTTGTTGACCAGCTTCCTCTGTTTCATTTTTAGCGCCTTCTACCGAGCGTCCAATATCGAGTACCGTTTTGTGCATATATTGGATATCTTGTGCAATATCGTTGATCCGATAATTCTGCTGTTCTGCTCCAGCACTTACCTCACTCACTGCCCCTAGCATCTCTTGATATGAAGTAGTGGTGTTTTCAAAAGTATTTTTAATATCGTTTAAATTAGAAGTTATTGTACCGACTGTTGTATTCAGCTGATTCGAAGTATCTTTTTCCTTTTCTGCCTGCTCATGTACTGTGCGTAAGTAGCCCAACGCTTGGTCGAGCACTCTACCATTTTGCAAAATTTGTAGATACAATCCAATAATCATT
Organism: Rummeliibacillus sp. GQ308; assembly: GCF_059759115.1. Classification (NCBI taxonomy): domain Bacteria; kingdom Bacillati; phylum Bacillota; class Bacilli; order Caryophanales; family Caryophanaceae; genus Rummeliibacillus; species Rummeliibacillus sp. GQ308. The sequence goes on along the minus strand of NZ_JCAXDQ010000001.1, from coordinate 467,489 downwards.
AATAAATAAACTAATACGACATTGGCCAATTGACTATGTATATCTTCATCTTGAAAATTGATATAGTTCATATAAATTGTCATAAGGCCGAGGATTACTCCGGTAAAGTAAATCTTTCGATTAGAATGAATACTTGCCACTATAATTAAGAAAAAGCTTAAAGCAATAGTACCTAGTGTTGATTCACCTTGGCCAAAAATCAAAGTCATACTAATTAGAAATATCATGGCAACAACAAAGTATGGGAAAGCAATTTTTAGCGCATTAATTTTTTTCTGTGCAAAATAAGCGATTATAAAAAGTAAAAAAGATATTCCCAAACTAATCCTTACCAAATTTGTTGATGACAATATAAGCTGCGCAATTGTGCCTAACCCAGAGCAAATAAAGACCATTAAAAATAGGTAAAAGTTTTTCTTTTGAAGGTCTTCCCATTTCAGTTCATCCATCGTCAAATTTCTCACTTCCTCAGCGATTAAGTAAAAATTCCTGTTATCTTAAAAGATAATTAGGCCTTTTTTCATCATTATTATAACAGCGTGAGATTCAACTTTTCAATGTAAAATGAAAAAAATTACAGACCTTACCCTTAATTATGTCAAAAAAACCATTTAGCTTTTCAACTAAATGGTTTTGGTTTATATCAAATTATAAATGTCTGTAACCAGCAAAGTGTTTTTTCCAGTAAGATTCATTCACAGAGCTAACTTGAACCTTTGTACCGCTTGCACTAACAAACTTGCTGTTGCCCATATAAATACCGATATGTGAAATTCCTGATTTATATGTATTTTTAAAGAAAACTAAATCGCCAATACGAGGTGATTTGGTTGCAGATGAACGTGCATAAAAACCTTGGGCATTTGTGCGCGATACAGAGTATCCTGCTTTTTTATATGCATAGTAAATAAGTCCGCTACAATCAAAACCGCTTTTTGACGAGCCGCCAAAAACGTATTTTATCCCCTGTTGCTTAAGAGCAATTGCTAGAGCTTTGGAAGCTTTAGACGAGGATGAAACGCCTGCAACACTTTTGCTGACTTTTTTCGTAGCTTTCTTTTTAGCTTTTGTTTTTTTCACTTTTAATTTTTGGCCTACATATATTTTTGTAGACTTCATATGATTTAATTTCATAATTGTTTTGTATGAAATATGATATTTGCTTCCTATTTTAGAAAGAGTGTCGCCTGATTTTACTTTGTATGTAACTGTAGCTGCTGATGCGGTTGTTTCTTCTCCCACGGTTGTAAATAGCAGTGCCGAACTTAGTGCGATTGCTGTTAGTAATGGTTTTCTCATTTAATATTCTCCCTTAGTTGAATCAATCTCATAAGTCTTTTTAATAGCATATAGACGAACAGTAATCTGTTCTCCAGACAGAACTTTCAGCGATATTAGCTTACTCTCTATATTGCTTCATTTCGCTAGGCTTCCAGCTCGATCGCATCCCTTAGAAGATGCCGTATCCGTAATACTATCAATACTCTTTTTTTAGTGAAATTTTATTATGAAATTAACTCAGTTATTATCTTTATTAGTTATATTTATTTTTTGTAGTTATTTATTGAACATGTTCATTATAAGGGGTGAATATGACAAGAATGTGATAAGGAGAACAAATTTATATTACAAAAAGGCTCGCATCTTATTTAAGAAGCGAGCCACTCTCTATGAATAAAAATGATTTCCGTCGATCATTTCTTTCGCTTTTTTTGATTTGTCTATTCTATGATACTCTGAAATTTGGATAACTCGTACATGCCCCGTAAAGAGTTCATGATAAATACCTCTAGAATCTGTAAAGTGGATGTATTGATCTCTTTCACTTTGGATTAATGCTTCTGCTTCTGCTTGCGACTCAACAAAAATAAAACGTCGCACATAATGTTCTTGGTCAAAAAAGTAAGTCACTTTAAATTCCTTCATCAACAAACCTCCTTTTTTCTCTTATGTGTAAGCATATCCATCCTAGGCCATACTAAAACTTTAATCGCTCGGTTCCTCCTCAGAAATTTTTTCACTATTAGTCGTAATGGTTGTCTCCGCTGAATAGGATGTAAGACACCACAAAACGGAGGAAACCACAATGCACTCTTTTTTCCCTTATTTCTTTTTAGGCATATCTTTGGCCGCGCCGATTGGACCAGTTAAGGCAACACTGCTAAACCTTGGGATAAAAAATGGTTTTTTTCATGCCTGGTTTTTTAGCCTTGGCGCCATCGCAACTGACATGTTGTATATGTTATTGGTTTACTTTGGTATTGGGCATTTTATTGAATTTCAAGTCGTCAAAACCATTCTTTGGTCTTTTGGCTGCTTCGTCTTATTGTATACAGGGATTGAAAACTTATTAACCCTCCATAAAGTTAAACTTAATACCAACTTTAAAAAGGTCACAAGATTAAGACATTCATTTTTATCTGGTTTCTTCATCGCCCTTTTAAATCCTTTGACCATCCTTTTTTGGCTTGGCATTTATGGTTCTGTATTAGTAGGCGGTTCTGGGAAACTTGAGAAATGGGAAATTATTTTATATAGCTTAGTGATATTGCTTGGCATTGTATTGGTAGACCTTTTTATGTCAAGTATTTCAAGTGGCTCTCGAAAAGTCCTTTCTACGAAGTTTTTAAATGGCATCTCAATCGTTTCCTCTTTGTCTATGATTGGCTTTGGTATTCACTTTGGCTACCAAGCATATCAAGCCCTGTTTGCATAAAAAAGTACAATACGGAAAACCTACCTCTAACAAATAAAATTGAGGTGTTTTCATGGGGAATACGGAAAAAGATGATGTGAAGGTAGGTTTTTGGGCGATATTCAGCTTAGCTTCCATCCCTCTAGTCATGACGCTCGGCAATTCGATGTTAATTCCTGTATTGCCGATTTTAGAAAAGAAAGTTGATATTTCTTCCTTCCAATCAAGTATGATTATTACCAGCTACTCTATTGCAGCCATTCTGTTTATCCCAGTAGCTGGTTATTTATCGGATCGATTTGGACGAAAAATCGTTATTTTGCCATGTTTAATTTTAGCTCTGATCGGCGGATTAATATCAGCCATCGCCTCATGGAAGCTGGATAGCCCCTACACCATGATTATTATTGGACGAGTCCTTCAAGGTATAGGCGCAGCGGGGGCCATGCCTATCGTTATTCCTCTTGTTGGAGATCTTTTTAATGGCGATGAAGAAAAGGCTACATCCAGCCTTGGCATTATTGAAACATCTAATACATTCGGTAAAGTGCTAAGTCCTATATTGGGTTCCATTTTTGCTGCTTTTCTGTGGTTTTTACCCTTCTTCTCGATTTCTTTCTTCAGTTTAATTTCCATCATTTTAATATTCTTCTTCATTAAAGTCCCCAAGGAAAAGGACGAGCCTGTCGCCTTCAAAGAATTTGTATCCAACGTTAAAGAAACATTTTCAAGAGAAGGTAAGTGGCTGTCTGTTGTCTTTTTAAGCGGTATATATGTCATGCTTGTGCTATTTGGCATGTTGTTTTTCCTGTCTGAGGTTCTGGAAAGCACTCATGATATCAAAGGTGTGAAAAAAGGATTTATCTTGGCCATTCCGTTATTGATGCTGTGTATCGCCTCCTTTATTACGGGTAAAAAAGCAAAGGGCGAAATTAAAGCATTGAAAAAGCTGATTTTGTTTTCACTAATCATCACCTCTGCGAGTATTGCTTTTATTGGTTTTTTAGAGGATCATTTAGTTTTCCTTTTGATCGTTGTAAGTATTGCCAGCATTGCTCTAGGCTGCTTACTGCCTGTACTAGATGCCATTATTACTCAAAATATTAAAAAGGAAGAACGCGGTACAGTTACCTCCTTTTACAGTGCTGCTCGCTTTATTGGCGTTGCTGCTGGCCCACCAGTCATGTCGCTTGTAATGAAAAACTATTTGAATCATAGTTATATCACCGCTAGCATATTAGGATTGATCTTAGTATGGCTTGTCGTTAAATTGATTAAAGCGGAGGAGATTGGTTCAAAAAATAAAAACTTGGAACCAAAGACAGAATAAAAAAGGACCAGATTCTCTTGAATCGGTCCTTCTTTTATCATTCATTTGGCATTCATACTGATAAGAATTAGCGTAACGCCAGCAAATAGGCAGATCATGCGCGTCATAGAAATCTTATCTGCTAGCCCAAACATGGCAACGGCCGTAGTAATAATCAGTACAGTAGGTCCCACTAACGCTAGCATTGTATTGATATAAAACGCCTTCTCTAGATTGTTGAACCTAAACATAAATAATGCGGCCATAATTTCAAGACTTCCTGAAAACAGGCGCATCACAACCATAATTAATACGGATTTATCTATAATTCATCATCCAATCTTCCATTTCGTTTCTATATTTCACTATATGTCTGATGTGGACAATTTATATTTACTTTTTAAAAAGCATATGAAAAAGCCTCCGTTAATGTTCGGAGGCTTTAACCTATCTGTTGCTGTACTTTTCATCTAACATGTCAAAAATTTCTTTATAGCTAGGACCAGAAGCGGCATTTAACCTTTTGACTTCCTCAATATCCGTTCCAGTCCATGTATACTTTTTTGGCGTTTCTGGGTCAATCATATTGCCATTCGATTGTGTATCTGTCCATTCATGATTTGCTACTATTTCTTTTATTTCATTGTAAGATGGTCCAGACATCGCATTTTGCCTTTTTACTTCCTCAATGTCTGTGCCCACTTCAGTATATTTTTTATTCATCTGTTGTCTCTCCTTTCATTTTTGTTTATTCACACATCTGTGGATTGAGGTTGATCAGGTTCTCCTTTAGCTTGATGTTGACTAACACCACCGGATGAAAATAAAGGGGGTTTCTCATAATCGACTGGATGACTATAGGCAGATGTCATCGTTCCGCCATACTGTCCTACAATCGTTTTGATTGCATCACTTGTGGCTTCAACCTGCGAATTTTGATCGTATACTTTCTTAAAATCCAATGATTTTTTTGAATGATTGTCTAAACTCAAAAGATCACCTCCTATTTTTTTAGGTTTCTTCAAAAAGTGCAATTTATCCGGTTTTAGAGAGCTGTCGATTTCTATCCTGTTGATTGATTAAATTTGTATAATTTTGTCCATAATGATCCTAACGATTGTTTATAAAGGTGGAATTATGTATGTTGAAAAAACTAATCAGTATAGCACTTATTTGCGCCATATCTTTTGGAGCAGGCATTTATTATACATTGAATACATCATCAACTAAGTTTCTAGATTGGAACAAAAATAGTGTTGAATTATTTGCCGCTGCCCCAGCCACACTTTCTTCTGTATTCGATGACGTCAAACTTGTGTTATCCACATCAATGAATTTTATTGATAATCAATTAGACAATCTCTTCCATGAAGATAAGGAGAAAGAGACAAAACTGATAAAGTATATAGAAAAAAATCATGATAATCCTATAAAACCTGTGGATGACTCTCAAAAAATTGATGTCGACAATGAAGAAATCGATCCAATGCCTGCAGATGGCGGAATGGGTATATAAAAAAAGCTCCTATTGTTTGGCTACAAACAGAAGGAGCTTTTTTGTGAATAAATCAAACTTCTAACCGATAATTAAACTATAATTTATCAAAAAGGAGTTCAATCATGATGAAAAATCTGAGATTATTACTACTTTTAGTAGTTGCTCTTTTAGCTATGCAAGTATCAGCTACAGCCAAATCTAATCCAGTTCATACATTACAGCTAAGTAAGCAATTAAAAGCGAAGACACTTTTTTATCCCTACAGAGACCCAGCAGGTGTAACGGGCTCAAAATCAAAGGGATTACAAGGCATCACAGTCGATGAGCATCAACAATATTATCTCACCTACTCAACAGGTGATAAAACGCGGTACGGGTATATTTATAAATATAGCTCTAAAGGGAAACTGATGAAAAAAAGTGAACGTCTCACGATTGGACATGGCCAAGCTATTGCCTATAAAGATGGCTACTTATATCAATTAGCAGATATACGCGGACAAAGCCGGTATACATTGCAAAAAATCAATGTAAAAACATTTAAAGTGGAACGCAAATGGCTGGTTCCGTCGACAATCCATCCCAATGTTATTGCTATGTTGGATAAAAATACAGCAGTTGGCGTTTCTAAATCCGGCAATGGTTATGACCTCAACAAGATTCATTTAGGAAAAGGAAAAGAAGCTGATCGTGATTGGCGAGAAAAGGTACACATTAATGGTCTTGTCGGAACAACCCCAGGTAAGGAAGTACAAGGCTTTGCATATGGAAAGGGGAAATATTATATCCTTTCAAATGGCGAATATATGATAGTGAATCCTGATGGAAGCCAAAGCCAGAAACTACGGTTGAACACCGATAGAGAACCTGAAGGTATCAGTATTACGAATAGCGGAAGAATTGTGATGGGCTTTAATAAATTGAATGAAATATTTATTGAGATGTAAAAAAACATCCAAGTTCTATTATGGAACTTGGATGTTTTTTATATTATGATGGCATACCGATAATCGATTTAACTTCTAAGTATTCTTCGATTCCGTATGCGCCCCATTCTCGGCCGATACCTGATTGCTTATAGCCGCCAAATGGAGCAGCAAAATCAGCTGGTACTTGGTTTATCGTGATGCGGCCTGCTCTGATAGAAGAAGCCACTTTTATTAATGTGTCTTTATCTTCACCGACAACATAACCTGCTAATCCAAAAATCGTATCGTTCGCAATCTCAATGGCTTCATCAAGAGTTTCATAGGTTAGGATAGACATCACTGGACCAAAGATCTCCTCTTGAGCTATAGTCATATCAATTTTCACATTCACGAAAACAGTTGGCTTTACATAATAGCCTTTGTCTAATCCTTCAGGTTTGCCCGTACCACCGACAACAAGTGTGGCACCTTCAGATTGCCCTTTTTTAATATAATCCTGTACTCGATTATATTGTTTTTCAGATACGAGTGGCCCTAAGTATGTGTTGCGGTCATACGGATCTCCAACTGGGAATTCTGGAAGAACCTCTTTAACTGCCTCAATGAACTCATCTTTCATTGATTGTGGAATTAACGTACGGGTCGCAGCTGCACAGACTTGGCCTGAGTTGGATAGAATATTGCCAACTGCAATTTTTGCAGCTTTTTTCACATCATAATCATCAAGAACAATGAGAGGAGATTTCCCACCAAGTTCTAATGCCACTTTTTTTATCGTTTTTGCGCCATTTTCAGTAATTTTTTGGCCGACAGCCCCTGAACCTGTAAATGAAACAAAGTCGATATCAGGGTGAGAGCTAATGCCATTTCCGACAACTTCACCTGTACCGTTTACAAGGTTAAATACTCCTTTTGGTACATTTGCTGCTTCAAAGATTTCTGCCAATATAATTGCAGCAAAAGGTGTTAGCTCAGAAGGTTTTAAAACAACTGTACTTCCTGCCGCAAAGGCACTTGCAAGCTTTGTAGAAGTTTGGTTAGTTGGAAAATTCCAAGGTGTGATCAGCCCAGACACCCCGATCGCCTCTTTTGTAATAAGAGTGGAGCCTCTTTTTTCAGTGAACTCTAAAGCTTCAAGCTCTTTAGCTGCTTGTCTAAAGTGAGAAAGCCCCATATTGTAGTGTACTTTTTCACTCATTTTTATCGGAGCACCAAGTTCTTGTGTGATTGTTTCTATAATATCGTCTTTGCGTTTTTCATATTCATCCGCAATTCGGTTCAGTAAATCAATGCGTTCTTGCTTTGAAGTTTGTGAAAAAGAAGGGAAAGCCTCCCGTGCAGCAGCAACAGCTTTATCTAGGTCTTCCTCTGTCCCACTGCTGATTTGGCCAATTACTTCCTCCGTTGCAGGATTAATGACATCAATTGTTTCGCTTCCTGTAGATGCAATCCATTCGCCATTAATAAAATGCTCTAATCGAGATTTCATATTTATCGCTCCTTTTTCAAATAATAAAGGGGAAATGAGATGTTTCACTACCACCATTTATTCCCTTTCTTCGAATATAGCATAAATAAGATAGATCTATAAAGGATGAGGTCCTGCATAGCAAATAGTATCCATATTTGTCTTATGATCTTCTCGTTTATTTAAAAGGAAAAGCCATTATACGACAAAATAGTCACCTAGCATCAATCGACAAAAGATGCATAAACAAAAAAACTGTAGACGAGGTTTGACTCGCCTACAGTTTACTATTATTCAAAAAGACCGATAAGGATATATTTTGCCTTTTGAATAGAAGGCAACGCTTTGATATCCTTTTTATTCAAATTCTCTGATTTACTTGGTGTAATAAACGGAGATGGATCAGAAACTTTGACGTTTTGTTCATTTGTTACGATCGTATCCTTTGTTAGAATGCCTTCGATAACCTGATTTTTTTTCTTATAAGATACACCTATTTGAATCGGTTGTTTTCGGACCATGCCATTTTTCGTCATTTGGTATACATAATACTTTTTATTTTCTTTTTCAATAGACTTTGATGCAATCACAGGCACTTGAAGAGCTTCAGCTAATGTTACCTGCATATCCATTTTTGTACCAAGTAACAACGGTTTTTCTTTTTCAGTTACCGTCGACGCCTCGTTATTTAGGTTTACCTTTGATTGTTTGTCTGAATTTTTCGCAGCATCCGTGTTGCCACTTATTTCTGTGGTATTTTCTTCAGCTTCACTTGTGATTCCTGTTGGCTCATCAGTTGGTGTATCCTCTATTGTACTGTTGTCACTTTCTTTTCCTAATTTAACCAAAAAAGAATACATAGGTTCTTTTTTTGCTGTTTTATAGTCAGGAATAGCGATAACTTGCGATACTTCACCTGTATAATACTGATCCAACAGTGGTGAATACAATTTAACCGCTTGCCCTTCTTGAACTTCGTGCACCCGCGTTGCAGGCAAGTTACCCTTTACCGCTGAACTAGCAGAGGCAATTGTAATCATAGGATCCTGCAGTTCTGGGTTAATATTTGTTACTTGCCCATCAACTGGACTCACTACATTTAAATCTTGTAATTGCTCATCAATCCTAGATAGTTTCGCATCGTTTTCAGTTAGAGTTGCTTCTAGCTTGCTCTTTTCCGTTTGAGCTGCGGCTATTTTTTGTTGTACATTGCTATCAATAATTGGAGAGGTATCTATATTTACATCTACTTTTACTTTTTTGTTTTCTGTTTCGGTTTTTGCTGTATCCACTGGAGCTTGTTGTTTAATTTGCTGCAATTCTGTAATTTCATTTTCCACACTGCTCATCTCGCTTTGCAGCCGTTCTTTCCGGTCTTCTAATACTGCTTTTTTATCCTCCAATTTTTGCGCATCATACACAAATAACGGGGTTCCAGCAGTCACCGTTTCGCCCTCTTTTACAAGGATTTTATCTAATGAACCCTTGCGTTTATCAAAATATACATGCGTTTCAGACTCTGGCTCTGTCACACCTTTTGTATAAAATAATTTTTTTACATTATCTTTTTCTACTCTTGTCCAGTCTCGAACATTAATTGTTCTTTCAGCTTTGCTATTTTCTTTTAAAAGAAGATACACATTGCATAGAACAAACACAATGGCCAATACGGCAATAATCGACTTGCTCCACTTCTTCAATTTTTCCAATCTCCTTTAGAAAAAGAATTCTATCTTCATATAAGATATGAAACCTGCAAAGATCCAATAAATCACATATAGTATCACATTTAGTACGAATAGCGTTTGCTTACGTCCTTCAATTAACTTCGTTAGATAGAAATATGATAAGAAGAACATCGCTAACCGGAATAAAGTGAGTTCACTTAAAAAGTCTATAGCAATCACATTCGAAGTGATATATTGTGCGATGACGCCAAATGAAAAAACATTTGATGCAGACCCAATATTTAGCCCCAAAAATAATGGAATAAGGAGGAGTTTCTCAATAAGGAAAAGTCCCAATACATTCATTTGCATAATCATCATTTTGCGGAACTGTCCATTGGCAAAAGCCACATAATATAAGCTGCTTAAATACAAGAAGATGGTTGGAATGATAAGGGCTTGCAGCAGCTTTCCTATTAAGAAAAGTTGCTTTCTCGCTTCAAAGGCGGAATCTGTGAGCGTTGGTAGTTCCTTCGAGATGGATTCACTCCCAATGCCAAGCGAGCTACCCACCATGTAGATTAAAATACTTGCCAGATATAATAAAATAATAGAAAGACGATAACGTTTATAATGCTCTGCTTCCGCTAACATTTCTCTATAAACAGCGGGCGTAAAAATCCCTCTAAACGGGTTTATCCTCAGTATCATATTTTTTTCTCCTTTAATCGCATCCTTCTTCAAGATTCATAGAATGAAAATGAAGAAAGCCCTGTACGAGAGTCTCAAACAGAGCAAGAAAATCTGCGAATATACTGCACATTCTTTCTTTTATTTTAGATAGGAATGTAAAAGATTGCAACTTTATTTGGGGGATTTTTCAAGTAATTTGTTGAAAAGAGGCTGATTATATCGATAGATGTATTTTCTCGACCGGGTATTCCCGTTTTGTAGGAGACTTGTCCTACTAATTAATCTTGTAATCGATTTTTGTGAACAATCTTGAAGGTATTTTTTACATTCCTCGTGAGTGATAGAAGATTTGAAAAGTAAAAACCAATCGAGCAATGCATTTTCTGTTGCCTGTGGTATTGTTTGTTCACATAGATTACAAAGCCACGTCCTCTGGGTTTGGCGTATACCTTTACCGCCGCATTGACACATGATACCAGTTTGCAAATGACTAAGGGGGATATGGTATTTTTCTGAAAGAGGAAAATGGTTATACGGATGCTGCTCTTCTTTCAATTTAGATATGATGGCATATAATTGTTGGGCAGAGATGAAGTGGGGTTGTTGTTCTAAGGATTGAAGATATAAAGGGATTTCTCTTAGACCGAGCAGTTTCTCTTGCGTTGGGGGCGTCTCGAGTAACACATGCTCGTTTGGCAAAATGATTGCCTTGTGGATGGGAAGGTCCAGGTTAAAATGTTGTTTTAGCCAATAATTTAAACTATCCCCAGCTCTCTTCACTTGCATCTGTGGGCATGGGTAGCTAAAAACTTTTCCATTTAAATTTTGATGTAGCGAATAAGGATTTTCATTAAACTTTAGATGACCTTTTAAGTTCTTAACTTCCAAAATACATATAAAACTACGCGTTATGATGAGTGTATCAATCTCTATTTGCCTATTCTGCGATACTCTTAACTCTACATTCGGCAAAATATAGTGAATGTTGGAAAAGTGTGTCTCTAATATGGCCCGATCAACTCTCTTTTCACCGCTAAATCCAATCTTGATATTCTCAAAATCTCGAACAATTTCAGCTCGTTTCGAAGAATGTTGACTGAGGCGAATCAATAACCGTCGATATGCAGTAAAGAGTAATGATTTTGTTCTACCTTCTATAATGTTTATCATCTCCTAACTTATTCATTATATTACCACTCCTTAAATATACTTCAAGTTATTTTAAAAGTAGTTTGATAATGGTGATATTTATGAATTGGTTACACTTGGCTTTTAGGTTGACTTTATTAGGGGCACTCGAGGACTTATTCGGGTCACTCACCTTGATTCCGGTCACTCGTAGGGTCATTCGGGTCACTCACTCCCTTTTTAAGGACACTCGCTCTGATTGAGGTCACTCATAGACTCATTCGGGTCACTCACTCCCTTTTTAAGGACACTCGCTCTGATTGAGGTCACTCATAGGCTCATTCGGGTCACTCACTCCCTTTTTGAGGTCACTCGTCCACTTATTCGGGACACTCGGGAGCCTATTCGGGACACTCGCCCTGATTGAGGTCACTCATAGGCTCATTCGGGTCACTCATTCCCTTTTTAAGGACACTCGTCCACTTATTTTGGTCACTTTGTAGACTCATTGGGATCACTCACCTTGATTCCGGTCACTCATGTTCTTATTCGGGTCACTTACTCCCTTTTTAAGGACACTCGTCCACTTATTCCGGACACTCGGGAGCCTATTTGGGACACTCGCCCTGATTGAGGTCACTCGTAGACTCATTCGGATCACTCACTCCCTTTTTGAGGACACTCGTCCACTTATTCGGGACACTCGGAAGCCTATTTGGGACACTCGGAAGCCTATTTGGGACACTCGCCCTGATTGAGGCCACTCATAGTCTCATTCGGGTCACTCACTCCCTTTTTGAGGTCACTCGTCCACTTATTCGAGACACTCGGGAGCCTATTTGGTACACTCGCTCTGATTGTGGTCACTCATAGTCTCATTCGGGTCACTCACTCCCTTTTTGAGGTCACTCGTCCACTTATTCGGGACACTCGCCCTGATTGAGGTCACTCATAGGCTCATTTGGGTCACTCACTCCCTTTTTGAGGTCACTCGCGAGCCTATTTGGGACACTCATAGTCTCATTCCGGCCACTCGCTTGCCTCTTTCTTACACTTATCCTAATTCCCCCTCCCAATAAAAAAATCACACTTCAAATGAAGTGTGATTTTCTACGCTACTCTTATTTCTTAATTAGTTCTAAGTCGACTGGAATATTTTTCTCTACTTTTTCACCTTTTAGGGATTTAACAGCTGTTTCTACAGCAATTTCGCCAATTTCTGTTGGTTGTTGTGCGATTGTTGCTGCTAACTTGCCTGATTTTACAGCTTTTACAGCATCATCAGTAGCGTCAAAGCCGACTACTTTGATTTTTTTGCCGGAAGCTTCAATTGCTTCTAGTGCGCCTAAAGCCATTTCATCATTATGAGCGAATACACCTTTAATATCTGGGTTAGATTGAAGGATATTTTCCATAACTGTTAGACCTTCAGAGCGGTTAAAGTTAGCTGTTTGTTTTTTGACTACATCTAAGCCTTTATCTGCTACTTTATGGAAGCCTTCTCCTCTATCGCGAGCTGCTGATGAACCTGCTACACCTTCAAGCTCAGCTACTTTCGCTCCATCGCCAATCAATGATTTCAAATAGTCGCCTGCCATTTCTCCACCTTCAACGTTATCGGAAGCGATATGAGCTACAACTTTACCGCCGTCTGATGAACGGTCAACTGTGATAACTGGAATTTTTGCATCGTTTGCTGATTCGACTGCAGATGCTACTGCTTCTGAGTCAGTTGGATTGATGATGATCAGGTCTACATCTTGTTGAATTAAATCTTCTACGTCCGAAGCTTGTTTCGATGCATTATCTTGTGCATCTACTACTGTTAAATTTACATGTTCTTTCTTCGCTTCTTTTTTCGCGCCATCTGATAATGTAACGAAGAATGGGTTATTTAGAGTTGAGACAGACAAACCGATTTTCATATCGTCATTTGATTTTTTCGAGTCTTTTGAAGCTGAATCATCACCATTTGGTGACATAGAGCAAGCTCCTAGTAATAATGATGCTGATAACGCTAGAGTCCATGATAATTTTTTCATTTTTATCTCTCCTATGCTGTTTTTTTACGATCAAGTAGTACTGCGATTAGAATGACAATCCCCTTCACGACTTGTTGGAAGAAGGATGAAACGCCAATTAAGTTTAAGCCATTATTTAATACGCCGATAATTAGTGCACCGACTAATGTGCCGAAGATCCAGCCACGTCCGCCTGTTAAAGAAGTACCGCCTAATACAACTGCCGCAATGGCATCTAATTCATAAGATTGGCCTGCTGTCGGCTGTGCTGAATTTAAACGAGAAGTAAGAATTAAAGCAGACAATGCAGCAAGCATACCTGTTAGTGCATATACCGCGATGGTGATGCGGTCTACATTAATGCCAGACAAACGGGAAGCTTCCTCGTTACCGCCAATTGCGTACACTCTGCGGCCGAATGTTGTTTGTTTTAAAATAAAGTAAAGAACAATGAAAGCCACGATCATAGTCACTACTGGCACAGGGATTCCAAATAAATACCCTTTCCCGAATAGTTGGAATGCCTGTGAATCACCTAGACCTGAGACCGGTTTACCATCTGTATAAACAAGTGTTAGACCTCGGAAAATAGTCATAGTGGCAAGTGTTGCGATAAATGGTGCTACTTTACCTTTTGCGATAATAACCCCATTGATAGCTCCAAGCAATGCACCTAATAGTAAACCAATAAGCATAGCTAAAAGTGGATTCATACCACCTGCAAGTAAGCCTGCACTAATAGCTCCTGTCAGCGCTAATGTCGAGCCGACCGATAAATCGATTCCGCCTGTTAAAATGACAAACGTCATCCCAAATGCGATTAAGGCACTGATGGATACTTGACGCAGAACATTAAAAATATTTGTAGCTGTTAAAAAACTAGGGCTCATAAATGAAATAATAATGATGATTAAAAGAAGTCCTAGCAATGGTCCGAGTTTTTGAATTAAATCTTTAGATTTGGACAACTTTGTCACCTCCAGTGGCATAATACATAATTTTTTCTTGCGTCATATTTTCCTTTGTTACTTCTCCTGTAACTTTTCCTTCATGCATAACGAGCACGCGATCTGCCATGCCGATTACTTCTGGTAGTTCAGAGGAAATCATTAAGATTGCGACACCTTGCTCAGCAAGGTTATTAATAATTTGATAGATTTCTTTTTTAGCCCCAATATCGACTCCGCGTGTCGGCTCATCCAGGATCAAGATTTTCGGTTCATCGCCTAACCATTTAGCAATGACCACTTTTTGCTGGTTCCCACCACTCAAAGACTTGGCTGTTTGCATTGGGCCTGATGTACGAACCCCCAGCTTTTTGATTAAATCGCTTACAAAACTCTTTTCTTTTGCTCGATTGATGATACCCATGTTTGAAGCTTTGTCTAGGTTGGTCAGCAACACATTGTCTTTTATTGAGAAATCAACGACTAAACCTTCCGATTTGCGGTCCTCTGTCACATATCCAATGCCATGTTTTTTAGCGTGAAGCGGATTCGTGATTTTTACTTTCTTGCCGTCAATGAAGATTTCTCCTTTTGCCATTTTGCGATATCCGAAGATGGCCTGTGCTACCTCTGTACGCCCAGCTCCCATTAATCCTGCGATGGCAAGGACTTCACCCTTACGTAGCTTGAAATTAATATCCTCACAATAACCATCTCTGGTAAGACCCTTCACCTCAAGCTTGACGTCGCCTATTTCAGCATGGCGTTCTGGAAAACGTTCACCTAGCTCACGTCCAACCATCATTTTGACAATCTCATCGAAAGTAGTTTCTTTAATCACTCGAACACCGACATATTGTCCATCACGTAGGATCGTAATACGATTGCAAATCGCAAAGATTTCTTCCATACGATGTGAAATATAAACAAATGAAACGCCTTGTTCTTGTAGCTTGTGAATGGTCTTAAATAGTGTTTGAATTTCACGATCTGTTAAAGCTGCCGTCGGTTCATCCATAATAATGACCTTTGCCTTCGTTTCAATTGCTTTAGCAATTTCAATAATCTGCTGTTTCCCAACAGAAAGTTGTCCAGCTGGCGTTTTGACATCTATATCGAGCCCTAATTGGCTTAAAATACGTGAAGCTTCTTTGTTCATTTCTTTCGTTTTTAAAATGCCTGTTCTGCCAAGGGTCTGCTCATTCCCTAAAAATAGGTTTTCTGCAACCGATAAATCTGGCAAAATATTAAGCTCTTGATGGATGACGGCGATGCCTAGTGCTTCTGCTTCTTTGGGAGATTTAAAGTCGACTTCTTGTCCATTCACTTTGATTACGCCTGCATCCCGTTCATAAATGCCTGTCAAAATTTTCATTAGCGTTGATTTACCTGCTCCGTTTTCACCCATCAACGCATGGATTTCTCCGTCCTCGAGAGAAAAATTGACGCCTTTTAACACGACATTACCGTTAAAGGCTTTATCAATGCCTGTCATTTCAATCATTTTGTAACACCGCCCTTTTAAAAAATCACACCTGATTGCAAAAGTATATTAGCGTATGGTGTTGCCTCTCCTGTGCGGATAATAACTTTGGCATCCACCGATTTTTGTTTTAATTGTTCATGGCTGACCTTTTCTATTGGACATGGAAAAGGTGTTAGCTGACTATAAAGCTCCGCATTTTCTGCGTCCATTTCTGTTGCTATCCAAGCTTTTTCTGCTTTGAAATCACCAAGCACAGTTTCGAGTATGTCTATGAAACTAGGTTTTCCCATTTTATAGGCAAGGTCAATGCATGTGACTCCGTCCGGAATGGGCAGACCGCAATCAGCAATCATGATGGTATCTGTATGACCGATCTTTGCGAAAATACCTGCCAGCTCCCGATTTAAAATTCCTTGTTTTTTCAAACTGCTCATCCTTTCAAGCGGGCTTCCACCATTTGAAGTGTTGGCATGCCGCCTTGCGCTCCGAATTTCTCTACAGATAAGGATGCTGCAATGTTCGCAAATCGTACTGCTTCTTTTAACGGCTGTCCTGATGTTATGGCGTATGCAAGTGCACCATTGAATGTATCGCCGGCTCCTGTTGTATCTACCGCTTTTGTTTTAAAGCCTTCAATGAATACATGTTCTTTGCCGTTATAATAGCGAGCTCCAGCTGCACCCAAAGTGACGATTAATTGGTTTGGATACTTCTCAAGAGCTTCTTCTATTTCACTATGAAAGATCTCTTCGCACTCTGTTTCATTTGGAGTTAAGTAAGCAATGCTACTCATCCATTCTTCCTTAAAGTTTTTCGCAGGTGCTGGATTTAGTAGAACAGGAATGTCTGCTTCTTTACAAACACGAAGTGCATAATCAACGGTTTCTTGCGGAATCTCCAATTGCATGATGACTAGTTCACTGCGCTCGATTAATTCTCTCGCTTCGTCAATTTCAGCTTCTGTTACAAGTCCATTTGCACCGGGCACAACGATAATCCGGTTGTCATTTTCATATAAAAGGATATTGGCAATGCCCGTTGCTGTTTCTTGAGCAGTGGCAACAAAACGTGTGTGAATGCCTTCTGTTGATAAATTTGCTGTGAGTTCTTGGCCAAATCCGTCTTGTCCTACAGCGCCTACCATATGAATGTCTCCACCAAGTCTCGCTGCTGCGACCGCTTGATTTGCGCCTTTTCCGCCAGGCACTGTTTCAAAACGATTGCCTAGCACGGTTTCTCCTTGTTTAGGAAAAATCGTTGTATCTACTACTAAGTCCATATTGATACTGCCAATGACTGTAATCATTTGACCCCTCCTTATTTTGTCGAGCGCCGAATGACTAACTCTGTCGGCAATTCGATGAGATGATTATCTATAGGTTCTTCTTTAATTTTCTTTAACAATAATTCTGTCGCTACTTTACCAAGATGATAAATATCTTGAGCAACTGTGGTTAGTTCTGGTGTGACAAGCGCTCCAAGGCTAATTCCATCAAACCCTACAATTTGGATATCATCTGGAATTTTTCTACCCAGCGATTGCGCTGCTTTCATAGCACCAATCGCAGAAGCATCACTTGCTGCGAACACTCCATCAATTGTTGGAAAAGCACTGAGTATGTTGAAAGCTTTTTGTTCAGCTTCTGTAAATTCAAATGGCGATGTGATGGTTTCGACTTGAATATCCTGCGCATTATTGACTACTTCCAGAAAACCCTTCATCCGATCTTCGGCTACTCCGATTCCTTGAGGCCCTCTTATGCAAAGAATATGTTTGCATCCTTGGTCAAGTAAATAGTTGGTCGCCGTTTTAGCGCCTTCTACATTGTTTGTCGTAACAGTCGGTATGGTAGGATCTAATCGCCTGTCGAGCGCAACTATCGGCAATTTGATATGGCGGTAATATTCCGCTTCCGTATAATTAGTCGTTACAATCAGCCCTGCTGCATAATTTTGCTGCAATGATTGTATATAATGCTTTTCTTTCTCCTGTTGTTCAGAAGAGTTGCAAAGGACAACCGTATAGCCATTCGAAAAAGCTGTTTCCTCTACGGCTTTCGCCAATTCCGGGAAGAAAGGATTAGTAATATCAGGAACAAGCAATCCTATAATATTTGTCTTTTTTGTACTGAGTGAACGTGCCATCTGATTTGGTTTATATCCCAATTCTTGAATTGATTTCTTGAGTACATTTTTTGTTTCCTCACTTACATAGCCCTTGTCATTTAAATAACGCGAAACGGTCGCAACCGAAACGCCTGCGTGTTTACCCACATCCCTAATTGTTACCATTAATTTCTCCTTATTGAACGTGTAACCGGTTACATATGTAATCGTTTACACATAATATACTTAAAAACTTTAATTATGTCAACATAATAATTAATTTATGTCATACTAAATATAAATTTCTCCCGTAAATCTTGATTAGTATGTCACTTTAACAGTATTCAAAGAATGGTTGATCCTTAATTCTCCTAAAAAAACCCTTTTCTTATAGAAAAGGGTTTAAATCGTTTATTTTTCAATGTTGGTCGTATTCTTTTTCTTTCTCCGTATGGCCATGTAAAGAATAAGAGCAATAGCCGCGATGAGAATAACAAAACCTACTATATAAGGTACAGCTTGTTTCTTTGTATCGTTTTTGGAGACATTATTTGTTTCAGTAACTTTTTTAGTAGAAACAATAAAGCGACCGTCTTTTGTTTCAACTGCTGCTGATTTGTTAGCGTTTGAGTTTTTCAACTGACGATAAAAATCATCATCCTGGAGAGATTGCTCGCGGTTTCCAAGCACGAGCAACGGTTCGCTAGACTGCCAGAAATTTTGTGTGATGTAAGCAGTTAATGCGACTGCCTGCGGTAAGAAGCCTTCTTCCATCATTTTTTCATCTGATAATGGGAGTTGGTCTCTTTTATCTTTTAATAAATTAAAATTGTTCGCTTCCCCTGTAAAGATTAGCGCATATTTTTGCAGTTCGGCCTGCGAAACCTCTTTTTCTGTTTTTAATTTAATAGGCGGAAGCTCACCGTTAATAAATAATGTTTTGTATAGAGCGAGCATTTGACTATCGCTCACTTGTCTTTGATTAGGCATGATGATCAGTGTTTGATGATCAAAAGCATTGGGATAATCACGCAATGAAAATACCGTATTGTTTGCTTTTTCAGCAAGATTCAACGTGCTGTCTCCATCAATATACAACTCAAAACGTTCACCTGTATGCTCACATGGATCTTCTAATTGGAATCCAGTGACCTCGAATCTCAAATCAACGAGCGAATGCTTGTTTAATAAATTCGTTTGAATGGGTACATTCGCTTCATATATACCTGATTGTGTTTTCTTTAGTTTGCTAAGATCAATGGAATGAGGAACATCATTGACATAAAGGATTAGCTCTGTTTTCCGGCCATTCTCTTCATCTTTTACAGGCATGGTTGCTGATTTTTTCAAATACAAATGAAGGTTTGCTTGATTGTCTTCTTCCATGCGAGGCAATGAAACATAATAATCTTTTGATGTTGTGTTACCGCCAGATAAGGTTTCACTCTTAAAGCCTAATTCGTTGAGTTTTATATGAGTGCCGTCCTTCTTCTTTGACTGCGGCAATTGGTCTACCGTCATCTGTTGCCCCGACAGTTGCTTTGTTAAATCTTCTTTTAATAAAAGATCAATTCTTTGTTCAATGGTACTGCTGTTGTCTGCAGTTACAAAAAGTACAGGAACCTCATTCTTGTTGCCTTGATTGTGCAATATTCCGCTTTTGAGGGAGATTCCATCTTTGTAGCTGACATTTGCCTTAGACATAATGCGTTGTATTTCCGTTGTTTTAAACTCATCTTTAGCTCCGACAAAAATCACTGGACCTTTTACTGTGCGAAGATGAGTTTCTCGTGATACTGTAGCCTCGCTGTCCTCCTCTTCTGATAAAAATGCCGCTAGCTGATAAGCGCTATTTAAAGTAGCTGTTGATGGATTGTCTGGTAATACTATCTGGGTGTTCCCTGTTTTAAAAGTAGATGGATAATCGCTTAATGCTATTTCTTTTTTTTCTTTTGCAAACGAAGAGATGGATGAAAGTACATCAATCTTCAGCCAGTTACCTTGATCACCCGGCGCAACACATACGCCTTCTTTTACCACTCCATAAAAACTCGCTGTTATCGTATGATCTCCTTTTGTTAAAGCTCTTTTTGGTAAATCAATCGTCACGCTATTGTTTGTTTTCTTGCCTGCAAGAGAAATTGACTTAACGGGTAGTCCATCCACTTTCACTGTAAACGATGAAGGGGATTTTAGTAATTCCGAATGCTCCAAGTGAAAAGTAGCACTATGCTTTTTATTTCTTTCACTTTCTTCTAGTGAATAATAAAAGTCAGTGGAAGATGATGGCCCCTGCAATTCGATTACTTTATTGGTAAGCGGTTTTTCTTCGTTACTTGTGCCTTCTATTGTAATAGGGTGCTTCACCGTAATGTTCGTTGCTGCCTTTCCAGGCAAAGAAAATAGAAACAGGCTGAAGAACAATGCTGCAAGATATATAAAGTTTCTCATGTTTCTCCTCCTTACTTTGGCTTCTTCGCAAAGCGCTCTGTTTTATACCATTTGACTTCTTGGCCTGTAATCAAACGCTTGATTTCTAAATATAAAGAACGAACCACTAACACAATCCACATCTGTGAATATGTAAAATACATGGCGATGACATATATGAAATTCTTCCAATTCATCTCTGTTTTTTCAATACTTAATGTGACCATCACTTCTCCTAGGAAGAGTAAAAATGCAAGTCCCCAGAGAATTAAAGAGATATTGCCAATGCTAAGACCGATATCATAGAACAAATTGATGATAAATAAAGCATTCGACAGAATTACTCCAAAGAAAAATAGGAAATAAGTGAAAAAGAAATAAAACAAATCAAAGATAATACTCTTTCTCTTTAGTGTTAAAAATTGGCGAAGAAACTTTAGCACAACATATTGATTGCCACGCGCCCACCGTGTTCTCTGTTTCCACCATACACTCAAGGTTTCCGGTTCTTGTTCCCATGTAATAGCTTTTGGGAAAAAGCGGATATGGTAGCCTAGATTATAAACACGAATGGTCAGCTCTGTATCCTCTGCTAATGCCTTAACATCCCAACCGCCAAGCCTCTCTAAAATACTGCGGCGAATAGCAAAGTTAGTACCAGGAATGGTGGCAACACGGAACCATTTCCAACGTCCGCCTTGTGCCATCCATTGAAAACAAATCGTTTCAATATTGATAAAACGAGTCAGCCAGGTTTCTTCCGCATTGATGACACGGAATTTGCCGACTGTTGCTGCGGCTTTGGGGTCATTTTGAAGTCCCATCACCAAGTACCAAACCGCCATTCGCTCCGGTGTGTTGTCTGCATCATATACGATAACAATCTCGCTGGACGAGTCAGCAAGCGCAGAATTTAATGCAGAGGATTTGCCTTTTCCCTTATTCGGTTCCACTGTTTCAAGGACGCGGATAAATGGGTATTTTTCCGCAAACCTACTTGCAATCAAGCCCGTATCATCGGACGAATTATCGTTAATAACAATGACTTCAAGCTTATCCTTGGGATAATACAACCGAGACATCGCTCGTAAAGTCTGTTCGATAACGAGTTCTTCATTATGGGCTGGTATAAAGACACTAACAGTTGGCAGCTCCTCCATATTTCTGGACCATTCAGGAATGGGCTTTTCAAAACTGCGGAAATGGAGATAGCCCCCTTCCATTAGAAACATATGATATAACAGCATTACCCATATAAGAAATAGTGCTATATAAAATAAAAGATCAGCCATGCTCATTCCTCTCCTCAAACAATCGCTTGCGCAATGTTATACGCAAACGAAGCGTATTTATGAAAAAAATCCCTACAAAAACTGTCACAACCACTAGAATGGCCCACAAAACAACTTCAAAAGGCCTTTCCTGGAAATACATTTGTAGTCGATCCTTTATAGTAAATGACTTCTTCACGTGCAGGGCTCCGCTTTTTTCTTGTTTGATATCTACTTTCTTTGTCTTGACTTGAAGCTGACTCTTCCGAAAATCAATCCATTCAATTGGCATTTGGGTATCTTCCAATGTGCTGATGATTTTTTCCATCAAGGGAGCTCCTAGATAGACTGGATAAGGCATGCCTATCGCTGAACCTGGCACATTTCTTAATCGAGCAAGCGATGCCTGAAACTGATTAATGGACGTCTCCGTTGATTCTTGTATCTGATTTACATTTATCGGATATATTATATGACCATCCTGTTTTGCCATATAAAAGTGGTGGCTATGTTCATGCAGGGCAGCCGTAAACCCTTTAGTTGGATTGCTGATAATTGTAGGATAGAGCTTATTTAAAACCATATATTCCAAACTATTATCTACTTCATTGCCAGAAGGAGATAGAATAAGCGATGCCCCTCTTTGTTGAAGAGAACGCAGGTACTTAACCAGCTTTTTGTTATCCTGAATATAATAGGATGAGCCATCTTTCTCTTTGTAAATCGGCGTAATTGCTAGATGAAGTGGAATGTGACGAGAAGAAAGCTCGTTGATTGTTTCTTTTAGCTTTGTTAAATTGGTTTTCATATTTATATTCGTTAGGACGATATAGGCTGGATGTGTATTTTGAAACTGTATGCCCAGCACTTGGCTAAAGAGATGCGGCAAGCTGTAGACAAAGTCTGTTGACGACATCAAATCGCCCATATAAGACCAGTTTGAATGAAGAGAACGCGATACGAATGGCACTTTTTGCGTTAACGTAGAGGCATGTACAAGGACTTTCCATTGTTCTTTCGGGGGTATCATAGCATGCCACCTAATTGGTTCTGTCAACGTATAGTTGCCAATTTTGCGTAGTTTTATATTTTCACGGTCTTTCCACTTTCCCAAGGGTTTTAATTGCGTGGCATTTTCGCCAATAGCAAGTGCCGGCCCTTTGAAATGTTCCATTGCTCTTTTTGCTTTAAGGGGAACTTTCTCCTTATAGGTGCTAATAAACACTAGCCTGCGATATTGCTTCAAGTTGTTATCAGTTAATGATTCTACGGGGATTGTATCGACAGACACTACAGATTCCAACATCTCCTGCAATGCTACGATTTCTTCATTGACTCGCCCGTCGCTTGTCATATAGACGATTGCAGTGTCCTTTTCTTTGGCAGAAGCATATGTATTTCCTGCATAAATAACACTTCCTAAAAGAACAAGAGTAAACAGCCAAAACTTCTTATAGCTCACTTGTTCTCATCTCCCTTTCCATCTCTCCTAGCAATTCATCAAGGGTACGCTCGCTATTAGGTGTATAGGTAATGTAGCTTGTTTTGTATTGGAGTGTTATCCATTTGCCATTGAGTAGTTGATGATTTTTGAGTATGTCATCCAATTTTTGATAAATAATATCAATCGAAGCGTCTGATGTTTCTGTCAACAGCAAACCGATTTCATTCTGCTGATACCGAAACTTTTTATCAATATGACGGAGCTTGCCTGTAATTCTTAAAGCTAACTGCTTCCAAAGATTATTTGCTTCTTTCATGCCATATAGTTTTTTAAATTGACTATAATTCTCAAGCTTTAAGAGAATGAAGGTAAATGTATGATGATAGCGATCAGCTCTTCGCATTTCTTCATTTAATGTCAAACGCATACGCATCTCATTGTCAAAACCCGTCTCCGGATCCACCGCTACAAAATTCTTGATATCTTGTTGAAGCCTTTTGTTATACTCCTGCTGCGTCACAAGTATTCCTTGTATCTTCCCTGCGGCGAGGACGCCCAGCAAAAGTACAATCCCGTATCCTAAAAATAACTGTAATGGCATACGAGTCGCTGATACAGCTTCACCCGAAAACTCCGTATAAATCAGGGCTGTACCTGTTATAAACAGATAAATTAAACTGCTAATTAATCCTGCTACCAACCCACGCCACAGCGTAAAGAAAAAGATAAGAAGCAATAGGATATATAATAACAGCCGTGTATTCTCACCATTCAACAAAAAATAAGGGGGCAATTGACTCAGTATAATAAATAAAGCCCCAAAGCCAAATAATTCTCTTAGCCATTTACTTTTTAGTTGCATGCGCCATCTCCCTTTCTGCTAATAATGGGGATAGATTATCAAATGCATGAGTTTCTTTTGTTTTTGCATCATAGTAACCAGATTTTTTATTAATTTTCATTTCATTCATTTTTCCATAAAATTCTTGGGCCAGTTTGAAGTCTCCTGCTTTAAGCATATAGCGTGTAGCAAGTGCGTAAACTGCGGGTGATTCATACTGCACAGAGGGTTTTTCAGTACTTGCTGTATACCTGCCATAAAGTTTATGTTCCCTTCTATATATCTTAATAAGCCATTTTTTGAAAGTTTGGGTATTTTGACCAACAGATGCTTGGTGATATGCGACATAAAGCTGATCAACTAAATGCAAATCATCGTCATATACGTACGTTTGATTATCAATCTGATAGGCCTTTGGATAGGTATCATTTTTTGATAGTGGCGCCTTACTTAAAATCGATAGCTGCTTTTGATATTGTTCCTCTGTAAGAACATCATGTTTTTTCATTTCCTTTAAAGATTGTGGCATTATATAGCTCAGCGTTAATACATTTGCTTTTTTATATGTATCTACATCTACATAATCAACAAAAAAGCCATCCCGCATTCCGTCTTTTACTAGCGATTGGCTGATTGTCTTCCCTAACTTGGTATATGCTGCACTATGCCATTTGTCCCCTGCTTTTAGTAAAATACCTGCAATTCTTTCATCATCAATCAATGCATTGACAGTTGCCTGTTTTTCTCCGTCAATTTTCCATGCAAGCAATCCGTTCTTTAAAAAATGGTCTTTAATCACTTTTACTTGTTGATGAAAACGTTTCTGGTCACCTTTTTCATATAAATAAGCTAACCATAAACCTGCAGATTCAGATAAATAGACATTTTTTTGATCAGTTAAATTCGTGCGCAAAAGCCCATCCTCATTGATTAAATGATTAATCACAAATTTTTCGGTAGATGAAAGAGGCTTTACTTCCTGGGATTGAATACTTTTCTTCATGCAGCTCGTTAATACAAGCAAACAACATATGAGCAGCAGACATATACTGATACCTCGGCGATTCAAATGGCTTCCCTCCAATAAAAAATACATATATTAATATACCTTATTAGTGTCGAATTTTGTTGAATTTATATGAAATAAGAACCTATTTCACTCACAAAAAGATTTATCTATTTTTAATATGTTTATAGGCTGATTGAATAGGGAATCAGAACATGGTGGACATTATGGGTTGTTAAATTTAGTTTCTTCTATTATAATAGTATACCTATTCATCATTAGGAAATGCGTTTATCTTTTTTCACATCTAACAACTTCATAGTTTCATCTCTTTTCACTCATTACTTTGCAACAATACAACTGAATATGGTCTCTTAAAAGGTACGGAGATTGTTTTTAAGTTTCCGCTATTTCTTTTAAACATAGGTATCTTTTTGGAGCTTCTCGAAAATAGCAAAAACTAAATAGAGGAGCTGTTTTAGAAATATGGTACAAAAAAATCTTGATATTGAGCCTTCGGATATTAATATCGTAAGCTCAAAGAAAGCAAAGAAAGCTGTATTTGCAACAGGTGTAGGTAATATGATGGAATGGTTTGATTTTGGACTTTACGCATACCTAGCTGTTGTAATCAGTGAATTATTCTTTGCAGGAGTAAGTAACCCCAGTCTTCAACTCGTCTTTACATTCGCCACTTTTGCGGTTGCTTTCTTAATTCGTCCACTCGGCGGCATATTCTTTGGCCGGATCGGGGACAAATATGGACGAAAGATCGTCTTAAGTACGACCATTATTATGATGGCAATCTCTACCCTCTTAATCGGTATTTTACCCACTTATGAACAAATCGGTGTTTGGGCACCTATTTTACTGCTTGTAGCACGCATGATTCAAGGCTTTTCAACAGGCGGCGAATACTCAGGCGCAATGGTCTATATTGCAGAATCTTCTCCTGATAAAAAACGTGGGACTCTTGGCAGCGGCCTGGAAATTGGTACGCTCGTTGGCTATATTTTTGCCTCTGGGGTTGTCACACTACTTACTTTTATGCTGTCGCATGAACAAATGCTATCATGGGGATGGCGTTTACCGTTCATTATTGCAGCGCCAATTGGTTTAGTCGGCCTATACTTACGCCGTCATTTAGATGAATCTCCTGTATTTGAAGAAATGGAAGAAGCACGTGAAAGTGAAGAACACATTCCATTTAGAGATATCATTAAGTACTATAAAAAAGATTTACTACTAAGTATTGTGATTGTGGCTTTCTTTAACATTACAAACTATATGATACTGTCGTACATTCCTTCTTATATGACAGAGGTATTGCATATTCACAATACAGTAAGCTTAGTCATTTTGTTAGTTGTGATGATGATTATGATTCCACTTGCACTCTTCTTTGGTCGCTGGAGTGATAAGATTGGTAATAAACGTATTGTTCAAATTGGTTTACTTGGAACGCTTATTTTAGCTGTCCCTGCATTTTCAATGATGGGTTATGGCCATATCGGCTGGATTTTCGCTGGCGTCTTTTTGCTGGGCTTCTTCCTAAGCTGTTATGAAGGTACTATGCCGTCGCTATTACCAACACTTTTCTTCTCAGATGTCAGATACCGTGCACTTGCCGTATCGTTTAACATCTCTGTTTCAATTTTTGGTGGTACTACACCACTTGTAGCATCTTATCTTGTACATGCTACAAAAAATCCATTGTCACCTGCCATCTATCTAATGGTGATTAGTATTATTGGCTTCGTAATCTTTACATGGCTATTCCGCGATACATCTGGACGTCCACTAAAAGGCTCGTTCCCAGCTGTGGATTCACGTAAAGAGTTTAAAGAAGTCCTAGATCAAGACCCAGATGATGTCCTTTGGTGGCAATCTGAAACTATGGAAGCAAAAGAAGCAGAACTTCAGGCAAAAATGGCTGACTAATGTGTTTATGTTGTTAGATGTAGCAACCCCCTCGAATTTTATCGAGGGGGTTTTTATTATTATGATTAGTTTCTCTAGAAGACGTAATCTGTAAAGTTTCGGGAGTAAATTTTAGATTAGCGTTAGTAAATCCTCGAAGTGCGGTAGTATTTTTCCTCTGGACGGGGGTAAATTACTTTTATACGACAGTAATCCGTTAAGATTCATCAGGTATTGTTTGGATTATTACTACAAGGGAAAGATGATAGTCAGGAGGTGTATTTTCTATGGAATTATTGAAAGTTAATGGAAAGATGGATACAAAGAGCTTGGCCAAGAATGTCCTCGTCCCTATTATTGGAGGTTCCGTTACTGGGTGGCTTGCCAATCGACATGCTCAAGAGAAATATCAGAAGCTGAAAAAACCCTCGTTTTCTCCGCCTTCCGCTGTTTTCCCCATTGCCTGGACTACATTATATGGATTAATGGGACTCGCAAAATATAGAGTATCCAAACAGCAAGAAGGTAAAAGAAAAAAGGAAATTTCCATCTATGAACTACAGCTTGGACTTAATTTCTTATGGTCATTTTTGTTCTTCCGTTGGGAGCTTCGTGGCACGGCATTAGTGGAAATGACCGTATTGCTAGGCGCGATTGCACTCACTGCCTATGACTTCTTCCAAGTTGATCGAACAGCAGGCACATTGATGATTCCTTATATCGGATGGGTTATCTTCGCGCTCAGTCTAAATTATGCTACTTGGAAATTGAACGAATAAAAAATATTTTACATTGTAATGTTAAAAACAAGGTAGTGCTTTAAAACTAATTAAAATTAGCTAATAATATAAAAATGTACATTACTATAATCAATTTAGTAGTGTACGTTTTTATATTGCTTACATGTCTCCTAAACGTTATTTTGAATTATTAAAAAGAGGTTATGAAGCTTTCAAAGGAAGAATCAGTGAACAAGCTAATAGCTGTGGTGCAATATATAGTAGAGAATCAAAGAAGAGGGATGCTAATCATTTTAAGCAGTTTAAATAGCTAATTTCAAAAAAATAGCCTTGTTAAATTAGTTTTAACAAGGCTAGCTTAACTTTCTTCTTTAACCAACGTTCCCAAAATTGCTTTCACACGATTAACGAATTCTAGCCTTGCGATATCCATCATTTACATTGATTGCAGCACCTACTATAAAGAAGAAAATGCCGCCCCCAATAATCCATGATTTCAATTGGTTAGCCGTTATCTCGAATATATCAGTCATATACATAATAAAATTCTGTGTAATTAAATCTGGATTTATTAAAATCACAATGAAGACAATGGTGGAAATCAACTGGAATGCCGTATTAAAAATAGCCATTCCTTTAGTCCATTTACTTTTAATTAATTTATAAATAGCCAATGCGATTTCCAAACAAATTACAATTAGAACGATAAACCAATACTGGAGCAAGACCTCTTGATTAGCGACTGGAGTGATGAATTCAAATCTATTTCCCTCTCCCCTATAAATACCAACAAGATGGTCTGCATAAAAATAAATGGTTGCCCAAATGGCCGTCCACATTAAACTGCCAAATACCTCAAGCTTTGTAATGGTTTTTTTCTTAGGAATATAAGCGACGTTTTTCAAATCAGCAGGTGTCCATTTTTTAAGGTTTGTAGTTAAGGGTTGTTCATCTTTTCCGTTATCTACCCTTTCTATAATAGCGAAAACAAGTGTTAGCCAAAAGAATACTTGGATCCCAACTTCCAGAGTTTTCAATATACCATATGCAATCACATCAAAAATAACATTTAATATCGCTTCTTCTCCATCATATCCAATAAAATATTCTGCAATCATGGAAATCAGCGAAATAACAACGGCAATCGGCAATATCATTTTTAGCAATGACACATACACATCAAAATAACGTGGGCCTATAAGATGCATCGGTCGATCCCTATAACCGACAGCTAACGTGACAGGACTTCCTAATTTTTCAAGAACAGTCTTTACTTCTTCCTCGCTGTAATCGTTGGGCAGCATATCCTCTATGGTTGACCGTAGCTCAAGTGCAATATCCCCACGACTCTTTTCAGGCAGCCTTCGAGTAACTTCCTGAATATAAACTTCAATTAAATTCATCAACTTCCCCTCCCTTTAATAAGCTATAAAGTTCCTTAGAATTTTCAATCCATTCCTTCTTTAACTGCAAAAATATCTCAAAACCATATTCACTTAAAACATAGTACTTACGGGGTCTACTCTCAGATGTATCCCAACTACTTGTCACCAACTCCTGTTTTTCTAATCGGCGCAGTAAAGGATATAAGGTACTTTGCTCAATGGAAATACCTGCTCCTTCCAATAACTGAACTAGTGAATAACCGTACTGGGGGTTTCGTAATTGGCTTAAAACAGCTAATGTTAACGTTCCTCTTCTAAGTTCTGTCGATAATGAATTCAATAAATTACCCATTCACCCACCTCATTTTGCTTTACTAGATGTGATACAGTATTTGATTTATACTATGCAACGTACACTATTGTTGATACCAAAACAATTTAAATTAAATAATTTTTCTGAAGTTTAAAGATAGTGTAATAAAAAAACCACCAATTAGATTTAATCTAAAAGGTGGTTCCCAATTTAATTTGTTTCTTCTACAAAACTACTTCTTTAATTTAGATGTTCCTTTACAATTTTACTCTAATATAACCGCAAACAACCGGTTTTATTTGGCAGGCTTATTCAATTAATCATTCTGTGGAATACAAGTTATAGCCTTCAAAACAAATAAAAGCTGAACTAATAGAAAAATTAGTTCAGCTTTAAAATGAGATATCCTTTTTTCTTTTCTTATTTTGTTAGAAAATGTTGCGTCCAATAGAAACGTTTGTTGCTTTTATCGTAATAAACGCCAACACCCATTTCCTTAAAGTTTTTGTTTAAAATATTTTCGCGGTGCCCTTTTGAATTCATCCATGCAATCATTACTTCTTTCGTGGATGGATAACCATAGGCAATGTTTTCGCCCATTCCCGTAATGTTTATGCCAATATGGCTAGTAATTAGGTTAGACCATGTTTTATACTTTCCGCCATCGTGGCCGAAATAATTTTTTTGTGCCATTTCTTTACTCTTGTAATAAGCTGTATAGTTCATCACTTTATTTTCTTTAAGAGGTTTTAAGCCTGCTTTTTTTCTTTCTTTATTAACAAGGGTGATAATCTTTGATTCTCTTTCACTGCTGCTCTTTCTTTTTAAATCCTTAAAGTCAGCTAGTTTTACATAGCCCTTTAAGCCTTTTTCGCTAAAGTAAGCCCAAGATTTATTTTTTGTAATCTTAAGCTTTACGCGTACTTTCTTGTCAATATATCCAACAGCCGTATTTTTTGTGCTTGCACCCTTACGTACATAAGTTTTCTTCGTACTCAGCATGTAAGTTTGCGTTGTCTTTGTAGCCGCAGATGCTGTTTTAGGACCTGCATCTAAAACGCTTGGGGTTGCTGGGACAACAGCAAGGGTAGCTGCTAACACAATCGATAAACCTGTAACTAACCATTTTTTCATTTTATTTCCTCCCTTTGGAATAAAAATGCACATTGTCTAACATATGTATACACATGCTAAGATAACACCTTATACCCTTTTTTGCACTACATAAACAAAAAAATCCAACTTTATTCGTTGGATTTTTTTTAAAATTTAGTTCGAAATATCCTTAACCATTACTTTCTCTCCTTTGGTATCTAGTTCACCGGTGAAGAAGAACCCATATTGCTGATACAAATGGATAGCATGCTTGTTGTTATCATATACGCTTAAATAGATTTTCTTACACTGATACTTCGCAATTAAATGCTGGATTAATTGCTCAAGAAAAAGACGACCATAACCCTTTCCTTGGTAATGCGAATCAATCAAAAACCGATCTAGCCACACTCGTTGTCCCTCTTTTTCATCCTGAAAGGCACCATACATGGCGAACCCTACAGGAATGTCGTCTACATACAAACCAACGGGGACAAAATTGGCATTCTCACCGGCTTCCTCTAAGCATTCTTGTGTTGTTTCAATAAACCCTTCTTGCGCTTTAGCTACATGCAGTGCTAAAATTTCATCTTTGTTGGAGATGGTAATGTTACGAATACTCGCAACCATAATTTCAAAACCCTTCTTATCAAATTTAATACTTCATTCTAATTATATAAAATTATGTGTGATTCACCCAAATATTATGTATATATAAGAACTCACCAGATATTTGATATATATAATAAAAGCCTTTAACCTTGGTGAGATTAAAGACTTTACAGTTTAAAACTTTTCCACAAAGCGCTGAGTGATTTCTTTTGGCCGTGTGATGGCTCCTCCAACTACACATGCGTGAGCACCTATCTCCATGCATCGCTGATACATTTCAGGGGTCAAAATATTGCCTTCTGCAATAACTGGTATCTTAATTTGACTGAGAACGTTCTTAAGAAATTCAAAGTCATTATCATATAATTTCTTCCCTTTTGTTTTTTCTGTATAGCCATGCAATGTCGTAGAGATACAAGTGAAACCCAATCTCTCTGCTTCGATTGCCTCTTCAAGCGTTGCAATATCTGCCATCAGCTGGCATTCAGGAGCCTTCTCTTTCACATACGCAACCAACTCACTTAAATGAATGTCACCAGGGCGTTTTCTGCTTGTTGCATCCAGCGCAATCATATCACATTGGCTTTCTAGCAATTCATCAATTTCTTTCGTAGTGGCAGTAATATAGATATCACTATCTCTATAATCGCGCTTTACTATGCCTACAATAGGTAAATCCACTTCTTCTTTAATCGCTAAAATATCTTCCTTTGAGTTTGCACGTATCCCTTTTGCGCCCCCCTGCCAGGCAGCTAACGCCATTTTGGACATGATAAAAGAACTGTGTAATGGTTCATTCGGTAAAGCTTGGCATGAAACAATCAGACCGTCTTTGACTTGTTGGATCATTCTACTTTTCCTCCTTAAAAAATGGGTATACAGCACCGTACAAGGCTGCATCATTATACAGCTGCGCCACTTTAATTTCCGTTTTTAGAAAATGGGATGGCAAGAACTCCTCCACCTGTTCTTCAATGAGGTGCAATAAAAAGTCTCCTTGTTGAGAAATGCCTCCACCAATTATTATGCAGCTCGGGTCAACCAACAGGATAATTTCAGAAATCCCTCTCGCGACTTCCTTACACCAATCTCTAATCATATCAGTGCAGCTCACATCACCTAGTTTCGCTTTGTCGAAAGCATCTTGCACTGTAAAATCAGTGCCTAATTCTTCTACAACATTCCTTGATAAAGCAGAGGTAGAAGCCCTCATTTCATAGTTTGTTTTAGAAGCAGGGTCATATAATAAATAGCCGACCGAGTGAGCTTGCAAATGGTAGCCATCTACAATTTCCTCATCATAATAGGCACCACCTATCCCCGTACCTAGTGTAATGCAATAGACTTGATCGTGATGTTGCGCCGCACCTTTCCATATTTCGCCTAACAATGCAGCATTTACATCATTCTCAACATGAACAGGCAAATCAAACTTTTCAACTATATGTTTTTTAAAGGAAGTGCCTTTATAATTTTTAATTGTAGGCCCGGCGTATACAATTTCGCCTTTCTGCCTATCAACAATTCCGGCTGTGCTTATACCGATTCCATTTATTGAGCTTACGCTTAAACATTTTTCTATTATCTCGTCTACTTGTTGTAAAATGGCAGACTCCATATTTCTCTTTGTAGCTACTTTTCCCTTATCAATAAGATGTAGCTGCTCATCAACCAATCCGTATTTAATATAGGTGCCGCCGATATCTATTGTTAAATATTTAGCCATGGTAGTCCCCTATGCACGTGTATTTTTCATGTGATTTGTCAAAAGCTTTTTGGCTCGTTCTGCGTCTCCCGCTAGCAAGGCTGCAACTATTTCCTGATGTTCTTTAATAATGGCCTGATATTCTGCATGGGTCAGCTGTACATGCTGTACTTGGAAAAAGTAGCTTGTAATCATATTAGTCATTTGTATAAACAACTCATTGCCCGTTGCTTTCAAAAGCTCCTTATGGAAGGCAAGATCAGCATTTCTGAATTCTTCCGGGGTTGTAAGTCCTGCACTATTTTCCACCAATTCTTTTAGGCGATTTAATTCGTCCTTGCGATTTGCCTTCACAATTTCATCAATAGCACTTGATTCAAAAAGTGCCCTTAAGCCCACAATTTCTTTCATTTTCCCGCTATTGATTTGCCATAAGAAGAAAAAGTTGTCCAATAAATTTTCAAAATTTGTTTCGTTTAAAAATGCTCCATGTCCTTGGCGTACAGTAATGATTTCCGTATTTTCAAGAAAGCTCAGTGCTTCTCTGACCACAGACCTGCTCACTCCGAATAACTCTGTAAATTTCCTTTCAGTTGGGAGCTGGTCGCCAGCTTTTAATTCATGATCAATAATATACTGCTTAATTTCTTGGATGATCATTTTCTTTAATGACTTTCTTTCAGATGATTGAATCGGCTCCATCGTCAGGTGTCTCCTTTAATTGTTGAACCAATTTAAAAATAGGTTCAAAATGCTTTTTCATTTTATTTTGCGCTTCATGAAGGTTTCCTGTTTCTATAGTTTCAATAATAGCTTTATGTTCTGTATATGCCTGTAGCAGTTCGTCTTCTTTTTCTTTTACATCAATACAAACAAATGAAAAGTATTCGTTGATAATTTCGCTAAATAAATAGTACGTACTATTATCAGTAGCTTTCATTAAAGCTTGGTGAAATAGTCGATCATACGGCTTAGGATCATCCTTTGCTATAATCGCTTGAAAGTATGATTCATTTAAGTTTGTTAATTCGGTTGTATCTGCGAGCGTATTATTTTCAATGATTAATCTTAGAGCACCCATTTCAACAATCTCTCGCGTTTCAATTAATTCTTTAAGCTTTATCCCGTACGTATCATAATGAAATTTCAAGATTTCTGTAATGGAATCAAGCTTTGGTTCTGCAATATAAACTCCGCCACCTGATTTGATAGTCAATATGCCAATGGTTTGGAGAGATATAAGCGCTTCTCTAACAACCGTTCTACTTACCTGAAGCTTGGCTACCAACTCTTTTTCAGATAGGAATCTATCATTCGGTTTGTATTCTTGGTCTTTGATATAATTTTTTATTCGATCAATTGCAAGGTCGACCAAAGATATCTTCTGGATAACCATCTTTCACCTTCTCCTCCTCTTTTTTTCTATCATAACGACTCTGATCTATAAGCTGCAACTATATGAAAACCCTTACAAAAAATATTGACTTTTCAATTTGAGCCTTTTATGATGGTACTAACTAAAAATTGGTCTGACAATATTATATATTTTACGTATTGTTTTATCAATTAGTAAATAGGAGGAATGAGTAATGAAAGGTTTATTTTCTGCATTGCTTGTACCATTTGATGAAAATGGCCAAATAATTGAACAAGGTTTGCGTGATGTCGTAAGGTTTAACATTGATGTTCAACAAATTGATGGACTTTATGTAAATGGAAGTTCGGGAGAAAACTTCTTACTTTCCACAGAACAAAAGAAGCAGATTTTTCAAATCGTAAGCGATGAAAATAAAGGTAAAGTTAAATTAATTGCACAGGTTGGCTCGCTTAATCTTAATGAAGCAATTGAGCTTGGTAAATATGCAACAGAACTTGGATATGATAGCCTTTCTGCTGTCACGCCTTTCTATTACAAATTTACATTCCAAGAAATCAAAGCTTACTATGAAACAATTATTCGTGAAACTGGCAACGATATGATTATTTACGCTATTCCAGCGCTTACTGGTGTTTCAATGTCCATGGCTCAGTTTGACGAGCTTTTCCAAAATGAAAAGATTATAGGTGTGAAATATACAGACGGTAACTTCTTCTTACTTGAACGTCTTAGAAAACAATATCCTAATAAACTTATTTACTCAGGGTTTGATGAAATGTTAATTTACGGAGCAATCAGCGGTGTTGACGGTGCAATCGGTAGCACCTATAACGTAAACGGAAAACAAGCAAAACAAATATGGGATTTATGCCAAACCGGCAAAGTCGCAGAGGCCTACGAAGTACAACATAAAACCAATGATTTGATTGAAAAGATTTTAGAGCTTGGCTTGTATCAAACGTTAAAAGAAATACTGAACGTAAAAGGCATTCAAGCCGGCACCGTCAAACAGCCAATGTCTTCTCTGGATCCAGTAAAGAAAGATGCAGTAAAAGATCTTGTGGAAAAATTTGAACTCTAATTTTTAGCAATCTTTTAGTAGATTGCTACGGACTAAATTGAAAGAATTTTGTATAAATAAAAAATGTTTTATTTATTGAAAGGGTGAGTTTGATGGAGAAAATTAGCTTTGGAACGGCCAATTGGGCGGTACTTGTTCTTTATTTGCTGGCTATGTTGGCGGTAGGGATTTATTTCACAAAGAGATCAAGCAAAAATACAGATGCTTTCTTTACAGCTAGTGGCAAAATTCCCGCATGGGCTGCCGGGTTTAGTATATATGCAACGACATTAAGTGCGATTACATATATGTCAACACCCGAACAGGCTTTTTTATCTGACTGGTCCTATGCAGCCGGGAATCTCACGATTTTGGTGATTATTCCGGTCTTAATCTATTTTTATGTTCCTTTCTTCAGAAAATTAAATGTGACAACTGCCTATGAATATTTAGAAGCACGATTTGGGGTATCTCTTCGCTTTATTGGCAGCTTGTTATTCACACTGTTCCATATTGGACGCGTAGCCATCGTTATTTATTTGCCGACATTGGCTATCACACTTGTATCTGATATTAATCCGATTATTATCGCAACAGCTGTTGGAGGTTTATGTATCATCTATACATTCCTAGGTGGTATGGAAGGGGTTATTTGGAGTGATGTTATCCAAGGGATTATTCTATTGGGCGGAGCAATTTTGCTTGTCTTTTTAGGGATTCATGCGATTGACGGTGGCTTTTCTACGGTGATGCAAAACGCGATGGACCATGATAAATTAATCACGGCGAAAAACTTCCAATTCGGGGGTGCAGCTGCTGCCATTCCCATTATTTTCTTGGGCTCTATTTTTAATAATCTACATCAATATACGGCGAGCCAAGATGTGGTGCAGCGTTATCAAACCACGAGTTCCATTAAGGAAACCAATAAATCTCTATGGACAAACGGCATTTTAGCTTTGGTGACAATTCCTGTTTTCTTCGGTATGGGAACTGTGCTTTTTAGTTATTACAACAATGTCACTTCACTTCCCGAAGGCTTTAATACGTCTGCTCTTGTTCCTTACTTTATCGTTTCCAGTTTGCCGGCAGGCGTGGCAGGTCTTCTGATTGCTGCTATTTTTGCAGCTTGCCAATCAACTATTTCATCAAGCTTGAATAGTATTTCTGCTTGTGTAACAGTTGATTTTAAACAACGTTTCTTTGGAAAAGATGAGAAAAAAGATGTTTGGTTGGCTCGTATCATCGTCATCATAGCAGGCCTACTCGGTATGGCTGCAGCTCTTTATCTAATTTCAACTAATCGTGCAGAAACATGGAATCTCTTCCTAGCTATTACCGGATTGTTTGGTGTACCTATTGCCGGTATTTTCGCATTAGGTATATTTACAAAACGCGCAAATACACCAGGCGTGTTAATCGGCCTATTCCTAAGTGCAATTACAGCGTATTTTGTTCAAAAGACTAATTTAACGCCGTTTACAGTTAGTATCGTTTCATTCTGTTCTGCATATGTATATGGATATATCATTAGTCTACTATTCTCTCGATCAACAAAAGATACAACAGGTTTAACTATCTATACTAAAGATGAAGTTTATAAAAAACCCACTCAAGAAGCAGGAGTGGAGCCTTCAATCGAGAGCATCAGCTAAATATAACAAAAATAGCTTAACCTTTCGCTCCATGATTAGGTATTAAAATAATATAGTTAAATACGAAAGTTCGCTTATTTTTTAAGCGAACTTTTTTAAATAAATATAAAGAAAAAGGACTATAAGCTACATTCCATTTTTTAATTTTTTTGTAAATTCACCCATTAACCTATATACTTTTAGCATGAATGGGTAATACATTATAAATAAATTAACATTGGAGGGACTATAAATGAAGAATAATAGAAAGAAAATTGGCTTATCTACTATAGTGGCTGCTTCGCTTCTATTTGCAGAGCCTTCTCTATATTCTGTTCATGCGGCAAATGAAACACCCAAGCTCCCAAAGGCAAATGAGCTAAATCAGCAAAGAATCTTAAAACAGACACCAGCTATACACGAAGAAAATCAACGTGTCGATCAGTTGCTAGAGGACACACCAACCAGTGCTACAGAGGCTATTCCTAAAACCGATGATGAAAGCGACGGAGAGTTAAATAAACCAACCAATCCACAAACTCCTTCTGAAGAATCAGATGAAAGTAAAGAAGTTCCACAAACGAAACCACCGAAGGAAACACCTTTAAAGGCAAAACATTTTTACTATAAAAAGATAGATGAAAAAAAACAGAATTTCTATCTAAAAATCAAAACAGTGCAAAAGAAAAATTACCCTATCTATAAACATAATCCCTATAATGTAGACAAGAATTCCATGAAACCAAGCCACCGCAGCTTCAACTATAAGAGCAAGAAAATGTACATAAGCAGATCTGCTAAAGCTGGCGGAAAACTATGGTACAGAATTTCATATAAAGGCAAATTGTTAGGGTGGATTGAAGCAAATGGCTTAAGCGAATATTATAAAAACCTAAACGTAAAGGTCATTAATCAACTTCCTGAGTTGCCAACTGGTTGTGAAATTACTGCCGTCACCATGATGCTCCAGTATAAAGGAGCCAAAGTGGATAAGATGAAAATGGCCAGGGAAATGCCAAGAACTAGTACATTAAACGGCAATCTAGGCTTCGTTGGTAGTCCCTATAGTAAAGCAGGTTGGTGGATCTTCCCTCCTGCATTGATGAAACTAGTCAAAAAATATGCCGGTTCCTCGGTTAACATGACAGGCAAATCGTTTACATCGATTAAAAAACAAATCAATCGTAATCACCCGGTAGTTGTATGGGTAGCAAATGTCGATGGTTTTGTAAATCACGCATTAACTGTGACAGGCTATGACAATTCAAGAGTTTATTTTAATGACCCTTGGACAGGTAAAAAAAGCAGCATGAAAATCAGTACATTTAAGAAACATTGGAAAGATGACAAATATCGGGCAATCAGCTATTAATGAAGAAATGCAAGTTTATTAATATACTAGGAAAGTTGAGGCTCATATATGAAGCGAAAATGGATAATGGGTTTGATGGCAAGTATTCTCTTGCTCTCCCCTACGATTGGCAAGGAATCCACTGCACAGGCAAAAGAAGTATCAACGTTCTATAAGACCAATCCTGTGATTGTAAAGGTAATAGCAGGTACCTCCATGTATAAAGATGTTGAATTTAAAAAGAAAGTAAGCTTTCAAAAGAAAGGCACCTATTTGCATGTTAAGCGAATTGTCTCCTCTTCTAAAGGAACACCGCGCCTTCAATTGACGAATGGCAACTATTTTACCGCTCATAAACACTTTGTGGTAAAAACGAAGGGTTATCAAAATCCCAAGGCCTACTATCAAGTTCAATATAAACAAATCAAGCCAACAGGGAAAGTTGGCTATAATTTAAGTCGAGGCTACGAAGGCATCAAGACATGGAAAGTTATGAATAAACTTGGGATTATCGGACCCAACGGCTATGCTAAATATAACAATGCCACATATAATGCCGTGCGTAATTTCCAAGCCAAAAATCATCTGCCCGTTACAGGTAATGTGGATATAAAAACTTGGAAGAAATTAGGCTTCAGTAAAGCATCATGGTATAGCATTGACCAGTATATAGCACCGCTTAAAGCCTTTGCTTGGGATGGACGTAAAGAACATATCGAAGCGATGATTACACAAAGCTATAAATATTTAGGAAAACCCTATATCGTCGGTGCTTCCTCTTCACCAAGCTATGGACTAGATTGCAGTGGGCTTGTAACGCAAGGATTGTATGCGGGCGGGATTAACCCTGTCCCAGTATCAAGCATCCAACACGCACATCCTGGCAATGAGTGGAACAGCCGCAAACTGTTTGCTTCTTCGAAATTTAAAAAAGTAAGCTACAGCAAGCGGCAGCGTGGTGATTTAATCTTTTACTATGAGCCGGGTACACACACCATTTGGCATGTGGCAATCTATCTCGGCGACAACAAAGTAATCGAATCATGGCCACAAAAAGTCATGATTTCACCAGTTGTCAACGCACACTGTAACGTAATTGCAGGTGTAAGACGTCCATTTGTATAAAAGAAAGGCCTTTGTTCAAGACGCTGAACAAAGGCCTTTTTGTATTGTCATCAATAAAAATGAACAAGTAAACATACATTCTTATCAGAGCCTCCCTCAGAGAAACTGCAAGGTTTGATTAAACGCTAGCAGGTCCTATTACCTGAAGATTAAAAATATAAAACAGACAGCGATAGCTACCTTTACCAATGAGAAGGTTTCTGTATATACATTGGCAACCGGGTCATCTCATTTCCTTTTGCTGAATTGATTTGCATTTGAGTCAAAAACATACTAGTAGAAAGATCAGCTCCACCCAAATTAACATCTCGTAAATCAGCACCAATGAAATTTACTTCTCTCAAATCTGAATTTCTCATATCTGAAGCAATCAAATAAGCTCCTCTAAAATCAGCAGCCCTTAAATCTTTTCCTTCTAGTTTCTTTCCGATCCAGTCCACTCTTGCATGATCAAAATCTTTTATATTTCGATTACCAGGCAGTTTACTAATCGCTTTTTCCCTAACAAAGTTACTTGCTATAGTTAGAAGCTCATTTAAAGAAAAACGGTACATTATCAAATCAAGGGCAAGTAAATCATCTGCATCCAACTCAGTTAAATACTGCAATTTCTTTAACTGTATTCTCAATTTATCTGCTATATCTTCCGGTATTTCATAAGACAGAGCTTCTGAAACATATGCAATCATTTCATGGAGCTGCTCCATAATTGGAAATACCTGAAACATCTTCTTCCCTATTTCAGGATTTCCTCGCCAACTCTGTCCCTTAAAAGTAACCTGAGAAACGACCTGCCCCGCACCCAAGCAATCAAAAACTGTACATCCTTTGAAGCCTTTATCTCTCAACTGGCTGTGTATTTGACAGCTGTAATTAGGTTGCAAATTCAGGCAGGGAGTTCCTGCCGGTTTATTAATTGAAAAATCGCTTGAAGCAACAATATTTAGAGCAGTACAACAGAGACCAAAACATTTTGTGCAATCTGCTTTCATTCCCTCTCTGATCTGACGAGCAGCTTCTTTATCAATTATAGTAGTTTTAGACATTGTCATTTCTCACTTCCATCCCATCAATGGTCTATCACCTAAAATATAGCATAATATTTCATACATGTATTTACATTTTTAAGGTATATATATCTAGATTTTAATAGTATTAATAAACCTAATTTCGTTTTATTTTATTTTTTTAGGGAATCTTCTACTAACCTAAAAGATTGGAGGTTAGGTAATGGAACAAAATATGAAAAAAGAAATGAAGAAGGAGTTTTCTTGCCTAAAGGAGCCATCTCAATGGATTGCAGGAATTGAGTGGTTTTTCTTTATTTTCGCCAATATTGTCATTATCCCATTAACAGTGGGAAAAGCATTTAAGCTTGGACAAGACAGTATTATTACCACGTTACAATTATCCTTCTTAGTGACAGGAGCAGCTTGTTTATTGCAAGCTTTCATTGGCCACAAAAGAGCGATTCTTGAGGGTCAATCAGGATTATGGTGGGGCATGATTTTATCAATTGTCAGCATGGCTACCGCACAAGGGACTTCCCTCGGGGAATTAGGGGGCAGTTTGACAGTTGGAATCCTGATTTCCGCTGTTTTAAATATAGCTATTGGGCTTTTTGGCTGGGGGCCTGCTATTTCAAAGCTTTTCAAACCAGGTGTTATGGCTGTATTTATGCTATTGTTTGGCATTCAATTAATCCAAATCTTCCTAAAAGGCATGTTAGGCATACCGATGGGCAATGCGCCTGATGATGCGAAAATCAAATTATCCGTAGCAGTCTTGACGCTTGTCATTGCAGCTATAATGATTTTTATTAATGTGAAGGCACCTGTTAAATACAGCAAGTATTCACTTCTCGGCGGGATTGTTGTCGGGTGGATTGCGTATGCACTTATTTTTGGACCAGAGCATTCTGTCAAAACTGATGCTTCCTTCAAGTTCCAACTGTTTAATTTGGGTAAACCCGCTTGGAATATTGGCATTATAGTGATGGCTGTCATTACAGGCTTGATGAATTTGGCAAATACATTTGGTGCTTTAAAAGGAACAGAAAATTTATATGATGAAGAAACGAGCAAGAAGCAATACAAGCGCAGCCTTACAATTTCAGGCGTATTTTCTGGCTTGAGCG
This sequence comes from Rummeliibacillus sp. GQ308, assembly GCF_059759115.1. Classification (NCBI taxonomy): domain Bacteria; kingdom Bacillati; phylum Bacillota; class Bacilli; order Caryophanales; family Caryophanaceae; genus Rummeliibacillus; species Rummeliibacillus sp. GQ308. The sequence goes on along the minus strand of NZ_JCAXDQ010000001.1, from coordinate 426,095 downwards.
GGCTATTCGGACTAGTTCCTTATGCTCCATTTGTTTCTTCTATTGGTTTTTTAGAACAATCTGGAATCGTCAAACGCCTGCCTTTTGTGATAGGAAGTGTCCTATTTTTCATGATGGGATTGATACCGCCTGCAGCACATTTCTTTTCTAATATTCCGCTTAGCATTGGCAGTATGGTCCTCTTTGTTGCTTATTTACAGCTCTTAAATTCATCTATGGACTTCTTTAAGAAAATAGAGCTGAACAAGCAAAATGTCTATCGATCTGCTATTCCCCTTTTTTTAGCCATCGTCATTATGATTATGCCTGACTCTTATTTTTCATCTCTTCCAAAGGTAGTACAGCCTATAGTCGGAAATGGCTTATTAATGGGCATATTGATCGCACTTATTTTAGAAAATACCGTGAAATGGAATCGTATTAAACCACCTTCTAAAAATTAATATGTTTTACCCATATGTAAAAGGGTATGCATAGTTATAGGGGCGAAATTACCTATAAATTTTCTAATTTGGAGGTACTTAAATGGTTCAAAAATCCAGGGTATATGGTGAAGATATTGATCCTCGCTACGGCAACTCCTTTATATCTAACAAAAATGCAGTTGCCACTCCTAACGAACTTGCTTCAATGGCCGCAAACCAAATTCTTATCAAAGGTGGAAATGCCATTGATGCAATGGTTACAGCCAACTCAGTTCTAGGTGTTGTATTCCCTCATATGACAGGAGCGGGTGGCGATTCTTTTTGGTTAATTTATGATGCAAAAACTGGTAAACGTCACGCCTTAAATGCTACTGGGCACTCAGGAAAGAATGTCACGCGTGATCAATTCAATCGGGAAGACGGCATGGACATCCGCGGAGCTAAAGCAGTTACCACAGTACCAGGAGCTGTCAGCGGATGGATTGAAGCGCATGAGCGGTTTGGAAAGCTTCCATTAAAAGATTGTTTAGAGCCAGCGATTGATTACGCTTACAATGGATTTCCTGTTGGAGACTCTCTTGCTAAGTTCTCAGAAAGTGCTCTTACATTACTCCGCACATACCCATCGACAGCTAAGGTTTACCTCAAAGATGGTGTCGCTCCGTATATCAAAGGCGACATCCTTAAGAATCCTGATCTTGGAAAAACTCTCGAGAAAATAGCAGAACACGGTAAAGATGCATTTTACAAAGGTGAAATAGCCGATATGGTTACAGCATTTTTGCAAAAAAATGGAGGATTGCTAACAAAAGAAGACTTTGCTAATCACAAAGCAGAATGGGTAGAACCTGTTTCTGTAGAATACGGCGACCGCAAAGTCATTGCGCCGCCGCCCAATTCAGCTGGAATGGTCACACTCCAAATCCTTGGTATGATGGATCATTTAGATATTACAAGCTTAATCGGCCAAGAGGAAAAATTTATTGATTACTTTACACGTGCCACGGCTTTTTCATTTATGGACCGGGACCAATATTTAGATGATCCTGCATTCAATAAAGTTCCAACTGATATCTTACTAAGCAAAGAATACTTTGAAGAACGCGTTAAAAAAATGCATGATCCATCGCTTGGTCCACCGGAAAACGGATATGCCAAGAAAGGAGATACAACATTTAGTTGTGCAGTTGATGAAGAAGGCAATGCAGTTGGAGTCATCCAAAGCCTCTATTGGGAATGGGGCTCAGGTTTCGTCGCAGAAGGGACAGGCATGATGCTTCAAAACCGTGGTGCTTACTTCTCGCTTGATCCAAAAGCGCATAACACTTTAGAACCTAATAAACGCCCTGCCCATACGTTAACTTGTTCCATGGTGTTCAAAGACGACAAACCCGAGCTAGTTGTTGGAGCAATGGGCGGAGACGGCGAACCGCAGACACAAGCACTGATTATCATGCGAATATTAAACCAGCATTACTCTGTCCAAGAAGCAATCGATGCTCCAAGATGGCTTCTCGGCCGTACATGGGGAGAAGATATACGGGGTCTTCGTTTAGAAAGCCGTTATGATAAAGAAATTGCAAAAAAACTCGAGGAGCTAGGTCATATTAACGTTTCCATGGTAGAAAACTTCAGTGACTTGATGGGTCATGCACAGGCAATTCGCATATGGCCTGATCGCCTTGAATCTGGAGCAGATCCGCGAGCTGGCGGACTAGCAATTGGCAACTAACTCGTTTTTTGAAAAATCCAATCATATTGAAAGGAGAAATTCAAGAATGACTTTAAATAAACAAAATGAAAACACTAACCCACAACCAATGAGCGGTGAGCGCGGAGGAGAAATTTGGGGTGCCCAAAATCCGGAAATTGACCGCCAAAATCCAGATATATTAGTTCCCCCAACGACTGATAAAGGGACTATGCCAAACTTAAAATTCCCATATGCTTTATCACATATGCGTGTAGAATATGGCGGCTGGTCTCGTGAGGTAACAGTTCGTGAAATGCCTGCATCTACTACTATCGCTGGCGTTAATATGCATTTAGAGCCAGGAGGGGTACGTGAGCTTCATTGGCACAAAGAAGGCGAATGGTCTTACATGATTAAAGGAAAAGCAAGAATTACAGCTATCTCTCCTGATGGCCGTGAGTTTGTAGACGATGTAGAGGAAGGAGATTTGTGGTATTTCCCAAGAGGTGTTCCTCATTCTATCAAGGGTCTAAGCGAAGGAGCCGAATTCCTGCTCGCATTTGATGATGGTAGTTTCTCAGAGAATAGTACATTCTCAATCACAGATTGGTTCGCACACACACCTAAAGACGTCCTTGCTGCAAACTTTGGCGTTTCAGAAGAGGAATTCGATAATATTCCAAGCGGCGAAGTATACATGTATCAAGGAAAAGTACCAGGTCCCATTGCGCAAGATTTACCAGATGATGCAAATGAATTTGTTAAAAATCCTTATAGCTTTAAACTTCATGATGTTGAGCCAATTGTCACAAACGGCGGTAAAGTGTGGATTTCAGATTCAAATAACTTTCCAGCCTCTACTACAGTGGCAGCAGCTCTTGTTGAATTAGAACCGGGTGCTGTCCGTGAATTACATTGGCATCCAAACAATGATGAATGGCAGTACTATCTTGAAGGACAAGGCCGAATGACTGTGTTTGCCTCTGGCGGCAAAGCTCGGACATATGATTATCAAGCTGGTGATGTTGGTTATGTTCCATTTGCGATGGGACACTATGTCCAAAACACAGGAGATACTCCTCTCCGCTTCCTTGAAATCTTCAAAAGTGATCACTATGCAGATATCTCACTTAATCAATGGATGTCTCAAACACCAAAATCACTTCTAAAAGAACACTTACCTCTAAGCGATGAATTTATCAAAAATGCGTTGCATAGCGATAAACGTCCGAATGTAAAATTTAAATAATAACCGTAGAGCCCTGTAGATTTGTATCTGCAGGGCTTTCGCTTTCTTAATGTGATAGTGTAATACCTTCCCTCTTGATACACATAAAGAAAGCCCTAAATCTTTCAAAAGATTTAGAGCTTTCTTTTCATATTTTAAAATGGGCTCACTCTCTTCAATGGTTCTTTTGCAGGTCCTGATATGACTTCTCCTTTTCCATCAAAGATAGAACCGTGGCATGGACAATCCCATGTATGGTCTCCATCATTCCATTTCACTTCACAGCCGAGATGTGTACAGGCTAAGTTCATATAATGAACCTCGCCATTTGCATCCTTATACATCCCTGCAGGTTTTCCATCTACTTCAAACTTCTTCGCTTGCCCTTCCTTAAGTTCAGCTGCTTCATCTAAAATAGTAGGAGTTAATTTCTTCCCGTGATTCTGTTGCTTTGGCAGACTACGATTCGGGTCATACAATGGCTGATATGGGTTTTCTTCTCCCATAATTAAATCGGTAATCAACTCTGCTCCCACTATACCAGTTGTCATACCCCATTCATTAAAGCCAGTCATAACATAAATGGAATCAGTTCCTTTTTGCAACTTCCCTATGAAGGCACGTGAATCGGGTGTAAGATAACCATGTGCTGACCAATAGTCCAGCATTTCGGTTAAACCAAATTCTTTTTCTACTCTGTCTTTAATAGATTCATACCTTTCCACTGTAGATACATTATCGCCAGTTGGATGAGATTGACCACCGATAATTAAAACAGGCTCTTCTTCATAATACGCGGACCTAAAGGAAAGCTCTGGTCTATCATTGCTTATATACATGCCTTGCAAATTTCGATCCAGATGAGCAAACGCGGTTAAATGTGTTGTAGAGGGTTTCATGTTTTTCGAATAAAATGACTCTGGATCTTCTGCGGGGAACAATGTAGCTAAGACCATATCATCACATATTACCTGGAATTGCGTATCAGTATTAAGAGTAAGACGATCACCGTCTCGTTCATAACCCGTATATTTGGTATGCTGATAAATATGGGCCCCCATGTCTTCCAATTCTCTTAAAATACCCTGCAGAAATTTAACCGGATGGAATTGTGCTTGATTCCTCATAACGAGTGCCCCTTTTATATCAAAAGAAATAGGAATGTCATCGACCATCTCTCCATCTATTCCTAATTTTCGGTAAGCAATTTCCTCACTTTCTAATTGCTCTAGAGAACTTTCTTTTTGTGAGAAGACGTACGCATCTGTTCTTTCAAAATCACAATCAATCCCATATTCCTTTACAAGTGACTCGGCTATATCGATAGCTTTTGAGTTCGCTTCATAATAAAGTCTCGCTAACTCTTCTCCGCTTTGTTTAATTAGTTTATTGTAAACAAGTTCATGCTGAGCTGACAGCTTTGCAGTCGTACCTCCAGTTGTTCCGCTAATTAATTCTCTTGATTCCAATAGAGCTACCTTCTTGCCTTTCTTTGCTAAAAAGTAAGATGCCAAAATACCTGAAATTCCTCCACCTACAATAGCCACATCCACTTCGACCGTATTGGCCAGCTTTGTGTAACTTAGCCCTTTGGCTGACATGCGCCAAAAGGAACGATTTTCGCCAATTAATTTATTCAATACAAAATCCTCCTATACTGGATATTTAAACCTTATACACTTCTACCTTTACTGGTAAAAAGTAAACATCCAAATAGGAGGATTGTCCCTTATTCTTTTACAAAAAACATGCTGACAATGGATAAGCAAACAAGATAGAAAGCAAACCATAAGCTATAGGTAGCGTGCCATTGCACAACTAGCGTCCCAATGCCTACCCCGAAGATAAACATCACAATAACGGTCAATTGATTGAGAAAATCGCTTTTCGCCTTCTTCTCTTTATTGAATAGAATACGATATAAGCTGTTCATCAAATTTTTCGCATTGCCTGTCATAATTCCATTGTTCACTTGTGTATCTCTAATTTTCCGGAACATTGTTAATTCATAGCCTGATAAGATTCCAAGTAAAACGCCCATCACGCGCGTATCTAATTGAAGCTGATATATAGCTAGCAATAATAGTAGGGCAGCTTGGAAATAGAGAAACAATCGATATTTGAGCATTCTCAGCTCCGCAAACTTCACAAGAAAAATCTCTCCTAAGAAAACACCTAGCGCGAATCCGAAGAACACAATGATATTACGGACAGCTTGCCGCCATTCTCCAGAAAACAGCTTCACGGCAAATGTCACCATATTCCCTGTCTGAGCACTCGCAAACACGTGGTTTTGCGCCATAAAAGTATATGCATCAATAAATCCCATCAAAAATGCTGCAATGATTGTCAAAAGTGTAATAACTCGATTGGATGACTTTTGTTTCTCTGACATAAGATCTTCTCCTATTAATAGGGTTTTATATTTCAAGCTTAAAAGTATGTATGATTACCCATTACCCTCAACACTATAAAAGTATTCGAAAACATTGTAAACCACTCTGCCTCGTTCAATCTACCATTCATTTCCTCGTTCCAGATAATACCTTTCGCACTGTTCTTCCATTTCGTATCATGTGACTTTCAACTTCCATTAGGGAGGTATAGTAGATTCCAGATATTGTTTGATAGTTATTTGATTTGATAGTAAATCGTGAATATTAACTTTACCTAGATTAATTATGTTATGATTAATCACGATTTAGATCTTTCGGTTATTAAAATAACTGGAGAACCCTTTTTCTCATTTTAAAACTACTCTTTATTTCGCTAGGCAACTTTTTTTGCAAACATCTTAAAATATCTCGAGAATGGTAGAAATCCTACACCTGCACTGATGATATCATTACTCATACAATACGCATCTACATATTTCAAATATTAGTGTATTAGAATAATTGAATGCAATTGGACATTGTCTACATATGAGCTATCCTGAAGAATTATCAAATACAAACCATCAATGTTTGAAACAACAGTTAACTAAAAAGCAGATAGAGGAGATTTTATAAAATGGATGAGCTATTGGATCGTGCACCATGTGGTTTTCTAAGTATGACAGAAGATGGTACCATCACATTGGTAAATCAAACTTTAGTAGAACTGCTTGATTATAAGAGAGAGAATTTGGTTGGGGAACATATCAATTTGATCCTAACTTCTCCATCATGCCTTTTTGTTCAGCTTTACCTTTTACCACTTATAGCGCTAGAAGGCCACGTTGAAGAATTGTATATAACTTTAAAGACAAAGAATGGCGGAGAAATTCCTATTCTTATCAATGCTTCTAAAAAAAACGTAATTGAAAACAATAATATTAAGTGCATATTAATTCCAATTAGACAAAGAAATAAGTATGAAAACGAACTGTTAATCGCAAAAAAAGATGCTGAAGCAGCTCTAAAAGCTAAGCATGATGCTATTGAAGAATTACGGGTAACACTAGAAACATTAGAATCTCAAGCAGAGGAACTTCTAAGACTGAATGAACAAAACCAACAATTCAAAATAGAAACAAAAAGAGAGCTTGAACTGGCTCGAAAAATTCAACAAACATCGTTAACCTCTCCAATTCAAAATAAAGATATTGAAATGGAAACATACTATAAAGCATCTAAAGACTTATCTGGTGATATATATGGGATTTATCAACTTGATTCAACCCGATTCGGGATTATCCTTCTTGACGTAATGGGACATGGTATCTCTTCAGCATTAATCACGATGTCTCTTCATGCCCTTTTCCATAGATTAATTAGGGAGGATGGCCTCACAGTCGAAAAAGTGATGAAAGGTTTAGATAACCATCTGCATGAATTGTTCCAAAATAACGAAGAGGCAAGGCATTATTGTACTGCTATTTTTCTCTTAGTAGATACAGATAAACAACAAATCGATTACATAAATGCCGGCCATCCATCTGCACTGTGGCAAGATGCGAATAGTACACAATTTGAATTACATTCGACTACTCCTCCTCTTGGTTTATTTAAAAATGTGCTATTTGAATCTCAAACCCTTTTATATAAAAACAGCGGTAGATTACTCCTTTATACAGATGGTGTAGACCCACTGGGGACAGAATATTTGCATCCCTTCCTTATGGAGAATGCATCTCTATCTTTACCTGCATTTAAGAAAAAAATGTTACAAACACTTTCCAACTGTCAGATTGATAACTCTAAGAGTGATGATCAGTGTTTTATTATTATTGATATAAAATGAAGAATTAAGCTGCTATAGCCTTTTCAATAAACAAACATGAATGTGTAACATTCATGTTTGTTTCAGTAATCTAACTAAAAGACAATCAGTAGACAGATTGCTTATCTAGTGCTGCCACTTCTTTCGATTTGTACATTTACTTTTGCCTTTATTTCCATGTCCTTATATAATTCTTTCCATTTTCCTTCTTTCCATAGATTCGGATGATATGCTCTAATCTCTTCTCCTATCCCTATTACATCTGATTCAGCATCCTGGCATTTTTTAAACATCTTGGCCATGTCTTTTTCAATCCTTTTTGCAATAAACTTCTCTATTGGATCTCTTTTTTTCTTTTTGTTTAAATGGTCAGGTGGATATTCTGTCATGACAACAGGCATTTTTATTTCATAGGTCATCTTTATCTTACTTCCAACCTGAGCCACTTTTTTCTTCTTTTTAAAACGGATCACACTAAATGAAACCGGAATTTGTTCTCCATCCTTATCCCATAAATATGATAGCTCAGCAAAATTTGCTTTTCCATGGCCTAATAAAGTGACAAATTGAGACTCTCTTTGTGTAAGATGAACGCCGGTATATTTTTGACCATTAAATAATGCTAAACCTTTTGCTTGTGGAAGCCCTTTTCCACTAGTTTTTATATATGGTAACCCTAAGTCCACTCCTTCACTAAACATTAGATTGGCTGCAATTTCTAAATTAGTTTTAGGATATATAGAGTAATCTTCAAAGCTTTTTATAAAGTCTAAATAATACTCACCAATCTCTTTTGGTATGGTTTCTTTCAAATTTAAATATCTTTTTACAGATCCATCTGTTATAGCAATTTTCGCAGTCATCGGACTCTGAGCTGAACGGTAATAGACATCTAACATTTTATATAAGTTTTTTTTTGCTGTATCTTCATTAAATAATATTGTCGTCAACTCTGCTATATCTATAGCTTGCTCTGATTTGTTATTAGCATCCATCCTCACTTCTCTCGCTGTTTTACCTTTTCCATCAAGTACAATATATTGAGTTGGATCATCACTAGAACTAGGATATGCATAGTAGGCTTTGATATCCCCAATATACCCATCAACTCCTATAACAGATATGATAGCAAGATCTTTATACAACCTCTGATCCCAACAACCACTAAGAAATAGAGAACCAATCACGAAGAACATCAAAGCTCGGCGCATTTAGATTTCCTCCTTCTATTGAATAACATAATGATGAAAGGAAGAATAAAAGTAGTTGGGATATAAAAATAGTGGAAGTGGTTTCGAATGAATTCCATTACTTGAATGTTTATTATTCCTACGCTACCAATAAAAACAATCAAATGCAAAACAGCCATTGGCCATATTTTGTGCTTACGTTTCTGTTTGAAATAGACAATTCGTATATTGAACACGATTAGACCAAATGAAATAATGCTCCAGCCCAGCCATAAAAAAAAGAAGAAAATATCGAGTCTTTTTACAAATGTTACTTCGATTGATTTTAAAATATACAAGATAGGTTCTGTTACATACGGCAAAGCATCTGTAGCAAAATACATTTTAGTAACAATAACTAAGAAACCAATAAATAGTGTTATAGAAAGTTGGAAGGTTAGAATATCTTTAAAGCTTATTTTATCCTCTGGCAAAACATATTTTCTTAATACTAAATACCCCTCTAGTCCTGTAAAAGCAGCCATTGCAACCATCGTCCCTTTCATCCATTGACCTCCTGTACTCGTCCCTATTGGGAATAGATGATTAAGGCTTAACTCTGGAATAGAAAATAACAAATATATAATAAAAATAAAAATAAAAGGAATTATAAATACTGGTAAATTGATAATTGTAGACGGTCTGCTTACACTGATATAAAAAGATATTAATAACATTAATACTAATGAAATAGTATGAGGTGTGTTTTGCTGTACCCATATATTCAAATTGTATTGCATATAAATAATTGAACCAATGAGAACAATTATCCAAATGAAAATATATATCCAAGCTGTGAATTTCCCTAAATCGAAGTACTTATATAATTTTTCGTATATCCATAATTGAAAGAAAACAATTAGTGATCCCACAAAGAATATAATCCACGCATCACGCCCACCAGCTAAAATAATTGTTTCGGGATAACCAATAAATATGATACCTGTTGATCTGAAAAAGAGCATGAGAAAAAGTTGAACTTTTGTAATTGTAAAATTCATATTTCCCTTCCTTTCGGGTCAAAACTGCTGGGTTGTGGAGAAGATTTGGTGTGTTTTCCACGGAATAAAATTTGTTTCACTTTCTTTGGATCAAATGGAACTATTGGATATAGATAGGGTGATTTCAATGAGTTTAAATTACATAAATGAACAACTAAAGCAAGCGCTCCTAGCAATATCCCAAAGAATCCTAGTATTGAAGCAGCAAACATAAACGGAAAACGCAAAACTCGGATAGAAGTATTTAACTCCACTGACGGTACTACATAACTAGATATAGCCGTTAAAGCTACCACAATTACAACCATATTTGAAACTAAACCTGCATTGATAATGACATCTCCGACCACTAAACCACCGACAATACCAATAGTTTGAACCAAAGCTACTGGAAGCCGTACACTGGCCTCACGAATGAGTTCAATAATAACTTCAACAATCAATGCTTCAAATATGGGTCTATAGGGAATTTCACTTATATCTAATTTTAACTTCTTACTTAATTCTATTGGCAGCACCTCATAATGAAAACTAACAACCGCTATATAAAAGGCCGGTAAAAAAATGGCTGCCAGAAAACTAAAGACTCGCACCATCCGATAAAAAGAACCCACGATTACACGACTATTAAAGTCATCAGGCGATTGGTAAAATGAAAATAATGTGACTGGTGCGATAAAAGCATTCGGGGAAAAATCAGACATTATAATAATTTTCCCCTCAGAAAGATTAGCGAAGACCCTATCTGGCCTTTCTGTATTCAAGATTTGTGGAAATGGCGATAAAGGAGAATCCTCAATAAAGTCATTTGCTTGACCAGAAGTGTATAATCCATCTATTTTATCTTTCATTAGATTGAGTTTACGCTCTAATTCTGTGAGGTTATCTTGATTGGCAAAGCGGGCTAAATAAAAATAATATACCTCAGCTTTATTGTCCGTTCCAACAGTCACTTTTTTAACAATTAAATCTGGTACGCGCATCCTTTTTCTGATTAATCCCAAATTCACATCCATATCTTCGACAAACCCTTCATGAGAACCTCGTATAATTGCTTCGTTCGTCGGTTCATCTGGGGAACGATGAGGTAAGTCTGGTATGGTAAAACGAACCATTTCCTGAGAATTCAATAATAGTAGCACTGTAAATCCCTGGCAAACATACTCAACTAATTTTTCAAGATTATAACTCTCCTTTTGGGAAGATGTCGTTGCATCCCACTCTTTTTCGTTTACCGTTGTTTGCATCTTCAATAAATTCACTATATCTTGTACATCTTTTTTGTTAGCCATCGAACTGTAGTAACAGAGAATAGCATACTGATCTTTCGGAAAAGAAATTTCTCTAGCTACAAAATCTACCGAATTATAAAAAGTAGCATTTAATTTTTCAACCATCGATTCTAGCTGAAGCACTTTAATACCCCCTACTCTACTCTTTTTTAATAAATTTAATTAAAAATAATCTATTTAACTTTCATACCTTCTTTTCTTCAGTATGGATTGAAAGATTACATTTCAAACAGAATCTCTTAATTTATTTATTTGGAAAGAGTGAATAACCTAGAATCTCTCTTCTCACAAGATTGATTAAAACGCGGGACATATAATATGAAGGTTGGTCCTTAGGAGAATGCTAATTTAGTTAAAGTCAAAAAGCCGAACTATATAGAATGCTGTGCTAGCATTGCTAATAGTTCGGCTTTTCTAGTTGTGGATAACTAATTGATAATCTTTTCATTAAGAATCATTCAATAAAATAATTATCTCTTGAAATCATTTTATTTTTATAATTACATTCTATCAATTCCAATATTTTTTCTTCATTCAAACCAGTCAAAGTACTTATCGTTTGAATATGACATGGAACAGATAACGTTTTGCAACGCTGTATTATCCCATCTATTTGCATATAATAGAGCTGATCTCGATCTACCATTTTCCCCATAATCTTTATCCCCTATCCTAATTATTCTCAAGCAATTGAAGAATTTTACACGATAGTTATTACTAATTGGATATTTATAAATTTTAATAAAAATAATTTTGTTTCTACTTGCCTTCCACTTTTGAAAAATAGCAAAAACAGCATCCAGAAAACAACAGAAATATGGTAAAAAAACTAATCTCTATCAAGTTATGTTATGGAGATAAAAGAGAATCGAAGGATGAAAAAGAAGGTTTTTCGAGGATTTTTCAATAATAAATGTAGTCACAAAAACTAATTACAGAAAATACAACAGTAGTTTATTTGAATCATTTCATAAATTTTTTGTAATAGTATATAAAGGAATCTTTATCTTTGCCGATTAAGGCTTCGCTCCAACTGGATTTTAAACTCAAGCTCATCAAAAGGATTTACGTCTTCCTAAACACTATAAAATCGAGATTATTCGTCAATCTTCGTCTGTTTTTACGAAAAATACTCATTTATCAAATTGATTCTCATAAACTCCCCCCTTAGTGTATTTATTATATAAATTCTTCATTTAAATACTCTAATCCTTTATTTAAGCAAATAAATACTTAATCTATCTAAAATAGTACAGTTTTTATTATTAAAAGATCTTTGTTGGAATCTACTACCCATACTATAGGTTTAAATTGCCATTTTCAAGCAAAATCACTTTTTGTCAAAAGTGAAGAAATACTGTTTTCCAGATATTTTGATATAAAGTTACACGCTACCTTTTGCAAATTACCTTTTGATTAAATTTTATTCAATCCCTGCTGCCTGACACACACTGAAAAGATGTATATAATTTTATTACTATGAGAGAAAGGAACACTACTCTATGAAACAAGAAAAGAATCAAAAAGGCTGGCGTCCGTTTCTTCAGCTTGTACAACAAGCGAACCCGCCAAAACTCTTAATCAGCATAGCCATCCTGCTAAGTCTAGTTACGACAGGTGTGGGCTTGCTCGTACCACTTTTCACTAAAAACCTGGTGAATGATTTTTCAATTAGCGCTATCAACGCAAAAAGTGTATCCTTCCTAGTCGTAGCGATTCTTGCTCAGGCATTGGCAAGCGGTTTCTCCATTTATTTATTGAATCGTATTGGTCAAACCGTTGTAGCGAGCATTCGAGATAGGCTTTGGAAGAAGCTACTTGTATTGCCTGTCAGTTATTTTGATGAACACCCTTCTGGCGAGACGGTTAGCCGAATGACTAATGATACGTCGGTTGTGAAGGATCTCATCTCTGACCACTTAGCAAACTTTGTTGCAGGTATTATTTCCATTGTGGGTTCTATTATCGTTCTCTTTATTTTAGATTGGAAAATGACCCTTGTGATGTTCATTGCAATACCGATTGCGGCTGCTATACTTGTTCCACTTGGTAAAAAGATGTACAAAATTGCTAAAGGAACACAGGATGAAACGGCAAAATTCACCGCTGTCCTTCAGCAGGTCTTATCTGAAATTCGACTTGTTAAATCTTCCAATGCTGAAGAAGTTGAATATGCGAATGGGCGTCGAGGCATTACTAACTTATTCAATTTTGGTTTAAGAGAAGCTAAAGTCCAATCGTTAATTGGTCCAATCATTAGCCTTGTCATGATGACACTTCTTGTTCTGCTACTGGGTTATGGCGGCATGCGTGTTTCATCCGGTGCGTTAACAGCGGGCTCTTTAGTTGCATTCATCATGTATTTGTTTCAAATCATTATGCCAATGGCCCAAATGGCGTCATTTTTCACTCACTTCCAAAAAGCTACAGGTGCCACAGAACGAATCATTGATATTCTTGAATTAGCCCCAGAACCGAATGCTACAGATGATGTTGAACAGGTAAATGCAGATTTAAAAGTGGAACATGTCAACTACAGCTACAATGAAAAGGATACTATCTTACATGATATAAACTTTACTATCCAGTCAGGAAAAGTAACCGCTATTGTCGGACCTAGCGGAAGCGGTAAAACAACCCTGTTCTCTCTCTTTGAACGTTACTACCAGCCCAATAGTGGACGTATTACCATTGGCGATAAATCAATCAACGATTTCACCCTTGCCTCTTGGCGAAGCCATATCGGTTATGTATCACAAGAAAGCCCGATTGTGTCTGGGACTATACGGGATAATATCTGCTACGGTTTGATGCGTGAGGTGACCGACGAGGAGATTCAGACTGTCGCTAAAATGGCTTATGCCGATCAATTTATCGCGGATCTCCCAAATGGCTATAGTACAGAAGTCGGCGAAAGAGGAATGAAACTTTCTGGCGGCCAACGCCAACGAATTGCCATTGCTCGAGCGTTTTTAAGAAATCCAGAAATTTTGATGCTAGATGAAGCGACATCTAGCCTTGACAGCAAATCGGAGAAGGTTGTGCAACAAGCATTAAACGATCTAATGAATGGTCGAACCACGATTGTCATCGCCCACCGTCTCTCAACAGTTATTGATTCAGATCAGATTATTTTTCTTGAAAAAGGTAAAATCACAGGAAGCGGTACACATGAGGAGCTCTATCAATCACATCCTCTTTACAAAGAATTCGCAGATCAGCAATTGCATAGAGTGGAAGAATAGTAGACCCCTTATTCACAGTGAAAAACTGGTAGTTAGCCAGAACTACTGTGGATAAGGGGTTTTAAATGAAAGATTTAAAGAACTTTTACTATTCCGAACGCAAACAATCCCCAACCTTTTAACAGGCTGGAGACTAAATCTTTGGTCTTTATAGTTTTATGGTTAATGAAATTTTCCAACCGTTGAAAAATTATGATGACAGGCCTATCTTTTCATGAAATTGATATTCCTTAAAATAAGTCATCGTTTTAATGAACGATGGATGCATAGGACAGCCAAAACTATTAGCATCTAGAAGGTGCGCTTTTTTTCCTGTCTCTTCTAAATATTTCAAAATAGGATAGTTGGCATTAAACCATCCCCCTTTTGAACCCCATGCTGCCACCACAATATGAGCTTTATCAATCGATTTCTTGATCGTCCAAAGATTTTGAGGAATAGAACGTATTTCTGCCCCTAGCAACTCTTCTGTTTTAGCGGTGCGTAAAGAAAATAAATTAACAATACTGATTGAGCCATAACCATTAAATTCGGCAATCTTAATGCAACGATCAATCGTGTGGTCACATTTGTCCAAATCAATAGAACTCGGATTTAACATAATATATAAACAATCCGGCAAATCTTCATCCCATGTACAAGTGAGTTTTAGACGGTGTTTCTGAGATTCGTCGAAGATTACTTCAATGTGCTCGTGCGATTTCCATGCTCTCATTTCCTCAGCACCTCATTCAGTATTTTAGTTTTTATTTCATTCTTCTCTAGAAGTCCAAAACCCTTTATTATTCGACAGATTCATTGTTTATTTTTCAATAACCTTATATAAACTTGTGTGAACCATCGCAATTCGGCATTTTTTTTGACATGCCACATATACAATCGTTCAATCCTTTACCGCTAAGAATTCTTTCGATATTCTTTGTTATCCTAGCATCGCGCGTTTTTGATTGTTTGGCAGCTGAAAAATGCATGATATAGGCTCTTTGTCGTCCAGGCGTTAATGACTCAAAAGATGCTTTTAAAGCTGGCATTTCAACAAATTTTGTTTTCAATTCTTCTGGCATCTCTACTTCTTCTTTTTTGGGAGCTACCTTCATGCCGGCCTTTTCCACTTGAATTGCTTCAAAGATATATGCTTTTACCGTGTCTTTCATAGACTCCATCTCTATGACATTAGCAAATCGAATTTGGCGACCACCTTGTGTATTCTCCCCTGGTTTGACTAAGATGCCATTGGGATCCTTTAATAAGGAGCCTTTAAAGAAGCCCAGTGCACAATATTTTTTAAATGCCTGAATCATAACGATATTGTTATCATCCATCGTGTAGCAAGGAATCCGCCACTTCCATTCTTCCGTAAGGCCACAGGATAGAATTATTTCTCTCAGCAATTTCATTTCCTCTTGCCAAAGGGTCGCACTGTTTATATATTCATCAATTTTGGGATTCATTTTGCTCAAAACCTTCCTAATTCATTTACTTTACTAATCTCTTTCAGAGATAGCTCTTCTTTTTACGTCCTTCAGATATTCAGAAGCCTCCAGCATCTTTGTGCCATACCAAAACATCTCACCATCTACTAAAAGAATTTTGACCTTTGGAAGGAACTTACGAAATTCTGCTATATGCTTTTCTTGAAATGGAAAAGGTTCCGAAGCAAGCAGAAGGACATCAAGATTAGCCTCTGCAAGTTCTTCGTTTGTAACCTCAGGGTATCTTGATTCTTTCTTCGTAAAGGGATTTTCGAACCCTAATATCCTTAAGACATCATCAATATAAGTTGTTCCGCCAACGGCCATATAAGGCTTTCGCCAAATTATATAGGCGGCTTTAAGCGTTTGATCCTCTGTAGGTGTAGGAAAAACATTTTGACATGAGGTAAGCAGCTCATGAGCCTGCTTCTTTCGATTGGTCAATGCCCCGAGTGTTTCAATCAACCGATATGCATCGTCTGTACTCTGTACCTCTGTGACGAAAACTGGAGCAATCTCTTCTAAAGCAAGCACAATGTCTCTCGTATTTTCTTCTTTTTCTGCCAAAATTAAATCCGGCTGCAAATCACGGATAGTTTCAATCTTAACCTCTTTTGTGCCGCCGACGATGGGAATATTTTCTACTTTTCCTTTTGGAAATATACAATATTTTGTGCGTCCTACAATCATTTCGTCAAGCCCTAATGAAAAAAGAGTTTCCGTAATGGCTGGGCAAATAGAGAGTATTCGTTTAGGAGAGTCAGGAACAGTTATATGCCTTCCAATATGATCCGTTATAGAATTTGCCATTTTGCAACTCCTCCATAGTTCGACCTTCAATAACTTTCGAATATTCTGTCGATTATATCGTTAGTTTATTTTACAGTATGACATTGATGATATCTAGTGTTTCTACATTAGAAAAGAGTATATTTTAAAAAGTAAATTACCCGGATATGAGAGTACAATTTAATTTAGCCGTTGTAAATAGGACGAATATATACTTCCCTGTCACAAAAAGTTTCTATTTTAATAATAAAGCAGTAAACAATCAGACTATCTCGTTGATTTTTATTGGTATTGCACTTACAATTATCATGTTATAAAATGTTTATTTTTGTTATAAATTATCAATACTATAACAGGAGGGGATATCATGTTGCCGCTTGAACGACAAAAGCGCATAAAAGAATTAATCAGTGAAAGAAAACATTTGAAGATTACAGAGTTAAGTGAGCTATTGAATGTTTCCGAAATGACCATTCATCGTGATGTAAAGCCATTGATTCAGGAGGGCATGGTCGAAAAAACGTTTGGAGGCATTTGTCTTGCTCCATCATACCAAGCTTCCAATAGTACTAACTCGAATGTCTGTGTACTATGCCACAAAAGTATAAATGATAAGTTAGCCTATCGATTAATTTTAAGCAATAACCAGATTGAAATGGCTTGTTGTACACATTGCGGACTGCTACGGCATCAACAGCTGGAAGAGGAAACCATTCAAGCTATTTGCCCAGACTTTCTTACCCAAACAACAATTAGTGCACCTATGGCATGGTATGTGATGGACACATCTCTGAATTTAGGGTGCTGCCAACCTCAAGTACTTCCCTTTCAATGGCGTGAGCATGCGGAGAACTTTGTAAAAGGTTTTGGTGGTAAAGTGTATTCGTTTGAAGAAGCTATGCAACAAGTCTCTCAAAAAATGAATGGCAGCAATAATAATTGCTGTTCAGATTGCTAGGGGGAGTTTGCTATCTTTAAAAAGTATATTGCCCAATTGGCGTTGTTCATAGTAGCTTCCATAGCCTTGTTGCTTCCCCTTTTTGGGATGCCTACTGCCGATGCACATTCTGCCCTTATCGAATCGATACCTGCTGAAAAAGCTGTAACTGAAAAATCACCAACCACATTAAAGTTGCGCTTTAATGAGCCAGTAGAATTAGACTTAGCGAATGTTACTATTTATGATCGTAACTCATTGCCTGTCTTTACTCACCAACCAGAAAGTAACAGTGAGCGTTCAGCTAATCTTTCTTTTTCACTTCCTAAGTTAAAAGAAGGAACTTATACCGTTCAATGGAGTGTTGTGTCATTAGATGGTCATCCTGTCAGCGGTTCTTACTACTTTTCAGTTGGCAAAGCAACTAGTAATGGAGCAAATGCGATCGCGGATGGCAATCAATCAAGCGGTGTAATGTTGATTATCTTCCGAACGATTGCACAAGGCGCTATTGTCTTACTAGCAGGTGTCTAC
The DNA here is from genome assembly GCF_059759115.1 of Rummeliibacillus sp. GQ308. Classification (NCBI taxonomy): domain Bacteria; kingdom Bacillati; phylum Bacillota; class Bacilli; order Caryophanales; family Caryophanaceae; genus Rummeliibacillus; species Rummeliibacillus sp. GQ308. The sequence goes on along the minus strand of NZ_JCAXDQ010000001.1, from coordinate 408,047 downwards.
ATATTTAGCCTTTGGGCGGAGAGACGCAACTATCCTGCTCTTCGTCAGTTAATCACTAAATTCAACTGGATTTATCCAATCCTACTGGTAGCGAGTGGAGCCGAATTAGTGGCTTACGTAAATTCACTCCCACCTGGATTGGTACAAGCTATGTTTAAAGGAAGATGGGATCTATTGCTGCACTTCCCATTTGTGCTGATGTTATTTGCCCAATTAGCTTGTATACTACTTCTCTTGATTCCTGGTATGGTGCGAGGCTGGTATATTATCTTGTGGCTAGCATTGGCCATCACGCCAGCGTTTGGAGGACATGTATGGGGTCTGGCACATCCATATGCTGCATTGATTCCGCGTATTATTCACCAACTAGGCATAAGCCTATGGTTAGGCGCACTTTTGTACATGATTTTAATTAGACGCAAAGGAAAAGTTCATTGGGAAGAATTTAGATTCTTCTTCGTCAATCGAGTTCTTGTCTTTTCCGGGTTAGTCATCCTTTCCGGAATAGCCATGGTATTTTTCCAAACCAGTTGGAAAGCTATATTTGAAGGATGGATGAATTGGAGCACATTGCTTCTTTGCAAAATTGTGCTTACTCTTCTAATGCTTTGCTTGGCACTTGTGCAAACACTTAAATGGAAGAAAAACGGAGAATTTTCTACTTTCCGTCTAATTCGCACAGAATGGTTGATCGGTATTGTTCTTATATTACTTGGTGTTTGGTTAAGCCAATCAGCTTATCCCCTGCCAAAAACTTCGTATGATAAAGCTTTGACAGCATCGGAGTCAACAGTCCAAGTTCATATGAAAAATTTGCATGCCGGCAATAAAACAATGACGATCGAAATACCTCCGCTAAAAGGGAAAAAACCAAAAGATGTGAGCGTTACAATCTTTATGACCGATCATGATATGAAGGCCGGTCCTTATCCTGCCAAAGAAATGGATACCGGAAATTATCAGGTCTCACTTCCTTTCGTAATGTCCGGCAACTATCGTTACAGTATCACAGCCAACTACCCTGGTGGAAAAACCACGGAATGGACTGATCAAGTCTCAATCAGCAGTGCAAATAATTAATAATAGGAGAAGATAAAAATGAAAACAAAGAAAAAATGGTTAACCCCTATATTAGCTACATCAATTTTAATGGGATTTACTTATACAGCGGATGCTCATGTCTCTGTACAACCAAAGGAATCAACAACAAATGCATATGAGAAGTATACAATGCGTGTACCTGTTGAAAAGGATATCAACACAACTAAAGTAGAATTAAAGGTTCCTAAAGGGGTCAGTCTTGTCTCTGTTATGCCAATACCTGATTGGGGTTATGAACTTAAAAAAGATAAGGATGGACAAGTCAGCTCAGTTATTTGGACAGCTAAAAAAGCTGGAATTAAAGCCAACGAATTTATGGAATTCGCCTTTATTGGTGCGAATCCAAGCAAACCAGGAGAAGTGAGCTGGAATGCGTTACAAACCTATAAAGATGGTTCTGTAGTAAAATGGACAGGCGCTCCTGATTCAGATGAGCCGGCTTCTGTGACTACGATTAACAAAGGCGATGCAGAAGCAGGACATAATAAGGCTAATGCTCAAAGCGAAGCCAAAACAACGGAAGCAAAAGCTGAAACAAGCACAAACGATTCCTCCAATTGGCTTCCAATTACACTATCTGCAGTAGCTCTTTTACTAGCACTAATTAGTCTGTTTCGTAAAAAAGGCTGATATTAAAGAATAGGGATTAAAACCTCTGAAAACTTTAAAGTACTAATTTGAACTTGTGAAGAAGTGGAATTAACTACGCTTTCCGCGGGCGAGCGCCGAGCCTCCTCGCTACGCTGTGGGGTCTCGTCTGTCTCGCTATCCCGCAGGAGTCTTCGTTATTTCCACTTCCGCAAATTACAATCTATCAAATATATACTTCTACTAAAAAAGTCTTCAACCTCCTTAGAGATTGAAGACTTTTTAATTCTTATTTATTAGTTGAAATGCTTAGTTTATATGGCTTCATGCTAGCATTGCCATTTACATCATTCACCTTGATATGATATCTGCCTTTTTTCAGATTAAATGGGGTGATTTCTGCATCGCCGCTAGAATAGTAATCTGACTTAAATACTAGTTTTCCATTTTTATAAACAGAAATGACACCATCAATTTCTTGGCCAGTAGATAGCTTGATGACCCCTTTGGTATTTTTCGTTACATTATATTCATACCAGTCGCTATCTCCCTTTGTGATACCTGCATTGAAGTAGCCTGTGGCAGTTTTCACCTTTGTTCCTTTCAGCTTAAGTGGCTTAGACGGGATATTTTTCTTCACAACTGAGCCAGCATCTTCATCCTTCGTGGGTGCTGAAGCAAGTGTAAATGTGTAAGGGACAATAGACATTGGAACATTACCATTCATCATTGGTTCCATCATAATGAAATAATTTTTTCCCTTTTTAGCGTTAAATGACCCATATAAATGACCCCAAATACCCTTGTCAATGACATGAACATAATTATATTCTTCTTCATCTATTTTTCTATTATTATTTCGGTCTTCAATTATACCCGTCAAACCTGCATATACGCTTAATAAATCCTTAGCATATGTTGCTTTCATGGTATCTGTAATGGTGTGCTCATCAATGGTAACACCGATTAACTCCGTTTTCTTTGCCTGATAATAAAAAATATCCCTATCATATGGCATTGCAAAATTCCCTTTAAACGATGCTCCAGGTAAATTTTTCACATTCTCAAATGAATCATTGTCTTCATATTGATCCTCTACTCCGGATAGCCTTACCTTAGAGCTTAGCTTGTACGGTTCAAACGAAATACTATTAGAATCATTAAAGTAATTCGATTGGATATTCACTAAATATGTCTTGCCTTTTTTAAAACCTGTATAGAAATTCTTCTTGGTTGAGATTAAACTACTGCCCCAATCAATGTTATCACCAAGGTTATTTAAGTTTAATATTTTTTCACCTTTTTCATTTTTCTCCTCATCAAGCTGATATATATCCATCATTGGAATCTCATTATCTTTATTTTCTAACGTAAATTTAAAGATGGCTGTTTGTTCTGGCTTGATGATATACCAATCCTCATCCATGTTGTTTTGCAAATAAGCGGATGTCTCCCCAATCATAGAGTAAGGTCTTGCGCTATCAAGTATCCCCTGAACATATTCATTAGGATCTTCTGTTTGTGGATCTTCTGACTCTTGTTCTTCTGCCTCCTCAAGTGCTGCTCGTTGTTTGGCAAGCGCATCTGTTTGTAGGCTTTCAGTTCCCTCTGTTTCTTCAGTAGATTCTTTATCTTCCATTTTCGGATAGTTATCCTCATCCTCTGGGAGCACTTTCGTTTCTATTTTTAATCCATAAGGAATAATCGATTGTTCAACGGATGTATTGGATTCTGAAATCTCCATACCCATAAAGAAGTCAAAAAGGCCAAAGTAATTGCTTGGTTTATTGGAGACTTTAAGGATATAGGTTCCCGGCTCAGCTGAATAAGTAAGCTTATCACCTTCACTTGTACCACCATTATTGGCATAAGCAATTGGTTCAATTTCATCTTTTCCCTCTAGCATGTTCTTAAGCAATTTTGTTTTTTCTTCTTCTGTTGTTTCCTCATCAGGCGATAGTAGTTGGTCTAATTGATACAAGCTCATGCTTGGATTCACACCTGGCACTCCAGTTGTCGTAATCTTAACCGCTTGTTTCTCCTCAACTTTGAAAGTATAGTAATCATTATCGCCTTTCTCACCGATGAATGTATAGCCCTCTTTCGATTCGAATGGGAGTGCATCTATAGCTACCATATTTTCTACAGATGAATCATCCTTAGGGAGTTCCTTCGTTTTTTCAACGGACAATGAATAATGAGATTGTTTTTTTGATGTGCTGTCATAGCTACCGTTTACATCTTTCACGCCAATAGCCACAGTTCCTGAAAATGGTGCCTTTACAAGCTTTCCTTCCGGCTTGCCAGCTCCGGTGCTATTTACGTCCATTATTTCTTTTTTGTTATCCCCATAGAAATGGATCATCATTTTATAATCATACTGGGCAGCACCTTCTAGCACAGCTTGAATCGAGTCACCTTCTTCAACCTTAAACTGGATCCATTTTTGTTCAAAAGGCTTCGTTATCTGGCCATCTATTTTTATCTTATCGTTGCTTTCTACTTTTTGAGCATTGTTAAGTATTTCCTGCTGATTCCACTTTTCCTTTACAAATGTAGGAACTTTCTTAGTGTTAAATTTCATCGCTTCTACAACATTCAGGAGACCGTTCGCATATTTCTCGTCAAAACCTGCTGGACCTAAGTCTGTCGCGCTTTGCTCTAAAATATACTCGACTTGTGACGGCGTTAATTTTGGATATTTGGACAGCAATAAAGCAGCGGCACCTGCTACCATTGGCGAAGCCATAGAAGTACCGCTCATTTTTTGGAAGCTTGATTTCTTCTCTGCCTCATAAAAAGTGCTGTAAATTTCATCTCCTGGGGCGACAAGATCAACAGAAGTTCCGTAACTCGAATAATCCGCTAATTTTTTTCGGCTATCCACAGCTCCTACGCTGATGACGCCTTCATAGCCAGCCGGATAATTCACCCAATCATCTCCAGAGTTGCCCGCAGACGCCACGACGACCACGCCTTTTTCATTCGCTTTATTGATCGCTTCTTCGATTAAAGGCGAGGGCATTGGACCACCAAGACTCATATTAATTACCTTTGCGCCTTTTTTTACTGCATGTAAAATCCCTTCAGCTATGCTATAGTCACTAGCACCCCAACGTTCAAACACATCTATCGGCAGGATTTTGACATTTGGATTTATCCCGTATCCACCAATTCCGTTATTTTTATTGGCTGCTATAATCCCGGCCACATGTGTTCCATGATTATCTGTTGCAGGCTGATGCATTGGGTCCAGGGCGTTATAGCCAGGCAAAAATAAGCCCTTTAGATCTGGATGTGTTGTGTCAATACCTGTATCAATGACCGCTACAGTCACTTTGGTTTTACCCGCTAGCTGCTGGGCTTTGGTGATATTTAACATAGAGAGATGATACTGCTCTGCAGCTTTCGGGTCGGTATTCCCCATTGTTTGATAGTTTACACTTGGGCCGATAGATTGGACCTTCTGAAGTTTTTGATATTTTTGAATCACTTTATACAGGTTTTTCTTGTCCTTCACTTTTACTACGGCATAGTGCAGGTTCGAAAACTGCTTTACGACTGTACCACCTGCAAGTTTGTGCTCTGTTGCTGTCAGAGGCTTATCAAATTTAATAACGAGTGTATCCTTGCTCAATGGGTTTTGCTTTTCGGTATCTCCTGAGTGGATTCCCTTCGCCTCGAACTTAGAAAGATTTGTACTACTATATGGCTTGCTTACTGCCGCTGTCCAAGTTGGCATGATAGTAGAAGCCATAAGGCCAGTACTGACACCTAGAATAGCGAGTTTCTGATAAAATGATTTCAACATTTCCCCTCCTAAAAACATAGTCATATGAATCATAGCTTTTATTCAAAATTTTGGAAATATATTCCGTAACCAAAATTCCGCTAGAATTCGACACGCATTAGATTGAGATGTATCTTGACTAAGATAGGTCAATTTGTTAGTATTTACACCATTTATAAAGTGTAAATAGAAAAGGTGTGATAGATTTTTGACAGTATTTCATCCAACAAAAAAGTCTCCATCTTTTTAGAAGATGGAGACTTTCATAGTTTCAATGTGATTATTATTTTTGTAAATCTGCTGGAATCACTGCAAAATTCAATTCGCGTTCTAGCTCTTCCTCAAGACGTGCTTTCTCTTCTTCAGACCAACCAAAGACTGTTTGCATATAATGAATAACTCTTTCTTTTGATTGTCTCACAGTATCTATTGAGAATAGAAGGAAACCTGTTCGTCTTAGGAAAAAGTCGAGCGGTGTTACAGCCATTTCGTGCTCGATTGCATATACAAGCATAGAGAATAGGCCAAGAGGCAAGCCACAATCTTTTGCTTCCTCTTTTTTCGTACGGGCAATTTCAAATAAAATTTCCGCATTTGAACCATATTTACGTACTATATCGTTTGATTCTTTTTCAGTTAATCCTGCATCGATACCATTTTTAAGCTGATTGGCCATAAAGGTTTGGAAACCTTTTGAACCGCCAACATGTCCGCCTGATAATGGAAGATGTTTTGTTTTTGTGCCTGGGAATTGACGATTTTCTTCTGCAGCAAATTTCTTAGCCACAAGATCGACTACATTTTCAGCCATTTTACGATAGCCTGTCAATTTACCGCCTGCAATGGTGATTAGGCCAGATTGAGATTCCCAAATTTCATCTTTTCGGGATATCTCAGACGCATTTTTTCCTTCTTGATAAATCAGTGGACGAACGCCAGCCCAGCTAGATTCAACATCATCATCTTTTATGCCAACAGTCGGGAACATATAGTTTATCGCTTTGATGATATAGTTTCTATCTTCTGTTGTCATGCGTGGTGTTGCCTTTTCTTTATTATAGAAAGTATCTGTTGTGCCCACATACGTTTTTCCTTCACGCGGAATCGCGAACACCATACGTCCGTCTGGCGTGTCGAAATATACAGCTTGTTTCAATGGGAATTTTGATTGGTCGAACACAAGGTGAACACCTTTCGATAATTGCAGGACTTTGCCTTTTTTTGAATGGTCTTTTTCACGAATATCATCTACCCATGGTCCTGCTGCATTGACGATTTTTTTCGCTGTGATGTTAAATGTTTCATCTGTTAAAAGGTCACGCACGGTCACACCGATAATTTTTCCGTTTTCATATAAGAGCTCTTCTACACGTGCATAATTCAATGCCAATGCGCCGAATTTCACAGCTTCTTTCATCGTTTCCATTGTTAAACGTGCATCGTCTGTCCGGTATTCTACATAGTAGCCACCGCCAATGAGGTCTTCTTTTTTTACAAGTGGTGCACGTTCGATCGTTTCGTCTTTTGATAGCATTTTTCTACGTTCAGATCTTTTTACGCCTGCTAAAAAGTCATAGACTTTCAAACCTAGAGAGGTACTATATCTGCCGAATGTTCCCCCTTTATGGAATGGCAACAACATCCATTCAGGGGTTGTCACATGTGGGCCATTTTCATAAACAATCGCTCTTTCTTTCCCTACTTCTGCAACTACTCCGACTTGCAGTTGTTTTAAATAGCGCAAACCGCCATGTACTAACTTAGTTGAACGGCTAGATGTGCCTGCCGCAAAATCTTGCATTTCCACTAGCGCTATTTTCATGCCACGTGTTGATGCATCTAACGCAATCCCGGCACCTGTAATTCCACCACCGATTACGAGGACATCATGTTGTACATCAGTCATTGCTTTCTTGATTTCTTGCCGATTTTTATTTGAAAATTCCACAGTAAACCCTCCTGAGAATAAAATAAAAAGAGGCCAAAGAAAACATTTATAAATAAATGTTTCTTTGGCCTCTCCAAATCTCCAACCTGTTATTAACTTGGTTCTATTATATCATTTTCTACATGTGCTGTCATTAAAAAGTGGTTACTATTTAAAAGCCATTGTTGCATGAATCGCTTTTTTCCAGCCATTGTATAGGTCATTTCTTCTTTCTTCTTCCATGGTAGGCTCGAATGCCTGGTCAATCGCCCATTGTTGGGCGATCTCATCCTCATTGTCCCAGAAACCAACAGCAAGACCTGCTAAATATGCAGCGCCTAAAGCTGTTGTCTCATTAATGCGTGGACGTTCTACCGGCACATTTAGTATATCGCTTTGGAATTCCATTAAGAAATTATTCTTCACTGCACCGCCGTCTACACGCAATGTTTTAAGCTCGATACCTGAATCTGATTCCATAGATGAAAGAACATCTTTCGTTTGATAAGCAAGTGATTCAAGTGTAGCGCGTACAAAATGCTCTTTGGATGTTCCGCGAGTTAGGCCGAACACTGCACCTCGCACATCGCTGTCCCAATATGGAGTACCAAGACCTACAAAAGCAGGTACCACATAAACGCCATCAGTAGATTCTACACTTGTAGCGTATTCTTCACTGTCAGCGGCATCTCTGAACATTCGCAGTCCATCACGTAACCATTGGATTGCAGAACCTGCAACAAATATACTTCCCTCTAATGCATATTCCACTTTTCCATTCAATCCCCATGCGATGGTTGTTAAAAGACCATGTTTAGAAGGTACAGGTTTTTCACCTGTATTCATGAGCATAAAGCAGCCTGTGCCATATGTGTTTTTCGCCATGCCTGGTTCAAAGCATGCCTGGCCGAATAGCGCTGCCTGTTGGTCGCCTGCAGCACCAGCAATCGGAATCTCTTGCCCAAAGAAGTGGTAATCTACCGTATTCGCATATACTTCTGATGATGGACGCACTTCAGGAAGCATTTGTTTTGGCACATCCAGAATAGAAAGAAGCTCTTCATCCCATTCCAAGTCATAGATGTTGAACATAAGTGTGCGAGAAGCATTTGTGTAATCTGTTACATGCGCTTTGCCACCAGATAGTTTCCAAATCAACCAAGTATCAATGGTTCCGAATAAGAGTTTTCCAGCTTCTGCTTTTTCACGTGCGCCTTCCACATTATCAAGAATCCATTTTACTTTCGTGCCAGAGAAATAAGCATCAATCAGAAGACCCGTTTTCTCACGGAATAGGTCATTATGTCCTGCAGCCTTTAATTCCTCGCAAATGCCACTAGTTTGGCGTGATTGCCAAACAATCGCATTGTAAATCGGTTTGCCTGTCTCTTTATCCCAGACAACGGTTGTTTCGCGTTGGTTAGTAATGCCGATACCCGCGATTTGCTCTGGTTTAACGTTTGCTTCGGATAAACAAGATGCGATCACCGCTAAGATAGAGCCCCAAATTTGGCTTGCGTCATGCTCAACCCAGCCTGGTTGCGGGAAGTATTGTGTAAATTCCTTTTGAGCTGTATGAACGATTTCTCCTTTATGATTAAAAAGAATAGCCCGAGAGCTAGTAGTTCCTTGATCCAAGGATAAAATGTACTTTTCCATGATATGTCCCCCTCAATGCATATTTTAAATAGGTAAAATAATTACGTAACACTTTCAGTGATTTACTGCCAATAACCGTTCCGCTTCAGACGCACTTTCCGTAGGATATCTTCTCATCACTTCGTTCTTGCGTGCCCGCGGAGTCGCCGTCTTCTGCTACACAATATAGATAAAGAACGTTCATTTATTAAAATTGTATGATGTAATTGACTTAAGTAACTCTGATAACATTATATATTTTTATTCATTTATTTTAGCTGATTTGGGATCGTGTGCAATTTTCCCTTTCTCGCCAAAGATATAGCATAGAACAAGCAACACGATAACCACGATTAGTACAATCCAGAATAAACCAGTTAGCTCTCCTTTAAATGCTGCTTTAAAGAAAAGTGCACCGAGTGAACCACCTAGTATTGGCCCAACAACCGGAATCCAAGCATATCCCCAGTTAGATCCGCCTTTACCAGCAATCGGTAAGATGGCATGAGCAATACGAGGACCGAGATCACGGGCAGGATTGATCGCATAACCTGTAGTTCCGCCAAGCGACATCCCAATTACGACAATCAAGGAACCTACAGCTAATGGATTTAGCCCTTCTGAGAATTTGTTTGCCCCAATAAAGTCTAAGCCTAACACCAGAATAAATGTACCAATCATTTCGCTTAAAAGATTTGAAAATGTATGTGGTATTGCTGGTCCAGTAGCAAATACACCTAATTTAGCGGCAGGATCATCTGTTGCTTTCCAATGTGGAAGATAATGAAGATAGATTAACACTGATCCTAAAATAGCTCCAATCATTTGACCCAGAATATATTTTGGTACATCTGCCCAAGGAAAATCACCGTTCATCGCTAGGCCAATGGTTACAGCTGGATTTAAATGTGCGCCGCTTATACTACCGACTGCAAATACACCCATTGTCACCGCAAGCCCCCAGGCCAACGAAATGACAACCCATCCTCCGTTTTTTGCGAAAGATTTGTTTAGATTAGCACCGGCGCAAACCCCTGCACCAAATACAACCAAAATCATAGTACCTAACATTTCACCCCAAAATGGTGTCATACTAACCGCTCCCCTTTATTTGAATGAATTTGTGTAAAAGAAAAAGGGAGACCATAGACATAGATAGCTTCTCAAAAAGAGCTACTACTGCCTGTGATCTCCCAATCTCCTTCACGATTATTAACTTACAATACATATTAATCGTAAAAGAAAGCGCTGTCAACAAGTATTTTTACATTTCAAACTTCTAGGAAAAGCGCTTCCATATTTCTTTCTCTGATGTGGTAATCGCAGAAGCCCCTGCATTAAGCGCTTTTTCTGCGTCTTCCACTGTACGGATTAGCCCACCTGCAAAGATTGGAATGTTCAACCTGTCTTTTACCTCACGTATCATATGAGGCATGGCCCCAGGCATTACTTCTATAAAATCGGGTTCTATCTTCTCGATGAGTTTATAGCTTTTCTCCAGCGCATGGCTGTCAATTAAAAAAATTCTCTGCACGGCGATTACGCCATTTTTTTTGGCTGTGGTAATCACGGTTGATTTGGTAGAAATCAGTCCATATGGTTTATATTCCTGGCACACATATGTTGTCCCAAAATCATCATTTTTTAGTCCATGAACTAAATCCATATGATAAAACATTTTTTTATTATGTTCTTTAGCCATTTTATGGATATTCTTCAGCTGAGAGATGTGGACCTCCAGAAATACCCCTATTTCAAAGGGCGATGCTAAAAACTTCTCAAAATCCTTCATCGTCGACATGGCCGGCAATATTTTTTGCTGCAAATAGAATCACCTCCACTGCTGCACCAATGTGTTTCTTGATTATATAACTTTTCCCCTTCTTTCTAAAGATTTTTGTACGGCGGCAGGTGAGAGTGATGATTCGGTTTATTATATGGAAAACAGTAGGTGTTTAGGACTTTAATTCGTCACAGACAAAAATAAATTTTTCAGTTAATTGGCAGTGAATTCTTCCGCAAAAATAACTGAAGCCAATTAACCACTTTGTACATTACTACCCTTCAAAGCATAGCACTGAAACGCGAAACCTAGTCATCCACTAACAATAAAGAAAAAGCCTTCATCTCCATTAGAAATGATAGGCTTATTACAGTTTTTCTATTCGTATTGTTTTGTATCTTCGCCTTGTACATATTTTGTGATATACCATGCATTAAGACCTGCCGCTATCGGAATAATGAGCGCAATGCCGATACCTCCACAGAAAATCGTCAGCATTTCCGCTCCGAAGACTTTCGAATTAATGATTTCCCCAAAGGAATATGATAGATCACGGAACCATAGTAGCAGTGCCATGTAGCCACCAATGAAAGCGAAGAAAAGTGTATTCGTATCAGAGCCCAATATATCTCTGCCAATGACCATCCCTGAGTTGAAAAGCTCCTGGCGGCTTATTTTCGGATGATGATGAAATACTTCCCTTATCGGCGAAGAAATGGCGATTGCCACATCGGTAATGGCGCCAAGCGTACTGATAATGATTAATGATACAGCTACTTTCACAAAATCTATTCCTATATGCAGTGAAAATATACTGATACCCTCCTCTTCTTCTTCGCTGAAACCTTGGATCATCGCTTTTTTGGCGAATAGATAAATAAGCAAAAGAAGAATACTTATTGTGATAAGTGTCGATACGAAGGCAATCACTGTTTTGCTGTTAATGCCATTAATATAAAAGAGATTGATTGCACTAACGCCAATACATGCAATCAAGGTCAAAACCACCGGATTATTATGCGAATTTAACATTAAGATAACAGTAAATAGAATGACGATAAAATTCAAAAATAACGCGATGAAGGATTTTGCCCCTTTTGCCCCTCCAACAAGAATCATTAAAATAAGTAAAATTGCTGCCAATACTACAATCGTATTCATATATTAGCCCTCTTTCTCTTTATGAAAAAAATTGAAATATATAAGCCAATCGGAATCGCCAGCACGATACCTATGCCGCCCGCCAAAGCCCGTGTTAATTCTAAAGAAAGATTAACGGACAACGTGTATCCTAGCGGAAGTGCATTTTTTAAATAGAGAATCAACATGGGAATAGAACCGCTAATATATGCAAAAAACAAAATGCTCGTCATGGTACCCATGATATCTCTGCCAATTTCGAGTCCAGACTTTTTCAATGCCTGAATCGTTATGTCGTGGTTCTTCTCCCACAACTCAAAAATAGAAGAAGTGATGGTAATCGCAACATCCATGACGGCGCCAAGCGCTCCAATAAATAGTCCTGCAATGAACACGGTCTTATAGGGTCGTGTCAAAAACTGCATCTCTTCATAGCGAAGGCCGTTTTCTGAAGTCAGCCGCATGACAAGCAGTGTAATGCCAATAGAAGCAAAGGTCCCTAACAACGTTGTCAAAATGGCTGCATATGTTTTTTGGTTCGGCCCATTAATAACCAAAAGCGACAGAACTGTAAAGAGAATTACCAATAAACCCGAAAGAAGTAATAGATTTTGTCCAGTTCGTACATATATTTCAAGAGCTCCTGCCAGTAAAGCAATATTGACAGCTAAGCTAAAGACAGCGAATAGCCCCTGTTTTTTCCCAATCCCGTATAAAACAAAGAGAAACGCCCAAAAACCTGCCATCATATATTTATCGCGTTTTACATCTTGGATAGTACCCTTCAAGGTCTTCTCTTTTGACTTATCAATAGTGATAAATAACTCATCACCCGTTTTATAGGCTTGATCGTAGGCCTTCGATTTCGTGTATGAATTCGTTAACTCGATTTTCTTTCCTTTTTGTTTGCCATTTTTTAATTCACCAATCAGCTTCTGCGTGTACAGGCGATCTTTATTTCCATTCATATCTATCTCAGCTTCTGAATGCGTGACTTCCATATGGGCTACTTTAGCAATTGGTCGGTCATATACACCATAGTTATTCGTTACAAAAACCATGGAAACTAAACATAAAAAAAGCAACAGGCAAAAGATAAAAACCTGTTTCTTCTTCAAGTTGTTCTTCCACTTCACTAGAAATCCACCTCCTAGGCATAGGACGATATCTGCTCTCACACGTTGCACTGCTCAAATGTCGAGAAGACAGGACAGAAAAAGAGGACACCTGTGTAGGGTCCCCTTTTTCAAATCGTTATACAGTATGATTAACAAAATGCTCTACAAATCTATCTGCATCTACTTCTGTACATACGCGAATTTTTGGTCCGCCATTTGACTGCTCGAAGGTTCTGCCGACTTCTTCCCCTTCTGTTACGACACCTACTTCGATGGACTCCAATTTAACAAAGCTTGGGTCAATCACAACGCCTACAGCTAGTGGGTCATGAAGCGCGCAGCCGCCAATGCCAGGATATGTAGATTCATAAAAATCAATATAAAACTCTGTAATGTCTGCCAAAAATGCAGCGCTCTCTTTTCCTGTTTCACGCCATTCTTGCAACTTGGAAATTGGCAATAATGTCTGCATGGTTACATCTAGCCCAACAAGAACCACTTCAATACCAGAAGCAAAAACAAATTCTGCTGCTTCCGGATCCGCATGAATATTCGCTTCTGCAAATGGAGTCGTATTTCCTGGTACTCTTACTGCACCACCCATGATGACCACTTCTTTCACGAGCGAAACAATTTCTGGATCTTTTTGGATAGCAAGCGCAATGTTCGTCAGCGGTCCAACAGCAATAATCGTAATCTCATGTGGGTGTTTTTTCACCTGTTCAATGATGAAATCAGGTGCATATTGGCTTTCCGCCTGGAAATTCAAAATATCATCAGATCTTTTATTACCTAATCCATCCTCACCATGGACATGCCTTGCCCAATGCGTTTTCTCACCACGTGCGAAGGTCTCTGCCGCTCCTTGATAAACCGGTATCTGCTTTCCTAACTTTTCTAGTACAGTTAGTGTATTGCGGGTTGCATCCTCCACTGGCACATTACCAAAACAAGTCGTAAAGGCAAGCACCTCCAGTTCGCTTGCTTTGACTGCATATGCCATCGCCATTGCATCATCTATACCAGTATCTACATCAAAAATTATCTTGTTCAACAATATTCTCTCCTTCTTTTAAACAATTGAATCCTTTCAAAGAAAACTATGTATCGCAACTTACCAGCGTTGCTATATAAGAAATCCATGGTTCTAAAAAGGAACTATATCATATTGAGTAAGTATTTAGCTACATTATTATACTACTTTTTCGAATCGTTGGTCTTTATCCGATTTTTGTCCCACTATATCTACTAATAGATGGAAAGGCTGCTTTACAAATACAATTTCCACAAAGTGAAAAGCCAAACAATTAGAAAGTAACTTCCGCTTCGTTTGGCTTTATTGTTCCTAATTACATTAAAAATTTAAAGCATCCTAGAAAGATAGAGATAAATATTCATAGGTAGGAAAAATGGAGAATTCAAAATAGGTTTTGTTATTTTTAAAAGTGTTTTCTGGATTTTTTTTCGGGACGGGATAAATAGTTGTCGATTTCTTTTTTATATAAAATTTATTGTCTATAATCTGATTCTTTTTGGCATATTTTTGAAAAGTAATCTCACCATAGCCTTGATGCTTAATATCATTTAAAGAGAATGCATTATTTGTAATGATATTTTTGCTTGCTCCACCATTTGAGGTATATGCCCCGCCTAATAGAAGACCTGCCCCGTTATTATTGAAGATATTATTATTCTTCACCGTTACTGAACTTGTTGTTTTCCCTTTTCTTTCGCTTGCAAGCTCTATCCCAAAATCATTTTTATATACGATATTATTTAATATCTTAACCGCTTTTCCTCCGTCTACATAAATACCGCCTGCAGCATAGTGCCCAGCGTAGGATGGGTTCTTTTTAGAACTGTTCAGATAGACACGATTGTTTTTAATCGTTCCATTTCTTGCTTGGTCTATGCACCCAGTACATGTCCCATAAAACCCCGCTATATCAATGCCAATATTATTATTATCATGTACTACATTATCTGATATAGTAAACTTTTCTACATTACCGTTCAGTGTTAATGCTTCACTATTACCCAGAATTAAATGGTGGATATTGTTGTCCTTGATTGTGATATCCGAAATAGGATCTGAGGCATTTCCGTAAATCAATATCCCATGTGCATTTCCTTTTTTCGAATGATTTTCAATATGATGAATATCATTTTGAACGAGACGTATGTGATGGCTCTGATTCATAACTAGGATACCGTTCGGGTAATATTCAGGACCGTTTGTGATTAAGTTCTTCATTTCAAATCCGTCAATTACAATGTAATTTGCATTTATCGTAAAGAAAGCTGAATTCCCTTTCTTTATCACCTGCTCATTCATATCCATTACTGGCGTTTCTCCTGGATATGCCTTGAACGTAATATATCCATCTTCCGCTGTGCCGGAATTTTTAATAGAGACCAACTCAGGATAAATACCTCCCCTAACATATACAAGATCTCCAGGTGCAGTATTGTCTGCAGCTTTTTGTATTGTTTTCCAAGGCTCATGTATGGTTCCGCTATTCTCGTCATTCCCATTATTATCTACATAAAAAATACGAGAAGTGGTTGTCTCTGCACTGGCATCTATACACCAGATAAAGAGACTTAGGCAAGCAATGATCAAGCAAGAAAGACATCTACCCATTGTATTGTCTCGCCATAAAAATCGGATATTATTAACTATATCGGTTTCCTCCTTTCTATAAATATTCCTACCGCTATAATACCATTAATGGTTACTAAAAAAGCTCACACCCGTAAAAAACACAGCCTCCATATAAGGCTGTGTTTGTATATAATTTATGCATTATTGTGCGTAGTCGCCTGTGTAGTTGACTAAGGAGCAAGACTGCACACCATTCATTTGGTCAATTTCTCTCAGAAAAGCTGTGTTGTCATCAACTAAATTAATCTCCACTGTTACCTCTGTAAATCCGTTACGAATGCTTTTGGATTTTAGCTTTGTATTTAGTTTTCGCAATAATACACGTAGCTCGTCAGTTGCTTCATCTGTATGCCGTATGATCAGCAAGTACACTTCATGTTTTGCTTTCTTCTTAGACAACCATGCAATGACCAGACCAAATGCAAGAGAACCAATAATAGATAATGGATACATTTTAGCCCCTGTCGCAATACCAGCTGCGATCGCCCAAAACATATATGCTATATCTAATGGATCTTTAACTGCTGTTCTAAAACGGACAATACTCAAAGCCCCTACCATCCCTAGTGACAGGATAATATTTGAGCTGATGGTCATAATGATTAAAGTGGTAATCATTGTCATTAGAACGAATGAAACATTATAGTTATAGCTATAGACAACACCGCGGAAATATTTTTTATAAATCCAGTAGATAAACATCCCGATGCCAAAAGAACAAGCTAACCCTAGTACTATATCAATATAGGATACCGTCTCAAAAGATTCGAGATGAAGAATGCTTTTCTTAAAAAAATCTTGAAAACCCATTGTATCATTCATATAATTTCCCTCAAGTTTCTATTTAAAGTTTTGAAATGTTGCTTCTCTGCATAGCACATATTTAGAAATAGCAGAACGCAGCATTCTCTCAGGTTGTAATAACTGACGAATGCTACCAGGTAAAAAATGGTCAAATTTCACTTCCATGATGACTTGTTCCGGCAATAATACTTCCTGAGAAATCATATGTTCATCGAACAAATCAATAGTATTGACTGCAGCATTTAATTTTTTATCGAATGTAATCCTTACGTTACCAGGCTCATACACATATGGCTCTCGTGTATAACTCACAATAACGACTGGCTGGAAATTTCGATACATTAAAGCGGCATAGAAGTCCTTGAGCAATACATCTTCTTTATCTGCCAAGACCTCCGGATGCCCATTTAAAATGGCCTCGTACTCTTGCTTAGAAAGAGGAGCATTTTCCTTACATATAAAATCTCCATTCTTACTTTTTCTCTCTAGCGTAATCTTTTGATCGCTCCCATTATAAATACGAATGCGATATTTCTCTCGATTGAGAACGCCGTTGTTTTTGTCATACAGTGAATGCTGATGTATACCATCAAAGTATAAACTTGAGATGAGATACCCCTCTTCATCAAATGAATGGGAATCAAGCGGTAAGAAACTAGCAATCTTCTTTTGTAACGCCACATATTCTAAAGCGTTGAGATAATATTTAAATTCGTGTCTAAAAACCTTTTGTGCAATATCCATATTAATCTACCTCAAAATCTCTTATTCCGTAATAATTTGTTCCTTCTTCATCTGTATACAAATCAAAAGAGGTTTGCTGATGGTTCTTGCTATCCCTAACTGATACCTTCCAGAAATAATGCCCTTTAGCCAAATCTTCTAATTCCACTCTATTAGTGCGTATATCTCTCTTAGTAGCAACTATATTTTTCATAGAAGGATCTTTAGCAACCGTAAATGTATAAAATACATCATCGCCCTGTAAATCAAAGGAAACATCCCATGTGAAGATCAATTTATTACCGTTTTGTTCTACATCATCCGTATAAAAAGGCTTCGGTTTTTGTATATCCGCATAATATCTTTTCTTAGCTCTATCCGGTGTATTTCTTATTAAGTCTAAGTCATTCTCATAAAGCTTATTTTCAATAGGCAAATAATTTTTATCTGGACTGCTAAAGACGAATGGTTTTACTAGACCTTTATATTGATTCATTTGAGCAGTCACTGTACGTTTATTGATTAGGTTTGATAACTCTTCAATTTTATCCGTTAATCTTTGAACATTTTTTTCTGAACGAAAATAACGATTTAACAATACATTTCCCCAATAGTTACTGATCCCTGCTTGGTAAGGTCGGATACTATTAACACTTCGCTGTAATTCCCAACCGCCATCATAATCCCACGGCAAGATAAACCATTTATCAGAATTCAATGGTGAATAAAGAAAGAAGTTATTGGCATCCGTATCCATATTGTCCATGAGAATATTCATTGCGGTCCAAGTAAGCAAATTATCCACATCAAAGTGTTTTTCAATAACATCCTCTATTGGCATATTATCGTTATTCACATCATCCAACATAGAAATCAACTTTTCGGGGTCATCTTTTCCTTTAACCTCTAAAATAGATTCAAATTTTTGTTTATCATATTTCGGGTCTGTTTTCACTTTGATTTCATCAGGATACCGATTAAATTCAAAGAAAGTTACCTTATATAAATAACCATTCGGATCTAGTAAATGTGTACGAAGAAACCTTTTATTCGGCTGCTCAATTTGTGTATAGAGGCCATAATCCTCATATTTCTTTTTGTTTCCATCAGTCAAATCCTTTACATACAAATGGACAAACTGCGTACGAAGGCTTGTCATATGTGGAATTTTTTCCATCAAGTCAAAACTCAATTTATTTCGTAAACGACTAGGATCATCAATATGTTTATTTAAATTAATTGTGCGTTGTTGCTGCCAAAGACCTGCACTATCAAACAATTTGATTTTATATGATTTCTGCGCAGCCTCTCGTGAAGAGTTCCCCCGAAGGCTTATTTTGGCATTAGGTTCATCCTCATTTACACTAAATTCCCCTTTATCACCACCAGTGCCTTCGGCAAAAATAATATCCAATTTGTCTTTGTTCTGGCGATTGGTATTTCGATTGAGTTTATACCAATCTAACCCTTTAGATTTGTCTGGCAACACGGTAATATACATATTTTTAATCGAGTGATCTTGATCTTTTTCATACAAACGCTTATCATCTTCTAACTTATCGTTATTTTTCGCAGATTCGACCTCTATCTCATTCTTCACTTGTTGTTTCTTATTATCGGCCTGACTCTCTTTGGAACAGGCTGTTAGCAACATTGCCGCACTAATAGAAAGAACGAAAAGAGAAAGAGATTTTAAGGGACGCGATAAAGCCTGCTTCTTCTTGCTCATCGTAATAGCTGGCTGAGAACAGAAGGTATAGTAATCTAAGTTTTTAATAATATAAAGCAACCGATAAATGGCAATGAATAAAACAAAGAATGACGCAAAAAACATGCCTGCACCATCAAAATTTATCTTCAGAGTGCCAAACGTTAAAAGAACGTTCACTAGTATAAATAAGCCACTAATAAATAAAACTCCCTTTCGATCATCAAAATACATGAGCAAATGCAAGATAACAAACAGAATGATAAAGAAGACATATCCCAAACACAATATAAGGAACAAATCCAGTTGTTCCATGGTAAATCCAATCTTAGGCAAATACAGAATACCTAAAGCGATAGATAAAACCGTAAATAGCACTTGGACTTCTACGAGGAAGGTCAGCTGTTGCATCAATACTTCCCGAAGCTTCTTCTTTGCTTTGCTCATACTCTCATATGTGCCGCCGTTCACGACGTTTTGGTAATAATTTAAAAACCTTTCATAAAATTTGGTTTCTACCATCACGACAAATAAGACGAGAGACGACAATACAGAGATATACGCGTAAAAAACTGGCACATCATAAAATGGCATTAAGACAAATCGGCCGGCCACTATAAAATGACGATCGGAGAATATCCAATAAACAAAATTATGAATATAAACGCCAGAATACACGAATAGACCACTAAAAAAAATAGATGGATACTTCCGGATATACGTTAAAAAGGCAAAGTAATCTTTTGAAGGATCTCTTGGAAAAACACGTTCAAAGTGAAACATAATCATTCCTACTATTACTGCGAATCCCACATCAATACCAGCTAAAGCGCTAATTGCGGGTGGTAGTGTTGTCACTTTGAACAATAAGAGACTAATTAATATTGAAATAACAACGCCGATCACGAACCCTCGTACTATTCTCTTATAGTCTTTCAGGGCAGATAAAAAAACATTTTGTAGCCAAATAATCACTAATTCTATAAAGAACAAATAAGCAACTAGTTTATAGCCTATCGATTCTTCCACACTATAAAGAAAGAGTAGAGCAATTACTCCAGCTAGCGGCACGACAACAATGAGAGTTCCATAATAAGCTGAAATAATTTTGCTGAATGACTTCTGGTACACCATGTCGGCAACATATCTAGTAGCGCTCATTGAAAATCCAGATGTTATGATGATGGAGAACACAAAACTATAAACCATCGTTGCAATAAACAACTCGTTCTCTAAGTATCTGCTGCCATTCGCCTTCATCATCATTTGTTGGGCAAACATCAAAATTAAGCACAAAATCATTGGACCAATCGTAGTCACAGAAGAATATACATAAGCTCTTACATTTTGAACAAGCCCCTGTTCTCTATATAGTTTTCGAAGTTCAAAACCAATTCCCGCCATGTCTATTCCTCTCCTATCGATTGATATAATTGTCGATAGTTTGATATCAAAGCAGATCTGGTATAAAAATGTTTCACTCGTTCCAATCCATTCTTTCCAAATTCTCTGCGTAATTCAGGTTTATTGCACAGTTCAATCATGTAATGCGCGATTTCTTCATAATGCATAACCGGTGCAATAAATCCTGCCTGACCACAATCATCATCTAATCCGCCAAACAGCATTTCTTTGCATCCGCCAACATTTGTGCATACAAAGGGTTTCCCACAGGCTAACCCTTCAAGAATAGCCAATGGTTGGCCTTCACTGATACTAGTTAATAGGAAAAAGTCTATTTGCCCTAAAAAGTCTTTGATATTGACTAAACCTGTAAAAACAATATTTTTTATTTCGAGAGCATCTACCAATTGAAGGCACTCCTCGTAGTACTCAGAGTCCTCATCAGTAGGGCCCATGATATAGAGCTCAACATTTGGAACCTTCTTTTCTACTAATGCAAAGCTTTGGATCATTGTTTTAATATCTTTAATAGGCACGACCCTGACGATTGCTCCAATTCGAATATGTTGAGTATCTGATTTTACTTCTAGCTGTTGATAATCCTTCCACTCAACACCATTCGGAATAAGCCGAATTTTTTCATCAGGGCAGCCTAATTCTATTTCGATTTCTCTGTTACGGTTGAAGAGTGTCACGACTTGGTCTGCAGCATGATAAATAGAGCTTGATAAAGTGTAAAAGTAGTTAATCCAAATATCTTTGAAATATCCTTTAACCCAATCTGCTTTAATAATTTCTTCTTCTCTTTCACGCGAATAGATCCCATGCTCTGTCAGGACCAATGGCTTCTGGTATAGATGCTTGGCTAATGTCCCTATTACACCTGCATATCCTGTGGAGACAGCATGGTAGATATCCGCTTTAGGGACCTCATGCTGGATAATGGATATGAGAGGTAGCAACATAGAGCTGATCGTCCAATATAGTTCGGTGAAAGGTGCTTGCGTGTATTCATTCTTCCCCATAAACTCGACCAGATCATAATAATCCTTGCTTGATAAAAATTCGCCTACATTAGAAAACTTCTTGCTTCGTATCAAATCAAATAACTCGTTCCAGGGCACATTTACATCATTATTGATTAACGAGATGAGGGACTCTTTCTGTACAGTCGAAAGATTATACCTTTTCCCCCATTTCTTTTTCTCATATAAATATTCATCTAAAAATATCTCTTTTAATTCCACTACATTTGGCGGCAGCTGGTATTTATACTGTCCCTTTTGTTTCATTTCTGCTCCTATAGCATAAATGATAAATTCATGCTCCTTCATCGTTGTCATAAGGCTGTGAATCCAGCTAGAAACACCGCCCGCCACATATGGATAAGATCCTTCAGCTATCAAGCATATGCGCATATCAGGATTCCCCCAAATCAATTTTAAAATCTGCCTTTTTTGCTTCTATTAAGTACGTATGTGTATCAATCTTTGTAGCTTCACAATGCTCTAATCTATTCAGCTTCTTATCTGTTCGTAGGATATAAAACTGGTTCGGCGCATAGTTGCTAATATGACCTTCCAAACGATTTTCCGTATGCTTCCATTCCACTTGCATTTGCAGCGTATTGGCTACTTCATAAGCTGCATCTGTTGATGTATTAGCACGCAGCCACGGATACGTTCCTTTAATTCTTGCCATGTATTGATCAAATTCATCATACATCTCTTTCCAGCCAAGATTATTGCTGCGATCTTCACTAATCACATCATCGGGGTGGGCAAAATGAGAAAAGTACCCTAACTCTGTGACAGTATTAGCGATGGACCACCGATCAAATCCACTCTCAAAATAGCCTGATGTAATTCGAGGCATTTCAATAATGCCATCTTTTGCAACCTCAAACTCTTGGACATAGCCGAGTCCCGTCATATCCTCCCTATACACAGAACTTATGACAGTTAAATCTGGCCAAGCTGCCTTTAAAGCGCGTCTTCCTTCTTCAGACAGTACATTGGATGGCGGAATATAGCTAGTAATCTTGTAATTTGGGAATGCCCTGCTTACATACGCGCTGAGTTCACGAATGGAATCCGACATATCCTCTTCATCCTTCCACACCTTGTAGCCATATACTGAAGATACTTTTGGGTCTAAAACAAGCGATTGATGATTAAATCCATGAAAGCCTAATTCTCCGCCGCTTTTTAATAATTCTCTACCAAAGGCAATTAAGTAATGGCTATCTTTATCTTCTACACTATCAAAAGGAGGTGTTACTACATCTGTGTACGATTCAATAATCCCACCAGTGTATTTAAAACCATACTTCTTCGCTGTTTTCAGCATATTCGGCCACCAAATTTCATTATAGAAAGATGGGATGTCACGCTGATATTCCTTTGATATAGCAGCATTCCTGCCTTTTGGAATAGGTGCGGGAAAATCATCAATATAAAACAGCTTTTCATTAAACACAGGATAAATATAATCAGGAACTAATAGACTTAAGGCGCCTGTAAATAGACCACGACTTATCTTTTCTTGCATGATGGTCCCATTGAAAACCATAAAAGCCCCTTCGCCATATTTACTTTTCCAGAGGAGCGGCGTTTTATCTGCACTTTCAGCAAGCAATTCTGTTTGATCATCAAGATCCAGACTGATCGAATCGTTTGTTATAAAATCATCGTCGACTTTATATCCTTTTTCTCCAATTAATACATTTGACAACAGGTGAATACCTTTTGGTGATACATAATCTCCAAAACTTGAGATACCCAACTTCCGATATAAAATTTGATATGCTGAATCCTGATTAAAGACTGACATAAAAAGGACATAGCCACCATTCTGTACATATTTTTCGATAGTCTCTACAGAACCAAGATCTTTTAAATGCTCGGTAGCAAGAATTGTGGTATTACAATCCTTTAACTTTACTCGGTGTTCCTTCGTATCAAAAATTGTGGTTCGCTTTTTCATATTTTCAAGCGCTTTTTCAGCATTCGCTTTTAGCTTCCTGTTATAATCGCTTGAAGAATTATATGCTATACAATAATTATCTCCGGTTAGCTGAGGTGTCTTCCGCTGGTTCTCCAACGTTGCCAAATATTGATTTCTTTGTGGATGATCTGCTTTTTGAGCTTTCAAAACGGTTTGTGAACGAGAAAACAAGAGTAAAAGACCACAGGCAAATAAAAGAAATAGAATAATATATACTTTTCTTAATTCCTTACTTTTGAAGTTCATGCTTATTTCCTCCCGACCAGTATCTCACGACGGTAAGAGCACGATTGGAAAATTGGATTGTTGAATTCATCAATTCATCTAAAATCTCCTGCATCTTCATTTTTGATTTTGTTCTGTAATAGTACTCCATCAGAAACAGGTAGGGCTCCTCATTCAAAGGGTAGGCTTCCAAGTATTGAAGCCCCGTCTTTTCAGCCTCTTGGTATTCCTGCAATTCCATTTCTACTCTCATCTTCTCTTCATAAATCTCTGGTTCACCTTGCCCATGTTCAATCAATATCCCTACAGCTTGGATGTAAATATACTTATACTTCTTTAACGTTTGATCATCTAAAAATCCGCTTGCCATGTACTCTTTCACAACCTGCGCATATGATCTAGCAACCGTTGTGTCTTGCTGATTCTTTTCAAATTCTACAGAAAAACGCTGAAGTGAAAGAGATAATTTTCGTTTCACTTCCATGACAGCAGCTACAGCAAAGTGAGAAGTTTCCGAGTCCTCATTTAGCACCGCTATTTTGATGACATCAATATATTGCATGGTGTCTTTCTTTAAAACATCGAGCATCAATTTCCTTCTCGTCGTAAAATCATTGATAACCAATGCTTCTTTAATCGGAATCACATTCAATTCTTTTTCACGCTTTACACTTTCTTCTTTTGTTAATAACTCAATTTCTATATCATTCGTTTGCTCATTCATATAATCCTCTAAAAATTTACCTTCATTTGAAATAAACTTTTTTGGCCAAATGCTAGGTAACAACCAGCCAATTAACGGTAAAAAGGACACAAGCGTCATACCTAAAAGCCATTCCTTTACATTTCTTTTAGCCAACGCAAGGATAATAGCAGAGACTATTACATAAATAAGATAGAGGTACAGCATTTTTACATTTCCCCTTCTAACAAGCGCATAGAAA
Source organism: Rummeliibacillus sp. GQ308 (assembly GCF_059759115.1). Lineage (NCBI taxonomy): Bacteria > Bacillati > Bacillota > Bacilli > Caryophanales > Caryophanaceae > Rummeliibacillus > Rummeliibacillus sp. GQ308. The sequence continues at coordinate 383,483 of NZ_JCAXDQ010000001.1, read as the reverse complement.
TATGATTTGCCTCAAAACGCGATAAAATTAACTCCACATCATTCCGATTTGTATTCGAAAGAATGACACCCATCCGATTCTGGTCTAACATGCCAATGTAATCCGTTTCTCGTAATAAATTTGATAATTTATTTGCATAAACACTTATCTCTTGCTGAACAACAAAAGCCTCAAGCACTGCATACGGCATACCGTACTTATCTTTTTGTTCCCTCTTGCTTTCTAATATGCTTTTAAATACTTCTAGATATAAGACATTCGTTTCAGGAATAAATCGGTTAGCCTCTGTCGCCTCTATATAACGCAATGCTCTATCTAATGCTGAACCAGCAAGCTCTGTTGTGATTTTAAATAAATTTTCATGGTAGAGTGACATGTGTTTAAATTCCATCCAGTCGATTGTAATCACAGCAGAAATCTTATTGTTGCGATAGATGGGTGCTGCCATAATAGGCGTATCCGGCCACAACTCTTTATTTACAAAGATAGTGCCTGTTTGCAATACATGCTGTATATATTTATATTCAGTTGCTTTAATCGAATTTTTTTGAGCTGATTGAGAGAAGTTTGTATTCGCTACTAATCTTAAAAATGCTTGGTTACGATTAAAGACATAAATTGATACATTATCAGCGTCCATCACCTGTTTTACTACTTGAACAGCTTTTGAAAATACCTTTTCCGGCTCCAGTTCATCTAGTTCTTTTATTATGGAATAAATTTCACCAAAGCTATCTTCGCTATTCAATAGACGCATTTGGAGCTCATCCTTAACCTCTCGAGTTTCTGTATGAATGCCTTCTAAAAACTCATAACGTTGTTCCAGCTCAGTCATTTTTTGTCGCTGCTCTTGCAAGCGGTTTGTTTTACGTTGTACAGAGTAGCCAACTACTAATCCGATAAATAAGAATAAAGCAACCTGGAAGAAAAATGATGTATCGTACAATAAAGATATAAACTCTCTTCCCTCAAACAGTTTCTCTATGGTTAATAGTCCAATTGATAAGCCGACAGACAAGATAGATTGTTTAATACCATACATAGCACCAAAAATCATAATATAAAAAACACCAATTTCTGTCGTATTAAAAATAGATATATCATTTGTCAGCACAAACCATGCGATGATAAGGAAAACAACTATATTTTCGATGTAAGCTTTAAAAGGCTTTACCACATGCGCAAAATTCTTCGGCTTATCTGTTGCTTCTACAGAAGTAGCTGCTATTTCTTTTTGCGCCCGATCTCTTGCAGCCCATTGATATGTTTTTTCTAATCCTGACCTAATATCATAAAGTGGACTCCAATCGATGCCATCCATAAGTTTCCTATTATTTAAAACAGAGTGGCGGATATCGCCTTCTTTTTCAGGCAGCATATTTACTTTCACTTTTCCGTGTATATCCTGAAAGATCTGCGCCAAGTCATTAATGCTTGTTTCTGTGTTTGTGGATAGATTAAAGACTCCACTAATAGGAGCATTGGTCGACCTATATATAGCGTCCGCAATATCGCCGACATATATAAAATCTCTTGTTTGTTCGCCGTCTCCGAAAATCTTCAGTGCTTCGCTATTTAATGTGTTGTTTACAAACTTAGAAACGACCCCACCCTCGCCTTTACTATTCTGACGAGGACCATATACATTTGAAAAACGAAAACACACAGTTTCAAACCCATATATTTCGTTCCACTTTTCACAATACGTTTCACCAATCCATTTGCTGATTCCATATGGTGATATTGGTGCACATTCCTCTTCTTCTGATAAAGGCAATTGACCGTTCACACCATATACAGCTGCAGATGAAGCAAATATAAACTTCTTCACATGGTACTTTTGAGAAAGTGATAATATATTTACAAGCCCAACAACATTAGATTCTGTATCTAACAAAGGATTATTAAAGGATTTTACGACACTTATTTGAGCAGCTAGGTGAATGACAATATCAAATCGGACTGCTTTAAAAATTTCTTCACATTTTGGATCATCAACAGAAAGTACGTATCTTTTGTGTTTAAAGGTGATATTCTCTTTCTTGCCTGATGATAAATCATCAATAATAAATATTTCATGGTCTTCTTTATGAAAGCGATCAGCTACATGCGAACCAATGAAACCATAGCCTCCTGTTATTAATACTTTCATACTGTTTCTCCTCGTATTTTCATAGTAAGCACTTTGGCTCCTTATCATGCCCCTGAATCCCTTATTATCACTAGGTTTATAGGGGTTATTAATTATATTCCTCTCAATAATTCTTAATGCCTAAAACACACTTTCTAATAAAAATTATTTTTCAGCCATAAGTATAATGTTCTATTATTATTTCTATTTTACTTGAAATAATTCCTCTATTATATCTTTCGAATCAATTTTAACTTTCATAGTATAGCAAAAACTAGAAGAAATACTATATAAAATCGGCAAAAATACTTCATATCAAACACTAATTTTCTTTTTGAAAGCCTCTAACTGAACACCTTTGTTATCATACCGTCACAGCACTGAATAAAAACTGAACAAAAAAAGCACCTGCCATCTTTTAATAGTGGCAAGTGCTTAAGTAACAATTAATTAATTTTTTGTAGAAAATCATTCAAAGACCTAGCTCCTCTTGTTTCTGGTAGAAGTTTCCGTTAAAGTGAAACTTTTTTGCGATGTTATAATTTCTTTTCTTTATTTTTCTTACATACGAATCTTCCCATCACTTCTTTTGTCTTCTCCTTCAAATATACAAAGGCTGCATCCATTGCCTTTTCCGTTGAGACGCTCTCTTCTACAACCGAATTGATTTCATTAAAATAGGGTGTAAGACTATATCGGCAATCCTCATCAATCGTTCCAGAAATTAAAATAGTGGGTTTGCCTGCTTTTTTGGCTGCTTGGGCGATTCCTATGGGCGTCTTTCCTGATAATGTCTGTAGGTCTGTTTTTCCTTCTCCGGTCAATACAAGATCGGCGTCTGATACATGGTGAGTAAAATCAACAGCTTCTAATACTACATGAATACCTTGTCTCATTTGTCCATCAAAAAAAGCTAGGAATGCTCCTCCAGCACCTCCCGCGGCTCCTGCTCCTTCTTTCTCGTGTAACGCAATGCCAACCTCTCTTTCAATCACATTCGCAAAACGTTTTAAACTAGAATCCAATAAAACAACCTCTTCAGCAGAAGCACCTTTTTGTGGTCCAAAAATAACTGAAGCTCCATTTGGACCGACGAATGGATTTTTCACATCACACGCTATGATAAATTCAGAATCTGCAATGCGAGCATCCCAACCATTCATATCTATGGAGGCTACATCAGCTAATGCTCCTCCACCTTTTTTCAGGTCTGCGCCTTCATCATTTAATAAACGAATGCCAAGAGCCTGCAGCAAGCCTGCTCCCCCATCATTCGTCGCACTCCCACCTAATCCAATGATAAATTTACGATACCCTGCATTCAATGCATGCTGGATCAATTGTCCGGTCCCATATGAAGACGCCTTTATCGGATTTAATGCCTCTTTATTTAAACGAGTAAGCCCTGAAGCTTCAGCTATTTCAATTACACATGTCTCTCCATCACCAAGCACTCCATATGCTGCCTGGACGTTTTCCCCCAGCGGATCTTCTACAAGTACGTGGGTAAGTTCGCCATTCGTTGCATCAATTAAACTTTGCATCGTGCCTTCTCCACCATCAGCCACAGGCAATACAATCGTTTTTATATTTGAGTCCACTTCCAGTATTCCTTCTTTCATAGCATTAGCAGCTTCCATTGCTGTTAAACTACCTTTGAATGAATCAGGCGCCAATAGTATTTTCATTTGCTCTACCTCCTCTGTATGAAATTCATTCTGAAAAAATTTTCTTTATAAAAAAGCCTTCAACCTGAAAGAAGATTGAAGACATATATTTATTTAACATGACTGATATCATCATTCACATAAAGCGAAAAAATTCTTTCTCTTGTTGTCCTCTTTCTCCCACTTTCTTCTATTTAATATGTAAAAGCAGAAAGAGGGAGAATACAATGGCACGTTTTGATTATTTGGCACCATATGCGACATTTACAACTGTACAAGAAATGGACGAAGTAGTGGAACAACATATCCACAAGCATTACTACAATTTGACTCCATCAGACAAGGCAATTCTTTATAAAATGGCTTCGCATGCATTGGATTACCCGGGAGCCTGCCACCTAAAAGCACAAACAATTGCAGCAGCTTTAGGCATTTCTGTAAGAACTGTTTTCCGTACGCTTAAACGCCTAGAAGAATTTCAAATTATCCAACGCATCCAAACAAAAAAGATGAATGGCATCAAAGGCGCCAACATCTTTTCTATTTTACCCTACCATGACACATCGATTTTGGCACATCAAGAGGAAGCTGAAACCCCTTGTGAGAGTAAGGCGGAGGTTGTAACAACTGAACAAGAACCTTCTTTATCTTCTAATCCTAAACATCAATACGGTAAACATACGTACCCGATGCTCAATACATCCATACGTAATCGAATCTTTCATTATCTAGCTTCTACCACAGGTAATACATCAGAGACAAAGAGGTTTGCAGATGTAGTGTACAAGCAACTAAAGCCGTTGCTGGAATGGGAAATATATCAATCCCGCAAACAACAACTCGAAGATATTAGTTTTACGGCCTTCAAAGAAACCATTCAACAGACCAAAAAGCAGTTTATTCGCAATCCCTTTGGCTATATGTACAAAAAGCTAGATAGAAAATTGAATCGGTTTATCGTAGATGTGATGGAATTTTATTTGGAAGCGGTAAGAAGAAGTGATGCGTAGTAGGTGTTCATTAGGTGCCACAATCCATGCCTCTGTCATTCAAGAATATATGTAATTTTTTTAGCACAACTATCAAGGCGTTATTCACTTAAAGCTTGCAATCTTTGCTACTTCAATCCCAGCTTCCCGCAGGCTACTAGAAATATAACTAGCAAAGTCCAGTGCATTCTCTCCATCGCCATGAATACAAATGGTATCTGCTTGGATAGGGACGTCTATACCTTGAAGTGACGCTACAGTCCCTTCCTTTACCATGCGGATGACGCCTTTCACAGCTGTTTCGCGGTCCGTAATGAGAGCCTGCGGTTCAGTCCTTGATGTTAGTGAGCCATCACTTTGATATGTTCTGTCGGCAAATACTTCATTTGCTGTGCGCAAGCCAATTTTTTCACCTGCTTTGACTAGCTCGCTTCCTGCTAAACCAAATAAAATAATGCTTGGATCCACTTTGTAGACGGCTTCTGCAATCGCCATCGCGAGTGATGAATTTTTTGCTGCCATATTGTATAAAGCCCCGTGGGGTTTCACGTGTTGAATTTGTCCGCCTTCTGATTTAGCAAAAGCATAAATTGCCCCTATTTGATAGACAACAAGGTCATATGCTTCCTGCGGAGAAATTTGCATATTTCTTCTACCAAAGCCGACTAAATCTTGCAATCCTGGATGTACGCCTAGCCCAACATTTTTGTCTATTGCCATACGGACCGTTTTCCTAATGGTCGCAGGGTCTCCTGCATGAAAGCCGCAAGCAATATTAGCAGAAGTGATGAAATCCAGAATTTCTTCATCTCTTCCCATTTTGTAAGTGCCAAAGCTCTCCCCCATATCACAATTCAAATCAACCTTAAGCATGTTTATTCCCCCTCGTTTAGTTTCAATTCTATCGCTTTTTTTAGCAATTGTATTTTTCTTTCCTTTTGCAAAAGCAACTTCTGGGCCTCTTCATGAGTAATTTCTGTAAAACGGATGGTATCACCTGGCTTTGCTTGAGCCAATAATGGCAAATCAACAGCAGCAACTTGCCCAATCTTTGGATAGCCTCCTGTTGTTTGGCGGTCTGCCAGCAAAATAATCGGATTTCCATCTGAAGGTACTTGGATTGTCCCAAAGCTTACCGCTTCTGATAACATGTCAATCGGTTGCGCTAACGACAATGGAACTCCTTTTAATCGGTACCCCATACGGTCTGATTGTGTAGAAACATCAAAACGCGAGGAGAAAAAAGCATTTTGGCTTGAAGTTGAAAAAAGTGAGTAGTGACGTCCCTTCATCACACGAATCACTTGGTCATTTTTAAAAGCAGGGATGAGCTCAGATGCAATGGACCATTCAGCTTCTACGAATGTTTGATTTTTCATGTCTTTTTTCAGTTGACCCATCATGTGCTGCGCTACTCCACTAATTGAATCGGTTGAAATTTTATCTCCCTGTTTTATAGCTCCTCCATTAAACCCACCAATGCCAGCCTTAAGATATGTTGATTTGCTCTCCATGACCGAGGGTACAGCCAATCCGCCTGCAATCCCCAAATTCACTCGGCATCCAGCCTTCGCCGCACCAAATCGAAGTTCGCTTCCTTTTTTCACATAAATGGTTTTCCACATTGAAACTGGCTCTCCATTAATTGAAGGAGATAAATCACCACCGCAAATTGATAGAAGTGTATCTTCATGAAATTCTATATGAGGACCCATAAGTGTGATTTCTAATGTAGCGGCATTTTCTTCATTTCCCACTAACAAATTCGATATCCGGTGTGCAACGGTATCCATTGCTCCGCCCACAACTACCCCGTATTTTTGAAAGCCATACCGACCTAGGTCTTGAATCGTTGTGAGGAGTCCGGGTTTTTTTATAGTGATCATCCTTCTTGCCCTCCCCACTCTATGTACTCTTGATAGCTAATCGGTTTAAAACGAATTTTATCTCCAGCTCGCAACAAACTTGGTGTTTCGGCATTTGGTTGAAATAGCTCTACTGGTGTCCGGCCAATTAAATTCCAGCCACCAGGTGTTGAAATCGGATAAATACCCGTTTGTTTGCCAGCAATCCCAACTGTTCTTTCGGGTATTTTCAATCTTGGAGATGGCAATCTAGGCGCTGCAATTTCCTCAGACATCCCTCCAAGATACGGAAATCCTGGTGCGAACCCAATCATATAGACAGTGTATTCTGCAGAAGAATGGATTTGAACTACCTCATCTGCCGTTAAGCCGTTCAACTTAGCAACAGATTCTAAATCCGGGCCAAATTGTTCCCCATAGCATACCGGAATCTCCACAATTCTCGTTTCTGTATGCTGGTTCACAGGTAAGTCTGATAATGCCTCATGTAATTCATTGCAAACAAACTGGTTTGGGAGCTCTCCTTTTAAATTATTCATTATTTTTAACGGATTATAAAAAATAGTTACTGTCGAAAATGCGGGTATGTATTCTACCATCCAATGGAATGAATGATTCTCTAAAAAAGATGAAATGGCTTGTACCTTTTGATGCGTGAGTAAATTTAGTTCATTTCCCAATTCGATAATGATTGCATTTTCTCCCAATGGATACAAGGAATAATCCATTAAGTCTCCCCCTCGCAAAAATCATTAATTTAATAGCTTTTCTAATATAAATATCAATATACTATTATAGTATATTTTATTTTAAAGATTTAAACAATTTAAAATAGAGTAAAGTCTTTATTTATTTATTAATATTTTTATTTATATTTAATTTATAGATAATTAATACTATTTTAAAATTAAACTTCTGAAGCCCTTTTCAGCCTATTTTATATCTGTTAGTATTTTTATATTCAAAAAATTCCTAAGAGAAAGAAGAGTTTATATGGTTTTAATTGGCGTTGCATTAATTATCATCGGATTTGCATTAAGGCTAAATTCTCTTGTAGTTGTAACTGTCGCCGGTTTAGTAACTGGTTTAATTGCAGGTATGCCTATAAAAGAAATCATTACCCAATTTGGAGAAGCCTTTACGACAAATCGTTATATGTCTATTTTGATTGTTACACTTCCCGTCATCGGCCTTTTAGAAAGAAGCGGGTTACAAAATCAGGCGGGACATCTTGTTTCAAAAATAAAAGCCGCTACAGCAGGCCGTATCCTTACGATCTACTTGCTGATTCGCGAAATCGGTGCCGCTCTTGGATTAAATAGTATTGGCGGGCATCCACAAACTGTTAGACCGCTTATCGCCCCTATGGCTGAGGGTGCAGCAGAAGCAAAATATGGAGAGGTTCCCGAAAAAGAAAAAGAAGAAATTCGAGCGCATGCTGCAGCAGCAGATAATATTGGACTCTTTTTTGGAGAAGATATTTTTGTAGCTGTCGGTGCAATTTTACTGATGAAAGGCTTCTTTGATCAAAACGGGATTGAAGCAGACCCTATATCGATGGCACTTTGGGGTATCCCTACCGCTATCTTTGTTTTCATCGTCCACTCAATAAGACTTTATTTCTTTGATAAAAAGCTAGATCGGAAACTAAGAGGCAAGACAGAGAACACTCCACCGATCAGTAAAAAGGATGTGAGCTAATGGTTTTTTCAGTTGAATTTATTTATATCATCATGGGTATTATTGGGTTTTGTTGTTCCATCTATACTTTTTTAGATAAAGCAAACCCACGCCGAATTTCCTCCGGTTTATTCTATCTTCTTTATTCTCTTACACTACTATTCGGCAAAGTCATACCGCCGTTTTACATAGGAATCATGGTTATCCTTATGGTGCTAATCGTCGGCTTGGGCGGTTTAAAGAAAGGTTCATATGAAGAGGCGACTGAGGGACAACGCGAAGAGCGCCGGAAGAAACTTGGAAATATGTTATTCCTGCCTGCCTTATTAATACCGATTATCACGGTTATAGGCTCTAAGTTATTTGTTAATGTAAAAATTGGCTCACTGCAATTATTAGATCCAGCTAACCCTACACTTGTATCACTGGGCATTGCATGTTTAATCGCAATCCTCGCAGCAGTAGCACTGACAAAAAGTACACCTAAAACCACCATTAAAGAGTCACGAAGATTATTAGAAGCAATCGGCTGGGCAGTTGTACTCCCTCAACTATTAGCTACACTTGGAACCATTTTCACTTCTGCCGATGTGGGCAAAGTCGTTTCAGATATGGTCACAAAGGTTATACCAGAGACATCTTTATTCTGGGTAGTATTTGCGTTCTGTATCGGAATGTGCGTCTTTACGATGATTATGGGAAATGCATTTGCAGCGTTCCCTGTGATGGCAGCTGGTATTGCCATTCCATTATTGATCAAACAATTCGGCGCCAATCCGAATCAAATAGCGGCTATTTCAATGTTTGCAGGCTATTGCGGCACATTGATGACACCAATGGCTGCAAACTTCAATATTGTGCCTGCAGCTCTACTAGATTTAAAGGATAAGAATCATGTTATTCGAGTTCAAATTCCAACAGCATTATGTGCATTAGCTTTCAATATCGTTCTTATGTATTTTCTAATTAAATAGGAGGAATGTTCAAATGGAGAAAAAAGTACTGATTACCGGGTTTGACCCGTTTGGTAGTGATACTGTGAACCCCGCTTTAGAAGCTGTGAAAAAGTTAGAAGGCCAAAAAATTGATGATGTAACCATCATTACACAAGAAGTTCCTACTGTCTTTCATGAGTCAATTAAAGTTGTAACGGAATCCATTGAAAAGCACCAGCCCGATGTGGTAATTCTTGTTGGACAAGCTGGCGGACGCACTCAAATTACACCTGAACGGATTGCTATTAATATTGATGATGCGCGTATCCCTGATAACAAGAAGAATCAACCCATTGATGAACCGATTGCAGCAGACGGTCCGGCTGCCTACTGGTCCACTCTGCCAGTTAAAAGAATGGTGCATGATATGAGAGAAGCCGGGATTCCAGCAGCCGTCTCTCATACTGCCGGTACATTTGTCTGTAACCATTTATTCTATGGCGTCATGCATTATCTGGCTAATCATGCGCCGCATATTCGTGGAGGGTTTATCCATATTCCTTTCATCCCTGAGCAAGCCGTCTCTAACAACCAACCAAGCTTAAGTCTAGATACCATCGTAGAAGGCATTAAACTATCTGCAGTAGCGGCTGCACATGATCATGAAGATATTCGTGAAGTTGGCGGTACCATTTGCTGATAGATTTGTATTGAGGTATTGAACATGTGTAATTGTAAATGTTTTTATTAATTCATATTAAATTGAAGTGGGACAGCTGCGCTTCCTGTGGGATCTTACCTGTCTCGCTAATCCCTAAGGAGTCTCCGCTGTCCCACTTCATAAACACATATATTATTTTTGGCCTTCATAATTATGTAGTAGACTACTGACCCCTAAATTGGCTTTTAGTATAATGTTGTCACTTTCAAGGTATGCTTCACTATTCTCTCCTCTGGTCTAATCAACTTTAACCTTGTCCTTTTTTATCCGTCTTTAATCGTTATTAATCTCATAAAATATTTCTGAATATTCATTGTTTTATGAATTAATTTATGCTATCCTCGTATGAAGTTGAAACTTCAAAATATAAAATAAAAAGGAGAGACTTCTCTTGGAAAAAGAACGAAGTATCAAAGAATTGATTGAGATGCAATTCCATGATCTCTCAAAAGCTCAACAAAAGGTAGCAAACTTTGTCTTACGGCATCCCAAATTTGTGAGTGTTCACTCAGCTACTGAGGTTGGTGAAAAGGCGGGAACAAGTGAAACGACAGTTATTCGCTTCTGCTTTGCGCTTGGGCTTGAAGGCTATACAGAACTACAAAAGAAAATTACCTTACATGTTTTTAATAATACCGCTGTTAGTACACTTGGTTACTATGTTTCTTCGAAAATGGAGCTCTACAATGACCAATGTCTAGTAGAAAAAGGCATGAACAAAGACAGTACAAAAATCAGCGGGATTGCCAAGCAAATTAATAAAGAACATTTTAATGAGGCAACCGAACGACTACATAAAGCAAAAAATCTATATATTTTGGGTGGAGGTGCATCAGAGTTTGGGGCAAGATGGCTGCACTTTACGTTAAATATCCTTCGGCCGAACGTGAAGCTGATTCAAACGGACTCGGCGGATCTCTTTCGGACAATGCAGGAAATAGATGAGGATTCGGTTGTCGTTGTCATTTCATTGCATCGGTATTTTAAGGAACCCATTCAAATTGCAGAAACTCTTCACAACCAAGGGGTTACGGTCTTAGCTATTACAGATTCGAAATTAGCCCCTATCCATAAACACAGCTCATATTCCTTTATTCTCGAACAGCCTGAACTGTCGACGATTGATCTCATGCCATCTCTTATATCATTTTTAAATGTTATCGTGACAGGTATGATGACTCTTGATCCGCAATATTATCAGGATCAGCGAGTAAGATACGATGATTATAAAAATAGCTTTATTGCAGATCGGTGGTTTTAACTGATGAAACAACCATTTACCGAAAGACTACAAACGATTTTCGAACATCTACATCATTACCCTGAGACTAGCTGGAATGAAGTAGAAACAACGTCTTATATTGCAGATTTCCTTCGTCAAGAGGGTTTGAAGCCACATCTTTTTAAAAATATGACGGGTTTATATGTTGATATTGGAGAAGGCATTCCAAAAGTTGGTTTCCGCACAGACATGGATGCACTATGGCAAGAAGTAGACGGTGAATTCAAAGCAAATCACTCTTGTGGACACGACGGACATATGACCGTGGCCTTAGGGGTAGTGCTGCTCCTGAAAGAAATGGCCCCTTCCCTGCCAGGCGCCATTCGAATTCTTTTTCAGCCGGCTGAAGAAAAAGCACAAGGAGCAAAGGCACTCGCCGAATTAGGAATTGTAGATTCACTGACCTATTTGTTCGGCACCCATGTAAGACCGCTATACGAGTTACAGGACGGAACCTATTCTCCAGCACTCTATCACGGAGCAGCAAAACTATTTACCGGAACCATCCAAGGACTTGAAGCACATGGAGCACGTCCTGAGAAAGGAGTGAATGCCATTGAAGTAGCAGCTGCCATGATCGATGGGTTAAAAAGGATTTGGATTAGCCCCGAACAATCAGCTTCTATTAAGATGACACAGCTTCAGGCAGGTGGTTCATCTACTAACATCATTCCTGGGAGTGCCACATTCAGCATCGATGCACGGGCTCAAAATAATGAATCGATGGATGAACTAACAAGAGGCTTTGACAAGGTAGTGGAAGCCGTCAGCACATTATTTGGCGCAGTCATCACTTACAAGATAGATGCGCATATTGCAGCAGCACAAGTTGATGATAGCGCGAAAAACATAATGAAGCAGGCCATCCTCGATGTGGTTGGTGAAGATCATTTAGCGCCTGAGATTGTGACACCAGGTGGTGAGGATTTTCACTTTTATGCCTATACACGCCCCCATTTGAAAACAACCATGCTTGGTCTTGGATGTGGGGTTACACCCGGATTACATCACCCAAATATGACTTTTAATCAGGAGCGACTCCCAACAGGTGTTGAAATTATTGCAAGAGCCTTAATACTAGCCCTACATCAAATAGAAAGAAGCGATTAGATGATGAATATTCGAGAATTGAAGACCATTGCTGAGATGGAACAGATTCAAGAGCTTGAACAAAAAGTATGGGATATGGATCCCATACCGACTCATCAAACCTTAACAGCTGTAAAAAATGGTGGCATTATAGTTGGAGCATTTGATGGAGTCGATTTAGTTGGCTTCAGCTATGGATTTCCTGGTTTTGATAATGGAAAAAGCTATTTATGCTCTCATATGCTCGGGATTGATGAGAATTACCGTTCACAAGGTATTGGTGAAAAGTTAAAACTTGCACAGCGTGAAATGGCCATTGCAAAGGGCTTCCACATCATGAAATGGACATATGATCCACTTGAAACCCGCAATGCATCCCTAAACCTAACGAAACTAAACGGCATATGTAACACCTACTTCGAAGATTGCTATGGAAAAATGCAGAATAAATTTAATCAAGGTTTACCATCAGACCGGTTTGAAGTGCATTGGCATTTGACTAGTCCATATGTGATTGAAAAACAACAGCCTCAAATAGAAGTAGTCAAAGCCTTGAACACCATTTCTCTAAATGAAGACCGGCTACCCGTTTTTATTGCAAGCCCAGAGCAAGAATTAAATAAACCTGCCTATTCCATTTCAGTACCGAAAGATTTTCAATTCCTCAAAGCGCAAAGTCAAATACTCGCAATTGATTGGCGCTTGCAAACACGTAAGATATTTCTACGCCTATTTAAAGCAGGCTATGCTGCTGTACGTTTGCAATCGTATGAAACGCATAATGACTATATTTTTGTGAAAACAGAAACATTAGAATTTGGAGGAGAGTAACTATGAAAATTGTAAATATCACGATCCGTCAACTAAAAATGAAATTAAAGGATCCTTTCACTACAAGTTTTGGAACATTTACAGATAGAGATTTTCTCGTGCTTGAAGCGCAGGACCAAGATGGAACGATTGGCTGGGGTGAATCAGTCGCCTTCCACTCGCCTTGGTATAACGAAGAGACTTTGCAGACCAACTGGCACATGCTGGAGGACTTTTTAATCCCATTGCTTTTAAATAAGGAAATCCACCACCCGGATGAAGTTAGTGAGTTATTTGCACCTATTCGGAAAAATAATATGGCTAAGTCCACTATTGAAGGAGCCGTGTGGGATATTTATGCACAGCAAACAAATCAATCTCTTGCCTCTGCACTCGGCGGTACAAGAGATAAAATTGAAGTCGGGATTAGTATTGGCATTCAACAATCCATTGAAGAGCTAGTTGAATTAGTCGATGGCTACGTCAAAGAAGGCTACAAACGGATTAAAGTGAAAATTAAGCCAGGCTGGGATGTGGAGGTCATGCGCATATTACGAAACACTTTCCCTGATGTTGCCATGATGGCAGATGCCAATTCCGCCTATCGGTTAGAAGACGCAGAATTGTTGAAACAGCTAGATGCGTTCAACCTCACGATGATTGAACAGCCTTTAGCATCAGATGACATTATTGACCACGCACAGCTGCAAAAAATGCTAGAAACGCCGATTTGCTTAGATGAAAGCATCCACTCGCTTGAAGATGCACGAAAAGCAGTAGAGTTTGGGAGTACAAAAATTATTAATATTAAAATCGGACGTGTCGGCGGATTAACCGAAGCCAAGAAAATCCACGATTACTGTGAAGCAAACGACATTCCTGTATGGTGTGGCGGCATGCTCGAATCAGGTATTGGGCGTGCACATAATGTGGCTTTAACAACATTATCGAATTTTACATTACCGGGAGATACAGCAAGCTCAAATAGATATTGGGATAAGGATATTATCAAGCCTGAAGTCGTATCCAAAAATGGCTACATCAACATACCGCAGGCTGCTGGAATAGGATATGAAATTGACCGTGAGGCTGTGGAATCCTTTACTGTTGTCAAAAAACATTACAAATAATGGAGGGAAATATATGAGGAAAAGTTTACAGATTGGCGCCGCTTTCGTTGGATTGATTGTAGGAGCCGGATTTGCTTCCGGCCAGGAAATCATGCAGTACTTTACAAGCTTTGGTCTTTGGGGAACCATCGGTGGAATTCTTGCAACTATCGCCTTTACATTTCTAGGCTATATGTTGGCTCAGCTTGGCTCAGATTTACAAACTTCTTCACATAAAGAAGTGATTTATCATATTGGCGGCCGGTATATCGGATTTGTTTTAGATGTCTTAATTACATTCTTTTTATTCGGTGTAGCGGTTGTCATGTTTGCCGGTTCTGGATCAACATTCCATCAAATGTTCGGCATTCCTCCATTAATAGGCAGTTTGATTATGGTCGCTGCCACCATCCTAACATTATTGCTGAATATAAAGAATATCATCAATTTAATCGCTGTGATCACTCCCTATTTAATGGCGATTATTTTCATTATATTAATCTATTCTATTTTTACGATGGATCTCTCCTTAGCTGATGCCAACACAATCGCTAAAGAGCAAGGTTCCGCTGCCTCTAATTGGGTGCTGGGTGCACTGCTTTATGTTTCCTATAATATCGCAGCTGGTGCCGCCTTGTTGATTGTGATGGGCGGAACGATTAAAGACCGCAAAATCGCAGGTATGGGTGGGATATATGGCGGGATTATGTTGGGTGCCTTAATTATCCTTATTAATATTGCGATGTTTGTAAAGATCGATGTGATCAAAGGTGTTGACATGCCAACTCTTGAATTAGCTACCCAAATCCACCCCATTGTTGGCGTTCTTATGGGAATTGCCCTGCTTGGCATGATGTATAACACTGCGGTCGGCATGTTCTATGCTTTCACCGTTCGTTTCGTACAACCTGAAAAAAAACACTTCAAGCCTGCCATTGTTGTGATTGGTTTACTTGGATTCGGAGCAAGCCTTGTCGGTTTCACCACCCTTGTCGGAAAGGTCTACTCTACTATGGGCTACCTGGGACTCGCCTTAATCATAGCTATTATCCTTTCGTGGGCTCGAAAAGCAAAGAGACAAAAAACAGCGAATGCTCCAGAACCTTTGTAGAAAATGTTCCTATATTTTTAGAGTTAGGCATTTGAATTTATCGGTTACTTTATAAAATGTAGCAAGTATAAAAATTTCACATAAAAAATGAAATCTACGTTGTTCACATGCAGGAACAATATTATTATTAAAATTAATAATTTAAAAAGCCTACCAGGAGAGTGAAGTAATGAATAAACTGTCTAAAATTTTGGGTGCTTCTGTTTTAGGAATGATGTTAATTGCATGTGCGTCAACAACAGATGTCAATTCCGTGAAGGGAAAAGATAAGAAGTTAATTCTGGCCCATCGTGGTGCATCTTCTATGGCCCCGGAACACACATTGGCTGCATACAATAAAGCTGTTGATTTGGGTACTGATTATATCGAAATTGATTTAAGAATGACAAAAGATGATCGTTTAATTGCAATTCATGACAATACAGTTAATCGAACAACTAATGGTAAAGGGGATGTAAGAAGTTTAACTTTAAAAGAGATTAAAGAACTTGATGCAGGTAGTTGGTTTGATAAGAAGTTTAGTAAAGAAAGGGTACCAACTATAGAGGAAATATTCGATAAATATGGAGACAAAACGAATTATTATATCGAAACTAGATTAGTAGATCATAAAACTTTGATGGAAAGTAAACTCATTGATATTGTGAAAAAGAAAAAGTTAAAAAGTAAAGTAATAATTGAATCTTTTTCTGCAAGCAGTTTGAAAAAGGTACATAAACTTGATTCTAAGATTCCTTTAATTCAACTTAACACCTATAAAAGCACAGAGAATTTCACAAGTGAAAAGATAAAAAAATGGAGAGAATACGCATCAGGTGTTGGTATGAATGCTGAAATTGCTGATAAGAATTTAATTAATCTTCTCCATAAAAATAATTTACTTGTGTATACTTTTTTCTTTAACAACGAAAAAAAACTTACCAAGAAAGTCATTGGCTTAGGAGTTGATGGGATTTTCACCAATTATCTTGATTATGCAAAAATAGTTATAGCATCTACTAAAAAGTAGGTGTATTTTTTTGTGTTTATGACACCTTGAACTGTATCTGCAGGAATCAGCGCCCTCCTCTTCACACAATTACAATGATGCTCATCATTAAAATCAAAGATATTCCATCCCCCTAAGGAGATGGAACATCTATTGATCAATTGGTAAATTATAAATTGAACTTTAAAATCACACCAATTCTTTCATTTCAAATTGTGCCAAATCACCAGCAGCTTTTACGCGTATACGTGTTGCATTTCCCGGCATATAGGCAAGTGGAACATCCTCAACATCTACGATGACCAAGCTTTCTTCAGCTGCCCCCGCATTGATCGCTTCTGTTTTAGCCTGTAGTTTTGCGTGCTCTAATGCTTTTTCTCTTCCTATTTCATCTAAAGAATAAATCTTTTCAATTTGTCCGCTTACTTGTGAGATAGCTGAACCGATTGCGTTGGCAACACCTGAATGCTCCGGACGGATTACCTCTGAAGCACCTTCCAGATGTTCCGGCAACAATACGCTGCCACCTCCTACAAGAATCACAGGTACGGGGTCTGCGCTCGTCTTCATTTTATCAATGGCTTCTTCTACAAGTGACACCATCTTAGTGTACATCCTATTCAACAATTCCTTTTCTAAATGTGCTACCTTAGCAGAATCACCGATCTCTACTTTGCCTAGAGCTACAGCAACATCTGTAGCCGTTAAAATATCTCCTCCAAAGACAAGGCTCTTTTCCTGTAATTTGTACCCAACGCTATCCGGTCCAATCGTGAATTCTCCATCCTCTTGGGTACGAATCACTGTCCCTCCTCCAAGTCCTATGGACACAAGGTCAGGCATACGGAAGTTGGTTCTAGCACCACCAATTTCAACTGCTAGAGACGATTCTCGCGGGAAGGATTGTACTAAAACACCCACATCGGATGTTGTACCCCCAACATCTACCACAATTGCATCAGTGAGCTCACTTAAATAAGAAGCCCCGCGCAATGAGTTGGTCGGACCGCAAGCTACAGTAAATATAGGGTACTTGACTGTATATTCAATAGACATTAGTGTCCCGTCATTTTGTCCGAAAAATACTTTCGCATCTATTCCTTCGCTCTTCAGTGCGTTAATAAATCCGTCGGCTGCTGTTTTTGCCACATTCACAACGGATGCATTCAGAATCGTTGCATTTTCTCTTTCTAAAAGTCCTACTGAACCAATTTCAGAGGATAGTGATAAAGGAATATGTTCGCCTAGCACTTCTCGAAGTATCTCGCTTGCTCTTTCTTCATGCGATTTGGATACAGGCGAGAACACTGATGTAATCGCAATTGAATCTACCTTTCCCTTAATCTCCTCAGCTATTTGATATAAATGATCTTCATCTAACGGAACAATTTCCCTGCCATCAAATTCATGACCTCCACGTACGAGATAAACATGTTTCCCTAGTACTTTCCGAAGGTCATCAGGAACACCAATCAGTGGCTTCACTGATAAAGTTGCAGGAGCTCCGATTCGGATGGCAGCTACTTTATTTAACCTTTTTCTTTCTACTATGGCATTCGTGCAATGAGTGGTGCCAAGCATTGCATATTTAATTTTCTCACGAGGTACGTTTGCTTGCGTAATAATTTGGTGCATTGCATTATAAATGCCTGTTGCCACATCTTCAGTTGTCGGGTATTTTGTCTCTGACAATACAGTATTATTTTGGTCTAGCAAAACGGCATCTGTATGGGTTCCGCCTACGTCAATTCCTATACGATAAATACTCATTATGATAGCACTCCTTTTTTCGCAAGATTTTCTACAGGTACATAGTCCACATCGTATCCAAAGTATCGTGGACCGACAGCCTTAATTCCTTCTTCCGTTCTCCATTTTGGGTGGCATGGTATACCAATGACGACACATCTTGATCCATATCGAATGCCTTCTGTTGTGATAGGTAGCCCTGTTTCTGCATCAAGCACCGCAATCAAATCCGGGGTAACACAAAGTAAGTGATTGTCTGTCTTGGCAAGAAGATGTTCATTTTGGAAATGTAGCTGCAGTGTTTCCCCTTTATATGAATGAAGTCCCTCAAATGTTGCAATCCCCTTCGCAAAACCTGATTCTGTTTTGCGATTGATATCACTAACTTTGCCGTTGAACAATTCATAACCATCAATCTGCTTCAATAATTCCTGGATTGGGTTTACATTCTTTTCTTTGGCGAGCCTAATCGTTCTACCGATTTCCTCTTCCAGTTTTAAAATATTTTTCACGCCACTGTCGCGTAGATTCTTGCCAGTCATTGAATACATCGCAGTCATAGCGGATCCGCCCATTTGGATAGTGACAGCACGAGCAATTCTTTCTGTCCACACATTATCCACCGTAGATAACAAAGTTGTATTACCTTTTTCATCTGCGAGTATGGCAGGTGTAGCAGATATTCCATCTAGATAAAAAGTGACCATTTGTAATTCAGGGAATGCTCGACCCATTCCATCTGCGTCTATGACAGGAATGCCTAGTTTGGCAGCAAGCGCAAATGGAATCATAGAATTGACACCCCCTGCTTCTATTGGGAATGTGGCATACACCTTTTTCCCTAAATAGTTTTCAAGGTTTTTAAAAGCCAAAATAGGCTCTTCACCGCTTGGCGCTTTTTCCAGCATCACTGTTGGTGCCCCCATCATGGAGGATGGCACTACTAAAGCGTCGTCTGGTACTTCCTCTACATCTAAAAGTGTGACTTCCCCGTATTCTTCGATTGCCTGCAGTGCCATCAGCTTTCCGATATATGGGTCACCTCCACCGCCTGTTCCTAGCACTGCTGCGCCAACTGCAATATCTTCAATTTGTTGTTTGCCTATTTTCCTCATTAAAAAGCCTCCCGAATATTCCGATTTTTTTATGCCACTTGTTTCTCATTTTCAATATGTTTATTTGCACTCGATCTCGTAGCTAATTTCCCAATGTAATAAACTACACCACTTACCACAAGAGAATTAATAGAAGGAATCCCTAGAGTGACAAAATAACCTGCCGCAAAACCCATTGCCCAAGCGATAAGTGTAATCGGACTTAGCTTTTCACCCACCACTGGTAGTGTCCCTTCTTCTCTGCTTTCATCAAGTGCTTGGCGATTGGTTTTTAATATGAAATAGTCAATCACCATAATACCGGCAACCGGCGGTATCAGAACGCCCAACAGGACAAGAAAATCGACGAATCTATCAAGAATACCTAGAACAGAAAGCAGCGTTCCAATAACCCCGATAACCAATGTGACAATCCCTCGGTTTAGTTTCACCTTAAATACTGAATCAAAGATATTTGTAAAACCAAGTGATGAGGAATATAAATTCAGATTATTAATTTTGATTGTTGATGAAACGACTACTAATGCGCCTAGCCAGCCAGATGTTTGCATCATGATGCTCGCCACGTCATTTGTTCTAGCAGCAAGTGCCATCAAAACCGCAATCATATTAATAAAAAGTTCGCCAATAACAGTTCCAATCATCGTCATCCAAAAGACGTCTTTTCCACTTTTAGCAAAACGGCTAAAGTCCGGTGTGATGACTGCTCCGATAATAAATCCTCCGGCGACCATTGTTGCTGCTACGCCCATGGTCATCTTTTCACCAGCAGGAGCCGTGCTCATTAGTTCAAAAATGGAATGATCTTTAAGGACCTGATAAATCCCAAAGGCTACAGCGATTAGAAATGCAGGCACAGCGATTGTCGCGGTCGCGCTTAATAATTTAAATCCAAAAATCACGAGAACCGTAACAGCAAGTCCCGTTAGTGTAGCCGCAACAGGGAGACTTAATTTCCCATGGCTTGCCTGTACTAGCCCTTCTGCAAAAACGGAGTTCTGTACACCGAACCAGCCAATTGTGGAAATCGCAATAACAGCACCAATAATACTTGACCCATAACGGCCAAAGCCCGTCCATCTTGACAATAGACTCGTGGAAAGACCTTCACGTGCTCCTGCATATCCTAGGAGAAGGCTAATTACTTCTAAAATGAAACTGCCGAACATCGTTGCCCAAAAGGCTTGCCAAAAGGTCATGCCATATCCTAATGCTGCCCCGATCACAAATGAGGATATCGTTGCCATTGATCCAACACGTACAATCGACACATTCCATAATGATTGTCGTGCTGATTGCGGTACGCGAGATAGTGAATAATCATCCATTGCATTTTGTTTATTTTCCATTTGCCTCTTCTCCTCTACTCAGCTCTAACTCATAGGAACTAAACTCTATTACATCTTTACTCTTTGTTTTGAAGGTGGCGTCATATATGTCAAACGACTTTGTTTCACACCCATCTCTATCAAACCTTCTAGCATCTTTGTTGCGGCAAATGCCGGATCAATCACTGGCACATCATAGTCTTTTTCTTTAAGACGCTCTTGCAGTTCTGCTGCTACGCCCAAAAAGCCTGTACATCCAAGTACGATTGCATGTGCACCGTCTTGTTCTATTGCCTTCACCATTTCTTCGAATAGGGCCTCTTTCAACCTTTCCTTCTCATGAACTTCTAATACAGGAATATTAATATATCGAGTGGATGCTAGATTCCCGTGCACACCTAAAGTCTTGCTGATATTCTCAATCATTGGCACCACATTCGGTAGCACCGACACGACTGAAAAGGACTTGGCCAATGAACTCGCAAATAGCATTCCTGCTTCACATGGCCCAACGACAGGAATATCTAGTATCTCCCTGGCAGGCTTCACTCCGGGATCTCCGAAACAATCGCTAATAATCCCATCATAGCCTTCCTCTTCCGCCTCCATAGCTTTTTCTAGCAAATTCGGTACGCTTAATGCTTCATCATATTCACTTTCTATTGATGCAGGACCATAATCTAGACTGCAAACGCCAAATTCTGTGTTAGCCGTACCATATAAATCAAATTCCTTTTTCGTTTCCTCTAAAAATACATCTGTAATAATAGGCATGATTACTTTAATTTTCATTGTCTGCTCTCCTTTTTCATTTATACTTAAAGTGATAAGGCTAGAATTCTTTTCATGCAATGCTAGATTAACTTTAAAACCACCCCTTTTGCGTGAATATTCCAGTTACCTTACAAATAATTCAATTAATATGAAATATTCAGATAATATAAAGTTTAATAAAATATATACTACCTAATATTAGTTAGGTAATCAAGAGGGAGAAGGAAATAGATTGTCGACAAAAATTAACATTATGAAAGCGGCTACAGAACTATTTGCCATAAAAGGATATGAAGGAACAACTTTAAAGGATATTGCAAATGCAGTTGGCATAAAGCCTCCATCTATTTATGCATTCTTTGAGGGAAAGGAAGATGTGTTGCTGCATATCTATCAAGAGATACTTGATGAGCATCATAAGCATCTGCAGGATATGCTAGAACAATTGAAGAATGGATACGCCAAAAATAAGCTGTATGGATTGTTAGTAACCGCGGCAGAATATCATTTATCTGAAGCTGGAAAAATGAAATTGTTTAGAAGGCTGATGCTCTTCCCGCCTGAAATTTTACAAAGCGAAATCACAGAAAGCTTCCAAAAACTTGTTGCAATAGAACGACAAGCAATTAATGCTGTCTTTGAAGAAGCTATACGCAACAAAGAGGTTAGAGAAGGAAAAAGTGAAGACATGACAACTGCCTTCCAATGCTTAATGAATGGTTTGTTCTTAGAGTCACAGTATTATGATGAGCAGGAATTCTATCTACGACTTGATATTATTTGGGAGGAATACTGGATGGGAATTAGTAGAAAAGTCTGAGTTCTAGGAACATCCATAGTCATCTCAATCACACTAAAAAACCGTGATATGTTGATAACATCACGGTTTTTCTTTGTGCGGAAAATCAATAGTAGAATCCATTTAATTATCTACGGATTCTATATTGCTTATAGTCCTCCGGAAGAGGTGAAACATAGCTTTCTCCATCAAGACGTTCAAGCAATTCTTCTTTCGCCTTCTGGATTAGATCTGGTCTCTTCATCACTTCAGCGGCAGTAGCAGCAATCACTTTTCCTGCATGCAGCATTCCCTTGTGGCCGATGGAAGACCCACCTTGTGAGACCATTTGCCAAGAGTGCAAAGAGGTACCTATTGCTGCACAGGCAGCATAGCATTGTGCTGTCGGAACAATCCAGCTGACATCTCCCACATCTGTAGAACCAGGCATGACTTCTATGTCCTCCACATGCGGCTCCACGATATCAGAGAGCTCTTTTCCTTTTAACTCTTTCACATTTTGCAAACCAAATTCTTTTTCTGCATCTGTAAGTGTATCTCTAATTTCTTTGGCTAATTGTATTTCCTTTTCGTTAAATTGAGGTACACCGAGCTCTACATATTTTTCCTGCATAACGGTTTCTAACGTTGTATTGGGAATATAATTGAACATGGCCGAATCAAAACCAATCTCAAGCTCGGTGCCTGTCATAAGAGCAGCTCCTCTTGCAATATCGCAGACCCGCTCATAAATCTCATGTGTTTGTTTTACTTCTGGCGCACGAACAAAGTACAACACTTCCGCTTCTGATTGAACCACGTTTGGCGACACTCCACCTGTATTGGTGATCGCATAGTGAACCCTTGCTTCCGGAATGATATGCTCTCTTAAATAATTCACTCCAACACTCGTTAACTCTACCGCGTCCAACGCACTTCTCCCTAAATAAGGACTTGCTGCAGCATGAGAACTTTTGCCTGTAAAGCGGAAATTCACTTCATAGCATGCGAGTGTGCGAGAAGACCAAATTTTATTATGAGCTTCTGGGTGCCATGTTAAGGCAAAGTCGACATCATCAAACACGCCTTCTCGAACCATGAAGATTTTACCGCCCCCGATTTCTTCTCCAGGACATCCATAATACCGTATAGTACCTGGTAAATTGTTTTCTTCCATTAATTGACGAAGAGCAATCGCTGCGGCTAGCGACCCAGTACCAAGCAAATTATGTCCACAGCCATGGCCGTTACCGTTTTTCACAACCTCTTCTTGTTTGGTTGATCCTGCTTTTTGGCTTAGACCAGTCAAGGCATCAAATTCACCTAAAATCGCCACCACAGGATTGCCAGTTCCATAGCTTCCCACAAAGGCTGTTTCAATGCCGCTAATCCCTCTCTCCACCTGAAACCCTTCATCTTCAAGCACCTTGCTAATGAGATCGGCAGACTTCCATTCTTCAAATCCAGTCTCAGCATATTCCCAAAGCTGATCACTGATGCCAATCAGCTTGTCTCGTTTTTCTTCAATTAATTGATCTATTCTTTCTACTTCATTTTCTATTTTTGTTTCATTCAATTAGAACACCTCATTTTTTTATTTATATTTTAAAAAGGTCCATATTTTGTGAGATAGGCGATAATGACAAACACGATGGCTACTGCATATTGCACGAGCACCAATGGAAACAGCCATTTTAACCAGCGAAGATAAGAAACGCCAACCAAGGCAGCTCCTGCTACAGCTATGCCAGGTATTATCATATTGAATATGCCATCGCCAAATGTGAATATAAGTACAGCTGTCTGTCGGGTAACCCCAATGATGTCAGATAGCGGAGACATAATCGGCATTGTTAGAGCAGCCATTCCACTGCCGGAAGGAACCGCTATATGGAGCAGCGAATCGAAAACCATCATGCCAATTGCCGCAAAGGAAGGAGGCAAGTCCTTAATTAAAGTAGAGGCATAATACAGAATGGTATCCATGATGTGTCCCTGATCGAGCACAATCACAATGCCTCTTGCAACGCCAATAATCATGGCACCATAAATGAGTGCTTGAGATCCTTTCATGAATTCATCAACTAATGTATTGGTGTTATAGCGGGCAATGAGCCCAATTGCAATACCAAATATAATGAACATTCCGGCAATTTCATTTATAAACCAGCCAAATTTTACGACTCCCACGCCGAGGATAATCAAATTGAGAACAAAGCAAGCGAGAATCAATTTATGTTTGCGTGTTAATGTAATATCAGACTTTAATAGCTGGTCAATTTGTTCACGTTGAATTGTTCCATATTCCCCTAAGGACGGGTCTTGTTTCACTTTCATCGCGTGCCGATAAACAAAAATTACAGATACTATGTACATAACAACAAAAGCTGCAATCCGAAGGCCCATCCCCGAGAATGGCGGAAGCCCAGCTATTCCTTGTGCCACCCCTACAGTAAATGGATTCATAATCGCCGTCGTAAAACCTGCGGATACACCGACTAACACAATGCTAAGACCTGTAAGCGCATCATATCCTAGCCCTACAATCAGCGGAGTGATAATCAGAATATAAGGAAGTGTTTCCTCATACATCCCAAGCAACGAGCCTAACAATGCAAAAAATAGCATCAAAACGGGAATGAGTAATTTCTCTTTAGAGCCGAACTTGCGAGTCATCGTTACAATGAAAGCCTCAACAGCACCCGTCGAATTCAGCACGCCGTATGCACCACCAATAATTAAGAGGAAAAACATAATTGAAGCTGCATCGACCATCCCAGCAGGGATACTACCCAAGATGCCCATAAACCCAACTGGTTCAGCCTTTATAAAATGAAACGAATCTGGCTTCACAATACTCCTGCCATCGATCATTTCCCTTTCATATTCTCCAGTTGGCATAATATACGTCAATATTACGCAGATAGCTAACAATCCTAATAAAAGAGCAAAGACATTAATCTCTTTCGGCTTCTTCCCAGCTTTTGCCTCTCGTATGTCTACAACCTTTGGCGCCGTATTATTTGTCATACCTTTCCCCCCTTATCATCTATTCTTTTTAAATGAATAGTAATAAATTTTGAATATTGCTAATAAATATACAGAAGTACATATATTCCGTCAACCGAAATATTCTAAATATTTTAAATTAGTAATATGGTAACACTTTAATTGGATGAATCATAAGTTTTACTTTATTAGTAAAGATTCATTTGCTAATCTATAAATTTCAAAGCTAAAAATAGCTCTAAATTTCAACATTAATGCTGGTATTTCAGCTATGTATTTTTAAAAAAACAACAACAAAAAAGCCTCCAACCTTATAAAAGATTGAAGACTTTGACATAATCTACGATATTGTTTTCACTGAACAGTTATTTTCATCAAGCTTTTTATTAAACGATCAAGCATAGCAGGAGTTTGAATAAATGCACTTTCAATATGTAGTCGTTCAGTTAATTGATGGGGGTCCTTCCCAAACGGTCCTACATTAAGTACAGGTGCTTGAAGTTTATGCATATCAGCAAATGGAATACTGTAAACGTCTCCCCATACTGGTGTATTTCGCTCAAATGCAGCCCATCCATCCTCATCTCCACTATAATGGACATAACTTAAATCACAAATCCCGTTGAAATAATGGACTTGATCCATTGCTACACCAAATTCTATAGCTACATCTTTTACCAATTGGACAGCATCCATAATAAGCGGATCATCAGATGTGTTAACGGCCGGATAATATGGTGGGGCGAATAGCAATACGATAGCTGGTGCCAACTCTTGGCATTCTATCATCAACTTATCTGCTATTCGTAAAGATTGCTCACGTTCGTCCCAATTAGAATTCGTGATAACTTCATCTCGTATCTGTACCACTCGTTCAATGCCCAACTTGTTTTCTGCGTAAGAAAGTAATTG
The DNA here is from genome assembly GCF_059759115.1 of Rummeliibacillus sp. GQ308. Taxonomy (NCBI): domain Bacteria; kingdom Bacillati; phylum Bacillota; class Bacilli; order Caryophanales; family Caryophanaceae; genus Rummeliibacillus; species Rummeliibacillus sp. GQ308. Next base: position 357,441 of record NZ_JCAXDQ010000001.1, on the reverse strand, counting down.
TTCGTAACGCAATACTTTTACTTTCCCTACGCCTTCGATTCCTTGTTTTAAGCAAAGTGCTGTATACGCCTTATTACAGTCTTCTGCTGATTCCTCTGCAATTTGCTCAAATAAATCCAATACCTCAGAAGCTGACCGTTTCATTAAAAATACATTATATAGAGCAGAGGCACGGTAAGGCGTTTGTGTTGAATACGCATCTTTTAAATCTCTTTGCTGTAGAGAAACCGGCAACGGCGTGGTTTCCGAAAGATCACTTTCTTGGAAAAGCGCATTCCATTCCATTCGTTGCGTCAAGAAGGTTGAAATATAATTTGCTGTCATCCCTTTTAGCGGCTCGCCAACATGCGTTTCTTTTCCATAGAAAAGAGCAGCTGGCATAATCTTACCAATTGTCCCTGAATAAATGTAATGTTTCTCATCACCAGGTATTTGTGCAAATGAAGGTTCACTATTTAAAAACAATTTATAAGCAATGCCATATTGATCGCGCATCTTGACTAGTTCTGTTACGGCCCTTCTCATGCCAGATGAATTCACTTCTTCATCCGGAACAGTTAATAAAATTAGATTAATGGGCCACTTTTCTATACTTGCTTTTTCGATAAGTGCCATATGCAGCGCGAGGCCCATTTTCATATCCATTGTCCCTCGACCAAACAAGTATTTCCCTGATTCAAGATCCAGCCGCGCATCTTCCGGAAGATTACTTTTTCGGTTGAGTAGCTCTTTTGTTAGTTCTTCAGGCTGGAAGGCAAGCGGCTCAAGATCCCCATATTCTTCTGTTTGCACAGTGTCAAAATGGCTGATTAAAACTACCGTTTCTTCTACCTCTTGGTTTCTATAAAAGGCAGTCACCAATTTCCGACCAAGGTCAGCTTCGTGAAGAGACAAGTATTCTGGATACATTTTGAAATATTCCAGGTCGCCTAACTTTTTATGGACTTTATGTGCAAATTGGCGTTCCCCCTCTGTAAAGGTTCGACTATCCCAGCTGACAAGCTCACATAATAGTGCTCTAAGCTTTTCCGGGGTGGCCCATAATAATTGACTCATCCCAAACACCTTCCTTGATAAAATTTCCCTTAGTGATAGTTTTATATTCTATTTATACTAGAACCGTAAAGATAAACAGCTTAATCCGCCATCTTGCTTTTGGAATTCGGACATTTCTAATTCAATGGTTTTATAACCTGCTTCATTCATTTTTCGTTTTGTTTCTTCATAGCCTTTTGGGATGATAACGTAATCGTTTACTCTTATGCAGTTTGCAGAGTATTCATCCTCAGCTGATACTGTCAGTTTGTCATATTGTTCGAAATCTGGATGATCTAAAAATTCGCCTGCTGCCACAATCAAATTATTGCCTAGATAAGCAATCCCCGTTTTGAGGTGGAAAAATTTTTCTAACGGGACAATAGTTCCTTTATAACCTTCAGATTCTACTATCTCTTTTAACTGGCGTGCCCCTTCTTCATTTGTACGCTCTGAGATGCCTATATAAAAATGATTATCCGCCTGAAGAACATCTCCACCATCTAAAGTGCCTGGTGCCTTGATATAATATATTTTTTCATAAAAATCTTTTAACACAGCTTCCATTTCTGTTATCTCGCCATTTCGTGAATCCGCTCCTGGATTGGAAACCACCGCAAACTCAGAAGTTAGAACTGCAGTGTCTTCCACAAATGTAGAATCGGGAAATTCTTCACTTGCCGGCAGATGAGTTACTTCTACACCACATTTTTTTAATGCTTCTACATAAGCCTTGTGCTGTTCCAATAATTTCTCGTAATCCGGCTTACCAAGATTTGATGTTGTTAATCCATTTACATAGCTTTCCCCAGGTGTTTTTACAATTACATTTTTAAACATTTACTATTCCCCCATTGTTTTTAGTTTATTTACGCACTACTGGACATGTTAAACAAGTTGGTCCTCCTGTGCCCTTATAGCTAATTTCTTGCCCCTTGTATTCATATACTTCAGCCCCTGCATCAATCAACTGTTGTTTGGTCTGATTGTTGCCTTCTGCAATAACGCATACCCTTGGAGCCAAGGCTAGTACATTACACCCTAGATTCATATATTCATCATCAGAAACTTCAATGAGCTGGATGCCCCGTTCAATCAATAGCTGCCTAAAGAAGACTGGCATGAGCCGTGAATACACTACTGCTAAATCATGATCTACCATGCTGATGAATGACATTAAATGCAGGCATTCGAGCACTCCTTGATCATGCGGAAGTTGTACAACAATGAATTCATCAACAAGAGGTGCTGTTATTTCTTTCAACTGTCGAATTGCTTCAGCATTCGTCCGATAGCCCAATCCTACAGCAAGCGTTCTGTCATCAAGCCACACAAGATCCCCAGCATCAGAAACAGCATCTCCTGTCAATTCACCAATAATAGGAATGTTCTTTTCCCCAAGAAATTCTTTATATGCCTTTGCTTCAGGCTGCCTTACTGCCTTTCCAGATTTTAAAATGATGGCTCCATCACTTGTAAATTTCACTGGATCATGGGCATATAAGGAATCCAATCCTGCATCAGAAAAGACAGGCAAATAATCAATATTCGGAACATGTTTCTTCAGGATAGAAATAAACGTAGCGTGTTCTTTTACTGCTTCTTCGTAATTCGGCTCTTCTAAATAGTTGAATCTCTTCCATTCCTTCGAGACATTTTCTTGATTGATAAATGATTCTTCTGGCCGTTTAACAATTACTCTTTCTAAGGGTTTATACATAGATGAACAAAAACTCATTCTCTCCCACTCCTTTTTCCGCATTGTGAAACATATTTCTGCTTAAAGGAAAATCTTCTTAAATTATAAAAGTGAATATGTTATAATGTCAATATGTTTTAAATTTTTAGAAATCTTTATTTTTAATGAACCGAAAGATAGGTGACAAACCATATGCAATCAATTGACCGTGCGATGAGTGTTATTAAAATATTAGTTTCTGATTCTGATAACTGGATGTCTATTACAGAGCTCGCGGAAGCATGCAACCTTCCCATTAGCTCTATGCACCGACTACTAAAAGCCATGATGAAACATGGATTAATCCAACAAGATCTCCAATCCAAACAATATAGCTTAGGGAATAGTTGGCTTGAATACGGTTTAATTATGTATGACAAAATGGACTATATTAGTCAGATTAGACCTGAACTAGAGAGGCTTATGAACAACGTAGAAGAAAGCGTCTACCTTAGCCAACCTATGGGAAATGAATCACTAATTATTGAGCGAATTGACAGTATAGCAAACCCAATTCGGGTGTATGATCAGCTAGGATCTAAGATTCCTATGAACATAGGTGCTGCCAATAAAACGATGCTCTCATTTATGCCATACCAACAGACAAAGAAAATTTTAGAATCTCTTTTGCCTGAGCAGGAAATAGAAGCTTGTTGGGAAGTTTTAAAAGAAACAAAAATGAACGGATACGGAATCAGCCACAATGAAAGAACGGAAGGGACGACTTCTGTTGCCGCCCCGATTTTAAACCATTTTGGAGAAGTCCATGGTGCAGTAAGCATCGGATTTGTCAGCTTTAATTTAACAGATGATAGACTAGACTTCCTCATTAAAAATGTGGTGGAAACAGGCAACCGCATTTCTAAAAAGTTAGGGTATAACGGCTTTTAATAAGACAAGCAATGGGTTTACCAGCAGTGCTAATAACTCATTGCTTTTTATTATGGCTATGATTCTTGTTCAGTTATTTGTACAATGGTTTGTTCAGTAAACTCCTCTTCTTTTGTCACCACTTTCTTCGCCAACTTAAATTTATAAAACAATACACAAGCAATTAAGAAACCTACGCCATAAAACACACCCAGTCTCTGGGTAGGATCAAAGGCAAGAAAGATAAGAATAAAGAAACAAAATCCAAAACAAAATAACGGGACGATTGGATATAATGGAACCTTGTATTTTAAATCCGTCAGCTTCCCTCCCCCTTTTAGGAACTTTCGACGGAACATATATTGAGATAAAGCAATACCCATCCAGGAAATAGTGACCGATATTCCGGCTATAGACATCAATAAAACAAATACTGTGTCAGCTGCTATGAAGCTTGTTAATAAAGATAAAAGCGAAAAAGAGATGGTGAATATAAGGGCATTGAGTGGAACTTTTCTCTTAGTTAATTTTCCGAAGACTCTAGGAGCCATTCCATCGTGAGCCATTGACCATAATAAACGTGTTGAAGCATACAGACAGGAATTTCCTACTGATAAGATAGCAGTTAAAATAATAAAATTCATAATGCCCGCCGCATATGGCACACCGGCTATTTTCATTAGAGTAACAAATGGACTTTCCAATAATCCTAATTCAGAAGAAGGGAAAATAGCGGAAAGAATAATGATCGATGAAATGTAGAAAACGATTATTCTAAAAAGAACATTGCGAATCGCTTTCGGAATATTTTTTTCCGGCTCTTCACTTTCACCTGCAGCAATTCCAATTAATTCTGACCCTTGGTAGGAGAAAATAACATTCATCATGGTAACAAAGACAATGGCAATACCTGCCGGGAAAAGACCGGTCGGCGCTAAATTCGTCATAAAGGGAGTTGAGCGGTCAGATAAAGGAATGAAACCAAAGATTCCTGCGATGCCAATAAGAATAAATGCAATCACAGCTACTACCTTTATCCCCGCGAACCAATACTCCGCCTCAGCAAATCCTTTCGTTGTTAACGCATTTAAAGTGAATAAAAGCACAATAAATGCAGCACACCAAATCCAAACTGGCGTATGAGGAAACCAATGCTTCATAATCATGCCTGCAGCTGTAAATTCAACACCTGCAGTTGCAGCTGAACCCACAAAATACATCCATCCTAGTGAGAAACCCGCAGATGGCCCAATGTATTTAGCTGCGTACTTTTGAAACGAACCAGTAACTGGCATATGAACAGCAAGCTCCCCCAAGCAAACCATAACCATATACAAAATCAAACCGCCAATCAAATAGCCAATAATAGCTCCCCCGGCTCCTGCTTGATTAATCGTAAAACCTGCATTCAAAAAAAGCCCGGTCCCGATAACGCCGCCTAGTGAAAGCATAAATAAATGGCGTTTTTTCATCGAACGGTTTAACTGTTCGTGTGTTTCCATTTTCTCCATTAACCGCACCCCCAAGATATGTTTGAAGTCTAAAAGAACCAAACCTGTTCCCCTATTAAAAGCTATAAGCGCTTCTTTGCCCCCTCTTTCCGCATAGCAGAATTAAATTCTGTTAAAAGGAATATTGATTAAATTATAAATAACGATACTTTTATTTGTCAATATCTTTTGAATAGTCAAAATGTAAATGCTTTCATTTCATAATAATGATGAGCATTTAAAATAGATCGGCTTGAAACCAAAACTAGATCACATACCTCCTCCTATAATAATTTTTCAGACATAAAAAAATCCCCATTCAATAAACAGATTAACTGTCTACCAAATAGGGAGCTTCAATATTAAGTTAATAAGTACAACTAACTATTCCATCCTTTAAGTCCCATTAAAATCTTATAAGGAACTTCCTCTTTCACCTTTCCCTTGTTACCCTCGGTAGTGGTGGCTTTACAGATAGAATTCCAAATAGCTTCTTCCACAGTGTCCACCGCCATTTCAAAAAGTTGGGAGATCAGCTGGCCATCCTCTCGTAAAAAGTGAAATGTGTTGCATTCCTGGTTAGGTGGCAGCTTATGAGGAATACGATGCGCTGTGGAAAAGGCAATAACGATATCTCCGCTTCCATGGGATGCATAAGACCCCGTTCTTGAAAGACCAAAGGCAGCGCGTTTCGCTAATCGTTGCAACTGCCGTTCATTTAAAGGAGCATCTGTTGCAAGGACTATCATAATAGAGCCATCTGGCATTCTTTCTTTGTTCTCTTCCGCTTTCGCGAATCGGCCGTCACCCGGTATGCGCAAATCTTTTTTTTCACCAAAGTTGCTCACGACTAAAGCTCCGACTGTATACAGATTATCCCCAAAGGAGGCCACTCTTGAGCTTGTCCCAATGCCTCCTTTATAACCTAAGCAAGACATACCTGTCCCCGCACCAACGCATCCTTCTTCCACCATGCCACTATCAGCATTCTGAATTGCTTGAATGGCATGTTCTGGTGCAACATGCATGCCGCGAATATCATTCAGATACCCATCGTTGCATTCTCCTACAATGACATTGACAGTGCCGGTTGTATCGCCAATTTGCGGATTTTGCCTGAGAAGATAACGAATGGTTCCATCTAAGACTGCCGGAACAGATAGCGTATTTGTTAGCATAATGGGGCTTTCAAGTACACCCAATTCTTGTAGCTGGATGGTCCCTACCGTCTTGCCAAACCCATTAATCACATATGAGCTCCCTAAAACTTTTTCTTCGAAGAGAGAATCAGCATGAGGCAGGATAGCTGTTACCCCTGTTCGAATGGCATGTCCGTCTTCATTATTATAGGAAAGGGTAACATGTCCCACCTTCACATCCGAAACATCTGTTATCGAATTATGTTTTCCGGTTTCGAATCTACCTATTTTAATACCTAGATCACGTAGCCTAACTCTGCCCATTTCTTTTCACCACCAAAATTTGTCTATTATATAAATTGAAGACTATCTCTTTTCAATATAAATGACAAGCAGAAAAATGGCCTGGAGAAGTTTCCTTTAATACAGGAACTTCGGTTTTGCATATTTCCATACAGGCATTGCAGCGTGGGTGGAACGTACAACCAGTTGGTGGATTTGATGGGCTTGGTATATCTCCTTGTAAAACAATCCGTTCTTTTTTCACACGCGGATTAGCTATTGGCACAGCAGACATTAAGGCTTTGGTGTATGGATGCTTTGGATTTTCGTACAATGTTTCCTTCCGAGCAATCTCTACTAATTTACCAAGATACATTACACCTACCCGATCACTGATATGTTCGACAACACTTAAATCATGAGATATGAAGAGATAAGTTAACCCAAATTCCTCTTGTAAATCTTGCATGAGATTCAACACTTGCGATTGAATGGACACATCCAATGCAGACACAGGTTCATCTGCTACTATCAATTTCGGATTGACAGCAAGCGCTCGCGCAATCCCAATTCGTTGCCTTTGTCCACCACTGAATTCATGTGGATAACGATTGGCGTGATAGGATGTAAGCCCAACACATTCTAATAATTCATGTACTTTTTTTATTCTGTCTTTTTTGTTCATCATATTATGAACAATTAAGGGCTCAGCAATAGTTTCGCCTATCGTCATTCGTGGATTTAAGGAGGCATATGGATCCTGAAAGATCATTTGTAATTCTTTTCTTGCCTCTCGAATTTGTTTATCGTTTAACTTACTAAGATCTCTTCCGTCAAACAAGATTTCTCCCTCAGTCGGTGCAAGCAGTCTTGTAATCATTCGTCCAGTCGTAGACTTGCCGCATCCACTTTCCCCAACTAACCCTAACGTCTCTCCTTTTTCGATAGTAAGCGATACTCCGTCCACTGCTCGAACAAAAGACTTTTTCTGCCCAAACAAACCTTTGTTGACTGGAAAATGTTTTTTTAGATTTTTGACTTCCAATAAGAGCTCTGTCATTTACTTTGCCTCCTTTACAAATTCATCCTCATAAAGGAAACAGCGACACTGATGTCCATTCGAAATCTGGCTCAACTCTGGATCTTCCGTTTTACAAATCTCCATTACTTCTATGCAACGCGGAGCAAATTTGCAGCCCTTTGGCATATTAGCAGGAGTCGGAACATTACCCGGAATAGACGTAAGCCGCTCTGATTTCAATCCTAATTTTGGAACAGAATTTAACAAGCCCTTTGTATAAGGATGTTTCGGATTTTCAAATAGTTCAAAGACATCCGCCTCTTCTACCACCTTGCCCGCGTACATAACGACAATACGATCACACATTTCGGCCACTACCCCTAAATCATGAGTGATCAGCATCATAGCTGTTCCCTTTTCTTGTTTCACTTTTTTCATGATTTCTAATATTTGAGCCTGTATGGTTACATCTAATGCGGTTGTTGGTTCGTCTGCTATTAATAATGTAGGATTACAAGACATGGCCATCGCAATCATTACTCTCTGTCTCATGCCGCCGGAAAGTTGGTGGGGAAATTCATCGATAATCTCTTCTGCTCTAGGTATACCAACAAGTTTTAACATGTTGATGACGTGTTCTCGCGTTTTTTTCTTGTCATACTTCAAGTGTAGCCTAACAGCCTCTCCAATTTGTTTACCAATTTTATAAACTGGATTAAGCGATGTCATAGGTTCTTGAAAGATCATAGCTATTTCATTGCCTCGTATTTTACGCATTTTGTCTTCTGGCAGGGTTAAAAGATCACTATCTTTGAACCTGATGGATCCATCTACGACTTTACCAGGTGTATGACCAAGCAAGCCCATAACAGAAAGCGACGTTACACTTTTACCACATCCGGATTCACCCACAATGCCCAGTGTCTCTCCTTCATTGATAAATAGGTCAACGCCATTCACTGCAGGTATTTGTTGATTATCAACGAAAAAATAAGTTTTTAAATTAGATATCTCTAATAACCTATTACTCATATGATCGCTCCCTATCTATTAATCTTTCATCTTCGGATCGAGCGCATCTCGTAATCCATCACCTAACAAATTAAAAGCAAGAACCGTAATAAATATGGATAGACCGGGGAAAAACGTAACATGGGGAGCCGTGTTTAGAAAATCTCTCCCTGCACTGAGCATGGCACCCCATTCTGGAGATGGCGGCTGAGCACCCAATCCTAAAAAGCTCAGACTTGCAGCTGTTAAAATCGCTGTGCCAATTCGCATCGTAAAATAGACAATGATACTTGAGAGGGTGCTGGGGAAAATGTGTTTAAATATAATCCTTTTTGCTGATGCTCCAACTGACCTGGCCGATTCAACATACAACGTTTCTTTAATCGAGAGAGTACTGCTTCTGACAATTCGCGCAAAAGTCGGTATACCAAAAATAGCAACAGCAATCACGACATTCCCTAACCCTGGCCCCAAGATAGCGATAATCCCAATAGCGAGTAAAATGCCGGGAAAGGCAAATAAAACATCACAAATTCGCATAATCATATTATCGAGCCAGCCACCATAATAACCACTGACTAAGCCTAAAATTGTTCCAAGAACAGCACTGAAAAATACAGAGCTTAATCCGACAAAAAGAGAAATTCTTGTTCCTTCGATAATTCTGCTAAAGATGTCTCTTCCAAATGCATCTGTGCCAGCTAAATGCTGCATGGACGGTGAACTCAAAATATTTTCATAATCCGGCTCTACAGCTGAATATGGTGCAATAAATGGACCTAATAGCGCCACAATAAATAAGAATCCAATAAAAAAGGCAGCAATCATTGCAATACGCTGTTTCTTAAATTTTCTCCAGAACTCTAAAAACGGGGTTCGGACTTTTTCGGCTTCTTGTCGGCCATCTTTTAAATGAAGATCCACAGTACCATTTTTCAACTCTCTACCCCCTCTTTATTATTTATAGCGAATTTGCGGATTCATCATCCCATATAAAACATCCACAATTAGATTAATCAAAATGAACTCTAATGCAAAAAGCAGCATTTCTGCTTGAATGACTGGATAATCGCGGAACGATACTGAATCAATTAACAAACGTCCTAATCCAGGCCAACTAAATACAGTTTCCACGACAATAGATCCTCCCAATAAAAAGCCAAACTGTAATCCAGTCATCGTTATTACTGGTATCATGGCATTCTTTAAAGCATGATTCCACACCACTACATTTTCTTTAAGCCCCTTCGCCCTTCCAGTCCGAATATAATCTTCTCTTAGAATGTCCATTAAAGAAGATCGTGTAAAACGCGCTATAACAGCAGCTACTCCTGCTCCTAAAGTGACTGAAGGAAGAATATAGCTTTTCCAAGACTCAATTCCTCCTGTTGGAAACCATCCAAGCTTTACTGAAAATAATTGAATGAGCATTAAACCTAGCCAAAAGGATGGTAATGAGATCCCTGAAACAGCTCCAAACATCCCTGTGTAATCTTGCCACTTGTTTCGCTTTGTGGCTGAAATGACTCCTATCAGCAATCCAAAAACAATTGCCCACACCATACTCCAAATTGTTAACCAGAAGGTGGGCATAAATCTGTCCGCTATCTCATCAAATACAGGTCTTTTGGTTTTCATTGATGTACCTAAATCACCCTGTAGTATTTTCCCTAGATATACAAAGTATTGTTTAACTTTTGGTTGGTCTAAACCCAATTCTTGCCGTACAAGTTCTACATCTTTATAGCTCGCATCAGGTCCTGCTACTAGTCTTGCAGGATCTCCTGGAATCATATGCACAAACATAAATATAAAAATAGAGACAATGAAGAGAGTTGGAATAATCCCTAATAAGCGCTTAATCGTATAGTGAAACATAATCCTCCCCCTCGAAGATTGTTAGTAAAGGTTCTTATAATAGTGAGCGCTAATTTTGCAACTAGCGCTCTTCACTATGTGTTATCTTTTAATTTCAGCTTCACTTGCGCTCAGCGCACCATCGGGAAGTAAATAGACGCCTTCTAAATAATTCTTTTTGCCTGCCATTGTATCTTCAACCATGAGATACGCCCATGGTGCATCCTTCCAAATAATTTCTTGCATTTCAGCATAGGCTTCTTTGCGTTTTTCTTGGTCTGCTGTTTGAAGGCCTGCATCAATTAATTCATCTACTTTTTTATTTTCATAATATGATACGTTATAAGATGTTGGAGGAGCTGAATCACCCGCTAGCAGTGGGCGGATTCCCCAGTCTGCATCACCTGTAGAAGAAGACCAACCGCCATAGTAAAGCTCTACCTCAGCATCTTTTGCATTTTGCACAGACCAAATTTTATCTGAAAGTGTCCCGGATTCCATCGGGACCACGTTTACTTTAATACCGACTTGGCTCAGTTGCTGTTGTATGAATTCCATTGCCTTCATAGCATCCGAGTTGTTCGCACCCCATACTTTTGTTTCAAAACCATTCTCGTATCCTGCTTCTTTTAACAATTTTTTTGCTTTTTCAAGATCATAAGGATATGGTGTTTGCTTAGAATAGAATTGGAGACCTTCTGGAATAATGGAGTCCATTACACTTCCATATCCGCGGTAAACCACTTTTAAAAATGCTTCCTTATTGATAGCATAGTTAATTGCCTGGCGTACTCGCACATCATTAAAGGGTTTCTTCGTGGTATTCATTGACATATACCGGGCCACAATGGATGGTTTATTTTCGACGACAATTCCGTTTTTACCGTTTATTTGAGCAGCTTGTTCAGTTGGAATTGGATAAATGAAATCAGCTTCGCCTGTTTGAAGCATGGCTACACGTGCACCATTTTCAGGCACTGGCTTAAACTTTATGTCATCAACTTTCGGCAATCCTTCTTGCCAGTAATCTGGATTTTTTACAACTGTTAAATGATCACTTTGATCCCACTCAGAAAATTTGAATGTACCTGTGCCAACTGGATGTGTTGCAACATCTTTTCCATACTTTTTAATGGCTTTAGGGCTCATGATTCTTGCCGCTGGATGGGCGAAGTTATTCAGCATTGCACCAAATGGTTTCTTTAATGTCACCTTGAAGGTGTAATCATCGATCGCTTCTGTTTTCTCCACAAGCTCGAACATGCTATAACGTTTTAATTTATTATCCGGATTTGCTACACGATCGATATTGACCTTTACAGCTTTTGCATTAAATGGAGCACCATCGTGAAACTTTATTCCTTTTCTCAGATTGAAGGTGATTTCTTTTGCATCTTTACTAGCTTTATAGCTTTCCGCCAATACAGGAATCATTTTCATATCCTTATCAAAGCCAACAAGTCCTTCTAACATGGTGGATTGAATGGAACCAGACAGTGTATCATTTGTGTCTTGTGGATCCATGCTCACAAGATTATCTTTAATGGCAATCGTAAGAGAGTTGCCTTCTTTCTTTGCAAGCGATTGGTTTTTAGGATTTGCATTCTTGGATGGATTAGGTTCTTTGCTTGTGGAACCAGAACACCCTGCAAGCACAAGGAGTACTGCCAATAAACTAGTTAACCATACAAATAGACATCTTTTCTTAAACATTTCCCTTCCCCCTCGACATTTTTATTTTCCCTGCTTCTAACACTTTCGCAAAATAAAAGATGGAACAAGTTGCCCTATATCCTCTTGTCGGGCATTTTTTAAAACTGGCTGATGATATTGCCTTAAATGATTCAATTGTTCTTGATCTAATAAATCCAACTGTCTCAGTACCTCTAATGCTGTTGGATAAACGGCCCTGCTGTTCCCGTCTTCTACCTTTATAGCAATGCCGACGCCAGTTTCTTTATCGCCAATTAAGTACACAGCCTCGGCTCCTGCTTTTCCAAACATTCTTCCTGCGGCAGCTTTCATAAAATCTGTACAAAAACGGGCCGTCCCACCAACCATTTCCGGATATTTCATCATAGCGGTAGTGATTCGATTAACCGCTTCGGTCCGGCTGTCTGAAAATGTGTTTGGACGAGTCATTCTTGCAAATCCATATGCTAATCGTTCTAATGGCAATGCATGTACCGGCACTCCACAACCGTCTATCCCAATCTTTATTTTTTCAATTGGATACTCAGTCACCTCAGAAATCACCTTCATGATACGTTGTTGGACAGGATGATCAGGTAAATAATAGTCTTCCAGTGATTCACTGTTATGCTTTGCTGTCACTAGCATGCCTGTATGCTTCCCTGAACAATTATTATATAAAGGGGTCAGTTCCTTTCCGGCTGTCATGAGCTGTTTATAAGTTTCCTGCGAATGAGGAATATGGGTGCCGCATTGCAAGGCCGCTTCTTCTATGCCTGTCCTTTTTAACATCGCTATAACGCGATCGGTATGCTGTGCTTCTCCGCTATGTGATGCACAACATAAGGAGAGGTCCTGTTCACTTAGCCCATATCGATCCGCTGCTCCCGTTTCCACAATCGGCATAGCTTGCAACGGTTTCACTGCAGAACGAGCATAGGTTTCTCGATATGGGTCACCCGCTGCATATAGTAATGTACCTGCCGAATCAACAACTGCTACATGTCCAAAATGAGAGCTTTCTATCTTTTTCCCGCGGTAAACATCTACAAGTTTCAATGGATTCATCTTTATGCACCTCTTCTCATCAATAAAATTCGTTCAAATGTTTGACCTATTATATTGATGAGGAAAGTCTATTAGAACCGAATTCTTTCAGAGAATATCAATAATCCTTCATAGATACCAGATAAAAGTGGTATAACCATTTTGCAGAAGAGGCATATAGCATGTTTTTTTATTGCTGTGATAATTCTTTGATGGACATTGGAATATAGAGTGGCCTTTATATGGGTAATTTTATTTATTCAAAATTCAGAAATGCCTGTTATAATTAGCTATACTTAAATAAAGGAGCTGGCTACCTTGCCTATGTTGTATGTATGTTTATTGTTATTGACGAGTTTTCTATGGGCGGGGAATTTTGTAGTGGGAAAATCACTTGTAGACCATGCTAGCCCCATTACCTTGACTACTTTAAGATGGTTGATTGCTGTACTTTGTCTCCTACCTTTTGTATGGTGGAAAGAAAAGAAGCTGTTGCCATCAAAAAGTGCCATTCTACCACTTATACTGATGGGTGTGACAGGCGTGGTATTATTTAATATTTTTCAATTTTTAGCGCTCGAACATACTTCGGCGACAAATGTTGGGTTAATCTCCACACTTAATACCATTTCAATCGCTGTCTTTTCTTTTTTTCTATTAAAAGAGCGGATTGCTCCATTACAAACACTCGCAATGGCCTCCTCTTTCTTTGGCGTTTTGCTTGTACTGACAAAAGGGAAATTAGGCTTACTTCTCGCCTTTCAATTCAATGTGGGTGATTTGTGGATGATTGCGGCTGTTCTGATTTGGGGGCTTTATTCTGTTTTTAGTAAATGGTCGATGGCGAAAACCACACCGTTAATGGCTACCTTGTATTCAGGTATTTTTGGGCTAATCGCCATAATTCCTTTTAATGTGGCTGACTTCCACATCACCAATGTCAATCCATCCTTCTTGGGTGCCCTTTTTTATACCGGGCTGATCTCTACAGTCCTATGTATGGTGCTTTGGAATATTGGCGTACAAAAAATCGGCGCAACAACTGCTGGCCTTTTCTTGAATTTCAATCCTATTTTTACAGCCATCTTATCTTTTTTACTTTTAAGTGAACGAATGACGTTCATCCAAGTGATCGGCAGCATCATCGTCATTGCAGGCTGCTACTTGTTTTCTATTTTTAAAGCAAAAGAAGACGCTGAAGTTCATGAAGAAAGTTCGGCTGCATGAGATGAGTAATTCTTAAAACACAATACTCCTATACGAAGGAGGGTACATTACGATGAAATTCTTAATTTTCCTTACCTTATTATTAGTTGGCGGTTGGATTATCGAATATCTACTTCGAAAAACCTTTAACGTCAAAAGAAATGGTTATATTTATAAGCCTATCAATCTACTACATAAACGTTTAGAATGGACGCTGCTTGGACTTTTCTTCATTTCAATCATACTTTTTTCTAAGTATACTTTTTTAATTGTGCTGCTTTATTTGATTATACTGAATCTGTTCCGCGGTTTTATGGAATGGTTATTTGCTAGAGATAAAAGAGAATATATTATCACTCTTTTATTTATGATAATTTATCTTCTGTTTGTGGCAATCACCTATTTCTTATTTGTATCATTCGATTTTATTCCGCCATTTCATTGGAATTAAAAATAAACCCAAGATTGCTGTAGAAATAGCAATCTTGGGTTTTAATTTATTCATCATTAAACAGTAAAATGGTCAGGTGCAATATTCTTTTTAACACGCATAGCAATCATATAGACAATCGCAGAAACCAATAGCGATTGGACTGCTGGGAGCCCTACATTATATACATATTGCGTCAAATAGCCAACAAAGATACCGGCAACTAAAGCGATCGTTGCCATCCAGTTCCATCCATTCTTATCTTCCCACTCCTGTTTACGAATCATGAAGAAGTCCGCCATCATTACTCCACCGATTGCTGGATACAATAGAGCAGTTAAATACAAGAAGTCCATAAAGTGGTCAAGAATTCCCAATAGTGCAACTATTATAGCGAGTATTGTTCCTAATAATGTTAAAAGCGCACGCCCCTTACCGGAATTCACATTCAAAACATTTGCTAAGGCGAGACCCATGCTATAGTTATTTACAAGCTGTGAGGTCCATGTAGCAAACCATAGGATTAGAAATCCCCAAATCGGAAAACCCATGCCCATCATCACATTCACAATATCAGCATCACCTACGCCTACTGCCATTATTGCTCCGACAATGAAAAGAGGGAATCCAACTAATATGATGCCACTCGGAATGATAAAGTTATCCTTCCAAGTTGGTTTTGCATAGCGCGTGTAATCTGATGCGATCACCCACTGAGAAACATTCACCCCAATAACAAGGCTGATAGCCGCCCATATAGACATGGTAGGCTCAGGATGCCAGGAACTAATGGTTTCCCACCCTGTATTCTTTAAGGCATAGTATATTCCTCCAGCAATCAAAAGTAAGCCTGCTGGTACAGCGATATAATCTGTCCATTTCATTGAGCTATAGCCAATAATAGAAGGCAATGCAAAGAGCAAACCACAAATAACCGTGACAACGGCCCACCCTATCCAGTTATTCTTATAATCAATCCCAAACATCGCTGATATAGCATTCCCCGCAACTGCCGTTTGAACTGCCCACCAGCCAAGTGAAACAAGGAAAATCGTCAGTCCGACTAAGACTTTTGCTTGCACAGATCCAAAGCTCGTCTTCGCTATAACGGAAGAGGCTCTTCCTGTTTTAGCGCCGATATATCCTTGAAGCGTATTTCCAATCCACTGAATACCGAATAGTGAAATAATCAGTATCACAAGAATGGTAGACAATCCAAAGCTAGCAGCAAGAGAAGCTCCTACCATCAAAACCGGAATGGTAAATTCTAAACCGCCAAAAATCATGGCTGGTGTCAGCCAATGCTGTCGCTGAGATTCTGGAATTGAATCCAACGCTTGGTCTTGTTCCATAAAACCTTCAGCACTCGTTTTGTTCGTTTTTTCCTCCACCTCTACTGTATTCGGTTGTGCCATATGTTTCCTCCTTTTCATATAAAAATGAGAGAATAGAAAACTTGTAAAAGCTTCTATTCTCTCTTTGCATTACTTAGATTTCACTAAGGCATATACTAATTCGCAATCATTTTCTCCGCCTACACACCAATGGTATTCGCCTGCTGGAATATAGGAGGCTTCACCTGCTTGAATCTTGTATGGATTCCCACCACTTTCGCCAGATAAAGAACCTTTAATAATAAAGGAGTATTCATGCTCTTCATGAACAGTCGTTCCGTCTAAAGGAAGCCGTTCACCGGCTGGAATGGTAACATAACCAAACTTTACTTCTGCATCTTGAAACTGATTTTGGAAGAGAACCTGTACAATATCCTCTGTAATCTTTGGTTGTTCGATTTTCATACTCATTCCTCCAATTATGATCTTCTAGGGAGCTCTTTATAGTCAAAGGTAATCGGATTTACTTCCACTTGGAAGTGTTCCTTCGCTTCTTCAATGGTGAAATATCCATTTTTTACGTCTTTGGCTACCTGTTCTGCCGGGCGTTTTTCCGGGCTTCCGTATCCTCCGCCTGTTCCTGTCATTAAGCGAATAACATCATTTTTTTGTAGTTTATAACGCGGATACACACCATATGGTCCGTCTACTTCGCCACTAGCTTTATGAATATAAAATTCATTTGGCGAGCCTTCGTTACCGCCGTTCATACCCCAAGGATAAAATTTATTACGCCCAAAGGTTACTGTAGCAGCTTGTCCATCTGTTAATGCACGATATGAACGAATGACCCCTTTTCCGCCAATGTATTCCCCTGCACCGGCACCATTTCCATCCTCTCGAAGGCTGTATTCATCAATCAAAACACCATAACGAGTTTCTGCCACTTCAACCGGGACATTATAGGTTTCTCCATCAGCCATACAGAATTGACCAGAAGCTCCGTCTTGGCCCTGTCCGCCTCCCCATCCACCAACGGATGGTTCCACAATTAGGAATGGCTCGTCTGTATCTTGATGATTACCTGACAGAGTTACAGCGCATACAGACAAATGATGCCCTGCAGTCAGGCGATTTGGAAGATGCGAAGCTAATGCTTTCCAGACTAAGTCCATACCTCCTAATAATGTCTCGAAGTAGTTTGACACTGGAACAGGACGTTCAGCTGACATAATCGATTTTGGATCAACAATTACTTGGAGCGGCCTAAAGACACCATCATTCACATCTTGTTCAGGGTTTGTAATAGCTAAGAAAATCGTGCGCACAGCTGACATTAGACCCGTGTATGAACAGTTTACTGGACCGGGAACTTGCGGGCTGCTTCCTCGGAAATCGCAGATAAATTCATCATCTGTAATCGTTACTTTTACTTTAATCTTGAACGGGCCATTGCCAATGCCATCCGTATCAATAAAATCTTCAGCCTCAAAAACACCCTTAGGCAGTTTTTTAATCTCTTGTCTTGAGATGGTTTCACCATGATCTAAGAGATAATTAATCGCTGCTACGATTGTTTCCTTACTGTGTTTATCACACAATTCCTTTATACGGCGGTCGCCTGTACGCAATGCAGCAACCTGAGCCCACATATCACCTAATGAAAGGTCTGGGAAACGGACATTAGAACGAATGATTTCAACGATTGCCTCATTCAGGCGGCCTTCATCATAAAGCTTAATACAATTAAATTGCAGGCCTTCTTGGAATATATCAACAGCATCATTCGTAAACGAGCCCGGGTCTTTCCCCCCTACTTCTGTCCAGTGAGCCTTGTTAGCAGAAAAAGCAATCAGCTCTCCCTCGTAAAAGATTGGCATTACAAGCCCTACATCCGATAGATGGGAGCCCCCACCATTGTAAGGATCATTGATAATAAACACATCGCCGGGCTTTATTTTTTCGCCGGGATACTTTTTGATTGTTTCTTTTACCATAAATGTAAGCATCCCAATGAAGCCTGTGACACCATTACCTTGTGTAAGAAGATTACCTTTTGCGTCTGTTAAACCACTTGCATAATCCAGCACTTCATAAATGATTGGGCTCATCGATGTTCGAGCAAGAGCGATAAACATTTCATCCCCTGCCGCCAAAAGAGAATCTTTCACAATTTCCAGCGTAAACGGGTCCACTTTCACAGAAGTAATCATATTACTTTTCCTCCATTTCGATAATGATGTTTCCGTAGGTGTCTAAATGCAGTTGCTGGCCTTCATAAATAACCGTCACAGCCGCTTTTTCTTCAACTACAGCAGGTCCCTTAATGACCTTATTAGATGGGAGCTTTTCACGATCATAAACTGGTGTATTGATCCAACCTTTATTCTCAAAGTAAACTGAACGGAATTCTTTACGAGCTTCCAGGACTGTCCCTATCCGTTCAATTTTTGCAATGACCGGCTTAGGTACTTTACCGAAAGCTGTTACGTGCAAATTAACAATTTCAGTCGGAGAATCTTCTAATTTAAATGTATAGTTCTTTTCATGAAGAGTATGGAATCTCTCAATAATGTCTCTCTTATCTTCTTCCGACCATTTCCCCACAGGAACTGGTACCTTTACCGTGTGTTCTTGACCTAGGTAACGCATATCTGCGAAACGATGGAACTCTACTTTATCTTCTGTCATGCCTTCATCCTCATAATGACGAAGTGCGTGATTCTCAATTTCATCCCACTGTGCAGTTATTTCATCTAAAGATAGTTCATTCATTCGCTTGATATAGGTTTGAATATAATCATGTCTCAAGTCCGTCATCAGCATGCCCCATGCGGAGAATACCGGAGATGCGATTGGGACAACGACTTTTTTCACACCGAGTTCAAGAGCAAGAGCTGGCGCATGCATAGAGCCACCTCCGCCAAAGGCTAATAAAGTAAAATCTTGCGGGTTATACCCTTTACGGATGGAGATTAACTTTAAAGCATTCAACATATTCGAATTGGCAATACGAATAATGCCTAAAGCAGCTTCTTCAGCTGTAATGCCAAATTGATTGCCGACTTTTGTTTGAATGGCTTCTCGCACTTCATCCATATCCACATCGTAATCAAAATTCTTAGGTGATAAGCGACCAGCCAATAAATTAGCGTCCGTAGTAGTCGGCTCAGTGCCGCCTAATCCATACGCCACTGGTCCTGGCATAGCTCCAGCTGATTGAGGCCCTACTTTTAGAGAACCTGCATTATCGATCCATGCAATCGAACCGCCTCCATTGCCGATCTCCACGATATCGACTACAGGTGCCTTTATAGGGTAGCCCGCGTTACGGCTGTCTCTTTCAATATAGTAATCTGTTGAAACCTTCACTTCTCCATTTTCGATTAGTGAACATTTAGCCGTTGTCCCGCCAATATCAAATGCAATAATATTCTTTTCTCCAATTAATTCACCTAACACAGCAGCACCATAGATACCAGCAACGGGGCCTGATTCAACCATATTGATAGGTGCTTCCTTTGCATTGTTAAACTTCGTTGTCCCGCCATTTGATTGCATAATGTAACGCTGATCGCTCTTTGTTTGTTTTTGCAATTCTCTATCCAGCTTATCCACATATGTGGTAGCTGCCGGTTGCACATATGCATTTAGAACTGCTGTATTCGTTCGTTCATATTCACGCCATTCTTTTGTAATATCACTTGATGCAGTGACAAACACTTCCGGCCATAGTTCTTTAATTATTTTTACAGTCTCTTCTTCATGAGCTGAATTTACATAGGAGTGCAGGTAAGAAACAGCAATAGATTCGACGCCTTCACTTTTAAAGTACTGTATACACTCTTCAATATCTTTGCGATTCAGCGGTGAAAGTACCTCTCCCTTATAATTCAGGCGTTCATCCACCTCTAGGCGTAAATGACGTTCAACAAACGGTTCAGGTTTTTCGTATCTTACGTTAAAAAGATCCGGTCTGTTGCCCCTTGCAATTTCGAGGATGTCGCGGAAACCTTTTGTAGTAATTAACCCCATTTTGGCACCCTTACGTTCTGTCAAAGCATTAATAATCACGGTAGTACCATGAATAAATGTAGATAACTCTCCACTTTGAACATCAGCCTTCTCCATTACATCTAAAACGCCTTTTTCAAAATTAGGTGGAGTCGTATTACTTTTTGCAATTCCAATAACACCGCTATCATCAACGTATACTAAATCTGTGAAGGTGCCTCCGATATCTGTTGCTACTCTCATTTGATCTACACTCCCTTTTTTAAATTAAAAAATAACAGGTGTTGAGACGCTTAAAATCTTGGTTTCTTTTGAAGTGGGATTTTCCCATGCATGCAAAAGTTCTGACGGAAAATGGACTGTGTCCCCAACTGTCAGGTGATAAGACTCCCCATTGATCGTAAATATCACTTCACCCTCTAAAACATAGTAGAGCTCTTCGCCTAAATGGCTATAGCTATGCTCTTCTTTCAGATGAGGGGGAAGAATCACTAATAATGGTTCAAGTTTACGATCGGGAAAAGCACCTGATAGCCGGATATACTTCTGCTCTCCTCCATTTACCTTTAACGTTTTTTGCTCCTGC
The DNA here is from genome assembly GCF_059759115.1 of Rummeliibacillus sp. GQ308. Classification (NCBI taxonomy): domain Bacteria; kingdom Bacillati; phylum Bacillota; class Bacilli; order Caryophanales; family Caryophanaceae; genus Rummeliibacillus; species Rummeliibacillus sp. GQ308. Next base: position 336,689 of record NZ_JCAXDQ010000001.1, on the reverse strand, counting down.
TTTTTGATGAGATAATTCTGATTTACTTTATCGTCTTCAAAAAAGTAGATCATAGGAACATCCAAAGCAGTTGCTAATTTCTTTAGCGAAGTAATCGATAATGAAGAAGTTCCTCTTTCAATTTGTGAAAGAAAACTTAATGAAAGTCCCGTCTCTTCGCTTAGCTCTTTTAATGTCAAATTCTTTTGATGCCTTAATTCTTTGATTTTCTTATAGATGTCTTCCATGTTGCTAACTCCTAAAAAATTATAGTAGTACTGTAAATCATATTCTTCTTAATCCTTTGAAATGCTTTTAAATTACAGTGTCACTGTAATTTTTATCATAGTAACACAATATTTTTTGATAATCTATAATTTTTAGAATATTTATTATATTTTATTTCCAATATATCTTTTGGAATTACAGTATAAGTGAAATTATTATTTCTCCTATTACTCACCGTACTGTATGAGTGAATTACAAGAGGATGCTGGGGACTTAAATTGCTTTCTTTCGGTAGTAAATTTCCTCAAAGCGGTGGTAAATGTTGTGGGAGCGGTAGTAAATTGCCCAAGAACGGTGGAAAATCGACGTTCACCGAGGGTAAATTACCCCATCAAAAAAGTCTTCAACCTCCGAAGAGGCCAAAGACTTTAATTATTATAGCTATTAAGCTACTTGCTTATCAACAGAATCCTCGACAGTAGCTTGCGTTTTAGTTAGAGCACTTACGCCAAATGTCACAATAAGATTGACGATCAACGCTACTACACCCACGTTAAGATCCTTCACAAATTGCGGCAATGATGGGAAGAGTGTTCCGATTGTAGAGCCACTGATTGTAATGTAGGCCACCATGAACACGCCGACAGCAATACCTGCGAAGGCACCCGCCTTTGTCACTGGATTCTTTTTGCCAAGGCTGAAAACAAGTGCAGGGAATAATTGAGTTACTAGGCTATAGCCCATTAACAGTAGTGTAACAAGTGTATCTCCACCCTTGAACGTAAAGAACAGTGCAACAATCGCCATAACTGGCACAAGGTTTTTCGCTAATTTTGAAATTTGTTGGTCTGTAGCTGACGGTACAAATACCTTATAAACATTCTTAGCAAGCAAGGTAGATGAAGACATCATAATCATTGAACCTGGAACAATAGCAGTCAGCAATCCTGCTGCACCGATTAATCCGACAACCCATGGATCAAAGGTTTGCATGGAGAGTTTTAATAAAGCTAAATCTCCATCCGCTCCTTGTAAGCCTTTCACTTGAAGAATTGCGGCAAATCCTACAAAGAATACAAATAATAATACTAGCTGATACAATGGCATGATAATAGCATTTTTCTTAAATACGCGTGCATTTTCGGCAGAGTAGATCGTACCGAATGTATGAGGCCACATATAAAAGCCTAGTGCAGTCAATAAGACTGTTGAAATAAACCAAGAGGTACTTAAGCCTGCATCTGGAAGTGCAAGGAAGCCTGGTTTTGCTGCTTCAATTGATTCGAACATCGGTTGGAAACCGCCGTAATAATGCATCGGCAAATATATTCCTAAGAATAGGACAATACCGAGTATCATCGTATCCTTGATTACCGCTGTCCATGCAGAGCCGTGAATACCTGAAATCATGACATAGACAGTTACTGAAATTACACCAATCCAAATGGCAGCTGTAGAAGAAATAGAGCCACCAGATGCTTCAGCCACAATAATCCCCAAACCTTTAAGCTGTAAGACCAAGTATGGAATAAGTGCTGCCACACCAACAAGTGAGACAAATACGCCTAGATAAGGGCTTTTATATTTGCTGACAAAGAAATCCGATTGACTCATCAGCTTGTGGTCTTTTGCATATCGCCAAACGGCTGGCAATAGCCAGTACGACATGATATAAGCCAAACAGCCATAGCCTAGAATGTAGTATGTTGGACCACCTTTACCATATGCCCAGCCACTACCACCAAGGAATGTAAAGGTCGTATAAATTTCCCCTGCCATCAGCAAGAAGACAAAGATAGTGCCGAATCCGCGGCCGCCCACTGTCCATTGTTCAAGGTTCATATCCTTGCCTTTTTGTGCTCGAACGCCCAAGAAGATGGATAGCAATAAAAATCCAAATATGATAACTAAAGCAATATTCATTGTACTTCCTCCTTCTTATTCTCGGGGTCTAATTTGAAGACGATAGCCATAATACCTGAACTCAGCACTACCCATAAGACCACATAAAATAGAAGGAAAGGCATGCCGAAAACATACGGTGTCACTTTATTAGCAAATGGAATGCCACCTAGCAATCCGACGAATGGGATTAGAGCAAGAAGATGATGCAGTTTCATTGAGTAACCTCCTTATTTTATAAGAACCGCCGGATACCCAGCGGCTCTAACTTTTACTATTTATTTACCTAAGAATTTAAACACCGCATGCAGGAATGTTTTCACGCCAATTTCAAGCGCATCTTCGTCTACTGTAAAGCGTGCATGGTGGTGTGGATAAGTGATTCCTTTTTCTTCATTACCTGCACCTACATAGAAGAAGCAGCCTGGCGCTTTTTCCATGTAAGCTGAAAAGTCCTCGCCACCCATATTTGGCTTCATCAGATCAAGTGCTTCCTCGCCAAATACTTCACGCACCGTTTCCTCAATCACTGCCGTTACTTCCTCATCGTTAATCACAGGACGGTAGCCAAACTCATATTTGAAGTCATATGTCGCTTCATGTGCTTCAGTAATCCCTTTAATAACGCGTTCCATCTTTTCCGGAATGCTTTTACGAAGGTCAGCATCAAAGCTGCGAACAGTACCGCAAATATCCACAGATCCAGGAATGACATTATGTGTTGTACCACCTACAAATTGCGTTACAGAAAGTACTAGATTGTCTAGTGGATCTGTATTGCGTGATACAATATGCTGTAAATTCGTTACAACCTGAGCTGCAACTGCAATGGAGTCAACCGTTTGATGCGGAAGAGCCGCATGCCCGCCTTTTCCGTTGACTGTTAACCAGAACGTATCAGGAGCTGCCATCATCGGGCCATATACAACACCGATCTTTCCAAGTTCAAGAGGTGACCATAAATGAGTACCGATGACAAGATCAACGCCATCCATCACACCTGCTTGCACCATTTCTTCTGCACCGCCTGGGAACAGCTCTTCAGCATGCTGGAAGAAGAAACGGACTTCCCCATTGATTTGATCTTTTAATCCAGAAAGAATTTTAGCTGCGCCTAGAAGCATAGCTGTATGGCCATCATGACCACAAGCATGCATAACGCCCGGAACCTGGGAAGCAAATTCAAAAGTGTTTTCCTCATGGATAGGAAGTGCATCCATATCCGCTCTTAGTGCCAATGTTTTGCCTGGATTAGGGCCAATTAAACGAGCCATCACACTTGTTTTCGTTGGGCGAGAAAGCTCTAGGTTGCCAAACGATTCTAACGTGTCATAAACAAATTGTGCTGTTTTTTCTTCTTCAAAAGAGAGTTCCGGATTTTCATGCAAATGTCTTCTCCATTTAATAACATCCTCTCTCATATCTTCTGCTGCTTTATTTAAATCTACTGTTACGCTCTCATTCATTGTCATGTCTCCCCTTTTCTACTAATCTATCGTTTCGTTTACTTTTTGGACTGCTAGCGTTAACAGAGTTTGGCAAAGAATATTCGCGCCGTCCGCACAATCATCCTTTGAACTCCATTCAGCAGGATCATGGCTGATGCCATCCTTCGAGCGAATAAAAACCATCCCCATTGGACATAAATCTTTAAACTGCATACCATCATGTCCGGCGCCACTTGGAAGATATGTTTTTTCAAGTCCTACTATGTCAAATGCCTCTTCTACTGCTTTCTTTACTGAATCTGCACATGGGACCGGTGTAACGCGCTGCAAATCTTCTATCGTTAGGCGCACTCCTTGCTTTTCACAAATATCATAAGCTTGTTCACGAATTCGTGTTTCCACCTCGTCGCGCACTGCTTCATCCGTATCGCGCAAATCTAGTGTAAACTCAGCTCTGCCTGGGATAATATTAATGCCTCCTGGCTTCACATCCAGCTGACCGACTGTACCGACTGTTGTGCCATTTCGACCGGCTTCTGTTTCAATCGCAAGCATTACTTTCGCTGCCGCTACCAATGCATCCTGACGAATAGCCATTGGAGTTGCACCTGCATGGCCTGCTTCCCCTTCAATGATGAATTTCTGCCAGAGAGGACCTGCAATCCCTGTCACAATGCCCGCTGACAGTTTTTGTGTCTCTAGCACTTTCCCTTGTTCGATATGTAGTTCAATATAAGCTTTGACTTTCTCTGGTCTTCTAGCTGCACGGCCGATAGATTCAGGATTCAGCCCATCAGCCTTCATCGCCTCCGCAATAGAGGTTCCTTCTTTATCCCTTTGCTCTAAATCTTTCTCAGTAAGCGTGCCCGCAACACCACGGCTGCCAATCATGCCAAAGCTAAATCTTGCGCCCTCTTCATCCGTAAAAGCAATCACTTCAATCGGATGCTCTGTTTCAATTCCTTGTTCGTTCATACTCTGCAATGCATCAATCGCAGCCAAAACGCCAAGCGGCCCATCAAAATTTCCTCCATGGAACACGGAATCAATATGCGACCCTGTCAAAACTACACTCGCGTCTGGATTCTTCCCTTCTTTTCTGCCAATGAGGTTGCCAACTTCATCCTCCCAAACTAGCAGACCCGCTTCCTTCATATAAGAAGTGACCAATTCCTTTGCTTCCCGTAATTCCTTTGTAAAAGATAAGCGGATTACTCCCCCGCCTTCCGCCTTACCAATCTCTCCAAGACGTTCAAGCCGGCTCCATAATCTTTCCGGGTTTATCATGATTGCCCCCTTCCCGACATCGTGTGATGGCTAAAATTTTGTGTTAAGAACCATTATAAAACTTTTCTGAATATTTGTTATGTTTTTGAAAACAAAATTAACACTAAATTTTTGTGTAAATCTACAAAAAGTAGAGAAAATAGTATGAAAATTTATTATAATTGATAAATATTATCTAGAATATGAGGTGACGCCAAATGAAAGAAACATTGAGCCATCGCCAGCTGCAATCTTTAATCGAGGTTTCAAATGTATTGAATTCTACTTTAGATATTGATACGGTAATAGATTCCATCATGGACCAAACAGTTTCTATTACAGAAGCAGCACACGGGGGTGTTTTATTTATCTATGACAAGGTGCAGAATGTTCTTTTGCCCAGATCTAATAGACGCTTCACAACAGCTCTATCCGAAGTGCGCCTTCAACCTGGCGAATCGATGACAGGTTTAGCCTTCAATGCACGTGAGTGTTTGATTTTCAAAAATAGAGTGGAAGTAGAAAAAGCTACTGCTACTTTATCTGAGAAAAATTCAAAGCTAATGTACGCCTCTGTTCCGATGCTTCCCTACTCTTCCATATGCTCACCTATTCTTTCGAACGGTGAATGCATTGGAGTTATTACCCTTGATTCCTTTGATCCGAACCTACAGTTTGTGCCTCAGGATATTCATTTGCTTAATGCTATTGCACATCAGGCTGCAGTTGCATTAGAAAAAGCCAATCTATATCAAGAACAGGAACAGACAGTCAAAGTATTGGAGAGATTAAACAATACAATCATCGATCAAAACAAAATACTTTCCCGTTCAGTCGAAATTCATAAAAATCTTGCGACGCTCGTATTAAAAGGAGAAGGACTGCAATCTATTATCAGTTATTTGCATGAAATCACAGGCTATCAAGTTTTCCTATTCGACGAGTTAGGGGAAAACATCTCCCATGCCTATGATGTAAGCTGGAATGACGACAAACTGTTTAAGTTAAAGGAAAAAGTTCAAAAAACAATGCAAACCAATGAAATCGTGCGTTCGTCCATTGAAAGAACAATCAACCCACATTATCCATACATAAACCTACTTACTATTGGTGCAAGACCTGAAATTTTTGGTTCACTCGTTGTAGCAGCTAGTGAGAAAATAGATGCCGTCGATTTGGCAGCATTGGAACACGCATGCACTGTCATCTCACTTGAAATGGTGAAAGAACAAGCTATTTTTGAAGCAAAAGAACGGATAGATGGTGAATTTATTAATGACCTCCTTGCTGGTAAAATGGATGATGCGCTCGTTCAAAAAGCAAAGCAGTTACATTTTGATCCGAGTGGAAATTATATTGCCCTCATCTTGCGTATAGATGAAGAGGATCAGCTTCGAACCAGCATCAGCCGGCATTTCATCCAGTTGGCTAATCATATATTTTCACATCATCAAATAAAAGGAATTGCCGTCCGAAACCATGACCAAATCGTTATGCTCATGACCTTTCCGCAAAAGGTTTCTGTCTCTTATACCACAACGCAAATAAAGGAGCTTGTCTCAAAACTCCAACACGAGTATGTGGTCAAAAAATGGGGCGATGCGTTGTCAATTGGCATCGGCCGGATTCATCCAACACTGCAAAAAGCAACAAAGTCATTACAGGAAGCGGCAAAATGCTTGCAGTTCATGAGCAGTTACGGAGAGAACAACAAAGTCGTTAGCTATAAAGACTTAGGTGTTCATCAGCTGCTTCTTCAAAACACGGAGGATGAGCTAATGGAATTTATATATGAAACGCTTGGTCCACTCATCCGATATGATCAAAATAAAAAAGGTGGACTGCTCCCTTCCCTATTTGCCTATCTGGAATATAACCAAAATGCAAAAGAAGCAGCAGAAGCCATCCATGTTCATACAAATACACTTCTCTACAGGATAAAGAGAGTGGAAGAAATCTTAGAGACCAACCTATCAAACAGCCAGCAATTTCTCACCATCAACCTTGCCGTGAGCCTTTATCCGTTTCTGCAGGAGAAAATCGAGATGGGCTAGAACTTTAGCTCAATCATTAATTAGGAGAATGAGAGATGAAAACTCGAAAAATAAATGCCATGTTAATCGGAATTGCTGCATTGATCGTAATAGGCTATTCCATTTTCAAAATTTATAATGGAAAAGAGATGGGATTTAATGAGGTAGGTACAATCGGGGTGTTATTGATGATGTTTTTCTCTACCCTCACCTGGGGAGATAAAATAGACCAAGATGGCATATTACAGGAGGAAGAACTTGGTCAAAGAATTACAGAAAAAAGCTCTAAAATAAGTTACTTTCTTCTACTATTCTTTATTGTAGTAGCTGTAGCTGCCGATAAATTAATAAATGGGACAATCAATGCTTTTTTATTAGGTCTATTAGGTTTAGCGATGATTATATTACCTATTGTTGAATACGTGGTTGCTAAAAAGTATCAGTAAAATAAAAGAATCGTATTGAAGGAGAGATAAATGATGCATATTTATTGGTTAGGCGGAGGGCTCTTTCCTCTTGATTGGGAGTTTTGTTTTTTAACAGTCTCCGAATACAAGGAGAGATTAATTGAGAAACGAAAAAGCAACCCTGATTATTTTGATTTAAAAACAGGCGGGATGGACAAATTGTCTGCTCTTATAGATGAACGCGTGAATTTTGCTCTAAATAACTTTCGTGAGGAATTTAATGAACATGGTAATGCATTAAGATGCCCACCCCTGATTATTCCAATTCCCCGTGGAGATATAAGTAACGGGGCAGATTTCATTATCATCTTAAAGCGAGAGGAAGATGGAGACACAGCAGTTTACTCTCCCTACCCTATCTCATACTTAGAAACATGAGGGATTCTGTATCGATAGAACAAACTAAAAAGCAACTTCCAAAATTAAGGGAGTTGCTTTTTTATCAAAACTAACAAATCATTAAATGCTTCTTTATCAAGAAAGGTATAAGGTTCATCAGATTCTGCATCAATCACAAAAGTACCCTGTTTTGAGAGATATAATTGAAATGATCCACCACTGCCGCCAATAAGGACTATATAATCGTCTCCCAACCACTTTGAAGTTCTAATACGTTTTACTTCAACTTCCCTCAAAACTTGTATAAATTTTGTTGAATCAGCTTGATCAAAATCTATTATTTTGGCTTCCTTATCACTGATGTTAATTAAGCTAACATCCACTTTATCAAAATTAACATCAGTTAAGATATCATTCGCTAAGGATTTTGTTTTAAAGGTATTCATATAATGTATCCCTGTCCACACTAATAAAATAATGACTATAACTGAAAAACCAATCTTTAATTTTCCCATTCAGATTTCCCCTTATAAATACAAAACCATATGTTCTTCATCATAATATGTATTATCAACCTTTAATGCCCTTTTCTCTTTTGCGTATATCGAAAAGCCACAGGTGGTGTACAACTTTATGGCAGGGATATTAGTTGATACAACGCTTAAATATATTTGCTCAACGCCTTCTAAACTTTTCGCTTTTTCAATTGCTTTATAAATTAAAGTCTTTCCTAATCCACTTCCTTGCTTTTCAGGTTTAATGTACATCGCTACAATCGTTGCTCTGTGATTCAGCTTTATTAATGGCTCTCTAAATAAGGTGACCACTCCCACTAGCTCGTTTTCTTCAAAAGCACCAAAAGTAAATGAGTTCACGGGATCAGTAAATCGCTCTTTATATTTCGCTGCTGTTTGGTTTTTTTCCTCTTCGTAGGTTGTGGCAAAAGCATCTGGGCTATGTTGGAGAGCTTCAAGCCTGAGAGTAAAATAGTCCTCAGCGTCATTAGTTCTTAATTGTCTTAATTCCATATGTGTCCCCTCCTTTCTATAAATATACGGTACTACAATATCGTATTCCTCTAAGCTATAAAAAATAATTAAATGTCCCTTTTTCATCTTTCTTCTCTATGTACTAGTTGAAGTAATAAAAAGTTATGGAGGGATATATTATGTTACTACTATTTGATTATGGCCATGGAGGCAGAGACCCCGGAGCTACTGCAAGTAAAAGAAAGGAATCAGACGATGTATTGAAACTCGGAAAAGCCATTGCGGCCATATTGCGAGAAAAAGGTCTAACTATCGATGAAACGCGGAATCGTGATGTCACGATTTCTTTGCTCGCTCGCAGCAATCTTGAACACAAGAAAAAATATGACTACTTTATCTCGTTTCACCGCAACGCAGCAAAAAATTCTAGTGCGACCGGAGCAGAAACCTATGTTTATCTTACTAACAACAAAAAAGCTAAAGCTCTCGCTATCCCCATACAACAAGCAATGGTGAACCTTGGATTTAAAGATAGGGGTGTGAAACAGGCTGACTTCCACGTTCTACGGGAAACCTACTCACAAGCGATTCTTATTGAAGTTGGCTTTATCACTAATAAAACAGATAATGGACTCTTTGATACCAAATTTGATCAGCTTGCTAATGAAATCGCGGCAGCTATCTATAAACATTGTGTTATCAAAATAACGAAAGGGTCATCTTCTAACCCATGTTCACGCTAAGTCTTTTTGGCATCTATTAAGTTTGGATCTCTGTCTCACCAATGATTGTTCCGCCAAACCTGCGTCGCGGGTAGCTTAGGACTTAAATTGCTTTCTTTCGGGAGTTAACTTCCACTCAGCGGTTGTAAATGGAGAGAGAACGGTAGTAAAACGCTCGGGAACGGTTGGAAATCATCTAAGAACAGCGGTAAACCTTCCTAACTTTTTTCCTCTATGCATTTAAATTTTTATCAACTCTTAGAATGAATTTGTAGACTCTTCTTATCTTATTGAATATTCAAAAATCAATAAGTATAATAGTATAAAAAAGGTTGGAGTGTATTATATTGCTAAAATTTATAATTATTTTTTCTGTCTTTTGTATTATTGTTTGGGCTTTAGATTTACTACTAAGAAAAAGCTTAAAAATCCCAAAAGATAAGGATTACCGCTTTGTCAATTCTACACACAAAAAAATTGAAATCTCCATGATTTTAATTTTCCTATTTGTTTTAGTTTTTAGTAACTATAAATTCCCACTCGCCATGATCTTATTAATTTCTTTTGTTTTAATTCGAGCTTTTATTGAATGGAAATATGATAAAAATAGAAGAGAATACATCATAACGCTTATTTCAATTTTCACCTATCCGACTTTTATAAGCATTGCTTATTATTTGTCTTTTAATTGAGTTATAGTGAAAATAAAAAGAGTGGTTCCCCTTTTTGTAGGAGGAACCACTCTTATTCTATTTTAAAGGGGGGTATTTTGTTCAGATAAATTTTCAATCAACTTCTTAATATTTTATACCAGGGATAATATCATGGTCTGGAAATTCTAGACCTACATATAGACTTAAAGCACCTGTTAAAATTAATGTGAATACTAATAATTGTTTTCTTTTCATTTTGTTTTCCTCCTAATTGTGACGAGCTTTATTTGCTAAACGATAAAGCTCGCTCGCTTTTTTGTACTTAGTATTTTGGAAGTAATAGTTTGCTAGCTTTTCTGCATATTCCACAACGTACTGGTTTAACTGTTCTTTTTCAAAGAAATCGATCGCCTCCCGAAGTGTTTCTTCATATTGCTCATTTTCCAGATTTCTAATCTCCATATATTGAAGATGAAAGTGAAAATGGTATTCTCTATAAGGAAAAGTATCTAATAAAGACAGTCCCTTATCACACCATTCCATTGCTGCTCCAAACTGTTCCAGTTTCATATATTCTTTCGATAGCAAATAAATTAAACATAATAATTCATTACCCGATAATTGTGCAGACTGGAAGGCAGACTGTAGCTGATCAATAGCTTCTAGAGAACGACCCATATCTGAATAAAGATAACCTAGATTATGTTGCGTGATAGCAATTGTATGCGTTTTTTGTAATTTCTCAGAAAGCTGCAAGGCTCTTTTTAAAAACTTTTCAGATTCATAATAATCTTGAATTCGGCGTTGATTAACACCTATTAAAATTAATGAATCAAGTAAATTTTCAATATCAAATTCTGCTTCAAAGGATTCGATAGCATTTCTAGCAACCTGAATGGATTGAAAATACAAGCGATGATGTGTGTATAACCAAGCTTGGTTAAAATAGATTCTACCTTTTTCAATCTCTGAAATTTCAATAAGCTTCATTAAGCCTATTAGCTTTTCATTGCATTTCATGGCTTTATGAAATTCCTCTTTCCTACACAGATACAAACTTAAGTAGTAATAATAATCAAAAAATATTTGTGGCCACTGGGAAAGCAGATCAATCGATGTTTGATGGATTTTTTGATACTGAATGGTAGACTGTTTGACTTGTCCTGTAAAAACATATAATCCAAATAAGTAAATATCGTACTGTATACGAATCTCTTGCGATTGACTTTCTTGAATTAGACCATTTAACTCTGGAATGAGCTTTTCAGCTTCTGAAAAGTTTCTGTTTTTTACATTCCCTTTAAACTGAGTAAAAACCCTCAGTAATCCCCCATCAAATTCATTCACTGCTTCCTCCGAGTCAAGTCCCAGCCTTTCACATAACATGTTGATGACTTCCTCACTCGCCGTGGCTACACCATTTTCGATTTTTGAAAGATAGGAAATTGCACATATTCCATCTGCTAGATCTTTTTGCGTAATGTTTTTCAGTTTTCGAAAGTAACGGATTCGTTCACCGATCAATTTGTCTAATCCCTCCTCCCACTATTCCTTATTAATAGTTTAATTATTCCATTAAATTAGAACAATAGGTTGGAGGGCCTAAAACAAACCGGTATACTATGAATTAATTATTAATATTCCTAGTTGACGCCAACTTTTGTCCACGCGGATGCCACTCCATTGTACTGTGTGCTTCCTGTGCCGTATAAATCAGCTGCTGATGCTAACATAGCTGCACGTGCTGCGCTAAAATTACTTTTTGGTGAAAGATAAACGGTTAGCGCGCGATAGTAGATTTTTTGAGCTGCATCGTATCCAATGCTTTGGATTGTATTATAAGCTGCTTTGTTTGGAATACCACTGTTTGTGTGGACACCGCCATTATCTGATGTAGTGTTGACATAGCCGCTCATATTATCCGGCTGGCCATATTGAGTTGGATTGGACAAACTTCTTAATGCATCACCTGCAATTTTAGGTGTGTACACATCTTCACCTATTAAGAAATTCTTTTTATCCATAAACATCGCAAAGGTATCAGAAATTGATTCGTTAAGTGCACCTGATTGTCCTTGATACTCTAAACCGGCGGTTCTTTCTGTCACGGCATGGGTAATCTCATGTCCTACAACATCAAGAGATCCTGATAATGATGTAAAGGTAGTTCCATCTCCATCACCGTATACCATTTGTGAACCGTTCCAGAAAGCATTATTATAATTTCTTCCATAGTGTACAGTAGAAGTTATCGTTGCGCCTTTATTATCAAAACTATTACGGTTGAAAGTATTTTTATAATAATCGTAAACAACGCCTGCATAGTAGTGTGCATCTACATCGGCACGTTGATTTGTAGCATTAAAGTTGTCATCAGGATCGACAGAGTAGCTTCCTGGCAGGCTGGATAAATTTTTAGCAGTTCTAGTTTCAATCACGCCTGTCATTGCCTTAGTTGTATCATATAAATAGTAAGTGCCGCTTGAATAATAGGTATTCAATTTCTTCGTATCTCCAAGAACTCCTACGCCTGTCCCTTCTGTTACTGCATTATAGGAATCAATGACATTACCAGTTTCTGCATCTACATAAACAACCCAGTTCGCTGGATAAGGGTTAATAAATTGGAGATTGACTTTGTATGCATTATAGAAATTATCTCCTTTTTTATAAATCACCTGTTTTCCTTCCTCGTTGGTGCCACTTTGTTTTTCTCCTTTTGGTCCAACTTCAAAGTCAACTAGTGTTTCATCTTTTGTCAGATCGATAGATTTCCAAGCATTGTTGATTGCTTCTTTTTTCGAAAGGTTTGTTTTCAGTTTACCCTTACCTTTAAAGTAATCTCCTGCTTCTACAAATACGTCACCATTGACAGCAGTTACATAGCCCTTCTCATCTGTGTGAACTTTTAGTGCAGAACCATCAACCGGAATACCTTGAACAGATTGTACAAAGTCAAAGTGTTTACTTCCGATTTCATCCTTCGTTACATCCAATAATGTTAAATCTTTCTCTACATCAAATGGATAGGTTTCTTTATTATCTTTAAGGAATTGTTTAACCGCTTCTTTGTCTTTATGCGGTTTGTTTGAAAGTTTCCCATGAATGAAGGTAGGAACGGCTTGTCCTTTTTTCTTGGTTACGTTTTTCTCATTACCAGATTCCTTGATTTTTGCTGCTAACACATTTTGAGAATTTGTAGCATGGGCAGTTGACGAAAACGGTAGTACGGCACCAACAGTTAAACTAAGAGCAAGAGCGATAGATGTACCTTTTTTCATAGATTATTCCTCCTAAGATTTATTTTTTGTAATTTTCTAAATCTTATCACAGCTTGCTAGTTTGGTAAATTGGGAAAACTAGTTAAAAAACCTTAAAATATCAGCGTTAATAGAGAGGTATTTTCCTCAACTTTCAATGTAAGTTATTCTCGTATATTGCAACAAATCTATCTATATTTATTAACCAAAAAAGTCTTCTATCAATTAGTGATAGAAGACAATTTTTATTTTAGCTTAGATATATAATCAATGAGCAGAATTTTATTGAATATGTGATAAATTTATAAATAATTTTAATTGAATACTAATTAACTCTTTTTATCTCGTATTTCTTCTAAAACTTTTATTATTGTTTTATTTTGTGCATTAATACCTGTTAATAACTTGGTAATTTTCATGCTATTTATTATATAAAATAGGATTAATATAATTGCCAGTATTACTATTTCCATCATCACTGCCATTTCTCCTTTAGAATAAATTCAACTTTAACCCTTCTATTTCCCAATTCATTGTGTTGTTTATATTCCATATCTCTTTTAATAGGACAAATCAAATAGAATGCTAACTGCTAACAATCTCAGGAGAAAAATGTCTAAATGTCTTGTAACTAATACAAGTCTAAATTCTAATCGTAAAGAGAACTTAGGCTTACTAGTAAATTATCTATTTTTATGAATGAGCTCTATATATTGTGTATCTCCATACCCTATGGTTGGGAAACGATTAAACAATCTATTCACTAATTCCATAGTAGGTTCATCTTTATTTTTTGCTATATATTTCACTACAGCATTGTCTTCTTTAAGCATATCTAAATAAATTTCTATGGCCTGATACATTACTGGAAACACGTCATTCGTTGGTCTTTGATGTTTTATTAGCACTTCTTTATAAATAGCAGAATAAGTACCCAATTTAAGTTCAGTTACATTCACTTTAAACTCATCTTCTCTAAAACTATATAGGAATATTTCTCCCTTATAGTTGGACTGCTCTAGATAAGCAAGCATTGTAAGTAGGTTCATCTGACAAAACATATCTTCTCCAAACCATAAAACAATACATTTATACTGTTTAGTAAACAGGTTATCCAATGGCTCGATTACTTTTTTAAAATAATTTTCTACTGAATCATTGTGTCCCTGAGCACGAGTTTTCACAAACTCTTCATCGAACACTTGGCTAGTTGCTGCATTTACGCACATGGCTTCATTAAATGGAACGTAATCAGAATCACCCATTAGTTTATTCTCTTTAAATTGTTCATACATAAATTGACCGTTTAATAAATTTAGTACATCTCTATCAAATAGCTTGCTTGACTGCCTTTTTAATTTTCCAACCTCTTTTGTTGAAATAATCATTCCATCCCACTCCCCTTCTTTTTCTAGAGTAAGTTTAATAAATGATTGAACAGGCATCTCATTAAGCTGAAACTCTCTTGGATTCAGGCCAAAAACGCTTTTAAACGCTCTGCTATATGCTTCTTGCGAAGAATAACCATAATCAACAGCGATATCAATTATTCTCCTATTATTTTTCAAGTCATCGGTAGATAAATATACCTTTCTAAGAAGAACATATCGTCTAATCGTTATACCCGTAGCCTGATGAAATTTAAAAGAACAATAATAAGGAGAATAGCCCATATAGCTAGAAAGCTCTTCTAGTGAAAAATCATTTTTTAACGTAGCTTCAATCCAATCAATCATATATTGTATCTGTTCATTCATCTATCTCACTCCTCTATTCCATTATAGGAGGCCTTTATTTCATCATTTTGATATTTCTTGTGCTTAAATTAAAGAGCGGGTTCATTTTACGCAGCTTGCTATAAACATTGACGCATCTTGGTTCATAAAAATTCGTTCTCCATGATAGAATGTCTTCATTTCTATTGATGTAAATCCTGCTTCAGCGAGAGTGGTCTTTAGTTCTTCATGAGCGAAACCGTTATGAACTTTCGGATGGTAGATTTTTTTATTTTTATCAAAATCGACAATGATTAGTTTGCCGCCAGGATTTAATATACTGAACAACTCTTGCAGTATTTTTTTCGTATCTGGCACATGAAGGAGCACTAAAGACATGACAACAATGTCCGTTTTCAACGCTGGTGTTTCCACTGTAAAATCCGAATAAAGTACCTTGGCATTTGTAATTCTCTTTTGATTAATTTTTGCTTTAGCTACTTCTAGCATTTGCTTTGATGAATCAATCAATAAAACAGAATCAACCAAATCAGCTATCTCCAGACTGACCAGTCCCGTTCCACTTCCGTAATCTACTAATGATTGAGATGAGCAATCTTGCAATTCCTTCCTGACTTGCTTTGAAATCACCTTAGCTAATTGCATCCTATATACCGTGTCGTACCTTTTCGCCATTTGTTCAAATACGTTCTCTTCCATTTTACTTTCCTCCACTTTTAGAAATATGCTATTTTACCTACAACAATAATTGATATCCTTTAAACAATTTGCACACCCTTTGATTTCCGCTCACAATTACCTTTTGAAAGACAAATAGTTATTAAATATTAATTCCATATTAATCCTATTTACTGATGCATCAACTTTTTTTTATTACTATAATAGTATTACTTTTATCATAGATTAGAGTTCTCTAAACCACCAATACCTCTCTACTCATCTCAAAACAATTCATTAAATAAAACAAAGTAAGGAGAATTAGCATGAAGAAATTTTTAAGCGCACTATTTTTTGCAGTAACTGCTTTGATTGCAGCTACTACTGCTTCTGCAACATCCATAAATGTTGTAAATGAATTAGAAAACAACCATGAAGAAGCAACAGCACAACTGGTTGAAGGCAATACAAAAGTAAATGGCTATATGGACGAGGAAAGAGATTATTATCGAATAGAGCTAACAGAAACAACTGCTATTGACTTCACTTTTAATAATATTGATCGTATAAATGGTTTTAAGTGGTCTATTTATTCCGCTAATGATTATAATTTTCAAAATATTAATAATGATACACACATTAACGTAGCTTCTTCAACAAAAACAAAACTGGTATTAAAACCAGGAATCTACTATATCGAAATATCCAACAATGTTTCTCAAGGAAGCTATACATTACAAATGAATAAAAAACTATATCACTTAACAGATTTAAGAGGGATGGGCTCTTCATCTAATCCTTTTTTATTAGAAAATAATACAATAGTAAACGAAGTTTCTTCTTCTTATGATGACGATATAGATTATTATCAAATTGAATTAAGCAAAAGAAGCCGAGTTACGTTAACGATTTCTAATACAGATCACCAAAACGGTTTTAACTGGTACATATACCCAAGGACAAAGGATTACTATTTTAATCATATTAATGAAAATACACACGTTAACCTAAATACATCAACAAAATTTTCGAGCATCTTAAGTCCAGGAACTTACTATGTCCGTATTCAAAATGAAGATTATGTTGGACGTTATACATTAAAAACATTAATAAATTCTGATATCCAAAAACCTGTCTTTAAGGGCATTTCCAACAAAATCATTAAGCGTGGCCAAGCCTTCAGTACAACTAAGGGCATTTCAGCAATTGATAACAAAGACGGTAATATCACGAAGAAAATTAAGATTTCTGGGAAAGTAAATTCAAAGAAAAAAGGCATTTATACACTTACTTATACTGTAACTGATAAAGCAGGTAATAAATCAATTGTTAAGCGGAAAATAACTGTAAAATAATTATATTTTTGAGTTTACAGCACCCTCTGTCAATTCAAATTAAGATGAGCAAACTATGATAAGAATAAGGCTAAAGAGAGCGTGTATTGAAATGATAGTTCAATACACGCTCTCAACTTTTAATTTATAATTAAACACATGCTTTGATCCGATAAAATGAGCGATTACTTTATGCATCTTCTATGCAATATTCACATTTCCAATAATAGCACGATACAATTTCCCTCTTATTCACCTGTAAAGCAAATTCAATAGAAACAATCTTAGTAAAAAGATTTTTTTCCAAGGTCAGTTATCCCACAGTTGGAGATTTGCACGGGCTTACTTCTTCAGCTCATCCTACAGGGATCTCCGCCTTACCAAGAATTTTACCTAAATATGCTAATACTTATATACCTTATAAAATATAATAACCAGCATTATCCAAGGTGGTTTACTAAAGCAATCTAAAATTAAAAACTATGTTTCAATACTCCGCCATAGATAAAGGGAGGCATAGCTTAAATAAGGAGACCATGGCTTGCTGTACTTTTCCATCTCATCCATTGTCGGCTTCTGTGGGAGGTTGTACCATTTTTTGATAGCGTTCTGGATACCGATATCAGCTTTAGGAAAATGATTAGGACGACCAACGCCGAATAAAAGAAAGTTTTCAGCTGTCCATCTGCCGATTCCTCGGATTTTTATAAGCGTATTCATGATTTCTTCATCAGGCTGTTGAGCAAGCGCCTCTAAATCTAAATGCCCCTCTGCAATTGTTTTAGCAAGGCCAATAACATATTCTGCTTTCCTCGTACTAAATTGGAGTGCTCTCAGTTCTTCTACAGTCAGTAGCGCCACTTCTTCTGGCGTTGGATAAAACCATACGCCGTCTAGTTGCATACCAAATGTGTGTACAAACCGTTCCGTCAATGTATGGGCAAAGGCAAGATTTAGTTGCTGATGAATAATACATTTAACCAAGCAGTTAAAATAATCAAAATCAAGCACAATTGCCGTTCCCCGATGCTCTTCAAAAAGATCACGAAGGTCAGTGCCTGCAAAATGTGTAGCAATCTCGTGTAAAGATTCATTCCAACGGAAAATCCTTCTCACGTGGCGAACTGCTTCCTCTCTAAATTCTTCTTTTTCCCCTTGAATATAAAATGCCGGTTCATCAACCGTGCCAATCCCTTGAACTGTTACCACCATAGGCTCACCCTGTAACCGTAGGGGCACTTTTATTCTACGTTCCGACAAATCAACCTCATGCAGAGGATCTAATGCCAGCCTACTCAATACCAAATCAAAATTATACGGACCTTGAATGTTTACATTTTCCGTCCACATGCCCATTCACCCTTTGTTATTTTTCTTCGATTATAGCATTTATATGGAATATATTGCTTGAATGCTATAGGGGTCACATTACTTTACTAAGACAAATGTGAAAAGCTTCTAGAAATTAAAAAAGCACAGAGAAAGAATTATCTTTCTCTGCACTCTGAATCCGTCTATTCATTAAAAATCAAAGTTATCTGGATCTGGACCTACACGGTGGTTTTGGTTTAATCCATCGATTACTTCCAATTCTTCTTGTGTTAATTCAAAATCAAATAAATCTACATTTTCAACAATACGGTGTTCTTTTGTTGATTTTGGAATGGTCATTACACCATTTTGCAAGTCCCAACGTACGATGATTTGGGCAACTGATTTATTATGTTTCGCTGCAATTTCTTTTAGTACTTCATTATCTAACAGCTGACCTTGCATTAATGGTGACCATGCTTCAAGCTGAATGTTGTTGTCTTGGCAGAATGCTTTCAACTCTTTTTGAGTTAATCGTGGGTGAAGTTCTACTTGATTGATCACCGGTTTAATTTCTGCATCCTTCATTAAATCTTCTAAATGATGAACTTGGAAGTTACTTACGCCGATTGCTTTTACGCGTCCTTCTTTATAAAGAGTTTCTAACGCTCTCCATGCATCCTTATATTTGCCTTCCACTGGCCAATGAATCAAATATAGGTCTAAATAGTCTAAGCCTAGTTTTTTCAAGCTTGTTTCATAAGCAGCAAGAGTTGATTCATACCCTAAATCTTCATTCCAAACCTTTGATGTGACAAATAAGTCTTCTCTTGAAATACCTGCTTCTTTTAAGCCTTCTTGAATTCCTTTACCTACACCTTCTTCGTTTCCATAAATGGCTGCAGTATCAATACTGCGGTAGCCATGTTTGATAGCTGTTTTTACAGCATTCACTAATTCAGGGCCTTCCTCCACTTTAAAGACGCCTAGTCCTAGCCAAGGCATTTTCACACCATTATTCAAAGTAGTTGTATCTTGTAAATTTTTTGCTGTCATCTGTAAAACCTCCACAATTTTATTATATTTTACTCTCTTGATCTTTTCGTTCCAATGATTTACTAATTCCTGTTAATACTGCTGCCACGACAACCATGATTGCACCAATCCATGGTGTATGGATAAGTCCTATTGAGTCAGTCACAAGGCCTCCTACATAAGAGCCTAGTGCAATCCCGGCATTAAATGCAGCAATATTTATCGCAGAAGCAACATCCACCGCACTAGGAACAAAGCGCTCTGCCAGCATAACAACATATACTTGCAATCCCGGCACATTCATAAAGGCTAAAAGCCCCATCAAAATAATTGTGATTAATCCAGCAACTTTATATGGTGCTGTAAAATTCAAAACAAATAGGATGATGGCTTGTATAATAAACATATAGAACAGGGCACGAATTGGGTTTTTATTCGATAGCTTTCCACCAACCATGTTTCCAATCGCAATCGCAATACCGTAAACTAACAAAATAACAGCTACTGTTCCTTCTTTAAAACCAGTAATATCCTGAAGCAATGGTGATAAGAAAGTAAATACCACAAATGTTCCGCCATATCCAAGAGCTGTAATGATGAATACAAGCAATAGTCGTCCGTTTGTTACAAGTTTAAGCTGGTCGCTAAAGCTTGTTTTGATTCCTTTTTTCAAATTAGATGGAACCAGGATGCTATTTGCGATGAAAGCAATGACCCCTATAATGACAATGGTAATAAAGGCTGCTCTCCATCCAAGCTGCTGTCCAATAAAGGTTCCAAATGGTACACCCGTTACTGTAGCCACCGTAAGTCCGGTAAACATAATTGAAATCGCGCTAGCTCTTTTATTTTCCGGTACTAAATCGGCCGCAATAGTCGAACCTATTGACATAAATACCCCATGTGAAAATGCGGCGATAACGCGTGCTACTAGCAATAACCCAATCGTTGTAGAGCTAGCTGCAAGTGTATTCCCGATAATAAAGACAACCATAATCCAAAGCAATAATGTCTTCTTTGACATTCCTGATGTCAAAGATGTTAATATAGGAGCACCGAATGTTGCCCCTAAGGCATATAAAGATACCGTTAAGCCTGCTGTCGTAACTGGAATACTTAAATCATTTGCAATAAGGGGCAGTAACCCGACACTAATGAATTCAGTTGTTCCAATCGCAAAAGCACTCACTGCTAAAGCAAGCAAAGCTAACGTACTTTGTTTTTTGCCTAAAGCCATAATATCTCCTCCTTCATTTTTTATATAAATAGAAACTTTCTTTTCGGATAAGATTTACGAAAGAAAGTATAGTATCAATTGGCTGGCAAATGTTATTATGGTATATATCAATCACAAAGAAAAGTACGCACTTTAAAGTTCTATAGAAACATAAAAGTATCATAGGAACCTTTTAGTACCTATAAGGAGGATAAATAAAAGATGCAAAAGAAGAAATATAATATATCTGTGGAAGCCACATTAGAAGTCATTGGCGGTAAGTGGAAATGTGTGATTCTTTGCCATCTGACTCACGGCAAAAAACGCACAAGCGAATTAAAGCGGCTCATGCCAAACATCACACAAAAGATGCTTACCCAACAGCTTCGTGAACTAGAAGAGGATGGCGTAATCAACCGAATCGTCTACAACCAGGTGCCACCAAAGGTAGAATACGAACTCAGTGAATATGGCCAAAGCTTAGAGGGCATCCTCAATTCACTATGTTTATGGGGAGAAAGCCATTTAACAAAAGTATACGGAGATAAATTTTCTGTTTTAGAAGATAGTGTGTTGAATGATCAACTAAAATAAGAATTACCTCATCCTAAATGAAGATTTGATGATTGTTACCCAATCGTTTGAATTCCGTTCAAACGATTGGTTTTTTTCATTCTGATTAGTTAAATGCATAAAAAAACTGCCTTATCTATCAAATAGACAAGACAGTGATTACCTTTATTAAGCTCTAACCTAATCAGCAGCATTTAGACTGATCTGCTCCTGTACGTTTAATTCATCCTCATTTTCAGTTTCGTTATTGGTAACATTTTCGGTTGTAGCAGTAGTTTGTTTAACACTCTCTGCAAGAGATCCTTGTACATTGGTCATTTGTTCCTTCAATTTTTCTAGTCGATTAGATTTATATTCACTATGTACACCGCGTTTTGCATCAATCTTCATTTCACTTTCTAGTGAAACCTTTTCACGAGAAAGCGTACGTCCCATTCGTGACAGTGTTTTAGTTTGCTCTAATGAGTCTGCTTTAGAAAAAATAGACTCCTCTGTAGTTTTGGGTGCTGACTCTTTGGACTCTGGAGTTTTATTTTCCAGCTTCCCTTTTTGCTCTTGAGCAATCTGTGCATCAATATCAGAGATTTGCTTTTCTAAGGCTTTCATTTGTTCTTTCAAACTAGATAGATCATTTCCTTTATCAAGTGCTCGTTCAGTTAGCTTGTTTTTCTGCTCTAGAATATTTTCACGTTGTTTCATTAAGCTCTCAATAAGGGAGCTTTTTTTGTTATGGCTACCAAACAATTGACGAGCCTGTACACCAATTGAAATAGAGTCTTTTGGTTGCTCTTGCTTTTGTTGTTGCATCTCCTGATTTTTCATCACGGTTACATTCGCGTGAATAAAATTCACTTTATGTTCTACCTGTATTTTCATCTCGAAGCCCCCTAACACATTCCTTATCTCATTCGTTATATCGGCGTAAATACAGTCACTTTACATGAATTGGGTGTTTTATGCCACGAATGGTTATTTGGTTGCTAAAAAATTTAGTAGTTTGAAGGATTTGAGAGGTAAATTTAGGGTTAAAACATCTTTGATTCTTGTAAATGTATTTAATAACTATGTTCGGTAATCGCAAATTACTAGGAAATGATTTTTCGCTTCCATCTTCACCAATCTAGAGACTACAGTCGTATGATATGCCTATATTTTGCTTATTCTCTTTTAATTTTCTGATTGTATAACATACTTTAAAAATCCTATTCCATTTTGTCCTCTTGCTTCTTAAAACTGTAATATTAGTTAACTAAATTTAACATTCAAATTCATTAAAAATGGTTTATAATAATTAAAAAAATTAAGCTTGCGTTGGGGAGTAGAAACAATGGATAACGAAATGTATAAGTCATCAGATCTTAATCCAAATGAAGAACAAAAGTCTCAAAAAACTGACGAAAATGAAATTTTAATTTCTATAGAAGAAACCATAGCCCAAAACAGAAAAATATTAGCGGAAAATCGTGAAATCTTACCAAGTTATCGAGATTCTTCACTTTCTTAATTTTTTATGTTTTGTAAAACGAGAAGCGGGCTTTTATAGCAAAAAATAAAGTGCAGACTCCTAATGCGGAGCCTGCACTTTATTTATTTAAGCTCCTTTAATCACATTCTTATCATTTCCTAGAGCCACCACAATACCGATCGTATCCGGAAAACCTTATTATCCAGAGTTAAATACTGACCTTGTTAAATTAGCTATGGAACGTAGTGGTATCAAAACTACGAATAAAATCTTGTTTAAAAAACCTGAATTCGAACAGTTAGCTTTGTTTTAATATGTTTTGCAATTAAATACTTTACTTTTACTGCATAACTTCTACGACACATCATATTACGAATGCGTAGAGATTGAATTAAAACATAGGGTAATAGTATTTGACCTTAGAGTAGTAAAATTGCTAGATGAGGTTGCTCTTTAAAATCTTAATATAACCACATTATTCAACCTTAATTAGGTTTTATAGGTGTTATTGCGGGTCTATATTTAAAACACAGCATTTCTATTTTACTATATAAATGGTACAATTATACCAAACAGAAAGGAAAGTGAAAATGAGAAAAATCATAATAAGTATGCTGGCTATTTTAACATTATTCTTCTTGCCTTCTATGGATAGTCTTGCTAAAACAAAAACAATACAAAATGGCGCAAGCTATCTTCCAAGCACAAAATATAATTATGACATTTATTTAAAATATGCATACAAAGAAAAAGTGACTGTATCATGTAAAAAAACCGAATATGCAACTCGATCATGCGTAAATGGAAATTATGGAAATATTAAAGAAGTTGGAGTTTCCTATTATTATGGGGATAATTTTTTAAGTTTTGGTGAAGCAAATAATATGGACAGTTCCATCATTCCAGGAATCAAATTTCCAATGAAACAAGGAAAAAAATACACAATAAAGAACATGATGACCTATTATAAAGTTGAGGCTGTTGATTCGACAAAGAAGATTGGTAGTAAAACTTATAAACATGTTATTCGTATTAAATATGACAAGTATTATCGTGTCTATATTGCTAAAAACTATGGCATTATTTTAATCAATACACTTGATACAAAAAAGCAAACTACTAGATACAAGGTGTTAAATTATAAAAAGAAGTAATTATAATCAAATCGGATTGAGAGAGTCAATTCAATAGTGTAAGTTGCTCTAATTTAAATAAATCAAAAACCCCCAATTGAGGGGTTTTTATATTTTAGCAAACTGAAATTTACTGCACCCCAATACAGATTTATAAAGTAGTATACTTGTCGTTTATACTCATGTTGTTTGTCATCTTGACGTTCTTTTGCAATTTTCCAAAAGCCCATATACTTGTTGAATTCATTTGAGATTTCTTTTCATTGAGAATAATTTCTCTTTCATAATCTCTCACTTCTTCATCTGTTTCGCTATTCTTCACTCCAAAGGCTTTGCGGTTTATTGAAATTTGCAACATGACTTTTAAGCTTTGCTTTCTTGTAAAAGTATTAGATGAGTTAACTTGAAACCCTTTAAAAGTTACATTTTCATGAGCTATAAAATGTTCCATTTGGTTTTCCCCAATCAATGATTAAGACGAAAAGATTAGATAATCTCTTCGTCTCACCTGAAAATATTCCGATTATTAGATTCCAATTGGTTCCTCATACTGTCTTTCTGACAAATCAGGCGCTGATAATTTTTTTTTTAATAAATTCATTGCCATAGTGCGAATCACTATCGGTAAAACATGGAATGTATATGGTTTATACACTCGCTCTGTCCATTTATGGCCATCTTTTCCGTATACCCCAACGTTAATAGACGGTATATTTAATCCGCGAATCTCGTTAACTGGCACAGGATAAATAGAATCCCATTCAGGGAAATTATTGATTAATGAGCTAAGCTCCTCATCACTTTCATGCAAGGATAGGAAACTGCCATCTGCTAAATACGGGAAGAATTTTTTTAAGGCAAATGTTTCGCCCGTCACCTGTTCCATTTCTACTAACGTTTCTTTTACCGATTTTAGAATCTCTGCATCCCGTTCATTGGATTGGTTCAAATAGTTGTGCGGCAAATAAGGAGGTGCAAAGAAAATGATGACTCTTGGTTTTTTATACGGATCCCAGTTCTGCAATTCCTCAACAATTTTAAAGCAAAGCTCCCTTGCTTCCATCTCTTTGTTTTCTCGCTGCACTTTTTTGGCCACTTCATAAGCAGGAATGCCTTGTGCCACTAATTCCTTCATAAAGTCAGCTAAGCTCGTCACTTCTAAATGCCACGACAGCTTTTTACCAGGCAATCCAGTTCGTTTCAGGAATTCTTCGTATTGCTTAGATAAATGAGCTTCTACGTCTACACATGCATCTGTAGCAATCGCAATCAACTTATCCATCACTTCTTTTGCAGAAAGCTCAAATAAGAAGTAGTTAAAATATAGGTAACTGCTTGTTGCAGTCTGTACTGAATAAAACTTCTTTGTATCTCTTTGTTGTAAACACGTTGGGGGAAGTGTCATTTCCCCTTCAATATTTTCAGCCAGCTCCAGATTATTATGGATTCGGCGTGTCAGTTCTGCTGCTACAAAGTTGGGGTCCACACCTGATAGCGTATCTCCTACATGTGCCTCGCGTCCGTAAATATAAAAACTCGGAAGAATTTTACCAGCAGCACCCGTATAAATATAGCGGTGCGGATCATTTTCATAGAGAGGCGTGATGAAATCATCATTAATAGCTGAGATAAATTCCAGCCCATGCTCTTCTTTTAAACGCTTCAACTCTGGAATAGCTGAGATGATTCCTTTATGCTGGGATTCCTCATCAGGATTGAACATAAGAAGAATGTTCCCGTCCAGTTCTTCAGCATGTTCAGAAAAATAAAGAACATTGGCTAAATGGACAGCAGCTCCACTCTTCATATCGACAGATCCTCTTCCAAACATCCAATCGCCAGAATTTGCATCCATTTGGACATCTTTATCCAGTTCGTATGTTTTGAAAAACTGTTCGATTTGGTCAGGGTTAAAGGCATCCTGTTTCAAATGTCCAAAATCCTCAATGCCCACTGTATCAATATGCGAATGGAAAATAATTGTATTTGTAGAGCTTCCCTTCCCTTTTACCAAGGCAAAAATATTTTTACGGTAAGGATCGTTCGGGACTTTTTTCTCCCAAACTTGATTAGGGTTTTGAATAAAGTAAGGAAAACTTTGAAGGATCTTCTTGAGTGAATCTGCGATAGCTCCCTCTCCAGCTGTTCCGTTCACGCTGTCTATCCCGACAAGCTGTCTTGTCAAAAATTCAACTTGTTGAGGCAAAGTCATTTCTTTTAATTGTTGATACATACCCATCCCTCCAATGTTTTCTGCATTATGGAAACGCTTTCTATTTTATTTATATTCATAATATATAATATTCAAATTAGTTTGTCATTATTTTTTTCACTAAAAAATCCCTTGATTAACTCAAGGGATTCCCATCAATAAAATCTTCCTATTCGATTTGAGATTTGCTCCGCAGCCACTTTTACTTTTTCTACTAGCTGTGGAAGACTCTCCTCTGTTATTCGAAAATCAGGACCATTAATGCTTACTGCAGCTAAAACCTTATTGCCGTATCCAAAAATGGGCGCTGCAATAGATATAGTGCCTTCCGTACGCTCCGAATTACTCATCGCATACCTATTCCGGCGTACTTCTTCTATCGTTTCCTTTAATTGAATGGTTTCTTCATCTGTCAAACCTAGCTTTTTTATAATATCTGCTCTTTCTTCTTCCTTCAAAAAGGACAAGATGGCCTTGTTGGGTGCACCGACATTCAATGGACTGCGAATACCCAAAGTTTCAGCGATTCGAACCTTTAAGGGACTGTCCACTATTTCAATTGTCATCCCGAAATTCCCATCTTGAATGTTTAAGTAAATACTTTCTTTTACGTCCAGTGCTAGGTCTTCCATAATCGGACGAGCTACATTTCTATAATCAATACTTTCAAGCACTTGTAAACCAATTTCCATCCAAAGAAGGCCTATTTTATAATGCTTTGTGTTAGGATTTTGTATAACAAGACCATGATCAATTAAGGAGTTTAATAAACGATGCATTGTACTGATTGGCAACTCTGTGCGTTTTGATAGCTCAGAAATGGACCATTCATTTCGATGTGGATCTGATCTTAAAATATGAATAATTGACATGGCACGGTCAATCGATTGAATCATGGTATTCTCCTATTCTTAAAAAATAGTTATTGAATCTATTATACTATTCCCCTGAATAGGAAAACAACAATCGACAGACTTTAACGACTATTCCGCCTTTTCTAATGACTGTTCTGGCTGAGAAAGCTGGACTTCCTCCATGTAGTTTTTCTTTTTATAGATACGTGTAAAGTAATCTTTTGTAATCTCCTTCACCTCACCGCCTAAGAATAACAGGGCGATAATGTTCGGCAAAATAACAAGAGCTAAAAGAATATCGAGGAATTGCCAGACAAACTTTAATCCGCCAATTGCACCGACAAATATGGCTCCAACATATACAAAACGCATTACTTTTGAAAAGAATGTACCAAATAAATATTCCGCTTGTTTCTCTCCGTAATAGATGATAACCACCACAGTCGATAACACAAAACAAAAGAGTGCAATGCTCATGATAATGCCAGCTAACTGGTCACCGAAAACTTGTCCCCACGCCATCGTCACCATGCTCGAAGCCTGTTCAGAAGGAACTTTCTCCCATTGCCCTGTACAAAGAACAACGATAGCCGTCATTGTACAAATGATGATGGTATCAACGATTACTTCAAAAACACCCCAGAACCCTTGTTTTGCAGGGTGATCAGTTTTAGCGGTTGCATGTGCAATAGGTGCTGTTCCCATTCCGGCTTCATTTGAGTAGGTTCCCCTTGCAAGTCCCCATCGAATGGCAGCTGCAATACCAGCTCCACCAAATCCACCTGCAGCAGCTATCGGTGTGAAAGCATGTTCAAAAATTAAAGCGAATATTGAAGGTATAGCAGATACATTGGCAAAGACTACAATTAAAGATCCAATTATATAAATGCCCACCATAAAAGGAACAAACTTCTCTGTAATTTTACCGATTCTTGAAATCCCACCAAAAACAATAATGCCAATTAACACCATAACTAATAAGCCCGTAATGATAGGCGAAATATGAAACGCACCAGAAATGGTTGTGGAAAGTGAATTGGATTGCACCATTGTGCTTGCTACAATTTCGAGCATTAAAGCAAAAGCAAAGAATGAGGCTACCGGCTTCCATCCCAAACCTTTCTCAATATAATACATGGGTCCCCCAACCCATTCCCCTTCTTCATTTTTCTCCCGATATTTTACTCCTAGCACAACTTCAGAATATTTAGCAGCCATTCCTATTAATGAGACAACCCACATCCAAAATATTGCCCCTGGTCCCCCGAATGCAATCGCTACAGGCACACCAATAATATTTGCCGCACCTACAGTTGAAGCTAACGCAGATGTAGCCGCTTGAAATGGTGTTAATGTTCCCTCAGATGCATCAGATTTGCTAAGAATTTTCCCGAAGGTTTGACTGATAATATGAGGCATATAACGAAACTGAAAGAAACCTAATTTAAAAGTAAGATACAGCCCCCCACCTAATAGCAAAAGCATCATCGGAAGTCCCCATATAAAATCAGTAATACCTCCAATAAGATTCATAAACTTGTCCAAAATTATTTCCCCCTTTGTGAACGCTTACAAAAATACAAATGTTTCCGTAATACGGAAATACTTTCTATAATAAAATTATATCAAAGGGAAATATCAATTGTATACACATTTCTAAAATTTCTAAAATAGATATTCTTATATTCAAAAAAGCTGTTCCATCTATATTTGATAGATGGAACAGCTCTGCTATTTATGCTTCTAATTCAGTTACAGTCCGCTCAACATAACGGGCACTATCTATTTCCGCTAAGCGTTCCCCTTTTATCTCAAACACGCCTTTTTCAATGATGGTGTTCATCACATCATACACCTCTTTGGATGATAGCCCCTCTTTTGGCGCATCAATACTCATTGAATAGCCTATGCCCTTCGAGGTTTGGAATTGAAGCTGTAATACTTTTGACATTGGTTCTCCTCCTTTTCATATTATTGTTGAATGCTTTCTTGCATTAGAATCCCTGTGCCGATCCATTCGTGCGCGTAAAGACTTGCAAGTGCTGTACCTACAGCTGCCAAGTTTTCTAATTGTGCATCTCGCGCTACATTTTGAAATGCTTTTGTTTTTTCGATCATTTGTCCTTGCGTATTCACGCCAGTAGAGAATTTAATGCGAAGTGTACCTTTTTCAAATGTTTTCGTTGCCATGTTGCTCACCTCCCTTTCATTCACTACATAGACTAAACTTCGAAAAAGAGGACAAGTATTTATAAAAAATGAAAAAAGCACCAACCCAAAGGTTAGTGCTCTTAAAACCATTATTTAGCTCGATTTAGCTTCAAAATGGATTTATAGTGTGTAAAGGTATCAAAGCTACCTTGTCCATGATAAGATCCCATACCACTCTCACCTACGCCCCCGAATGGCAGGTAAGGTGTAGCTAAATGGGAGATGGTGTCATTGATACAGCCACCACCAAATGAGATATTTCCTAGAACAGTGTTTTCTACTTCTTCGTCTTCTGTGAATAGGTACAGTGCAAGCGGTTTTGGTCTTTCTACAATTTTGTGGATTACTTCTGTTAAATCATCGTACTCGATGACTGGAAGAATCGGTCCAAAAATTTCATCTTGCATGACTGGATCTTCCCACTTGATGCCGTCTAATACAGTAGGCGCGATAAATAGGCGGTCTTCCTCTGTATCGCCTCCTACTACTCGTGTCCCATTGTCTAGGAAAGCGGACAGGCGGTTGAAATGTCGATCATTAATAATGTGTGTGAAGTCTGGATTTTTGGATACATCTTCTCCAAACATCTCCTTAATTTGTCCTTTCATCTTCTCAAGGAATTCATCTTTCACACTCTTGTGAATTAGCAAGTAGTCTGGTGCTACGCAGGTTTGACCGGCATTAGAGAATTTCCCTTTAGTAATGCGCTGAGCTGCAGTATCGAGATCTGCATCCTCATGGACAATACAAGGGCTCTTTCCGCCTAATTCCAGTGTGACAGGTGTTAAATGTTTTGCAGCTGCTGACATGATAATCTTCCCAACACCCGTACTTCCGGTAAAGAAGATATAATCGAATTTTTCTTTTAATAGAGCTGTACTTGTTTCTGCTTCACCTTCTACAACCGCAATGTATTCTTCTGGAAAATTTTCTTGCACCATTTTTGCAAGCACTCCTGAAGTAGCAGGCGTAAATTCTGATGGTTTCAGCACAGCACAGTTGCCGGCGCAAATCGCACCGATTAATGGCGCAACCGCTAATTGGAATGGATAGTTCCAAGGCGCAATAATTAAAGCCAAACCATAAGGCTCTGGGTAAAGCATACTCGAAGCATTACCAAAAACCTCTGGCGTTTGTGCTTCTTTCGGCTTAGCCCACGTATGCACATTATCTAAGATATATTTGATTTCGTGTAAAACGAATCCAATTTCAGTGCGATAACCCTCTTTTTCTGACTTGTTCAAGTCCTTACGCAAAGCTGCAAGTATTTCATTTTCATACTTCTTCATTGCGTCTACAAGTTTATTTAATGTCTCTACACGAAACTCGACATCCTTTGTTTTTCCTGTACGGAAAAAAGCCCGTTGTCGTTCTACAAGACCTTTATAATTTTCTGACATGATTATTCCCCTCTCAAACAAACTATACTTATTTGATGCAAAACCAGATTTCCTGCTTTTATTAATCCATAATTCTACCTAATTCTAAGCAAATATAGATATTATCATTTTTAAGTATAAAATGTATTATATACAATATACCTTCAATACACTAGTATACTGAATCGTGATTCTGCATTCTTTACTCTTCCCGAAAAAAAATATATCATTCAGCTGAACTAAATACCTTTGATTACCCGCTTCTTACTTTTTAAAACAAAACATTGTATGAAAAATGTGAAAAGCTCACCAATTTTTGTGGATATTTTATTTATGAACGACATGCATTTAAGACTTATGTAAGGTTTCAGCGATAAACATTTGTAGAGCGGTTGTAAATGGCCCCGCGACGGTGGTAAACGAGTTCTCCGCGGTTGTAAATCATCGCACATAGGTTGTAAGTTATTCCACCTTCAGCTTTTGGCCCCGGCATGGAAACTTGTTCTCCAACTTGACTGTAGGCGCGAACACCGGGGTATCTTAAGACCTAAATTGTATAGTTTCGACGGTAAATTTTCAGCGAGCGGTGGTAAATGGTCCCGCAACGGTGGTAAATGTACTAACAGCGGTTGTAAATCATCGCACATAGGTTGTAAGTTATTCCACCCACAACGGCAGAAAAAATCCCTTCTCCAGTAGAAAAGGGATTTAAGCTATCTTTAAATTATTAAACTGCAGTATATCCACCATCAACCAGCAAACTTGCTCCTGAGATAAAGGATGCATCATCACTTGCTAAGAAGAGAACAGCTTTTGCTACTTCTTCCGGTCTGCCCAAACGGCCGATTGGATGGAGTTCAATCAATTCTTGTTTTGCTTCTTCTGGCATGCCAGCAAGCAATGGAGTATCGATATAACCTGGGTTTACATTATTAATTCGAATGCCTTTTGCTGCATATTCAGAGGTTGCCGTTTGTGTAAGCAATTTTACGCCGCCTTTTGAAGCTGCATATGCACTGACTCCTGGCTTCCCTACAAATCCATGGATGGAATCATTATTAACAATGGCGCCGCCTGTTTCTTGTTTTAACATTTGCGCAAGGGCGTATTTATTGCAAAGGAAAACCCCATTAAGGTTGACATCGATTACCTTCTTCCAATCAGCATAGTTCATTTCATGAACAAGCGTTGCTGCACCAATTCCTGCATTGGCAAAAAGGACATCTAAGCTTCCATATTTACTCACAGTCTCTTCAACTAAACGTTGTACTTCTTCCTCTTCCGTTACGTTTGTTTTCATAAACATGGTTTGGTATCCATCTTGATTTAATTGATCCGAAAGCGCTTGTCCTTTATCAGACATGTCAGAAATCACGACATTCGCTCCTTCTTTCGCGAACTCTACTACCGTAGCTTCCCCGATACCACTTGCTCCACCAGTTACAATAACTGTTTTTCCTTTAAAACGATCTGCCATTTTCGATTCCTCCCTTAGAAATGATTTAACTTTTCGTCATTATTATAGCACTTTCTAAAAAAGCTAAACCGTCTGAAGTATTGCATTGGAAATAATTTCATTATTTCTAATAGCAGTTATCATTCCGTAATATCGGAAAATTCCACTTTTACGGAACGCTTCTAAAATGAAAAATCCGATAATCCGGAAATTTAAAATTAATTTGCAAATTACACCGTAGAATTCTTAGTAATTAAGGGATTTGCTTAAACAGATGTTTTTGGCATGATTCTTGCAATTAAATTAAGCTGAAGGGGATTTTTCAAAAAAGGAGGATGTATTTTTCTGCAAACGCTTTCTTACAAATAATAATAAGGGGGATTTTCATGGATTTAATTGTCATACTGTTGGCGCTTGGTTTATTAATGTTTGTTGCTTACCGTGGATTTTCAGTCATTTTATTCGCGCCTATTTGTGCACTTTTTGCTGTTTTATTAACAGAGCCTAGCTATGTATTACCTTTCTTCTCTGGCGTTTTCATGGAGAAAATGGTCGGTTTTATAAAATCTTATTTTCCTGTCTTCTTACTTGGAGCTATTTTCGGCAAGGTTGTGGAAATGTCTGGCCTTGCAGAATCCATTGCCAAAACGATTGTTAAATTAATCGGTGCCAAAAGAGCGATTCTTACCATCGTTT
This sequence comes from Rummeliibacillus sp. GQ308, assembly GCF_059759115.1. NCBI lineage: Bacteria > Bacillati > Bacillota > Bacilli > Caryophanales > Caryophanaceae > Rummeliibacillus > Rummeliibacillus sp. GQ308. The sequence continues at coordinate 304,135 of NZ_JCAXDQ010000001.1, read as the reverse complement.
TATTAGGAGCTATTTTAACATATAGCGGCGTTAGCTTATTTGTAGTTGTTTTTGCTGTTTATCCATTTGCAGCACAGCTGTTTAGAGAAGCAAATATTCCGAAACGCCTTATTCCGGGGACCATCGCATTGGGCGCATTTTCTTTCACGATGGATGCCATTCCTGGTACCCCGCAAATCCAAAACGTTATTCCGATTTCTTTCTTTAAAACGGATATTTATGCTGCACCTACGTTAGGAATTCTTGGCGGACTATTTGTATTAATTTTTGGATTGCTTTATTTAGAATCCCGCAGGAAAAAAGCAGCCAAAGCTGGAGAAGGCTATTATGGCTTCGAAACAGAAACGGCTGCTACTCTTGAAACGATGAAGGAAGAGCCTGCTATCAAATTTACGGCAAATCAATCTGTACTCCGTCAAATCTTTGCCTTTGTACCTCTGATCCTTGTCGGCGTAATGAATAAAGTTTTCGTCACTTATATTCCGAAATGGTATCCAAACGGATTCGACTTTTCAAAAATCGGGCTAGATTCATTTGGTGTAGTTGATACTTCAGCAGTTGCGGCTATCTGGGCTGTAGAGATGGCACTTGTTGTTGGGATCTTTGCCACCATTCTATATGACTGGAATCGAGTAAAAGTAAACTTTAAAGAAGGCTTAAATGCAAGTATCAGCGGTTCTTTACTCGCGACCATGAATACTGGTGCAGAGTACGGATTTGGTGGAATTATAGCTGCTCTTCCAGGATTCTCAGCTATTAGTGGTGGGATTTCTCATACCTTCACGAATCCGCTCGTAAATGGTGCGGTAACAACCTCCACACTTGCCGGTATCACTGGCTCAGCATCTGGCGGCATGGGGATTGCTTTAAGTGCCATGGCAGATAAATATAATCAGATGATTGAAGCGGCCAATATTCCGCCTGAAGTGATGCATCGCGTTGTCGCTATGGCATCTGGCGGCATGGATACACTGCCTCACAATGGTGCAGTCATTACTCTCCTTGCCGTTACAGGTTTAACGCATCGCCAAGCTTACAAAGATATATTTGCTGTAACAATCATTAAAACAATTGCCGTTTTCTTCATCATTGCGCTTTATTCTTTAACAGGCATTGTATAAATCTTTTGAAAGGTTACTAGTTTCTATTATGCTAGTAACCTTCATTTGAAAGGGAGACTTCTAAAATGAGTAAAATCAATGAAAGCTTTGAATCAGCCATTCAAGAGATACAAGATGGTGCAACCATTATTGTAGGGGGCTTCGGCTTATCCGGCATTCCAGAAAAGTCAATCCTCGCGCTTCGAGATAAAGGTGTAAAAGACTTAACCATTATCAGTAATAATTGTGGCGTGGATGATTGGGGACTTGGCCTATTGTTAGCAAATAAACAAATCAAGAAAATGATTTCCTCTTATGTTGGGGAAAACAAGATCTTTGAACAGCAATTTTTAAGTGGTGAGCTAGAGGTAGAACTTGTTCCTCAGGGTACATTAGCAGAACGTATCCGAGCGGGTGGCGCTGGAATACCTGGCTTCTATACAGCAACAGGTGTTGGCACGAAAATTGCTGAAGGTAAAGAACACAAAGAATTTGACGGAAAGATGTATATCCTTGAAAGAGGCATTACAGCTGATTTTGCTCTTGTAAAAGCATGGAAAGCAGACACTCTCGGGAATTTGGTATACCGAAAAACAGCACGCAATTTCAATCCTCTGGCTGCTATGGCCGGAAAGGTAACGATAGCTGAAGTCGAAGAAATTGTAGAACCAGGTGAACTCCAACCGGATCAGATTCATACACCTAGCATTTTTGTACAAAGGCTCTTACAAGGCAACGGATATGAAAAACGGATTGAACGTAAGACAGTACAAGTGGAGAAAGGAGATTTTTCATGGACGTAAGACAAAAAATTATTCAACGTGCTGTATTAGAAATAAAAGATGGTATGAATGTGAATTTAGGCATTGGCATACCTACTCTGCTTGCTAATGAAATTCCCCCTTCCATCAACGTGTTGCTTCAATCTGAAAACGGGCTACTAGGGATCGGTCCTTACCCTACCCCCGCTGAGGTAGATCCAGATTTAATTAATGCAGGAAAGGAAACTGTAACAGCTGTGCCCGGTGCTGCCTTTTTTGATAGCGCAGAATCATTTGCCATGATTCGCGGTGGCCATATTGATTTGGCTATCCTTGGCGGTATGGAGGTTTCGGAAACTGGCGATCTTGCCAACTGGATGATTCCAGGGAAGATGGTAAAAGGAATGGGCGGCGCGATGGATCTTGTGAACGGTGCAAAAAAAGTAGTCGTGGTTATGGAGCACGTCAATAAGCATGGCGAATCAAAAGTAAAACAAATATGTACCCTTCCTTTAACAGGTAAGAATGTTGTGCATTGTTTAATTACGGATTTGGCTGTTTTTGAATTCACTTCAAGTGGAATGGTATTAATAGAACTGGTGGATGGCGCCACCTTAGAAGAAGTACAAGAAAAAACGGAAGCTTCTTTTACCGTGAGCCCACAACTGCTTATACATCAATAATAACAACTACAGAAAAACGGAGGGAACGAACATGGGAATGTTATTAGAAGGAAAAACAGCTTTGATTACGGGAGCAGCAAGCGGCATCGGCCTTGAAATTGCGAAAGTTTTTGCCAAGGAAGGTGCAAAAGTAGCGATTTCGGATTTGAAGGAAGAAGCGACAATCACAGTAGTCAATGAGTTGAAAGAACAAGGCTTTGAGGCGATTGCCGCTCCATGTGATGTAAGTGATGAAGAGGCATTTGCAAAAAGCATTAAAAAAACCTATCAAGCCTTTGGACGGATAGATATCTTAATTAATAACGCCGGCCTGCAGCATGTATCAAATATCGAAGACTTTCCAACAGCTAAATTCAAGCAAATGATCGATGTCATGCTTACAGCGCCGTTTGTGGGAATCAAGCATGTATTTCCTATTATGAAACAACAAGGCTTTGGCAGAGTCATTAATATGGCTTCCATCAACGGACTGATCGGTTTTGCCGGAAAAGCTGCCTACAATAGTGCAAAGCACGGTGTCATCGGATTAACCAAAGTAGCTGCATTAGAAGGAGCAGAGCAAGGTATTACTGTAAATGCTCTATGTCCGGGCTATGTAGATACGCCATTAGTACGTAATCAACTTTCAGACCTAGCGGCAACTCGCGGTGTCGAACTTGATAAAGTGATGGAAGACGTACTCTTCCCATTCATTCCTCAAAAAAGACTGCTCACTGTAGAAGAAATAGCGGATTACGCTGTCTTCTTAGCCAGCGATAAAGCAAAGGGTGTTACCGGGCAAGCAGTGGTTCTTGACGGTGGCTATACTGTTCAATAAGAGAGCCTATTACCGCATGAAGATACTCCCTTTCATGCGGTTTATTACTTTATAGCACTGTATGAAGTTTTTTAAATTTTAAATATTTTAATATTCTTTTGCTATAATAGAGTTATTAGATATTAAAAAGGGAGGCACATGATGAACGGATTTCAAAATATTCCCTTTAACTGGCTTGAAAAGATTATCAATCTAGCAGCAGAGCGAATTGTTTTAGTTAATCGCCAAGGAATCATTCTCTATATTAATACGGCTTATTGCGATTTTATCGGGACCACTGTTGATTGGGCCATTGGCAGGCATATTGAAGATGTAATTGAAAATACTCGTATGCATATCGTGGCAGAGACCGGCCGTGCAGAACTGGCTGCTGTCCAATCGATTAATGGCAGCGAAATGATCGCGAACCGTTTCCCTCTAATTATAGATGGCGAACTGGTTGGAGCCCTAGGCACAGTGATGTTCAGCAATCCAGAGGAATGGCAGAAATATCAGCGAAAGATTCAGTCACTGGTCGATGAGCTCGCCTATTATAAAACTCGGTTTGAAAAAGAATTGAAAAGCAAATACACCTTTGTTGATTTAATCGGGAGTAGCACAGACTTCATAGCTGCAAAAAAACTGGCGGAAAGAGTAGCTGGAAGCCAATCGTCTGTTTTGCTGTTAGGTGAATCGGGCACAGGAAAGGAATTATTTGCGCATGCCATTCACTCGGGCAGCCCTCGTGCATCATTTCCTTTCGTCCCCATTAATTGCGCCTCTATTCCCGATCATTTATTGGAATCTGAGCTATTCGGCTATGAGGAAGGCGCCTTTACCGGAGCTAAAAAAGGCGGCAAAAAAGGACAATTTCAAAACGCAAACCTAGGGACAATTTTTCTGGATGAAATCGGTGACATGCCCCTTTCTATGCAAAGCAAGCTACTAAGAGTTCTGCAAGAAAAAGAAGTACAGCCCATCGGCAGCCAGCAATCCATCCCAATCGATGTCCGTGTCATCGCCGCCACACATCGGAATTTAGAAAAAATGGTGCAAGAGGGAAAGTTTCGACAAGATTTATATTACCGATTAAATGTCATTAAGATCGACATTCCCCCTCTACACAAACGGAAAGCTGATATTCCGATAATTAGTCTGCATTTATTAGAAAAGCTAGCGAAGAAATTTTACCGTGAGGAGCTATCTCTTTCACCGGAAGTCATCCAAAGGCTTCAAAGCCATATGTGGCCTGGCAATATTCGTGAGCTGGAGAACGTTTTAGAACGTGCCATCAATGTACTCGACGGGAAAACCATTGAGCTGTTTCACCTGCCTTTATATTTACAGGATGTAGCAGAGGATACAAAGGACACTCAATTTGAAGGTCAGACTACTATTCCTTTAAGCCCCTTAAAAGATACAGTCGCTCATGCCGAAAAGTCGGCAATTCGACGCGCACTGGCTGTAGCAAAAGGCAACAAACAAGAAGCCGCCAAGTTGCTGCAAATTAGCAAAACCAGCTTCTATGACAAATGCAAACTATATAATTTATAAGGAGCAACCTACTGTGATGATAGGATTGCTCCTTTTCTTTAGCCACCATCATTGTGAGCAAGCCGTAAATCCTTTAAACACCTAAAAAACCAGCCTATTAAGGCTGGTTTTTAATCTAAATAGTTTGTTTTTAATTCACCTTTTGCTTCAAAGGAATCCATATCTCTGAATATAAATCCTCACTCGAAGGGTCCTCATCTGAATATACTTCTAATTCTGGGGTACCCGCGTGTTCATATGAATTTGAGGGAAACCACTCTTGAAAAATCTGCTTCCACACTCGTTGCATAGCATCTGGCATGGGTCCGTGAACTTCAAAAACTGCCCATCTTGAAGCGGGAATATCAAGTGTTTCCAACCCTTCAGGTGTTGTACCAGCATATTCTGTAGCTATCCAATAATCAAATAAATCACTTTTGCTTTCTTTTGTAGCAGCACATACACCAAGAACTCCCTCTATTTTTCCATTGTTCAAGCTAAATAAAAGATCGTCCGTACCGTCTTTATTCACTTGATCCCACAATTTAGGTATCCCTTTTAGGTTCTCATCATTCACAGTTGAAAACTCTCTTTTTATCCCTACTACCTGAAAACTTTCTCTTTCAACAATTTTATACTTCATCGGCTCTGCCCCTTTCAGACTCACCTGAATGACCAGGCGGTTATAAGAATTAAGCATCCCTTTATTAAACCGCGCTTCTCTAGGTGTTATCCCGTGCTGCCTTCGAAATGCTTTGGTAAACGATTCAGGAGTTTCATAACCATATTTAAAGGCAATATCAATAACTTTATTTTTCGTATTAGAGAGTTCCTGCGCAGCTAAGGTTAACCGTCTTCGTCTTATATACTCTCCAACGGTACTATCAGTCAAAATATTGAATGTTCGTTGAAAGTGAAAAACGGATGCTTGTGCCTCCTTTGCTATATCGTCGATTGTCATTTCCTCTAACAAATGTTCTTCTATAAAGTTTATTGCCCTCTGTAAAGAATCAATCCACTCCATATCGCACCTCCTTGAATTAAGGATACTAATTTCATGGCCATAAAACCTGTCATTATCTGCTTTTATAGGACCTTTTTTTATTTATATCCAGTAGTAGTTTCTTCTCCAAGTAAGAAGGGTTCTCCTTCAAATGAATGGTTTGTCTAATAAAAAAACCAGCCTATTAAAAGACTGGTTTCTTACCACATACGTATTAATAATTGAAAGAATAGAAAAGAAAATAACTCCTCTACACTATAAAAAAATCTTACTCTTCAAGAAGATTAAGGTTTCTGTCTAAGTTTGTTATATAATTCTAAATTGAAATAATCAGCTTGGTTAAAAATAATACCATTAACCCCTTGCCTCTACTTACATTATAACCCAACCTAAATATTATTTATAGACTGTTTTTTCGCTCTGATCCTGCCTTATACTGTAATACGAAAGTCTACAAATAAGGAGAGTGGCTATATGAATAACCAAACGAATACCTTAGATCCAGGGCCTTTCTTTCACGGTACGAAAGCAAATCTGAAAATTGGAGAACTGCTTGAACCATTATACTTATCCAATTATCAGGATAAAAAATCTAACTATATCTATTTTACTGCCACATTAAACGCAGCTAAATGGGGTGCTGAATTAGCCAGAACTAATTCAAAAGAGAGAATCTATATTGTAGAACCATTAGGTGATTTTGAGAATGATCCGAACTTAACTGACAAAAGATTCCCGGGAAACCCTACACGTTCTTATAGGTCCAAATCTCCTTTGAAAATTGTAGCTGAATTAGGTTCATGGGAAAGGCATTCTGATGAAGAAATAAATCATATGATCACATCTTTAAAAAAATTAAGTGAAGAAGGAAAAAATGTAATATACGATTGATTAGTTAGCCTTAACTAATTTTCCATAAAAAAATCGTATTCAGAGGTGAACTCTTGAATACGGTTTTTTTGTTTTATTTGAAGCCTACAATACCACATACGCTTCGACAGAATGTGTTCTTCTCAACTTTAATTTTCTCTTTTTCCAAGCTTTAGAGCTCCCATAATCAAAGGGATTTGTAGTGGCAGCCGAAGCCATAAGATTAAAGGATTTGCTTTTTGACCTGGCTTGAATGATATTTTCTTTATTGTCATATACACATTTGCCGGAAAAACGGCCACCATAAAGAACGCTAACAATTTACTTGTAATGGCTTGACCTTTTTTCACCCAAAGCAATACAGAAAAGATAATCTCAAACACGCCTGTCACTAATACAATAGCTCGACGGAATGGGAGGATTTTCGGAACGATTCTGCGGAAACCGGGTTCATGGATGAAATGCAGGACCCCTGCTCCAAATAAAATAACCGAATAGATGGATCTCAAAAAAGTTTTCATCTGCGTACTCCCTTCATCTTTATATTACTTCTTATTGTAACTCTTTATTACCTTACATCACATTGTGTAAACAGAACAATTTTCATCCGTTCATAACAGTAGATAATATATCCTTTTAAGTTGTAAACTGTAAATTTTTAGTGTACAGTAAATATACAAAACAACGAACTAAGAGTACGATTCTCAGAGTTTATTATAACCGCATTTGTTTTGATTTATCTTAACGCTTCGCTCAGAAAAATAGTATGGAAAAGAGAGAATGTTAAATGCACATTAATTATTTTGATATAACTTTTACTCTGTTATTTTTCATCGCTTTATTTTTTGTTATAGCCTTTATTAGACGTATGATAGCAATAAAAAAGAGCAGCTAATGCTGCTCTTTTCTTATGGGCTAAATCCATTCCCAATCATATCCCCTATTCATGAACTGGTATATAACCCTTCTGAACATAAATTACCGGATCAAAGTATGTGTTTTGATTATATTTCTGAGATATATCAGCACTTATTTTTTTAAAGGTCATATAGCTTTGATTTGTCTTACTCATTTTTACTTTGGCTGATATATAAATACTTTTTTTATTTTTAAAAGTTAATTTAAAATAATTTTTGACATTCTTTTCTTCAACAAAAACACTATTCGTTAAATCATTAGGCTTATTTAAAACTTGTTCAATATGTTCTAATTCTATGTTAGTAACTGATTTAGTTTGTAAATATGGTTTTAAATAATTCACTTTCCACTCTGGCTCTGTAATGGCATCTCTGGATTGTACAATATTCATTGTTAGAGTTATCAAAATCGCCATTACAATTACTATTGAAATTGAATTCCCTACAATAGCTGCACCTGTCTTTTTCGTTTTTACAAATTCAACTAATATAGCCACTAAAACAATTGCCCAAAACACACACGCCACTATTGCTATAAGATTATTATCCACGTTTATTTTGTCATACATTAATTTAACTTTTTCTATATTCATTGGAGCACTCATTTCTTCGTAAGTTTTACTATCTTTTAAAATATGTAGTGCACATATCATTTAGATAAATAATTGCTATTTATAAGGCAAAAAAATAATAGTTCTCAAATTGATTCCTCTTAACCTAAAAACAGAGTAGCATGTTTCGTAGAGACAGAGACTCTCCTCCTTTATAATGATGTCATTATTTATTATACTATTTTTAAAAAAATTTACCTATTATAGAAAATAGTTTACTAATTTTAAATTCTCCCAATTGGAGGCTTAGAATTATAGCAAATACAAACATATACCTCAGACAGATCTACTCTTGTTTTAAGACGTAAATTGCTCAGCTTCGGCAGTAAACTTCCTGAGAGCAGTTGTAAATTTGAATTGAGGGGTTGTAAATGGGGCCTTAGGTGTTGTAAATAATTCGGAACCGGTGGTAAATTAACACCACTGTCCCCCTTCTTGCTTATCTCACCGAAGTCTTTTCAAGGCCTCTCGTTTACTAAGCGGTTTTAATTGATTTGTTGCTACAAACTCCTTTACATCTTGGGGGTTCGTTTTCCCATATTCCCTTAAGGCCCACCCTATAGCTTTCTGAATAAAGAATTCATTGCTGTCTGCTCTTATAATCTATCTCTTTTTTCCAACTGAACGACGTGAAATCGGTCCGTTCCTATATGTTTTATGATTTCCTATTGCTTCAACAGTTACTGTGTAAGTTCCATGGACTTTCATTTTTGAAGTAAAGCTATATTTATGGGTACTCCCGGTAACATATTTTTTATTGACTAATTTAGCTCCACGATATAATGTGAGTTCATATTTTGAGGCTTTCGCTACCGAATGCCATTGAATTACAGTACCTTTCCAAGAAGGCTTTAATACTTGTTTTAACGTTATCTTTTTATCCGAATGTGCTGATGCTGCTCCAGTTTGGTAGCTTTTATTATCACCGATGGCTTTGATGGTTACAGTGTATTCACCAGGATTTTTCATTTTAGAAGAAAAATTATACTTCTTATCTCCTGCCGCGACTCTTTTAGTTAGGATTAGCGTTTTTCCTCTATATAATCGCAACTCGGCTGTTTTAGCATGTTCGAGCATTTTCCAATGAATGCTATCGCCACTCCAAGTTGGCTTTTGTGGTTTTGCTAACGTTGTCAATTTTTTATTTACTTCAGATGGACTAGAAACAATACTGTCTCTATAATTCACTGAATCACCTATTGCCTGAACGGTTACTGTATATGAGCCTGGCTTTACCATCTGTTTTTCAAAATTAAATTGCTGAACATTGTTTTGAACTGTTTGCGTCTGTATTAATGTCTTTCCATTGTAGAGTTTTAACTCATATTGGGAAGCATCTGTCACTTCATCCCATCGAATAGTATTGCTATCCCAGATTGGTTTTTTAACTTGCTTTAAAGTTGATATGATTTTACTTGTATCAGAATACGTTGAAACAGGTCCGTCCTGATAATGTGCACCATCTCCTATCGCTCGGACTGTCACTGTATAGCTCCCCGGACTCTCCATCTCAGAGGATAGATTTATTTCATGTACTGTACCATCAACCCGCGTTGTATAGATGATCGTATTGTCCTTATATAATTCTACTTCATATTGGAAAGCATTTGGGACATCTGTCCATACAATAGTTTCTCCCAGTAAAATCGGTTTTTGCACTCTGTCTAACGTTATCCCAATGACTTGCATCCAAGAAAAATCCAATCTAGGTGTTGTCGTGTTATTCGTCCTATCTGTAACGCTCACACCGTCTTCTTTCATGTAAGAGAGAATTTGATCTACAGAGGAATTAGGATATTTTTGACGAACCAGTGTAAATCCACCTGTTACCTGAGGTGTTGACATTGATGTCCCTGACAAATAGCCATCCCCCCCTCCAGGCAAGGAAGAATATACAGGTTCCCCTGGTGCTAATAAATCTAAAAAGCTAACGCTATTTGAGAAGCTGGACACCTGATCGTAATCATTTGTGGAGCCTACACTCACAACAGAAGAGATACAGGCAGGTGCACTGATGGCGCTTTTATAGGAGTCGTTGCCAGAAGCTGCAATCGTCGCGATGCCTGCACTTTTTAGATTGTCTACCATATTTTTTATGCTGGTATAGTATCTATCACAAGTACTTGAATACTTACCACCACCTAAGCTCATATTTATAGCAGAAATATCATACTGATCTCTTAATAAATAGACTCTCTCTAGCCCATTTAATAAATCGGAAAAATTCCCTTCTCCATCCTTATCTGCCAGTACTTTTATTGCTAAAATATTCGCATCTTTAGCAACACCTGAAAAGCTCGTCGTTTTACCTGCTGCAATTCCAGCTACATGTGTACCATGACCCTCAATATCATTCGCAGCGCCTGCTCCTGTCGCTGTCGTTTTCCCATCACAATTTCGGTCCGAACTGAAGCATGCTTCATAGACGACTTTATCTTTTAAATAGGGATGGCTTCGATCTATACCTGTATCAAGGATAGCAATGGTCTTCCCTTCCCCTGTATATCCAGCAGACCATGCACTCTCTGTATTCATAAGACGGTTTGTAACAATATCCTTTGCTCTTAATTTATCTTCAAGCAGGGTTGAATTGGTTTTTATATCGCTTTTAGAAATGACGCCATCCTCCGTGATACTCTTAACATCCGGATTCTCGGCTAAAGCTTTTAGACCCTCTTCATCTACCTCCATTGCCATATAGGGAATGGTTTTATATTTAGAAATATGGCCTTTGTTATCTAAATCCTCAATAACTGCATCTTGAGTCTCCTGTATATTACTTTCCTGCTTATCCTTTTGACTCTTAGATACTCGTCCTTCTGGCGTGAATTTTTCTTCCAATTGTACAATTACCTTAATTTTGTTTTTCTTGCTTTTAGCTACTTTTTGTTCTAAGCTGCTTTGTATTTTTATAGTAGGATCAATCTTATTTTCTATTCTGTCTTTGCCTTTAGCTTCTATTTCTACATTCATTTGCAGACCAAAGAAAAGAAGGCAAAGGATTGGACATATTAAAAAGTGGTTAAAACCCTTCATGCTTAAGACTCCTTATATCTCTATTTTGTTAGCATATTTTAATTTATCGGGTTGATTAGCTAAATTTTTAGACCCTCAAAAAAATGATAAATATATTTATATTTTAGGTACCAGCCAACACAATGATTTCCAAAGTTGGCGCTACGATAATTAATATCCTTGAAAAGCCAACATTTTTTTGGTTTTTTATATTCCACTTTCTTATAAAAAATTAAATAAAAAACTCAGCCTTCAATAGGCTGAGTTTACGTTCTGTTCATTATTATAAGAGTCTTTTCAAGGCCTCACGTTTACTAAGCGGTTTTAATTGATTTGTTGCTACGAACTCCTTTACTGCATCAGGGTTCGTCTTCCCATATTCTCTCAAGATCCATCCTATCGCTTTTTGAATAAAGAATTCATTGCTGTCGGCTCTTGTACGAATATAGTGAAATAGGCGGTCTTCGTCTGTTTGTTCCCTATACCGAAGCTGGTACAGTAATGCTGATCTTTCTAACCATATATTGTCGTTTAAAATCCATTCATCTGCATACGAAGAAATCAACTGTGGATAGGCTGTAAACAAATACCCCATTATATGTGGCGAAAGTACATCTACCGTATCCCACCATGATTTCGTCACCAACAAAGAACATAGCCACGGCATATCCTCAGGCGTAAGTTCCTTTTTTGCCTTCTCTAGTATATCGAGCGCCGCCTTTTGATACTCTCTTTCGGGAAGCTCCCATAATGTTAAAATGACCTCTTTTAGATTTTCTTTTGAGGGGACACCATGTTCGTTCAAAAATTGTTTCGTCAGCTTTCTGCGGATAGGGGTTCGGATTCCTAAAAATTGAAACTGATTGCGCAAATAATTTTTTGACCAGTTCGCGTATTCTTCATTCTTATGTTGGTTATATAATTCAACCAGTTGTTTTATGTAACTGTTCATACCTGCCACCTGCTCTAAGTTATTTATATTTCCCTTCTTTAAAGCTTATCTCATTGTACTCCTTATTAAACGCATTAATAATTCTACTATGCCTTAATAGCTAACTTCTTTAATATTCAAAAAATTTTCTAAGGATAGGCCTTTTTAACCTATTCAACATACAAAAAACTCATTATATTTATAAATAATTGTTGCTGTTTCTTCTGTATAAAGATAGACAACGACAAGGCAACACTATAGAAATATAGTTACGCAAAGCTATAGGGGCTAAGGTGGTTTCCACTAAGCCAGCCAGTTACCGAATTATCTATAAAAGGAGAATGTATATGATAAACATGAAGAATGCATGGAGTGTAGGACTAGCAGCAACATTGCTACTGTCACAGGGAATGACTGTAGCAAATGCAAAAGAACATTCAGAAAAAAGCCATGGGAAGAAAACACAAACTCATGACAAAAATAAAAATAAGATCGCTGATAAATGGGAAAAGAAGTATAAGCTAACTGGTAAAAATATCGCTTCACAAGACAAAGATAAGGATGGTCTTCCAAATATAGTGGAATACCAGCTTCACTTAAATCCTTTATCTGCAGACACTGATAAAAATCATGTAAACGATGGGTTGGAAGATGCGGATGGTGACAAATTAAGCAATAGAGCTGAAGTAGAGCTTAGGACGGATCCCAGCAATCCAGATTCTGATCATGATAAGATTAAAGACGGTGCTGAAGTAGACAAGCATGGCGTAGAATACTCAAAAAAAGTTCGTGAATTCGAACTAGAAATTGAGACTGATGATGATGACTTCGAGGCTGAGTATGAATATAAAAAAGGCCATGCCAAAATAAAAGTAAGTAAGAAATTCATCTCAAAAGCGACGGTTGAAGCCTTAGTTAAGAAATTCGAAGCATCCACGGAGTTAACAGAAGAAGAAATGCAATCAATTATTGAAACAGAGTTACACTTGGAAGGTTCATATGATATGGAAGCCGAAGTAGAATTTTTAAATGGCAAAGAAGTAGAACTTGAAAAACAATCATTAGATTACGATGATTCCCAAGCAGACGATGATGATAATCAAAATGATGAGGACGAAGATTAATATCCTTGAAAAGCCAACAATTTTGTTGGCTTTTTATATTATTTCCACTGAAAAACTATGGCTTCACTTTAATAGTTTGAATGGAGAAAAAAAACATAATAAAAGGACTTTTTAATATGAATTCAAACAAATCTACTCCAATAGAAACAAAGCAGTATAGTAAAATTTCGCTCTTTTCATTAAAGTATTATGATTTTCCTTGTAAGATACTTTTATAGCCATTAAGATTTAACATAGTGACCTCAAGAATAATATCAATTTAGGAGGACGAGAGAAACCTCCGTTAGATAGAAGCTTAGAATGTTACTGTGCTAAATATACTTTTTACCATTAACTTTCTTTCAGAAGTCCCACTCTCACAGATGGGCCTTTTATTTTTTAGGTCGCCATTTTGCATTTTAGATTAGTTTTAGAACCAACACGAAATAATGCGCAAACTAGCTTCATAATTTAAAAACTATCTACTATATCAATAATATAATAGATAGTTGAAATGAAAGTGAGGAATTACGTATTGATTGCTAAAGAACGAGTTTTTACTTTTGATAATTCAAAAGCTTTATTGATTTTTCTAGTAGTTCTCGGGCACTTCGTTGACTACTATACTGATATCTCTCGTAATATGCAGGTTCTATTTTTCTTTATATATATTTTTCATATGCCTCTCTTTATCTTTATAGCCGGTTTATTTAGTAAATCTACTATTAATAAATCACCATTTCGAATTGATCGAGTACTGACTTTCTTATTGCTCTATTTTATATTGGAAATAGTGCTGTATCTTATGCTTCATGTATGGTTTGGAAGCGAGAGCTATGACTTAACCATGTTTTCTGAAGATGGCGTATCATGGTTTATGTTTGCCATGGCAGCGTGGCTTTGCATAGGTTACTTCTTAAATCAATTCAAACCAAAGTATGTGCTCATTGGCACTACAGTATTAGCCTTATTAGTTGGCTACGATAAAGAAGTAGGTGATTTTTTAGTCGCTTCTCGAATTATAGTCTATCTACCTTTCTTTATGGCGGGTTACTATACAAATCCGCAAAAACTCGCTTGTTTTTTACAAAAAAAATCTGTTCGCATAATAAGTGGGGTTATTCTCTTATTAACGATAGCCTTTATCTACTTCAATATTGATCTGATTTATGGCTTACGTCCCCTATTGTCAGGTCGTAATGCGTATGTAGTTGCAGGCCTACCGGTCATGGGTGGTTTTATCCGTCTAGGTTTAATGATTGTGACGACGATTGTCTCTTTAGCCGTTATGGCAATCATGCCTAACAAAAAAACATGGTATACAGTAATAGGAGTAAGATCTCTACAAGTTTATTTCTTGCATCGTTTTATCCTATTTATTTATCAACATTATCACTTGAATGACTACTTAGCTAAAATTTCACCTAACCATTGGTTAGAAATATATCTATGTTTCGCAGCCATTCTAACGCTTCTCCTATCTTGGAAAGGCTTCGGATGGATACTTATTAAAATTCAGTCCATTTCTTATGTACGATTTAAGAAGCAAGAAAAAGTGGCCAGCCAATAAAATCAAAGCCCCCTTGAAGGGAGGATTAAACCGTCGCCCCGTCCTTCCTTCATATTGGGTGCTTTTTTTATACCCTGCCTCAAAAGGAAAGCTGAACTATTATTAAGAATGCTAAAGTAGCATTTTTTAATAGTTCAGCTTTCTGAGTTTATCTAATAATTTACCAAATAGCTTCTACCCATTCTGGATGATCAACAAATGGATTTCGGTTCCCTTGAATGTTAAATATTTTTTCGTTTCGTTGTTTTTCCCATTCACTTACCGGGTCTTGTTTATTCCATTGCTTTAAAACAGATAGTTTGCCATGGTAAGGGTTTGTTCCATTGTTGACTTGATCGTTCAATTCTAAGTCAACTCTGTCACCCTTTTCATAACGAGTAGCCATGTAAAAGAGCATTCTTGCAATATCCCCTTTTACGTCATTTGGCGGCTCAAACGAATCGCCATCTCTTTTACAAAGAGAGCAACCGTTGATTGCGTTTCCACCGTTATCAAAATCTAGATTACCTCTTGCCCCGTTAACTTGAACGTCGGCTGGTCGTAAATGATGAATGTCTGTACCTGGGCCATTGCTCGTTCCGAAATTGCCATGGGATTTAGCCCATGTATGCTCTCTATTCCAGTCGCCCGCATTGCCACCGGCTCTATCCTTTGAGCGAGATTCACCTGTATAAAGAAGGATAACATTATTTTTGTTTTTTGGATCCTCATCAGTGATTTTCAAAGCATCCCATACTTCACTGTATGAAAGCACTTTATTATCATCTATTATATCGTGCAATGCCGTTTTTAACGCTTGCCCTTCTTTCCCGATAGCATCGCTATAATATTGATCCGTAGCATTGGCAGTTGTCACAGTTACGCTGAAACGAGAAGTAACAGATTTTTTACCATCTGAAGCTGTAACAGCCACTAAATGTGTACCAGTTGGCAAATCTAACGTTAATTCTGAACCGTTAATCGTGCCCATCGTAGAACTGAAGGTTAGTTTATCTCCGTCTGGATCAAGAAAATAATCTGCCAAAGAAAAGTTTAGCTTTTTTCCAGCTGTTATCGTTTGATTATCAAAACCTTTTTTGGCTACTGGTGCATTGTTTTCTGCTGGTTTATTAGGCTGCTCTATTTTTTTGCCCTCTGAATCTCTAAACTGAATTGTTTCAGGGTTCGCACCGTTTTTATAAACGATATTTTTTAGATTTTCAGCCCCTCTAATTTCCTTGACATTAGGACCATCAATAATTACTTTTTCTAACGCAAGACCTGTGAAGTTAATAATTGCACCCGCTTTGTTAGGGTCAACCGTCACTGTCGCTCCTTTAAAGCCTTTCTCGAATCCTTTTCCTTTAAGCTCTGCATACTGAGAACTTCTAATGATAATTCCCTCTGAAATATTGCCACTTTCAAAATTCACTCCAATGCTCGGTGGAGCAAATGTTAGTTTTTTCTGTTTAACATTTACTAAATGAACCATCTTTTTAGGAATAATCGGTTCAGCAATATCGTCGTCTGCTTTTTTCGCCAAGGCAAGCTGCACCATTACTGGATCATGGTCACTCGCTCGACCAGCCATGTCAGTGAAATCTGAATTGATATGAAGAATATCGATATTCGCCGAGTTAGCTAGATTATTTGATACCAAAATATGATCTAATACCTGTGAATTCCCCTGATATACGTACGTATAACGATCGGCTTTTTCCACTTTATTAATCATATTCGTCATATATTTACCTTCCAGTATTTTTAACGAATCAGTAAATTGGAAATCGTTATAATCACCTACTGAGACAATATTTGCATCTGGATTGTCAGCTTTAATTTTTTCTGTAAAGTCTCTCACGATTGTTGCAATTTTATGGCGTTGAACTTCACTTACCAATTTAGGCGGCTGTGATGAGCCAAACAATGGTGTATCTCCTGATTTAGAGTTCCAGTGATTCGCAATGACAACAACACTTTCACCTTTAAAGTCAAATTGTGCAGCTAGCGGTTTTCGGCTATTATCAAATGCTGGATTTGTAGGATCAATTCGTCCAGGATTCAATGAAAGCTTTCCATCTTTATAATCTACTGCTGTTGTTGCATCACCACTTGGAATGTCTTTCGTTAATTGCACGCGGTCTGGATTATACATGAAGCCGACACGGATATTCGCATTCGGTGCACCACCATCTGCATTATTTTCCGGGTCAATATTAGCATAGTTATATTTCACGCCACCTGCTTCTTCAATTTTAGCAATTAAACGCTTATAGCTTTGATCAGCAGCAGCATCTCCTGCAGCAGAACCATTGTTATCTTGAACCTCTGTTACACCAACAATATCAGGATTTTTCATATCTGATGCAATCGCGCGAGCCAATTTGCCAGCTTTGTCCTCAGAGGTTTCTTTTGTATTGTTAGAGAAGTTTTCTAGATTATAAGAAGCAACGGTTAATTTGTCATCCTCTTTTACAATTGTTGTGGTTTCTGGCTTCGAATCACCTTCCACAAGTTTTGCTTTCATATCCTCATAATCAGCGTAGATTTTGTAATTCGAGAAGCCATAGTTTACTACCCCAGTAATAGGCCCCTTAAATTTATCGCCTGTCGCCACTTTAAAATCTCTCGCTTGTGTATTATCGTACAGTTTAAACTGAATACGATCTGCGTTTGCATTATCCTCTGTATATAAGACACCCCCATGAATGGTATCTGTTTTTCTATCTTCTAGAACAGTCATCAAATCACCATGATCTTGAGGCCCTACAGCTTTCACATCTCCTACCTGCACTCTCATGCCTTCAAGAGATTCCCAGAAATCAATCGCATCTTCCTGTGGATCAAATTGAGTAAATTGATCATTATCAATCACTTCAGATGGCAGATTATTACGATCAATAACTACCGGTTCTGGAAGGGTGACATTACTCTTCAACACGCCTACCTTCCCGCCTTGATCGTTGCGAGCATTAAGCTGTGTGACAGATAAATCCGTCTCTTTTTTAGAGTCAGCATAGCCGTCAATTTGGAATTCATCTACTTTACCATTCACACTGACAAGATCCCCAACTTTTACGCTCGCTGCTGTGTTACCCGTATAGACAATAATCCCTTCTGATGTCTTTGGATTGTTGTCTTTTTTCGAATCTGGTGTTTGCATGTGGAAGTAGTTGCCGCTTCCGATTTTATAAATATATGTGACAATACCTTCAATTCCTGAAACAGTCTTACCTTTCATTTGGGAGTCATGTGACTCTCCTTGAATATCATGAATTTGAATTCCTTCTGCTGAATCAAAAACAGTATATTCATACGAAGCAACAGGACTATCTTTCAAACCATCTTTAACAGCAAACGCTTTTACTATCATTTTATCTTGAATAGTAATTGGTTTACTATATACCTTACTTGATTTCGTAGGCTCTGTTCCATCCGTTGTATAATAAATAGTTGCTCCATCTGTTGGGGTCGTTAGAGCTAATTCAGTACCTTTTGCCACTGCTCCAGCTTTCACTGATGGCGTGACAGGCTGAACAACACTCGCATCTTCAACGATATCTGATGTGGAACGTGGAATGACTTGGTATACAGTATCGAATTGCTGAACAATCCCCGTAATGGAGTCATAGGTTTTACCAACAGCTAAATTCAATGTTTTTGTCTCATCACGTACGACAAATTCAGTAGTACCATCTGTCACAGTATAGTTCGCCCACGTACTGCCATCTTCCACAGATAAAATTTTAATATTTTTAGCTTTTACTAGGCGTGATTCATTTTCCTCTGCCACTTCTGCACCTGTAACAGCTTTAGGCGCTGGTGACCCTACATTAGATTTCTTCTCAACCATTTTTGCCCCGTCTAGTTGCAATAATCCTTTGTAATCAGCTAATGTGCCTGTCAACGTGACTTCATCGCCCACTACTGCATCTAATGTAGCTGGTCGAACGGCTAATCCACCCGTTTCATCCTGAACAGAGATTGTATTTTTAAGTTTCGCCGCTACCATAGCTTTGATTGTGACCGTATCGCCTAAAGGTAGCGCTCTTGCTTGTTCAATTGATTTGATCTCAACTGGGGTTCCTGGTTCTACTGATGAACCATCCATTGAATGCTTGCCCAGGTTAGATACATCGTCTATCGGAAGTTTATCCCACTCCTTAGTAGGCTCGAACGCATCATCAATAACGGTATCACCTGATGTAATAGTCGATTTTCGAACTAATGTTAAGTCCGCCATATTATTGACTCTCGTACCTACTTGTCCAAGAGAATCAATGACAGCGTTTGCTTTTTTTAATACAACAGCATCATCCCCGTTAAAATTGATAACGCTACCATTCGCAAGATTTCCCTTACTCTTTATCGAGTCATTCGCATTATTATTGTAAATAACATAAGTATCTCCAGCTTGAATACTTCCACTAAGTTTTAATGTGGCAGTTGCTGTAGTAGCTCCATTTGCATAAAGTTCTAGGGAATACTGACTTAAATCAATTGTAGATCCAGTCCCATTATAAAGTTCAATTGCTTTATTGCTGCTACTTCCCTCAATGTACTCAGAAATAATTAATTCTGAAGCATTTCCTGTAGCTGCTGATGTAGGTATGGCAGGTGTTAAGATACTAGCTACTAAGAGTGACGACAAAAATGCATTAAAAGGCTTTTTCCATTTTCGTTTATTCATGTAAACTAGTTCCTTTCTGTATCAGAATTTGTTTAAGAATGAAAGCGTTACTTCGAGCACCATACACACTAGCAGTTGCAGGATTACTTAATGAGTAGTTTGTCACGAATAAAATTCCTCCCCAATCGTTATTATTTTCACTGTGCTGATTGATTTGAAATCAGAATTTAGTGAATATCTTAATTATTTACTATAGAAATAGATTTTTCCACTTTCTAGCTATAAAAATATTTAATATTAACAATTGTAATATTATTAAAAAATTGCTATTACTAATACAATTACTCAGCATTCAAATTTTTACTCTCATTTCGAAAGGTTTATACTCTGCAAAGCTCTCTATTACAGGGGTTGGTTAAGTCGAAAACATGCTAAACCGAAGATTTTTTCTCTAAGCTCTAACCTTGTCTTTTGGCTATTGGATACAATTATCTTATATGTACACTCAACTCTATACGTTCAACTTTTCCTTTCACTTGAAATATAGGTATGAAAAAACACCTTTCATTGCTAAATACGTCTAGCAGTGAAAGGTGTAATTCATTACTTATTTGTCATGGCTTCATACATTTCCTTCTCGATTGCTTTCTGCTCCGTTGCACTCTGTACTTTTTCATGCAAATTTTCGGAAATTCGAACAGCGTAACTACCATTTAAAATAATATCCTTTAAATCGTTAACAGTGTTACAGTCTCTTTCTAACTCATTCAATATACAGCCATACTGTAATCGATGATGTGTATCACTTCCTCCAACCACCGGTTTATTTAAGCTATTTGCAAATTCATAAACTAATTGTGAGTTTTCGTCGATTCCTATAGAATGCAGGTCCTTCCCATTCAAATCAAAAGCATCCAACTTACTCAATAACGATTGATCTAGTTCATATAAAGGAGTGCTCTTACGATAAGGATGAGCACCTATAATTAAAACTTCATAGGGTTCAACAAGTTCAAACAACTGAGCAAAGTGAATAAAATTTTCTTTTGATGAATATGGTTCTAGTTGCATTCGTATTTCTCGAAGTGTATCTCGATCTGCTATGATTAAAATATGTCCAACTTCCCGGATATCTACTTCCATTCCAGGGAACACTTTTACATTATCCACCAAGTAATACCCGTGTTCATATGGATAAGTCGCATCTAACGTATTATATACATCAAAGAAATGATGCGTATTGAAATGCTCTGTTAATGCAAATCCGTCAAGACCATTTTCCTTCGCCGATTTAACCATATTCTGAAAATAGTCTAGTGAAAAATCTACCTTCTTAGAAAGCTTGCCATGTGTGTGGAAATCAAAATTCATCTTTATACACTCCTTTTTAATAGTAAACACCTAGTGTAAAACTAATCCCAATATAAAAAATCGAAAAGAGAATAAATAAGTAATCATTCCGCTTAAAGTAAAAGTAGGCCGTTTTAAGCTTTAATACTTCCTGCTTATTTGTAGAATGGCTAAATCCTTTTGTTTCTAATGCTTCAACAGTTGTTCTTGAACGCTTTGCCCCATTCAATATAAGGGGATAAAAAGATAACACCAAAATTTTCATATAATAAACGCCCATACGCCAATAAAATACCCCAGGTTTTTCAGGCGCTTTACCACGCAAACGATAGGACAATATTACTTTATGAAACTCTTCTATTAAGGTAGGCAGAATACGATAACCATAAGAAACACTAAAAGAAACTTGAGAAGGAACACCAAGGCGTAATAAGGCATCGCTAAATTTTTCCGGATCTAAACTTGTAAAGACGGCAACACTTGCCAAAGATATGACTGCCAGCTTAATGGTAAGCCACAATAATGGAATCATTGATGCAAAATCCCCACCAAAAAATAAAGAAATAATAAATAATACGGTTATTTCACTTAGTAACCCTACACATAAAATAGTTAAGATGAGCGGGCTTACGCGAGCTAAATATGTCATGATAACCATAAATACTAAAAAGCTAACTAAAATGATTTCATTATGGATGAACCATGGAACAATGGCAAAAAACATATACCAAAAAATAAGTGTCCTTGGATCTAATCTACCTAACATGGTATCGCCACTACCGTAAGCTGTTTTCAAAAGCTCTCCTTTTACATATTCCAGTGAAAACTTATCTGATAAGTTTTTATACATATTCATAAGCTTTATCCCTGCCTTCTATGCTGTTAAAATACATACAAAAATCTTCTACAGTATAGATTGGTTGTGGTAAACCAAGCTTCATACTTAGCTCGACTATTTGAGGGATTACTAGTCCCGCTTTTTGCAGCAGCTTCTCATTCCTGAAAATCTCCTGTCGATTCCCATCAGCAATTATTTCACCTTTATGCATGACGATAATACGAGTCGCCCACTCTGCTACAAGCTGCATATCATGAGTCGCTATAATAACTGTTTTTACATGTGATTTTAATGTTTCAAGCATATGAACAACATGTTTTTTTGTCGCTATATCCAAATTGGCTGTTGGCTCATCAAGTAAAATGACCTGGGGCTGCATGGTAGCGGCGATAGCTAAGGATACTCTTCTTTTTTGACCACCGCTTAGTAGCCTAGCATCTCTTTCCTTCAGTTCATAAAGAGAGAAGTCATTTATAATATTTTCAACTGTTTTTTCGTACTCTTTCACGTTTCTTGCCTTTAAGAAAAGTTCAATTTCTCTTTTAACAGAGTCTTCAATAAACATTTCTTCAGGATTTTGGTACACATAGGAAACATATTTTCCTAATTTCTCGGGAGATGACTTTGTTGCTTTATTATTTAGAACCATGACCTCCCCCTGACTCGGCTTGACTATACCTGCCATACATTTGATCATGGAGGATTTACCAGCACCATTATTGCCAACAATCGCAATACGTTCCCCTTCATAGAAGGTAGTATTAATGTTATTTAATACTTGTTTTTGTTGCTTTCTTAAATCCTGGAATTGTAACGATACGTTGTCTAAGTGGATAATTGCTTTTTCTTTTTGGACATTTAATTTCTCAACTTTACGTTGTGAAAGCGGCGTACTTTTTGAAAACATACTAAAGTGGCCGATCCCTTCTGCCATTGTAATGGGTAGCTCATCAGAGACTGGATCATTTACTACTATCATTCTTGCTGCTTGTGTTATTTGGGGTGGATAAATTCCATGGCCAACTAACTCATCCACTCTCGATAAAGCACGCTTCACCGGCTCTTTCCATAACACACGCCCGCGATCCATCAACACAACAGTATGACAATAATCTGCTATAAATTCTGCATGATGTTCAATCACAATGATGGTTATCCCTAACTCTTCATTTAACTTTTTCAGTATTTTATAGACTTCTTCTGCATGCTGAGGGTCTAGTTGTGCAACAGGCTCATCCACAATTAGTACTTTCGGTTTCATAGCAAGAACTGCTGCAATCGCTAGTAAATGTTTTTGTCCACCACTTAGTTGCCAAATAAATTCATTGGCAATAGAAGAAAGTCCGGTTACTTCTAATGCCCACAGTCCTCTTTCTTTATAATCTTTGAAGCCGAAATTTAATGGCGCAAAAGAAGCATCATCAATAACTGTTGGGCGCATAATTTGATTCTCAAAGTCTTGGTAAACATAACCGATATCTTTCGACAGCTCAGCGACTGAACATCTCGAAACATCACGATTTTCTAGGAGCACTTCCCCTTCAAAATCACCTACATAAAATTTAGGGATCAATCCATTAAATGTCTTGCATAAGGTGGATTTACCAGAACCATTTCCACCAATAATCGCAATAAATTCTCCCTTATCAATAGTCAAATTTGCCTTGTTGATTACTTTATCTTCAGCACCTGGATATGTAAAAGACACATCTTTTACTTCAATAATCGGCTTAACCAACGTTTTTTAGCTCCTTTGTATTCATTTTTGATCTAGAGCGTATTACTACTAGGACCACAATCGTAACTAAAGCAGCTAATGAAATAGGTACCCAAATAAACCAATTCCCGATAGTTTCTAAAAACTCAGGCTCCCATTCCCCAAATGCCCATTCTGTTTCTGACAAAAACTCTGATAAAATAGCAATACTTGCTAGAACAACTGCAATTACCACTAATTTAGGGGTAATAATCTGGCCTAAAGAATAGTGCACTTTATTGTTACGTGGCTTCATTCCTAATAACGGTTCGATTTTCCCGTATAAGCGTGGCACTAAATACAAAGTCGGTAATAAAGCAAATAAAATTCCTGAGAATAGAAGATCATTTAACAGCGCGACACCCTCTACAATGACAATACTTTCTGCTAGTCCTGAAACTGCTTCAAACTCATCAACACCAATCCAAACCTTCCCTATATCTACAATCGCACCCAATAAATGATAAACAAGTAGTCCTGCCATGACTGCAATGGTAACTTGTTTACGATTAAGCGGATTACGAACTAAAATTCCTGCAATAAACATGCCCAATGAAAAAGTAATAAATTTTTCTACTTCTCCAATACCACCAAATTGGCCAAGCATTAGCTCACCGAATATAATTTCCCCAAGCGAAGCACCAACAGCAGCATAAAAAGGATGGAAAAGTATACATAGCGTTAAAGGAATAAAAGCAAAGTATTCTACAGAAAGCTCAATGAACCCTAATTGTATAGATGGAATTAACTCTGTGAACATGTTTGATAACCCGTAAAGTGACATTGATAAGATAAACACCATCATTTTTTGCGACTGGGTCAATTGGTACGGTTTTTGAACTGACACTGACATTGACATCGTTATTTACCTCCTAAGATTGATAGTTTCAGTATAGGTAGATATTGTTAATATTGTATGAATTTATTGATAAGAGGTTGTAAATATTTAAATACAGATGCTAGTTAACTTATAGGTAAGTAAATCACTTTTTCAAAGGGTTGGCATGAAGGTTTCAGAAGAAGCCATTACAAAAGGATTTGTACGAGGTAAAGCAACACCAATCCCTAATCGGATCGATGCTGCTTTTTTATTAATTGTCGTTCTGAAATATATTAGTTTTCGACAGGCAAAGCAACCGAATTATTCAACATATAAATTTGCTCTTCATTCATATATCGATTTAGCTATTCACTAACAGTTTGCTTTTTGAACCGAAGTCTTCTTTTATCTTTTCTAGTAATACCGGATTTTCAATAAGTGAGAGTATGGTGTTGCCAATTAAACGAGCGCCTTGATTAATAACTTCTTTTGACTTTTCACTAAGGCATACATCAACCATTTCTTGTGAATGCAATGTGAAATAGTCATTAGAGCAAGCCAACATGGGATGGAAAGCAGGGCATTGATAACTCACATTCCCTATATCGGAGCTTCCCATAGAGTCGTCTTCTTCAATAAATGGTAAATCCATTTCCTCCATTACGGATTTAATAACCTCTATTCCAGGCTCGTTCTGAAGCATATCACTATAAGGATAGCCGATCATTTCTATATCGAATGAGGTTTCGGTTGCTATAGCAGCTCCTTTGATGCAATTTTCTACTTTTTCAATAACTGTATCTAAATAAGCACGATTACTATGCCTTAGTTCTACTTGGATTTCGGCGTAATCCGGAATAATATTAGATGCCTTTCCACCATGGACAATGTAGTAAGACATTCGTGTGTCAGGCTTTACCCGTTGCCTTAATTGATCTATAGCATGGAATGTCAATTGAGCGGCACTGAGCGCATTTTTTCCTTCCCAAGGAGAAGCAGCCGCGTGTGCAGGTTTTCCATAGAATCTCACGCGATACGCACTGAGAGCTAAAAACTTCACTTTAGGCATTGTGGTATTAGAGTTTAGGTGAACCATCATAGCAAAATCATATTTTTTAAAAACGCCCTGGTTAACCATAGTAATTTTTTCACCGTGCAGCTCTTCATCAGGGGTTCCTATTAAATCTATGTTTACATTCAGTTTATCGCTGATGCTGTGTAGAGCAAGAGCTGTGAGTAAACTCATGCTGCCGCTCATACTATGACCACAGCCATGTCCCAAGTCTGGCAATGCATCATATTCTGCCAAAATAGCAATATGCGCTTGTGGGTTTTCTACATTGTTTACGTTGGCGCGAAATGCAGTCGGCAAACCGCAAAACTCTTCTTCTACCTCCATGCCTTGTTCTCTACAAATGTCTACAAACTTTTGGCATGCTTTAAATTCTTCTCCAGAAAGTTCTGGATTTTCTGCGAGAAAATAATTTAACTGATGGCAGATGTTTTGGTATTTCAAAACAGCTTCTTCAAATAGCTCTTTTATATGTGTTGGATTAATAGCCATTGTATGTATGGCCTCCTTTTTCTTTTTTAGTTGCATTAGCGGGCTCTTGATTCTTGCCTTTAACCCATAAGTGAAACGAAAGGATACGTGTAAGTTGGTTACGCTTACAAAAGCATGAACACGGATACTTTACTAAAATGGTCCATACTGTACAGCTTGAGCAATGATTAAAAATACAATGATAATAGCAAATTGGAGAATTACATAGGGAAATACCCATTTGACCCATTTAGAGTATGGAATTCCCATCATACCTAATCCGGCTAATAAAACGCCTCCGGTTGGAATGATCAAGTTGGATACACCTGCGCCCATTATGGTGGCAAGCACGGTTGTTTGTCTTGTAACGCCTACAAGGTCTGCCAATGGAGACATGATTGGCATAACTAAGGAAGCATGCCCACTTCCAGAAGGAACAATAAAATGAATAAAGAAGTTGGAAATAGCTATTCCAATAGCCGTAATAGTTGGTGGAAGGTTGCCGATTAAAGTTGACGTATAATATAAGATGGAGTCTAATAATCCGCCAGCCGTCAAAACAACTAAGATAGTATTGGCAATACCAATAATCATAGCACCGGAAATCATGTCCGAGCATCCTCTGATAAAGCTGTTGGCTACTTCATTTGCAGAAATCCTGCCTATGATGGCCATAATGATAGCACCTAAGAGGAAAACGGCAGCAATTTCACTAATATACCAGCCTAATTCTATCACGCCATAAATAAGAGCAATGAAGCAAAACAAAAGAACAAATAGTGAGAGGGAATGCCTTTTATTCATTTTATAACCTGTCATTACCACGGTGTTCTTTGTCGGTTGGAATCTCCCGTATTCAGCCATTTCAGGGTTTTTTTCAATTCTATTAACATGCCTGAGTATAAAAAATACCGTTAAAAGGTAGAAGGTTGCGTAAATACCTACTCGCAATCCTATTCCTGAATACATAGGAAGTTCGGCAATTGTTTGGGCAACCCCAATCGTAAAAGGATTTGTAATGCCTGCTGTGAAGCCAGCGCCAATCACTCCTAGAAACACGATAGCAAAACCTGTAATTGCATCAAAGCCTATGGCAATAGTCATTGGAACAATAATAGCTATATAGACAAGCGAATCTTCTGCAGAGCCAATAAGAGTGCCTAATAAAGAAAATAACAAAACCATTATAGGAACAATCAATTTCTTTCTAGCTCCAAATTTCTCTACTGTAAACTTTATTAGCTCGTCAATGGACCCTGTTGCCTGCATAATGCCAAGTGCTCCACCAAAAAGCAATACAAACATAATGATAGGGGCTCCGTTTACCATGCCTTCATGAAAGCTTTTGAACATTTGAAGCAAACCCACCGGTGTAGAATCAACAAATTCAAATTTCGAAGGATCAATTATAGTTCTTCCACCTTCTTCAATTCGTGCATATTTGCCTGCTGGCACAATATAGGTCAACACAGTCGCAGCTGCAATGATGATAAACATTAATACATAAGCATTTAAAGCTTGTTTAGGCTTTTTTTCTTGTAATTTATGGTTATCTTCGATGTTGTTTTTTAATGGAAAGTTCAATTAATTTCCTCCTCTGAGAAATGAAAAATTCCCTATATTATCTAATCAAGATAGAAGATGTTTAAGCTATTACTAGTAATCTAGGAAAGCTGATAAGTTGGAGAATTTATTCTTAAAAATTGAAACAGTTATATAAACCCTCTTTATACTCCTCCTTGTTCTTTTGATTTCTGAAAATCCATACCATTGACTAGCAAATTCTCTTATAAAGGAAGCTTAACCCACTATATCTCATTAATTTGGCGCTTTTATATATAATTTTCCAATCAGCGGAATACTCTTCCATTTATTAAGTTACATTTATTATAGATATATATATTATAAAATTCAATGTATTTTGAATATTTAAATGATTAGATTAGCAACATTTTTTCGTTTGCTAATATTCAGACCTAAATTTAAGCGGAAGAACAGTCGCACCATTCATAAATACCTTATAAAAATCAAAATCTATATCATTTAAATCCAGTATTTAGTATACATACTTATTAGCAAATCAAAAAATCTCCAATCACTATATGATTGGAGATTTACTATACAAATTTGTTAGGCAATGACGCCTGCAGTATGTAATAGTTGTTCTGATTGTTCATCGGCCGGTGAGTATTGTTTTTCTAAAAGTTCTTTAATATAGATTTTATTATAAATAAATGCAAATATAATATCCGCAACCATACCACCTAAGCCAAATGTAAATGATCCCAAAGCCGCTGCAACAATAAACATAATAATCGCCCATTTTAAATCACCGCGGAAGAGTGCAGGGAAAAATCCAAAAAAGAAGGTAGTCCAGCTAAAACCAACTTTTACATTCTTCATCACACCAGCGCTATTCTTTAAATTCACTTTCATCTAAATCACCACCTTCCTACTAATAACATACTGATTATAGCAGTTCCTTTTACTCAATGGAATAGAATTTGTTAACAAAAATAAAGGAAAAGGTAAATTTTTTTATAGTTTTTTGAGATTAGTAGGTTAGTGGGTATCTCTTATTTTTTAATTATTTATCATTCGATATTGTCTTATAAGTCTTACTCTGCTATTTAGCCAGCTTTGTAAAGACAACATTTCCAAATACTACGCCCTGCGTTCCTTTAGCGCCCTTTTTTTGTATAACTTTCAGCGTCACCTTTTTGGTTTTGCTAGGGAAACGAAGAGTTAAACTTTTTACGTCTTTCTTCGTCAGTGTGCGTTTGTACAGCAATTTTTTGTCTCCATAGATATATACAGTGGATTTTCCATAATTGCCTGTTAACCACTGTGAATCAAGTGAGAGCTTTGTCTTAAATGCATTGAAGCCCATCCCCGCAATGTCATAGACTGCATAGCCTGTTCCACCCGAGTTGCTATATGTTGAAAGACCCACACCATCTATTGCAATTTTGTTGTTGCTATATCGGAAAAGAGTATTCTGCCATTCAGATGAATAATAGTAGGTTGAATATTCAGTAGCACCAACTGTTTTTGCTGATACTGTTTTAGGGACAGTGACAAGTCGGTCTTTGGTTTTTATAAATAATGGATGGATAAACACAATCCTCTGTGTGCCCCTTGCACCTTTTATTTGCTTTCCAACAATGCGAAGGTTTTTAGTTCCTTTTGGTAAATTTAATCTTACTGTCTGCACAGGTGTTTTAGCCGTTAGCTCTTTTTCATATAAAAGGTAATCATCTGCATAAATCCCTACTGCAGAACGCCCATAATCCCCTAGCATCCATGTAGCATCTAGCGATAACTTTGTCTCAAAGCGATCGAAGCCCATCTGGTCAATATTATAAGAGGCAGAAACTGATCCTCCATATAAGCCTGAATGCATGCCAAATCCATCTGTGACTAGATTTCCCTTGATATCTTGAAAGGCATTATCTGACCATTGATTTACATAGTAGCCGTAATAAATATTATTACTTATCGCCCCTATTGTATTGGGGCTGACTGGCAGCTCTTTATCCGTATTTTTATATTCTCCATCTAAAGAAAAAGAAGGGTTGTCTAGCACAACGTTATGACCTCCTTTACCGCCTTTATTTTGCTTTATAACAATACGAAAGTTACTCGTATTCATGGGTAGCTTTACATTAACAGGCAGAATACCGCTATTCTTCGTTAATTGCTTTTCATATAACAGGACATCATCAGCATAAATTCCTATTGCGGTCTTTCCATAATCGCCTACAATTCGGTTTGCATCTAAACTTACTTTCGCTTTAAATGTTTTATAGCCCATCTCTTTAATGTTATATGTTGCAAATGCTGTGTTTCTTTCCCATGAGCCTGTTGTAAGTGCAACCCCCGTATCTATAAGGTTTCCTTCTCTATCTGTTAAAGGTTCACCATTAATCTTGTTCACATAAAATAAACTGCTTGTTTGGTATGGCTTAATGTCTAATAAAGAAATATCTCCTGCCGCATATGAGGGAGTTGGCCGAAAGACGATCACTAGCAATGCAAATACCGCTATGAAAAATCCTAGAATTTTTTTATTCATAATGACCTCCATTAATTGATTGGCTTACTAGCTACCACTTCTTTACTTTAACTTTTATAGTTTTGGTTGTTTTATGCCCTGCCCCATCTACCACTGAGTAAGTGATTTTATAGGTACCTGGTTTTTGGGTGTTTACTTTCCCTTTTACTTTTAACTTTGATGTTAAATCAATCGTACCATCAAAGGCTTGTACGCCGGCTTTCGGATCAAAGGAACTCCACTGATAAATCGTTCGATTCTTTGCCCCTTTGATGATAGGTTTTTTAGTATCAACTACTGTAACCTTTTTGTCTTCATAAAAACCAAGATATTGAACACGAAGAGTCGTTGTGCCTTTTTTTGCCGCAATCAGTTTGTTTTCATATTGGTCAAAGTAGGCAACATTTAAATTACTAGATTGTACTCTAATCTGTGAATTAATAGTCTGAGTCGATTGATTGGCAAGCGTTGCTACAACTTCTGGCGTATATTGATACCCCACCTCTAACTTCAGTAATTTGGGTGAAAGATTAATTTTAGTTATATACTTATTGAGATTTTTGCCATTATATAATTCTCTATCAACTAACACAAACTTGCCCTTTGGCATCACGAATACAGGTCCTCTAGCTCCATCTAACTCCGTGTAAATACGGAAGCCCGTTTTTGCTTCAAATAACTTAAAGCCATTATACTCAGAAGTGATTGCTAGATATTTGCCTGACTGATCGATATGCATTTGAATGGCTGGATCATTCCCCACATAATAGGCATTTCTATCAAGCGGTAACTCTTGTTCCCCTGATGCAATATCATATATTTGTAAATGCGCATCGCTAGTAGCTACATATAATTTCTTGTAATCAGCAGATACTACGGCCGTTTCTATATTGCTGCCAGGTACAATGACATCTTGGTAATTCCCACGATTATCGTATAGATTAATTTGTTTATCTGAGACAGAAAGTATTGTTGAAGGCGTTGCAAGGATTTCTTTTGAATTGGACAACCCTGTTACAAACTCTACTTGTCCTATACGAGTATTGAATGCTATTAGTTTTGTTTTAGAAGAAAACAACAATACATCTTCGTTAGGTACAAAAGTATCCAAAGTGAAATCGTAGTTGTTTGATTTATAGTAATCAAAATAATTATCTTCTTCTCCAAACAACTCTTCCGATTGAAACTCTTTCTTTTCGAAACCATCATATATGGTTAGTTTATAGCCATTACCTAGTGCAAATACATTGCCTTCTTCATTCGCCACAGCTGTATCGGCATAGGAATCGAATTCTTTCAATACATTGCCTGTCATTAAATCCATAATAGTGTCGTTATTAATCAAGGCATTTGTTTGATTAGGTATATCACCCAATATCCCTTGAATTGAACTATAGGATATATTCTCGTTGACTGATGGAAGAGATACGCCTGTTGTCGCTTTAGCATTCGGCGCAGTAATCCAAAGGAACAAGAATGCTACAATAGTTATTAAGCTTCCATTAATATATTTCTTCATTGTGAGCCTCCGTTTTTTATTTTGTATATAAAATAAATATATAACAAACGTAGAAGTAAACATATGCTAAAAATTTGATTCATTTTATCTAAACCTTAATACCTAGAAAACAATAAAAACCCAATCTCTAAGGAGATTGGGTTTTTTAATTAGTATATTATTTTTTTACTTTAACTTTTAAAGTCTTGCTAGTATTTTTTGCTTTATCCTTTGCGTAAACAGAAAGTGTCGTATTCAGCTTTTGTTTTTTGATTTTCACTGAATACTTACCATGTTTATCGGCTACTGCTTTACCAATAATACTGCCGTTTGCCTTAATATAAACAGTCGAACCAGCTTCCGCTTTACCTGTCACTACAGTAGTTTTTGTCGTAATTGACTTTGTCACTGTTGGACGAGAAGGTGCTGTTTTATCCAACACTTTCACTTTTGCCGCTTTACCGCGGTTTCCAGCATTGTCAAATGCCTTCACCATAAGCACAGTTCCAGCCTTTTGTTTTGGCAACTTAATAGTGAATTCACCTTTTGCATTCGCTTTTTTAGTCGCAATTTCTTTACTTGATTTGTAAACGACAACCGTTGCATTTGCTTCCGTTTTGCCCTTTAACACTGTATCTTTATCGCTGAAATCATTCACTTTTGGTGGAACAGGAGCAGTTGTATCCTTATCGCCACCTTTATTGATAACTACTTCTTTCTTCGTTACATGTCCTGCAATATCAGTAGCTTCGAAGACAATTTTATTTTCCCCATTCACTAATTTTACAGGAACCTCAAGTTCATGAGTTAGTGATCTCATTTCATATGGTTCATCGAATTGATGTGCATACACCTCATCGCCGTCTACCGTTAAACGAAGGTCATCAAAGTTATCAGAAACCTTCACTTTTAGCGTTACAATGCTTACTTTTTCACTAACTACATTATCTTTTGGAAGACCGCTAATTTCAATAGTTGCTGCTGCTGTATCGACAATCAGTTGGCGCTTGAACTCCACTTTATTGCCTGCATAGTCTTCACCCGTAAAGATGACATCATTCACACCATCTTCTGTGAAGGCTATTTCAGTATCAAATTCATATTGTTTTGTTTTTTCGTTGTAGACTGTAGGGATATCCATCTCGCCGCCTACGAGTTTATCGCCTTTGACTTTTAATGTTTTAACGCCAGATACGTCGTCAACATAACCCTTGACTGAAACTTTGTGATCATCAAACACACCTAGTGCTTCAGGGGATGTCGTCACGATAAATGGAATGGTCTTATCCTCTTCGTGTCCAATTGTTACTTTTTCCATATTGTTTGCATAATCTACTGCGACTACTTCAACACGTGTTGAAGCTTTCAGGTTTTCTAATGGTACATCAAATGCAGTTTTTCCAGCTGGGTCGAACTGACCTTGGCTTTTTCCATCTACGAAAATCTCAATATACTGCAATCCGCTACCTTTCATATCAGTCGCTTCAAACTTGAGATTGCCTTTTTTCTCGCTAACAGATGCATTGGAGATGACAGGCTTCACAGTATCTACAATAACAGGAATTTTAACTGTTTGCGGTTCTTTTCCTGTATAATCCAACTGAGTTTTAATTTGATAGAAGTACGTGCCGTCTTCTGCTTTTTTATTCTTGATAAAGCCATCCCATGTTGTTTTGTCAGGATTATAAACATAAGGCTGTTTCGCTTGATAGTTCTTCGTTTGAAGACCTGTTTTCGCTAGGGTTCTAAGCGTTTTTCCGTTTTCATCTACGATACTGTACTCAACCGATTTACTATTACGTAAGAAGGTAATAGCAGGTGCAATTTCATCACTAGATTTATCGCCATTTGGAGAAAATGCAATTTTGTCTGCATCTAAATTCAAAGTTGCTAGATTTTCACCAAGAATCTCACCTTCTTCATCTACCATGAAGGAGCTGCCTAGATAAGAATCTTCATCATACGCCAACTCATCAAGGATTGGCGCTTTGTTCCAATCTCCTTTAAAGCCGACAAAAGGAACTGTCAGTGTTGGAGCAGCTTGGTCTTTTTTGTTTTCAAGGCTTACATAACCTTCAACAAAGTAGCCGTTCTTCATTAACTTCGCTAATTCTTCATCAGCATTTTTCAAATCTACTTTTATCGTAATATCTTTTGATTCTTTGCCTTTTAATTCAACATGTGGCGTATCTACTGTCACACTAGCTTTCGCGATATTTTGTTCTTTCAGTGAAAGTGTACCGCCGTTCACTGCATCTGTTAGGACAGATGTATTAACATCATAGGCAATAGCCTCATCGCTCATATTCTTCGCAGTTAAAGTGAAAGTGAATGAGTCGCCGTTAATTTCTTTTAGCTCAACCTTGCCTTCATTCGTGCCTTTGTTTACTACATAAGCAGGTGTCGTAACGGCAGAATGCAATTGCATGATGCCTGAGCCCTGGCGGCGAGGTGAGTAGTAGATGCCTCCATTATCTGGATCCTCTACTGGTTTTGCTGTATTCATTAGCAACACTTTCGCCATTTTAGATCTTTCTGCATTTTTCAAGTCAGGGAATAACTCATGTACGCGTTGTAGAACAAGCGCAGACCCGCCGGATACATGTGGTGCTGCCATCGATGTACCACTCATTAGGCCGTATTTATCGTTATTTAAAGTAGAATAGATTTGTCCACCTGGTGCAGTAATTTCTGGCTTCAGCTCAAGGCTTGGCGTTACGCCCCATGAAGTAAAGCTAGACATCTTACCAGCTGACGTATTAACGACAGATTTTTGTTCACCTGTGAACGTAACCTTCCCAGTGCCGCCAGCCTCTTTCAATTTGGCAATCAAATTATTACCTTCACTTTGTGCAAGCGAAACTAAAGGAATAGTTGGCGCATTTAATGCCATGCTCACATAGTCGCCATGTGCTGCTAAACCTTTAACGATTACACCAGCAGCACCCGCTTTTTCTGCCGCTGCTTGGATTTCGCCATAGTTAGGATTTGATGCAACTCGTTCTGCAACTACAATCTTGCCTTTGACGTCTTTGTCTTTATATTGACCTTCACTTCCGTCACCCACCAAGACTGCATCAACTTCATTCTTTTCGAACACTTCTAATGGATTTGGAGATGATTGCTTTTTGTAAGGAACTGTTAATGTTTCATTGCCAACTTTAATCTCAAATACATCGAGGCTGATTTTATTGTTTTCCATTGAAGCTACTGATAGAGAGCTTTTAGATACAGATGGAGCTCCCACTAACCCGATATCTGGGTTTGAAGCCAATGGTTGTCCACCAAACTCCCCACTCAAGTTATCTGAGTTACCAGCAGAAATAGACATAACAATACCGTTGTTCACAGCGTTGTCTACAGCTTTTTGCTCTAAGTTATTATCATCTACAAAGCCTGCAGTAGAGCCTAAGCTCATATTCAATACATCTGCGCCAAGCTTGATACCGTCATCTATTGCTTTAATATAGATATCCCCAAAAGTAGATGGCATTGCTGGGTCATTACCGAATACTTTTAGCGCTAATAGCTGTGCTTCTGGTGCTACACCTTGGATACCGCCTTTGCTTTCATCACCATTCGCTGCTACAGTACCGCCAACGTGCATACCGTGCATAGATGCATCTGGACCAAGATCTAGTACTTCATCATTTTTATCAGCATAGTTATAGCCATAAGGGACCTTATCTGTGTAGAATTTACCCGGCAAGCTGTTTTTCGAAATGATATCGCCAGTAGAATCCTTCGATAACTTCTCTCTATCCGTGCTTGTCAGTCTCATATCTTTATGGTGATAGTCAATCCCTGTATCGATAATGCCGACAACCATGCCTTTTCCGTTATAGCCGTCTTTCCATGTTTGCTGTGCTTCGACCATTTCCTTACTCGTAACCATATTTGGTTTTTCTTTTGGTCGTTCATATTCAGTAGCAATACTGACACTCTCAACGCCTGGCATTTTCTCTAATTTTTCAATATCTCCATATTTAACTTCACCGCTGACACCATTTAAGACAGTAGTGAATGAGTTTTCAAGCTTTAAGCTGACTTTTTCTTGCTTAACATTAGCCAAAAATCCTTTTTGTTCATCTTTAATAGAATTTTGTAGCTTTGTACGTGTACTAGCATTTAATTCTTTATACATGACGCCTTTATCTTGCGCATAAGAAATGGCAGGGGCACCTTCTAATTCAACAATAACTCGTACTTTTTGATTTTGTTTATATTCGTTGCCACTATTAAGCTTCGTTCTTTCAGTTTTCTTTTGGGAAAGATTAATTTTCGTATATTGAACTCCAGACTCTGCTTTTGCATGGCTTGTCATCATAACCATTTGAGATGCAAGCAAAGCTGATGCGATTCCGACTGTAAATCCTTTTTTCATCTTTTTATCCAAGTCATTCTCCCCTTTAAACTATCAAGTTATAAGATTATGTAGTCTCTATGTTTGTATTAGTATTTTAACACTTTTAACATTTTTGTTAAATAGGAATATTCTAAATATTTATTATTATTAATTAAGTATTTTTCGACAAATAATGGTTAAGATGACCTATTTTAGTGAAATTTTTGTAATAAAATAAAGGATTGCCTGCAGCAGCTTCTTATAGTTACTTAGAGTTATTTCTTAATGTTTCCTCTCAATCTATCACTTAAATAAAAAAAGCGCAGTTCCCATAATTGTAAACTGCGCCTGATTTTTGAATATCTTTTTTACAGCGTTAATAAATTCATTCTATACGAATTAAAATTGGCAATGATGAGCCTTTGTATGTTCATTCGTTAGTTCTTCATTAATTCCGTAACGCCTTTTTGTATATCCAAATACTGCTTGCCATCACCAATGCCAAAATAGTATACATCCAGACAACGGCAATAACTAAGAGCCAACCACCTAAAATCGGGCCAATAAAACCACCAATATTTTTTAACTGAGCAGCTCCCAAATAAAGGCCTTTTTGATTAGCCGGTGCAATTTCTTCAATAAGAGCATTCATCATGGGGAAGCAGAAAATCTCACCAATTGAAAAAATAATCATACTCCCAATAAACATCCACTTATTTTCTGACACGCCAAATAGGAGAAGTCCCATTGAAAAAATAATAATGCCAATTTGTAGTGACTTATAAATCGATATTTTCTCCGTTAATACGCTAAGCGGTAACTGTAATGCTAATACTGTAATTGAATTAGTAACAATTACATAACTAAACAGCTTCACACCGTCCTCCACTCTTAAATCGATAAGCTGCGGCAAGGTAGAATCAAATTGGGAATAGCCAAGAGAAATTAAGATACCGCCCAAGATTAGTAGCAGTAACTTTGTATCCTTACTGATTGTCTTAAAAATAGCACCAATATGACCTTTTGATTTTAATTTTTGTTGCTGTGATTGATAACGATTCAATACAAACAGCAAAAATACTCCATACATCGCATACATAATCCCAGTAATCATAAATGGAATCGAAGCACTTGCCATATTTGATATCCAAACTCCTAGCAGAGGACCGATAACAGCAGCAATATTAATTGCCGTATAACGTACTGAAAATAATCGACGCTTTTTATTGTTCTCTGTAAAATCAACCATTAAAGCTTGTGTACCAGGCTCGAAAAATGATCGACATAAGCCGTTAACTGCATTGAGCACGACAAATATGACTGCAGATGTTGTGAAAGCAAAACCGAAAAAGGTTAAACTCCAAACAAATACTGTTATGATAATGACTGTTTTACGTTCAAATCGATCTGTTAAATAGCCGCCAAAAAGTCCGCCAAAGGTAGAGAATAACGGACCTACGCCTAATGTTAGGCCTATGATTAAGGGAGAGGCATGTAAGTGATTATGTAAATATAAAGCTAAAAATGGCATAGCCATAAAGCTTGCAGTTCGTGCAAATATTGTTCCGCATAGTATTATCCACACCAACGGATGAAAATAATGAATAATAGATTTCGTCACATTTTACCTCCTTTCTAACAAAACTTTACTTATCTATTTAAGATATACTAAAACTTACTAGAATAAGTACTTTTTTAGTCTTTATTTCTTAATTTAGTTTATAGCTTCGAAAAGGAGGTGTTAGTAGATGAAAAAAATGACTAGTTCTCTCTTTCGTATCATCTATATTTTTAGTGCAGTCATAACAATTGGCTCTTTTACTTTTGCAAATTTAACAGCTGTTTCTCCAACTCATAATAGCGGAGGAAATGGCAATATTGGATTATTGGGATTCTTTTTCTTATTTCCAATCATCCTTATTTTTGTTGCTATGTCTATTAGTTATCTACATGAATATATGTATCTGAAATTGAAAAAAAGCTCTATTCGAATTATTACAAGTGGAAGCTTAATAGGAATGACTTTGATTATAAGTATTACTCTTATAAGGGCATTTAAATTAAAATCAGTCCTAGCCGATGTAAACCCAATATATCGTGGAAGAACGGATATTCCTTTATCCACTATATACTCAAATGCTGTTTTTTTTAACTTCTTCACTTTTGTTTTGTTATTACTTATTTGTTTCTTTATCAGTGGACTGATGACATTAAAAGAAAAAAATTAACTATTCATTAATTCAATAAAAGTCCAAGGATTACAGATATTTAATATTAACTCTCTTTATAATCTTTATTATTTTTCAAATAAAAAAATAGGAACTAAAGGAGGATTATAATGAAAAAAAGGTTTATAGCCATGATATTAGCGGTGGTTTTATTTGCATTAGGATTTTCTTGTTTTTTCTACACTCCGAGCTCTCAACGGGCGCCTAACGTCTATTATTTTGGTTTTTTTGAAACCTTTATATGTGTTATTGCTTATGCTGGCTTTCTTTATCTTATTGCAGGAATTCCCTTTTCAATTCTCATTGATTGGCTGATTAGAAAATTGAATAGAGGATCAAAATGGCGAAAGTACTTTTGGGGATTAGGTATGTATTCTTTGGCAGGCGCAATTGTTGGCGCCCTTTTCATTATATTTGGTGGAAATATCTATTGGAAAGGCATGCTTCTATTTGCATTACCAGGCGTCATCGCATCTAATTTGTACTTTCACTTATTGTTGTTAATATCGTGGAAATATAAAGGGTTGAGCAAGGTTGGCTCTAAGGTCTAGCTAATAATAGTAACAACAGTAAATTCTCCATGTTTTAAGCTTATTTTGTAATCAGTAAATAGGTAAATTGATAAAGGGTTAGTATCTATTTGTATCAATAAAATAAGCAAAAACCTATCAATGACTCTAGAAATTTTTTACTGTATAGTTAAAAGTATGAAAATTTCAGAAACGAGGTATAACATGAAAAAGGTATTATTGTTACTAGGAATGCTTGTCCTATCATTCATTATTTTTTCAAATTCGGCTGCTGCTGATGAAAAAGGTTCTCGGACCAACCCATTTAGTGCCTATGATGAAAACTCTATCACGCTCCAAAGATACGACTTTGATACACCTAAAAAAATAAAAATCCAATTGCTTGATCTGTCATTTGGGGGACCCGTTGATTCTATTATTGAGAGCGAAAATATGTTTAATAGAAAACCCGCCTCTGATGAACAATGGTCTTTATTCAAATATAAAATCACCTATGTTAGCAGTCCTAAAGATGAAGAGCTTGATCTAAGTGATGTGATTGCCTATTATGCAGATGATTTTTATTTCGATAAAAACTTCCGGTCAGTACCACCTATTGATATCGCTACTTTAGGCGATTTATACGATAGCCAAAATGTAATGAACCTATCAATCTATCCAGGCTCCAACACTTTGGCTTATACAGCAGCACTCTTTAAGAAAAATAATCAATATCCATATTTCCGAATCAAGCGCGCAAATGGAAGTTATTACTGGTTCTCAACAGATCCATCATATAAACCTAAAGCAAATTCATCAATTAATCTCTCAGCAATTAACCTATCAGCAAAAATGAATAGTAATTCCCCAACATATACGGGCAATTCAGTCAAACCGAATGTGTCCATCTATGCTGGACAAAAAAAGCTAAAGCAAAATGTAGATTACAAACTCAAGTTTGCTGATAACATTGATGTAGGTTATGGAAAGATTTTGGTAGAGGGCATGGGAAAATATACAGGAAAGAAAAGCTTCACTTTCGCAATTAAACCACAAAAAACAACTATTTATAGCATCAGCAATAATAAAAACAAAAGTATCAATGTTAGCTGGGATTATGTAGTCGGAGCAAAAAATTACAAAGTATTCTACAAGACAGGCTCAAAGATGAAGAGCTTAAAAACAACCAAAACATCAGCTACCATTAAAGGATTAACAAAAAATAAAACATACAAAGTATATATCGTCTCTTACTATGACTCAAAAGTATATAGTGCCAACAGCAATACCAAATCAATCAAGATTAAGAAATAAAAATACCGCTCATTCCTTTTGGGAGTGAGCGGTGTTTGTTTTTGAGTTACCTATTCTATCAATCTATCTTCTCTTTTCAATCGAATGATGTGAAATTGGTCCGTTTTTATACGTTTTTTGATTTCCGATTGCTTGGACGGTCACGGAGTATTTACCATGTACTTTCATTTTAGAAGAATAGCTAAATTTATGGACTTTAGCTGCCACCTGTTTTGTATAAATTAATTTATTACCTCGGTACAATTTGAGTTCATATTTTGAGGATTTAGCAACAGTATGCCATTGAATAACGGTACCGCTCCAAGTCGGTTTGGCTACTTGTTTTAAGGTTATCCTTTTACTCGAATGATCCGAGGCTACTCCTGTTTGGTAGTTTTTATTATCTCCAATAGCTTTTACAGTTACGGTGTACTCACCTGGATCTTTCATTTTAGAAGAAAGATTATACTTCTTCTCTTTTGCTGCCGCTCTTTTAGAATAAATTAATCTACTTCCTCTGTACAACCGAACCTCCACGGTTTTAACCGAATCACTTGTTTTCCAGTGAACAGTATCGCCTACCCAAGTTGGTTTTTGTACCTTCGCAAGCGTGATCAGCTTCTTGTTTACATTAGACAGGCTAGATATAAGACTATCTCGATAATTGATTGTATCACCTATCGCTTGAATGCTTACCGTATATGCTCCTGGCTTAACCATTTGGTCCCCAAAATTATATTGATCTACACTACTCGCTACTCGCTTCTTAGCTATTAATGATGCACCTTTATATAACTGAAGCTCGTAGTACGATGTATTAGCTACCTTTTTCCATAGGATAGTGCTGCCATGCCAAGTTGGTTGTTGAACCTGTGGCAGTGTGGCTACTTTTTGATTTACATCAGAAAGGCTAGAAACAGAACCATCGCTTGAATTGACCGAATCCCCTATTGCTTGAACAGTTACTGCATACGATCCTGGAGCTGTTATGAGTGAAGCAAAATTATATTGATTTATTCCATTCGAAACCTGCAGTCTGCGAACAATTGAAGTCCCTCTATATAAGGTAATTTCGTATTGAGAAGCATCTGGAACCTCAGTCCATACAATACGGTCATCATTCCACTGCGGTTTCGATACCTGCTGTAGGCGCATTAGTTTTTGAGTCATATCAGAAAATCTAGAAACAGGACCATCTTCATAATGGTTTGAGTCGCCAATAGCTTGGACTGTTGCCATATAAGATCCAGGACTTGTCATGAGTGAAGCAAAATCATATTGTTTTATATCGCTAGCAACTCTCTCCGTATGAATTAAAGTCGTTTCTCTATATAATTTAAGCTCATATTGAGAAGCATCAGCTACTCCATTCCATTGAAGTATATTCCCATTCCAAGTTGGCTTTTGAACTTGTGTTAGCGTTTTTACGATTTGATTGATATCAGATTCAGGAGAAACAGGGCCATCCTGATAATTAACGCCATCACCAATCGCTTGGACTGTTACGGTATAGGATCCATTACTGTCCATCTCATTAGAAAGGTTCAGTTCATGTACACTCCCTGAAACGCGCTGTGTAGAGATCACGGTATCTTCTTTATATAGTCTCACCTCATATTGGGAAGCATTCGGAATACTTGTCCATTCAATCGTTCCCCCTTGCCAGGTTGGTTTTTGCACTTGATTCAACGTGACTAAGTTAGGTTTCATCCAAGCAAAGTCCAATCTAGGTGTCGATATATAATTCGTCCAATCTGTCACCCTAACTCCGTTTACCTTCATATAAGAAAGAATTTGATCAACAGTCGCATTAGGATACTTTTGACGCACTAGTGTGAAGCCTCCTGTTACTTGTGGCGTTGCCATAGATGTACCTGACTTATAGCCGTAACCGCCTCCTGGAACGGAAGAATATACATCTTCCCCAGGAGCCAATAAATCTAGGAAACTAGCACTATTCGAAAAGCTCGATACATCATCATAATCATTTGTAGATCCTACACTCACAACAGAAGAAATACAGGCTGGTGCACTGAGCGCGTTTTTGTAGGAATCATTCCCTGAAGCAGCAATTGTCGCAATGCCTGCGCTCTTTAGATTATCTACAATACTTTTTATACTCGAATAAGAACCATCACATGTACTGTAAAATTGACCGCCCCCTAAACTTAGATTAATAGCAGATATATCATACTGATTTCTTAATAAGTAGATTCGTTCAAGCCCATTTAATAAATCTGAAAAGTTACCCTTTCCCCCAGCATCAGGCAATACTTTAATCGCTATAATCTTGGAATCTTTAGCCACCCCCGACATCCATGACGTATTACCAGTAGCTATGCCGGCCACATGTGTACCATGCCCTTCTGTGTCATTCGCTGTCCCTGTACCTGTTGCAGTAGACTTCCCATTACAGTTTAAATTGGAGCTAAAGCATGCCTCATAAACCACTTTATTCTTTAAAAATGGATGAGTACGATCGACACCAGTATCAAGGATGGCGATGGTCTCCCCTTCTCCTGTAAAACCAGCTGACCATGCGTTTTCAGTATTCATCACACTGTTCGTCATGAAAAGCTTTGAACTTAATTCATCCTCTAGTTCACCAGTGTTTTTTATATCACTTTTAGAGATGACGCCATCTTCCATAATACTTTTTACAGACGGGTTTTCAGCTAAAGCTTGTAAACCTTCTGCATCTACTGTCATTGCCATATAAGGAATGGTTTTATATTTGGAAATATGGCCCGTAACATTTTGATTGTCCAAATCTTTAACAATAGTATCCTGTGTCTCTTGAATACTACTTTCTTGTACATTCTTTTGGCTTTTAGAAATTTGTCCTTCTGGCTTAAACTTATCATCCAATTGAACAATTACTTTCATCTTTCCCTTTTTGCTATTGGCTAATTTCTGTTCTAAATTGCTTTGTATTTTTATCGTATCACCAATCTTATCTGTTATTCGCTCACTATCTTTTGCTTCTACATTGAATTGCATTTCAAACAAAAAGAAGCAAAGGATCGGCATAATAATTAAGACATATTTAAAACCCTTCATCGTATAACTCCTTATCTATATATAATCAAAACATAACTTAGTAATTTACTAATATGTATCCATAGAAAGAATAGATACTCGGATTTATTCTCGGTTTATTTGCTGTTTTTTTAAGTCCTTCTATAAAATTATTAAACCTAAAAAGACTCTGTGCACTTCTTAAAAAATCAAATAAAAAAGTCTCACTCTCTCTATGAGAATGAGACCTTTTATTTTTATTTAAGTCCTGCTTGAGACTTAGCAAATACCTTACCGTTGTTAAATTGGATTAATACCGAGCTATAAGAAGTATTGCCTTTAAATTCATACATAGTAGATTTATATTCACCAGCACTTGCTGAGCTGACTAGTTTACCCTTACTCCCAATTATGCTTCGGACTTTCTTAACAGTCATCCCAGTTTTAATACTCTTGAATTCTTTTAAAGAGCATGTCGGCGGGTTCTTTTTCGCAGAAGCATCTGAAAAATCACCTGTTGTAAAAGAAAACAGAACACCTAAAACCAACAATGAGCTTATAAACTTTTTCACCCTATACACCTCGTTTCCTTTATATCATTAGACACAGTTATTTAAATATTGCCTGACAACATAAACATTAATATATTACTAAAATAATAATATAGATGTTCTTCATGTAAACACATTATACTATATTAGTGATATTAATTGGAAGAATTAATTTTAAAGTTAGAAAGGATAATTTTTAAAATATCCATAAAGCGAAGATTATTATAAGTCTGATTTTA
The DNA here is from genome assembly GCF_059759115.1 of Rummeliibacillus sp. GQ308. Taxonomy (NCBI): domain Bacteria; kingdom Bacillati; phylum Bacillota; class Bacilli; order Caryophanales; family Caryophanaceae; genus Rummeliibacillus; species Rummeliibacillus sp. GQ308. The sequence continues at coordinate 260,591 of NZ_JCAXDQ010000001.1, read as the reverse complement.
AAGAGGCAAGTATTCTATTAAAAATAGTTTGATTTTAGGAAAGTACTAGAAGAACAAGACAAAAATCCTTGAGATGGAGAGCTTGAGAGTTTATTTGACTTCAAAAAAGACGCCTAAGTGCTGTCGTTGTTTTCTATGTTGGTCTCCAAATTCTTTTATAATTCTATATTTACCTGTAACCACATTATCTTTTAAATATGTTTCTAAATGAACCTTTTCAGTGTTAGAGGAGTAAGGCTCCACTGTATACAATTCGGTTGTAAAAGCTGTTTCACCAATCGGATATACTTTTTCCCATTCCCCCCCTTTCACTTACTTATCAATTAACCATTCGCTACCGTATGTTACCTGATCCTTACTATTATTTTCTATATTGATTTGTAAAACAGGTTGATTTAGATTAATGCTGCTACTATTTAGCGAAAGTGTAATATCATCTTCGGAAGCAGAGATATCTTGTATATTAGGAAAGTAAATGGTTGTAACTAGCCACAAAACTAATACAATCACTACACAAATAAAGATAGCTAAAAATGACTTTTTCATAGACACTCTCCTTTATATAAAGAATTATCATTTAAGTAACAAACTACATATAAAATTCTTTAACATACTCTTATACTAATACGGTTATTTTCTTTAATTTTGTTAGAAAAACACTCAAACCAATTTTAATTTTAGAGAATTACGGTTTGTTTAGTCGAGAACATCAACTTTAATTGGCTAAGATGTTTATTAAATTTACCCATTAACTCAGGATATCTATAAAGGAGTTATCAGCCAAAGAAAAGAAAAGAACCAGCCCAAAGGCCAGCCCTTTCTTGTAATCTAATTCAGTTTACGGAATCATCAAAGTTATATGATATAAGATTTACTTAAGGTTGGAAGATAACGTTACCTTTAGCATCCTTCCAAATAATAGTTGCACTATCACCAGAATCTACATAGTTAATTTGTAGAGCGACATACGCCTTCCCAAGGCTATCACCGGTCGAACCCGTGATAGTGCTTGGCGCAGTCAAATTAGCTGTTGACATTTTATAGTTTACATTATTAAATCTCACAAACTCTTCAGTTGATGGATTATTGTTCGTAATATTTACGTCTAACTTAAATTGATATCCAGGAATGAGATTGTTGTATTGATCTTTAGCAGTTAAAGTCGCAATACGTCCTTCGCCTGGAGCCAATATCTTAAGCGTGGTTGAGGAATTAGCTTCAACAAAATCCCCTGCTTTAACATTCTGCGTTACTGAAGAATCTGGATAGCCATCTGCTAACACAGTTATTGAATGATCCCCAGATATCTTTACAACACCCTGGTTAACTGTTATTTTGCCCGCTGTTACACTATATTGTTCTGATGTAAGGCTTACTGTATCTACTTTAATACCTGTAATTTTCCCTCTCCAATCAGCATCCTCAGCAAACGTAATATCTAAATCATTGTCTACATTATTAAGTGTCGTATCTCCCGTTAATTCTTTTGCTGTTTTTGGTACGCTTTTCCCGTCTTATACCCTTCTGGGCTTTCGATCCGGGCCTTCACCATGCAAGCGGCTTTCACCGCACACGGCGATCCGTCAATGGAGTAGTTAAAAATGAAAACCAAATAACCGGTTGACAAGTTTTCGTCTAAACTGGCTAATGTTGCAGTTCAACATATTTTTATGTTTTTTAAATACTGACCACTGACTAGGTTCCTTTGCTCCTGCTAGTTTTCTCCTCCTCGCATGTTACCAAACGAGTTCAAACGGCTAGCTATCAACACTACTATGAACCTGCAGCCATCCCACTGGCATCACAGGTGCTAACACACCTCTTCCAGCACGACTTCAAACGTTCCATTACTTCTATCCCTTTTTTAAATAACCTTAGGTCCCCACTATCCAGGAATGAGAACGACTGGTTTAACAGCCTGAATTGTTCCAATCGCCATATGTTATCTTATACATATGGATGAATGCTAACCTGCTAGCTTATACTTTTAGCATTCATTACCTCACCCTGCCTACATGGATTCGTCTACCTGACCATAATTATCTTTTAAGGAGCCCCGCCTCTACAACGAGTACGTCTTCACCTGACTTCATCCCTTCGGCTTGTTAGAACCTCACTGGATGCAGGAGGATTAGGCACATGATAAAAAGGCTGTTATCATGATTAGGGATTCCACCTAATAATTCGAAGTAACAGTTAGAAAACATTCCACGACTAATAAAGTTTGTATACTTTTTGTTTTGTACATGGGATGGTGTTCCACTTCTTTCTCTATTACTTTAATAGATTATAAAGTAACGTTTCGTTTAATTTTATTGAGCAGAAATTTGTTCTTTAGTTGGTACATTAATTGCTTTGAAAGTTGTATTTATAGAATATCCCTTATTATCAATAAGTGTTATCGTAACATTTCTTAAAGAAGTATTTTGTTGGTTTACTACAGCTGATACTAATGTAGATCCATTAGAAGATTTCCAGTTACTTCCTTGTGCATTACCATTCCAATTATATTCAATACCATTAAACTTAATCTTTTTAACTGTTTCTCCAGTATCTTGGCGATATAAGGCACCAAGATATCTAGCAAAAGTATTCATTACATATGAATCGATTGCATAATCTTTAGCATCTTTAAGTCCACCTGTACCGTTTACTTTTCCATTTTCATCTATACTTAAACCAGAATAGATTGCTTGGATTCCATTTGCAACGTCAGTATCTTCTTCAATACTGAAATCGCCAGTTACCTCTTTATCAGATACAATTAATTTTTCGATATCTAACCAGTTAGTAGCTGTACTATATTGATAACCAGTTGCTTCAGTTAGATAGCTCGTCAAAGCTACTTGCGCTGCTTTTTCCTCTTTTGATGGACCAGGTGGTGTTGGCAATGGTTTACCATTCCGTGTCTATCCTGCCATAGATTTCGACCGGTCTACACCGTACGTGCCACTTTCATGGCATACGGCGTTCCATCGATAGTTTCTCTACCGACTAGGTTCCTTCGCTCCTGCCAGTTTTCTCCTCTCAGTAAGTTACCCTACCGATACAAACGGCTGACAATCAACACTACTACGAACCTGCTGACTTCCTTAGTGTCTCGCTGGAGTTACTCCTCCTCTTCACTAAGACTCTCAAACGTTCCATATCTGTCATCCCTCTTTTTGATGGCCTTAGGCCTCCACTATGCAATATGAGAAGAACCGGTTTAATAGCCTGAATTATCCCGATTCCACTCCTATCATTTCATACAGGGAGATGACTAACCAGCCGAAGGTTCTTTGTAGATTAGTCATTACCTCATACAGCTTTAATCCATGGATTCATTTTCTTGACCATAGTCATCTTTTAAGGAGCCCCGCATACGACTTGCACGTATTACGACTTCGCCTGGCTTCACCCATCTGGTAAGTAAGTCATTTAGGGTGCAGGAGGATTAGGCTCTATGCATATTAGGCTATTACATAGGTCGGGAAATTCTCCCGATATTTGACAGTATATAGTTAAAGAAAAGCCTCGCACCTTTCTTAAGATACGAGGACTGATCTTCACCCATTTCATCTAAAAGTTATTCATAGATTTATAGAGTAACGTTTCGCGCTTTTGTTATTCGGCTACTGCTGTGATTGCTTTGTCGATATCTGCTTTGATGTTAGTCAAATTAGTATAAAGGATTTTAGCATTATCTTTATCTTTTGGAACATTTGCACGGAATGCTTCTGCAACTGCAATTTTTTGAGAAGCAGAAAGATCTTCAAATGGTTTGTAATCAAGGCTACCCAACGCTGAATTATATTCAGTAATTGTAGAAGCATTATTTACACCAGTAATTAAACCAGTTCGTGCTGTATCTTGGGCAGTAATTGCAGCATTAACTGCTGTTTTATTTTCATAACCATTTGTAGGCTTGTTAGAGTTCACCAAACCAGCTACTTCTAATTTACTTGTAGAAGAAAGATTGATAAAGTCATTGTTGCCTGTTGCAATAGCAAACCTAGTTAGTGCAGCTTGAGCAGCCGTATCAGTAGATGCAGCATTAAGTTCGATACGAGCATTTTCAGCATTTACAATGTTTTGAACATCGCTTTTAACTGATGCAATTTCATCAGGAGTTGTTTTAGCCCCTGATGCTGCAGTTTTAATCTCATCATATACAGCTAGGTAAGCAGAAGAATTTGCATCTTCAATATTTTTAAGACCAGTAGCTTTTAGCGTCGCTAACAATGCTGCCTCTTTTTCAGCAGGAGAAGTGATTTCTGATGTTCCGTTATGGAATACACCACCTACTTCTGTACCCATTTCAAGCTTCGTTAGTGGTGCTGTAACTGCAGCATCATTAACATTGTTAACTTTTGTTTGTACTGCTTTAATCATAGTAGTTACATTACTTGCCGATTCAGTTGAAGGGCTAGAAATAGTAGTTAGAGTTGTAAAAGCAGTTCTATAAGCTTTTAGACTGTCCTCACTTGTGTTAACAGTTTTAATATCGAAATCTGCTTTGTCAGCATAAGCTGCAAGGTCTTGAAGCTTTTTCAGAACGTCTGCAGTTTTAGTAGCTGAACCTTCTGGAGAATCAACAACTTGTGCTACAGCATTATAAAGTTCAGCACGTTTTTGTGTATTTACTTTAACAATAGCATTCTCAATGTCAGCTGCTGTTTTTACTGTTTCAGTTTCTGTAGCTGCTAGCGCTTTTGTTGCATCCATGTATTTGGTACGAAGGTCAGTGTAGAACTGTTCTGAACCAATAACAGATTTATTATCTACTTGTGCAACAAGTGCATTGTATGCATTAGCAAGTTGAGCTGCTGTTGAAGCTTCTTTAACGTTTAAAACTTTATTAAGAAGATCAAGATCTTTTTGAAGATTTGCTTTAACTTTATCCGTAGATACTTTTGAATCGTCTTCACGTACAAAGTTCATTGCTTTAACTGCTTTATCATAGTCAGCACGCTTTGCATTATTTTTCGCAGTATTTACTGCAGTAGTAGCTGCTGCTACATTAGCATTATCTAAAACAGTTTGAATATTTTTAAACTCATTTTCAGTCGCTTTTAGAGGACCTTGATTTGAGTTCATAGCTTTTAAATTATCAATATAAGTTGCAATTGTTGATTCATTTACTTGTGACCATGATTTAAGAGCATCTAATACTAATACTTGGCTACCATTTTCTAAAGCTTTTGCTAAAGCATCAACTTTTTCTGCTTGTTCAGCAGCAGTTAGTTGACTAGCGTTTACTTTATCAACGAATGCTTGAACTTCCTCTAACGTTTTGAATCCATCAGCTGGTTTGTCAGCTGCTTTATAAGCAGATGAATTTTTAACAACTAAGTTTTTAATACCTGCTGCTGTTAATGCGTTATATAATTTCAACTCTGTATTAGCTGAGTTAATTTCATCAAGTTGAGCAGCTACATCTGTGTCATAAGAGATACCTTCAATAGTCCAAACACCAGTTGGCTCAGAAGTTAGAGGAGTTTTAAACTTAAAGTTAGCAACTGTTTCGTTGATAACAAGATTTAAAGGTGTTACTTCAACAATATTGCCATTGTTATCTTTAACTGTGATAGTAGCTCCTTCGACATCTTTGTCAAGCTTTTTGATGTTAAGAGTTACACCAGTTTTAGTAATCGCACTTTCCTTTTGTTCTTGTTACAAACAAAAAAGCCACAAACCGTTGATAATACTGAGTTTGTGGCGTTTTCCTTTTGATTGATGAGTATGGGTAATGTTGAAAGAATGGATTGGTGCCATTCTTCATTTCTAATCAATTTTTGCTTGAACTTGAAAAATCTAAGAACAAATGCTCTACTTCTTAAGCGATTAAAAACTTAGATACAAGATTTTTACTGAACCTTATGTAGAAGATAAATAAAACCAGTAGAACTTTATTTCACTTCTTATCACCAATATGAAATCACATTAAACATGAAAAATATAAACTGACTTTGCAGGTGTATAAGGAGTAGACACAAAAACAAAAAAATTATAAACAGAAGTTGAAGAAATTTTCTCTACAAACACAAGCAATATCAACAATTATCATTTGTTTTGTATATACTTTCCTATCCATTTTTAATGTCTAGTGCATATTACTTTTTTTTCACCATTCGGACTAAGCACAACCTCTAAATTATAATCTTTATATAAGGCATATGCTACAACTGCACCACCTATTGAAGCAATTGCTATAATAGCTCCGGTTGATAATCCTACGCCTGTAATTCCTGCTTCTGTAGCAGCTGAAAAAACTATTGAAGCACCTCCTGTTGGAATAGCAGCAACAACTCCTGCTGCTAGCACACCAGACAATATCATTACTTTTCTTTTAGAAAGCTTTGAGATTCCCTTTGCTTTTTGTACTTTCTCAGCTAAGGATCCAACAATTAAAAATTCTTTTACTTTATCTTTTTGAGCTTTCTTTAATTCTGCTTTTGTTTTTACAACTAGCATAGTATCACCCTCTTCCAATATTATATACCCATTTATTATATCATTTTCAGGAGATTTATATATCCAAATTACTAGTAATATCAAAAAAGGAGAGGAATCACTCCCCTCCTTTAATTAGATATATGGCAAGACAGATACCTTAATCAAAGATTACATCCATTGATCGTACAGTTGTTTTTGCGCTTCTTGGTATAAACGAGTATACATTTGTGTGTGTTTCGGATTGACATGGCCTAATAAAGCTTGTATATACTCAAGCTTCATTCCCTTTAATGCTAAGTGTGCCGCAAAAGTATGTCGGAGTGAATGTGGAGTGAGTTGGAAGCCAATTTCTTGATTGTAGGATTTAAGCCAATTCTCAATCGATGCGGCATTGACTGGTGCAGTTCCATACTTATTGATGAAAACAAACGGAAGTCTATCAATGCGGGTGTCTAAGTAAGCTTTCACATGTTCCTCACACACGTTCGTAAACAGAACAATCCGCTCTTTCTTCCCCTTCCCTCTAGGAATTCGAATTGTTCGCTCCTCCCAATTAATGTCTTCTAGCTTCATGTTAGTCAATTCCCTTAGGCGAACTCCCGTGAAATAAAATACTTCTATTATTGCTCTTAGAATCAAGTTGCCTTCACAAAGACTTCTTAGTTTAGTCATTTGCTCCTTTGTTAAGTAATTAGGAATTTTATCTTCATCTTTAGGGAGAGGAATCGCTTCAACAGGATTATTAGTTATGAACCCATCCTCTACGCAGAAATTGTAGAACAAGCGTAATCCAAATATTTTAGTTTTGATTGAGCTCGATTTATAACCTTCTTCATCCATATGCTTCAGCCAATTACGTATATCGCGTGTAGTAATCTCATTAAACGGTTTCTTACAAAAACCAATCAATTGATTAATCGCTATTCTATAGACTTGGATTATTTTTTCGGACAATCTAAAGCTGTATTCATCTACAAATTGGTTAATACATTCCTCTGTAGTGAGCATTTTATTCCTCCCTATCCCATAAATTTTCGATATTGTGATGTTATCGCTTGATTGGAGAGCCTTGCGTAAATCTGTGTTGTGCTTAAATCAGCATGTCCAAGCTCATCGCTAATAAATGATAGCTCTGCACCTTTGACTAATAATTCCGTAGCAAAGGTATGACGGAATCGATGTGCATGCAAACTACCAGATATCCCAGCGTTCTCTCCAATCTTTTTCATTACACTGTGAATGCCTCCCATGCCCAATCGTGTGTCTGTCCAAGCAGTCACAAAAAGCGGGGATGTTTCCTGTGTTTCACGTGATTCTATATAACGTTCTAAAAGAATTGCACATTTATCAGAAAAATGAACATATCGTATTTTCTTACCTTTCCCTACAACACGTGCTGTACGGTTCTCAAGATCAACTTCTCCTATATTGAGAGAGTATACTTCTCCTATTCGACATCCTGATGACAGTAAGAACTCAACTAATGCTTGGTTTCTAAGTGAGGTCTGTTCACTTTCTTGTCTAACTTTGGCGATTTCCTTTTTTTCTAAGTATTTAGGAAGAGCCTTAGGAGGTCGTGGAATCCAACGTTTTTTAATTGGTGAATGTTCTATTAGTGATTCTTGCAAGCAGAAATTGTAAAAAGACGAAAGAACTATCAAATTTTGTTTGTAGCTCGATTCTTTTAAATGGCTTTTGTTTGTTTTGAACCAACTTAATATTTGTTTAGATGTAAGTGCAGAATATGCATCTTCCATTTTTCCAAAAAAATCTTCCAGATACTTTCTATATGAGATAATCGTTCTCTCACTTTTGTTCGACAATTTTAAACTTGATAAAAAATCATTCACTATCTCTTCATTTTCTTTATTCAATAGTTTTTTCTTTAATTCCCAATAGCGTTCCATTTTTTTTCGTCTCCCTCTGTTAGTTTGTATACCGATCATATTGCTTTTTTCGGGCATGCTCCATTAGTCGGGTGTAAATTCTTGTGCTATTAATATTGGCATGACCGAGTAATTCCTGAATATAGCTTTGGGGCATGTTTTTTTCTGCTAAATGGGCTGCAAATGTATGTCGCATGGTGTGTGGTTTGACCTTAAATCCTAATTTCTCTGAGTACCCCCGAAACTTCTTTTCCACATAAACTCGGCTTAAGTGCCCTCCTCTATTATTGGAAAATAAGTATTCATTGTTATATTTTCGCTGAGAAAGATACGTTTTCAGGCGTTCGGCACAATCATGGGTAAATAATACGAATCGTTCTTTATTTCCTTTTCCTTTTCGAATCCAAATCTGTCTTGTATCCCATTTTATATCTTCAAGCTTAATCTGAAGAAGTTCACTTACTCTTACCCCAGTAGTATATAAAGCTTCTACTATTGCACGGTCTCTCGAATCTGCCTTTGTCAGCTCTTGAAGTTGTGCCACCTGGCGTTTATTTAAATAATAAGGTAGCGAATCATCCTTTTTAGGCGTATGAATAGTCAGTGTGGGATCTTTCTTTATATTATTTTCTTCCAAACAATAACGATAAAATGATTTCAAAGCACTTAGTCTTAAATGGATGGTATTCGGTTTCAGCTCTTGCTCTTCCATTGAAGAGAGCCATGCACGTATATTGGTTGGTTTTACCTCATCATAATTTTTTTCACAGAATGAAAAAAAATTGAGGAGGGCCATGTTATAGCTTCGAATTGTTTCTGGGCTAAACCGAGCACTATTATCATCAAAGAAAGACTGCATAATTTCTAGATTCATAGTCATCTACCCCATTTTATTTTGATAGGCTAAGATCATATCTTCAGTAGGTATACGTGCATAAATTCGTGTTGTATTTAAATCCGCATGTCCCATTTCATCCGCAATAAATTCGATTTCTGCCCCTCTTGCCAGCATGTTTGTTGCAAATGTATGTCGGCAGCAGTGTGGATGTAATGACTGCGCAAGCCCAGCCAATTTTCCAAGTTTCGTTGTAGCATAGTAAATTCCACTTTCTCCAAGTGCATTACCAAATTTATTGATGAATAGCGGGTCTGTTGGGTTTGCCAATCTTGTTCGCAAATATTCATCCAATACAATTGCACATTCTTCAGAAAAGTGTATACTTCGTATCTTTTTTCCTTTTCCTTTAACTTTCGCCGTCCGTCTTTCAAAATCGACATCTCCGATGGTTAATTGAGAGACTTCAAATCTACGACATCCAGAAGAAAATAGGAAGAGTACTAGCGCTCGATCTCTAAGAGATAATCGTTCTGCAACCATTTTTGCTCTTGCATATTCATGCTCATTTAGATATTTCGGCAACGACTGTGAGATTTTCGGTCGCCAACGATTCTTAATGACCATGGAATCCAAGTAATCTTCTGCTATACAAAACTTAAAGAATGAAGAAAGTGTAGAAAGCACAAGATCCATTGTTTTTTCTTTTTTTCCGACAGAATACTCTTGAAACCATTTGAAAACATCATCCGATGTTAAATCAAAAATTGGTTTAGTGTATTCACTAAAAAAACGTTCTAGTATCCAAGAGTATTTTATTATGGTTGCCTCTGCTTTATTTGCTAACTTTAAACTTAGCAAATATTCATTTAAAATCTTTTTTGATTGATCAGAAATGAATTCATTTGTACTAATCCAATATTTTTTTGACGAGTTCATTTGGTAACCTCCTTTCTATCAACCCATTTTTATCTAGTATTTTTCTTTTTAAACATTTTTTTAGATAGCAAGCTTCACCTCGTCCCCTAAAAAACACAAAAAGCCTAATTCCCTAAATAGGAACTAGGCTAGAATATCTTATACATTACTCCAAAATTATTGATTCACTTTTGATTTAAATACTTAAATAAAGAATAACTAAACATGACGAAATCACCCTTTAATATTTTAAACCATCTACTTTTGTATGAAATAAACTAAAAGTGGAAATGAATTGGCTATATAAATCATAAAGGTGGGTTATACATGGTAGTTAAAAGTAAGACTAAACAAGCAGGAACAACGAAATTGAAGAAAAATATTTTAGGCAATTATTTAAAAACACTCCGTGAACAACATGGTATTTCTATGAATGCTTTGTCTGAACAAATTAATCTATCTGTTCAGTTTATCAGTTTCATTGAGAAGGGAGAGCGTTCTGTTAGCTTACAAACACTTAAGAAATATGCAGAGTATTTCAAAGTGGATTTTGACTTTTTAATTGATTTGCTAGATGAACAAAAGAAGATTGGGAAAGAAGAAAAAGTTGAAAAAGAAAAGTTGGACGAACAAGTAGACACTAAGGAACAGATAGTTTCATCAGCCGAACAACAAATTCAGAAATTAAATGATTTAATTTTAAGATTAAACCCACAGTCATCAGAAGATCTCGTTTCAAGTTTCATTAAACAGGTTAATGACCATTTAATCAAGATGACGCCCAAATATACACTAACTAATCTACGAGATACGTATAATAAGGTATTAAAGTTTGAGCATAGTACTACTGAAACAATTATCTTTGATGGTTTTCTTCAACTTCCTGAAAATAATCAGCTGCCTTTCAAATTAACTCGTGTTGGCGATGCCATTACATTAGAATTGTTGCAGCCTGACAGAAGTAATATAGCGTCTTTCGAAAAATGGATGGGCCCTCATGTATTCAGTTATTTGTGTGATGTTAGTTTGCCTCAAGATTTCAATGCTCAACAAGGAGTTTTATTTTGCTGGTTTTCACCAAGTACCACCATTCAGGAACAATACGACTATTTGTTAAAACAAGCCCTAACTGTAGAATCGGTGCTTCCAAATTCCATTCAGTTAGCTTGGCATATCCAACAAAATTATGAGGAATCTGCATAAGATAAAATCAGTTATCTTTAAAATTCAACAACAATAGTAGTTAATTAATTCACCAAAAGCATATACAAACTAATTATTTTCTATAATGTAGTGAATTTACAAGCGCTCGTCTTTGGCGGCGCTTTTAATTTTTCTTCACTCTTTCAACTAAAAGCCGGATTTAGTTGAAAGAGTACTTGCTATACCTCTAATATGACCAATAACACCAAAGATTAAACAACTATTTATAAAAATAAAATTCTTAATGATGTCGTTATTGCTTATGTATAACTGGTGTAGCTTTATTTCTTTATTACCTCTCACTCAGATGTACGATGTTCGCTTTTTTGGAAGAAGCGATTCTCCCTTTTTGTATAGGATGATGTCTGATAATAATTTACCTTTCTTATATAATTTAATATTCATCTATTCAACACTCCTCATATTTGTTCTTCCTACAATATAAATAGCCCTAACTTCATAAAGGAATTAGAACTTTATAATTCAATCATAGCTATAATATATGTTGTATTTAGAGTGAGTTTATTTCAATCTTTGATGAAAAAAGTAAAACTATAACCATCTCTTTTTCGTTTTATATTTGATGGTAGCATAAGAAAGAACCAACCCGAAGGCAAGACTGTTCCTACAATCTTTCAAATAGTTAAGTTGATTTTCAAGGCATTATTTACAGTATTCAACACTGCCTTTCCATCTACATAGCAATTTTGATTACTTTATTTTCTGCAGTTTCAGTTGTTTCGACAATTACCAAAGTAATTCGGTAATGGATTTCTTTATCGTTATCTCCCTTTACTTTATTCCAATCTCCTGCGCTTTCGTTATGGGATTAGGATATCAATATTTCAGTTTTCAGGATTTGAAACAAAAAAGACCTAACCTTTAAGAGGTTAGGTCTTTATTCTAAATTTTAATCAGCTGTTGGAGCAGCAGTAGTTACAGTTACAGACTTCGTATCTTTTACAGTATCTACTGTAGTAGATGTAATTGTAACAGTCGCAGTTGTTGTTCCTTCATCAGTAGCAAGACTATCTACTGTAATAGAAACTTTAGTAGTATCAATTTTATTAACACCAGTTTGTGCAAGAATAGCCGCTTTCACAGCCGCAACTTTTTGTGCATCAGTAGTAGCTGTTGCTGGCACTTCATATGAACCTTTAACTTTAGCTTTTTCATCTGCTACTGCAGCTGTTGCGTTAAATGTATCAACAGTAGTTTGAATCTCAGCTTTAGTCAAAGCAGAACCTTTTGTAGTTTTAGCAGTCCCTACTGCTAGGTTTACTCCACTTAGATTCTCAGTATCTACACCAGTAATACCTGCAGCTTTATAATTAGCAACTGTTGCTCTACCTGCATTAATAGTAGCTAAAGCTTCTGTTACATCCGCTTGAACTGTAAACTTAACAGTTACTGGATCAGAGATTAGGTTTTTATCATCTGAACCATTTGTAATTTTTGTGATAACAACATCCATTGTACCTTTAGCATCAGTTAACCCGGTAACATTTCCAGCAGTAGAAACAGTTAGGCCTACTCTGTTAGTAGTAGTGAATGTAACTTGTGGACTAGCAGATTCTAGTTCTTTTCCAAACTGATCTTTTACTTTAAGGATAGATTTAAGGGCTTCTTCTGTATTAATTGGTGTAGACAAAGTACCAATTTCCGCAGAAGTTTTCAATACATCATTTCTGCTAAAGCTTACAGAAGCAGCAGTTGATTTAGTGTTTACGATGTCAAACTTAACTGTATCAACTACCAAGGATCCTACTTTTACTTGAACATAAGCAGTTCCAGATTTACCTGGTTTAGCTGCAACTGTTCCAGTAGCAGAGTCTAAAGACAATAATTCATTTTCCGCAGTTAATGCTTTACCGTCAGCTCCAACTTCAGTCAAAGTAACGTTACCAGTTGTTTCACCTAGTTTGTTACCGTTTGTATCCACATCGTATACTTTGATTGTTGTAGATTGAGGTGCTTTATCTTCAGCATCAGTTTCATTACCAGCATCTAGCTTAACTGAACCAGCTTCTGCTTTATATTCAGCAAGATCGCCTGCTTTAACTACATTAACGTTGATTGTCTTTGTAATTGTAGTTTCGCCATCTTTATACTCAACTTTAACAGCTGTAGATCCTTCTTTAACACCATTGATTGATACTTTACCATTATCATAAGATGCAGTAGCGATTGTGTTGTCAACAGTTGCTACTGTTACTTTATCCGCACCCGGTGCAGCTACCTTGTTGCCATACTGATCTTTGAATGTTACATCAACAGTACCAGCAGCTTTTCCAGCGATTACTGATGTAGAAGTTTTAGCTACTTCTAGTGAAGAGATAACTGGAGCTTTTTTGACATCAATTTTGATAGTTTGTTCAATATCACCTTGCTTAACTCGTACATAACCTACACCAACAGAAATTGGTTTGATTGTACCATCATCTTCTACAATTACAATAGTTGGTGTCAAGTTAGTCAAAGTTGGTTGGTCATCACCATTGAATTCAGTTACAGCAGTTGCTCCATCACCAGTGTTGTTTCCATACTGGTCTACATAGTATACCGCTAATTTCTTAGTATCATTTTCAAATACAGAGTTTACTTTATCTTCAGCTTTTAATTCTTCAAAAGCCTTAGTTGTTCCAGCTGCTACGCCAGTATAAACGTAAGAACCTGCAAATTTAGCTGGTGCTGCAGAAGAAACTTTAATTGTTGTTTTTGTTGATTTAACAACTTTGTCGCCATCTTTAACAACAGCTACAACAATTACAGAGTCACCGTCAGAACCACTTACAGTTCCACTTCCAGTAACTACAGTACTGTTCGCTGATTCAAATGTTACTGTCTGTTCTTTTGATACGTCACGACCTAGCTCATCCGTAACCTTAACAACATTTTTCAATTCAGTACCTGGAGCTACTGTAGTTTGTGTAAATGTTACATTTTTAACTGCAGCAGTTACATATTTGAAATCTACAGATTGAGTATCGATAACATTACCTTGTGCATCTTTAACACCAGAAACTTCTACTTTATATGCTGAATCTGCAGCAAACTTGTCAACAAATGAAAGTGTAGCTGTTTTCTTATCTTCACTCAATTCAACTTTGCTTACAAATACGTTATCGCCTTTAGCGTTAGTAACTTTTACGTTTGCAGGATTAATATCTGCAATTTCCTTGTTGAACTTAACTTCAGCTTGAGTAGCGTTAATCGCACTTACAGTTTCTACTTTAAATGCACCTTCTTTAACCACTACAGTAACAACAACATTTTCAGCTTTGTTACCAGCAGCATCTTCAGCGCTGTAAGTTACAGTGTAAGTACCAGCTACTTTAGTGTCGATTTCTTTTAGTTCTTTACCTTCAGCATCTGTAATTACAGATTTAACTTCAACTTCTTTATCTTTGTTGTCAGTTGCAGTTACTTCAGGAAGATCTAGTTTTTCTCCATTTTCTACTGTAACTGTAGTAACGCCACCAGCAACTGTTAATACTGGAGCTTCTTTATCAGCACCTACTAGAACGCCGTTTTCGATAGTAACTTTTTCGCCGCCAATAACGAATTCGCCGTTAGCTAGTACGCCATCGTTGTAATATTTTTCTTCGAATTTCACTAGGCCAATAGCGCGTTTAGCACCATCATATAGTGTACCTTCGAAAAGTTTTTTGCCTTCGTTTTGTTTGCTTCCATCATACAATACACCGCTAAGTTCTACTAAACCTTCGTTTAGACGGCCATCTTTGTAAAGAACAGTACCTTCTTTAGCTGTTTTGTAGCCTTTTTTAAGTTCACCATTGTAGAACAATAGAGTTGCATTGTTAGCAGTTTTATAACCTGATTTTAGGTAGCCGTTGTAGTAAAGTTTTGGGTTTTTATCCACATCACCGTATACTTCGTAACCTTTTGCTAGGAAACCATCTTTATAAAGGCGTTCACCAGAACCAGCTGATTTGTAACCTTTTTTAAGTGATCCGTTGAAGAATAGTAATTTACTATTGCGTGCAGTTTTGTAACCTTTTTTAAGAGAACCGTTGTAGTAAAGTTTGATTGTTTTACCTGAACCAACAGTTTTGTAACCTTTTTTCAATTTACCATTGTAGTAAAGTTTAGATTTGAATACTACGTAACCTTTAACTACTTTACCAGTTTTAGCGTTAACTAATTTACCGTTTGTTACTTTGTACTTAGAAGCAGCAGATGCTGAAGTTGTTCCAGGAACGACAGCAGCAGTTACTACTGAAGCACCAAGAGCTAAAGCAGCTGTAGTTTTTACTAGTTTAAAATTCTTCATGAATTGAAAATCCTCCCTTATTGGATATGATTAGCATAAAATCGCATTGATAGACTTATCAACTAACCATGCTTGTCCTTATTATCGACTAAAACCTATCAATTTTCCACCTTTTTTTCTGTAAAAATATTGAACAATAAAATTATATTGTCATTTTATTGCTAAAAATATCAAAATACTATCTGAAATGTCTATTAAATTATCGTTTTTTTATAAAAATGATGGTTTTTTATTAAAAAATGCAAACTATTGGTCTATAAGTTTCATTTTAGTTGTATCTATTTGGTAGTTATTTATTTTATTTTGACATTAATAGATTCCTTTTGTTGTTTACTAAAAAATAAACCAATTTAATTTTGTTATAAAATCAGGTTTAAACACACATTAGAACGGGTAAGACGATCAGGAGTTTCTTCCTTTATATATACAACTTTTTACCCTAAAATTATAATTATACAAATATAACTTATTGTTTTATTTTATCTCAAATATATCCAATGCACTTATACAAAACTCTTTTATAATCTACTACTTTTTTATCAACATGCTATTTTGTCTTGTGTGTTTGTCATTTCTATTTTTCTACATCT
Source organism: Rummeliibacillus sp. GQ308 (assembly GCF_059759115.1). NCBI lineage: Bacteria > Bacillati > Bacillota > Bacilli > Caryophanales > Caryophanaceae > Rummeliibacillus > Rummeliibacillus sp. GQ308. Next base: position 244,427 of record NZ_JCAXDQ010000001.1, on the reverse strand, counting down.
TTCGACATGATATACACAATCGACCATTGATTGATATATGTTTAAAGGTTGAGTTGCTATTGTGATCACTGTTTAATTCTACATGTGTATAGGTTATTCCTCTTTTGCTTTCCCTCTCCGTGCACATGCTTATATACTTGCCTTTACTACTTAATCTCTTCCACGCTTATAGGTTGCTCCCTCCTCCAACACACCTCATAGGCGTTCTCTGCTCTTTTATTTTGCCACCCTGATACATTATGGTCTTTGTCTCGAAAACATTCCTTCAAATTTCAATTTTCACTAATCGGATTTATTCAGCAGTCATGTGTACGTTTTCTGTTGAAGATTTTCACTACAACCCCCTTCTACTTTTGATAATTTTTTATGATATAAGATTTGAGTAATTATTTTATTTATATAGTAAAAAGATGATTTTTCTATATTTCTATATTTGCATAGAAAAAAGTTCATTTTTGTCGTTTACGGCTTCCATTCGGATCGTTTGGAGCCCGTAAACGACCTTTTTGGCGTGATTAATCGACAGAATGGCTTTTGTACATCTTTCTGAAAAGATTCTATTCTGAACTCACCTAGGAATAACCCGTTGTGCACAATGAGAATTGAGAAATCAAATATGTATCAATTTGAAGAAGTCCTGACGAAATACGAACCGATGATTTCAGCATCCCTCCGAAAGTGCAGAATCTACAAAAACCATGAACAATATCGCCAAACTGCTCGCATTGCCCTCTGGCAGGCGTGGCAAAAATATGAAAGTGCACAGGGAGACTTTACCCCCTATGCTTATAGGTGCATTCATGGCAGTATTTTAGATGAATTAAAACGAGAGATTCGTTATGAGGCGCACTATCAACCTGAGGAAGACTCCCAGTTGGAGACATACTTGCCTATGAAGTTGGACAATGAAATAGCTAATGAATTGGAAGGTTTATTGAATAACCTGGAGGAACATGATCGGCAATTTCTCATAGATTACTATATAAGAGGGTTCAATTATGAAGAACTTTCGGGGAAGTATGGTACTAGCATCGTTGCCTTAAAAAGGCGGCGAGGTCGGTTAATTAAACGAGTTCGGGAAAATAATACTGTTAAGATTTAAGGCATAAAAAAGGCACCTTTGACAAGTTTGTTAAGGGTGCCTTTTATGTTGATCTGTTTATAGGGAGTGTTTGGGGTAAGTGCAATTGGCGAATTTTCGAAAAGTTGCATGAAGTTATACTAAGTATCATTAGCCTTGCGTATTTGCTACCCATAGGACGTCCTTCATCTTATCCGCTAGCTCTTGTACTAAATCTGAAGCTGAGAGTGTACCCTCTTCATTTCCTCTTTGGTAACCGTATAATAAGATTTCTTTGAACTTCATTTGCATTTCTTCTTGTGACATATGTCTTCCTCCTCTAAATTTTATTCATAAAGAGGAGATACCCGATGTTTTGTATAGGTAAACTTTTTTGAAGAATTTTTTTGTTTAATGAAAGTTAATTATTGATAGCAAAATCTGTGAGTTTTGCTGACGGAAAGAAGGCAGGGACTTAATTTGTCTTTTTTCGTGAGTAAACTTCTTCTCAGCGGCAGTAAATTAGATGAGTACGGTAGTAAACGCCTCGTGAGCGGTTGTATTTCTAGTAGGAACGACAGTAAATTTTAAAAAGCCTCTAACCTACTAAATGGATCTCGTTCATTTAGTAAGCTAAAGGCTATAAGATAGTATTATTTTTTCTAACCTAACTTCAAATACCATTCTTTTGCGCTTTCCACTTCACCCATTGTTAATTGGTGACCTCTATTTTCCCAATGAAGCTCAACGCTAGCACTAGCTTGTTGTAGTAGCTGTTGTAATTCTTTCGTCTCTTCAGGAGAGCAGATCGGGTCGTTTGTTCCGGCACCGATAAATACAGACGTATTTGCTAGGTCTGGTAAAGTGATGCCTCTTCTTGGCACCATTGGGTGGAACAGGATGGCTCCTTTTAAGGCTTGTTGGTAGTGAAATAGCAGGCTGGCTGCAATATTGGCTCCGTTTGAGTAGCCGATGGCAATGATGTTATCTCGATCGAAGTCGTATTTTTCTGCTGCTTCATCTAAAAACTCATTTAATTCATTCGTGCGGAAGATTAAATCCTCTTCATCAAATACCCCTTCAGATAATCGACGGAAGAATCTTGGCATGCCTTGTTCTAGGACATTCCCTCTAACGCTTAATACGTTAGCTTCATCATCTATGACTCCTGCTAATGGCAGCAAATCAAGTTCATTCCCGCCGGTACCATGGAGCATTAAAAATGTTGGTTTATTCGGGTTGGTTCCTTTATTAAAAATGTGTTTCATGTTGCAACCTCCTCTTGTGTCCTTTTACTAGTAACCAAAGCTATTTTGGTCTTTCTATTTCAAACATCTCACCAATTTTAGCATAGGATTGGCCTGCCAATCTGCTAACGGCCGCTAATCCTCTAGGATTGATTCTTCCTTTTTCATAAATAGCCTCTTCTATATGAAATTGAACGATTCTACCAATGATTAGGTCACAGCCTGGCTCGTCTGTGCCACCTAACTCTAAGGCTTGCTCAAGTACACATTCCATACGGACCTTTGATTCTTTAACTCCTGGCACCGTAATCTTTGTACTTTCCACAGGCGTTAAGTTTGCTAGCTCTACTTCACTTTGTTCGGGTGGCAGGCTAGCTGCGGTTATATTAACCTTATCTACATTGTGTTCATCCACAATATGAACAACAAACTCGTTTGCTTCCAATATGTTTCGAGCTGTGTCCTTCATTTTCCCATTGGCTCGTTGAATCGATAGGGATATCATAGGCGGATTAGATGAAACAATATTAAAGTAGCTGAATGGAGCTCCGTTCAGAACTCCATCTTGCGTAAGGGATGTAACAAATGCAACCGGCCTAGGGATAATGCTTCCTGTCAAAAATTTATAATTTTCTCTTTCAGACATTGTTTCTGGGTCAATCGATCGCATCGTCATCATTCCTTTTATATGATTTAATCTAGCTCTCTCACTTCAATCGGAATTAATCTCCGCTCCATGCCTGCTCTATAAGGTTCAAACTGTTCAGGCAGCATTAATTTTTCACCCATTGTTTCTGGTGACTCATCATGTGCAAATCCTGGAGGATCTGTTGCAATTTCAAACAGGATTTCGCCGTGTTCTCTGAAGTAGATGGCATTGAAATAATTCCTGTCTCGAACCGGTGTTACGCCATACCCATGTTGGGAGATATATTTTTGCCAATCTAATTGGTCCTCGTTATCAATGGCACGCCATGCAATGTGATGTACTGTTCCGACACCCATAATTCCACGGCCATTTGTTGTTAGTTTCAGGTCGATAACATTCCCGATATCAGCGCTAGAACGGAAACGAATATAGTCTCCCTCTTGCCCTACTACTTCGAGGCCCATGATTTCTTCGACTAACTTAGATGTCTCGCTTGGATGTGTGGAATAAAGTGTAGCTCCGGCAAATCCTTTGATCGCAAATTGTGGTGTGATTTCTCCGGTAGTCCATGTATTTGTTTCCCCTGCTTCTCTTTCAACTAGCTCTAAGTGTAAGCCATGCGGATCATCAAATGCTAGGACTTCTTCTCCAAAGCGTTCCATCACTGTATATTGTACATTAAATTTAGCCAGTCTTTGTTTCCAAAAAGCCATAGCCCCCTGCGGAATAGCATATGCTGTTACTCCAACTTGTCCGTCACCAATTTCGCCCTGCTGTGCATTTGCCCAAGGGAAGAACGTAATGATAGTGCCTGGTTTTCCACCTTCATTACCAAAATAAAGATGGTAAGTAGCCGGATCATCAAAATTGACTGTTTTTTTCACTAAGCGTAATCCTAATACACCTGCATAAAAATCTACGTTTTCTTGTGGGTGGCCTACAATGGCTGTAATGTGATGAATACCCATTGTTTTTTTGCTCATTTTACTCACTCCAATTCTTTATTAAACGATGGTGACGAACTCATTCACGGGCTTGCGATAGCCTCGAGGTTGTCTGCTCGCTACTTTTTCTTTTCCTAGTGTAATCATTAACGCTACCTCGTATTGATCACTGATATTCAGGATTTCTTTTACTTTATCCTCTTCAAATCCAATCATCGGACAAGTGTCCCACCCTTTTTCTTTAGCTGCCAGCATAAACAGCATAGAAGATAAGGAAGCATTTCGAATGGCTTCATCTCTTTGGAATGAAGGTCCTCTTGTTTCATACAAATCAACGGTACCTTCTACTGCAAAGTCATATTCTTGTTTATTTAATATACCCAGCATCAATAATCCTTCATTAATTTCTGCTGCTTTTTTATAGGCTTCTTTATCGCCCAATACCAAGATGACAGCTGATGCACTATGAACCTTATACTGCCCATTAGCAGCCTTTCTTATTTCCTCTTTTACCTCTGGGTCTGTCACAACTACATAATGCGTGTGTTGAAGATTGAAAGCTGAAGGTCCGAGCTTTACTAGACCAAATATTTCATCTAACTCTTCCTGTGAAATCTCATAACTCGGAAGAAAGTTGCTTGCCGATCGTCTTTCCTTTACCAACTGTGTGAATTCTGTCATCTCCATATCCCCTTATCTGTCTCTTTTCTCATAACGACTGAGCACATCCATCAACTTGTTTGATGTGATTTGCTCAATTTTCATGATGAACATATACATGCGCATTTCGCTGCGCATGTATATGAATGATAAAAAGATTAACGAATTGTAAACAATGCTTTTGACCAAGGAACGACTTGATCTAACATTTGATTCACTGATTCTTCTTGAACAGCTTTTGGTTTGAAGTCTGTACCGTTTTCGAAATCTGTGAACAATGATAGTGCTGGGTGTACACGAACATCCGCTACAAGCAATTCACCTAAGATGCCGCGTAGGTGTTCTGCTGCACGAGCTCCGCCAACTGAACCGTATGATACGATACCAGCTGCTTTGTTGTTCCATTCTTCACGAAGATAGTCTAGTGCATTTTTAAGTGAACCAGTAATAGAGTGGTTGTATTCTTGTACGATAAATACAAAGCCATCTTGTGCTGCAATCGCTTCTGACCATGCAGCTGCGCCTGATGCATCTCCGCCTGCTTCCCCTAGCAGTGGCAATTTGTAATCTGCAATATCAATGATTGTGTAGTTTGCGTCATCGCGTTTGTCTGCGATTTCTTTTACCCACGCACCTACTTGTGGACTTACACGTCCTTCACGAGTTGATCCTAAAATAATACCGATATTTACTTTTGTCATTGTTTCTTCCTCCTCTTGTTTTGTACCAAATAATTTAGACATAAATCCCATGATTTCACTTCCCTATAAATATTCCTTTTCAAATGCTCGAGTACTGCGCACTGTATCAATAGGTCTTACAATTTTTTCAATTTCTTCGCGCTTTGGCTCAAAGAATGGCGGCAATGATAGTTTTTCACCAAGTGTTTCATATGGTTCATCCCCCATGAAGCCAGGACCATCTGTTGCTAATTCAAATAAAACGGAAGGGGCAGCATTTGTATAAAGAGAACCAAAATAGTAGCGTTCTACATAGCCGGAGTTTGGCAATTTATATAACTCTAAACGTTGTTGCCAAGCATCCAAGTCAGCTCGGTCATTCACTCGGAATGCTGTGTGATGGACTGTGCCATAGCCTTGTCGAGCTTGAGGAAGCACGGTGTTCATTTCAACGATTACTTGAGCCCCGTTTCCCCCTTCACCCATTTCGAATAGTTTGAAGGAGCCTTCTTTAGCGACTTCTTTCATGAAGAATACTTCCTCTAACAGTTGTTTGAAGTAGTCAGCGAAAGAAGTCCGGACAAAAATTGGTCCTAATCCAGTAATCGCATATTCAAGTGGCACCGGCCCATTTTGCCAAGGTGTCCCTGCTGGCACTCCCGCGTTTAACTCATCTGATATGAGCTGATAATTTTGGTCGTCAAAATCGACGAATGACAAAGTTTTTTTGCCAAACTGTTCTTGGATGCCTGTATGTCTCACTTCAAATTTATCAAAGCGTTTTACCCAATAAGCTAATGCCTCATCCTTTGGAACCCGGAAAGATGTTTTAGAAATTTCATTTGTGCCATGCACCCCTTTTGGAATGCCTGGGAAATCAAAGAATGTCATATCTGTTCCTGGGCTGCCGACATCATCTGTGAAGTACAAATGATAGGTTTGGATATCATCTTGGTTCACTGTTTTTTTCACTAATTGAAGACCTAATACGTAAGTGAAGAAATCATATATTTTTTCTGCACTGCTTGTTATAGCTGTCACGTGATGTAGTCCTTTAAGTGCGTCCATGAAATACCCCTCCCATATAATTATCTTGAATTCGAGATATTGTTTTAAAAAAATGCTTTTGAGCTTTTGTTTGGTAGATGATGCTGAACTTATATCAACTAAATTCAGCATCATTCACAGGCTTTTATTATGCAGCTGGGTTAATTTCTAATTCTACTTTGATTTTGATGTCTTTACCTACTAGTACGCCACCTGTTTCTAGTGCTGCGTTCCAAGTTAAGTCGAATTCTTCACGGTTGATTTTTGTTTCCGCTTCGAATCCGTACACTTCTACGCCCCATGGGTTTGTACCTTTACCGCCGTATTCTACGTCGAATGTTACTGGTTTTGTTACGCCTTTGATTGTTAAGTCACCAGTTACTTTGTAGTCATCGCCGTCTTTCACGATGTTTGTAGATGTAAAGTCGATAGTTGGGTTGTTTTCTGCATCGAAGAAATCTGCTGATTTCAAATGATTGTCGCGATCTTCGCTATTTGTGTTAATGCTTGCTACATCAAATTTGAATGCAATTGTTGCTGTTGTTAAATCTGTTAAATCTGCTGCTTCTACATCTGCAGTATAAGAATCAAATTGTCCTCTTACTTTTGAAACCATCATGTGTTTTACTTCAAAACCTACTGTTGAATGTGATTGATCTACTGTCCATTTTGCCATTTTAAATCTCCTCCATTGTTTATAATCTGAAAATACTAACTGTCTCGAAATCGAGATATATATTAAAAAAATAATAGACTTAAAACAAATATCTTTAATTCGAGATAATCTTCTCATGAAAACAAACTCTTGTCAATACTCTTTTTAAAACTTATTTACTTTAATCAAATTTAGCATAATAAAAACCCGCAGCAATCTTGGTAAGGCAATGAATGTTAGTGAAGCGTTTCATGATATTGAAGGGAAATAGATGCGATTTTCTGAAGGCGAGCGGTAGCCCACTTTAATATTTATTTCCACTTCAATAAAATTATTCATCAAAATCTCAATGAATTACTTCTCTTTTACATGTGCCCTATTTATGCATGCGGGTCTCTTATTTAATCCAATAATTCTTTTGCTAATAGTGTGTAGCTTTGTTTTCGACTTTCGATGCTGAATTGGTTGCAATTGAACATCGCTTCGTCAAAGCCATATTGCTCTTGATCTCGACGAATAATATCGCCTACTTCCTTCGGTGTTCCGACTAGATGCAATTTGCGATTTTCTTCAATCATCATTTTGTCCATTTCAGTTAATGGATAGTCTTTTGCTTCTTCTGGTGACAAGGTTTGGATTAAGTTGCCTTGCATCAGCTGTAGTCTAGAAATATCAATCGGCATTGCTAAGAATTCTGCTTCTTCTTTTGTTTCTGCTACAGTTGTCGCATATGTCACCAGAATTTCTGGTGTTTCCATAAAGTATGAAGGCTCGAAATTAGCGCGATATGTGTCGAAGATTTCTCTCGTCATTCCACCATTGAAGAATTGAGCAAAGGAGTAACCCATTCCCATGCGACCTGCTCGTACGGCACTATTACCAGTCGAGCCTAATAACCATGCTTCAGGAAGTTCTACGCGCGCTGGTGTCGCCACGACTGAATCATAGACAGAGATGCCTGGTTTTTGATCGTTCATCAACTTAAGTGTTGTTTCAATTTCTTTATATTGATCCGTCATCTCAGGTCGTTTACCTTTTGCCATCGCATAAATAGCATAAGTATCTCCGCCTGGTGCGCGTCCAACGCCAAAGTCGATGCGGCCAGGTGACAGTGCGCTTAATGTTTTGAACACTTCCGCTACTTTTAATGGTGAGTAATGCATCATCATGATGCCGCCTGTGCCGATACGAATACGGTTTGTTTTAGCAGCCAAGTGAGCCGCTGTTACTTCAGGCGCAGAGCTTGCAAGCGATTGCCCGTTATGATGCTCCGCCATCCACATACGGTGATAGCCTAGCTCTTCACCAAGAATCGCCAATGTTTCGCTGTTTTTTAAAGCCTGTGCCGGTTTAGCCCCTTTTGGTATCGGCGCTTGATCTAGAATAGAGAGTCTCATATTACTCATCCTTCCCTTTTTCATCTATCTGTGTAAATGTGATATTTATACGTCATAATGCTAGCGGAAGTTTAAGGGGATGTAAAATGATTGGATTGGTGAGGAAGTTAAGACAATAAATTGTTCATAATTAAAATAGGTGTTGCTAAATAGTAATAATTATCATAATATATATAATAATTTAATTCTTGATGAAGAAGCGCTGATAAGGACATGAATTGCTTTTACGGTTTACAGAGAGGGAAGTTTTGCTGAAATCTTCCTAACGCAGGAGAGTAATTTACCACCTTTGAGCTGTATCGGGGAATCTAGTATCCGGTACCGTCTATGCTACGTTACAGCACCAAAGCCATAAGTTGTTTTCTAACTTATGGGAAGTTGGGTGGAACCACGGGTTAAAACGTACTCGTCCCTTTATTAGGGATGCGTGCGTTTTTTTGTATTTAACAGGATTCCATTGATTGAGATAAAAATTAAAAGCGATGATGAGGACATGAATTATTTTTACGGTTTACAGAGAGGGAAGTTTTGCTGAAATCTTCCTAGCTTAGGAAAATAATTTACCACCTTTAAGCTGTATTGGGGAATGTAGTATCCAATACCGTCTATGCTACGTTACAGCACCAGAGCCATAGGCTATTCTTTAGCGTATGGAAAGTTGGGTGGAACCACGGGTTAACAACACACTCGTCCCTTGTTTAGGGATGCGTGTGTTTTTTTATTATAAAAAAGGAGTGTTTAACATGATGAATGATCAATTTATAAAAATTCAGTTTCCAGATGGCAAAAAACAGCAATACGATCGAGGCGTAACACTAACAGATATTGCCCACTCCATTAGCCCAAGTCTTTCTAAAAAGACAATTGTCGGTTATGTAAATGGGATACCTACAGATGTAGCACGTCCAGTTACAGAAGATGTACAGATTTCCTTATACGATGCAGCTTCAAAAGAAGGAATAGCAGTGGTTCGCCATTCAACAGCCCACTTATTGGCACACGCATTAAAACGTATATATCCTTCTATTCATTTTGGAGTTGGCCCTGTCATTGAAGATGGTTTTTATTACGATGTGGAGCTGGATTCCCCTATCACTCCAAGTGATTTACCTCAAATAGAAAAGGTTATGAAACAAATCATTAATGAGAACTTGGAGATGAATCGAAAGGAAGTTTCACGCGAGAAAGCTAAACAATTATTTGCGCATGATCCATTAAAGCTTGAGTTGTTAGAAGACATTCCACAGGATGAAACAGTTACTGTTTATGAACAGGGTGACTTTTATGATTTATGCCGGGGTCCTCATATACCTTCTACAGGTAAGGTCCAGAATTTTAAACTAACAAAAGTGTCTGGGGCATATTGGCGAGGCGATAGTAATAATAAAATGCTTCAACGCATTTATGGTGTCGCTTTTGCAACAAAGGATGAGCTACGTGACTATTTTGTCTTTCTAGAGGAAGCGGAAAAGCGAAATCACCGTAAACTTGGAAAAGAACTTGAGTTATTCATGTTCTCAGAGGAAGCACCCGGCATGCCATTTTATCTGGCAAATGGCCAGATTATACGGAATGAGCTCGAGTCCTTTTTACGAAATTTACAGGCTAAGTATGATTATAAAGAGGTGCGAACTCCACTCATGATGAATCAGAGATTGTGGGAGCAATCCGGTCACTGGGATCACTACAAAGAAAATATGTACTTTACTCAGGTTGATGAACAAAACTTTGCCTTAAAACCGATGAACTGTCCTGGACATATGCTCATCTTTAAAAATGAACGACATTCCTATCGTGATTTGCCTATTCGCATGGCGGAATTCGGGCAAGTTCATCGACATGAATTCAGCGGTGCCTTAAATGGTTTATTACGCGTCAGATCATTTTGCCAGGATGATGCTCATATTTTCGTTACACCAGAACAGATTGAAGATGAAATTACTCTTGCGTTAAAAATCATCGACCATGTGTATAAAGTATTCGGATTTGAATATGAAATTGAATTATCGACACGCCCAGAGGATTCAATGGGCAGCGAGGAACTGTGGAATCGGGCTGAAACAGCTTTAGAAAACGTACTAAATAACTTGGGGTATCCTTACAAAATCAATGAGGGCGATGGTGCCTTTTATGGCCCCAAAATTGATATTCACATAAAAGATGCCATTCAACGCAGCCATCAATGCGCTACAGTGCAACTCGACTTCCAGCTACCAGAGAAGTTTGATTTAACATATATAGACAAACAAAATGAAAAAGCTCGTCCGGTGGTCATTCATCGCGCAGTATTCGGTTCCATCGATCGTTTCTTAGGCATTTTAATTGAACATTTTGCAGGAGCCTTCCCTGTTTGGCTCGCTCCTACACAGGTACAAATTGTTCCCGTCTCTCAGGTTCACCTAGATTATTGCTTCAAAATCCAATCTCAGCTGAGACAATTAGGGGTACGAGTTAAAATTGACGATGACGAAGAAAAATTAGGCTATAAAATAAGAAGAGCACATATGCAAAAGATCCCTTATATTATTGTGCTTGGTGATGAAGAGTTAAAAGAAAACGCAGTAAATGTTCGGAAGCACGGAGAAAAACAATCAATCAGTATACCATTTAAGGATTTTAAAGAAAATATTGTAAAGCAAATAAATGACCGCAGCATTTAAAATAAACAAGGGAGAACCTTATATTGGTCCTCCCCTTGTGTTTAATCGGGATGATAATTGGATATTACCGCGAATGGAAGGTATCTTCAGGACTTAAATTGTTCTTTTTTGGGAGTAAACTACCTGAGAGCGGTTGTAAAATTGGTATGAACGGTAGTAAAAGTGTTCGTAGCGGTTGTAAATCATCAGAGAACGATAGTAAGCATCAATTTCAATTACTTTTCTTCCTCTCCTTTTAAATAACTCTCTGAAGATATTTTGCATAAAAAATTTTCAACTACAATAGTTAGCCGATAATCAACATTATCTATATTTTTTAAGTATGCTTTTCTATTTTGTATGTTTATTTGATGGTTGTAGCATTTGCGGCCATTTTACACATATTTCTTCTTATTATATACTCGTTTAAACAATTGAGTTTGGGAGTGATTTTTATGTTGATTAAACCTTTTGCACCCACCCATTATTTAGATGCCTTGCGAAAACTGAGTGATCGGTTATCTGCGACTCATCCTTTGAAACAGGAATTGGAGAGGCAATGGAGAAGTATAGATGCTGGCGATTTAGGAGAGAAAATTATAGTTGATACGCTTGGTCAGTTGCATCCATCTGAAAAGTATTATGTATTTCATAACTTATCTCTTGTATTAGAATCTAAAATACAAATAGATATTTTACTGTTAACTGCAAATTTTGCAGTTGTTTTTGAGGTAAAGAATATCAAAGGAACGATAGAATTAAGACAAAATCCTCGACAATTGGTGCGCCATTTATCAACAGGTGAATCACATGCATTTCCTAGTCCAGAACCCCAACTGGAAGAATACATCCACCAACTCAAAGTTTACTTTTCACACAACCATATCAATCTCCCCATCTACGGTGCGGTGGTCTTCCCCTTTTCATCAAGCTACATTGAACGAACTTCATCAGCCACTACTCTTCTTTTAAAAAACGATATTAAACCATATGTTCGAAATCTACCGTTACAAAAAGAACCTTTGTCTCCCCGGCAGCTAGAAAAACTCGTCTATTCCTTATCGAAACAGCATACTGATTATAATCCTTATCCATTGTTGAAGAGATATAACCTTTCGAGAAAGGACGTTTTGAACGGAGTAGCTTGTCCAAACTGCCGTAAATTGTACATGCGAAGAATAAATATGCATTGGTACTGTACCTATTGCCATCACACAAGCCGCGATGCTCATGTGCAGGCTATCTATGACTATTTTGCTTTGATTGATTCCTCTATTTCTAGTTTGGAATGCTATCAATTTCTAGGTTTGGCAAATTCGAGACAAGCCTACCGCCTATTAAGTCAGATGAAGCTTCAGAAAATTGGTAAGTTTAAAGATGCCCGCTACATACCCGATTATCAATAATCTTCTTCCTTTGCCTTCGGTATCCTACCACTAATTAAGAGTATCTTAGGACTTAAATTGCTCTATTTCGTGAGTTAACTAGTGAAGAGCGGTGGTAAATCAGATGGGAGCGTCTGTAAAAGCCATAGCAGCGGTTGTAAACCCACAGGCTACGGTAGTAAAATTTAAATGTTCAAACTTCAAGATAATGAAGCCAAATATTTCGGAGGTTCAGATGAAAACAGAATTGAACAAAGCATTAGATTTAAGAAAGAGTGGAGAATATAAGGCATCTAATGAACTTTTCTTAAAACTTGTATTGAACTATCCTGACGATGCTGTCTTAAACTATCAATGTGCTTGGAGTTTTGACCTTTTAGGTGACGAAGTGAATGCTATTCCTTACTATGAAAAAGCTATTCAGTTGGGATTACCTTCAAAGGATTTAGAAGAAGCATACATAGGCTTAGGTAGCTCCTATAGAACCATAGGAGAATATGAAAAATCCAAAGATGTCTTTCTACAGGGAATCGAAGCTTTCCCAACTAGTCAGGTACTCAAAACTTTTTATTCCATGACGCTATATAATTTAAATGAACATAGTCAGGCAATGGAGATATTATTAAAGTGTTTAATACAGACGACTAATGATGAAGAAATTCTTAGTTACAAAAAAGCTATTGAATTATATGCTGGCCAATTAGATCGGATTTGGGACTAATTGATAGTATGGGATGGCAATCGCCATCCTTTTTGCTTTTTAAAACATTAAAAACTCCGCCTGTCATAGGCGGAGTTTTCTCTAAAACTTCGTAATAATAGTAGAGCTAATCCAAGCTTTGGTTGTAGTGCCTGGAATGTAAAGCTGATACCATGTTGTGTTGCTTTCGTCTTTTTCAGTGACTGGTTTGTTTTTGCTGTCTAAGACGAGTTTGAAATACGTTTCGTCATTTAGTTTAGTTAAAATTTTTGAGCCTTTTGTTGTTGGTTTGTCGCGGACATTGCAGCCGTCTCCGTTCGTAACAGCTAGGTTTTGGATATCGAGGCTTTCGCTGCTTACCCATGCTTGGTCCGTAGTTTTTCCATTGGCATCTGTATATTGAATGCGGAACCAGCGTGCTTTGAACTTTCCATTTTCTTTAATATCCTTGACGTCTGAATTATGGCCAAGCAGTGTAATGCTCTTGCCTTTTGCCAGCGTGCCTAGTAGACGCGTTTTAGATGGGTAAGGCATTGTATAAACTTCCGTCGTTGCAATTGTTGTTGCCTTAATGCCTTTATCAAATGTTTTAAAGATACTTGGCTGTGGCATATTGGCAGGAATAATATGATCGTATGTTTTATTCACTGGTGCCGGTACTATTGTGCTGATTGGCTGCGCAGCATAGTAGCTAGAGTTGTATGGCTTCATTTCTTCCATAATGCGTGTAATGGTGCGTCCCCAGTTTTTATCTGTCGCGTATCGAACATTCATGCCAGCCACATTAACACCATTATTATAGACGCCGCCAACCCTTAAATAATTTTGATAAATTTTTTCTGCATAATAAGCAAGACCTTCTTTTCCTGAAGGGAAGTATAGCGCACATGTAAATGGCGCAGAATCATATGCTTGATAGCCAAAGAAGTTGTTTTTGTATTGAGAGATTTGCGAGCTTCCCCACCCTGTCTCAACGATTGCATGCGCGAACATAAATTGTGCACTAATGCCGTACTCTTTTTGAATTTCCAAGAAAGCAGGAATCATTTTGTAAAGAGTGGCTGAAGTGATTGCAGTACCTTTTTTCTTAATTAAGTAATTTTGCATTTCACTCTGCGTGATGTTAGATGTTTTGCGCAGGTTTTCTGCTATATAGTTATTGCCTGCTTGTTCAAGATTGATCCAAACGGTTTTACCGCCGATCGAACCTTGGTAATATGTTTTGCCGTTTACTACCTCTACCTTTTTAGCTGTGAAAGCTTTCGCACGGTAGGCATCAAGATCCTTATGGACAACGTTATTTGTATCGCCATCAGAGATATTATAGGCTGCACCGGAGCCTGTTAGGTACAGTTTCAGGTTAGTTGTGCTTGATGATGTGATATTTTTCAGATTCAATTGGCCTTCTTCTACCCAGCCGATTGGTTTTGAGTCGCGGCTAATTTGGTAGTAGGTTTTGCTTTTGATAATTGCTTTCTTATAAACATAGAAGTTTTCGTTGCTATAGCTGCTTCCTAGTTCGGCATCTACTAACTTAGTTGGATCTTGATAGATTTTGGCCGTACTTTTTAAAGAACCAATTTTTTCAACAGCTGTTGTTTCAAAAGAAGGATCTTCCTTTGGTGGCTCAACTGGTTTAGTAGGTTCAGTCGGTTTGGTTGGTTCTTCTGTTTTAGGGGGTTCGGTTGGCTTTGGTGTTTCCGGTTTTGGGACACTTGTTGTTGGTTTTGTTGTAGTGACCTGATTGTATTTAAGCCAGACCGTTTGGCCATTTAATTTGCCACTGTACCATACGTCATTGCCAACTTTTTCGGTTGTTTTGGGTTGGAACAGTGTATTTTTGTCTTTGGTGAGAGTTGTAAACATAACATTACGCTCGTCTCCCCAAGGTCTTGTATACGCTTTGCCGTTCCCTTTCACATAACGTTTAGTTGTGCTATTTTTAGCAATCGTATGAGTTCTCGTTGTAATATCTTTCGATTTAACCCACCCAACAGTTGGTTTGCTCGGATCTTTGTAATTACTTATTAAAAAGTACGCTGTATCCTTGTAAATGGCTTTCTTATTTATATAAAACGTCAGGTGGAGCTGCTTAGCGCTTGTTGTCCCCTTTGTAGCTGTTGGTGTTGGATAGATGATGGCTTTCGCAGTTTTAATTCTGCCAAGTCGGCTTGTTTTGCCTTGTTTTACTTTTGCTTTGACAGTCGTTTTAGCATCCGCTTGAATAGTAGGAATGGCCGTTGTAACAGTCGTTGCAAGGATAGCTGCAGAAATCATCGAAGCAGCTAATGTTTTAGGAATCGGCATATAAAACTTCCTTTCTAGTAAAATCATGGATTTTTACTAACTATATCATGATTTTTATGAATTTAATAGATAGTAGATTGTGTCAAAATAAAAACGAGGTTCCAGAGAAGGAACCTCGTTACTTTTTAGTTGAACATTTGCAGGTTAGAGCTTTTAATCCATAATTTTTTCGTAGAGCCTGGTTTGTAGATTTGATACCATTTTACTTTTTTCTTGTCTGTTTTTGTGACATATTTATTGTCTTTTTTGACAAGCTTGATCAACGTATTCTTATTAACTGAGGCAACTTGTGTGTACTTGTCATTTTGAAGTGTTGTCTGATTGTTGGTAAAACCTAAATTCGCAACCGCAATTTGGTCACTTCTGAGCCAGCCTTGTTTGCCGCTGTAATCAATGCGATACCAGCGCACCATTTTACCTTTGGTATTTTTGAAGTCACGGACATCTGTGTGGTAGGCCTTTAATGTGATAGCCTGTCCTTTTTTATATGTGCCGTATTGTGCTGAGTAAACATATGGCAGGCTATAGATTTGAGCGCCTTCAGTTACATCCACTTTCGCTTTAATCTCCTCCGGCATTGTTAGGAATTGATCCGGCTGTGGTTTACCTACCGGAATAACGTTATCGTATTCTTTTGGCTCTTTAAAAACAACTTTACTAGCTGTTGTCTTACTGTAATAGCTGCTGCTATACGTTTTCATTTGAGCCATTAAATTGGCAATCTTATCGCTCCATTGCGGGTCTGTTGCATACCGGACGTTCATACCAAGCAGTGTCGGACCGTTGTAATACGCGCCAGAGCTTGTTAGATAGTCTCGATATATTTTATAGGCATATGCGCTAAGTCCAGCCTTGCCCGACGGGAAATATTTCGCGCAGGTTAATGCACAGGTATCATAGGCTTGATAGCCAAAATAATTGTTTTTATATTGGGAAATGGTTGAACTTCCCCAGCCTGTTTCTAAAATAGCATGTGCCAGCATAAACTGCGCATTAATTCCCGCTTCTTTTTGTAGCGTAACGAAAGTCGGGGCTAGCTTGTACAATACATTATTCGGTAATTTCCCTTTACTGATTAAGAAGTTTTGCATTTCTTTCGCTGTAACGTTTGATGGTTTTCTAAGGTTAAGTGATGTGTATGGGTTTGTTTTGAGCGCACTCGTTGAAACCCATACAGTTTTTTTGTTCAATGTACCTTTGTACCAAAGAGTGCTGCCAATCTTTTCAATGCGAGTAGCTTTGAATTCTTTTGCACGAGAGCTACTGAGTGAGGATACTTTGTTCTTCGTTGTACCCCATGGCATGTTATAGGAGTTGTGCGTCCCTGCTATGTATGCTGTCGTCTTCTTGGTGCTTTGCAGGATGCGTTTATGGCGTGTGATGTCTTTTGTCGCTAACCAGCCAACTTTAGTGTTGCCTTGGGAAAGCTGATAGTACGTTGTTTTGCCAATCTTTGTTTTGCTGTTGGCTTCATATGTTTTACTCGTATGTGTCTTCGTAGCTAGCTTGAAGCTTTTGAGCTTCGTTGGATTGCTATAAATTTTGGCTGACGTCGTTTTGATACGAGCAACTTCCTGAGTTTTTGTTGTCTTGTATGCAGTTTTTGCACCTGCGGGTACTTGCATAGTGATGGTGATGCCGAGGATAAATGTTAGGAATAGAAAAAATCCTTTTGCAGTTTGATTCATGAGTACTCCCTTCGGTGAATGTTTTAGATATGGCTATTGTAACCGAAAATGGAAGCTTTTTAAACAGTAAGTAGTGACTTTTGTTGCTTAAAGAAGGAAAAAAGACTTAAATTATTCAATTTCGGTAGTAAATTTCCGGGGAACGGTTGTAAATCTGATGGCAACGGTTGAAAATTTTCCAGGAGCGGTTATAAAGCCCACGACACTAGCAATAAATGATGGCACCTACTAAAAAAACCATCGCCCTAAAGCAATGGTTTCTGTTTATCTTCTTCAATTGTGTTCTGAATTAGTTTCTTCCAGTTTTCATAGAAGCTTTGCGGTGTATATTGTTCTTTCACTAATTGCTGAGCATTGTTGCCCATTCGTTGTCTGTCTTCCGGATTATCAAGCAATATTTTGATACGATCGGCTAATGCCTCCATATCACCATCTTGTACAAGATAGCCGGTTTCATCATTTTGGATGAGTTGAGCTGGTCCGTAATTGGTGTCATAAGCTACAACAGGTGTACTATTGGCGAATGCTTCGAGAATACTTTGGACAAAACCTTTCGCTTCTGCCGTAACGAGTGAGACAGCTGATTTCGCGTAGACCGCATCAGTATCTTGAACAGGTGCTTTTAGTTTGACACCGTGAGCGACTTTAAGCTTTTTAATTAATTTCTTCAGATTGTCTTCTTCTTCGCCCGCACCATAAATTTCAAGCTTCGCGCCTGGTATGTCACGCGCAACCTCCATGAATGCTTCGATCGCTTGGCCAATACGATTTTCTTTCGTAAAATCTGCGATCATCGATACAAGCAGCGAATTTCTTTCATTTTTAGCGCGTGGTATTTCAACACTTGGTGAGATAACATGGATATTGCCTCTGTTGCCGATCTCTTTGTGCAAGTCCAGCTGTTGCTGTGAAGTCGGTACAACGATTGGATAACCTTTAGAAATAATATCAAGTATTGGCTTCGTTGTTTTACTGTAGTCACTGCCCAATGTGTAAGGCGCTTCAAAATGATTTTGGTGTATGTTATAAATTTTATAAGCTAAATCATCATCAAGCTGAATAACACGATTGACAGTTAACGCGCCGTCTACAATGATGACAGGCTTCACGACTTCTGTCCGGCACAGCTCCTCAAGCCAGTAAATTTGAAAGTCTTTCCGATTCGAAAAGTCCTCCGCTTTTTTATGAGCAGGATCATATAGGAAAAGTGCTTGCTGCTTATCAGTTTTATAATTGAACCAATTGGTGCAGTAACAAAAGCCATCTGGTGTAAAGAAGCGCTCTTGATTCTTTTTATTATTGGCTGGGTGGAACAAAGTCTCGCGGATTTTGTAGCCCTTCGGATTGTACTCTTCTCTTCGGATTCGTACGCGGTTCTCATCGAAGTAGTCGATGAATTTCAGAACGCCATCCTCATCCCATTGCTTATATTTGAAATAACTGCCGTTTTGGAAATAACGTGCAAATGTATCCCCATCCTGTACCCAATAGTCGCCCTCATATTTTTTGATATTTTGTTCATATTGCGCTTTTTGAGCAGAGGACACTTCTTTAGACGAGAACTTTTGTCTGTAATAATCAAAGACGTTTAACACTTCAACCTCTTTTTTAAGCCAGCCCGAAGCATAAAGCTTTTTTATAATCTCATCATAATTAATTTTGAAGTCCATTGTCAGAATGACTGGGCGATAATCATCATTTGCAAAAAGGGATGCCCGCTGTAATAACTCCTTTGTTGTGTCATCCAGCGTATCGCTAATGCCCCATGTTGTCATAAATACTGTTCTTTTCATTGAGTTCACATCCTTTTAAGGTGAAACACGGACCGAGTTTTAGCCTCGATCCGTGAAAAACTACTTGTTGTTCTGTTTGCGGCGATTGGCCAATTTATCGCGGAAAGCCTTTTGATCTGCAGGCGAAAGTTTATGATATTTCTTAATGAATTCAGAGTAGTTTTTCATGACAATATTAGTCGGTCCAAATTCTCGTAAGTGGCCGCCTTCAATCCAAGCAATCTTCGTACAGAAGCTTCGAACCTGCGAAAGATTATGGCTGACAAAAAAGATGGTCTTCCCACGTTTTTTGTATTCATTCATCTTGGCAAGTGATTTGTCAGCAAAGGTTTGGTCCCCCACCGACAGTGCTTCATCAATGATCAATATATCAGGGTCTGCGGTTACACTTATGGCAAAGCCAAGTTTTGATTTCATCCCGCTAGAGTATTTTTTTACTGGCTGGTAGATAAAGTCCCCAAGCTCTGAAAACTCGATAATATCTGGCAAGACTTTTGCGATTCTTTCTTTGCTATAGCCCATCAGCAAGCACTTGAATTCGATATTCTCAATGCCTGTCAATTGATTGTTCAGACCTGCATTGATAGCAATCACATTGACTTCTCCATCGACGATCACCTCGCCTGATGTTGGCGGCACGATACCGCCGATAATATTAGATAGAGTCGATTTGCCGGAGCCGTTGATGCCTACCAGGCCTACGACATCCCCTTTTTCGACTGCGAAGGAGATGTCTTCTATTGCATTAAAATCAGAACCTGATTTTCCAGGCAACACAAGATCTTTCAGCTGTTCGCCCTTGGTTTTATACATACGATAAGTTTTAGTTACATTTTTAATAATCACGGATTCCGCCATGGTAATTCTCCTTTTAATACATTTTTAGATAAAGTCAGAGAAGCGGTTTCTGAATTTAAAGTGCGCTGTTGAACCGATTAACAGAAGGAATAGTATTAATCCCCAGTTGTATAATGTCAGCTGCCAGTGTTCTACAATGTACCAGTCATTATATAAAAGCGAGGCTCTGTAGCCATTAGCTAGATAATAGAATGGGTTAAGCTGTAAAATACTTTGAATCCAGTGCGGCATCGATGTAGAACGATCCCATAGAATAGGCGATAAGAAGAACATCGCTTGTAATAGTGACTGTATCAGCATTTGAATATCCCGTACAACAACAGTAAGGGTTGATGTCACGAGTGTTATCGCAAATGCGAGAATATAGCTCATCAGCAAGAAATAAATTAGCTGTATATAATAGATGCTTGGGTAAAAGCCTTTAATCCAGAACACAATCATAATGAGACCGACAAGCGCTAAGTGGCCATAATATCTCCCCATGATGATATAGCTCGGCAATACGGATAATGGGAAATTCATCTTGGCGACCATCGTATATTTTTGATAAATGGCCTTTGATCCGTTTAAGATCGCCTTATTGATGAAGAACCACATCGATATCCCTGCAAGCATCCAGTAGATATATGGTATTTCTGAGTGGCCGTTTGAGATATTCTCTCTTCCTCGCATCCCAAAGCCGAAGACGAACCAGTACATCGCCATTTGAATAGCTGGATTAAGTATTTCCCATGCAAAACCTAGATAGTTGTTTTGATTGTCGATGCGCAACTGAAATTTAGCCAAGCGCATTATTAAATAAAAAGAATGGTATTGTTCTTTTATAATTTTTATAAGTGCTCTCATTTCGTTAATTCCTCAATTTCGTGGTTTTGATTTCCTAAATGAATGCTGCTATGCCCCCTTTTTCATGCCTTTTTCGCTTACGCTACAATGCTAACGCTAGCGGCAATCGAAGGTTCCACAATACACCAATTCATTTATATTTATTAAGAAAAATACTTCAACATAGTATAACATATTAATGGAAAATATTCCGTTAGCGCAATAACATCTTTTTGTGAAATTTGTCATGCGGTATTTTTTAGAAAAAGTCGGCAAAACTATGCTATAATCAGTAATTATACAGAGAAACTTCAATCAGTTTGTATTATACATTCTCTGATTGTTGCAAGTTATTAAAGCCGCATTTATTGATTTGTGGCATAGACCTGCCAATGCAGGATAGATCGTTTTTGTAGATTGGGTGAATGAATGAGAAAAGAATGGTTAATTGAACTATTTTTATTTATAAATAAATGTATTTTTGGACTATTTAATCTATTTCCTATAAAGAAGAAGATTGTATTTATATGTGATTTTGGAGATAACGCACGCTTTGTAGCAGATGAGCTGACAAGGCGCGGTGAAAGAAGTTTCATCGTACTGCGTACTGCTAAATGTAAGGAAACATTTAAAGGGACAGGAGCCCAAGCGATACTAACGTTTAATCCAACCAATATGGTGGATTATGTGAGGGGTCTTTATCATTTGGCGACAGCTCGGACCATTTTGATTGATAATTATTTCCCAGTTCTCAGTGTGACAGATTTCCGACCGGATGTGGAATGTATTCAGCTATGGCATGCAGCAGGTGCTGTGAAGAAGTTTGGTATGCAAGATGCGAGCGTGTTGTTCCGTTCTCCCGCTGCTGTACGACGTTTTAGACGAGTATACAATCGGATGAATCGGGTGGTAGTGGGCTCAGACGAGATGGTACCGATTTTCAAATCTGCCTTTGAGATGAAAGACGGCCAGTTTTTACGGTTAGGCATTCCTCGCACAGACTTTTTCTATGACTTGGATGCTATGGAAGCGGCGAAAATTGCGATATTCAAGCAATATCCTGACATGATCGGCAAACGTATTATTCTTTATGCGCCTACTTTCCGCGATCAGCAGCTTAATGCGCAAAGTATTCCTTTAGACTTTGAGGATATCATCAACCAACTTGGCGAAAATTATTTATTGATCATTAAATTGCATCCGGCTGTAGCACAAAATGTGGCGGCGATGAATCATCCGCAAATCATCTCTGTAAAAAATGATGTGCCCATTAACGAATTGCTGTGTGTGGCGGATTGCGTCATCTCAGATTATTCTTCGATTCCATTTGAATATGCTCTCCTTGGAAAGCCACAAATCTTTTATCCATATGACTTGGAGAAGTATGAGATGGAACGCGGTTTTTGGACAAACTATGAAGAGCTTGTCCCAGGGCCTGTCGTATCAACTGATGATGAACTTGTCTATGTACTGCAAAATAATGTATTTGACCTTGAACGTATTCAACGATTCTCTGCTTCGTGGAATCAATTCTCGGATGGACATGCAAGCAGCAAGCTAGTCGATTATTTGCTGGCACGAAATTAGTTGCGCATTGAATGGAGGTCTTACTGTGAAACGAATCATTACATATGGGACATTTGATCTTCTCCATGTCGGCCATATTAATATTTTACGACGAGCAAAATCGCTTGGTGACTATCTTGTCGTAGCCATATCGACCGACGAATTCAATGCCCTCAAAGGCAAACAAGCATACTACAGCTACGAGGATCGAAAAACCATCCTCGAAGCAGTCCGGTATGTGGATGAAGTCATCCCTGAAAACACATGGGACCAAAAAATTGACGATGTTAAAACACATCGGATTGACACATTTGTCATGGGCCATGACTGGGAAGGCAAATTTGACTTTCTGAAAGACTATTGTGAAGTGATATACCTTCCCCGAACAGAAGGCATTTCTACAACGAAAATAAAAGATGATTTAACGAACTAGTAACTGCAGAGGTGACTCTGCAGTTTTTTGTTTGGTTTCAGGTTCTATAGGGAGCAGCGTTTCTGTTTCTGCTCATTAATTTTTTAATATTTTGGTGTTAATTTATTAAGTTAAAAATAACCATTAGGAAGATTGAAAGTATAAAATAGCCAACAATCATAAAACCTATAAATTTTAACGGTTTAGGTAATCTGTTTATTTTAGCATTATCAGTACCCAATGCATTTCCTTCTATTTTATTGAAATGGTCAATGACATCATTAAAAGGCTGTTTTTTATCTTCCATAGTGAATTAATCGCTCCCTTTCTCAATTTCCCCATATTTTATATGATTAACTTTTCATATTATTTGTGAGTTAATAACCAAAGTAAACTGCAGAGCCGACTCTGTAGTTGGTTGTTTCTTTACATATTATTGAGAAATAGAAGCCATAAAAATCATATTATTTTCTAATGAACTTTAATCTTTTATTCAGATCCCCAAAAAAAGCCTAAATACGCAAAAACAAAAATAGCTAATGAATTAGATTATTCTACTCCTGAGTGTTTTTTTTATAATCCTTGAAAAACTTACCTAATATTAATAAATATAATATCCAAATAACATATCCAGTAGGATTCAAGCCATGCTGAGAACGTCCACCCAACAAATAAGAAATAACAATTAAAGCCATCATACACGTAGCATTTAAAACCTCTACTAACGCTTCTTGTTTTTTATCTATTTTCCATTTAGACTTTTCATTTTTAGAACAATAATTATTCAATAATAGAATTACTACTAACAAAATAAGTGATACGAATATAAAATTACTACCTCGTACAAAGAAATCTAAAAGTATTATAAATGCTAAAGTTATATGGAACATATAAAAAGTGATCCTTTCCAAAAACACACTTCCTCTTCACACATGGTATCTATATTAGTTAATAATACCAATATTGAAAGGATGAGTAAATTGAAAAATCATAACAAACACACTTTCTACTATAGTAATTGTATTTTAATTATCGCTGTAAATCTTTGTCCAAGATCATTAGTTAGTATCCTTTCTGATTCATGTCTTGATACCTTGTTCGAGGTAACGTAAAGATAATAAGCTGCTATAAACTATATTTCTTATAAAAAATAAATTTACATTTTTGGTTATTTGTTTGCTATAATTTATAGTTGCATATTAAACAATTTACTGAGATGGAGCTTAAAAATGAACAAAAATATAATCAATATAGAACGAAAATTCCGTCCAGAAATAGAAGGATTACGCATTGTTGCCGCTCTTTTAGTAGCTATTTATCATATTTGGTTTGGTAAAGTTTCAGGTGGCGTAGATGTATTCTTCGTTGTTTCTGGGTTTTTAATTACTACTTCTATTATTTCCACGATTAATAAAACAGGGGAATTTAAATTTTGGCCATACATATCAAAATTAATGAAAAGACTGTTTCCTCTAGCATTTATTATTATTACTGTGATTTTAGTGCTGAGTATATTTTTCTTACCTTTAACCATTTTTGATAAAACACTTAAAGAAGCCATTTCATCCATGTTTTATTATCAAAATTGGCAGTTGGCAATCAGTAATACAGATTATTTAGATGCCAATCAAATGAAAAGCCCGCTAGAGCATTATTGGGCTATGTCAATTCAAGGACAATTTTATATCATTTGGTTTATATTATTCACTTGTATATTATTCGGTATAAAAAAATATAATCTTTCAAATGGAAGACGATTAGTAAACTTGGTTTTAGGATTTATATTTGTTGTATCATTTGTCTATTCTATTTATTTGACTAAAGTAAACCAACCATTAGCTTATTTTATTACGTTTACAAGAGTATGGGAGTTTGCTTTAGGTGGTTTGTTATGTATTAACTTAAGTCGAATTAAAATACCTAACATAGCAGCAGAGATAATAGGATGGATTGGCCTTATAGGGTTAATTCTTACGGGGGCTTTATTTGACGTTTCGACAATGTTCCCAGGATATATAGCAGCATGGCCAATGACATGCGCATTGCTCATTATTCTATCTGGAAACAAAGAAACAAAGTATGGTGTTAAAAACTTCTTGGCGATGCCTATCATGATTAAATTAGGTGGTGTATCATTCGGAATTTATTTATGGCATTGGGTATTATTATCATTCTATAAATATAATATATCCGAGAACCCAGGCATCATTTCAGGGATATTAATTATTGCATTATCCATTGTACTTTCGTTTATTACTACTAAATATATAGAAGCACCAATAAGAAATGCAAAATCAAATAAAGTAGCATTTAAAAAGATTGGTCTTATCGCACTAGTAAACATTTTACTGATTGCTGGCTTGTACACTCAAAATGCTTACTTAAAAACGGCTGATAATAAAGACCTTGCAAGTAAAGATTACCCAGGTGCTTTAGCGGTTAAAATGAAAGGCAAATTAAAGGAAATGGATCCGAAACCTGGTTTTGCCAATGTATTTGATGATTTACCTCAATCGCATCTTGATGATACGAATCAGGGCTTGAAAAAATCAGATTTAAAAATAGGTACTTATGGAAAGAAAAAAGATTATAAAGCAACCATTGCGTTGGTAGGAAGCTCGCATTCTGAGCATTGGCTAGGAGCTGTCATTGAAGCTGCTAAAGAAAATGATTATAGAGTAATTAATATAACTAGATCTGGAACAAGATTCTCAACAGGATATGAAGACAATACATTGAAAGGCCAATGGGTAAAAAATCTAGAAAATTATCTAAAAAAATCAGATGATATAGATTTAGTTTTATCACATGTTACAGCAGCCGATACAACCAAAGATAGAATCCAGCAACAAATGGTTGATGAGTTGATGAAAGTAAAAAATGAATATGGCATCAATGTTTTAGCAATCAGAGATATTCCAAGATACGAATTTAACGTTTCTGAGGAACTTGAGAAATCTGGAGAAAAAGAAACAATTAAGATGATGAATAAAGCTAATAATCAAAAAGATGAATCCTATTGGAAAAAGCTATTAGAAAATGAAAAAGACCTAGCAACATTCGATCCAACAGAATACTTTAAAATAAATGGAGAGTATAGACCAATTATAGGGAATATCGTTATATACAGAGATATGGACCATATGACAAATACTTATTCCAAAACCTTTGGACCTATTTTAAGTGAAAAGATTAAAAATATAGTAAAGAAATAAAATAAACACGACAGCCATCGGGGTTGTCGTGTTTTTTTTATTTTCAGTTCTAGGATTTTCTTTTCAATATTTCGTCTCTAAAAAATATATCATTATCGAGCTAATTAAAAAAATGCCCACTCACAATGGAATGGGCATTTTTATTTTATTTCTTTGCAAACATGTTCGCAATTTTCAATGCTGTGCGTACTGATTTGCGGTTTAATGTACCTTGCAGGTGTTTAATTTGTTTTTCTTTTTCTTCTAGTCTGCGTTTTTCAGCAGCGCCGCTAGAAGGTGCTTTTGGTTTTGGTGCTTTTTTGCTTTCGAGCTCTGAAAGTGTTTCGAAGCGTTTTACTGCTTCTGGAATCGTACAGCTAGTGATTGGTTCTAGAGGTGGCTGTAAATCGATACCTGCTAACTTTTCATCAAGCGGAATACGTGTTGGTTCGTTACCATTTTTATAAATATGGTCGATTTTACTTAGGTTTAGGAAATCAATATAACGATCAAAATTTTCACCTTGATATTTTGATGCTTCATGGAAGTCCACTTTTTCAATTAAGTCCCAAATGTTTGTGTTGTCGTCAATATCCTTTGCCCATACATGTGTTAAATGGTGGTATTCAGTTAATTCGCGCATACGACCATCTTTTGGAATCATCAAGCTTGGCGTTCCGGCAATTGTTGACGTAATATTACCGTGCAAACGCGCACCGAATGCAAAATCTGCTTGTTGCAAGAATTCTAACCATGTTGGAACGTTTAAGAAATAACGAACGCGGTTATTAGCATAAACAGGATCTGTAATTTTTCCTGGGTAGTTGCCATGTTCGATTTTTGGAATTTCCGGATAGCCAACATACGTCAAGCGCAATTCTTTCAGCCATTGCGGGATGAAGTAATGATTTGGGAATTCGTCCATGCTGCGTGTAATGAAATCTAAAACATTTTTCGGTGAAAGACGTGATGAGTTGACAGCAACCATAGATTCTGGCGTAATATTCGTTTCACGGATTTTTAATTCACGTCCAAACGTATACATAGATGGGCAGCCAATAGCCATATGGTCTACACCATCTTTAAAGCCAAGACGAGATAAATAGTCAGCCGTGATCTGGCCGCGCACACCGATCATTGGCGATCTTTTTAGTACAGCTTTGACAAATGCTTTTACATCTTCATCAAATTCAAATTCATCATCCGGTTTAGGATCAAATGTTGTACGCAAGCCAACGCCTATTACATAAACGGGAATGGTCAATTTGTTAATTAACTGAGTATATTTGTGAAGTGTTGGCACAAAATCTTTACGGAATGCATCCGCAAGAGGAATTAGATAAGCATCATACGTTTCATTGATGTAATCCGCATCCTTTGGATTGATTTTATAATAATCGGGTACGAATTCTACGTTCTCATCCGTCATTAATGTGCGGTACACACTGTATGCATAAATAAGGTTGCCTACATTTCCGCCAATTGAATTGTTTACAATCATTTCAGCGGGGGTAAACGTTTGAAATGGCGTAATCCCTGAGCGTATTAAATATTTCTTCATGTGTTGATAACACTCCTTCTTCTTTCTTAGGGGGTTAAGACTTGGAAGCCATGCAAGCGTCAATTAAATCCGCTACACGTTCAGTAGACTTACCATCCAAATCCTCAAAGAATTTGTCTGTAAATGTTTTATAATCTACACCTTTTACATCTTTTAATTGAATTGCTTCATCAATCATGGCATCACAGGTGCGGACGATCGGACCTGGTGTAAAGTCTTGATATGGAATATAGAAATCACGTGTTTCAATATACTCTTCAAGGTCAAAGCAATAAAAAATCATCGGTTTGTTTAATAATGCATACTCAAAGCAAACAGATGAATAGTCTGTGATTAAAACATCTGTAATAAACAACAGATCATTGACGCTTGGGTATTTCGTGAAATCTTGAATCTTATCCTTGTATTCAGCAGGGATATGAACTTTCTTCTTCACAAATGGATGCATTTTGATTAGGAAGATGGTATTGTCATCCAACTTTTCGTAAATACGATCGAAATCAAGCATCTCCATTGGAAAGTGTGCACTGCTTTGTCCATTACCTCTAAAAGTTGGCGCATAGAGTACAATTTTTTTCCCTCTAAATTCCGGATACTTAGTATACAACATTTCTTCTTTATCTTTCTTGTATGTTTCATCGAAGAAAACATCGGTACGTGGAATTCCAGTAGGAATAACCTTGTCCAAAGAAACACCAAAGCCTTCTGCATAGAATGGCGCAACAGTTGAAGAGCTGACCGTTACTTTCGTATAGTTTTTATGGTTTTTAGAGTTCGGATCTGGTCCGCCGATCTTGCCTACACGGCTGTAGCCAAATGTTTTAAATGCGCCAACTGCATGCCAAAGTTGAACTAAATCAGCATTTTTACGAATTTTTAGCGGATAGACCATCGGATAAAAATCATCCACCATGATAACTTTCGACGTCGCCATATTGTAGGCTAGCTGGATAATCTCCAAGTATCTTTTGCGCTTTTTAACGCTTTCTTTTAGCAAGAAATAATACTCATACTTATGCCTTCTCTTCAACTCATCATAAACAAATTGAAAATTGTCGCTCAATGTTTTGCGGCTATCTGAAAGAATCGAGATTTTGTTGTTATTGATTGGCAATAGAGAAAACATTTTATAAAGTGCTTGGAATATTTCTCTTTTGAATTTTCTATCTAGTTTTTTCCGAAATTTCTTTTTCACTTTTTTTAGCTTTTTCAATGCATGTACCTCTTTTACCGTTTAATGAGAAATATTATGGCGTCATCGTGTTGTATCTGTAATCGCTTTATTCACGCCACATCTTTTTGTCGTATAACTTTCTACATTATAAAGTTTTTTCTTCATTCGTTCCAGTGGATTCCCCTAATTCGGACAAATTGTGCTATTCTTCTCATCCTTCTGTTTTATTGCCGCTTTGTGATTTCTTTTCTGATTTTAGCTTTTTGATTTCTCTTTTCAACTCTTTATTTTCTTTTTTAAGCTTTTTGACATCTGTTGTTAATGTTCTTAGCTTTTCCGCAATTGTTAGTTTATATAAATCATTTTCACGAATATAATATAATCTTTCACTAAATGTAGCTGTCACGTATTGGTCTGCTTCCTCAGGCATGCTCTCGTTGAGAAAACGTGAGAAGGCAAGAAGCCATTCTTTCTTTTGTCCCACTGTCATGTGCTTGTCCTTGAAGAAATCCTTTGATTGTCCATGACGGAACATGCGCGTCACAAATTTGCCCGCCAGTTTATGCTTGTACTCTGTATCTCCGACAGAACCTTGATAAATGGAATGCAGGATGTCGCCCATTAAACGAAAATATAGATCTGTATCTAGTTCATTTTCCGATAAATGTCCATCCTCGTGCTTCGTCACAAAGTAGCACTCATAATCAGCTACAATCGAGATTTGCTCCGTATTGCAATACATGGCAACTGTGAATGCTTGATCCTCTGCTACAATGGCATCTGCGTCAAAAGATAGCTTCAACGCACGCACTTTCTCTAGTCTAAACATTTTGAGGGCTGACAAGGCATAGAACAGGCTATCATCTAGTATTTCTGCCTTCTCTAAATTCCCTTTGGCAAAAATAGCTTGCGGTACTTTCCTACCCTTCACGCCGACATATTTACCGATCACTATATCGGAATTGTTTGCATGGCCATATGCATACATTCTTTCTAAGGATTCTGCACCCAAATAGTCATCACTATCGACAAAAAAGATATACTCGCCCTGCGCCATGGCGATTGCTTCATTTCTCGGTACACTGGCGCCACCCGAATTTTCGCTGCGATAAATTGTTTGGATGAGCGATGGGTAGCGCATTTTAAAATACTCAAGTATGCTCTGCGTCCGGTCAGTTGATGCATCATCCACGACAATAACCTCATACTCATCTTTATTTAAAGATTGTTCTACAATTGAATTCAAGCATGTTTCAATATATTCTTCCGCATTATAAACGGGAACTGCTACGGTTACTTTTTTCATATCCAAAACCTCCACTCATAGTATATCCATTTTTTCCTTATATCCCAATTTAGTATTTTATAATCTTTTATCAATGATTTTATAGGCAACATTAGGTTTTGAAGTAGGAGAAAAACAATTAACAAATAAAAAGTCCGTATATAATTAAATTAGAGAGAATTTTTTATTAGAAGGAGGAATCAGTATGCAGTATACGATTGAACCAATTGCCTTTGTTAACAATACAAGAAAGGATATTGCGGATGATCAATGGGGTCCAGTCATATCAACAATTGAACTTGTGGAAAATATAGATGAAGCCTCACTAAGAGGCATTCATGAATTCTCGCATCTAGAAATCATTTTTTACTTTGATAAGGTTTCAGATGATAAAATTCAGTATGAAGCAAGACATCCAAGAAACAATACAAATTATCCTGTGGTCGGTATTTTTGCGCAAAGAGGAAAAAACAGACCGAATAAAATAGGTGTCACGATCGTTGAGCTGATTGAACTAAAACAGCGATCCTTCATTGTAAAGGGGTTAGATGCAATCGACGGCACACCTATTATTGATATTAAGCCTGTGATGAAGGAATTTTTGCCTAGAGGTGAAGTAAGACAACCGGATTGGTCCGTTTCTTTAATGAAAAATTATTGGGGAGATTAAACCCTCATTAATGTGTAAGAAAAATACCCGTATACAAACAAGATGTATACGGGTATTCACCATGAATTTTGAATGCAATTGTAGCGGAAGACGGCGACCCCCTGCGGGAAAAGTTTGAGCTGAAAACCCTGCATGAGGAGATTGATGCCAAGCTCGCGGAAAGCGCGTCTGGAGCGGAACAATTATTGAAAAACAATTAGATAGTACTTCTAAAATTTAACAATCGTTCTACCTACATGCTGACCATTTTTAATAGCTTCAATTGTTTGTGGTACTTCATCAAGCGAGATTTCATTTATTAAGGTCGTTTGAGAAATATTCCAGTCATTGGCTATTCTCTCCCAAACAGCAGGGCGATCTTCAATTGGTACATTTACTGAGTCAATGCCTAAAAGGCTTATTCCTCTCAGGATAAATGGCAACACAGTTGATGATATTTTTATACCCCCTGCATTTCCACACATACTCATACTACCACCATAAGAAATTTGAGGAATGAGGACAGAAGCAATGTCGCCGCCCACAGTGTCCAGGACAAAGTCAAAATTTTGCTTATTCAACGGTTTATTCAGTTCCCCTAATTCATGTGCAAAAACGATCTCTGTTGCTCCTAAAGACTTTGCGACCTCTACCTGATAATCTTTTCGAACTAAAGCTGCGATATTTTTGTAACCTATTTTAGATAAAATCTGTAAAGCTACGCTACCTACTCCACCGGTTGAGCCAGTGACTAGGATTCTAGCATCTTTGTTTACATCCAAGCCTTTCTTTTCTAAAGCCATGATAGAGAGGGAGGCCGTAAATCCAGCTGTTCCAAAAACCATAGCATCTTTTAAGGTTAAGTTGTTTGGCAATGGAACAATCCAATCCCCTGGTATTCTCGCATACTCTGCAAACCCGCCTGTATGGCTCACTCCAGTACCAAAGCCTGTAACCAATACTTTCTGACCTTCTGTATATCGGCTATCTGTTGAACTAAAAACAGTTCCACTTAAATCAATACCAGGTATCATCGGATAATTCCGTATCACTCCTGCATTTTTTTGAACGGCTAACATATCCTTATAATTTATGGAAGAGTATGCTATCTTAATTAACACATCTCCCTCAGAAAGAGCGTCCATATGAACATCCTCTAACCCATAAATGACCTGATCTTGTTGTTCCTTTACCACTATTGCCTTGAATGTATCCATAGATATCTTCCTCCTTTTGCTACAAAATACTTTTGATACAAAACTATTCCATTACAAAAGTTACCATGATATTATAGGTAATGTCAATTTGGAGGAGATTTAATGGAATTAAAAGAGTGTATCAATTTTTTACTAAGCGTAAGTCAAAATAAAGTGTTTAAATACTTCAGCAAGCTATTAGAGGAATATGGCGTGACACCAGCTCAATATGGTGTGTTGAATTGTCTATGGAGAGAAGGACAATTATCCCCTAAGCAAATTGGAGAAATGGTCCACTTAGAAGCCCCTACTGTCTCGGGAATATTAGATAAAATGCAAAAGGCCGGATTAATAGAACGTTCGGTGGATCCAAACAATCGTAGAAATGTCCTAGTAATAGCTACTCAAAAGTCGAATGAAATCAGAGAAGAAGTAGAGGTAGCCACAAATAAGCTAAATGATAAGGTTCTTCAAGATTTAACTGAAAGTGATACGGAAGCGTTAAAAAAAGCATTAGAAGCTATAATAAAGTCTGATTTTTAATGAACTTATCCCGTCTAAGAAAGGACAACACATTAAAGGTGTTGTCCTTTTTTCAGCTCACTAGTAGTCTCTTTGTCGCTAACACAAACTCAACTAGGAAATACCCTGCAAAGCATAATAAAATACACCCAGCAATAATCGATACCCATTTGATCATGGTTTGATTCATCACTTTCCTTGTTACAGCAACAATAGAAAGCAGACCAATATCATGAAGTAAGATTCCGCTTAATATCCCCGCACCAACAACTAAAAATTTTGCTGGTTGAGTCATATCATAGGAATCGGAAAGTACAGCGCCAAAAACAGAAATCCAAAACATCAGATTTCCTGGTGAAAGAGCTACGAATAAGCCATTACGATAGGAGCTAAAAAATGATACATTCGATTTATCACCAGCAAGTGCAATGTCTTGATTCGAGTTTTTAATAGAATCATACCCTAAATAGGCTAAGAAAAAAGCACCAATCAGCCACATTGGTATTTGTATATAGGATATAGAAAGTATAGATGCCAATCCCATATACAAGGCAATAATTAATAGGAAATCAACCGTCATTCCACCTAACCCTACAGCCCATCCTTGCATAAATCCTTTTTTCAGACCTTGTTTCGTCATTTCCACCGTCATAGCTCCTACAGGCATTGCAATTGCAAGACCAGCTATTAAATATGTAAAATATAAACTCAAAAAAACACTCCCTTCAGCACTTTCTCCATCCACATATTTCTATTTTTAATATAGCATATATTTTTAAATAATTATTCATTATTGTAAATTTTCATACAAAAAGATACTAGTTAGAGTCTTTTTTAGTCTATATACATTAAACAAATATGGAGCAACTTCAAGAAGGGCATCACATAGTGATGTCCTTCATAATTGTCTTATCTAGTTTTGATTACAAGCGCATATCATGAGAGTGTTTGTATGAAACGTTCAAGACGATTCATGCCTTCCTCCAATTCTTGATCTGAATAGGCGTATGTGATGCGGAGGTAGCCTTCTCCATACGGAGTAAAGACAGAACCTGGGATGGTACCGACACCGGCTTCCTTCAGTAAACGTACAGCAAATTCTTCAGAAGTAAGACCGAATTTTTTGATGGATGGGAAGATATAGAATGCACCAGTTGGCAGCAATACATCAATGCCCATTGCCTTTAACCTTTTGTATACATAATCTCTACGTCTTATATAGCTTTCATTCATAATGGCAGGCGTATCCCTGCAATTTGTCAGTGCTTCAATGGCTGCATATTGACTGGGAACAGAGGCACAGATAGCATTGAAGGAATGCACTTTCACTACTTCTTGAATAAGTGAAGCATCAGCAAGCAGGAACCCGATACGGAAACCCGTCATAGCATGGGACTTAGATAGACCATGAATAAGAAAGAGGCGATCTTTTAGTTCGGGATAATAGCCAAATGAACGGTGTTCCCCGCTAAATGTATTTTCGCTATAAATTTCATCAGATACAATGTAGATGTCCTCTTCCTTTAGCACTTCTGCCAATGCATCCATTTGGTCGGGTGTAATTGTGGCACCTGTTGGGTTTGATGGGAAATTAAAAATTACCGCTTTAGTCTTAGGGGTAATGAGCTCTTTAAGTTTGGTCGCAGATGGTTGAAAACCGGTGTCTGTTGTATCCAAATAAACCGTTTTTGCACCACAGTATGAGATAACTGGCTCATAACCTGCATAAATAGGGGCAGGCAAAATAACCTCATCGCCTTTCTCTAAAATGGTACGGAGCACTGAATCAATTGCCTGGGAAGCCCCATTCGTCACAAGGATTTCAGTATTTGCATCATACTGGCATTGATATTTATCAGCTAAAAATGTAGAGACTGCTTTCCGAAGTTCTACTAAACCAGCATTCACGGAATAAGTAGTTAGATTATTTTCGAGTGCATAGATACCAGCTCTTTTTACAGCCTCTGGTGGCGCAAAATCAGGTTGGCCTATGGTTAAATTAATGGCATTTGGAAAGTTTACTAGAAGGTTGGAAAACTTTCGAATTCCGGGCAAACCGATTCGATGGATTTGTGGATTCAATGATAATGGCATAGCAATTCCCTCTTTCCCTAATTCTCTATCATTCCATTATAGTGTTCAATTCGGAATAGTTGAACAATTATATTTATAAAAGACGGAAAATTCTCCTAAATCCATAAAAAAGCAGACAAACAAGAAAATGTTTGTCTGCTGCTTATTTAAACAATTGCTCAACAATGCTCTTTGCGATATGTGAGGTTTGGGAAAAATTATATTCTACCATGCGAGAGGTATCATATGATTCGCCTGTATGCCGACTGTTAATCCAATCGATCAGTGCTGACCTGCTTCTTAAAATAGCACCGTCTGAAATGTTATGAAGGTCATTATATAACCCGCGATTTTTTGTATAGGCTTCTAAGTCTGGCACATAATGCGCTAATGGCTTGTGGAATAGCGCAAATTCAAATATAGCCGAAGAGTAATCAGTGATGAAAGCATCTGCCACTAGCATCCAATCATTTGTAGAAAACTGCCCGTCAACAATGATGTTGCTCGTTTTTTGAAGCGCCTCGAAATGGCTATGGTCAATATACGGATGACCTACAAAGACAATTAGCTTGTCCTTGTCAAGATGTCCGGCTGTCTTGATTAACTCTTCTACGATATCAAGATCAGATTCCTTTGAGCTGCTTCCAGCGCGGTATGTAGGCGCAATCAGTATTTTAACCATCCCTCGCTGTTTTTCAGACAAGGTCTCTAATATCTGATCGCGCGTCTTTTCTACAAATGCTTGATCGCTAAAGTAATCAATGCGCGGCACCCCAACTGGATAAATACGATCTTTCTGCATATGAAATGCTTCTGCATAATACGGAATCATGTTTTCAGAAGATACGAATACATGGGTATAATGAGAATGGATTGGCACAACGTCTAAATAACTGCTGCTTGGACCAAATTTTGTGTTGACCGTACTATAGCCAAATTTCTTAAAAGCTCCTGCTGCATGCCAAAGTTGCACTATATCTGTTTCTTTTCGCGGATAGATTAAATAAACCGGCAAGTAATAATCATCCAACAAGATAATTTTCGCATCTGCAATCATATTGATTTCCTTAAACAACTTTACGCTAATCTTGTTGTTCGGCTTGATAATATGAAATTGCAGCTCTGGGTGAGTCTTTTTCATTTCTTCATATACTGCCTTCAAGTTGCCTTCAAGCTCGT
The DNA here is from genome assembly GCF_059759115.1 of Rummeliibacillus sp. GQ308. NCBI lineage: Bacteria > Bacillati > Bacillota > Bacilli > Caryophanales > Caryophanaceae > Rummeliibacillus > Rummeliibacillus sp. GQ308. The sequence continues at coordinate 209,082 of NZ_JCAXDQ010000001.1, read as the reverse complement.
CTTGGCGATATAAAGGAATGACAACCTTATTTGACTTTACAGGCTTTCCTATGCATGCCAGACGATAACAGCACCGATAGATCAGCCTGTAAAGCGATAATATTTTGTACTGAATGGATCTTCCAATGCCCATTTCTAGATTTTCCAGTTCATGATGGTTTTGCCCCATGAATTAGAAAGGTCTGATTCGAATGCACCGAGCGCATCTTGTACAGATGTCACGTGGAAGACTTGTCCAATTAAAGTAGCTAGATATTCAACGATTTCTGGATGTTCTTTATAAATGTCCACTGTGCGTTGGAAGTCGGCCACACCGCTTCGGCTGCTACCGATAAGTGTTAATCCTTTTTCCAGTACCATGCGCGTATTGATTTCTACCGGATATTCACTAACGCCAAGCAATGCAATAGAGCCTTCTGGTTTGATGACATCAATGATTTGGTCAATTGCGTATTGGCTTCCCTTGCCGCCAGCACATTCGAAGGCATGATCAATTTCATAGCCTTCTGGGATATCATTAATGTAAATCGCTTCATCGCAGAAAGAGAATTGATTTAATTTGTAATCTGTTTTCCCAAAGATTGTTACTTTACAATCAGGGTATAGCGTTTTTAAGAACAAGGATGTAATAAAACCAAGATTGCCGTCTCCCCAAACGCCGAATGAACTGCGGCGTTTGATGGATTTTTCTTCGAAACGAGTGATAGCATGCACAGCAACAGAAACAAGTTCTGTATAGGCAGCAACATTCATATCAATATCTTGCGGCAATACAATCAAACGGTCGCGGCGGATAAATACATAGTCCTGCATAAATCCATCATAGCCGCTTGATCTGAAGTGGCTTGAAGTCAAATAATTTTCTCTAATATAAGGATCTTCTTCTGTAGGCTTGTTCGGTACCATAACAACCTTTGTGCCTACAGGAAATTCATCTTGCGGGTCATAAGCGATTTCACCAACACCCTCATGGATAAGAGCCATCGGAAGCTTTTTCTTCATTGCTTCTTCGCCGCGCGTGCCTGTGTAATAGCGTTGGTCCGCCGCGCAAATAGAAAGATGTGTAGGGCGTACAACCACTTTTTCTGCTGTTATAGAGCTGTCTTTGTAAGTGACTTCAATTTGTCTTGGTGATACGAGGCGATAAATTTGGTTAATCACTTATCCATACTTCCTTTCAATATTGCGTTGGAAACACTTAAATCGTACGGTGTTGTCACTTTGATATTAAATGTTTCACCGCGCACTAATTTCACTTGAAGTCCCTTGATGGCAAAAATTTTGCACGCATCTGTAAGGATTTCTTTTTCTTCTTCACTAAGCGTACTATATATTTGTTTTAATTTATTGATTTTGAAGGTTTGTGGCGTTTGCCCTTGATACATATGTGATCTGATTGGAATAGATGAGATATATTCGCCGTCTGTTGATTCTACAATCGTATCAATCGCGCTGATAACAGTATCCACAGCATCATTTTTTAAGCCCTCTTCAATATTTTGTTCGATAATGCGGTGCGTCAAGAAAGGTCTTACTGCATCATGTGTAATGATGATATCTTCTTCACTGACCGGAGAAACGCTTTCAATATATGAAATGATGTTCATGATTGTATCGTTACGATCTGTTCCGCCTTCGATTACTTTAATGTTTGGCATTGTTAAGCCGTATTTCACTAATGTATCGGTAGTGTGACGAATCCATTCTTTAGGAGTTGCTACAATAATGGTATCGATTTTTTTATTTAGTATAAACTTTTCAATTGTGTGGATAATGATTGGTTTTTCATTTAAGTGTAAAAATTGTTTTGGCATTGGCACATTGCCCATTCGCGTGCCTTTTCCGCCTGCTAGTATTCCAGCATAAATCATTTGTATAGCACCTCTTCTTTTTTGAAATTCCGACACTAGCCGGTATGCATAATGCTATGTTGTTACCTTGTCGTATAGGCACTAATTGTAGCATATTTTCATTGTATGTTCTACTAACGCCAGATAGCGCTAATTGCTTATCATCCTTACATGACGTATAGATTAGGATAGGGTTCGCTCTTTTCATCTTAGTTATACAAAATCTTCTGCCTCTCAAACGATAAAAACAATGCATTGTCTATTGAATCGAACCTTTGTTCTTTGTTATAATGAAACGTAAGTTCGGTGAGTAAGAGATAAAAGATATTTCCGCTCAACGAATTATATATTTTTAAAAATTAATTGGAAAATTTTCTTATAAAAGGTTTAGTATTTGTTTATTTGGATATTTATTAAGGTGTTGGAAATTATTTTTGGAGCGATTATGTCTTTAGCAATTGAACCAAAATAGTTATAAACTAACCTAATCTTTATGATAGAACTAATATTCACAAAAAAGTTTTCGACAAATTTCGATATTTCTGTCTTCTGTGGATAAGTTTATGCACAATGTCCACACTCATAGTCAACTGGTTTCCTATTTTTCCACACAGTTTAATCACATCTTATCCACTATTTCTTGTGGATAAAGGGCATATTGTTTTGCTGGAAGCGATTTGTTAAATTAGGTGTACACCCAAGCAACCTACAATAATATTCTTTCGTTTGACCATATAGAACCAGTATTTTCAAAAAAAAAGAAGGAGGGAAGTTTATGGATACGTTATCAGACAAATTATTGGTTCAAGCATATAAAGATGCCAAAAGAAACAATTTGAACCCTGAATTCATCCGCATTCTTGAGGAAGAAATTCATCATCGTGTGCTTCGGAAAGTCTTATCCAACTCACAGGGCAGGGATATGTTGTTTGATGAAGAATCCCTGATGGAGATTCAGTAACTCCGTAACCGCTTACCTATACTCCGGTAGCGTTCAGTTACTGACTCCATATACCTGCCGTCTGATGATTTCCTCCATTGTCCTTCACTCAATTTTATTTTTAACTTCTTTTATTCTGTGTTTTACACCAATGCATATACACCACTATTCCATCGACCCTTTCTGTCATTAGTCACAAAAGGTCTTAACTCTTCATATCTATGAATAAGGCAGTGTGAAGACGGAGGGATTGGGATGAGAGGGTTGTGGAAACGTTTAGGTTTCGACTTTATGGATGCCGTCATATGGGTTTATTGTTGTTTCCTCGCCATACTATTAATCTTGCTATTTATCCTTCTCTTAATTGGATAATGTTCCCCTAATTATAATAGATAATTTTTTTATATAGCAAAAGCACCCAATCTTTAGAGATTAGGTGCTTCTTAATTGTTTAACTTATTGTTCAACCTGTGCGTCCTCCATTGGTGCGATCTCTTTTGCGAGAGTATAGAATAACTCTTCATCTCGCTCTGCTAGTGCTTTGTCAATCAACTGTAAGCGATTAATGTCTTCCAGTTCTTTTATCAGCAAATCCATCTCTGAAGGGGCGCTCAGCTGTTCATCTCTTTTTAATTCAAGATCATCTAATATTAACTCCAAATGTTTATTTACATCCGATGTCAACATCAATTCATGTAAGGGCAATCGAAGAAATCGGCTTCCTTTTTGAAATACAAAGACTTCTGACAAGTTCTCGATGCGCAAAGTGGATAAATTAATCACAATTTCCTTACCTTCTATAGGGATGAAATGAAATACTTCTTCGTCCTTTATTATGGAGAAATATTGATAGGCAAAAACCATTTTGAGCCTTGCGCCATCTCGCTTTGTGTAGAATGGTTCCATTCTTTTCACTTCCAACATTCTATTCCCCTCCTTATAAGGAATATTCTGATTATTAACAATATATCATGTAACCTTTAATCATGACACAAAAATCTTTGTCGCCTTTTCTGAATGTTTTTAAATTCATTTGCACAATTATGAAGGCTTTTGGCGAAACGGTTCAAAGGCATTTACGGCAGACCTTAAATAGCGATATAATGAAAGGAAAGTTTTTTTCAGGAGCGATCACTATGAATATGAATATTTCTGAAGTGGCCAACAGATATGAAGGCTTTATACGCAATCAAATGGCCGAAATAGCTTTACAACTTCATGCCAGCGATACTGAGGATGAAGAATTAGTACGGCGTGCAGCCTTTTTGGCGCGCCATAATTATGTGAAAATCAACACGTTTAGCGAAACACAAAATACAATTCAATTTGTGGTGCAAGACGCTATGCCAACACTAGTTCAATTAAACATGAATACTGATCGCATATCATGCAACTGTCCAAGAGAAATATGGTGCCGCCATAAAGTGGCAGCCATTTTTGTTCTGTATCAATATATTGACTCTTTATCAGACTGGCTAGATAACTTCCGCAGAAGTAAATCTACACAGCTTCATCTCCTAAAAGATGAACGGTCGCCTGAATCTTGGTTAGCTCTAGTAGAAAGAGTGTATAAGGCCAACTTATTTCGTCAAACATCGCTCACTCCATACTTGCTGGAGAGTATTTTTCAAGATATGCAGCGCCAAGTTTTTCGTGAGACGCCTCTCGAACGCGAATGGCAAAGTTTGTTTAAGCTTTTCACACATATGGCACTAGTGATTCATACGTGGAAGCACTTAGAAGATGTCCATAAATCCTATGGTGGCTATATCATTCGCTTTATCGATAACGAAAAGGAAAATATTAGGGAGCATATACGGACGACTTCTTCAAAATCCCGTCTTTTTGCAACAGATCCATTTTACGATACACTTCAGGCGATGGTTCGCCGATTTACTTTGCAGGAAAAGGGCTTTTTTGGACATCGTTTAATGATTTACAAGAACTTCTGGGAATCAATGTTTAACGAAAAAGCGAGACGTGAGAATGAGCTACAAACAATCCGGCAAACTACGCAAGTAGTGGATGATGTTCGTATTGAAAGCATAGAGTCTATGTTTTATATTATGCTGAAAAATTATGAGGAACTAGGTCGTGAGCTTTCGAAGATGAACTCGGAAGACCTGCTGCTATGGCTCGACTTGGCTCAATTTGCCGCACACAATAACGATTATGAAGCACTTTCAATGATTTTGCGTACAATGCTTCCTCACTTAGATACTTTTATAAATAACCATATTTCAATTCGTTACCGCCCAAACTTTGTGGGGGCTTTCCATAGGCTATGTTCTTATATCAATCTTAATGACGAAGAAGCGGAAGTTTTATTTGCAGCAGCAGGCACGTATGGGTTGCAGCCCTATTCGCTCTTTTTAGTTGAACGCGGTCGATTCACTGAATGGTCGGCACTTCATCACCGCTTCCCTTCCTCACTCGGATATCTGGAAAATTGCGGTCTCAAAACAGTCATAGAGCAAAAACCGGAAGTACTTTTGCCGCTATACCATTCATTGGCGATGAATGAATTGGGCCAAAAATCCCGTCAGCATTATAAACAGGCAGTACAAGTATGGAAAAAAATGAAGACCGCTGCCAAAAAAAGCGGAAAGAACGAGTTTTGGAATCAATACATCGACCAAACGAAAAAACAATATAAGCGCCTGCGAGCATTGCAAGAAGAAATCGAGAAAGGAAACCTCAAGCTATGACATTACAATTAAAAGTGCCAGCTTCATTTTTGAAAACCTTGCTAGTGGAAATCAAAACTGAAAATGGCCAGTCCTACACGATCCAATCGCTTGATGAGCACGGCACACCTATGAATGTTGATGAGTGGCTATCTTTCCTTTTTTATCAATACGAGGCATCCTTTTATGGCCTAACAGCAGTCCATACAGACGATACGGTTACAGTGACACCACTGGAATTCATCGAGCTGTTCTCAGCCCAGCAAAGGCATCCTTTTATTTCTATCGAAGGAGCAGATAAGGCTTCAAACGAAAGGATAGAGGCAGCTTCTACTGCGTCAAAATATTGGTATAGCGAGAATCTTTGGGATTATGTATCAGTGCAAGAAGACCAGCTTGCCCTCCAATTGCCAATTAATGAACAAGCTTCACAATTAGTGAATACAGCCTTGGCCCAAAAGCTAGTCGAATTGGGGCTTGCCATTGGAGAAATCCCTTCCCTTTTATCTTATTTCCGAAATGGCGGTTGGCCTATCCATTCCAAAACTGTTGAAGATGAGATCTATGTTGGCATGAGGCTAAGAGAGCCAGCAGAAAACGAAGATGAATGGCATCTTGAAACCGTCATTCGAGGCAAGAAAAGTATGAATTACTGGGCTCCACCAGTTCGAAAACGCACCTTAAAAATTGAAAATGCTCTTCCTGAAAAGTGGAAGAACTATGCAATCGGCATTCATCAGTTGCAACAGCAAATGATCGACCTGTTGAGAGATCAAGCATATATGCAAGACGTTGACTCAGAGAAGTTCCTTTCATCTCGGTTAAAAGATGCGGATGTTCGAGAGTTTTTACGGTCAGATTTCGCGAGGCTTCAAGCATTAGGTTTTGAAATTGTTCTACCTGCATGGCTGAAAGAGCTGAAGGACTCCCGCTTTAAAGTGCGGGCAACCGCGAATACTGCATCAAACTATAAATCAGCTGCCGGCCTGCAAGAAATCTTAACATTTAACTGGAAGCTATCTTTAAATGGCCAAGAGATTTCAATGGAAGACTTCCAACAGATGGTGAATGATAATCGTGAATTCATAAGAGCTGGTACAGAATGGGTACGCGTTGATGCACAGTGGATGCAAGAGATTCGCAAGCTGATGGATAAAGCCGAATCGGAGAATTGGACAGTGAAAGATCTTTTGTTCCAAGAGTTGCCGGAAGAGCTAACCATCCCGCTTGACGACGAGGAAGAAGAGGAAGCAGATGATCCATTCTTCCAATTCGAAATGCAAAAGTCCCTGCGAGAGTATGTTAAGAAACTTGTGGATAAAAAAGGAATGCCACAAGTTCCCATCTCTCAAAATCTACATGCAGAATTACGTCCTTATCAACAAGAAGGATTTGAATGGCTATCCTTTATGCACGACCAACAATTCGGTGCTTGCTTAGCTGATGATATGGGTCTCGGGAAAACCGTACAGCTTATTTCTTATTTGCTGCATATCTATGATGAAAACAAAGAAGCGTCACCGTCTCTGATTATTTGTCCAACCTCTGTGCTTGGCAACTGGCAAAAAGAATTAGCACGATTTGCTCCTACCCTAAAGGTCTATATGCATTATGGTCCAACACGTTTGAAGGACCAAACATTTTACGATCATTTGCAGCGTGAAAAACCGCAAATTGTGTTATCAACCTACGGTACGATCACCCAGGATGTAGAAATGCTTGAAGAAATAGAGTGGTCAAATGTTACGCTAGACGAAGCGCAAAACATTAAAAACATGCACACAAAACAATCGAAGGCGATTCGAAAATTGCGTGGAAAACATCATATAGCATTGACTGGTACACCCGTTGAAAACCGATTATCTGAACTATGGGCGATCTTTGATTTTATATACAAAGGTTATCTGGGCAGCTTTTCACGCTTCCAGGAAGAATATATAGCGCCGATTGAGCGAGATGATTCAGAAGTCCATAAACACCGTTTACGTAAGAAAATCCAGCCGTTCCTGCTGCGACGTACCAAGCAGGATCCTGCCCTTATGCTCAATCTGCCTGACAAAGTGGAACAACGGGAATATTGCCCACTGACAGAGGAGCAGGCCGTGCTTTATGAAAGCTTTATACAAGAAACGGTGCAAAAACTGGAGACACTCTCAGGCTTTGAAAGAAAAGGGCTTATCTTAAAGATGCTTAATAAGTTGAAGCAGCTGTGTAACCATCCTGCCCTTTATTTAAAGGAGCCTTTCGAGAACGCCAAAGAAATGATGGAACGCTCTGAGAAGCTGGATCGTATTATTACGCTGGCTGGCGATATTGCAGGCAATGGTGAGCAGTGCCTAATCTTTACACAATATATCGGAATGGGACAGCTCATACAGCATTGTCTAACAGAACTCTACGATATAGATGCGCCATTTTTAACAGGCAGCATGCCAAAAAATCAGCGTGATTATTTTGTCGAGTCTTTCCAAAAAGGCGAATTCCCCATTTTCATTTTGTCCTTAAAGGCTGGGGGCACAGGCCTGAATTTAACTGCAGCTAACCATGTTCTCCATGCAGACAGGTGGTGGAATCCAGCAGTTGAAAACCAAGCAACAGACCGTGCGTACCGGATTGGCCAAACCCAATTTGTCCATGTTCATAAGTTCATGACGACTGGGACGGTAGAGGAAAAAATTGATACATTATTAACCGAAAAGCAATCATTGTCGGAAGAATTAATCCAATCCAGCCAATGGATTACGGAACTAAATGACGATGAGATCAAGGATTTATTGTCATTTAACTTTTAGCCAAATTAAAAAAGGTTCTGCTATTTACAGCAGAACCTTTTTATTATGTACAGATAAAGTCATACAATCGATGACTTCATCCGCTGTCTTCCCCATAGACATTTGTTTAATACGCTTTACTTTCATCACATAATTTCCCTGTACCTGTAATAGCCTTTTTTGAATTGTTCTGTGGATGATCATTTGGTTGAATTTTTTATTTAGAACAATTCATCAAACCCATTGGCGCGGTCTTGCCATAGGAGCTATCATTACAAACTTTGCCGCATTATACAATCGGCAACCCTTCTACTTCTTCTGTCGGTAATACAAAGCCCTGTGGTACGTTATTTTGAGTTGTTGCCCTCTGAGTTCCTTTTTGTGTATGTTCTTCGCGGTTCTTCAATGCGATAAAACGAACTTCATCCGCTACCACTTCTGTTAAATATACTCGCTTACCATCGTCACGGTCATAAGACCTTGATTGCAACCGGCCACCAACCCCAATTAATGAGCCTTTTCCGCAATACTTGACAACATTCGCAGCGAGCTTGCCCCATACAACACAAGATACAAAGTCAGCTTCAACCTGACCATTCGCATTTTTGAACTTGCGATTTATGGCAATGGTAAAGCTTGTTGCCATCCTACCTTCCGCTAATCGCCTCAAGTCTGGATCTTTTGTTATCCTCCCCACAAGAGCAACTTGATTCACCCCTTCACCTCCTCCCGCTTAAGTTATACCTATCATACGGAGGTGGCTACGTTTTAGCAAAATAGCGAAAACAAATTTCAACCTATATTTTGATTCGATATTCAATTTTATTTCTGGAGAAACGGAGCGTTATGCTGTTTTCCTCATGCAGGAAAATACGTAAAAATCTATTTTAGCTTTTTTTCATGTTATAATAATGACATCTACTATCTAGACCAAAAAATAAAGCAAAAATTCTCAGAATCATCAAACATAACTAACATTTGTGTCATATACTATATTTTTTGAAAGATTGGCGGTGATTATTATAAAGACATTCAAAATGCTATCATTAGAGTTGTTAGAAGAAAATCAGTTCACGTCATACCCGCTCATAGACGGGATTATTATCAATCAAGAAAATAGCCATAAATATTGGATTCTAGAGATGTATATGGATGCTCAGTATGCCGACGATTTTGCTAAATATCTTGGGACAGATGACATCCTTGACGTCCGTGCAGTGATTTCTTATCCGGACAATGAACCTGCTTACTTCCGCGTTGTTGTCCATAACATTACGGAAATGCCCGATACTGGCCATGTATCTGTCTTGTTGAAAGGTACACTAAATTCCAACAGAAGGCAGTACGCTGAGCAGCTATTGCTTGAACTTGTAGAAGAAGGCTTAACGGGCAATGTATTGCTTGAACGATTCAAGTCTGATTTACATAATCGAAAAAAATTAAAATAAAAACACGAAAAAAAGATGATCTCTTAACAGAAATCATCTTTTTTCTATAGGGTGTTAACCCTTTCTATTTATTGTCATCGTTATCATGATGTACATTATTGCCGTTTGTAGCTTCATCATCTGTTACCATACGGTCATTAGGTGTTGGCTGGTTGCCTGGCAACACATCATTAACGCCACGTTCTACATCTTCAGTGACATCATTGACGCCTTCTTCAACGTCTGTCATGCCATTGTTCACGCCTTGCTCAATGTCAGTTGTTGTACTGCCGTTTTGAGCGCCGTTGTTTACACCGTCATTTGTAACGCCGTCATCTGTATTGCCAGTGTTAACATCACGGTTGACGTCCTCCATCGGTGTTTCCATACGTGTATCTTCTACTGCTTTTTTGTTATTGCACCCAACCAATAGAATGGCAGTACAAATTAAAACGCCTGCTGATTTTCTCCACATACTAAAATCCTCCTTCCAGCATATAATCTTAAACCACGACACGCTGTGTGCGATTCAAGAATAGTATGAACGGAAAGAGGAAAACTATCCTTACAACTAAAAAAACTTTTTAAAAGCAGGACTTTATTCTTTTGGAGCTGCAGGTCCAATTGCAAATAGGATATCCGCTTCACTAGCAAGCTCTCCATCCACAGTTGCTTTTGCATGGCCTTTTCCCATTGTGCCGCGAATTCTTGTGAATTCTACTTCAATATGAAGCTGGTCACCAGGGACTACCTGACGTTTAAAACGTGCGTTGTCTATACCTGTTAGGAAGGCTAGACGACCTTTAAAGTCATCTGAACTCAATAAGGCAACGCCGCCTACTTGTGCCATTGCTTCAATAATAAGTACGCCAGGCATTACAGGATAGCCTGGGAAATGCCCATTAAAGAAAGGCTCATTAATTGATACATTTTTAATGCCGACAGCACGTTTGCCTTCTTCTACTTCTGTAATCCGGTCCACTAAAAGAAATGGATAGCGGTGCGGCAATATTTGTTGGATTTGTTCTGCAGTTAGCAATGCTCTTCCTCCTCTATAAATCAACTGCCTATTTGCCGTTCATAAGATCAAAGACATGTTCCCAAGTCTCTGGTTTAAAAACGCCGAATGGGTTGCCATCACCGATAACGCCATAGCCAATCATAGCTCCGGCGATGACTGCAATAGCTAGTAAAACAACAACAATTAGGATTCTGATGCCGATGGATAAAATACCTCTAGTGACCCAGTTTCCGTCTCTTTCTCCAACACCTGCTTGCTTTTGCTGTTTCGCTTCTTTGCGAGTTTTAGCGGCACGAGTTGGATTTTCAGTTTTTTGTTCTGTTGTATTATTTGCCATTACAAAATTCTCCTCTACTTATCGAATCCCATTTACTAGCCCCATCATTTGATCAGCCATTGTAATGGTACGTGCGTTAAATTGGTATGAACGCTGAGTATTAATGAGATCGGACATCTCTTTCGAAATATCTACATTAGATGCTTCAAGACCACCATTTTGCATGGCGATTTGGTTTCGGTTTCCGCCTTGCAAATTTTGGAGCACTGAAGCTTCTTGAACACCAAATTCACCGAAGTTCTCAGGCAAACCGATATAAGTGCCTGAAATATGTTCCATTAGCTCCGGCTTTTGAATTTGAGTTACACCTAACTCTATTTTAACACTTCTATTATTATACTGAACATTTAAATTCCCGTCTGCTGTTACGCTGAATTCTTTTGCGCCGTCCGGCAATTGAATTGCATTTCCTCTAGAATCAGCAATTGGATAGCCATCGTTATTGACAAGCATCACATTCCCATTATCTGTTGGTGAGAGATAAAAATCTCCTTGTCTTGTGTAGACTGTTTTAGTAGTGTTGCCATCTGGCATCAAGACATTAAAATATTGTCTTTCTTTCGACAAAGAAAAATCAAGTGCTCGACCAGTTTGTTGAAATGTGCCGAGTTTCGAATTAATTTGCGCTTGCGCAAGACCTGCTCCGACTCCTATGCGGATACCGGGCTGTGATTGCCGTGGTGCTTTATCTTTATCATCATTATCGAACTGTTGGTATAGCAGTTCGCCAAATTTTGTTTCCTTCGCTTTAAAGCCATGCGTATTGCTGTTAGATATGTTGTTACTGATTGTATCCAACTGTTGCTGTAATTGCCCCATTGTATTGGCAGCAGACACCATTGTTCTGATCACTTAATATCCCTCCAAAGCCAATGCTTATACTTTGCCGATTTCATTGACTGCTTTATCCATGCTTCGGTCATATGCTTGAAGAATCTTTTGGTTTGCTTCAAATGCTCTATAGGCTGTCATCATATCCGTCATCGTGCGTGCTGAATCAACATTGGAGCGTTCAATATAGCCTTGTTTCGTTGAAAATTGTACACCGTTCACTGTATAAGCTGAAGGAAGATTATCACCATTATTTGTATAATAAAGCCCTGCATCACGTTTTGCTAGTGTATCCGGTTCATCAGAATAGGCAATTCCGAGTTTAGCCACTCTTCGTCCTTGCTCATAAACATCCCCATTCTCTCGAATTTGAAAGTCATCGCTTTGTAAATTAATCTTTTGGCCTTGATCTGAAAGGACAAATAAACCTTGTGAGTTTACTAGATTGCCAGCAGCATCAAGAGTAAAGCTGCCATTACGTGTATATGCCTCATTACCCGCTTCATTTTGTAAACGGTAAAATATCGCTCCCTTTGTGCCCGTTTCTTCGTTTACAGGGAGATTGCCGTCTACTAATGCTACATCCGTTGGCATATCTGTCGCGGTGATTTGGCCTTGCGTATAGTCTGGCAGCGTTTCTTGCATGTATGTGCCTGTACCGAGCGCGCCAATTTGTTTAACGGAACTGCCTTCATAGCCATTCTGGCGATTTGCAGGACCGCTTTTTGTAATGGTTGACATCAGCATATCCGGAAACGCGCGGATAGTTGATTGATCTGCTTTAAACCCAGGAGTATTAGCATTGGCAATATTATTCGATAATAGTTCAGTGCGCCGCTGCTCTGCAATCATGCCGGTAGCGACCGTGTAAAATCCACGAAACATTTCATTCATCCTTCCAGCTGGAATGTATATAGTAATCGTTCTTCAATGAGTATCGTAGTTGAATATTTTTATTTTAAATTAAATTTTACTTAGTATATTTTTATTGATTCTATCATTTTTTTATTTCGGCTAATTATTTCATACGTTTAGGTGTTCGGTCAATATTTTCTAATATTATTCCTGTACCTATCGCTACACAGTTCATAGGGTTTTCAGCAATGAAGACAGGTACTTTAATTTCTTCGGCCAATAAACGGTCTAAGCCGTGAAGTAGCGCACCTCCGCCCGTTACCATTACCCCACGGTCTATAATGTCTGCTGAGAGCTCTGGAGGCGTTTTTTCGAGTACATTTTTGGCTGATTGTATAATAAGCGATACGGACTCTTGTAAAGCTTGTTCAATTTCATGCGAATGGACTTCTAAAGTTCTTGGCAGACCTGTTACCAAATCTCGGCCACGAATCTCCATGGATTCATTGCGTCCTTCCGGATAGACTGTACCGATTGTGATTTTAATATTCTCCGCTGTTCTTTCACCAATCAGGAGTTTGTATTTTTTCTTGATATATTGGAAGATATCATGGTCAAACAAATCCCCGGCCACTTTGATAGATTCTGATGTTACGATGTCGCCCATAGATAAGACTGCTACATCCGTAGTGCCTCCGCCTATATCAATAACCATATTGCCGCTTGGCTGAAAAATATCCATTCCCGCACCAATTGCTGAAACTTTTGGTTCTTCTTCTAAAAACACGTTGCGTCCACCAGATTTCTCTGCTGCTTCCCGAATCGCTTTTTGTTCAACACTTGTAATATTTGTAGGACAGCAAATAAGAATACGAGGTTTAGACATAAATCCTTTGATATTCAGTTTATTGATAAAGTAGCGAAGCATAGACTCTGTCATATCAAAATCAGCAATGACACCATCTCTTAAAGGACGGATCGCCACAATGTTTCCAGGCGTACGGCCGACCATCTTGCGTGCTTCTTCGCCAACAGCCAATACTTCGTTTGTTTTTTGATCTAGTGCTACAACGGATGGTTCGTTCAAAACGATACCTTTCCCTTTTAAGTGAATTAGCACATTGGCCGTACCTAAATCGATTCCTATATCTCTCGAAAACATAATTTCACCTTTCCTAACTGTTCTTTCGCACGTTTATATATATATGTATCTAGAATATTTTAGCATAGCCTATACGCAATTACATCTATTATTTCTCCATATTATGGGCTTTTTGGCGGGTTTTCCACCTGCTCAAAATAAAAAAAACACCCCCGCTAATCTTGTTGCGAAGGTGTCTTATTATCGGCATGGTGCGTCAACCATTTTTGCCGAGTTGCCTCTCCACCGCGTATATGACGGATGGATTTGTGGTAAGCTAAGATCTCGCTTACTTCTTTCGCTAATTCTTCATTCACCAGCATCAATCTTTCTGTAAGATCCTTATGAATGGTACTTTTGGAGTAACCAGTCTTTTGTGCTAAGGCTCTTACGGTTTGCTTAGTTTCCTTCAGCATAAAACCGAGTTTTAAACAGCGGTTGCGAATATGTTCGTGCACATTCTCTTCCTTTCCACAATGTACGAACGTTTCTTTACCATATGTTTAAAATCGTATGCTTAGAACTTGGGTGAATTGAATTTTCTAAAAAGCAAGTAAACTTGTTGGGTTGATGTGCTTGCCTTCTTGCATTACTTCAAAGTATAAATGATTTCCTGCAGCTGGGTTGTATTGGTTATCAGTTGTTTTACCGATAACTTGTCCTTGATCCACTTTATCGCCTTTTTTAACAGCGATATCTGAGACAGAGCTATAAACAGTTGTCATGCCATTCGAATGTGAAATCGTGATTTCATTCCCGATAAATGGATCACTCTTCACTTCTTCTACTTTACCGCTTAATGCTGCTAATACATCAAAGCTTTCACCGTTGACAGCAATAGAGATGCCATCGCTTGTCGTAAATGTTTGGTTAAAGACAAGCAATGCGCCTGCTCTTGATTCTTCATTTGCTTCTACATCGTAATAGTCCTGTACAACTTTAGCGTCTTTTAAAAGTGCATCTTTAAATGGATACTGCAAAGATTCCGTTTGTGCATTTGTTTCGACAGTCGGTGACTTTGCACCATTTGTTGCTGTTAACTTGCTGCCTGTCAATGGTTTTGAAGAATTGGTTAATGCTGAGTAGCCCCAAACACCGGCAACAAGCAATACTGCAAAGCTTGCATAAATAACTGGCCAGAACCAGCGTTGTTTTGTTACATTTTTCTTTTGTGGAGTAGGTTTTTTATTTTCCTCTCTCATGTTCATCACCTCATTTGCTATTCTTGTCAATAGCTTGAGAGTTTAAACATAGAGAAGAAGATTTTTTTAATTTTTCTATTTTTACGTGTTGATAGAAATGATGCAATATTTCGCTCGAGCTCGCCCCCTTTTCTGCAAGAGCTTTTGCTCCGTATTGACTCATACCTACACCATGTCCATATCCTGTTGTTTGGACTTTGACCTTTTTCGTGTCAGTATCCCAAGCAACGGTGAAATCAGATGAAGCAAGCTGCAATTTTTCTCTCACTTCTCTGCCTGTCCACTTTTTTGTACCCGAAGCTATATACTTCACTCTGCCCGAAGAATTCCGTGCAATCTTTATATTGTAGATTTGAGATTTCGTCCACTGTTGATTGAACGCGTTATTCCATTGCATCAGCGTGAATGTATAGTTGGTGTGAAAACGCGGTGATTCTTTTTCGCTTGTTGGCACAGTTACGGACTGCAGATAGGGAACCACTTGTCCACTGTAGCTTTTGGCGCTCTCCGTTTGGCCATTACTAGTCGAGAAAAACATAGCTGT
Organism: Rummeliibacillus sp. GQ308; assembly: GCF_059759115.1. Classification (NCBI taxonomy): domain Bacteria; kingdom Bacillati; phylum Bacillota; class Bacilli; order Caryophanales; family Caryophanaceae; genus Rummeliibacillus; species Rummeliibacillus sp. GQ308. The sequence goes on along the minus strand of NZ_JCAXDQ010000001.1, from coordinate 193,476 downwards.
AATAAGATCCTTTTTATAAGTAAGTACTTGTCCCTTTGTTGCTTGTACAGCTTTGCGGATCTTTTTTTCGTTCTTTTGGTAATTGGCACCCCAATCTTTTTTGCGCTGTGCAGGACTTGCATAAGCCTGGGCAGAGACAGTTGGTTCAATCTTACTTTTGCCGAAGCTTGTTCGCTTTAAAGCAAATGTCCTTGACGCAATGGCCTGAGCCTTTAAAGCTTCCAAATCAAAAGAAGCGGGCATTTCTGCCGCCACAACTCCTACTATATATTCTTCTAGTGGGTACGTTTCCTTTTGGCCCACTATTTGAATAGTAATCGGGCAGCTTCCATCTTTTTCTTTCACAGTATCTTGTCCACTTTTTAAAGGCCGTGCGACGTGTGTTTGTACTGGTACTTTCTCCTTGGCTTTTTGTTTAATCACAATAGTTGGCAGCAAAAACAATGCGACGATTGAAATGAGAATATATAGGTGTATTTTTTTCATAGTGAATTATATGTATGGTTTTTATTGATTATGCATAAAGAGGTGGGGCATCAGTTTGACTGTTGAAGTTGGGGTTAGGACAGGTAGAGGTGGGTTGATTATGGCTTGGGAATGATTTTAGGGACACTCAGGCTTCTTTTTGGGACACTCAGGCTGCTATTCAGGTCACTCAGTTGATTTCTCTACCCACTCGAAGCTCTTTTGCGGACACTCGGGTCTATTTGGGACACTCAGTCCTCTTTTTGGGTCACTCAGATCGCTATTCGGGTCACTCGAGGCGCTTTTACGGTCACTCGGCTCTTTTTGGGTCACTCAGGCTCCTTTTTAGGACACTCAGTTGATTTTTCGACCCACTCGAGGCGCTTTTACGGTCACTGGCTCCATTCGGGTCATTCAGGCTCCTTTTTAGGACACTCAGGTCTCTATTCAGGTCACTCAACCGCTTATTCGATCCACTCGAAGATCTTTTACTGACACTGGGGTCACAGGCTCTGATTAAGGGCTTATACATTTCCCAAAATAAAAAAACTCAGTGCATACATGCAATGAGTTTTTTTCATTTTTTATGAATTAACTTGCAATTCTTTGGCAAAGACTTCTTCTGTAGAGATACGTTCAATATCAGCACCTAGAGCCGCTAATTTTGTATGGAAATTAACATATCCTCTGTCCAGATGCTTCAGTTCTGACACGCGTGTAATGCCTTCAGCAACTAAGCCAGCTAGAATCAATGCTGCAGCTGCGCGCAAATCTGTCGCTGCTACTTCTGCACCTTGCAATTTGCATGGTCCATCAATCATAACAGAGCGGCCATCGATTTTAGCATTCGCGTTCATACGACGGAATTCTTCTACATGCATGAAACGATTTTCAAAAACAGTTTCTGTTATAACACTTGCACCTTCTGCAACAAGCATTAATGACATAAGCTGTGATTGCATATCAGTAGGGAATCCTGGATGTGGCATTGTTTTCACATCAACTGCTTTTAATGGATGTGTTGCACGGACGCGCAAGCCTTCTCCTTCTTCCTCAATTTCGACGCCCATTTCCACCATTTTAGAAATTAAGGCTGTCATATGCTCTGGTACTGCATTTTCAATGTGTACATCTCCGCCAGTAATTGCAGCTGCAACCATGAATGTGCCTGCTTCAATTCTGTCAGGAATAATAGAATGTATTGTACCATATAATGTTTCAACACCTTCGATACGGATTGTATCCGTACCAGCGCCGACTACTTTACCGCCCATTTCATTGATGAAATTCGCTAAATCGACAATTTCCGGCTCTTTTGCAGCATTTTCGATAATTGTCGTACCATCAGCTAGCGCAGCAGCTGTCAAGATGTTCTCTGTCGCTCCAACACTTGGGAAATCCAAGTAAATTTTAGCGCCTTTTAATCGGCCTTCTGTGTGTGCTTCTACATAGCCATGGCCCGTAGAAATTTTAGCTCCCATTAGTTCAAAGCCTTTTAAATGCTGATCAATTGGGCGAGAACCGATTGCACAGCCACCAGGCATTGCTACACGCGCATAGCCATTGCGGGCAAGAAGCGGACCCATCACCAAAATAGACGCACGCATTTTGCGTACAAACTCAAATTGAGCTTCAGATGATAATTGTTCCGAAGCATCAATTTCAACAATATTTTCCTCACTTGAGAAAGATAATTGAACATTTAAGCTTTTTAGTACTTCATCTATTGTATAAACATCGGCCAAGTTCGGCACGTTTTTAATTATATTTTTTCCTTCAGATGCTAATAACGATGCTGCTAGAACTGGTAGAACAGCGTTTTTTGCTCCTTCTACTTTTACTTTCCCGCTTAACACCTTACCGCCTTTTACAACAATTTTCTCCACAATATGTCCCTCCGAACTTATTCTAAATATCCATATTTATGTTTCAGTCCATCAAATTCATCCATTTTTTAAATCATCATTGTAAATAATTAGTAACAAAGCAAATTACATAATACAGCTTTTTCTGGATAAAGACAAGCACCGTTTACACTATTTTAGCAGTCTACGAATAAATAACTATAGTATTCCTATATTACGTAAAATACTTTGGAAGTGTGTAAAGATTTTCTAAAATTCCGCACCCAACTTAGGTACCCGTCATTTTCTTGGATAAAACAACTTACGACAATTTATTTCCCAGGCAATGTTACGCTTTATGCAAAAGAAATAATGTATGATGCATCAAATTTGTATAAGTGCATACATCTATTATAATACATCATCCGGATTGAATGTTTGTATAATCAGTTTGTGCCATTATTTCTTTTGCATACAGAATAGCTTTAATTAAATAAATATGGCAATTGTTTAGACCATGCTGCAATTGCAAGAAAGAAATTTGACACAGTTGCACCAATGGCAATGCTCAATAAAATAAAAACAAGCTGTATTTGGAATACATGATTTTTTTTAAAGATGTTCTCCACCCTAAAGGCTTGCAATGCATAAAAGGTAATAGCAATAAAGAAAATATGTGAACATATGCTAATTAGTGCATTTTGGCCAACCATTGTTGTAATTGTGTTCATAACGTCCCTCCTTAATACTTGTAAAAAAGCGAGCAGAATATCCTGCTCGCTTAAAAAGTTAATTTTATCCGGCTTAAAGGGCAGTAAGACTTTCCATCATCAAAAAGTTCAGATGGAGATCGCTGTCTCTAAAAACCCGAATAGAATACTTACTATCAGCAAGGAATGAAGAAAACCCAGCCAATTGAAGTTTCACTTTATTACTTAGATGTTACCCTCTTTAACGTTGATACGATTCATCGCGCGTTTTAGAGATAATTCCGCACGTTTGAAATCAATGTCATCTTGCTTGCTTTGAAGTCGGCTTTCAGCACGTTTTACAGCTTCCTTCGCACGTGCTATATCAATTTGATCAGCACCTTCTGCAGAAGGTGTTAGGATTGTCACTTTATCAGGACGAATCTCAACAAAGCCGCCGCTTACTGCTACAACATCCATACTGTTGTCTTTTTTAAGTCGAACAGCACTAACTGCTAAAGGAGCTACTGTTGGAATATGTCCAGGCAGAATACCCATTTCACCAGTTACAGTCTTCACAATAACCATGCTTACTTCTGAATCGTATACTGGGCCGTCAGGAGTGACAATGTTGACTACAGTTGTCTTCATATTTTTTCCTCCAAGTCCCTAGTATTAAAGTTCTACGCCCATATCTTTTGCTTTCGCAACTACTTCTTCGATTGGACCTACAAGTCGGAATGCATCTTCTGGTAATTTATCGTACTTGCCATCTAGAATTTCTCTGAATCCGCGTACAGTATCTTTTACATGTACGTAAGATCCTTTTTGACCAGTGAATTGTTCTGCCACGTGGAAGTTTTGTGATAAGAAGAATTGAATTCGGCGTGCGCGGCCAACAATCAATTTATCCTCATCAGACAACTCGTCCATACCAAGGATTGCGATGATATCTTGCAATTCGTTGTAGCGTTGTAATGTTGATTGTACTTGACGAGCTACATCATAGTGTTCTTTCCCTACGATTTCAGGAGAAAGCGCACGTGATGTTGACGCAAGTGGGTCAACCGCTGGGTAGATACCCATTTCAGATAATTTACGTTCAAGGTTTGTTGTTGCATCTAAGTGAGCGAATGTTGTAGCAGGAGCCGGGTCAGTATAGTCATCGGCTGGTACATATACAGCTTGGATAGATGTTACAGAACCTTTATTTGTAGACGTGATACGTTCTTGCAAACGACCCATTTCAGTCGCAAGAGTTGGTTGGTAACCTACTGCAGATGGCATACGGCCTAAAAGCGCAGATACCTCAGAACCCGCTTGAGTGAAACGGAAGATATTATCGATGAATAGTAGAACGTCTTGTCCCATTTCATCACGGAAGTATTCAGCCATTGTAAGACCAGTCAAAGCTACACGCATACGTGCACCAGGTGGCTCATTCATTTGTCCGAATACCATTGCTGTTTTCTTGATAACGCCAGAATCGCTCATTTCGTAGTAAAGGTCGTTCCCTTCACGAGTACGTTCACCTACACCAGAGAATACGGAGATACCACCGTGCCCTTGTGCGATGTTGTTGATTAATTCTTGGATTAGTACAGTTTTACCTACACCGGCACCACCGAATAGGCCGACTTTACCACCTTTGATATAAGGAGCTAATAAGTCAACTACTTTAATACCTGTTTCAAGTACTTCAACATTTGTTGAAAGTTCTTCGAATGTAGGTGCTTCGCGGTGGATTGGGTCACGGCGAACATCTGCTGTGATTGGTGCGTCTAAGTCAATTGTTTCACCTAATACGTTGAATACACGACCTAGTGTTGCTTCACCAACTGGTACTGAAATAGCAGCACCTTTGTCAGTTACGGCTGCGCCACGTTGCAAGCCATCTGTAGATGACATTGCGATTGTACGAACAGCGTTGTCACCTAAGTGAAGAGCTACTTCCAGTGTAAGCGTTACAGCTTCTTCATTTGGACGTTTGATTTCTACAGTTAGCGCATTGTTTATTTCTGGCAATGTGTTGTTGTCGAATTGGACATCGACAACTGGACCCATTACTTGAAGAACGTGTCCTGTGTTCATACTTGTATTCCCTCCTATCGAACTATTACAGCAGTGGGGAAGCTCGCCTATTCTAAGGCCGCAGCTCCGCCAACGATTTCTGTAATTTCTTGTGTAATCGCCGCTTGACGTGCACGGTTATACAATATTGTTAAGTCATTGATTAATTCATGAGCGTTATCTGTAGCACTCTTCATTGCTGTCATACGTGCAGCATGTTCACTCGCTTTACCGTCTAGCAACGCGCCGTAAATCAAGCTTTCTGCATATTGAGGCAGCAATACTTCTAGAATCGCTTCGCCTGATGGCTCGAATTCGTAGCTTGCCCCTGTAGCGCTTGACGGAGTTATATCCGTAATTGGCAATACTTTTTTCTCCGTAGGTTCGTTGGCAATTGCACTGATAAAGTGACTGTAATACATATAAAGTTCATCATATGTACCGTCTGTGAACATACCAACAGCTTTACGAGCAATTTGTTTAATATCCGCAAATGAAGGTTGATCGGGCAAACCGATTTCTTCTCCTACGACAGTGAAGCCTTGTTTACTAAAGAAATCACGAACAACACGGCCCACAGCAAAGATCACGACGTTTTCTTTTGTATGGCCATGACGGTTCATTGCGTCTAGTGCAGTACGAATAATATTCGAATTGTATGCACCTGCAAGCCCACGATCTGAAGCCATAATCAAGTAAGCCGTTTTCTTCACCGGACGAGAGACTAACATAGGATGTGAGCCATCTGGTGTGCCTGCTGCAATCGCTGCAACAACATCTTGTATTTTATTCATATATGGAACATATGCTTTAGCATTTGCTTCGGCACGCGCCATTTTAGAAGAAGACACAAGTTGCATGGCATTTGTGATTTTACTTGTACTCGTTGTAGATTTAATGCGTTGTTTTACTTCGCGTAATGATGCCACTGGTATTTCACCACCTTACCGTTTTATTTTATCAATCCGCATCAAAAAATCTTACTCTGCTGAAGGAGCGAAAGTTTTCTTGAATGCATTAAGAGTTGATGCCATATCTTCGTCAGATGGCAGGCCTTTTGTTGTGCGAATTTGATTTAAAACGCCAGCGCCTTTTTCGTCATTCGCATCTAACCATGCATATAGTTCTTGTTCAAAACGAACAATATCTTGCACTGGGATATCATCTAAGAACCCTTTAGTTAATGCGTAAAGAATAACTACTTGTTTTTCAACTTTGATTGGTTTATTTAGATCTTGTTTCAGTACTTCTACTGTACGTTGACCACGTTCAAGTTTAGCTTTTGTAGCCGCATCAAGGTCTGAACCGAATTGAGCGAATGATTCAAGCTCACGGTATGCAGCTAAGTCAAGACGTAGCGTACCTGCAACTTTTTTCATCGCTTTAATTTGAGCAGAACCACCAACACGAGATACAGAAAGACCTGCGTTGATCGCTGGGCGTACACCAGAGTTGAACAAGTCTGATTGTAAGAAGATTTGTCCATCAGTGATAGAGATTACGTTTGTTGGAATGTATGCACCGATATCGCCTGCTTGTGTTTCAACGAATGGAAGCGCAGTGATTGAACCGCCGCCGTATGATTCGTTTAATTTCGCAGCGCGTTCAAGTAAACGACTGTGTAAGTAGAATACGTCACCAGGGTAAGCTTCACGACCTGGAGGACGGCGCAATAGTAATGAAAGTTCACGATAAGCTGCTGCTTGTTTAGACAGATCATCATAAACGATAAGTACGTCTTTGCCTTGAAGCATTAACTCTTCACCCATTGATACACCAGCATAAGGAGCTAGGTATAAAAGTGGAGCTGGAGATGATGCTGAAGCTGTGATAACGATTGTGTAATCTAAAGCTCCGTTTTTGCGCAATGTTTCAACAACGCTACGTACTGTAGATTCTTTTTGGCCGATTGCCACATAGATACAAGTCATGTTTTGGTCAGCTTGGTTTAAGATCGTATCGATCGCAACAGATGTTTTACCTGTTTGGCGGTCACCGATGATTAACTCACGTTGGCCACGACCGATTGGAACTAAAGCGTCAATCGCTTTAATACCAGTTTGTAGTGGTTCATCAACTGATTTACGTGCCATTACGCCGAAAGCAGGGCTTTCGATTGGACGAGTTTTTGTTGTATGAATTGGACCTAGTCCATCCACTGGTAAGCCTAATGCGTTTACTACACGGCCAATTAGTTCTTCACCAACTGGCACTTCCATAATACGACCTGTACGACGTACTTCATCGCCTTCTTTGATGCCTTTAGCTGGTCCTAGAATAACAATACCGACATTATTTTCTTCTAAGTTTTGTGCCATACCAAGAACACCTGTTGAGAATTCTAATAATTCTCCAGCCATGACGTTGTCTAGGCCGTGAGCACGAGCGATACCGTCACCAACAGTGATGATAGTACCCACTTCGCTAACTTGCATTTCAGATTGGTAATTTTCCATCTGTTTTTTTATAAGTCCACTGATTTCTTCAGCTTTGATGCCCACGTTTGTCACCTCTTTAATGTTTATTGGATTAACCGATCAATTTACGTTGTAAGCCTGTAAGCTTTGTTGCAACAGAATTATCGTAAATCTGGTTTCCGATTTGAACTCGAATGCCACCAATTAAGCCTGGCTCGATTTCGTTTGTAATATGGAGCGCACTTTTTCCTACCAATCCTGCGAATGTGGCAGAAATGCGTTTCTTTTCTTGTTCTGTAAGCGGACGAGTCGAGAAGACAATCGCATCTGCAATGCCTTGTGCAGCATTCGCTTGTTCGATAAATGCATCAATTACATTGACCACTTCATGAATGCGTTTTTTATCAACTAACAATTTAAGTGCATTCACAATAATTGGCTGTACAGAAGCAAAAAGTTCAGAAAGGATTGCTTTCTTCTTCTCATCGCCAATACGTGGTGAATCTAGCAATTGGAAAAGTTCGCCGTTCTCTTTGAAGGCAATCTTCACTTCACGTAAGTCTTCTGTTACTTCTTTCAGCAATTTATGTTCTACAGCTAATTGAAATAAGGCTTTTGCATAACGAGTGCTAGCAGTCGATTGGCTCATCGATTTTCCCCTGCCTTCGCAATCGTTTCTTCGATTAGTGAACGATTATCTTCTTCGGATACTTCTTTATTAAGCACTTTTGAAGCTGCAAGAACAGAAAGCGAAACCACTTCTTCGCGCAATGCGGCAATGGCTTTTTCTTTTTCTGTTTCGATATCACGTTTAGCAGATTCTTGTAAACGCACAGCTTCATTGCGAGCTGCTGAAACAATCTCTTCTTTTTGAAGATCTGCTTGTTTCTTCGCATTTTCAACAATCGCTTGTGCTTCTACACGCGCTTCTTTAAGAAGGCTGCGTTGTTCTTCCAGTAATTGTTTCGTTTCTTGGCGGCTTTTTTCAGCTGCCTCTAAATCACCCGCAACTTGCTCTTCACGTTGTTGCATAATGCCCATCAAAGGACCCCATGCAAACTTTTTCAGAAGAAGCATTAGGACGATAAAGACTACTAATGTTGCAAGAATATCTCCCCAGTTTACACCTGGATGAGCTGCTTCACCTAGTAATAGATAGTCTAAAAACACGATTGTTTCACTCCCTTCAAGAGCCTAGAGTTCATATCATTTATGATTGAATCTTTGTATAAGATATACATTCTGAGTCATTTTCCCTTAAGAAATAAAGGAATGGCGAAGGATTCAATAAATGGAATTTTCTTCGCCATTTGATAAAACAGTTAAAGACGATTAACCTTTGTTCATTACGATAAATGCGATAACTACCGCGATGATTGGAAGGGCTTCGACTAATGCTACCCCGATGAACATTGTTGTTTGAAGAACGCCACGAGCTTCTGGTTGACGAGCGATTCCTTCTACTGTTCTTGAAACGATTAAACCGTTACCGATACCTGCGCCAAGTGCACCTAAACCAACTGCGATTGCTGCTGCTAATAAACCCATTGTTAATTTTCCTCCTTGGAAATTGTTTGTATTTTTGTGGTTGTCAGCTGCCTAGCAAATGCCAGACAAATTTATACTTAATGGTCTTCGCTCACTTTGTGAGACATATAAACCATTGTTAACATAACGAAAATAAATGCTTGGATTGATCCGATAAACACGGAGAATCCTTGCCATACTAATGTTGGGATGGCTGCTGCTGCAAAGCCCCAACCTGACCACATAGTAGCCAGTCCTGCAAGCAATCCTAGTAGAATTTCACCTGCATAGATGTTACCATAGAGCCGTAGACCCAACGTTAACGTATTCGCAAACTCTTCAATAATTTTCAAAGGGAATAAGAATAACATTGGTTTTGTGAATGTCCCGATGTAATTACTCATACCGCGCATTTTCACGCCGTAGTAGTTTGATAATACGAGAATCAATACTGCTAGAGTCATTGTAATAGTAGGATCTGCTGTTGGTGATTTCCACCATAAGTATCCATTAACTTTGACTGAGAATGGAAGACCTAACATGTTAGCAACAAAAATGAACATAATCAGCGTGATGCCCAATACATGGAACCTTCCGCCAGTTTTCCAGTCCATATTACTGTTGATAATATTTTTCACAAAATCCATAACCCATTCCATAAAGTTTTGCATGCCTGTCGGCTTTAACTTTAGGCTTCTTGTAGAAATGAAAGCGATTAGAAAAACAATTAAAGCTGTGACAAGCAAAACTAATAAGTTTGCCGGGTTAAAATCTAATCCCCATAATTCAAAATGCGGATTGTTGTGTTCCACTTTGTATTCACCTCACTTTCAACTGTGCTTATTGGTTTTTTACATGAAATACGATCCTGTCTACTAAAAGCAGAACGTACGGAATCATTAGCCCAATGACAACGCTTACTAAGTGAAAATATGTAGGCCACGTAAGTGCGACTGCTGCCGCTGCGAAACCAGAGGCAAAACGTAAGCCGGAACCTAAACCAGGAGCCCTTTTTTCTTCACTTAACGCACGGTCAAATTTTTCCATTCTTCGGACTAGAATCCAAAAGTTATAATGACCAAAAAGCACGCCTACTATGAGACCAGCGAATACTGTTTTAAAAGATGTGAAGCCCCAGCCTAGCGCACAAAATGCGAGCAAAAAAAATAACATTTTCTTTTGCCGTGCAAAAATCTGATGCATTTCAAGCATTGGTCTTTAATCTCCTGAATCTTATTTTCGAATGATGGAAGTAATAGCTGACCACCGAATAGATGTCAGTTAAGTAGTAAAATACTACTAGCGACCCAATAGACAAAATATCACTATTCACAAAAAGTAAATATGATAAATAGACCAGAGGAAACCGCTTTACTTTTGACATCGACTAGACGTACAAAAACCGCTAAAATTCTGCAGTAAACCTATTTTCACTGCACATTTAGTAGAAACTTGGTATCAAAAGATTTTCAAAGAGTTTTTTCTATGAAACCCTTATCATTCTTACCCTTTGTAAGCATACAATAGTGAATATTTCATGTCAATTGGTTATTGAGAAAATCTTCACAAGATGCCTAATTTGTCAAATAGTAGACAAATATTTAAGCATTATTATCCTTTTACTATTTTTGGTTGAATGGTAGATTTAATTCCATCCTCGAAACATAGTTATAAACACTCTTACAAGAAACGATAATAATATATTAAAAAAATGATATAAATAAGAAAAACACCTTATAAACTCTAAAAAGTTTATAAGGTGTTCTGGAAATTATCATTCATTCATGCAAAAGCAAATCAAACAACCAATTTCTGTTGGTCTTAACTAGCAATTTGCATTTTTTCCTAACAATAGAAAAGCTACTTTATTTTGTTGTTAAATATTTGTATAAAAATTCAACTATTCTTTCAGAAGCATGCCCATCTCCGTATGGATTAGCAGCATGTGCCATGCCATTATATGCCTCTTCATTTGTCAATAATTGACTTGCTAACTGATAAATGGTTTCTTCATTTGTTCCGGCTAGCTTCAATGTCCCTGCTTGAATTCCCTCTGGACGCTCTGTGGTATCACGCAGGACAAGGACTGGCTTCCCAAGCGACGGCGCTTCTTCTTGAACCCCGCCAGAATCAGTCAAAATCATATAAGATCTTTTAGCAAAGTTATGGAAATCAAATACTTCTAAAGGCTCAATCAAATGAACTCTTGATTCATCTCCAAGTATTTCATTCGCAATTTCCCGTACAGCTGGGTTCATATGAATCGGATAAACAATTTGAAGATTATTAAATTCATCAATTAATCGTTTAACAGCTTTGAATATATGACGCATCGGTTCACCAAGATTTTCTCTGCGATGGGCTGTCAGCAGAATCATGCGATCTTTCCCGATTCTTTCTAAAATAGGATGTGTGTAATTGTCTTTAATGGTTGTTTGCAACGCATCAATCGCTGTATTGCCTGTAACAACAATTGCTTGTTCGTTTTTATTTTCGCTCAACAAATTTTGCTTCGCTTGTTCAGTTGGCGCAAAATGAATGTCAGCCATAATCCCCGTCAACTGGCGATTCATTTCTTCCGGGAACGGAGAATATTTATTGCCAGTTCTAAGACCCGCTTCGACATGTCCGATGGCAATCTGATTATAGAAGGCTGCAAGACTTGCGATAAATGTAGTTGTCGTATCCCCATGTACAAGAATAATGTCAGGAGTTACTTCCTTCAAAACTGCATCTAAACCTGCCAATCCCCTTGTTGTCACATCAACAAGGGTTTGGCGTTCTATCATAATGTTCAAATCATAATCAGGGGTGATTTGAAATGTTTCCAGCACTTGGTCGAGCATTTCTCTATGCTGCGCAGTTACGGTCACAATCGTTTCGAACTTGTCTGGATGCTTTTTCAATTCCAATACAAGGGGCGCCATTTTTATTGCTTCTGGTCTTGTCCCAAATACCGTCATTACTTTCCATTTTTTAGACAATCAAAACACTCCTTGCGAAATCATTATTTTGTGCCGAATAAACGGTCTCCAGCATCGCCAAGACCTGGAACAATATAACCGTGGTCATTTAGTTTTTCATCTAATGCCGCGATATAAATGTCGATTTCCGGATGATGCTCATGAATAGCTTCTACACCTTCTGGAGCAGCGATCAAGCACATAAATTTAATATTTTTAGCGCCACGTTTTTTTAGTGAATCAATTGCTTCAATCGCAGATCCACCTGTTGCTAGCATTGGGTCCACAATAATAAATTCACGTTCTTCAATATCCGCTGGGAATTTTGCATAGTATTCAACAGGTTTTAGTGTTTCTGGATCGCGGTAAAGACCAATATGCGCAACCTTTGCAGCTGGAATTAATTTTAACATCCCATCTACCATACCTAAGCCTGCACGAAGTATAGGTACAATTGCCATTTTCTTACCGGATAAAACTTGTGTAGTTGTTTTCGTAACTGGTGTATCGATTTCGATATCTTCTGTTGGCATATCACGTGTAATTTCAAATGCCATCAGTGTAGCCACTTCATCTACTAGTTCACGAAACTCTTTTGTACCTGTGTTCTTATCACGAATGTATGTTAGCTTATGTTGAATTAATGGATGGTCAAATACGTATACTTTTCCCAAGGTGTTCTCTCCCTACTTATATATATTTATCTTGCTTTTGCACACAACTAATCACCCTAAAATAAACTCAGAAGAGAATGCTTTTAGGAGAATACTTACTGCGTGTGAAAAGCCCGATCGCAACTGCCAATCTGCAGAAATGTAATTCTACACTGTTGGTAGTTTCAGTTTATCCTGCTTATTATAACAGAAATAGCAGGTTCTTATGTAATTCGTTTATATTTTTTATTAACTTTATATTCTCATTGCCCACAAAATGGGGGGTCTCTTAATGTTATGACGTTACAACATGACTTTTGGATGCATAAATTCTAAACAAATTTTAAAAAACTATTTGAATAAATAATATCGATCAAATAAAAAGCTGCTTTCACTAATAGTGAGAGCAGCTTTTGTATGAATCCCGGATTTACGGGCTGATTATTTAGAGTAGATTGGGTGTTTGTCTGTTAATTCTTTTACGCGTTTAATGGCATCTTCTTTCACAGCTTCGTCTTCTGGATTTTTCAATACCGCTGCAATAATAGAAGCAACTTCTTTCATATCCTCTTCTTTGAAACCGCGAGAAGTAATTGCTGGTGTTCCTACGCGTACGCCAGATGTAACAAATGGGCTTTCTGGATCGAATGGAATGGTATTTTTATTGGCAGTGATATGAACATCATCCAATAATTTCTCAGCTACCTTACCAGTAAGACCTAAAGAACGCACATCTAAAAGCAATAGATGGTTGTCTGTGCCACCGGAAACGATATTGATGCCTTCTGCTGTAAGAGCTTCACCGAAAACTTTTGCATTTTTTACAACTTGTTGGATGTATTCTTTGTATTCTGGTTGTTGCGCTTCACCAAATGCTACAGCTTTTGCTGCAATCACATGCATTAGAGGGCCACCTTGGATACCAGGGAAGATGGATTTATCGATTTTTTTACCCCATTCTTCTTTACAAAGAATTAAACCGCCGCGTGGTCCACGCAATGTTTTGTGCGTTGTAGAAGTAACAAAATCTGCATATGGCACTGGATTTGGATGTGCTCCAGCTGCTACAAGACCTGCAATATGAGCCATGTCCACCATGAAATAAGCGCCTACTTCATCGGCAATTTCACGGAATTTAGCAAAGTCGATTTCGCGTGGGTAAGCTGATGCACCCGCTACGATTAATTTTGGTTTATGTTCTAGTGCTTTTTGGCGAACATCCTCATAATCAATCACATGTGTATCTTCTGTCACACCATATTCTACGAAATTGTATTGGATGCCTGAGAAGTTTACTGGGCTACCATGCGTTAAATGGCCGCCGTGAGATAAATTCATCCCTAAAACTGTATCTCCTTGCTCCAAGATTGTGAAGTATACAGCCATATTTGCTTGTGCACCTGAGTGTGGTTGTACATTGGCATATTCCGCACCGAAAATTTCTTTTAAACGGTCGCGTGCAATATTTTCAACAACATCGACATATTCACAACCGCCATAATAGCGTTTACCAGGATAGCCTTCTGCATATTTATTTGTTAGAACTGAGCCTTGTGCCTCTAAGACAGCTTCTGAAACAATATTTTCAGATGCAATCAACTCGATATTTGATTGTTGACGTGCGAATTCTTTTTCCATCGCTTCAAATACTGCTTTGTCTTGTGATGCAATCATTGATTTTTCTTGTGCTGCAAGATTTCCCATAACCCTTTTCCCCCTGTTTTATGAAAATTTAATTATATATAGCACGCTCGCCGCCAATTAATTTAGGGCGAGTCGTTGCAACTGTCACTACCGCATCTCCAATATGTGTAATGGAAGTACGAAGTGGAACTGCTACTCTTTTCAAATGCATGCCAATTAATGTTTGGCCCATGTCAATACCTGCATGTGCAAGAACTTCTTCCACCACAACCGGATCTTTCAGCTGGCGATATGCATAGGCTGACATGGATCCGCCAGCCTTTTGAGCAGGAACAACTGATACAGGCTCAAGCCCGTATTTTTCTGCTGCTTCTCTTTCGATGGTGATGGCACGATTGATATGTTCGCATCCTTGGAATGCTAAATAAAGACGATGTTTTTCGGAAAATGCGCTTAATGGCTTATAAAGTGCTTCCGCAATCTCTAAGCCTCCTGCTGTACCGATTTTTTGCCCTTTAATTTCCGATGTTGAACAACCTATAACCAACAGTTGACCTTCACGAAAATGGACTTGTTGCTCAAATTCGGCTAACAGCGTTTGTAGCTGATCTTCGATTTGTTGTAAGTTCATCGCTTAAGCCTCTCATCTGTTGTTTAGTTTTTTGATTCTACTGTAGAAATTTTTTCAATACGGCGTTCATGACGTCCACCTTCGAAATCAGTCAATAACCATGTTTTTGCGATTTCACGAGCAAGCCCAGGACCAATCACTCTTTCGCCCATAGCCAATACATTGGAATCATTATGACAACGAGTTGCTTTAGCACTGAACAAGTCATGTACAAGCGCGCAGCGAATACCTTTTACTTTATTAGCTGTAATCGACATGCCAATGCCCGTACCGCAAATGAGGATGCCTCGGTCAAATTTCCCGCTTGCAACTCCTTCTGCAACTGGTAAAGCATAGTCTGGATAATCCACCGAACCTTCAGCTGTTGGGCCAAAATCCTCGTATTCCATCCCTAATTCTTCTAATAGATTAACGATCTCTTTGCGTAAATTGTTACCGCCGTGATCTGATGATATTGCGATTTTCAAAAGAAGTCCCCTCTTTTCATTATGCTATTCATCTCGTACGTACGAGAATATATTCATTACTATGCTCGTTAAAATTAAAACGGTTTATCTAATCTTCAGCCGTTACTAGCTGAAGGAAGTTTCACTTTTAGTTTACCATTTATTTTAGTATAAAGACATATTTTTCACTCAATTTAGAAGGGGGTGATACGTTTAGAATCCATGTTTATTTTAGACATAAAAAAAAGCGGAGAAAGTTTATTTCCCCGCGTACAGATTATCGTTCGAATTGTTGGATCATTTGATATAGATCTTCTGATTGTTTTTTTAGCATATGTGACAGTTGGTCGATTTGTTCAATAGAGCGTACTTGCTCGTCCGTAGCACTTTGGACTTCAACTGCCCCTGCTGACGTTTGCTCAGCAATGGCTGCCACTTCTTGTGATTGGTGAGCCGTTTTTTCGATGTTGTTTAATTGCTTGCTAACGAATTCAGAGATTTCTACTATTGAAGCAGCCATATCGCCAACCCTCGTTGACATGCCATCTACTGCAGATGTGGTTTCTGAAATTCGAGCTACTTCACCTTCTGCAATGCTCACTTGCTCGGTCATCTTACCAACGACAGTTTGTACATCCAGTTGAATGGTTTGGATAAGCTGCGTAATCCCTTTGACCGCTTCGGCACTTTCATCCGCCAACTTACGAACCTCTTCAGCTACAACAGCAAAGCCTTTACCATGTTCTCCAGCTCTTGCTGCTTCAATAGAAGCATTCAGAGCCAACAAATTCGTTTGTTCTGCAATATCACCGACAAGCTGAATAATTTGCTCTACCTTCAAAGCATTTTGCTCTAATTGATGGATATCCTGTAACGCCATAGAATTCCCTGAAGCAATTTTTTGGATACCTTCTACCAAATCATTGATAGCGTCAGTCGTATGCTTTAATTCTCCCATCATTTGAGTAGATTGATTGGATGAAGTCAAGGCACGTTGATTTACCTCTTCAGCTAATAAACGAACATCTTCTAAGGCTTCCGCTGTCTCTTGAATCGCAATGGCAGAACCAGTTGCTCCTTCAGAAATTTGTGAAATCGTTTCTGCGATTGATTCTGTCTGTCTTGTAGCACGTTCTGTTTCTTCCGATAAGTCTAAAACAGTTGCATTGGTAGTTTGGAAGTT
The DNA here is from genome assembly GCF_059759115.1 of Rummeliibacillus sp. GQ308. Classification (NCBI taxonomy): domain Bacteria; kingdom Bacillati; phylum Bacillota; class Bacilli; order Caryophanales; family Caryophanaceae; genus Rummeliibacillus; species Rummeliibacillus sp. GQ308. The sequence continues at coordinate 176,944 of NZ_JCAXDQ010000001.1, read as the reverse complement.
TTGATTTATGCTTGTTACCATTTGACGAAGACTCACAAGCATTGTTTGGAATGCCTCTGACAGCGAACGGATCTCATCTGAACTTCTTGGCATATCAATATCTTTGCCAATTTTCCCCTCTGCTGCTTCTATTGCAACATTCTCTAACTTTTGTAATGGTTTCACTAATAGGGAGCTAAAAATGCCAGCCAAAATACCAGACCAAATAATACCTAAAACATATGTAATGAGTTGAAACACCGATTGTTTAACATTCGGGAAAAATTGCGGTTGCACATATTCAATAAAGATAAAACTAATGCTGTAGGTGACAATTGCTAGGATGGTGACGAATAAAATGAGTTTCTTTTTTAGCCCAAAAGAATGCTGCACACTTTTTTTTGCCATGGGTTATTCCTCCAGTAGTTTCTTTTCAAGTACGTCAATTAAGTTGTTCAGTTCTTCAAATGTTGTTAAATACGTATCCAGGTCTCCACCAAATGGATCGATGACATCTTCATCTCTATCTAAAACATATTCTTTTAGAGTAAAGGTCTTATCTGCCATTTGAGGATATACTTGTAATAATGCTTCTTTATGCCCACCTGTCATAGTTAAAATCAAATGTGAACTCTGTAGTTCCTCAATATTCACCGGCTGCGAAATATGGTCATGGTCTATGTGATGCTTTTGTAACGCAGCCTGAGCATTTGCTGACATTGGCTGTCCCGGCATTGCATAGATTCCCGCTGATTTAACTTCTACTCCTGGTAAGTTTCTTGATTTTAAAATAGCTGCTGCCATGGGGCTTCTACAAGTATTACCTGTACAAATAAAGTAAATTCTCATCGTGCACTCTTACCCTTCATTATATAGTATAACGCTGACGAAATGTTCAAATTTTTTATAAATTTAGTGAAAAAATACCCATCAAAAGTAATGCAGCTCCTGCAAGCATCTGTAGATATATACCTAAAGCTACTGGAATTTTCTTATTTAAGGTTAAAGCAATAAAGGAAAATAGGAAGGCAAAAATCCCCATACTGCATATAAGCAGTGTCTCCCTTAGTTGAAGCATACCAAAAGATATGCTCACTGAAAAGGTATCAAGACTTGTTGTAATAGCCAGTATGACGACCGGAATCGTTGCTGGCCTTTGATCTTTTGCCGCTAGTAATAGTTGTACACCAATTAAACTTAATAATATACCAGAAATATTTTGGGCTAAGCTCGATATATAGGATGCAAGCCATTCACCTACGTGGAAACCGATTAAAGGAAACAACATGTGAAGGGCACCTGTCCATAGAGATAGCCAAAAGCGATATTTTACATTTGGCAATAGCAAATAAATTGTCAACACATCTATTGCTGTAAATATAGCTGCAAGTATTTCTGCCAAAACAGCACTCCCTTCTCTATCACAATCTTTTATATCCTATGAAACGAAGTTCTTCTTCATTCCAGATTGAGGATGGGAGAAAAAAGGGGGTACTAATTTTTAATAATAAAAAATGCTTCCTATATAATAAGAAGCATTTTTTATTTACTGAATTTAACTCAAGGGCGTGGGTAAAACTCCCACGAAAAGTATAAGACCTCCAAAAAACCAAAAACTTAGTTATCATTAATCATTTGGTTTAGAAGTAGTGGAAACAACTACGCTTTCCACGGGCGAGCGCCGAGCCTCCTCGCTGCGCTGTGGGGTCTCGCCTGTCTTGCTATGCCGCAGGAGTCTCCGTTGTTTCAACTACAATTAAATTTTTGTACAAATGATAATAATAATTTAATACCTACTCAGTCTTTCAGTATGCTCGAAACGCCCTTTATTATATATTGTTTAGCGTATACCATTTGCCGCCTGCTGATTTTTCCAAGCGATTCATAATCGCTGCGCCTACACCTTCTGTTGAAGTAGCAGTAGCCAGCACTATCTGTGCATCTGTAGAATCACATGCGCGCAAGGCATGAAAAAGATGAGACGCCATTTCATCCTGTGTGTTACCAATTGAAAAGAACCAATCAGGTGATAACTCTTTGAAGGATGGCGGTGCAATCAATGCTACCTTATAATGCTTCGCTTGCAAATGTTGAATCGCCTCTTGGACAATCTGTTTGTTTCTTTCAATTAAGTATACGGGTGCATTCGGAGCATAATGGGTATATTTCATTCCCGGCGCTTTCGGGGCGCCTTGTTCCTGCTCTATATGTGTAGGCTGTTCAACTGGCCCTATCACTTCCTCTAGCATCTCTTTTGTAATCGCACCCGGACGTAAGATTACCGGTATTTCCTTTGTTAGATCAAGGACAGTTGATTCAACGCCAACACCTGTCGCCCCTCCATCTAATATTAAAGGAATTTTTCCGGCTAAGTCTTGTTCCACATGAATAGCTTCCGTTGGGCTTGGTTTGCCGCTTCGATTTGCGCTTGGTGCTGCTACCGGCATACCTAAAGCTTGCAATAATTTTAACGCTACAGGGTGACTCGGCATCCGAATACCGACAGTATCTAGGCCTGCTGTTACGCTTTTTGCAAAGACATTTGGCTTTGACTTGAAAATCATGGTTAATGGCCCTGGCCAAAATGCATCCATACACTTCACCGCTTTTTCAGAAATGCTATCCACATATTTACTAAGCTCTTCCTTCGTGCCGATGTGAACAATTAGCGGATTATCAGACGGCCTTCCTTTAGCACTGTATATTTTTTTGACTGCTGCTTCATTTGTAGCGACAGCTCCAAGTCCATAGACTGTCTCTGTTGGCAACGCTACAATCTCGCCTTCAGCTAACAAATTCACAGCTTGTGTATAACTTTTTTCAGATTCCACATTGTTATCCACAACAAGCCGTTGCGTTTCCATTCGATTACCTCCCGATAAACCTTATTTTTCAGAAAGTTATACACAATTTGTTGATAACATTCTCTGAAATGTGGACAAGTTTGCACAATTTTGTGATTAACTCTCATCCTAAAATATTTTTTTGAACCATTCAACGATGAAAAACTTTGGTTTTTCTTCTTCTTTTTCTTTTTTCTCATCTTTTACTTCTTTATCTTTATAGCAAACCTTAGGAAATAAACCACACCACCAATTGTCGCCTTTCCCTGCGCCGATGGTGACAACGACTGCTTTATAGACATCCTGTGCATACATTTTGTAATCATCACGTTTTGGCGGAAATAAAGCTTTCGTTGTTTGGACATTGATTTCGCCCGACTCAATCTTTGGTGCCAGCGTTCTTTTGATCTCACTTTCAATTGTGGATAAGTTAATGGAGCCTGAGCTATTGGCCATCTCTTTTTCTATAATCGGTTTTATATTTTCTAAGATCTGCTTTTTATAAAGTTGGTCTGCTTGCGAGTTGCTATTAGCAATAAGGCGGAATCTCGGCTGTGCCAAATCCGCGCTATATTGTTGTGTAGCAACACTTTGAAAAATAAGAAGCAGTAATTGGATAAGTAATAAAGATGTTATGAATAATAAAAGTGTCGCCACTTGTGATTGTTTTTTTGGTTGTTTAATAGATTCATAAGACACGATTTCAGGTTGTTTGATTGTATAGTAATCTTCTAGCATATTGTATCCCCTCCATGAAACTATCATGGGCAAAGAGATTACTATTTATACATCTATTTCACAAAAAACCATTCGATCGTTTGAATTAATATCTTTTAATAGCTCAACCTTGGCATCAGGAAAGCTATCTTTGAATAATTGGACGACAGCTGGACCTTGTTTATAACCAATTTCCAATCCTATGAAACTAGGTTTTGCCATAATACTTGGCAATGTTTCTGCTAGTTTTCTATATAAGGCTAAACCATTTTCTTCTGCAAAGAGTGCTGTGTGCGGTTCATGATCCAGCACGATCTCAGACATCTCCTCCGCCTCTTGATAAGCAATATAGGGCGGGTTTGATAAAACAATTTGCCACTTTTGTTGAACGATTGGTTCTGTCAAATCGCCTTGCAAAAAACATATATCTGCACTCAATCGTTTGGCATTGTTCTCCGCTACCTGTAATGCTTGTGGCGAAATATCAGTTGCTGTCACCTCTAGTAGGGGCATTTCTTTTTTCATCGTGATAGCGATTGCCCCGCTGCCTGTCCCAATATCTGCAAGCTTTATCTCTGCTCCGTTTTCAAATATTCGCTGAGCTCGTTTTAACGCTTCTTCCACCAATTCTTCTGTCTCCGGTCTCGGTATGAGGACGGAAGGATCGACTGTAAATGTTCGTCCGTAGAATTCTTCTGAACCCGTGATATATTGGATTGGCGTCCCTTTCGCATGTGACTCAACCATTTGCCAATACGCTTGGTTTTGCTCTGCTGTTAAAGGCTCCCTCATACTGATTAATAATTCAGTATGTGACTTATTTAATGCATGCTGCAATAGAAGTCTTGCAGCAATTTCCTCTCGACCATGTTCCTGCAAAAAAGAAGAAGCCCCATTCAGGGCCTCATAAATGTATTTAAAGGGCTGCGTCATTTAGCGCATCCAACTTCTTCGCTTGTTCTTCCAAAATCAAAGCATCAATCAACTCATCTAATTTCCCATCAATAATTTGGTCGAGTTTTTGGATGGTTAAGCCAATGCGGTGATCGGTCACACGGTTTTGTGGATAATTGTACGTACGGATACGTTCAGAGCGGTCACCTGTACCTACAGCTGATTTACGTTCTGCATCATACTCGCTTTGTGCATCTTGCTGCAATTTGTCGTACACGCGTGCACGCAATACTTTCATTGCTTTCTCTCTGTTTTTCAATTGAGAACGTTCATCTTGCATTGCTACAACAATCCCTGTAGGAATATGTGTCATACGAACAGCAGATGCCGTTTTGTTGACGTGCTGTCCACCTGCACCAGATGCATGGTAGATATCCACACGAATATCTTTATCTTGCAGATCTAATTCTACTTCTTCCGCTTCTGGCATTACGACAACAGTTGAAGTGGATGTATGAACACGTCCTTGGGATTCTGTTTCCGGAACGCGTTGTACCCGGTGTGCTCCGCTTTCAAATTTGAATTTTGAGTAAGCGCCTTGTCCGTTGATCATAAAGACAATCTCTTTGTAACCGCCAAGCTCAGTTGGGTTAGCGTTCATGATATCAATTTTCCAGCCTTGCGTTTCTGCATATTTGCTGTACATGCGGAAAAGTGAATTAGCAAATAATGCTGCTTCGTCTCCGCCTGCAGCTCCACGGATTTCCACAATAACGTTTTTGCTGTCATTCGGATCTTTCGGGATTAGTAAGATGCGCAGGCGTTCTTCATAATCAGCAATATTACTTTCAAGCTCATTTACTTCTTCTTTTACCATTTCTTTCATTTCTGCATCTAATTTATCTTCTAGCATTTCGCGTGCTTCAGCTAGTTGCTCTTTTGCAGATTTATATTCACGGTAAACTTCTACTGTTTCCTGAATATCCGATTGTTCTTTTGAATATTTCGCTAGCTTTTTCGAATCGGATACAACATCCGGGTCACTTAGAAGTTCGTTTAATTTTTCATAGCGATCTTCTACAGCTTGTAAGCGATCAAACATATATTTCACCAATACCTTTCTGTATCTGTAGTAAGTTTATTGTCCTTACGGATCAATGGTTAGCCCGTTTCAGCGAACTGTCCACAAAGCGTCCGTTTTAGTGTTACGTACCAATCAGCGGAGATTGAACAAAATCCCATGATTGGCCATCACTTTATGAAGGAAAGCAGGGTCCTGTCGACGCTGCTAAAAAGGATTCTGTTTTATGTGCTCCATTTATTAGTATAAAGAAAAACAGCAAGGCATGCTACTTTTTTGAAAATTTCATGATTTATTTTAATCCCCATATAGGCTTAATACTGAGTGGCATTAAATTTCACAACACTAAAGACTGAAGTGCTGTATTTCTGCAGAATAATCCCTATAGCGCAAATGAAAAAAGAGCAGCCAGCAGCCACTCTTCGTAACCCGTTGACGGGCATTTTCTGTCATCTCTTTATCGATTGAACGGATCAAGTTTTAACAGCGTTTCACTTTACTTGTGTTTGACTTGCCGGTACAACATGGTGGTGTCTACAGCGAGGCTCATATGCCTCCGCAGCGCCCACTAAGATAACAGGATCATCCGCCTTAGCAGGTTGTCCATTAATTAACCGCTGTGTGCGGCTTGCAGGTGATCCACATACACTGCATACTGCTTGAAGCTTTGTTACCTGCTCCGCAATCGCCATCAGTTGTGGCATTGGCCCAAAAGGAACTCCTTTAAAGTCTTGGTCAAGTCCCGCTAAAATAACTCGATATCCATGATTCGCTAGTTGTTGAACAGTAGCAATAATATCCTCTCCAAAAAACTGAGCTTCATCAATTGCTACCACATCTACATCATCTGAGAGATAGCCCCACATGTCTGTAGATTGTGAAATAGGATAAGCGATAACCGTTGTGCCATTATGGCTTACAACAGCTTCTTCGCTATAGCGATTATCTATTTTAGGTTTAAACACAACAATCTTTTGTTTTGCAAATTGCGCTCTTCGTACACGGCGAATCAGCTCTTCTGATTTCCCAGAGAACATACTACCGCAGATTACTTCAATCCAGCCATTTTGAGTCATTACATACATGAAGTAGACCCCTTTCAAAACATATATCCATCATCATATCGAAAAAGAGGACATTTTTCTGCTCTTTTTTTTCGCTCTATTTTGTGATATGTATGATTATTTTTTCTCGTTTTAACAGATAAAAACTCTCTTTAGTGAAAGAAAAGCCTACCAAAATCAGAGAGGAATTAAAAAAGCCCTCACCAAATTGTAGTGTGACTTTCATTAAACAACGTGCTTAATACTACACGAAAATAGCCTATGCCGCAAGAAAAATACCTGCCGCGCAATAGGCGCAAGGCAGGTATTAGAAGTTTTCAGTGATTTATTTAAGACCGTATTTTTTGTTGAAACGATCCACACGTCCATCAGCAGACGCGAATTTTTGACGGCCAGTATAGAATGGGTGACATTCGCTGCAAAACTCAACGTTGATGTTTTCTTTTACTGAACCTGTTTTGAAAGAATTACCGCAAGAGCATGTTACAGTAGCTTCTTTGTATTCTGGATGAATTCCTTGTTTCATGTGTAATATCTCCTCTCGCCCTGAACCATCTGGAACAGAGTATTATCGAACTGTTGCCTTACACGACCCAGTTTTTGTTTGCCGTATATGCAACACGTATGAAATGCAATAACCATAGTATAGCAAGTCCCGACAGAAGATGCAACAAATTAATTCGAGGAATTTAAATTAATCCTTTGCCATTACGTGCAGCTTTCATATCGGTATTTAGCGTATCAAAAAACTCTTCATTTGTCTTTGTATTACGCAATTTTTTCAAGAAACGCTCCGCAAAATCTGGAGAGTCCGAGAAGGTTTTTCGAATTGCCCACAGCTTATCCAACTGTTCTTTTGGAATAAGAAGTTCTTCTTTCCGCGTGCCGGAGCGGCGGATATCAATAGCTGGGAAGATACGTCGTTCAGCAAGGCTGCGATCTAGATGTAGCTCTAAATTTCCTGTACCTTTAAATTCTTCGTAAATGACTTCATCCATACGCGAGCCTGTATCGATTAAAGCTGTAGCCAAAATAGTCAAACTACCGCCTTCTTCAATGTTCCGAGCTGCACCGAAGAACCGTTTTGGTCGGTGGAAAGCCGCAGGGTCAATACCGCCTGATAACGTACGACCACTTGGTGGGATAACAAGGTTATAGGCGCGAGCAAGCCTTGTGATAGAATCCATTAAAATAATCACATCACGTTTATGTTCAACAAGACGCATAGCACGTTCAAGAACAAGTTCTGCGACTTTCACATGATTTTCTGGCAGTTCATCGAATGTAGAACTTACTACATCCGCATTTACTGAACGTTCAATATCTGTTACTTCTTCTGGTCGTTCATCTATCAATAGCACAATTAATTCTGACTCAGGGTATTTCTCCGTAATGGCATTTGCGATTTCTTTCATCAGCAATGTCTTACCCGCTTTTGGTGGAGCGACGATTAATCCCCGTTGTCCAAAACCGACTGGAGCCACTAAATCCATAATACGAGTAGATAGTTTTGACGGTGTTGTTTCTAATTTGATGTGTCTATCAGGATACAACGGCGTAAGCGCAGGGAAAAATACACGTTCTTTGGCCACTTCTGGATCCTCGCCATTGACAGCTTCAACATGTAAAAGTCCGTAGTAGCGTTCATTTTCTTTCGGCGGACGAACTTTCCCCGTTACCTTATCGCCATTTCTCAAGCTAAAACGTCGAATTTGGGATGCAGATATATAGATATCCTCAGAGCTTGGTGAATAGTTGATAGGGCGCAAGAAACCAAATCCTTCTTGTTGGATGATTTCAAGCACACCTTCCATAAAGAAATAACCTTCACTTTCGGCACGAGATTTTAAAATTGCAAAAATCAGCTCTTTTTTTGTCAACTTGCCATAATACGAAATTTTATATTCTCTAGCAAGCGCATAGAGATCTTTTAATTTCATATCTTCAAGTTGAGAAATTGTCATTGTCGTCATAGGCAATACACCACTCTTGTTTAATATTGTAAAAATCACGAAATGAGGATGAGAGTTATCCCGCACGAACGGGCAGCCCCACCTTCACTTTGGTGTAAATGAGAATTTAGGTGGGCCATAACTGCCAGTAATAGACCGATTGGGGCAGCGAAACTTTGCCAATCCGTCATAGGCTTAATTGAACCAATCGAGTTCACAGGTTCTGCATCAAGACATTTCGAGTTGATGCAGAAACAGTGGAACCGAACTAACACTCATTGTAAAGAAAGCACCTGAGTGAAGCTTCACTACTTTGTCATTGGGAATGGAATTTTAGCGAGAAGAGACCCGGCAAATGCCGGGCCAAGTAAAATAGAAGTTTAATCTTGCATAAATAGTTTTGGTTTTTTTGTTAAACTATGTCTACCTTCAACAAAACGAACAGTTCCTGATTTTGCACGCATTACAACCGACTCTGTCGTACAGTGCCCACCTTTGAATTGGACGCCTTTCAAAAGTTCGCCATCTGTTACGCCAGTTGCTGCGAAAATAGCATCATCGCCTTTAACCAAATCTTCCATCTTTAACACAGTGTTAACGGCGATACCCATTTTACGGCAGCGTTCTACTTCTTCTTCGTTAGATGGAATAAGCTTTCCTTGAAGCTCTCCGCCTAGGCATTTTAGTGCAACTGCTGCAATAACGCCTTCTGGAGCTCCACCTGTGCCGAACAGAATGTCTACGCCTGTTTCGTCAAACGCTGTGTTGATTGCTGCTGCTACATCGCCATCCGTGATGAATTTGATACGAGCACCTGCAGCACGGATTTGGTCAACGATTGGTTGGTGACGATCACGATTTAATAGTGTTGCCACTACGTCCTCGATGTTCTTATTTTTCGCTTTTGCTACCGCTTTAAGATTATCGATTACAGGTGCATCGATATCAATCTTACCTGCGGCTTCTGGTCCAACTGCGATTTTATCCATATACATATCCGGCGCATGAAGCAAGTTGCCTCGGTCGGCAATCGCAAGAACTGTGAGTGCATTCCCACTTCCTTGTGCAACAATATTTGTGCCTTCTAGCGGATCGACTGCAATATCCACTTGAGGACCAGCTGGATCTGAACCGAGTTTCTCTCCGATGTATAGCATAGGCGCTTCGTCCATCTCGCCTTCGCCAATCACTACTACCGCGTCCATTGGAATAGAATCAAATACTTGGCGCATAGCTGTTGTTGCCGCATCATCTGCTTCCATCTTTAAGCCACGGCCCATCCATCTTGCTGATGCGATTGCTGCTGCTTCTGTCACACGAACTACTTCCATAGATAAACTGCGTTTCATTTTTAACTGTTCCTCCCATTTCCATCTTGATGACTGATTCGTTTTCACACTAAATCTATTATAGCACACAGTTTTTGTTGTGCCTGATTATTTTTAGTTAAAACGCTTTGCCGCTTGGTTTGCAGATTCTGTTTCGATTGACTCTCGATGGATATCTGCTCCTAAATCCTGTAACTTAGCAATAATATCGCTGTAACCGCGCTCAATATGGAAAATATCATGGACTTCGGTATTTCCTTTTGCTAACAAGCCCGCGATAATAAGTGCTGCTCCCGCTCTCAAATCTGTTGCAGTAACTGTAGCAGCTTCTAGCTTTGTAGGACCTGTTAAAATGGCCGAACGCCCTTCTACTTTGGCAACTGCACCCATTCTGCTAATTTCGTCTATATGCTTAAAGCGAGCGGAATAAATGGTATCTGTAACGATAGAGGAACCGTTTGCTTGCGTTAATAGCACAGTGAATGGTTGTTGCAAGTCAGTCGGAAACCCTGGATATACAAGCGTTTTAATATCCACAGGTTTTAAGCTTTTAGGCTTAGGAATAAAAATTCGTTCTTCTTCTTCCATGACTTCTACGCCCATTTCACGTAGTTTTGCCGTGACTGCTTCTAAATGGAGTGGAATAACATTATCGATAGTCACGCCATCTCCAATAGCAGCCGCCATAATCATATAGGTACCCGCTTCAATGCGGTCAGGAATAATAGTATGGTTCGTGCCATGCAATTCTTCGACGCCTTCAATCCGAATTACGTTAGTTCCAGCTCCTTTGATTTTGGCGCCCATATTTGTGAGCAATGTGGCAACATCAATAATTTCTGGCTCTTTTGCTGCATTTTCAATAATCGTTTTGCCTGTTGCAAGCACTGCTGCCAGCATAATATTAATCGTTGCACCGACACTGCTAACATCTAAGTAAATTTTTGCTCCACGCAATTCTTCTGCACGCAAATAGATAGCTCCATGTTCATTAGTCACCTGCGCACCTAAGGCTTCAAAACCTTTAATATGCTGGTCAATAGGACGAGGGCCAAGATGACATCCGCCAGGCAAGCCGATAACTGCTTTTTTGAAGCGGCCTAGCATAGCTCCCATTAGGTAATACGATGCGCGCAATTTTTTGACATTGCCATTAGGCATCGGCATATCCACCATAGAACGTGGATCTATAACCATACGACCATCATCAAATTCTACATTTCCGCCAATTTCCTCAAGCAAAGTCTTTAGTGTCCAAACATCTAAAATTTCTGGCAATCCTTCGATTGTTACAGGAGAATTGGCCAAAATGGAAGCAGGGATTAAGGCTACTGCACTATTTTTTGCGCCGCTGACTTTAATCGTGCCCTTTAGAGGTTTTTCACCCGCAATTTTATACACGTCCATCTCATTCTCCTTAATTATTTATCTTTGTTTGCCCAGTCTTTCATGAAGCCTTCGATCCCTTTATCTGTCAAAGGATGATGGAATAATTGTTTCAACACTTTATATGGTGTAGTGGCGATGTGTGCGCCTGCTAGAGCAGCTTCTGTAATGTGTCGTGGGTGACGAATAGAAGCAGCGATAATTTGTGTTGGTATCTCGTGAATAGCAAAAATCTCTGCAATTTCTCTTACTAGTTCTGTACCATCTTGACCAATATCATCTAAGCGGCCTAAGAACGGAGAAACATACGTAGCACCAGCACGTGCAGCCATTAAAGCTTGGTTTGCATTAAAGATTAACGTCACATTCGTTTTGATTCCTTCTGCCGTTAGCGCAGCACAAGCAGTCAAACCTGCGGGTGTGAATGGCAATTTAACCGTAATATTCGGCGCGATTTGAGCTAATTCATGACCTTCTTTGATCATGCCCTCTGCATCTAAAGCAATAACTTCCCCACTAATAGATCCATCTACTAAATCTGCAATCTCTTTCAAACGATCATGGAATGAGATGTTTTTCTCTTTCGCTACTAGTGAAGGGTTTGTTGTTACACCTGAAAGAATCCCCCATGAGTGTGCTTCCTTAATTTCATCAAAATTGGCTGTATCAATAAAAAATTTCACTTCTATTTCCTCCTAATGATGGAAAAATGGAGAAGTCCCGGATTCAAACCGGTTCCTTCTCCCATTCCTCTCTATTTAAACTATATGCTTATGCTTTTTGAGAGCTACCGAACTCGCGCATTTTTCCGATAACAGTGGCTTTAATTGCCTCGCGAGCAGGACCTAAGAATTTACGTGGATCGTATTGTTCTTTATCCTTGTCCAAAAATTCGCGAATCGCTTTTGTAGCAGCAATTTGGTTTTCAGTATTCACGTTAATTTTTGCAGTACCCAATGAGATAGAACGTTGAATGTCTTTTGTAGGGATACCTGTTCCTCCGTGAAGTACAAGTGGAAGATCTGCCAGTTTTGAGATTTCTTCCATTTCTTTAAAGCCCAAGTTTGGTTCGCCTTTGTATGGACCGTGAACTGAGCCCAATGCAGGTGCTAAACAGTCTATTGCTGTCGCTTCTACCATCTTGCGGCATTCCTCTGGGTCAGCATACTTAATGCCGCCGATTACGCCATCTTCGTCGCCGCCTACTGTACCAAGTTCTGCTTCTACAGAAACACCGTGTGCATGCGCATACTCAACTACTTTTGAAGTGATTTCAATGTTTTCTTCAAATGGATGGTGAGATGCATCAATCATGACAGATGTAAAGCCTGCATCAATCGCCTCTTTACATTTTTCAAAACTTGAACCATGATCTAAATGAATTGCCACTGGCACAGTTGTGTTATAGCTTTCCATTAGGCCTTTAACCATTTGAACAACGGCAATAAATCCACCCATATATTTCCCCGCACCTTCAGATACGCCTAAAATAACTGGTGATTTTTCTTCTTCTGCCGCTTGTAGAATTGCTTGTGTCCATTCAAGATTATTAATATTGAATTGACCTACAGCATAGCTATTTTCTTTTGCTGTAATTAACATTTCTTTCATTGAAACCAAAGCCATTAGTAAATCCTCCTTTAGGATGTAATGTAACATGGTGTTATGTTATATTGAGTATTTCCCTTCTTATCATAACAAAAAGAATAAGCATTGACTACCGACAATACTTATTACACAACTATTTTTATCACAGTATCTCTTACTTCTAAAATATTAAATGGTTTTGCGAAAAAGTAATCTGCTCCGCAATTTTCAGCTTCATTCATCACTTCTTTGTCGCTGTCTCCTGTCATCATAATCACAGGCAAATCTGCATAAGTTTCTTTTATTTTTTTTAATATTTCCAGACCGTGCATACCTGGAATTTTCATATCTAATAACACGCAGTCTAGCATGTTATTTTCAAATATTTGTACCGCTTCTGCTCCATTAGATGCAAGAAGTGTTTCAAACCCCTCATTTTTAAAAACCTCGCTGAGAAGCATTCTGATGCCTTGCTGGTCGTCGACAATTAATATTTTTTTCATATACCTTTCTGCTACAAAAATACAGGCAAATATATTTATCTATGCTAGACATACCCTGCTTCATAAACTCTTAACCGCCAGTATATTTATCCTGTAAGCACTTTCAGAATCACCTTTTCATTATTTTCCAAACGATGGCCAATCCCAATTTATACAGAAATAAAACCTACTATAGCGAATAAGTCCCATACCATTAACAATTAACTACAGCTTAATATATGTGTGTTTTCATGCTAGTCTAGCGTGCAGTTTTTATATCCTATCTGTTGTTTTGCCTGTCCTTATAGCAGAATTCACCTCTCCTTCGATGGTTGATATATTGATGATTTTGATTAATTACAATTAAAATCTTTTAACTATTTCTGTTTCTTTTACTTTTTTGCACTTTATTGGAAATTCATAATCATTCAAGACATTTGCATTCAGCAGCGTACCGAATACAAATCTCGTCAGTTTCATTCCTCCTACACCAAAAATAGCAAACTCTATAAGAATACTAGGAGTTCGCTAAACAAGGAGCTAAATGAAATGTAGAACTCATATATTAGTAACTATTGATAAAATATCTTTCCATTTTTTAGTACTTGTATATATTGCAATTTTAAACTTTATTGTCCCCTTATTATACTCTATTCGCCCATTATTTTTATTTTCCTGCATTATTAGATAAGTTTTTATTTTAACAAACTCTCTTTCACACAAAAAAATTAAATAATATCACAATATGAGAACCATTTCAGGGCTCTATTTTGCAATTGGATTATACCCATTTATAATGAAGGTGAGGTGAATGGAATGTTAAAAATGTTATCTACCCAAATCGGCGGCTTGTTAAAGCGAGTGGCTACAGACCAAGAAGAAGCAATCGAGGAAACTGCCCGTCTGCTTGCACAAGCTGGAATTGGAGAAGGGTTTGTCTATTTTGCATGCTTTGATGAGCTAAAGGCTGTAGAAGTCAATGCTATGCAAGCTGCAGAACCTTTCCAACAATTGCGCCCTTTTACTCCGGAAGCGAATATTACGGATATTGACCGTGTATGTATCTTCGCACGAACCGCACATGATCCAAATGCATTAAAGTTAGCTCAAACTTTATACGATGCATTTATCCCCTTTGCAGTTGTGGCAAGTGAGAAAGTTGAAAATGCCGGAAAAATGGCCGACCTAGCTTATACGTATATTTCTATGGATATTAAAAAAGGATTGTTACCGAATGATTTGGGCGAGCGTATTGTCTTACCACATACGCTAACAGCTCTGTTTATCTATGAGGCGATCAAGATGTCTTATGATGAAATGGTGGATGGGCTATAATTCTAAGCCATGAGATATTTAAATTATTTTAACTAAACAATAAAGAAAAAACCAGGCTAATGTATCAGCCTGGTTTTACTTTTGTTTCATTTATTTCACAGAAGCGCCAACAAACTCGCGGAATAACGGTTGTGGACGGTTAGGACGTGAAATGAATTCTGGATGGAATTGACATGCAACAAAGAATTTTTTCTCCGGCAATTCAATAATTTCTACTAAACGATCGTCAGGAGAAGTTCCTGAGAAGACTAGTCCTTCTGCTTCCATCGCTTCACGGAACTCATTGTTGAATTCATAACGATGGCGATGACGTTCATATACTAGTTCATCATTATAGATTTCACCTGCACGAGATCCTTCTTTTAATTTACATGGATATAGGCCAAGGCGAAGTGTGCCACCTAAATCTTCTACATCGATTTGGTCAGGTAGTAATGCAATGACTGGATATTTTGTTTCTGCATCCAATTCAGCTGAATGTGCACCTTTAAGCCCAAGTACATTGCGTGCAAATTCAACTGATGCAAGCTGCATGCCTAAACAAATACCCAAGAATGGTACATCGTTTTCACGTGCATATTGGATTGCTAAAATTTTACCTTCTACTCCACGATCACCAAATCCACCTGGTACTAAAATACCGTCAGCGTCATGTAATAATTCTTTTACATTTTCTTCTGTTACGTCTTCTGCATTGATAGCATTCACTTCTATATCTGTATCATGTGCGTATCCAGCATGTTTCAATGCTTCTACTACAGAGATATAAGCATCTTGCAACTCAACGTATTTTCCGACAAGTGCAATTTTCGTTGTCTTTTTAAGGCTTTTTACTTTATCGACTAAAGCTTTCCAATCAGCCATATCTGCTTGTGGTGCTTCAATGCCAAAGTGTTCTAAAACAATGTCATCAATGTGTTGCGCTTGCAGATTTAACGGGATATCATAAAGGCTTTCTGCATCCACGCATTCAATAACTTCATGCGGTTTTACATCGCAGAATAGCGCTAGTTTTTCTTTCATTTCTGTTGGCACTGGGCGATCTGAACGTACCACCAAAATGTTTGGTTGAATACCTAATGAACGTAACTCTTTCACTGAGTGCTGAGTCGGTTTCGTTTTTAGCTCACCTGCTGCACCAATATAAGGGATAAGTGTACAGTGTAAATAAAGGACATTTTCATTTCCAAGATTGCTTTTCATTTGGCGAATTGCTTCAAGGAATGGCAATGACTCGATATCGCCTACTGTTCCGCCGACTTCTGTGATGACGATGTCTGCACTTGTTTCGCGGCCCGCACGTTGGATGCGGTCTTTAATTTCATTTGTGATATGCGGAATCACTTGTACAGTACCACCGTTGTAATCTCCGCGGCGTTCTTTTTTCAATACTGTTGAGTAAACTTTACCAGATGTCACTGTTGAATGTTTACCTAAGTTAATATCAATAAAACGCTCGTAGTGGCCTAAGTCTAAATCAGTTTCTGCGCCATCATCTGTAACGAACACTTCACCATGTTGGTATGGGCTCATAGTTCCTGGATCGATATTGATGTATGGATCAAATTTTTGAATTGTTACATTCATTCCACGGTTTTTTAACAAACGTCCAAGTGATGCTGCTGTGATCCCTTTACCTAATGATGAAACTACGCCACCAGTTACAAAAATATATTTGGTCAATGAAAATTCCTCCTAGTTAGTGCTGAAGATAGGTTTTTTAAAAAACAAAAAACGCTCCTCCCGCAAATAATTTGCAGGGGGAGCGTGAAGTTTCACGGTCAATCTCCTTTTTTAAGGAGCCCAAGTAAAAGGTTAAATGATAACTCAAAAGAAGTCAAGAAGTTAGTCTCTTTCTTTTTCTTCCAATTCATCTTCTTCATCGTCATCTTCATCTTCATCTAGTTCAAACTCTTCGTCATCCATATCGATATCTTCTTCTAACTCTTCTTCATCGATATCTTCGAGATCACCAGCATCAAATGTTTCTTCCTCTACCGCTTCTTCTTCAGCTTCATCTTCATCTAGGAATTCATCAAAGTCTTCTTCAAATTCAATTTCTTCTGCGTCGTCATCTAAATCATCTTCTTCAACGACTTTTGCTTTTTTCTTGCGCACTCTTACAGTTGGAGCTGTTTCTTCTTCTACTTGATCAATAGCATACCATTCACGAACACCCCAGCGATTTTCGCCCAAAGCAATAAAACGGCCATCGATATTCATATCTGTATAAAATTGAGCAGAAGCAGCTTTCATTTCTGCCTCTGAGCGTGCACCTAGGTCTACAATCGCTTGCATTATTTCAGTAAATGAAAGTGGTTGGTGCTTTTCCTCCAAAATTGCATATGCTAAATTAATTAATGATTCTTCTGTTAATTGTTCTTCATTTAATTCACGAAGGTTCAAATCATGCACGTCCTTTCTTGTCCTAAACATCATATCCATTTTGAACTTCTTATTACTGCTGTCACGCCTAAGGAACCAAATTTGGATCGTTCAAGAGTTCAACAGTATTGTACTATGCCAGATACTTAATCCACAACCAATACCTGACTGATTTGTATGGGCAGCCATAACTATCAATAACTTTGAGTCAACTTGTGCTTCTTTCACGCACAACGAATCCTTATATTATCTTATATTCATTGTTGCACGAATCAATTCTTCTTCTTTTCTAAGCGTAAGCGGTAATAGCCATATGCAAAAAGGTAGATCGCTAAGAGCAGGAATGAGACTGCGCCAAGTTGCTTATCATAGGTAAAATAAGTCAAAATCAAGCACAATAGTATTACTATGAAATGAATCGCGATTTTCACTGCATTCTCACTCCTTCAACAATAGTCCCATCCAATATAAGTCAAAAAGAAGAAGGCCTAATCGTAGGATTAGACACTTCCTCATATGAACAAATAAACGTTGTTTGAATAAAGCATACTCCTGATTTTATGATTCGTAAAGCCTAAAGAGCAAGAATTCAAGTGAGAATAATGAAAGGAATGTTTCAGCTACATATTTCTTCTATATTGGCCGCCAACTTCATATAGAGCATTTGTAATTTGGCCAAGACTCGCAACCTTAACTGTTTCCATTAATTCACCAAAAATATTGCCGCCATTTTTTGCTGTTTCTTTCAGCTTGCTAAGTGCAGCATCCACTTCATCCTTGTGGAGTTCCTTAAAGACTCGCAAATTCTCAATTTGTGTCTCTTTTTCCTCTTTAGAAGCTCGTGCAATTTCCATCGAGTTAATGGACTCCTGTGAAGGAGGATTTGGATTTAAATACGTATTAACACCAATAATCGGCAGTTGCCCTGAGTGTTTCAGCGATTCATAATGCATAGACTCTTCTTGGATCTTACCACGTTGGTATTGAGTCTCCATTGCTCCTAACACACCCCCGCGGTCATTCATTCTGTCGAATTCCTCAAGCACTGCCTCTTCCACTAGCTGTGTCAATTCTTCGATAATAAATGCTCCTTGCAGAGGATTTTCATTCTTAGTGAGACCATGTTCTTTTGTGATGATCATTTGAATGGCCATTGCGCGTCTCACCGACTCTTCAGTTGGCGTTGTGATGGCTTCATCATATGCATTTGTATGCAATGAATTGCAATTGTCATGCAGTGCCATCAACGCTTGCAAGGTAGTCCGGATATCGTTAAAGTCTATTTCTTGTGCATGAAGACTTCTTCCCGATGTTTGGATATGGTATTTTAATTTTTGACTACGTTCATTAGCACCATATAAATCGCGCATCGTAACAGCCCAAATTCTTCTCGCTACCCGACCGATTACACTATACTCAGGATCAAGGCCATTTGAGAAGAAGAAGGAAAGGTTTGGCGCAAAGTCATCGATGTTCATGCCACGGCTTAAATAATATTCAACATAGGTAAAGCCATTTGCTAATGTGAATGCAAGCTGTGAAATTGGATTAGCGCCCGCTTCTGCAATGTGGTATCCAGAAATCGAAACAGAGTAATAATTCCGCACTTTTTCATTAATGAAATACTGCTGGATATCCCCCATCATCCGAAGTGCAAATTCTGTTGAGAAGATGCACGTATTTTGACCTTGGTCTTCTTTTAAAATGTCAGCCTGTACAGTACCGCGAACGACATTCAACGTATTGGCTCTTGTTTCCGCAAACTCTTCCACAGTCAGTGTCCGGCCAAGCTCGCTCTCTCTCAAACGTACTTGTTGGTCAATCGCAGTATTCATAAACATGGCTAATATAATAGGCGCAGGACCGTTGATTGTCATTGACACAGAGGTTGAAGGCGCACATAAATTGAATCCGTCATATAGCTTTTTCATATCATCTAGCGTACAAATGCTGACACCTGATTCCCCTACTTTACCGTAGATATCCGGCCGTTCATCTGGATCTTCTCCGTACAATGTCACGGAATCAAATGCGGTAGATAAGCGTTTTGCATCGTCATCTTTCGATAGATAATGGAAGCGGCGATTTGTTCGTTCCGGTGTTCCCTCACCAGCAAACTGACGTTTTGGATCTTCTCCTTCGCGTTTAAACGGAAAAACACCCGCAGTATACGGGAATGCACCCGGCACATTTTCAGCATAAACAAAGCGCAAAATCTCGCCATAATCTTCGAACTTCGGCAATGCAACTTTAGGAATCTTGAGACCTGACAAACTCGTAGTCGTCAGCAATGTACGGATTTCTTTGTCGCGCACTTTCGTTACTAATTCATCGCCGCTATAGCTTTCTTTCAGCGTATGCCAATTTTTCAGTATTTGCTTAGATTCTGCAGTAAGCTGATCTTTGACACCTTCCATTAGTTGATTCAGAGACTCAACAAGTGCTTCTTCGCCATGCTTTTCTTGGACAAGCTTTAGCGTGCCTTCTAATTGATATAGTTTTCTCGCTAGATCTGCTTGCTGTGCTGCCTTTTTATGATAGCTTCTCACCGTATCGGAGATTTCACGCAAATAGTAGCGGCGGTCATTTGGAATGATGACATTTTGTTTTTGCGTTTTAACAAATTGCTCATAAGATGTTTGCCAATCATAGCCACATTTTTCGTTAATGGTTCGAATTAATGCTGCAAATAATGAGTTGGTTCCCTTGTCATTAAATTGGCTCGCAATCGTTCCATAGACAGGCATATGATCAAGATTTTCATCCCACAATTCATGGCTGCGCTGATATTGCTTTTGAACTTGGCGAAGCGCATCTTCAGACCCTTTTCTTTCAAATTTATTGATGACGATTAAATCGGCGAAATCAATCATATCGATTTTTTCTAGTTGTGTAGGAGCACCGAACTCACTTGTCATCACATACATAGATAAGTCGGACACTTCTGTAATCGCTGCATCCCCTTGTCCAATACCACTTGTTTCTACAATGATGAGGTCGAAGCCAGCGACTTTGACAATATCCAGTACATCTCCTAAAGCTGAAGATAACTCCGTATGGGAATCTCGTGTTGCTAGGCTTCGCATGTAAACCCGATTATTAAAAATAGCATTCATGCGAATACGGTCTCCAAGCAAAGCACCACCTGTTTTTTGCTTCGTTGGGTCAATTGAAACGATAGCGATCTTTTTATCAGGAAATTCATGTAAGAACCTGCGGATCAACTCATCCGTCAATGAACTTTTCCCTGCACCACCTGTACCTGTTATCCCAAGAACCGGCGTATGTTTAGATAGCTTTCTTGCACGTTCCAAAAGCGTAGCTGTTTCTTCATTATCCCCTTCTTCTGCTGCTGTAATCAGCTGTGCCAGCAACTCAGGCTTCTCAGTTGAAAGTACGTCTAATTGATCAAGAAGGCCTTCTTTGACTGTAGAAAAATCACTTCTTTCAATCATTTGATTAATCATGCCTTGCAGACCTAAAGTCATGCCGTCCTCGGGTGAAAATAGACCTTTCACGCCGTATTCATGCAACTCTTTGATTTCTTTCGGCAGGATAACGCCACCCCCACCGCCAAAAATACCGATATGCGGGGCTTTCTTTTCATTCAACAGATCATACATATACTTGAAGTATTCCATATGGCCGCCTTGATAAGAGGAAATAGCGATTCCTTGTGCATCCTCTTGAATAGCTGCGTTTACTACCTCTTCAACAGAGCGATTATGCCCAAGATGAATGACTTCCACACCGCTAGATTGCAAAATGCGTCTCATAATATTGATAGATGCATCATGCCCGTCAAAAAGGCTAGAGGCTGTGACGAATCGTACATGATTCTTCGGTTTATAGATTTCGGCTTTTACCATTTTTATAAATCCCCCTTATTGAACAAAACTTCTCTCAATCCCTTATTAAAAAGAAAAGGCAAGGCTAGTGATCCACCCACATTGCTGTTTGTGTATTCCATCCTTGCGCCGTTCCACTTAGCTCAACATACCGTTTAATAATATGTTTGTTTGCATTTTGATATAATCTTCTATTTTGTAATCTTTGCGCCATACCCATCTTCTAAATGCCCACGCCTGGCCTTGGATAACAATTTGATGTGCCAATAGTTTAATTTCCTTTGGCGAAAATTTCATTTGATCAAGTTCTACGCATCCTGACAGTAAATTTTCAAAAATGCCAGCCATTTCGATTTCTTTCGCTAATACATAATCAAGCGCATCTTTTGGCAAGGACTTTGACTCTTGGTACATTACGAGCATTTCATCTTGCATTGAATCCACAAGCATGTAATACTGCGTAATCGCTTCAATCAATCCCTCAATGCTCGCTTCTCGCTGCTGGAAAGGTCCCAATTGATGCTGAACCTCAAGATAAATACGGTCGCAAACAAGGTAAAGAATATCTTCTTTTGTGCGGATATATTCATAAAGCGTTCCGATACTAAAGCCGGCTGATTTGGCGATTTCCCTCGTAGTAGTCCGATGGAAGCCTTTTTCTTTAAAGAGGCGAACAGCGCCCTGAATCATCTCTGTGCGCCTCTTTTCAATTAAGACTTCATCCTTAATCGAGGTATGAATTCGTTTTTTTTGTTCATTTTCCATACACTATTTCAAAAGCATACGAGAGATTACAAGGCGTTGGATTTCTTGAGTTCCCTCATAGATTTGAGTGATTTTTGCATCACGCATAAAACGCTCTACAGGATAATCCTTCGTATAGCCATATCCGCCGAATACCTGCACCGCTTCTGTGGTTACTTTCATCGCTGTATCGCCAGCCATTAATTTTGCCATCGCCGATTGTTTGCCATATGGCAGGTTATTGGATTCAAGCCACGCCGCTTGGTACGTTAACAGGCGAGAAGCTTCTGTTGCAGTCGCCATATCTGCTAATTTAAATGATACTCCTTGGTTTGCAGAGATTGGCTTACCGAATTGTACACGTTCTTTGGCATACAGTGTTGCTGCATCAAGCGCACCTTGTGCAATACCTACTGCTTGCGCTGCAATGCCGTTTCGTCCGCCATCTAAAGTTTTCATTGCAATTTTGAAACCGTCACCTTCTGCACCAAGCATATTCTCCTTTGGTACACGGCAGTTATCAAAGATGATTTCAGTTGTTGGTGATGAACGAATGCCCATTTTCTTTTCTTTCTTCCCAACAGAGAAACCTTCATAATCAGCTTCTACGATAAATGCTGACGTGCCATTTTTTGCTTCTGGATCTGTCACTGCGAATACTACGTAAATATCAGCGATGCCGCCATTAGTAATAAATATCTTTGAGCCGTTTAATATGTAGTGGTCACCATCCAACTTTGCAGTTGTTTTCATGCCGCCTGCATCAGATCCCGAACCAGGTTCTGTAAGGCCATAAGCACCGATTTTCTTCCCTTCAGCCATTGGGCGAAGATATTTTTGCTTTTGTTCTTCTGTCCCAAATTTATAAACAGGCCACCCAGCAAGTGATGTGTGTGCAGATAATGTTACACCTGTTGATGCACATACTCTTGAAAGCTCTTCTACAGCAATAACATAGGCTAAATAATCAGAGCCAATACCACCGTATTCTTCTGGCCAAGGTATGCCTGTCAAACCAAGTTCCGCCATTTGATCAAAAATGGCACGGTCAAATGTTTCGTTTTCATCGCGTTCAGCAGCACTTGGCGCTACTTCATTTTCTGCAAAATCTCTCACCATTTTGCGTATCATTTCATGTTCTTCTGATAGTGTAAAGTTCATTGTCAAATCCCCTTTGTTTGATATTTACTTTCTATCTTTTTTACGTTGAATCTTAGTCCCCTATTCCAAACTCCGCGAGATAACCATTCGTTGAATTTCACTAGTGCCTTCATAAATCTCAGTCACTTTCGCATCGCGGAAATACCGTTCAACAGGATAATCTTCCGTATAGCCATAACCACCAAAAACTTGGATGGCTTCTGTTGTCACTTCGACAGCTGTTTTTGATGCAAATAATTTAGCCATTGATGCTTCTGTTCTACAAGGCTTCCCTAGCGAACGTAAATGGGCTGCTCGATATACTAACAATCTCGCTGCTTCTACAGCGGTGCCCATATCCGCCAATTTAAATGAAACGCCTTGATTGGCTGCAATCGGCTTGCCAAATTGTACACGCTCATTTGCATAGCGAACAGATTCATCCAGTGCCGCTTCAGCAATCCCTAAGCTCTGTGCCGCGATACCAATTCTTCCGACATCTAAGTTAGCCATAGCGATTTTGAACCCTTCGCCTTCTTCACCCAGCAAATTTTCTGCTGGAACTTGCATTTGCTCAAATGTTAGCTGAACTGTCTTAGAACCATGAAGGCCCATTTTCTTTTCATTTTTTCCTATAACAAGGCCTGGCGTGTCTTTATCGACGATAAATGCTGATATACCCTTTGTTCCCTGTGTTGGATCTGTCGAGGCGAACACGATATACACATCCGCTTCACCGCCATTTGTAATAAAGACCTTTGAGCCGTTCAATTCGTAGTAATCTCCATGCTTTACTGCTTTTGTTTTAAGAGATCCTGCGTCTGAACCTGCTGATGGCTCTGTTAAGCAAAATGCACCCAGATACTCCCCGCTAGCCAATTTTGGCACATAGCGTTTCTTTTGTTCTTCTGTGCCAAAGTAGAGTATCGGATTTGTTCCGACCGATGTATGCACAGACAAAATCACCCCGATGACTGCACTTACTTTAGATAGTTCATGAATGGCAATGATATAGGATGTAAAATCCATTTCTGACCCGCCATATGCTGCAGGCGCGGTAATGCCCATAAGCCCTAGCTCTCCCATTTGCGCTAGGATATCGCGTGGAAATTCCCCTTTTTCCAGTTGATCGACTTGAGGTGCAATTACTTCTCTTGCAAAATCACGAACCATCTTTTGCATCATCATTTGTTCTTCCGTGAATTGTAGATTCATGATGTCTCTCCCTTTTACATCATTTATTTAAAATGCATTCAAAAACAGATATCTATTTTTCTACTACTACTCTGATTTGAATCAAAGTGGAATTAACTCCGCTTTCCTGAGGGCGGGCGATAAGCCTCCTGGCTCGCATCACTTACTGCGGAGTCTTATCTGTCCCGCTAATCCCCAAGGAGTCTCCGATAATTCCACTTCCATATAGTTTCACAAATCAAAATAGTTGAGATGAGGGCGAAGTGCGGGCAGCTGCGCGTTCCTAGGGCGAGTGGTAAGCCTACTCGTCAGCTCCGCTTCCTGTGGGGTCTTACCTGACTCGCTAACCCCTAAGGAGTCTCCGCTGCCCGCACTTCTACAAAGTTTTAACATCAAATATTTGCTATCAATTCTCTGCAACTATACTTTTAGTGCTCTCATGATTACTAACAAGATTCTGCTCTTGAATTCCCCTTGTATTCTTTTAAACTTTCATGTAATTGCAATTTACTACTAACTATATTCGTAGAACCCTCTTCCAGATTTCTTGCCAAGCCAGCCTGCTTTGACGTATTTTCTAAGCAGTGGGCATGGACGGTATTTGCTGTCGCCGAATCCTTCGTATAGTGTTTCCATGATATATAGGCATGTATCTAGCCCGATAAAATCAGCTAGTGTGAGTGGTCCCATTGGATGGTTCATACCAAGCTTCATCACTTCATCGATTGCTTCTTTTGTTGCAACCCCTTCATAAAGTGTGAAGATCGCTTCATTGATCATTGGCATAAGGACACGATTTGCCACGAATCCTGGGAAATCATTCACTTCTACAGGTACTTTTTGAAGTTTTTTCGTTAACTCTTCAATCGAATTGTATACTTCATCAGAAGTAGCAAGCCCACGAATAATTTCGACTAGCTTCATGACAGGCACCGGATTCATAAAGTGCATGCCGATTACTTGTGCTGGTCTATTTGTCACTGCTGCTATTTCAGTAATAGGCAATGAAGATGTGTTAGAAGCAAGAATGGCATGTTGTGGTGCTATTACATCTAGTTGTTTAAAAATAGATTGCTTGATATCCATGTTTTCAACAGCTGCTTCAATCACCAAATCAACATCTTTTGCATCCTGAAGTGACAATGATTTAGTAAACCGTTGCAAGACAGCCGCTTTTTCATCTTCTGCCATACGTCCTTTTTCTACATTGCGTGACAGGTTTCGCGTAATTGTGCCAATACCTCTTTCATACGACTCTTCGCTAATGTCATTTAGCAGTACTTCTAAACCTGCTTGAGCACACACTTGGGCAATGCCTGATCCCATTTGGCCTGCGCCAATGACCATTACTTTTTGTATCGCCATCTTAGTATCCCTCCGTTGTCGGTACTTCGATCATAATCGCGTCTCCTTGGCCACCGCCCGAGCAGATAGCTGCGATACCAATACCACCCCCGCGGCGACGTAATTCATATGCAAGAGTTAAAATAACGCGCGTTCCTGATGCACCGATTGGGTGGCCTAATGCTACAGCGCCGCCGTTAACATTTACTTTTTCTTCATCCAAATTAGCAATTTTATTGCTGGCAAGCGCAACTGCTGCAAATGCTTCATTGATTTCAAAAAGGTCAATTTCTTCTAATGATTTACCTGTCTTTTCAAGTAGCTTGTTAATAACTAATCCTGGTGTTTGCGGGAAATCGTTTGGTTCTACTCCAACCTCTGCGTGCCCTAGAATAGTTGCTAATGGTTTTAAGCCATTTTCCTCTGCATACTGCTCACTCGTTACCACTACTGCACATGCACCGTCGTTAATGCCAGGGGCATTACCTGCAGTAACCGTTCCACCATCTTTAGTGAAAGCAGGTCTCAATTTGCCAAGCACCTCGATGGATGTATCTTTTCTTGGCGCTTCATCTTGATCTACTACGACCGGCTCACCTTTTCGTTGTGGAATACTAACAGCAACGATTTCTTCGCCTAGTTTACCGCCTTCAATCGCCGCAATAGCATTTTGGTGGCTACGCAGTGACCAATTATCTTGTGCTTCTCTTGTAAGTCCAAATTTTTCCGCTGTCTCGTCGCCATACGTACCCATATGTACATGATTTGGTGAGAATGCACATGAAAGGCCGTCATAGACCATGCCGTCCACAATAGCTCCGTCTCCCATACGGTAGCCGAATCGTGCTTTTGGCAAATAATACGGCGCTTGAGACATCGACTCCATTCCACCTGCTACGATCACATTTTCTTCTCCAAGCCGTATTAATTGATCTGCAAGCGTTACACTGCGCATACCAGATGCGCATACTTTATTGATTGTTTCAGTTTTTACAGTGTAAGGTATACCTGCTTTAGTAGCAGCTTGGCGCGAAGGTATTTGGCCTTGCCCTGCTTGCAACACTGTTCCCATAATGACTTCATCTACTTGTTCTGCATCTACATTTGAACGTTTTAATGCTTCTTTAATAGCAGCTCCCCCTAGATCGCTTGCTGCCAAAGAACTTAAACTTCCCCCGAATTTCCCAAACGCTGTACGTGCTCCGTCAATAATCACTGTTTTTTGCAAGTTTGACACCCCTTTTTGTCATTGGTTACGCTTACATAAAAATTGAAATGATGAGTATTTACATTTTGATTGAACGCTCGCTCAATTAACTTTTAGAAAAAAAGAGAGGGCTCCAGCTCTCTCTTTTTTTACTTGAGTTAAGTTTATAAAACTTTCAAAATTTATGCAATACTTTAATTTTTTTCTCGTTTTAAACAGTTTCTTCTAAAGGCTCTGGCACTGTTTGTATTTCGCCGCACACTGATTTTTCAAGTAGCTCAGCAATATCATATGTGCCAACCGTTTCTTCTACTTCTTTCGCTTTTGTTCCATCTGATAGCATCGTTAAGCAATATGGACAACCAGACGAGATGATAGTTGGATTAACTGCTAGCGCTTGTTCAGTACGCGCCACATTGATTCGGTTACCAACATGCTCTTCCATCCACATAAGTCCGCCACCAGCTCCACAGCACATGGCTGTATCGCGGTTTCGTTCCATTTCCACTAGCTTCACACCAGGGATTGCTTTTAAAATTTCACGCGGCGCATCATACACATCATTGTATCTGCCAAGGTAGCAGGAATCATGGAATGTAATGGTTTCATTCACTGCGTGTTGCGGTTTAATTTTTCCACTCATCACCAGCTCATATAACATTTCTGTATGGTGGAGAACTTCACCATTCCAACCAAAATCACTATATTCATTCTTAAAAATATTGTATGCATGCGGATCGATTGTGACGATTTTTGTGATGCCCGCTTTTTCAAATTCTTTGATATTTGCTTCAGCCAGCTCTTGGAATAAAAATTCATTTCCTAAGCGGCGCGGCGTATCACCTGAATTCTTTTCTTTGTTGCCCAAGATAGCGAATTTCACACCTGCTTCGTTCATCAAATGCGCGAAGGACAACGCAATTTTTTGTGAGCGGTTATCGAATGACCCCATTGAGCCAACCCAGAATAAGAACTCGAATTCTTCTCCAGCTTTTGTTGCTTCTTTTACTGTAGGAATGTGAAGATCTGGACGAGCATCTCTCCAATTTTCCTTCTCTTTACGGTTGATACCCCACGGATTGCCTTGGCGTTCGATGTTCGTCATCGCGCGTTGTGCATCCGGGTTTACGCGACCTTCTGTCATAGTTAAATAACGTCGCAAGTCAATAATCTTTTCAACATGCTCATTCATAACAGGACATTGGTCTTCACAGTTTCGGCAGGTAGTACATGCCCAAATTTCCTCTTCCGTAATGACATCACCAATCAACGACGGGCTGTATACATCTTCTATTACAGCGCCTTCTGCTCCTGCAGCCATTGCTAGTTGATTACCTTTTGTATGGCCAAAGAACATCTTTGGTACCCAAGGTTGTTGATGTGTTTGTACAGCGCCTGTAAATGTAAGATGGTCACGTAACTTTGTCATCAAATCCATCGGTGATAGCATCTTGCCTGTCCCTGTTGCTGGACACATATTTGTACAGCGCCCGCACTCAACACATGCGTATAAATCAATTAATTGGAGCTGTGTAAAATCTTCTATTTTCCCTACGCCAAATGAAGGCATCTCATCTTCTGATTCACCCTCTTCATCTTCAAGCGCATTAAAATCAATCGGAGTTAATTTCCCTGGCGGTGTCAAAGGATTGAAATATACATTGGCTGGTCCCGCGATTAAGTGCGCGTGTTTGGATTGCGGCACATAGACTAAGAAAGTCAGCAAGAATAATAGGTGGACCCACCACATAACGAAGAACACAGCAATAGCTGCCGTTGTTGGCAAGAATGCAAATGCTGTAGCAATCAACGATGCGACTGGCTCAGACCATGTTGCAGATTCTCCGTGCCAAATCATGCCCATACCATTTCCCACAAGAACGGATACCATTAAGCCACCGATAAATAGCAATACAAGGCCTGACTTAAATCCTCGTTTCAAACGTACTAGCTTTTCCACATAACGACGGTAGAACGCCCAGACAACAGCCACCAAAATCACTAAGGTGACGATTTCTTGGAAAAATGTAAAGTATGGGTATAGCGGCCCAAATGGTAGATGGGAACCCGGCTTTAACCCTTTCCATATAAAATCAATAGCGCCAAACTGAACTAGTAGGAAGCCATAGAAGAACATGACATGAATGGCACCGCTCTTCTTGTCTTTCATTAGTTTCTTTTGGCCAAAAACATACACCCAAATTTTTTCTAACCGTGCTTTAACATTGTTATCAAATTCGGTTTTCTTCCCCATTTTAATGAACTGATAACGCGTTTTTACTAAATACGTAAACAAACCTAAAGCATAAGCGACTACCCCTAAAAACAAGATCCAATTGACAATCAACAATGGATTCATGTTATTCCCCCCTTATGTTGTTACTCCCCTTTGTTTTATCTCAAGAGAATTCTGAAAATACTCTGTTTTGTCTATTGTAAAATATGAATGAGCATTCAGTCAATCACATTTCTAGGATTCTCTTAGAATTTCTGTGAAAATGATTTTCTCCTTCCGTAAACTTTTTTCTAGAAAGCGAAAGTTATATTTCAACTTGTCTAAGTATTCTATCATATTTATTTTCTCTCGCCCAATCAATTTTTCTCTAAAAAAACGCCGAGAAATCTAAAGAATGATTTCTCGGCGTATTCTTATAGGCTGTCTCGCCACCTAATCGGCAAGAGCATTTTACCAAACAGCGATTGGGCAGCAATTACTTTTTCATCCTCTAATCCAATTAGAACAACAGTTGATGGACCTGCTGAAGCGTGAGGTTCCCATGCGCAAGTAAAAGGTTTGGAACTAAAAATGCGTTTGATTTCTCCTGCTATTCCTTTCGAGCCCACCGGCCATACAGATGCAATTATATTCCCTTGCCTAGCTTTGTAAATAGATTTCAACGAAGCAACCTTTTCTTTTTCAGCCAGTAGGTTTTCTCCTACAAGCGGTTTGCCGTATGTAAACCATTTGAGCGTTTCTGGAGCTTTTGATTGATAGATTTGTTCTCCTAACATGGTAATCGCTATGCCTGATTGTAGCGTTTCAATGTTAGACTCAGTACTTCCGCTTATGGGTGGAGAAGAACATTCTATCTCATCGAATACTTGATGAATCCCTTTTAGATAGCGCATCCATACTTCGTCGCCGCTAAAGTTATGCATAAGAATGGAATGTGGTTCAGCGCCGGCAGCCCATTGCTCTAAAAGAGTCACGCGAGCCGAAAAATAACTGACCATTTCATCTGGCACATGTACTGTATCTTTTTCTTTTTGCCCAATCGCTCCTGCATTATCCGTTGTAACAATGAGTCCATTTGGTAGTTGTATAGCATTTCTCATCGACACGTGTCTCCCACTTTTCCGGTTACTTTTGTTATAGCCGGTAAGCATAATCCCGCAATAACGGCATTTATAACGGTAGCTATGAATATGCCGGGTGTAATAGCATAGTATGTTTGCGGTGAAATGAGAAAGTAAAACGGCAACGGCGCTAAAATACCGTTTGCGATGACAGCGAACAGCCATTTTAGCAGATGATGATTTCGTTGATGAAGCATAGCAAAACCATAGACTACTGCAAACATTTCGATGGCGATCAGCGCGTGGAATGGAAGCGTCATAGGAAATCCACTCAGCTCTGCAGAGACCATATGTCCAATCGCCGCAGCCACGCCTGCAATCGGGGCAGGCAATAATGCAGCACCCAAAAATGCAGGGGCTGAATCAAGCGCTGCCGAACCGATGCCAACAGGTATTTTAATCATTGCGCCAATTGCACTTAAAGCAGCAATCATCGCTGTAAATGTAAGTCTACGAAATTTCATGCGGATTAATCCTTCTCTTTACGGCCGCCATTTTTAAATACTTTCGCCCCACGGATATATTCAATATCAGCAACATTTATTCTACAATTGGCTACACGGGCAGCAGCAAATAAATAATCGGATAAACGATTGAGGTATCGTCCAACAACTAACGGCACATCGTTTTCCTCGGAATTTTTGAAAAGTGTGACAGTCAAACGCTCTGCCCGTCTTGCAATAGTGCGGGCAATATGCAAAGTAGCTGCACCAGGTGAGCCTCCTGGTAGGATAAAGCGTTCAAGTAATGGCGGCTCATCCATTAGTACATCAATTCGTTTTTCCATAACTTCGATCAGCTCATCTGTCATTTTATAATGGCGCTCTTTCATTACATTCGCCAAATCACCGCCACAATCGAACAATTCATTTTGTATATTTTGCAAATCTTCGAGGATATCTTGGAATTTCTCTTGATCTAGCTCAGTCATTGCCTTGCCGATAAATGAATTCAATTCATCAATTGTGCCATATGCTTCTACTCGCAAATCATCCTTATCCACTCTTCGGCCAATGATGCTTGTTTTCCCCTTGTCACCTGTACGTGTGTATAAATTCATTGAAATCCCCTTCTTTCTTACTTAATAGTTTCACTCAAGCCATACCAGATGCGTGTGACATGTTCACTACTCTTAAATAGCTCCTGATAAAGCCTTCCGCACGCATCCCTTAATGTTCGATCATGCCGGCTAAGAGGAACAATTCCTCGCCCCATTTCGGTTGCAATGACAATCACCTGATGTTCTTTCTCCCATAATTGTAACTGTTTTGCTATCTTTTTCGCGAGTATTAATTCATCTTTTTCCTCATCTGATTTGAGAATTTTTTCTAAATGAGAAATGACAATAGTTTTGTTCTTGGGCTCTTTTGGCAGGACACCTTCATACCACGCTACATCATTTTCATGCTGCTCAATGAGCCAATTTCTCACATACTCATGTTTGCCGTTATAGGCACCACCGATAAAAACGTGCATCTTTCTCCCTCCTCAAAAGCCCTTCTCGACTCCCACTCCAATGTATACATATCATTATGCGTGACTACCCAATCCCAAAACTGGCTTTCGTGCGGTGCATATTCCGTCAGCAAAACGCGAATCGTACCACCGTGCACTACGAGCGGGTACACTGATAAGCCTTGTGGCAACTTTTTAAAAGCTTTCTGGCAGCGATTAGTCATGATTTCTAATGTTTCGCCATCCGGCGGTGCTACTTGAGTTGAATCAGCCAACCACTTTTGATAGCGCTGGTCTCCCTTTAATTCTTCATAGGTTTTACCTTCAAACTGACCAAAGTTCAATTCCCTAAGCCCCTCGTCTTCTACATAAACCGCACCCGGAAAATAAGCTTCAGCAGTTTGCTTGCAGCGCACTAAATCGCTTCCGAAAACAACGGGATATTCCCTATTTACTACTGGCAGCTCTTCTCTTTTCAAAATGGGCTCATCTTTCCAGCCTATATACCGCTTTTCGTCGTTGCTTTTTGTTTTGGCATGGCGTATCAGATGCACAACAACAGGACAATCCATAAAACCGCCTCCATCCCTTCGATGAGAGCTCCAAGCAAATCTCCTGAACTCCCGCTAAATTGCTGAAGTGACCACCATCTATAGATCAAAGCAGCCAACACAATCATGAATAGCAGAAGAAGTATAGTCCATGTTCCACTAAGCCATATAAATAAGGCTCCTCCTGCAATCATCGAGCATGCTGTTCCAATTAACCAATATTTCATATGTAAGTGTTGTTTAAAAAAGTGAGCCAATCCCTTCTCTTTAGATGTACGTGTACAAATAAAATAAATTGACATACACAATCGTGACAAGAAAGGAACAGCAATTAGCCATATCCAATAAAAAGATGGCTTTTCGAGCAATTCTGCCAAAAAGAAGATTTTAGCTAAGATTAGAAATACCAATGATATAGCGCCAAATGCACCTGTCCGAGGATCATCCAAAATTTCTAATCGTTTTTTCTTATCTCTGTAAGAAAAATAGGCATCGCTTGTGTCTACATATCCATCCAAATGAAGCCCGCCTGAACAAATGACATAACCGCTAATCAAAATAAAACTTAAAAGTAATGGACTAATGTCTGTGTATGTATGCAACAAATAATAGACAATAGACAACACAAAGCCCATCAATGCGCCCAGCCAAGGGAAAACGACAAACATGGCCGTGACGGTCTTTTTCGTCATTGGAATTTCTTTATGAATAGGCAAAATTGAAAAAAATTGAAGTGCAAGCAGCAGACCATTTGTCATTCTAATTCGCCCCCTACTTCCATTTATGTATAAAGCCGTAATCAATTTCAATTGCTTCTGAAGCATTCTTGACAAACCACTGGTGGAGCCTGCCAATTGTCTGCTGGTATAGATGTACCTCAGGATTTGTGGAAAGAGGTTCATCTAACATTTCGTTGGAAACGATGGCGAGAGGTACTCCAATAGCGCGAATTTGTAAAATAGTGCTTTTCATCTCATCCATCCGCTGTTTGAGTCTTCCTTCTTGCTTCCAAGCAAAAACGCCTGATTCACTCTGTTCATAGAATTCATTCGATAGCCAAGTTGTGACGCAATCCCAAAGAATAGCATCTCCTTGCTTCACCTGAACCAATACCTTTTTGAAATCCGTGGGCTGTTCAATGGTTACCCATTGATGCTCTTGCATTATCCGATCATGTTTATGCCGCTCTATCCGGTTTGTCATTTCTTCATCGAAGGCTACACCCGTTGCTAAGTAGACCAAGCGATTTGCTCGCACTTCCTTTGCTAACGCCACTAATCGCTGCTCCGCATACGCACTTTTGCCGCTTCGAACACCGCCTGTTATAAATGAGAGTTTTGCTTGATCCATGCCTCCATCTCCTCTTGAAGAACTGCCATCGCGTGTTCATTCTTTATTCCTACTCGAAACCATTTACCATCCAAGCCTTTAAAGTTTTCCGTATGCCGCAGGACAATGCCTCTGTTCAGCATGTCGTGAAAAAATCTTTGAGACAAATCTGGATGAGGAAGCTTAAAACAAACATAATTAGTCACGCTCTTTGTTGTTTTGCATCCTAATTCTTGCAGAAAATGTACAAATCTCACTTTCGACTTTTTAGCGTATTCTATGGATTTATCTCTGTATTGCGTTTCGTCAATACATTTTGCTCCTATATGGGCAGCGATGCCATTAATATGCCAATGTGGTACTTTTTCGCGCAATGCTTCAATCATTGCAGGCGAGCTTACCATATAGCCTAGCCGGATTCCTGGAATTGCGTACATTTTGGTCATCGAGCGCACAATGATTAGATTTGGAAAATTCTCTATGTACGAAATCATGGATGCTTCCTCCCCAATCCAATCGATGAAGGCTTCATCCAATATTACTGTGCAGTCCATTTTTTGCCCTTCCTCTAAAAGGTGCACCAGTTCATTCCTTGGTGGCAGTACACCAGTAGGATTATTTGGTGTGCAAAGGTACAACAGATCAGCACGCTTCATATTTTCTATAATATGGCCTATTGGCAGCTTCCAATTTTCGATCTCTTCTACTGAGAGATGGATGATTTCTGTCCCGTTTGCCCTTAAAGTCGCCTCGTATTCCGAAAAGGTCGGATGAACAATCATTGCACATTTTCTTTGAAAGTATCCAGCAAGCAATGAAAAAATCTCGGCCGCACCATTCCCAAGCAATACGCGGCTCTTCGGAATGCTATGATATGCTGCAATAGCAGATAAAAATGGTTCGCCGTGCGGTTCTGGATAGCTAGAAAGTAAGTGCATATAGCCTTGCCAGTTTTCTACTACTGAGAGAGGCGGCCCTAATGGATTTACATTTTCACTGTAATCTATGATTTGTTCTGGAAGCGGAATTGCTAATTCACCGTATAACAATTGTGGATTTGCTCCATGGTTAGGCAATGACAATCATAACTCCTCCTATCATAATACCGAGTAGCCAAAAATAAGCTGTGACAGTATACATTTGATTTACGGCTAGCTGAATATGTCTCGGAGCTAACTCTACTTCCTTCTTCCCCATTGTGGCTCTTTTGGAGACAACACCTTTATAATAATTGGTTCCACCCAGTTGTACACCAAGCTGATAAGCAGTCGCTGCTTCTAAATAACCACTATTAGGGCTTGGATGCTTCTTGGCATCAGTCAACCATCCCCTCATTCGTTCAGAAAGTGAATGCTTCGACTCATTTTGCGTCGTTAAAAGGATCAGTAATCCTGTCAAACGGCTCGGGATATAGTTGAAGAC
Source organism: Rummeliibacillus sp. GQ308 (assembly GCF_059759115.1). NCBI lineage: Bacteria > Bacillati > Bacillota > Bacilli > Caryophanales > Caryophanaceae > Rummeliibacillus > Rummeliibacillus sp. GQ308. The sequence continues at coordinate 142,320 of NZ_JCAXDQ010000001.1, read as the reverse complement.
ATCGTCTGTATGAGCTGCTACAAAACCAAACTCTTTGAATTCCTTATTTTTGTACGCAACCATTGAATCAAGCGTATTTACAGCTTTGTACATCCAGATACCAGCTGCACCGAATAGAAAAGCCCAAAATAATGGAGCCGTCACGCCGTCGCTCGTATTTTCAGAAACTGTCTCTACCACACCTCGTGTGACTTCGCTTTCCGAAAGTTTCTCTGTATCTCTCCCGACAATCCATGAAAGCTTCATACGTGCTTGTACTAAATTGCCAGCAGTAAGAGGCTCATATACTTCCATCGCTGCTTGCTTCAAGCTTTTTTGGGCAAGTCCAAATGAAATGAGTAAACCTTCTACCAAGATGCCAAAAATGATGCCCACTTGATAGGCAATCACAACCACGGCATAAGCTGTCACAGTAGTTGCCACTACGACCAAAATAACAAGCAACGTGCCCTTCGTTTTGCGGAATCCGCCTTTATTTAATCGTTTCGTTAGCCATCCAATTAAACCGCCAATCCATTTTACTGGGTGTGGCATTCTTTTAGGATCTCCAATAAGACGGTCAAGAACGATCCCTAGCGTACAAGCAATTAAATGTGCCAGCATTTAGTCCTGCTCCTTCGCTTTTTTATAGTCTTGTAGTGCAGTACAAAGGGTTTCATAAACACCGCGACCGATGAGCTTGCCTACTGCGGTTGCACTTCCAGCATATTCATAAAAAGGACCATTTTGCGTTGCGGCGATTAGCACACTATCCGTTGATGTCCCTGTTGCAATGGTGCCAGAAACAACATCTTTAATTTGTTCTGTATACATAGCCTTTGTTTTCGCTTCCGTTATAGCAATCATCCCCTGCATGAACGATTCATCTGTCAATGAGCCATTGATAAACACCCATATATTAATAGTCCCTACATGAAATACATCTTCTCTTTTGTAAGCGCTCGCAATATCGATTGCATTGCCCACCCCAGCAGTAACTGCCACAACGATATCGGTCTCGTCGGAAGTGAATTGCCGTACCACCGCATTTTTAGCTGGCACTGCAGTCATCATGGCGACTGTATTTGTAGGAGAAAATCCTTTCTCCATTAAGTATTCTTTTAATTCATCATGCGCATCATCGCACATATATTCTGCATCAACCGTCCGGTTAACGAAATACTGATACCAGCCGACGCCTGCATTATGGACGGCAGAGGAGAAAGCCTTCAGGGGTGAAGTTGTATGTAACTCGACATACTCATCACGTATTTTTATATCTTCTGCTTTTATAGGAACACTTTCCTTCCTCTCCCCTTTTATTTCAGGCATTAATGTCATTTGGGGTTTGGGCAAAAGAGGATGTGGATAGGTCGATATAGTCGTGTGATAGACGTCTTTTATAAAGTGTTCTTTTAGCACCTCATGCGGCTCACCCATCGCATAAATTTCTCCTTTATTTAGCAAGAGAAGACGATCACAATAGAGCGCTGCCAGATTGATATCATGGAAGATGGACAGAACTGTTAATCCATTTTGGATCACTTCAAGGCGAATCATATCAAGCAGTTTTCGCTGGTGTTCGATATCCAAATGGTTAGTTGGCTCATCCAGCAACAATAAATCAGCACTCTGTGCCAGTGCTTGTGCCACATATGTACGCTGTTGCTCACCACCTGAAAGATTTTCAAGCAACTGTTTTTCGTATGAAAGAATGCCAGTGGACTCCATTGCCTTTTTAATCGCTGATTCATCCTCATCCGTCCATGTGGAAAGCCACCTATGCTGATAAGGGTAACGACCAATCGAAACCGTCTCTCGAACAGAATGCGAAAAAGCCTGGGTATGTAGTTGCGGCAGAACAGCCATTTTGCGGGCAAGCTCTTTTGCCGTATATTCCTCTCGACTCTTCCCTTCAATCTGAACATTTCCCTGATTGAACGGGAGCGTACCGCTAATAGCTTTAAGTAGCGTAGATTTGCCACTACCATTTGGGCCAAGCACCCCTAAGAATTGGCCTTTTTCCACACTAAAATTTATACCTTTTACAATTGGATGTTTCTCATCATATCCTCCTGTAAGATCTTTTACGTTTAGCATTCTGTACCCCCTATCCTTTTCGTTGCCTAAAGAAGATATAGGCGAATACCGGCGCACCAAGCAATGCCGTAATCACACCGATAGGCAGTTCTGTCGGCGCAATAATTGTTCTTGCAACTAAATCACAAAGTATGAGCAGTGATGCCCCGTTCATCAGTGAAAGTGGCAAAAGATGCTGATGATTCGCACCAAAAAGCAAGCGTGTCATATGCGGTACTACTAGCCCCACAAATCCGATGGTGCCTGATACAGAAACAGCTGCTCCCGTTAACATCGATCCACCAATCAGTAGTGTTAATTTACTTCTTCTAACATTGACACCTAAATATTTCGCCCGTTCTTCGCCAAATAGCATGGCATTCAACTCTCGTCGGTTCAGCCATAATAGAATTGTGCCCACTATGACGAACGGTAAAATCATCTTAACATATGGCCAGCCGCGCATCGATACACTGCCCATTAGCCAACTAATAATTTGTCGAAGCTCCTCGCCAGTGAGCGCGATCATCAGAGAGATAATAGAGCTTAAAAATGAACTAATGATTATGCCTGTTAATATTAGCGTTTCCATTTTCATCGCTTTGTCTACAAGCTTAGCAAATCCTAAAACCAAAAACATAGTCAATAATGCACCCATCATGCTGAATGCGGGCAACGTAAACATACCCAATACAGGTGCTGAAAGACTGAAAAAGAGCGTCATCACGGCGCCTACTGAGGCACCTGATGACACTCCTAACGTATAGGGATCAGCAAGCGGATTCTTAAGCAACCCTTGGAAAGCGGCACCTGAAATAGCTAATGATGCACCAACGAGTCCTGCTAAAATCACACGAGGCATTCGAATAGACCATAATATATTCGATGCTACCTCATCCGCATTCTTGTCCCATAACGTACTGATTGGCACTTTAACAGCGCCGGCTGATATCCCCAAAGCCATGCTCAAAAGAAGAATAGCAAGAGTTACGAGATATCCAACTACTATTTTTTTCACTTATTTAAATGCCTCTGGATAAACAGCTTTCGCCACTTCCTCAAGCCCTTCAGCAAGGCGAGGTCCTGGACGGCTAGTCTTGTCCGGATCAACTTGTACTACTCTGTCGTTTTTAATAGCCTTTAAATCTTTAAACCCTTGGCGTTTTTTTACTTTCTCTACGATATTCGGTACATAATTATATGTGATTAAGTATACATCTGGGTCACGCTTAATAATTTCCTCAGGGTCAATTTTAAACCAACCTGATTGATCATCTGCCACATTTTTAACATTCGCTAGGTTTAAGATTTCTTGCATGAATGTATCTTTACCAGCTGTATAAATCTCAGGCTCATCAGAGTTTTCAACGAATACATTGCGTTTTTTTACATCTGCTACTTTAGCCTGTACATCTTTTACTTTCGCTTTCATATCTTCTACGATTTGATCTGCTTTTGCACTTCTATTTGTAATTTTGCCGATTGTTTTAATCGACTCATATGTTTCCTCGAAGTTGCTGGCATTTTTAACGACAAATACAGGAATACCTGCATCTCGAAGTTGCTGTATACCGCTCTTTGCAGATTCGGCAATCATGCCATGCGCAAAAACAGCATCCGGTTTTAAGCTGATAATTTTTTCAATATTAAGCTCCATGCCGCCTACTTTATCTTTTTTAGTAGCAGCTTCTGGATACGTATCATTATCTGTCACGCCGATTACGTGATCATCTAATCCTAAAGCAAAAAGAATCTCAGTATTGCTCGGCATTAAAGACACAATCTTCGTTGGTTCCTGCTTAAATTCAACTTTATTGTCTGTATCATCTGTTACTGTCATTGGATATGTAGCTGTTTTGTTTTCTGATTGCGTGGTTTTGTTTTCTGCTTCTGGCTTTTTAGAGTCGGATTGGCCACAGCCTACAAGCAATGTAAATGCCATCACAAGCATAAAACCAAGCTGCCATAGTTTCTTCATTTTTTACTCCCCCTGGTGTGTAAGATTACTGTTGGTTGGAGAAAAAGGTCTTAAGCCTTTTCTCCAAAATAAAAAACTCTCGTTCACAACGAGAGGTTTGGTGATTGCAGCATTATAAAAAAGATCATAATGGCACCTATCAATCCTCGTCGATATAAACGGTGTTCTATAATCGGCAGGTATCCTGGCTCGTGATCATCGCGCATCGCACCTTCCCAAAGTTTCCCTCAGTGGCATTCTCGAATTGCTCACACTTACAGTGGCGGGACCGCATCGGCTTTTACCGATTTCCCTTTTAACCCAAATAGCTCTCTATTCGGGACCGATTAAACTATGTATTTTATTTCTTTTTATTATATCTAATATTTTGTAAATTAGGAAGAGATATTTAATAGATTATTCTAGTTAGGCAATTTCCAACTAGGTGAAGTCGTTTATCAACAAAAAAGCAGAGCAACAATATGGTGTTGTTGGCTCCGCTTTTTAAGAGTTATATTTATTACATTTTTTCTGGTGCAGAAACGCCAATCAATTTTAGCGCATTCGCAATCGTTGTGCGAACTGCTGTGATAAGTGCAAGGCGTGCTTCTGAACGGTCTTTATTTTCTTCATCTAATACTTTTTCAGCATTGTAGAAGCGGTGGAAAGTTGCGGCAAGTTCTTGAATATAGTTGGCGATACGGTGCGGTGCACGTACACGAGCAGCGTCAGCTACGATTTGCGGGAAATCGCCTACTTTTTTCAACAACTCAATATCTTTTTCTGTAGACAAAGCGTCAAGGTGTTCGATTGAAGGTACAAACCCTTTTTCTGCGCTTTGGCGCAAGATTGAGCTAATACGCGCATGAGCATATTGTGCGTAATATACAGGGTTTTCGTTTGATTGTTTAACAGCCAAATCCAAATCAAAATCTAAATGAGAGTCACCTGCACGCATAGCAAAGTTATAGCGTACTGCATCTAGGCCAACTTCTTCTACCAACTCACGAAGTGTAACTGCATTCCCCGTACGTTTAGACATTTTCACTTTCTCGCCGTTACGCATTAGGTTAACCATTTGAATGACTTCCACTTCTAATCGGTCACGGTCATAGCCAAGTGCTTCAATCGCAGCTTTCATACGTGGAATATAACCATGATGGTCTGCACCCCAGATATTGATCAATTGGTCAAAGCCACGACGTAATTTATCTTCGTGATAAGAAATATCTGGTGTTAGATAAGTGTAAGAACCGTCTGATTTTACTAATACACGATCTTTATCATCGCCAAATGTAGTAGAGCGGAACCAAATGGCACCGTCTTGTTCGAATACATGTCCGTTATCTCTTAATTTTTGAAGAGCTGTTTCCACTTTTCCGTCTTTGTAAAGTGATGTTTCAGAGAACCAAACATCGAAATCCACACGGAAATCGTGCAAATCTTTTTGTAGCTTGCCGAATTCATGCTTTAATCCATGCTCACGGAAAAACTCAAATCGTTCTTCATCTGACTTATCAAGGATTTCAGGGCCATATTCTGCTGAAAGCTCTTTAGCGATTTCAATAATGTCTTTCCCATGATATCCGTCTTCAGGCATATCGAATGGCAAACCAAGCGCTTCGCGGTATCTTGCCTCAAGAGAGTTCGCCAATTTATTGATTTGGTTACCAGCATCATTAATATAATATTCACGAGAAACATCATAGCCAGCAAAGTCTAACACATTGCACAAAGAATCGCCGACTGAAGCGCCACGCGCATGTCCTAAGTGAAGATCACCAGTTGGGTTTGCAGAAACAAATTCAACTTGGACCTTTTCCCCTTTGCCTGTGTTTGTACGGCCATAATTAACGCCTTGATCTAAGACCATCTTCACAACATCTGCTAAGTAATCTTTGCGCAATGTGATGTTCATAAAACCTGGGCCTGCAATATCGATGTTTTCAATATTTGTTTGTTCTGTTTCAAGGTTTTCAAGGATCGCTTCTGCTATCGCACGAGGTGGCTTTTTAGCCAGCTTAGTTAGCTGCATCGCCACATTCGTAGCATAGTCACCATTCTCTTTGCTTTTCGGTGTTTCAAGGTGAATATTCAAAGAACTCGCATCTTCAATGATGCCCGCTTTTTGAATAGCTGCTTTTAGCGCATCTTTAATGGCTTGTTGCACTTGTTCTACTGCGTTCATTTATTTCCCTCCGTGTACTGTAGTTCTAATATAAAGTTTCCCGCATGTTCGGAACCGATAATTAATTCGTACTGTAGATAAAATCGGCCGCTGTGCGTAGTTTCCGATGGATGGTATTTCATTTCCTTCACCTGAGTAAATAACGGTAGTTGTCCAAATTGGCTTTGATAATGGCCCCTTTGTGATTCTCCCACGACAAATGGCATGCGCATCTTAACATCACCATTGCGAATAATCATTGCATCCTTATCGCCAAACCGCAATGTTGTCCGTATATGTGAGTCCTCTTGCACTTCGGTGTATTGCAAATAGATTTGTCCGCGTTTTTCCATAAGGGTACCCTCAGACCAAAACTCAATCTGCTCAGGCTTTTCACCTTGTTGTGTGATTGTTGAAGTTATTTTTAATTGTACCGGTATTGAAAGAGCATCTGGCATAAGTGATGCCTCCATTTTCTACTTAATATAACCTTTTTATTATAGGATAGGAGAGGAGTTCATTTCAAGGTACAACTTGCGATTGAACCCCTTTCTGTCAGTTTAACCAACCTACCCTCAATGTGTCCAAAGCAAATCTATTTCAGAATAAAAATACATTTTAACATTTCTTTATGCAGATTGAAAAAATTTTTCTTCTCGCTATCTAGGTAAATGGTATAATAGATAGAAGACTTTAGGCGGTGATATTTCGTGTTTCTTGAATACGCAGTTTATTTTTCGCTATTATTTACTTTTGTCATTTCCTTTTACCTTGCCTATCAGTTACTTGAGCAATCTACTGGCATCTATAAGGAATTCCATCCATGGATTGTTGGTTTTGCTGCTTCTATTACAGGTTTGCTTTTAATGAAAGCATCCACCCATTTTAAGAGCGAATATCTAATAAACGGCGATTTGCGGAATGTGCTTTTGTTGTTATCCGGATGGCTTGGCGGCCCTATTTCTATGGGTATTGCGGCAACATTAATTGGCATAACGCGCATATATATTTCCGGTCTCTCGGAAATTTCCATCCATTCTGGAATTTTGACCATCATAGTAGGACTTATTCTCGCCTTACTAGCTTGGTGGAAACCGATTAAATTTCGGAATTTGCATTATTATTTGTTGCTTTCTATTCTTTTTTACGCTTCTAGCATTGTACTTCATGCAGAAAATTGGTTGATAAGTGCTGTACAATTATTCATTATTTCGGTTCCAGCACTATATATAACTGCTTTTGTAATACGTCTCTTAAATAATCAGTTTAATAAAATTCATACGATCGAAAAAATGGTGGAAACTGATTTTTTAACAGGCTTGCCAAATATCCGAAAATGTAAGTGCATTATAGATCGTTACATTCAAAGCGAAATTCCGTTCGCTCTGCTATTGATTGACATTGACCAATTCAGCAAGATTAACATGAAATACGGTGTCATGGTGGGCGACCAATTTTTAAGAAAGATTGGCGAATTGCTAAAAGAATTTAATAGAGAACATCCTGGTTCTACCTCTATCCGGATTAGTGGAGAAGAATTTTACTTGATATGCAAAGACTTGCCCCCTGCAACTAGCTTGCAGTATGCGTATGAAATCAGTAAATCCATCTCTAAGATTTCAGTTGATTTAGAAGACGGACGGAGTACTTCTATCTCTGTCAGTATTGGTATTGCCAACTATCCTGAGAACGGCAAATCGATTTACGAAATCGCTCAATCCACACATGATGCCTTTCGACTTGCAGCAACAAAAGGAAACAATCAAATCGTACACTATAATCAAATCCACAAAACTCCTGTGCCAATGGACGAATAGCCATTGGCGCTTTTTTTGTATTCAGATTTTTAAGATCTGTCCTGCTATTTATTCGTTTTTCATCAAATTTCGCGCTATTCTTTCCGTTTAGTTTGTGCAATCTCTTCACATACTAGTTTCAACGATAGGAAAGGAAGCGATAGGATGAACCGAGCTGAATATCATAAGCAACGAAAAAAGAAGCTGCGACTACGGCAGTTAGTCATATTGATGGTCGTGTGTGCCTCAAGCGTCATTACTGCTCTGGTCTCACTCCGTGTTTACGCTCAAATTACAGGGGCTCCATCTTTAACTGTTCCTAAGGCAACCGTTTTTTTAGATACTAGCGGGGAACAAATTGGAGATAAATTTGCCGGACAACGTCGTTACTGGGTAGGGTTAGATGATATTTCGCCTTTTGTAACAAAAGCATTGATTGCTACTGAAGACCAAAATTTTTATAAGCACAATGGTTTTGACTATACACGGATTGCAGGCGCCATCGTACAAGATGTGAAAGCAATGAAAAAAGTGCAAGGTGCTAGTACGATTACTCAACAGTATGCCCGCAATTTATATCTTTCACACGATAAAACGTGGCTTCGTAAAATGAATGAAGCCCTCTATACGTATCGATTAGAAACTTTCTATGATAAAGATCAGATTCTAGAAGGATATTTGAATACAGTTTATTTTGGTCATGGTATGTATGGAATTGAAGCTGCCAGCCGCTATTATTTCGCCAAGCCAGCAAAAGAACTTACACTTCCTGAGGCTGCATCGCTGGTAGCAATACCGAAAGGGCCGAGCATCTACTCGCCTCTGGCAAGTGAAGAAAATAATCATAACAGACAGCAGCTAATCTTGTCGTTGATGAGAAATAAAGAGATGATTACAGAAGAAGCAAAAGAACGCGCACAAAATGAAAACTTAACATTTAAATATGACGAGTGGGATAGCGATAAAATGAATGCTCCTTACTTTGTCGATACAGTTTGGGCGGAGGCTAAAAAGATTTTGGAGAAAAATGGTCGGAACATTGCAGAAGGCGGTTGGACCATCCAAACGACTTTAAATCCGCTCCACCAAAAAGCTGCAGAGGAAGCTGTAGAGAAAAACATGCCAAACTCTGGTCTTCAAGTTGGATTTGTCAGCATGGATCCTAAAACAGGATATGTGACTTCATTAGTAGGAGGCACCCATTATACAGAGAGTTCCTATAATCGTGTCACCCAAGCGAAAAGACAACCAGGTTCTGCCATTAAACCATTCTTATATGCGACGGCATTGGAAAATGATTTTTCACCGATTACGTTTATGGATGCTGAAAAAACGATTTTCACCTATGACGGTGGACGTTCAGAGTATGAACCTAAAAATGTAAATGGCAAATTTGCCAATCACCCTATTTCGCTTGCACAAGCCCTGGCCATCTCTGACAATATTTTTGCCGTAAAAACCTATGAGGAAGTAGGACATCGTAAATTCAAGCAAATGCTCAATCGCTTTGGCATTGGTGAAACCCTACAAAATACACCTTCTGTGGCACTTGGTACAACAGAAGTGACGCTGAAGGATATTACATCTGCATACAACACACTTGCTGCAGGCGGAGTTAAGAGATCACCAATTACCGTGCTCTCTATCAAGGATGGCGAAGGCAAATTAATTTATGAAGTCGAAGAAAAACGTGAAGAAAAAAGAGTGCTGAAAAAAGATGAGAATTTCATTTTAACTCAGTTGATGACAGGCATGTTTGACCCTGTGTTTAATGACTATACCCCTGCTACAGGTGTAAGTCTGCGCAACAGACAAACAAGACCTTATGCTGCAAAATCAGGTACGACCCTGACAGACCAAATGATGATCGGCTTTACGCCATCATTAACAGCGGGTGTATGGAACGGATACGACCAGGGCAAACAGCTCTCAAGTGAAGAAGATGCACGAGCTACAAAGCATATCTGGATTGACTTTATGGAAGGGGCACTGAAAGATACTCCAAGCGAACCTTTTATCGCACCAAAAGGAGTTCAATCCGCTATCATAGATGTTGAAACTGGGGGCATTGCTACAAAAGCATGTGGCAGACAGCGATTAGTATATCTCAAGAAAAAAGATATGCCCAAGAAAAAATGCACAGATCCTTCTATCGTTAATGAATTGACAAAAGAAACAGATGAAACATGGAGTCTGTTCCCGTTCTCTTTATTTGAATAACAAACTAAAAAAACTTCCATTCCAAAGGTGTCCGTTAACCTTTGGGGTGGAAGTTTTCTGCTTCAAGATGACTGCATATATCCTTTCGCCCTTGGGATGGCTAATGAGAACCATACAACTTCTCGCACAGCATATGTCCTAGCTTACATTTGCAAGCTTTAATTCTAGTGTACTTCCTTTCCAGAACACTTTCAACCACGTAATTAGAAAGTGCCAGAAAAAAGCGCATGTTCGACAAAAATTGGATCATTCAAAGCCTAAATCAGCATGTAATGAAGGGCTGCTGTTTTTCCACATCTCTTCATTAAAGTTTTTCAAAAACTCTCCAAGGACCTGTTTTGACGTCGTATCCATTTCATCAATCATAATATTTCTTTTCATGGATTTATCCATTTTGTTGACATGCTCTGCCAGTATCTTGTAGCCTCTGCGTTTTTCGCGATTGACTACCATTTCACATGCAGTCACACCAGCATAATATGGCCCGTTTTCTTTTTGTTCAATCGTTACCCATACAAGCCAGTACGGTTTGCCACCTTCAGAATCTTTACGGTCTGTTGTAAATTTGATACCCTTTTCTACTGCACTTCTTGCATGCATTGCACCAATATCTACTTCCGCTGTTTTTTCAATCACATCGATGATGACCGGAGAGACATTCTCAAGTGTGATGGAACCAATTCCAAACCCTTTGTGGCCATCGGTAGGATTGTTTTTAATTATGGTAAATTCCATTTTTTTCGGTTGCTGTTCATTTGCCATTTCATAATTCCTCCGTATACGTTATGATTACCACTATACACTACATTTTACACAAGGAGACTTCTTATGCCTATCGTAACGATTAAAATGCTTGAAGGACGTACAGACGAACAAAAACACCAGCTTGTCAAATCAGTCACAGACGCAGTATCCGAAAGTGTGAATGCGCCTAAAGAAAATATCTCTATCATTATTGAAGAGATGAAAAAAGAACACTACGCTGTAGGCGGCGTCCGTAAAAGCGAAGTCTAATAAACATTTAAAACAGACATTGAATGTGCTAATTGAAGTGGGTGTATCGAATCTGCGAGTCGAATACCCACTTTATTAAAATATTGCATCAAAAAATTTATAACATTTGTGCAGCGGAAGCCGTGACTCCTACGGAATAAGCTTAAGCGAAAGCCCCGGTTGGAGCGGAACCATTCTACTTGTACTTTTTCTAAGACTAAAAATTTCCCCTTGTCTGTTTTCTTTGCTATAAAAAAACGTGAACAAGATTCCTTGTCCACATTCTATAATTAATTTGCATTCAATTTGATTTCCTCTAATGCCTCAATAAGTGAAAATGCTTCATTCATTTCTGTCTCTGTAAATTTCAATTTTCCTTTTACCACATGCACTTTTTGAATCCGATCTTCTTTCGGAAGTTCATCAAAAAACAATAGCGTAGAAACAAGCTCCAAAAAGCGGGCACTTTTACTGTTTAGTACCTCTACGACTTCATTTAAATGCTGCTGTTCCTCGCACATATGCTTCGAAAAGTTTGTTCCTTTATCAGTCACTTGATATGTGTACTGCACATAGGACCCCTTATCTTCCATTTCTTCCGTTAAAAAACCCATCGTGCATAGCTCTTCTACGCGCAAAGTAAGCTCCTCCGAATAGGGACCATAAATATGAAATTGATATTTCTCATTGAAAGGAAACTTCATTTTTTTTGCGATATAAACCATCTTTTGCAGCTTTTTCCGTCCCGTAACACTTCCAGCTAAAGATACAAATTGTACGACTTTTGCATGTTCTTCTAGCACGTTTTTCTCCTTTCGAGAAGCTTAACCTCTCAGTACTTTTAATATTTGTTTTTTTAGCGTTTTTTGAGTACCATCCTGCAGCAAAACTTCTTCCGGAAAATATAACTTATGATCAGATCTTCGTTTCCCTGAAATAGCTTCAACAATTTCAGAGCATCTTGATAGTTCACGCGTTTTACCATTCGGCATTAACAACTGGATGGGTACGCGCTCTTCTTCTTCTCCTGGCCGGTAAAAATCGTATGGTAAATCTGAGATAGAATCGTGAACTAAATAATATTTAGGGTCAATGCCCGCTTGATAAAATAACTCTTTTAGATCACTTAATTTTTCATATTCATTTGCAGGATCAAATTCTATATATTTAAATAACTTTCTATTAATAAAACGGCGGCTTAAATCGCTTAATATCGGATCACTTTCTTGCATCCACATTTGAAAATAAGTAAGCAAAATATTTTCATCAAGTGCAATATAATCTTCTAGTTCGATATTGTTTTGGAAAAACGCCATAAAATGTGTAGGTTCTTGCTTGAATTGATAGTTTCCCTGGCTCAAGTCTTTTGCACGATGAAGAATCTTCGTTAAGATTACTTCTGCACTGCGGGAAACTGGGTGGAAATAAACCTGCCAATACATTTGATAGCGACTCATAATATAGTCTTCTACCGCATGCATCCCACTTGACTTGATGACGACCTGCTCTTCTTTTGGTCTCATGACACGTAGGATTCGTTCCATATCAAAGTGACCATAGCTGACACCTGTAAAGTAAGCATCTCGCTGCAGATAATCCATGCGATCCGCATCAATTTGGCTGGAAATCATACTGACAACTTGTTTATTCTCATATGTTTTGGCAATGACGTCTGAAACTTTTTGCGGAAATTCAGGTGAAACGCGTGTCAATACATGGTTTACCTCTGTATCTCCTAAAATAATTGCTCGTGTGAATTCCTCATGGTCTAAATCAAAAACATGTTCAAAGGAATGTGAAAAAGGGCCGTGGCCAAGATCATGCAATAATGCAGCACAAAGAACCACGAGACGTTCGCTTTCATCCCACTCTGGCATGTCTATGAAGATATCGTCTACCATTCGGCGGACAATTTCGTATACCCCCAAAGAATGGCTAAAACGACTATGTTCTGCACCATGAAACACTAAATACGTCGTACCGAGCTGTTTAATCCGTCGTAAACGCTGAAATTCCCTCGTGCCGATCAAATCCCAAATCACTTGATCTCGCACATGGATATAGCGATGTACCGGATCTTTAAACACCTTTTCTTCCGCTAATTTTTTTGTCGCATAATCCAATTCGGAACCTCCCTTTTTCTCCAAAGTGTCCTATTATGCACTATATTTCACCATTATATACGAAAAAACCACCTTATTGAAAGGTGGAATAGTAATTGTACATATTTATTCTTGATAACTTTCCGGCAGCTTCTTTTGAGACTTTAATTTAGCTACTACTTTGGGAATCAATTCTTCTTCTGTATGTGCTGCACATGGACGATTATTTACGATTGTGAATGTTTTTCGAAGACCCGGCCCACAATAAGATTGACATTTGATATCAATCACTGCATCTGGATCTACCGTCTTTAACTTAGGTATTAATGTTTTTAAATTAACGGCTTGACACTCATCGCAAACACGAAATTCGTTTGCCATTTTGTCTCCAACCCTTTCTATATCTCAATTTCAAGTTAGTATCATTCTAAAAATGAACTAATTTTTATACTTACTATACTGCATTTCCGCTGCAGGCGGACTCTCCCGCTTTCAAGTCATAACGCTCTTTTAGTTCATATTAATTATAGTGTATCGTATTTTCTATCTCTCATTCAAGACATTTTCTTTTAAACCTATTAGAAGTTATTGAATAAAAAATAGTAAAACTGTCTACGCTAATCCTATGAAACAAATAGGAGGTTTTAAACAATGAAAACGAGACAAGATGCTTGGTTACCAGAAAACGACGAACTATTGGCAGAAGCCGTTTTACGCCACGTAAAAGAAGGGAGCACACAGCTGACGGCCTTTGAAGAAGCTGGTGATGCACTTAACCGTACGGCTGCAGCTTGTGGCTTCCGCTGGAATGCAGTAGTACGCAAAAACTATGAGAAAGAACTATCTTCAGCAAAGAAAGAACGCAAGGAAAGAATGCGAGTCTACGGTACTACTGTACGAAGAAGAACAGCTGGTCTCTACTTATTGCCTAACGATAAACATAGTGAAACAACAAGGTCCATCCCTCTATCTGCCATGTCAATTGATTTAGTCATTGCGTATCTAATGCGTTTGCAACAGAGCGATTTTCATGATGAAGAGGTGACAAGATGGCGCCACCTAGCAAATATTGCAAATGATAAAGCGTCACAATTAGAAAAAGAAGTCTTACGCTTAGAAAAAGAACACCGCAACATGAAAAAAGACTATGAGCAATTCATGCAAGTAATGAATCGTGCAAGACGCCTTATGACACTTGGGACAGAGGATGAACATATCGCACCTGTCTTTACGATGGAACGCAACGGTAATCTTGTGAAAAAAGAAGATGTACCAACCGTTGGAATTGAAGAATAATATCAAGAAATAGTTTAGCTAAAGAAAAAACCGAACTATAATGTGACTTTCACTGTCGCATTTGTTCGGTTATTCTTTTTGCTCCGTTTCAGACGGCGCATTTTGTAAGAGGCGCTCCATACTCCACTTCACGCTACACTTTATTAAATTTGTTCTGACCAAGCCTCTTTATGATATCTAGCTTTTAACCTATTTCCCGGGAAATCGACAGTATTCTACTCATCTATCGGTAGCATTGATTGATTTCGTTCGAAAACTCTCTTTAAATAAAATGAATATAATTCAATTTCCTCTTCCTGAAATTGACCGATGGCTAATTGGTCACTTAGTAATGCTAATAGATTTTGCAATTCAATGACCGTTTGCTGTACTGTAATCTCTTCGCCTAATAATTCACTGAGTGAAGCCATGACCTCTGGCTTGATGTCAGGGTAATGGAATTTTGTTTGTTCCCCCCGCAAGCTGACTTGATAAAAATCTTTGATCAATGCAGCTCTCTCTACACCGCTTCCTTCTAAGCACAGATAGATTTGCACCGCGATTCCTTGGCGCATTCTTCGCTGCGAGATGCCTGCAAATTTCTTTCCATTGATGCTTAAATCATAAGAACCTGGACAATAAGAGCCGACAATTTCATACGCTTCTATTTGGTCAGCTACTTGTGGAAAGAGCATTTTGATGAGTTCTACCATAATTTCATAGCCTGTATTAATATCAATCCGTTCTTCCTGCTCTGTTAGAATTAACGAAATGTTTAGGACACCAGGATCTAACACAACAGCCAGGCCACCTGAATTCCGTACGATTGGCACGTAGCCTCGACTGCTTAATAAGTCCATGCCCTCTTTTATATGAGGTAGACGATGGTCTTGAATCCCCAGCACTACCGAATCGTTATGCACCCATGTTCGCACACTAGCAGGAGATTGTCCCTGCCCTACTAACTGGCATAATGTATCATCAGCAGCAAAAGATTCTAATGGAGAACGGTCAATACCACTCATAGATTGATCAATAAAACGCCAAACTTTTTGATGTAAATAATCTTTCATGTTCTCTTCTCCTGCATGGTTAGTATTATTATTTCATTATCTCACGAATAATACATGAATCAAAGATGTGAAAGAAACTCTCTTCTCACTCTGCGCTAACGAATACTGACTCTTGCCTCAAAACGTTCATAAAAGAGTATATCAGTAGCTTGAAGAGCTTTCACTAAGTGAAGTTTCGCTTTATTTCTGTTAAAATGAGGGAGTATTGATTTTAGAGTTTAAAGGAGTGTTTCTTACAATGATTGAAGCAGCACAAACACTTGACGGCTGGTACGTATTGCATGATTTTCGTGCAATGGACTGGACATCATGGAAATTAGTTTCGAAAGAAGAACGCAAAGCAGCTGTTGATGAATTTATTCAATATCTTGATAAGCTGAACGAAGCGGACGAAAACAAAACAGGCAGCCATGCATTCTACTCGATCGTAGGACAAAAAGCTGATTTCGTAATTATGACATTACGTGAAACAATGGAAGAATTGCAAGAACTTGAAAATGAATTCAATAAACTTGCGATTGCTGATTTCACAATCCCTACTTATTCCTATGTTTCAGTAGTGGAGCTTTCCAACTATTTAGCAGGCAAGCCTAAAGATGATGGTCCTGCTGAAGATCCATATCAAAACCCGCATGTGCGTGCACGCCTATATCCTGAATTGCCTCGTTGGGAACATATCTGTTTCTACCCAATGGACAAACGCCGCCAAAAAGGCGCTAACTGGTATATGTTAGAAATGGATGAACGTCGTAAATTAATGCACTCCCACGGACTAATCGGCCGCAGCTATGCAGGAAAAGTAAAGCAAATCATTTCTGGTTCTATTGGTTTCGATGACCACGAATGGGGCGTTACATTATTTGCACATGATGTATTGGAATTCAAAAAATTGATTTATGAAATGCGTTTTGATGAAGTGTCAGCACGCTACGCTGATTTCGGTGAATTCTTCGTCGGCAATATTATGGACAACGAAAAATTAGAGAAATTTTTAGCGATTAAAGATTAATACGAAAAGACCAGCTCTCATATTATGAGATGGCTGGTCTTTTTTAATAGGCAAATCGCTGATCCAATTCTTCAAGCTTTTCTACAATTTGCTCCTCAATTGGCTGATTCTTTGATATGCATTCATCCGCATATAGCGCTAACAGCGGATGATCACCTACCATGACACTGTGCTTCGCATGCTCAAAAACCGGAATATCATACTCATCATCACCAAAGGTAATGTATGCCCCTTTCTCAATGCCCAGCTTTTTTAATGCTTTCCACTTTTGAATGCCACATGGTGTGATATCAAGCATACCTAGTTGGTAATGTGTATGGATAATCACGTTTAATTCATCTAGTTTTTTACGCAGAATCGCCATATTAAATGACGTGACAATCGTAATCTTTACAACATGTTCAAGCTTATCTAAGGGTTTATTAACCCCAAGGCCATTAGGATCGATCGTTTCAGCAATCGGGTGGTCAGCTGGACCAGTATATGAATAATCCCACTCGCCTTCTATGAAATAAGTTACTTTATATTCTTTCATCAATAACCGAATACTCTCTAATGTTTCTTCATCAAATACAACATTCGGCTTTACGTTTCCATTATGGCAGAGAATGGCTCCATTTCGCCCTATCATTTTGTTGCCGTGAAATCTTTTGGCCAACAATGGTAACATATCGCGAATAGGACGGCTCGAAGAAAAAATAACCTCATGTCCTTTTTGGACCAAGCATTCTAAACTGTACGTAATTGAATCTGGCACAGGCTGATCTTCAAAACAGATTGTTCCCTCTAAATCAAAGACAAATTGCATGGCTCAACACTTCTTTCTATATAACATTCTCTGGAGGATTTTACCTATCAGTAGCAGGTAAGCCGTTTCTCAACAGACTTGGAAATTAACAGAGAGGCGCAGGATAATAAAGAACAAAGAAAAAAAGACTAAAGCAGGTTCCACACACCTAATCTCCCGTTTTACATTATTTCCCCTCTTCTATTCAAATTATACGTTTATGGTGGTTCTTATTTTATCTTCTACGCATATATAAAGAAGAGGAGGTTATGTTATGCCTGTCATCAAAAGTACATCAAAAGAACTTGACCTTTTAGCACGACTTATGCGGGCAGAAGCTGAAGGCGAAGGAGAACTAGGAATGTTAATGGTCGGAAACGTGGGCGTCAATCGAGTCCTTGCAGATTGTTTAGATTTCCGTGATGTGAGAAATCTTCAACAAATGGTTTTTCAGAGTCCGGGTGGCTTTGAAGCTACAACGAAGAGCTACTTTTATCAACGTGCAAGAGAGCAAGATCGTCGTTTAGCCCAAAGAACCATTAACGGAGAACGTTTTCACCCAGCAACCCGAGGACTATGGTTCTTTAAGCCAACTGGCGACTGCCCTGCGCAATGGTATGGACAATGGAACACCGGGCGATATAAATCGCATTGTTTCTATGCGCCTACAGAAGCTGACTGCCCGCAAGTATAAATAGAAGAAGGGAAGATGAAATGGTTCAATATTATTGGACACCGAACTATCAACAACAGACTTACCCAGCAGGCGGTGTGACTATTCCAACAGGCACCGTACAGACAACTCCTAGCCAGGGACCAGCAACTGGGGGTCTGCACTTGGGCAGAGAGCAGTCATACATCGAAAATATTATGCGTTTAAACAGAAGTAAGCCGGGAACTTTCCACTTTTCATTTGAGCATGCAACAGCTCAAGGACAAAATGTGGTCATTATCAGAGGGGTAATTGAAGCTGCCGGACGAGATCATGTTATTTTACGCGATATCAAAACAAATCATCGTTTTCTCATGCCGATGATTTACTTTGATTATGCGGAATTCGATGAACCGTTACAGTATTTTGACCAAACTCCTTAAAAAATGAACTGATTGAACACACCAAAAATGCCAAGTATTAAACAAACTTGGCATTTTTATTATTGACTAATACTATTTACCGAACTTTACTGCAGCAATCATAACCAATACCCAAGCAATTAAAAATAAGACGCCTCCGATTGGTGTAATTGCGCCAAGCACTTTAATTTGAGTAACTGCCAGTACATACAGGCTACCAGAGAATACAATCGTACCGATCAGCATAATCATGCCTGCACGTGATAGCAAGGGAATGGGACCAAATAAACTTTTACTCATTAAAATCCCTATCAAAATAAGACCTACTGCATGAAACATTTGGTATTGAACGGCTGTTTCATACACTGTCGCATAGTGGTCTGTCAAAACGTCTTTTAACGCATGAGCGCCAAATGCTCCGAATGCTACTGCTAAGAATGCGAGTATAGCACCAATTAAAATATAAAAACTCATTTTATATGACAATCCCTTCTAAAAATCAAATAGTGAATCACCGTTCGCATCTTCTTCTTCCAGCTTATTGGCTGTGAGCGATTTAGGCATGGAAGAAACGGATGAATGGGACAAGTCTGATGCAGTCTCCCCTATCATCTTTGGCATAACGGTATGAGGTGTCGGTGATTTGTCACTTTGCAGCGCTAGGTCACATAAAGCTCGAATAGCGGACAATTCTTCGCGCATCATAGCTTCACTACTTCTTTGGCCCGCTTGATGAATATGTTTTTCTAGTTCGCGGATGACCGCATCATAAGAAATCATTGTATACCCCTCTCCTATCCACTACTACTTCTTTTACTATTACTTTACCATGTTTCGAAGTGGAGATGAAGGGTGTCTCTACTCACTATCTGTCAAATTGAAGTCAATCGGCTCTTCGTCCCACGAGAGAAGCTGGTTATTGATTTTAGAATACGGGCGGCTACCAAAAAATCCACGGTGTGCACTTAATGGACTTGGATGGGGTGATTTAATAATCGCATGGCGAGAAGTATCAATTAATCTTTCCTTTTGCTGTGCCGGTTTTCCCCAAAGGACAAACACAATCGGCTCTTGCCGTTCTGACAGTTTTTCTATGACAGTGTCAGTAAACTGTTCCCATCCTTGATTTTTGTGCGAATGTGCTTCATGCGCTCGAACAGTCAGTACAGTGTTCAATAAGAGTACGCCTTGCTTTGCCCATTTAATCAGTGACCCATCCTTTGGTATGTCAAATCCAAGATCCTCGTGTAATTCTTTCAGCATATTTTGCAGGCTTGGCGGCTTTCGCACACCATCTTTTACCGAAAAGCTTAAACCTTGTGCTTGATTCGGACCGTGATAAGGATCCTGCCCCAGCATAACTACCTTCACTTTATGATAGGGTGTATAACGGAACGCATTCCATATATCCTCCATTGGTGGGTATACGGTATGTGTGGCATATTCTTCTTTTAAGAAATCGCGCAGCTTTTGATAGTAAGGCTTATCAAACTCTGCGCCGACGATTTCTTGCCAATCGTTTTCAAAGATTCTTTTTGGCATCGTATCACTCCTTAAATTTTACGGTCACATCATAGCCAACTAAAGAAAACATATCTGCAACAGAGTTTTTGGCATTATTTTTTGCTCTACTCAACAACCCCTGTGTTTTGGCTTCTTTGATCATTTCCCTTTTCGCTTCAGCCGTTAAACCAAAGGCTTCTTTCATATCTGGTTTGTTACGAAAAAGACCTTCGCTGGAGAATACTTGCACATTATCAAAATCTACTTCTGGTTCACCAAGAATCTTTGGGGCAGGCAAGGTAATCGTTGCTTCCTTGTTCTTTTGGTCAAGCTTTACATTTTTTTCTGAAACATCTTCGAAATCCACACCAGCTTTAACCCCACCTGGAACAACTACTAATAACTCTCTCTTTGTACCTGGCAAATCGATACCGATTTCTTTCCCGAATAACTCATTGTTCTCTTTTTCAATAATAACTTTTGTAAATGCCTCTGCTGTCGTTAATTCATTCAAATTTTGGATGCGCTCGACTAAAGAGCCCTTCTGCTCTTGGTAAGTACTTCCTTGAATCATTTTCCAAGCAGCAAAAGGTACAAGCAAAATAACTAATAAAATTAAAAGGCTGGCCCACATATATTTATTTTTTAATAGAGCCAGTACTACTATATTCCTAAAGCTGCGTCGTCGCATTGAGGTTCCCTCCACCACAGTCGCAGCCTGTTCATTATCTCGATAATACTTATTAAACAATTGAGTTAACTTTTTGTTGTTTCTTGGCATAAACTTCCTCCTTTTATACTCTTTTTCTACCATCTAGCATACTACTATTGTTATTTTAGCGGTTAGTAGACGTTTTGTCGAAATTTAAGAGTTCCTGAAAATCATTTTTAAATGAATCCTTTTAGCAGCTTTTCTGACCCTTTCATTTCTCTACATTCTGGCTATTTTTACTGGCCAGTTTAACAGCTATAATAGATGGGAAAAGAAATTATTTATGAGGCATTTATTATTGGACAACCTACACTATGTCCTATCTTGTTATGAAGGAGTGTTTAACATGTCACTAAAGAAAACATTAACGATTGCCGGATCTGATGCTTCTGGCGGAGCTGGTTTGGAAGCTGACTTGAAGACTTTCCAAGAATATGGCACTTACGGTATGGCTGCTGTAACAGTCATTGCTACTATGGATCCTGATGCAAATTGGTCACATGGTGTTTATACATTACCTATTGATGTTCTAAAAGCTCAGCTAAAAACTGCCTTTTCTACTGGAATAGATGCAGTTAAAACCGGCATGTTATCAACAGAAGAAGTCATTCTTACTGCCGGCGATGCGATTAAAGAGGCTCATCTTAAAAATGTGGTTATTGATCCTGTAATGGTATGTAAAGGGGAAGATGAAGTATTAAATCCAGGAAATGTAGATGCGATGATTTCACATTTGCTGCCGATTGCTTTAGTTACCACACCTAATCTATTCGAAGCTGGTCAATTAGCTGGCATGAAAACACCTAAAAACATTGATGAAATGAAATCAGCTGCTGAGAAAATCCATGCGATTGGCGCTAAGCATGTCGTCATTAAAGGCGGCCGCTCTATTGATCCAAACAAGGCATTTGATTTGTATTATAACGGCGAAAAACACTTTTTATTAGAAACGCCTAAAATTGAGACAACATACAATCATGGTGCTGGATGCACTTTCGCTGCTGCCATTACTGCTAATCTAGCAAATGGTCTTGATGTCAAAGAAGCGGTTATTAAATCAAAAGAATTCGTTGCTGCAGCAATTACACATGGCTGGAAATTAAATCAATATGTCGGTCCTGTAATGCATGGTGCGAAGAATGTATATGGCGCACCTGAAATTACTGTGACAGAACTGTAGTATTCTTCAATAAATAAGCTTCCACTCCAAAATGGGTGGAAGCTTTTTAATTTACTCTATGTTGGGACAAAATGTCTTTATGCTTAATATTTCAGCCAAAACTGCAATCTTTTCCTTATATAGTTGTAGAAAGTACTTAATAATAAAAAGAAAGTCATTAAAATTCCGCCAACAGCTGTTATCAGACAAATCCATTCATAAATATTGTAATGGAATATTTCCGACCACTTATAATTTCCGTCCCATTCTTCAATAATCAGGTTCATCCCGTATATACCCGAGACAACCGTAAACATCGTCAATACAAATAACAAGTAGTTTTGCCTTTTGTCTGCCGCTTTTTGTTGGTTCACATAAAGGGCATCAAGCGTTTTAGAGACCTCACTGAAAAGCTCATCGATTTTAAAAATTTCTCTCAAGCGCTTCGACATTTCACGACTTGATGAACGGCTGCTGACCTCTTGGAAGTAATATTTAGAAGAAAACATGGTAATCAACTGCATTAATTTCTCTACATAAATTTCATCCTTTTTCCAAGCGAGCTCACAATACCGGAAGGAGAGTTCGAGTAGTGTTAATTTGTAAAAGTAATGAAGTAAGATGGTGTAATAGTGAACGCCCATAAATCGAACTCTTGCTTTTTCTCTAAAAGCCTCTGTTGTATCACGATAGACAATCGTTGTTTGGACATGCTCTGTTGTTATGTCACATAACTTAGGCATATAGCGTGTGTTCACACGCGTTTTTAGGTACTCCTCCATATGCTCTGTATTGGCTGCAGAGATAAAGGGAACAGATTCTTCCGTGTACCCATCCAATTGGCTGGCTCTATAGAGTTGTTCAATTGGCAATTGATCTTCATCCAACTCAATATAATTCGTGACAAGCATTCGCTCATCTTCAAAGTAAGGAAGACTACCAAAGTAACCGTCCCGACGGTCATCATGAACCGTATATTTTTGAATTTCAGGGCAAAGATGCTTCATAATAAAATCGTGTATACAAGTAAATGGTTCTCCATCATATTGGACTTCCATCCCTAATTGGTTATTTGTTTTAGGCTCTAGAATGCGAAAGTGATGCATGAAATCAAGTGCATCGGAAAATAAATTAACATCCTCTAATTTCACACGAATCGATACAAAGCCAATTCCAAATGGACATAGGGTAATATCAATGCTAAGTATAGTAAAAAGATAGTGTCTGTCGTGAATTTGGAGGCTACCTGTCTTCGAAATTTCCTTAGAGAAACGCTGAAAACCATCATCTCGTATATTTTTCGGAAACAGCCTCCGCTCTATGTAGGATAAAAAATTTTGCTTAAGGGCAATACTTGATAATTCGATGTCACCATAAAATTCAGATTGCTGCTTCTTATCATTGAGATTAAAAAAGCTGTAGCCGTTGCCGAGCAATTCCTCAGATAGCGCTATCTCCTTTTTGGTCATAAAAGAAAATGGCAGCATAGCTGTCATCCAAGCATTTGTTATTTTTGTTTCTTCCTCTAAAACTGGTGTTGTAAAATGCATAAACTCACCTCCTACCCTTTAGTATTCCCATAGTTTGTTCTTTTATAAACATTTACTAAATGAGCAAACAGTGCGTGTGAATCGCATTTCATCCTTTTTTTCTCTATACTATAGTAGTACTTAAATCAGTGGCAGTTTATCGCTAGGTATTGCGATGAGGCCTCTTTTTGAGAGGAGCATATAATTAGATGGAAACAGTTAATCTACAAAAACTTCAGGACCTTCTGAATTCCTTTGCGAATAAAGATGTCTATATACACTTAGAAACAACGAATGGGGCTTATGCCTCTCACTTCGATGAAAAAGTATTCAATGCGGGCACATTTATCCGCAATGTACTAATTCGTTATGAACTTGGTAAAGTGACGCCTGATGTACCCCATCGCGTGGGTTTAAAACTATCGAATGGCGGCTGGGTGTATGCCCAAGGAATTACGCATTTTGAGCTCGATGATCAAAATCGCTTACTTATGGCCGGCCATGGCTATGATGGTAAATTAGCTATTGCGCTTGAAATCAGCGAAACACCATTCGCATATTAATTTCCAAACTAAAAGGAGTTTTGAATATGTTACAACCTGAACGTCAAATACTTGTTGTGTTTCCACACCCTGATGACGAAGCATTCGGAGTTTCCGGCACATTGGCGCAATATGCGAAAGCTGGCACACCTATCACATATGCTTGCCTAACTCTTGGAGAAATGGGACGCAACCTCGGCAATCCTCCATTTACAACACGCGAAGAATTGCCATTAATCCGTAAAAAGGAACTTCAAGCATCGTGTGAAGCCATTGGCATCAAAGACTTACGTATGATGGGCCTTCGTGATAAAACAGTTGAATTTGAAGATGATGAAGAAATGGTTGCCATGATGACTAATTTAATTGAGGAACTCAACCCTTCATTAATCATCACTTTCTATCCAAATTATGCGGTTCACCCTGATCATGAAGCGACTGCTAGAGCTGTCATCCGCGCTGTACGCCGCATGCCTGAGAGCGATCGCCCAAGACTATACTGCGTGGCATTCGCCAACAACACAGTAGCAGGGCTGGGTAACCCGGATATTATTAATGATATTCACGATGTGCGCGAGGAAAAAATGAACTCTATGAAAGCTCATATTTCACAAACAGGCTGGATGCTTCAAGAAGAAGAAAAACGCAAAGAAGAAGGCGCAACTGCAGAAAATAACTGGTTTACAAACGAGCATTTCTACAGCTATCGCTTTGATGAAGATTTTGAAGATAGTTTTTAACTTTTAATACGTATTGAAAAGCCCAGTTTACAAGGAAACTGGGCTTTTTTAAATCAAAGAATCCCCTATTGAGAAATATCCCCTTCCTATGTTACATTTAACTGGGATAATATTCAAAAAGGGGTAATCTATGAAAAAAATAATAATGGCATTCTTATTGATACTTGCGATCGCCGGAGGTTTTTACGTTAATAGCCTACTTAATAGTAAGCCACCCCTCCCCATTATTCGTGCTGGGGATGAAAATGTTGCGAAAGTCAGAGGCTCTTATTGTTGGGAAGGACTTATTAGCAGTGAATGTGTTGATACTATACCTCCTCCTGAACTCATTAAAAGCCAAAACCTCACACCTGCGATTGCTTCTCCCTCATCCAAATTGAAAATAGTATTTAAAAACGAACCTAAAAAGAATACGATATCCGTAAGCAAATGGCTTCCAAATAACCAAGTTGAAGATGTGGAGTTAAATAAAAATACAATTGTCTTGCCACAAGAAAAAGGAATGTATGTGTATGATGTGTCTGCAAACTGGGAGAAAGGCAGCGCAAGCTATGCTTTTGCAATTGAAATCCGTTAAAGCTTAGCCTCTTTTTTTGCTTCTATCACTTCTGATTAAATAAAAAGAAACCATAATAAAACAGTAAAGCCTAAAAAGATCAGCCCAAATATGAAGGAAAGCATTTTAAAGATCACAATATGATATTTTGGTGTTGTCAATTTCTCAGAAATTAATAAGAGAACACTAAACAACGAATCAATCCAATCTAAAGTATTAAGAATAAAATCGTCGTCCTCTTTAAATCTTTTAAAAGTTACATAAAAGGCATTGCCTGCAATAAATAATAAAAATATGGAGCTTATAATCAACATATATATATTCATTCAATATTTCTCTCCTGATCGGTAATAGCCTACAGTTGAAATGTAGGGGGATTTTTACTGTCTGGTTGCTTTATGCATTGATACCAAGCAATTGCCTTTTGTTCAATCTCCAAGACTAGCTGCTCTTTTCCTTTAATATATGACTCAATGTCGTAAGGAAAACGTTTGGAGAGGCTCACTTTCACATCTCCATATTTTTTAGCGACATCTGGATGTGACCTCAGGTAATCACGAAAAGCCAGATGACGTTTAATATTGGGGTTATCTAATTGGTAAAAATGAAGGTGATGGGTTCGAAGCTCTCCGCCTTTTTGAAAGTATCGTCTTTGATCAATCCCATTTTCTCCTTTTGACACATAACCAATGGCCATCATAGAAGTATTAAATTCATCAATTCTATTTACATCTTTGACCACAGGCATTATATCAATGATTGGCTTTGCTTTTAGTCCTTTTACAGATGTACTGCCAATATGGTGAATATCAATGATTTCGGAACCGAATATCTTATACAATAAATTTGCTTCTACCTCAAACATTGAATTCCAGCACTCGTTATATGGTTTCACTTCAACTTTTCTCATTAAGAGCCACCTCTTTGTATATGTTTAATTTGTAATCATTCCAAAAGACCTTCACGCTATTATTGTAGTTTATGAATTAGCTAAAACACTTATAGTTCTGGGCTTGAGTGACCCCAATTGTGCCATGAGTGGCCTTAATAACCTGCTGAGTGGCCCGAATCCACGCGTAAGTGACCTCAATCTATACCTGAGTAACCCTAATAATATAATTACTCCCTTTTTCCATATTCGAAAAGCCTGAAATACAGAAGTTCCTTTTCTATATAAGCTTTTAAAATGGAAACACAAAAGGTTTGCCAATCATTTTATTGGTCAAGCCTTTTATAATTAACTATTTAAAGAAGAAGCACTTTTTTAAAAGTATTCCTTCCTCTTTTCACCTGTTACAGCTTTCCATGCCAATAACCCTAAAATCAGAAAGGCAAAGGAACCTATTAATCCTACAGGTCGGATGGAAGTTAATTCTGCAGCAAAGCCTATTAAAACAGTTACAGCAACGATGAAGCCTGCTTCCACCACACTAAAAAGACTTTCAAATCTCCCCATCATCCCGACAGGAACATGATTTTGGTAGAAAGTCATATACCCTGTATTAGCAAACGTCACAGCTAACCCTATTAAAAATACGCCAGGCGTTGCACTAAAAAAGCCATTTGAACTGTAAAATATTATATAACCGATTGAGGTGAAAATTGTGCCGATGCCTATTAAAAGATTAACTGCAAGTTGTTTTGCATATATGGAATTAATAATTGAACCTATTATTATTCCACCTCCAAAGACACTTAATAAAAACCCATAATTGGTGTCTGTTATTGAAAGCACTCCTTTAGCAAAAGCTGCTTCGAGCGAATCTATTGCGGTCATGATTATAGTAGTACCACTAAATAATAAATATATTTTTACGACATAGGTATTACTTCTACTGAAATGAAAAACAACTCGAAAATCGTTTTTTATCAATTGCCATGTAATTCTTTGCCTCTCTGTTTCTTTAAGCCTCGAGTCTACATTAGGTAGCATCTTTATAATTAGAGCTGAAAACAGTAAAGCTACTGCATTTATATGGATGGCCGTATAAGGAGTACCCATCCAAAATAACATTCCAGCAATGGCAGGGCCTATTAGTGAGCCACATGAGTTGATAAAACTACGAAGTGCATTGAACTGCTGGCGATCGGTCTCAGGTATTAGTTTTGTCATATAAACCATAGAGGTAGGTTGAAAAATTGCACTTCCCATATTAATAATAAACGCTAGTATATAAACATAAAGCAGTGAAGGTAAAAATGGAATGACCGCAATACATATTGCTCGGAAAACATCTAATCCCATCATCAGTCGCCTTGTATTTACCCGATCAATTAGACTACCTGCCCAAGCATTCGAACTTATAGTTGCAATGGGATGTAGTATATATAATAGAGCAATGGCAAGTGGGGAACCTGTTTTATTCAATATAATTAAATTTAATGCAATGAGATAAACCCAAGCGCCTACATTTGAAATGCCTATCCCGCCTAGTAGTATGAAAGGATACTTCCATTTGAACATCGTCACCACTCCTATTTTATTTTTATAAAACAAAATAAAAAAACTCACCCCCAAGATATTTATCTTGGGGGCGAGTCATATCGCGGTGCCACCCCAGTTCATCTCTACATTGCTGCAGAGGCCTTGTCGAGTACGGCTTTGTGAATAACTCACCTGCGATACTCTATCTCTGTAACGTGAGAATACGTTGCATTATCATTATTCCAGCGAACAATTCCAATGCACAGCTCCAAGCCTTGTTTCAACGCCTTTCTTATCCCTCTTTTTCAGCTACCAGAGGTCTCTGTCGATAGTACATGCGTTTACTCTTCTTTTCATAGCCTTTATATGTAATTCTGTAAATCATATACTATTTAAAACAAGAATTCAATCCAAACAAAAATCATCTTCATAAGGGTTTGCATATAAATCTATATCAAATTCAGCACCAATACTTGATGCAAAATTAATCACGTCCGTATCTAAGTAAAGACTAGGGGTATCTCCTTCTTCCATAATGATGACGATATAGAATTTACATTCAACAGAATAAGTTTGTTTGATCTCCCGAATTATGGATACCTTATTTTGAAGCGGCATTATAATTTGTTGTAATTGTTCTTCTACATCAAAAGATTCTTGGTAGCCCGTATCTAAATGCCACGAAGTTTCTTTTCTCAACAGTTTACTTGAACGATTGGGAATTCTATCCCCTTTTCTATATGTATTAGAAGGTTCAATCCCTAATTTTTCAGTAATATCTGCTAAGGGAAATGAATCGCCAAATATACTTAAATAGACCCTCACCTGTGTTTTTGTCTTCTCCAACAGTTATTCCTCCAAAAAAATTATAGTTTGTTCGATGTTTTTGTTAGCTTAAGTTAACACTTCCTTTTTCTCAAATCTTCATTAAATTTTCATGTAATTCTTTTGGCTTTTCAATGTAAAACCAATCTATTGAATGGGCAGTTGTGAGCATCTTTTTCTTGCGGCGGATTCTAATCTTTTTATGATTAGTATAGTAGGGATAAATCTCGTTTTCTCCTTCGGACATATAACCAATGGTCATCCACTATATAGAAAAACCCTAAAATGTAGTATATATATTTTAGGGTTCAAGATTTCCTCTTACAAAGATTTTTTTCAATTTTATTCGTTGTATAACTTTTTCTGCTTCATTTTTGCCCACTCAAATGGGCCATCATGCAGTGTTAATTGCTGATTTTCTAGCCAAGCTGTTTTGGTGAACAGCTTTTGTAAAAAGTATCGATCATGACTAATCGCTACTATTGTACCGTCAAATTTTTCAATCGCCTCTTCAAGTGCTTCACGCGATTCAATGTCAAGGTGATTTGTAGGTTCATCCAACACAAGCACATTACATTGTTGAACCATCAACTGAGCTAATCTCAGTCGCATCTTTTCTCCACCACTCAATTGTTCTACCTTTTTAAACACATCATGACCATAAAATAAAAATTGTGCGAGCATATGGCGTGCCTCGTATTCCGTCATTGAAACATCACGACGAAAGGCTTCAATTAATCGCTCTTCTTTATTAAATTGTCCGAACTGCTGAGCCAGATAGCCAATTTTCAAATTGCTTCCTTGCTTCACTTCCCCATCTATTGGTATTAATTCTCCAAGTAATATTTTGAGTAGCGTTGATTTGCCGGTCCCATTGTTGCCAACAATCGCTAAACGATCCCGATAAAAGATTGGTAAATGTACATTCATAAATAAGAAATCTTCTTCAAAGCCATGTGAAACGTGATTGAGTAAAAAAACTTCTTTTCCTGAACGCTCATCAGCTTTTAACTGTAAGTTCATCTGCCGCTCAACTCTCGGCTTCTTCACCAGATCCATACGTTCGAGCATTTTTTCCATAACTTTTGCTTTTCGATATAAATCTGGATTTGGTGGGGATGCCTCATTTGCCCATTGTCGCAATCGGCGTATTGCTTCTTTGATTTTTTGAATCTTTTTTTGTTGCTCCTGATATTCAGCGAACTGCTGAGCAATTTTTGCTTCTTTATTTCTCACATATTGATCGTAGTTCCCTTTACTAACCCAAATTTCTCCATCCTCAATTTCTAATATTTTATTAACGACATTATTTAAAAAAGCCCGATCGTGAGATACGATCAATACTGTTCCTTTAAAATAGTTTAAATAATCTTCTAGCCATTCAATAGCTGCTAAATCAAGATGGTTTGTTGGCTCATCTAAAAGTAATATATTTGGTTGCTTCAGCAAAATTTGCGCGAGCATTACCTTCGTTTTCTCACCACCACTCAATGCTTCAAAAGGTTGCTCCAAAAGCTGCGTGATCTTCAGCCCATATGAGATGGAAGCAATCTTTGCCTCAATTTCATAACCACCAGCTAATTGATATTGCTCTAATAAATCCCCATATTGAGTTAAAACCTTTTCGCTCATGTTTATAGCCATCATTTGCTCCAGTTCCGTTAAACGAGCCTTCATTTCATGTAGCTGCTCGAATGCTTGGGACAATACGTTGTACACAGTAATATCCTTAAACATCGGAATTTGATGCAAGTAACCAATTGTTTGACCTTTCGTCTTTACTATACGCCCTTCATCTGGTTGCTCGATTCCCGCTATCATTTTAAATAAAGTCGTTTTACCGCACCCATTACGTCCAACAATAGCCACTCGTTCACCTAAATTTACTTCAACTGATAAATTGGTAAAAATGGTGTTTCCACCTAATATTTTTGTTATATTTTCTACTTTTAATTGCATACTCTAAAGCTCCCCTTTGGCAATAAAAAAAGACTGCTATAACTAAGCAGTCTTCCCTTAAAAATTGTGAAAAGAATGTTGTTAGTTAGCTAAAACACTATTAATTTTTCTAAAAAAGGGCACACTTGTCCCGTTAGTAGCAAAATCAAAAGCAATAACAGATGCAAAATACATAGCTGTATTTACTTTTACACCTGTTTCCATAGCTAACTTTTCCATTCTTCTCACCTCCGTTCACTAAAGTTATTTCAATATTAACACATTTCAATAAAAAAAGCGCCAAATGGAATAAAATAGATAAAAATTTCGAATTTAGATTTTCGACTCTCCATACTATGCATTTTGATTAAAGAGGAATAGAAGGGTATACGCCAGTTGAATAGCCCCCTTCCTTATATAATTTATTTTTATAAGTCCCGTTATTTAATATAATCTAACATAATATTTACTACTTTAAATTTCTTTCACCATATATACTTGCTGAGCTGTTGTTTGGAAACCTATCCTTCTTAAGGCATTATAGGTTTTTTTACTTTTATTCATTGGTAAATTAGGAACTGTTCGATTGATATTATCTGTAAAATCTCCAAAAACACAGCCGAGTAATTGATAGATAATCACTTCAGCGTCTACTCGTTCTGGTTTTGCCTCACACTGATACATGATGGTACCAGTATGGACACCTTGATCATTATAATTCTTTTTGTAGTAAGCGTAGCCGAGTACATCACCATTTTCTTCTTTTACGAGGAGACCCTCACCACTTTTCGCGCTTTGCCATCGGGTCTGCCATGGATTCGTCGATTTATAAAATGGTAGTTGACCAATTTGTTGTAGCGTTACTCGTTCAACCGTAAATTTTCTTTTTACCTCACCAATTAGATTTTGTTTTTGCTTTCCATTAAGATTTAAGAATTCTACAGTATCTTCCACAAGATAACCCTTCTTCTTATAGACGGAAATGGCGATCGTATTTTCACTTATCGCCTCAAGTGTTGCTATATTTACATTCTCCTTTTTTAGAATGGAGAGCGTTGATTCTATTAGTAATTTCCCGATCCCTTTACCTCTATAATCCTTACTAACTCCGGTGCCGCCATTCCAAGCAACCTTTTTGCCCTCATCCATTCTTACACCGTTCATCACAATCCCTATTGGTCGATTGTTTTCAAAGGCGATGATAGATAAAGCAGGTGAAAGATCTTCCATAACCATTCTTGTTAAAAACTTTTCCGGAGTAGTGGTTGCATCCACAAAGTATCCTTCAAACCCATCGTTCCAGGCTGTTACCGCATCTGCAATTGTACAATCTACTAACCTCTTAATCGTTATCATTTTATTTCCCCCTTAACAGCGATACGTCCTTACTAGGTATGCTCACCTCTCAGGAAGAATTCCATTATCATGGGAATCATTCGGAGAAGTTTCTACCATTGCATCAAGCTTAGCAACTTTTGGAGTGTATATAAAAAGCATTCAATTAGAAGGAGATTCACCTTTTGACTTCGCCAGGTAATAGCATCCCGCCGTAGAAGATATATCTTCTGTTATAAACTGAACGTTTTGGATTCGCTGGCGAAGAATTTCAGTGAATTTTTCTTGTACAAAAGGAATATTAACGAGAATACTGCCCTTTATAGCAATAGCCACTTTTTCCTCTTCTTTGTAATGTAATTTTTTATATACATTCCATGTCAGCTCGGCAAGCTCTTCTCCTGCCTCACTTAAAATTTGCAGCGCTTTTTCACCGCCTATTTCAGCTTCTTTTACAATAACGGGTACGAGGCGTGCAATTTCTGCCTTAGGAGAGGAATAAACAAAATCTTTTATGTCCTGAACAGAGGTTTGCCCCAATTCTTTTAATACTGTCCTTGTTAAAGATGAATAGGCTACTCCCCGATCTTCCTCTTTAATCATGGCTTTCAATGCTTGAATGACGATCCAATAGCCGCTCCCCTCATCTCCAAGCAAATGGCCAAAGCCTCCTGTCATCTTTTGAATACCGTCGTGCACACCAAAACAAACAGACCCCGTCCCAGCAATCGTCAGGATACCATCTTGCCCTTTAAGAGAAGCTGCATGAGCGATGATGCTGTCTTGTACTATATCTACCTTTGTTTTGTAATAGTTCTTGAAGTGTTGGTGAATGAGCTCTTGATTTAATGAGCTTTCATATCCCGCAATGCCCATATATAAATGCACACACTCTGTTTTTGAAAGCGCAGATTGGCAGGCATCGACTGCCTCCATTATATGATGAAGTGCTCTTTCTTCATGTATGAGCACATTGCCAAACCCCGAAATACTTGTATGCAATAGATTCCCGTCTAAATCAAAAGCAGCTGCTTCCGTCTTTGTGCCCCCTGCGTCGACTCCTATTATGATTTTCATTTGCTAAACTCCTTTCGTGTTCCTAAAATAAAACCTCCATATAGGTAGCTTATACCCTATGGAGGTTTTCAAATTGCTTAAAAGCTTTCATCATTTCTTGGTGCATAATGTTTGGCTTTTGGACTGCAATCCACAATATATCAAATGACTCTACTGCCGATTTTCTTTTTTCTAAACGTTGTTGAATCTCATCTCGGTATTCTGGCTTAGTCACAATCGTTGTTACCTTACCAATCCCCGGATATTTCTTCAAAACGATGGACTCGATTTCATGCCAATACAATTCATGATTGCTGAAATCTATTGAAACTCTTCTTTTAGTCCAGGCGATTCCTCTTTTTTTAATACGAGCAATTAAAAAGTAAAAACCCGTAAAGGCAAAAGTGAAATAGACTACAATACCGACAACAACCATCACAATTTCTCGCCAGCTCCAGCTTCCTGCCTGCGTTTCATGTGATACTTGGGTAAGCACGCCGAGCACTGTTACAAATCCGCCAAGAAGCAAAAAAAGAATGCAAACGTTTTTCGGTAAATATTTCTCCATAAAATGCTCCTTTTAAAGCAAAGGCACTGCTGTTTTTGTTCTTCTATTATAACGAATCTTACAGAAAAGAGCTTCTTTGAGTGTTTGCAAAAGCATTTTGACAACCCGGCTAAACAGGAGTAAAATAATGATTTGCTCTAAACACGTGGTTCGAGACCATCCCACGTAAAAAAACTAGGGGGAATACAATAATGAAAACAAAGTCTCTCGCAATCAGCGGTATTATTGCGGCTCTTTATGTTGCCGTTACATTGCTGATCGCGCCTTTTGGATTTACTGCGATACAATTCCGTCTCTCGGAAATGTTCAACCATCTTGTTGTTTTTAACAAGAAATATATGATTGGAATTGTAGTAGGTGTAATAATTGCTAATTTCTTTTCACCACTTGGCGTATATGATTTAGCTTTTGGTGTTGGGCAATCTGTGTTAGCACTTACGATTACGATTATTTCCATCCGTTTTATTAAAGGACAGTTAGCGAAGATGATATTTAATACAATCGTCTTTACAGTAACAATGTTCTTAATCGCCATTGAACTACATCTTCTTTATGATCTTCCTTTCCTTTACACATGGTTTACATGTGCTGTAGGTGAACTTGCCGTAATGGCTGTGGGGATTCCTGTAATGATGGGGCTTAATAAACGCATTAACTTTAATAAATTGATAGAAGATTAATTAGAAAAAGGACATGTGGAATACTAACGTGTTCGGTTTTAAAGTACAAAATTCGAATTAGCCTGCAAAAAAGCTCAGAGAATAGCTCTGAGCTTTTTTATATAGTAGTTTGTTATACATTAGCACTCTTTAGTACAATAGATTAACATTTGCAAACCATTAAAATATTCCCATCAAGGTCCTTGAAATTAAACCAGTGGTTATGCTCAATTTCTGTGGTTAATTCAACATTCTTCCCCTTCATATACTCATAGGCTTGTTCTATATTGTTCGTATTCAAATGAAAAAGAGGAGTTTTGAAAATATTGTCTTCTGAATAAATCTTACTATCTAATACAATTCCTGTACCGTTCATAGGTAATACATACAAATGACCAAATAATATTTCACCATCTATTGGCAAGCCTAATATATCACAATACCAATTACGAGCTTCTTCAATGTTGCTCACAGGAATAAACACAGTACCAATTTGATTTAAAATAGGGTTCATAAATAACCTCCAAATTTTCGTTTTATAGATTTAATTCGTGGTCACATAATTATTTCCTTCTTGTTGTACCATTTTTCCCCATAGTTTAATAAGTCTTCCTTCAATTTAATATAAATCACCAGTAACTTCTTCCCATTTTTAACAAGTAACAATTCGTATATTAATTTGCAAATAAACTATCACATTGACCATAAATTCTATCATTCTGCTAAAAGGGTACAATTTTAACTGCTATGTATAGTTAACCTCAATATACCAACAAAAAATGCAATCCAATTCAATGCTAATTGGATTGCTAATTTGTATATAAAATAAAGTTTTTGTACCTGTTATTTTCTCAACTCATGGATATCATCCCTAAGCTTAGCCTTTAAAAACTTGCCAACGGAAGTTTTCGGAATTTCATTGAGAAACACTACATCATCCGGCACCCACCACTTTGCGAATTGGCCTTCCAAGTAACTTAGCAACTCTTCTTTTGTCGCGGTGCTCGCTTCTTTTAAGACGACACATGCAAGCGGTCTTTCCTGCCATTTTTCATCAGGCATTGCAATCACTGCCGCCTCGAATACTTGCGGATGTGTCATTAAGGCATTTTCAAGATCCACAGACGATATCCACTCGCCGCCACTTTTGATTAAATCTTTCACACGGTCGGTGATTTTAATATAGCCCTCCGGCGTCATCACAGCGATATCACCTGTATACAGCCAACCGTCCTTGAATGCTTCTTTTGTTCTTTCATCTTTATAATATTCATCCGCAATCCACGGCCCTCTAACTGTTAATTCCCCCATCGTCTTGCCGTCCCATCGTACTTCCCCTTGTTCATTTACGACGCGCGTTTCAAGTAGTGAAACCGTTAGACCTTGCGTGGCACGAATATTGAGCTTGTCTTCTTTAGACCAATGCTGCATATCAGACGTATAGGTGGATAAACTAACGATTGGCGTTGTTTCTGTCATGCCGTAACCGACAATGAACGGGACATTATATTTTTCTTCAAAAGTCTGGATTAGCCCTTTTGGAGAAGCAGCTCCACCACAGACAATCACGCGCAAGGATGAAATATCTCTCTTATTTTGTTCCAATTCTTTTAAAACACCGAGCCAAATAGTGGGAACACCTGCTGTGATGGTAACTTTCTCTTTTTCAATTAAATCAAGCAGCAGAGATGGCGTGAACATTGGACCTGGCAGCACCTGAGTTGTCCCAAAGTTGACCGCAGCAAACGGCATACCCCATGCATTGACATGGAACATTGGCACCACTGGCATCGAAACATCGTTTTCACGCAATCCCAGTGAATCTGCCAAGCCGAGCGCTAAACTATGGAGCACCAAGCTGCGATGTGTGTAAACTACACCCTTTGGGAAACCTGTCGTCGCACTTGTATAGCACATCCCAGCCGGCATATTTTCATCCAGGTCCTCAGGAAACTCATACGTATCGCTCGCATCTTCAAGCAATTGTTCATACGAATAGACATTTTCCAAATCTGTTGGCAATAGCTCATGGTTGTCTTGCATTACGACAATATGCTTTACAGATGTTAATAATGGTATTGCCTTCTCTATTAATGGAAATAAATCGCCATCAACTAATAGGATTTCGTCCTCCGCATGATTGATAATGTAGACAATATGCTCAGGTGACAAACGAATATTGATCATATGCAATACGGCGCCTGCACAAGGTACTGCAAAATAAGCTTCTAAATGCCGATGATGATTCCATGCAAAAGAACCTACCTTCATTCCTTTTTTCATACCTAGCTTCGTGAGCGCCTCCGCCAATCTCCTTGTCCGTCTCCCGAACTCTCGATAGTTGATTCTGTGAATCATATTTTCAGCTGTTCGTGAAATAATTAGTTTCTCTGGAAAATAGCGCTCTGCTCTTTTTACAAAATCAGTTAATACTAATGGCGTTCCCATCATTGTTCTACCAGCTCCCTTTTGTCTACCTTCTTTCAAATCTATTAACTCTTTCTATATTTATGCTGGTTAAGAGCTTTTAATGAATGCTGGTTGACTAGATTAGTAAATTTAAAGTGGGCAGGTTTAATCTTTCTTTTTCAGGGAATACCATAAATATAATCAACAGAGGAGGAATTTTAAATGGTTACAAAAATTACAGTAGAAAACGCAGTACAAGCGAAAGAAGAAATCGAAAAATTAGAAGCTCAAGGCTACAGCCGTGATGATGTCTATGTATTCGCACACTATCAAGAACGCGAAGATGATATCGCTGATGCATTAGATACAGCTGAGGTGGGTATGAAAGAACAAGGTTTCTTCAAATCCATGAAAAACTTAGTGGCTAAACGCGGTGATGAATTACGCACCGAAATGCAAGCTGTAGGTCTAAGCGAAGCAGAAGCAGATGCCGGAGAAAAAGAATTAGACCAAGGCAAACTTGTATTAGTAGTTAACAAAAAATAATTCCCTTCCCTTCATGAATTGAGCATCCTAAAAAAAAACACGGCTAGGTTAATCAACCAAGCCAAAAAAGTTCCAGTCATCCTTTCGATGATTGGAACTTTTTTATGGTAACCTTTTATTTCTCTAAACTAGGAAAATTAATGAAATTGGAACATATAGTTTATCAGCCGTAACCTACAAAGAGATCTTTCCGTTTGTTTATATACAAATTGATTAAGTTTCAGAAGAATTAGCTGATAAAACAATCATAAGCAACTTCAAGGGATTAAAATATGTAATAACGGATGATGGTAAGTATTTAACCTTTGGAGGACGAATGAAACTTTCATTAAAATAAAGTACCTTCTCTATATGAGGAGGTTACTCTTTTAGTAATTTATTTAATAAAGAGGTATAGCTGGAATTATAGCATTTGAGTTTGGTATATAGTTAGGTGTATTATATTTCCCCTTGCTATAAGAAGATTCTTGTATATATTTTAATGATTCTTTGTACTGCTTGCGCAATTGGTTTTCGAATTGTTTAGGAGTTATTTCTTTGATATTATTCAAAAGTTTTTCTTTATTTTTTTCAGGCACGTACATACTTATTCCGTACTCATCACTAAGTTTAGTCAATACCTTGTTGTAAGGAATGAGTAAAAAGTCAATATCTGCATTATTCGGTTTACCATTTGCCGTACCAGTTGAACATACGGTTACTAAAAGGCATAGCAAAGATATCACTAAGATTTTTTTCATTGCTCCCCTCCTTATAGTCTACATAATAAGTATTATAATAATTATATGAAAACTCTTTCTGTAATATTGATTTATCTTTTCTTCAATCAGTAAAAACAAAAGTATACTATAATGTTATATTTAATTTATTATACTTAATTTTGGTAAATAGGCAAGAGAGCAAAACATCTGAGTTTTATTTCACAAAATCCAGATATTTAAAAGAGAAATATTGGAACTATAGTAATTTTTATTTACCAAAAGAAAGATTAGAAGAAAGAAGGTGTGTTTTATGTTGGATGGGACTAATCAAGAGTTAAGAAGAATTCGTATTACATTAATAGTAATTGCCATTCTTATTTTATTTGGAGCTGGAGGCAGAACCGTTACAGACGATTACGATCCAAACGACTGGGATCCAAATCTAATTAATTCGAATATGGTTCAATTAGGCGATGGATACTTTGGGGTGCTTACAAGCGATAATAACGATGTGTATCAAACCATGAAAGTATATTATTTCGATAAAGTAAAGAAAAAAGTTATCTTTATCAGTGAAAGAGACTTAAACGATATGGAATAGATACGCATGGCCCATTGTGGAATAACAGCTTCAACTAAACTGCCACTTTACTTGAAGAAAGAATGAAAAAGTCTACCTTGAATGTGTGATGGAAAAAAGTTATTTAATTTTAAAAGCTCAAGCAAGCATAACCCCGTTCGAATTTAGGACGGGGTTAAAAATATAGTTATTTTTTTAATTTAAGTAACTTCACTCCACTATACTAAAAAATATAACTATTAAGCCGTTTGAAAATCTTAGTTTTATACCACAATCGCGCCCGCTAAGATAGTGATTACTGCACCCTCAGTTAAAGTCTGAATAAAGATATGTTAAGACAGAGAAAAATACCTTCGAATAATTATTGAAATTTAGGTGAAAATTAAAAGGATTAGTTTCGAAGGATGTGACATTGTGGACTTTTTTTATGGACAAGAATCTCTCTCTACAATTCAATGGGCACTAAGGGCAATTGTCGCCTTTTTCTTCTTATTTCTTATAGTCAAAATAATGGGGTTACGTTCTATTTCCCAACTACGACTACTTGATTTTGCAATGGCCATATTAATTGGGAATGTCATTGCTCACCCATTATCAGATGAAGGGTTAGGATTAAAAGGTTCATTAGTTTCAATGTCTATTCTAGTCAGCCTTTATTTAATTTGTTTATATTTAATGAGTAAGTTTATCCCATTTAGAGAATTTGTTGCACCTCCGCCAGTCTCTCTTGTTAAGAATGGTGAAATTAATTTGAAGAATTTAAAAAAAGCAAGAATTTCAGTTGATGATGTTTTATCTGAAATGAGAAAACAAAGTATTGTAGATTTAAAAATGGTTGCCTTAGCTTTATGGGAACCAGATGGAGAGATTTCATTTTTTTTATCTCCAGAGCATCAGCCTGTAACGAAATCAGATATCAGTATTACACCTCAACCATTTTCATATCCACATGCAATTATTAAAGAGGGGAAGATTAATTATAAGATGTTAAATCATTCACCCTACAATGAAGAAACCCTTAAAAACAATATAAAGACAACTTATAACGTTGAAATTAATGAAGTCTTACTCGCAACACTCGACCAAAATAATCAATTGCAAATTTTCCTTAAATAGAGAATCCTTAGTTGGATTCTTTTTTATGTAACCAGCCTATTATATGGCCCGTTAATGAAAACGAGAGCTGATCCTTATTACAGAATCGCGCCCGATGGCTAAGTGGGTTTGTACCACCAGGTTATTAGTAATAGAACAAGAATAGTAATCAGAAAAAAAGAGCTATCTTCCTTGTGGAAAGTCGCCCTTTATTTAAAACACGACAATTGGCGTATTTTATCAAGAACCTACAGTTGTTTTCAATATTTCAAATTTCCCTTGTTCATCCACGGTAAACATGACACTATTATTACGACTATCCGTTCTTCCTAAGCTTTTTTTATGAGGGCTAGAATATATGGTTTCAACAGCTATCTTATAAATGCCCTCTTTTAGCACGTGGCTCTTCTCGAAATCATCCACAATACTTTGAGCATTGGGAACAGTTTTACTATTTTTGTACGTATTGTAATAGTATCTAAAATTAATGACTCCTGTATAATTAGCATGTTCTCTAGGTTTACTATCTTTTAACATTTTCATTATGTTGTCAGTGTTTATTTTTTGTTCGCGTTTGAATTTTACAATTAATTCCTTTTCTTGTTGTTCATCTATATCTACACTCAAATAGTAATAGAATTTTGGAGTCTTTTTATTAAAGGAGAATTCACTTAATAAGTTATACTTTTTTGTTATCTTATCGGATTGTTTCAAAACATCACGATGTTGTTCAATATAAGCTCCTTTGAATATTTCTAGAAAAACATCACGACTTGTTTTTTCATCAATTTCAAGTGAGTTTTCGTTTACATTTAAACTAGTAAAAGTTTGGTATGGTTTTCTTATTTCTACTTTGGTCTGTATATCAGAAATTCCAAACCCTTGACTAGTAGAAAGAATTTTAAAATCCTCATTCTTTATCCCGTAGTTTTTGGATAAATAATCTCCTATAGGTTTTTCTACTAGTTTTGAATTTTTAACGCAACCACTTAATAGGACGAGTGGTATGCTCAGTAATAAGGTGAAAACAGTTACTTTTAGTTTCCTCATTCACATTTCCCCTTTCCTATTATATACTTCATACAATCATCGTTGGGTTTTTGCCCATCCCCAAAAAACTTATGTTATCTTAATTAATTCTTTAATGGAAGGAAAGTTCCTTCTTCAACTAAACTGTCTCGTTAATTTAAGTGTAACACTTCACATTGTATCGCCAAACCTTCTTGATGTTTTACTAAAGCTACACGTTAGTTGTATAAAGCTACTCTAGCGTAAAATAAACCTCCATGTTCTAATTTGAAACTATAAAAAATGACTAAACCCTTTATAATCAAGGTTTAGTCATTTTTTGGATAAAAATCGATAATGGCCTGTATTTATCTATCCTCTTTGAAACTTATTTTGTCTTCAATTCTTAGATGCTTATTCCCCTACCATACCATCATTATCTCGGTCATCCATATATGGGTATAACCAATGATTCCTTGTTATGGGCATACTATAACCTGCTGCTTTTGCTTCTTTAATCGTCACCTGTCCATCACCGTTTATATCAACCCTAGAAATATCGTTCTTTTTGTTTGAACGAGTTGTAGTTGAATTGGGCGTCTTATTGCCAGTTAGACCGAGCGATTTGTTTACTTTATCAGGGTTTACATTATTAAATTTATCAACGATTTTCTCACCCTTTATCGTATAGGTATACTGATAACTTGAGGGGATTTGTGTTTTCGTATTAGGATAGGTGATAATTGCTTCAAAGTTAGTAGCCCCGCCAGCTTTACGAATGGCATCTTCCATATATGCTTGATCACCATGTCGGTTGAGTGTACTTTCTTGTGGAGTAATATTGTAAGCATTTGATACCCCTCCGAGAGAATCCGCAATGATATGTCCTTCATCTAAATCTGCTCTTTCAACACCTGGAACTTTTGCTTCGTCAGGGTAGTATCTACCAGACGATGTTACTGGTTCGGTACGGTCATCTTGTAGAACAATTTTGTCGGCAATAACACGAACCAGTTGCCCATGCTCATTCGTAAATCCCCAATATTCACGATTTCCAAAACCAATGTCAACGACGACGTTTGATTTTCGATACCCGGAAAGATCACCACCATCAACTTTAATAAGTTTATATCCTGAGAACAGTTTTTTATTTGGTTTAGTTGGTGTTTTCTTTGCTACTGTTTCACCAATAACCGAAGTGATAGTTTCATCTTTTTCACTATTTTTATTTGTATCAACTGTGTTTACTTCTTGTG
Source organism: Rummeliibacillus sp. GQ308 (assembly GCF_059759115.1). Classification (NCBI taxonomy): domain Bacteria; kingdom Bacillati; phylum Bacillota; class Bacilli; order Caryophanales; family Caryophanaceae; genus Rummeliibacillus; species Rummeliibacillus sp. GQ308. Next base: position 100,667 of record NZ_JCAXDQ010000001.1, on the reverse strand, counting down.
AATTTGTTTCTTTATCTTTAATGGATGCACCTTCAGTACAACCAACTATAAAGACGGTCGTTAAAAGTAATATTATGTAATTCATTTTCCTTTTCATGTTAGGACTCTCCTGTAATAGCTTTATAGTATTTGTTTCAAGATATACTTTATCATAAATATATCCATTTACCTTATTGGTTTTAATTTATTAATAAATATATTTCTTTAAGAATTAAAATCTGAATAAGTAAAAAGAGGCCTGAAAAGTGATTTGCCACTTTTTCGAGCCTCTTTTTCATATAGGATTAGCATTTTAAAATGCTGCTCCTTGCCTAGTCTATTTTAATTTTTCTTTTAATACATTTAACATATCGATTGTCATTGCGTCTAAATCAAATTTTGCTTTAAAGCCCCATTCTTCTTTTGCCGCTGTTGGATCAATCGAATTCGGCCAGCTGTCTGCAATTGCTTGGCGTACAGGGTCCACTTTATAATCCATTGTAAATTCTGGCATTACTTTGCGGATGGAAGCTGCAATTTCTTCTGGTTCAAAGCTCATCGCTGTTACATTGAATGCATTACGGTGAATGAGTTTTTCTGGATTTGCTTCCATTAAGTCAACGATTGCTTGCAATGCATCAGGCATATACATCATGTCCATATATGAACCTTGTGCGATATAAGAAGTATATTTTCCTTCTTGTACAGCTTTATAATAAATATCCACCGCATAGTCTGTTGTACCGCCGCCTGGAGGAGTCACATTGGAGATCAATCCAGGGAAACGAACGCCGCGCGTATCTAAGCCGAAACGTGTGAAATAATAATCGCAAAGAAGTTCACCCGCTACTTTATTTACGCCGTACATAGTAGTCGGACGTTGTAATGTGTCTTGAGGCGTATTATTTTTCGGTGTTGATGGGCCAAACGCGCCGATAGAACTTGGTGTAAAGAATTGCATATTTAATTCGCGTGCTACTTCAAGAGCATTCACAAGGCCGCCCATGTTTAAATTCCAAGCGAACAATGGTCTTTCTTCAGCTGTTGCTGACAACAACGCTGCCATATGCATGATTGTATCTGCTTCAAAATTCTTCGCTAATTCATGCATGCGCTTTGCATCAGTTACGTCTAATTTTTCAAATGGTCCTGCTTGGTTGGCACTCTCTTTTATATCTGTAGCTAGTACATTTTCGGTACCATATTCTTTTCTTAGCTTCGCCACTAATTCTGAACCGATTTGGCCAGACGCGCCTGTTATCATTATTTTTTTCATTGTATAATCCTCCCTCTATTACATACAATTGTTTTTACTGACAGTACATTTTCTCTTCCTGAAAACATTTGTACTCTCACAGTGTACAAATAAATCCCTTAATACCTATTATTTAAAGTGTTTTTCCGGATTTATTATATACTGTATTTCTAGAAAGCACAACCAGTGCTCATCTACTGATTTCGCCTGGGACTTTTTCTGAATTTTCATTTATACTAAACGAAAAAAGGAGTGAACGAATGGAATTAGTAAAATTAACGCTCATTTATTTATTTGCCATCCTAGCATGCTCTTTTCTGCTTTTAATGGATATCCCTACATGGCTAATCGTTATTTTGCTTATCTTATATGTATTTATGTTTACACTTTATCCCCACTTCAATGCACTATGGTGGACAAACAATCTTAAAAAAATCGACCGCTTCCTTAAAAGAAATAAGCAAAAAGCATTGTTTGCCTATCCATACGCAATCGCCCATGAATCTTTAGCAGAACAAAAAGACGCGCTTCAACGAATAATTTCCACCCACCAACAGCCTTATATCAAACATAATTACGCATGCTTGCTTGCCCTACTAGAAGAACATTACGATCAAGCGCTGACTGAAGCAAAACAAATTCAGAAAGAGCCTTATCAAAGCTATATGATTGCCCACAGCGAAGTCTTGCTTGGAAATATTGAGAGCGCACGTGAAATGATGCCGCAGTTAACTGAAAAGTGGATGGTGCCGTCGATTGAAAGTTTGATTTCTTATAAAGAAGCTAATCAGGAGGAATTTGGCCAGCATTCTTCGCTAGCTATAAAAAAAGCAAGAGGCGTGCAAAAGTATTTGCTGTATTACAGCTTTTCACACATGGAAAAAAAGAATAATTGATTTGGGTCACTCACGGCTAGATTCGGGTCACTCGACTGGTTATTTAAGTCACTCAGAGATCCATTCGGGTCACTCATTCCATTTTAGGTCGCTCACTCTTGAATTCAGCTCACTCGACTGGTTATTTGAGTCACTCAGTACTACATTTGGGTCACTCGGGTTCGATTCGGGGCACTCACGCCAATATCTCCAAATGAATAATACAGTCCACATCCACCCAATGATTTTTAGAGAATGCATGTTGATCTTGTATTAACAGTTTTTTCTTTTCACTGTTAAGGTCGGCAATGATGCCTGTAAAGCTACGGCTCGTTTTATCATGCCATACTTCTACGATTACTTCTTTTTTGCTGTAGTATGCTTGTAGTACTTCCTCTTCTAACGCCTGCAGTGTCCATTCGTCATATGCAGGTTTTTTGATTTGCTTTAATTCACTTTGCCAGTTTTTCAAACGTTGGACGTGTTCTGGCAGCATCATAGCCGTCCACTTGATATTCCCTCGGTCGCGTAGCACTAACACACATCTCCTTTTATCCCGTCTCGCATTAATAAGCTGTAAAATCCCCTTAGACTTTAGCGCTTGTGCCCTCCAAGCAATCCGTCGCGTCCAATCGCAGTACCTGCCTCTGTATACGAAACGGCGCGAAGTATAGCTGTCGAACCGTAATGTGCACGAAGGTGATCCATCGCGGCGCCGAGCTTGCGGCGTTTCCAGCGTTTTGTATCAAAGAGGCTAAGCTGCAGTGACTGTTCTGATTCTAATTTTGATATGCTAATGCTGATTTGTCGCACAGGACGTTCGTTGTAATGCTCTTCAAAAAGCTGCAGGCATACACGATAAATCGCCATTGTATCATTGGTCGCTTCATCAATCGTTTTTGCGCGTTGGAAGCCTCCGCCAAAAGCATCGCGGCTATACGATATGCCCAATGTAATGGTGCGGCCCACTTTATAAGCTTCCCTTGCCCGCCTTGCTACATCCTCGCACATTTCAAGCAGCACGATGAAGATTTCCTTTTTCGTATGGTAATCGCGTTTTAATATCTGGCTTTTGCCGAAACTGATTTGGCCTTCGACAATTGGTGCTTCTCCTACGGTAGATAAATCAATCCCCCATGCATGGTGGTAAAGCTGGTTGCCCATAATGCCGAACTTCTCTTCGAGTGCAGATAAATCGGCATTTGCTAAATCGCCCACTGAAAAAATACCCATGTGGTTTAGCGTTCGTTCGGTGCGGCGTCCAATTCCCCACATTTCAGACAGCGGCATAACAGGCCATAGCTTTTTCTCAACGTCCTCAAAGTCCCACTTTGCAAAACCTGTTTTTTTCGCTTCTAAATCGAGTGCAAGCTTTGCTAGAAGCATGTTAGGTCCCATACCGACAGTACTTGGAATCTCAAATTGCTTGTAAAGCTCATCCTGAATGGCACGCGCTGTTTGTTCTGGATCCCCCCATAGCTTCTCCGTGCCTGTTAAATCAATAAAGCTTTCATCAATACTGTAAACATGAATCACTTCGCTCGGTACATAGCTCGTAAATAACTTAGTGATTTCAACAGACATACGCACAAAGTACTCCATCTTTGCTTCAAATACATGGATATCGGGGTGCTTCGGAATTTCAAATAACCGAGTGCCCGTTTTTATTTGGAAACGTTTTTTCGCAATGGGAGATGCAGAAAGCACGATGCTGCTTTGCTGCTCCAAATTACCAACAACGGCAACCGCTTCATTCAGCACATTCAAACCAGCGAGTGTCGCCATGCAGCTCGCATAAAAACATCGCATATCTATACACATAATCGATTTATTTGGCATATTTTCATACAGCACAGCGAACTCCCTCCATTCAATAAAGAACATTTGTTCTAATTCTAAAATGAGACAAGTGAGATGACAAGTCATAAAGAGCATTTACCAAAATGTAACGTTTTATTTTCTAGATAAAAATAACGAGAGAGGAATGTAGAAAGGGTTTGTGGATATATTATATTCACTGAAAGGATGGATATACGTTTATATCCAAAGAGGCAGGTTTTAACAATAAGTAAAAAAGCGAGAGAAATAGCTTCTCTCGCTTTAATCACAATAGAATATCCTTGTATAAATCAGGCCGCCGGTCATCATAGACAGGGATTTGATCTCGCACTTCATCGACATTAGAGAAGTCCACGTCAATAACAGCAAGCTCTTCATCCTCGTTCCCCGTCCACAATACTTCACCCCAAGGCCCAATAATCATGGACTGTCCATTGAAATTTTCTTTCTTATTGCTAATACGGTTAACAGCTATAACAAAGCATTGATTTTCAATGGCTCTTGCTTGGAGTAACAATTTCCAATGATCGATTCTTGGCGTCGGCCATTGGGCTACAACGAACAACGCTTTTGTTCCATTTAATGTATGAAGGCGCAGCCATTCTGGAAAACGGATATCATAGCAAATAACGCCCGCCGCCTGCAAGTTGCCTAGAGCAAAGTTGTTCTTTTCGCTTCCTGCGGATAAATGCAAATGTTCATCCATGAGGCTGAAAAGATGGACTTTATCATATTCTCCTACTAGTTTGCCCTCTTTATCGACAACATACATCGTATTGTAGAAATGATTATCTCTCTTTGTTGCTACAGAGCCACCGACAATATCGATGCGAAGTTCTGCAGCTAAGTCCTGCAAGAATTTCTTAGTTCTTTCCCCATGATCATCCGCTAATTCATTTAACTTTTTCAGCGCATAACCTGTATTCCACATTTCCGGCAAGACAACAAGCTCGGCTCCTTTACTAGTACTTTCGCCAATGAGCTGTTCAGCTCTTTTAAAGTTCTTTTCCACATCACCAAATGCTATATTTAACTGAATGCATCCTATCTTCATGTTTGTACACCTCCATTTGAACTTTTCGCTCCCATAATAAACTTTCAATTCTGAAAAATATACATATTATTCTATCTTTTCTGAACCAAAAAGTATATAAAAACGAGATTTAAGAAGAGCCCTTTAACATAAAAAAATCCCGCCAAAATGGCGAGATTTTAGGATATTAAGAAATAACACCAAGCTCTTTACCGACTTTTTCGTAAATCGCTAGCGCTTTATCAAGCATTTCTTTTGTGTGGGCAGCTGTTGGCATATTGCGTACACGGCCAGTGCCTTTTGGAACGGTTGGGAACACAATCGATTTCGCATAGACGCCTTCTTCAAGAAGACGAGCTGAGAATGTTTGTGTTAATTTTTCATCGCCGATAATGCATGGCGTAATTGGTGTTTCTGAATGACCGATATTAAAGCCTAATTTTTTCAGGCCGGCTTTTAAGTAATCGCCATTTTCCCAAAGCTTGTCATGAAGCTCTGTAGAGTCCATCAGCATTTGAACTGCACGTGTGATAGCAGCTACGTCACCTGGTGGTAATGCTGTAGAGAATAAGAATGGACGTGAACGGACTTTTAACCAGTCGATTAGGTTCTTCTTACCAGCTACATAACCGCCGACAACACCGATTGCTTTAGATAATGTACCGATTTGGAAATCAATCTCATTTTGAAGTCCGAAATGTTTAACTGTCCCTTTCCCTTTGCCCATTACACCTGAGCCATGTGCATCATCCACATATGTAATCAGATCAAATTCTTTTGCGATTTCTACGATTTCAGGCAATTTTGCCACATCGCCGTCCATTGAGAAAACGCCATCTGTGATGACCATAATTTTATTATATAGGCCTGATTCTTTCGCTTCTTTCGCTTTTTGGCGAAGATCTTCCATATCAGAATGGTTGAATGCAATAATTTTCGCTTTTGATAGGCGGCAGCCATCAATAATAGACGCATGGTTTAGTTGGTCTGAAAGAATGGCATCATTTTTGTCCATAACAGCTGAAATAGCAGCCATATTACAATTAAAGCCTGATTGATAGGAAATAGCCGCTTCTGTTCCTTTAAACTCAGCCAATTTTTCTTCTAACTTCACATGCAAATCAAGCGTACCGTTAATTGTACGCACAGCGCCTGCACCTACGCCGTATTTATCAATTGCCTTTTTGGCAACTTCTTTTAATTCAGGATTTGTCGCTAATCCAAGATAGTTATTGGAAGACAAGTTAACTAATTCTTTTCCTTTAACTTGGATTACTGGACCATTCGCGCCTTCAACGGCATCGATTTCGTTGTATAATCCTTGGTCGCGAAGCTGTTGTAAATTTTCGTTTAAGAATGTATTAAGTACGTGTGACAAAGTCCTCATCCCTTTCCTGCATATCTATAACGTATTGTAGCATATCTATTTTTAGTTTTGCATTTCTATGCCAGTCACTACTGCTCTATGATTTCTTTTTCTACTTGCTTATTTTTACCGTCATCTATTTTCATACATTTTTTCAAAGCCTTCTCGCTATACCGAAGTGCTACCTGGATGATGGGCCCTAGTGCGAAGACCATTACAACGGTACCAATGCCAACAGGTCCACCAAGGAAGTAGCCGACGACCGCTACAGTGAATTCCATGAAGGTACGTGCCGAAGTAATGCTCCAGTCGAGTTTTTCAACAAGCAACAGCATCACGGTATCTCGTGGCCCTGCCCCAAAATGGGCCGGTATATACAGGCCACAACCGATAGCGATGAGAATGGTACCGAGAATAAAATCCATTAATTGAAAAGCGAAGTGATGCGGATCTGGCAAAAGCCAGTTGAAGAAATCAAGGAAGAGTCCGACCACAATCATATTAAGGAATGTGCCAATATGCGGCCATCGCCTAATACCAATCGAGGATAGTGTCACAATGAGAATGCCGATTATTTCCGACCATGTACCAATTGATAAACCAAACTGTTGATACAGGCCAATATGCAGCACATCCCATGAACCGACGCCAAAACGCTGGCCTTTTACTGTCAGTGCAATCCCCAGCCCAATAACCATCAAGCCAGCGAAAAAGAACAGCAAACGCCACGTATTTACTTTCTTCACTTCATCCCTTCTTTCACCATTAGAAAAAGAAAGCCATGCATGAACATGCCTTTCTTCATTCATTACTTCTATTTTAAACTAGAGATGTGAATTTTGCATGTGCCGCTTTTGCTAGACTTTCCGGCGACAAGCAAATTTGCATACCAATCTTTCCAGCTGAAACAAATATTTCATCTAGTTTTTCTGCTGCATCATCAATCCATGTAGGATACTGCTTTTTCATACCAATCGGCGAACAGCCCCCTCTGATATAGCCTGTATTCGGCAAAAGCTCTTTCACAGGTAGCATTTCTATTTTCTTTTCGCCAACCGCTTTTGCTGCCTTCTTTAGATTCAGCTCAGAAGCTACAGGGATGACAAAAACATAGAGATTGCCTTTGCCGCTTGTTGCGATAAGCGTTTTATATACACTCTCTTCTGCCTGCCCGATCTTATGCGCTACTGCTACGCCGTCAATCTTCCCGTCTTCCACTTCATATTCCGTCAACGTATAAGGGATTTTTTGACCATCCAACAAACGGACGGCATTTGTTTTTTGTATCTTATGTTTTGCCATAGCAATCTCCCCTCCTAAATGAACATGTAGATGGTTGGTTCAGCAAATTGAAAGCCTTGTCTGGCCATGCTGGTTTGAAAAGTATAACGCGAAATTGCTCTTTCCCTTATGTGCTGCTTTGATGGTACTTGCTCAAATGTAGACTCCTTGAGAGATGTATTCGTTATTTGAGTAACAGGATCATTATGTATGCGCCAGATGCTATTCTTTCCTATGTCTTTGCCCTTTTGGTTGCGGGCAGAAGCAGTATACTCTTCATTGTGCTCCTGATCTGTCTTTCCCGTCAACAAATTCAGCAACGTTTCAATAGATGATCTCGGCTTATGATATTGAGCGTTTCTCCGGTAAGTCTCATCCGCTGTTTTATGACGAAGCGCCCTCTTGCGGTTTTCTATATCCGTATACTGTTTTTCCATAAGTGACGAAACATGCATGGCAACACCCTCCCCCTTTTTATCATGCCTATATAGTCGAATACACTTACAAATAAGAGCTTTTTTATCTTCATCTATTAATATATCAGAAAAGTGGAAATAGCCGAATGGGATCCAGAATATTTTCCACTATTTAAAATTAAACTTGCAACCTCGATAGAAAACCGATAGTCTCAGTAATTGAAACTAGATTCTGGAGGAATAAAGTGTAACAACTAAAACCACAACAGCAACAAAGTTTTTGTATGTTCACCTAAAACGACCAATGTGTAACAATATTATTGGTCTCGTGCCATCCTAAGTAGTCTCCTACCCACGGACAAAATCACAAGGCTGGTTATCCATAATATCAACATAGAACCCAAGCCAACCAATGTCCACCATGTGTTAATCTGATGCGGTCCAAGACTGGACTTCAAAGGCACAAAGAGTAGTGTCACAATCGCGAGCAGACAAAGAAGCGTTCCTGTAACATAATAAGCCTTGACTTGGAAAAGGTAAGCAAGAGGAAAGAAGTGCACCCCAACAATTATAGCCATAATCGGAAAAAACCAATCGAAATGTCCAACAGTATTGCAAATGATAGCAGCAATAATAATCAACAAAAATTCTGTAGCAAAAACAATATTAAACCACTTGTTGACATTGACATTCTTAGAACCATGGGTATTTGTACTATCCAATTTTCGGGAACTCCTAATCAATGCAATCCCCGAGAAAAATAAAGTAGCACCGATAAATATTGCAAGAATTAGTAACCAAATAGAACCCAAGCCCTGCAAACCTCCAATACCAACGTCCGCCCAGACTGTCCCGAAAAAGGCCATAAACATAACCCCGGAAGCAGTCCCACGAATGTCCGCTCTAGAAATAACGCTTTCCGACACACGAATCTCCCTCTCCATTAAATTTCCACCTCCACAACATGTTTCTTTAAATTGCCCTTAAATGAATTAAGTGCTTATCCTTATTCAAGGATTGTGCCCCACAAGGGAAAATCTTATTGAAGATAAGCACAAGTTAGATTAAAGCTTTAGCTCCGCTCACAGTACTTTTCTAAATAAAGAAAAAACAAACTCTTCTCACATTATATTTTATAGCCAATTATATAATTCTACATCTCCATCTATTTCACCTGTATACTTCCGTCAATATAAAGAAGCCCTTAATCTCGGAGATTAAGGGCAAACTATATACTGATTAATATTTTTTGGATTTGTAATATTTCTTGTACTTCCATCTTTGGACTAAAAGGAATCCTATTAAAACTCCTATTGGCCCTGAGTAAGTCGCTGGCTCTCCAATAAAGATAACTGAGCTTACATAACCAGTAAGAATAAACAAAGATAAAAATAATGATATCCCATTTTTCGTGTAGTAAATATTCTTTCATTATGCTCCATTCCTTCTTGAAAACCATAAAAGTGTCTAAATTATCTTTTGTTCTAGATTCATTTTTCTCTTCATGAAGTAGACGTATCACTTTATGACATCTTCCAGATTTTTCGCGTCTGATATTTTAAAAATCGTATTTTTATCCTTATCATTCATTATGGTGGCAGAGCCATTCTCATTGAACCACAAGTAGTATCTGTCTTGATCAGTATCCATTCTATATTGTGGGTCTGTTATATCGACAATTCCCTTTTGTTTTTTTGCTTGGCGGATAGCATTCACAATAACTTTCACTTTCGGAGAATCAGAAATTACTTTTAAGGTGTTTTGTTTTTCCTTTGAAAAGCTAACCATTTCTTGTACTTTGACTTCCTTTGTTTCCTTTACTTCATTTGAAGAACAAGCAAATAATGTGAGCAAAAGCATAACACTCGTTAGCTGCAGGAAAAAGTTCTTTTTCATCATTCTCCTCCCCTATGAATAATATCCACTCATGACCTTCTCATTTAAAACTTTGGTGGTACGCGCCTCTTTGTCTGTTGTTCGTAGGAATAGGCTAATTCGATTAGCTTTGGTTCACTATATGCCAAGCCTGAGAACGTCAAACCTACAGGAAGCCCGTTTTTTGTGTAACCCGCAGGAACTGTGATAGAAGGATAACCCGCTTTGGCAGGTAATTCATCGCCAGAGTCACTTAAAAATAACAGAGCATCTAAACCATTCTCTTCCATTACCTTATCAATGCCAAGTTCTCCTGATAATTTCACATCGTCTGAGCGTTGCTTCAGATAAACTGGATTTTCTAGGCTCTCGCTTCTTTCCTCTGACTCAACCAATAAATCTTGGCCATACTTCATCCTGTTATCAGGATCTTCTTCATTAAAGGCAATAATGTCTTTTAGCGTTTTCACTGGTACAGAATCTGAGGTTGTTTTTAAATACTGATTCACTTGATGCTTGAATTCGTAGGACAGGACATCGGAACGGAGATCATGTTCAGGGACCTCCACTTCCTTTATAACAGCGCCTAGGTTTTGCAATTCATCCATTGCTATATTCAACATTTCTTTTAGCTCTGTCGTTTCTTCATCGTGCCTATCCAAAAAGCGAGGATCAACACCAATTGTAGCTCCTTTTAAACCGTCCATCTTGAGATGCTTTGTATAATCCTGAAGTGCCTTACCTTCACTTGTTGCTGTGATAGGATCAGCTGGATCAACACCCGTTAACACACCTAATGTAATAGCTGCATCTCTTACCGTCCTTGCCATAGGACCAGCCGTATCTTGGCTAAGGGCGAGTGGAATAATCCCGCTTCGGCTAATTAGTCCGACTGTTGGTTTAATGCCCACAATGGAGTTCAAACTCGATGGATTCAGAATGGAACCACATGTCTCCGTTCCAATACTAACCACCGCAAAATTAGAGGCGATACTTGCGCCAGAACCAGAGCTTGAGCCACCTACAAATCCAGCCTCGAAATTCTCCGGCCCATAAGGATTTTTAACTTGTCCACCCACTCCACTGTAGCCGCTAGGTGCCTTAGTAGACATAAAGTATGCCCACTCGCTCATATTGGTTTTCCCTAATATGATTGCACCTGCTTCTCGAAGTTTTTTCGCTACCCATGAGTCCTTCTTCGCATAGTTATCCTTTAATGCAATGGCACCTGCTGTAGTGGGCATCGGATCCTTTGTTTCAATATTGTCTTTCAGAAGAATAGGAACTCCAAAAAGAGGACCTTGTTCCCCCGATCCCATCGCCTTATCCATATCAGCAGCTATGTTTAATGCATCCGGATTTATGTTGAGGACTGAATTAATTGCAGGGCCGCTGCTATCAAACTGTTTAATCCGTTCTATATACCGTTCCACTAACTCTACAACCGTCAATTCCCCATTTTGCAAAGCTTCTTGAATTTGTTTGATCGACCATTCTTCCATTTTATATTGTTCTCTTTTTGTTGATGTGCTCATCTCGTCCCTCCCGGCAACTTTTCTACCAATCATTATAGCAATACTCTTTATTTTCTGATATGTTTAGAGCTATCAATATTAAAGAAGGTGGGAAGTAATGCGCAAATACATAGGAGAACTCGCTCTGACGATTACAGCGATCATCTGGGGAAGCGGCTTTGTGGCGAGTGCCATCGCCTTGGAACATTTTACGCCGTATCAGATATTGGCGATTCGCTTTTTCATAGGAGCAGTCATATTAAGCATTGTTTTTTATAAAAAATTAAAAGGAATAAACAAAGGAACAATTTTCAAAGGAGCAATATTGGGGACTTTCTTGTACTTGGCTTTCGCGCTTCAGACAGTCGGGCTACAATTTACCACCCCCTCCAAAAATGCTTTTTTAACAGCAGTCAATGTCGTCATCGTACCGTTTATCGGCTTACTTTTGTATAAAAGAAAGATGGATTACTTCGAACTCATTGGGGCGTTCCTTGCCATTATCGGTATCGGCGTCCTCTCGCTGAAATTGTCCTCTTCTATTAATATCGGGGATTTATTAACACTAGCTTGTGCAGTTGGTTTTGCCTTCCATATTTTTTATACAGCCAAATTTGTGAAGGATGCCGATCCAATCCTTTTGACATTAGTCCAAATGACGACTGCTGCCCTTATTGGTTTTGCTGTTGTCTTTTTCAAAGGGGAAAGTTTCCACACGGTTGAAATGGGCGGAACACTCTCTATTTTATATTTGGGGATTTTTTCTACAAGCGCTGCCTTTTTGCTTCAAACAGTTGCCCAGAAGTTCACCACAGATACAAAAGCCGCCATCATACTTTCAACAGAATCTTTTTGGGGCATGGTCTTTTCCGTACTCATTTTGCATGAAGTCTTGACCATTAAAATGGCGTTTGGCGCGATTCTTATTTTAGGGGCGATTATTATATCTGAAACGAAGGTGCCGTTTTTAACGAAAATAAGAATAAAGGATTTAAAGTTTGGCCGACGTGGACAACGAGACTCTTGATATCATGGCCAAAATAAACATGATGTAGAAAGTGGGTAGATTCATGATTCCGTTAGTATATGACCAACTTAGTGGCTGTGGGAAAGACAATGAATTCTTCTTGGCCCTGTTGAAAAAATTAAACGTGAAATACATCGCAAATCTGGGTTGTGGAACGGGCAGATTAACAACCCATTTTTCAGAGTCAGGCTATCATATTACAGCGATTGATCCGAATGAAGAAGCAATCGACTATGCAAAAGCGAAAGAGTATCCAGAGGAAGTGACCTGGATTGTTGGGGATAGCTCCAATTTACAAACAAATGCTATTGATGCTGTCATCATGACGGCCAATGTGGCGCAAGTATTTCTTACAGATGAAAGTTGGCAGAATGTCATTTCTGATGCATATCGAGCATTAAAACCTGGCGGACATTTTATTTTTGATACACGAAATCCCTTAGCCAAAGAATGGGAACAGTGGCAGGAAGATATGACACCTGATCTTGCAACGAATCCGTTGAACAATGAACCACTAGAAATTTGGACGGAATACGATGGATTTGTAGGTGATATATTTACTTTTTATGAGACCGTCAAAGTTGCAAGTACAAATGAAGTAGTCATTAAGAAAAAAATGCAATTAATATTCCGAACTCAAGAAGAAATACAAGAATCATTACAACAAGTTGGATTTTCACAAATCCATGTTTATGGAGATTGGACATTTACCGAAGCCACATCAGACACCAAATCTTTTATCTTTCATGCTGTAAAAGAATAATAGCTAACCAAACAGTTTATTAATGAAAATAAATTAGGCCTTGCTACAATCCATACGTAGCAAGGCTCTTTAGATCACTATTAGAATTCACAAGATTACCCTTTTATCTTATACCTTTCATCCAACTTTTCCTGATGCACTTTAAAGATATCTTCTAGCTTTATATCATATTTATTTGCGATAACAGTAATATTTCCCAATACATCACCTAATTCACTTACAAGCTCCTGCTTCTTTTCAATATATGTATTTTCAGTTTCATCTGGTCGATCGCGTCCAATTTCAAGAGCTCTGATTGCTCGGGCAACCTCTCCCGTTTCCTCCGCTAAGAATCCAATACGAATGAATATATCTAATTGTGACCATCCTCGCTCTTCATAATAATCGTTAATCCATTGCTGAAATTCATTCACATCCATACTCTAATCCCCCTTGGTTCAATCTCAAATATTCCCTATAATAACAATTGTATAATAAAAACTTGTAGAATTGAGGGAACTTATGAAAAGTGTAGCAGTATTTTGCGGTTCTAGTATGGGGGCTTTACCTACTTACAAAGAAGGAGCCATCGCTTTAGGAAAAGAATTAGCTGATCAAAATATTACACTCGTATACGGCGGTGCTAGTGTAGGTATTATGGGTACAGTGGCAGATACGGTATTAGAAGCAGGCGGCCAAGTAATTGGTGTTATTCCCAAAATGCTAGAAGAAAGAGAGATTTCTCATAAACATTTAACAGAATTGATTATTGTTGATTCTATGCATGAAAGAAAAACAAAAATGTCAGATTTGGCTGATGGGTTCATTGCATTACCTGGAGGTCCAGGAACGATGGAAGAGTTTTTTGAGGTATTTACATGGGGACAGTTAGGTCTACACCAAAAACCTTGCGGGATATTAAATATAGATCATTATTATGATCAATTAATTAATTTCTTTAACCACATGAATGAACAACAATTTCTTCAAGAAAAATACTTATCAATGCTTTTGAATGAAACATCTCCAGCAAAACTAATTGAAAAGTTTCATTCATATACCCCTCCAGCAATAAAAACCTATATTAAAGAGAATCAAGCTTAAAAAGATTATTTTCAAACTGAAACAGGCTCGGTAACTATGAAGTATATTGGTCAGATACGAAAGAATAATAGCGAAAGAGGTAACAACCATGAGCATAGTAAACATCGGTGACGTTGTATCTACGTTGATTATTATTCTGCTAATAATCCTATTTTTTGTATCAATTACACTCTTCTTTAGAAAAATGTCTGTTACTCAAAGAAAAAGAGCAGAAAACAATATAAAAGTGGAGCAAAAACTAGATAGAATAATTGAACTATTAGAGCAAGATAAAAGGAATAAATAAGACTGTTAGCTTTCCGGAGCGGGGTCGATTCCTCCGCGTATACATAAGGATCGGAAAAATACCATTGTAAACAAGTGGATATTCGAATGAGGAGGATGGATATAATGAAACAAATCGCAATTTGGGAAAATAAAAAATCTGCTGGTTCTGAATTCTTAGAGGTAAAATCATCAGAAGATACTTCCATAGCAAAAAGTTCAATTATATCAATTGAAAATAATACTCCCTTAAAAATAGAATATAAAATTGAATTAACTAATTGGTTTACAAAAAATGTGAAGATCAATTTATTAAACCTTGGTAAATCTCTTTATCTTGAAAGTAATCAGAATCATCAATGGTTTGACGAACATGGGAACGAAATCCCTGAACTCTCTGGAGCAATTGATATTGATATATCTTGTACACCGTTTACTAATTCATTACCAATAAATAGAGTAGATTGGCGTTTAAATAAACCTCAGAGTTTCCTAATGGTTTATATCAAGATTCCTGAATTGGCTCTTAAAAAAGTTGAACAAGTATATACTCTAATCAAGGAAGAAAAGGACTATCAAATGTTTGATTATAGAAGCTCTTCATTTCAATCTACTATTCAGGTTGATAAAGATGGGTTGGTAATTGAATATCCAAAACTATTCAAAAGAAAATACTAAAGACTAGCAAAAAAATATCAAAAAGCATGCATTCGAAATCTCAATGCATGCTTCCTAAATTATTCTACACCACTTTCCAAAATAGTGAAGGTTCCTTTATCGCAATTTATCTCTGCCAATGCACCATATGGCAAAATAAACTTCGGTTCCGTATGACCAAAATTTAAATTATAGAGAATCGGCAAATCTTCTATGTTAAATTCCTTCATAGCTAATTGAATAACCTCTTTATATTCATCGTAATATTTTTCATCTTGAGGTTTCCCAAAGATAATTCCTTTACTCTTTTGTAAAATGCCTTGGGCAGCATAGTTGCGCAACCAATATTTAATAAGATCCGGCGCTGTCTTTTCTTCAGAGGTTTCAAAGAAAAGGATGCTATTCTCCCAATACTTTTCTTCTGGCCAGAGTTCTGTCCCTTTTACGAATTCAAGTACCTCAATGCATCCTCCTATCAAACGTCCTTGCGCTATTCCAGAACCTTGAAGAACTTCAACCCCTGTATTTTTCTGCATGGTTCGCCGGCGTGTTTTATTTCCTTCTGCCCACTCTACATATTCACTCGTCCATTCATTCGCCGGAAGTATTTCACCAATCACTTCATTTGAAAAAAGCGTTCGATTCACCGATTCAATTGTATATGGATCCATCTCCACATTTTCTGCAAAATCGGTTAGAATGGCTGGACCATAAAAAGAGGAAACCCCAGCCTTAAGGCAAAATAAATGTGAAATGGTTACATCGGAGTAACCCATAAATATTTTCGGATTCTGACGAATAACGTCGAAATCGATATAGGGTAACAAGCGGATACTATCATCACCGCCAATATTTGCAATGATCCCTTTGATATCCTTATCCTTGAATGCCGTCATCAAGTCTTCCGCACGAGCTTGCGGATTATTATAAAGATAGTCTTCGCCTTTTAAACTATTAGGCATTGGCACAACTTCCAAACCAAAGATGTCTTCTAATCTTTTTACCCCTTGTTCATATCGCCATCTAAGGGCAGGCTCACCTGCTCCACCCCAAGAAGGGCTTACTGTTGCTATTCGATCTCCCGGTTGCAGTTTTTTTGGTTTAATTAACATGATATCGCCATCCTTTCATAATGACTTTGTTTAATGGATTGCCCTTTTTTCAAACAAACCTACAAAAAACAGGATAAGACCAACTAGAAATATAATGGGAAAAATATAAAGCATCACTAATGCTGACCATCCGCTTTTAGTGATCACTGCAAAACTTAAGCCCATTGCAAAAGAGATGGATGGTGAAATGAGTAGCATTAGAATAATTCCCCAAACTATATATTTTCTCTTTTTAGACTTACCTGTACTAAGCAAAAAAGCTACATAAGCACCTACGATTGCAATTAATATCCCTACAAAGATTGCCATTAGCTCTTCTCCCTTCACTAAAGAAAATTACAATTTTATATTCTCTTACCTTCAATGGAAGTGTCTTAAAATTTCAGCATTACTTTTTAAGGTTATTAACTTATTTTTATAAGGGATAAGCAAAGCAAGTATTTCTGGCTTACTTTTATAGTCAAAGACAGTATTGTAGTTATATAAATCCTTTAATACTTTTAAAGATGGTTTATAATTTGATTTTTCAATGCCTATTTTTTGTTTAAAGTACCTTTTGATTATTCTATATCTTCTTATTGGGAGGCTAATGTCTAGAAATAAAATTAGATCAGCATTTTGAAAGCAGGAAGATACCCATTTATGATGGGCCCCTTCAATAATCCAATTGTCAGTAGCAATTATTTTACTTAAATATTCGTCTCTCTCTTGTTTGCTTCGTTTAATATCTCCAGTGTCAAACCTTTTCCAAACAACATTATCCAATTAAAATAGGGAATGCTTAATTGATCAGATAGCTTCTTGGCCAAGGTAGTTTTGCCACTTCCGATGGAACCAATGATATGTATTCGTTTAGGTATTGGCACAGGATTTTGTTTGTCCATAGAACCACTCTTTTAATTTGCTAACAATTATTTCGGGTGCATCTCGATATATCTCGTGACTCGTATTATGAATAGCCTGAACTTCTGCATGGGGAATTTCATTCAACAAATATTCAATTGCCTCATGTCGTTCTTCTTCTATTTCCTTGGGCATCGTACTATGCAGTAATAGTACTGGTGACTGGACCTTTGGAAAAATAACTGCTGTTGGTTCTAAATGCATTCCTTTCATCACTGCTTTGGCTGTAAACGGAGATGTGGATAGCCTAATTTCACCGTCAACTTCAGCAGCTTGTGCAAGACACCCCTCCTCAAGCTCCTTCGACCAACGTGAAGAGTTAGCCCTTTCAGAGTCAAGAAATTCATTCCAGGAAGCGAAGCAAACACTATCAATAAAAGCACCTACATCTGTAAGCTGCTGATTAAGAGAAACGCCAGCCGGGCCCTGTTGGAAGTAACCGCCATCCAATAACACCAGTCCTTTGATTTTCTCCGAATACAATCCAGCCATATAAAGTGCAAGGTGGGCTCCCCATGAGTGGCCAACAAGATAGACATCGGTTAACCACAATGAATCGATAAAATTACTTAGACGTTCAGCCATCCTTGCTGGAAAATACTCTTTCTCATTATCCAAGGAAACTTCTCCACCATGTCCTGGTAAATCAAAAGCGATAACGTAAAAATCATTCTGTAAAAGTTTCGCTAGCTCCCCAAAACTTAGACCAGAAGAGCCCATTCCATGCAAGAAAACAAGTGCAAAGTATGAATAAAACTAACTAAAAACTCTAATCAACAAGCTAATTGCAAATAGAATATATGCAATCTGTATCAATATGTATAGGGTCCTTTCAAAGGTTGTAAGTCCTCTTTGCTTTCGGATTTTTTCGAGATATCGTAAATAAAAAGCTGCACTTAAAAAGATTAATAGTGTTGCTATTACCATTAAAATATCTGCAAATATAAGCATCATTCTCCCCCTATCTTATTTAAGTCACAGTAAGCTGAGGAAATCCCGCTCGGCTCCATAACCATAAAGGCGTATGTACATCAATAGGGGCTAATCCACTTCCAACAAGGGCTTTAACCCAAACATTCGCCACAGCTATTCGGTCATCTCCACTTCCATTCAACACTTCTTCCGTACATAATCCTAATTTCACAGTGGCTTTTAGAATATGAGTATCTGGTGCAATAGTGATTATTTCCCGTGATTTCCAGGATACATTTGCATAACATTCTAAAACATATAACCAATAATTAAATATTTTCGGTCCAGAAAGGTATGGGAATTCTGATTTCCTGGAGCCTTGCATGATCTCTTTTAATAATGAATTGTCGAATTCTACTGACTCAATCAGCCCTTGGACGTTTCCTTGTTCCGATGAATGAACTATACCTTTTGCAACACGTTGCCAAATATCAGGATGGCGGTTTGGCTGTAAGCCCACACGATGTAGTAGCAATGCTTCACGAAGCTCATGGATATCTTTGGTGGCGACAACAATCGGATTAAATATCCAGCTCGTTTTAGGATCTTGATACGCTTTAACAACAGATTCCCATAACGAGTAAGAGTTTCTCTGATAATTTAAGGCCATTGCCAGCGTTAAAACATCTAGTAATTCATCTTCTTTCACTACATTAATCAACACATCCTCAGGCATCACTTCCCCGCCTAAAAGTCCATCTTCATGCATTTGTTTTAAGGTATAAATATTATTCAAAATGTTGTTACTCAAAAATAAGTTCCTTCTTTCAATGTTCTAGTTTACTTAACCACTGTCTTCAGTATTCCTGACGATCTATACTATATTTCCAATTTTTATCCTATCTATCTATTTCTATATTATTCGTCAGACTCCTTCTTGCATTGTTATTATCTTTAGTTTCGCATTGCATATTTATATTCTCCGACTGCCGCGCCTAGAGTTTGGTTTTAGGAAATAGGGCGAGGGCGAGATCTTGTCGCATAAGATAATGTGAATAACTTCAAGAAACCATTTAGATGTATGGTAAAATTAATTAAAAATTGAAAATAATACGGAGGAGGCGTTTGAAGATGGAGCATGATGAAATTTATTTACGGGCTAAAAAGCGGGTTGAAAACTTAAAATCGTTTTACATTCATTTAACGGTCTATATTCTAGTTAATCTTATGCTTTTCTTTATAAACATCATCACTGATTCAAGTCATTTATGGTTTTTATATCCGTTAGGTGGTTGGGGTATTGGGGTTGCTATACACGGCATAACAACTTTCTCATCAGGGAGATTTGGAGCTGAATGGGAAGAACGCAAAATTAAAGAGTATATGGAGAAAGATAAGTAAAATTAATTTATAATAATTGCATCACCTTAAGTCCATAGGTACTTAACATAAGCTATAATTTGAAGAAGCCCTCAAAGAAGAGGGCCTTTTCTATTTAACACCATATAATTAAGCTCTACCTTTTAATTTTTTCACCCTCTGGATGAAAACTAACGATACCACTATCAATTGTCTTAAAGATTCTGGAATAGACATTCTTGATTTCCATTTCTTTATTTGCTCCTTCTGTCATAGCATATCTCCAGGTTTCATCTGAATATTCTTTAGGAGATCCTGTAAATAAATAACCTGTAGCATAGTCATTTGGCCCACCTATTGTACTTGTAGGAGCGCTATCATAAGTGACATCTTTGTTTACAAACGGCACATGGGCTTTTGTAGACTGGATGAAAAAAGTTGGAATCGTTAAACGTTTATAGGATTCTACGTATTGATCATTTGCAGCATCTGATAAAAATTTAGGCATGATAAAAATGGCATCAAATTTTTTTGATAAAGAGTTTGTTCGGTTTTTTAAAGCTTTAAGTGAAATCGTTTCAAACTCTATATTTTTTTCAAAAACTTCTGGTATATCACCGATTACACCTATATGTAACTCTTTCCCACTATACATGTCAGTTTTACTGTTTTCTATGTTACACCCTCCAAGTAAAACAACCATCAAAGAATAAAATAATATCTTATACATGCATTCATCCCCCTTCCTTTTAAGAACAATTTAAGGAACTCCAGTTACCAATAGTCCTCATCCATATTTCAAATCCTGGAACTATGTTATAGTAACCATACACAAGTTTAAAGGAGAAGAATAGTATGGCAAAAAGCTTAGTATTAGCAGAAAAGCCTTCTGTCGCAAGAGATATTGCGAATGTATTGAAGTGCAATAAAAAAGGAAATGGCTTTTTGGAAGGCGACCGATATATTGTCACATGGGCATTAGGGCATCTTGTGACATTAGCCGATCCAGAAACTTACGATAAAAAATATAAAACGTGGAATTTAGAAGATTTACCAATGCTGCCCGACCGACTAAAATTGACTGTCATCAAACAATCCGGTAAGCAATTCAACACGGTCAAAACACAATTAAACCGCAATGATGTTAATGAAATTATCATCGCAACAGATGCCGGACGCGAAGGCGAATTGGTCGCACGTTGGATTATTGAAAAAGCACATGTGCGTAAACCGATCAAACGATTATGGATTTCTTCTGTTACAGATAAAGCAATCAAAGATGGCTTCCAAAATTTAAAACCGGGTAAAGCCTACGAACATTTATATCATGCAGCAGTTGCCCGATCTGAGGCCGATTGGTATATTGGCCTGAACGCAAGCCGTGCCTTGACGACCCGATTTAATGCACAGCTTAATTGCGGTCGTGTACAAACACCAGTAGTCGCCATGGTTGCAGCTCGTGAAGATGAAATCAAAAACTTCAAGCCGCAAACGTACTTCGGTATTGAAGCACGCACAGCCAATAACTTAAAGCTGACTTGGCAAGACGAAAAAGGCAATTCACGCAGCTTTAATAAAGAAAAAGTAGATGCCATTGTGAATAAACTGGGCAGCCAAAGTGCAACGGTTGTAGAGGTAGAGAAAAAAGCGAAAAAGACATTCTCCCCTGGGTTATACGATTTAACAGAGCTTCAACGTGATGCCAATAAAATGTTTGGCTATTCCGCAAAAGAAACATTAAATATCATGCAAAAACTATACGAACAGCACAAAGTGTTAACATATCCTCGTACAGATTCACGCTATATTTCAACAGACATTGTTGCTACTTTGCCTGAACGTCTAAAGGCTTGTGGCATTGGTGAGTATCGTACAATTGCCAATAGGATTTTAACCAAACCAATTAAGGCAACGAAAGCATTTGTTGATAATCAAAAAGTGTCGGACCACCATGCAATCATTCCGACTGAAGCTTACGTTAATCGTTCTGCGATGAATGACAAAGAACGCAAAATCTATGATTTGGTCATCAAACGATTCCTAGCAGTTCTATCTCCAGCCCATGAATATGAACAGCTAACATTGCGCGCGAAAATTAAGGACGAAAACTTTATTGCCAAAGGGAAAACTATACTTTCAAGTGGTTGGAAAGAAGTATACGAAAACCGTTTTGATGAAGATGAGACTCATGAGGATATTAAAGAGCAACTCCTGCCACGCATTGAAAAAGGCGAAACGCTGCAAGTGAAATTGATCTCACAAACGTCTGGCCAAACAAAACCACCCGCACGTTTTACTGAGGCGACATTACTTTCAGCTATGGAAAATCCAACGAAATATCTAAACACACATGACAAAAAGCTCGCAGATACGCTTAAAACAACTGGCGGACTTGGTACAGTAGCTACACGTGCAGATATTATCGATAAATTATTCAATTCTTTCTTAATCGAAAAACGCGGAAAAGATATCCACATCACAGGTAAAGGCCGCCAGCTTCTTGATTTAGTACCAGAAGAATTGAAATCACCTGAAACAACTGCAGAATGGGAGCAAAAACTAGAGCTCATTGCAAAAGGCAAACTGAAAAAAGATGTATTTATCAATGAAATGAAGCAACATACAAAAGAAATCGTTTCCGAAATTAAAGGCAGCAACAAAAAATTCAAGCATGATAATATATCCACAAAGTCTTGTCCAGACTGTGGAAAGCCAATGCTTGAAGTGAACGGTAAAAAAGGTAAAATGCTCGTATGCCAAGACCGCGAATGTGGACATCGTAAAAATGTAGCGCGCGTAACTAACGCACGTTGTCCACAATGTCATAAGAAGTTAGAATTACGTGGTGAAGGTGAAGGGCAGATATTCACATGTAAATGTGGATATCGTGAGAAACTATCCACTTTTAAACAAAGACGTGAAAAAGAATCAAAAGGAAAAGTGGATAAACGAACAGTCCAAAAGTATTTGAAAAACCAAAAAGAGGATGAACCTGTGAATAATGCATTAGCAGAAGCATTAAAAGGGTTAAAACTCGATTAAAATAAAAATCCTTGGTCCTAGTGGCCAAGGATTTTTTTATTAGTGCTGGTCAATTGTTTCTTTCGGTAAATCTTTGCTTAGCTCGCAATATTTGACGAAAACACGCGCCATTTCGCGAAGACGTTCGTGTACATTCTCATCGATAATTTTGTTATCTGAGTCAAAATGATCTCCGTGTGTATAAACGTAATTCGGTGTCACTAACGCACGGAAATAATCAAGAATAGGCTTTAGTTGGTTTTCCACAACTAAGTGGTGTTGATAAGTCCCACCGTTCGCCACGATAGAAACTGGTTTATAGCGCAATGCTTTTGGATGTAAGAAATCAAATGTATTCTTTAAAACACCTGGGATAGACCCTTGGAAAATAGGCGTAGCCAGAATGTAGCCATCTGCTTCCTCAATGGTTTTTACGAGTTTTTTCATATCATCATTATATTGATCAAATGGACGTCCATCCACAAATTGATGTTCAAAGTCTGCCAGATGTAGCTGAGATACTTCTAGCCCTTCATCCAATTCTTTGATATATTGTTCCACTTGCTCTAAAATGGCACCTGTTTTGCGGCCAAGAAGCGTGCCGTCGACAAGCAAAATCTTCATTTGTTGTTACCTCCAATTCAAAATTCCTATAGGTATTGTAACAAATACGACAGCCTAGTATAAGGTAGTATGCCTATAAAGCGAACAATTCAGTCTTTTGGCTGAATAAGTCGCTCTTTGTAATTTTTTATTTAGAAGTGGATATGACCAACATTTAAACAAATAAATTCGTAAGCTAGCACTCTTCAAAAAGTTCATCAATTACTAGAAATCTATACATATTACCTCTCCCTGTCCCATAAGTTGAATAGAGCGCTGAAAGGATGGGGATATAATGAACTACCAAAATAATGAAGAATCAATGAAAAAGACTGTTTTTGTTGGAGCTGTAACTTCGTGTATGAACCTATACCCAATTGAACGAATTGCAACGCTTGCTGCAATGTTTGATAAATCAAATACCAACTTGCTGATCAAACACGATCAACAAGCAATTGAATATTTAATCAATAGAGGCTTTAAACCCATTAGCTATCAAACTGAGAAAGAGTTAGTAGCAGAGCTAAAAAAACTCTCTCCTCAATTAGTGATATATGATGGTGGAAATACAGAGGTTCCATTTGTAGAAGAATTGAAAGCATTCATACCAACTATCATTCATTTCGATGATTTTGGAGAGGGTGGTACTGCCGCAGATTGCGTCTTCCAAACACTTTACCAGGAAAAGCGTGAAAAGCTTCTCCCCCATTATTTAGTTGGACCTTCTTCTTATGTAGTGCCGAAATCGTTGCAGGCCGTTCAGAAAAAAGCAAAAGAACCAGCGGACAAGCCGCATATAGTTGTCTCTATTGAAGGAAAAGATCCAGACAATACAAGCTATCGTGTGCTACGGCATTTGCTCCAACTACAAATCCCGATTAGAATATCGGTCGTTGTCCAATCCAACTACAGCCATGCTGTGGATGAATTAAAACTAATGGCCTTAAGTCGTAAAAACATAAAAGTTATCCACAAGGATCATGCACTATACGAATTATTAGGTGAGGCGGACATTGTGATTTGTGGAGCAAAGTACACGCCATATAAAGTAGCGACAGTGGGCATCCCCTGCATTGTGGTATGCTATGACGAGCTAGAGATGCAGCATATTTTCCCGACAGAAGCCAATGGATTTATTAACTTGGGGCTTGGAAAGAAAATTAAGCAATCCCTCCTGCAAAATGCAGTAATGGAGTTTCTTTTACATGAAGGCAGACGTGAACATGCTATCCGCAAACAATTGAGCCATGATGTAGGCCGCAACAACCAATATATCCAGTCCTTTATTAAAAGCTTTGGAAACGATCCATCAAATTCCCCTGGCTTTTTATCAGAAGAACAAGCCAAAAAAACAAGCGATATGATACAATAAAAAGAAGAACTACTTTATGCAAAAGGGGCTTTCATATGGCGACAAAAGAAGAACTATTATATACAATAGCCGAACTGAAAAGCGACTATATCCGCCAACAAGGTGACATTGAAAAGCTTGAAGCTACAGGATATCCACAAATGGTTGAAAAAGCTGAACAACGTCTCGCAGATATGGAGCAGCAGCTTGCAGAACTAAACAAAAAATTGGAATCTTATGAAGCATAAAGCGCCTGCATTGGGCGTTTTTTGCTGTGCTGATTCCACATTTCAATAGATATACAACATAAACGGAGGAAATTATAAACCATGATCTTAACAGTAGATAAACTAGGACATACATTTGGCGACCGCACCCTTTTCAAGGATGTTTCTTTCCGCCTTGTAGAAGGTGAACACGTAGGCCTTGTCGGTGCAAATGGTGTCGGCAAATCCACATTAATGAGCATACTAACAGGTGAGCTAATTCACGATACAGGACGTGTCGAATGGCTGCCAAACACACATTACGGATATTTAGACCAACACGCAGTATTAACACCAGGCAAAACAATGCGTGACACATTACGCGATGCATTCCTTCCACTATACAAAAAGGAAGAAGAAATGAATGAGATTGCCGCTAAAATGGCTGAAGCAACACCAGAAGAGCTAGAAGAACTTTTAGAACAAATGGCTACTATTCAAGATGCATTGGATGCAGGCGATTTTTATACATTAGATATGAAGATTGAAGAAGTAGCTCGCGGTCTTGGTCTTGATGCAATTGGCTTAGAACGTGACGTTACTGCCCTTTCAGGTGGTCAACGTACTAAATTATTGCTTGCAAAGCTGTTGCTTGAAAAACCAAAGGTATTGCTTCTAGATGAGCCTACCAACTATTTGGATGAAGAACATATTACGTGGCTAAGCAATTACCTGAAAAACTATCCACATGCATTCTTATTAATTTCGCATGATACAGAATTTATGAACGGCATTGTGGATGTCATCTTCCATTTGGAGTTCTCGAAACTGACACGCTATACTGCCACTTATGAAAAATTCCTAGAGCTTGCAGAAATCAATAAACGCCAACATATTGATGCATATGAAAAACAACAGGAATTCATTAAAAAACAAGAAACATTTATCGCAAAAAACAAAGCGCGTTTTTCTACAACCGGCCGTGCGAAATCACGCCAAAAGCAATTGGATCGCATGGAGAGAATCGATCGTCCTGAAACTGCGTCAAAACCTGAGTTCTTCTTCAAGGAATCACGCAGCTCTAGCCGCTATGTAGTAGAAGCTGAAAACTTATTGATCGGTTATGATAAGGACAAGCCCCTACTTCCACCTCTTACTTTCCAGGTAGAGCGTGGCGAAAAAATTGCGTTAGTAGGTATGAATGGTATCGGTAAGTCTACATTATTAAAAACCATGCTAGGCAAAATACCAGCACTTGGCGGTAAAGTGGAACTTGGCGATTTCATCTTCCCTTCTTATTTCGAACAAGAAGTAAAAGCTGGGTCTCTTACACCGATTGATGATGTTTGGAATACTTACCCTTCATTAGAACAAGCAACAGTACGTGCATTGCTTGCAAAAACAGGACTAAAAAGCGAGCACATCTCTCGTCCGCTCAACCAACTAAGCGGTGGAGAACAAGCGAAAGTCCGTTTATGTAAACTCATGATGGAAGAAAGTAACTGGATGCTGTTTGACGAACCAACAAACCACTTAGACGTAGTTGCAAAAGAAGAATTGAAACGTGCTATGAAAGAATACAAAGGTACTATCGTTCTTGTCAGCCATGAACCTGAATTCTATGAGGGCTTAGTAACAAAAGTGTGGAACGTAGCCGAGTGGTTTGCGCAAGGACATCAATAATAGTTGGACATTTTAAATTGAATAAATAAGAAAAAGACCACCTCTTAATATAGGGGGGTCTTTTTGTTTTAGTTCGCTTAGTTTCCATCCTCATTGGTTGTTCTTAATTATATAACTGTGCGGTAATATATATGTGTTATACTTCTTTTAATCTTAAATATCATTAATGTTATACTGATATCTGTTTAATATTAATAATGTTATACTATTTTAGGACGAAAAATTTGCAAATGGGGATGATCATATGGAAAGAAGTGAACTATGGAATAAGGTAGATGAATACTTTGGCAATAAATTACTGCCATTAGATTCCACTCTTGAACAAGTGTTATTAAAAAATAAAGAAGCAGATATTCCAGAAATTGATGTGTCACCTGCACAGGGGAAATTTCTATATTTATTAACTAAAATAAAAGCGGTTAAAAATGTATTAGAGATTGGTACACTCGGTGGTTATAGCAGTATCTGTTTCGCACGCGCGCTTCCTGAGCACGGTAAAGTGTATACCCTTGAAATTAGTCCTAACTTTGCAAAAGTAGCAAAAGAAAATATTCGCAATGCACAATGTGAACAAAAAGTAGAAGTGTTGGTAGGAGAAGCTCTCGATACATTACCAAAATTAAAAGCAGATGGCCTTTCGTTTGATTTATTTTTTATTGATGCCGATAAACAAAACAATCCACAATATTTGAAGTGGGCTTTGGAATTAGCAAATCCAGGGGCGCTTATTATTGCAGATAATGTCGTACGCGATGGCTTAGTTGTTGATGGAGAAAGCTGTGATGAACGGGTCCAAGGAGTACGAGAATTCGTTGATTTGTTGGAAAATAATCCTCGCTTAGAGTCTACTGCTATACAAACGGTTGGTAGTAAAGGTTATGACGGTTTTATTATGAGTGTTGTCAAATAAGTCACTTACAAAATATATACATAACCCCGTTCATTTAGAACGGGGTTTTAATGTTAATTTTTGTTATAATTACATGATAACAGCAATACAGGAGTCTTTATAAAATGTCTAAAAAAACAAAAAAGGAAAATAAATTACTGACAGGGATAGTAGTCATTATTTGTATGATAATAATAATTGCATTTGCACTTACAATCCCACTTTTAATTCTAGTAAGCTTTTATTATATCTTGTTATATACTCCCGGTGTTACCATTCTGAAAGATAACATATATTCTAATATATTATTGGTAGTGAAATTCATTTTATTAGCCTTAATTGTACTTGGAATAGCTCAAATAATCTCTGAAAAATTTTTAATGAAAGCTAATATATATAACAAAATCACCAAAAATATCGTAGTTTTTATATTGGATTTATTATACGTGGCAGTTTTCACAACTGTTTCGGATAATATACAAGTTAACTTATTGGGGATAATATTAATAACAATATTTATAACCTTAAGTGATATTTTATTTACTTATGTACTTTATATTGTTAAAAAGATAAAGGCTATTCAAAGGAAGAGGAGAAAAGAGAAGAGACGGCGCAACAAATAATATATAAAGGTGCGGTGTAAGGTTTTAATATACGTGAAACCTCATGGAACTTTTAACGACTTTGAAAAAGGATTTCCGCTTAAAGGAAAATTCCTTTATTTTGTCTTTGATATGATTCTCAATTCCATAGCGACTATCTGTATATCCATCGTCATGGACAAACCAATTTCCTCCAGTAATCAAACTAAAATTCCCTGCTACTCTTGCCTTTTTAATTGGTTGAGCCTGATTTAAAGCACCTTCTCAACAAACTAAAGAGGTGCTTTAATAGTTAACTTCAATATCTTTCTAAAAACCCTTTTCGAGCCTGTGTGTTGATTTTACCTTCACATTCGTCGCACCAAAATTTTTTATCACGATCTTTCTTACGTTCTTTATATTTCTTTGTACCTTCGATTAACTCAAAATCCTGTTTGCAAATAATACATGTGGTTGTATATGAAATCATGATTTTTTGTCTCCTCCAAAGAAATTTGTTAGAATTATCATACATTATTTGTTTCGAAAATAATATACAAATATATCCTATTTTGTTTCTGAAAGACCCATTAGTTATATTGAATAAATCAGAAACCCTCCAGTACTCATCTTGCTTATCCTTCTCTAACTCCCCTTTCATTGGTTACCTATACAATTTATGAACACTTTATGAATTTGCTCATTTTTTCGCAATTTTTCCTATTCTTTTGCCAAATCTCATTGACTTATATATATCTTACTGATAAGATATATATATAATAAAAAATGAGAAAGCGGGAAATGCTATGACTGTGACAATTTATACGCAAACTAGCTGTACATCATCGAAAAAGGCACTCAAATGGTTGAAGGAAAATGAAATTCCTTATACTGAAAAACGTATCACATCTGAGACACTAACACTTCCTGAGTTCAAACGGATTTTAAGCATGACAGAAGATGGAACTGATGAAATCATCTCAAAAAATTCAAAGGATTTTAAAAATCTGCGATGCGATGTAGAACAATTGTCGATTCAAGAGCTATATGATATTGTAAAAGACCATCCCAAAATGTTGCGCAGCCCTATACTGATAGATGAAAAAAGACTTCAAGTCGGCTATAACGAAATGGACATCCGTCGCTTTATCCCACGTAAAGTGCGTGCATACGAGCTATATGAAATGCAACGCTTATCATATGAAATTTAATGCTATATGTCGGAGATGAAAATAATGAATGAAAAAAGAAGAGAGAGCATTACTTCCCTTTTTGAAATTGTATCTTCTTTAGAAAGAAAATGGGCGAATGAATGGAATAGCCAAAATTCAATAGGCTTGTCTAAGAGCCATATTTTTATATTAGACTTGCTGGACGCAGAGGGTCCTCTGCGTCCATCTACCCTTGCTGAAAAACTTCACGTTACTTCAGGCGGTGTGACTGTTCTCACTACAAAGCTGATCAAAGCAGGCTATATTATTAAAACGCAAAATACTACGGATCGCCGTGCGTCTCAGCTTGAGATTACTGAAACAGGACACCAGCTGTTAGAAACAGCCCATAATCATATTACTGCGATTGTTGATCGCATGTTTGGTATGCTCACAGAAGAAGAAATTCATTCTTTACGTAAAATCTTCGCCAAATGCTTATTAGGATAATAAAACACCCGATCAACTTTTGTTTGATCGGGTGTTTTTTAAGCTTTATGCTGGCAAGATGGCTTCAGCTGATGATTCATCTGACATTAAGATTTCTTTTAGACGTTGTTTAGCACGGAAAAGACGTGATTTCACTGTACCAATGGATACTTTCATTAATCCTGCGATTTCAACCAATGAGTACTGGTTAACATAAAAATATAAAAGTGTGTTGCGGTAAATCGTATCCAATTGATCAATCTTTTCTTGGACAATTTGAGAGATAACACCTTGCTCCACAACTTTTTCAGTAGAAGGCTCATTATTGGGAACCAAATCTAAAACAGGTACGTCTAATGTTTCAGGTTGACTCATCATATATTTGCTACGACGTACATTCTTGCGATAGCGGTCGCGGAATGTATTCATGGCGATGGTTGTAAGCCAAGCTTTTACATGTTCCACTTCAGCCATATATGATTCATAACGTACTACTTTCACCCAAACTTCTTGCATTAAGTCTTCTGCTTCTGCTTTATTGCGAGTTAGTTTTAAACATAAGTGATATATATAACGATTATATTCTTCATAGACATTTTCTAAAGTGTTCATTTTTATTTCCTCCGTTGGTGTTGCTTTGTTATTTATATTTTCGCAAATACAAAGCTTTCACTCTATCGGATTAACTTTCACTTACATTACAAACGTGTAAGGTTTGGGCAAATTTTTTGTAATACAGGATCTAGTGTGCAATTGAGACTCCTTTTTACTATTCCTCCTGCTTTTTCGTAATCGTGAGTTTTGTAATCCGATTATCCTCCACTTCATTGACCACAATATGCAGGTCCTGATAGTTAAACGCTTCGCCTGGTCCTGGAATATGCAAGCTTAATTCCAAAACAAACCCACCTACTGTCTCATGGTCCTGCGGGATATCCACATCAAAAAGGAGATTAGCTTCTTCAATTTCCAACCGACCATTACATATGAGAACATCTTCGGTCATTTTATAAACGAGAGATTCTTCTTCCTGGTCAGATTCATCCTCTATTTCTAATCCAATCATTTCTTCTATTAAATCCTCATTCGTAATAATTCCTAATGTGCCTCCATATTCATCCAATACAATTGCCATATGTTTCTTTTTAGTAAGCATGAGCGTAAAAACCTTCTCAATACTTACGGTTGACACTACATATAATGGATCAGAGTCGATAAAATCCATGAGTTTTCGCTTAGGGTCTAAAGACCACTCCACAAATTTCTGAGCATAAAACAACCCGACAATCTGATCCATGCTATCTTCATAAACGGGATAGCGCGTAAAGGAATACTCTAATAAGATGTCCCTTACTTCTTCAAACTTCGCTTCAACTGGCAAGCCGATAACATCAGTCCGATGTGTACCTAATACATCTGATACCGCTTTATCTGGAAAATCCAGTACTTCTTTTAAACGCACTGATTCAATCTCGTCAAATGCGCCTTCAGTAGAGGCAAAATCGACCATTCCACGGAATTCTTCCTTCGTCAATGTAGCCTCTGTTACAGCACCATTAGAGAGAATACGTATGAACATATTGGTAAAGCCTTGCACAATCCAAGTGATCGGTCTAAGGATTTTCACACACAGCGCAATAAAAGGCGCTACCACATATGCTAGGCGATCCGCAAAAGTGACTGCAATCGTTTTCGGCAAGACCTCGCCGAAAATGATAATGATGATAGTTAGGACAGTCGTCGCAACAGATATTTGCCATCCATGCCTTAGAGCAATGATTGTTAGCAAAGTCGGCATTAAAATATTTACTGTATTATTAATAATTAAAATGGTCGTAATCATTCGATCAGGTTGTGAAATTAAAAGGTTTAATTTTTGTGACATGCGATCCCCTTGATTCGCACGCAACTGGACTTTTATTTTATTGATCGCTGTTAAAGCCGTTTCACTTCCTGAAAAGAAAAAGGAAATAAGCAAACAAATAATTAAGCCTAAAAAATCCAATACAATTCCTCCCATTATATATCCTCGTACATTTATATTACCCAATATACCATTATTTAGTTGCAATCATTTTCTGATTCATTAGCGAAAAGCAGTTATATGCTATAATTGCCATGGTATTGAATATTCAGAAAAGGGTGATCCATGTGAAAAAAGAAAATGTGCTAGATAGTTATTTTGCAGAGCTTCGTGAACAACACCTTGAGGAGTTAAAGCAATTTTTGTCAATCCCTAGCATTAGTTCTCTATCAGAACACAAAAATGATATGAAAGATTGTGCTAGTTATCTAGGAAACTTAATGAAAGAAGCTGGGCTAGAGCATATTACTATTAATGAAACAGCCGGCCACCCTGTTGTAACTGGTGATTGGCTACATGCGGAAGGAAAACCAACGATTCTTGTTTATGGCCATTATGATGTACAGCCAGTTGATCCTTTAGAATTATGGGAAAGCGATCCATTCAAAGCTGAAGTCCGCGAGAATAAACTATATGCCCGCGGTTCAAGCGATGACAAAGGCCAAGTATTCATGCATGTAAAAGTGATCGAAGCCTTTATAAAGGAACAAGGCGAGCTTCCTGTAAATGTGAAATTCCTAATAGAAGGAGAAGAAGAAATCGGAAGCGTTCATCTCCCAGACTTTGTAGAATCGAATAAAGAGAAGCTGGCCGCTGATTTAGTCTTAATTTCAGATACTGCCCTTTATGCGCCTGGCCGTCCAGCGGTTTGTTATGCACTTCGTGGGTTGACAGGTGTCCAAATTGATGTGCGCTCAGCAAGTGGTGACCTGCATTCCGGCATCTACGGTGGTGGCATACAAAATTCCATTCATGCATTGGTGGAACTTCTTGCATCATTCCATGACAAACATGGGACTATTCAAGTCGATGGATTTTATGATAAGGTGCGTCCGATTACAGATGATGAAAAAGCCGCTTACGCTGCATTAGACTTTGATGCAGAAGGCGCGAAGAAGGAAGCTGGCGTGAAAGAATTGTTTGGTGAAACGGACTTCACTTACCTAGAACGGACATGGGCACGCCCAACATTAGAAATAAACGGTGTATATGGTGGATTCTCTGGCGAAGGTATTAAAACAGTCATCCCTGCAACAGCAGGTGCGAAGATTACATGCCGTTTAGTACCAGACCAAGATCCATATGAAATAGTTAAACAGCTACGAGCACATATTGAAAAACACAAGCCTGCTGGTGTTGACATCACTATTACAGAATTTGATAAAGGTAAACCATTTATTACACCGCTCGAACATCCATATATTCAAGCAGCTGGTCGTTCATATGAAACACAGTATGATGCCAAAACTGCGTATATACGTGCAGGTGGTTCGATTCCGATTGTTGCGGCATTCGACGAAATATTAAATACACCCGTCATTATGATGGGATTCGGCTTGTCTACGGAAAACTTCCATGCACCAAATGAACATTTCCATTTGGATAACTTTGATAAAGGACTTCGTGTAGTAAGTGACTATTTTAAAGAGATAGCGAATATAGAAAAGTAATTCAAAATAAAAACCAACATCTCTCTAAGGAGACGTTGGTTTTTTCTATTTAAAAAATGTGACAATTTCTTCAGCCGATTTGCGCGGCTTTTCTTTTGGAATATCATCAAAATAACCAAATTGGAGCATGCTGATAATCCGTTCTTCCGGTTTAACACCTAATGCTTCTCGGAATTTTGGATTGTCTAACCAATTAGGCGTCTTCCAACAAGCGCCGATACCTAAATCCCAAGCAAGCAATTGCATATTTTGAATAAAGCCGCTTGCTGCTGCAAAATCTTCATAGCGTTCTTTCTGGCGTACATCTTGTGGAACAATCACAAAAGCATATGCACCTGGAGTTGTAAACTTAAGCATCTTTTTATTGATTTCTTCCTCCGTCAGTTCCTTCCAATTCGGCACTGCAAAGTCACGAATCACGCTCATCAAGGAATCCATAGCTGTACCAATTGAAACTACCAAACGCCATGGTTGGCGATTGCCGTGGTTAGGCGCCCAAACGGCTGTATCAATAATATTCATTAAATCTTCTTGATCTACCGGCTGGCCATTGAATAGTTTTATGGAACGACGATTGCGGATTGCTTCCTTAACCGATAAAGACTGTTCTGTCATCATAATCACTCCTCTATTGCAATTAAGTATATTGTTCTAATTTAATATACTTGTATGTATATTATTCCTTTTTAACTTACCACAAACTAGCATATATTGAAACGGCTCATCTACTAGATTATTCGACTGAAATTTGATAAAAATAGTATTTAATGTTTGGTGTGTATGCACTGGAGTCCTCGTAAGTCCAGAGTCTATGATAGCTGTCCGAAGAATGAGCATTTACATAAGGCACGCCATTAACAATACTTGTTACAATCAATGAGTGGTTGATAACACCATCGCCTTCAAAATCGATGAAAATGAGATCCCCTAGCTTCAAATCACTGGCACTATCTACCCTCTTGCCTCGAAGCCCCTTTTTTGAGGAAGCCACATAAGAACGAAGCGCATTGGCCGTACTCCAACTATAGCTCCAATTGCCTTTCTTTACCCACCAGCCCTTTGCTCGATTAGGAGCACCTGTCATAGGGGCTCCTCCTGCAAACAAACATTGAGAAATAAAATTGGAACA
Source organism: Rummeliibacillus sp. GQ308 (assembly GCF_059759115.1). NCBI lineage: Bacteria > Bacillati > Bacillota > Bacilli > Caryophanales > Caryophanaceae > Rummeliibacillus > Rummeliibacillus sp. GQ308. The sequence goes on along the minus strand of NZ_JCAXDQ010000001.1, from coordinate 66,517 downwards.
ATCATCATTAAATTGTGGGAATGCAGGATTCCGACGATTCCACCAAGTATTTGCATAATCAACAGCTGCTTGCCTGTTATACATATAATATACCTCCTATTTAACTTTATGAATCAAAACTCTCTATGATTTCTTGAGAGGCGACGATACTCACACTTTTTTGGTATACTGGAAACAACTTGTTTTTATTGTCCTTTACTACTTGAGAACTCTCGTAAGCTTTCTATTACTCTTGATTTTACGTTTGAAAGGATGTTTGAATTGACTCAGCATGCAGAAAAAGAAATTGTGGATGCAACACTCCTATGCGATCAAAAAGGCAACCTCAACCCTGCGGCGATTGGTTATGCCAAAAAACCTATTATTCTAGGCAATCTGAAGGGTCATTTTATGCGTAAGAAGAAGTGGAATAATTGGTACATATTTGGTGATGACATCTTATTCGCTACCTCCATTATTCACTTAGATTACGCTGTGATTTGTTCTGTTCGTTTTTTAGAATATGAAACACAGCGTTTTTGCGAAAAGATTGTGACCATTCCGCTTGGAAAAAAACTAAAAATGCCTGAGCGCGTGCTAGAAACAGTACATTTGAATAATGAAGAATTAAAACTTCAATTATTGTTTTCGAATGGCGAAACGCATATGACGGTAACGATTCCCAATTTTGAAGGTGACCTTTTGCATGCAGATTTAGTTATAAAACATCAGGTAGAGGATGAATCATTAAACGTCGTAGTGCCATGGAATCGCCAAACATTCCATCTAACAGCTAAACACCTCTCACTTCCTGTCAATGGCTATGTAAAGTTAGACAGCAAGAGTTATACGTTTAATGAAGAAGATTGTTTCGCTGTCTTAGATTTCGGGCGTGGGGTATGGCCTCGAAATACAGCATGGAACCGTGCAATGGCCTCCCAAAAATGCAGAGGACATCGTATCGGATTAAATCTCGGCGGCTTGTGGACAGATGGCACAGGTATGACGGAAAACGCATTTTTCCTTGATGGCAAATTGCATAAAATACATGAGGATGTCATCTTCCATTACAATAAATCGGATTACATGGAGCCATGGCAAATTCATACGCGTTTTACTGATGATGTACAGCTTTCATTTACACCTTTTTTTGAAAGAGAAGATAGCAAGGACTTGAAGTTAGTGACATCTTCACTCCACCACATGGTCGGTTATTATAACGGTCAAATTCGGCTTGAAAATGGTCGTTGCATGAAGATCCAGCAGATGCTTGGAACAGTAGAAGAACATATTGCCAAATGGTAATCGGAAAGAGTGGGCTCTTACTCGTAAGAACTCTCTTTTTTCGTTTGGTATTTTTTTTCGTAGGCATGGCGATACATTTTCTTAGGCTCATCAGTAAAAATAGCATCAACACCTAGATCCTCTAATAAATCATAATCAGCTGTTCGGTTGACTGTATAAACTCTAACGCGATTGCCTAGTTCAATCGCCTTTTTCACTGCATTGCGTTTGGCTGCTATCAAAGAAACATGTAGAGTACTACTCCCTGCCATCTGTCCATATTCACTTAAGTTGATTAAAACCTTTGAAAATAGAAGGCCTACCTCATTAGGTATTGCTTTTTCAAGCAATCTTTCAAGAATTTCATGATCAAATGATGAATAAATGATTCTCTCCGCCATGTCGTGTTCTAACACGGTTTGAAGGACATCTTCTTCTAAACCGGGGTAGCTATAAACATCTGTTTTCAACTCAATATTTATCATATGATGAGTTACACGAAAAATGTCTAATACTTCATGGAGAGTGGGTATTTGTTGGCCTGCGAACTGTTCCCCTTTCCATGAACCAAAGTCATAGCTACGAAGCTCTGCAAAATCCATTTCATGAATAAATCCCTTCCCATTGGAAGTTCGATTAATCTTTTCATCGTGATGTACGACTAGCACGCCATCTTTTGTCCGATGAACATCTAATTCAACACCATATATTGGGATCTTCGCTGCTTCTTTAAAAGCTAGAAGGGTATTTTCCGGGAAATAGCGCGAAGCGCCACGATGCGCAAAAATATCCAATTGTTTTACCTCCGTATATCATTATTTTTCTCGCAAAGTTATTTTCTTATATAATAATCAGTACCTATTTAAGCAAAAGGGGGTCCTTATTTTGGCAAAACATCCGGATTTCAACGAAGAAGAACAACATCTTTCTTATACGAAATATTATATGCAGAAGCTACTAAATGAATCAGAAAGTGAGCTTGAAGCTGCCCAAGCAAATCTTCGCTCTGCAATGTCCGATTTGGAATATCTCGATTCCAGTCTTAGCTACCAAAATATATTAACCAACACGAGGTTCTTTGATATGGCAAAGAACCAAAAAGAAGGACTCGAAGCGATAAAACAAAAACCCTATTTTGCGCGAATTCATTTTCAAAAGGAAAATGAGCCGGCAGAGAAGCTATATATAGGTAAGACCTCTCTCTTTGACCGAGATTCACAAGAACCGATTATTGTAGATTGGAGATCACCTGTTGCCAATGTTTATTATGATGGACGTTTAGGTGACCTTACCTATATGGTAAATGATGAAGAATTGAAGGGCCATCTCTTTTCAAAGCGCCAGTACAAAATTGAAAATGGCAAGCTGCTGGATGTCCGCGATATTGATCTGACAACAAACGATGAACTGTTACAGGATGCGCTTGCTGGAAAAGCAGATGTACGCTTAACAGAAATCGTGTCGACCATCCAAGCGGAGCAGAATGAAATCATTCGGGCACATTTAAAGCAGCCTATTCTTGTCCAAGGCGCAGCGGGTAGTGGAAAAACTACGATAGCCCTTCACCGTATTTCTTATTTCTTATATACAATGGGCGAACATTTTAAACCACAGAATTTAATGATTTTGGCGCCAAACCGTCTATTTATAGACTATATAGCGGATGTACTGCCAGAGCTTGGTGTAGGACAAATTTGTCAAACGACCTTTGCAGAGTATGTTCAAAAGGCCACAAACATCAAGGTTAAAATTCAAAACGCTAATGAACAGTTGGAGAATGCCATCCATAGTGTAGAGGAATACAGCTGGATTACAAGAATGAAAGGCACGATGCAATATCTTGAAATAATGAATCGTTATATTAAGAAACTTGAATGGCAAATAGCAGACCAATTTGAGGATATTTATATTGAAAAATTCCGCATGATGAAAGCATCACACCTACGCAGACTTTTTTTAGAAGACTATCAATATATGCCCATAGAAAAAAGACTCGCAAAAATTCGTTCTGTTTTACAAAACCATATTCGACAAAAGAAAAAACAGCTGATTTACACATTAAAAAAACGCTACGATGATATATTAGATCGCTCCATCTTTGGCATCCGGGATGATGCGAAACGAAAAGAAGTTGTCACCAAATGGATCGATGAGCGTGATGAGCGACTACCGCAAGTCGAGAAAGAAGCAAAGACTGTTGTTTCCCGTTATATGAAACGCTTTGATAAATACAAGATTAAAGTGCTTTACCGTACATTTTTAACAGACCCAGTACTTCTGCAGGAATTAGCTCCAAGCTTTACGAAGGAAATGCAGGAGCAGTTCTTAAAAGCACATGAAAAGGAAACTTGGACATTGGAAGACCTTGCTGCGCTGTACTATTTACACGCCCGTATTAAAGGCGTTAAAGATGAATGGAAAATGAAAGTTGTCTTCATTGACGAAGTACAGGATTATAGCTTGTTCCAGCTAGCTGCTTTAAAAGAAGGCTTAGAGACTGACATGTTTACAATGGTCGGTGATCTTGCACAAGGAATTCACAGTTACCGATCTCTCACTGAATGGGACCCTGTACGTGAACTTTTTCCCCGCGCAAGCTATAAGACATTGCAAAAGAGTTATCGAACAACTATTGAAATTATGAATGTTGCCAACGAAGTGCTTCAGCAAATGGACGAGGACCTTCCCCTCGTTGAACCTGTTGTGCGGCATGGAGAAGAGCCCGCTTTCCATCCAATGGAGAAATGGGAGCCTAAACAACTAGCGGAACTGTATGAAGAAATCAGAGGTAATGGTCATCGCTCCATTGCATTGATTTGCAAAACGGCGGAGGATGCCAAGAAAGCAGCGAAGGTACTTTCAAAAGAAGGCCTACATATTCAGACACTAGAGGAGTCATCAGCCATCGATCCAGATGCGCTACTTATTGTCCCAAGTTATTTATCAAAGGGACTAGAGTTCGATGCCGTTATCATTGCTGCGATTGACGAAGCCTTTTATGATACAGCACTTGATCGTAAGCTTTTATATGTGGCACTTACACGCGCCATGCATGAGTTACATTTGGTTGCTCCTAAAAAGAAAGATCTACTATTAGAAGACTAATCTATAGATTACTTTTAATAAGTTGCCTAATTTAGTTAAATGAGCGTTCCTTAGGTTAAAAATAAGGCTACATCTGAGTATACAGATGTAGCCTTAATTCATTCACAAGCTTTCTTTTTGCAGGTTTACTTTCGATTAGGAATAGGATAATAGCTCTTTTTTAAGCGAGTTTTAACTGGTCTAAAATGCAATACTTTGCCAAGTACATGGCTTAATAAATTTTTGTGTCCGCCTTCCGCTTTACGCAATGCAGGTAGCCTCATACCAAAAACCCCCTAAAAGCATGTGATAGTCCATCTTATGAAGACTCTTACCCAAAGTATATCCCATTTAACCCTTTTTAGTGTTAATTTTAACCTAAAATTTACAGAACATTTATAATATATTTTATCTTACTTATTGTTTTTCACAAAATAATCAATCTGTTGGATGATAGTAAAATCATTGTTCTGATAAATGCGAAGTGCGTTTTGATTTTCTACTTCTACATCTAAAAGGACAGATTCCATCCCTTTTTCAGAAGCTTTATGTCTTACCCATTGCAAGACTTCAGAGCCTATCCCTCTTTTTTGATGTTCTTCTCCGACTACAAATGCAGTAATCCAAAGACTTTCTCTTTCTTCTGCCAGCGTCACAGTCGCAACGCTCTCATCCAACTCATCTACCATGTATAGCATTCGGCCTTCTGTATTTGTATTATAATAGATCAGCTCTTCCGTCTCTTCAGGTAAATCTGAAAAGCCCTCTTGCATAAGTGCTATGACCTTATTCTTGTCATCTTCTTTATATGGTCGGATGGTTCTATTCCAATTTTCTGGATGAAGTTGGGGCAATGCCTGTAGCGTTGCTTCTGCCGAACTAAAGTCATAACCCAGTTTTTCTAAAAATAAAGCACTCGCTTCTTCATGATAAGCAACTGCCATATCGCCCATCGCACCTCTTTCAAGAAGGGCATTAGCGAATGCTTGGAAAATGGCTGTTCCAATTCCGATTCGTCGGAATTGCGGATGAACTGCTATTGACCATTCATATGTGTTGAAGCCAAACATATCGCTTGCGCATAAGACGCCGAGCAATTGGTCCTGTTCATTATATGCCAGTATCATAAACCCTTTGCATTCAGCATTCTTCCAAAGATCCTCTTTCATTAATAGCGACAGATCTTTATTTAATTCCTGAGATGCTTCTAGTAAATCTTTGACCTCTTGAATTGTCTCATCATCTACGGGATAAGTTGCCCTCATTACGTATATATCCATAAGTTTCCTTGTCCCCTATTCATTATTGTTTTGCAGCATCTGATAGAATATGCCTTTTTTCTGAATTAATTCTTGCCTGCTGCCTGATTCTACTAATTGTCCTTGCTCCATTACAAATATAACATCGGCTTTCTTCACCGTATTTAATCGATGGGCAATGACGAAACTTGTGCGTCCTTCCATCAACCGTTCGAGCGCTTCTTGTATTTCTAATTCTGTAACCGTATCAATGCTGCTTGTTGCCTCATCTAGCAATAGTATAGAAGGTCCTGCTACAAGGGCTCTAGCAATTGAAAGCAATTGTTTTTGACCTTGGCTGATTTCGCCGCCATCCATTGCTAATTCTGTGTTATATCCATCTGGTAAAGACATGATAAAATGATGGGCATTTGCTCTTTTGGCCGCTTCTATTACCTCTTCATCTGTTGCATCCAAATTTCCATACCGAATGTTTTCCATAATGGTTGCTTGGAATAAGAATGGCTCCTGCAGGACAAATGCCATCTGGCTTCGTATCGTTTCTCTTGCATATGAAGAGATAGGGGCTCCATCTATCAGAATGCTGCCTTCTTGAGCGTCATAAAAGCGGGCAAGAAGCTGCATAATCGTTGTCTTCCCTGCCCCGGTAGCACCAACAAGCGCCGCTGTCTGACCCTCTTTCACATGAAAATTGATATGCGATAATGTGTACGCTTCTTCTTCTGCATTATATTTAAAAGAGACATCTTTAAAGCGAACATCTCCCTGAATCTTTTTATATGGTTGATGCTTTGCTTCATCTTGCTCATCTTCTTCATCCAAAATGACGAAAACTCGCTCTGCTCCGGCAATCGCAGATAAAATATTGTTAAATTGGTTGGCTAAATCATTTAAAGGCCTTGTAAATTGGCGTGCATATTCCGCAAAAACGACAATTGTACCAATCGAAACATATCCATTATAAGCAAGAATACCACCGGCGCCAGCCACGATCGCAAAGCTTGCGTTATTCAGGAAATTCATCACTTTTGGAATCGCTCCAGAATACACATTTGCCCAGTAGCCAATACGCCGCAATTCACTGGATTTTTCTGCAAAGTCTTCAATCACACGCTCCTCCTGAGAGAAGGCTTTTACAATACGTTGACCTGAAATCGTTTCTTCGATCATTCCATTCAGCATACCGAGCGCCTCTTGCTGCCTTTTAAAGAGTCTTCCCGTCCGCCGTGTAATGAAGCGGGTGGAAACAAACATGATGGGAATAATCACCATCGTAAGGAGCGTTAGGAGGGGGCTCATCGAAACCATGACAACCACAGTACCTATCAATATCAATGTACTCGAGAATACTTGAATAAAGGTGCTGTTAAGCGTAGAACTAATATTATCTATGTCATTGGTCATCCGGCTCATTAAATCTCCATGCTGCCGTTGGTCGAAAAACGAAATAGGCAGTCTTTGGAGTTTTGAAAAAAGACTTGTACGCATGCGATACACTGTTTGTTGAGCGATGCCAATCATCCAATAATTTTGTAAAAACAGAGACAGAGACAAGCCAACGTATACAGCGACAAGAATGCCAATGATAGATTTGAGTCCGCCGTATCTCTTTTCTACAAGATAATCATCTATGATTTTTCCAATCAAGTAGGGGCCGAGCAAGGATAGAATCGAGCTAACGATGACCATGAGTAGCACGAAGATCAGCAACCCGCGCTGTTCATCCACTAGCTTCCAAATGCCGCCTAGTGTCCTACGCCAATTGGCCGCTTTTGAACCTTTTTTCTTTTTGGAGGATTGAATTTCTTCTTTTGTTAAAACAGGCTCATACATATAGGACCGAAACCAATTTTTAATCATTATATTTCTCCCCCTCTGCTTGAGACCTGACGATTTTGCTATAGAGCGTTGAGCTGCCCAGCAATTCTTGATGTGTACCGAAGGCAGCTACCGCCCCATTGTCTAGCAGTAGAATACGATTCGCACCTTTCGCTGTTTGGATTTTTTGAGTAATGACAAGCATCGTAGCAGATATGGTGTCGAGTTCTTCCCATAATGCTGCTTCCGTCTTTACATCGAGAGCACTTGTACTATCATCGAATAAAAGAATAGGAGACTTCCGTAAAATGGCTCTAGCGATGGATAAACGCTGTTTCTGTCCACCCGAAAGATTGACGCCTTTTTGTCCCACTCTTGTTTGATATTTGTTTGGGAAACGTGTGACGGACGTATGGATTTGGGCTTGAACAGCAGCTTTCTCTATATCTTCCTGCGTAGCCGTTGTTGCGCCCCACCTCATATTTTCAGCAATTGTTCCTGTGAACAACAAAGATTGCTGTGGTACGTATCCTAGGTATTGACGTAGCTCTTCTGCCTTCCAATCAGTAATATTACGACCATTCACAAAGATTTCACCTTCTGAACAATCATAGAATTTTAGAAGCAATTGAAAAATAGTCGATTTTCCAGAACCTGTTGCACCCATGATGGCAATTTTTTCGCCCTTTCTGCATGTGAAAGAAATATTTTGTAAGGCATATGTTGTTGTGCCTGGGTAATGGAAAGATACATTTTTGAATTCAATAACGTCGTCCTTATCTTCTTTTAATACATCGTTATATGGTATTTTTTCTTTTGGCATGTCTTCAGCCAAGAGGATTTCTTCCATGCGATCAGCAGATGCCTTTGCTCTTGAAAAGAGCATAATAATAAACGAAAACATCGAAAAGGAACCTGTTAGGCGCATGGTATAATTGACAATTGCCGCCAAGTCACCAATCTTTGCATGTCCAGTACTCACTTTCCCTGCTCCAAACCATAAAACCGCCAGTAATGCGATATTCATAACGATTAATAAAATGGGTTGGATATACTCCATCAAACGCAAAGCCTTTGATGTATCATGTTTTAAAAGGAATGCTGCTTTTTCAAAACGTGACCCTTCATATTTCCCTCTAAAATAGGCTTTAATTAAACGAATCGCCTGAAGGTTTTCTTGAATCATTGTATTAATCCTGTCTACACGCTTTTGTACCGCTGAGAATTGCTTGATGCTTTTTTTCACCATAAGATACATGAATATCAGCAAAAAAGGTACACCTACAACAAGATACAGAGCAAGCGATGGATTGATATAAAAAGCCATAATTAAACTACCAATAACGACCAAAGGAGTCCGCAACATAACACGTAAGCTCATAAAAAATACTTGCTGTACTTGTGTGACATCATTCGTCATCCGAGTGATAAGGCTAGCAGTCGGAAACCGCAAAAACGTTGTCATGCTAAAGGATTGTACTTTACGGAACAAAGCTGTACGCAAATCAAATGCAAGATTCTGTGCAGCATACCCCGAGAAAAAGGAATTAATAATCCCAGCAAAAAAGGCAAGTAACGCAAGCAATAGCATAATGGTGCCCCAAAACCAAATGGTATGTATATCGCTCTCAACAATTCCTTCATCAATAATTTTCCGAATAAGCAGTGGCTGTGCCAACTCAACCATTAATTCAATGAGCATCAATAAAAGCGCGATGCTAGCCGGCACTTTATAAGCTTTAATGAAGCCAATAATAGTTTTCACTATTAATCTCCTCCCTTCTTTTCTAGAGTTTTTATTTATTATCACATAACTGTTCGATTTACGAAATAAAATTGATTTTACATTTTAAAGCGACACAATAAGCAATTTATTAATAATATATGTATAATGAGTAAGTTAAATATACCTATTCATAACTCTTCTTTATACCCCCTTATAACCAATCACTTACCTTTAAGTAAAACCAAATGTCTTACATTTCGGGATATATATTTTAATTCTCCTATGCGAAGGCACAAAAAAATACTTTTCTCTAAATACCCTGTTACTAATGACTTATACCTTTCAATTTACTATAATAGAAAATATAGAAATTCCAAGGAGAAATATAATTTATGAGAGAAACCCAGCATGTAAACCCTACTGTACATCCACTTACTCGTCAGACGCCCTGCCCTATGATGATCTTAAATTCAAAAGGAAATATCGTCTCTTGGAATCGTGGAGCTGAGATAGCATTTGGCTATACAGAAATAGAGCTGGAAGGCAATCCACCTCCATTTATAGTAAAAGATTATACCAATACATTTAAAGACCGATGGCTAAATATCCTTCAGTCAGAAGTCCCTATACAACTAAATAACATATTATTGCAAAAGAAAAAGGGAGACCCTATCCAAATCTCTCTTATTCTTAATACATTGTCGATTAACGATGAAAGCTTTGTGCATTGCCAATTCTTATTAGTCGAAGAAGAAGCCGTTGATTTTGTGCTTAATGAAATATCTAACATACATGAGTATTTAGATTCGACCTTTATGTTGGCTGCACTTGATCAAGAAGGGTTGATTACTTATGCGAACCCTTTATTTTTAAAGCAAAGCAAATGGACACCAAAAAGGATTCTCGGTAAATCATTTTGGCAGCTTTTCCCTTCTGATTCAAAAACAACGGAATTCGCCAATAATATTTGGAAGACACTAGAAACGGGAAATCAGTGGCATGGAGAGGCAGAAAAAATTACAAAGGATGGACAGCATTATTGGGTCGACTTAACCGCAATCCCACTAAAAAATGCAAAAGGCCCTTCACATTATATTTTGTTAGAAAATAATATTTCAGACAAAAAACAATTACAGGAACGTCTAGAGAAATTTGCTTATATTGATCAAGAGACTGGATTAATGAACCGCAATCGTCTTGAGCAAGTAGTTGAGTCGATGATAGAAGAAAGAAATCATTTTAGTCTCGTTTATTTTAGCATCGACAAATTCTACTCTTTGAAAGAAATTTATAATGACCAAGCAGACCGTATTGCCCTGCAGGAATTTACTCAACGTTTAAAAAAATATTTTCAAGACAGTGTCATTGCACGTGTCAGTATGGATGAGTTTGTCGTCCTAACACCGCTTGGTGAATGGTTCATTCAAGGGTTCCTGTCTTATTTAGAACAGCATCCGATTTATATCAATCATGGCGCATTCCCTATTTCAATTAGCGGCGGTATTTCAAAGTATCCAAATGACCAAATTTCATTTTCTCATTTGATGAAAGCATCCTATACTGCATTAAAGAAAATACAAGCGGAAGGGGGCGCACAGATTGGCAGCCTTTCAACAGCAGATCATAAGGCTTTATATACGAAGTCCATTATCGAGAAAAGGCTGCTCGTTGCGCTTAACCAACAAGATTTAAAAGTTTCTTATCAACCGCAGCTGGATTTAAATACAGGAGAAATCATAGCCGTGGAAGCTTTTGTGCGCTGGGATGATAAAGAAATAGGCACAGTAGCGCCAGATGTTCTAATCCCTATCGCGGAAGAGACAGGGTTGATTAATAATATTGGCACCTTTATGTTGGAGCAAGTGTGTATGCAAGCTGCACAATGGAAAGAATCTGGTCTAAACATTAAGGCCAGCATTAATTTATCTGTGCGCGAATTTCGAGATAAAAATATGGCCAAACAGATCAGTAGCATATTAGAACGCACAAATTGCCCTGCAGAATTGTTGCAAATAGAGATTACCGAAAAGTTTGCATTGGAAGCGGAAGCAGAAAAATCTATTATTAAACAAATGAAGCAGCTGCATAATGATGGTGTCCGTTTTGTTCTTGATGACTTTGGCACAGGTTATGCCTCGTTCCGCTACATGCAGATGTTGCCGCTCTCTCAATTCAAGATAGACCAAACCTTTATATCATCCATGCCTTATCAGCCAAAAACGCAAAAGCTTGTTAACGGCATGATACAATTCGGCAAATCCATTCATATGGGTGTCTTAGCCGAAGGTGTTGAGACAGAAGAACAAAAAGAGCTTCTTGCAGAATATGGTTGTGATGCGATTCAAGGCTACTTGGTCGGTTATCCAATGGATGCAGATGACATTGAAAAGTTGTTTTAAAAAAATAACAGCAATTGGACCATTTCAAATGGGCTCAATTGCTGTTTTATTATATGTGAAATATGAGTGATAGCTAAAGAACAAACAGATATGCGGAATTAACCTGCTTTGATCATCCTAGCCTTCCTTTTCCGAATGGCTCTGAAAACTAGCTGCATTAATACTTCTGCGAATACGAGCCCCATAACAATAGCGCCAGCAATAATAAACACTTTCGCTCCATATTGCGTGCTCTCGACGTAATCATTTTCAACAATCGAGCGCATTGCATTATAAGCAAGACCCCCTGGCACAAGAGGAATAATTCCCGCAACACTAAATACAATCATAGGTGTTTTAAATCGACGTGACAACAAATGGGCAGCAATCGCGATTAAGAAAGCACCCGCAAAAGAAGCAAACACAGCATCGACACCCTTTTGCATAAATGCAAAATAAATTAACCACCCGCACATGCCGACAAGCCCACAGTGAAACAGCGTTTTCTTAGGCGCATTAAAAATAACGCCAAAGCTAGCTGTCCCTATAAAACTTAGCACTCCTTGATATACCCAATCCATTCAAAACATCTCCTAAAATGACAATGTGAGCGCTATGCCGGCTCCGATTGCAAAGGCGGTCAAAAGAGCTTCCATCCCTTTTGCTACACCAGAAACAAAATGACCTGCCATTAGATCACGCACCGCATTGGTAATTGCTAACCCTGGAACTAGCGGCATGACCGAGCCGATAATAATCTTATCAAGCTGTGCTCCTAACCCTGCTTTTAACACAAGCATGGCTGCTACGCCGATAAACAAGGATGCTGTAAACTCTGCAAAGAACTTCACTCTTGTTAAAGAATGCATAGCCAAATAAATTAAATAGCCAAATGCACCGATTGCCATAGCTGATGGCACATCAACCCACTTACCATTGAATAAAATTAAAAAACATCCGCTAGATGTTGCTGCTGCTATCAGCTGCACCCAAACAGGGAAGAATAAATTCGTCCTCTCTAAACGTAAAAGTTCTTCATACGCGTCCCCAACAGTAATGGCACCGGAGGTCAATCTCCTTGAGATGGCATTGACTACTGCAATTTTCTCTAAGTCCGTTGTACGGCTTGCAATCTGTGCAATTCGAGTGGGTCTTTTGTGACCCGCTGAAAAAATGATACCCGTTGGTGTGACAAAGCTTTGAGCGTCTGTGAATCCTTGGGAACTGGCCATTCTTAGCATCGTATCTTCTGCTCGATACGTTTCAGCCCCGCTTTGGATTAACAAACGTCCAGCTAGCAAAAAACAATCAATAGCTAATTCTTCCTGTGCTATTTCGATCAATACCTTTCACCTCATACTTCAATTATCTTTTTTAAACAAAAATGTTAGATTTAACATTTTTCTGCTCACTTTTCCTGTCGAATAGGGTAGAATAAAACTATCACACCTAAGGAGGAAGTACGGGAGTGACTACTAATGATCACCCAAAAAAGTATTACCTTTCTATACTTATTTTGATGGGTATTGCAATCTTGGCACTTATATTTTTTGTATCTAAAACACTGATTAACCAGAAGCATGGAGCTCCTGCTAGCAATCCTAAAGATAAACTAAACATAGTATCCAACACAACGCAAAAACAAACAAAACATGAAGGCATTTATTTGGTGACTGAAAAAGCAAAAGCAGCCGATAAAGATGTTGCCTACACGATTCAGTTTCCTAAAACGCCTAATAAAGCATTTAATCAAAATGTTACCGACTCTGTTGATAAAATGCGAGACGATTATTTAATAAACCAGATGACAACAGATACTAAAGGGAAAAAGAGCAAATTAACGATATCTACTAAAATGATTATCTATAAAAAGAACTATTATTCATTTGTTTTAACACAAACTCTCAACAAGAAGAGGAAGTGTGTAAAAACATTTATGTATGATTATAAAAACAAAAAAGTCATCTTATTGCAAGATATTATTCAAACAAAGCAAAATCTTGGCGTTTTATCTAGGACTGTTAAAGGCGAAATCATGTCCGATTGCCTGATAAAATCGCATCGCGATGCTGCTTCTGTAACAAATATCACACGGCCAATATGGGGTAATTATCAAGAATTTGCTCTAACAAAAAACGCATTTATTATTTATTATAATCCAGGCGAGCTCTCTAAGAATATAACGGGCATAAAAAAATATGTTATCCCTTTAACATCTACCACCAACGCTATTCTCGCTCCACCTTTTAAGAAGAAACAACCAGCAAAGAAAATTGCTTTGACATTTGATGACGGGCCTAGCAATACGGTAACACCTAAAGTATTGCGCATATTAAGAAAGCATCACGCTAAGGCCACATTCTTTATGCTAGGACAACAAGTCCATAAGTATCCGAATGTAGCCAAAAAAGTGTACGCAGATGGCCACGAAATTGGCAGCCATTCTTATTCTCACCCTGATCTTAGAACATTGCCGATTAAAAAAGTTAAACGACAAATCAATCAAACGAATGCAGAGATAAAAAAAGCTACTGGTTGTATGCCTTTTGCTTTAAGACCGCCTTATGGAGCTTATAATAAACGAATTCAAGCCCAATCATCCCAACCTATTGTTTTATGGACAGTAGACACGCTGGATTGGAAATACCTTAATTCAAAGAAACTTTTATCTCAAGTGAAAAAGGATGTCTACCCTGGTGCCATCGTGTTGATGCACGATATACATCTATCCACTGCACAGGGACTAGATGCTGTCTTAACGTACCTTGAGAAAAGAGGCTATACATTTGTGACGGTACCCGAATTGCATTCTTAGAATGGTAGATAACTAGTTAAATAAGCAGAGCGTAGAAGCTAATAAAAAAACCGAACACTATGTGAAATTTACACTTTTTCACATTTGTTCGGTCTTTATTATTTTACTCATCCGTTCATTTGCATTTCGCTTTAGGCTTCCCTCAGGATTAGACCCATTCGTACTAGCCCTTTACAATACTTGTTGAGCGGTGCTTGATTTCAGTAATCTTTACCCCTCGATGCTCCATTTCTTTAATATACGCTTCACCTGGTACCACTTTTTCTGGCGGGTAGACTCCTCTTTTATCAATTGTGCCATCGCCAACTAGTTGGGCAACTACCGCAATAGTATTCGCGGTTGCTTGAGCCATAGCCGTTTCGTTATTCACCTGGTCTCTGTATGTTACCATTTCATATTCATAGGAAACAGCTTCTTCATTGCTTTCACCGCTAACAATTACACGCAATAGTACAGCATCTTGCTTATCGCCAAGACCAATCTTACTTTCCAGTACCTCGCGTAAAACATCCCTTGCCTTGACCTTCTGCCCATTCACTGTTACTTCTGTTTCTTTGTTTGTAAGGCCTAGATCAACGAGTAACTTGAATTTTTCGGCATGGCCTGTATAACGCACCGTCTTATATTCTAATGTTTGGATATCTGGATATGACTCCGGCAATGTTGATAAGCCGCCAGAAGTATGGAATGCCTCTAAGCCATTGAATCCTTTAAAATAGAAAGGCTCCACTTCGGATAGAGATGGAATCTCTTGTAAAACGCCATTACGCACAACATGAGATGGATCTGTATAGTGATCAAACACGCCTTCTAGTGAAAATACCACATTATACTCTAATGGTGGTTCCTTCTCTACAGGTATGCCGCCAACATAGATTTTTATAGATTTCACGTGATCTAGTTTAGAGGCACCAAAACCGGACAGGATATTAATCATGCCAGGTGCTACACCCAAATCGGGAATTAGCGTAACACCCTTCGCTTGGGCTTCACTGTTTAATTTTAAAATTTGGTCTGTCGCTCCGCCAATATGGCCGCCAAGATCTACACAATGGACCCCTACTTCAATGGCAGTCTTTGCAACACGCTCATTAAACGTGTAGAAAAGTGCATTAATGACTACATTCGCTTTTGACATAACCAACTTCAATTGCTCATCATTCGTTGCATCAAGCTGTAATACTTCTACTTTCTCTGACTGCAATGTATCAGCAAATTGCTTCGCTTGTTCTTTGTTTAAATCCGCTAAAAAGACTTTTTCTATATTTGGATTTCTCACTAAATCACGAGCTACTTCTTTCCCCATTAAACCAGCACCCAAAACGGCAATTTTCATCCTGTTTCCTCCTATCTATTCTGTATCAATTTGTGCACGTTGCAGCTTACCACTGTAATCAATGTAGACACTCTTCCATTCGGTATACACATCTAATGCAGCTACACCAGAATCTCTATGGCCATTGCCCGTTCCCTTCGTGCCACCGAAAGGCAGATGGATTTCAGCCCCTGTCGTCCCTGCATTGACATAGACAATACCAGTATCCAAGTCGCGCTGAGCTTTGAATGCACTGTTGATGTCTTGTGTGAAGATCGAGCTAGACAATCCATACTGAACGCTATTATTTACTTGGATTGCTTCTTCTAAATCAGCTACGGCAATTAGCGAAACAACAGGACCAAAAATTTCTTCCTGTGCAATGCGAGCATCCGGTGCAACATCAGTGAAAAGAGTCGGAGCATAAAAATGACCTTGGCTATAAGGTTGTTCTGTTAAAATATGTCCTCCGGCAAGCAACCTCGCTCCTTCTTTCTGTCCTTCTTCCACATAATAATGAATTTTTTCCAGAGCTTTTTGATTGATGACAGGGCCAACTTTGACCGATTCATCTAATCCATCCCCGATTGACAGCTGTTTCATCGCCTCAAGCAAACGCTGCTCTAATTCTTCCTTTACATCTTTATGCACAATAACACGGCTACATGCGGTGCAACGTTGCCCTGCTGTTCCAAATGCACTCCACAAAATCCCATCTACCGCTAGATCTAAATCAGCATCAGCCATGACAATGACCGCATTTTTCCCACCCATTTCAAGGGATACCTTTTTTAGATGCTGTCCGCCAAGACTAGCGACTTTCCTGCCTGTTTCGGTGGACCCTGTGAACGAGATGACTTTGACATCTGGATGTTCAATCAGCGCCGTTCCTACTTCGCCGCCAGAACCGAAAACAATATTGGCGACACCTTTTGGTAGGCCTACCTCATCAAAGATTTTGGCCATTTCATAGGCCATCATTGGTGTTTCAGTTGCTGGCTTCCATACAAATGTATTGCCTGCCACGATTGCAGGGAAGCTCTTCCACGTCGCAATGGCTACAGGGAAATTCCAAGGTGTGATTAAGCCGACAACACCAATTGGTGCTCGAACGCTCATGGCGAATTTATTCGAAAGTTCAGATGGGGTAGTTTCACCGAATAATCTTCTGCCTTCTCCAGCCATATAGAAAGCCATATCAATGCCTTCTTGTACTTCGCCTCGTCCCTCTTCAATCACTTTTCCCATTTCTTTGGTGAGGACAGTCGCGAGGTGTTCTTTCTTTTCCTGCATTTTCATGCCGATTGCATATAAATATTGCGCTCGTTTCGGTGCAGGCACTAAAGCCCATTCTTGCTGCGCCTGCTTTGCTTGCGCCACTGCTTCATTGACGATTGCTTCTGTGGCGAGTGGTACCTCAGCCAATACTTCTCCATTAGCTGGGTTTAACACACTTGTCCATTTTTCTTCCTCTGTTGCTAGAAATCTTCCTCCGATATAATGCTCTAATTGAATACTCATCATTATTCCCCCTTGTTGTATGATCGATCTGCAACCCTCTTGCTCTACTATTCTACATAAGAAGAGGAAATCCTTTGTATAATATTTTTATTATTCAAAATATTATATTGCGGAACTTTTTTATTCTCTCATACGTAACTTGTTATAGATTATACGATTCGGAGGGTTTGATTATGAATAACCATGAAATTGATTACAAATTATATGGCGATGATATGCAATTTGTTGAAGTGGAATTAGATCCAAATGAAACAGTGGTGGCTGAAGCAGGCGCACTTATGATGATGGAAGACGGCATTCGGATGGAAACTGTTTTTGGTGATGGTTCAAGTAGAGGTGGCGGCGGCTTAATGGGCAAATTGATGGGTGCCGGCAAACGCTTGATTACTGGAGAAAGCTTATTTATCACGACCTTCACAAATGAAGATATGGGAAAACGCCATGTTTCATTTGCTGCTCCTTATCCCGGCAAAATTATACCAATGGATTTAAGCATTTACGATGGCAAAATCATCTGCCAAAAAGATGCATTCTTAGCTGCTGCAAAAGGTGTGTCCATTGGCGTAGAATTTCAACGAAAACTAGGCACAGGCTTCTTTGGGGGCGAGGGTTTTATCATGCAAAAGCTAGAAGGCGACGGAATGGCATTTGTCCATGCCGGCGGAACGATTATCCGCAAAGATCTTCAAGCTGGTGAAAGACTACGAGTAGATACAGGATGCTTGGTTGCGATGACAAGCAACGTTGATTATAGCATTGAAGCTGTAGGCGGCGTTAAAACAGCTCTGTTTGGCGGAGAAGGCTTATTCTTTGCAACACTGCAAGGACCTGGCACTGTTTGGATTCAATCATTACCATTTAGCCGCTTAGCAAGTCGTGTATTTGCTGCTGCTCCTCAAACAGTTGGGGGTTCACAGGTTGGTGAACGCGGCATCGGCGGCGTATTTAACTTGTTTAGTGATGACTAGCTCTGTTTTTCGCCGGTTAAGTTATAAACGAACCATAACTCTTTTTATTCCATCTTTTTTAGAGGGAATAAAAAGAGTTTTTTCTTGTCCTCCCGCTCGATATTTTCTCATCTCTATGAATGCATTAATGCCTAAATGGGCACTCTGACAATAGAGAAAATCGGCCAGAGAGGAAGATCGCAATGAATGATAAAAAAGAGTCAGAAACAAGCCTTATTGGAACTTTCTTTTTTGTATTAGCCGTTGGATCTTTTATTGTGGCAGGATGGACTTTTTGCCTGAACTTTTACTTAGATCAATTTTGATATTTTCTATATATAAAAAGGATAGATGAACAGCATGGTTATAGCTGATTCATCTATCCTTTTTGTTGCCTTAAAAGTTGGACAACTGTAGTTATTTTATTTAATCACTCTCTACAACATAACGTTTCCCATTCTTTCCAGGGCATAATCTCTAATTCAGGTTTTGGCTGATCATCTAGCATAGCAATAAATTCAATTGAGTGACCATCTGGGTCTTCAAAGTAGATAGATACAGCTGGCATAAAAGGAAATACTAATAAATTATCAGCACTCTCTCCAAAAAAGTTTGTTGTCTCAATGTTCAAAGAGGTCAAATAATCTTTCGCTGAAGAAATATCATTTAAATCTACTCTGAAAGCAAAATGCTGTCTTTGAACTAAGGAACTTGGATAGTTCTCTCGTATACCTAGCATAGCCTCTCCAGGTTGTCCCACCCAATAAAACTTTAGTTTTCGTTCCGCATCTTCATATAATGGAATAATATTTAGCAGCTTCTCGTAAAACTCCGCAGATTTTTTATAATCACTGACATTTATATGTGTTTCAAAAATACCTTTTATCATGAATATGCTCCCCTTATTCCCTTGTGTGAAATTTTTGATAATTAATTACAAAGTTAATTTTAGTTTTCACTTTTATACTAATCAACTAATCTGTCCTATTTAGCATTAATTCCCCCATCACTTTTTTCTTACTAGGCTTTCAGCTCATGCAATCCAGCAAGGGTTTACTAAAAAGCAAAGGATATTTATCAATTTTCAGTAAAAACTGCAAACAAAAAGTACATCACTTTTGTAAGTGATGTACTCGTTTGGTATTTATAAAGTTATTTATTAAAGTTCATCAAAGCCATTGTCTTGGACATTAACTTTTGTATATTGACGTGAACGTTGTTCAAAGAAATCTGTCTTGCCAAGATCTACATCCTCATAAGCTTTAATCCATTTCATTGGGTTTTTGCGGTAACCTTCAAATGGACGTTCATAGCCTAATTGGTTGCAGCGGACATTAGTATAGAAGTACACGTAATCTTCCACATCTTCTACCTCTAGCCCTTCGATCTTGTCACCGATAATTTCGTGTGCCCATTCAATTTCTAACTGTGCTGCTTCTTTAAAGATCGCTTGCACATGTTTTTCACGCTCTGGTGTGTTGTACTCAGGGTATTCTTCCAACAATTCTTTATAAATCTTTACAAAGAGATCGACATGAAGCTGTTCATCACGATTAATATAATTAATCATCGTACTTGTTGCTACCATTTTTTGGTTGCGCGCAAGATGATAGAAGAACGAGAATCCTGAATAGAAGAACAGGCCTTCTAAAATCACATCATAAACAACGGAATCAAGCATATTTTCGATAGTTGGCTCCTCAGAAAATTGGCGATAGCCTTTAATCACGAAGTCATTACGTTTCTCTAGGATTGGCTCAGTGCGCCAAAAGTCGAAAATGCGATCTTGTTCATCTTTTGATACAAGGCTAGAAAGAATATAAGAGTATGAATGATTATGGATGACTTCTTGCTGTGCCAGAATAATCATCAAGGCATTAAGGCTTGAATCTGTTAAATAGTCAGCTACTTTGCCGGCATAATCTGTTTGGATACTATCTAGTAATGCTAGCAAACCGATAATTTTTTTGAATGATTCTTGTTCATCTGCTGTTAGTTGAGAAAATTGTTTGATGTCATTGCTCATATTAATTTCAAAAGGCGTCCAGAAATTACCGAGCATTTTTTTGTATTTAGGATAAGCCCAGCTAAAGCGTACATCATCCCAATTCAAAATGTTAGATGAACGGCCGTTGACAATTTTTGTCGAACGATTGGGTGCTTCTTTGTCCATAAGTACTCGTTTATTGACTGTTGTCATATTAAATCCCTCTCCTTTTTAGCTTTCACAAGACTCACATTCTAATAATTCAACTGAAGTAGAACGTACATAATAAGTTGTTTTAATGCCGCTATTCCATGCATTTAAATGAAGAGCCAGCAATTCTTTCGCTTTGACGGTATTTTGTACATATAAATTTAAGGATATACCTTGGTCAATATGACGAGAGCGCGCTGCATTTTGTTTAATCGTCCAATTTTGATCGATAAAGTAAGCAGATTTATAGTACCAAGTTGTTTTTTCATTCAAATCTGGTACTGTAACTGGGATTTTATAATCTTTTTTCTCTTCAGAATAGCTCTTCTGGAACACTGGGTCGATACTTGCTGTACTACCGGCAATAATAGAAGTCGTTGAGTTAGGAGCGACTGCCATTACATAGCCATTCCGCATTCCTTGCTCTGCAACTTGTTGACGCAATAGTTCCCATTTTTCTTTGCCGTCATAGCCATGGTTTGTGAAGTATTCACCTGTGTGCCAATCTGAGCCTTCAAATAGTGGGTATGATCCTTTTTCTTTCGCTAGCTCGGAAGATGCTTTAATAGTTAAGTAAGCGATTTGATCATATAGCTCGTCCGCGTAAGTAACTGCTTCATCTGATTCCCATGTGATGCCTTTTAATGCAAGCAAGTGGTGCCATCCGAATGTACCAAGGCCAATACCGCGATAGCGTGAATTTGTGATTTCAGCTTGTTTAACAGGGATATTATTCAACTCAATTACATTATCAAGCATACGCACTTGAATACCGATTAAACGTTCTAGCACATTCGCCGGTACTGCTCTACCAAGATTGATAGATGATAAATTACACACAACAAAATCACCAGGTTTACGGCGAGTGACAATTAAGTCATCTTCCACTGTAATAGTTTCAAACTCAGTTGCACTCATGTTTTGTGCAATTTCAGTACATAGGTTACTTGAGTAAATCATACCTGCATGTTTGTTTGCATTCATGCGGTTTACTTCATCTCTGTAGAACATGAATGGGACGCCTGTTTCAAGCTGTGAACGCATAATCCGTTTCATGATATCAATAGCAGGTACAACTTCAGAAGATAATTCAGGGTTTTCTACACAAGCTAAATATTTATCTCTGAAAGAACCTTGTCCTCTTGTTTCATCATAGTAGTCCTCTAAGTTGAAGCCCATAACTGTACGTACTTCATGCGGATCAAATAAATGCCATTCTTCACGATTTTCTACTGCTTCCATGAAAATATCTGGGAGACAAACACCTGTAAAGATATCATGTGCGCGCATACGCTCATCACCATTGTTCAATTTCAAATCAAGGAATGGGAAAATATCTTTATGCCAAACATCTAAGTAAACTGCAATTGCCCCTTGGCGTTGACCCAACTGATCAACTGATACAGCTGTGTTGTTTAGTTGTTTAATCCATGGAATCACACCGCTTGATGCGCCTTTAAATCCACGAATAGATGAACCACGGCTACGCACTTTACCCATATAAACGCCGATGCCGCCGCCAAATTTAGATAATGTCGCAACATCTGTGTTGGAATCGTAAATGCCCTGTAAACTGTCATCTACTGTGTCAATAAAGCAGCTAGAAAGCTGACCATGCGTTTTCCCAGCATTCGCAAGGGTCGGAGTAGCTGTTGTCATATAAAGATTGCTCATTGCCCAATAAGCTTCTTTTACTTTATCTAGTCGATTATCACTTTCGTTTTGCATCAATGTCATCGCAATGACCATCCAACGCTCTTGTGGTAATTCGATTGGCGTATTGTCGTGTTCACGAGTCACATAGCGGTCCATCAATGTTTTGAGGCCGATATATGTAAATAACTTATCGCGCTTCGGTTCCATCGCTGCCGCTAGCTGTTGTAATTCTTCAGGTGTATATGCTTCAGCTAGTGCCGGATCATATAACCCTTTTTCTACTAATTCTTGGACCTGTTTTGGAAAAGCTTGATAGACCTCTGTAGGTTGAACATGGCGAAGTGCTGCATATTCTTCGTAAATTTCCGCTAGCAACAATCGTGCTGCGACAAATGTCCAATAAGGTTCTAATTCATCTAACAGGCTTAATGCTTCAAGCGCTAAAGCACGTGTCCATTCAACAAGCGTATATTCCGGATGCTTATCTTCTAAACGTTCATGCTTCCGTCTAAGCAGCTCTAAATCCTCTTTTCCAAACTCTTCTTCTAGTTGCTGCATTACTTTTTCTTTTTCATCCAAACGAATTAGCATATTTTTGTCTCCTTTTTACAAAATCTATCCCAAAAGATAATCGTTTTGGCTCTTTCGTTAAAAAAGCGATTGTTTTAACCCAATGGCTGAACAATCGCAAGGCTTATAAAGGAATAAATTTATTGATTCCGAAGCCTACGAAATGAGACACAAAACGACATAATCTAGGTTGTATAATTAGTGCTGAAAAGCTACATCTTGTGTCTACAGAAAGAAAATTCACCTGTTGTTTATGTGCAATTTCCCCATTGCGGCTAGCTTTAACCGTCTAACTGCAGAAAAGATAAAAATGTGGCTTTCATACTATATATTGTGTTATATCACCAACACAATAAAGATATATTGTGTTTTTACTGTTTTTTATTATAGCACAAGACAAGTTTATTTGGCACTCTTTCACTTAAATAATATATTTCACATAATTAAAAAAAGATGTCGAAAACCGACATCTCTTTTTCTACATATATACGATAATTGCAAGTATAATCGCTAGAATAATACGATAGATGGCAAACGGAACTAATTTCACTTTCGAAATAAGCTTCAAGAAAAACTTAATAGAAATAAGAGCGAACACAAATGCGCTGATAAATCCAACGATATAGAAATTCATGTCGCCGAAATTAATTTCATTCCAATGTTTCAGCAGGGATACAAGACTGGCGCCCGCCATAATAGGAACCGCCATAATAAACGTAAAGTCGGATGCCGTACGATGGTCTAGCCCTAGCATAACACCGCCGGAAATCGTTGCTCCTGACCGAGAAAAACCTGGCCATAGGGATAAACATTGAATAAGCCCCACTTTAAATGCTTGCCCATATGATAAATCATCAAGTGAGTGCACTTTTGGTCTTTTTGGTCCCCATTTATCCGCGGCAATCATAAATAACGCTCCGAAAAACAGACTGAAAATAACAGTTTTAATACCAAATAAGTGCTTGTCAATAAAGTCTTCGAATAGAACACCTAATATACCAGCAGGGATAATACCCACGATGACATGCAACAAATTGAAATGATGATGAGGTCTTTGTCCCTTGATATGATATAAACCAACAAGGCTTAACATCCGCTTCCACATCACCACAACGACTGCTAGGATAGAACCCAGCTGAATCACAATTTTGAATGTATTGGCCGATGACTCGCCAAGAAACTCTTGCGTTTTCAACCACATATCATCGACGATAATCATATGGCCAGTAGAAGATACAGGGGCGAATTCAGTCATGCCTTCCACAAAACCTAAAATGATGGATTTTATTAATTCAATTATTTCCATAATAACTCCTTATCTTTTATTTGATGCTTCATTTGGCTATTGCCAGCAAAATTAATCATAACACATCGGGAATGGTAGCTATTTTATAATTCCATTACATTAATCCGTCAACTTCACGTCTACAATCCACATTTCACTCCGGCTATTAGTTCGAATCGGTGGCCCCCAAAATCCAAAACCAGATGATACGAGATAGTGCGTTGTATTTTTTAATAAATAACCATAGTCCAACTCAAATGTTTTTTTCGTTATCCACTGATTGGGCCACATCTGCCCGAGATGAGTATGGCCTGAGAGATGGATATCGACACCAAGTTCTGTAGGTGTGCTCAAATCTGATGGCGTATGGTCCATGACTATCCACGGATATTGCTGATCAACATGCTCAGCTAATTCTTTTAAAGACTTGCGAGTAGTATTCGTCTTATCTTCCCTTCCTGTTAAATAAAACGCATCGGCTATACATATTGTTTCATCTTGTAAGATGGTTACAGAAGATTTTTTCATTTCTTCTACAAATATAGGAATTTGGCGACCGTAATATTCGTGATTACCTAAAACTCCATATACACCATATGTAGAAGTTAACTTTTTCATGACCTCATCCATGTGATATGCCTTAAACCAATACGGGTGATCGTCTACAATATCACCCACTAATAATACGACGTCAGGCTTTGTCTCATTCGACATATTCACAAATTTTTGTAAAAGCTTTTTGTTAGACAAGATGCCTAGATGAAAATCTGACGCAATGACCATACGAAAATCTTTACCTTCAGGATGATTTTTTTTAACAGCTATCTCTTTTCTCCTAATGACCGGTGAATACGCCATATATGAGCCAATTCCTATGATCAATGCGAATATGCCAATAACAGCTACTCCTACCCATAAGACTGTTAGTGAGGGAATGAGCCATAGGGCTAAATCAGCGAGCGGGAACAAGAGAAGCCCATATTCGACCAACACCATCCAGTAGGCGCTCACCACTTTAGTTAGACGAAACTTTTCATTGAAATTGCTGATGA
This sequence comes from Rummeliibacillus sp. GQ308, assembly GCF_059759115.1. Classification (NCBI taxonomy): domain Bacteria; kingdom Bacillati; phylum Bacillota; class Bacilli; order Caryophanales; family Caryophanaceae; genus Rummeliibacillus; species Rummeliibacillus sp. GQ308. Next base: position 41,631 of record NZ_JCAXDQ010000001.1, on the reverse strand, counting down.
CAATACTATATGCGATATAAAGCCAAACAATGGCAAATATAAGGCTAAAATGAGAGTGAAAAACGGTTGATAAAAAGTGGTACACATTCCATCCAAGGTAATAGACAATCAAATTATAAATGACAAGCAATAAAAGACCTTTGACTATTTTGCTAACTCCCATAGAACGCTCCTTTCCTCACCTTTTTAAACTGTATGTAAATATATTTCCATCAAATAACGAAGTAGAACAAGCCCAATTTCTTACTTTACTAAGGAAATCAGGCTTTTACTTATTTTAATATGGCGCAATCCAAATAAAGTAATGCATAAAAATAATGCAAGAATATACAGTTAGTACAGTAGTTAACAAAGCGCTTCTTTTTAAAATTACTTTATAGAAAATAGGCGCGTATCTCCTAACAACAACCATTAAAATACTAGTCAACAGGATCCCTATAAATAATTCTGGTAAAGCTAAATAAACAGTAATATCTCCTATCGCTAGCAATGCATCTAGCAAGACCGCATAGCCTAGTAATCTAAACTTACCCGCGTGTAATTGCAAGTTGAACAGAAGCCGGCTAATCATAAATTTTATATTATCCAAACTCTCCTCCCCCTTACCAGTAATTATATATATTTTTGGTTAATTACGGCAAATTAGAGGCGATTATCCATAGTATCTTTATAAGCAATTGGGTTACTTAACAGAAACTTAAATCCATTCAGCAAACCAAGCTACATAATATGCCGCAGGGACAAACAGTAGCTGAGCTAAAAGCGTGCCTAAAAATTTTGAACTAATCATGGTTAATGAATAACTTTTCAAATATACATAATCTACTTGTTTTTTTATCACTCGATCGGCTAATACAGACACTTTTGGATCGATGAATAGTGTTAATAGCAATGTCGCAATTCCATTGATAATTCCAGAAGACATCAATGCTGTCTGCGCATAATCGCTCGGTACTAGCATCGAGGCATAAATAGATGAGAGTACCCCTGTTGTAAATACAGCTGTGATAAGGATATTAATCATAAATAGACGCTTAGGGATGGTCTTGAATGTGATATCGTGCAAATAATGCCATTTTGGCAGTCTAAAACAACGCAAAATATTTTTCATACCCTTTAGATTGAACTGCTTCTTAAATAAGGTAAATAAAGAACCCTTTTCATTTGATAAGCCAATAATAGCTCTTGAAAAAATGTTAATAAAAGCAGGAAAAAGAAATATTCCGAGCAAAACCCCTAATGATGTCACAGCAATTAATATTCGATACTGATCCTCTATATAACTTAATTTGTCCATCTTCGGGGCTTCCACAATAAGCTTAGCCGTTAATGGCTGTTGAATCATTGTAGAGAATCTAGAAACAATCACAAGCGTACTAAACAAAGAAATTGCCGTAGCGATTAATTTCACTCTAACCCCCGATATTCTCGTAGAATAAGCCAATGTATCAATCATTGTGACAATCACTAGAAATAGCGAGATGATGATAAGTTTGGACGTAATAATCTGTATAACCTCCCATGATAGATATCTCATAAATATTCTTTAATCATTATGTAAATTTCATAAAGCATTTTGCTATTTTATGATGAGCAGCCTTCCACCGGACTTGCAAGCATCCGAGACATGAACCATTACAGTATAAGCAAGCAATTTAGTTAGAAACAGTCTTATAAAGGGTAAAGAATAGTTATCTAACTAGCAAGACGCTATTTTTTAAGCAAGGTTCAAAAATAAGCAGCATTTGTTGGATACATTCTAAAGAATGACCAGGGGTGGGTGAGTATAATGCAGATTAAAGATTCAAAAGGCACTATCTTCAAAAAGAAAATTTTAAACAGCAAATTTGTTATCTATACACTTATTGTCTTCATCTTGAGTATAACTCTTCTAGCGCTATCTAAAATCGGATTTGTTTTAATCCCTTTCGCTATCTTTATTAGAACTATCTTTTTGCCGATCATACTGGCAGGAATTTGCTTCTATTTATTCAATCCTTTGATTGATTTCTCCGAGCGAGCTGGGGTTAAGCGGACTATATCCATTTTATTATTATACGTATTGATTATCGGCATACTTACGGTCATTATTTCCTCTGTTCTGCCAATTTTAAAAGAACAGATTCAAAGTCTCATCATGAATATTCCAACTCTCACAAAAGAGGTGCAACATACGGTTTTACAATTGGCACATAATGATTTTGTTGAAAAATGGATGCAACCTCTAAATGCCGATATTGACCGGCTGTCTAAAAGTGTGTCAGGCTATCTCAGCAATAATGCAGCAGATTTTTCACATGGTATATTTTCGGTTGTAGGAACCATTACAGAAGTGATTATGGCTGTGGCAGTGCTTCCTTTTATTCTTTTCTATTTATTGAAGGACGGTGATAATCTGCCAACATATATTCTACAGTTTTTGCCAGATCAATCACGTTCAGAAACCAAGCGAATCTTAAGCGAAATGAACCATGCGTTAAGTTCATATATACGTGGTCAAATCTTCGTATCCTTATGTATCGGCACATTACTTTTAATTGGCTACCTTATTATCGGCTTAGATTACGCCTTAACGCTAGCAATCATTGCGATGGTAACGAATGTAGTGCCGTATCTAGGGCCTATTATTGCTATCACGCCAGCCATTATTCTTGCGCTGATTCATTCGCCATCTATGCTGGTGAAATTAGCCATCGTTTGGGTCATCGTTCAATTGCTTGAAGGAAAACTAATCTCTCCACAAATCATGGGCAAATCTCTGCGAGTCCATCCGATAACGGTTATTTTCGTTATTTTGACTGCTGGAAATCTATTTGGTTTGCCTGGGATTATTTTGGCGGTACCAGGCTATGCAGTACTAAAAGTAATCGTCACACATATTTATCAATTTATTCGATTACAGTCTAACATGTTTGCGGATAAAAAGATTATTACAGAAGAAGAAGAGGTTCCTACCGAGACCTCACCAATTATTGTAGGCCCAGAATCTCAAGATAAATAGTTGAATGTATAAAAGAGCTAGAGTTCAGTGTGTTCTGTACTCTAGCTCTTTCATTTTTTCGTTTAAGATGAGTGCTTCTTGCGAAGATCATTCATATGTTTCTCTTTCACTTGTTCTTCTACATTTGTATAAGGCAACAATTTATTGTAGATAAGATTAACTGGTATCGCATCAGGCCTATGAAGAGCGTTAATCTTCCTCACCACATGTAACCTATTACGATTGATAACTTCTATACACTCTGATTCAATATCAATTGATTTCAGAGTGCAACGGTTGCTAAAAACAATCAGAGAATAAAAAAACTTCTCATCTACACTTGAAAGTAAACGCTGCAAATGTTGTATATGTGATCGATTTTGCTTGATAGGATTGTAAAATTTATACTTCTTTTTATTTTGAAAAACCTGAGTCCATTTATAATCGCGTTCTCTACCATAAATCCATCCGCTATAATTTTTAGATTCAATCACATAAATCATACTTTCATGTATGAATATAACGTCGATTTCCGTTGTATCTCCATTTGGCTTAGGAATATAAAGATTGACTAGCGTTTTATGCTTGCCCGGCAACTTTTGCAACTCTTTTACAATTAAATATTCCCCATAGAGCCCCTTGTTAAAAAAGGTTTTCCCGAATGATGTGCCTGTCAGTTGTTTATATTCACTTTTTTCATAACCAATATATCGAACATATTGGATAGAAAGCAAAAAACAAATAAAGATGATTCCCATTATAATCAATGTATATCACTCACTTCTACCTTTTTATATTTTTACCAGTAAATACATTATTATTAATATCATTTTCCTATATTATATTGTTTTTAGCTACTGTTTTTTTGATGGAATTAAAAAAAGCCCAGAATTCAATATAGAATTCTGGAACCTATTTATATTTTTTCAATATAATCGCTCTAATGGCACAGAAACAACTACTTTAAATAAATCGCCATCAATTGTGATTTCCATGCTGCCTTGGTGGAGATCGACGATAGATTGAGCAATAGCTAGGCCAAGGCCTGACCCTTCTGTATGGCGAGCGGTATCAGCTCTTTTAAAACGTTCATAGAGCTCCTCAACATTTTGGTCGCCAAACTCATATTTCGTAATATTTTTGATAACAAACTGCGCCTTATCATTCACTCTCTCTAATGTGATATAGACACGTGTTCCTTCCATTGTATACTTTAATGCATTGATCAACAGGTTATCTAACACGCGCCACCACTTTTGCCCATCTACATATGCAAATAATGGCTCCTCTGACAATTGCACACGGAACGACATATTCGCTTTTTCAATTTCTTCCTCATGTTCGCCCACTGCTTGCTTGACTAGTTGATTTAAATCAACTCGCTGTTTGTGCAGTTCGATATTACCGGTCGCCATCTTGGACACCTCGAATAGATCCTCAATCAATGTTTTTAAGCGTTGTGATTTTTTATCTAATATCGCTATATAGCTATTACGCTCATCCTCTGTCAATGCAGGATTTTTCAATAAATCGGTGTACGTAATAATAGATGTTAATGGTGTTCTTAAATCATGGCTGACATTGGTAATTAGTTCCGTTTTTAACCTCTCACTTTTCGCTTGTTCGGTAATAGAAGAACGGACACCTTCACGTAAGGCGTTCAAATTTGCTGCATGCTGGGCAAAAGGTGATTTGCCGCGGACTGGAATATCACCGCTTAATCGCCCCTTAGCCATATCCTCTGTCTGTTTCATCATTCGATTTAAATAACCCATGCGACGCAGAAATACTAATGATGCTGGAGTTGCTACAAACATAAATAAAAACATGTAAAGTAAAAATGCCCCTCCACTACCATCCGATACAATGACTATGCCTACGCCTGCTAAAAAAACAGTAATTAGCAATGCGATAGATTGTAGACCAATGCTTCGAGATAAAAATAAATGTTGAATATCCTTTATTACATGAAGAAGGATAGATCCTTTAATAGCTTTCGCACGCTTCTCCCCTGTATCCAAGTCTTTCATCAACATCATCGATTGCCTGATGATTAAATGTACTAAAACAAACAATAGAGCAAATTCGAATATAAAAGTGAAAACAAACATCGCTTTATTAAAGAAAGTTCCATATATACGAGTGAATACAAAGTGTTCCGATAATAAAATAACGGCAAAGAGAGTCGCAAATAAATTTAAGGCAATAAATATCCCTCTTATATCAATAGGCCATTTGCGTATCCACTGGTAAAGTGCGTGGCCCTTCTGTATCTCTAATTGAAACGGACGTAATAAAAATAAGGCAATTATAGAAAATATACTAACTAACCAAATAAAATAAAGAAGTCGTTTGTGGAATTGAAAATTTTTATATTCCTCATAGTAGCTTGATTGTGTAAATAATTTTTCTGAAATAGATATACTTCCTGTATATCGATGTGTCTTCTGCTCCAATAAATTTGACACATCATAAGAGATTCCATCACTTCCTTCATAGACAATATCATCAGAAGATAATGATAAATCTAGGGTATCATCGGTACGGTTATACCGCTTTGTATAGGCTGTATCTCCCTGCACATTGCCCTTCACAAATGATTGGCCTGTCTCTAGATCAGTGAGGTTATATGAGTAATAAGAGAAATATTTGAAAAAGTCCTCTTTGTTATTCTCTCTGTCGCTTATATACTGATCAATATCTTTTTCTTTGATTTTTATAATCTTGTCGCGTACATATTGATCGTCTTCAAAGTTCTTTGTAATATCTTTTATTTTTTTCTCTCGCTCTTTGATTAGTGCCTCTTCGACGGTAGTAGCCTTGGCATCTTTTGCTTCTTGGATCCTATCTCTATACTGGTCTTTAATATTGGCTATTTGCTCTCCTAAGCTTCCATAATAATTTCGATAATCCTCTATTTCACTAGAAGAAACCTTGATTTTTTTCTTCGCTTCATCTCCATCGGCTGGATTTAATACAAGCGAGCCTAATTGGTGTGTAAAATCGTCATAATCTGATTGGAAAGTATCAGATTCAAAAAAGTTTTTCAGAAAGTATTGGTGGCCATATTCTAAAAATGAATATAGCCCAACCAATACAATAGAAATTAGAGACAACTGGGCAATATATTTATTTCGTTTCATGCGTTTCCTCCAATTGTACGTGTTAGCTGAGCTAGGGCTTTGGCAAAACTAAAATCAATAAAGTGCAAAATAAATGATAAGCAATATAAAAGACTAGCGAATGCAAGCAACAAAGCGATGATTGACCAAATCAATGCGCTATGCTCTTTCCATTTTGTAGCCAATTCCCCACACCACCTTTAAGTACTTTGGATTTTTTGGATCTACTTCTATTTTTTCACGTATTTTTCTTATATGAACTGCAACAATATTATCCGCATTGTAAGCCGCTTCTTTCCAAACACGCTCGTAAATTTCTTCTATTGAAAATACACGACCTGCATTGGTGATTAAGAGTTCTACGATGTTATATTCAATCTTTGTCAGTTTTATAGGCTCGCCATCCAGTGACAATTCCTTGGCTTCTGCATCTAATGCTAACCCGCCTAATACTACTTTCCCTTGCTGTTCTTGATAGGTCCCTAGTTTCACGTAGCGACGCAATTGAGATTTAACGCGAGCCATTAGTTCTAATGGGTGGAAGGGCTTTGTCACATAATCATCGGCACCAACTGATAATCCGTGAATTTTATCTCCATCCTCCGCTTTTGCGCTCAGCATAATAATCGGGATATTTTGTTCTTCTCGAATTTTAAAAGTTGCTTGTATGCCGTCCATTTCTGGCATCATAATATCCAATATGATTAAATGGACTTCATTTTCCATTAATTTTTCCAATGCCTCTAACCCATTCGCTGCTTTTAATACATGGTAACCTTCGTTTTTTAAGTAGATTTCAATGCCATCACGAATATCTTGGTCATCATCTGTGACTAATATCGTATAGGATGCCACTTCATGCACCTCATTTCACTGTTTTCTATATAGTTCATCTTACAGGTTAAATCTTAAAAAGAAGTGAGCCTAAAAATGAAGAAATTCTTAAGATTTAATCCTATTTTACAGGATTTCACAACCCTATCGAAGAGAACTTTCTAACACCAACAATAATAAACAACAAAAAACAAACTAAGATCACTTCATTCCTAAGTGATAATAGTTTGTTTTTGTAACTTGCCCACTCTACTTGATTCTAAAATGGAGTATGATACAGCTCTGGAAATAGAGTTACTACTTTAAAGAAATATCAAAGTTCTTTCCTGATCTTATCAATTCGTGCGTAACGCCATTACGTACATCGTCTGTAGAGAACTGAATGTCACCCATTTGTTTAGGACGCTTTTTCAGCAATAGGCCTATTCTTCCCTCTCTTTTTTCACCTTTACGATAGTCGACTCTTGAAGCGCTACTTTCGCCAACAAAGGTATCATCACTAAAGATAAAGTTTCTTCTTGGAACGAAAAAAATTTCTCCATCAAATTGAACATCTAGGAAGCTAAAGAACTGTACTTCCTCAGGATATTGATTAGTCACTTTATAGATAATTTCTATGTAATATGCATGGTCTTTAATCTTCCATCCGGATTTTTGAACAGCCTCATTTAATTCATTCCAATCAGCATCTTTGTATTTGTTTTTTTCTTTAAGTAAATCCTCTATCGACTTATTATTATAATTATTTAAATACTGTTTCTCTTCATCAACTATATCTGTCATTTTTATCAGTTTAACTTCCTTAACAAAGATATGCATCTCGCCAACATTATACTCTTTCCTTATATTGTAATGTTGAATTAACTCAAGTGTCGCTCTATCTTTTTCCCTCACTTTTTGCCCTTGCGTCTGTAAGAAATCGCCTCCACCACTTTCTACTATTTTCAAAGTCTTTGGTTTTTCATTTCTTAGGGGCGCTTCTTTCATCTCTTTTTTTGGAGCTAATTCATAAAATGCAATTAATAAAACACCAATCATCGCTAATATCACTAAAGTTGCCCATAGAAGCCTTTTATTATTCTTCAAAAAATAAACCTCATTTTATAAAATATGCTTCATCTTTGCTAGAATACTTCTTAGCAAAAAGTTAGCGAGAAACCATTAGCCTCTCGATCTTATATTGTAGCTAACAAACCAGCAGTTGAGCAACCCTACATCTACTAGTATAATGAAGCAAAAAGGGGGTTCTTTTGATGTACAAAAGTGTGGCAGATACAGCACAGGATCTCTCTATGCCGGAACATCAAGTGATGCGCTATGTCTTAGAAGGAAGGATACGCGCTGTACATGATGGCCAGCAATTCCTCGTTAATAGCGACCAATTTGAACGATATTTTGAACAATTGGAGAGAATAAAAGAAGAAATTGAAATATGGAAAAACACACCTATTCCAGAGGATATTGATATTAAGGATGAGGATTAAATAGTAAAAGCACCTATCTAAATGATGAGTGCTTTTTTTGATTGAAGTATTTTTATACATAAGATTTTAATTGTACAGAAAGAATAGGAATGGTATATAAAAAAGACGTTAGATATCTACGTCTTTTTCCCTTTAAACTATATTAAAACTACATTAAGTCATTTTTTACTTGCAGTAAGTCATTTTTTATTTTACTTGTAGAGATTCCGTCAGTTCTTGGGAGGTAAACTACTTCGCAGTATTCCTTAAGGTCATCGAATTTCCCTTCCCAATCATCTCCCATAACGAAAATATCAATATTTTCTCGGATGATATCTTCCTTTTTTTGCTCCCAGGTATTTTCTGGAATCACCTTATCGACATATTTGATTGATTCTAATATCGCCTTGCGATTTTCGAAGCTATGATAGGCCTTTTTGTCTTTAAGGGCATTGAATTCATCAGTAGAAATTGCTACAACTAGGTAATCACCAAGCGCTTTAGCTCTTTTTAATAAATTAATATGTCCCCAATGAAGTAAATCAAAGGTTCCATAAGTAATAATTTTTTTCACTTTTTTGCCTCCTACAACATATAAGGTACCAAAAATATCAAAAAAAGTATATAATTATTTTACTGTTAATGATAAAATTAATTACTTAACTTTTGTACACTAGCGCCGAGATAATACTTGCAATACTGGTTTTACAAAACTCAATTTTTTAATCATTTAACTTTTAAAATAATTATACTTGAATCAATTTTCAATTTAAATAAACATTTTCTATGAATGTTGAATATATCTATCGAATAAACACTATAATCATATGAAGTACTTGGTATATGGTAGATTTATAATACTATGGTTAGCAGATTTTATAAAATAAAAAGTTCGATAATCCTATATAGTTGGGTATAAAATAGAAGACTAATAGAAAGTTATTCCCTAAGGAGAAGAAGTGTAAGTGAGCCAGAAAAACAACAGACAATCATATGTTTCTACTTTAAAGAAGAAAAGCAAATCCTTATTAACAAGAATCTACAAAAAAATCTTTACTTTTTCCAGCCACTTGCCGGGAGATGAAAAGCTAATCATTTTTGAAAGCTTTTTAGGAAAGCAGTATAGCTGTAATCCAAGGGCTATATATGAATATTTGAGGGATACACAGTCAGACTATAAGATGTACTGGAGTGTAGATAAAAACTATACTGCTTATTTTCAACAAGAGGGTATTCCTTATTTGCGTCGTTTCTCTGTGAAATGGCTCATAAAGATGGCGAGAGCGGGCTATTGGGTTTCAAACAGCCGTTTGCCTCTTTGGATTCCAAAACCAAAACATACGACTTATTTGCAAACTTGGCATGGAACGCCGTTAAAGAAATTAGCAGCTGATATGAAAGAAGTCCATATGCCTGGAACAACAACGGAAAAATACAAAAAAAATTTTCACAGCGAAACCAGCAAGTGGGATTATCTAATCTCACCTAATACGTATTCGACCGAAATATTTTCAAGAGCCTTCAATGTTTCTAAAGAAAAAATTATTGAAAGCGGTTACCCAAGAAATGATATTCTTTATACCAGCCATAGCCATGAAAACATTCAACGACTGAAGGAAAGTTTAGAATTACCACATGATAAAAAGATTATTTTGTATGCGCCTACTTGGAGAGATGATGAATTTTATTCTGTTGGCAAATACAAATTTAATTTACAACTTGATTTGCATATGCTTCAAGCCGCTCTAGGTAAAGACTATGTCATATTATTAAGGCTGCATTACTTAATAGCTGAGAATTTGGACCTTACGGATTTTGAAGGGTTTGCCTATAATTTTTCAGATTTCGTCGACATTAGTCAGCTATATTTAGTTTCTGATATCCTAATAACCGACTATTCCTCTGTTTTCTTTGATTACGCAAATTTAAAGCGCCCAATGATTTTCTTTGCATATGACATCGATACTTATCGTGACAAACTCAGGGGTTTTTACTTCGATTTTGAAAACCTAGCACCTGGTCCGCTTGTGAAAACTACAGAAGCGGTAATTGAAGAGGTTAAGAAATTTGAGCAGACGAATGGATTCATGGATTCATCTTTTATGTCATTCTATGAAAAATTCTGTGGGCTTGAAGATGGGCATGCCTCATCCCAAGTAGTAGAAAAAGTATTCCGGAAAAAATGAAAAAAGTCCGAGCCTTAATACGGCTGGGACTTTTTTGTATTTCGGATGCTCAACTCTTTCTTGTACCTTCGTTAAATACTTTATATACAACACGTTCTGTAGCTTTTCCATCATCAAGGGAACAAAATGTTTCATAAAATCGATTATATCTTGTTTCGTAAATATTTTTAACCCTTTGGATATTTTTAATACTATCGATAACTTCTTCAGAATTATAAAGCAGTGGGCCAGGAAGCTCTTTTTCCATATCAATATAAAATCCTCTTAATACATCTTTGTATTTTTTTATATCATATGTGTAAAACAGTATTGGTTTACGTAAATTAGCATAATCAAAAAATACAGACGAATAGTCAGTTATGAGAAGATCACTAATTATATATAAATCATTTACATCATTATACCTGGATACATCATATGCAAAATTCTTACAGCCCTCTAAATTAAGATTATCCGAGATAAAATAGTGCATTCTTAATATGATGACATATTTATCTCCCAATTCTTCCTTAAGACGATTTAAATCTAATTGGAGGTTAAATTTATAATTCCCAGCTGAATGGTATTCATCATCTCTCCAAGTTGGTGCGTAAAGTATTACTTCTTTGTCTAACGGAATACCTAATTTATTTTTTATCATTGTTTTGTAGTCTGCTGTATAATTATATAAAATATCGTTTCTTGGATATCCATAAGTTAGCATACGCTCTTTAGGATACATAAATGCACTCGCAAAAATATTTTCGCTATATTTATTCGCTGCTATTAAGTAGTCCCACTTTCTGGATTGATTATAGAAGTCATTTTTATAATTTTTATTCGCAGAAGTCACATTTTCCATATCGAATACCAAACGTTTAAGCGGCGTCCCATGCCAAGTTGATAAAATAATTTGATCTTCTTTTTTAGCAAGCCATTTTGGTTGTCTCATATTTAGCACGAAGTATTTAGAAACTGTCGCGTAATAAAAATATTTCCATCCGAAGCGCTTAATCACTTTTACATTAGGATTTGTAAATTCTGTTTCATCTTTAATTATCTCTTCATTATTTAGCACCCAGATATGCTTCCAGTTATTTGGTTCTTTCTCTAATAAATATTTAAATATTGATTTAGGGCTATCTGAATAATTTCTGCCAAGGAAACTTTCATAAACAATCGTATTACTTTTAATCGGCAACCTTGCAAAAACAGTTTCTTGGATTTTTCTCTGTCTAAATCTTTTGTTTTTTGGTTTTAAAAATTGATAAGCTTTATATCCAAAAATCCGCGCCTTGCTAATTTTGTAAGCGGTTTTATAATTGCCTGCTTTAATTGGCAGGATTTCTGGTTTATGCCTTTTTCTTAATTTAATAGGATTAGAAGTTTTATTCAATAAATGATTTAAAGTTGAATAAACTGGTAACATTTCATGGAAAGATTCCCTAAACGATTTATTTGTATCAATTTGATATAAATAATAGTTAATAGCGGCTAATTTAACTTTCCGTGCCATTTCAAGGTCTTTACAATAATCAAGAGCTTCATCGAAAGCTTGACACCTTTTTAATAATCTATCATCTCTAATTTCTTGCGTTAATGATGGATAGTTTATAGAGTCATTATGAATATATTTAAAATACAATTTTGTCGTTGTTTGTTTAATTACATCGACATGGTTGTACAAGTCAACTAAAAATGGGATATCTCCATACAAGTCATTGGATGAATGGAAGTTTAACCCGCTTTCCTCTAGAAATGACTTTTTGAGGATGAAACTATGTGATCTAAAATGATAGTCAAGTTTCTTGAAATACTTTTTAGACTCTACACTAGTATACGTATGTTGGATTAGGTTACTTTCGTACATTCCGTTTATTACTTTAGCTATTTTTTCTTTGTCTGCATCTATATCACTGGCCTTTAAAACGGCTTGAAGGGTACCAAAAGAATCGTTATCGTATAAAGATTGTCCTCTTTCTCTGAAAGTCGTTTTCTTGTCCAACATAGTTTTTGTAATCCCATACTTTAAAACATTTGTTTGATCAGGATCTTCATCTATTATTTGTTTTGCATAAATTAAAGCATTAGGATGTAAGTAATCATCCGAATCTAGGAAAATGATATACTTTCCATTTGCATGCTTGATGCCCATATTTTTATATTCTTGTAAGTGGTTATTCCCAGACATGTTAATGTCGTTAACGTTCAATTTTGATTTCTTCAGCTTAGAAATCATTTTAGAATTGTTATGTAAAAAAACTATTTCAAAGTCCTTAAATGTTTGATTTTCTAAACTTTCTTTATAATTATAGAGAAATGTTTCGCTGCTTTCTTTATAAGATGTAACTATTGAAAAAAACACGGCAAATCCCCTCTCTCCAACTATTTGAAGTTATAAACAATTATACATTATTTTCCCTAATAATATAGTTAGAAACATCAAATTTTTGACATAGGAAGCCTTTAGTCTCCATATTTTTTACTTTTTTGGATTAGGTCGTATTAGATGGTCTGTGGTGATTAAGAACTTTTTGAAAGGCTAACTAACGCGACAAATAGATTAATAAGCATCGATACCCTGATGCTACAATTGGATCATTACTGTCAGGAGCTGATACAATGACTAATTTATATTTTGTTAGGCATGCACATTCTACCTATACACCTGATGAATTAAATAGACCTTTATCAGAAAAGGGATTTTCTGATGCCACTCTGGTTACAAGATTATTAAAAACAGAGGGAATTGATGTTGTTCTTTCAAGTCCTTATAAAAGAGCGGTTCAAACAGTAGAGGGCATAGCAGAATACATACATACAGATATAGGAATTATAGAAGGTTTTAAAGAACGGACTTTAACTGCAGTCCCTTCAAAAGATTTTGCTTTTGCAATAGCAAAAGTATGGGAAGACTACAACTTTTCATGGGAAGGTGGAGAGTCTAACGTTGTGGCTCAAAAAAGGGGTATTGAAGCTACATTTAAAATATTAGACAACTATAAAGATAAAAATGTAGTGATAGGAACACATGGAAATATCATGGTGCTAATCATGAATTTCTTTGACAGACAGTATAATTTTTCTTTTTGGCAGAATCTTGATATGCCAGATATATTTAAATTGACTTTTGACGGAAAAGTATTAAGAAACGTAGAAAGAATTTGGGATAGAGATTAATTCTTTTTTATTTAATTGGCGTGATTGTTATTAACACAATTGCTCCTGAACTCTCTATCAATTTATTCTGGAATTTTTTTCATATCATGAAAGAAACGTTATGGATTGCGACAATACCAGTTTATTCATGGAAAGATATGCCGATTAAGTAGACGATAAAAGTATGAAGTGTAAAGCCATGAAAAACTACTCTTCAACCTAAAAGACTAAGAAGAAAAGTTATATAATGCAAAAGGATAGATGTATACAGGCCCACACTCCTGTTCATCTATCCTTTCTTTTTAAACCAATATTATGATAAATATCTTTTAATTGAGTTAAATTGAAATAACAGTTTTAGTTTTTGTCAGCATATCGCCATAATCTTCCACCATCGCGCTCGCAGTCGGAAGCATTCCCGCTCCTGGGCCTACAAGTGTTACGGTGCCTAGCAGATCCGCCTCAATGGCAACAGCGTTGTTTACTTCCTCAATTGAATAGAGAGGGTGACTCTGATCTATGAGCTCAGGTCTAACTGTCGCATGCACCTCGCCTGTTTTATAATTTTTTTGGACTAGTGCAATATGTCGGTAGCGCATGCCTTTTTCAGTTGCTTCTTTTACTTGTTGGGATGTGATTTCATTAATACCTTGTACTTTTACATCCTTCCAATCTGGCTGCTCTTTAAATGCTAGTTCACTGAGGATCATTAGTTTTCGAAAAGCATCTTGGCCTGATATATCGTTATAAGGATCTGCTTCAGCGTAGCCTAATTTCTGTGCATCTTCTAAAGCATCCTCAAATGCCATTCCTCTTGCACGCATTTGGGTCAATATGTAATTGGATGTTCCATTTAATATACCTTGAATGCGCTGTACCTCATTGACACGAAGCAGATTTTGCATCGTTTTTATAACAGGAACGCCGCCTGCAACTGTTGCCTCAAAACCTACCTGCACTCCATGTTTCGCTGCTTTTTCCTGAAGTGATTTGCCATGCTTAGAAAACATCACTTTATTAGCGGTGATAACGTTGCATCCCTTTTCAATAAGGCGGTCAAGGTATTGATATGCAGGTTCCTCTCCTACAATTGCTTCGAAAACAACATCAAGATTCGAAATATCCAGGATTTCCTCTATTTGATTTGTCAGCATCTCTTTAGCAGCATGAGGACGTGGCTTATTCGGATTGCTGACGAGGACTTTTGCTACTTCTAGGTCGACATCTAGCATCTGTTTCAATTGACTGCGCTTTTCTGTTAATATGCGATAGACCCCCTGGCCAACTGTACCAAAACCTAATATAGCAACCTTTACCTTTTTCAAAAAACCGCCTCCATTGTCTTATACTGAATTAATCTACATACTGATGATTTTAGCTTACACAGAGTATGTTTACAAGATAAATCCTCCTACAAAAGACATGTGTGTACCTGGAGTGTTCATTTAAATCAAAATGAAAAGAGTGAAAAGACAATCCATCACTCTTTTCTTTATTTATTTAAAAAATTTTTTAGGAAATGCTGCTACTTCCCTGAGGCGAAGCGAAACTCATTAACAAATTATTTTGCTGCAACTTTTGGGCTTACCTTTGTGAATGCTTCTTCAAGTGCAGAGATGATATCATCGATTGCTTCTAACCCAATAGATAAGCGAATTAATTCCTCTTGCACGCCTGATTTTTTCAACTCTTCACTGTTTAATTGTTGATGAGTTGTTGAGGCCGGATGAATAATCAATGAGCGGGCATCTCCTACATTTGCCACGTGACAGAACAATTCGACATTGTCGATAAATTCGCGTCCAGCATCTCTGCCTCCTTTAATTCCAAATGTAAGAACAGAGCCATAGCCATTCTTTAGATACTTTTTAGCAAGAGGAGCGAATTCACTATCAGAGAAGCCATTGTATCCTACCCATTCCACCTGAGGATGCTGACGTAAGTATTCAGCTACCTTTCTAGCATTTTCATTATGATAAGGCACACGAAGATGCAGTGTTTCAAGACCTTGCAATAGTTGGAAGGCAGCATCTGGGCTAAGCGTTGGCCCAAAGTCGCGCAGCAATTGTACGCGCAGGCGTGTAGCGAAAGCTGCATTACTCACATCAATGCCATAGCGGATGCCATGATAGGATTCATCTCTTTCTGTATAGTCAGGGAATTTGCCTCGTGTCCAATCAAACTTGCCTGCATCCACCACCACGCCAGCGATTGTTGTACCGTGCCCGCCAATCCACTTAGTCGCAGAGTGAATCACAATATCAGCGCCATATTCAATAGGATTACATCCAATCGGTGAGGCAAATGTATTGTCGATGATTAGAGGGATTTCGTGTCGATGGGCAATATCCGCAATACTTTCGATATCTGCTACTGAAAGACTAGGATTACCAATCGTTTCAACATAAATCGCTTTTGTATTTTTTTGGATTGCCCCTTCAAAATCTTCAAGCTTCCGTTCATCTACAAATGTAGTATTGATTCCGTATCGCGGCAAAGTATTAGCAAATAAATTGTACGTTCCTCCATACACACTCGCAGCTGAAACTATATGATCACCAGCACGCGCTATATTTAAAATAGAAAATGAAATGGCCGCCATGCCTGATGATAAAGCAACCGCTGCTGTTCCACCTTCAAGCAAGGCTACTCGTTTTTCAAAGACATCAACAGTTGGATTCATGATTCGAGAATAAATATTGCCTGGCTCTTCCAAGGCGAATAATTTCCGTGCATGCTCTGTATCATTAAATCTATAGGCTGTTGTTCGGTATATTGGCACCCCAATTGCACCAGTTGTAGGATCAGGCGTTTGGCCACCACGTACTGCTAAAGTCTCTTTACGAAATTCTGTCATTCTAATTCCCCCTAATATAGTTTGAGATGGAAAGCTGAGGTGTGGCAAGGATTTTTCCAAAAGAAAAACCCTTCTTCACATAAGAAGAGGGTCATTAGCATTTTCCTCCCCTTATCTGTCAGATTCGCAATAAAGAATCTGTAGGAATTAGCACCATGTAAGATAACTTACTGGTTGCCGGGCATCGCAGGGCCTTTCCCTCCGCCACTCTTGATAAAGGTAATTTATTCTGTTCCATCTTGTTGTTGTAAGTATAGGTATTGCATTTTAAAAAGTCAATACTATTTTTTGATATTTCTAAATATTACATACAAGCGGATTCGTTTCGCTAGTCATTTCCTACAATTTCTCCTATAGTTAATTAGAGAAATCCACAAAATAGGAGTTGTTCTACAGATGGTTAAAGATTTATTGCGTAGCCATTCATCAGTTCGAAAATATACAGGTGAAGAGATACCAAAAGAGGTTGTACGAGATTTAATTGAAACAGCACAAATGGCTGCTACCTCACATTTCATCCAAGCATACAGTGTCATCTGGGTAACTGATGCCGACAAAAAGAAAAAATTAGGCGAGCTCTCTAACAATGAGTTCCAATTCAAAACAGCAGGTGCTTCTTTCTTATTCTGCGTTGACTTCAAGCGTTTGGAGGCTGCCGGCAAAAAGCAAGGTGTAGAAATTGTGGCTGATTCTGCTGAAAATCTTCTTGCAGGCGTAGCCGACGTAGCGCTATTTGCACAAAACTTTGTTATTGCCGCTGAATCAGAAGGATACGGCATTTGTTATATTGGCGGTGCACGCAATAACCCAGCTGATATCAGTGAATTATTCAATCTGCCTGAACACGTTTTTCCTATGTTCGCCATGACGATCGGAAAACCGACGAAAAGAAATGAAACAAAACCAAGACTTCCACTGGATGCCGTGCTACATGAAAATAGTTATGATGAAGAAAAATACGATACATTACTTGATGAATATGATGCGACATTAGAAGAATACTACCAACACCGTTCATCGAATCAAAAAATGTCGAATTGGACAAAACAAATGGCTGATTTCTTAGTTGAACAGCGTCGTCCATTTATCAAAGACTTCCTTGCATCCAAAGGATTTACTTGGAAATAGAAAAATGCTCTATAAGGTTTTTGGCTTTTGCCTGCCTTATAGAGCTTTTTTAATTATTTATCTTCGATTCCCTCTATAACCATTTCTTTTACTGGTAAAAAGACTTCGCTTGAATTCACATATTTCAGCTTCACCGTGTCGCCTTCTTTCAGATAGACTGCGAGAGGAGCCACTTCTGAACTCACAATATAATTTTCTTTATTATCTAGCAAGAAGGAAACAGTTGTGAAATCCCCATTCTTTTCCTTATAAACGCGGACTACTTTTCCTTGAGTTTCTTTTTCTTCTGCTGCAGATGTTCCTTTTAACGAACTGTTGCCAATTCGGGAGATAATGGTTTTATATTGCCGTAGTGCTTCATTGGGTGTTGCTGCAGATACTGAAAGTTCAGGCCTTGCTGCAGACACAATCGAGTAATTTTGTAGGAAGCCATTGGAATCTAATACTGGCACAAGCCAGCTAGCTTCACCGTAAAAATTGTAGATAATCGGCATAGAAGCACGCCATTTTTTCTCGATGAATTTTTTCTCAATGATTTGAATAGCACCCTGCGAATCCATATAGGATTCTTCTTTATTGCCTGTATAGTACGTTGCATGACCTGTACGCGCGTCTGTTAAAGAGTAGCCAAGCATAGAATCTACGCCTTTTTTCGGACTTCTAAAATCAGTGAAATAAAACATTGTTCCATTCTCATCAAAGACAGGGCTGACATTCGCTTCTGTCCCTTCATCTGATGGCAATTTCACATCTTTCTTGCCGACTAGACTATTCCAAAAACCATGCACATATTTGCCGAAATATTCATTTTGTCGGCTTACTGCTTCGGGAGAGATCGCTCCGTCAATAAAGGCAGGTATTTTATCTAATGTATACGTTTTAGAAGCGCCTGTTTTTACATCTACCATAACAATGCCCTTTGGATCAAAGCCATTACGCGCAGAAATGAATTTTCCATACGTTCTGATATAATACGGCTTGCCGTCATCGTCTACTTCCAATTGTGGATCGCCATAAAAAATTTCTTTTGGATTAGCAAGTCTCATATGGCGTTTGACATTATTGTTAAAATAGCCAGAAGCTGTATAAACCATTTCTGATTTAACGAACTTTGGATTGTTAGATGAATCGGTTGCACTCATGATGAGATACCCTGGCGAAACTTTCCCCTTCATCCATTTGAAAAAGTCAGAAAACTCAACGGGTGCAATATAAACATATTCGCCCGCTACTTTTTGGATCTGCAATTCTCCTAATTCATAATAGCTAGGATTTGGCACTTGGCTGAAGGCCTTCTTCATCTTATTTCGTGCGAATTTTGGTGGAACACTTGCAGGCGTTTTCGTGTCATCAAACGCTTTCATTTCCACTTTGTGATCCATCTCCGCCGACTCAAATTTTTGATTGGCGTTAAAAACGGGAGCAGCTAAAAGATAACCAAAATAAATTAAACTAGCAAAAGCGATTAAACCTTTTATTTTACGTTCCATTCCTGTAGATAATAAAAGACCAATGATAGCAAGAACTAAAATAACAGGCCATATTATAGACCAATTTTGATCTATTTTAGTTACATAGAAGACAATGCACGAAATTAATGTTCCTACAATAAAAATAAATAAGCCAAATTTTAATTTAAACGATGTTTTACGATCGCCCTCTGCTGTCTTACTTGCAAGCGGCGTTACCAAAACCATTGCGATCAAACCGATCAACGCTGACATCGTAAGAGTTAGTGTCATGTATTACTCATCCTTTCTTATCCTATAAATACGGTTGGAGTGAATGAAAGTTTCAAAGAATTTATATGCTTGAGGATATGGAGTTCCAGCATCATTAAATAGTTCAACTAGATTGGTATAATTATCCTCCAATTCGGGAATTCTTTTAAAAAAGGTAATTGGAGGATAAATAATGCCAGAAAAATATGGAAAGCTTCCAGAAAACACTCAATCTTATTGGATAGACTCTGTAAAGTTGCCCACATTTCCGCGTTTAGAAGAAGACATTAATGTTGATGTCGTTATAGTAGGTGGTGGTATCGCCGGGCTTACTTCTGCTTTTCTATTAGTTAACGAAGGTTTAAAGGTTGCTATAATCGAGGCAGACCATGTGCTCAATGGAACCACAGGGAATACAACTGCAAAAATCTCAGCTCAGCATGGTTTAATTTATGATGAATTTATCAGGAATATCGGTGAGAATAAGGCAAAGCTTTATTATGAAGCAAATGCAGAAGCACTGCATTTCATCGAAAATACAATTAGTGAGCATCGCATTGATTGTGATTTCTCTAAACAGGATGCCTACGTTTATGCGGTCACGGAAGAATATGCAATGAAAGTAAAGAAAGAAGCTGAGGCTTATGAAAAGCTTGGCATCAATGGCGAATTGGTGAATAGCATTCCTTTTAATATCGATATACAGAACGGGATTGTAATGAAAGACCAGGCACAATTTCATCCATTAAAGTACTTGGCACATCTTCTACAACACATTACAGAAAAAGGCGGCCAAATCTTTGAAAATACAACAGCTGTCAACATAGAGACAAAGGAACAGCCAAAGGTTTTAACCCGCGAGAATCATAGCATTACAGCTAAACATGTGCTTATTTGCACCCACTTCCCTTTTTATGAGGGCATGGGACTCTACTCAGCAAGAATGCATGCAAGTAGCTCGTATGTACTTGCTACAAAAGTAAAGAACAAGTATCCGGGCGGTATGTATATTAGCGCTGAGATGCCATCACGTTCTCTGCGCTCAGCAACCATTAACAAAGAGGAATACGTGCTTGTTCTTGGTGAGGACCATAAAACCGGTCAAGGCGGGGACATACTAGAACGCTACAAAGCATTAGAAGACTTTACGGAACATGCTCTTGGGCTTGAAAGTATCGCCTACCGATGGACTGCTCAGGACTTAATAACACTAGATAAGTTGCCTTATATCGGTAATCTCACAAGCAATGATCCTAATATATTAATTGCCACAGGTTTTAGAAAGTGGGGAATGACGAACGGAACAGCTGCTGCCCTTCTATTCCGTGATGTCATTGTAAATAAAGGAAGTAAGTATCAGGACTTATATTCACCATCACGGTTTTATGCAAATCCAAGCTTAAAAAATCTCTTAGCTCAAAATGTGAATGTTGCTGGGCAGTTTATGAAAGGGAAATTTGGCATAACTACTAAATCGTTAGAAGATATAAAGAAAAATGAAGGCGGCGTTATCACGATCAACGGCCAAAGAAAAGGCGCTTATAGGGATACAGAAGGAGAATTGCATATTGTTGATACAACCTGTACTCACTTAGGATGCGAGGTTGAATGGAACAACGGCCAACGATCTTGGGATTGCCCTTGCCATGGTTCCAGATTCACTTATACCGGCGAAGTAATTGAAGGGCCAGCTGAAAAACCATTGTCACGTGATGACCATACCTTTTTTGATAACTTCACCTCGAAGAATTCAGGTTACTAAAAGAAAAAATCGCAAACTACGAGTTTTATCTTCACACGAAATTTGTGAATTAAAAATGCAAGGGATAGCTGTTTGCTATCCCTTTTCCGTTTCATTATCGATATCCCTCAACACATTCTTTTGCCATGTATAAAATGAAATTGAAAAGGTGCTAACAAACAAAATCAAAAAAGTAATTCCTAAAGCTGTGGGAACAAAATTAAAAGCTTTGATAGCATTATTAGAAATTGACCATTCCATCACACCAGGTGGCCTAGAAAAAAACTCGGCAACCCTTCTCCATTAGCCCCTATTATGATAAATAAAAAACCTAATAATAAAAATCCAACTGGTATACCATATAATGCAATATGTTCATGAATCTATTTGTTAATTATTGTAACCTTCTATTAAGCTTATATAAAGTTAGTATAGCTAACTATTTCAATTATTTTCTCTCTCCTCTTTTCTGAAAATATTTCGCACAACTAAAGAAAGTGTTAGAATTATAGCAATGCTTAAAATTTAAGGAGGATTCACACAATGAAAGAAACAGTTATTGAGCGATTGATTCGCTATGCCAAAATTGATACACAATCAAACGAAGAAAGCCCAACTACACCATCTACTGAAAAACAGTGGGATTTACTTCGTGTATTAGAAAGCGAATTAAAGGAAATCGGTATGGAAGAAGTATCAGTGGATGAGTTTGGCTACTTGTTTGCTACATTGCCTGCCAACACAGAAAAAGAAATTCCCACCATCGGATTTTTAGCACATGTGGACACAGCGACAGATTATACAGGTACGAATGTGAATCCGCAACGTCATGACAACTATGATGGCGGCGATATTCAATTAAATGAAAAGGTTGTCCTTTCACCAAAAAATTCACCTGAGCTATCAAACTATGTTGGCCAAACATTAATTACAACAGACGGCACTACATTACTTGGTGCTGATGACAAAGCTGGTATTGTCGAAATCATGACAGCTATGGAATATCTCATTCAACATCCGGAAATCAAACATGGCAAGATCCGTGTCGGCTTTACACCTGACGAGGAAATTGGCCGTGGCCCGCATAAGTTTGACGTAGAACGCTTCAATGCGACTTACGCTTATACAATGGACGGCGGCCCATTAGGCGAGCTTCAATATGAAAGCTTCAATGCAGCAGGCGTTAAAGTTAAAACACGCGGTACAAGTGTACACCCAGGTTCAGCTAAAGATAAAATGGTCAACGCGATTACTATGGCGATTAAATTCCAAGAATTGATGCCAAAAGAGGCTGTTCCTGAAAAAACAGAGGATCGTGAAGGCTTTATTCATTTAATGCGTTTTGATGGAGATGTAGAAAATACTACTCTTTCATATATTATTCGAGACCATGACCGCGAAGCATTTGAAATGAAGAAAGCTTCTATGAAAGACGCGGAGAAGAAAATCCAAGCAGAATACGGCGAAGAAGCTATTACCGTAGAAATGAATGATCAATACTACAATATGGCAGAAAAAATCTTGCCTGTAAAAGAGATTGTAGATATCGCAGAGAAAGCAATGAAAAACTTGGACATCAAGCCATTAATCTCCCCTGTCCGTGGTGGTACTGATGGTTCTCAGTTATCATACATGGGACTCCCAACACCTAATATCTTTGCAGGTGGAGAAAATATGCACGGTAAATTTGAATATGTATCTGCAGAAACTATGGTCAAAGCAACAAATGTCATTATCGAGATTGTCCAATTATTTGAACAAAAAGCATAATTGAAAAGAGGTGGAGAGATGAAAGAAATAGCACTTGGTATTTTGGCTTCTTTATTTTTTGCCGTGACCTTTATATTAAATCATTCGATGGAATTAGAAGGCGGGAGTTTTCTGTGGAGTTCGTCTTTGCGCTATTTCTTCATGCTCCCTTTTCTCTTGATCATCGTGTCTGCTCGCAAAGGCATGCCCGTTCTTACGAAAGAAATGAAAGCAAAGCCCTTGCCATGGTTAGGCTGGAGCTTTGTCGGCTTTGTCCTTTTTTATGCTCCGCTTACATTCGCTGCGGCATATGGGCCAGGGTGGCTTGTGTCCGGTACATGGCAGTTTACAATCATAGCAGGGGTGCTGCTTGCGCCATTCTTTGTGAATTATATTGACGGGCGTCCCATACGTCAAAAGGTCCCCGTCACTTCACTTCTTATCTCAAGCATTATCGTGATAGGCATTATTTTAATTCAAATACCTAGTAGTCAAAATGTCTCTACATCACAGTTATTGTTGAGCATACTCCCGGTTATCGTTGCGGCATTTGCCTATCCACTTGGCAACCGTAAGATGATGGATCTTTGCCAGGGAAGACTAGATACGTTCCAACGTGTGCTGGGAATGACGATCGCTTCTATGCCCGCTTGGATTGTGATGGCCGTCTATGCACTATTTACAGTTGGCCTTCCATCTATGAGCCAATTGATTCAGTCATTGATTGTCGGCATCAGCTCAGGGGTTATTGCGACTGTGCTATTTTTTATTGCGACTGACCGCGTTCATCATGATCAAGGCAAGCTAGCGGCTGTCGAAGCTACTCAATCAACAGAGATTATATTCGTCATCATTGGAGAAATTTTGCTCTTAGGTATTCCGCTCCCCACCCCACTTGCGCTGTTTGGGATAATCGCCATTATCATTGGTATGTCACTGCATAGCTACTATACGATGCTATTAAAGAAAAAAGAAAATATTCTAGTACAGGCGGCAAATGCTAAACATGAGCAAAAACCAAAATTAAGAGCGTAATAGACTCAAGCCCAAAGGAAACAGGATTCCTTTGGGCTTTTTTATTGGTAACATGACAATGTTTATAATAATCAACAAGTGGCAATTGAATATTGTTTAGTGACCATTCAAAAAAATTCTATGAATCCAGGTAAATGCCTACACAGATTAAATGGAATCTTTCTAAAATAGAAAAGAATCCAGGCTTTACTTTTCATTAAATGTAAGGTACACTTTACACTATAAAATTTGCCTTAGGGAAACTTTATTTCTACAACAACAATTTTAAGTGAAGGGGAAAAATATGAGAAATAGAAAAACAAAAATGGCTTTCCCGACCGCCGATGATGTATTAAATGGCAAATCCCATGGCATCAGAAATATTTTGCCTTTTCTAGGGCCTGCTTTTATAGCGGCTGTCGCCTATATTGACCCAGGCAACTTCGCTACGAATATTACCGCAGGATCTGAATATGGCTATCTTCTTTTATGGGTCATTGCTTTTTCAAATCTAATGGCTGTCTTAATTCAATCTCTCTCAGCTAAATTAGGAATTGCTACAGGGAAAAACTTGCCGGAAATTGCACGGGAAAAATTTAAAAAATCTACTTCTATACTGTTATGGATTCAAGCTGAGCTTGTTATTATGGCTACTGACTTAGCAGAATTTATCGGGGCTGCGCTTGGCTTATATTTATTATTTGATATACCTATGTTGCCAGCTGCACTTATTACAGCAGTAGGTTCATTCGCCATCCTTGAATTACAACGACGCGGCGTAAGAGCTTTTGAAGCAGGTGTTTCAGCGATGGTCATGATGGTTGTATTGGCATTTGCCTTTCAAACATTCCTTGCCCATCCAAGTGGAGGAGCGTTAGCAGCAGGATTCATTCCTAAGTTTGACGGAGTTAATTCGATTCTTCTGGCTACTGGCATACTAGGCGCTACTGTTATGCCACATGCTATTTATTTACATTCGTCTCTAACACAGCATCGCGTGGTTGGAAAAGATGATGAACAAAAACGAAAGATCTTTAAATTTGAATTCATTGATATTGTGATCGCTATGATTATTGCCGGGGCAATTAATATGAGTATGCTTATCATTGCAGCAGCCGTATTCCATACTAAAGGAATGAATGTTGAAGACTTGGATGTAGCCTTCAACTCGCTCCATGACATGCTTGGGCCAACAGCTGCCATTTCATTCGGCTTAGGTTTATTAATCGCAGGGCTCGCTAGCTCCTCCGTCGGTACACTCTCTGGAGACGTGGTAATGCAAGGCTTTATTAAGAAGCATATACCAATTTATCTAAGACGCTTTATTACGATGTTGCCGCCATTATTAATTATTGGGTTCGGCGCAAACGCCACCAAGGCTTTAGTATGGAGCCAGGTTATCTTGTCCTTTGGTATTGCATTCGCACTTATACCACTCATTAAGTTCACAAGTGATAAAAAAATAATGGGTGGCCTTGTAAATCATAAAATCACTACTTTTATCGGTTGGATCGTTGCAGCCATTGTCGTATTATTAAACCTTTATCTACTTTATGAAACATTCATGGGTGCATAATAATATGCAACGCACACACACTAACCTACAAAAGGTAGGTGTGAGCAATGAAAAAGGATTCGTTACCTGAAAACAAAAAAATATTTGTTGATCTTCCCTATAAAGATCGGCCAGACATGCTGGATTCCGAGAACATTAGTATCTATGATTTGCATGAAGATATGCAGACAGTTGATCCTATTCCAGCAGAATCACAAGCACTTGAGTTAAAAGAAGAAGAGCTTGATGACAAATACAATGGATCCTGGACATCCTGAGAATAGAAGAGCAAGCAGAGAATAGTTCTCCGCTTGCTTTTTTTACTTTCTATAGACAACAATCCACTGACCGTCTCTTTGAAGCATATGTGTTCCAATAAATCCTGCCTTAATTAACCGCTGTTGTCCTAAAGTATCTGTCATCGCCGTTTCCTGTTCTTGAGTAAAGCTCGGAACATTTTCTTTTAGGTTTTTTAAAAAAATGTAGCGCAGTTTGCCACCGTACTTTTCCTTCAATCCAGCCACATGGAATCCCTGCGAGAATTTATCTTTTAAGCTAGGGATATTGAGAGGTTTGACTGTTGCACATACATAATCGTAAAGGCTTAAATCAATTTGATCCATAATAATAGACGCCATTTTCTTTTGTAGACCTAATCCACGATAGCGAGGTGAGACATTAGAAATTTCCTGATAAAGCACACGTGAAAGCTGTTCTTGTGGGATACCACAGTCTAGTCCTAAATGTTCCTCATCAACCTCCGGCAAAAGCACAGCACGAAAAGCGATTAATTCATCAGCAATAAAAATACCGATCATGAGGCCATTTCCGTTAAAAATGTGGATAATCTCTTCTTCGCTTAGTGGTTGCAGAGAATCACGATCTGTTAAGGCTCCAATTACTTCTTCTTGCAAAGCCATGATTGCCGGCAAATGGTCAGCAGTTAAAATGCTTGCATGATACACATTCCCGCCAATCGTTCCTTTTGCAATATCATTCATTGCCCTCTTCCTTTCCATCGACACTACATGAAAATTGGCAGAGCTCTTTGATGATGCTTTCATCTACATCTACACCTAAACCGCTTTTTTCATTTAAGGAAATGAATGGCACGTCATAGTGCAGGTTACCGATATCCTTTGAAAACTTAAGCGGACCTGTCAATTCCACGCTTTTAAAGACTTTCTTCGAAAAAGCAACATGGAAGCCAGCCGCAGAACCGACCGAAGATTCAACCATGGAGCCAATTTGGCACTCAATCCCCGCCATTTCTGCCATATGGGCAAGCTTCATAGCTGGATAGATGCCTCCACATTTCATCAACTTGATATTCACTTTGTCTGCTGCGCGTTTAGCTATAATTTCACGCATTTCTTTCATTCCATGCAAACCTTCATCAATCATCAAGGGAACATCGCTTTTTGCTTTTACCTCGACCATGGCATCTATATCATCTGCATCGACCGGTTGTTCAAGCCAATCTAAATTCATCTTGCGAAGCGCTCGTAATCCTTTAAGTGTTGTGGCCGCATTATGCCAGCCTTGGTTGACATCGACACGAATATCAATAGCATCGCCTACTCGCTCGCGAACCGCTTTAATGCGCTCTACATCCTTCATCACTTCCGTACCGACCTTCATTTTGAAGGAATGATAGCCCATTTCTACGCGTTCTGCTGCTTCTTGTGCCATTTTCTCAGGCGAGCCGATACTTAAAACGTGAGTGATAGGAAACTTCTCATGATAGCGTCCACCAATAAGTTGATAAACAGGCACTTGCAGTTTTTTTCCTGCAATATCAAAGCAAGCAATATCAATGGCAGCTTTAGCAGCAGGTGCAAGATATACCGTCTTGTCCATAAGATCATGGATCTTTTCAAAGCAAAGCGGATCTTGGCCTATGACAGCTGGTGCTAATTGATGTTTCAACATCATATAGGCACCTTCCCATGTTTCACCTGTTACATGCTCATCTGGCACTGCTTCTCCGTAACCGACAATCCCTTCATCAGTTGTGATTTTAGTGATAATGGATGGCATTGTATCGTATGTATCATAGCTGATAACAAATGGCTCGATTAACGGTAAATGTATAGCATAAATATCTATTTTCGTGATTTTCATTTTTTTCTCCCTTTCCCTTTACATTTATTTGACTCCTTGATATATTGTCGTTAAACTGTCGCTAAATAGGCAAAAAGAAAGGAACCGGTACAATGCCCATTAAAATTGCTGTGATTTGTTCCTCTGCCTTTCGTGAAAGGTTAGAATCGATTGCTCAAGAAGTATCTAATATCCAATTAGAATTTTACATCTATCAGGCGCCAAATGAAACACCCAATCTAATGAAACAAGTTAAACCTTGTGATGCCTTATTATTATCAGGCACTCTTCCTTACTTATATGCTAAACCATTGCTGCATGACTGGCCTATTCCCTGGACGTATTTAAAACAGGATGAAGCAGCTATTTCAACATCTCTTCTCTCTGTTCTGTCTAACTATAGGGTACCCATTTCTGATATTTCTATTGATGTCATGAATGCAAAAGATGTCCGCCATGTGTTAAATGATATTCATTATTCTGGCGAACCGCCTTTTATACAGGAAATTGAGCTGGAATCATCATTTGAACAAATTAAAGAAGCACATCAACAATTATGGCATAAAGGAAAAGCAAAATTCATTATTACAAGTATACATCAAATATATGATGATCTAGTTTCAGCAGGTATACCAGCCATCCGTATGCAGGATCCGAACAGTACAATCATCCAACATTTGAAACAAACCAAGTCACTTTCCAAAATGCTGAAATCTGAATCAGCAAAAGCTGTAGTGGGCATTATGGCATTCAAAGAGCAAGAAAAGGAAAATCAATTGCTCTTACAGCAAATCACATCTACTATTCATGCTACATACCAAAAGATTGATGACTATCATTTCGAAGTATTTACAACGTATGGACATCTTTACAACGCTCTTCAGTACAGCTTGCTTGAACAGGCATTCCATTCAAGCTCAACTACAGCAAAGCTTACCTTTGGCTATGGAACATCTATTCGAGAAGCAAAGCAAAATGCTAGGCAAGCACTACAATTTGCAGAGCATAATACCATACTAATCATGAATGAGGAAAAGGAACTTATTCAATATCCTCATCCTGAAATGATAAAGCTAGCACTCAAGACAAAGGATCCTTATGTGCTCCAAATGGCGAAAGAAACAAAGCTAAGTCCGCAAAACATTTCAAAAATCATGGCCTTCAGTACATCTAGGAAGTCCCTTCAGTTCACAGCACAGGATTTGACGGATTACCTGCAGGTCACACGAAGAACAACGGAAAGGATTTTAAAAAAGCTAGTGGACCATGGCTATGCTGTCGTGGTAGGTGAAGAAATGCTATATCAGCAAGGGAGACCGCGTGCTGTTTATGAACTTAATTTTTCTACGTATTCCTAATAAGATTAGACCGGTTTGGCATAATGTCAAACCGGTCTTTTTTATAAGTTAATGCTCTGAGTTTTTTTCTCTAATACAGTTGCGAGCACCTTCGCCCCGTCGAATAGAGCTTTATGATTAAACGACATGTGTGGATGGTGTAAACCTGGTGCAAGGTCAGCACCAATACCAATCATGGTTGCCTTTAATTCTGGTTTTTTAATCGTATAAAAGTGGAAATCATCACTGCCAGGTGTAATGACATGTGGTGCCAAATGTTCTGTACCCAATGCTTCGACAATTGCTGCTTCCGCCATATCTGCAGCTTCGTTAGACACTTCTGCGCCTGGCGTGAAGTCAATCCATTTCCAATTCAACGAAATGTTGAATTGCTTAGCTAAGCTAGCCAATCCATGCTCTACTTTTTCTTGGATTTCTTCCAGCACCGTATTCTTTTGTGCTCGAATATCCATTGAAAAACTTGCTGAACCAGGAATGATATTTATACTTCCGCCATCTGCTATCATTTTCGTCAGCTTTACAGAATGAGGTTCAAATGGCGATATGTAAATATTTTTTGCCATTTGATGAATCGCCATAATTACATCAATTGCATTATTTCCTTGATGTGGGCGAGCACCATGTGCATCAACCCCTCTTATTTCGCCTTCTAAAAAGATTGCAGAGCCATGGTGAATTGCAGGTGATGCCATACCTAATGCTAATTCTTCGATTGGGCGCAAATGTACGCCGAAGAGATGTGACACATCATCTACTGCGCCATGTTCATAAGCAGCAACCGCTCCGTTTCCCTGTTCTTCAGCAGGCTGGAAGATAAAACGTACTTTGTGCTGTAACGGGGCATCTTTTAAATGCAACAATGCACCGAGCACCATTGAGATATTGGCATCATGGCCGCAAGAGTGGTTTGCTCTCCATTCACCATCTACCTCTTGCCACAGTGCATCAATATCTGCACGTACTGCCACTACTTCGTCTCCTTCGCCTATCTCAGCTACAAGCCCAGGAATATCCTTAAATTCCCGGTAAGGGATATGTAATTCATCTAAAATACTACTAATTTTTCGGGTAGTTCCATGTTCCTTCCAACTCACCTCTGGATGTTCATGAAAGTAATGAAACCATTCTAAAATTTGTTCATCAATTGCCATTTATCCATCACCTCGTTTTTTCATCATACTGCATTAGCCAATGTTTTCAAAGCCATTATCCTTTTCGGATTAGATTACAAATAAAAAAACAGCCATAGATTTGGCTGCGTAGGCATGTTGTATTGATTATAATTCGCTGAAAAAACCTGCAGGAAACTGTGTTAGTTCTTCAAGAGGAATCATTTCTTCGTTTGTAGTACTTTCCATTGTCTCTTCCTTTTCTTCGTCTAATAAATACGTTTCAAATCTAGATGGGTTCATCTGTACACTCCTTATTTTAGTTGAATTTTCTGATTTTTTATATCTTACAATAGATACAATTTATAATCAAGTATTTAAAATAAGAAAATAAGAAAAAAGAGAACATAGCGCAAAATGCTATGTTCTCTTTCTTGATTGCTTCACTTCGGTTACTTGCATTCTCATATTTGAAAAATTATTATCACCTATCAACATCATGATTTGCAGAATAGTAAAAGGCAATGATGTCTTTTTGCGATAGGCAACATATTTAGTTTCCCACTCGTTAATATATGTCTCTTTAATACGCTGGATGGCAGGAGAACTATAATAGCCCTCACCTTCAACAACAATGCGCGTTGCGATTTTTTCGCTTATACCGGCAAATCGTGAAATTCCTACATGTGAAAGAGGTGTCATCCCCACATTTATACGCTTAAATTCTTGTTGTTCACTTGCCAGAAAGATATTTAAAAATAAGTAGTCTAAAATATGCTCAGGCAAAAAGTCTTTTTTAAAACGTATTAAGTCGATTGTAACTGTCTGCTCTTGGTCATAAAGCGGAATTAAATTTGCGAAGGCTACAATTTCATGTTGATTTCTTTTTACAACAGCAACCGGCGTATATTGGAGATACGATTCATTGAAATAGCCTAGCGAAAAGCCTTTTTCTTTACGATTATTTAACCATTCATCTGATATTTGGCGAAGCTGCTTCAGTTCATCCTCTGAATGAGGTGGAGGCCATATTTCAAAATGGCACCCCTTCTTCTTAAATGTGTCTTCTATCTTCCGCAACCCATTTGAGTCGGGTAATGGCGTTTTTAAATCAATATACCCTTCATCCCCGAACTTAAAGAAAAGATAGCCAAAACCATGCAAGTAAGGGACGAATGAATCACTTACTTCATAAAAAATGGGCGTATAACCATACCGGTCAGCAAACGTGATAAATTCTTCAATGGCTTCTCTGAAATCTGCTTTCTCTCCAACTAAATCGCCCAGCACAACTAGTTTATTTGCGACTACCTGATAAGGAAAGAGGACCGTCTTTTTCGAATTCCAATAGACATACTTATCATGCAAGAAAATAAGATGCGATAACTCTTTTCCTCCATATTTATTCAAATGGATAAAGATTTCTTCTTCATATTCGCGCGAAGATATTTTTTTAAACTGCGTTAATTTGCGCAATGACACTTCGCAGACTACTACAATAAGTACAACAATCAAACCCATAAAAGCACTTTTCCATAAATCGCTAGAATCTGTGATAAAAAATGGTTGTAGCTTTTGCGGCATTGAATATTTTATCGTTGGATATGCGAATAATCCAATAACAATATAAAGCAGTAAAATAGCCAAAATAATGAAAGTATTTAATATGCTTCTACCCCACGTTACAATGTAGCTCTCTCGATAGAAGCGGCCCCGTGACAAAAACAAAAGCCCAGCTACAAACAACATAAATAAGGCCTGCTTATACTGGATACCTTTCACAATAAAAAGTGCTGAAGCGAATAACAATACAAACACTGTCATGCGATATGAATTTTTGTCTTTATACGATATGCCGTTTGATAATGCCAGCAGCACAAAGCCTGTCGCCACCGCCAATTGGTGAGAAATATTGACTATTGGAAAAGACATTAGCTCCTTTGCATAGCGAATGCTTTCTATAGCTCTCGGCGCTACAGAAGATACCAGCAAAATAAGGCCAGCTAGGAATACAAACGCTGTGGCAAGTATATGGCTGGTTTTTTCAAGGAAAAACCTTGGAATGGCATTAAAGCTCACATTGAACTTTCCCCACAACTCTCGTACAAAGAGTAACAGCCCTGCCAAAAAAGGAATAACATAATAGCCTACTCGATAAAAGAGCAATAGGATTAGAATCGATTCTTCCGGTATTTGAAGAGCTTGGGCTCCCCATATAAAAACCAAATCAAATGAACCTAGCCCACCAGGAATCATACTGACAATGCCGGCACATGACGCAACAACAAAGATAGGAATAACAGATTCTATACTGATTGGTATTTTTAAAAGATGGATAAGCACGACAATAAAAGTAAAAGCACCGAGCCACTCTAAGGTTGAAACGCAAACCAGTAATACATCAGATAGTACGTGCTTTTTGGTTGTCTTCTTTGAAAGTAACTGTATGATAGCTTTAATAATGAGAAAAGGTAAATATAAACCAATTAAACCTGCTGCAAAAACAACGATTTTATGCTCTTTGAAAAGAGGAAAATCCCAGTAGAATAAAGGCAATATCCAAGTAAACAGGGAAAGGCCCGCCAAATAAAAGAGCGTGACCGAGGCAATCGTTTTAAAGAAAGAGGTGTTGTCAACTTCTTTCTTCTTGAAATAATGCGTACGCAGCAAAACGCCGACTAACCCACCAAATCCTATTAAATTCGAAAATGAATTAATAATTAGTGACTCTTTCATTAATTTTCGTAATGGTCTATTCAATTTTAACTTTTTAACAATAAAGTAATCATAAAAGAACATAGGAAAAACGAGCACTAGAGATAACAAGGCAGTAAAAGCAACTGTTCGAATATCTAAATTTTCTATTTGAACAGC
Organism: Rummeliibacillus sp. GQ308; assembly: GCF_059759115.1. NCBI lineage: Bacteria > Bacillati > Bacillota > Bacilli > Caryophanales > Caryophanaceae > Rummeliibacillus > Rummeliibacillus sp. GQ308. The sequence goes on along the minus strand of NZ_JCAXDQ010000001.1, from coordinate 8,699 downwards.
TATTTCATGGCGATCTACATTCCCTATAATTTTAGCGATCTCATGAATGGCAAAAACCATTAATAATATTGGCAAAACCACTTTAACCCATTGGAGAAGTTTAGTCTTATTAATTTTGATCTACACCCATCCGTTTTTTGATACCCCTATTGTAAACCATCTAAAAAAAAAACGCTCATAATGCGGGTTGCATTACGAACGTTTTCTTTGATTACCTATTGTTGAATTTGAATACTAATTCAATACTTTTATTGTTACTGTACGTACGCCCCAGCTATTCGCTTGGCTATTGTTTGGCATTAATAGGTCAATTTTGTGTCCCTTAATTGCGCCACCTGTATCGGCTGCAATAGCTGTACCATATCCTTCAACCCACACTTTTGAACCAAGCGGAATGACACTTGGGTCAACTGCGATTAGTTTCATATGTGGATTTGCTTTTACATTAACGCCTGTGGCAGTTACACCAGAACAACCAGCACAATTAGGTGTATATGCTGTTGCTGTCACAGTCATTGTTTTACCTGATGATGGTTGTGTAGCTGGTTGTTGTTGGGCAGCAGGTTTTGCTGGAGCTGCTGCAACAGGGTTAGCTGCTTTTGGTTCTACTTGTTGTGTAGAGGCAGCTTCTACTTTTGCTTTTTCTCCAGTTAATGCAAGAGTTTGTCCCACATAAATAGTATCTCCGGCAAGTCCATTAATTGCTTTTAAATCTCCAACAGAAACACCTTTTTCAGTTGCGATTTTATATAATGTGTCGCCTTTTTTTATTTTATATGACTTTTCTTCATTCTTACCAGTATTTAATTTTTGTTTTGGAACAATAATATCAGAAGATAGATTGTTCAACTTTTTTAGATCCTTTACGGATACGTCTTCATCTTGTGAGATGCTCCAAAGTGTATCTCCTTTTTCCACTTTGTAACTAGCAGCTGACGCTTGAGTAGTTAAAGCTGCAGTTCCTAATGCGAATACACCTGCTAGTGCAATTAAATATTTTTTCATCGTTCAAAAACGACCTCCTTTGTACTAACACGAATAACTTTACCACGCCCATATGTCATAACTATTGCTAAAAGATGTTGGCGCTGTAACAATCGTGTTACATTCTTTCCCAATTATCTGACTATTTATACATGAACAATTTAATTTTTTTAAAATTATACGTCGAATAGTTGGCATGTATAGGATGAAAGATCATGGAAAAAAGAGGGTTAAAATACTGTTAATTCAACTTATAAAAATGAAGGAACAGATAAAAACATAGAAAAAATATAAAATATTATTTGAAATTGGGTTAAAATGAGGCAAAATTGATGAAAAACGAAGCATTTTACGCTGAAATATTACAAAGAAAGTCGAAGAATACATCCTTTTATATTTAAGGTGAAGTATTAATTTCTATAAATATCCAATAAACTACCCTTTTTCTTTTAAAATACAAAAGAAAAAGGAGTGGTAACTGCCACCCCTTCTTTACTCCCGCTCTTTTAAAATACTCGTCAGCTATCCTTCTATAGAGCTATTAATGATGAAATGTCTAATGCTTCACACTCTATCACGATAGCCGTTAATCCTGTTTCGGTTTTGGTTTCGTGCCATTCTCCCTTATTCCAAAAGACAGCATCTCCACTATTAACCCTTATCTCTTCCTCTGAATTCCCCCGAACAACACCTTCACCGTTTACAACTAAAAATAACTGAGGTACAACAGCTTGATGATATCCAATCTTACCATTCTTCTCAAGATACATACACACAATTTGAGATAAGCTCTGGGTTTATGCAACACATGACAGAATAAAATCTGAGTCGAATTTTGTGTTTTTTTTACCAATATCTTTTCTGAACTGGTATATTTCCATTCAAGCCCTCTAGAAATAGTTATATAAGAAGAAAGTTCTTTAATAGAAGATTCACAGGGACATAACTTAAACACAGCATTTTTAGAGTAAGATCAAGTTATAGTGTTACTTCTTTTTGCATAGCCTTTAACTCAGCTAGTGTATAGAGTTCCCACAGATCTTTTTTATCTAGCTCATGCAGCAATATATTCAAATCATTTAAAATGACGTTCCTCTTTTTAGGAAATGGCTTATCTGCTTTAGGTGCATGTTCCTCAAGCATATTTAACAACAATTCATCTGCTGATACTTGCAATATATTGCTCAGCTTCACAATCCAGCTTGCGGAAGGTACACTTTCACCCATCTCCCAGCTTTTAATACGGCTTGCAGATGTGCCGATTGCTTTTCCTAACGACAGCATGGAGTACCCATTATGAATACGCAATTCTTTTAATTTTTCTCCGAAGTCTTGTGGATTAAACATTTTTCTCTTCCCCTCTATTATGAAGTTTTCTTTTTATATTAATCTTTATCTTTTATAAAAGTATCTGGCATTACGACTGCTACTACTTCTCCGTTCGCCACATGTTGGTCGCCTGCGTGAATTTGGGTTTTCACCCTGAATTTTTTCGGATGGATTTCTTCCACTTCTGAAGTTGCCTTTAAGGTAATACCTTGAGGTGTGGGTTTGAAATAATCAACATGCAAAGAAGCTGTGACAAAACGAGGCGCTTCGACACCGTCGCCCGGTTGATGGCCTTTTTTTCGATGCAACGCTAATGATGCCGAACCAGTGCCATGGCAGTCCACAAATGAAGCTAAAAAACCCCCGTACACAAAGCCTGGTAAAGCTGTATACTTTTTATCCGGAAGAACAGAAGAAACCGTTTGGTCACCCTCCCAATATGTCTTTACATGAATTCCTTCATTATTATTACGTCCGCATCCATAGCACCAAGCAAAGTCATCTGGGTAATCATCTTGTATCGCTCTTTGATTTTCTTGATTCATTTCCACCCAACCCCTTTATATTTTTTAATTTTCTTACTATTTACAATTCGACATTAAAACAATATATCCTTTTCTTTTTCATGAATTTTATCTTTAAAAAGAAAATTTTTAATGTTTTTGACTAGTTGAATAAATAAAACTCACATTTCAGTCATATGTATGTTAAATAGCTCAAGTATCTCATGTGATACTTGAGCTATTCTGTTGGCGGCCTAACAATAGGCACAGTGATTTTTATAAATGTACCATCATTATCTTTGACCTCTAACTCGCCATTCACAAACTCCACACGTTCCTTTAAACCGTTTAACCCATTACCTGTATTTCTCTTTACACCTTTTTTAATGCCAATTCCATTATCTTTTACAACCAACTCAATCATATCTGAAGTTTGACTAATAGCGACTGAGCACTCTGTTGCTTGACTATGTCGTACAATATTATTTACTGCTTCCTTCAGACACATGCTTAACGAATTGCTTAACATCGTTGGTATAGCATCAAACTGAGGATTACCTTCCACTTTTAGTCTAATATCCGCAGCTTTTAAGATTTGCTGGACGTGTTGCATTTCCTCCTGCAGTTTTACATTTTTCATGTTGGAGACCATTTCACGAACCTCTTTCAATGCAATAGAGGATGTTTGACGTATATCATTCAATTCCTGAATCGCCGCATTGGGATCCTTTTGCACTAAACGTACAGCCAAATCGCTTTTCAAACCAATCATAGATAGTTTTTGTCCTAATGTATCATGCAGGTCTCTTGCAATCCGCTGCCTCTCTTCATATATACTCAACTCAGAAATCCTAGCATTAGCCGTCTGTAGCGCACCTTGGAGCCTCTTGCTTTTACTTTCGCTATATAAATAGAAGGGACCCATTATTGCACTAAACAAGATAACGACAATAAGAGGAAGTTCTTGAATGAATACATCTGTTTCTATAAAGAAGCCGCCAATAACAGAGCCTACCGTCAACGCAATATGCAAACCATACATGATATAAAATCCTACCGTATGATGAATTTTGCCGATTGAAAACGCCGTGAAGAATGCAAAATAGATATATCCAAATAAAACGGTCATTACCGCATTAATGGCCATGCCAAAAGCTATCCACAAATAAAGAAGTCCATTCGTCGCAGTATAGGCAAACCGAAAACAGATAAGATATAAAAGTAGAATAGCAATTGCAATAGAGCTTTCTAGCTTTTGTGATGTATCAAAAATCATATAGAATGGAATAAAACAAAGGCAGAGCCACGCCAATCCGCTAAGAATTGGATTTTTAGGGAAAACACTATACCACTTTGTCACAGGAACACTCCTTGTCTTAAACTCCTTCTATTATAACATTTACTCATATGGATTATTTCTTGGGCAATTATTTATCTTACAATGCATCTACTAAGCATTTACTTTTTCTGAATACGTTCAAGCAATTTTTGTGTATTAGACGATTGCTCGAATACTTTTTGCTGTTCTGCCCAATAAATAATATATTCTTCATCATTCGCATGGAATATAAAAGAATTCATTTCTTTGCTAACTTTATTATTATCTAAAAGATGAAGGATCTCCACCTTGTATAGTTCTTTGCCTTTTGCTTTATAAATAATAGTATAATCCGGTTTTTCAGCAAATTGATTTCGATTTTCTTTTTTGAGGTTTTCAATATGGCTTAAAGGGTATTGCTCTTTGAATTGGTTTGCTTCAGACTTTGTGGTCCAAATGATTTTACCTTTGTTAGGATCTTTTACTTCTATTTCATTAACATATTGCTGTTTATTAATAATTTCATTGATGCGCTCCTTCTGTCCTTTTTCTTTATATGCTGTCCATCCGAAGAAGATCAGAATAACAGCAAGCAGGATCAGAGCGATTCTCATTAATCTCATATTTTTCACCTATTTTCATTAATCTCACATTATAGAAGTAGGATTATTAGTAATTCTTCTATTGATTCATCGAGCCATCGATGAATCACCATAAAACAGGTTTTGTCACCATGAACCATAGCATTAAGGTTAATAGAATTACGTAGATCCATGTAGCTCTTTTTAGCTTACCAACAAATTGTTGTTGGTCATATTCTGGAGTATTAAATGTGCGCATTGTCGGTTTGAATGCTTTCGCTAGAAAAAAGAGCGATACAACCAAAAGTCCAATTGTAGCGGCTATAAATGGCGTTGCAATCGAATAACCACTACGCCAGAGCAAGTATATTCCTGATATGATTAAAACATGGCCCGCATGCTTAACGACACGAATGGCTATCTGGAACGTTGCTACATAGGCAACCATTTCTTCATGTATTAGAGCAGTCTTCATTTTCTTAAGCATAGGTAAAAGGACAAAGAATGGGCCGATTGATAATATTGCACTTAATACATGGATAAAAACGCCAGTTGAATACAGCATATCTTCTGCTTCCTTTTCTATCTATTTATTACTTTTACCTTAATAGAAATTGACTAGACATGCAATCAACAAAAAGGTGAAACTTCTTTATTGTAATAGTTTTCAAATGGATAAATATGAGTTCATTCATAATGAAATATATGAATAACAGCGAATATGTAAATACAAAATAAAGATCTGTTTACGTTTCCGTAAATAACCGGATAACTTTTATTTTTCCGACTATAATAAGGGTGAAACTACAAAATTTTTCTCTGATGTGCTTTATTGCACTGATTGTTGTAAACCCTGATACGCATTTTTATGTTCACATTTTTTCAGCAAGGCATATACTATTTTCAAGGAAGTGATTAATATAGGCATTCATAGATTTTTTACAAGTTTAACGGATTTAGAAAGAATTATTCGGTGTCCAGGACGTTTTAAGTTTGAAGAGCATAACGTGGCAGCACATTCCTGGAAAGTATCCCAATACGCCATGTTTTTCGGTACCCTAGAGGAAATGGAGGGGGCTACAGTTGATTGGAAGTCACTTTATGAAAAAACGATTAACCATGACTTTGCGGAAGTCTTCATTGGTGATATTAAGACCCCTGTCAAACACGCATCACCAGAATTAAAACAGATGATTTCACATGTAGAAGAAAAAATGATGGAAAAATTCATTCTTCACGAAATCCCTGAGGAATTCCAAGAAATATTCTTTGATCGCATGAAAGAAGGAAAAGATTCAACGCTTGAAGGACTATTGCTAGAATTTGCGGATAAGCTCGATCTCTTCTATGAAGCTTTCTCTGAGTTGAAAAGAGGAAACACCGATAAGGAATTTGTCAGCATGTATGAGGAAGCATTAACAAAGTTATTGAAAATTCCTCTTCCTACATGTGTAAAGTACTTTAAAAATGTCATCTTGGCAGACGTAGTTTCTGAGAAGACGCCAATCGATATTACTACGCTTACCCAACATGTTCTTTCTGAAGCTTAGGCCTGAATCATAGGCATATGCTTTTTTATTTTCTTCTATACAATGAAGAAAAATAAGATTTATTTTCCCAAAAATTTCATAGGTGTTCTCTCTTGCAGATTGCCTTCAAGGGGAGTATTATATGAATACAAGCTGCGTTGTACGTAATAATATGAAGTTTTAACCTTTAAGCTGTAATAGGGAGTTTTAATTGAGTACGGACTGGTATGCCGCATCCATTTTGAAGTGGACGAACATGAAATGCTCTGCGAACACCCACTTTGAGGAGTGGTGGTTTAAAACTTTCGATATTTAAAATTACGGCAAAGGCGGCTTATTAATTACTCAAGCTTTCTTTCTTGAATTCAAATTTAATTAGTAGTAATATATCAATACAAGCTACATTGTACGTAATAATATGAAGTTTTAACCTTTAAGCTGTAATAGGGAGTTTTAATTGAGTACGGACTGGTATGCCGCATCCATTTTGATGTGGACGAACATGAAATGCTCTGCGAACACCCACTTTGAGGAGTGGTGGTTTAAAACTTTCGATATTTAAAATTACGGCAAAAGTGGCTTACCTATTGAATTTCCAGCATCCCTTTTATAAGGGATGCTTTTTTATTGGTTCTTTAATTATTATTACCTTTTTCTACAAAGAAATATATATCAAAGGAATTAGTCTAATGGTATAATTACACTTAATTCTTTTTAAAATAGGAAAAAGGAAATACATATAATGAGAGGAAAAAGAACATTAAAACTAACCTTATAACAGGCAGCTCTCAAATATTAAATGAGGAATTTGTATTGTTGGCGCTTGAAAAAAATTTAGCAATGGTGGAATTTAACCTGAATCGAGAAGTCATCTGGGCAAATGAAAACTTTGCAAACACACTGAATTATACAGCTAATGAAATGTTAAACATGAAACACGAACAATTCTGTACACATGAATTTTCAAGCAGCAAAGAATACATTGTATTATGGGAAAATCTAAAGCAAGGTGTTCGATTTCAAGAAAAAATTGAACGTATTAATAAATATGGAAAAACTGTATGGCTTGAAGCTACCTATATTCCTGTCCTAAACAAGGCCGTTGAAATAGAAGGTATCTTAAAGATTGCAACTGATATTACAGAACGGGAAAATAAAACTATCTCTACCACCCGCCAATTAAAAGAGATTCCAACTAACTTAGTAAAAGCTGTTACGGAAAACACTGAATCCAAGATGGATGCTTTGCAATCACTAACTAAACAGACTCAATTAATAAGTGAAGTATCTCAATTAATGAGAAGCATAGCCACGAAAACAAACATATTAGCATTAAATGCAGCCATTGAAGCTGCACGTGCAGGAGACCAAGGAAAGGGTTTTAGTATTGTGGCAGAAGAGGTACGCAAGCTAGCGAATAATGTAGCAGAATTTATAAATCAAGTTAATATGAATGTGGATCATATTAGAATTGAAACAAAACAGGTAAACAATATCACAAAAGATTTGCAACATATCATTCTAGATGCAGAGCTTCAATTTAAAAAAGTTTTAATAGAATTGGAAGCACTAAACAAGTAAATGAGCACTTCACTATAGAACTACGATAACACGTATATAAAGCCCGCCTAGGATTAAGGAATACCTTATGCTTAAAAAGTGCAAAATAAAAACTCTTGGAAATTTTCCAAGAGTTTTTTTATTATGACCCCTACGGGATTCGAACCCGTGTTACCGCCGTGAAAGGGCGGTGTCTTAACCGCTTGACCAAGGGGCCTTCTATGGCTCCGAAGGCAGGACTCGAACCTGCGACCCTCTGATTAACAGTCAGATGCTGCTACCAACTGAGCTACTTCGGAATCACATAATGTAATGGTGGGCCTAAATGGACTCGAACCATCGACCTCACGCTTATCAGGCGTGCGCTCTAACCAGCTGAGCTATAGGCCCATATATGGTGGAGGGGGGCAGATTCGAACTGCCGAACCCGAAGGAGCGGATTTACAGTCCGCCGCGTTTAGCCTCTTCGCTACCCCTCCAAAAAATGCCGGCGAAAGGAGTCGAACCCTCGACCTACTGATTACAAGTCAGTTGCTCTACCAACTGAGCTACACCGGCGTATTGTTATGGTGGGTCGGGACAGAATCGAACTGCCGACACTTAGAGCTTCAATCTAATGCTCTACCAACTGAGCTACCGACCCATAACAAATAATTATTCATTTAAAAAGTGGCGGTCCGGACGGGACTCGAACCCGCGACCTCCTGCGTGACAGGCAGGCATTCTAACCAGCTGAACTACCGGACCATATAATTTTTTATTTTCTATGTATCAATGAAAATTTAAAATGGAGGAGGAAGAGGGATTCGAACCCCCGCGCGGTTTGACCCGCCTGTCGGTTTTCAAGACCGATCCCTTCAGCCAGACTTGGGTATTCCTCCGATATTATTGAAAA